>NZ_FMTP01000017.1 GCF_900100155.1 Ancylobacter rudongensis
CAGGCTGAGCGGCGCCGCCAAGAGACAGAGACAAGGGATTTAGGGAAATGGCCAATCCGGCAGGGGGCGTGATACTCGCCCAGAACGCGCCAGGCGTCTCCGACGCTGTGGCGCAGAACGCGGCCGAAGGGGCGCGGATGGCGGCGGAAGTCGCCCGGCAGGCGGCGGAAGCGGCCGCCGCCTATGCCCAGGCGGCGCAGCAGAGCTATGCCGAACTCGCCGGCGCGACGGTGCACACGCTCTCGGGCGGGGCGATCGACCCGTTCGTGTTCCAGCTCGCCATCTTCGTGCTGGCGGTGTGCGTCGGCTACTATGTCGTGTGGTCGGTGACGCCGGCGCTGCACACGCCCCTGATGAGCGTGACCAACGCCATCTCCTCGGTGATCGTGGTCGGCGCGCTGCTGGCGGTGGGCGTCGACACGGTGGCCGAAGGCACCGGCTGGGCCCGCGGCTTCGGCTTTGTCGGCCTGATCCTGGCGGCGGTGAACATTTTCGGCGGGTTCCTGGTGACCAGCCGGATGCTCGCCATGTACTCGAAGAAGAAGTGAGCGCGCTGACATGAACGCCAATCTGGTCGCGCTGCTCTATCTCGTCTCGGGTGTCCTGTTCATTCTGGCGCTGCGCGGGCTCTCCAGCCCGGTGACGTCGCGGCAGGGCAATATTTTCGGCATGGTCGGCATGACCATCGCCATCGCCACCACGCTGGCCTCCTCGCCCCCGGCGGGGCTGGGCGGCTGGGCGCTTGTGCTCGGCGGCCTCGCCATTGGCGGCGGCGCCGGCGCCGTCATCGCCAAGAAGATCGCGATGACGCAGATGCCGCAGCTGGTGGCGGCGTTCCACTCGCTGGTCGGCCTTTCCGCCGTGATGGTGGCGGCGGCGGCGCTCTACGCCCCGGCGGCGTTCGGCATCGGCGATCCCGGCCATATCCATGCCCAGGCGCTGGTCGAGATGAGCCTCGGCGTCGCCATCGGCGCCATCACCTTCACCGGCTCGGTGATCGCCTTCGCCAAGCTCAATGGCAACATGTCGGGCAAGCCGATCATGCTGCCGGCCCGTCACCTGATCAATGCCGGCCTTGCCGCGCTGATCCTGGTGCTGATCGGCGTGCTGGTGGCGACCGAGAGCCACACCGTGTTCTGGCTGATCGTCATCGCCGCGCTGGTGCTCGGCGGGCTGATCATCATCCCGATCGGCGGCGCCGACATGCCGGTCGTGGTGTCGATGCTCAACTCCTATTCCGGCTGGGCGGCGGCGGGCATCGGCTTCACCCTGTCGAACACGGCGCTGATCATCACGGGCGCGCTGGTGGGCTCCTCGGGCGCGATCCTGAGCTACATCATGTGCAAGGCGATGAACCGGTCCTTCATCTCGGTGATCCTGGGCGGGTTCGGCGGCGACACGGCGGGCGGCCCGGCCGGCGCGGTGGAAACGCGCCCGGTCAAGCAGGGCTCGGCCGAGGACGCGGCCTTCATCATGAAGAACGCGTCCAAGGTCATCATCGTGCCGGGCTATGGCATGGCGGTGGCGCAGGCCCAGCACGCGCTGCGCGAGATGGGCGACCGGCTGAAGGAGGAAGGCGTCGAGGTGAAATACGCCATCCACCCCGTCGCCGGCCGCATGCCCGGGCACATGAACGTGCTGCTGGCGGAAGCCAACGTGCCCTATGACGAGGTGTTCGAGCTGGAGGACATCAACTCCGAGTTCGCGCAGGCCGATGTGGCCTTCGTCATCGGCGCCAATGACGTGACCAACCCGGCGGCGAAGACCGACCCGACCTCTGCGATCTACGGCATGCCGATCCTCGACGTGGAGAAGGCCAAGACCGTGCTGTTCATCAAGCGCGGCATGGCGGCCGGCTATGCCGGCGTGGAGAACGAGCTGTTCTTCCGCGACAACACGATGATGCTGTTCGCCGACGCCAAGAAGATGGTCGAGGACATTGTGAAGAACCTCAACCATTGACGCCTTTGCCGCGAAAGTTGCCAGACTTTCGCGATCGGCAATGGCGTGGGAATGAGTGGCGCGAGGGCGGATCGGCCTGATCGGCCTGATCGGTCTGATCGTCCTCCTGATCGAACCGGCGTGCCCCGTCGGAATCACACGCAAAGGCCCGCCAATTGGCGGGCCTTTTTCGTTTGTGCGGGCGGGGGAGGGCGGGCCCGATGCTGCGCTGCCGCAACGTATTTCATTGACGCCGTGTGTATTGCATACCAGACTTAGACCAAAGAAGAAGAAGCGTGACAGTTGAGGCTCCACCAGAGGGATACGCCATGCTTGTCGCCGATCTCATGAAGCTGAAAAGCGCCCGCGTGCCGACCATTCGCATGGCGGAAACCGTTGAAATGGCAGCGACATTACTCAACCGCGAGCGTATCGGCGCCGTGGTGGTCAAGGACGCCTGCGGCTCGGAGGGCGTCACCGTCGTCGGCATCTTTTCCGAGCGCGACGTGGTCCGCGCGGTCGCCGAACGCGGCGCCGCCGCCCTGCGCCTGACCGTCGGCGACCTGATGTCGCGCAACATGATCTCCTGCCGGATGGAGGACAGCGTCGACCATGTCCGCGCGCTGATGGAGGAGCACCATGTGCGCCATCTTCCCGTTCTGGAGGAGCACCAATTGGTCGGCGTGCTCAGCATCCGCGACGTCCTCTCGCATGACGTGCGGGCGGCGGCTGCCCCGGCCGTGGTCGGGCAGCCGGCGTTGCCGCCGGGCGGCGCAACGGCGCCTGCCGCCACCCTGCCGGCTTGACAAATGCCGGGCGGATCGCGGCGGGCGTCGCCAGAAAAGGCGTTAAAACAATAGGATAGAGGTTATGTGCTGATGCATGAAAAAGGGCGCCGTCGCCGGCGCCCTTTCGCACATCATCCCAAGCTCGTCCTCACAGCGCCGCCGACACGTCCTGCCGCATCGGCGCCGTCTCCATCTGGTGCACGCGGTCGATCACCGCCTTCTGCACCTTCTCGAACGCCCGGACCTCGATCTGCCGCACCCGCTCGCGCGACACGCCGAACTCTGCGGCAAGGTCTTCCAGCGTCATCGGGTCGTCGGACAGGCGGCGGGCCTCGAAGATGCGGCGCTCGCGCTCATTGAGCACCGACAGCGCCCCGGACAGTGCACTGCGGCGGTTATCCATCTCCTCATGCTCGACCAGCACCGATTCCTGGCTGTCGCTGTCATCGGCCAGCCAGTCCTGCCACTCGCCACCGCCCTCGACATCACCGCGCAGCGGGGAGTTGAGCGAGGCGTCACCGCCCAGGCGGCGGTTCATCTCGATCACTTCCTGCGCGGTCACGCCGAGCTTGGTCGCGATCTGCTGCACCTGGTCGGGGCGCAGGTCGCCTTCCTCCAGCGCCGAGATCTGACTCTTGGCCTTGCGCAGATTGAAGAACAGCTTCTTCTGCGCCGCCGTGGTGCCCATCTTTACCAAGCTCCACGAGCGCAGGATGTACTCCTGGATCGAGGCCTTGATCCACCACATGGCATAGGTGGCGAGGCGGAATCCCTTGTCGGGCTCGAAGCGCTTCACCGCCTGCATCAGCCCGACATTGCCCTCCGAAATGACCTCGGAGATCGGCAGCCCGTAGCCGCGATAGCCCATGGCGATCTTGGCCACGAGGCGCAAATGGCTGGTGACGAGACGGTGCGCAGCGTCGGGATCCTCGTGCTCGCGCCAGCGCTTGGCGAGCATGTATTCTTCCTGCGGCTCCAGCATGGGGAACCGGCGGATTTCCGCGAGGTAACGGCTCAGGCCACCTTCAGCGGACGGTAGGCTCATAGCGGAACGGGCCATGACTGCACCCTCCTTGTCTCACGGTCCCCATCAGCGGGCGACCGGCATGCGGCCGCTTTTCAGCCGGCCTCAACGTATAATAGCAGGAAGAAGCCGTTTTTGCGAAAGCGCAAGCCGCGGCACGGTCACGAAGCGTTGAGCCGCCGCCCCGTCAGCCGCCCGCCGCAAGCGCCTCCTGAAGGCGGGCCAGGTCCGGCGGCAGGGCGCTTTCGAACGCCATGAACTCGCCTGTCGCGGGATGCTCGAAGCCGAGCCGGGCGGCATGAAGCGCCTGCCGGCCGAGACCATCCAGCGCCTGGCGCGTGCTGTCGGGGAGACGGCTGGCGCGGGTGCGCTGCCCGACCCCATACACCGTGTCGCCCAGCAGCGGGTGGCCGATATGGGCCATGTGGACGCGGATCTGGTGGGTGCGGCCGGTCTCCAGCTGGCACTCGACCAGGGACGCGATCGGGCGGCCCAGCGTGTCGGCATAGGTGGCGAGGCGCTGCCAGTGGGTGATGGCGAAGCGCCCGCCGGTCCGCACCGCGATGCGCTCGCGCGCCACGGGATGGCGGGCGAGGGGGGCATCCACCGTGCCGCTCGGCAGATCCGGCGCGCCCCAGATGAAGGCGAGATAGGCGCGCTCCAGCGGGCCCGTGCGTCCGTGGTCGGCAAACTGGGCGGCGAGCCGCTTGTGGGCGCGATCGTTCTTCGCCACGACGATGAGGCCGGACGTGTCCTTGTCCAGCCGGTGGACGATACCGGGCCGCCGCACCCCGCCAATGCCGGACAGGCTGGTACCGCAATGGAACAGCAGCGCATTGACCAGCGTGCCGTCCGGGCTGCCCGGTGCCGGGTGCACCACCATGCCGGCGGGCTTGTCGACGACGATCAGATGGTCGTCCTCATAGACGATATCCAGCGCGATATCCTGCGGCGCCGGCTTGGCGTCCTCGGGCTCGGGCACCTCGACGCTGTAGCTTTCGCCGGCAACCGCCTTGGCCGAGCCGCCCGCAATCGGCTGGCCCGCGCGCTGGACCCGTCCCTCGGCGATCAGCGCCTGCAGGCGGGTGCGGCTGAACTCTGGCAAATGTCGCGCGAGAACGCGATCGAGCCGAAGCCCTTCATCCTCGGGCCCGACGGTGATATCGACGCGCGTCGCGACCACCTCCGGCGCGACGTCGTCCATCTCCTCGTTGAGTTCCGGTGCCGGCATGACTTCTCCTGATTCAGACGACAAGCTCGACCCTGCGGCCGAGCGCGTGCTGCGCCGGATGCGCCGCTTCGCCGCCTTCTCGGGGCTTATCATGCTTCTGGGCTTTCTCGCCGTCTTCGGTGCCATCGGATACAAGCTGATGAGCGGCAGGAAAAGCGCCCCGGCCGAGATCGCCGGCACGATCCAGCTGCCAAAGGGCGCGGAGGTGCGCGCGGCCGTGGTCTCGGGCGACCTCATCGCCGTGACCGTGGCGCGCGAGGGCCGGGTCGAGACGCATCTGTTCGACCTGGAAACCCGCGCGCCGCGCGGCGTGCTCGGCTTCGCCAGCGCGCCCTGAGCGCGGCCCACCGGGTTCTCGTGCACGGAGCCCGGTGGAAAACCCGACAACTGGCGGCCATGGCGCTTGATCACGGCGCCAATCCGCTCTATGAGACCGGCCTGCCTAGATGCGCCCATCGTCTAGCGGTCAGGACGTCGCCCTCTCACGGCGAAAACCGGGGTTCGATTCCCCGTGGGCGCGCCAGCAACCTCAAGGGTTTGCTGTGACCTAGGCGGAAGAATCCTATTTTCGTTGTCGAATTCGTTGCTGTCTATCTGCTGCGGTAGGGGGGCTGCTGATCTCTATTTGCGTTGTTGTGCAGCCTAATCCTGAGTTTGAGCGTCGCTCTGCGGATGCTGGGGCAGTCTACCTAGCCGTTGCCGAGTGCCTGCGGCTTGATTGTGATGTGCGTCGACATTCATACGGGCTTGGAGGCGCTCAGTTCGCTTTGCCTGGTTTTCGGAAGCGGACTCCAGTACCGACGCCGCTCTCCGCAATGAACTCTATGCCGGCAGCTTCCAAAGCCCGGCGTAAGGCTTCAATGGTAACGGCATTGGCCACAATGGGGCCGGAGAGCGGCTCTATTCGCTTGATGGTCGCGAGAGACACCTTTGACGCTTGAGCTAATGCCTTCTGATCCCATTTTAGCAGGGCTCGCGCCGCTCTGATTTGATCACTTGTAAGCGTCATAGATTAGGCCGCCGGCATCATATGATGCTAAAAGAATTGACACTGATCATTCTTGGGCTAGCCTCTGACGAGGCCGTCTTCGCTCGGAAGACGCCCAAAGCGGCTGTGCAGGGTGGTAGGACACCCCACACAGCCTGACCGTAACCCAAGCTGCTTGGAGCTCGGATCATGGCTGATTCTGAGATTAGCATGAGTCTGTCCCGGCCATCCCGGAGGGACGTTCTCTCTGCCGCCCTGATGACGATCGGTGGCGCTTCCTTCGACAGTCCGTCTGCGGCGGCGCCACACGATGACAGCGCAACGGATGCTGCTGTCCTCGCATGGAAGGCGTGGCGCGTGGCGCATCGGCGCACGCTCGCTTTGTGCCGTAAGCAGCAGTGTCTGGAATCCGAACTTGCGCGGGCGATCGGCTTTCCGCAGGTCGTTTTTGTTGCGCCCGAGTTGCGGTCTGCGGTCCGCATTAGCTCTCTGCGGCAGTTCGACGAGCTTGCGGCCGATGTGCCCTCGCTTTGCGCGCGGCGCACCGAAGTCGCGGAGGCGCTGCGCGCACATCAGCAGCGCTGGGACGACGCGGATCGCGCCATTGGCTACACCGCCGCTCGGAGGGAAGAGGCGGCGGCATCCGCCAATGAAGAGCGCGTAATCGCCAGGCTCTTTGCGGCAGACGTAACGTCTCTGCGCGGCCTCTCCGCGAAGCTCGATGTGCTGATTGCCGTCGGTGCGGACGGTGCGGAGGGGCGGCAGTTCCCATGGCCCGAGCTGCGGGGCCTGCGCCGGGACGTTGCCCGCTTGGCCGCCGTGGACCACTGAATGGCCGGTTGAAGTGCAACGCTTCCTGCTGGTTGATGAAGGCGTGCCGGAGAGACAAAGGCCCTCAAGATCGTCCGATATGCGGCTCACCCCGCGATCGAGCGTCCAAAGGGCTGTGCGCGATGGCGCCGGGCCCTTGCTGACGATATGTGCACCGTTCGCCTGAGCGAGCAAAACGTGTGCAGCCCGTTGGGCCAACAGCCTTCGTGCGCAGAATGCAACCTTCTGAACTTTCAGACCACGAGCGGAATCGGCTACTTGATGTAACGATAGCCTAGGCCCGCTGGACTTGGCGAAGACGGTGGCCTTGGAGAGGCCGCAGATGGACGGCTAGCATCCGCAGAAAATCCGTTAACAGCCGTCGATTTTAAGAAGCAGTTGGTTTGGCCGGGCTATAAGATCACCCAACTGAAGGGCTGGTATGAATCACATTTCTTTTATTGGAACCGAGCTGCCAAAGCCGAACGAGGGTTGGGACTTCACCGATTCGCAGCCCGACCCGTTGAGCGCGATCCATCCTTACCCTGCCAAGTTCATCTCCAACATACCCCGCAAACTCATCAAGGATTTCCCTCCACAGAAGGGTCTGGCGCTGCTTGACCCATTCTGCGGTAGCGGCACGTCGCTTTCCGAGGCGCAGGCGGCTGGCATCCCTTCTATCGGTGTGGATGTTAATCCGATCGCTGTCATGATCTCGCGCGTGAGGTTGTCCGAGATTCCGGCAGGGGTCCTGAGCGTAGCGGAGCAAGTCGAGCTGATCGCCCGGGCGGACCTGGAACCGCGTCTGCCGATGATCCCGCGGCTCAACCACTGGTTCAAGCCGCGGGTGCAGTTGGCGATTGCAAGCTTGACAGGCGCGATAGAGGAGAACTCGGTGGGAGGATGCAAAGAGCTGCTCCGACTAGCGCTATCCTCGATCATTGTGCGGGTATCTAATCAAGACAGCGACACCCGCTATGCCGCCGTCGACAAAGCTGTGGACGCCGAAGACGTGTACAGGCTGTTCGGTGCTGCCGTGAAAAGAACGGTAAAAGCCCTGGAGAGCCGGCCGGCGCGCCTTGCTGACGTCCAGGTGATCGAGGCTGACGTGCTAACCATCGATCGCCGGAATATCGAAAGGCCCATTGGGTTGGTCGTCACATCGCCGCCTTATCCCAACGCCTACGAATATTGGCTCTACCACAAGTATAGGATGTGGTGGCTCGGGCTTGATCCGCTGGCAGTGAAAGAACGTGAGATCGGCGCGAGAGCGCATTTCTTCAAGGGCCGCAAGAGCCACACTGCCCAGGATTTCGAGCGTCAAATGACGAGCGTACTCGGTATGCTCCGCGATGTTATGGTAACGGGCGGTCATGCCTGCTTCGTCGTGGGTCGATCACTTATCCGGGGCGAAACGGTGGACAACGCGAAGATCATCGCCGACGCGGGCGCCGCAACTGGTTTTTGCGAGGTGATGCGAGCTGAGCGGGT
The DNA here is from genome assembly GCF_900100155.1 of Ancylobacter rudongensis. GTDB lineage: Bacteria > Pseudomonadota > Alphaproteobacteria > Rhizobiales > Xanthobacteraceae > Ancylobacter > Ancylobacter rudongensis. Next base: position 8,274 of record NZ_FMTP01000017.1, read on the forward strand.
GATCGCGGCCTCCCGCAAATCGTTCAACCTTTCTCATGCAAACATCAAAACCGAGACGGTGCTGGTTATGAGGAAGGGGAATTGAGTCATCTGCAGTGGCATGACTACGGCTATTTCCCCTACGAGCGCGAACTCGCAAAGCGCGAAGTCCGGGCCTTGCTCGGGGTGGAGTATTGTGAAGCTTCTGACACGACAGTACGGCTGCCGTCTCCCATCGATGCGACCGCTGCCCGTCGTCTGACCTACTTCTCGAAGGTCATCGGCGCGGGTGGAGCTGCAGATACCACCCAGGCCCTTCTGGAGAGCGCGGTTCGCAGCGGCCGATCGCGACAGGCCACCCGCTACTCGGTGCATGGCCTGCACGAGTACAAAGGTAAATTTAACCCGCAGATTGCAAAGGCTATCCTGAACATCTTTGGCGTGGGGGCCGGCAGTCGGGTACTTGATCCCTTTTGCGGCAGTGGCACAACTCTGGTCGAATGTACCCAACTAGGCGCAGTCGGCGTCGGCACGGACATGAATCCGCTTGCCGTCCTTCTAGCCAATGCCAAACTGACCTGCTTGGCGACGCCAGTGTCCGTATTGCGTGAGGATTTCGACCGGCTATCGGCGCGCCTCGTGCGCCTCAGGAACCCAGGTCTTGCAAAGCCCGAGACGGAACGGGACGAATATCTTAGGTCGTGGTTCGAACATGGGCAGCTCGCCTGGATCGAGGCGGTCCGGCTTGCGATTGAGGTGGCCTGCCCCGACCGAAAAAACGTCTTTCTGGCAATTGCCAGCAACCTGCTGCGCGACTATTCCGACCAAGATCCAAACGACCTGAGGATTCGTCGCCGCAGCAGCCCGCTTCCCGACATCGGATTTCGCGAGGCCTTCGAGTCCGCCACGGCACGTTATCTCGACCGCATTGAGGCGGCGCAGCACGTGCTTGGAGTCGGCGATACAACATCCCGAGCAATAGTCTCGAACGCGCGATCGATCGACGGCAACGCTGCCGGGTATCCGTTCGATGCAGTAATAACTAGCCCTCCTTATGCGACAGCGCTGCCTTACATCGACACGCAGCGACTATCATTAGTATGGCTCAATCTATGTGCGCCGTCTGGCATAGGGCCGCTTGACGCCCGCTTGATTGGTAGCAGGGAGATGAAAACCAAAGAGCGTAGAGGCCTGACTGAGGAGCTGCATGCCAACGCGCTGGAGCTTCCAGTCGCACAGTTGCGTTTCTGCCATGAGCTTGAGGCGGCGGTGGGCTCAACCGATGGGTTTAGGCGCAAGGCGGTCCCTACGCTTATCTACCGGTACATGGCGCAAATGAGAGATACGTTCGCTTCGGTCCGTAAGGTGGTTCGCAATGATGCGCCCTACGCCCTTATCGTGGGCCATAACCATACAGTGCTGTCCGGCGTTCGGCGCGACGTTGACACGCCTTCTCATCTGGCAGCACTGGCCGAAAGCGTGGGATGGACGATTGAAGAAGCGATCCCGCTACAGACCTACCATCGCTTCGGACTGCATGCCGTGAACGCGGTTGGGGCCGAAACGCTGGTGATCCTGCGTAATCGCTGAGCTTCAGCCTTCGGTATCGTCAGGTCCGTAACCAAACCGATGACCAGGCCGCGTCGTAGTGAGGTAGGACTGATAGTCGTCATATTCGGGTTCGCCCTGGGTGATGATTCTCAGCCGAAAATCGTAGGCTTCGCTGTTGCCCAAACGTTCGATGATAACCAAGGATGTGACGCCAAAGCCAGCAGGAAGCACGCTTTGAAAAGTTGCCTTTGGACCTGGCCGGAGGCGGAACTCGGCAGCATGAGGCCTAGGGTCGTCGTCAGTCTTCAAACGAGCCTCCCGAAACCAGATCATCAGCTCGATTTCGACGCCCGCAGGTCGCGTGGTGGAAAACACGATTGCGCGGGCCGCCCATTCCTCCCGTGGCTTGGTGTGAATCACAGTCTTGAACTTGTCCGGCCAGCCCCAGAACTCCGGAAGCTGATCGCGTGCCATTATGCCTAAATCAGGCTCGAAGGTACCGACCTGCGCACCGAGAGCCTTGGCTACGTCATTGGCGGTCAAGGTACGGACGAAGAACGTACCGTCAGCCACAAACGCAGGAGCTGGCGCGGCCGTAAGGACGGTGGGTGAGGCGGCAGAAGTTGCAGCCTTCGGAGAAATCGGCTTGGAGGCGGCAGTGGGATCAACAAAGACCTTAGTGGGAGGTGGCAGTTTCGGCACGGCCAAAGGCGGCGGCGGTGCTTCTGGCTTCCCCCGACGCGCACTGCCCTTTGCTGCTCCTTCACCATCGCCACGGCCACGGCGGCGGAGTGATTTCTCGGTGCTGAGGTAACGCTCCTCAAGCAGTACTTGAATGCGCTCGTCGCTAACGATCGCCTCGGCGAAAGGGGAAGCGACAAGGTGATCGTACGCCTCGACAATCGACTGCCAGGCTTGCTTGTCCTTGTCCACCGCGGCCGGTGTGAGCGTGGCCCTTAGGCTAGCTTCAAAGTTGGCGAACAATCCGCCGCCAGTGAGGTTTGATGATCCGACCAGCACTCGCGCAGTATCGGGCGGATTGCCGACGCCATCGAAGCAATACACCTTCGGGTGGAACGTCTGTCTATGGTGCTTATGAAACAGGTGGACCGAGCCGCAATGGGCGCGCAAGTACGAAAGTGCTTCAGCGCTTGTTCCTGCGCCAGCCATACCAATGACGATGTGCACCTTAGTGCTATCGGCGCCTAGCATATCGAGAAAGTAAGCAACGCCTGCGATGCGTGCCCATGCAACAAGGACGGTGATCCGCCGCACCTCGCCTTGGCCGTGCAACTCGCGGAGGGCATTAATCGCAGATTTTTCAGGGCCTAGAATCAGTCTCATGGTGCGTGAGTGTGCCTGGTCAAACTTGAGGAGGCGATATGTTTGTTCTCTCTTCACCGCCGCCACCGTCCTGGAATCGGCGCCACGGCAGACCCGCATCCCAACACCGTCGATCTCCAGCTCGATCAAGCCGGCGTCTCGCGCGGCCTTCCGCTTCCGCGTCGATCTCGGGCGCTTCCCCCGACGGTTCGGGCTCCGGCGCCGCAATCACCGCAGGAACAAACAATGGCTCGCGCGCTGGCGTCACTTCCAATGGCAGGCGCGCGGCCCGACGCCAGGCGAACAGTTGCTACGGGGACAATGCATATCGCCGGGCCACCGCGCTCACGGTCTCGCCGGCATCGTAGCTTTCCGCCACAATCCGCGCCTTCTCCTCCGGCAACCACTCGCGCCGCCGGCCCGAACCCGTGAACACCTCGAACCGCCGCGCGGGCTCAGTGACGTTGCCCCTCCTGTCTAATCCAGATTGAAGTTCGTTCTGGCCCATTTAGAGGACCAGGACATGAGGCGCAGCCGCTTCACGGAAGAGCAGATCATCGGCATCCTGAAGGAGCACGAGGCTGGGGTGCCGGTCTCGGACCTGTGCCGGAAGCACGGGGTCAGTGACGCCAGCATCTACAAGTGGAAGGCCCGTTTCGGCGGGATGGATGTGTCGGAGGCCAAACGGCTGCGGGCGCTCGAGGATGAGAACGCCAAGCTGAAGCGCATGCTCGCCGACGCCATGTTGGACAACGTCGCGCTGAAGGATCTGCTGGGAAAGAAGTGGTGACGTCCGCTGC
>NZ_FMTP01000005.1 GCF_900100155.1 Ancylobacter rudongensis
TGGAGAACGAGCTGTTCTTCCGCGACAACACGATGATGCTGTTCGCCGACGCCAAGAAGATGGTCGAGGACATTGTGAAGAACCTCAACCATTGAGGGGGCGGATCGGGCCAATCGGCCCGATCGTCCTCCTGATCGAACCGGGTTCGACCCCTCGCAGCGCAGAAAGGCCGGGCCAACGCCCGGCTTTTTTGTCTTTCCGCACCAGCGGCCTGCGGGCTTAACCGGCTGTCAACCAAGAGCGGCTAGCGTCTGCCCATGACGCGCGGCGTATCCTGGTTTTTCGTAGCCCCGCTCGTCCTCCTGGGGCTCTCCGGCTGCAAGTTCGGGCTGTATGAACAGCGCGAACCCTGGCGCTCGGAGGCCGAGGAACGGTGTCTGGCGGAGGGCCGGGTCAAGCCCTCCGCCTTCATCGTCGCGGATCGGGCGATCAACGGCGCCGGCACCTGCGGCATGGACCATGCCTTCCGCATCACGGCTTTCTCCGAGGGATCTGTTGAGGTTAGCCCGCGCGCGACGCTGGCTTGCCCGATGACCTCGGCCGTCGACCAATGGGTGACGCAGGACGTGCAGCCCGCCGCCATGGCCTGGTTCGGCCAGCCGGTGGTGAAGATGAAGCAGATGTCGTCCTATTCCTGCCGGCGGATGAACGGCGCGAAGACGGGCAAGATCTCCGAGCACGCCTTCGGCAACGGTCTCGACATTGCCGGCTTCGTGTTGGCCAACGGGCGCGAGATTTCGGTCAAGAAGGACTGGAAGGGCAGCGCCGATGCGCGCGGATTCCTGCGCACCGTGCAGGCCGATGCGTGCGAGCGGTTCAGCGTCGTGCTGGCGCCCGGCTCGAACATCTACCACTACGATCATATCCACATCGACCTGATGCGCCGCGCCTCCGGAAATTCCACCTGTAAGCCTCTGGCGCAGCGACCGATTCCGCCGCGCCTGCCGGTCTACAAGGCGCCGGCCTACAAGGCTCCACCCTATGGCGCCGCGTGGCAGGGCGGACCGATCTCCGCGGTGCCCGGTGCCGCCGAGCCGGTGGAGAATTACGGGCCGGAAGGCGCCGAGCAGGAGGGGTATGACGTCGAGGCCAGCGCATCCGCGCCTCTCGCTCCAGCGCCTCTTGCGCCGTCCCGCCCGGCGGTCGCGCGGACGGTGCCGGCTTCCGCCTATCCGGCGGCGCCCGCTCCTGTCTATCCTGCGGCTTCGGCCTATCCGGCGACGGGGCGCGTCCCCATGGGGGGTGTGGGTGAGCCGATGGTGCTGACACCGCCGGCGGTCGATCCCTACGCCAATGGCGGCTACGCACCGGATCCTACCCCCGGCGCGCCGGCCCCACAGGGATATCCCGCTCGGACCTACCCGGCGCAGGCCTATCCGCCCGCCGCGCCACCGGCCCCGGCCGCACCGGCCCGGACGCGGCCGCCCGGTCTCCTGCCGCCCGGCAGCATCCCGCTGGCGAAATGGCTGGGGCTCGACACGACACCCACAACGTCGACCGGCAATGTCCGCTCCTTCACCACCGAGCGCGAGTTCGCCAGCCCAATTCCCGGCGTGGGCGCCGAGGCGGGTACGGACTGAACCTTAGCGGACGTCAGTCGAGCAGCGTGTCGAGGCCGCGCTTCACCCCGACCCAGCCCTGCACCTTGCGGGCAGCGAGCAGCGTGCCAGCGACATAGGGAGCGGCCGAGGAGCCGGCGTCGTGGCGGATCGTCAACCGCTCGTCCGGGGCGCCGAAAATCGCCTCCACCCCCAGTACGAAGGACGGCAGGCGTAGCGCGCGCACCCGCACCTCGCGCGCTCCCTCGCCAAAGGCGCCGCCGCGTGTCTCGGGCACGCCGACCACCTCGGCAACAGGGCGCGAGGTCGCTGGTTGGCGGACGCCGGCCAGGGCCTCGGCGAGTTCGCGGCCGGTGCCGGAAGGGGCATCCGGCTTTCCGGCAGAGGCGTAGTCGATGAGTTCGACATCGGCGACATATTTCGCCGCCTCCAGCGTGAAGCGCTTGAGCAAAGTGGCGGTGATGGAGAAATTGCCGGCCGCCAGCAGGCCGGCTTCATGCGCCCGCGCCACCTCGTCGAGTTCGGCATAGTCGGCGGCACCCAGCCCCGATGTGCCGATGACCACGGCGAGCCCGGCTTCCAGCGCCGCGCGGGCATTGGCCTTCACCACGCCGGGCTTGGTGTAGTCGATCAGTACGTCGGCAGGAACGGCGAGAGCTTCGGTCACGCTGGCGAAGACCGGGACCCCGCTCGCTGCGCCGCCGAGCGCGATGCCCAAGTCCTTGCCGGCCTGCGAGCGGGCGACGGCGGCGACCAGTTCGAGATCCGGTGCGGCGGCAATGGCGGGCGCGAGGGCGCGGCCGACCCAGCCGGTGGCGCCGGCGAGGAGGATGCGGATCGCCATGGCGGGGCTCCTTGGTTCCTGACGGAGAGCGTAGCCGTAGCAAGCCCCGGGGACGGCGCCAATTGGCGCGCGGGGTAAATGGGTGCCAGCCGGCCTATAAGCCGGGTTTTGTATGGCGGGATTTCTCCCACGTGACGGCCATTCCTCTGGGACGCCAATTGCTTGGCGCCTCAAGCAGTCAACCCGGGCGGCTGTCCGAAGACGGGACCTGAAGCGAAGCTTCGTGCCACCCCTATACGACTTTGCTCCCGGTGGGGTTTGCCGTGCCGCCTCCGTTGCCGGACGCGCGGTGCGCTCTTACCGCACCGTTTCACCCTTACCGCGGGCGAACCCGTGGCGGTCTGATTTCTGTGGCACTTTCCCTAGGGTCGCCCCCGCCGGACGTTATCCGGCACCGTGTCTCCGTGGAGCCCGGACTTTCCTCGGCATCTTGCGATGACGCGGCCGTCCGGCCGGCTGGCGGCGCAGCAATGGGCGAGGCGCGTGGCCGCGTCAAGTGCGGGGAGGGCGGATGGACCGCCGGGCGCAGCAGCGGCTGGGGACGACGCGGTTCGTGGCCCCTGCCGCAGGTGCACGCCGAGAGGTCGTGTCAATTCGAGGCCATGATGGTGCGGGCCTTGCTGCAATAGCTGCGCGCCGCCGAGGACATGCGCTTGGCGCCATGCCCGCCCTGATAGCGCATCACGGTGCCACAGGTGTCGCCGCCGGCGAGGCGATAGGCGCCGGCGAGATAGCGCATGCCCCAGCGGATGTTGGTGGCGGGTTCATAGAGCTTCGCACGGGAGCCCTTATAGCCAACTCCGCGCGCGGTCTGGTGCTTGATCTGCATGAGCCCGACCTCGCCGGCGCGGCCGGTGACGTTGGGTTTCCAGTTGCTCTCGATGCGCACCACGGCGCGGGCGAGGGCGACCGGGATGCCATTGGCACGGGCTTCGCGGTCGACCAGCGCGACCAATTTATCTTCGACGGCAGAAACGTTTAATTCAGAAATGCCAGGGGAATTGGACGTGGGGCGCTCGAATATTGATTTTGCGTTGACGAAATTCGTTGAACAGGTGATGAATATAGCGGCGGTGAGGGAAGCAGATAGGAGATTGGAAACGTTCATTACGCGGCGAAGGCCTTTTCATCCGGTTGCGACGGCCGGGAAAAGCCAATAAAATCTGTTGCGAATGTGACGTTTAACGCACGAGTGGGGCCGCAATCGAAACGTGCCTCAGCCGCAACCGGGCATCAATACCGTGCAATGTGGTGCAATCGCAGCGAACGTGAACGATGCTTGCGCCAAAGGGGCGACACGCGCAGCATCCTGTCGCGCTGCGCAAATATTATAGCCATGCCGCTATTTCAGGCGGAATCGGAGGTGGTCTCGGCCCCGTCGCCGCTCGCCGCCGGACGGGCGGCGCAGAGTGCGTAGAGCGTCGCCAGCGTCGAGACATCAGCGACGCCGTCAATCCGGGCGCGGCGAAAATGGCGCTGGAAGGCCCGGACAACAGCCTCTGTTGTTTCGCAGAACGTCCCGTTTACCGGCACGCCATAGCCATAGAAGGCGAGCATGGCCTGCAGCGCCTCTATCGGCTGGCCATGCTCGCCGCGCATGAAAAAGCGCCCGTCGCTCGGCGGTGCTTCCTCCACCAGATGGCCGACGCCGAAGCGGTGCAGCACCTCCCAGGGGAATTTCTCGCCCGGGTCGTTCTTGCGCAGGGGCGCGACGTCGGAATGGGCGAGCACCCGATCGGGCGGGATCGGCTGGCGCGAGAGAATGTCCTTGGCCAGCGCGGTGACGGCCTCGACCTGGATGGCGGGGAAGGGCGGGTAGCCGAAATCATGCCCGGGATTGGCGATCTCGATGCCGATGGAATGCGAATTGATGTCGGTGGCCCCGGCCCAGAAGCCGGCCCCCGCATGCCAGGCGCGGCGAGCTTCGGGCACCAGCTGCAGGATGCGGCCATTCTCCAGCACGACATAATGCGCGGAGACCTGCCGCTCGGGTGCTCGAAGCCAGTCGACCGCCTCGGTGGTCGATTCCATGCCCGTATAGTGCAGCAGCAGCATGTTCGGCCGGGCGACGCCGAGGCGCGGGCCATGGTTCGGCGAGGGCAGCACCTGCGCAACCAGCGGCGAGTCGGGCGGAAAGGGGGCGTCGGTGTCGCTCATCGCGCAGCAGCTAATCCCGACACGCGGGTGATTCAACAGATTCTTAAGGTTCATGGGGCGTTAATCGCGAGATGCCGATCGCGGCGGAATCACCCTTGTGAACCCTTCACAGGAGGTGGATTCGCAACGGTCATTCCATTGACGCCCATCGTGTCCCATGGTATCCCAAATCATCCCGTTGCAGTACCGCGTAAGCAATGCCGATGGCGCCTTTCCGGCGCCTGTCGTCCGGCATTTTTTGCGGGTTGCGGACGCCGCTGCGGGGCGTGTTTACGTAGGGGCGTACCGAGCCGATGGAACGTTTCGTATCGACCTATCCGATGCGGCTCGATTCCAAGGGCCGGATGTCGATCCCGGCGCCGTACCGCGCGCTTCTCGCGCGGGACGGGCTGGAACATCTGTACTGCCATCCGGCACTCGATCGTCCCGCCCTGCAGGCGGGGGGCGTGCAATTGATGGCGGGGATCGACGCCCTGATCGCGCGCTATCCGCCCTTTTCGGATGCGCGGGAGGAACTGGCGGGCGCGCTCTACGGGGCGATCGAGATGGTGAAACTCGATCCGGAGGGCCGCGTGATGCTTGGCGAGGGGCTCAAGGCCCATGCGCACATCAAGGACGAGGCCGTGCTTGTCGGCCTCGGGGATCATTTTCGAATCTGGGAGCCCGATCGCTTCCGGGCGCATCTGGCGGAGGCCACTGCCAAAGTGCGCGCGCTGAAGCAGGAGATCGGCTCTCAGGGGGCGACGCGGGATTCCCGCGCCGATGGGGCATGATGGCGGGTCGCGGCGGTTCGGAGACGGACGCTGCCGGCGGACCGGCCCGTCATCTGCCTGTCCTGCTGACCGAGGTTCTCGACTATCTCGCCCCGCAGCCGGGCGGCGTCTATGTCGACGGCACCTTCGGCGCCGGCGGCTACACGCGCGCCATTCTCGATGCGGCGGACTGCCGTGCGATCGCCATTGACCGTGATCCCAACGCCATCCGCGACGGGCAGGCACTTGTTGCCGAATTCGGCGGGCGGCTGACGCTGGTGCCCGAGCGCTTCAGCGCGCTCGACGCGGTGGCGCAGGCGGCCGGTGAAACGCTGGTCGATGGCGTCGTGCTTGATATCGGCGTGTCCTCCATGCAGATCGATGAGGGCGAGCGCGGCTTTTCCTTCCGTCGGGACGGGCCGCTCGACATGCGGATGTCGCAGGACGGGCCCTCCGCCGCCGACCTTGTGGCGAAGCTCTCCGAGACTGAACTGGCCAATCTCGTCTATCGCTTCGGCGAGGAGCGCCATTCCCGTGCCGTCGCCAAGGCCATCCTCGCGGCGCGGGCCGAGGCGCCGATCGAGCGCACGCTGCAGCTCGCCGATATTGTCGCCAAGGTGGTATGGGCCAAGCCGCACGAACCCCATCCCTCCACCCGCACCTTCCAGGCGCTGCGTATCGCGGTGAATGATGAACTGGGTGAACTCGCCCGCGCGCTCGCGGCCGCCGAGCGCATCCTCAAGCCTGGCGGGCGGCTGGTCGTAGTGACCTTCCACTCGCTGGAGGACCGCATCGTCAAGAACTTCCTTGCCAACCGCTCCAAGGTCGCCTCCGGCTCGCGCCATCTGCCGGCCGTGGCCGGCGCGGCGCCGAGCTTTACGCTGCTGGCGCGTGGTGCGGTGGAGGCCGGCGAGGAGGAGCGCGCCGCCAATCCCCGGGCGCGCTCGGCCAAGCTGCGCGCGGCCGCCCGCACCACGGCGCCGGCCCATCCCTATGGCGATCTCGGATCGCTGCTGCCGCCTCTGCCCGTCCTTGACGCCCACCGCCGCCGCTGAGGTCGAGACATGTTCCGCATCTTCAATGCCGTCTCGGTCATCGCGCTGCTCGCCGCCGCCGGCACGGTCTACCATGTCAAGTATTCCTCTGCCTTCGAGGCGCAGGAAATCTCGAAGCTGCGGACGGAAATCCGCAGCGAGCGTGACCGCATCGCCATTCTGCATGCCGAATGGGCCCGCCGTACCGCGCCCGATCGCGTCCAGGCGCTGGCGGAACGGCATCTCGACATGCGGCCGCTCGATGTCGCCCATATGGACCGGCTCGCCAGCCTTCCCGCCAAGCCGGATGCGGGCGGCGACGGGCTGAGCGGCATGATCGAGGCGCTGGTGGACGGCCCGTCATTGAACCCGCCGGCGCCGGAAGCCGCCGCGCCCAAGCCGGCCAAGCCGGCGCGCACCACTCCGGTCGCTCGGCTCCCCGACGACGCACCGCTGCCCGAGCAGCCTTTCTCCGCCGAACCCCTGCCGCTCTCGGCCATGCCGCCGGCCGGCACCATGGGCACGCCGCGCCGCAGCCCCACCGGGCCGCAGGGCGTTCTCGGCGCGCCGCTCAATCCAGCAGCGGCCGCGCCACTGCTTCCCCCCGGCGATGTCGGCCAGTAATCCCGAGGTGGCACCATGACCCGCATGCCCAAGATTTCCGCCGCCCCGATGGGCCAACGCCTGCTGCGCCTGCCCAGAAGCCTTCTGCGCGGCCTGCTCGCCATTGTGCGCGCCGCCTTTGGGCGCGGCCGGCCTGAAGCCCATGCGGTGGCGCGGGCGCGCATCGTGCTATGCATGCTGGTATTCGCCGGGGCCTATCTTGCCATTGCCGGCCGCCTCGCCGTTCTCGCCTCGGCGCCCGAGGGTGCGGTGGCGCGCCGGATTGTGTCCACCGATGCGGTGGCTTCGGCACGGCCGGACATTGTCGATCGCAACGGGTTGGTACTGGCCACCGATGTGAAGTCGGCCTCGCTCTATGGCGAGCCGCGCCGGCTGATCGATGTCGACGAGGCGGTAGAGGCGCTCACCGCGGTGCTGCCCGATCTCGACGCCAACGAACTGCGTCAGCGGCTCTCCACCGATCGCGGCTTCATCTGGCTTCGGCGCGATATCACTCCGCAGCAGCAGCGCGAGATCCACAATCTCGGCCTGCCCGGCATCGGCTTCATGACCGAGAACCGCCGCGTCTATCCCGGCGGCACGCTCGGGGCGCACGTGCTCGGCTCCACCAATATCGACAACCAGGGCATTGCCGGCATCGAGAAATGGGTCGACACCCGCGGCCTGGCCGACCTGCACCTCGCCGGCTTCGCCTCAGACCGGCAACAAGAGCCGGTAGAACTGGCGCTCGATCTGCGCGTCCAGCACGTGCTGCGCGACGAGCTCTTCGCGGCCAAGGAGAAGTTCAAGGCCATCGCCGCCGCCGGCACGGTGGTCGATGTGCGCACCGGCGAGATCGTCGCCATGGCCTCGCTGCCGGATTTCGACGCCAACGACCCCGCCCGCTCGCTCGATCCGAAGAACCTCAACCGCCTGACCACCGGCGTGTTCGAAATGGGCTCGACCTTCAAGGCGCTGACCTTCGCCATGGCGCTGGACAGCGGCCGCTACACCATCAACTCGACGCTGGATGCGCGTGGGGCGCTGAGCTTCGGTCGGTTCCGGATCAGCGACTACCACGCCGAGAACCGCGTGCTGACGCTCCCCGAAGTGTTCCTGTTCTCGTCCAATATCGGTACGGCCAAGATGGCTCTGTCGCTGGGCGTCGACGCGCACAAGGCGTTTCTGGCCAAGACGGGGCAGCTTGATCGCCTGCGCACCGAGCTGCCCGAGAGCGCCATGCCGATCGTGCCCAAGCGCTGGGGCGAGGTGAACACCGCCACCATCGCCTTCGGCCACGGCCTAGCGGTGGCGCCGTTGCAGGCGGTGATGGCGGTGAACGCTCTGGTGAATGGCGGCTACCTCATTCCCCCGACCTTTCTCAAGCGTTCGCGCGAGGAAGCGCTGGCGGCCGGCACGCCGGTAATCAGCCCGAAGACGAGCGCCCAGATGCGCTATCTGCTGCGCCTCAACGCCGAGAAGGGTTCGGCCAAGAAGGTCAACGTTCCCGGCTTCTATGCCGGCGGCAAGACCGGCACGGCGGAGAAGGTGATCAATGGGCGCTACTCGAAGACCAAGCTGCTCACCACCTTCACCGGCGTCTTCCCGATGGACAACCCGCAATACCTCGTACTGGTGATGCTGGACGAGCCGCAGGCGGTCGAGGGAACCTATGGCTATGCCACGGCCGGCTGGAACGCCGCGCCAACGACAGGCAAGATCATTTCCCGCATCGGGCCGATGCTCGGAATCATGCCGCGCACGGACGTGCCGCCGGCCGAAAGCCTGCTCGCCAACACCACGCTGGCGCGCGCGCAGTGATGTGAAAGAGCGCCGGGTGCGGCGCGCAGGACGACGCCAATGCCTGATCGGATGCGACCCACCGTCGACTGCGCCCGTCGCCTCACATTGAGGGGCCTGATCGGCGAGGATGCCGACTATGCCGGCGCCGAGCCCGAGCTTGCCGTCGGCGAGCCCTCGCTCGACAGCCGCAGCGTGCGGGCGGGCGACGTGTTCTTCGCGCTCTCCGGGGCGAAGACAGACGGTCTCGTTCATGCGGTTGACGCCATAGGGCGCGGTGCTGTTGCTGTGGTGGCCGAGGCTGAGCGGCCCAGCTGGCTCGACCCCGCCATCTCTTACGTGCGCGTCGGCAATGCGCGACGCGCGGTGGCGCTGGCCGCCGCGCGGGCGTTTCCGCGCCAGCCCGAAACCATTGCCGCCGTCACCGGCACCTCGGGCAAGACGTCGGTTGCTGCCTTCACCCGTCAGATCTGGCAGGGCCTCGGCTTTTCCGCCGCCAGCCTCGGTACGCTTGGCGTTGTGGCGCCCTCGGGCGCTGTTTATGGCACGCTGACCACGCCCGACCCGATCGAGTTGCACCGTACCCTGCACGCGCTGGCCGAGCAGGGAGTGACGCATCTGTGCCTGGAGGCCTCCTCGCACGGGCTGGACCAGCACCGTCTCGACGGGGTGCGGTTGAAGGCAGGCGGTTTCACCAATCTCTCGCGCGACCATCTCGACTATCACCCTGACATGGAGGCGTATCTCGACGCCAAGATGCGGCTGTTCCGCGATCTCGTGCCGCGTGGCGGAGGGGCGGCGGTGTGGATCGATACCACCGAAGGCAGCCATGTCGCACAGATGGCGGCCGAGCATGAGCTGAACGTGCTCGGCATCGGCGTCGCCGGGGCAGGCATCGCGCTGCTGGCGCGCGCCGATGAGGGGCTCGGGCAGCGCCTGGAGGTCGAGATCAAAGGCCGACGCCAGACATTGACACTCCCGCTCGTCGGCGCCTTCCAGGCCTGCAACGCGCTGGTCGCCGCCGGCCTCGTCCTGCTCACCGGCTCCCCGGCGGGCGAGGTGCTGCCGCTGCTGGAGACGCTGGATGGGGTTCCCGGCCGGCTGGAACTCGTCGGCACCAGGGACGGCGCCGGCGTGTTCGTCGACTATGCCCACAAGCCCGACGCGCTCGCCAACGCGCTCGATGCGCTGCGCCCCTATGCGAGTGGGCGGCTGATCGTCGTCTTCGGCTGCGGCGGCGACCGCGACCGTGGCAAGCGCCCGATCATGGGGGCGATCGCGGCCGCGAAGGCCGACATCGTCATCGTCACCGACGACAATCCGCGCGGCGAGGACCCTGCTTCCATCCGTGCCGCCATCCTCGCCAGTGCCGCCGGGGCGCGCGAGATCGGCGACCGCGCGGAGGCGATCGCTGCCGCCATTACCCTGGCCGGGCCGGGGGATGTGGTGCTGATCGCCGGCAAGGGTCACGAAACCGGCCAGATTATCGGCGACCGAACATTGCCATTCTCCGACCGCGACGTCGCGGCCGGCCTTCTCGGGAGATGACCGCATGGGTTTGGCCGCCGCTTCGCCGCTTTGGGCCCCGGACGCGCTCGCGTTGGCGACCGGCGGCACGCTGACGGGCCCGCCCGCCGGCGCCATTGGCGGCATTTCCATCGACACCCGTACCTTGCAGCCGGGCGACGTCTTCTTTGCCATTCGCGGCGAGAACAGTGACGGCCACGCCTATGTGGCGACCGCCCATGAGCGCGGCGCGGCGCTTAGCGTGGTGGAGCGCGGGCGCGTCGGCGAGATGCCGGACGGTGCGGGCCTGCTGGCCGTGGATGATGTGCTCGGCGCGCTGGAGGCCACGGGCCGCGCCGCCCGTGCCCGCACCAGTGCCCGCATCATCGGCGTCACCGGCTCGGTCGGAAAGACCACGACCAAGGAGGCGCTGGCGCTGGCGCTTGGCGCGGATGGCCCGACCCATGCCTCGGCGGCCTCCTACAATAATCACTGGGGCGTGCCGCTCTCGCTCGCCCGCATGCCGGAGGCGAGTGCCTATGGCGTGTTCGAGCTGGGCATGAACCATGCCGGCGAGATTACCCCGCTGGTGGCCATGGTCCGCCCGCATGTGGCCATCATCACCACTATCGAGCCGGTGCACATCGCCCAATTCGACAGCGTCGAGGCCATCGCCGACGCCAAGGCCGAGATCTTCACCGGTGTCGAGCCGGGCGGAGCTGCGGTGCTCAACCGTGACAACCCGCATTTCGAGCGGCTCGCGGCGGCGGCACGGGCAGCGGGCATCACTACCATCATCGGCTTCGGCGAGTCGGAGGGGGCCGATGCCCGGCTTTCCTGCGTCAAGCTCAAGCCCGACATGTCGACGGCCATTGCCGATATCATGGGTGAGAGCGTCAGCTTCAAGGTCGGGCTTCCGGGGCGCCATATCGTGCAGAACGCGCTCGCCGTGCTCGCTGCCGCCAAACTGGCGGGGGCGGATTTGTGCCTAGCGGCGCTCGCGCTGTCGGCGCTCGGTCCGCCGCCGGGTCGCGGCGTGCGGACGGTACTGGCGGTAAAGGGCGGCGAGGCTCTCCTTATCGACGAGAGCTACAACGCCAACACCGCCTCGATGCGCGCCGCGCTGGCCGTGCTCGGCACGACGCCGGCGGCCGGGCGCGGGCGGCGGATTGCGGTGCTCGGCGACATGCTGGAACTGGGGAGCGCGGGGGAGGCGATGCACCGCGAACTGGCCCCGGCGACTGCTTGTGCCGATCTCATCTTCTGCGCCGGCCCGCTGATGCGGGCGCTGTGGGAGGCACTGCCCGAGAGCCGCCGGGGCGCCTGGGCGCCGGATTCGGCCGCGCTGCTGCCGCTGGTGGCGGAGCGGCTGCGTGGCGGCGACGTGATCATGGTCAAGGGCTCCAATGGCAGCCGCATGGGCCCATTGGTGCGCGCCCTGGCCGAGCGTTTTCCCGCCGCACGCCTTGCGGAAGCGGCGGAAACGTCGGAATGAGCCGCGCCGGTCACTTCTTCCCGATTCCGGGCAAGCCCTGCCGCCCGCAGCGGCGCGCCGGCCTGTCGCCCTGCCCACCCGAAGGTTGATCCTCCATGCTGCAATGGCTCGCCGAATTCCAGGGAAGCGTCCCGGCGGTTAACGTCTTCCGCTACATCACCTTCCGCACCGGCGGGGCGATCATCACCGCGCTGCTCTTCGTCTTCATGTTCGGCCCGGCCATCATCGCCATGCTGCGGCTGAAGCAGGGAAAGGGCCAGCCGATCCGCACCGACGGGCCGCAGTCGCACTTGCTGACCAAGAAGGGCACGCCCACCATGGGCGGGCTGATGATCTTCTCCGGGCTCATGGTGGCGACCCTGCTGTGGGGCAACCTGTCCAATCCCTATGTCTGGGTGGTGCTTTTCGTCACCATCGGCTTCGGGCTCATCGGCTTCTATGACGACTATCTGAAGGTGACGAAGCAGACCCACAACGGCCTGTCCGGTCGGACGCGCCTCGCCATCGAAGCGCTGATCGCGGGCACTGCGGCCGTGGTGATCATGCATGTGGGGCGGGATCCGCTGTCCTCCTCGCTGGCCTTCCCGTTCTTCAAGGACCTTCTGCTCGATCTCGGCTGGTTCTTCGTGATCCTCGGCGCCTTCGTCATCGTCGGCGCCGGCAATGCGGTGAACCTGACCGACGGCCTCGACGGCCTCGCCATCGTCCCAGTCATGGTGGCCGCTGCCAGCTTCGGGATGATCTCCTATCTCTCCGGCAACGTGCTGTTCGCCGACTATCTGCAAATCCACTACGTCGCCGGCGTCGGCGAACTGGCGGTGATCTGCGGGGCCATCATCGGGGCCGGCATCGGCTTCCTGTGGTTCAACGCTCCGCCGGCGCAGATCTTCATGGGCGACACCGGCTCGCTGGCGCTGGGCGGCCTGCTCGGCACCATCGCGGTGGCCACCAAGCACGAGATCGTGCTGGCGGTGATCGGCGGCCTGTTCGTGCTGGAGGCGGTGTCGGTCATCGTGCAGGTCGCCTCGTTCAAGCTCACCGGCAAGCGCGTGTTCAAGATGGCGCCAATCCACCACCATTTCGAGCAGAAGGGCTGGACCGAGCCGCAGATCGTCATCCGCTTCTGGATCATTGCCGTTGTGCTAGCGCTGATCGGGCTGTCGACGCTGAAGCTGCGCTGAGCTTCCCTCCCGGGCCGAACTAGCCTCGGCGAAAACTGAACGCGGGTTGGCGCCTGTCCACCGCCCGCCAGCGTCGCGTAATCGGCCTTTTTCCTCCGGAGCCCGGCGGAGCAGGGCATGGCGGCGCCAGTCATGTGGACGCGGTGCCGGAGTGGCAGATAGAGCGTCGACGGGACATTCCACAGCCCCGGCTCCGCCGCTCTTTCATATGGTGCGGGCCCTGCGAAGCGACGCTCGGGTGTGACCTTTCGGGCCTGTGGATGGCGGGATGTGCGTCGAGGCGCGACATTTGATTAAATGAGGCTCACCGGTTTCGTCTCGATACGGCTCCGTCACGGTTGTGGCGTAGAAGGAGCACCAAATGTTCAAGCCCTTTATTATCAATCCGCCTGTCTTTTTCGGGTCGGTTGGCGTCATTTTCGTGTTTCTCGCCATTGGCATCATCATGCCGGAACAGGCCAGCGCGATATTTGGCACGCTGCAGGCAAAGATACTTGCGGGGTTTGGCTGGCTTTACCTGCTGTCGGTCGGGATTTTCCTCGCCTCGGTCCTGTTGCTGTGTCTGGGAAGGTTCGGCGGGCTCAAATTGGGACCGGACGATTCCACGCCGGATTTCCGCTTCTCGTCCTGGATCGCCATGCTGTTCGCGGCGGGCATGGGTATCGGCTTGATGTTTTACGCCGTGGGCGAGCCGATAACTCACTTCATGCAGCCTCCCACCGCCGAACCGCGTTCGATCGCGGCGATGCGCGAGGCGATGTCCGTGACGTTCTTCCACTGGGGGATTCACGCCTGGGCGATCTATGCCGTCGTCGGCCTCTCGCTGGCCTATTTCGGCTATCGCTACAATCTGCCCCTGACCATCCGTTCCGGCCTCTATCCGCTTCTGAAAGAGCGCATCAACGGGCCGATCGGCCACGCCGTCGATATTTTCGCCATCGTCGGCACCATGTTCGGCATCGCCACCTCGCTCGGCCTTGGCGTCAGCCAGATCAATGCGGGGCTGAACTACCTGACCGGCCTACCCATCGAGCCCTGGGTACAGTTGGCGCTGATCGCTGTCATTACCGGCTTGGCCACGGCTTCGGTGGTCACGGGCCTCGACAAGGGCGTACGGATTCTCTCCGAGATCAATCTCGTCGTTGCCATCCTGCTGATGCTGTTTGTTCTGGTCGTCGGCCCGACCGCGATGCTGTTCCGTGACTTCGTGCAGAATATCGGGCTCTATCTCGACACCCTCGTGCTCCGCACCTTCAACATCTATGCCTATGAACCGACGCCGTGGATCGATGGCTGGACACTGTTCTACTGGGCGTGGTGGATCTCCTGGTCGCCCTTCGTCGGCATGTTCATTGCCCGCATCTCCCGCGGGCGCACGGTGCGCGAGTTCGTGGTCGCGGTGCTGTTCATCCCCGCCGGCTTCACCTTTTTCTGGATGACCGTCTTCGGCAACACAGCAATCTTCATCGACACCGGCATTGCCGCCGGCGATCTCGGCAAGGCGGTGGCGGCGGATGTCTCGGTCGGGCTGTTCCGGTTCTTCGAATACCTGCCGCTCCCTGTTGTCACCTCAACCCTCGCCATCATCCTGATCGCGGTATTCTTCGTCACCTCGTCCGATTCCGGCTCGCTCGTTGTCGACTCCATCGCCGCCGGCGGCGAGACGCAGACCACCACCGGCCAGCGCGTGTTCTGGTGTGTGCTCGAAGGAACGGTGGCGGCCTGCCTGCTGCTGGCAGGCGGGCTGGGGGCGCTCCAATCGGCCACCATCGCGAGCGCGCTGCCTTTCACCTTCGTTATGCTGGCGCTGGTCTGGGCGCTGTTTAAGGGCATGCGGGCAGACATTGCCCAGCAGCGGGTGCATGCCGCCCAGTCGTTCTCCGTGCCCAGCGCACCAGCTTCCGGTGTCACCTGGCAGCGGCGGCTCGCCCTGATTCTCCATGCGCCGACCGAGCGCGAGGTGGCACATTTCATCGGTGGTGAAGTGCGTCCCGCCCTCGAGCAGGTTGCGCAGGAGTTGAGCAGCCGAGGCCGTGTCGCGCAGGTCCACGAAGAGGAAAACGGTGCCGTGGCGCTGCGCTCGCCGGCGGAGAACGTGCGCGACTTCGTCTATGGCGTCAGCGCCGTCGCGCACCGCCTGCCGACCTTTATGGCGGCGGGGGCCGGGAAGCCCGAATATCGCTACGAGGCGCGGACCTACTTCTCCAGCGGCGGGCGCGGCTATGACGTGATGGGGATGGCGCGCGACCAGCTCATCACCGACGTGCTGGTTCAGTTCGAGCGCTATCTCAACCTCGTGGATCTGCCCGAGACGCAACTCGTGCATGCCGCGCCCGGGCACGAGCGCGACGGCTAGCGCCCGCGGGCCCGGGCGCGGCGGATCGGGCTGCCGTCTCCCGGACCACCTTTGACAAACCGGCGCGTACTGAGCGCGCTGGGCTTGCGGCGAGCATCGCCACCGCTCAGGGCAGTGCCAGCACCTTCTTCACATTGTTGGCGTGGACCGCTTCATAGGGCGCGAAATAGCTGAGCGTGCCCGAGGCGAGGTCGCCGGCGATGAAGGTGGACAGGTCCTGGTCGGCCAGCGCCATGTCGATGCGGGTGTGCAGCAGTTTGTTCAGATAGCGGATGGTGGCATCGATCAGTTCGGGGCCATAACCGCCGGCGGCGATCACATCAGGCGCGCCATGATTGGGCAGGATGCGGGCATAGCCCCATTCCCGGATGCGCTTGAGCTCCTCGACATGGACTGGCAAGCGCTCGGGCTCGCCGACATAGGTGATCGGCTCCTCCAGCGTGTCGCCGGCCAGCATGAGGCCGAGCTCGGGCAGTAGCAGGATCAGCCCGTCATGGCTGTGAATCTCCGCCGGCTCCAGCTTCACGGTGAGACGACCGACGGCGAGTTCGGTCGGGCCGGTGATGATCTTGTTGGGCATGACAAGCGGGAAGATCGGCGGGTCGCCATTCTCCAGTGCCACCCGGTTGGCGGCGAGCGTCCGCTCGGTGCGGTCCAGCGCGATGATCTCGTCGGTGGCGAAAACGGCATTGCCGGCGACATGGTCGTCATGCCAGTGGCTGAGCACCACGCGGAAGGAGGTGATGCCGGCCTCTTCCAGCGTCCGGCGCATGAACTGCGCGTGCGGGATCGAGATATGGGTGTCGTAGAGCAGCGCCTCGCTCCCATCCACCACTGCATAGACGCAGACGCCGAGTGCATAGGCCCCGTCGTCCAGCCAGTTCGGCGCCGGCGAATGCGCCCGCGCCCCGTCGATCCGCCCATCGTAGAAGGCGTAGATGTTGGGATGCGGTCGCAGGACCCGCATCGTCGAGCCGAGGGGAAGCAGGGCGGGGGCGGACATGGCAAGCTCTCAGGCTGGGGGGCGGAAATGCTGTCGTGTCGAGCGTCGATCATTTCATCGGTGGGCGAAATGCGCTAGCGAGAGGCGCCCGCCCAGCCCTTTCCCGGGTGCCGTTTCCAAGGTTGCTCGCCATGATTCCCGTTTCCTCCCTGAAGGACCGCGCCGTCGCCCTGTTCGGGCTCGGCGGGTCGGGCCTCGCCACCGCGCGGGCGCTCCTCGCCGGCGGGGCTGCTGTGACGGCATGGGATGATTCGCCCGCCTCGGTGGAAAAAGCAGCGGCTGAGGGCATCCCGACCGGCGACCTTAGCGCGGCCGACTGGTCCGGCTTTGCCGCACTGGTGCTGGCGCCGGGGGTACCACTCACCCATCCCGAGCCGCACTGGACGGTGAGGAGGGCGCAGGAGGCCGGGGTGGAGATCATCGGCGACATCGAACTGTTCTGCCGCGAGCGGCGGCGCGCCGTGCGCCGGCCGGCGTTTGCCGCGATCACCGGCACCAATGGCAAGTCCACCACGACGGCGCTGCTGGCTCATCTCCTCAAGGTCGGCGGGCGCGACGTGCAGATCGGCGGCAATTTCGGCCCGGCGATTCTCGGCCTCGAACCGCCCAAAGCCGGCCGCGTCTACGTGATCGAGTGCTCCTCCTACCAGATCGACCTTGCCCCCAGCCTCGATCCGGCGGTCGGCCTCCTGCTGAACCTGTCACCCGATCACATCGACCGGCATGGCTCGATGGAGAACTATGCGGCGGTGAAGGAACGGCTGATCGCTGGCGTCGAAGCTGGCGGCACGGCGGTGGTGGGTGTCGATGACGAGTGGTCGTGTGCCGTTGCGGAGCGGGCCGAGGCGGCAGGCAAGAACGTCGTGCGAATCTCGGTGCGAGAGGCGCTCGATGACGGCGTCTTTCTCGACGGCACCGACCTCGCCGTGGCGGAAAAGGGCGTGCGGGTGTTTACCCTGAAGCTGGCCGGCATCGGCTCGCTGCGCGGCGCTCACAACGCGCAGAACGCCGCCGCCGCCTTCGCGGCCGCCCGGGCGCTGGGGCTCGCGCCGGAGGTGATCGCCGCCGGCATGGCGAGTTTCCCCGGCCTCGCGCACCGGATGGAGCAGGTGCGTACCCTCGGCAAGGTGTTGTTCGTCAATGATTCCAAGGCGACGAATGCCGATGCGGCCGAGCGGGCGCTGACCTCGTTCGACGACATTTTCTGGATCGCCGGCGGCAAGCCGAAGGAAGGCGGTATCGAGCCGCTGCGGCCCTTCTTTCCGCGCGTGCGTAAGGCCTACCTGATCGGCGTCGCCGCCGAGGCTTTCGCCGGCACGCTGGGCGAGGCGGTGCCGTTCGAGATGTGCGGGACGCTCGACATTGCGGTGGCGCGCGCCGGAGACGACGCGGCGTCGTCGGGGCTTGCGCATCCGGTGGTGCTGCTGTCACCCGCCTGCGCCAGCTTCGACCAGTACCGCAATTTCGAGGTGCGCGGCGATGCCTTCCGCGATCTCGTCAATGCGCTGCCGGTTGTCTGAGCAAGCGCGCCGGCATTAAGCGGGCGTCAACCTTAACCGTCCGATACTCCGGGAACCTGTTTCCCGGAGTGGCGTACATGATATCGCGTGCCGAAAGGACGGTCGTCGGCGAGTGGTGGTGGACCATAGACCGGCTGCTGCTCGGCGCTCTCGCCGCCTTGATGATCATTGGCATCGTGCTGGCGCTGGCGGCGAGCCCGCCGGTGGCGGCGCGCATCGGCATTCCCGACCCGTTCCACTTCGTGAACCGGCAGGTGATGTTCCTGGTGCCGGCGCTTATCATCCTGCTCGCCACCTCGTTCCTGTCGCCGCGCAACATCCGGCGCATCGCGCTGGTGCTGTTCCTGTTCTTCCTCGCCCTGGTCTGCGCCACGCTGGTGATCGGGCCGGAGGTGAAGGGGGCGCGGCGCTGGCTCAACATTGCCAGTGTCACCGTGCAGCCCTCTGAATTCCTCAAGCCCAGCTTCGTCATCATTGCCGCCTGGCTGTTCTCGGAGAGCGTGCGGCGGCCGGAAATGCCGGGCCAGTTCCTCGCCATCGGCCTGCTCGGCATGGTGGTGACGCCGCTGGTGATGCAGCCGGATTTCGGCCAGACCATGCTGGTGTCGCTGGTGTGGGGCGGCCTGTTCTTCCTGGCCGGGCTGCGCATTGTCTGGGTGGTGGGCCTCGCCGGAATCGGCGCGTCGGGCCTGTTCATCGCCTACAAGACGGTGCCGCATGTCACCCAGCGTATCGATCGCTTCATGAATCCGGATTCCGGCGACACCTACCAGATCGACCTGTCGATCAACTCCTTCCTCAATGGCGGCTGGCTGGGGCAGGGGCCGGGGGAGGGCAGCTTCAAGAAGGTGCTGCCGGACGGCCACACCGACTTCATCTTCGCGGTGGCGGGCGAGGAGTTCGGCGCCGTGCTGTGCCTGATGATTGCCGGCCTGTTCGCCTTCATTGTGCTGCGCGCGCTCTCCCGGGCGCTGAACGACGAAGACCCGTTCGTGCGCTTCGCCACCGCCGGCCTCGCTATGCTGTTCGGGTTGCAGTCCTGCATTAACATGATGGTCAACCTGCACATGATGCCGGCTAAGGGCATGACGCTGCCCTTCGTCTCCTATGGCGGCTCCTCGCTACTGTCGCTGGCCTATGGCATGGGCATGCTGCTCGCCCTGACACGCCGTCGCCCGCGCACCGCGACGCTGGCTGAGCTGGAACGGCTCGGCACACGGCTTGGCGCGCCGATGCCGCGCCCGGCGTGAGGATCGACATGACCTCCGCGCCCCGTCCGCTCGTCATGCTCGCCGCCGGCGGCACTGGCGGCCATCTCTTCCCGGCCGAGGCGCTGGCCGGCGTGCTGGCCGCGCGCAGCATCGACGTCGATCTCGTCACCGATTCGCGCGCCGCCCGCTATGCCGGGCATTTTCCGGCGCGCCGGCTGCATGTGCTGCCGGCGGAGACGGTGCGCGGGCGCTCACCCGTCGCGCTGGCGCGCACCGCGCTGACGCTGGGGCTCGGCTTCGTGAAAGGCTTCCGCCTGATGCGCTCCATGAAGCCGGCCATCGTCGTCGGCTTCGGCGGCTATCCCACCCTGCCACCGATCCTCGCCGCCCATTATGCCGGCCTGCCGACGCTGATCCACGAGGCCAATGCGGTAATGGGGCGGGCGAACACGCTGCTCGCCGCCCGCGTCACCGCCATCGCCTCGGGCTATCCCGACATCTGCGCCGGCAGGCCCGCCCTCGCCGCCAAGGCGCACCACACCGGCAACCCCGTGCGCCCGGCGGTGATCGCCGCCGCTGCCATCCCCTTCGCGCCGCCGGAACCGGGCGGGCCGTTGCATCTGCTCGTGACCGGCGGCAGCCAGGGCGCGCGGGTGATGAGCGAGGTGGTGCCGGCGGGTGTCGCCTTGCTCGACCCAGCCCTGCGCGCGCGGCTGCGCCTCGTGCAGCAGGCGCGGCCGGAAGATGTCGATTCTGTGCGCGCCACCTATACCCGCCTCGGCGTCAGCGCGGAGGTCGCGCCGTTCTTTGCCGATTTACCGGCGCGCATCGCAGGGTCTCATCTCGTCATTTCCCGTTCGGGCGCGATGACGGTGGCGGAACTGGGCGTGATCGGCCGGCCCTCCATCCTCATCCCTCTGCCTGGGGCGCTGGACCAGGACCAGCTCGCCAACGCTACCGCACTGGCCAACGGTGGTGGGGCGGTGGTGATGCCGCAAAGCCACTTCACCCCCGAGAGCTTTGCCGCGGCGGTCGCCCGCCTCGCCAGCGAGCCCAGCCGGCTGGAGGCGATGGCCACCGCCGCCCGCGCCATGGGCCGCGCGGACGCGGCCGAGCGCCTCGCTGCGCTCGTGCTCGAAATCGGTAAGATCCATGTCTAGAACCGCGCGCGGCGCCAGCGCCCAAGTTTCCCCGACCAAAGGCCCGGTGACGGGGGCGGCGCGCTCGTCTATTCCTGCGCGCCGGCTAAGCACGCCCGCCGCGCGCGCGGGCGGAAGGAAGATCGTATGAAGCTCCCGCTCTCTCTCGGCCCCATCCATTTTGTCGGCATTGGCGGCATCGGCATGAGCGGCATCGCCGAAGTGCTGCACAATCTCGGCTACACGGTGCAGGGCTCCGACGTCGCCGAGAGCGCTAATGTGAAGCGCCTCGCCGAAAAGGGCATCAAGGTGCTGATCGGCCATGCGGCCGCGAACATCGACGGCGCCGAGGTGCTGGTGGTGTCCACCGCGATCCGCCGCGACAATCCTGAGCTCGTCGCCGCCCGCGCCAAGCGCCTGCCGGTGGTGCGCCGGGCGGAGATGTTGGCCGAGCTGATGCGGCTGAAGAGCTGCGTCGCCATCGCCGGCACCCATGGCAAGACCACCACGACCTCGCTGGTCGCCACCCTGCTCGACGCCGGCGGCTTCGACCCGACCGTGATCAACGGCGGCATCATCAACGCCTATGGCACCAATGCGCGCCTGGGCGATGGCGAATGGATGGTGGTGGAGGCGGACGAGAGCGACGGCACCTTCCTCAAGCTGCCGGTCGAGGTGGCCATCGTCACCAATATCGACCCCGAGCATCTCGACCACTTCAAGACCTTCGAGGCGGTGCAGGCGGCGTTCCGCAGCTTCATCGACAACCTGCCCTTCTATGGCTTCGCCGTCATGTGCACCGATCATCCGGTGGTGCAGGACCTCGTCGGCCATGTCGAGGACCGGCGGGTCATCACCTATGGCGAGAACCCGCAGGCGGATGTGCGGATCGTCGATGTCGACCTGCGCGGCGGGCTGTGCCGCTTCGGTGTGCTGTTCCGCGACCGTACAGGAGCGGTGGTGCACGAATTGCGCGACCTCGTCCTGCCGATGCCGGGCAAGCACAATGCGCTGAACGCCACCGCCGCCATCGCGGTTGCTCATGAGCTGGGCGCCAGCGATGAGCAGATTCGCAGCGCTTTGGCCGGTTTCGGCGGGGTGAAGCGGCGCTTCACCCGCACCGGCGAGGTGGATGGCGTCACCATATTCGACGATTACGGCCACCACCCGGTGGAGATTTCCGCCGTGCTGCGCGCCGCCCGCGCTTCCACCGAGGGACAGGTGATCGCCGTCGTGCAGCCGCATCGCTATACGCGGCTGCAGTCGCTGTTCGACCAGTTCGCCACCTGCTTCAACGACGCCGACCATGTGATCGTCGCCGATGTCTACGCCGCGGGCGAGCCGCCGATCCCCGGCATTGACCGCGACCATCTGGTCGAGGCGCTGCGCGCGCGCGGCCACCGCTCGGTGGCGGCGCTGAAGGGGCCGGAGGCGCTGGCCGGGCTGGTCAAGGGGCTGATGAAGCCGGGCGACTATGTCGTGTGCCTTGGCGCCGGCAACATCACCCAATGGGCTTATGCGCTGCCCGAGCAGCTCGGCGGGGAGCCGGCGGCGTGACCTTTCCCGACCTTACGTCCGAGATCGCCGCCCGTCTGCCGGATCTGCGCGGGCGGCTGATCGCCAACCAGTCCCTGGCCGAACTGACCTGGTTCCGCGTCGGCGGCCCGGCGCAGCTGCTGTTCACCCCCGCCGACGAGGACGACCTCGCCAGCTTCCTCGCCGGCCTGCCGGCCGAGATCCCGGTGACGGTGATCGGCCTCGGCTCCAACCTCATCGTGCGCGACGGCGGCTTGCCGGGCGTGGTGGTGCGGCTGGGGCGCGGCTTCGGCGAGATCGCGATCGAGGAAGAGCACCGGCTGCGCGTCGGCGCGGCGGTGCCGGACGTGAAGCTGGCCCGCGCGGCGGCGGAAGCGGGGATTGACGGGCTGGCCTTCTATCGCGGCATTCCCGGCGGGATTGGCGGGGCGTTGCGGATGAATGCCGGGGCGCATGGCGGGGAGACGAAGGACGCGCTGATCGAGGCGCGCGGCGTCGATCGTGCGGGCACGATTCGCTGCTTTGCCAACGCCGATTTCGGCTTCAGCTATCGGCATTCGCAGGCGCCCGCCGACATGATCTTTACCAGCGCGCTGTTTCAGGGGCGGCCGGGCGAGAGCGCAGCGATCCTCGCCGAGATGGACCGAATCACCGCGGCGCGGGAGGCCAGCCAGCCGATTCGCGAGAAGACCGGCGGCTCCACCTTCAAGAACCCGCCGGGCCAGAAAGCTTGGCAGCTGATCGACGCGGCCGGCTGCCGGGGTCTGACCCGTGGCGGCGCGCAGATGTCGACGCTGCACTGCAATTTCCTGATCAACACCGGCGGCGCCACCGCCGCCGACATCGAGGGGCTCGGCGAAGAGGTTCGCCGGCGCGTGAAGGACCAGTCCGGCGTCGAGCTGGAATGGGAGATCAAGCGTATCGGCCTTCCCGCCTGAGCGATGCGGCCTCATCGGCCGCCGAGGAGAAGACGATGGGCAAGCATGTCGCCGTCCTGATGGGCGGCTGGTCGCCGGAGCGGCAGGTGTCGCTGTGGTCGGGCGAAGCGTGCGCGAAGGCGGCGGAAAGCGTCGGCTACCGCGTCACCCGTGTCGATGTGGGGCGCGACATCGCGCAGGTGCTGAGCGCGCTCAAGCCCGACGTGGCGCTGAACGTGCTGCATGGCCGGCCGGGCGAGGACGGCACGATCCAGGGCATTCTGGAGGTCCTGCGCATTCCCTACACCCATTCCGGCGTGCTGGCCTCGGCGCTGGCCATGGACAAGACGCAGGCCAAGATCATCCTCGCCGCCCATGGCATCCCCGTGCCCGAGGGGCGCATGGTGTCGCGTGCCGAGGCCGCGCGCGAACATGTGCTGCCGCGCCCCTATGTGCTCAAGCCGAATACCGGGGGCTCCTCGGTCGGGGTGTTCATCGTCCGCGAGGACCAGGAGCACCCGCCACAGGAGCTGAATCGCGTCGACTGGGGATTCGGCGAGGACGTTCTCGCGGAGCGCTATATCCCCGGCCTGGAGCTGACCTGCGCCGTAATGGGCGATCACGCGCTCGGAGTCATCGAAATCCAGTCGGACCTAAAGTTCTACGATTACGAGGCAAAATACGCTCCGGGCGGATCCCGCCACATTCTGCCGGCCCAAATTTTACCGAATATTTACCAAAAGGCGCGGATGTTAGCGGTCAGGGCGCATCGCGCGCTCGGCTGTCGGGGCATCAGCAGGACGGACTTCCGCTACGACGACCAGGCCGGGGATGAATCCGGTCTTGTCTGTCTGGAGGTCAATACGCAGCCCGGAATGACCGAGACGTCGCTTGTGCCCGAATTGGCAGCCCATGAGGGCCATTCGTTCGGTGAGCTAGTACGATGGATGGTGGAGGACGCTTCGCTCGATCGCTGACCCCGCGGCAGACGCCGGCGGGCAAGCGGACCGGCGCGGCCACCGGCGATTCGACCCGAGGCGTGCGGGCCCGCATGCCGGCGCGCCCTGTGCCGGTGTCCGAGCGCACCCGTCTTCTCGACCGTACCATCATCGGCGGCCGGCGCCTGCTTGTCGGGCTGTGCACCTCGCGCGCCGTCTTTACCGGCGCCGGGGCCTGGCTCACGGCAGCGCTGTTCGTCGCCACCGGCCTCTACGGCATGGAGCGCGGCGGCCACATGCCGGCGGCGATCGAGACCGCCCGCGACATGGGCGATGCCGCCGCCAACCTCGCCGGGCTGCGAATCGCCAACATCAACCTTTCCGGCCAGAATCACGTCACCCCCGGCGACATTCTCGCCACGGCCGGGGTGAAGCCGACTTCCTCGCTGCTGTTCCTCGATGCCGAGGGCGCGCGCATGCGCTTGGAAGAGCTGGCCTGGATCAAGCGCGCCACGGTGCAGAAGCTCTATCCCGACCGCCTCGATATTCAGATCGTCGAGCGCGAGGGCTTTGCGCTCTGGCAGAAGGACGGCAAGATTAACGTCATCGCCCGCGACGGCACGGTGATCGCGCCCTATTCCGACGATCCGCGCTATATCCGCCTTCCCATCGTGGTCGGCGACGGGGCCGAAACCAGTGTTGTCGAGATCGTCGAGGCGCTGAGCCTGGTGCCTGGCGTGCGCGACCAGGTCGCGGCCGCCATCCGGGTCGCTGACCGCCGCTGGACGCTGAAGATGCGCAACGGCGTCGATGTGCGCCTGCCCGAGCAGGGGCTGAACGACGCGCTCGAGCAGCTCGCGTTGCTGGACCAGCAGAAGTCGTTGCTCTCCCGTGACATCACCATTGTTGACCTGCGTCTTCCCGACCGGGTCTCGGTCCGTCTTTCCGATGCGGCCTATGCCGCCCGCGAGGCCGAGCTGAAAGCCAAGGCCAAGGCCAAGAAGGGCAGCAGCTCATGAGACAGCGCGCTCCTTTCGAGATCGCCCCGAAGATGCGGCCGCTGGCGCCGCGCCGCACCGGCGTGGTCGGCGTGCTGGAGGTCGGCACCTCCAAGATCGTGTGCATGATCGCCCGGCTGAAGCCGCGCGAGGCGACGTCCAGCCTGCGCCGGCGCACCCATTCGGTGGATGTGCTCGGCATCGGCCACACCAGCGCCCACGGCATCAAGGGCGGCACCGTCATCGACATGGAGCGCGCCGAGCACGCGATTCGCCGCGCGGTGGACGCCGCCGAGCGCATGGCCGGGGCGCAGATCGCCTCCGTCATCGTCTCGTTGGCGGGCGGCCGGCTCGCCTCCGAGCATTTCAACGCTGAGGTCGACCTTCCGGAACCCGCCGTGGCCGAGGGCGACATTCGCCGGGTGCTCGACGCCGCCTCCACCTTCGCCGTCGGCGAGGGGCGCACCATCCTGCACGCTCTGCCTGTGGGCTACGCGCTCGACGGTGCCGGCGGCATCGGCGAGCCGCGCGGCATGCTCGGGCGCCGGCTCGGCGTCGACCTTCACGTCGTCACCGCCGAGGCGGCCGCCGTGCGCAACCTGCTTTTGTGCATCGAGCGCTGCCATCTCGGCGTCGAGGCCATGGTAGCGGCACCCTATGCGGCGGCGCTGTCCACGCTGGCCGACGACGAATCGGAACTTGGCGTGACGCTGATCGATTTCGGCGCCGGCACCACGACCGTGGCGGTGGTCGAGAACGGCCATTGCGTCCATGTCGACGGCATCGCCATCGGCGGCCAGCACGTGACCAATGACGTGGCGCGCGGGCTCTCCACCCGCCTTGCCGATGCCGAGCGGCTGAAGAGCCTGCATGGCGGGGTGATGGCGATGGGCGCCGACGAGCGTGAAATGCTGACCGTGCCGAGCATTTCCGACGACCACGACCTGCCGCGGGCGATCCCCAAGGCGCGGCTGGTGCGGATCGTTCGCCCGCGTGTCGAGGAAATCGTCGAGCTGGTGCGCGACCGCCTGCACGCCTCCGGGCATGCGGCCGGCGCGGGGCGGCGCATCGTTCTGACCGGCGGGGCCGCGCAACTCACTGGCCTTGCCGAGCTAGTCGGTAACATACTGGGACCACAGGTGCGAATCGGTCGCCCGCTCGGTATTTCGAAGCTGCCCGAGGCGACGCGCGGCGCGCCCTTCGCTGTCGCCACCGGGCTTCTGGTCTATCCGCAGGTCGCGGGACTCGAGCATTTCGAGGCTCGCCGCCGCCGCCTCTCGGAGGGCGACGGCTCCGGTTATTTTTCGCGCGTCGGCCACTGGCTGAGGGAGGCCTTCTGACGTGCTCCATCTAATCCGCGCCGGCGGAACCGGCACCACAGGGATCATGACGGGCCGCGCGCCCGCCGGCGTTAGGGGACACTAAAAATGACCATCAACCTCCAGGTACCGGACATCCGCGAACTGCGTCCCCGCATCACCGTCTTCGGTGTCGGCGGCGCCGGTGGCAACGCGGTCAACAACATGATCACGGCCGGCCTGACGGGGGTCGACTTCGTGGTGGCCAACACCGACGCGCAGGCGCTCACCCTCTCCAAGGCCGAGCGCATCGTGCAGATGGGCGTCGCCGTCACCGAAGGTCTTGGCGCCGGCTCGCAGCCGGAAGTCGGCCGCGCCGCCGCCGAGGAAGCGCTCGACGAGATCCGCGATCACCTGGCCGGCGCGCACATGGTGTTCATCACCGCCGGCATGGGCGGCGGCACCGGCACCGGCGCGGCCCCCGTCATCGCCCGCGCCGCCCGCGAGCTCGGCATCCTCACCGTCGGCGTCGTGACCAAGCCCTTCCACTTCGAGGGCCAGCGCCGGATGCGCATCGGCGAGATGGGCATCAACGAGCTGCAGAAGGGCGTCGACACGCTCATCGTCATCCCGAACCAGAACCTGTTCCGGGTTGCCAATGAGCGCACCACCTTCGCCGACGCCTTCGCCATGGCGGACCAGGTGCTCTATTCGGGCGTCGCCTGCATCACCGACCTGATGGTGAAGGAAGGCCTGATCAATCTCGACTTCGCCGACGTCCGCGCCGTGATGCGCGAGATGGGCAAGGCGATGATGGGCACGGGCGAGGCCTCCGGCGAGCAGCGCGCCCGCCACGCGGCCGAGGCGGCGATCGCCAACCCGCTGCTCGACGAAGTGTCGATGCGCGGCGCGCGCGGCCTGCTGATCTCGATCACCGGCGGCAAGGATCTGACCCTGTTCGAGGTCGACGAGGCGGCGACCCGCATCCGCGAGGAAGTCGATCCCGACGCCAACATCATCCTCGGCGCCACCTTCGACGAGACGCTGGAAGGCCTGATCCGCGTGTCCGTCGTCGCCACCGGCATCGACCCGGCGGTGATTCCCGAGCAGATCCCGCACGCGCTCAACAACCTTCCCGATCTCGGTGGTCGCCGCGTCTCGAATGCCGGCCGCGCTGCTGTGGAAGCGCGCCGCGACGCCGCCCTGCGTTCGGTCGCCTCGGCGCTCGACGCGGAGGATTTCGGCGCCCCGCATCACGAGCCGAGCTTCGCCGCCGCGCCGGTCAACGACCACCCCTATGGCGAGCCGGCCTACACGCAGCCCGCCTATTCGCAGGCCTCCGCCGCGATCGACGAGGTGACGATCCGCCAGATGGCGCCCAAGCCCGCGCTCTATGCCGAGCCGGAGCCCGCCCCCTATAATGAGGCGGCCTACGAAGAGCACGCGATCGAGCCCTTCATCCCGCCGCAGGCTGAGCGTCCCGCCCCGCGCATGCCGCGCGTCGACGAGCTGCCCATGCCGGCGCAGAACCAGATCCGCGCCGCACGCGGCGAGATGACCGAGCATCATCATGCCGAGAAGAAGCGCATGACGTTGCTGCAGCGCCTCGCCAATGTCGGCCTCGGCCGCAGCCAGGACGAGGACGAGGTGGAGCCCCCGGCCGATATGCGTCCCGTGGTGCGCCGCGCGCCGGCCCAGCCCGAGGCCCGGCCGCTCGCCGAGATGCGCCCCGAAGCCTCAGAATACGCCAAGCGCCCGGCGGCTCGCCCCGCCGATCCGCGCGCCGCGCGCCCGGCCGAGGACGACCATCTCGACATCCCGGCCTTCCTGCGCCGTCAGGGCTGAGGAGCGCCCGGCAGGCGGCCGCGCGCCACCTGTTACACACTGCGTACCGCAATGCAGCGCCCGAGTCGTGAGGCTCGGGCGTAGCTGTTTGGAATTAAAGGATTTTATAGGTCTTTGCGTCACCATAAAAACGGTAACAGACGGTAAGCAAGCGTGATTTGGCGCGGACTCACGGCGCCGTTATCTTGCCAGCCAACGATAAGCGTCCGCTGCGGATTCGGTTCCGTGCCCCACAAGGCGGCGCACTGTGTTGGTTTCGGGGATTGGGGAGAGCGGAGCGCCCGACGCGTCCGCTTTTTGGGTCGAATGAACGCTGTACGGCAGACCACCCTTGGCGACGACGTGACGCTTTCCGGCGTCGGCGTCCATTCCGGCAAGATGGCGCAGATGCACCTCTCGCCCGCCGAGGCCGACAGCGGCATCGTCTTCTTCCGCAAGGACACCAACCAGTCGGTGCGCGCCTGCCGCGGTGCGGTGCGCGGCAGCGACCTTGCCACCGTGCTGCGCGATTCGAATGGTCCGGCCGTTTCCACGGTCGAGCATCTGCTAGCCTGCTTCGCCGGCCTTGGCGTCGACAATGCCCGGGTCGAGATCGACGGGCCGGAAGTGCCGATCCTCGATGGCAGCGCTGGCGATTTTGTGGCGGCGGTGGACGAGGCCGGCATCGTCGAGACCGGCCATGCCCGTCGCTATCTGCGCGTGCTCAAGCCGATTCGCGTTGAGACCGAGACCGGCTTCGGCGAGCTTGTGCCCTATGACATGGGCTTCCGGCTGGAAGTCGAGATCGATTTCGACCACGCTGCCATCGGCCGCCAGCGCTTCGCCGCCACCATGTCGCCGGAGGTGTTCCGCAAGGAACTCGCCGCCGCTCGCACCTTCGGCTTCGTCAGCGATGTCGAGCGCCTGTGGCAGGCTGGCTATGCGCTCGGCGCCTCGCTCGACAACACGATCTGCCTTGGCGACGAGGGCGTGATCAACACCACCGGCCTGCGCTATGCCGATGAATTCGTGCGCCACAAGGCCCTGGACGCCATTGGCGACCTCGCCATTGGCGGCCTGCCGCTGCTGGCTCGCTACCGCTCCTATCGCGGCGGCCACAAGCTGAACTTCGCCGTCGTCGACGCGCTGCTGTCCGACCGCTCCGCCTATGAGATCGTCGAAGCCCGCATCCCGGCCCGCCGCACCGTCAGCAGCAATGCCGGCCTGATCGCGGTCGCCGTCCCGGCCTACGCGCCGGAGCTGTGAGACACCCGTCGCTGCGCCTTTGCCCGGCATCGGCAAGGGCCACCGGCCCGGCGGCCTTCGGCGTGAGTCTTTTCCGCTGCGTGTGCTCTTTGGCTTTCTCGTTTTCCTCCCGCCTTGGTGCGTCCTGCCCGGGCCACTTCTCTCCGCCCGCCCCTCGACCGCGTCCGGCGCGCAACAGGTGGCATGAAATGGTGGCCGGTGGCGCCTCTTTGCTCTTGGCATCCCAAGGCGCCATAATCCGGTCGGAAAGCCGCCTTAGCGCCTGACCACGCACTTGGCGTCGAAGCAGCGACCAGATCGGGATCGAACTTGTGATGCGTCTTCTCTGTCTCGGCCAGACTGTTCCCGCCCACGGGACCCCTGCCATCCGCCGCGCCGGCACGGCGCGCTCGGGTGTCGTCGCTGTGCGCCTGCTGGGCCTTGTCCTGGCCGGCGCCTCGCTCGGCGGCTGCGCCAGCCTGTTCGACACCAGCAAGGAAGAAACGATCTACCCCGACGTTCCGGCCGAGCAGCGCTACAATGAGGGCCTGACCCTCATGCAGAAGGGTGAATATGGGCAGGCGATCACCCGCTTCGAGGATGTCGACCGCCAGCACCCCTATTCCGATTGGGCGCGCAAGGCGCTGCTGATGATCGCCTATGCCAATTACACCCAGGGTTCCTATGACGAGTGCATCGCGGCGGGGCGGCGCTACCTCGCGCTGCACCCGGGCTCGGAAGATGCGGCCTATGCGCAGTACCTGATCGCGGCTTCCTATTTCGACCAGATCCCGGACATCTCCCGCGACCAGCAGCGCACCCAGCGCGCGATGGATTCGCTGGAGGAGGTGATTCGCAAATTCCCGAACACCGAATACGCCGTCAGCGCCAAGAAGAAGCTCGAAGTCGCCCGCGACCAGCTGGCCGGCAAGGAGATGATGATCGGGCGCTATTATCTCGAACAGCGCAATTATGCCGGCGCCATCAACCGCTTCAAGGTGGTCGTGACGCGCTACCAGACCACCCGCCACGTCGAGGAGGCGCTGTATCGCCTCACGGAGGCCTATATGGCTTTGGGCGTGATGAGCGAGGCGCAGACCTCCGCGGCGGTGCTCGGCTATAATTTCCCCGACAGCTCCTGGTATCAGGACGCCTACAAGCTGGTGCAGTCGCGCGGTGTCGATCCGAAGATGAACGAGCAGTCGTGGATCGCCAAGGCCTTCAAGGGATTCACCCTCGGCTGACGGCGTGGCGCGGAATCCTGTGACGGATTGTCGATCGGCCAGCAGCCGGCGCGGAGCGGAAGATGGAAAACGCCTCTTCCGCCGCGCCGTTACCTGTGAGAACATAGCAAGAACGCGAATGCGCGCCCTGTCGCGGCATGCTAGAAGGGCGCGCCCCCTTGTCCTGCGGGTAAACGTTCTGGAGCTTCACGCATGCTGATCGCCCTGTCGATCAGGGATATCGTGCTCATCGAGCGGCTCGACCTCTCCTTCCATTCCGGCCTCACCGTCCTGACCGGCGAGACCGGCGCGGGCAAGTCGATCCTGCTTGATGCTTTCACCCTTGC
This sequence comes from Ancylobacter rudongensis, assembly GCF_900100155.1. Taxonomy (GTDB): domain Bacteria; phylum Pseudomonadota; class Alphaproteobacteria; order Rhizobiales; family Xanthobacteraceae; genus Ancylobacter; species Ancylobacter rudongensis. Next base: position 30,487 of record NZ_FMTP01000005.1, read on the forward strand.
CCTTGGCGGGCGGGGCGATGGGTCGCTGGTGCGCCAGGGCACGACGCAGGGGCAGGTGACGGCCGAGTTCGACCTCGCCGCCGACCATCCGGTGCGCGGTTTGCTGGCGGAAGCCGGCATTGACGATGATGGCGCGCTGGTGCTGCGACGGGTGCAGCACGCCGATGGGCGCACGCGGGCCTTCGTGAACGACCAGTCGGTGAGCGCGCAGATGCTGCGCAACCTGGGCCGGCGGCTGGTGGAAATTCACGGCCAGCACGACGACCGGGCGCTGGTCGACCCCGCCTCGCACCGCGCCCTGCTCGACGCCTATGGCGGGCTGGTGGAGCTTGCCGAGGAGGTGGCCGCCCGTGCGCGCGGCTGGCGCGTGGCGCGCACCGAGGCGGCGCAGGAAAAGGCGCGGCTCGACGAGGCCGCCAAGGAGGCGGACTTCATCCGCCACGCGGTGGAGGAACTCACCGCCCTCGGTGCCGAGCCGGGCGAGGAAGAGCGCCTCGCCACGCGCCGCACCGAGATGATGCGTTTCGAGAAGATAGCGACCGATCTCGCCGACGCGCAGGATGCCGTCGGCGGCAATAGTTCGCCCATTCCCGGCCTTGCGGCCGCCGTGCGCCGGCTGGAGCGCCGGGCCGGCGAGGTGGAGGCGCTGGTGCGCCCGGCGGTCGAGGCGATCGACGCGGCGCTGAACGCGCTGGACCTCGCCCGCACCCATCTCGACGCGGCGTTGCGCGAGGCCGATTTCGACCCGCACGAACTGGAGCGAATCGAGGAGCGGCTGTTCGCCCTGCGCGCGGCCGGGCGGAAATATGCCTGCACGGTGGACGATCTTCCCAATGTTGCGGCGCGCTTTGCCGACCAGATCGACGCGCTCGATCATGGGGCGGAGACGCTGAGAGGGCTGGAGGCCCACGCCGACGCCATGGAAGCGGCCTATCGCCAGGCTGCGCGCGACCTGTCGCAGAAGCGCCGGGCGGCCGCCGTGGCGCTGGATGCGGCAGTGAACGCCGAATTGCCGCCGCTGAAGCTGGAGCGGGCGCGCTTCCTCACCGACTGTCAGATGGACGAAGCCGCGCAGGTGGACGGTTATGACCGCATCGAATTCTGGGTGCAGACCAACCCCGGCACCCGTCCCGGCCCGATGATGAAGGTGGCGTCCGGCGGCGAGCTGGCGCGTTTCTTGCTGGCGCTGAAGGTGGTGCTGGCCGACAAGGGCTCGGCGCCGACGCTGGTCTTCGACGAGATCGACACCGGGGTCGGCGGCGCGGTGGCCGACGCCATCGGCGCCCGGCTCGCCCGGCTCTCGTCGCGTGTGCAGGTGGTGGCGGTGACACACGCCCCGCAGGTGGCGGCACGGGCGGGCAATCATTTCCGCATCGCCAAGGAGGCGATGGCCGATCTCGACCGGGTGGCCACGCGTGTGGCGCCGTTGGCGCCCGATCACCGGCGCGAGGAGATCGCCCGCATGCTCTCCGGCGCCGAGGTGACCTCCGAGGCACGGGCGGCGGCCGACAGGCTGCTGAAAGGTGCGGCCGCCGACTGATAACCAGACGGCGGCGGCCCCGCCGGGACCGGCCATCGTGGCCGTCGACTTCCGCGCCGTGCTGTCCTATTCGACATCTGCACGCTCCGTCCCTCTTTCTGCCGGCTTCTCATGACGTCTTCGCTGCCCCTCGCGCCTGCCCAAGCGGTGCCTGCTTCCGTCGATGCCACAGGCCCGGCGCTGTCCCATACCCCGGCGCCCGCGCTGACGGTGGTCATTCCCACCTTCAACGAGCGGGGCAATCTGGAGCCGCTGGTGGCGCGGCTGGAGCGGGTGCTGGCCGGCATCGCCTGGGAGGCGATCTTCGTCGACGACAATTCCCCAGACGGCACCGCCGATGCGCTGCGCGCCATCGGCCGGCGCGACCCGCGCATCCGCTGCATCCGCCGCATCGGGCGGCGCGGGCTGGCGGGGGCGTGCATTGAGGGTATGCTGGCGGCGCAGGCGCCGATCGTGGCTGTCATGGACGCCGATCTCCAGCACGACGAGGGCCTGCTGCCGCGCATGCTGGAAGCGATGGGCGTGGGCGCCGATGTCGTGGTGGCCACGCGCTACGCCCCCGGCGGCGATGCGGAAGGCTTCAGCGCCTGGCGCGGCCGGGGCAGCCGGCTTGCCACCACGCTCGCCCAGCGCGTGCTGCACGTGACCTCCTCCGACCCGATGAGCGGCTTCTTCATGCTGCGGCGGGAAACGCTGGAGCAACTGGCGCCGAAGCTCTCGACGCAAGGCTTCAAGATCCTGCTGGACATCCTCGCCACCGCCAAGGGGCGGCTGAAGGTGACGGAACTCAGCTACAGCTTCGGCGTCCGGCAGAGCGGCGACAGCAAGCTCGACAACCGGGTACTGATGGATTTTCTCGGCCTTATCGTCGCAAAGGCGAGCGGCGGCCTCGTCTCGCTGCGTTTCCTGTCCTTCGCTACGGTGGGGGCGGCCGGGCTCGTCGTCCATCTCGCGGCGCTGCGCATTGGCCTTGGCTTCGCGCTCAGCTTCCTGGTGGCGCAGACCATCGCCACGCTGACGGCGATGACGTTCAATTATGTGCTCAACAACCTGCTCACCTATCGCGACCGCCGGCTTTCCGGCTGGGCCTTCCTGCGCGGGCTGGTGGCGTTCTATGCGATTTGCGGGCTAGGAGCGGCGGCCAATGTCGGTGCCGCCGAATGGGCCTTCTACCAGACCGCGCAGTGGTGGCTTGCCGGCATCGCCGGGGCCTTCATCGGCGCAGTGTGGAACTACGCGATGAGTCGGACGCTGGTGTGGAAAGACGCGGCATGAGCCCGGTTTCCGCCGGCCCGGCGTCGGCCTCTTCTTCCGGCGTGGACATCGCCACGCGCGGCGCGCTGGTGCTGATCGGCCTGATGCTGGCCTGGCGGCTGGTGCTGGCCGCCTTCGTGCCGCTGGTGCCGGACGAGGCCTATTACGCGCTGTGGGCGCAGGGGCTCTCGGCCGGCTATGTCGACCATCCGCCGATGATCGCACTGTTCATCCGCGCCGGGCAGATGCTGCTGGGCGACACCCCGCTCGGGGTGCGGCTGTTCTGCGTGCTCGCCGCGGTGCCGGCGAGTTGGTTCGTCTGGCGGGCGGCGGAGGATCTGCTGGAGGATCGCCGCGCCGGGGCGCTTGCGGCGGTGCTGTTCAACGCCACGATCTTCGGCTTTCTCGGGCTGACGCTGGCGACGCCGGACGCGCCGCTGGCGCTGTTCTGCGCCGCTATGGTGTGGTGCGCGGCGCGGCTGGTGCGCGCGCCACGGCCGCTCTGGTGGCTGGCCATGGGACTGGCGACCGGACTGGCAGCGCAATCGAAATATTCCGGCGTGATGCTGGCGGGTGCCTTCTCGCTGGCAGTGCTGGCGCTGTCGCCGCTGCGGCGGCAATTGCTCACCCCCTGGCCCTGGCTGGCAGGCCTGCTGGCGCTGCTCGTCTTCCTGCCGAACATCGTCTGGAACGCGACCCATGACTGGGCGACGCTGACCAAGCAGGGCGGCCGGGTGACCGCGCAGGCGCCGTTCCGGCCCGGCTTCCTGCCGGAATTCGTCGGCTCGCAGATCGCGCTCGCGACGCCGCTGATCTTCCTGTTCGCCGTGCTCGGCCTGCTTCCGCGCCGGGCGGGAGCCGCCTTCCGCCCGGGCAGCGGGTGGGCGCTCGTGCTGATCCTGTTGTTCGTGCCGCTGGCCTATTTTGCTGTCCACGCGCTGCGCTCGCGAGTCGAGGGCAATTGGGTCGGCTTTCTCTACCCGCTGCTCGCGATAGCGGCGGCGTCGGGCATGCTGGCTCCGGCGGGCAGCGGCTGGGCAGGACGGAATCTGCCCGGGCTGGCGCGAGCGACGCTGCCGCTGGCGTTCGGCCTGATACTGGCCTTGGGGATTCACGCACTGTTCGTGCCCACCACGCTGGCGGGAAACAAGGATGCCGTGCTGCGGATGACGCGCGGCTGGCCGGAATTCGCCGCTGAAATCGATGCCCGCCGCCGGGCCATCGGCGCCAGCGCCATCCTCACCAATGATTACCAGATGACCGCCATGCTGAAGCGGGAACTGCCCGGCGTCACCGTACGGCAATTCGACGAGCGCCAGCGCTACGCCTTCATGGACGAGCCGGAAGCGCTGTCTTTGCCGGGGCCGCTGCTGCTCGTGCTGTCCACCTTCCGTTCCTTCAACGAGATCAGTGCCGCCTATGACCGCAAGGACCTCGGCGATGTGTCGCGGCGTTTTCGCGATGTGACCATGCCTCCTGTACGGCTGTTCCGGCTTGACCCGGTGGAGGCGCCGGCCCCCGCCGGGCCGGTGCCGGCCACGCCCTGACGGGCACACTTGAGGCGGAAGGTGATTTCTGGAAAAGGGAGAGGGCCCCGGCGGTATCCCGCCCATGCCTGCGGTGAATGCTATGTCGCGATCCCTGACACCTTCCTCTGTTACGCCGGCAGACGAGCAGCCGAACCCTGCCGACCCGGAGGATGTCGCCGCGATGACCGCGGACGAGGCGGCCCGCACACATGCGCGGCTCGGCGAGGAGATCGCCGGTCATGACCGGCGCTACTACCAGGACGACGCGCCGACCGTCTCCGACGCCGACTACGACGCCCTACGCCGGCGCTATGAGGCGATCGAGGCGCAGTTTCCCGAGCTGCGCGGCATGGACAGCCTGTCGGAAAAGGTGGGCGCCGCGCCCGCCCCGAAATTCGCCAAGGTGCGCCACGCCGTGCCGATGCTCTCGCTCGGCAACGCCTTCTCCGACGAGGAGGTGGAGGAATTCGTCGCCCGTGTCCGCCGCTTCCTCGGCCTTGCCACGGAGGCGGACGTCTCGCTTACCGCCGAGCCCAAGATCGACGGCCTGTCCTGCTCGCTGCGCTATGTGAATGGCGTGTTCGTGCAGGCGGCCACGCGCGGCGACGGCTTCGAGGGCGAGGACGTGACCGCCAATGTCCGCACCATTGGCGAGATTCCGCAGCGGCTGAAGGGGGATGATGTCCCCGCCGTGTTCGAGGTGCGCGGCGAGGTCTATATGAGCCACAATGCCTTTGCCGCCCTCAATGAACGCCAGCAGGAGGTGGGCAAACCGCTCTTCGCCAATCCGCGCAACGCGGCCGCCGGCAGCCTGCGCCAACTCGACCCCAAGATCACCGCCAGCCGGCCGCTGCGTTTCTTCGCCTATGCCTGGGGCGAGGTGAGCGAGGGCGGCCTTCCCGCCGACACTCAGTTTGGCGTGATCGAGGCGTTCGCGCGCTGGGGCCTGCCGACCAACCCGCTGACCGTGCGCTGCCACTCGGCGGCGGAGCTGCTGGCGCATTACCGGATGATCGGCGAGCAGCGGGCGGCGCTGGGCTACGACATTGATGGCGTCGTCTACAAGGTCGACAGCCTCGCTTTGCAGGGGCGGCTCGGCTTTGTCTCGCGCTCGCCGCGCTGGGCGCTGGCGCATAAATTTCCGGCGCAGCGGGCGATCACCCGGCTGGAGCGGATCGAGATTCAGGTCGGGCGCACCGGGGCACTCACCCCCGTCGCCAAGCTCACCCCGGTGACGGTGGGCGGGGTCGTGGTCTCCAATGCCTCACTGCACAATGAGGATTATATCCGCGGGATCGGCGGCAATGGCGAGCCGATCCGAGGCGGGGTGGATATTCGCGAGGGTGACTGGGTGACGATCCAGCGCGCCGGCGACGTGATTCCTCAGGTGGTCGACGTCGAGCTGGAGCGCCGGCCTGCGGACGCAAGAAGATACGACTTCCCCACGCTCTGCCCGGCCTGCGGCTCGCATGCGGTGCGCGAGGAGGGCGAGGCGGTGCGCCGCTGCACCGGCGGGCTGGTGTGCCCGGCGCAGGCGGTGGAGCGCATCCGCCATTTCGTCTCCCGCGACGCCTTCGATATCGAGGGGCTGGGCGAGAAGCAGGTGCAGGCGTTCTTCGAGGCCGGGCTGGTGAAGCAGCCGGCGGACATCTTCACCCTGGAGGCGCGCGATTCGGCGCCCGGCGCGCTCACAAGGCTGAAGAACCGCGAAGGCTGGGGCGAGACGTCGGCCAGGAATCTGTTCGCGGCCATCGCCGCCCGCCGGCAGGTGCCGGTGAACCGCTTCCTCTACGCACTCGGGATCCGCCATGTCGGCGAGACCAATGCGAAGCGCCTGCTGCGCCATTTCCCCACCATCGAGGCGCTGCGCGAGACGGCATTGGCGGCGGTGCCGCCCGGCGAGGCCCACCCCAAGGGCAACGAGGCCTGGGCCGAACTTGTCGGCATCGAGGGAATCGGCGCGGTGGTGGCGGAGGCGGTGGTTGATTTCTTCGGCGAGCCGAACAACCAGGCCGCGGTCGACGCGCTGCTGCGTGAGGTCACGCCCGCGCCGATGGAGGCGATCGCCACCGCCGGGGCGGTGTCCGGCAAGACGGTGGTGTTCACCGGCGCGCTGGAGAAGATGACGCGCGACGAAGCCAAGGCCATGGCTGAGCGGCTGGGCGCCAAGGTGGCCGGCTCGGTGTCGAAGAAGACCGATTACGTCGTCGCCGGAGCCGATGCCGGCTCCAAGCTCGCCAAGGCGCGCGATCTCGGCGTAGCTGTTCTGACCGAGGATGAGTGGCTGGCACTGGTGGCTGGCTGACGGCGGCGAGACCGCGAGAGGAAAGCACATGACCAAGACGGCGCTGCTGATCATCGACTTGCAGAACGACTATTTCCCCGGTGGCCGCTACCCGCTGGACGGCACTGAGGCGGCAGCCGCGAAGGCGGGTGAGCTGCTCGCGCTCGCCCGTGAAGAGGGCGCGAACGTGGTGCACGTGCGTCATGAAATGACGGGAGAGGACGCCCCGTTCTTCGCGCGCGGCACGCAGGGCGCGGAAATTCATCCCAGCCTCGCGCCGCTGGAGGGTGAGGCGGTCGTGGTCAAGGAGGGGGTGAATGCCTTCCTGAATACCGATCTCGACGCGCTGCTGCGCGGGCGGGGCATCACCCGGCTGGTGATTGCCGGGGCGATGAGCCACATGTGCGTGGATGCGGCGAGCCGGGCGGCGCTCGATCTCGGCTATGAGGTGACGCTTGCCCATGACGCAACCGCCACGCTGGCGCTGTCCTTCGATGGCACCAAGGTTCCCGCGCCTGCGGTTCAGGCGGCGATGATGGCCGCGCTGGAGTTCGCCGGCGCAAAGGTGGTGCCGGCCGCCGAAGCCGCCGCTGTGCTGCGCGGCTGAGCGAGCCGGGTGCGACGCCCGAGGCCGGCGACATGAAAAAGCCGCCGCGGGGGGAGACGCGGCGGCTTTTCTACTTACGGGGCGCGACGGTCAGAGGCGGCCGGTAAGCATCATCACGATCAGGATCACCAGCAGGATGGTGACGAGACCGCTCGGGCCATAGCCCCAATTCCGGCTGTAGCCCCAGCTCGGCAGGGCGCCGACAAGAATGAGGATCAGAATAACAATCAGAATAGTCGTCATCGCCGAGTCTCCAGCCATCCCGTTACATTGGTCGCCGGGATAACGTCATCGCGAGGCGATGGTTCCATTGAACCATTCTTCTCTCATCGGGTCTTTGAGCGGGGGCCTCAGCCCCCGAGCGGCGCGGTCGCCGCCTCCAGCCAGGCGCGCGTCGGCGCATCGACCAGCGGCCCGATCTCGGCCCGCACCCGGGCATGATAGGCGTCGAGCCAGGCGACCTCATCCGGGGTGAGCAGTTCCGGCGCGAGGCCGCGCCGGTCGAACGGAGCAAGGGTGAGCGTCTCAAAGGCGAGCAGCGTCCGCTCCGCCCCGGCGACCACCGGGCCGTCGACGACGATCTCCAGATTTTCCAGCCGGATGCCATAGGCGCCAGCCTTGTAGTAGCCGGGCTCGTTGGAGAGCACCATGCCGCGCGCCAGCGCCACCGTGCCGGCTTTGGAAATCCGCGCCGGCCCCTCATGCACCGAGAGGTACGCGCCGACGCCATGGCCGGTGCCATGGTCGAAGTCCAGCCCCGCCGCCCAGAGATGCTGGCGGGCGAAGCTGTCGAGCTGGGCGCCGGAGATGCCGAGCGGGAACACGGCGCGGGCAATGGCGATGTGCCCCTTCAGCACGCGGGTGAAACGGTCCCGCATTTCCGCGCTGGCCGTGCCGACGACGAGGGTGCGGGTGACGTCGGTCGTACCGTCTTCGTACTGCGCGCCGGAATCGATGAGAAAGAGCTCGTCGGGGCGGATCGCCCGGTTGCTCGCCTCGCTGACACGGTAATGCACGATGGCGCCATTGGGTCCAGCGCCGGAAATGCTGGGGAAGGAGACGTCCTTCAGCGCGCCGGTGTCGCGGCGAAGCGTCTCCAGCGCGCAGACGGCGTCGATCTCGGTGAGCGCGCCCTTGGGGGCCTCGGCGTCGAACCAGGCGAGGAAGCGGGCGAGCGCGGCGCCGTCGCGCCGGTGCGCGGCGCGCATGCCGGCCAACTCGGCAGGGTTCTTGGCCGCCTGCATCAGCGCGACCGGGCTCACCCCGTTTGAAGCCTTGCCGCCCGCTGCCTCGATCCGCGCCGCCAGCAGGCAGGGAGCGGTGGCCTGGTCGAGGCGCAGCGTGGCGCCGCCGGCGGCCGCCATCTCTACCGCCCGCTCCAGCAGCACCGGCTCGGCGATTTCGGTGAAGGTGGCGAGGGCGTCGCGCGCGGCATTGGAGAGCTTGCGTCCGTCGACGAACAGCGTCGGACGGCCAGCGCGGGGGATAAGCGCCCAGGACAGCGGCAGCGGGGTGAAGCTCACATCGCCGCCGCGAATGTTGAAGGCCCAGGCGACGGAATGCGGGTCGGAGATGACAAGCGCGTCGAGCTTCTGCTCGGCGAGTGACGCCTGCACCCGGGCGATCTTGTCGGGGGCGCTCTCGCCGGCTAGGGCGGGATCGCGCAGGGTGACGGGAGCGAGCGGCGGCGCCGGGCGGTCGTGCCACACCGCGTCGAGCGGGTTGCCCTCCACCGCTACCAGTACGGCCCCGGCGGTGGTGGCGGCGCGGCGCAGCTTCTGCTCGCTCTCCACCGTGGTCAGCCAAGGGTCAAAGCCGAAATGGGCGCCAGCCGGCAGGTGCTTCTCCAGCCAGCGGTCGGGCGCGGTCTCGGCCAGCGGCACCACAGTGAAGGAGGCGGTGTCGACCTGGGTGGCGGCCTGCAGCGTGTAGCGCCCATCAACCACGAGTGCGGCCTCCTCGCGCAGCACCAGCGCGACGCCGGCTGAGCCGGTGAAGCCGGTGAGCCAGGCGAGGCGCTCGTCGCAGGGCGGGACATATTCGTTCTGGTGCGCGTCGGCGCGGGGTACGATGAAGCCGTCCAGCCCGCGCCGCTCCAGTTCCTCGCGCAGCAGCCTGAGCCGGGCGGTACCCAAAGCGGGGGCGGCGGAATCGGCGAAAGTCTGGAACTTGGCTTCAAACATCGGGGGCCTTGGAGCGTGCTGCACGGTTAGGATTCCGCGCGATCAGACCATGCCCGGCCCGCCGATGCCAGCACCGTTAAACAGCCCCATCTCCTCCCCCTGGGTTCGGGATCGTCCGTCGGCTGCGCTTGCAAAGGCCGCTGCCGGCGCCCCCCATCAGCGTGTGGCGGCGGCGATGGAGTCGGAGATGATCTCCAGCCCGCGGTCGATCTCGGCCTCCGTTACGGTGAGCGGCGGGGCGATGCGGAACACGCCGCCCATGCCGGGGAGCTTGACGATATTCATGCTGAGGCCCCGGTTCATCGCCTCTTCCATGACGCGTGCGCCAAGCTCGAAGCCGGGTTCCTTGGTGCCCCGGTCCAGCACGATTTCCAGCCCAAGCAGCAGGCCGCGCCCACGGACATCGCCGACGCAGTCATAACGCTGCTGCAGCGCGAGCAGGCCCTCCTTAAGCCGCGCTCCGCGCGCGATCGCCTGCTGGACCAGCCCGTCGCGCTCGACCACGTCCAGCACGGTGACGCCGACGGCCGCCGGCAGCGGGTCCGAGACATGGGTGGTGTAGAACAGGAAACCCTTCTCGAACGCCTTTTCCTCGATCTCGGGGGCCGTCATGACGGCGGCGAGCGGCAGGCCGGCGCCCAGCGTCTTCGACAGGGTCATGATGTCCGGCGTCACGCCGTCGCGCTTGAAGGCGAACATGTCGCCTGTGCGGGCGATGCCGGTCTGCGCCTCGTCGAGAATGAGCAGCATGCCGCGCTCCTCGCATTTGCGCTTCAGCGCCCGGAGATAGCCCGGCGGCAGTTCGAGAATGCCGCCGCTCGACAGGATCGGCTCGGCGATGAAGGCGGCCAGCGCCCCGGTGGACTGGCGGTCGATCAGCGAAAAGGCGTCGTCCAGCTCGGTCTGCCAGTCATTGGAGCCATCGGAATGGGTGAAGCGCGGGCGGTAGGAGTTGGGGGCGGGAATGACGAAGGAACCCGGCGTCACCGGCCCATAGCCCCGGCGCCCGGCGCTGTAGGTGGCGGCGGCGGCTGCACCGGTCATGCCGTGCCAGCTCTGGGCGAAGGCGACGATCTCATGGCCGCCGGTTACGAGCTTAGCCATGCGGATGGCTGCCTCGTTCGATTCCGCCCCGGTGGAGAGCAGTTGCACCCGCTCCAGCCCCGGTGCCAGCGCCGCGAGCCTGGAGGCGAGTTCCACCACCGGGCGCGAGAGCATGCCCGAGAACAGATGGGCGACGCGGCCCATCTGGCGCTCGACGGTCGCCACGATGTCGGGATGGGTGTGGCCGAGCACGGCGCTCATCTGGCCGGAGGTGAAGTCGAGAATGCCGCGCCCGTCGGCGTCATAGACGAAGCTGCCCTCCGCCCGCTCGACGATGATCGATTCGAAGCTCGGACCGTAGCGGGTGAGATGGGTGCCGGCAGCGGCCCAGAACGCGGGGTCCGCATTCAGCGATTCAGTGTTCAGCGGCACGGCGTTCAGCGGCATGGGATCACCCTCGAATGGCGAGGCACAAAGAGCTAGCGAGCCTTGCCCAGTCAGGCAAACTGATATTGTTTCATTCCGATATTAGTGAAATTGATATCCTAATGGCGCTCATTCCCGATCTCGACCTCGCCCTGCTGCGCAGTTTCACCGTCGTGGCCCGCACGGGGTCGATCAGCGGCGCCTGCCTGCAGATTGGCCGTACCCAATCGGCGTTGAGCATGCAGATGCACCGGCTGGAAAGCGCGCTCGGCCAGCCGCTCCTGCACCGCAGCGGCTCGGGCGTCCGCCTCACCACAGCGGGCGAAAAACTGCTGGTGCACGCCGACGCCTTGCTCGCCCGCCATGACGAGATCCTTGCCGACATGGTCGGGACCGGGCTGCGCGGCTCGGTGAGCTTCGGCTGCCCGGAAGATTATTCGGCCGCGTTCCTGCCCGAGCTTCTGCGCGGCTTCTGCGCTCTCCATCCCGATGTCGAACTGCGCATGGTGTGCGCGCCGACGCTTGAACTGCGTCCGCTGCTTCACCGGCGGCAGATCGAGATGGCGCTGGTCTCGGTTCCCGATCCTGGCGGCCGCGAGGTGATCCGGCAGGAGGATTTCGTCTGGGTGGCCAACGACCCCGCGCCCTCGGTGCTGGGCCAGGCCAGCTTGCCGCTGGCGCTCTCCGCCCCGCTCACCCTTGATTACCGCGCCGCTTGCGCGGCGATGGAGTCTGTGGGGCGGCGCTACCGCGTCGCCTTCGCCAGCAACAGCCTGGCCGGCCTGATCGCCATCGCCCGCTCCGGCCATGCCATCGCCGTTCTGACCCGGATGGCGGTGCCGCCGGACCTGCACATCGTCACGCAGGGCATGCCGGCGCTACCCAGCATCGGCATCGCGCTGGAATATGCCGATCCCAGCCCCTCTCTGGCGGCGCGGGCGTTGGGCGCGCATATAGGTGCCGTGCTGCCGGCGCTGCGCTCTCGCGCGAGCTGAAATTCCCACTCGCGCGCCGCGCCCTCGCCAAACGGGCATGCCGGTGCCATTTTGTTCCGCCAAGAATCATTCATCATGACTGAGAGCAGGCCTTTGGCCGATCCCCGAAACACCCCGGATGGCGATCCATCCGACTTCCCTTTCGACCTGCCGGTCGCCACCCCGCGCCCCGGCGGGATCGCCGCGCGTGCGGCGGCGCTGGCAAATCCCGGTCACGCCGTGCAGGGGCGCGGCGTCTATCTCGACGGGCTGAATCCCGAGCAGCGGGCGGCGGTGGAAGCGACCGAGGGCCCCGTGCTCGTGCTTGCCGGTGCCGGCACCGGCAAGACGCGGGTGCTGACCACCCGAATCGCCCATATTCTCTCGCTCGGCCTCGCCTGGCCCTCGCAGATCCTCGCCGTCACCTTCACCAACAAGGCGGCGCGGGAGATGAAGGAGCGCATCGGCGCCATGGTCGGCGAGCAGGTGGAGGGCATGCCCTGGCTCGGCACCTTCCACTCCATCGGCGTGCGTATGCTGCGCCGGCATGCCGAACTGGTCGGGCTGCGCTCCGGCTTCACCATTCTCGATACGGACGACCAGATCCGGCTTTTGAAGCAGCTGCTCCAGGCGGAGAATATCGACGAAAAGCGCTGGCCGGCGCGGCTGCTCGCCAACACCATCGACGGCTGGAAGAATCGCGGCCTCGGCCCGGCGCAGGTGCCGGCCGGCGAGGGCTCAGCCTTCGCCAATGGGCGGGGCGGGGCGTTCTATGCTGCCTATCAGGCGCGGCTGAAGGCGCTGAACGCGGTCGATTTCGGCGATTTGCTGCTGGAGAGCATCCGGCTCCTGCGCGAGAATCCCGACGTGCTGGCGGAATATCACCGCCGCTTCCGTTACATTCTCGTCGACGAGTACCAGGACACAAACGTCGCCCAGTATCTCTGGCTGCGCCTGCTGGCGGCGGGCTCGCGCAATGTGTGCTGCGTCGGCGACGATGATCAGTCGATCTATGGCTGGCGCGGGGCGGAGGTGGACAACATCCTGCGCTTCGACAGCGACTTTCCCGGCGCCACCGTGGTGCGGCTGGAGCGCAATTACCGTTCTACCGGCCATATCCTCGGCGCGGCGGCGAACCTTATCGCCCATAATGCGGGGCGGCTCGGCAAGACGCTGTTCTCGGAAGGCGAGAGCGGCGAGAAGGTGACGGTGACGGGCGCCTGGGACAGCCAGGAGGAGGCCCGCGCCGTCGGCGAGGAAATCGAGCAGCTGCAGCGCACCGGCCATGCGCTGGCGCAGGTCGCCATCTTGGTGCGCGCCTCGTTCCAGATGCGCGAATTTGAAGAGCGCTTCGTCACACTGGGGCTGAACTACCGCGTCGTCGGCGGCCCGCGCTTCTATGAGCGGGCGGAAATCCGCGACGCGCTGGCCTATCTGCGCGTCATCGCCTCGCCCACCGACGACCTCGCCTTTGAGCGCATCGTCAACGTGCCCAAGCGCGGGCTCGGCGACGCGGCGCTGCGGCAGATCCACGACCACGCCCGCGCCGCCCAGCTGCCGCTTGCCGAGGCCGCGCGCGAGCTGGTGGCCAGCGAGGAACTGAAGCCGAAGGTGCGCCTCACTTTGCGCGACCTCGTCGGCTCCTTCGATCGCTGGCGGGCACAGATGGCCACCATGCGCCATCACGAGCTGGCCGAGATCGTGCTGGACGAATCCGGCTACACCGAGATGTGGCAGAAGGACCGTTCCGCTGACGCCCAGGGCCGGCTCGACAACCTGAAGGAACTCGTGCGCTCGATGGAGCCGTTCGAGAACCTGATCGGCTTCCTCGAACACATCTCGCTGGTGATGGACGTGGATCGCGGCGCCGGGGGCGATGCCGTCAGCATCATGACGCTGCATTCGGCCAAGGGGCTGGAATTCGACACCGTGTTCCTGCCGGGCTGGGAGGAGGGCGTGTTCCCCAACCAGCGCGCGCTTGACGAGCAGGGCCGCGCCGGCCTGGAGGAGGAGCGCCGCCTCGCCTATGTCGGCATCACCCGGGCGCGGCGCCGGGCCAAGGTGTTCTTCGCCTCCAACCGGCGCATCCACGGGCAGTGGCAGTCCGCCGTGCCGAGCCGGTTCCTCGACGAATTGTCGGAGAAGGACGTCGAGGTGACGGAATCGCGCGGCGGCCAGGGCTGGGGCGGCGGCCAGTCAGGTCGCTATGGCTACGGGCCGAGCCGCTTCGATGAGGCACAGACCTTCGGTTCCTCCTATTCCACACCCGGCTGGCAGCGGGCGCAGAACGCCGCGCGCGGTGGCGCGGGGAGCTCGGGTGGGTCTTCCGGCGGATTCTCCGGCGGTGGGTCTGGTACCTTTGCCGACAGCCGCCCTTCTCGCTTCTCAGCCAGCGAGAAGGCGCGCGGCGGGCTGGTCATCGAGGGCGAGCTGATCGCCCGCTCCACCGGCCCGGCCACGCGCTTTGCTGTCGGCGACCGGGTGTTCCACCAGAAGTTCGGCTATGGCGAGGTCGCCTCCGTGGAAGGCAACAAGCTTACGGTGCAGTTCGACAAGGCCGGTGAGAAGAAGGTGGTCGACAGCTTCGTCGAGGCGGCGTGATGAGCGATCGTCGCGGTGCCGCGCTGGCGTTCGGGCGCATCCTCGCTTACAGAGCGCGCAGCCGAGATAAGCCCGCCACCCTGTGAGGACCCCATGCTCGAAGGACTGCCGCCCAATGGCGCCTCGCATGTGATGCATGTGGACGCGCCCGAGCATGAGGCGCGCGCCATCGCCGAATATCTCGGCGAGAGCTTCGATCCGGCGGAAGTGGCGGCCGCCGCCTTCGAGGTGGAGAACCGCGCCGAGGGCGCTGGCTGGGCGGTCGAGGTCTATTTCGGCGATCCGCCTGATGAGGACATGGTGCGCGAGCTGATCGCGCTGGTCTCGCCCGCGGCCGCCGCGGCGGCCACGTTTTCCCTGCTCGACAAGAAGGACTGGGTGGCGGCCTCGCTGGAGGGGCTGGCCCCGGTCGCCATCGGCCGCTTCGTCGTCCATGGCTCGCATGATCGTGGCCGGCTGGCGCCGAGCCGTATCGGCATCGAGATCGAGGCGGCGCTGGCCTTCGGCACCGGTCATCACGGCACCACCAAGGGGTGCCTGGCCGCCATCGATGCCTTCGGCAAGCAGCGCCGCCCGGGCCGCACGCTCGATGTCGGCACCGGCACCGGCGTTCTCGCCATGGCGGCGGCGCGGCTGTTCCACGCCCCGGTGCTGGCCAGCGACATCGACAAGGTGGCGGTGACGACGGCGCAGGCCAATGCGATAGCCAACCGCGCCGCGCCGCATATTCGCTTCCTGCACGCGCCGGGGCTGGGGGCGGGGGCGTTCCGCCGCGAGGGGCCTTACGACCTGATCCTCGCCAACATATTGCTGGCGCCGCTCAAGGGCATCGCCCGGCCGCTGAGCCGGCTGCTGGCGCCGGGCGGCACGGTGGTGCTGTCGGGGCTGCTGCCCTCGCATGCCAATGCGGCGCTGGCCGCCTATCGCGCGCAGGGGCTGCGCCTCAAGCGCCGCCGTACCATCGAGGGCTGGACCACGCTGGAGCTGACGGCCGATCGCGGGCGCAACATCACGCCCGCCGCGCGGCGGTGAGGCGTTTTCGCGCGCGGGCCGCTCAGCTCAGCCGGATCGGCATATTGACTGGCCGGCCGAGCCCTTCCGGCACCGGCAGCGCGCCATGGGCGGCCTTCATCAGCGCCAGCCGTTCCAGCACCTCGTCCGGGAAGGGCACGACGCGGCGGGTGCCGGCTTCCACATGCTGGGCGATCTGCTCGTAGGTCGAGGCGATCCAGCCCTCGCGGGCGTGGTGCAGCTCCTGGAACAGATGCATGCGCTTGTCGTCATAGTTGATCAGGCGGAGCGTCGCCCGCACCTCCTGCCCGGCGCGAAGCTCGCGCCGGAAACGCTGATGGGCCTCCATCGTCACGAAGGAGGCGCTGCGGCTTTCCACCAGATGCGGGCCGAGCCCGACAAGAAACACCGCCTCGTCGACCGCGCGGTCGAACAGGAGGCTGTAGAAGGCCGCATGCAAATGCCCGTTGTGATCGGCCCAGCCCGCGTCAACCGTCATCACGGACGACACGAAGGGCGCGAAAAATACGGGTTCGAAATCGATCCCGTCCAGCATGACACCATCCCGACCGCCGAGCGCGAGGTACCGCGCTGCCTTATTGACAAGCATTGTGCCGACTTTCCGTGCAGTCGTCACCTGCCGAGATGGCAAATGAATGACTGAATTCTTGCGGCAGCGGGGTTTCGTGGTGCTTTTTGCGCGGCAATGGCGGCCGGGGCGAGTCGCGGCCTGCCTTGATAAGGTATATGCCGTTGGCGCTGCCGGCTTTGCCGCCGCGCGGCGGGGGAACCAGGCGGAAGGAGAGCGGGATGGAAACCACGGTCGAGGCGCGTCCCGCGACGCAGGCAGCCCCTGTTCCGGCGGGCCCGGTGCAGGAGGTGATTGCCTCCCTTTCCGCTCATTTCGGCGAGCGGCTCGCCATCGGCCGGGCGATCCGCGAGCAGCATGCCAACACCATTACCTGGCTGGCCAATGAGGCGCCGGATGCGGTGGTGTTCGTCGAGAGCACCGAGGAGGTTCAGCTTGTCGTGCGGGCCTGCGCCCGGCATGGGGTGCCGGTGATCGCCTTCGGCACGGGCACCTCGCTGGAAGGGCAGATCAATGCCCCTCAGGGCGGTATTTGCGTCGACGTCTCGCGCATGAACCGGGTGCTGTCGGTGCATCCCGAGGATCTCGACTGCGTCGTCGAGCCGGGGGTGACGCGCAAGCAGCTGAACGAGCATCTGCGCGATGCCGGCCTATTCTTCCCGATCGACCCGGGTGCGGATGCCTCGCTGGGCGGCATGGCCTCCACCCGCGCCTCCGGCACCAATGCGGTGCGCTATGGCACGATGAAGGACAATGTCATCGCGCTGACCGCCGTGCTGGCCAATGGCGAGGTGATCACCACTGCGCGGCGGGCGCGCAAATCCGCCGCCGGCTATGACCTCACAAGGCTGTTCGTCGGCGCCGAGGGCACGCTCGGCATCATCACCAGCCTGACGTTGCGGCTCGCCGGCATTCCTGAGGCGATCTCGGGCGGGGTCTGCGCCTTTCCCACCATCCGCGCCGCCTGTGACGCGGTGATCCTCACAATCCAGTCCGGCCTGCCGGTGGCGCGGATCGAACTGCTGGACGAGGTGCAGGTGCGGGCCTGCAACGCCTATTCGAAGCTCGACCTCGCCGAGCAACCGACGCTGTTCGTCGAGTTTCACGGCACGGAAGCGAGCGTCTACGAGCAGAGCGAGAGGTTCAGCGAGATCGCGGCGGAATATGGCGGGGGTGGCTTCAGATGGACGACACGGCCCGAGGAGCGCACCCGGCTGTGGCAGGCGCGCCATGACGCCTACTGGGCCTGCCTGCCGCTGAAGCCCGGCGCCAAGGCGCTGGCAACCGATGTGTGCGTGCCGCTCTCCCGCCTCGCCGACTGCGTCGACGAGACCAAGCGCGACATCGAGGAGATGGGCATGCTCGCCCCGATCGTCGGCCATGTCGGCGATGGCAATTTCCACACCGTGACGCTGGTCGATATGAACGACCCGCAGGATGTGGCGAAAGCGAAGGACTTCATCTCGCGCATGGTCAAGCGCTCGCTGGCCATGGGGGGCACCGCCACTGGCGAGCATGGCGTGGGCCAGGGCAAGCGCGGCTACATGGAGGCCGAGCATGGTGGCGCCACGCTGGATGCGATGCGGGCGATCAAGCAGGCGCTTGACCCGCAGAACATCATGAATCCCGGCAAGATCCTGCCCTGAGAGGGGAGCGCGAAGGGCACAGCCGCGGGCTCGCCGGGGCCTTTGTGCCGCTTCTGCATCAATTCGCGCCTTGTGCGGGGCGCGGAGAACGCGAAAATCATCAATGATCTAGCGTAGAGTGATAAGGCATCGGCCAGAGGGCGGCGATGCCGGGGCCGAAAGGCCGGAGGGATGTGTGCAGAACCTGCTGTTGACGATTGCGGGCGCCATCATACTGGCCGTCGCGGCGGCCTTCGCGGCGCCGTTCGTCGTTGACTGGTCGCAATGGCGCTCGACCTTCGAGGCACAGGCGGCCCGTACCCTGGGCGCGCCCGTGGTCATCCGTGGCCCGATCGACGCGCAGATCCTGCCCACACCGCGCGTGGTGCTGCGCGATGTGTCGATCGGCCTCGATGGCGGCGGCACCGGCATCACCGTGGAGGAACTCTCCGGGCGGCTCAATCTCGGCGCGCTGATGCGCGGCGAGGTGGTGGCCGACCATGTCGGTCTGCTGCGCCCTCGCGCCCGGCTCGTCGTAGACACCACAGGCAAGCTCTCGCTGCCCACCGGAGTTACCAAGCCCGGCGGTTTCAGCATCGCCGGGCTCTCCGTCACCGAGGGCGCGTTCGAGATCGTCGACCGCGCCAATGAACGCACGCTCAAGCTCGATTCGGTCGATCTGACCGGCGAGGTCGGTGGGCCCACCGGCCCGGTGCGGCTGGAGGGTGAGGCCAATGCGGCCGGCCTGCGCCGCCGGGTGCGGCTCAACCTGACGCAATTCGCCGCCGCCGGCACCGCCAAGATGCGGCTCGGGGCGCAGAATGTCGGCTCGCCGCTCAGTGTCGATGCCGACGGCGTGCTGAGCCTTGCCGGCGGAGCGCCGAGCTTTCGCGGCCGGGCGGCGCTGGTGCGCGCCGCGCCACCTGTCACGACCGCCGCTGTGCCGGGCAGCGCTGGTGCTGACATGCTCAAGGCCTGGAGCCTGTCGGCAAAGGTGGAGGCGACGCCGCAGGCGGTCGCCGCCAGCGATCTCAACCTGACACTCGACGCCGCCGAGCGGCCAGTGGCGCTTTCCGGCGCCGCCCGGCTCGTCGGGGCTGCGCCGGGTCATCCCGAATCTCGGCTCGACCTGACATTGGCGGCGCGCCAGCTCGATCTCGGCGCCATGACCGGCGGCGCAACCCCGCTGGCGGCAACCGATGCACTGGCCCGCCTGCTGGCACCACTGGCCGATCTCGCGGTCGTCGGCTCGCTCGATCTCTCCAGCGACACGGTGCTGCTCGCCGGGGCCGCGGCGCGCGAGGTGAAGGCGGGTCTCGACTGGTCGCCCGGCGGCTGGCGCGCCCGCACGCTGGAGGCACGGCTGCCCGGCGGGGCACGGATCACGCTCTCCGGCAGCCTGCCGCGCGTGGCCGGCACCGGCGATGCGAACGCGGCCCTGTTCGGTGGCAGCGGGGTGCTAGAGGCGCAGGACCTGCCGGCCTTCGTTGCCTGGGCGGTGCCGCAGGCCAGTGGGCTTGTCGCCAGCCTTCCTGTCGGTGCGGCCCGGCTTTCCGGCGAGCTCAGCGTCAGTGCCGGCGGTTTCGCGCTGGACAAGATCGACCTTTCGGCCGGGGCGAGCCGGTTTGCCGGTACAGCAGCCTATACGCTGCCGTCGGCCGCGGGGCGTGGCCGGATCGACGCGGTGCTGACCACGTCGGATGTCGATGTCGACGCGCTGCTGCCGCCGATTCAGCGTCTGGTGAACCTCGGCGTGGGGACGACGGATCTCAATCTCAGCCTCAGCGGCCGGCAGGTGCGTCTTGCCGGGGGCAGCGCCCAAAGCCTCGACATTATCCTCAAGGGCGGAGCCGACGGCCTTGGGATCGAACGGCTCGCCATCGAGAATTTTGCCGGGCTCGATCTCACCGGCTCCGGCCGGCTTGCCGGCTTCGGTGCCGACACCACCGGCAATGCCCGCTTTACCGCCAAGCTCTCCGGCGCGCGCGCCGATGGCCTGCCCGGGCTGGCGAGCGCCGTCGGCCTGACCCAGATCGAACCGTTCCTTGCCGCGACGCAGGCGAGCCTCGCGCCGGTGGACCTTTCCCTCACACTGGTGTCGCAGGCCGGTCGCACCACGATCGACGCGAATGGCCGGCTCGGAGGCCTGTCCGGCAGCGGGCAGATCGGGCTTGGCGCGGATGGCAAGCTGAGCGGCCGGGCCACGCTCGATGCACGCGATGGCAGCGCCGTGCTCTCCGGCGTCGGCGTGCCGGGCCTCCGCCCTAATCTCGGTCCGGCCCGCCTCACGCTCGATCTCGATCAGCGGATCGAGGCGACGCTGGATTTTGCCGGCACACGGCTGCGCGGAGAGGGCACGGCCGCTTTCGACGCCGCTGGCCGCCTCGACCCCGACCTCAACCTGACGCTGGAGAGCGCCGACCTCGCGGCGTTGGTGCTGCAGTTGGGAGCGTCCGGCCCCGGGACGGTGCCTGCACGGTTCACCGGAACGCTCGGCCGTGAGAGCGAGAGCTGGTGGATACGCGCGCTTTCCGGGTCGCTAGGCGAGCAGCGGCTCGACGGCGCCCTCGCCTACATGCCGGGCGAGCCGCTGCGGGCGGAGTTGGCCACGCCGCGCTGGAATGTGGCGACGGCGCTGGGTCTCGTCGTCGGCGCTTCCGGCGCGGGCGAGGCGGAGGGATGGTCGCGGGCCCGCTTCGGCCCGGCGCCGTTCGCTACCGTTGCCGCCGAGCTGAAGCTCAGTGTCGGGCGGTTCGACCTTCCCGGCGGACTGGCGCTTGGCGAGGCGAAAATCGTGGCGCGGCTCGCCGAAGGCAGGCTCGCGGTGGAGAGCGCCACCGGGACGCTGGCCGGAGGGACGTTCGCCGGTAAGTTCAACCTTGCCCGCGCCGGCGAGGCCGTGCAGTTCGACGGTCGACTGGGGCTGACCAGCGCCGAGAGCGCGGCGCTTTTTGCGGCCCTCGGTGTTACGCAGCCGAAGCTGCGCGGCCGTGTGAGCACCACGCTTGACGTCACCGGGCGGGGCAATTCGCCCTTCGCGCTGGCGAGCCAGCTACAAGGGCAGGGCAGCCTCGCCATCGAAGGACTGGAGGTAGACCAGAGCGACCCGAAGGCGCTGCAATATGTGATGCTGGCGACCGAGCGTGGCCCGCCGCCCGACCAGCAGCGCCTGGCGCAGCTGCTGAGCGACGGCCTGGCGCGCGCGCCGCTCAAGTTGGCGCGGGTGGAAAGCGCGGTTAGCGTGGTCGATGGCGTGGCGCGCACCAGTGCCGCCCGTCTGGCGACCGGCGACCAGCGTTTCGGCCTCAGCGGCGCGCTCGATATTCCAGCCCTGAGCTTCGAGGCCACGCTGGAGATGCAGGATGTCGCCAGTGTGGGCCTGCCGGCCGCTCCCGCCGCAGCCGTGCAGTGGCGGGGCCCGCTTGCTGCGCCGGACCGCCGTTTCGACCTCACCGCGCTGAGCACCGCCATCAACATGCGGGCGCTGGAGCGGGAAACCAAGCGGCTGGAAGCGGAATATGGCCGCACGCCGCTGACCGATGGCGGCGAGGCGACCGACGCTGGGCCGCTGCGCCGGTCCAATCCCTCGCAGGCGCCAGCCCCGCAAGCGGCGCCGCGCGCGGCCTCACCGAATGCCGCGCCGCGCCGCGCGCCGGCAACACCCACCGCCCCGCGCGTGCCGGCGAGCCCTACCCGGCCGGCCGCGCCACAATCCTATTATGGGCAATACACCCCGCCGGGGGCGATGGTGCCGGGCAGCGCCGCGCCGCCGCTGGCGCCGCCGGTCGACATTCCCAATGATCCGCTGCGCAACCCGATGATCCTGCCGCCGCTGGCGCCGTGAGCCCGGCTCAGCCGTCGACGAACTCGTCGGCGGCATAGCCCTGGAGATAGAGCAGGGCGGTGAGATCGCCGTGGTCGATCCGCACCTGTGCCGCCGCCGCGACCGCCGGCTTGGCATGATAGGCGACGCCGAGGCCGGCCGCGCCGATCATGGCGAGATCATTGGCGCCATCGCCAACCGCGAGCGTTTCGGCAGGGGCGAGATCGAGGCGGGTGCGCAACTCGATCAGCGAGGCGAGCTTGGCCTCGCGGCCGAGGATCGGCTCCTCCACCAGTCCGGCGAAGCTCTCGCCATCGGCGACCAGCACATTGGCGCGGTGGGCGTCAAAGCCGATCATGTCAGCCACGCGCGCGGTGAACAGGGTGAAGCCACCGGAGACCAGCAGCGTGTGGGTGCCGTGCGCCTTCATGGTCCGCACCAGCGTCGTGCCGCCCGGCGTGAGGCGGATGCGCTCGGCGATTACCGTGTCGACAACCGCCAGCGGCAAGCCCTTCAGCAGCGCCACGCGCTCGCGCAGCGCTGGCTCGAAGGCGATCTCGCCGCGCATGGCACGCTCGGTGATGGCGGCGACATGCGTCTTCATGTCGGCATAATCGGCCAGTTCATCGATGCATTCCTGCCCGATCATGGTGGAATCCATGTCGGCGAGGAACAGCTTCTTGCGTCGCCCTTGCGCCGGGAGCAGCGCCACATCGATTGGGGCGCCGGCCAGCACCGCGCGCAATGCCTCGACGTCGGCCGCACCGTGATGTGCGATTTCCACCGCGATGCCGGGATTGAGCCAGCGCGTCGCGCCGGGTGCGGGCAGGGCGGCGCGGGCGCGGGCGAGGAGCGCGTCATCCACCGCCGGGGCCGCGGGGTGCGAGACGAGGACAGCGACGTGGGAAAGCGGGGCAGGGGAAGCGGAATGCGTCATGGCTGCAACTGGGACCTTGCCGCCGGGCCGGCATCGGGCAAAAAGGCAGGATGGAAACCCGGAAAAGCGAGGCGGACGTGACCGCGAGAGCTGCGCGCCCGCGCGCCGTGCTTATTGCAGGACCGACCGCGAGCGGCAAGTCGGCGCTGGCGCTTGCCTTGGCCGAACGGGTCGGTGGCGTCGTGATCAATGCCGATTCCATGCAGGTCTATCGCGACCTCCGGGTGCTCTCGGCGCGGCCGACGGTCGAGGAGGAAGCGCGCGCACCTCACCGCCTCTACGGCCATGTCGACGGGCGCGCGGACTATTCGGTCGCGCACTGGCTGGAGGAGGCGCGGGCCACGCTGGGCGAGGCCGAGCGCGAGGGGCGGCTGCCTATCTTCACCGGCGGCACCGGGCTCTATTTCAAGGCGCTGACGCAGGGGCTCTCGCCCATCCCGGCAATACCGGCCGAGGTGCGCGAGAGGGTGCGCGGCCTAGCGCTCGACGCGCCGGACCTGCATGCGCGGCTGCAAGCGGTCGATCCGGAGACGGCGGCGCGGCTGCGGCCGTCCGACACGCAGCGGCTGATGCGGGCGCTGGAAGTGTTCGAGGGGACCGGCCGACCGCTGGCGCGCTGGCAGCAGGAGACGGCCGAGCCGCCGGTGCTGGCGGCCGAGAGCGCCGTGCGGCTCTTCCTCGCCACCGACCGGGCGGCCCTGCGTGCGCGCATCGCCGAACGCTTTCACGCCATGATGGGGCAGGGCGCTCTGGAGGAGGCGCGGGCCTTGCTGGCGCGCGGCCTGCCGGCGGATCGCACGCTTTTGAAGGCGCACGGCATGCCGTGGTTCGCCCGCCATCTCGCCGGCGAGATCCCGCTGGACGCGGCGGTGGATGGGGCGATCCTCGACACAAGGCACTATGCCAAGCGGCAGGACACCTGGTTCCGCCACCAGCTCGACGGCTGGACGGCGCTGCCCAGGGAGCAGGCCGTGGCCTGGCTGGAGCGTGCGGTCGGCTGACGGCGCTCACGCCCGCGCGGTGCGCCTCGCGGGGAGAGGGCGCAGCCACAGGGCGGCTTCGCTCAGCAGTGCCACGCCAAGCCCGGCCCCCGCCACCCACCAGCTTGGGCTGATGGCATAGGCGAAGGAAAGGTTGGCCGCCAGCACCCGCGCCGGGTCTATGCCGGTGGCGGCGGCGTACCAGCCGGCCTCGATCAGCGCGGTGAGCAGCCCCGACAGGGCAGCCAGCGCGACGAGGTTGAAAATGCCGGTGCCGCGCCCGTAATGCTGCATCACCCGCCAGCCCATGAGCCAGACGAAGAAGCCGGTCATCAGCACCGGCTGGGTCACGTCGAGCTTCTGCTGCATGAAGAAATGCAGCAGGGCGAGCGCGGTGGCGGGATAGACCAGCCGGTGCAGCCGGTTCCAGCGCGGCCCGCCGAGGCGACGGATGGCGCCGTCCCAGGAGGTCGCGGACAGCGTGGCGAAGGCGAGCAGCGCGACAAAGCCGATGGTGAGGTAGATTCGCAGCACGATTTCACTCGCTGCCGTGGCGAGGCTGCCGGTGTCGAACAGATAGACCACGAAATGCACGCCGATCAGGAAGGCGGCGCCGAGGCCGAGGGTGCGGCGGGTGAGCAGCAATTTCGGCCAGTTAAACAAGCGGCGCGCCGGCGTGACCGCGAGCGAGAGCAGCAGCAGGCGCACCGCCCAGTCGCCGACGAAATGGATGATCTGGATCAGCGGGCGGGCGCCCAGCGCCACCTCGCCGCCCAAGGCCCCACCCCCGAGCGCCCCGCCGGGCGGAGGGCCGCCGAGACCGGGGGCGCCCAAACCCGCCCCACCGAGTCCCGGCCCACCGAGCCCGGGAGCGTCCGGCGCGGCGAAGCCGCCGCCGAGCGCCTGCGCCAGCAGCAGGCCGAGGGGGAGGAGGACGACCAGCAGCGCGCCGATCTTCTCAGTACTGAGCTTGCCGGAATTTTCGCGCAGGAAGGGCATGGGCGGTCCGCTGGGGTCGGTGACGGGGCAGTTCCCCGCCTATACGCTCGCAGCGGCGTCGGAATTTCAACGGCGGCGCGCACGATGATGTGATGCCGCCTGAAACGGGAGGGCGTTCCTGACAGAGGCGTGGACCGCCCCGCCGCTTCCTCACTCCTCGAAGATGCGGGTCACATGGCCCATCTTGCGGCCGGGGCGGGCCTCGGCCTTGCCATAGAGGTGCAGATGCGCGCCGGGCTCGTCCAGAATGGCCTGCCAGTCGTCGGCCTCGTCGCCGATGAGATTGGTCATCTCGACATGGCCGAGCCGCTCCACCGCCCCGAGCGGCCAGCCGGCAATGGCACGCACATGCTGCTCGAACTGGCTGGTGACGGCCCCGTCCAGCGTCCAGTGGCCGGAATTGTGCACACGAGGGGCGATCTCGTTGACGATCACTCCCTGCGCGCCGTCGACCACGACGAGGAACATCTCCACCGCGAACACGCCGACATAGCCGAGCGATTCACCAATGCGCCGCGCGATCTCGCGGGCCACCGCATCCACCGCCGGGGTCACATTGGCCGGGACCGTGGAGCGGAACAGGATGTGATGGCGGTGCTCGTTCTCCGTCACCTCATAGGCCTTGAAGCGGCCATCCTCGGTGCGAGCGGCGACCACGGAGACCTCGCGCTCGAACGGCACGAAACCTTCGAGGATCGAGGGATGGCGACCGACCGCCTCGAACGCGGCCGCAGCATCGTCACCCTCGCGGATGATGACCTGCCCCTTGCCATCATAGCCGAAGCGCCGGGTCTTCAGCACCGCCGGGCGGCCGATCTCGGCAAGCGCCGCCTCCAGCTCCGCCTCGTCCTGCACGGCGGCGAAGGGCGCGGTCTCGATGCCGAGGCGGGAGACGAAGGTCTTCTCGTCCAGCCGGTCCTGGGTGATGCCCAGCGCCCGCGCACCGGGATGCACCGGCACGTGGCGGGACAGGAATTCCGCAGTGTAGACCGGCACGTTCTCGAATTCGTAGGTGACGACGTCGACCGCCTTGGCGAAGTGCTCCAGTGCGCCGAAATCGTCATAGGCGGCGCGGGTGTGGGTGCCCGCCACATCGAAGGCCGGGCTGCCTTCCTCGGGAGCGTAGATATGCGTCTTCAGCCCGAGCGGGGCGGCGGCAAGGGCGATCATGCGGGCCAGCTGGCCGCCGCCGAGAATGCCGATCGTGTCGCCGGGGGCGAGAATGCGGGAGGGGAGGCTCATTCCGGCCGCTCCGTCACGGCGGCGGTGCGCGCCGCACGCCAGGCGTCCAGCCGTGCTGCCAGCGCCTCGTCGGTAAGGGCGAGCACGGCAGCGGCGAGCAGGGCGGCGTTGGTGGCGCCGGCCTTGCCGATGGCGAGCGTGCCGACCGGGATGCCGGCCGGCATCTGCACGATGGAATAGAGGCTGTCGAGGCCGGACAGCGCCTTCGATTCCACCGGAACGCCGAACACGGGGAGCGAGGTGAGCGAGGCGACCATGCCGGGCAGGTGGGCGGCGCCGCCGGCACCGGCGATGATGACCTTGGTGCCCGCCTCGCGCGCGCCCTTGGCGAAGGCGACCATGCGGTCCGGCGTGCGATGGGCCGAGACGATGCGGCAGTCATGGCAGACGCCCAGCGCCTCCAGCACCTCAGCGGCGTGGCGCATGGTTTCCCAGTCCGACTGGCTGCCCATGATGATGGCGACGGGTCGATGGTCGGCGGCCATACCGGCCGTCAGGTCGCTCATTCTGTCTATCCACACCTTTAGGGAAAGGCGGGGATTATAGGAATCGCCGCCCCGGGAGCAAGGGAAGATGACATTTGCGCCGGACCGAGTTTTGCCAGGAGCCCGCCAGCGGCGGCCGGGTTATGCTTAACACGGCCTTTACCAAGCCCCGGCAAAGTGGCCGGCGAGAAAATCCCGGAGGATCCCCCTGCCGTGTTCGTGAGTTGAACCGTCTGTGGGCTGTGGTCAGATCGTCGCCGAATCCCTGCCGGGAGAGGCGAGGCCGGTCTGTCCGGGGCGGGAACAAGCGGAGAAGTCGATGTCCGGTCGCGGCGTAACGGGTAAGGTCGAGAGGCGCGGCGTGGTTTGCCGGAGCGCAGGCGCAACGCGGCTGTTGACGGTGGCGGGTCTCGCCCTTGCGGCTGCCAGCGGCACCGTTCTTTCCGTTGCGGCGCAGGAGAGCGGCGCGGCGACGACCGGCAGCGCCATCGCCGTCGGCCGCGCCGGCCATGGTACCGGCGATGATCGCCCCGCTTTCGATGCCGGCGCGGCGGGTATGCTGCGCTCGGGCGAGGCGGCGGCGGCCCTGTCGGCGATCGCCGATGACGGCCAGCCCTTCGATGCGCTCGATCCGCGTCGCCCCAGCCCGGCCCGTAGCGCGGCGCTGGCGCTGTACGGCCCGGCCATGCCTCTTGCCGCCGAATCCATTGCTGCCGAGCCTGGCGCGGTGGTTCTGCCCTCCGCGCCGACGGTGGGCGACGGCGCGCCCGGCCTTGGCGAGGGCACGTCTGGCACCGCGACAGATAAGGGTGCCGCACCTGGACCGGCTTTGGCGGCTCCAGCGGCGTCGGCAGGCGAATCGGCATTTGCAATGCGGCTCGCGGCGATCGTCGGGAGCGAGCTGGGGCGGTTTTCCACCCGGTCGGCCGATCGGGAGACGCTGGCCGCCTACTATGCGGCGCGGAATTTCCAACCCGCCTTCACCGACGAGGGCGGCCTCGCCCCGCTCGGTCAGGTTGCGCTCGACACCTTCGCCGCCGCCGGAACCGAAGGGCTCGATCCCGCCGACTACGCCGTGCCGCCGATTCCGGCCGGTGCCGACGCGGCGCAGCGTGCCGAGACCGAGATGCGGCTCGCCGCTGCGACGCTGCTCTATGCGCGCCATGTGCAAAGCGGCCGGTTCGATCCCAAGACGCTGTCCAAGGACATCGACCCGAGCCCGACCGTGCCCGATTCGGCGGCGGTGCTGGCGCGTGTCGGCGGTGCCCGGGACGTGCAGGAGGCGCGCGCCGCCCTTGCCAGCTTCGCCCCGCAATATGACCAGTACCGGCTGCTGAAGGAGCAACTGGCGCAGCTGCAGGCGCAGGGGCAGGTCGTCTCCCACGCTCCCATTCCTCCCGGGCCTTCGCTGCGGCCGGGCGAGAGCGACCCACGCGTGCCGTTGCTGCGCGCCCGCCTCGGCGTTGGCGTCGATGCTGGCGCGCAAGAGGGAGACGAGTTCTATGATGGCCGTCTGGTGGACGCGGTGCGCGCCTTCCAGCGCCTCGCCGGCCAGTCGGTCGACGGCATTGTCGGTCGCAACACGCTGGCGGCGCTGAACGACGCCGGCGCCGATCCGATTCCCGACATCATCGCCAACATGGAACGCTGGCGCTGGCTGCCGCACGAGGTCGCGCCGGCCTATGTGATGGTGAACATTCCCGAATTCATGGTCCGTATCGTGGTGGACGGCAGCCCTGTTCACGAGACGCGGGTGGTGGTCGGCAAGCCGGAGACGCAGACGCCGATCCTCAGCGAGAGCATGCAATATGCGGTATTCAATCCGTCCTGGCATGTGCCGCCGAGCATCATCCGCAACGAGATGCTGCCCAAGCTGAGGGCGGACCCCTATGCGCTGGTGCGCCAGGGCATCGATGTGGTGCGCAATGGCAGGGTGATCGATCCCGGCACGGTGGACTGGCGCCGCGCTGGCACGCAGGGCTATTCGTTCCGGCAGGAGCCGGGTGAGCGCAATGCGCTGGGCCGCATGAAGTTCATGTTTCCCAACAAGCACTCGGTCTATCTGCACGACACGCCGAGCCGGGCGCTGTTTGCCCGCGACCGCCGCGCCTTCAGCCATGGCTGTGTGCGCGTGCATGAGCCGATGGAGTTTGCCGAGGCGCTGTTTGCGCTTGGCCGGCCTGGCGAGGGCTGGAGTCAGCAGCGGCTGTCGCGTCTGCTCGGCGGCAACGAAAAATCACTGCCGTTGAAGAATAAATTCCCCGTCCACCTCGTCTATTTCACAAGCTTCGTGGACGGAAACGGGCAATTGGTGACGCGCGAGGACCTCTACGGCACCAACGCCGCCACCAAATCGGCGCTTGGCATCGGCGGTGCGCGCCAGTTTGCCGACCGCCGGGCGGAAACGGTGCGGCGCTGACGTCGAGAAAGGCAGCCCCGCACCAGCGCCCTGTGGCATGCTGGGCACGGTCGAGCATAAAATGTGGACGGGAGCGGTAATCGCCGGTGAATTTGACCGCGCGGCACTCTTTTGCCACAGTGGGTTCCTAGTCCGAAAGGCAATAGGCGTGGGGGCGGGGTCGTAATGACCTCTTAACCAAACCCGACAAGACTATGTTCACCAAGCGCGGTCCGGGCGCTCCTGCCCGTATCGTCTCAGGAAACGTTGATATCGGGTCCCCGTCCTTGCGCATCACCCTTGCCCTCCGCTCGTCGAAATTCGCCAAGGTCGCCGCCATCGCCGCGGTTGCAACTCTGTGCGGCGCCGATCTGCTGCAGGACGCGGTGGCCAATGGTGACACGCGCACGCTGACCTTCCATCACGTCCATTCCGGCGCCACCGCTACCATCACCTTCAAGCGCAATGGCCGCTACGACCCGGCGGCGCTGAAGCAGCTGAACGTCCTCATGCAGGACTGGCGGCGCAAGGAATCGATCGAGATGGACCCCCGGCTGTTCGACATCGTCTGGGAGGTCTACCGTGAGGTCGATGCGACCCAGCCGATCCAGGTGATCGGCGGCTACCGCTCGCCGGCGACCAACGCGATGCTGCGCTCGCGCTCGCGCGGCGTCGCCCAGACCAGCCTGCACACCCGGGGCAAGGCGATGGACTTCTACATTCCCGGGGTCTCGCTGGCGAAGGTGCGCGAGGCCGGGCTGCGGCTGCAACGCGGCGGCGTCGGCTTCTACCCGACCTCCGGCTCGCCCTTCGTGCACATGGACACCGGCGGCGTACGTCACTGGCCGCGCATGAGCCGGCCCGAACTCGCCCGGGTGTTCCCGGACGGCAAGACCGTGCATGTGCCAGCCGACGGCAAGCCGATGCCGGGTTACGCCTTGGCGCTTGCGCAGGTCGAAGCGCGCGGCAGCGAGCCGGGCGGCGCCGGCGCCGCTTTCGCCGGCCTTTCCGGCGGCAATGATCCCAAGCGCCGGGTGGCGGCGAACGGTGCGCCGCCGAAGAACATCTTCGCCAGCCTGTTCACCAAGGACAGCGACGACGAGGAGGAGGCCGCACCGGCGGCTGCGGCTGTCGAGGAGGCGCCGGCCCGGGTTGCGGCGGCGCCGATCCCGCCTGCGCCGGCCGCGCCCGTCCAGGTCGCGCTGGCCGCTGCCGTTCCCACCCCGACGCCCCGTCCGGCGCTGCCGGCCGCTTCGGCTCCCGCCGTCGCGGCGGCCCCGGCCGAGATCGCGCCGTTTGAGGTGGCTTCCCTCGGCTCCGTGCCGTTGCCCCAGCCCAATCCGCTGCCGCGCGGCGCGGTGGCGTCCGCCGCGCCGGCGCCGCGTCCCGTCGCCTCTCCCGTGCCGTCCAGCGACAGGGCCGACCTTGCCGCGCTCGCCGCCGCCATTCCGCTGCCGGGTACGCCTGAAGCGACCAATGACCGGCAGATCGCAAGTGCCCTTTCCGGCGCGCCGTTGCCGCAGACTCGCCCCAGCGAAATGGGCGGGCTGCCTGAGGTGATTGTGCGCGGCACCAATGGCGAAGGCCCGGCGCTGGCCTATGCCGACGCCGCCGGCAGCGTGTTCGCCACGCCGCGTCTCCAGCCCGGCCGCGCGCCGGAAGCTGGCGCAGCTACCGCCCGCGCCGCCCGTCCGGCAGGAGTGCCGGCCGCGCAAGCCGCGCAAGCGGGCAAGCCGCGTCCCTATTCGCAGGCCATGGTGGCGGAAATCCGCCGCCTGTTCAGCGGCCCCAGCGTCGCCGGCAAGGTTTCCATGCACCTGCCGGAACTCCGCCGCTTCGCCGCTTTCGTGCTGCCGCCGCGCCGCATCGTCGCCGCGCAGTTCAGCCGTGACGGCGCCAAGGGCCTCTCGACCACGCAATTCTCCGGCGAGGCGGTGGTGGCGGTGCCTGTGGTGGCGATGATGACCGGACCCGCCCCGCTCAAGAAGCTCTGACCCCGTTGCGCCAAACGGAACGGGCGGCCATTGGCCGCCCGGTCGGTTGGCTGATCGAAGGGGGGCGGCCGGCGTCAGGTCGGGCTGAGCATTCCCAGCGCCTGCATGTAGAGGTCGACGATGGCCTCGTGCTCGGCGCGCTGGTCGGCGTCCTGCTTGCGGATCTTCAGGATTTCCCGCAGCGCCTTGGTGTCGAAGCCGGTGCCCTTGGCTTCGGCGAAGACATCCTTGATGTCATCGGCAATGGTCTTCTTTTCCTCCTCAAGGCGCTCGATGCGCTCGATGAAGGATTTAAGCTGTTCCTTGGCGAAGCCGGCAGCGGCATCGGACAAAGGCTGATCGTTGGGAATATCGGACATGTGGTCTCCGGGGCATCGGGCAGGGCCCGGCGTCTAGACGGCAATTCGGGCGGCGATAGGGAGCGCAAGCCGGGCGGGTCGTCAAGGCAAAGGCGCGCTCCCGCCATGCCTCAGGGCCGGCTAGCCCCGCTATCCACCGCCAATCCACGCCAGCGCGGCATGTGCCGCGCCGCAGGGCGGCATCAGTGGCCGCCGGGACCGGGGAAGGCCGCCTTCTGCTCAGGGGTGGCCTCGCTCTGGTGGCGCGCCTTCCACTCCTCATAGGGCATGCCGTAGACTGCCTCGCGGCTTGCATCCTTGGTCAGTGGCACGGCGCGTTCCTTGGCTGCGTCAAGCAGCCAGTTGGAGAGGCAGTTGCGGCAGAAGCCGGCCATGTTCATCAGTTCGATGTTCTGCACGTCGGTGCGCGCCTGCAGATGGGCGACGAGCCGGCGAAACGCGGCCGCCTCCAGCTCGGTGCGGGTCTTGTCGTCGAGATCGGTCATCGAAGTCTCCCGGGTAGGTCTTCCGGTCAGATGGGGGGCACTGGGCCAGTCCGCGAGCCATAGGCGCTGGCTTCATGCAATTCCGGGCGGGCGAGGATGTCCGGCAGCAGCCCGGCGAGACGGTCGGCCCAGGCGCGCTGGCCCTCGACCTCGGCAATCAGGTCCTGGCGGATTTCCAGCAGCGTGTTGGCCAGCCCCCGCAGCGTGGCGTGGCGGAACAGGCAGTCGCCGCGCAGCGCGCCGTCATAAGGCTCGTTGTCGCCGACGATGAGGTCGCCGGGCGCCTCCAGCGCGTCGATCAGTTCGCGGGTGAAACGCGGGTCGCTGTCCCACAGCACCGCGGCGTGCCAGGGGCGGGCGAGGCCGCGCCACACCGGCGTGAAGCTGTGGATGGAGAGCAGCACCGGCACCACGCCCTGCGCCAGTGCCGCCTCGATCTCGGCATGGATGGCGTCGTGATAGGGACGGTGGAACAGCGCGAGCCGGCGCTCGATTTCCGCCGCGTCGGCATGGCGGTTTCCCGGGATCACCGCGCCATCCGACAGGCGCATCACCAAGGTGGGGTCGTCCTCGCCACGATTGGGGTCGATCAGCAGGCGCGAGAAGCGCGAGAGCACGGCGGGGCAGCCGAGACGGTGCGCCAGCATGCGGGTGACGCCGGCGGCGCCGATATCATAGCCGATATGGCGTTCCAGCTCGGCCTTGGGCAGGCCGAGCGAGCCATAGGCCGGCGGCAGCGCGTTCGAGGCGTGGTCGCACAGCAGGATCAGCCCCACCTCCAGCGTTCCCGGAATGCGCTCGAAAGCGGGGAAAGGGGGCGGGGCGGCGGTGGTTGTGGAATCGTCCGTCGAAAGGCGGCGCATAATTGCCCGTGAGCTGAGGCGAAGTGTTCAAGAGGATATCGACGTGGGCCCTGCGGTGCCATAGGAATACGCCCGTTTCGCGTCGCGCGGCCGGGATTCGCGTTCGCGCGCAATAAGCAATGGCCGGGCAATGGACCGGCAGGAAGGGCTCCTTCAGGGGCGGGCAGGGTGGTGATGACTGAGGTTTCGGCGCGTAACTTTCTCGATCGCCTGTTTTCCGCTGCGGTTGCGGCCGCGCACCCGTCCACCTGCCTGCCGCCAGCGCTGCCACCGCCTCCCGCTCAGGGCCGCCTGATCCTGCTCGCCGCCGGCAAGGCCGCCGGGTCGATGCTGGAAGTCGCCGAGCGGCATTATCTCGACGAGATGGGCGTCGACCCGTCCCGCCTGGTCGGCATCGGCGTCGCCCGCCACGGCTATGGTCGCCCGACCCGCCAGCTGGAGATGGTCGAGGCCGGCCACCCCGTGCCCGATGCGGCGGGCCTTGCCGGCGCGCAGAAGGCGATCGACCTTGCCACCTCCGCCACGGCCGACGACCTCGTCCTGGTGCTGCTCTCGGGCGGGGCTTCGGCCAATTGGATCGCTCCGGCCTTCGGCGTCGAGCTTGACGACAAACGGGCGCTGACCCGCGCGCTGCTGCGCTCGGGCGCCAACATCACCGAGATCAACACCGTGCGAAAGCACCTGTCGCGCATCAAGGGCGGGCGTCTCGCGGCGCTGGCCCAGCCAGCGCGGGTGGTGACGCTCTCCGTGTCCGACGTGCCGGGCGACGATCCGGCGGTGATCGGGTCCGGCCCCACCGTGCCGGACCCGACCACGCTGGCGGAAGCCCGCGACGTGCTCGCCCGCTATCGCATCGACCCGCCGCCTTCCGTCGCGGTGGCGCTGCGAGACCCTGCCAATGAATCGCCCAAGCCCGGCGACCCGGCCTTTGCCGGTTCCGAGTACATCCTCATCTCCCGCCCGGCCGATTCGTTCGTCGCTGCGGAGAAGATCGCTCGCGAGGCCGGGATCGAGCCGGTGTTGCTGGGCGATAATCTGGAAGGCGAGGCCCGCGAGGTGGCGCAGGCCCAGGCGGCCAAGGCCAAGGAACTGAAGGCGGCGGGCCGCAAGGCGGTGCTGCTCTCCGGCGGCGAACTCACCGTCACCATGCGCGGCCAGGGCCGGGGTGGCCCGAACCAGGAATATGCGCTGGCGCTGGCGGTGGCGCTCGACGGGGCGGCGGGGATCTACGCGGTGGCCGGCGATACTGACGGCACCGATGGCGGCGGCGGTGACGCATCCGACCCGGCCGGCGCCTATGTGATGCCGGACACGCTGGCCCGCGCGAAGGGGCTGGGTCTCGATCCTGCCGCCTTTCTCGCCAATAACGATTCAACCAGCTTCTTCGAGCCCCTCGGAGATCTGCTCACGCCGGGGCCGACTTGCACAAACGTCAATGATTTCCGAGCCGTTCTCGTCGACGAGTGACATTGATTCCCAGGCCGCGCCCGCTGTCCCGGGCTGTCGGCGCGGTGGGCTGGGTCGAGCCGTTCTGGCGGCCGTTCTGGCGTTGCCGGTGCTCGCCACGCTGATGCCGGCGCCAGCGGCAGCGGATTTCCGCCTGTGCAATCGCTCCAGCAGCCGGGTCGGCATCGCGCTCGGCTACAAGGACGGCAATGCCTGGTCGACCGAGGGCTGGTGGAACATCGGCGCCAATAGCTGCGAGACGCTGCTGCGCGGCGATCTGGTGGCGCGCTTCTACTATGTCTACGCCATCGACTACGATCTCGGCGGGGAATGGTCTGGCAAGGCCTTCATGTGCACCCGCGAGAAGGAGTTCACCATTCGCGGCATCCAGGACTGCCTGGCGCGTGGCTTCGACCGCACCGGCTTCTTCGAGGTCGACACCCACGAACAGAAGAGCTGGACCGTCCAGCTGACCGAGAGCAAGACCTCGCAGGCCGAGGCCGGCACGGGCCTGCCGACCGGCGGGCTTGCGCCCTTGCCGCCCATGCCGCCGCCGCGGCCCTGAGAGCGCCGCAACGGCGTTCTGCGGCCTCGCCCGCCGACGTTGTAAACGAAAACCCCGGAGCAGGGCTCCGGGGTGCTTGCGTCGTAGCGATATCAGGTGATGTGCCCGCCGGTTACCGGATCAGGCGCTATCGATCATTCGATCGGCAGCGCCGTGAAACGGATCTGCCCCTCGGGATCGGCCACCATCAGCAGGGCCGAGCGTCGACCCTCCTTCTTGAGCGCGGCGAGGCGGTTCTCGACATCCCCGGGGGTCAGCGTGGCTTCCTGATTGACCTCGACGATGAGGTTGCCCGCAGCGATGCCGCGCTCGGCGGCGACGGAGCCGGCATCGACAGACATCACCACTACGCCCTTGAGCTCATCCTTGATCTTGAAGCGGGTGCGCAGTTCCGGCGTCATCTCCGCCATCTCGACGCCCATCAGCTTGCGGGTCGTCACCGGCGGCGGGGCGTCCGGCTTTTGCTCCGGCGTCTCGGCGGCGCTGGGCGAGGCCGTGCCCTCGTCGAGACGGCCAACGACCAGCTTGAGCGTCTCCTGCTGGCCCTTGCGGATGACGACGACGTCCACTTCCTTGTCGACCGGCGTGTCGGCCACGATGATCGGCAGAGCGCGCATGTCACGCACTTCCTTGCCGTCGAAACTGACGACCACGTCGCCGGCCTTGAGGCCGCCCTTGGCGGCGGGGCCGTCTTCGTTCACCGAGCCGATCAGCGCGCCGCGCGCGCGATCGAGCGAGAGGCTCTCGGCGATCTCCGGCGTGACCTGCTGGATGCGGACGCCGATCCAGCCGCGCCGCGTTTCACCGAATTCCTTGAGCTGGGCGATGATCGGGATGGCGGTGTTTGAAGGCACGGCGAAACCGATGCCGATCGAGCCGCCGGAGGGCGAGATGATGGCGGTGTTGATGCCGACCACGTCGCCTTCCATGTTGAACAGCGGACCGCCGGAATTGCCGCGGTTGATGGCCGCGTCGGTCTGCAGGAAATTGTCGTAGGGGCCGGAATTGATGTCGCGATTGCGGGCGGAAATCACGCCTACGGTGAGCGTTCCGCCGAGACCGAACGGGTTGCCGATCGCCATCACCCAGTCGCCAACCCGCAGAATGTCAGAATTGCCAAACTTCACCGCCTTGAGCGGCTTGTCGGGCTCGGGCGTCACCTTGAGCAGGGCAATGTCGATCTTCGTATCGCGCCCGACAATCTCCGCCTTCAGCTTCGAGCCGTCGGCGAAATTGGCGTAGACCTCGTCGGCATCGGCGATGACGTGGTTATTGGTGACGATGAAGCCGGCGGCGTCGATGACGAAGCCCGAGCCCAGCGAGGAGACGCGGCGCGGGGCCTGATCCTCGCCCTGCTGCTGGCGTCGCTTGAAGAACTCCTCGAAGAATTCCTCGAAAGGAGAACCCGGCGGCAGTTCCGGGGTCGGCACGCTGCGCGAGGGGGCCACGGTCTGCGAGGTGGAAATGTTGACCACCGCATCCATGATCTGGGCGGCGGTGTCGGCCACGGTGTCCGGGCCTTTGGTCGCGGCGGCGCTGGCCGCCTGCGGCAACATCGCCAGTGGTGCGGCAAGGCTGAGGGCGATGAACGCGGCGGCGAGGCGCCGCGCGAGGCGGCCTCCAGCACGGTTGAGTGAGGCGGAGGAAAAGTCCAGCTTCCGGGCCGGAAGCGCAGGGGTTGATCGCTTAAGGCCGGGGCCCTCAAGGCAGTGAATCATGACGCCTCCTTGACGCCGCCACGCGGATCCGGGCGGAACGGCCCGAAATCCAGTGGCCGTTGCGTCAGACGCTACCCGGCGCAAGATGCGATGCAAGCCAAAAGAGCGCGAGGCGGGGCGCGTGGCCCCGCCTCTTTAGCCTCGGATCAGCCAGACGATGGCAAGACCCAGAATGGCGCCGACAATGCCGGCAACCCGCAGCGGCGAATCGGGCAGCTGCGCGATCGCTTCGGCCGAGCGCCGCACTGCCGCCGGGACAGCGGCCAGGGCCAGGCCCTCGATAACCAGCACGAGGCCGAGCGCGACGATGAGATCATACATCGTCGCGCCGCTTTAGTTGGCGGGCACGAGCGGCGCAGCGGGGGCTGGCGCAACAGGCGCAGCCGCCGGGCCGGGAGGCGTGGCCGGGCGGGCCGCCGGATTGCCGAAGAAGCGGAAGAATTCCGAATCCGGCGCCAGCAGCATCCGCGTGTCCGAGCCCTTCAGCGAGGCTTCGTAGGCCTGCATCGACCGATAGAAGTCGAAGAAGCCACGATCCTGATTATAGGCCTGCGCGAAAATCTCGTTGCGCTGGGCCTCGCCCTCGCCGCGCAGCTGGTCGGCGGTGGCATTGGCTTCGGCGACGATGATCGTCGAGTCGCGGTCGGAGCGGGAGCGTATGGTCTGCGCCGCTTCGGCGCCCTGCGCGCGGATTTCCGCCGCTTCGCGTTGACGCTCGGTCTGCATGCGCTGGAACACCGCCTGGCTGTTGGCCTCCGGCAGGTCGGCGCGGCGGATGCGGACATCGATGATATCGATGCCGAAGCCGGCCGCCTCACGGTTCACCTGGTCGCGAATGCGCGCCATCAGGGCCTCGCGCTGGTCGCGCACCACCTCGATGAAGGTGGATTCGCCCAGCACGCGGCGCAGAGACGAGTTCAGGACGGTGGCGAGGCGGGAATTGGCCGCGTCGATGGTGCCGACCGATTGGTAGAAGCGCAGCGGATTGACGATGCGGTAGCGGGCGAAGGCGTCCACGACGAGACGCTTCTGGTCGGCGGCGATCACCTCCTGCGAGGGATTTTCGAGGTCCAGAATGCGCTTGTCGATGAAGATCACGCTGTCGATGAGCGGGATCTTGGCGTGCAGGCCCGGCTCCTCGATGACCCGGATGGGTTCGCCGAGGCGCAGCACCAGCGCCTGCTGGGTTTGGTAGACGCTGAAGAGGGACGAGAAGAGACCGATGAGGACGATGGCGACGACAATCGCGAGAACGAGACCGAGGCTGTTCCTCATTTCGCGGCTCCCTGAGCGGCCGCCGGAGCGGTGGTGCCGCCCGTGAGCGGGGCGAGGGGGAGGTAGGGGACGACGCCGGAGGAGCCGCCTGCCGCAGGATCGATGATCACCTTGTCCATTCCGCCGAACACGCGTTCCATGGTTTCGAGATAAAGCCGCTGGCGCGTGACTTCCGGCGCCTTCTGGTACTCGCCCAGAACGCTAAGGAAGCGCGCCGCCTGGCCTCGGGCCTCGATGATCGCCCGTTCCTTGTAGCCCTCGGCACCCTGGGTGATGCGCGCGGCGTCACCTCGGGCTTCGGGAACTACGCGGTTGGCATAGGCCTGGGCCTCGTTCTGCAGACGCTCGGCGTCGGCACGTGCCGCCTGCACGTCGCGGAAGGAATCGATCACCTGCGAGGGCGGATCGACCTTCTGCAGCTGAACCTGGGTAACGAGAACGCCGGCCCGGTAGTCATCGAGCGTGCGCTGCATGAGTTCCTGTACCGCCGTTTCGATGTTCTGGCGGGCGCCGGTGAGGATGGGCTGAATGTTGGTGCGACCGACCACCTCGCGCATCGCGCTTTCGGCCACGGCCTTGATGGTGCCTTCCGGGTTCTGGACGTTGAACAGGAAGTTGGCGGCGCCGACGTCCTCCGTCGAACCGGCCGCTGCGGGCTTCACCATCCAGAAGACGGCGAAGTCCACATCGACGATGTTCTCGTCACCGGTGAGCATCAGGCTCTCTTCCGCGATGTCGCGAGCGGTGGCGCCACGGCGCGGATCGTCGCCGGTGCGGATGCCGATATCGATACGGTTTACGCGTGTGACCTGGGGGGTCAGTACGGTCTCGACCGGATAGGGAAGATGATAGTTCAGGCCGGGATTGGTGGTCCCGACGAATTTTCCGAAGCGCAGCACCACACCCTGCTCGTCAGGCTCGACGCGGTAGAAGCCCGAGAGCAGCCAGATGACGATGGCAAGCGCCACCACCACCACGATGCCCTTGCCGGTACCGAAGCCGCCCGGGATCGCCGTCCGCAGCTTCTCCTGACCGCGACGGATCAGGTCTTCAAGATCGGGAGAATTCGGTCCCGACGATTGCGGACCAGTGCCCCAGGGGCCGCGCGGTCCACCGCCCCATGGCCCGCCGCTCTGGTTCTTCCATGACATTCCGCGCCCACTCCGTTTGCGCGCCCGGCTTGTCCGGGCTCGCAAGCGCAGAACCGGCAGACGCCACCGTGCAAGAAAACCCGCGCCTCGCCGTCCGAACGACGTGACGAAGCGGTTATAGGTGACGAGGCATCAGGTTACAACGCGCCGCCACCTCCCGATATGGGAACTGCTTCGGGTTTACGCAACGGTAGAGCGCAGGGATCCATTGCGCTCGGTGTGCTCCACCGCCTCGCGGCCGGGCGACGGGCTGCGGTAATGCGCCAGAACATAAAGGCGGATCGCCGATGACAGGTTGCCCTGATTTCGCCCGGAATCGATCGAGGCGACGATCTCCGACAAGGTGCTGCGCCGATTGGCGGCAATCTCCTTGAGGGCGTCCCAGAACTGATCCTCCAGACTGACGCTGGTCTTGTGCCCGGCAATCACGATTGACCGCTTAACCACGGGGCTCTTCATGTCTCGTCCTCTCGTATGCGCCTATGCCCTTCAAGCATTTTTTCCTGCTTTCGTTCCTCGGCCGCGGTCAGCTCACGCTGGTACTTTGGACGACCAAACTCCAAACGCCGGGCAGCGGCGGTTTGTTCCGCCTCGGCGCGCGCGATCCGCTTGCGATGGCGGTTGAGATTCACGATGTCGCCCATGGGCGCCGACCTCCGATAAAAGGGGGCGCAGAATCTGCGCGTCGGGCTTCATTAGTTCTCTCATAATATCGGCGAAAATGGTTCTTTCCAAGAATTTGCGGGTGCATGGTATGTGGCGGCCGTCGCTGCCGCCGATGGCGAAAAGCGTTGCAGGTAGCCGGCTGTTGAGTCCATCGGATACGATGGAGGTGTCCAGGTAGGTCGCAAGCCAAGCTTGCACAGGCCTTGAAGGGGGTAGGTATCACGCGTTTGTGATCGGTAGCCTGGGAACCTTGCGGGCGGCTGTCGCCTGCCCGCCGCCGCATTCCGTCCCTCAGCGCCGCGTGCTAAACGGGCCGCGAGGGCCGATGCCCTGTCCGATTGGGCCACCTTGCCGCACCCGACCTCCGAAAGGCTTTGACCGATGAGCACTACCCGCATCGAAACCGACACGTTCGGGCCCATCGAGGTGGAGACCGACAAATACTGGGGCGCGCAGGCGCAGCGCTCGCTGGGCAATTTCAAGATCGGCTGGGAAAAGCAGCCGCTGCCGGTGGTTCGGGCGCTCGGCATCGTCAAGCGGGCGGCGGCAGAGACCAATCGCGACCTCGGTCATCTCGACGCGGCGCTCGCCGACGCCATCATCGCGGCGGCGCAGGAAGTGATCGACGGCAAGCTCGACGCGCATTTCCCGCTGGCGGTCTGGCAGACTGGCTCGGGTACGCAGTCGAACATGAACGCCAATGAGGTGATCTCGAACCGGGCGATCGAGATGCTCGGCGGCACGCTCGGCTCGAAGAAGCCGGTGCACCCGAACGACCACGTCAATATGAGCCAGTCGTCCAACGACACCTATCCGACGGCGATGCACGTCGCGGCCGCCGAGGAGATCGCCCACCGCCTGCTTCCGGCTCTCGCCAAGCTGCGCGATGCGCTGGGCGAGAAGGCCGCGCAGTGGCAGCACATCATCAAGATCGGCCGCACCCACACCCAGGACGCGACGCCGCTGACGCTGGGCCAGGAATTCTCCGGCTATACGCATCAGGTGGCGAGCGGCATCGAGCGCGTCGAGCAGACGCTGCCGCGGCTGATGGAGCTGGCGCAGGGCGGCACGGCGGTCGGCACCGGGCTCAACGCGCCCGTCGGCTTCGCCGAGAAGGTGGCCGAGCGGATCGCCGCCATCACCGGCCTCCCCTTTACCACGGCGCCG
The DNA here is from genome assembly GCF_900100155.1 of Ancylobacter rudongensis. GTDB lineage: Bacteria > Pseudomonadota > Alphaproteobacteria > Rhizobiales > Xanthobacteraceae > Ancylobacter > Ancylobacter rudongensis. Next base: position 70,707 of record NZ_FMTP01000005.1, read on the forward strand.
AACAAGTTCGAGGCACTGGCCGCCCATGACGCCATGGTGTTTTCCCATGGCGCGATCAACACGGTCGCGGTGTCGCTGTTCAAGATCGCCAACGACATCCGCTTCCTTGGCTCGGGCCCGCGCTCGGGCCTCGGGGAACTGGCGCTGCCGGAAAACGAGCCGGGCTCCTCGATCATGCCGGGCAAGGTGAACCCGACGCAGTGCGAAGCGCTCACCCAGGTCTGCGTGCAGGTATTCGGCAACAATGCCGCTCTTGGCTTTGCCGGCAGCCAGGGGCATTTCGAGCTGAACGTCTACAATCCCGTCATGGCCTATAACTTCCTGCAGTCAGTGCGCCTGCTCTCGGATGCGGCGATCAGCTTCACCGACAATTGCGTCGTCGGGATCGTGCCGCGCGAGGACAACATCAAGGCGGCGCTGGAGCGCTCGCTCATGCTGGTGACGGCGCTGGCGCCCAAGATCGGCTATGACAACGCCGCCAAGATCGCCAAGACCGCGCACAAGAACGGCACGACGCTGCGCCAGGAAGCGGTCGGCGGCGGCTATGTCACCGATGAGGAATTCGATGCGGTTGTCCGTCCTGAGAAGATGATATCTCCGAGTTAATAACTATTCATGAATCTGAACGTCTATTCATCTTCGTTTCCGAAGGTAATATAGGTTCATTACCGAAGTTTCATTTGAATCTTTGGTGTGAATGACCCAGCATCGGCCTCACCTTCACAGGAGATGAGGCCGATGAACCGTACGATCATTGCTGCAACTGCCGCTGCCCTTCTCGCCGGTGTGACCTTTGGCGTGGCGGCTCCCAAGCCGGGCGGCCCCGATCACTCTCGTCCGAGCGCCGAGCAGATGGCGGAATTCGCCGGCGCCATGAGCGACGCGCGCATCGCCGCCCTCAAGGCCGGGCTGCGGTTGACCGCTGAGCAGGAGAAGCTGTGGCCGGCGGTGGGGACCGCACTGCAGGAAGCCGCCAAGGAGCGGATGGAAAATCGCGCCGAGCGTCGCGCCGAACGGGCTGACAGGTCCAAGGACGAGCGTCCCGACATGATCGAGCGGCTGCGCGCGCAGGCCGACGGCATGGTCGAGCGCGGCCAGATGATGAAGAAGGTCGCCGACGCGGCCGCTCCGCTCTATGACGCCCTCGACGAGGCCCAGCAGCGCCGCTTCGCCATCCTGTTCAAGCAGGTCGAGCACCCGCGGATGGCCGACGGCCGTCACGGCCCTGGTCGCGATGGCAAGGGTCACGGCCCGCATCGCGCCGGCCCCGGCGGGTACGGGCACGACGGCCCGATGCACCACCGCATGCCGCCCGGCCCGATGGACGATGGCCCGGACGGGCCGGAGGCCGGCCCGGACGCCGAACCGCTCTGAGCGGCTGCAGCGGCGGGCACCCCACCCGCCTCCCACGTATCAGCCGCCGGCGTCTCGCCGGCGGCTTTTTCGTGAGTGCCGTCGTGGCCCCCTTACGCAGGGCGCCGGTGCCGGCGGCGTCAGCCCTCAGCCAGCTTCTCCAGAGCCTCGCCGCTCACGCGCTGCATGGTCCAGGCGTCCAGTGGCACGGCGCCGACCGAGCGGTAGAAGCGAATGGCGGGCGCGTTCCAGTCCAGCACGTTCCACTCGAAGCGGCCGAGCGCCTCGTCGACGCAGCGCCTTGCCAGCCGGCGCATCAGCGCCCTGGCGATGCCGCGTCCGCGAAATTGCGGGCGCACGAAGATGTCTTCCAGGAAGATGCCCTGCCGGCCGCGAAAGGTGGAGAAGGTGTAGTACCAGAGCGCGAAGCCGGCCGGCGCGCCGTCCCATTCGGCGATGTCGCAGAACACGCGAGGCTGCGGCCCGAAGAGGTCGCGGGCGAAATCCTCGGCCGTCGCTTCCACCTCGTGCAGCAGCTTTTCGTACTCGGCGAGCTCACGCACGAAGGAGAGGATCAGCGCGGCGTCGTCCGGCCGGGCAGGGCGCAGGGCAAGGGGCATCAGACCGCGACCTTCGCCTTGATCGCCGGGTGGGGGTCATAGCCTTCGATCGCGATGTCCTCGAAGCGGAAGGCGAACAGGTCATCCACGCCGGGGTTCAGCGTCAGGCGCGGCAGGGCGCGCGGGGTGCGCGAGAGCTGCTCGTGCACCTGGTCGAGGTGGTTGAGATAGATGTGCGCGTCGCCGAAGGTGTGGACGAAGTCGCCGGGCTGAAGGCCCGTCACCTGCGCCACCATATGGGTGAGGAGGGCGTAGGAGGCGATGTTGAACGGCACGCCGAGGAAGATGTCGGCGGAGCGCTGGTAGAGCTGGCAGGAGAGCCGCCCGTCCTGGACATAAAACTGGAACAGGCAGTGGCAGGGCGGCAGGGCCATTTTCGGTACGTCGGCCGGGTTCCAGGCCGAGACGATCAGCCGGCGCGAATCGGGGTTGCGGCGGATGTCGGCGACCACCTGCGCGATCTGGTCGATCACCCCGCCCTGCCCATCCGGCCAGGAACGCCACTGATGGCCATAGACGGGGCCAAGATCGCCCCTCGCGTCAGCCCACTCGTCCCAGATCGAGACGCCGTTTTCCTTGAGATAGGCGATGTTGGTATCGCCCGCGAGGAACCACAGCAATTCGTGGATGATCGAGCGCAGGTGCAGCTTCTTCGTGGTGACGAGGGGAAAGCCCTCTCCAAGGTCAAAGCGCATCTGGTGGCCAAAAACCGACAGCGTGCCGGTGCCGGTCCGGTCGTCCTTGCGCGTGCCCTCGCGCAGCACCCGTTCCAGAAGCTCGTGATAGTTCCGCATGCCTGTGGTTCCCGAGGCGTTCCCGCCCACTACATATAGCATAAGGCGGCGCTGGCACACCCGGCCGGCCGCCATTCGGCCCGGCGTTCCCAGCAAGCCCCTGCGCAGGCCGGGGCGGTAACGGGGAACATTCCCGGCAGGCTCGACTTGTCCCGATGCGACCAAAGTCTGAGGGAGGAAGCCGTGACTAAAAGCACCGACGCGCTCAACACCGATCTGCATCGCCTGCGCATGCACCTGAACTTGCTGGAAAAGGATGCGACGCACCCGCTCGACTTCACGGTGGAGCATGCTCACACGGCACCGGCGCTGGTGCTGCGCGAGGGTCAGGCCCTGCGTAGTGCCCATTCCGACGTGCGGCTCGACTATGAGATGATGCGCCAGATCTTCATGGAGACGCTGCGGACGGAAATTGCCGCGCAGGAGGAGAAGCTGCTCGGCACCAATGGCGGCAATCGGCCGATCGAGCATCTGCAATATGGCGACCAGACCGAGGCGTAGCGCCGGCAAGGGGATAGGAAGGGGGAGTTGCGCATGCCCCCTTCCAACCGGGCGGGCAAACCCCTATATTCAGTTTGCCGGCGCAAGCCGGATATGGCGATAAACGGACATCGGAATAAACTCTTCGGACCCGGGGGCAGTACCCGGCGCCTCCACCGGAACCCATCGAAGGGTGGGCTGCGGCGGGGGCGAAACAGGATCGACGAGAGCGTAAAGGGTCTTCTTTCGCCCGGCATGGTACCGCCGTCATCGGACCAAACATATAGTTGCCAACGACAACTATGCTCCGGTTGCTCAGGCCGCGTGAGCGGTTTGATCTACGGAAAATAAGTCCAAGCGGGTAGCACCGTGAGGCGGGGTTCGCAGGCACCTGGCAACAGAAGCCTGCACTTCATTCTCACAACCTACTGGCCGTCGGGGCGGAAATCGGGTTCATTGCCGGCATGAGCGTCGATCTGATCCGATATGACCTGCTTGTGCAGGATGCGTTGCGCGGCGTCGTTGGCCGCGTCCTGACCGATGTCGCCCGCGACGGGCTGCCCGGGGAGCACCATCTCTATCTGGCCTTCGATACCTGCGCGCCCGGCGTGCGGATTTCGCCGCGCCTGAAGGAACGCTACCCCGAAGAGATGACCATCGTGCTCCAGCATCAGTTCTGGGACCTGATCGTCACCGACCAGTTCTTCGAGGTCGGCCTTTCCTTCAATGGCATTCCCGAGCGCCTTCATGTGCCCTATGCGGCGCTGAAGGGCTTCTTCGACCCGTCGGTCAAGTTCGGGCTGCAGTTCGAATCGGTGGAAGACGAGGGCGACGTCGACGCGGAAGGCGATGGCCAGGATGGGCCCCCCGCCACGGCGCCGACGCCGATCGGCGAGGGACGACCCACCTCGGTTCCTTCCACCCGCGCGCCCGCGCGCCTGACTGAAGTGCCGCCCAAGGCGGCGCCGACCGAGGCCGTAGCGGCGCGGTCCATCGGGCCGAAGCCCGCCGCGCAGAAGCCCACCGAGACCAAGCCTGACGCCCCGGTCGCGGTACCCGATGCCAAGGCCGCGCCGAAGCCGGCCCCGCGCGCGCCGGTGCAGCATTCCGTCGACGCCGCCAGCCCGGAGGGCGCTGCGCGCTCATCCGCAGGCGACAAGGATGCCGACAAAAAAACGTCCGACAGCAAGGCCGGGGATGCCAAGGGCGCTCCGACGAAGGTGGACGACGACGAACCCACCGATGGCGGCTCGGGCGGCGCCCAGGTCGTGCGGCTCGATGCGTTCCGCAAGAAATAGACCTGTCGTCGCAACGCCTTGCGCACGGCCCTCGCCAGATGACCCCCGCCCAAGCCGGACGTGACCGTGGCTGCACAGCATGATGTGATCGTGGTCGGTGCCGGGGCGGGGGGGCTTGCGGCCGGGGCGCGGCTGAAACAGGCCGGGATCGACGTGCGCGTGGTGGAAGCCGCAGCCCGGACCGGCGGGCGGGCCTTTACCGATACCGCGACCTTCGGCGTCGCCTGGGATCGCGGATGTCATTGGCTGCACTCGGCTTCTGTCAATCCTTTGCGTGCCGCCGCCGACGAACTCGGCTTCGCCTATGTCGCGCGCGGAAACCGCAAGGCGCGGGCGACTCATCTCGGCGATCGCTGGGCCGATGAGGTGGAGTGTCAGGCCGTTTGGAACGACCTTCAGGCCGTTTACGCCGCCCTCCACAAGGCCGGCGAGGACGGGCGCGATATCGCGGCCAGCGAGGTGCTCGGCCCGGCGACGCGATGGACCCGCCTGGCCCGGCACTGGCTGACCGTGCTCTCGGCGGCCGAGCCGGAACGGCTCTCGACGCTCGACTACGCCGCCTATTCCGATACGGGCGAGAACTACCCGGTAGAGAAGGGTTATGGCGCGCTGGTGCAGGCGCTGGCCGCCCATGCGGCGCCGGATCTCGACATCGTGACCGGCTGCCCGGTCTCCACCATCGACTGGTCGGGGGAGGGGGTGTCGCTCGCCACCTCGCGCGGCACGCTGACCGCCCGGCTCGCCATCGTCGCGGTGCCGACGGCGGTAATCGCGCGCGGCGGCCTTGCCTTCGCGCCGCTGCTGCCGCCTGACCTCGCCGAGGCGTTCGAGGCGCTGCCGCTGGGGGCGGCGGAGAAGGTCGCCTTCCTGTTCGACCGCGACGTGTTCGGGGTCGAGCCCACCAGCTATATCGACACGCTCGACCTCAGGGACCCGAATCGCACGCCGGTGAACCTCACCCTGAACCCGTTCGGCCAGCCGATGGCGATCGCCCAGCTTGGCGGCGCCAACGCCGCAGAGCTGGTGCAGGCCGGGCCGGCGGCGATGCGCGATTTCGCCCTCGCCGCGCTCAAGGACGCCTTCGGCGCCGGGATCGAGACACATATTGCCGGCGTCGCCACGACAGGCTGGGTCGCCGACCCGCTGATCGGCGGCGGCTATAGCTGCGCGCTGCCGGGCTACGCCCCGATGCGCGCGCGGCTGACCCGGACACTGACCGAGCCTCTCGGCGAGCGCGTGCTGTTCGCCGGCGAGGCGTCCTCGCCCCACGCCTATTCCACCGCGCATGGCGCGCACCAGACCGGGCTTGCGGCGGCGGAAACGGCGCTGGCGCTGCTCCGTGGGAGGTCCGCATGACCGTGCTCACCCTTGTCGCCGCCGTGGCGGAGAACGGCGTCATCGGCCGCGGCGACGCGCTGCCCTGGCACATATCGGGCGATCTCAAGCGATTCCGGGCGATCACCTGGGGCAAGCCGATCCTGATGGGGCGGCGGACCTTCGAATCGATCGGCCGGCCGCTGCCGGGCCGCACCAGCCTCGTCATCACCCGCGACACCGGGTTCCGGCCGCCGGAGGGGGTGCTGGTGGTTTCCTCGCTCGGCGCGGCACTGGAGCGCGGGGCGCAGGAGGCGGCACGGCTCGGCGTCGACGAGATGGCGGTGGTGGGCGGCGCGCAGATCTATGCGCAGGCCTTTCCCCATGCCACGCGGCTGCGCCTGACCGAGGTGCATGGGCGGCCGGAGGGCGACGTGCATTTCCCCGCCTTTGCCCGCGAGGCCTGGCGGGAGGTCGGCCGCGAAGGGCCGATCCAAGGCGAGAAGGACGAGTTCGCCTTCAGCTTCGTGGATTACGATCGGGCGTGAGCGGCGACGGGGCGAGAACGGCCCCTCTCAGATTGGCGGCCTTTGACCTTGCGAACGGCCGATCCTGGATCGGCCGGCCTTCGACCTTGCGAACGACCGATCCTAGATCGGCCGGCCTTCCACCTTAATCGACAGTTCCTCTTCCAGATCCTTGATCTCGCCGAGATGAGGATAGAGGGCGAGGGCGTGCCGGGCTGCTTCCAGCGAGCGCTTCTCGTCGCCGATCTCCTTGCAGATGATGGCGATGCCGGCCCAGGCGCCATAATGGCGCGGCTCGCGGGCGACGACCTGGCGCAGGTCGATCAGCGCATTGGAAAAGTCCTGCCGCAGGAAGAAGACGGTGGCGCGCTTGTTCCACGCCTCCAGATAATCGGGCTCGATCGCCAGCAGGCCGTCCAGCAGTTCCACGGCCAGATCGAACTTCTTGGCCTGGGTTGCCTGCGAGGCGCGGGCCATCAGGAGGTCCGCCGTGTCGCTGCCCGAAGGCGTCAGGGCGACATCGATGCGGGCGGCGATAGCCTTGGCCGATTCCTCGTCCGGCGCCGCCTTCAGCGCGGCAAACAGCGCATCGAGCCGCTTGGCGCGGTCAGGTTCCGCCGGCTTCGCGGTCTCGGCGGATTTGGCGGTCTCGTCGGATTTGGCCGTCTCGCCGGGATTGGCCGACTCAGCGGGCGCGGCCGCCTCCGGCCGCTCCCCGGCATTGGGGGGCGGCTGGGTCTGGGCCATGGCGCCGAGCGGCGCGGCAGCAAGGATCAGGGCAGCAAAAAGGGCGCGCATGTCTCCATGTTAGGAGTCACGGCGCCCTTGAGCAATATTGTCCGCTAAAGGCCGCTAAATCGTGAACGCGGCCGGCAGAAGGCTCAGCAGCCTTCGTTCAGCAGCCCTGGCTCAGCCCTGGCGGGCCTTGAAGCGCTTCTGGGTCTTGTTGATGATGTAGACGCGGCCCTTGCGGCGCACCAGACGGTTGTCGCGGTGACGGCCGAGCAGCGACTTGAGCGAGTTGCGGATCTTCATGACACTAACCTTCGGATCGACGGCGCCTGCGTATGAGACGGCGCCCCATGGCCGCGCCTCGATCCGCCAGCAGAAATTGAGGCCCGGCTGATAGCGGAGGGGAGGGGGCCTTGTCAATCCGCGCGGCCGTTTCCCGCGCGGCCATCCTCAGTGTCGGCCGACACGGCCAAGGTGGGTGAGGGCAAAACCCGCGGGATATTTCAGGCCATAGCCCAGCAGCCGGTCGAGCCCGATATGCGCCGTCCAGACAAGGGCAATCGCGCCGGCAAGCGGCGCACTGACGCCATAGGCGAGCCCGCCGAGAAGGGCCGGGACGACATAAGTGTGGGCGGCATTATAGAAAAAGGCGCCGGGGCGCGGCCCGGCGAGATAGCCGAGCATGGACAGATCAGGCGCCAGAATCAGCGCCGCGAACAGCCACCAGCTGGCACCGAGCGCGGCATAGGCGACCAGCGCGGCGGCGAAGACGGCCAGCCCTTCGGCCCGCAAAAGCCGGGCCGGCGCGCCCATAGCCGCGCCCTTAGGCGCCTTGATGCTGTCCGCCATGGTTGTCCGCTCGGGTTTCAGAAGGCGCCCCGCGCCGCCTTGTAGGGCGCCATGCCGGCGCGGGCGAGCTCATCGGCGCGCTCGTTCATCTCGTCGCCGGCATGGCCCTTGACCCAGTGCCAGCGAATCTCGTGGCGGGCGATGGCCGCTTCCAGCCTCTCCCACAGGTCGACATTCTTCACCGGCTTCTTGTCGGCGGTGCGCCAGCCATTGCGCTTCCAGCCGGCGATCCATTTGGTGATGCCGTTGCGCATATATTCGCTGTCGGTGTGCAGATCGACCGTGCAGGGGCGCTTCAGCGCCTCCAGTGCGGAGATCGCCGCCATCAGCTCCATGCGGTTATTGGTGGTGGGGGTCTCGCCGCCGGACAGCTCCTTCTGCGAGCCGGCATAGCGCAGGATCGCGCCCCAGCCGCCGGGGCCGGGATTGCCGGAGCAGGCACCGTCGGTCCAGATGGCGACGATGCCCTTGGCCGTGTCGGTCGAGGCATCGTCGGCAAAGACTCGGGCGGTTCCGGGCGCTGTCTTCAAAGCGTTGGGCCTTCCATGATGCCGTAGTCGCGCGGGCTCGTCACCGAGCGGTGGAAGCGCAGCTTGCGCAGATATTCCAGCGGGTCGTGCGGGCGCACCAGCGCCCCGGGCGGCACGTTCAGCCAGTCGACCAGCCGGGTGAGCAGGAAGCGCAGCGCCGCCCCGCGCGCCAGCAGCGGCAGCGCGGCGATCTCGTCAGCCCCGAGCGGCCGCTCGGCCTGATAGGCGGCGAGCAACGCCCGGCCCTTGGTCTGGTTGAAGGCGCCGTCCGGCTCGAAGCACCAGGCGTTGAGGCAGATGGCGACGTCATAGGCCAGCAGGTCGTTGCAGCCGAAATAGAAGTCGATCAGCCCCGACAGCCGCCCATCGGTGAAGAACACATTGTCCGGAAACAGGTCGGCATGGATGACGCCGCCCGGCAAATCGGTCGGCCAGCGCGCCTCCAGCACGGAGAGCTCGTCGGCGATGAGGGCGGACAGGCCCGGCGCCACCGTGTCGGCCCGCGCGCCCGCCTGCTCATAGAGCGGGCGCCAGCCGGCGACCGAGAGCGCATTGGCGCGGTGGAAGGCGGTGAAGTCGGCCCCCGCCTTGTGCAGTTCCGCGAGCGCGCTGCCGAGGGCGGCGCAGTTGGCGGCGGTGGGGCGGCGCACCGAGGTGCCGACCAGGAAGGTGGCGATGAGCGCCGGCCGCCCGGCCAGCGTGCCGAGCGCCACGCCCTCGCGGTTGCGCACCGGCTGCGGGCAATCAATGCCGCGCGTCGCCAGATGCTCCATCAGCCCGACGAAGAAGGGCAGGTCGGCCGGGTTCACCCGCTTCTCATAGAGCGTGAGGATGAAGCTGCCGGCCTCGGTCTGCAGCAGGTAGTTGGAATTCTCGACGCCCTCGGCGATGCCCTTGAAGGCACGCAGACGGCCGAGATCATAGGTGGCAAGGAAGGCTTCGAGCTCTTCCGGGGAGACATCGGTGTAAACGGCCATGGGGTGGGGTCGAGCCTATTCGGCAGCGTCGGAACGGAGCTGCCGGGGCAGCGGGAAGAACACATCCTCATGGGCGGTATGCACCGTCTCCACCCTCAGCGTGTAGCGCGCGGCGAAGGCGTCGAGGATTTCCTCGACGAGGATTTCCGGGGCCGAGGCGCCGGCACTGACGCCCAGCGAGGCGATGGCGCCGAAGACGCCCCAGTCGATCTCGCCGGCGCGCTGCACCAGCACGGCATGGCGGCAGCCCTCGCGCTCGGCCGCCTCGCGCAGGCGCTGGGAATTGGACGAGTTGGGCGCGCCGACCACGATCATCGCGTCCACCGCCGGGGCGACGCGCTTGACCGCTTCCTGCCGGTTGGTGGTGGCGTAACAGATGTCCTCCTTGTGCGGCGCCACCATGGCGGGGAAGCGTTCGCGCAGGATGGCGACGATCTCGGCGGTGTCGTCGATCGAGAGGGTGGTCTGGGTGGTGAAGGCGAGATTGCCGGGGTCGCGGGGCTGGAACAGCCGCGCCTGCTCGGCGGTCTCGACCAGCGAGACGGCGCCCTCGGGCAGCTGGCCCATCGTGCCGATCACCTCGGGATGACCGGCATGGCCGATGAGCACGACCTCGCGCCCCCGCTTGTGATGGACGGTGGCCTCGCGGTGAACCTTGGTCACCAGCGGGCAGGTGGCGTCGATGGCGAAGAAATTGCGGCGGGCCGCGTCCTCCGGCACCGCGCGGGCGACGCCATGGGCGGAGAAGATGACCGGGGCGGTGGTGCCGGCGGGGATTTCGTCGAGTTCCTCGACGAAGACCGCGCCCTTTGCCTTCAGCCCTTCCACGACGTATTTATTGTGCACGATCTCGTGGCGCACATAGACCGGCGGGCCATAGATCTCCAGCGCCCGCTCCACCGCGTCGATGGCGCGCACCACGCCGGCGCAGAAGCCGCGCGGGGCGCAGAGAAGAACGCGAAGCTCGGGCTTCCGGGCAGATGTTTCGGGGGTCATCGCAGGGTCCAGCGGGGCCTCGCCACCGTCATGGGTGCCGGGGCCCGCGCTGTCAAGCGGGGCCGGATCAGGGCTGCTTGATGAAGGCGCCGACGATGTCGAGCGCCACCTCGTCGGAAATGACCGGCGTGCCGAAGCCCAGGCCGAAATCGCTGCGGCGGATTTCGGCGGTGGCGGTGAAGCCGATATTCTCGGCCTTGGTCATCGGGTTGATGCCGGCGCCGAAGAAGCTGACATCCAGCGTGACCGGCTTTGTCACCCCATGCAGCGTCAGTTCGCCCTCGATGGTTGCGTCGGTGCCTTCAACCGTCACTCGGGTGGATTTGAAGCTGGCGGTGGGGAATTTCGCCGTGTCGAGGATTTCCGGGCTCGCCAGATGGGCGGCAAAGCCCTCCGAGGTGACGCGCAGGCCCGACATGGGGATGGTGATGTCCAGCTTCGCCTCGTCCGGCTTGGTGGGGTCGAGAACCAGCGTCCCGGCGGAGGCGCCGAACATGCCGGCGAGCGGGGTGATGCCCATGTGATCGACGGTCCAGACGATCTGGGTGTGGTCCGGGTCGACGGTATAGCTGCCGCCGGTGATGCCGGCGACATCCTCGGTGCCGGGCATTTCGCGCTCGGCTTCCTGCGCGAAGGCGCCGGTGACGGCGGTGAGGAGGAGGGCGGCGGCGGTCAGAAGTCGAACAGGCTTCATCGCGTCATCCTTGCTGGTTGGGGGGGGCGCGGACGCTAGCAGCGCCGGAACATAACCGCCACCCCCGGCGCCGCGTCTTTGGATTTGCAGGAAGGCGCGCGGAAGCCTATATTCGCGACATCCCGGTCATCGCGAGACGGTCCGAGGCTCCGCCCCGCAGGGTGGTGGGGCGCGGGGAGAAGTTTGCGCGGCCGAAAGACCTCAAATCTGCACGCCGGCTCGGTTTCATCGCCAGCCCGGCGCCTCACTGGATGGAGCTGCGTCCCATGGCGAACGCCCCCCTCATGCCGAAGGCCACCGCCGTGTGGCTGGTCGAGAATACCGCGCTGACCTTCGACCAGATCGCGGACTTTTGTAAGCTGCATGTGCTTGAGGTGAAGGGCATCGCCGATGGCGAGGTCGCGCAGGGCATCAAGGGCAGCGACCCGATGACCACCAGCCAGCTGGCCCGCGAGGAAATCGAGCGCGCCGAGAAGAACCCGAATTACCGCCTGAAGCTGCTGGAATCGAAGGTACGCCTGCCGGAGCCCAAGCGCCGCCGTGGCCCGCGCTACACCCCGGTGTCCAAGCGCCAGGACCGCCCGAACGCCATTCTCTGGCTGCTGCGCAACCATCCGGAGCTGAAGGACAGCCAGATCATGCGGCTGGTCGGCACCACCAAGACGACCATCGAGTCGATCAAGGAGCGCACCCACTGGAACGCGGCGCATCTGACGCCGATGGACCCGGTGACGCTGGGCCTGTGCTCGCAGATCGACCTTGATATCGAGGTGCAGCGCTCCTCCAAGGACCGTCCTGCCACGGTGGCGCCGTCCGGCGAGCACGAGGCGACGCTGCTGCCGGTCGACGTGTCGATCGGCGACGGGCCGGAGCCCTTCGTGCCGAGCCGCAAGCCGCGCGAGGAGCCGATCGACCTGGAGACCGTGTTCGCCAAGCTCGGCGGCTCGCGCAAGAGCGAGGCCGACGACGAGGAATGAGCCCCGCCCTGCGGGGCGCACGGCCTGAAGGATCAAAGCCCGGGGGCGCACGCTCCCGGGCTTTTTCGTGAGAGAGGCTGCTAGAGCTGTTCACTGTTTCATGGAAACAGTGAAACGCTCTAACTCTTTCTTTTGTCGCGTTTTCTTCACGCGAACCGGTATCCACTTCGCTCGAAAACGCTCTAGGCGACCGTCACCTTGGCGAGGCCGCGCGCGCCCAGCGCAAGGGCGATCTCGTCGAGCGCGGCCGGGTCGTCGATGGTCGCGGGCATGTTCCACGGCTCGGCATCGGCGATCTTCTTCATCGTGCCGCGCAGGATCTTGCCCGAGCGGGTCTTGGGCAGCCGGTTGACGGTGATGGCGAGGCGGAAGGCCGCCACCGGGCCGATGCGCTCGCGCACGAGCGCCACGATCTCGGCCTCGATCTCGGCCGGCGAACGCGCCACTCCCGCCTTCAGCACCACGAAGCCGCAGGGCACCTCGCCCTTGAGCTCGTCATGAATGCCGATGACCGCGCACTCCGCGACATCGGCATGGGCGGCGAGCACTTCCTCCATGCCGCCGGTGGAGAGGCGGTGGCCGGCGACATTGATGATGTCGTCGGTGCGGCCCATGATGAAGAGCTGGCCATTGGCATCGGTGAAGCCGGCATCCGCCGTCTTGTAGTAGCCGGGGTAATCGACGAGGTAGCTCTCGCGAAAGCGCTCATCCTGCCGCCACAGGGTCGGCAGGCAGCCGGGCGGCAGCGGCAGCTTGATGGCGATGGAGCCCATGCGGTCGGGGCCGACCGGGTGGCCGCCCTCGTCGAGAATGTCGACCTGATAGCCGGGCATCGGCACGCCGGTGGAGCCGACGCGGATCGGCAGGGCGCCAAGGCCGACCGGGTTGCCGGCAATGGCCCATCCAGTCTCGGTCTGCCACCAATGGTCGACCACCGGCACGCCGAGCCGGGCCTTGGCCCATTCCACCGTGTCGGGGTCGGCCCGCTCCCCGGCGAGGAACAGGGTGCGCAGGCTTGAGCGATCATACGCGCCCATCAGCCGCCCTTCCGGGTCTTCTTTTTTGATGGCGCGCAGGGCGGTGGGGGCGGTGAACAGCACCGCCACCTTGTAGTCCTCGATCACCCGCCAGAAGGCGCCGGCATCGGGCGTGCCGACGGGCTTGCCCTCATAGAGCACGGTGGTGCAGCCGGCGAGCAGCGGCGCGTAGACGATGTAGGAATGGCCGACCACCCAGCCGATGTCGGACGCCGACCAGTAGACCTCGCCCGGGCGCACATCATAGAGGCCCTCCATCGACCAGCGCAGCGCCACCATATAGCCGCCGCTGTCGCGCACCACGCCCTTGGGCTTTCCGGTCGTGCCCGAGGTGTAGAGGATGTAGAGCGGATCGGTGGCGTCCACCGGCACGCATTCTGCCCGCAGGCCGGCGGCGAGCGCGGCTTCGCGCCGTGTGGCCCAGTCATGATCGCGGCCGGGCGCGAGCTTCGCCTCCACCTGCGGGCGCTGGAAGATCAGGCAGGCATCGGGCTTGTGCTTCGCCATGCTCAAGGCGAGGTCGAGCAGCGGCTTGTAGTGGACGATGCGCGAGGGCTCGATGCCGCAGGAGGCGGAGAGCACGAGCTTGGGCTGGGCATCCTCGATGCGGCTGGCAAGTTCGGCCGCCGCGAAGCCGCCGAACACGACCGAGTGCACCGCCCCGATCCGGGCGCAGGCCAGCATCGCGAACATCGCCTCGGGGATCATCGGCATGTAGATGACGACACGATCGCCCTTGCCGACGCCGAGCTCGCCCAGCACGCCGGCGAGCAGGCTCACCTCGCCCTTCAGCTCGGCATAGGTAATGCTGCGCTTGGCGCCGGCGACCGGGCTGTCATAAAAAATCGCTGGCTGCGCGCCGCGCCCGGCGGCGACATGCCGGTCCACCGCATTGTGGCAGACATTGGTGGTCCAGCCGGGAAACCAGCGGCCGTAAATGCCAAGGGTGGAATCGAAGACCCGTTCGCCTTCCGACGTCCAGTCGATGGCGCGGGCGGCGTCGCGCCAGAAGCCTTCCGGGTCGCGGATGGAATGGGCATGCAGGTCGGGGTAGCGGCTGGCGGCACCGGGCATGGCGGGCGTCTCCCTCGGGAACGTTCTTGTCGGGCAGGTTTTTTATGGCTCCGAGAGTTCGTCTTTCGCGCGCATCTGGCAAGACGCTGAAATGCTTACGCCCTTCGTCGGGTTGCTTCTGGTCGTCAGCTTGCCTGCGGCGGTGCGCCCAAGCGCACAAAAGCGAACCGCCGGCTGGGGGCCGGCGGCCGGGTCTTGTGTCCAGTCCTGTGGAGGGCCGGTCATGCCGACCGAGCACTGCCAGGATGCGATCCGATTGGACCGATCTGCTCGCGCAAACGCCTATCGCTCTGCAAAAGAGAACGTGTTGTCCGATCCGCGTGCGGGGCAGGCCTGGCGGGGGCGTGGTCTAGTGGAGGGTCGCGCCCTTGCAGCGGGCGATTTCGTCCTTGAGGATCAGCTTGCGCCGTTTGAGATCAGCGATGCGGGTGTCGTCCGTCGCGGGGCGGGTAATCTCTTCCCGCAATTGCTTCTCGAGTGCCTGGTGGCGACGTTCCAACTCGGCAACATGCGACTGCATGGTCATGGACAGTATCTCCTGTCTTCCGAAGCGAACGTCATCAGTCTGTCACGAGAGACACGGGCTGTCGATGAAAGGATGTGCTGCGCTGCAGCGTGGTAACCGGAGGGGGCGGCAGCCCCGCTGTTGCGGCCGGGGCGCTGGACGGCGATACTCTGTTTGGATCCCGGCCCTGCCGGGGATGAGTCGGTTTTCGGGTCAGGCGTTTGACACAGATGACGGCGGATGAGGAACGCGAGCTCCTGGCTCACCTAGAGCGCTTGCGGCAGGAGCACCGTGATCTGGATGTTGCGATCCAGGCACTTCAGGACATGCCGGGCAGCGACCAGCTTCAGCTCGCCCGCTTCAAGAAGCGCAAGCTGCAGCTGCGCGATCGCATCGGCTATATCGAGGATCAGATCTGCCCGGATATCATCGCCTGAGCGATGGATCGCCGGTCCGGGGCTCAGGCGGACGATCCCGGCGCGAGGGCTGCGCCGTCGGCCGGGATCGGCG
Source organism: Ancylobacter rudongensis (assembly GCF_900100155.1). Classification (GTDB taxonomy): domain Bacteria; phylum Pseudomonadota; class Alphaproteobacteria; order Rhizobiales; family Xanthobacteraceae; genus Ancylobacter; species Ancylobacter rudongensis. Next base: position 85,974 of record NZ_FMTP01000005.1, read on the forward strand.
TCGACAGGCTCAGAACTGGGTGAGCAGCACGTCGGCGTTGGTCTTGTCGGCCTTGCTCGGCACGTCCTCGACATTGAGGATCATCACCTCGCCGTCGTCGACCAGCATGGAATAGCGCTTGGAGCGCACGCCGAGGCCGGCACCGGAGGCGTCGAAGTCGAGGCCGACCGCCTTGGCGAACTCGGCATTGCCGTCCGACAGGAAGACGATCTTGCCATTGGCGTTGGACGCCTTTTCCCAGGCCGCCATCACGAAGGGATCGTTCACCGCCGTCACCGCAATGGTGCTGACGCCCTTTGCGAGGATTTCCTCGGCGCGGGCGATGAAGCTCGGCAGGTGGTTCTTGTGGCAGGTGGGCGTGAAGGCGCCGGGAACGGCGAACAGCACGACCTTCTTGTTCTTGAACAGCTCATCGGTGGATTTCGGCACCGGGCCGTCCTCCGTGGCTACGCGGAAAGTGACGCTGGGAAGCTGGTCGCCGACCTTGATCGTCATGGGTGTTTCCTTTCTTACGGCGGAGAATGGGGAACGGAACCCGCCGAGGGACCGTGCAGACCGGCGCCCGCCGCGACGGGCGGGTCAGGTCGGACGGTACCATAGCGATTTCCCGCGTGGCGGGAAGCGGGTTCAGCGGGCGGAAAGAGGCGCGTCCACCTCGATGGCGCGCTCGCCATCGACGAGGGTGAAGCGCAGACGGGCGGTGGCGACGTCCACGCCGCTGGGAACGCCCTCGACGGGCAACACGAAAACGGTCCGCCCGTCGGCCCCGGTCTCGCGCGACGGCAGCGGCAGCGCCCAGTCCTCGCCCGGTCCCTCGACGAACAGATCGGCCGCCTCGGCGTGGTCGACATGGGTCACGATGCGCAGGACGGCGCCATCGGCGCCCTGGTGCAGTTCGGCGGTGGCGATCCCCGTTTCGCCCTGCGCGCCGAGCGTGGCCGGGTGCGGAACGCTTGCCAGCGCCTGCTTCAGAGCGGGGTAGGCCGTGGCGGCGCCGCCGGGCGGCAGAGCGAGGTCGAGCGCGGCATTGGCCGGCTGGCAGATCTTGCCGCAGACGGCGAAATCGAGGTTCAGCTTCAGCTCGACCGGCTGCGCCCGGTCCTTCGGGGTGATGCGCAGCGGCAGCACGACGTCGTGCTTGTAGCCGATGGAGAAGGAGCCGCCATCGTCGAACCGCGTGGGGGCCGGCCACAGCACCTCGACCGCCTCGACATTGCGCGAGCCGCTCCAGTCGAAATGCGGCGGCACCCCGCTGTCGCCGGGATAGCGCCAATAGGTCTTCAGTCCCGGGGGCAGGCGGATTTCAACACCGCCCATCAGCGCGCCGTCCTGGCTCCCGCCCGCGACGAGGCGCGCGGCGGTGCCTTCCGGGGCGGACCAGGCGGACATGTCGCCGGCAAGGGCCGGGCCCGCGAGGGGCACGAGCGCAAGCGAGCACAGAGTGTAGTGACGCAGACGGGAGAGCATGGCCAAGGCGATAGCCTCTCCGCTCCCGATGGGGAAGCCGCGCCGGGCGCACTTTCGTGTGAGGCCACGCCCGACCTCGCGCCGTGGCGAACGGGCGGGCTTGAAAATGCCCCTGCGGGGATTAGGCTTCTCTTCATGTGGATCGGACGCGAGCGCCCCCGGAACTCCGACGCCCCTGCGGGCGGGACCTTTCTTGACGGACAGATGCTGGTCGCCATGCCGGGCATGCGTGACGAGCGTTTCGCCCGGGCGGTGATCTATCTGTGCGCGCATTCGCCGGAAGGGGCGATGGGGATCGTGGTCAACCAGCCGGCCAGCCATGTGAATTTTCCCGATCTGCTGGTGCAGCTCGACGTCATCCCGCAAGAGGAGCGTATCCATCTGCCGCGCAGCGCCGGCGGGGTGAAGGTGCTGCGCGGAGGGCCTGTCGAGACCGGGCGCGGCTTCGTGCTGCACACCGCCGATTTCTTCATCCAGGATTCGACCCTGCCGATCGATGACGGCATCTGCCTGACGGCGACGCTCGACATTCTCAGGGCGATGGCAACCGGCAGCGGACCGGCGAACGCCATGCTGGCGCTCGGCTATGCCGGCTGGGCGCCGGGGCAGCTCGAAAACGAGATCCAGCAGAATGGCTGGCTGCATTGCCCGGCCGATTCGACTCTGGTGTTCGAGGCCGAGGCCGGCCAGAAATACGATCTGGCACTGCGCAAGATCGGCATCGACCCCGGCATGCTCTCCAGCGAGGCCGGCCACGCCTGAGCCGGCACGCGAGCCGGTCCGCACTTTGGGCCGCGCCTGCCTTCCGTGTCAGGCCTGGGTGGTCGGCGCGGATGCCGGTGTCACCGAAGGTGAGGCGGCCGGGCGGGCCGGCGCCTGCGGGGCTGCCGTGGCGACGGCCGGCTGAGCGGCGCGCTGCTTGGCTTCGACATGCTGCGCGGCCTCGGCGGCGCTGGCGGGACGGGCGGCGGCCAGCGGTGTGGTGGCCGATCCGGCGCCGGCACGAGCGCCGCGCGAGAGCTGGCGCCCGCGTTCGAGCAGCGAGGTCGGCGGCTGCTCGGGCTGCAGGCGCTTGCGCGCCTCGTCGGTCGTCAGCGCCTCGCCGAAGAAGCGGCCCTGGCCATAGCGGCAGCCGAGCTTGCCCAGCGCGGCGGCGACCTGCTCGCTTTCGACACCCTCGGCGATGATGTCCATGCCCAGATCCTGCGCCATGTTGACGATGGTGCGCAGGATGACAGGGCGCTGTGCCTTGTTGCCGCTGCGGCCCAGCGCCTTGGTGAAGGTTCGGTCGACCTTGATGCTGTCGAAGGGAAAGCGCTGGAGATAGGCGAGGGCCGAATAGCCGGAGCCGAAATCCTCCAGCGTCAGGCCGGCATCGAGCTCGCGCATGCGCAGGAGAATCTGCGCCGTATATTCCGGGTTCTCCATCGCCAGCGACTCGGAGAGCTCCAGCTTCAGCGTGCCCGGGGCGACGACATTGCGGGCGAGCACCGCCTTGAGGTCCTGCAGCATGTCGTGGCGCAGCATCTGGCGCGAGGAGATGTTGACCGAGACGAAGATCGGTTCGCCGCGCAGGGTTCGCTGCCAGACGCCGAGCTGGCGGGCGGCGGTGTCGAGCACGAATAGGCCGAGATCGACGATCAACCCCGTTTCCTCGGCGAGGCCGAGGAAGTCGTCGGCGGCCATGGTCCCCAGCGTGGGGTGCTGCCAGCGCATCACCGATTCGAAGCCGGCGATCCGGCGCGTGGCGAGATCGACGATGGGCTGGTAGAGAACGCTGATCTCGCCGCGTTGCAGCGCCTGGCGCAGGTCCTGCTCCATCGTCAGCCGGTCGAGTTTCTGCGTCCGCATGTTGGGCCGGAACACTTCGATGCGGTCGCCGCCGACGCGCTTGGCGAAGTACATCGCCAGCTCGGCATCCTTCAGCGTCTCCATCGGGGTGCGTTTCTGGCCGTCGGCGAGCAGCAGGCCGATGGAGGCGGTGATGAAGATCTCACGGTCGCCGAAGGTGATCGGCGCGCGCAGCGTGCGGCGCAGCGTGTCGGCGAAGGCGGTGATGCGCTCGGGGTCGCGCTCGGAGAGCAGGATCAGGGCGAAATGGTCGCTGCCCAGGCGCGCGAGCGTGTCCTGCTGCTTGACGAGGCGCATCAGGCGGCGGGCGACGGTGAGCAGGATGGAATCGCCCGCCGGCATGCCGAGCGAGGCGTTCACCTGCTTGAAGCGGTCGAGGTCGATCAGCATCACCGTCGGGCGGATCTGGTCGTCGCTGCGGGCGAGGCCGGCGGCGCCGGAGACGCGGTCGAGGAACAGCTCGCGATTGGGCAGGCCGGTCAGGTTGTCATGCACCGCGTCATGGAGCATGCGCTCCTCGGCGGTGCGGCTGTCGGTGACGTCGGAGAGCGTGCCGATGCAGCGCACCACCTCGCCATCGGTGCCGACCACCGGCCGGGCCCGCAGGTTGAACCAGAGATAATGGCCGTCATGCGCGCGCAGGCGGAAATCCTGGTCGATGCGCCCGCGCCGCTGGTCCAGCAGCCCGTCCAGCGTGGCGCGGAAGCGGTCGCGGTCGCCGGGATGGATGATGTCGAGCCAGCCGGCGGCCTCGGTCTCCAGCGTGCCCTGCTTGAGGCCCAGCATGTGCTCGGCCTCGGGGCTGACATGAATGCGGTCGGTGTCGACGTCCCAGTCCCAGACGATGTCGCCCGAACCCGCCACCGCCAGCGCCCGGCGCTCCAGCTCCTGCGCGCTGCCGGCGACCGAGCCGATGCCGGCGAAGGCGTGCTGCATCACGGTAAAGCCGATCAGCATGACGATGAGGACGAGGCCGCCGAGCAGCGCCGGGGCGACGAGATCGTTGCCGATGCGGCCCGACACCGCCATCCCGGCGGTGATCACCCACACCACCAGCAGGAACAGCGTCGGAATGATCAGCACCGCCCGGTCGTAGCGGTGCAGTGCCAGCCAGACGACCACGCCGAAGCCCATGAAGGAGACGACGAGCAGCGAGGGCCGGGCGATGCCGGCCGCCGCCGAGGGGTCGAGCAGGGCCAGGCCGACAATGGCGGCGAGGAACACCAGCCAGCCCGCCGTGATATGGGCGTAGCGCACATGCCAGCGGTTGAGGTTGAGATAGGCGAACAGGAACACGACAAGCGTCGCGGCGAGGATCGCCTCGCCCGCCGCGCGCCAGAATTGCTGCGCCAGCGGCGAGATGCCGAACACTTTCGACCAGAAGCCGAAATCGAGGCCGATATAGCCCAGCACCGCCCAGGCCAGCGCCGCCGCCGCCGGGAACATGGCGCTGCCCTTCACCACGAACAGGATGGTGAGAAAGAGCGCGAGCAGGCCGGCAATGCCGATGACGATGCCATTATACAGCGTGAAGCTGTTGACCTTGTCCTTGTAGGCCTCCGGCTCCCACAGATAGAGCTGCGGCAGGCCGCCATCGCCGAGCTCGGCCACCAGCGTCACCGTGGTGCCGGGGTCGAGGGTGAGGAAGAACACGTCGGCATCGGGCGCGTTCTGCAATTCGGGGCGGAAGCCCTGGCTCGTTGTCACATTGAGGATGCGGCGATTGCCGAGGTCCGGCCAGAACACGCCGGAGCCGACCATGCGGTAATGCGGGGCGACGATCAGCCGGTCGACCTGCTCGTCGGTGTTGTTGGCGAGGGCGAAGACGGCCCATTTGCTGCCATCCGGCCCGGTTGCCACCGAGCGCACCTCGATGCGGCGGACGATGCCGTCGGCGCCCGGCACGGTGGAAACCTGGATGCGGTCGGTGTCGCTGGTGCGGCGCTCAATGGCGGGGGCGAGGTCGACCACCGGGGCATCGAGCCGGATCGCCACCGCTTCCAGCGCCTGGGCGCCCGGCATGCCCAGGGCGAGCATCGCCAACAGCAGCGCCGCCACCACCGCGAACGCCCGGGCGACGGCCGGCCGGCGGGAGGGAAGACGCGGCGTTCCCCGCGACGGCACTGGACAAGCGATGAGCAAGCGAAATCCCCAGAAGACGGTCTTGGACGCCGCGCCGCCGGCTGCCGACGGCGAAGCGTCACGATGAGTAACGGTGCCCGGCGGCATGAGCAAGGCGGGAACGCCCCACCCGGCGCCGGCGTCGGGCTGGAAGGGAGGCGCCCGCTCCCCGCAACCGGGTCGTGATCGCAAACGCCATGCCCGGCTAATAGGCCGGGGCGGGCGCCCATGGCTTGACCCGCGCCTGCGCCTGCGCCCGCTGTTCGGGGGTGAGGGAGGCGACCAGCTTGTCGAGCATGGGATCGTCGAGCTTCTGCGCCTTGGCGGCGAGGTGCCAGGCGGCGGCGGCGATCACGTCCTTGGGAGCGCCCCGACCGGCGGAGAGAATACGGGCATAGCGGTTCTGCGCGATGGCATTGCCCTGTAGCGCCGCCTTGCGGAAAAGCGCGGCGGCGCGCTCCTCGTCCTTGGGCACGCCCGTGCCGTTGAACACGACGATGGCAAGCTCGGTGGTGGCGACATCGTTGCCGACCTCGCTGGCGCGCTGGAGCAGCCGGGCCGACTCGACAGCGTCCTGCGGCACGCCATTGCCGTCGCGGTAGAGCGTCGCCAGGGCGTAGAGGGCGTCCGGCTGGTCGCTCTCGGCCCCGCGCTTGAACCATTCGGCGGCGATGGCGGGCTCCTTCGGCGCCACCTCGCCCTGGAGATAGACAAGACCGAGATTATAAGCGGCACGCGCGCTGCCGGCTTCGGCGGCCCGGCGGAAGAAATCGACCGCCTGATCCTTGTTGGCGGTGGAGGCGGAGGCCATGAGAATGCCGCCAAGGGTGAAAAGCGCGTCGGGATTGCCCTTCGCCGCCGCCGCCTCATACCATTGACGCGCCGCCGTCGGGTCCTGGCGCACCCCATAGCCCTGGGAAAGCAACTCCGCCGCCAGCACCATGGAGACGGCATCCCCCTGCGCATTGGCACGGCTGACCGCGAGGTCGAGGGCCGTGCGGTACCGCCCGCGCTGAAAGGCGGTGTACGCCGGGTCGGGGTCCGCGCCCGACGGGGGCAGGGTCGTCGGGCTCGCCAGCCTGGGGGCGGCCGTATTCGGCGCGGCGCGCTTCACGGCACTGGGTGCCGTGTCGGCCGGCGACTGTCCCTGTGCCGCGCTCGCCGGGGCGGCCCATGCCAGGCACGCCAGCAGCGCGCCGGCCGGGAGGGCCATGTGTCGTCCGGGCGGGCGCGGCGGCATCAGGAGGCGTCCCCGGCAGGAACCAGACGCTCGGCCAGCGCCCGGGCGCCCTCGCGCGGCGCGTCGAAGACCAGCGTGTCCACCGCCACGAAATCGGCACCGGCGGCAACCAGCGCGGCCACTTCGTCCAGCGTGCGGGCATAGCCGACGCAGGGCGGCTCGAAGAGCTGCGCCCACCACTCGGTGCGCTCCAGCGTCGCTTCGAAGGGCGGGCGGCGCCCCTCGGCATCGGGCTCGCCGAACATCACATAATCGGCACCGTTTTCCGCCGCCGTCATGGCGTCGTGCTTGCTGCGCAGCCCGCCAGCGCCGGCGATGCCGTCAGGGCGCAGCGACGGCGCCGCGCCTTTCAGCGCCGCCGCCTCGTCGAAATGCGCGCCGTCGGCGCCAAGGGGAGCGACGAGCGCGGCGTTGCCGTCAACGAGCCCGGCGGCGCCGATGGCCTGGCAGGCCTCGATCAGCGGCGCCAGGGCCTGTGCCGCCGCGCCATCGCCCGGACGCAGCAGCACGGCCGCGATGTCGACCTCCTGCGCGGCCTGGCGGAGCGCCTCGGCCTGTGCCGCGATGCCGGCCGGATCGGCGAGGGCCGGCACGAGCACATAGAGGCGGGGCGCCGGTCGGGGCGGCGCGGAATCGGAGCGGGAGGAGGAACGTGCCATCAGGAAACAGTCTTGTGACGAGCCATGGGTGAAGCCATCGTGCAGGATGGCGGCGAAAGCACGGCACGCGCGCCTGACTGTCTAGCGCGCCCGCCCCTTGGCGGTCCAGTCAGGCGCCTGAACGCAGGGAGCGCCCGGCTGTGCCATAATGCGGTAACATTTTAACGGCGTTCTTTCCTCCCGTCATTTCGCGTCAGGCTCAGGCCAGCCTTATCGGCGCAGAATGGCGGTGATATTGGTTGGCCGGGCGGGTGTGCCTGGCCCGTCGCCGGATCGTTGCTACCCGTTGGGGGAAACATGCGCCATCATCCTCGTCCCGCTGCCGCGCTTGCGGCGGTGCTCGCCCTGAGCGTCACGCCGGCTCTCGCGCAGCAGCCGGCCGCGCCGGCGGCCACGACCGCTTCCACCGCCGCCCCGGCCTCGGCGATCCCGCCGGCGCTGGCCTGGCCGCGCAGTTTCGACCTCGGCGACAAGCTGCTGCAGGTCTACCAGCCGATGATCGAGCAGTGGAACGGCGATCAGATTTCCGGTCGCGCCGCCGTCGCCATCGGCCCGAAGCCGGACCTCGCCGCTTCCGGCGCGCCGGCGGCGGGCCCGACCTATGGCCTCGCCCGCTTCACCGCGCGGGTGGCGATCGACAAGCCGTCCAAGCTGGCACAGCTGAGCAATATCCGCATCACCTCGGTCGATGTGCCGACCGATTCCTCGCAGGACGCGGTGCTGCTGAACGCGCTGCAGTCGCGCATCTCGCCGCAGGGCATGACCTTCGCCCTCGACCATCTGATGACCAGCTACGCCGCGACCAAGCAGCTGGACAAGGAGATGACGCAGCCGGTGGAGAATACCCCGCCGCGCATCGTCTTCGCCCAGACGCCGACCCTGCTCGTGCTTGTGGCCGGCGAGCCGGTGCCGCGGCCGATCGACGGGGTGCAGGGCTTCCAGCGTATCGTCAATACCCAGCCGCTGATGCTGGTCGATGGCGCGGGCCTCTATCACCTGCAGGCCGCCGGCACCTGGTACCAGGCGCCCGCCATCACGGGGCCTTGGACCGTCACCGCCCAGCCGGACCCGGCGCTCGAGGCGGCCGGCAGCACCGCGACCTATGAGGAGCCGGCGCAGACCATGCTGCCGGCCAATGGCCAGAAGCCGGCGACGCCCCCGGCGATCATCGTCTCCACCACCCCTGCCGAGCTCGTCATCACTGCCGGCGCGCCGCAGATGACGCCGGTGGGCGGCACCTCGCTGCTGCGCGTCAGCAATGCCGACCACGCGATCATCCTCGATCCCGACAGCAACCAGTATTATGTGCTGATCTCGGGCCGCTGGTTCCGCGCCGCCGGCTTTGCCGGGCCGTGGAGCTTCGTGCCCGGCACCAGCCTGCCCGCCGGTTTCGCCCAGATCGCACCGACCGATCCGGCGGCCAATGCGCTGGTCGCGGTGCCCGGCACGCCGCAGGCGAAGGAGGCGGCGATTGCCGCCACCGTGCCGCAGACCGCCTCGATCAAGCGCGATACCCAGCTCACCATCAAATATGACGGCGGGGCGCCGAAGTTCGAGCCGATCAAGGGCACCATCCTGGCCTATGCGGCGAACACCCGCACGCCGGTGATCCAGCTCGACCCGGCGCGCTACTACGCGCTGTTCCAGGGCGCCTGGTTCGTCTCGACGACACCGACCGGCCCGTGGCTGGTCGCGGACGTGGTGCCGGACGCGATCTACACCATCCCGGTGTCCTCGCCGCTGCACTACGTCACCTATGTCCGCGTCTACGCCTCGACGGCGGATGTGGTGACGGTCGGCTACACGCCCGGCTATATGGGCGTGGTGATCGAGCCGGGCGGCACGGTGGTCTATGGCACCGGCTATAACTGCGTCGGCTATATCGGCACCTACTGGTATGGCTGCCCCGCCACATATGGTTATGACGCCGCTTTCGTCTGGACCGGCGGCTTCGGCTTCGGCTACGACGCCGCGTTCGGCTGGGGGGCGATGTATCCCTGGTGGGGCCCCTATTGGCGGCCCGGCCCGTGGGGCGGCCCCTGGGCGGGCGTCGACATTGCCCGCACCAACATCTATGGCGCCTGGGGCGGGGCGGCGACGTGGGATCACGCCTGGGGCGTCGGTCCGTATGGCACCGCCTGGGGCGCCAATGCCGTGCATGGCGTGACCGGCTGGGGCACCGACTTCGCCGGGCGCTCAGGGGCCGCCTTCAACCCCTGGACCGGAAACTATGCCGCCGGCCGCTCGGCCGCCTTCTTCAATCCCTATACCGGCGCGCATGGCGAGGCGCGTGCGGGTGTGGCGGGCAATGCCTATACCGGCAATGCCGTCGCGGGTCGTGAATCGGCCGGCTACAACCCGACGACCGGCATCGGCCATGCCTCGCAGACGGGCGTGGTCGACAATGATGGCCATGTCAGCGTCGACAGCCGCGGCGTCGCCGGCAATGCCAAGACCGGCAATGGCGTCGCCTGGAACAACGGCAACATCTACACCGATCATGACGGCTCGATTCACCAGTACGACGCCGATAATGGCTGGCAGCACCAGTCGATCGACGGCTGGAAGAACACCACCGATGCCGACCAGATCGGCCGGCTCGACCAGCAGCGCCAGTATCAGGGCTATGGCGACGCCCGCGCCGACAGCTTTGCCCGGTCCGGCGGCTATGACGGCTTCGGCGGCGGCGACCATTATGGCGGCGGCTATGGCGGCGGCTTCCACGACGGCTTCGGCGGCGGCGGCGGCGGTTTTGGCGGCGGCTTCCATGGTGGCTTTGGCGGCGGCTTCGGCGGCGGGCGCCGCTGAGCCGGACCCGTCCAACAGGCCTAGCAACACATCATCCCCGGCCATGTGCCGGGGATTCTTTTTTCGCCGTGGCCGGCGGCAAGCAACGCCAGTGGCTCAGCCCATCCGGCCCGAGATATAGCTGAGGGTGCGCTCCTCGCGCGGCGCGGAAAACAGCTGGGTGGTCGCACCGAACTCGACCAGCTCGCCGAGATAGAGAAACGCGGTGTAATCGGCGATCCGCGCCGCCTGCTGCAGATTGTGGGTGACGATGACGAGGGTGCTCACACTCTTGAGCTCCTCCATCGTCTCCTCGATCCTGGCGGTGGAGATCGGGTCGAGCGCCGAGCACGGCTCGTCGAGCAGGATCACTTCCGGCCGCACCGCCATGGTACGCGCGAGGCACAGGCGCTGCTGCTGGCCGCCGGACAGGCTGAGGGCGGAATGGTCGAGCAGGCCGCCGACCTCTTCCCACAGCGCCGCCCGGCGCAGCGCATCCTCCACCCGCTGGTCGAGCTGTACCTTGGTCAGTTCCTCGTTGAGGCGCATGCCGATCGCGACATTGTCATAGATCGACATCGGGAAGGGGGAGGGCTTCTGCGTGACCATGCCGACGCGCCGGCGCAGCGTCAGCACATCCACATCGGGGGCGAGAATGTTCTGCCCGTCGAGCAGCACCTGTCCCTCGACATGCTGGTCCTCATAAAGGTCGGCCATGCGGTTCAGCACCCGTAGCAGCGTGGACTTGCCGCAGCCGGAAGGCCCGATCAGCGCCGTCACGCGGTTGGCGTGGATGGGGAAGGAGATGTCGTGCAGCGCCGGCGTGGAGCCGAAGCGGAAGCCGACATGGCGGATGTCCAGCTTCACCGGGCTCGGCGAGGGCTCGCCGGCCCGGGCGGAGAAAGGGGCGAGGCCGTGCGGATCGACGCCGCCGGGCGGAAGGCTCGTCTTGAGATCGTGTCGCACGCGCGTCTCTCCCTTGCCATGATGCCAAGGTTAGAGACTGGGAACATGCACGCCTTGCGCAAGGTCAAGGTGAGATAAAAGTCGATCGGTCGACTATAAGCCGACAAATAAAAGACGCCGCCTTGCGGCGGCGTCCTGCAGTCGTGAGAAGAGAGCCCGATCAGGCGGCTTTCTGCTGCTCGCTCTCCGGCGTCCACTGGCCCAGCGCGGCGAGATAGTTCATCCGGGCGCGGTGGGTGAAGGCGGCCTGGCCGGCGGCGACGTTCTCCGGCTTGCCGGACCATGCCTTCTGCGGCGCGGCCTGGAGGGCGCGGCCATAGGAGAAGGTGAGGTTCCACGGCAGCCCGCCGCCACGGATCATGGCGTCGAGATGGGCGGTGGCCTCCTCGTCCGACTGGCCGCCGGAGAGGAAGGCGACGCTGGGGACGGCGCTCGGCACGCAGTTCTTGAGGCAGCGCACGGTCTTGGCCGCGACTTCCTCGACCGAGGCCTGCTTCTGCGCCTTGCGGCCGGCGATGACCATGTTCGGCTTCAGCACCATGCCTTCAAGCTTCACGCGGCCATAGAAGAGCTGCTGGAACACTTCCTTCAGCACCCATTCGGTCACGTCGTAGCAGCGGTCGATGTCGTGATCGCCATCCATCAGCACTTCCGGCTCGACGATCGGCACGATGCCGGCCGCCTGCGCCAGCGCCGCATAGCGGGCGAGCGCCTGCGCATTGGCGAGGATCGAGGTGTAGCTGGGAATGTGCTGGCCGATATCGATCACCGCCCGCCATTTGGCGAAGCGGGCGCCGAGATCGTAATATTCCTTGAAGCGGCCGGCGAGGCCGTCGAGCCCCTCGGTGATGGTCTCGCCGGGGCAGCCCGGCTGCGGCTGGGCACCGAGATCGACCTTGATGCCGGGAATGGAACCGGCGGCCTCGATCAGCGAGACCAGCGTGGTGCCATCCTGCGCCTTCTGGCGGATGGTTTCGTCGAACAGGATGACGCCCGAAATGTATTGCTTCATCGCCTCGGAGCGGAACAGCATCTCGCGGTAATCGCGCCGATTTTCGAACGTGGATTCGACGCCGATGGCATCGAAGCGCTTCTTGATGGTGCTGGCGCTCTCATCCGCCGCCAGGAGGCCCTTGCCACCCGCCGCTAGCTTATACGCAACCTCTTCGAGGCTTGCCGTCATGTCTCTCTCTCCCGCGCGAAACTGACCGTCCGGCACCGCGACCGGATCGAACGCGGGGCCGGACCTGTCGGATACTAGCACCGGGCGGCGCGATCCTGAATGACAGGACCACGCCGCCCAGGCGTCGTTCAACGTCTCAGGGCTTCGACGCCCGGCAGGGGCTTGCCCTCAAGCCATTCGAGGAAGGCGCCGCCCGCCGTCGACACATAGGTGAAGCGGTCCGCCACCCCGGCATGGTTGAGCGCGGCCACCGTGTCGCCGCCGCCCGCTACCGACAGAAGTCCGCCGGCGTCCGTGAGTTCCGCCGCCGCCCGCGCAACCGCCACCGTCGCCGTGTCGAAGGGCGGCAGCTCGAAGGCGCCGAACGGGCCGTTCCAGACGATGGTCCTGGCGTCCTTCAGCCGGGCCACGACGTTTTCCACCGAGGCCGGGCCGGCATCGAGCATCATCTCGTCCGGCCGGATGTCATCGACCGAGGCGACGCGGTGCGGCGCGTTGGCCTTGAACTCGGTGGCGGCGAGCGCGTCGACCGGCAGCACGATCTCGCAGCCGGCGGCCTTGGCCTTGTCGAGGATGTCCAGCGCGGTACCGGCCAGCTCGTGCTCGCACAGCGACTTGCCGACATCCTTGCCCTGCGCGGCGAGGAAGGTATTGGCCATGCCGCCGCCGATCACCAGAATATCGACCTTGGCGACCAGATTGCCGAGCAGGTCCAGCTTCGACGACACCTTGGCGCCGCCGACGACGGCCAGCACCGGGCGCTCGGGCTTCTCCAGCGCCTTGGCCAGCGCCTCGATCTCCTCCTGCATGCAGCGGCCGGCAAAGGCCGGCAGCTTGTGCGCGAGGCCTTCGGTCGAGGCATGGGCGCGGTGGGCGGTGGCGAAGGCGTCGTTGACATAGAGGTCGCCGAGGCCGGCCAGCGCCGCCACGAAGTCCGGGTCGTTCTTTTCTTCGCGCTTGTCGAAACGGGTGTTTTCCAGCAGCAGCACGTCGCCGGGCTGGAGCTTCGCGACCGCCGCCTCGGCCACCGGGCCGATGGTGGCGGGGGCGAAGGCGACCGGCTTGCCGAGCCGGCTCGCCACTTCCTGGGCGATGAACCCAAGCGACAGCGCCGGGTCCTCGCCCTTGGGGCGGCCGAAATGGGCGAGCAGGATGACCTTGCCGCCCTTGTCGGAGATTTCGCGGATGGTGGGCAGCACGGCCTGGATGCGGGTGTCGTCGGTGACGCGGCCATTATCGACCGGCACGTTCAGATCGACGCGCACGAGCACGCGCTTATTGGCGACGTCGGCGTCGTCGAGGGTGCGAAAGGCGGAGGCCTCGCTCATGGTCTTCTCCCTTGGATTGTTGATCTTGGAAGCGAAACGGCCGGGCCTCCTTGGCGGGAGACCCGGCCGGGCCGGATTTCAGATCAGCTTTCCGAGGGCGACCGCCGTGTCGGACATGCGGTTCGAGAAACCCCATTCATTGTCGTACCAGGACAGCACCCGGACGAAATTGCCTTCCAGCACCTTGGTCTGGTCGAGGTGGAAGATCGAGGAATGGGGGTCGTGGTTGAAATCGGTGGAGACGTTCGGCTGGTCGGTGAAGCCGAGAACGCCCTTGAGCGGACCGCTCGCGGCGGCGGCCTTGATCGCCTCGTTGATCTCCTCCTTCGTCACCTTCTTCTTGGCGACGAACTTGAAGTCGACGACCGAGACGTTCGGGGTCGGCACGCGGATCGAGGTGCCGTCCAGCCGGCCGGCGAGCTCGGGCAGCACGAGGCCGACGGCCTTGGCGGCGCCCGTCGTGGTCGGGATCATCGAAAGCGCCGCAGCGCGGGCGCGGTAGAGATCCTTGTGCATGGTGTCCAGCGTCGGCTGGTCACCTGTGTAGGAGTGGATCGTCGTCATGAAGCCGTGGTCGATGCCGACGGCGTCATTCAGCACCTTGGCCACCGGCGCGAGGCAATTGGTGGTGCAGGAGGCGTTGGAGACGACCAGATGATCCTTGGTCAGCTTGTCGTGGTTGACGCCGAAGACGACCGTCAGGTCGGCGCCTTCCGCCGGGGCGGAAACCAGCACGCGCTTGGCGCCGGCCGCGAGGTGGGCGGCAGCCTTGTCGCGCGCGGTGAAAATGCCGGTGCATTCGAGCGCGATATCCACGCCGAGCGCGGTGTGCGGCAGTTCGGCCGGATTGCGCACCGCCGTCACCTTGATCGGGCCGCGACCGACGTCGATCGTGTCGCCGTCGACCGTCACCGTGCCGTTGAACCGGCCATGGACGCTGTCGAAGCGGAACAGGTGGGCATTGGTCTCGACCGGGCCGAGATCATTGATGGCGACGACTTCGATATCGGTGCGCCCGGACTCGATGATGGCCCGCAGCACATTGCGACCGATGCGTCCAAAGCCGTTGATGGCAACCTTGAGCGTCATGCGTTTAATCCCCAGGTAAGCTTTATCATCATGATCCGCGCGAGGGCCTCATAGCGCGGCGATTGCCAGGACACCAGTCGCTCTTTTGACGCTGCTTGCTGGGCGCAGGGCTGGCGCATTATGTATGCGCCAGCCGCATAGCTTGTCGGGCGTGTTCAGCGCTTGAGGCGGCTGAGCGCGGTCGCCACCACGGCTTCGACGGTGATGCCGAAATGGGCGAACACCTCGGGAGCCGGGCCGGAGGCACCGAAGCCCCGCATGCCGATAAAGGCAGCGTCGGAGCCGACGATCTCGTCCCAGCCCTGGCGGATCAGGGCTTCGACCGCGATCTTCACCGGCGCCGTGCCCACCACCTGACGGCGGCTTTCCTCGGGCTGGTTCAGGAACAGCTCGAAGCAGGGCACGGAGACGACGCGGGTCGGCACGCCCTGCGCTTCCAGCTGCTCGCGGGCCTTCATCACCAGCGAGACTTCCGAGCCGGAGGCGAAGAGCGTGACCTGCGCCTCGTCGGAGGCGCTCGCCAGCTCATAGGCACCGCGCGCGGTGAGGCAGCGCTCGCTGTCGTCGGTGCGCAGCAGCGGCAGGTTCTGGCGCGTCAGCGCCATCACGCTCGGGCCGGTCTTGTGCTCCAGCGCCAGCTTCCAGGCTTCCGCCGTTTCCACCGTGTCGCAGGGGCGGAAGACAAGGAGGTTCGGAATGGCGCGCAGCGCGGCGATCTGCTCGACCGGCTGGTGGGTCGGGCCGTCCTCGCCCACGCCGATCGAATCATGCGTGAACACATAGACCACGCGCACGCCCATCAGCGCCGCGAGGCGGATGGAGGGGCGGCAATAGTCGGAGAAGACGAGGAAGGTGCCGCCATAGGGGATGAAGCCGCCATGCAGGGCGATTCCGTTCATCGCCGCGGCCATGCCGTGCTCGCGAATGCCCCAGTTCACATAGCGGCCGTCATATTTCGGCGGCTCGACATAGACCGAGGTGGCCTTGGTCTTCGTGTTGTTGGAGTGGGTGAGGTCGGCCGAGCCGCCCACCATTTCCGGCAACGCCGCCGTGAGGGCTTCCAGCACGATCTCGGAGGATTTGCGGGTGGCCACGGCCCCGCCATCGGCACGGGCCTTGGCGATGACAGCGGCGACCGTCTCGCCCAGCTTGGAGGGCAGGTCGCCGCGCACGCGCCGCTCGAACTCGCCGCGCAGCTCGACATCGGCCTCGCTGAGCCGCTGGTTCCAGTTCTTGTGCGCCTGGCGCGAGCGCAGGCCGGCGAGGCGCCACGCGTCGAGCACGTCGCTGGGAATGACGAAGGGCTCGTATTCCCAGTTGAGGAAGGCGCGGGCCGCGGCGATCTCGGCGGCGCCGAGCGGGGCGCCGTGAACGGCATTGGTGCCGCCTTTGTTGGGCGCGCCATAGCCGATGGTGGTGTGGCAGGCGATCAGCGTCGGCTTGTCGCTGGTCTTGGCGGCTTCCAGCGCGGCAAGGATGGCGTCCGGGTCATGGCCGTCGACGCGGGTCGCGTGCCAGCCCGAGGCCTCGAAGCGGGCGAGCTGGTCGGTCGCGACCGAGAGCGCGGTGGAGCCGTCGATGGTGATGTGGTTGTCGTCCCACAGCACAGTGAGCTTGTTCAGCTTCTGGCGGCCGGCGATCTCGATCGCCTCCTCCGAGATGCCTTCCATCAGGCAGCCATCGCCGCAGATGACATAGGTGTGGTGGTCGACCAGGTCTGAGCCGAACTGGGCGGCGAGCATGCGCTCGCCGAGCGCGAAGCCGACCGAATTGGCAAGGCCCTGGCCGAGCGGCCCGGTGGTGGTCTCGATGCCGACCGTATGGCCATATTCGGGATGGCCGGGCGTGCGCGAGCCAAGCTGGCGGAAATTCTTGATGTCGTCGATCGACATGCCCTCATAGCCCGTGAGGTAGAGCAGGGCGTAGATGAGCATCGAGCCGTGGCCGGCGGAGAGGATGAAGCGATCCCGGTCCGGCCAGTGCGGGTCGGTCGGGTCGTATTTCAGCACCTTGCCGAACAGGACAGTGGCGACGTCCGCCATTCCCATGGGCATGCCCGGATGGCCGGAATTGGCGGCTTCGACGGCGTCCATGGCCAGTGCCCGAATGGCATTGGCCATGCGATCGTGCTTCTCGCGGTTCGACATGAGGACGGATGTCTCCGAGGCAGATGGGTTGCTGTGTCAGGGCGCGACGTTTCGAGGCCGCAGGCCGGGCGGCGTTGCTCCCGGGCGGGCCAGCTCAGCATGCGGGCGGGGGCCGGCGAGTGATAGCACCACCGGGCGCGCTGTCAAAGACAGGCGTGTGACGACAGGCCCGCGACAGCCTCTGTCGGCCGCCCTTGCCGGCCGCCGAGGCACGGAAGCTGTGTGTCGTTTGCGCCCGGGGCGCGTTAGTTGACGCGGTTTCCCCCCGCAGGCTCAATATCGCCGGAATCGTTCGGCGATGAATCGCTTCACGACGGCTGCCCTTGCCGGGCGAATGAACGGAGACGTCATGAACGCGCCCGAGGCGGGTGAACCGACGAGCGTACTGGAAGCGGCGATGCGGCGTTTCGATAGTGCGGTCGATGCGCTCGAAGGCGCGATCGAGCGCCGGCTGGAGGTGGAGCGGCAGGAAGCCGCGCTCGCCCAGCAGCTTCATGTCCTCGGGGCCGACCGTTCGCGCCTCGCCGACGCTCTCGACGGCGCGCAGGCTCGCGCCGACCGCCTCGATACCGCCAATGACGAGGTAGCGCGCCGCCTCGGCAGCGCCATGGAAACCATTCGCGCGGTGCTCGCCGCGCAGGAACGCTAAGGGGCGGCTATGGCGTATGTGACCATCAGCATCGGCGGGCGCGCCTATCGCATGGCCTGCGACGACGGCCAGGAAGACCACCTCAGCGGGCTCGGCGAGGAGGTCGATGCCCGCATCGACCAGCTGCGCGTCGCCTTTGGCGAGATCGGCGACCAGCGCCTGAGCATCATGGCCGCGATCACCATCGCCGATGAACTGAGCGAGGCGCGCCGGCGGCTGGCCGCGCTGGAGCAGGAGGCCGCCGCCGAACGCGCCGCCCGCAGCGCCGCGACCCAGCGGCTCGGCGAGACCGAGGCGCGGCTGGCCCGCAGCGTCGCCTCCGCCGCCGAGCGGCTGGAGCGCCTGACCCGGGAACTGGGCACCAGCCCGTCCGGCGGCGTGGGGATGGGCTGAAAGCTGTTGCGGCGGTGCGGGTTTGCGCCTGCCGCCTTTCGCCGCCGCGCCCCGGGCGGCGGGCCTGACGGGCTTGACGCGGTTCGCCGCGCGGCGCACAGGAGCAGACCGTTCTCTGGCTGCCGATCGCGCTTCATCTGGAATTTGACATGATCCGTACTCCCCTGATGACCGTCATGGTCCAGGCCGTCCGCAAGGCTGGCCGCTCCCTGATCCGCGATTTCGGTGAGGTCGAGAACCTGCAGGTGTCGCTCAAGGGCCCGGCCAATTTCGTCTCCAACGCCGACCGCAAGGCCGAGCGCATCCTCCAGGACGAGCTGACCAAGGCGCGCCCGAGCTACGGCTTCATCATGGAGGAGAGTGGGGAGGTCGACGGGGCCGACGAGAGCCATCGCTGGATCATCGACCCGCTCGACGGCACCACCAATTTCCTGCACGGCATCCCGCTGTTCTGCGTCTCGCTGGCGCTGGCGCGCGACGGCGTGCCGGTGGCGGGGGTGATCTACAACCCGGTCACGGACGAGCTTTTCGTCGCCGAGAAGGGCGCCGGCGCCTTCATGAACGACCGGCGCATCCGCGTCGCCGCCCGGCGCAACCTGGCCGATGCCGTGGTGTGCTGCGGCCTGCCGCATATGGGCCGCGGCGACTTCGCGCAGTTCGGCCGTGAATATGCGACCATTGCCCCGAAGGTGGCGGGCCTGCGCCGCACCGGCACCGCCGCGCTCGATCTTGCCTGGGTCGCCGCCGGCCGCTTCGACGCCTTCTGGGAGCGGGGCCTCAGCCCCTGGGACATGGCGGCCGGAATCGTGCTGGTGCGCGAGGCGGGCGGCTATGTCTCCGATCTCGACGGCGGCGACAAGATGCTGGCCAAGGGCGACATCATCGTCGGCAACGACACGGTGCGCCGCGACCTTCTCGCGCTCGTAAGCAAGGCGTAGAGAAAGCCGTAACGGTAAAAAGATAGCGCCGGTCCATCTGGGTTCTGCGGCGTTCCTTTTCCGTGCGTCTGTGGCATAGTCCGGCCCGAAGGGCGGTCTTTTCGGGCCATCGCCGTCCTTCACGGGGACGGCCGAGGGTATGAGCGCTACGGATTCTTTTCATAAATTGTCATCGCCCCGCATCTTTCTGGTGCGGATGTTCGTGTTTATCCTGCTGTGCGTGGCGCTAGCCTCCATTCTGCACGAACCGATCTGGCGTGCCTTTCTCAACAATCCCGGCCTGAACGGCGTCATCTTCGGTGTTCTGCTGATCGGCATCATCTTCGCCTTCCGCCAGGTGGTGCGCCTGCTGCCGGAAGTCGAATGGGTGAACAGCTTCCGCATCGCCGATCCCGGCCTTGAAGTGCGGCAGGCGCCGGTGCTGCTGGCGCCGATGGCGGCGCTGCTCGGCGACCGGGTCGGGCGCATGTCGATCTCGCAGGCGACGATGCGCGGCATCCTCGAATCCATCGGGACCCGTCTCGACGAGGCGCGCGACCTGCTGCGCTACCTTACCGGCCTGCTCGTCTTTCTCGGCCTTCTCGGCACCTTCTGGGGCCTGCTGGAGACCGTCAGCTCGATCGCCGGGGTGATCAGTGCGCTCGATGTCGGCCCGGAATCGGGGTCGGTGCTGGACACGCTGAAGGCCGGCCTGGCCGCGCCGCTGGGCGGCATGGGCATCGCCTTCTCCTCCTCGCTGTTCGGCCTTGCCGGCTCGCTGGTGCTGGGTTTCCTCGACCTCCAGGCGGGGCAGGCGCAGAACCGCTTCTATATCGACCTTGAAGACTGGCTCTCCACCACGGTCGAGGATCTCGGCACGGAGGCGGCCCGCGCCCGGGGGCCGGTTCCCGTGCCGTCCCACGCGGCGCCGATCGGACCGCTGCCGCTGCCCTTGCCGGCGCCGCCGGCGCCTGATTTCAGCGATCTTTCCGCCGCCATTGCGCGGCTTGAGCGCACCATGACCGAAGCCGGTTCGCAGCGCGTCACCACCGCGATGGCGCATCTGGCGGAAAGCCTGCAGGGACTCGTGCAGCACATGCGCAGCGAGCAGCAGATGGTGCGTGACTGGGTCGAGGCGCAGGCCGAACAGCAGCGCGACATCAAGCGCCTGCTGGAACGCATCGCCGACGCCAAGTCGGATCGCGAGAGCGCCTGATGGCCCTGGGACGTTCCCGCCGTGGCGAGCGCCACATCGACTACTGGCCCGGCTTCGTCGACGCGCTGTCGACGCTGCTCATGGTCTTCGTCTTCCTGCTGTCGGTCTTTGTGCTCGCGCAATTCGTGCTGACCCAGGAGATCGGCTCCAAGGACGACGCCATGGCGCGGCTGCAGGCGCAGATCCGCGAGCTGACCGACCTGCTGGCGCTGGAGCGGGCGAGCGACGCCGAGACCGACAGCCAGATGGGCGCGCTGCGCGCCAGCCTGCTGCGGCTGGAGCAGGAGCGCGACGCGCTGCGGGAGGCGGCGATCGCTGTCGCCGGCCCGGAGGAAATCGCTGCCGCGCAGAGCCGCAGCGCCGAACTCGCCCGCGAGCTGGGGCAGGAGAAGGACGCCGCCGCCCAGGCCGCGGCGCAGATCGCCATCCTCAACCAGCAGATCGCCGCGCTTCGCCGGCAGATCGCCGCGCTGGAGGAGGCGCTGAACATTTCCGACCAGAAGGACAAGGAGAGCCAGTCGCGCCTTGCCGATCTCGGCCGGCGGCTCAATGTCGCCCTCGCCCAGCGGGTGCAGGAATTGACCCGCTACCGCTCGGACTTCTTCGGCCGGCTGCGCGCCATTCTCGGCGACCGGCCGGATGTGCGGGTGGTGGGCGACCGCTTCGTCTTCCAGTCCGAGATCTTCTTCGATCGGGCCGCCGCGCAGCTGCGGGACGATGCGCTGCCGGCGCTCGACAAGCTCGCTACCGCATTGATCGAGCTGGAGAAACAGATCCCGGCCGATCTTCCCTGGGTGCTGCGCGTCGACGGCCATACCGACGACCGGCCGATCTCGACCCCGCTCTATCCCTCGAACTGGGAGCTTTCGGCGGCGCGCGCCATCGCGGTGGTGCAGTATCTCGCGCAAAGGGGCGTATCGCCCCAGCATCTCGTCGCCGCCGGCTTCGGCGAATACCAGCCGATCGATTCCGGCAGCGACGACGAGGCCCGCGCCCGCAACCGCCGTATCGAACTCAAGCTCACCGAGCGATGAGCCGACGGCGATGAGCGAGTCCCCCGCGCCCCTGCTGATCGGCTTCGACTGGAGCCATATGCCCGAGATGACGCATCTGTGGGTCGAGGCGTGGCAGGAGGCGTTGCCCGAGATCGATTTCGAGGCCCGGCGCGGCTGGCTGTGCCACCGTATCGGCACGCTGCTCGACGAGGGCGCCGCGATCGACCTGGCGCTGGCGCCGGGGGAGGGCGGCGCGCCCGGGGCGCTGCTCGGCTTCGTCTCGGTGCACCCGCGCACCGGCTATGTCGACCAGCTTGTGGTGCATCCCGACCATTGGGGCGCCGGGGTGGCCAGCCGGCTGGTCGCCGCCGCCGCCGCCCGCTCGCCGCGCCATCTCGTGCTCGACGTCAACGAGCAGAATGAGCGCGCGGTGCGCTTTTACGAGAAGGCCGGCTTCACCGTGGTCGGCCATGGGGTCAACCCGACCTCCGGCCGCCCGACGCTGCGGATGGAGCGTCGGGTTCAGCGTTAGGCCGATGAGGGTGAGTTCTGGACCGATGACGTGGAGTGTCAGGCCGGTGAGGGTGATCCGGCCGACGGGGGGCGTCTACCTGCCGCCATTCGCCTCGCCGAACTGCAGCGCCGCCAGCCGGGCATAGAGGCCACCGCGCCCGACGAGGCTGGCATGGGTGCCTTCCTCGACAATGCGCCCGCCCTCCATCACCAGGATGCGATCGGCCGACAGCACCGTCGCCAGGCGATGGGCGATGACCAGCGTGGTGCGGCCCTGCATCGAGAGGTCGAGCGCCTGCTGCACCAGCGTCTCGCTTTCGGCGTCCAGCGCCGAGGTGGCTTCGTCCAGCAGCAGGATCGGCGCCTGCCGCAGGATGGCGCGGGCGATGGCGAGGCGCTGGCGCTGGCCGCCGGACAGCGTCACCCCGCGCTCGCCCACCGGGGTCTCCCAGCCTTCGGGCAGGCGGGCGACGAACTCGTCGGCGCGGGCGAGCCGGCCGGCTTCCTCCACCTCGGCGTCGCTGGCATCGGGGCGGCCGAGGCGGATATTCTCGCGGATCGAGGTGGCGAAGATGGCGACGTCCTGCGGCACCAGCGCGATGCGGGCGCGCACCGCCTGCGGATCGGCCTCGGCGATGTCGACGCCGTCCACCAGCACCTGCCCGGCGACAGGATCGTAGAAGCGCAGCAGCAGCTGGAACAGCGTGCTCTTGCCGGCGCCCGAGGGCCCGACCACGGCGATGCGCTCGCCCGGGGTGACACTGAAGCTGACGCCGGCCAGCGCCGGCACGTCCGGCCGCGCGGGATAGGCGAAGGCGACGTCCCGGAAGGCGATGGCGCCGCGCGCCGGCGCGGGCAGCGGCACGGGGTTGGCCGGGGCCGCGACCTTGGGCTTCTCGTGCAGCAGCTCGGCGATGCGCTCGGTGGCGCCGGCAGCCTGCGAAATCTCGCCCCACACCTCGCCGAGCTGGCCGAGGCCGCTGGCTGCCAGCACGGCGTAGAGCACGAACTGGCCGAGCGTGCCGGCGCTCATCGAGCCGGCGAGGACGGCGTTGGCGCCGGCCCAGAGGATGCCCACGACGCTGGCGAAGACCAGGAAGATGCCGATGCCGGTGAGCCAGGAACGCGCCCGCACGGCGTTGCGCGCCGCGTTGAAGGCAAGTTCGACCTCGCCGGCGAAGAGGCGGGAGGCGGCGCCCTCGGCGGTGTTGGCCTGCAGGCTGCGCACCGAGCCGATGGCTTCGGCGGCATAGGCGGAGGCCTCGGCCAACGTGTCCTGCGCGCTGCGCGAGCGCTTGCGCACCCCGCGCCCGGCGCCGATGAGCAGCGCGACGATGACCGGGATGGCGATGAGCAACGTGGCGGCAAGCCAGGGGCTGGTGATGACCATCATCACCGTGGCGCCGAAGAACAGCACGATGTTGCGCAGGGCGATGGAGGCGGAGGCGCCGACGGCCGACTTGATCTGGGTGGTGTCGGCGGTGAGGCGCGAGATCAGCTCGCCCGACTTGGCGCCGTCATAGAAGGCGCCATCAAGGGTCAGCACGTGGGTAAACAGCTGGGTGCGCAGATCGGCGACGATGCGCTCGCCCAGCGTCATGACGAGATAATAGCGCGCCGCCGAGGCCATCGACAGAACCGCCACGACGCAGATCATCACAGCGAAATAGCGGTCGATGAAGCCGGCATGGCTTTCGTCAAAGCCGAAATCGATCATCCGCCGCACCGCGATCGGCACCACCAGAGTGGCGATGGCCGCCACCAGCAGCGCCGCGAGCGCCGCCAAAGCGCGGCCGCGATAGCGCAGCAGATGCGGCCAGAGCGCCATCAGCGGCTTGAGGCGCGGGCGGCGCGTTGCGGCCTTGTCGGGCATGGCGGCCGTGGACGCGATGGTGGACGCGGATGGGGAAGGCTGGGAGGCGGCTTGTGTCACGGGCATGTCTCGGTTATAGAGCCGCTCGGATTTCCGGCAGGATCGTTTTGTAGATCGCCGCATGGCTCCCGCGAGGGGCCGGCCTGCGGCGGCTGAGGATGCTACCCATGAAGAGCGACATCCATCCCGACTACCACTTCGTTAAGGTGGTGATGACGGACGGCACCGAGTACACGACCCGGACGACTTGGGGCAAGGAGGGCGACGTCCTCCAGCTCGATATCGATTCGACCTCGCACCCGGCCTGGACCGGCGGCTCCGGCCAGCTGCTTGACCGCGCCGGCCGCGTGTCCAAGTTCCAGAAGAAGTTCGCGGGCTTCCTCAAGGCCTGATCGGCCGGGGAGGGGCGCCCCTCGGGGCGCGCCACCGCAGCGTTTGTCGAACCATCGGCATCCGCCCTCGCGCAAGGCCTGGCCTGGCGCGAGGGTTTTCGTTTGCCTGGCGTCCGGTGCAAACTGAAGCGCGGGGGCGGTCAACGGTTCTCGAAGGCGCGGCGCAGGCGGCCGATCTGCCCGGCGACGACATTCGGTCGCAGGCCGGCATTCTCCACCGCTGATGGCGCTGACAGCGCCGATTCGAGCTGAGCGATGCGTCCCTGCAGCTCGAAGCTGCGCTGGATGAGCGCGACCAGGGCATCCGGCACCAGCGCTTCCTGGTCGATGTCGCGCAGCGGTCCTCTTATGTCGATCTTGCCCGCCTCGCGGCGGGCGGTGGCCTCCGCCATCTCGCCTTCGGCGACGGCGCGGCGCAGCAGCCAGGAGGCAAGCTGCATCAGCCGGGTGGACAGCCGCATGCTCTGCTGGACATAGGCGGCGAGCCGGCCCGGCGAGAGCGTGGCGCTGGCGGCGCGCCCTTCGCCGTCGAGATAGGCGGCGGTCTCCTCAACCAGCGCCATGCCGTCCTGAAACAGCGCGAAGAAGGCGGGCGAGGCCAGCCGACGCTCGGCGAAGCGGATCATCTCGGCCGAGGGGGCCTCGCGGGTCGCGCGCGGGCTGGCATCCGGCGTGCCGTCTCTGTCCGAACCGTCGCGGAAGCTGCCCATCGTGCCGAAACCCTCACTGGCGCATGGCGGCGCCCGACCCCGCAGTCTGTCGCGCAGCGGCGCGGCGCTGTCCAGTCGGCGGCGCGGGATTCGGCGCGGGTTCGATTCGGCTGGGGGATAGCGGGGATGAAAAAAGAGCCGCCCAGGGGGCGGCTCGCAAAGTGATAGACAGGGATGCGTCAAACAGAGTGGACAGAGGCCACTCGCGGTCAAAAAAGACCATCGCCAGTAATAGGTTGGAAAGCTTAACCGCGGGTTAAGACGCCCCGTCTCAGCGCTTGAAGAAAGTCTCGGCGGCCGAGCGCGAGGCGCGCTTGGCCTCCAGCGTGCGGGTGAGGCGCTCGATCTCGGCGGAAAGCTGGCCGATGCGCTCCTCGATCTCGGTCTCGGACAGGGCGGAAATGTCGCTGCCGACCACATGCCCCGCCGGCTTCAGGGCCGGGGTGGTGGAGGGAAAGAGGTCGTCGTCGATCGCCATGGCGCCGCTCCCATTCACCGCCGGCACGAGGACCGCCGGCCGGCGGATGGCTGTTCGCGCCAGTCTAGCCGCCGCTGCCTGCGGTTGCCAGCGCTGGCGGCTTGACCTAGGACGGACATCACATTCGACAGGATGAGGACGATGCCGTGACCGAGCTGCCCGCCACCATGACCGCCATCGGCCTGCCCACCCCGGGCGGCCCGGAAGCCCTGGTTCCCGAGCAGCGCCCGGTGCCGGTGCCGGGTGCCGGCGAAATCCTGGTCAAGGTCGCCGCCGCCGGCGTCAACCGGCCTGATGTGATGCAGCGCAAGGGGCTCTACCCGCCGCCGCCCGGCGCGCCTGATATTCCCGGCCTTGAAATCTCCGGCGAAGTGGTCGCGCTCGGCGCGGGCGTGACGCGCTGGCAGCTGGGCGACAAGGTGTGCGCGCTGGTGTCCGGCGGCGGCTATGCGCAGTATTGCCTCGCCGATGAGGGCTCCGCCCTGCCGGTGCCGGCGGGTCTTTCCATGGTCGAGGCGGCGGCGCTGCCGGAGACCTTCTTCACCGTCTGGACCAATGTGTTCGACCTGGCCGGGCTGAAGGTGGGCGAGCGCTTCCTGGTGCATGGCGGCACCTCCGGCATCGGCACCACGGCGATCCAGCTCGCCAAGGCCTTCGGCGCCACGGTGTTCACCACCGCCGGCAGCCCGGAGAAGTGCGAGGTCTGCCGCCAGCTCGGCGCCGATGTCGCCATCGACTACAAGACCGAGGACTTCGTCGCCGTGGTGAAGGAGAAGGCCGGCGGCAAGGGGGTCAACGTCATTCTCGACATGGTGGGCGGCTCCTACATCGCCCGCAATTACGAGGCCGCCGCGCCGCAGGCCCGGCTGGTGCAGATCGCCTTCATGGAAGGCTCCAAGGTGCAGATCGACTTCATGCGGCTGATGCTCAAGCGCCTGTCGCATATGGGCTCGACCCTGCGCTCGCGGCCGAAGGCGGAGAAGGCGGCCATTGCCGCGTCGCTGGTCGAGAAGGTGTGGCCGCTGATCGAGGCCGGCACGGTGAAGCCGGTGCTGGACCAGACCTTCCCGCTGGAGAAGGCGAGCGAGGCCCATGCCCGCATGGAAACCAGCGCCCATATCGGCAAGATCATGCTGAGCGTGGGGTGAGGCCTGACAGATCGCTGCGGCGGATGCCCGGGCGAGGGGCCTACTGAGGACTCTTCGCTGGGTCCCGGATCGGCGCGGCGCCTTGCGCCGCTGGTCCGGGACCCAGCGCTTCGTGTCCCGGTCCAGCGACGGCGCAGCCGGAGCGCCGAGCCGGGACCCAGCAGAGACTCTTTGGCGGAAACGCCACGCGCCCGCCCCCGTTCACCGAAAGCTGTTCACCCCGGGCGTTCCCCCTCTGGCAATTTGGCCGGTGGCATCCTAGATTTGTCCTGCGGGGCTGCGGGGTTCGTCAGGAGCACATATTTCCGGGGCCTTATCGATCTCAAAGGGAACTGTCCCTGACCAAGCCCCTGGGCTTGGACACACGGTGCCCACCTACGTTGTAGGTTCCCGGGATCGAGCCTCCAACGGCCATCGCGGCTCCGCACTCATCGTATCATGCCCCAATTGACCGACGCCCAACTCGACAAGGCCAGCCTTCGCACCCTGGCGCTCGCCCGGCGGGCGGCGCTTGACCCGGCCGCGCGCGCCGAGGCGGCCGAGGCGGCGGCGGCCAATGCCATGGAATGGCTCGGCGGGGTGGCGGACGAGGTCGTCTCCGTCTTCTCACCCATTGGTGGCGAGATCGCCACCGATCCGCTGGTGCGGCGGCTGCGGGAGGCCGGGGCCAGGGTCGCGCTGCCGATCGTGCTGGAGGCCGGCAAGCCGCTGTTGTTCCGCCTGTGGGAGCCCGGCACCGAGCTGGAGCCGTCCTTGGGCCCCGGACGCTTTTCCATTCCCGCCCCGCCGGAGAGTGCGCCGGCGGTTTCGCCTGATGTGCTGGTGGTGCCGCTCGCCGGCTTTGACGCGCGCGGCAACCGACTGGGCTACGGCGCCGGCTTCTATGACCGCACGCTGAGCCTGCTGCGGCGGGCCAAGCGCATCGAGGCGCTGGGCTATGCCTTCGCGGTGCAGCAGCTTGCCGCCGTGCCGGCCGAGCCGCACGATGAGCGGCTCGACGCCATCGCCACGGATGCCGGCATCGTTCGCCCGGCCGAGGATTGACGCATGCGCCTTCTCTTTCTCGGTGACGTGGTCGGCCGCGCCGGCCGTAACGTCGTGCTGGAACAACTGCCGCGCCTGCGCCGCGACTGGGCGCTCGATTTCGTCGTGGTGAACGGCGAGAACGCCGCCGGCGGCTTCGGCATCACCGAGGCGATCTATGAGGAGTTTCTGGAGGCGGGCGCCGACGCGGTGACGCTCGGCAACCATGCCTTCGACCAGCGCGAGGCGCTGGTGTTCATCGAGCGGGCGCCGCGCCTGATCCGCCCCGCCAATTTCCCGCCCGGCACGCCGGGGCGCGGGGCGGCGCTGGTCGAGGCGGCGAACGGCGCGCAGGTGCTGGTGGTGAACATGATGGGCCGGGTGTTCATGGACCCGCTCGACGACCCCTTCGCCAGCATCGACCGCGAACTCGACGCCGCCCCGCTCGGGCTGGTGGCGGACGCGACCATTGTCGATTTCCACGCCGAGACCACCAGCGAGAAGCAGGCCTTCGGCCATTGGTGCGACGGGCGGGCGAGCCTTGTGGTCGGCACCCACACCCATGTGCCGACCGCCGATCACCGCATTCTGCCGGGCGGCACGGCCTATATGACCGATGTCGGCATGTGCGGCTGCTATGACGGGGTGATCGGCATGGACAAGGAAGAGCCGCTGCGCCGCTTCACCCGCAAGATCGGCTCCACCCGCTTCGAGCCGGTCGCCGGGCCGGGCACGCTGTCGGGCCTTGCGATGGAAACCGACGGCGCCGGGCGCGCTATCGCGGTGGCGCCGGTGCGGATTGGCGGCAGCCTGAGCGAGGCGCTGCCCTCCTTCTGGTAGAGCGGCGCTTTACGCGCGCCCGCCCTCTCGCCTATAAGCCGCGCACCCTTTTGTTTCAGGTATTCGGACAGGGTTGGCCTCAGGCCCGCCCGGTGTGACGTGGAGGCGGCCATGGCGGGTCATTCGCAATTCAAGAACATCATGCACCGCAAGGGCAAGCAGGATGCGGTGCGTTCCAAGCTGTTCTCCAAGCTGGCGCGTGAAGTCACGGTCGCGGCCAAGCTCGGCATGCCCGATCCGGCGCTGAACCCGCGCCTGCGCGCCGCCGTGCTCGCCGCCCGGGCGGAAAACATGCCCAAGGACAATATCGACCGCGCGATCAAGAAGGCGTTGGGCGGCGATTCCGAAAACTATGACGAGATCCGCTATGAGGGCTACGGCCCGGGCGGCGTCGCCGTCATCGTCGAGGCGCTGACCGACAACCGCAACCGCACCGCCTCGGAAGTGCGCTCCTTCTTCACCAAGTCCGGTGGCGCGCTGGCCGAGACCGGCGCCGTCTCCTTCATGTTCGACCGCATCGGCACCGTCGAGTTCGACGCCGCCAAGGCCTCGGCCGACGACATGCTGGAAGCCGCCATCGAGGCGGGCGCGGACGATGTGACCTCGGACGAGCACGGCCACGAGATCGTCTGCTCGGTGGAAAACCTGCACGAGGTCGCCCGGGCGCTGGAAGCCAAGTTCGGCGAGCCGCGCAAGTCCGGCCTGGTCTGGCGCCCGCAGAACACGGTGGCGGTGGATGACGAGGTGGCGGAGAAGCTGATCCGCCTGGTCGACAACCTCAACGACAATGACGACGTGCAGAACGTCTATGCCAATTTCGAGCTGTCCGACGCCTTCATGGCGAAGATGGGCGAGTGAGAACGAGGTCCAAGCCCTCTCCCTGAGGGAGAGGGTTGGGTGAGGGGGCACCTTTGCCCCCAAGTTGCCCTCACCGCCCGATCAGCCCGTCGAACAGCGGCAGGCTGAGAACGGCGGCGGCGGCGATCACCCAATAGGCGGCGATGCGGTAATGCCGGTCGGAGGCGCCGCGAAAGGCGCGGGCGCCGGCATAAAGGCCGATCGCATAGGCCGGGCCGAGCAGCAAAGTGAGCCGGCCGACCTCGGCGGTGAACAGGCCGCCGACCGCATAGGCGGTGCCGCTCGCCAGCGTGACCAGCGCGAAGAAGCCGAACAGGTTCGCCCGCACCAGTGCCGAGGGCTGGCCGCTGCCGAGCCAATAGGCGACCACGGCGGGGCCCGACATCTGCGCCGCGCCGCCGCAGAAGCCGGCGACGGCGCCGACCGCCAGCGTCGTCGGCAGATTGTGCCGGCCGGTATGGCGCCAGCCGGACACCAGCAGCGCGAGAAGCCCGAGGCCGAGCAGCGCCAGCGCCCAGCGCAGCACCATGGGGTCCATATGGGCAAGCACCCAGACCCCCGCCGGCACCGCTACCACGGCGCCCACGGCGAGCGGCGCAACCTGCCGCCAGAGGCAGGCGCGAAGGGCGGGAATGAGGAAAGGCAGGGTCAGCAGCGTGTCGATGACCAGCAGCGAGGGCGCGGCGACACGCGGGCCATAGGCGGCACTCACCAGCGGCACGAAGATGAGCGCGCCGCCGAACCCCGAGAAGCCGCGCGTGACGCCGGCGATCAGCGCGGTGAGGAAGGCCCAGAGGAGGGCGGGATCGAGGGCCATGGGAAACCGGGGGAGCGCGCGGCGCCGGAGCGTGGGGCGGCAGACCTAGTCCCGCCGCTGGGCGTCGTCAACACGGTTGACGATGGATGAGCGACATCCATCAGCTTTCGCGAACGTAGCCATTCGCAAAACGCATTTGCGCCGACGGGTCGCGCACGCCACATTCGGCGCAACCCGTCGCCTGACCTGGCGCCGCCCGGCACCGTGCCGGGCGCCACACTTTTCTGCGCCGCGCTGCGGCGGGATCTCGATCATGAACCAGTCCGTCTCCGCGGCCGCGCCTGGCGGCGCGGCCGTTCCCTCGCTGGCCGACCGCCTCACCGGCGCCGGCTGCGCGCTTCTCGCCGTCGCCATCTGGGGCGGCTGGATCGTCTCCACCCGCCACGCCGTGCATGGCCATCTGCCGCCGGCGACGGTGGGCTGGCTGCGCTTCGTCGTGCCGGCGGTGGTGCTGGCGCCCGCCTGGTGGCGGATCGGCCTGTGGCCGACGCGCGGCTTCCTGCCCTTCCTGCTGTGCTTCCTCGGTGCCGGCGCCTTCTTCTTCCTCGATGTGGCGAACGCGATGCGCTTCGTCCCGGCGGCCGATGTCGGCCCGCTGCTGCCCGGCACCATGCCACTGATCGTCGCCGCCATCTCGGTGCTGGTGTTCCGCGAGCGGCTGGGAATGGGCCGGGCGATTGGCTTTGCCGCCATCGCACTCGGCGTGGTCACGCTGGGCGGGCGCGGGCTGCTCTACCCGGAAGACGGGGCCTGGCGCGGCCACGCCCTGCTGCTGATCGGCGCGACGATGTGGGCCGGCTACACGCTCGCCTTTCGCCGCACCGGC
Source organism: Ancylobacter rudongensis (assembly GCF_900100155.1). Lineage (GTDB taxonomy): Bacteria > Pseudomonadota > Alphaproteobacteria > Rhizobiales > Xanthobacteraceae > Ancylobacter > Ancylobacter rudongensis. Next base: position 116,460 of record NZ_FMTP01000005.1, read on the forward strand.
ATGCGGGCGACCGAGACCGTCGGGTTGGTGGGGCTGTGGTCGACGGTCGTTCTCACCCCTTACGGCGTGCCGGGCGTGGTCGAGGCGGTGGCGAGCGGCTATGGCCGGGAAGTGCTGTTCCAACTGCTGATCCAGGGCCTGCTCTCGGGGGTGGTGGCGCTGGTGGCCTTCGGCATCGCCATCGAGCGGCTCGGCTCCTCGCGCGCGGCCGCCTTTACCGGGCTGGTGCCGGCGCTGGCGGCGCTGATCGCCGTGCCGGCGCTGGGCGAGCATCCCGACACGGCGGCGATCATCGGCGTGGCGGCGACCGGCATCGGCGTGGTGCTGGCCAGCGGGGCGTTCAGCGGGCGGCGTTAACGTCCCGTCAACCATGATCGGCGTCCCGGCCGTGCCGGGGCGCGGGACGGTGCATCGCCCCTAGGCGTTCGTCCTTTGTTCGGGTACGCCCTAGGGGATGGCGACGTCTGCGATTCGCATCCTCGGGCTCGATCCCGGCCTCCGCCGCACCGGCTGGGGGGTGATCGAGGCTGCCGGCACCCGGCTCTCCTTCATCGCCTGCGGCACGGTGATGCCGCCGGAGGAGGGCGGGCTGGCGGAACGGCTGGCCTGCCTGCACAATGATCTCGCCAAGGTGCTGCGCACCTACACGCCCGACGAGGCGGCGGTGGAAGAGACCTTCGTCAACGTCAACCCGGCCTCGACGCTCAAGCTCGGCCAGGCGCGCGGCGTGGTGATGCTGACCCCGGCGCTCGCGGGGGTACCGGTTTCCGAATATGCGGCGCTGCTGGTGAAGAAGACCGTGGTCGGCGCCGGCCGCGCCGAGAAGGCGCAGATCCGGATGATGATGAAGATCCTGCTGCCGCAGGCCGATTTCACCACCGACGATGCCGCCGATGCGCTTGCGGTGGCCGTCACCCATGCGCAGCATCGGGGCATGGCGGCGATGAAGGCGCAGATGGCGGCCAAGGTTTCGACAAAGCTCACCTCAAGGGTTGCAGCACGATGATCGGCAAGCTGAAGGGCCTGGTCGATAGCTATGGCGACGACCATGTGATCCTCGACGTGCAGGGGGTGGGCTATCTCGTCCACTGTTCGGCGCGCACGCTGCAGGCGCTGCCGCGCGTCGGCGAGGCGGCGACGCTCTTCATCGAGATGCTGGTGCGCGAGGACATGATCCGCCTCTACGGCTTCGTCTCGCAGGCGGAGAAAAGCTGGTTCCTGCTGCTGCAGAATGTGCAGGGCGTCGGCTCCAAGGTGGCGCTGAACGTGCTCTCGACCCTCTCGCCCGCCGAGCTCGCCAATGCGGTGGCGCTGGGCGACAAGGTGATGGTGGCGCGGGCCAATGGCGTCGGGCCGAAGGTCGCCGCCCGCATCGTCGCCGAGCTGAAGGACAAGGCACCGGGCTTTGCCAGCGTCGACCCCGGCGTCGCCGGGTTGGTCGCGCAGATCGAGGACCGGCAGGCGCCCCGTCCGGTGGCGGACGCGGTCTCGGCGCTGGTCAATCTGGGCTATGCGCCGATCCAGGCCAGTGCCGCCATTGCTGGCGCGGTGCGTGAGGCGGGCGAAGACGCCGACACCGCCCGGCTGATCCGTCTCGGCCTGAAGGAACTGGCGAAGTGAGCGAAAAACGCCTCATCGCCCCCGACAAGCGCGAGGAAGACCTCGCCGAGGCCTCGCTGCGGCCGCAGAATCTGGCCGAATTCGTCGGGCAGGAGCAGGCGCGGGCCAATCTCGACATCTTCATCAAGGCGGCCAAGGCGCGCGGCGAGGCGCTGGACCATGTGCTGTTCGTCGGCCCGCCGGGGCTGGGCAAGACGACGCTGGCGCAGATCGTGGCGCGCGAGCTGGGGGTGGGCTTCCGCTCCACCTCCGGCCCGGTCATCGCGAAAGCGGGCGACCTCGCGGCGCTGCTGACCAATCTCGAAGAACGCGACGTGCTGTTCATCGACGAGATTCACCGGCTCAACCCGGCGGTGGAGGAAATTCTCTATCCCGCGATGGAGGATTACGAGCTCGACCTCATCATCGGCGAGGGGCCGGCGGCGCGCTCGGTGAAGATCTCGCTGTCGAAATTCACCCTGGTGGGCGCCACCACGCGCTCGGGCCTGCTGACCACGCCGCTGCGCGACCGTTTCGGCATTCCGATCCGGCTGAACTTCTACACGGTGGAGGAACTGGAACTGGTGGTAACGCGCGGCGCGCGGGTGATGGGCATCCCCATCGCCCGGGACGGCGCGCGCGAGATCGCCCGCCGGGCGCGTGGCACGCCGCGCATCGCCGGCCGGCTGCTGCGCCGGGTGCGCGACTTCACTTTGGTGGCGGGCAAGGAGATCATCGACCGCGCCGCCGCCGACCATGCGCTGCTGGCGCTTGAAGTCGACGGGCTCGGCCTCGACCAGATGGACCGGCGCTATCTCACCGTGGTGGCGATGAATTATGGCGGCGGGCCGGTGGGGGTGGAAACCATCGCCGCCGCGCTCTCCGAGCCGCGCGACGCCATCGAGGAGATCATCGAGCCCTATCTGGTGCAGCAGGGCTTTCTCCAGCGCACCCCGCGCGGGCGGGTGCTGACCGCGCACGCCTTCAAGCATCTCGGCCTCGCGGCGCCCTCGAGCGTCAACCAGATGCCGCTGTTCGACGAGGGCGCGGATTAACCCCTTGCGCGCCCGGCCATCGACGCAGCCCCCCGCGTGATGTAAGTCCCCTTCACATGAGCTGGTCCCGGAACGGCGGAGAATCGCGCGGCTATCATCACGGCAACCTGCGGGAAGCCCTGATGAAGGCGGCGCTTGAGCTGATCGCGGAGAAGGGCACCGCCGGCGCCACCTTCGCCGAGGCGGCGCGCCGTGCCGGCGTTTCCCCTGCCGCGCCCTACCGGCATTTTCGCGACCGCGACGAATTGCTGGCGGCGGTGGCGGCGGACGGGTTCGAGCGCTTCACCAAGGCGCTGGAGGCGGGCTGGAACGAGGGGCGGCCGACCCCGTCCGAGGCCTTCGAACGGCTTGGCCGGGCCTATCTCGCATTCGCCCGCGAGCACCCGGCGGACTATGTCGCGATGTTCGAATCCGGCCTGCGCAGCGAGGCCTTCCCGGCGCTCGACCAGGCCGGCCAGCGCGCCTTCGGCGTGCTGCGCGAGGCGGCGGACACGCTGGTCGCCTCCATGCCGCCCACCGTGCGCCCGCCGGCGCTGATGGTGGCGCTGCACACCTGGGCGCTGGCGCATGGCGTCGCCTCGCTGTTCGGCCGCGCCGACGGGGCCCGCCGCAAGCTGCCAATGGCGCCGGACGAGCTCCTGGAGGCCGCCTTCCTGGTCTATCTCAAGGGGCTGGCCGCGGGCGGCTGAGGCGCGGCGCTCAGTCCTCCGGCGTCGCGTTGACCTCGATGCCGTCCTGCGCGTTCCGGCAGAACAGCATGATGTCGTCCGGCGTGTTCTCCGGTGTCAGCACCACCGGGCGCTCGGCTGTTTCCGCCAGCCAGAGCATGAAACGGGCGAGCGCCAGCCAGTCTTCCGGCTCGCAGACATCGGCGGGGTCGATGTCGAACTCGATATCGTCGCTGCGGAAGAAGTGCAGGTTGACCTGCACCTCGCCCGCGTTCCACCGCAGGCTGGGGCTTGCGTTTCCCCAGATGGCGAACACATCCTCGATATGCGCGGGCAGGGCCGCCGGCTCGCCGTCAATGTCGAAGACGGGCGGCGGGTCGAGCGCGCGCAGGCCGTCCAGCACGGCCTGCCAGCCGACAGGGCCGGCATCGAGCACATAGAGGTCGCGCAAGGCGCCATCCGGCTCGAAAATCCGGGCGACCTCGGTCCATTCGGGAATCGGTGCAGTCATGGGATGTGTCCTTTTCCCCTCCATCCCGCAGGCCGCCCCCATTGACAAGCGGGGAGTGGATTTCTATCTATGTGAATGTGATTAACATTAACCCAAGTGGGCATGGTGCCCGCGGCGGTTCTACCCAGGAGCGGTACGCCCATGGAGCTCGCACAGAAGCTCGACGCATATGGCAAGCCGGCCTGGATCGCGCTCACGGTACTGGGCTTCATGGCCTGGTGGCCTCTGGGTCTTGCGGTCCTGGCCTTCACGATAGGGAGTGGACGGATGTTTTGTGGTGGCAAGCGCGGCTTCGGCCGCTGGCAGGAAGAGGGCGCGGAAGCCGTGCGCAATTTCGGCAGCCGGTTCGGCGGCGGGTTCCCCTCCAGCGGCAACCGTGCCTTTGACGAATACCGCCAGGAGACGCTGCGCCGGCTGGAAGACGAGCAGAAGGATTTCCGTTCCTTCCTCGACCGCCTGCGCCAGGCCAAGGACAAGGCGGAGTTCGACCAGTTCATGGCCGACCGCCGCAACCGCCCGGCCGCGCCTTCCGCGCCGACGGATGATGTCCAGAACTGACCCACGGCGATCATGATGTGGCCGCGCCCCTCACCCGAGGGGCGCGGTTCTTTTTTTGCCGGGCCTTCTCGTTTATGAGGGCGTGATGAACGAGCGCCCCGACCCTTTATCCCCTGACGTCCTCAAGGCCGACCCCTTCCTGCATCTGGCGGGAAAGCTGGTGCCGGGCGGGCATGTGCTGCCCGTTCGGGTCTATTACGAGGACACGGATTTTTCCGGCATCGTCTACCACGCCAACTACCTGAAGTTCATGGAGCGCGCCCGCTCCGACCATCTGCGCCTGATCGGCGTGGTGCAGGGCGAATTGTTCGGCGAGGCGCTGGCCGAGGCGCCGGGCTTCGCCTTCGTGGTGCGCTCGATGGAGCTGCAATTCGTCCGCCCCGCCCGCATCGACGACGTGCTGGAGGTCCATACCAGCCCGATCGAGGTCGCCGGCGCCTCCATCACCCTCGCCCAGAAGGTGAAGCGCGGCGCGGACCTCATCGTCGAGGCCAAGGTGAAGGTCGCCTTCGTCGCCCAGGGCCGCGCCCGGCGTATTCCGGATGCGCTGCGGGCGGCGATGAAACTGGCGCTGGAGCAGGCCCCGCAGCCCTGAGGTCGCACTCGGTAAGAAAACACCCCTGACGCTGTTGCGATGCGGCAACGCTAACGCGGTATTAACCCTAATACGGTGTTGTACCGGGCGGCTGCGGGTGCGCCACGGCCTTGATCGCCCAAGTTTGGACAGACTCGGTCGGTTGATGGCGGGCGCGTTCCCACAGCAGCCATGCAGGGCATTCGCTGCTGTCGGCAGCCGATGCAAGGCGGCAGTGCGACCTTTAACGATCTGGCAGGATTGGCTTGATGACGCTGAAGAAGCTTCTATTCGCGGTGATGCTGGTTCTGGCGGCGCCGGCGTCCATGGCCATCGCCCAGAACGCGCCCGTGCCGGTGACCGCGGCGCCGACGGCGCAGGTCGACGGGCAGGCGGTTGCCGCCCCCGACGGCATGGTTTCCTCCCCTGCGGGTGCCGGCATGGGCAGCGCCGACCTCTCGCTGATCGGGCTTTTCCTTCAGGCACACCTGATCGTGAAGTTCGTCATGGCCGGCCTCGTGCTCGCCTCGGTCTGGGTGTGGGCGATCATCATCGACAAGACCATCCTGTATGGCCGCATGAAGCGGCAGATGGACCGCTTCGAGACCACGTTCTGGTCCGGGCAGAGCCTGGAGGAGCTGTACCGCTCGCTGTCCTCGCGGCAGAACCACGCCATGGCGGCGATCTTCGTGGCGGCCATGCGCGAGTGGAAGCGCTCCTATGAGGGCGGCGCGCGCTCGCTTGCCGGCCTGACGCAGCGACTCGACAAGGTGATGAACGTCACCATCGCCCGCGAGGTGGAGCGGCTGGAGAACCGGCTGCTGGTGCTGGCCACCGTCGGCTCGGCCGGCCCGTTCATCGGCCTGTTCGGCACGGTGTGGGGCATCATGACCAGCTTCCAGTCGATCGCCGCCTCGAAGAACACCAGCCTCGCCGTGGTGGCGCCGGGCATCGCCGAAGCCCTGTTCGCGACGGCAATCGGCCTTATCGCCGCCATTCCCGCGACGATTTTCTATAACAAGTTCGTCTCTCAAGTGAACCGGCAGGCGGCGCGGCTGGAGGGCTTCGCCGACGAGTTCTCCGCCATCCTGTCGCGCCAGATCGACGAACGGGGCTGATCCATGGGCATGTCCGGAGGAGCAGGAGGCGGCTGGCACTCGCGGCGTTCGCGTCGTCGCGCGGGCGGTGCCGTCATGTCCGAGATCAACGTCACGCCGATGGTCGACGTGATGCTGGTGCTGCTCATCATCTTCATGGTCGCCGCGCCCATGCTCACCACGGGCGTGCCGCTCGACCTGCCGCAGACCGAGGCCAAGGCGGTGCCGCAGGAAAGCGCGCCGCTGATCGTCAACATCACCAAGGACGGCAAGATCTTCCTGCAGGACACCGAAATCCCCGTCGACGAGCTGGTGCCGAAGCTGCAGGCGATCGGCAAAGCCGGCTATGAGGAGCGCATCTTCGTGCGTGCCGACAAGAGCCTCGATTATGGTTCGGTGATGCGTGTGATGGGCCGCCTGTCCGGCGCCGGGTTCAAGCGCGTGGCGCTGGTCTCCGAAGTCGAGGGAGGCTGACGCATGAAGGCGGGCTTCCTTTCCTCGGCGGCGCTTCACGTCGGCATTATCGGCTTCATGGCGGTCTCCTTCGCGTCTCCCTCGCCCTATGAGGCGACGCCGGCCGAATCCATGCCGATCGACATCATCTCCGATGCCGAAATGTCGAAGATGATGGCCGGCAAGAAGGACGCGCCGAAGGAGAACCCGAAGCCCGTCGTCGAGAAGAAGGCCGACACGCCCAAGCAGGCGGAAAATCTCGAGTCCAAGGTTTCCGAGAAGCCCGAGGTGAAGGCCTCGAACGAGCCTGCCGCCCCGCCGCCGCCGCCCCCGCCGCCTCCCGAGGCGAAGCCGGCCGAGCCCAAGCCGCCGGCCGCGCAGGCCGAGGCCCAGCCCGCACCGCCGCCGCCGCCGGACGCGGAGGCGCTCGCGGCCAAGCCGCCGGAGCCGCCGAAGGACCAGCCCAAGCCGCAGGAGCAGGCGCAGGCGACCCCGCCGCCGCCGAAGCCGCCGCAGAAGCCGAAGAACATTCCGCCCAAGGTGGTGCAGGAGCCGGCGCCCGAGCGCGACTTCAACCCGAACCAGATCGCCGCCCTGCTGAACAAGCAGGACCCGCGGCGGATGGCGGCGCTGGGCGAGACGATCAACAACACCGCCTCGCTCGGCGCGTCGCAGGGGGCGGCGACCTCGCTGTCGCAGACCGAGATCGACGCGCTGCGCGCCTATATCGCCCGCTTCTGGAAGCTGCCGGCCGGTGCGGTGGATGCCGGCCAGGTGACGGTGGTGTTCAAGATCATGCTGGGCCCCGACCGCAAGATGGTCGGCGCGCCGCAGCTGGTCGAGGTGCAGGGCGTCGGCAATCCTTATGCACCAATTGTTCGTGAGACGGCCCAGCGGGCGCTGTACGAGATCGCCAATCAGGCTAATCCGTTCCCGATGCTGCGTGCCGACCGCTACGATACGTGGCGGGAACTGGAGCTGGGCTTCAACCCGGCCATGCTTCATTGATGCCCGTTTTTTCCGAGGTACCCAGAATGTCGCGGCGTTTTCCCCTTGAAGCCAATGGCCTTGTCGGCCGCCGGTCGGTCCTTGTCGGCATGGCGGCGCTCGGCGGGGCCGGGCTTGGCGGGGCGATGCTCGCGCCGGGTGTGGCGAATGCCGCCGTCCGCCTCGACATCACCTCGGGCACGGTGCAGCCGCTGCCCATCGCCATCACCGATTTCGTCGGCGGCGGCAGCCCGCAGGACATCGAGGCCGGCAAGGGGGTGACGCAGATCATCTCGGCCGATCTGCGTCGCTCGGGCCTGTTCGCCCCGATCGACCCGGCCGCCTTCGTCGAGAAGATCAGCAACCCGGACGCCTCGCCGCGCTTCCAGGACTGGCGCGTCATCAACGCGCAGGCACTCGTCACCGGCCGCATCACCCGCCAGCCGGACGGGCGGGTGAAGGCGGAATTCCGCCTGTGGGACGTGTTCGCCGGCCAGCAGCTGATCGGCCAGCAATATTTCACCCAGCCGGAGAACTGGCGCCGCGTCGCCCACATCATCGCCGACGCGATCTATGAGCGGCTCACCGGCGAGAAGGGTTATTTCGACACGCGCATCGTCTTCGTCGACGAGAGCGGGCCGAAGGAGAAGCGGATCAAGCGCCTCGCCATCATGGACCAGGACGGCGCCAACGTGACCTATCTCACGCGCGGCGACGACCTCGTGCTGACCCCGCGCTTCTCGCCGACCAGCCAGGAAATCACCTATATGAGCTATGGCAATGGCGAGCCGCGCGTCTACCTGCTCAACATCGAGAACGGCCAGCGCGAAGTGGTTGGCAACTTCCCCAATATGAGCTTCTCGCCGCGCTTCGCCCCTGACGGGCAGCGGGTGATCCTGAGCCTGCAGCAGGGGGCGGATTCCAACATCTTCGTGATGGACCTGCGCTCCAAGGCCACCACAAGGCTGACCGATACCGCCGCCATCGACACCGCGCCCTGCTACTCGCCGGATGGCACGCAGATCTGCTTCGAGAGCGACCGCGGCGGCGGCTCGCAGATCTACCTCATGAACCCGGACGGCTCGAACCAGCGCCGCATCTCCTTCGGCGACGGGCGTTACTCCACGCCGGTCTGGTCGCCGCGCGGCGATGTGATCGCCTTCACCAAGCAGGCACAGGGACGCTTCGCCATCGGGCTGATGCGGCCGGACGGCTCGGGCGAGCGCATCCTCACCGAGGGCTACCACAATGAGGGGCCGACCTTCGCCCCGAACGGGCGCGTCATCATGTTTTTCCGCGATGCGGGGGGCGGAGGTGGGCCGCAGCTCTATACGGTGGACATCACCGGCTATAACGAGCAGCGCGTGCCGACGCCCAGCTACGCGTCCGACCCGGCCTGGTCGCCCTTGCGCTCCTGAGCGGGTTCTGTCAGGGAACGATTAACCATAAGCGGCGGTTTACGGAATGGTCGCGAAATTGGCGCAATTCAGCAAGGTTTCGTAAAGCACGACGGAACATTGATGGTCGCCAGCAGCCAGTCGGCAGATCAGTCGGGAATTCAGGAGTCAGCGGTATGATCCGTATGTTGCGCCATCTGGGCGGCGCGCGCGTCGCCTTCATCGTCGGTTTCGCGATGCTCGCGGCCGCCTGCGCCAAGAACCCGATGGACGGCGCCGGCGCCGCTCTCGGTTCGGCGCCTCCCGGCAGCCCGCAGGAGTTCATCGTCTCGGTCGGCGACCGCGTGTTCTTCGAGAGCGACCAGACCAGCCTGACGCCGCAGGCGCAGGCGACGCTCGACAAGCAGGCGCAGTGGCTGAACCAGTACGCCCGCTACAGCTTCACCATCGAAGGCCATGCCGACGAGCGCGGCACCCGCGAATACAACATCGCCCTCGGTGCCCGCCGCGCCCAGAGCGTGCGCGACTATCTGGTCCAGCGCGGTGTCGCGGCAAGCCGCATGCGGACCATCTCCTACGGCAAGGAGCGCCCGGTCGCGGTCTGCAACGACATCTCCTGCTGGTCGCAGAACCGCCGGGCCGTCACCGTGCTGAACGCCACCGGCACCTGATCGGCGCCTCCGCGCAGCAACGAAACCCGGCTCGCCCTGCGGGCCGGGTTTTCGTATTTCTGGCGGGTTGCAACGTGCAAGGGATGACCCTGGGTCAAACTTTGGACGTGATCAGCCCCGTATGTTCAAATGGAAAGCGCGCGGCGTCCTGCCGCCGCTCCGCTGTTCCCGTTCCAGTGCATGGCCATGATGACCGTCCGCCCGCTTCGTCCCGCCGCTCTCGTTCTTGTCGCCGCTCTCGCCGCCGCTTCCGTCCCGTTCGAGGCAGCGCAGGCGCAGGCGGACAACAATTTCTTCGGCAATCTCTTCAAGCCGCCGGGACAGGTGCGCGCGGGCAACCAGCCGGCGCAGGTTGAAGAGGCCGACAGCATCGTCACCCGGATCGACCGGCTGGAAAACCAGCTGCGGCAGATGACCGGGCAGATCGAGCAGCTGCAATTCCGCAACCAGCAGCTTGAGCAGCAGTTGCGGCTGCTGCAGGGCGACACCGGCGCCGCGCCGGCGGCTGCGGGCGAGACCGCCCGCCGTCCCGACGTGTTCGACCCCTCCGCCCAGGCCGGTGCGCCCGGTGCGCCGCGCCCGCTGGGGGCCACCGCGCCGAGCGGCGCGCCAATGGACCTCGGCACCCTTTCCGGCGCCGCCGCGGGCGGGGGCGCCCAGCCGGCCACCTCGCCGAAGGAAATGTTCGATCTCGCCTTCGGCGCGCTCCAGCGCCAGGACTATGCCGCTGCGGGCCAGACCTTCGAGCAGTTCGTCAAGCTCTACCCCACCGACCGGGCCACGCCGGACGCCTATTACTGGCTGGGCGAGAGCCAGTATCTGCGCAAGTCCTATAAGGAAGCGGCGCAGAATTTCCTCAAAGTGTCGACCGATTACCCCAATGCGGTGAAGGCCCCGGACGCCCTGCTGCGCCTCGGCCAGTCGCTCGCGGCGATCGGCGAGAAGGATGCCGCCTGCGCGACGCTCAACGCCGTCGGCAACAAATACCCGCGCGCGTCGGCAACGGTGAAGCAGGGGGTGGAGCGTGAGCAGAAGCGCGCCGGCTGCTGAGGCCGCGCCCGCCGACCCCGCCCCCGGCCCTGACGCGGCCGAGCTGGCGACGCTCTTTGCTCCCCTTGCCGGCCATGCCGATGTGCTGCTCGCGGTGTCAGGCGGCCCCGATTCGACCGCGCTGATGCTGCTGGCCCATCGCTGGCGCACCCAGTGCCACGCGGCGACCCGGCTGCACGTCGCCACGGTTGACCATGGCCTGCGGGCCGAATCGCGCACTGAGGCGCGGGACGTCGCCGCGCTGGCGCAACGGCTCGGCCTGCCTCACGCGATTCTCGACCTCGCCGCGCCGCTGCCGGGCACGCGCCTGCAGGAGGCGGCCCGCGATGCGCGCTACGAGGCGCTGGCCGCCCATGCGCAGGCGATCGGCGCCAGCGCGCTTGCCACCGCCCACACACGCGACGACCAGGCCGAGACGGTGCTTTTCCGGCTGATGCGCGGTTCTGGAATCGGCGGGCTCGCCGGCATTCCGGCCGTGCGCCCGCTGGGGACGATCACGCTCCTGCGCCCGCTGCTGGGCCGGCCGAAGGCGGAACTGGTCGCGCTGTGCGAGGCGGCGGGCATCGCCTTTGTCCGTGACCCCTCGAACAGCAATCCGCGCTTTGCCCGCGTGCGGCTGCGGGAGCTGCTGCCCGCGCTGGCGGCGGAAGGCCTCGATGCCGCCGCCGTGGAGCGCCTGGCGCGCCGCATGGCCCGGGCCGAGGCGGCGCTGGAGGCGGCCACAGACGCCGCCGCTGCCGCCCTCTGGCCGACCCGGCGAGAGGGGGAGCCCGCCCTGACCTTGCCCCGTGCCGGCCTTGCCGCCCTTCCCGAGGAGATCGCCCTGCGCCTGCTCGGGCGTGCGGTCGCGGCGGTGGGTACGGGGCCGGTGGAACTCGGCAAGCTGGAGGCGCTGCTGGCCTGGATTGCCGGGCTCGGGCCAGACGAACAGGGCGCGCGCACCCTTGCCGGGGCGGTGGTGCGGGTGAACCGGCGGAGTGTCGCGCTGGCTCCCGCCCCGGCGCGGCGGCCCTCCGGTTCCACCCGGTGACGCGGATTTGCGCGGAAGGTCGCAGGTGCCTTGCTCCCGACATCTTGGCAATCACCCCTGCGCCACCTAAATTACGGAGCGACAAGGGAGGGCCGCCAGCGCCGGCGGTGCCCGCGCGTCGGTCGAATCCGACGCCGAAAGGGACATGATGAACGCCAATATTCGGAATTTCGCCCTCTGGGTGATCATCGTTCTTCTGCTTCTGGCGCTGTTTTCGCTGTTCCAGAATCCGGCGCAGCGTCAGGCGACGAACGATGTCAGCTTCTCGCAGCTGCTCAACGAGGTCGATCAGGGCCGCGTGCGCGACGTGGTGATCCAGGGTCCGGAGATTACCGGCACCTTCACCGACGGGCGCACCTTCCAGACCTATTCGCCCAATGATCCCTCGCTGATCCAGCGCCTCTATGGCAAGGGCGTGTCGATCACCGCCAAGCCGCTGACCGACAATGTGCCGTGGTTCGTCAGCCTGCTGATCTCCTGGCTCCCCTTCATCGCGCTGATCGGCGTCTGGATCTTCCTGTCGCGCCAGATGCAGGGCGGTGCGGGCGGCAAGGCGATGGGCTTCGGCAAGAGCCGCGCCAAGCTGCTGACCGAGGCGCATGGCCGCGTGACCTTCGAGGACGTGGCCGGCATCGACGAGGCCAAGAGCGACCTCACCGAGATCGTCGACTTCCTGCGCGATCCGCAGAAGTTCCAGCGTCTCGGCGGACGCATCCCGCGCGGCGTGCTGCTGGTCGGCCCGCCCGGCACCGGCAAGACGCTGCTCGCCCGTGCCATCGCCGGTGAAGCGAACGTGCCGTTCTTCACCATTTCCGGTTCCGACTTCGTCGAGATGTTCGTCGGCGTCGGCGCCAGCCGCGTGCGCGACATGTTCGAGCAGGCGAAGAAGAACGCGCCCTGCATCATCTTCATCGACGAAATCGACGCGGTCGGCCGCCATCGTGGCGCCGGCCTCGGCGGTGGCAATGACGAACGCGAGCAGACGCTGAACCAGCTGCTGGTCGAGATGGACGGCTTCGAGGCCAATGAGGGCATCATCCTCATCGCCGCGACCAACCGCCCGGACGTGCTCGACCCCGCCCTGCTGCGTCCCGGCCGCTTCGACCGCCAGGTCGTGGTGCCGAACCCGGACGTGGTCGGCCGCGAACAGATTCTCAAGGTCCATGCCCGCAAGGTGCCGGTGGCGCCGGACGTGAACCTCAAGGTGATCGCCCGTGGTACGCCCGGCTTCTCCGGCGCCGATCTCGCTAACCTCTGCAACGAGGCTGCCCTCATGGCCGCGCGCCGCAACAAGCGCATGGTGACGATGAGCGACTTCGAGGATGCCAAGGACAAGGTGATGATGGGTGCGGAACGCCGCTCGCTCGTCATGACCGAGGACGAGAAGATGCTGACCGCCTATCACGAAGGCGGCCATGCCATCGTCGCCCTGAAGGTCCCGGCGACCGATCCGGTCCACAAGGCGACGATCATTCCGCGCGGGCGCGCGCTCGGCATGGTGATGCAGCTGCCGGAGCGCGACAAGCTCTCCATGTCCTATGAGCAGATGACGTCGCGTCTCGCCATCATGATGGGTGGCCGCGTCGCCGAGGAGCTGATCTTCGGTCCCGAGAAGGTGACGTCAGGCGCCGCCTCCGACATCGAGCAGGCCACCCGCCTCGCCCGCATGATGGTGACGCGCTGGGGCTTCTCGGACAAGCTGGGCAACGTCGCCTATGGCGAGAACAATGACGAGGTGTTCCTCGGCATGTCGATGCAGCGCCAGCAGAATGTTTCCGAAGCCACGGCGCAGACTATCGACAGCGAAGTGCGTCGCCTGGTTGACGAAGGCTATGCCGAGGCCAAGCGGATCCTGACCGAGAGCAAGGACGGGCTGGAAATCCTGGCCCGCGGCCTGCTCGAATATGAGACGCTGTCCGGCGACGAGATCATCGGCCTGCTCGACGGCAATGCGCCCGTGCGCGACACCACGATCGAACCCGCCAATACGCGCGGTTCGGTGGTGCCGAGCGCCGGCAAGAACCGCCCGCCGCGCCCGGATGCCGGCATGGAGCCGCAGCCGCAGGCGTGATCGGTTTCTTAGGCTGAATGGAGGGGAAGATGTGCGCAAGCAGATCTTCCCCTTTTTGTTTGTCTCCAGCCTTTCGGCACCGCAGACGGGCGAAGCATCCCGCGAGATAATATCGCGTGATCCTGATCGCGTCGGCATCGAAGAGCGTCTTTTCCGGCCCGACGGCGCCGCAACGAACGCTTACACTTTGTGAAACCCTTGCCTGTAGGCTCGATGATAGAGAAGAGTGAGTGTCGACGCGCCGCTGGCGCGCCGGGACGGCGTCGATTCGCATGAGGCAGGGCATGGCACGCACTTTATTTGGCACCGACGGGATTCGCGGCCGGGCCAATGGCATCATCACGCCGGAACTCGCGCTGCGGGTCGGCATGGCCGCCGGGCTGGTGTTCCAGCGGGGCGATCACCGGCACCGCGTCGTCATCGGCAAGGACACGCGCCTGTCCGGCTACATGATCGAAAACGCGCTGGTCGCCGGCTTCACCGCCGTGGGCATGGACGTGCTGTTGCTCGGCCCGATGCCGACGCCGGCGGTGGCGATGCTGACCCATTCCATGCGCGCCGATCTCGGCGTCATGATCTCCGCCTCGCACAACCCTTATGACGATAACGGCATCAAGCTGTTCGGACCCGACGGCTACAAGCTCTCCGACGAGCTGGAAACCCGGATCGAGGCGCTGATCCGCGGCGACATGGGCAGCATGCTCGCCCAGCCCGCCGATATGGGCCGCGCCAAGCGCATCGAAAGCGTGCATGCGCGCTATATCGAGTTCGCCAAGCGCACGCTGCCGCGCAACCAGTCCTTTGACGGGCTGCGGGTGGTGGTCGACTGCGCCAATGGCGCCGCCTATCGCGTCGCCCCGGAAGCGCTGTGGGAGCTCGGCTGCGAGGTCATCACCATCGGCGACCAGCCGGACGGCTTCAACATCAACCGCGATGTCGGCTCCACCGCGCCCGAGGCGCTGGCGGCCAAGGTGCGGGAAGTGCGCGCCGATATCGGCATCGCGCTCGACGGCGACGCCGACCGGGTGCTGATCGTCGACGAGAAGGGCCGGCTGGTGGATGGCGACCAGCTGATGGCCGTGGTGGCCGAGAGCTTCCACGAGGATGGCCGGCTGTCGCGCAACGGCATCGTCGCCACCGTGATGTCCAATCTCGGCCTGGAGCGCCATCTGGCCGATCTGGGGCTGACGCTGGCCCGCACGCCGGTGGGCGACCGCTATGTGCTGGAGCACATGCGCGCCCATGGCTTCAATGTCGGGGGCGAGCAGTCCGGCCACATCATCCTGTCGGATTATTCGACCACCGGCGACGGCCTGGTGGCGGCGCTGCAGGTGCTCGCCATGGTGCAGCGCCGGCAGCGGCCGGTGTCCGAGGTGTGCCACCGCTTCGAGCCGCTGCCGCAGATCCTGCGCAATGTGCGCTACAAGAGCGGCCGGCCGCTGGAGAATGACGGCGTGCTCAAGGCGATCGCCGCCGCCGAACTCAAGCTCAACAGCCATGGCCGCCTGCTCATCCGCCCCTCCGGCACCGAGCCGGTGATCCGGGTGATGGGCGAGGGCGACAATCGCGATCTGGTCGAGGCCGTGGTCAACGATGTGGTGGAAGCGGTCGGCCTGGCGGCGGCGTAAGGGCTGGCAGCCATTCCTCTCGTCATCCCGGAATGACCGTCAGGCCATATCCGGGATCGTCCCCCCGTCGCGGATCCGGCAATCGATCCCGGATACGGCCTTTGGCCGTTCCGGGATGACGCGGTGCGCGGTGGTCTCCTGACCCTCCGCCGATGCGTCGACCTTTACCCGTCCAGCCTTCTGAGCAGGCCGCGATAGATCTCGTCATCGTCGCACAGGCCGGCGAGGCGGCCGAGACTGTCGACCAGCAGGATCGGCAGGTCGGTGTGGCGCTTCAGTTCGATCGCCGCCTTCAGCTTCAGGTCGACCGGGGCGACGATGCAGTCGGCATCATGCGCCAGCTTGTCGTCGATCAGGCCGGCTTCGCCATCGGCGGCGGCGAGGACGCCCTGGCGGCCGTCGAGATCGAGCGAGACCGGCCGCCCCTCGGCGTCCATCTTCACCTTCACCCGTCCGTCCCTGTCGAGCACCACCTCATCGCCCTGCCGGGCGAGGCTGGCGGCCGGGCGCATCACCGCCGTGCCGCGCAGCACGTTGAGCGGGTTCATGTGCTTGACGAACTCGGCGACATAGGCGGTGGCCGGGCGCAGCAAGATGTCCTCGGCCGTGCCCGCCTGGACGATGCGCCCGCCTTCCATGATGGCGATCTTGTTGCCGAGCTTCAGCGCCTCGTCGAGATCGTGGCTGACGAAGACGATGGTCTTCTGGATGCGCCGCTGCAGATCGAGCAGCTCGTCCTGCAGCTTGTCGCGGATCAGCGGGTCGAGCGCCGAGAACGGCTCGTCCATCAGCAGGATATCGGCATCGGTGGCGAAGGCGCGGGCGAGGCCGACGCGCTGCTGCATGCCGCCGGAGAGCTCGTTGGTGTATTTCTCCGACCAGTTGGTGAGGCCGACCATGGCCAGCTTCTCGTCGACGATGCGGTTGCGCTCGGCCGCGCTCATGCCGCCGCGCAGCTCCAGCCCGAAGCCGACATTGTCGCGCACCGTGCGCCAGGGCAGCAGGCCGAACTGCTGGAACACCATGGAGACGGTGTGCATGCGGATGTCGCGCAGCGTGTTTTCATCGCAGCGGGCAACGTCGATGGCGGTGCCGTTGTGCTCGACCAGCACCTCGCCGCGGGCCACCTCGTTCAGGCGGTTGATGGCGCGCAGAATGGTGGACTTGCCGGAGCCGGAGAGACCCATCAGCACGCAGATCTCGCCGCGCTCGATGGCAAGGCTCACTCCCGCCGCGCCGAGCACGGCGCCGGTGGCGGCGAGGATCTCGTCGCGCGAGCGGCCCTCGTCGATGAGCCTCAAGGCGTTCTTCTGGTCGGCGCCGAAGACGATGTCGATGTTGCGGAATTCAACGGCGGGCATGGCTCAACCCTTTCGCGAGCGCCGCTCGGGCCGCTTGCAGACGCGGTCGAGCACGATGGCGAGGACGACGATGGCGAGGCCCGCCTCGAAGCCCATGGCGATGTTCACCGAATTGAGCGCCCGCACCACCGGCTTGCCGAGGCCGTCGGCGCCGACCAGCGCGGCGATGACCACCATGGACAGGCTCAGCATGATGCACTGGGTGATGCCGGCCATGATGGTGGGCAGCGCATAGGGCAGCTCCACCTTGAACAGCAGCTGCGTCTTGGTGGCGCCAAAGGCTTTGCCGGCTTCATAGAGCGCCGGCGGCACCGAGGAGATGCCGAGATGCGTGAGGCGGATCGGCGCGGGAATCGAGAAGATGACGGTGGAGATCAGCCCCGGCACCGCGCCCAGGCCGAACAGCACCAGGGTGGGGATCAGATAGACGAAGGTGGGGATCGTCTGCATCAGGTCGAGGATCGGCCGGATGGCGGTGTAGAGCCAGGGCCGGTGCGCGGCGGCGATGCCGATCGGCACGCCGACCACGACGCAGACCAGCGTGGCGCAGATGACCAGTGAAAGCGTCTCCATCGTCGCCGACCAGTAGCCGAGATTGGTGACGAGCAGCAGCGCGCCGACGATGAACACCACCAGCCCGATGGAGCGGTGCACCAGCCAGGCGGCGAGGCCGAATAGGGCGATGAGGAGCAGCGGCGGCACCCAGAGCAGCGCGTCGGTGAAGCCGCCGATCAGCGCCCCCAGCACCAGCGAGACGAAGTCGAAGAAGCCCTGACCATGCGTGGTAAGCAGGTCGACGAAGTCACGGAGCCAGAGTCCCAGCGGGATCTTGTGCTCGGTCAGCCAGTCATACATCGGCGCTCCTCGGCGGGGTGAGTGAGGGCGGACGCCGCCTGCGGGTCAGGGGCGCTTGGCGTCACTATCCTTCGAGACCCGGCTTCGCCGGGGGGCTCGGGATGAGGGCCACGCGGACCAAATCATCCCGAGGTGCGCGCAATGCGCCTCGAAGGCGGTCAGAGGGAGCGGCCGCCCATGGCGAGGGGCCGCACAGGACTCAGAGCTTGAGCGCGGCCTTCACTGCCGGCACGGCCGGCTTGCCGTCGATGGTGGTGACGCCGGCGAGCCAGGGCTCCCACACGGTCGGGTTGGCCTTCAGCCACTTGTCGGCCGCCTTGGCCGGCTCCATGGCGTCGAGCAGGATGTAGCCCATCACCACATTCTCGGTGGCGAGGGTGAATTTGAGGTTCTTGATCAGCGTGCCGACATTCGGGCATTCGCTGGTATAGCCGGCGCGGGCGTTGGTGTAGATGGTGGCGCCGCCATAGTTCGGGCCGAAGACGTCATCGCCGCCCGAGAGATAGCTCATCTCGTACTTGGCGTTCATCGGGTGCGGTTCCCAGCCGAGGAAGACGATGGCTTCCTTGCGGCGCGAGGCGCGCTCGACCTGGGCCAGCATGCCCTGCTCGCTGGATTCGACGAGATCGAAGCCCTTCAGGCCGTATTTGTCGTCCTTGATCATGTCGAGGATCAGGCGGTTGCCGTCATTGCCCGGCTCGATGCCGTAGATCTTGCCGCCGAGCTTGTCCTTGAACTTGGCGATGTCGGCGAAGGACTTCAGGCCCTCGTCATAGAGATAGGTCGGCACCGCCAGCGTGTACTTGGCGCCTTCGAGGTTGACGCCGATGACCTCGACGCTCTTGTCCTCGCGATAGGGAGCAAGGTCCGCTTCCATGGTCGGCATCCAATTGCCGAGGAAGACGTCGATATCCTTGGTCTGCATCGACTTGTACGTCACCGGCACCGACAGAACCTGCGTCTTCGGGGTGTAGCCGAGGGCTTCCAGGATCGCCGAGGTGAGGGCGGTGGTGGCGGTGATGTCGGTCCAGCCGACATCGGCGAAGCGGACCGTCTTGCAGGCCGCCGGCTCGGCGGCCTGGGCCGCGTCGCGGGGGAGGGGGGTGGCGGCCAGGGCGAGGCCCAAGGCGGCGAGGAAGGCGATTTTACGCATCGTTGTTGTTCCCGTTGGCATCCTGGCAGGATCATGGAACCGGCATGGCCTGACGCCAAGCCCGGCACGGCCGGAATCGACAAGTCGGGGACGGCGGGGTCTCGCGGTACCCTTTGGGGCCCGCCCCGCTCCGCCCGGATGCGGCCTCTGGAGGCTTCTTTTGAACAGCTATTCAAAACGCGATCGGGCCATTTGTCACGCGCAATCTTTGCCCAGAAATGACGAATTTACGACGCTTTTCGAGGCTGTTTGCCAAATTGCGCCGCGCCGGCAGAAGCATTTCGACACCGCTTCGTGTCAAGCCGGCGAGCCGGATGGCGGGGATTGCCGGCCGATTTGATCCATGTATTGTACGAGTATTCAATAGCTCCCTTCGCGTCGATCAGGAGGTGCCGGTGGCCCGGGCGAATGCGCAGGCGCAGAAGCCTCAGGCGCGGTTCGATGAGGTGGACGATCAGGCCGGTCAGGCGCGTGTGGACGACATACGCCGTCGCGCGCCGGAGGATGTGCGCCGACGCCAGCTGATCGACGCCACCATCGAGTCGCTGGCCGAGATCGGCTTCAACGCCTCCACCCTGGCGCAGATCGCCCGCCGGGCCGGCGTCTCGCCCGGGCTCGTCGCGCATTATTTCGGCGACAAGGACGGGCTGCTGGAGGCGACGCTGCGTCACCTCTCGCTGCGGCTCTACCGTGCCTCGGCACAGCGGCTGCGCGAGGCCTCGACGCCGCGCGCCCGGGTGCAGGCGCTGATCGACGCCAATCTGGCGCCGGAGGAATTCGACCAGCGCACCTCCAGCGTCTGGCTCGCCTTTTGGGGGCAGGTGCTGCATTCCGAGCGGCTGCGCCGGGTGCAGCGCATCTACCAGGCCCGCATGCTGGCCAATCTGCGCCACGATCTGCGCGGGCTGGTCGCGTCCGCCGACGTCGCCCGCATCGCCATCACCATCGCCGCCATCATCGACGGGCTGTGGCTGCGCTCCTCGCTCTCGGCCGCCGGCGAAACCGATTCGGTCAGCGCCCGGCAGGTCGCCTCGCTTTTCGTCGATGCCCAGATCGCCGCCGCCGCGCCGGCGCCCTCCACCAACGGACCCGCGACCATGACCAGCCGTCCCCCGCTGCACGCCAACCATATTGGCGGGCATTACCGCCCGCATGGCGGCGCCACCTTCACCACCTCGAACCCCGCCACCGGCGAGGTGCTGGCGGAGATCGAGATCGCCGGCGAGGCCGAGGTCGAGGCAGCGGTGGCGGCCGCGCGCAAGGGCCAGAAGATCTGGGGCGCGATGACCGGGGCTGAGCGCGGGCGCGTCCTCATGCGGGCGGTCGCCCTGCTGCGCGCCCGCAATGACGAGCTGGCGCATCTGGAGACGCTCGACACCGGCAAGCCGATCCAGGAAACCAGCGTGGTCGACGTGCTCTCGGGCGCGGACTGCCTGGAATATTATGCCGGCCTCGCCGCCGGCCTCTCGGGCGAGCATGTGGATCTGGGGCCCAGCGCCTTCGGCTATACCCGCCGCGAGCCGCTCGGCATCGTCGCCGGCATCGGCGCCTGGAACTATCCGCTGCAGATCGCCTGCTGGAAATCCGCCCCGGCGCTCGCCTGCGGCAATGCGATGATCTTCAAGCCTGCGGAACTGACCCCGCTCACCGCGCTGAAGCTCGCCGAAATCTATGCCGAGGCCGGCGTGCCGGAAGGCGTGTTCAGCGTGGTGCAGGGCTTTGCCGACACCGGCCGCCTGCTCACCCGCCACCCCGCCATCGCCAAGGTCTCGCTCACCGGCGAGGTTGGCACCGGCAAGAAGGTGATGGTGGATGCCGCCGGCACGCTGAAATATGTGACGCTGGAACTCGGCGGGAAATCGCCGCTGATCGTGTTCGAGGATGCCGATCTCGACGACGCGGTGTCGGGCGCGCTGCTGGCCAATTTCTACTCCGCCGGCGAGGTCTGCTCCAACGGCACCCGTGTCTTCGTGCATGAGCGCGTGCGCGCCGCCTTCCTCGCAAAGCTCACCGCACGTATGGCGAAAATGGTGGTCGGCGACCCGCTCGATCCGGCCACCCAAATCGGCGCGCTGATCTCGCCCGAGCACATGGAAAAGGTGCTCGGCTATATCGAGAAGGGCAAGGCCGAGGGCGCGAAGCTGCTGGCCGGCGGCCACCGCGTCACCACGGGCGCGCTGGCCAAGGGCTGCTTCGTGGCGCCGACCGTGTTCGACGGCTGCGATGAGGCGATGAGCATCGTGCGCGAGGAGATTTTCGGGCCTGTTATGGCGGTGCTGTCCTTCACCGAGGAGGATGAGGTGATCGCCCGGGCCAACGACACCGAGTTCGGCCTCGCCGCCGGCGTGTTCACCAGGGATCTGGCGCGCGGCCACCGGGTGATCGCGCAGTTGCAGGCCGGCACCTGCTGGATCAACGCCTACAACATCACGCCGATCGAGCTGCCCTTTGGCGGGGCCAAGCAGTCCGGCCTCGGGCGCGAGAACGGCAAGGCGGCGATCGAGCACTACACCCAACTGAAGAGCGTCTACGTCAATCTCGGCCGCGTCGAGGCGCCCTACTGATGCAGAACGGCGCCCACGATCTCTATGACTTCATCATCATCGGCGCCGGCTCGGCCGGCTGCGTGCTGGCCGACCGGCTGAGCGCCGACGGGAGCAACCGCGTTCTCGTGCTGGAATATGGCGGCTCCGACCGTTCCGTGTTCATCCAGATGCCGAGCGCGCTCTCCATCCCGATGAACATGAAGAAATACAACTGGATGTATGAGACCGAGCCCGAGCCGGGCCTTGGCGGGCGGCGCATGCACTGCCCGCGCGGCAAGGTGCTGGGCGGCTCCTCCTCGATCAACGGCCTCGTCTATATGCGCGGCGCGCCGGCGGATTTCGACCGCTGGCAGCAGGAGGGGGCGCAGGGCTGGTCCTATGCCGATGTGCTGCCCTATTTCCGCAAGGCGGAAAGCCGCCGCGAGGGCGGGGATGAGTATCGCGGCAGCGACGGCCCGCTCGCCACCCGCTACGGCACGCTGGAAAACCCGCTCTACAAAGCCTTCATCGAGGCGGCGCAGCAGGCGGGCTACCCCGCCAGCGACGATGTGAACGGCTACCAACAGGAAGGCTTCGGCCGCATGGACATGACCGTCAAGGACGGCGTGCGCTGGTCGGCGGCCAATGCCTATCTCCGGCCGGCGATGAAGCGGGCCAACCTGAAGGTCGAGACCCATGCCCGGGTGGAGCGCATCCTGTTCGAGGGGCGCCGGGCGATTGGCGTGCGCTGGTCGCGCGGGGGGCAGCACTATCAGGTGCGGGCGGCGCGCGAGGTGATCCTGTCCGGCGGCTCGATCAATTCGCCGCAGCTGCTCAAGCTTTCCGGTATCGGCAGCGCCGATGAGCTGCTGCCGCTGGGCATCGAGATGGTGGCGCACCGGCCCGGCGTGGGTGAGAATCTGCAGGACCATCTGGAAGTCTATTTCCAGCAGGCGTGCACCCAGCCGATCACGCTCTATTCCAAGATGGGGCTGATCCCGCGCGGGCTGATCGGCGCGCGCTGGCTCCTGAAGAAGGACGGGCTCGGCGCCACCAACCATTTCGAGGCTTGCGGCTTCATCCGCTCCCGTCCCGGCATCGCCTCGCCCGATATCCAGTATCATTTTCTGCCGCTGGCCGTGACCTATGACGGGCAGGGGCTGGCGAGCGAGCATGGTTACCAGGCGCATGTCGGGCCGATGCGCTCGAAGAGCCGGGGCTGGGTGCGGCTCGCCTCGGCCGATCCGCTGGCGGCGCCGCGCATCCGGTTCAACTATCTCACCCATCCCGACGACCGGACCGAGTTCCGCGCCGCCGTGCGGCTGACGCGCGAAATCTTCGCGCAGGACGCGTTTGCGCCCTATCGCGGGCGGGAAATCCAGCCGGGGGCGGAGGTGGTGAGCGACGAGGCGATCGACGCCTTTGTCGAGGAAAAGGTGGAGAGCGCCTATCACCCTTCCTGCACCTGCCGGATGGGATCGCCGTCCGACCCACTGGCCGTGCTCGACCCGCAGATGCGGGTGATCGGGGTGGAGGGGCTGCGGGTGGTGGATTCCTCCGCCATGCCCTCGATCACCAACGCCAATCTGAACGCGCCGACCATCATGATGGCGGAGAAGGCGGCGGACCATATTCTCGGCCGGCCGCTGCTGGCGCCCTCCAACGCGCCGGTCTATGCCGCGCCAAACTGGCAGAGCGCGCAGCGCTAGAAGCCGGTCAGGGCGGGTTGGTGCCGGTGGACGCGCCGACACTGCCGGTCGGCGCGTCCATGGCGGCGGCGCGGGCGGCAGCGCCGGGATGGATCGCCCGCTCGGCCCGGCGCAAATTGCGAGCGCTTTGATAGGAGGTCGCGAGGGTGCGGCGCACCCAGTGGCGCAGCGCGGCGCGCTGCTCGGCCATGCGGTAGCCGAGCGCGGTCAGCCGCTTCTCCAGCGCCGCGTCGGACAGGCTGTCGCGGTAGCGCACGAAGATGAGGTGATGAAGCACTGCGGCCAGGATCAGCATCAGCCCGATCGAGATGACGACATCGGACAGGAAATGCCCGCCAAAGGCGATGCGGTTGAGCCCCACCGCCGCCACGAACAGCCCGATCAGCGCCCCGACCGGCCCGCGCCATTCGCGCGGCAGGAACAATATGAGCGGCAGCAGGCAGGCGGTGGTGGCCGCCTCGCCGGAGGAGAAGGAGTGGTTGCCGAGGCCCGAGGGGCCGATCACCCACGGGTCCTCGAACGGCCAGGGGCCGCCGAAGTCGCTGACATTGAGCGGACGCGGCCGGCCCCAATAGGGCTTGAGGATGCCGTTCACCAAAAGGCCGGGCCCGAGCAGGAACAGCGGGATGAAGAACAGCGCCATCCGCGACGGCAGCAGGCTGGTCTTCGCCGGGAAGGACAGCTTGAGGACCAGGCACACCAGCGTCAGCAGCGGCAGAAACAGCGAGATGTTGGAGGCGAAGGTGCGGAAATCCTGCAGCAGCGGGATCTGGGCGGCGGGGAAGCCCTTCCCCGGCTCGTAGAACAGGCCGAGGAAGGCGAGATCGATCTGCGGGACGAGATAGAAGACGACCGAGACCAGGGCCGTGCCGAGAATCGCCATCGACAGCGGCGCGCGCGCGAAGATGGAGGCCCTGTCGCGCGGAAAATCGTTCGGATCGGCCATTTTCGGTCTGTCTGTCTTCGCTAAGATCAGGAGAGGAAGCACACGGGTTGTGACGGCCGCATGAAGCGGGCGCGGCTCAGCCAGCCCGGCACGCCGTGGGCGCGGGTGCCGTTACGGCAGAAGCGGGCGCGCCCGTCAGTGTGCGTGTCGGTCTCATGATCGATTCCCCCTGTCGCGCATGCGTCGCCGGCCCCCCGGGAAGCGGTAGCTTGTTAGCGTCTCTTCGTGGCAAATGCATGGGGAAACGCGCGGCCGTGACCGGCAAAATGTGCCGCTTTCACGCTGACAGGTAGCTGACAGCCGCCGGCGTCAGCGGGTGGGCAGGCCGAGCGCGCGCAGATGCGCCAGAATCTCCCGCGCCGCCTCATCAGGCGCCGGATCGACCAGCAGCCGGCCGCCGCCGCTGGCGGCCTCGGTGGCGGCGCGCAGCCGCTCCAGCGCCGACGCCCCGGCCGCCGCCTTGGCGATGAGCTTGGGGCGCGGGCGATAGGCGCGTTCCTCGACCTCAGGCGCGACGGCGGGAGCGGGCGGAGCCTCGCGCATCTCCACCCGCCCGCGCCGCAGGCCGGCAAAGGCGAAGGGCAGCGGCGGCGGCGCGGCGGGATGGACGGTGACGAGGGCCGGCAGCCGCACCACGAGACGCCGGCGGGCGCCGCGTCCCAGCGCCTGCTCGACACTGAGCGTGCCCGGCGCTTCGCCCGGCGCCAGACCGGCGGCATCGGCGAGGATCGGCCAAGCCAGCCCGCGCGCCAGCGTGTAGGGCAGTAGGCCGGCATCTTCGCCGCCCTGTCCGGCGCGGCCGGCGAGGATGAGATCGTAGCCGCCGGCCTCCAGCGCTGCTGCGAGCGCGGGGGCGGGGTCGGCCGCGCCCTCGGTACGCAGATGCACGAGATGGCCGAGCCCATGGCCGAGCGTATCGGCCAGCGGGCCGAGTTCCGGCCCGGCATGCAGGCCGGTGACGTCGCAGCCCGATTGGCCGCCGCATTGGTTGGCGAGATCGACGGCGAGCCGCAGCGCCTGCAGTTCCACCGGCACTGGGGCGGGGCGGCCGGACACGCTATGCCGGCCGGCGGAGAGCAGCACCGCGATCCTCATGATGCGCGCTCCTGTTGCAGCAGCGCCAGCAGCGCTGGCATCACTTTCTGCGCGTCGGCCACGATGGCGAGGCCGGCGCGCTCGATCATCGCGGCGTGCAGGTCGGTGTTGACGGCGATGACATGCTCGCATTTCGCCACGCCCTGCAGATGCTGCGGCGCGCCGGCAATGCCGAGGGCGAGATAGACCCGCGCGTCCAGCACCGTGCCGGAGGCGCCGACCTGGGCGGCGCGCGGCATCAGCCCGGCATCGCACAGCATGCGGCTGGCGCCGGGCGTGGCGCGCAGTGCTGCCGCCAGCGCGCGGAAGGCCTCGAGATCGCTCACGCCATTGCCGGCGGAGACGACGAAATCGGCCTCCGCCAGCGACACTTTGGCCGGATCGGCGGGGATGAATTCCGCCGAGACAATGGCGCCGCCGGTCGGTTGCGGGAAGGCGAGGGCGACCGGCAGGCCCTCGTGCAGCGTCCCGGCATGCGGGGCGACGGCATCCGGCGCGAGGCTGATCAAGCGCGGCGGGGCGCGGCGCTGCTCCACCCGGCGGCCGCGGGCGGCGCGGGTGACGGCCTTGGGGCTGAGGCTCTCGGCGCCGGCGAAGAAGGGCTCGCCCGACAGCGCCGCAAGCCGGCGGGCGAGATCGCCGCCATCGGCGGTTTCGGGAAACAGCACATGGCGCAGATCAAGCGCGGCAAGCGCGGCATTGAGCGCCAGCGCCTTCGCCTCCGGGTCGTAGCCGGAGACGGGCAGGGCCAGCACGCGGTCGGCGCCGGCCGGGCCGAATTCCTCGCCCGGCTGCTCGACAAAAGCGAGCACCGCCCCGCCGCCGGCATCCGCCAGCAGGCGCGCGGCGCCGAACAGCTGGCGGTCATGGGCGGAGAGCCGCCCGCCCGGCGCATCCGGCACCAGGGCGACGAGATAAGCAGGCTCGGCGATCACCCGCAGGCGCGGGGCGGCGTCCACCGTCTCGGCGGAGGCCGGCGCTGCGGCCGCGAGCGCCGGCGCGCGCTGGGCGCGGTCCAGCCGGCGGCGCAGCGTGCCGGGCACGAGGGCGAGGCGCTCTTCCGCGCGCGGGTCACGCCGCGGGCGGCCGCTGGCGGCGGGCAGGGCGGCGAGATCGAAGCGCGGCCGGGCGCCACCGGGCACAAGATGGGCGGCGCGGGCGGCGCGCGGGTCCTTGCGCGGGCGGCTCATGCCGGCACCTCGACCGGGCGGGCGGGCGCGGCATCGGCCTTCTCCACCGCCATGAGCACCAGCTCGGCGATATCGTGCACCGCCGGGCGCGCGCCGGTGACGCCTTCCAGCATGGACGAGCATTGCGGGCAGGCCACCGCGACGATGCCGGCGCCGGTCGCGGCCGCCTGGCTCATGCGGATATCGGGGATGCGCCGTTCGCCCTCAATGTCGGACACCGGCGCGCCGCCGCCACCGCCGCAGCACATGGAGCGCTTGCCGGAACGCTCCATCTCCAACCGCGCGATGCCGAGCCGGTCGAGCAGGCGGCGCGGGGCGTCCACCTCGCCATTGTAGCGGCCGAGATAGCAGGGGTCGTGATAGGTGATGCGCGCCTGATCCAGCGCGCCTATACTGAGCCGGCCGGCGGCCGCCAGCTCGTCGAGAAAGGCGGTGTGGTGCACCACCTCATAGGTGCCGCCGAAGGCGCGATATTCGTTGCGCAGCGCGTGCAGCGCGTGCGGGTCGGCGGTGAGGATGCGGCTGAAGCGATAGCGCGACAGGGTGGCGATGTTCTCAGCGGCGAGGCGCTGGAAGCCGGCCTCGTCGCCGAGGCGGCGGGCGAGGTCGCCGCAATCGCGCTCCTCCGCGCCGAGCACGGCGAAATCGACCTTCGCCTTGTGCAGCAGGGTGACGAGCGCGCGCAGGGTGCGGCCATAGCGCAGCTCATAGGCGCCTTCGCCGAGCCAGAGCAGGATCTCCGCCTCGCCCTTGGCCGAGATGAGCGGCAGGGTCAGGCCGGCGGCGAAATCGGTGCGGGAGGTGAGGGGGCGCCCGCCCGGCTCGTCGGCATAGCGCAGCTCCATCAGCGGCGCCGCCGCCCGCGCCGGCATGGCGCCGAGCTCCAGCGTCTGGAAGCGGCGCAAATCGAGGATAGCGTCGACATGCTCGATCATCATCGGGCATTCCTCGACGCAGGCGCGGCAGGTGGTGCAGGACCACAGCGTGTCCGGGTGGATCATCGCCCCTTCGCCGACGATGGGCAGGCCCGGCCCGCCAATGCCGGCGACGGGGCGGGCATTGGGATAGGGGCTGCCGGCATAAGCGGCATTGGTGCCGCCGGGCTGCAGGCTGGCGGCGAGGTCCTGGATGAGGCGTTTGGGGTTCAGCGGCTGGCCGGCGGCGAAGGCCGGGCAGGCCACCTCGCAGCGCCCGCACTGGATGCAGGCATCGAAGCCGATCAGCCGGTTGAAGGCGAACTCCTCCGGCAGGGCGACGCCGAGGCGGGGCGCGTCGAGATCGAGCGGGGCCAGCGCGGTGGCGCGCTCGCCCTTGAAACGGCCGGGGCGGGGATGGGCGACGAGATGGGCGGCGCCGGCAAAGGCATGGCGCATCGGGCCGCGGTCGATCTGTAGCGCGAGGCCGAGGCCGCCGAGGGCGGCGACGGCGAGGCCGGCCCAGCCGAGCGGCCACAGCGCGCCGCCGAGTGACGCATCCAGCGCGACCAGGAAACCGCCGCCGGTATAGGCGGCGAGCAGGAAGGGCAGCAGCTGGAACCGCCCGCCAGAGAGCCGCGCCGGCTTGGTGGGATAGCGCCGCCGCCCGACCATTCCCCCGCCGGCAAAGGCGGCGGCGAAGGCGAGCGCGGTGAGCCACCAATAGAGCCGCGCGTCGCCCAGCGCCGGGATGAGGCCGAGAAGCGCGAGGCCGGAGCCGGCGAGCAGCCCGCCGGCGGCCAGCGCGTGCATGCGCGCGGCGTAAGCGTCGCGCCCCACCACATGGTGGACATCGACGAGGTAGCGCTTCGGCAGGGCGAGGAGGCCCGCCGCCCAGTCCACCTTCGCCGCACGGCCGACGCGCCACAGACGCGCGCGGCGGGCGGCGAGCACGCCGGCGATCACCACCATGGCGAGGACGGTGAAGGAGAGGAGAAGCGCGAGATCCGTCATGAGGCGCCGCTGTCACTCGATTCCCAGGGGATGACGGTGCTCATGCGCGCCCTCACAGATCCTTGCAGAGCCGGAGCGAATCGTAGAGCGCGGCGTGGATGTTGCGGCCGGTCCAGGCGTCGCCGACGCGGTAGAGCGCGAAGCCGGGCTGGCCGGTCCAGCGTTGCGGGCGGCCTTCGATGAGGGCGTCGAGATCGGTCTCGCCCTCATTGACGGACGCGCCGCGCAGCGCCTCGAACACAGCGTCGACGGGGAGCGTGCCGTAATCGACCACGACGCGGTCGACCACGCGCTCTTCCTCCGCCTCGGTCATGGTGTTGCGCAGGGCGGCGATGAGGCGGTTGCCTTCCGGGTAGATCTCGATCAGCTCGGTATTGGGGGTCATCAGCACGCCGAGCTTGTAGAGCTCGCGCAGATGCACCGGCTTGTTGGTGGTGCCGACCTCCTGCGCGATCTGTACGTCGTGCGTCACCATCTCGACCAGGCAGCCCTTCTTGGCCAGCGCCTCGGCGGTGGAGGCGGCGTTGTGGCCGCCGATCTCGTCGAACAGCAGCACCGAGCCGGTGGGCTCGACCCGGCCGGTGAGGATGTCCCAGGTTGAGACGGCGTGCTCGTGCCCCTTGGCATGGCCGAGATTGGGCACGCCGCCGGTGGCCATGATCACCACGTCCGGCTGCTCGGCTTGGATGTCGTCCGCGCTCGCGGCATGGCCGAGGCGGATGTCGACGCCCTTCTTCTGAACCTGCGAGAACAGCCAGCGCGGAATGCCGGACAGCGCCTCGCGCCAGGTGGCCTTGGCGGCGATGTTGATCTGGCCGCCGACCACCGGCTCCTTCTCGAACAGCACCACCTTGTGGCCGCGCTCGGCGCAGACGCGGGCGGCTTCCAGCCCGGCCGGGCCGGCGCCGACCACCACCACCTTGCGCGTCACCTCCGCTTTGGGAATGACGTGCGGCATGGTCGCCTCGCGGCCGGTCGCCGCGTTCTGCAGGCACAGCGCGTCGCCGCCGACATAGATGCGGTCGATGCAGTAGCCGGCGCCGACGCATTGGCGGATGTCGTCGTCGCGGCCTTCCATCAGCTTCTTCACCAGATGCGGGTCGGCGATATGGGCGCGGGTCATGGCGATCATGTCGACATGGCCCTCGGCGACGGCGCGGGCGCCGGTGGCCAGATCCGTCACGCGCTGGGCGTGGAAGATCGGCACCTCGACCTCGCGCTTGATGGCGCTCGGCAGATAGAGGAAGGGCGCGACGGGGAAGGACATGTTGGGCAGCGACAGCGCATGGGACATCTCGTCCCGCGCCTGGCCGCCGACCACGTTGAGGAAGTCGACCAGGCCCGCCCGCGCATATTCCGTGGCGATGGCGACGCAGTCCTCATGGTTCAGCCCGTCGGCGATCAGCTCGTCGCCGGACATGCGCATGCCGATGACATAGTCGTCGCCGGTGGCCTCGCGCATGGCGGTGAGCACTTCCCGGCCGAAGCGCATGCGGTTTTCCAGGCTGCCGCCATATTCATCCGTGCGCTGGTTGACCGAAGGCGACCAGAACTGGTCGACCAGATGGCCATGGGCGGCGGAAATCTCGCAGCCATCCAGCCCGCCCTCCTTGCAGCGGCGGGCGGCGTCGGCGAAGGCCTTCACCACCCGGCGGATGTCGTTTTTGTCCATCGCGCGGGGAATGGTGCGCGAGGCCGGCTCGCGCCGCACCGAGGCGGAGAGCGTCGGCAGCCAGTTCTCCGTGTCCCATTTGGTGCGCCGGCCCATATGGGTGAGCTGGATCATCAGCTTGGCGCCGTGGGCGTGCACCCGCTCGGCGAATTGCTGGAAATAGGGGATGACGCTGTCATCGGTGACGGAAATCTGGTTCCACGGCGCGGCGGGGCTGTCGATCGCCACCGAGGACGAGCCGCCGAACATGGTCAGCCCGATGCCGCCCTTGGCCTTTTCCATGTGGTAGAGCTGGTAGCGCTCCTGCGGCTTGCCGTCCTTGCCGTAGCCCGGCGCGTGCGAGGTCGACATCACCCGGTTGCGGATGGTGAGGCCCTTGATGGTCAAGGGTTTGAGAAGTGCCTCGGCATTGGCGATCATGATGGTGGGCGCGCTCCTTCGCCTACGCATTCTAAACCCGTCCTGACACGATAGGTCGCATGCGCCTATGCCGGACAGAAGATTTGCGCCATCGCGCCGGTAGCGTTGCGACCGAGCCGCTCAGCGCAGCAGGATGCGCAGCGCCGAGGGGCCGGCCAGCGCCAGCACCAGCAGCGCCAGCGGCACCGCGAAGACGAAGCCGATATAGTTGAAGCCCACCGCGCCGACGACGCCGCCGACGAAGAAGGCGGCGAGGAAATAGCTGAGCAGCTTCAGCTTCTCGCGGTCGGCCAGCACCAGCGGGGCACCGGCGCCGCGCCGCCGGCGGCGGTTGGAATAAAACAGCTTGCCGAGCTCGATGCCGATATCGGTGACGATGCCGGTCATGTGGGTGGTGCGGATCTTGGCGCCCGACATCTTGGTCACGGTGGCGTTCTGCAGCCCCATGATGAAGCACAGCACCGCCACGGCGAGGCCGAGCATGAGGCCGGAGGTGCGGGTGAACGGGCCGATGGCGGCGAAGGCCAGCAGCAGCAGCGCTTCCAGCGTCAGGGGGAGCGAATATTCGCGGCCGGCGACATGCAGCCGGCCCCAGTTCACCAGCAGCGACGAGACGGCGGCGCCGACGACGAAGGCGGTGAGCGCGCCGGCGGCGGCGAGAACGAGGTCCATCGCGCCCAGCACCGCCTGGTCGGCGGCGGAGGAGATGATGCCGGACATGTGCGAGGTGTACTGGCCCACCGCCAGCAGCCCGCCGGCATTGGTGGCGCCGGCGACGAAGGTCATCGGCAGGCCGAGCCAGGCATCGGCGAGCGGCGTGCGCTCGGGCGCCAGCATGCCGGAGGTCAGGTCGCTGTAGCGGGCGGCCAGCTTGCGATAGCCGGTCGGGTTCACGGGCGCATTCATAGGCGCATTCATCCGGCGCAGTCAGGACCGCACGCGGCGGGGACCGCGCTCAGGGGGGCAACTGCCCTGTGTAATTAATACCACGAACCGGCCGGCGCCAGAGCGGACAAGTGCGTGCGGTGCGCTCAGCCGCCGCTGCGGACGGGCGCCGGGGGCAGCGCCTCGCGCCGCTCGCGGCTGGGTGGGCGGCCGAAATGGCGGGCATAGACGGTGGAGAAATGCGCCGCCGACTGGAAGCCGCAGGCAAGGCCGACATCGGTGACGGGCAGCGGCGAGAGGCGCAGCAATTCGCGCGCCCGCTCCAGCCGCAGCCGCAGCTGATAGGCCGCCGGGGCGACGCCGAGATGGCGCTGGAACAGCCGCTCCAGCTGGCGGGCGGAGACGCCGAGCCGGTTGGCGATGCCGGAGACGCCGAGCGGCTGCTCGATGGCGGCCTCCATCAGCCGCACCGCGCGGGCCAGCGTCGGGTCGGGCAGCAGCGGGCGCGGGCGGGCGGCCACCTTTTCCGCCCGGCGCGGGGCGCGATCAACGATGAACTGCTCCGACACCTTGTCGGCCAGAGCGCGGCCGCCCTTGGCCTCGATCAGGGTGAGCATCATTTCCAGCGGCGCCACGCCGCCGGTGCAGGTGAGCCGGTCGCGGTCGATGGCGAAGGCCTCCTCGACGAAATCGATGCGGGGAAATTCCTCGCGCAGCGCCGGCAGGTTTTCCCAATGGACGGCGCAGCGGTAGAAATCCAGCAGCCCGGCCTCGGCCAGGACAAAGCTGCCGGTGCACAGCGCCCCAAGCGCGACGCCGCGCCGGGCGAGGCGACGCAGCGCGTCGGCGGTGGCCGGGGTGGCGGCGTGGCGCACATCCGTGCCGCCGCAGACCAGAAGCAGGTCGAGCGGGCCGGCCTCGGCCAACGCATGGGTGGGCGACAGGCTCAGGCCGTTGCTGGCGATGGCGGGCGTGCCGTCCAGGGTCAGGATGCGCCAGGAATAGAGCTCGCCCTCGGTGACGTAATTGGCCATGCGCAGCGCCTCCAGCGCGTTGGCGCAGGCGATCATCGAATGGTTCGGCAGGGTGAGGAAGCCGATGCGGGTGAGGGAGGCGGTGTCGAGCACGTCAGGGCACCCGGAGAGCGTTGCCGAAGGTTACAGGCGATCATGTTGGGAAAAGGGCGCGCAGGATTACCCCCGCTTGGCCACCGACCGGCACCAATCATGCCGCAAAATCGTCGCCATAGCAGGGAGAAATGCGACGAGATAATTGGGGATTCCTTCCATGCGGTCCATGATGCGCTCGCGCTCCACCTTCCAGTCCTGGCTGCCGGGCCGCGTCATGCTGCCCGTCGGCTTCGCGCTGGCCATCGCCGCCGGCACCTATGTGATCGCCGAGGGCAATGGCTATGCGCGCGGCAAGGCCGACGAGGCCAGCGCGCTCCAGGCGCAGGAGAGCGTGAAGACGCTGGCCCGGCTGGTGGCGCAGCCGATCGATCTCGCCGAAGAGCCGAGCGAGAAGGGCGACCAGCTCGACATTCCCACCATGATCCGCGCCATCGAGCCCGGCGCGGTCTACAAGCCGCCGCAGAAGGCCGCCGCCAAGCCGGCCGCCGCCCGCACGGCGAGCGCCGAGGCGCCGCTCTCCAGCGACATCACGGTGGCCTCGCTGCCGGCCGGGGTCGAGCGCTTCGACCAGTGCGGCGCCCGCTGCGACAGCCGCGACCCGATGGTGACGCACGCGCCCGCGCCGCTGGTGGTGGGTGCGCAGCCGCTGCCGCCGGAGCCGGCTACCGAGCCTGCCGCCGCGCCGGTCGGTATGCCGCGCGATCTGGCCGCTGCCCCGCCGGTGGTGCCGCCGGCGCCTGTGGTCGCGCGGGTGGAGGAGCCCAAGGAGGGCTTTCTCGGCCTGCCGCCGATCCCCACCGCGAGCGAAATCGTCGACCGGACGGTGGAGGGCACCAACCGCGCCTATGACGGCATGAAGCAGGCGGTGAACGGCGCGCTCGACCTCTGGCGCTGAGGTTTCGGGCGGCCATCCCGGACGGGGCCGGAGGCGTCGCGCCGGGATCGGGCGCCACCACTCCCAAGCGATCCCGGACAGGGCCTGCCGCCCTTCCGGGATGACGTTTTTACCCGGATGACGCTCTGTCGGGATGACGTCTTTACCAGGATGACGTGGGGTGGGTCCGCTCAGCGGTCCACGACGAGGTTGCTGGTCGGCTTCGAGCAGCACAAAAGCGCCATGCCGGCGTCGATCTCGCGCTGGCGGATGCCGCCGCCATGCTTCATCTCGACCGTGCCCTCAATGAGCTTGGACTTGCAGGTGCCGCACAGCCCCTTCGAGCAGGAGGAGGGCAGGCGCACCCCGGCGCGGCGGGCGGCATCCAGCACGAACATGTCGGAGCGGCACTCGATCGAGCGCTTCTGCTTGGCGAATTCGATCGTGTAGGTGACGACCGGCACCTCCAGCGCCTCGGGCACCGCCTGCAGCAGCTCGGCCGAGACCACCTCCGCCGCCAGTTCGGGCTCGGCCCGGGCCAGTTCGGCGAAGTCGAAGCTCTCTTCATGGTGTCGCGACATGTCGAAGCCGGCGCCCTTCAGCATCTCGCGCACCGCCTTCATGAACGGCGCCGGGCCGCAGACGAAGATTTCGCGTTCGGCATAGTCGGGCGCGACATGTTCGAGCACGCCGAGGCTGACCCGGCCGCGCAGGCCGTGCCACGGCGCGCGCACGCTGTCGGCCTCGCAGATCGGGGCGAAGCGGAAGCTGCCCGGCTGGTTGCGCGCCATCAGCTCCAGCTCGTCGCGGAAGATGATGTCGGCGGGCGAGCGGGCGGCGTGGACGAAGACGATGTCCCGCGGCGTGCCGAGATCATGGAAGGTGCGGGCCATCGACATCACAGGGGTGATGCCGCTGCCGCCCGACAGGAACAGGTATTTCGGCGCCGGCGCGGGGGCTCCTTGCGTGAAGCAGGAGAACTCGCCCATCGGCCCGACGGCGCGCAGGGTGGAGCCGACCTTGATCTGGTCGTGCAGATGGTTCGACACCGGCCCGCCCGGCACGCGCTTGACCGTGATGGCGAGGGTGTGCGGACGCGTCGGCGCCGAGGCGATGGTGTAGCAGCGGTTGACGCTCTCGCCGCCGATCTCCAGCTCCAGGGTGAGGAACTGGCCGGGCCGGTAGTGGAAGATGCACGGGTCCCTCGGCGCCAGCACGAAGGTCTTCACGTCGGGCGTCTCCTCGCGGATGGCGAGGACCAGGAGGGTGTCGTCGGCTTCCGGGTTCCACTCGGCCAGCGCGCCGGTCAGGCGCAGCGCGGCGGGGTCGGGCAAGACGGTCGGGGTGGGCGCGTGCATGGGGGCTATCTCGTCGGGTCAATTCGCGCCAGTGGGCGGGCGAGGCTCCCTCTCCCCATGGGGGAGAGGGTCGGGGTGAGGGATTTCCGATCGTCCGTGCCGTCGCCCCTCACCGACCGGCTTCGCCGGCCACCTCTCCCCGACGGGGAGAGGGAAGAGGCGGCCCGCCGCCCTCAGCGACCCAGATGCGCGGTCATCCGGTTGACGTACCAGTTGCAGAACTTGTCCACGAGCATCTCGGTGTGCGGCGAGTAGGGGCCGGGCTCATAGGCCGGGCTGCGGGCGCCGTCCTGGCAATAGCCGACCAGTTCCGAATCCTGGTCATTGGTGGCGTCCCACACGCCGGTGAGGTTCTCGATCGTGTAGTCGACCCCTTCCACCGCGTCCTTGTGCACCAGCCATTTGGTGCGCAGCAGCGAGCGCTCGGCATCCAGCGGCAGCACCGAGAACACCACCGCATGGTCGGACATGAAATGGTGCCAGGAATTCGGCTGGGTCCAGAAATGCAGCGCGCCGTGCTTGGGGTCGTTGATGCGGCCGAGCAGCTTCTTGCACGCGGCCTTGGTGTCGTTGGTATGGCTCTCGCCGTCGCCGGCCAGCGGCAGGCGCTCGGTGCGGAAGCCGGTCGCCATGTCGTCGAGATGTTCCATCAGCGTGGAGGGGAAGCCGCAGCTTTCCCATTCGCGATGGCTCGCCTTCAGCAGCTTGTCGTAATCCTCGGCCTCCTTGCGCTCGTGCTCGTCCAGTTCTTCGGGGGCGAAGCCGAAGCCATAGGCGAAGAGCGGCACGGTCAGCTCGGGATGGTTGCCCGCGCAGTGATAGCACTCGCGGTTGTTCTCCATGGTGAGCTTCCAGTTGCCGGGCTCGATGATGTCCTTCTCGAACGCGACCTTGGCGTTCTTGAGATCATGCGGGGCGAGATAGGGCGCCATCTTCGCCGCCATCACCTCGAAATCTTCCGGCGGCTCGTCAGCCAGGCACACGAACAGCAGCCCTTCCAGCGAGCGCACATGCACCGGCTTCAGGCCATGGCAGGAGGCGTCGAAATCCTCGCCCATATGCGAGGCGGCGAGCAGCTTGCCGTCGAGGCCATAGGTCCAGGAATGGTAGCGGCAGACGAGGTTGCCGACCGTGGTCTTGTAGTCGTGCACGATCGGCGCGCCGCGGTGGCGGCACACATTGTGGAAGGCGCGGACCTCGCCATCATCGTCGCGCACCAGGAAGATGCTGGCCTTGCCGATGTTCAGCGTCATGGCGTCGCCCGGCTCGGGGATATCGGGATCGACGCCGACGAAGAGCCAGTGATGGCCGAAGATCACGTCCATATCCGCCGCGAAGATCTCGGGGCTGGTGTAGAACGGCGCCTCCAGGCTGTAGCCCGGCTTGCGGCGGCGCAGCAGCGTCTTCAGCGGGGTGGCGGTCGAATCCAGCATCGTCTGTTCTCCTCGCGCGGGTTCGCGGCCCCGCTTGTCGTCTGGAATTGTTCGACGGAAGCGCGCGGGCGACTTCTCTGGAAACGACAGACAATTTGCTGGACGCGACATTTGTCACGGTGTCCGCAACGCCGAAAGGACGGCGCGTCGCCGCGCCGCCCTCGCTTTGGTTCGCAGGAGGTGGAAGGGTTCACATCGCCGGCAGGATGGCGATGTCGTGCACCTTGCCCTCGACCCCGGCGATCTTGCCCACCCTCGTGGCCTTGCCGGTGGAAAGATCGACCGAATAGAGCGTGTCGCCAGCCATCAGCCAGCCCTCATTGGCGCCGGCCGCTGTCGTGACGATGTCGAAGGCGAAGGCGTCGCCGGCAACGCCGAGCGTGCCGACGGAATTGAGCACGCCGTCATTGGGCGGGGCCTGCTTGACCAGCGTGCCGGCGGTGGCGTCGATGTCGTAGAGCGCGGTTTCCTTGGTGCCCTTCACCGAATTGGTGTAGGCGCCGGCGACGATCTTCGAGGCCTTGCCCTTGTGCATGTCGCCCTCGGCGTAGTTCAGCACGCCGTCCGTCGTCACCTTGCCGTCGTCGACATTGGCGCGAAGATTGGTGCCGTCGCTGCCGATGACCCGCAGCCGGTCGGCCACCGGGTTGAAGTCGACCGTGGCCATGGAGCCGGCCGGCAGCATGGTGGCGAGCGTGGACTTCTTCATCGCCTTGCCGCTCATGGGATCGATGGTGACGACGGTGCCGTCGGCGAACAGGCCGTACAGCAGGCCGTCGGCCGGGCGCACATCGATGCCGACGAGCTTACCGTCGCCGGCGACCGTCACCGGCGTGCCGACCTTGGCGGCCTTGACGTCGACGAGGGCGATCCTGTTGCCGTCGAGCAGGGCGGCGACAGTCTGCGCCTGCGCGCCGCCGGCGAGGGCGAGGCCGGTGAAGGTGAACGCGCTGAAGGTGAGGGCGATCATCGAGCTTTTCATGGTGTCGAACTCCGTTTCGCGCCGAACCTGTGTCGGCTGGGACGGAGCGGCTACACGCGGGAATCGCCGGCGGATGCAGAAGGACGCGAAAAAATCTCTTCTCGTTGCATCCGAAACCGAGGACGGGGCGTAAGAGTAACAAGCCTTACTTTGCGGGAGCCGCCCGATGACGACCCTGCTGCCCACCGTTGAAGGCGCCGCCGATGACGAGCTTGCCGAGGCGCTGCGCTTCTGCGCGCGCGGCGAGCGCGCCGGGCTGCAGCTTCTCTATGACCGGCTGGCGCCAAAGATGACCGGCGTGGCGCTGCGCATGCTGCGCCGGCGCGATCTCGCCGACGAGGTGGTGCACGACACCTTCCTGCGCATCTGGGAAAAGGCCGGCAGCTTTGACCCGGCACGCGGCAAGCCGACCTCCTGGGCCTTCGCCATCCTGCGCAACACTGCGCTCAACCTGCTGCGCGGCGAGGGGCGGATGGAACTGGTCGGCGATTTCGAGGCGATCGAGCCGGCCAGCGAGGAGGCCGATGCCGAGACGCTTGTCATGGCGCTCTCCGAGGCCAGCGCGCTCAGGCGCTGCCTCGACCGGCTGGAGCCGGCGCGGCGGCGGGCGATCCTGCTCGCCTATATGCGCGGGCTGACCCATGGCGAGCTGGCGGGAAGGCTCGGCGTGCCGCTCGGCACCGCCAAGGCGTGGATACGCCGCAGCCTGCTCACCCTTCGGGAGTGCATGACATGAGCGCCGACGAGCGCGACCGGCTGGCGAGCGAATATGTGCTCGGCCTGCTCGAACCCGAGGAGATGCGCCGCTGCGAGGAAAGGCTGGCGCGCGACGCTGGGCTCGCCGTGCAGGTGGAGCTGTGGCGGGCGCGCCTCGCCGAACTGGATGCCACTGCCGCCCCGGTGACGCCTGATCCGGCGCTGTGGCCGCGCATCGACGCGGCGCTGGCGGCGCCGGTACCGAAGGCGGCGCGCCCGGCGCCCGTCCGCCCCTCGCGGCTGGCAGCATGGTGGGAAAGTCTCAGCCTGTGGCGCGGCTACGCTCTGGCGGCCTCGGCGGCGCTGCTGCTGCTCGCGATTGGCACGGTGCAGCTGGCGCGGCAGGCGGCGCAGGCGCCGGTGCTGGTGGCGGTGCTGCTCTCCGACCAGAACCAGCCGGCGGCGGTGGTCAACGCCTTCCGCGACGGGCGCACCGAGCTGCTGGCTCTGAGCGCGCTCAAGGCGCCGGAAGGCAAATCGCTGCAGGTGTGGACGCTGTGGGACCGCGAGCGCGGGCCGGTTTCGGTCGGCCTCTTGGAGGCGATGCGCAATGTCGAGCTGAGCGTCGAGGGCCTGCCGCGCCCCGCCGCCGCGCAGCTCTATGAGGTGACGCTGGAGCCGGCGGGCGGCTCGCCCACCGGGCGCCCGACCGGGCCGATCCTGATGAAGGGCAATGCCAGCCCGACCGAGGTGGGGATCTGACGGCGGGCCGTTACTCGAACAGACGCTGCGCCGCCATGCTCTGCACGGCCACCGGCGCGCGGGCGCGGGCATCGGACGGGGTGAAGCCGTGCTGGGCCTTGAACTGGCGGGAGAAATGCGCGCAATCGGAAAAGCCGGCCTCCAGCGCGATATCCGTCACCGAGCGGCCTGTGGTGTCGAGCAGGAAGCGGGCATAGCGCAGCCGCAGCCGGCGGTAGAACTCGGCCGGGCGCTGGCCCATCACGGTCTGGAACAGGCGCTCCAGCTGGCGGGTGGAGAGCTGCAGCCGGCGGGCGATGTCGGCAATGGGCAACGGGTCGGCGAGGTGCTGCTCCATCATCAGGAGCGCGCGCCGCACACGGTCATCGGCCACCAGATCGGCGATCGGCGGGTGCGGCTGGGATTCGGTACCGGGGCGCTGGCGGTCGAGCAGCAGCACATGGCGGCTCTTCTGGGCGATGGAGCGGCCGAGAAACTTCTCCACCAGCGCGGTGGCGAGATCGGCCGCGCCGCCGCCGCCGGCGCAGGTGATGCGGTCGCCGTCAATGACATAGAGCCGGTCCGCCACCGGGGTGTGGTGGGGAAATTCCTCCATGAAGTCCTGATAGTGATACCAGGAGACGCAGCAGCGCCGCCCGGTCATCAGCCCGGCGCGGGCCAGGATGAAGCTGCCGGTGCAGACGCCGACCAGCGGCACCCCGGCGCGGGCGGCGCGCTTGAGATAGGCGATGCTCTCCTCGTCGAGCTGCTGGCCGCCCTGCAGCAGGCCGCCGACGACGATGATGTAGGCGAAGTTCGCCGGGTCGGCGAGCGGGCCGGAGGGCGCCACGGTGATGCCGCAGCTGGCGCGGATCGGCTCCTGCTTCGAGGCCATCACCTGCCAGCGGGCGAGGATGGGGCGCGAGCGGTCGCCATCATCGGCGGCGAGGCGGAACTGGTCGACCATCAGCGAGAAGGCGGACAGGGTGAAATTGTCGGCCAGGATGAAGCCGACATTCAGCGCCGGCGCCGCCGCGTGCGCGGTGTGGGTGAGGCCGGGAGAGGTGGGTCGCTGCTGGTTCATGGCCTGCTCCTGCAGGTAGCATAGCAAATTTGCCGCCTCAGGTAGCAAGGGGAGTGCAGATGCCCGGTCGCGGCGCATGGGTTCAGCATTCCGGCAGGTTCACGGCGAGGCCGCCCAGCGAGGTTTCCTTGTATTTCGAGGCCATGTCGCGGCCGGTCTCGCGCATGGTGACGATGACCTTGTCGAGCGAGACGATGTGGGTGCCGTCGCCATGCAGGGCCAGCGAGGCGGCGTTGACCGCGCTGATGGCGCCGAAGGCGTTGCGCTCGATGCAGGGCACCTGCACCAGCCCGCCAATGGGGTCGCAGGTCATGCCGAGGTGATGCTCCATGCCGATCTCGGCGGCGTTCTCCACCTGCGCTGGGGTGCCGCCGAGCGCGGCGGCGAGCCCGCCCGCCGCCATCGAGCAGGCAACGCCAACCTCGCCCTGGCAGCCGACCTCGGCGCCTGAGATCGAGGCGTTGATCTTGAACAGCGCGCCGATGGCGGTGGCGGTGAGCAGGAAGACGTGCAGCCCCTCGCGGTTGGCGCCGGGGCAGTGGTCGCGATAATAGCGCAGCGTCGCCGGCACCACGCCCGCCGCGCCATTGGTGGGGGCGGTGACGACCCGGCCGCCGGCGGCGTTCTCCTCGTTCACCGCGATGGCGTAGAGGCTGACCCAGTCCATGATCTCATGCGGGGTCGGGGCATTGCGGGCGAGAAGGCTGTCGCGGATCGCCTTGGCCCGGCGCTTGACGTGCAGCCCGCCGGGCAGCTCGCCCGAAGTGGCAAGGCCGCGGTCGATGCAGGCCATCATCGCCTCGACCACGCCGTCGAGCCGCGCCTCGACCTCGGCCGGCGGGCGGCGGACCCGCTCATTGGCGAGGACAAGCTCGGCGATGGAGAGGTTTTCGCGTGCGGCGAGCGCCAGCAGCTCGCGGGCATTGCGGAAGGGATAGGGCAGGGCGGCCTCATCGGCGGCCGGCGGCTGGCCGACCTCGT
The DNA here is from genome assembly GCF_900100155.1 of Ancylobacter rudongensis. Classification (GTDB taxonomy): domain Bacteria; phylum Pseudomonadota; class Alphaproteobacteria; order Rhizobiales; family Xanthobacteraceae; genus Ancylobacter; species Ancylobacter rudongensis. The sequence goes on from NZ_FMTP01000005.1 coordinate 156,827, forward strand.
GCTCGGGCACGACGAAGCCGCCGCCGATGGAGCACCAGCGCGCCTCGTTGAGCAGCCCGCCATCGCCGGCGAAGGCGCGGAAGGCGAGCGTGTTCGGGTGCTGCGGGGTGGGCGAGACGCCATCGAAGACGATGTCGCGGGGGACCTCAAAGCCGATGCCATGGCTGCCGGCGAGCGGCAGGCGGCCATCCTCCGCCACGCCGGCGATGAGCGCCTCCGCCTGGTCGGGGTCGACATTGCGCGGGTGGTTGCCGGCAAGGCCGAGCATAACAGCCTTGTCGGTGCCGTGGCCCTTGCCGGTCCAGGCGAGCGAGCCATAGAGCACCACTTCCACGCGGGCGGTGCGCGCCAGCAGGTCGTCCGCCGCGAGGCTCTCGGCAAAGCGCAACGCGGCCAGCATCGGCCCCACCGTGTGCGAGGAGGAGGGGCCGATGCCGATCTTGAAGAGCTCGAAGGCGCTGATCATGGACGCTTAACCCGCTTCGTCATCCCGGCCGGAGCGGAGCGGAGAGCCGGGATCGCTCTCCGTCTGGTCGCGATCCCGGATCGGCCTGCGGCCGTTCGGGATGACGTTGAGTGTCTGGTGTGTCGAATTCAGGTTCTGATCGGCAAATCTCAGGCCAGTTCGCGGCGGGCGTCTTCCAGCAGTTCCCAGACATAGGGCGCGAAGGAGCGCCAGACATCAATGTGGAACACGTCAGGGGCGTGGCGCACCAGCACGATTTCCGCCTTGTGGAACACGGTGCGCGTGCACATGCCGACCGGGAAGGCGTCGAGCGACAGGTCCAGCGGGTTGCCCTGGTTCAGCACGAACGCGGCCCTTTCGCCCGCGATCTCGATGCCGACGCTGCGCGCCGAGACATCGACCAAGGAGTGCGGCAGGCCTGACGTGGCGGCCTCGATCGCGGCGAAGATGGGCGCGGCCTCAGCGCCGGGGGCGAGCAGCAGCCACTCATCCGGGCCGAGCCAGAAGGCGAAGCGGCCACCCGCTGCATTGAAGCGGCAGGACTCGCGCGGCAGGGCGACGCCGAAGGCCTCGCCGGCCGGGCCGATCGCCGCCTCGCGGCCACGAAACACCAGCCGGGCGGCATCGCCCAGCGCGACAAGTCGCGCCGCTGCGACATCGCGGGAGGCGGCGGCGAGCGCTGTGAGCGGGCGGGCGGGGGCGAGGGGAAGGGTCATGCTCGGGCTCTCAACCATTGAGGCGTTCCCCCTTGGGATCGTAGAAGACCGGCTCGACCACCTCGACCTCAATGGCGTGGGTCGGCATCGGCACCATGAGCTTCTGGCCGATGCGCGCCCGCCCGCCCTTGACCATGGCCAGCGCGATGGAGCGGCCGAGAACGGCGCTGTGATAGGAGGAGGTGACGAAGCCGAGCATCGGCACCGGCACCGGGGCGGAAGGATCGGCGACGATCTGCGCACCTTCCTCCAGCACCACTTTGGGGTCGGTGGTCTTCAGGCCGACCAACTGCCGGCGGTCCGGCGCCGACATGGCGTCGCGGGCGAGCGAGCGCTTGCCGACGAAGTCCTTCTTCGCCTTGCCGACCGCCCAGCCGAGATTGGCGTCATCCGGCGTCGCGGTGCCGTCCGTTTCCTGGCCGACGATGATGTAGCCCTTCTCGGCCCGCAGCACATGCATGGTCTCGGTGCCATAGGGCGTGATGCCGAAGCGCTCGCCCGCCGCATACACCGCCTCCCACACCGCCCTGCCATAGGTGGAAGGCACGTTGATCTCGAAGCCGAGCTCGCCGGTGAAGGAGACGCTGAACAGCCGCGTCGGCACGCCGAGAATGGTGCCTTCGCGCACGCACATATGCGGGAAGGCTTCCTTGGAGAGGTCGATGCCCTCGATCAGCGGGGCGATCACCTCGCGCGCCTTCGGCCCCTGCACGGCGATCACCGACCACTGCTCGGTGGTGGAGGTGAGCCACACGTCGAGATCCGGCCATTCGGTCTGGAGGTAGTCCTCCATATGCGCCAGCACGCGCGGCGCACCGCCTGTGGTGGTGGTGACGTGGAAGCGGTCCGCCGCCATGCGGCCGACCACGCCGTCATCCATGACGAAGCCGTCCTCGCGCAGCATGACGCCGTAGCGCAGCCGGCCGGGCTCCAGCTTGGCCCAGGCATTGGTGTACATGCGGTTCATGAACTCGGCGGCATCCGGGCCGACGATTTCGATCTTGCCGAGGGTGGAGGCGTCGAACATGCCGACGCTGGCGCGCACCGCCTTGCATTCGCGGGCGACGGCGGCGTGCATATCTTCCATGCGTCCGCCTTCTCCCGCGCGGGGGAAGTAATGCGCGCGCTTCCAGTTGCCGACATCCTCGAAGGCGGCGCCGTGCTCGGCGGCCCAGTCGTGGATCGCGGTCTTGCGCAGCGGATCGAACACATCGCCGCGCGCCGCCCCGGCGAAGATGCCGAAAGTGGTGGGGGTGAAGGGCGGGCGGAAAGTGGTGAGCCCGATCTTCGGCACCGGCGTATCAAGCGCCTCGGACACGATGCCGAGGGTGTTCATGTTCGAGGTCTTGCCCTGATCGGTCGCCATGCCCGTGGTGGTGTAGCGCTTCACATGCTCGATCGAGCGCATGCCCTCGCGGGTGGCGAGCAGGATATCCTTGGAGGTGACGTCGTTCTGCCAGTCGACAAAGGCCTTGGCCAGCGCCGGGTTGCGCCCGTGCGGGGTGGCGCCGATGAAGCCGGCGCTGCCGAGATCTTCCGCGTTCGCCGCGAAGGCGCGCGAGGGCGTGGCCGGGGCCGGCGTGGCGCCGCGCGCGGGGGAGGCATGGTCGCGGGAGGCCTTGGCTGCCGCCTCGCCCTGGGCATAGCCATCCTCTAGCACGCGCTGCAGGCCATGGACGCCCCGGCAGGCGCCAGCGGAGCGCTCGCGCTCCACCGAGGTGCCGGGCAGATAGGCGCCGGCCGCGCCGTCCCAGACGAGCTTGCCGCGCGACTGCGAGAACAGGTGTACGCTCGGCGTGAAGCCGCCAGACATCAGCACGCTGTCGCAGGCGATGGTCTCGGTCGGGCCGACCGCGCCATTCTTCACCTTGGCGAGCTGGGCGGAGGAGACCCGCAGCCGGCCCTTGGCGCCCACCAGTACGGTGGAGGGGCGCACATCGATGCCGGCGGCCAGGGCCCGGGCCGGGAGTTCGCCTGACACCTCAGCACGCAGATCGGCGATGGCTGAGATGGTGACGCCGGCAGCCTTGAGGTCGAGCGCGGCGCGGTAGCCGGCATCGCAGGCGGTGAAGATCACCGCGCGCTCGCCGACCTTCGCGCCATAGCGATTGGCGTAGGTGCGGGCGGAATCGGCCAGCAGCACGCCGGGCCGGTCATTGTCCGGGAACACCAGCGGGCGCTCCAGCGCGCCGGCGGCGATCACCACTTCCCGGGCCCGCACCTGCCACAGCCGCTCGCGCGGCAGCGCCGTGCCGGGGGTGGCGAGATGATCGGTCACGCGCTCGGCCAGCGCGATGAGGTTGTGCGGGAAATAGCCGAAGGCGGTGGTGCGCGGCAGCAGGGTGACGTTGTCGCGGCCGGCGAGGTTCGCCAGCGTCGCCGCCAGCCAGTCGGTGGCCTTCTGGCCTTCGATGGTCGCCGAGATTTCCGACAGCAGCGAGCCGCCCAGTTCCGCCTGCTCGTCGCACAGGATGACCTTTGCCCCGCTCTCGGCGGCGGCGAGCGCGGCGGCCAGGCCGGCCGGGCCGGCGCCGACGACCAGCACGTCGCAATGGGCGTGGTTCTGGGTGTAGCGGTCCGGGTCCGGCAGCTCAGGGGCGACGCCGAGGCCGGCCATGGCGCGGATCTTCGGCTCATAGAAGCGCTTCCAGGCGCCGGCCGGCCACATGAAGGTCTTGTAGTAGAAGCCCGAGGGCAGGAAGGGCGAGGCGAGGTCGTTGACCGCGCCGGCATCAAAAGAGAGCGAGGGCCAGCGGTTCTGGCTCTGCGCCTTCAGCCCCTCATGCAGTTCGACCTGGGTCGCGCGCAGGTTCGGCGCGGCGCGGGCGGCGTCGCGGGCGACATTGACCAGCGCGTTCGGCTCGTCCGAGCCGGCGGAGAGGAAGCCGCGCGGGCGGTGATATTTGAACGAGCGGCCAATGAGGTGCACGCCATTGGCGATCAGCGCCGAGGCCAGCGTGTCGCCGGCAAAGCCGGAATAGGTCTGCCCGTCGAAGCGGAAGGACAGCGGCGCGGCGCGATCGATGCGCCCGCCCGAGGCGGTGCGGAAGCGGTTGGTCATGTCACGGGTTCCCGCCGCTGGAGGCGTCGATATCCGGGCGCGGCTCGCCGGCCTTGTAGGTGGTGACGAAGAAGTCGCTCACCGTGTCGCGCAGCGCGTTGAAATAGCGGCCGCAGCCATGGATGTGGCGCCAGCGCTCGGCGTGCAGGCCCTTGGGATTGGTGCGGTTGTAGAGGAAATCCGCCCATTCCTGGTCGGTGAGGGCGGAGGGGTCGGCCGGGCGGGCGATATGCGCCTCGCCGCCATAGCGGAATTCGACTTCCGGCCGGGCGCCGCACCAGGGGCAGGTGATGATGAGCATGGCTCAGATCCTCAATGCGCGACGGCGGCGGCGGCCGCTTCGTCGATCAGGAACCCGTCGCGGAAACGCTCCAGCGTGAACGGCGCGTTGATGGCGTGCGGGGCGTCCCTGGCGATGGTGTGGGCGAAGACATGGCCGGAGCCCGGCGTCGCCTTGAAGCCGCCCGTGCCCCAGCCGCAATTGACATAGAGGCCCGGCACCGGGGTCTTGGCGATGATCGGCGAGCGGTCGGGCGTCACGTCGACAATGCCGCCCCAGTTGCGCAGCATGCGCAGGCGCCGGAACTGCGGGACGAGTTCGCAGATGGCGTCGAGCGTGTGCGCGGTGATGTGCAGCGCGCCGCGCTGGGAATAGGAGGTGTAGGCGTCGGTGCCGGCACCGATCACCATCTCGCCCTTGTCGGATTGCGAGATATAGGCGTGGATGGTGTTGCTCATTACAACGGTCGGGAAGGCGGGTTTCACCGGCTCCGACACCAGCGCCTGCAGCGGATAGCTCTCCAGCGGCATGCGCAGCCCGGCCATCGCCATGACAACGCTGGTGTGGCCGGCGGCGGAGACGCCCACCTTCTTCGCCCGGATGAAGCCGCGCGAGGTCTCGACCCCTTCCACTGCGCCGGAGGCGTTGCGGCGGATGCCGGTGACTTCGCAGTTCTGGATGATGTCGACGCCGCGCGAATCCGCCGCGCGGGCAAAGCCCCAGGCCACCGCGTCGTGGCGGGCCGTGCCGCCGCGCCGCTGCAGCGCGCCGCCGATGATGGGGTAGCGCATGCTCGTGATGTTGAGCGGCGGGCAGAATTCCTTCACCTGCTCGGCGGTGAGCCATTCATTGTCGACGCCGTTCAGCCGGTTGGCGTGGACATGGCGCTTGAAGCTGATTTCGTCATGGTGGTTGTGCGCCAGCATCAACACGCCGCGCGCCGAATACATGACGTTGTAGTTGATGTCCTGCGACAGGCCTTCCCACAGCTTCACCGCGTGCTCGTACAGCGCGGCGCTCTCGTCGAACAGGTAGTTCGAGCGCACGATGGTGGTGTTGCGGCCGGTATTGCCGCCGCCGAGCCAGCCGCGCTCGATGACCGCGACATTGGTGATGCCGTGTTCCTTGGCGAGGTAATAGGCCGCCGCTAGGCCGTGGCCACCGGCGCCGACGATGATGACATCGTATTCGGCCTTCGGCTCGGGATTGCGCCACTGGGGCTGCCAGCTCTTGTGGCCACCCAGCGCGCGACGGAACAGCTCGAAGCCGGAGAATTTCTGCACAGTCGCCTCCGACGGAAGATAGATGCCTGCGGTGCCAGGACCGCCTTGAACCTGAGCCGCATGGTTGCGCGCCGCCGCCGCGGAGGCGAGCATTGTTTCGGCGCTGGCGTTGAACGAATGCGACATTGGATGCGACATCGCCGCGAAGGGAAGGAAGCGGCCGCGTCCTCACGCGCTGGTGATGGGCGCGGGCGCGCTTTCCTTGCGGAAGCCATGATCGCTCCCTACCTCCGAGCGCAGACATCAACACGGGATGCACCATGTTCAACAGCGGTAGTTTCGACGCCAAGCGGCTGCTCGACCAGTTCCTCACGCCGCAGGCGGGCGCGCAGGGCGGCGTCCCGGCGCCGCAGAACCCGCTGGGTGGCCTGCTCGGCGGGCTGACGGGCGGCATCACCGGTAGCGCCAACGCGCAGCCCCCCGGGGCGGGCGCGTCCGGCGCGGGCGACCTTGTGGGTCGGGCCAAGGAATACCTCGGTACTAATGGCGGCTCGCTCGCCTCCGGCGCGGCGGCCGGCGCGCTGGTGTCGCTGGTGCTCGGCAGCAAGGGCGGGCGCAAGATGGCCGGCAGCGCCATGAAGCTCGGCGGCCTCGCGCTCGTCGGCACGCTCGCCTACAAGGCTTACCAGAACTACCAGCAGGGCCAGCAGCCGCAGCAGACGGCGGCCGAGCCGGTGCCGACCCAGCTTCCCCCGGCGCAGTCGCCCTTTCACCCCGCGCAGGCCGAGCGCAGCCATTTCGACGTGACGCTGCTGCGCACGATGATCGCCGCCTCGCTCGCCGACGGCCATGTCGACGAGGCCGAGCGCGCCGCCATCTCCGCCAAGCTGGGTGGGTCCCAGCTCGACGAGGCCGAGCGCTTCCTCACGGCGGAACTTGGCGCGCCGGCGACGCCCGAGGCGCTGGCCGGTGAGGCCACCTCGCCCGAGCAGGCGGCCGAGGTCTACATGACCGCTCTGCTCGCCATCGACGCCGACACCACCTCGGAGCGGGTGTTCCTCGCTCGGCTGGCGACGGCGCTGAAGCTCGACCCGGCGCTGGTGCCGCATCTGGAAGCCAGCGCCCGCGCGGCACGGCTGGGCTGAGGCGGCGTCGCATCATTTGATGGCGAGGGGGGCGGCAGGGGCTGGCGCCCCGCCCCCGGGCAGGACCAAGGGCTCCGCCCGAGGCAAAGCCCTGCGGGCTTGCCTGGGGCAAAGCCGTTCCGGCTTGCCTGGGGCAGGACCAAGGGGTCCGCCCGATGTAATCAAGGTTAAGCGTTAAGGTTAAGCCCCTCTTAATCAGTCGCGGGCACAGTGCAGCCGTCGAAGAGCGCCGGGAATCTCCCGGCTCATCCGGGATGATTGCATGCGTGAGTTCGGGGCGTTGAAGCGTGGGGCGGACCTGCGTCGGGAAAGCCGGCTGCTGGCGGCGGCGCTGGCGGTGATGCTGCTGGGTGGCGTGGCGCAGGCGGCGGACCCGATCGACGCGATGGGTGCCGACGACCTTTTGGCCGACGATCTGCTGGCCGACGACCTGCTGGCTCTCGCGCCTGAAATCGAGGACTCCCGCTTCTGGTATCTGCGCGGCGATATCGGCTTCGTGTTCAACGAATCGGCCGATGCCGGCGGTGCCGGGCACCTCCCTCTGGATGATGCCGGCGTGTTCGGCCTCGGTGTCGGCGCGCGGCTCAGCGACCTCATGCGGGTCGATCTCACCGCCGATTACCGCAGCCCGGCGGATTTTTCCGTGCGCGGGTGGCGCGGCGAGGCCAGCGCGACCACGCTGCTGGCCAATCTCTATCTCGATCTCGGCACCTGGCACGGGCTCACCCCCTATGTCGGGGCGGGCCTTGGCGCCAGCCATGTCGCGCTCTCGGGCGCCGCCGATGCCGAGGGCTGGGGCCTCGCCTGGGCTTTGATGGCCGGCGGCACGGTGACGCTGGCGCCGAACTGGCAGCTCGATCTCGGCTACCGCTATCTCAGCATCGAGAATGCCGAGATGGGCGGCGTGCTGTCGCAGATCAGCCAGGCGGCGCATGAGGTGCGGCTCGGCGTGCGCTACCTGTTCGACTGACGCGCGCTTTCAGGCAGCCGTGCCGTCAGAAGTTCTCGTCGGGATAGACGCCCCAGAGCCGGGTCTGCTGCACGAAACCGTCGAGGTCGTGGCCGGTCACCTCCACCGCGCACCACCCGCCCGCGCAGCTCGTCGGGCGCACCAGCACATTGGCCGCGAGATAGGCACGAATGGCGGCTTCCGCCTCGGGAGCGGCGCGCAGGGCGACATTTTGGTTGTCGCGGGTGCGGATCGCCGCCGCCCGGCGCACCGTGAGCAGCGCGCTGTGCACCCAGCCGACATCGCCGGTATTGTCGCGGATGCGGCGCCAGTTGCCGTAGCGGTTGACCACCTCGACCGGCCAGCCGCGCTGATGGAACACCCAGCTCACGCGATAGGCGACGCCCGGCCCGACGCGCACATTCGTCACCGCGTTCCTGAGCGTGGCGAAATAGGGCAGCGCGCGCTCGGCGAACGCCGGCGCCTGGGACAGAAACAGGGCCGCGAGGACGAAAAGCGCCTTGGCGACCCCCTTCCTCACGACCCTGCCCCCTGTGGCTCCCTGCCGCGCCGGTCGGCCTTTCAACGGCAGCCGGAGAGGATGCGGTTGGTGGCGGCGGTGACGCCGTTGAGCGAGAACACGTAGCTCGTGTCGTTGCCGCGCGCCGAGGTGGCGCTGATGTTCATCTCGCTGCCGCCGCGCAGGGCTTCGAGAAAGGCCGGTTCGCGCTCGGCCCGCCGCAGCCAGGCGCTGCTGCCTTCGGTCATCATCACGAATTTGTCGTCGCCGATGCTGGCGACGACCTGCGAGCCGCTGGCGAAATTGTAGCCGGTCTGAAAGCTCACCTCGGTGCGCTGCGCGGTGTCGGGCAGGGCGGTAACGAAGAATGTGACATCACCATGGGTAAGCCGCTCGGGCTTGGCCGAGGTCGGCGTGCTGATCGTGTAGCATTGCGGCTTGCCGTCGACGTTGAAGCGCCAGGCGCTCCAGTCCTTGTACTCGCCCATTGCTGTCGGCTTGGCAGCCATGGCGCCGGTGCTGGCAAGGAACATCACACTCAGTGCGATGGCGGTCCGTCCAATCATGGGGGGAAGCCTCCTCTCGTCTGTGGTTCAGCGCAGGAGACTTGTCGTTCAGCGTTAAGACCGCGTTAAGGCACGCGGCCGGAACGCGATCACAATGTGGACAGGCGGCGCTCCGGCGACGGTTTCGCGGCCGCCGAGGGGCAAGAACGGGCGGCCGCTGCGGGTCGCCCGTCGCGCCGGGATGGCCGGCAGATCAGAGCCGCAGCAGCGGATCGGGGTTCAGGGCGTGCAGCGTCCACTGGCGCTGGACCTCGTGGAAATGCACGTCCTTGCCGCCCTTGGCGGTGAGGATGGCGGCGATCTCCGCGTCCTTGGCCGCGTCGGGAGCATGCACCCACAGCAGCAGCCCGCCATCGCCGATCTGGCGCTCGACAAAGGCGGCGTGCTTGCGGCCGAAGGCGCGGGCGAGCAGCAGGCCGACCACGCCGCCCGCCGCGGTGCCGCCGGCGGTGACGGCAATGGCGGGAATCAGCGCCGCGCCGCCGGTGCCGGCGACCAGCGCCGCGCACAGGCCCGCGACCAGCGCCGGGCCACCGGCCAACGCGGCGAGGCCTTCCGTCCGTTCATCCGCAGCCACATAGGCGCCGCGCGGAACGTCGCCGGAGTCTTCGAGCGCGCTGAGCGGCTTCAGCGCGAAAGCGCCATGCGCGCCGAGAACGCTCATGTCCTTTTCTTCGAGGCCAAGCTGCAGCAGCGAATCGACCGCCGCGTGCAGGGCGGCCTCCGAGCTGAACACGGCCACGGCTTCGCGCTCGCTATAGTCCATGGTGACATCGTCCGGGGAGTCGATCGAACTCATCCTGCGTCCCTCTTGGTGCTGTCCGTCCCTCAGTGCCGGCCGAGAGCGTGATCGGCCCCCTCCGGCATGTTGTCGCAGCCCTCCCGGTGAGAGCGACCGCGTGGTGCCCAGCTTTGGCGATTGCGGCGGGCGACGCCACGGAAAAGTGCGCACCATGGCGGGCTGTCGCTGCGCCCGCTTGCGGACGGCTCGCGCGGGGCGGGTGGTGCGTTCGGAGAAATGCCGCTTGCGTTTCAGCGGCGGCGGGAGTAACTCGCTCCCCGGGCTACCCCTCCCCACCGAGGGGCTCCCATCTGGAAGGATGGCTATCATGACGATTACCGCGCAGCCGGCTGTGAAGCCGGCCAATCCCAATTTTTCGTCCGGCCCCTGCGCCAAGCGGCCCGGTTGGACGCTTGAGGCCTTGAGCGATGCTCCGCTCGGCCGCTCGCACCGTGCCAAGGTCGGCAAGGCGAAGCTGAAGCTCGCCATCGACCTCACCCGCGAAATTCTCCAAATTCCCGCCGATTACCGCATCGGCATCGTTCCCGCCTCCGACACCGGCGCGGTCGAGATGGCGCTGTGGTCGCTGCTCGGCGCCCGCCCGGTCGACCTGCTGGCCTGGGAAAGCTTCGGCGAAGGCTGGGTGACGGATGTCGTCAAGCAGCTCAAGCTCAAGGACGCCCGTATCCTCAAGGCCGGCTATGGCGAGCTGCCCGACCTCGGCCAAGTGAATTTCGACCATGACGTGGTGTTCACCTGGAACGGCACCACCTCGGGCGTGCGGGTGCCGAACGCCGATTTCATTCCCGCCGACCGGCAGGGCCTGACCATCTGCGACGCCACCTCGGCGGTGTTCGCGCAGGACCTCGACTGGGCCAAGCTCGATGTCGTGACCTATAGCTGGCAGAAGGTGCTGGGCGGGGAAGCCGCGCATGGCATGCTGATCCTCTCGCCGCGCGCGGTCGAGCGGCTGGAGAGCTATGTGCCGGCCTGGCCGCTGCCGAAGATCTTCCGCCTGACCAAGGGCGGCAAGCTGATCGAGGGCACGTTCGAGGGCGAGACCATCAACACCCCGTCCATGCTCTGCGTCGAAGACTATCTCGACGCGCTGAACTGGGCGAAGGCGGTCGGCGGGCTCAAGGGCCTGCAGGCGCGCTCGGACGCCAATTTCAAGGTGCTCGCCGACTATGTGGCGAAGACGCCGTGGATCGACTTCCTCGCCACGGTGCCGGAAACCCGCTCCAACACCAGCGTGTGCCTCGTGGTCGCCGACCCCGAGGTGAAGGCGCTGGCGCCGGACGCGCAGGCGGCCTTCGCCAAGGCGCTGGCGGCGTCTCTGGAAAAGGCCGGCGTCGCCTATGACATCGGCGCTTATCGCGACGCGCCGGCGGGCCTGCGCATCTGGGCGGGCGCCACGGTCGAGGCCTCCGATCTCGCCGCGCTGCTGCCCTGGCTCGACTGGGCCTTCGCCAGCGCCAAGGCGGGCCTCAAGCAGGCCGCCTGATCCCTCGCGCCTCCCCCGCCGCTGACGCAAGGGGACGGCGAAGGGGCCGCGTTCCGGCCTGATGGCGAATGGCTTCCTCTCCCGGCCGCGTTTCGCCATCCAAGCCTTCCCGCGTGCGCCCGACGAACGCTTCGTCGTCCCCTCCCGCCAGCGGCGGGACCTGCCATTCCCCCCGCGCCGCGGGGCGACCTTCCCCCTTTCCGAACAGGATGAAGCCCATGGCTCCCCGCGTTCTCATTTCCGATGCGCTTTCCCCCGCCGCCGTGCAGATCTTTAAGGACCGCGGCATCGAGGTCGACTTCCAGCCGGCGCTGGGCAAGGACAAGGACAAGCTGGCCGAGATCATCGGCAATTATGACGGTCTCGCCATCCGCTCGGCGACCAAGGTGACGCCGAAGATCCTGGCCAACGCCACCCGGCTGAAGGTGGTCGGGCGCGCCGGCATCGGCGTCGACAATGTCGACATCCCGGCCGCCACCGCCAAGGGCGTGATCGTGATGAACACGCCGTTCGGCAATTCCATCACCACCGCCGAGCACGCCATCGCCATGATGTTCGCGCTGGCCCGCGAAATCCCCGCCGCCGACGCCTCCACCCAGGCCGGCAAGTGGGAGAAGAACCGCTTCATGGGCGTGGAGCTGACCGCCAAGACGCTGGGCATCATCGGCTGCGGCAATATCGGCTCCATCGTCGCCGACCGCGCCATCGGGCTGAAGATGAAGGTCATCGCCTTCGACCCCTTCCTCAGCCCTGAGCGCGCCAAGGATATCGGCGTCGAGAAGGTGGAGCTGGACGACCTGCTCGCCCGCGCCGATGTCATCACCCTGCACACGCCGCTGACCGACAAGACCCGCAACGTGCTCTCGGCCGAGGCCATCGCCAAGACCAAGAAGGGCGTGCGCATCGTCAACTGTGCGCGCGGCGGGCTGGTCGACGAGGCGGCGCTGGCGCAGGCGCTGGAGAGCGGCCATGTCGCGGGCGCGGCCTTCGACGTGTTCATCACCGAGCCGGCGACCGAGAACCCGCTTTTCGGCCATCCCAATGTGATCTGCACCCCGCATCTGGGCGCTTCCACCACCGAGGCGCAGGAGAATGTCGCGCTGCAGGTGGCCGAGCAGATGAGCGACTATCTGCTGCGCGGCGCCATCTCCAATGCGGTGAACTTCCCCTCGATCACGGCGGAAGAAGCCCCGAAGCTGAAGCCTTTCATCGAACTCGCCGAAAAGCTCGGCTCCTTCGCCGGCCAGCTCACCGACACCGACATCCAGACCGTGCGCATCACCTATGACGGCGCGGTGGCCAGCCTGAAGATCAAGGCGCTGACCTCGGCGGCGGTGGCCGGCCTGCTGCGCCCGGCGCTGGCCGACATCAATGTCGTTTCCGCCCCGAGCATCGCCAAGGAGCGCGGCATCGTGGTGGAAGAGACCACCCGCGAGATCGCCGGCGACTATGAGAGCCTGATCACGCTCACCGTCATCACCGAGAAGATGGAGCGCTCGATCTCCGGCACAGTGTTCGCCGATGGGCGCCCGCGCATCGTCGACATCAAGGGGATCAAGGTGGACGCCGAGTTCGCGCCCTCCATGCTCTACGTCACCAATGAGGACAAGCCGGGCTTCGTCGGCCGCTTCGCCAGCCTGCTCGGCGATGCCGGGCTCAACATCGCCACCTTCGCGCTCGGCCGCGACCGGCAGGGCGGCGATGCCATCGCGCTGGTCGAGGTGGACGGCACCGTGCCGGGCGAACTTCTGGCCAAGGTGCAGCAGCTTCCTTCCGTGAAGCAGGCCAAGCCGCTGGTGTTCTGAGGCGCGGCGCCGCGTATGAAAAAAGGCCCCCGGAGCGATCCGGGGGCCTTTTGCATTAGAAGCGCGCCCCTTCAGAGCGGGAAGGCGGCGCGGTGCAGCTTGGCGGCGGCCTTGGCCAGCGCGACGATCTGCTCCCAGTCGCCCATGGTAACGCTCTCATTCGGCGCCACCCAGGAGCCGCCGACGGCGAGCACGTTGGGCTGGGCGAGGTAGGAGCCGACATTGGCCGGGCTGATGCCGCCGGTCGGGCAGAAGCGCAGATCGGGGAGCGGGCCGGCCAGCGACTTCAAAAGGTTGACGCCGCCGACCGCTTCGGCCGGGAACAGCTTCAGCACCGGAAAGCCCATGGCGTGCAGCGCCATCGCCTCGGTGGCGGTGGCACAGCCGGGCATAACGGGCACCGGCGCCTCGGCCAGCGCCTCCGCCAGCGCCGGCGGGCAGCCGGGGCTGACCAGGAAGCGGGCGCCGGCATCGATGCATTTCTGAATGAGGTCCGGCCGCGTCACCGTGCCGGCGCCGACAATGGCGTCCGGCACCTCGGCGGCGATGGCGGCGATGGCTTCCAGCGCCGCCGGGGTGCGCAACGTCACCTCGATCAGCGGCAGCCCGCCCTCGGCCAGCGCCCGCGCCAGCTTCACGCCGGCGGCGACACTCGGCACGGTGACGACGGGAACGACGGGAGCGCGGGCGAGCAGGAAGCTGGGATCGGGAAGCGACATCGGGCACCTTGCGGGAGATTTGCGGGGGACTCGTTGCGACATGAAGACCGCCGGGCGCCGGCTTGTCGAGAGGCGCGAGCAAGATTTGTGCGGTGCGGGGGCGCAGCCTGCGCACCGCGCCTACGGCCCCGTGCGGCGGGCGCTCCGGTCAGGCCGCGAAGCTGGTCGAGCGGGAGAGGCTTTCCCAGTCGGCGATCTCGGCTTTCATCAGGTCCAGCTTCTGCGCCACGAGCTCAAGCGCGTCCTCGCCGAGAAAGAGGCGCGTTGGCGGGTGATCGGCCCCGACAAGCTTAAGAAGGGCCTGCGCCGCCTTTTCAGGATCGCCGGGCTGGTTGCCGCTCTTCGTCTGGCGCGCCGCGCGCAGTGGGTCCATCACCGCATCGTAGTCGCCTAGGCTGCGCGGCGTCCGATCCATGGAGCGCCCGGCCCAATCGGTGCGGAACTGGCCCGGCGCCAGTGCGGTGACGTGGATGCCGAAGGGAGCCACCTCCTTGCCGAGGGATTCGGAAATGCCCTCCAGCGCGAACTTGCTGCCGCAATAGAACGCGATGCCGGGCATGGTGATGAAGCCGCCCATGGAGGTGACATTGACGATGTGCCCGCGGCGGCGGGCGCGCATGCCCGGCAGCACCGCCTTGATCATCGCGACCGGGCCGAACACGTTGGCGGCGAACTGGCGCTGAAGGTCGTCGATGGAGGATTCTTCGAGGATGCCCTCATGGCCGTAGCCGGCATTGTTCACCAGCACGTCCACCGGCCCCACGGCCCGCTCGGCGGCGAGGACGGCTTCGGGAATGGCCGCGTAGTCCGTCACATCCAGCAGCAGCGGAAAGGCGCGCTCCGACGTGCCGAAGGCCTGCGCGTCGGCGGGACGGCGCACGGTGCCGATCACCCGATGACCATCGGCCAGGGCGGCGGCGGCGAAGGCCCGTCCGAGACCGGAGGCGACGCCGGTGATAAGGAAGGTTCTGGAAGTGGTCATGGGAGGTTCCTGCAGTTGATCAAACCTGAATTTATATCATGATATAACTCCGAAATGGATCAAGACAAGCCCCGGCCCGCGCGGCCGAAGCAAACGACGCGCGCGCGCATTCTTGACGCTGCCGAGCGCTTGCTCGGGCAGGGCGACGCCGACTTTTCGATGCGCGAGCTCGCCGAGGAAGCGGGCGTGAGCTTCGCGACGCCCTTCAACCAGTTCGGCAGCAAGGCGGGGATCATGCTGGCCCTCTCCGAGCGCCGGATCGACGCCATGCGCGAGCGCCTTGCCCGGGCGGTGCTGCCGGCCACGGCGATCGAGCGTGTGCTCGTGGCGGTCGATATTGCGACGGGGGTCATGCTGAGCGCTCCAGCGGTCAATCGTGCCGTCATGGCGGCGGTCAGCGCGCCGAACGATCCACCCGGCAATGTGGCCGGCCGCTCCGGCGCGTGGTGGGCCGAGGCCCTCAGCGCGGGGGCGGGCCTCCCGGAGGCGACGCGCGATCTGGCGATCGCCGCGCTGCCCCTTCAAATGGCCTTCGCCTTTCGCGGCGTTCTGTCCTTCTGGACGGCGGGCGAGCTTTCTGACGCGGCTCTAACCCGCCAGGCGCGCGCGGCCGTGGCCACCCTTCTGCTCGGTTTCAGCGGACCGGACGAGCGGGCCGGGCTTCTGAAGCTGATCGGGGCAGAGGGCGTTCGAGCCGCGGCGGAGGCGGCCGGGCTCGCCGACCGGTGACTCTGCCGCCGGAAGCGCCATGCACCGTCTGGTCGTCCGGGCGTTCGTGACCTAGCCTGAGGCCGACGACACCGCCCGGACCCGAGTAAGCCATGTTCAACCTCGATTCGCCCTATCCCCGCGACCTGATCGGCTATGGAAGGACCCCGCCGAACCCGAAATGGCCGAGTGGGGCACGGATCGCGGTGCAGTTCGTCATCAATTACGAGGAGGGCGGCGAGAACTGCATCCTCCATGGCGATGCCGCCTCCGAAGCGTTCCTGTCGGAGATCGTCGGCGCCCAGCCCTGGCCGGGGCAGCGGCATATGAACATGGAGTCGATCTACGAATATGGCGCGCGCGCCGGCTTCTGGCGGCTCTGGCGCCTGTTCACCGCGCGCGGCCTGCCTGTCACGGTCTATGGCGTGGCGACGGCGCTGGCGCGCAACCCGGAAGCGGTGGCCGCGATGAAGGAGGCGCAGTGGGAGATCGCCAGCCACGGGCTGAAATGGATCGACTACCGCAACCATTCCTATGCCGCCGAGAAGGCCGATTTCGACACCGCGCTGCGGCTGCACACCGAGATAACCGGCGAGCGCCCGCTCGGCTGGTACACCGGTCGCACGTCCGAGCATACGCGCCGCATCGTCATGGAGGAGGGCGGCTTCCTCTATGATTCCGACATCTATTCCGACGACCTGCCGTTCTGGGTCGCCGGGCCGCGTGGGCCGCATCTGTCCATTCCCTACACGCTCGACGCCAATGACATGCGCTTCGCCATCCCCGCCGGCTTCGACCATGGCGAGCCGTTCTTCGCCTATCTGCGCGACAGTTTCGACGTGCTCTATGCGGAAGGGGCGCAGGCGCCGAAGATGATGAGCGTCGGCCTGCACTGCCGGCTCGCCGGGCGGCCGGGGCGGTTCCTGGCCCTGCAGCGCTTCCTCGATCACATCGCCCGGCATGACCATGTGTGGGTGCCGCGCCGGATCGACATCGCCCGGCACTGGCACGAACATCACCCGCCGTCGGCAAAACCGGAGTGAGGCCATGACCATGCGCAACGCCTTCCTTGCCACCCTCGTGCTCGCCGCGCTGCCTGCCGCCGCGCGGGCGGGGGAGATCGTCATTCCGCTGCCGGCCGGGGCGACGGCCGAGACCATCAAGGCGCCTTACGACTGCGGCGCCTTCGGCCCGGTCGAGGCGCGCTATTTCAACGCGCCGCCGGTGGCGCTGGCGAGCCTGGCGTTCAAGGGCGAGTTCCTGGTGATGTCAAATGTCATCGCCGCCTCGGGCGCGCGCTATGCCGGCGGCAAATACATCTGGTGGACCAAGGGCAACGGCGCCGACCTTTATGACGTGACCTTGGGCGAGGGCGCGGCGCCCGTGGCCTCCTGCGCCGCCGGCTCGTGAGCGTCGTCGTGCCCGGCCTCGTCATGGCGCGGCGCCCGCCGGCGCGGAGAGCGGCGCACCTCCGGCAGATGCTGCTGGATGACGAGGAAGAGCAGGGCGGTGGACCAGCCGAACATCATGATGCCGCTGCCCGCCGTCATCGGGTCGATCAGCCGGGTTCCGACATCCTGCGTCGACTGGCCGAAGCCCAGCGCGGTGTAGTTGACGAAGGCGGAGTAGTAGGCGTCGTTGTGATCCTCGACGATGCCCTGCGCGGCATAGACGACGGCCCAGAAGCCGACTTCGATGAGATGGGCGATCAGCAGCACGATATTCGCGACAATGAGCGCCGTCAGCAGCCGCAGCCGGGGATGGCGCTTGAACATGTTGTCATAGGCGTCCGCCCAGTCGAGCAGAATGTAGGTCGCCATCAGATGAACCAGCATCACCAGCATCATCAAGGTGATGCCGATGCCGATTTCCTTGAGGATCATCGTCGTCTCCCGGGGGCGGAGGAGGAGTAAATGCCGGCGGAACCTAGCATTCGCGCGCTTAACACGGCGGAAATCGGGCTGGCGGTGGAATGGGCGGCGGCCGAGGGCTGGAACCCCGGACAGGCCGACGCGGCCTGCTTCGCCACGGTGGACCCCGGCGGCTTCCTTGTGGCGGAGCTGGATGGCGCGCCGGCGGCGGTGATCTCGGTGGTCAATTACGACGCGCGCTTTGCCTTTCTCGGCTTCTACATCGTGCGGCCGGAGCTGCGCGGGCAGGGCATCGGCCTGCGCCTCTGGCAGGCGGGGCTCGCCCATGCCGGGGAACGCACCATCGGGCTCGACGGCGTGCTGGCGCAGCAGGCCAACTATACCAGGCAGGGCTTCGTCTTTTCCCATCGCAACATCCGCTTTGCCGGCGTGCCGGAGCCGGGGGAACCGGGCGGAACGGTCGATCTCGCGCAGGTGCCGTTCGCGGCGATCGCGGCCAGCGATGCGCGTGTGTTTCCCGCCCCGCGCGCGGCCTTTCTCAAGGCCTGGATCGCGGCGCCGGGCCATCAAGGGCGGGCGGTGCTGCACGAGGGGCGGCTGAAAGGCTGGGGCGTGGTGCGCCCCGCCCGTGAGGGCTGGAAGATCGGCCCGCTCATCGCCGAGGATTTGGAGACGGCGGACACGCTGTTTCGCGCGCTGCGCGCCGTGGCGGGGACTGAACCTGTTGTGCTCGACGTGCCCGAGCCGAATGCACCGGCGCTCGCCCTGGCCCGCCGGCACGGGCTTGCCCCGGTGTTCGAGACGGCGCGGATGTATCGCGGCTCACTCCGCCCGGCGACGCTGGAGCCGCTCTTCGGCGTCACCAGCTTCGAGCTCGGCTGAGGCCGGGCCTGTGCGCGGGCGGCCAGTTTTGGGCGCCCACAGCGTGGCGATGACGACGCCCGCCAGCACCAGGCCATAGCCGGCCGCATGGTAGAGATGCGGGCGCTCGCCGAGAAACACGATCGCCAGCGCCGAGCCGAACACTGGCATCAGGTGGAAGAACGGCGCGGCGCGGTTCGGCCCGACCAGCTGGATGCCGCGATTGAAGAACAGATAGGCCAGCACCGAGGGAAACAGCGCGACATAGAGGATCGCGGTGAGCGCCTTCGCGTCGAACACCAGGGGCGGGCTGACGGCCCGCTCGACGACGAAAAGCGGGGTCAGCATCAGCATGCCGAGGCCGAGGCTGAAGCCGAGGAAGCCGAGCGCGGAGAAGGCCGGTCGGCGCGCCAGCAGCGAGGAATAGGCGCCGTAGAGCGCCATGGCGGCGATCATCCAGAGGTCGCCCTCATTGAAGGCGATGTTCACCAGCACGGCGGGATCGCCCCGGCAGATGATGGTGAGCACGCCCATCAGCGACAGGAAGATGCCGGCCGCCTGGCCCATGGAGAGCCGCTCGCCATTGAGGATGAGCGACCAGAAGGCGATGAGCAGCGGCCCTGTCGACTGGATCAGCAGCGCGTTGAGCGCCGGGGTGAACTCCAGCGCATGGTACTGCATGGTGTTGAACAGGGTGATGCCGGTGAGCGCGAGCAGGCCCACCAGCTTCCAGTGGCGGCGCAGCAGCGGCCAGTCCGCCCGCATCGACCGCCAGGCGAAGGGCAGGAGAATCAGCACCGCCAGCGCCCAGCGCATCCAGGCCAGGCTCGCTGGCGGTACATGCCCGGCGACATGGCGGCCCATCACGATATTGCCCGCCCAGAACAGCGAGACGAGGGTGAGCAGCAGATAGGGCGCGTCGAACAGGCGGCGGAACATGAGCGGGGCCGGGTAGGGGACGGGTGGCCCACCCAGCCTCTAAAGCATTTCAGCCGCGCTGGCGCCGCCGGGTGGGCGGCGCGTCCATGAAATCTTCTGATCCATCGCCGCCCGCCGTCGATGGCTGGCGCACGGCAGCGCGGCGCTCAGCCGGCGGCGCGGATGAGCAGCCTTGTGCCCCAGGGATCGGCGACGGCGAAGCCGTGGGCGAGCGGCGCGACCGCCTCGCCGGCCGCCTGGAGGCGCGCGCGCACCGCCTCGACGGCGGCGGCGTCGGGTAGGACGACCTCATACTCGATGAGGCCGACGCTGTTGGCCGGCGCCGCGCCGCCTTCCCGGCTGTGCCAGATGTTCAGCCCCAGATGGTGGTGATAACCGCCGGCGCTGACGAACAGCGCGCCGGGATAGCGGTCCGTCGTCACCGCGAAGCCGAGTTCATCGACATAGAAGCGCCGCGCGCCGGCGAGATCGCCGACCTGCAGATGCACATGGCCGACGCTTGTGCCCTCCGGCATCGGCGCGTCGAGCGGCACGCCCTCGGGCGCGTCGGCGAGCAGGCGGCGCAGATCGAGCGGCTGGGTCGCCATCTCGACGGTCTGCCGGTCCCAGCGCCAGTCGCTTTCCGGGCGGTCGCGGTAGATCTCGATGCCGTTGCCGTCGGGGTCGTCGAGATAGAGCGCCTCGCTCACCAGATGGTCGGAGGCGCCGAGCCGCACGCCCTGCGCGACCAGCCGGCGCAGCACCAGCGCGAGGGCGGGACGGTCGGGAACCAGCAGGGCGACATGGAACAGGCCGGTGGTGCCGCGCGGGCGGGCGCCGGCATCGGGCGCGCCGACCAGTTCGATAAGCGTTTGCCCGCCGACGCCGAGGCGCAGGCTGCCATCGTCGTTCCGGCCGAGCAGGGAAAGGCCGACCGTGCCGGTGTAGAAGGCCGCCGAGCGCGCCGCGTCACGTACGCGCAGGCGCACCGCGCCGATGCGCAGGCCGGCCGGCAGGGTGGGCGCGGTGTGGGCGGGCGTCGTGTGGGCGGACGTGGGCTGGGCGATGGCGGTGCTGGTCATGACGGTTCCTCACGGCGACGGCGGTCGATGCCCTTAAGGTCGTGCAGCACCCGCGCGCCCGCAATCGGCAGATGATTGCAGGCTCGCAATACCGCCCTGCCATTGTCGCCCGGCGGGCCGCGACTTGTGCACCGCGTCACCGACGGTGCCGGCGTTCTTGCCTCTCCCGGTGTCATCCCTTAAGACGATGCAGCCCCGGTCGGACGTTTCGCCGGGGCTTTGTCTGTGCGCGGGCACGGCACACCGCCGCACCCCGCCTCGCAATGCAGGAGCGTGGCTCGTGGCGAATGTGGTCGTCGTCGGTTCCCAGTGGGGCGACGAGGGTAAGGGCAAGATTGTCGATTGGCTCAGCGAGCAGGCGGACGTCGTCGTCCGCTTCCAGGGCGGCCATAATGCCGGCCATACGCTGGTCGTCGGCGACAAGACCTACAAATTGTCGCTGCTGCCGTCCGGCGTGGTGCGCGGCGCGCGTCTGTCGATCATCGGCAATGGCGTGGTGCTCGACCCGTGGGCGCTGGTCGACGAGATCACCCGCATCACCGGGCAGGGCATCGAGGTGACGCCCGAGCGGTTGCGCGTGGCGGAGAATGTCGCGCTCATCCTGCCGCTGCACCGCGAGCTGGACGCGATCCGCGAGAACGCTTCCGTCGGCACCAAGATCGGCACCACAAAGCGCGGCATCGGCCCGGCCTATGAGGACAAGGTCGGCCGGCGCGCCATCCGCCTTGTCGATCTCGCCTCGCCCGCGACGCTGGACGGCAAGATCGACCGCCTGCTGGCGCACCACAACGCGCTGCGGCGCGGCCTCGGCATCGAGGAGGTCGACGGCGCCCGCCTGCGCGACGAGCTGACCGAGATCGCGCCGAAGGTTCTGCCCTATATGGACCGCGCCTGGGCGCTGCTCGACGATGAGCGCCGGCGCGGCGCCAAGATCCTGTTCGAGGGCGCGCAGGGCGCGCTGCTCGATGTCGACCACGGCACCTATCCCTTCGTCACCTCGTCCAACACGGTGGCGGCGCAGGCGGCCACCGGCTCCGGCCTCGGCCCGGGCGCGATCGGCTATGTGCTTGGTATCACCAAGGCCTACACCACCCGCGTCGGCGAGGGGCCGTTCCCGAGCGAGCTGCACGACGACACCGGCCGCCGGATCGGCGAGCGCGGCCGCGAATTCGGCACCGTCACCGGCCGTCCGCGCCGCTGCGGCTGGTTCGACGCGACGCTGGTGCGCCAGACGGTGCGGACCTCGGGCATCAACGGCATCGCGCTGACCAAGCTCGACGTGCTCGACGGCTTTGACGAGCTGAAGATCTGCACGCGCTACCGCCTCGACGGGCAGGAGATCGACTATTTCCCCGCTGGGCAGGACGCCCAGGCGCGGGTGGAGCCGGTCTATGTGACCATCGAGGGCTGGAGCGAATCGACCGCGGGTGCCCGTTCCTGGGCCGACCTGCCGGCCGAGGCGGTGAAGTATGTGCGCCTGATCGAGGAACTGATCGGTTGCCCGGTGGCTTTGCTGTCCACCAGCCCCGAGCGGGATGATACGATTCTCGTGCAGAACCCTTTCGAATCCTAACGTTCCACCCCGGACCCGATCGCTCCCCATGGCCGATTACTACCCGCTCATCGCCCGCGCCATTGGCGGCCTTCCCGAAAAGACCGGGGAGGCGCGCAAGGCTGTCTATGAGCGGGCCCGGCGGGCGCTTCTCGCCCAGCTGACCGCCGTCGACCCGCCGCTCTCCGAGCCCGATGTCGCCCGCGAGCAGCAGGCGCTGGAGACGGCGATCAGCCGGGTGGAAGCCGAATATGGCACGGCGGCGACGCCGCCGGCCGGTTTGCCGCCGGCCCGGCCCCCGAGCCCGCCGCCTGCCGCGCCGCCACCGGCCGCGCCCGCGCCGGTGCCCCCCGCGCCGGTTCCCCCGGCGCCGGTGCCGCCGGTGCCCGCGCCGCACGTCGCCCGGGCGCCGCTGACGGCATCGCCTCCGCCTCCGCCGCCGGCCGTTCCCCCGTCCACGCGGGCCCCGGAGCGGTCGCCGGAGCGCGGCGCCGAGCCGATGGCGGGTTTCCATCCGACCGAAGCCGAAGCGGTTGCCGCCGGGCTGGAGCCGCCCCGCAGCGCGGGCGGTTCGTCCGACTGGCGCAGCGAGGCCGCCCGGCTGGTGCGTGAGCGTGAGGCCGAGGAAGCCGCCTATCAGGGCGAGGAACCGCCGGCCGAGGCGCCGCCCGTGGCGCCGGCACCGCCCGCGCAGGGCGGACGCGGCCGGCTTGTGGCCATTCTTGTCTTCGTGCTGCTGCTGATCGCCGGTGGCGTCGTCGGCTATACCGAGCGCGAGACCATCGTCGGGCTGATCAACGGCGCCGGCAGCTCCTCTTCGCCCTCGGCCGAGGCCCCGGCGGCCCCGGCATCCACCGACGCGCCGAAATCGACCGACCGGATCGTCCAGGCCGACGACGCCGCCGCCCCGGCCACGTCGGGCGCGTCGCCGGCTGCCAGCGGCGCCGCCGGCACGGCCATCGGCGCCGACCAGCGCGCCGTGCTGTTCGAGGAAAGCCCGGGCGGCGGCGAGCAGGGCCTGCAGCAATATGTCGGCACGGTCGAGTGGAGCACGGAGAGCGCCAGCGCCAGCGACGGCCAGCCAGCCGATATCGGGGTGCGGGCGGAGATCTCGATTCCGGCCCGCAACATCAGCGCCACCCTGACCTTCCGCCGCAACCAGGACCCCTCGATTCCGGCCTCGCATATCCTTGAAGTGCAGTTCAAGCTGCCGCCCGGCTTCGATCTCGGCAATATTTCCAGCGTGCCGGGCATGCGGGCCAAGGCCTCCGAAGGTGCGCAGGGGGCGCCGCTGGTCGGCCTCGCCGTGCGGGTGGCGCCGAACTACTTCCTGGTCGGCCTGTCCTCGCTGCCGACGGATGTGCAGCGCAATCTCGGCTTCATCATCACCCGCAACTGGCTCGACCTGCCGCTGGTGTTCGAGAATGGCCGTCGCGCCATTCTGGTGCTGGAAAAGGGCGGGGCTGGCGACGAGGCCTTCCGCGAGGCGTTCACGGCCTGGGGCCTGCCGGTCGGCCCGGCGCAGAAGGCCAACTGACGGTTCACGCCGTCTCTTCTGGACGATGTATCAGGGGGAGCGCCACGCTCCCCCTTTTTTGTTGCGCCCGGCGATGGGGCGGTGTCGTCCGCGCGCCGTTCCGCAGGGGTAATGTCATGCGCCCGGTGCAAGGGTGGTATTTGGCATTAGGTATACCACGAACCTCGGCCGCTCCGTATGTTGCGTCGCAGCAAACTCGAACGGAGTCGGCGCATGTTGCAGTCGGTCTATCCCCTCCTGCCGCTTCTCATATTGGGCCACGCCCTGATCACCATCCTGGCCGTGGAACTGCTCGGCGAGGAAGAGACGGCGGCACTGGCGCCGGAATGCTACCCGGCCTGAAAAAGAAAAACCCCGCGGCATCGCTGCCACGGGGTTTTGTGTTGCTGGCCTGCCCGAGGGATCAGGCGGCGGCGCGGCCCTTCAGGACCTCGACCAGCGTCTTGCCGAGGCGCGCGGGCGAGGGGGAGACCACGATCCCGGCCTCTTCCATCGCCGCGATCTTGTCCTCGGCGCCGCCCTTGCCGCCAGAAATGATGGCGCCGGCATGGCCCATGCGGCGGCCGGGAGGCGCCGTGCGGCCGGCGATGAAGCCGACCATCGGCTTCTTGCGGCCGCGCTTGGCTTCGTCCTTGATGAACTGCGCCGCTTCTTCCTCGGCCGAGCCGCCGATCTCGCCGATCATGACGATCGACTCGGTGGCGTCATCGGCCAGGAACATCTCCAGCATGTCGATGAACTCGGTGCCCTTGACCGGATCGCCGCCAATGCCGACAGCGGTGGTCTGGCCCAGGCCCTCCTGCGAGGTCTGGAACACCGCCTCATAGGTCAGCGTGCCGGAGCGCGAGACGACGCCGACCGAGCCCTTCTTGAAGATGTTGGCCGGCATGATGCCGATCTTGCACTCGCCGGCGGTGACGATGCCGGGGCAGTTGGGGCCGACGAGGCGGGACTTGGAACCGTCCAGCGCCCGGCGCACCTTCACCATGTCGAGCACCGGAATGCCTTCGGTGATGCAGACGATGAGCGGGATTTCCGCCGCGATCGCCTCGCAGATGGCATCGGCCGCGCCCGGGGGCGGGACATAGATGACCGAGGCGTCGGCGCCGGTCTTGTCGCGCGCCTCGGCGACGGTGTCGAACACCGGCAGGCCGAGATGGACCGAGCCGCCCTTGCCCGGCGAGGTGCCGCCGACCACCTGCGAGCCATAGGCCAGGGCCTGCTCGGAGTGGAAGGTGCCGTTCTTGCCGGTGAAGCCCTGGGTGATGATCTTGGTGTTCTTGTTGATGAGAATGGACATCAGGCGGCTCCCTGCACAGCCTTGACGATCTTCTGGGCGGCGTCGTCGAGGTCGTCCGCCGGGATGACGTTCAGGCCGCTCTCGCGGATGATGGTCTTGCCTTCCTCGACATTGGTGCCTTCCAGGCGCACCACCAGCGGAACCTTGAGGCCGACCGTCTTCACCGCGGCGATGACGCCGCGCGCGATGACGTCGCACTTCATGATGCCGCCGAAGATGTTGACCAGGATGCCCTTCACGCTCGGGTCCGAGGTGATGATCTGGAACGCCGCCGTCACCTTCTCTTCCGTGGCGCCGCCGCCGACGTCGAGGAAGTTGGCCGGCTCTTCGCCGTAGAGCTTGATGATGTCGAGCGTGGCCATGGCAAGGCCGGCGCCGTTGACCATGCAGCCGATCGAGCCGTCGAGCGCGATATAGGCGAGGTCATACTTCGACGCCTCGATCTCCTTGGCGTCTTCCTCGGTCTCGTCCCGCAGGGCGACGACATCCGCATGGCGGTAGAGCGAGTTGGAATCGAAGGAAATCTTGGCGTCGAGGCACTTCAGCTTGCCGTCCTTGGTGACGACCAGCGGGTTGATCTCCAGCATCGCCATGTCCTTGCCGATGAAGGCGGCATAGAGCTTGGAGACGATGTCGCCGGCCTGCTTGGCGAGGTCGCCGGTGAGGCCGAGCGCCTGGGCGACGGTGCGGCCGTGATGGGGCATCACGCCGGTGGCCGGGTCGATGGAGAAGGTGTGGATCTTCTCAGGGGTCGAGTGGGCGACTTCCTCGATGTCCATGCCGCCTTCGGTGGACACGACGAAGGCGACGCGCGAGGTGGCGCGGTCGACCAGGGCGGAGAGGTAGAACTCCTTCTCGATCTCGGAGCCTTCCTCGATGTAGACCCGGTTGACCTGCTTGCCGGCCGGGCCGGTCTGGATGGTCACGAGGGTCTTGCCGAGAATCTGCTTGGCATTGGCGGCGGCTTCAGCGGCGGACTTGACGACGCGCACGCCGCCCTTCTCGCCCGCATCGGCCTCCTTGAACTTGCCCTTGCCGCGCCCGCCGGCGTGGATCTGGCTCTTCACCACCCAGACGGGGCCGGCGACCTTGGCCGCGGCGGCTTCCGCCTCGGAGCCGTCGAGAATGGCGACGCCATTCGGCACCGGGACCCCGTATTCGCGGAGCACTCCCTTGGCCTGATATTCATGGATATTCATAAATTCCGCTCCTCCACAACCGGACGGTCGGGAGAGCTGCCGAGGGCTCTCCCGTCGATTGGCGTATCCGCTTTCCCTATAGGCGCTAGCGCGCCAAGACGCTACTGCACGAAAGTGTTGCTGAGCGTCCCGATGCCCTCGATCACGATATCCACCGTGTTGCTCGGGGCCTTCATTACTCCGACGCCGACCGACGTGCCGCAGCAGATGATGTCGCCGGGGTTCAGCGTCATGTCGTGCGAGATCCGGCTCACCAGCTGATGAGCGGAAAACACCATGTCGCTGATCGGGTAGCGCTGGCGCTCGTCGCCATTGAGCACGGTGCAGACGACCAGCGTCGCCGGGTCGACATCGGTCGCCACCACGGGCCCGAACGGGCCGAAGCCGTCGAAGCTCTTGGCCCGCACCCATTGGGCGAAGGTGGCGTCCTTGTTGATGATGTCGGCGGCGGTGATGTCGTTGACGCAGGTGTAGCCGAAGATGTACCCGCCCGCCTCGTCCTCGGAGACGGCGGTCGCCTTCTTGCCGATGACGATGCCCAGCTCGCCCTCATAGACGACCTTGCCGTCATAGGAGGCCGGCCGGTGCACGGTGGCGCCGGGATTGGTGAGGCAGGAGCCGGCTTTCAGCAGATAGAGCGGATCGGCCGGAACGGGCGAATTGAGCTTCGCCGCCAGGGCATGGAAGTTGTTCCACAGCGCGATGATCTTGGTCGGCTCCGTCGGGGCGAGGAGATCGACCTCGGAGAGCGCGATGCGCTCTCCGGTCGGCGTGGCGCCATTGAACATGTCGCCGCTATGGACGGTGATGGTGTTGCCCTCAAGCGTGCCGAAGCCGGCAGCGCCCGAGCGCTGGTAACGAACCCAGTGTGCCATGTGTCGCCGAACTCAGTTGTAGCAGCCGGCGATCTGCGCGCGCTGGCGAACCAGGGCGAGCACGACGTCGAGGGTCGGGGTCGGGATACCGGCGAGACGGCCCATTTCCTGAACCACCGTGACCAGCGCGTCGATCTCCATGGCGCGGGAGCGTTCGAGATCCTGCAGCATCGAGGTCTTGTGCGCGCCGACCGCGCCGGCACCGTCGATGCGGCGCTCCACGCCGACGCGGAAGTTCACGCCGGACTGGACGGCGATTTCCTGCGCCTCAAGCATCATCGCCTTGGCCACGGCGCGAGTGCCGGGATCGGAGGCGATCACGTCGAGCGTGGCGTGGGTGAGGGCGCTGATCGGGTTGAAGCAGAGATTGCCCCACAGCTTCAGCCACAGCTCGTCGCGGATGTTGGGCAGGACGGGCGCGCGCATGCCGCCGGCCGCGAAGGCCTCCGACAGCTTGGTGGCGCGCTCGGTGATCTCGCCGGAGGGCTCGCCCAGCGGGAACTTGTCGCCATAGACGTGCTTGATGACGCCCGGCTCGACCACCTCGGTGGCGGGATAGACGATGCAGCCAATGGCGCGTTCGGGGCGCAGGCCGGCCCACTGCTTGCCGCCGGGATCGACGCTCTCCAGCGTCTTGTTCTCCAGATGGTCGCCATGCTTGTAGTAGTACCAGTAGGGCACGCCGTTGACGGCGGTGACCACGGCGGTGTCGTTGCCCAGCAGCGGCTGCATGGCATCGACCACGCCCGGCACCGAATGGGCCTTCAGGGCGACGATGACGTAATCCTGCGGGCCAAGCTCGGCCGGGTTGTCGGAGCAGGGAATGTGCTCGACACGCTCTTCGCCGTCGATGAGCAGCTTGAGGCCGTTCTTCTTCATGGCTTCGAGATGGGCGCCACGGGCAACGAGGCTGACATCGACGCCCGCCCGCTTGAGCTGAACACCGACATAACCGCCGATCGCGCCGGCACCATAGATGCAGACCTTCATGGGACTCCCTCCTATATCCAGGCTACCCCCGCGGTGCCCGGATTTTGTTTGGTATTTTGTATGCCATGATTAGGTGCGATGAGCCCCTAGTCAAGAGCGAAGGCACGGGCGTGATAAAACGTCGCGCATGTTTAGCCGCTTCGCATTTCCTGGCGGGGCGTGTTTGCGACGTGTCCCTTAAGTTACTTCGGCCGGCACCGCCTTGTCCACGGTGTATAGGCCAGAACAATTGTCTGAATGAATACGCAAAAGACGGCGCGGGGTGCCGCGTTCCACTGGCCGGACAGCAATGCTTACTTTTCTCGCCAGAAACAGTTCGGGGGCGCAAAGCGCCCCCGAAGGTCGTACTGAATTATGAATTCAGATAGTGTCAGGCATCCGGCGCGACGGTGTGATTTGCCATCAGTTCCAAGGCCTTGACGAGAGCCGAGTGATCCCAGGCCGAGCCGCCATTGGCGGCGCAGGTGCTGAAAAGCTGCTGCGCCAGCGCGGTCGAGGGCAGCGCCATCTGCATCTGACGCGCGCCGTTCAGGGCGAGGTTCAGGTCCTTCTGGTGCAGCTCGATGCGGAAGCCAGGGTTGAAGGTGCGGTTGATCATCCGCTCGCCATGGACTTCCAGAATGCGCGAATTGGCGAATCCGCCCATCAGCGCCTGGCGCACCTTGGCCGGATCGGCACCCGCCTTCGAGGCGAACAGCAGCGCCTCGCCGACGGCGAGGATGTTCAGCGCGACGATGATCTGGTTGGCGACCTTGGTGGTCTGGCCGTCGCCATTGCCGCCGACGAGGGTGATGTTCTTGCCCATCTTCTCGAACAGCGGCTTCACCGTCTCGAAGGCCTTTTCCGGGCCACCGACCATGATGGTGAGCGAGGCGGCCTTGGCGCCGACTTCGCCGCCGGACACCGGGGCGTCGAGATAGTCGCAGCCGAGCTCGTTGATCTTCTTGGCGAACTCCTTCGTCTCGACCGGAGCGATGGAGCTCATGTCGACGACGATCTTGCCGGCCGAGAGGCCCGCCGCGATGCCGTTCTCGCCGAACAGGGCGGCGGCGACATGCGGGGTGTCCGGCACCATGGTGATGATGATGTCGGCGTTCTTGGCGACTTCCGTGCCGCTGGCGCAGGCGACGCCGCCCTTGCCCGTCAGCTCGGCCGGGACCGGCTTGACGTCGTAGAGATAGAGCGTGTGGCCGGCGTCGATGAGATGACCGGCCATGGGCGCGCCCATGATGCCGAGACCGACAAATCCAACATTCGCCATCGTCTTATCCTCGTTTTCCCAGACGTATTCGGTTTCTTGACCGCCGTGGCCTCACGCCACGCCAGCGAGTTCCTTGAGCCAGCCGAGGCCTGCCCCGGTCTCGCCCTTCGGCTTGTATTCGCAGCCCACCCAGCCCTCGTAGCCGATGGCGTCGAGATGGCGGAACAGGAAGGGGTAGTTGATCTCGCCGGTGCCAGGCTCGTTGCGGCCGGGATTGTCGGCAAGCTGGATATGCGCGATCTGGGCGAGGTTCGCCTCGATGGTGCGGGCGAGATCGCCCTCCATGATCTGCATGTGGTAGATGTCGTACTGGATGAAGAGATTGTCGGAGCCGACCTCTTCGATGATCGCCTTGGCCTGCTTGGTGTAGTTGAGGAAGAAGCCGGGAATGTCGCGCGTGTTGATCGGCTCGATCAGCAGCTTGAGACCGGCTTCCTTGATCTTCGGCGCGGCGAACTTCAGATTGTTGACGAAGGTGTTGTGCAGCACTTCGCGATCGGCCCCGGCGGGCACGATGCCGGCGAGGATGTTGACCTGCGGGCAGCCGAGCGCCGTGGCGTAGTCGATCGCCTTGTCGACCCCGGCGCGGAACTCGTCGACGCGCTCGGGCAGGATCGCGATGCCGCGCTCGCCGCCGCCCCAATTGCCGGCGGGCAGATTGTGCAGAACCTGCTTCAGGTTGTTGGCCTTCAGCTTGGCGACCAGTTCCTCAACCGGGAAGTCATAGGGGAACAGGTATTCGACGCCGGTGAAGCCGGCGGCGGCGGCCTTCTCGAACCGATCGAGGAAGGGCACCTCGTTGAACAGCATGGTGAGATTGGCGGCAAAACGGGGCATGGACCGCTCCTAGGGCATTCGGAAGATGGACTGGCTCCCTCTCCCCGGCGGGGAGAGGGGTGGGGTGAAGGGGGCTACCGCAGGGCGGAGGCTTACCCCTCACCCGCCGCTACGCGGCGACCTCTCCCCAACGGGGAGAGGAAAGTAAAGGCTAATCGGTTCGCGCATGAGCGCGAAACCTCTCTCAGGCCTTGGCGGCGCTTTCGAGCGGCAGGTCGAGCACGTCCTCGAACTCGTTCACCGCGTCGATCTCGGTGCCCATGGCGATGTTGGTGACGCGCTCCAGGATGAACTCCATCACAACCGGCACCTGATGCTCCTGCATCAGCGCCTTGGCCTTGACGAAGGCGTCCTTGAACTCGTTCGGCGAGGAGACGCGGACCGCCTTGCAGCCGAGGCCCTCGGCCACCGCCACATGGTCGACGCCGTAGCCGGCATTTTCCTCGGCATTGATGTTGTCGAAGGCGAGCGAGACCTCGAAGTCCATGTTGAAGCCGCGCTGCGCCTGACGGATCAGCCCGAGATAGGAGTTGTTCACCACCACATGGATGTAGGGCAGCTTGTGCTGGGCGCCCACCGCCAGCTCCTCGATGAGGAACTGGAAGTCATAGTCGCCCGAGAGCGCCACGATCTCCGCGTCCGGGTCCGCCGCGCGCACGCCGAGCGCCGCCGGCAGGGTCCAGCCGAGCGGGCCGGCCTGGCCGCAATTGATCCAGTTGCGCGGCTTGTAGACGTGCAGCATCTGCGCGCCAGCGATCTGGCTGAGGCCGATGGTCGAGACGTAGCGGGTGTCGCGGCCGAAGGCTTCGTTCATCTCTTCATAAACGCGCTGGGGCTTCAGCGGCACATTGTCGAAATGCGTCTTGCGCAGCATGGTCTTCTTGCGGTCGAGGCATTCCTTGGCCCAGCCGGAGCGGTCCTTCAGCTTGCCGGCGGCCTTGTATTCGCGGGCGACGTCGAGGAACAGGTCGAGCGCGGCGCCGGCATCGGAGACGATGCCGAGATCGGGGCCGAAGACGCGGCCGATCTGGGTCGGCTCAATGTCGACGTGAATGAACTTGCGGCCCTTGGTGTAGACCTCGACCGAGCCGGTGTGGCGGTTCGCCCAGCGATTGCCGATGCCGAACACGAAGTCCGAGGCCAGCATGTTGGCGTTGCCGTAGCGGTGCGAGGTCTGCAGGCCGCACATGCCGGCCATCAGGTCGTGATCGTCGGGAATGGTGCCCCAGCCCATCAGGGTCGGGATCACAGGCACGCCGGTCAGCTCGGCGAACTCGACCAGCTTGTCGGAAGCGTCCGCATTGATGATGCCGCCGCCGGAGACGATGAGCGGGCGCTCGGCCTCGTTCAGCATGGCGATGGCCTTCTCGGCCTGCTTGCGCGTTGCCTTCGGCTTGTAGACTTCGAGCGGGGAATAGGTCTCCTCGTCGAACTCGATCTCGGCCAGCTGCACGTCGATCGGCAGGTCGATCAGCACCGGGCCGGGACGGCCCGAGCGCATGACGTGGAAGGCCTGCTGGAACACCATCGGCACCAGCGCCGGCTCGCGCACCAGCACCGCCCATTTGGCGACCGGCTTGGCGATGGATTCGATGTCGACCGCCTGGAAGTCTTCCTTGTACAGCCGGGCGCGCGGGGCCTGGCCGGTGATGCACAGGATCGGGATCGAATCGGCGGAGGCCGAATAGAGGCCGGTGATCATGTCGGTGCCGGCCGGGCCTGACGTGCCGATGCACACGCCGATATTGCCGGCCTTGGCGCGGGTGTAGCCTTCGGCCATATGCGAGGCGGCCTCGACATGGCGCGCCAGAATGTGGCGCGTCTGGCCATAGGCGCGCATCGCGGAATAAAGCGGATTGATCGCGGCACCGGGCACGCCGAAGGCGGTGGTGACGCCTTCCATTGCGAGAATCCGGATCGCGGCATCGACGGCACGCATCTTGGCCATGGCAGTTCCTCCTCGCGTCGTCGGCTGGCGGGGGCTCGCCCCTCACGGGGCTGGCGGCGCCCGGCACCGGCCTTTCCGACCTGTTCAAAACGTTTGTCCGGCTGCCGCAGGCCTCATCCGGCGCCAGGTTCTGGGCACCGGGCGCATGCTGCGTAGCGGCATCATTCTTTCCGCACTGCGGAATGAATTTCCGAAAATCGCGGAAAACATGCCACGGCGGAGCTATTTCCGCAATACGGGATGTATTTCTGGTTTGCGAAAAAACAGCGGATGCGCCTTTATGCGCAGACGCGACGCGGCCGGGCGGTGACATAAGATGGATCGCTTGGGCAGATGGGGCAGGGCGGAGCGTTCGCCCCGCCATTTTCGGAGGTGATCTGCGGATGAACCAGGACGTTCCGATCGTGCGCCGCCGCGGCCGCCCTTCCTCCGCCACCGGCACCGAGGGCGGCGGCGAGGTGCAGTCGCTCGACCGCGCCATCGCGCTGCTGGAAGTGCTGGCGCTGTCCGACGGGCTGACGCTGAGCGAGGTGGCGCGCGCCGCCGAGCTGCCAACCTCCACCGTGCACCGCCTGTTGACCACGCTGGAGCGGCGCGGGCTGGTCGGCCACGACGCCGCGACCGGGCTGTGGATGGTCGGCATCGGCCTGTTCCGCGTCGGCTCGGCCTATTTGCGCATCCGCAAGCTGCCCGAGATCGCCCGTTCGCTGCTGCGCGAACTCTCGCACGGGGTGAACGAGACGGTGAACCTGTCGCTGATCGAGGGGCCGCATCTGGTCTGCGTCGCGCAGGTGGAGAGCCACGCCGCGGTGCGCGCCTTTTTCCGCATCGGCGGCGACCTGCCGATCCACGCCTCGGGCGGCGGCAAGGCCATTCTCTCCGGCATGAGCCCGGAGGCGCGGCGCGCCTGGCTGGGCGGCGACCAGCTGCAGCGCTTCACCGAGCACACCCATATCAGCCGCCGCGCCCTGCAGGCGGACCTCGCCGAAATCGCCGAGCGTGGCTTTTCCATAGACGACGAGGAGCACACGCCGGGCATGCGCTGCGTGGCGGCGGCGGTGCTGGACGAATGGCGCGAGCCGGTGGGGGCGATCTCGATCTCCGCCCCGACCGTGCGGATGCCGCCCGAGCGCATCGCCGATCTCGGCGCCCGCGTGCGCGAGGCGGCGCGGCGGCTTACGACGCAGTATTCCGGGCGGTAGCGCTCCCTCTGAACAGCCGTCATCCCGGCCGCAGGCGCAGCCGTCGAGCCGGGATCGTGCGCAGCAGAAGCCCTCTATTTCTCGACGATCCCGGATAGGACCTGCCGGTCCTTCCGGGATGGCGACCTTCATGGGACAAAAAAAAGCCGGCGCGGGATGCGCCGGCATTAGTCGCCTAGGAGGAACCGAACGTTGGAAAGCCCTTCGTTCTGCTCCGGGAGGCTCGGTGGCTCTTTCGCCCCGCCACGCATTGTCGCGCAGCTTTGAGAGAAAGGCCGATAGGTCCGGCCGGTGGACGGCGCGCCAGGCGCGCCGCCCTTCGGGCCGATCAGGCGATCAGACCGCCTTGGCGTCGTGCATCGCAGCGATTTCTTCCTGCGAGTAGCCGAGATCGGCGAGCACTTCGTTGGTGTGCTGGCCGAGCAGCGGCGAGGCGGTGATTTCGACCTCGACGTCCGAGAACTTGATCGGCGAGCCGACGGTCAGGTACTTGCCGAGCTTGGGGTGATCGACCTCGACCACGGTGCCGCTCTTGCGCAGCGACGGGTCGTTGGCGATTTCCTTCATCGACAGCACCGGGGCGCAGGGGATGTCGAACTTGCGCAGGATGTCGATGGCCTCGAACTTCGTCTTGTCGGCGAGCCAGGACTCGATGAAGGCGAAGATGTCGAAGATCTTGTCCTGACGGGCTTCGGCGGTGTTGTAGGCCGGATCGTCAATCCACTCCGGCTTGCCCAGCGCCTTGCAGATCGGCGCCCAGGCATGGCCCTGGATGGTGAAGTAGATATAGGCGTTGGGATCGGTTTCCCAGCCCTTGCACTTCAGCACCCAGCCCGGCTGGCCGCCGCCGCCGGCATTGCCGCCGCGCGGAACGACGTCCGAGAACTCGCCATGCGGGTACTGGGGGTATTCTTCGAGATAGCCGAGCGCGTCGAGGCGCTGCTGGTCGCGCAGCTTGACGCGGCAGAGGTTGAGCACCGAATCCTGCATCGACACGGCGACCTTCTGGCCCTTGCCGGTCTTCGTCTTCTGGTGAAGAGCGGTCAGGATGCCGATGGCCAGGTGCATGCCGGTGTTGCTGTCGCCGAGAGCGGCGGCCGAAACGGTGGGGGGGCCATCCCAGAAGCCGGTGGTGGAGGCGGCGCCGCCCGCGCACTGCGCGACGTTCTCGTAGACCTTCAGGTCCTCATAGGCGTGGCCTTCCGAGAAGCCCTTCACCGAGGCGAGGATCATGCCCGGGTTGAGCGACTGGATGTGCTCCCAGGTGAAGCCCATGCGGTCGAGCGCGCCGGGGCCGAAATTCTCGACCATCACGTCCGACTCCTTGATCAGCTTGGTCAGGACTTCCTTGCCCTGCGCCGTCTTGGTGTCGAGAGTGAGCGAACGCTTGTTGGAGTTCAGCATCGTGAAGTACAGCGCGTCGGCGTCCTTGACATGACGCAGCTGCGAGCGCGTGACGTCGCCCGCGCCGGGGCGCTCGACCTTGATCACGTCGGCGCCGAACCAGGCAAGAAGCTGCGTGCAGGCCGGACCGGCCTGAACGTGCGTGAAATCGATGATCTTAATACCTTCGAGGGGCTTAGACATTGTAGTCGACTTCCCTTTTAGCGTTAACAGTCCGGACGGAGGCTCACCCTGCCGCCGGATTGAGATTTCCCATCCCTCGCGGATGGAAACCGTACTTCTCCCCATGCGCCCCGGCGCTCTGACGGCACCGGCTTGCATCTCCCAGGGGGTGATCGACTTCGGAACGACTCACGACTTCTTTTCGTCCACCCTGGCCTCACACTTCGCCAGGCGCCGGCGCAGATCGCGCTCTTCGGCCCGGCGAAACGTCTCTTTGCGGATCGCCGCTGCGGCATGCCGCGCGGCGTCCGTTCCGCCCCGACAGGCTTCGTCCCGCCGCCGGGAGGGGCCTGCCTCACGCATGGCCGGAGCGAACACCGGCCATGTACCCTTCGTGCTGCCCGAAGGCGGCAAACTCACTCGGCCGCCAGCCGCACCGGCTCGCCGACCGCGCCGGAGGCCTTGATGCGGGCGATCTCGTCGCCGCCAAGACCCAGAACCTGCGCGAGGATTTCCTCGGTGTGCTCGCCCAGCAGCGGCGAGCGCTCGACCTCGACATCGTTGTCCGACAGCTTGATCGGGTTGCCGACGGTCAGGTACTTGCCGCGCGTGGGGTGGTCGATTTCCACCAGCGTTCCGGTCGCGTAGAGCGATTGGTCCTCGGCGATCTCCTTCATCGAGAGCACCGGGCCGCAGGGAATGTCGACCTTGTTGAGGATTTCCATCGCCTCGAACTTGGTGTGGGCCATGGTCCACGATTCGACGCGGTGGAAGATCTCGTTGAGATGGGGCAGGCGCGCCGCCGGCGTGGCGTAGTTCGGATCGGTCTTCCAGTCCGGCTCGCCAATGACGTCGCAGATCTTCCCCCAGACCGGGGCCTGGGTGATGAAATAGATATAGGCGTTGGGGTCGGTCTCCCAACCCTTGCACTTCAAGATGCGCCCGGGCTGGCCGCCGCCGGAATCATTGCCGGCGCGGGGCACCGAATCGCCGAAGGGCAGGCCCTCGCCGAACTGGCTGTATTCGCGCAGCGGGCCGCGCTCCAGGCGCTGCTGGTCGCGCATCTTCACGCGGCAGAAATTCAGCACCGCGTCCTGCATGGCGCAGAGCACCTTCTGGCCGCGGCCGGTCAGCGTGCGCTGGTAGAGCGCCGTGACAATGCCGAGCGCCAGGTGCAGGCCGGTGCCGGAATCGCCGATCTGGGCGGCGGTGACGAGCGGCAGGCCGTCGCGGAAGCCGGTGGTGGAGGCCGAGCCGCCGGTGCACTGGGCAACGTTCTCATAGACCTTGCAGTCCTCGAACGGGCCGGGGCCGAAGCCCTTGACCGAGGCGAGGATGATGCGCGGGTTCAGCTCCTGGATGCGCTCCCAGCTGAAGCCCATGCGGTCCAGCGCGCCGGGGGCGAAATTCTCGACCATCACGTCGCAGATCTTCACCAGCTCCTCGAGGACCTTCTTGCCCTCGGGGTTCTTGGTGTCGAGCGTGATGGAGCGCTTATTGGAGTTCAGCATCGTGAAGTAGAGGCTGTCCGCATTGGGGACATCGCGCAGCTGGGCGCGGGTGACGTCACCCTCGCCAGGACGCTCTACCTTGATCACATCGGCCCCGAACCACGCGAGAAGCTGCGTGCAGGTGGGGCCGGACTGAACATGGGTGAAATCGAGGACGCGAACGCCGTCCAGTGCCTTGCCCATGGGGTTCCTCTCAAGATGACCCGGCTTTTCGCCGTTGTGTCGTTGTTACTTAAGGGATGGGACGGGTGGGGAAATTGCCGCTCCCCACCCGTCCCGGTTTGACTTACTTCTTCTTCACCACGCTCTGCGGGTTGAGGCTGCCGATATTGCCGCTCTCGCTGCCGGCGGCCGGGTCGATAACGGCATTGATGAGCGTCGGCTTGCCGCTGTCCATCGCCTCGTCCACAGCCTTCTTCAGCTCGTCCGGGGTGGTGACGTGGTAGCCGACGCCACCGAAGGCTTCCATCATCTTGTCGTAGCGCGAGTCAGCGACGAAGACGGTGGTGCCGGGATCGCGACCCGTCGGGTCGGTGTCGGTGCCGCGGTAGATGCCGTTATTGTTGAAGATAACGACGCAGACCGGCAGGTTGTAACGGCAGATGGTCTCGACTTCCATGCCGGAGAAGCCGAAGGCGCTGTCGCCCTCGACCGCCAGCACCGGCTTGCCGGTTTCCACCGCCGCGCCGATGGCGAAGCCCATGCCGATGCCCATCACGCCCCAGGTGCCGACGTCCAGGCGCTTGCGCGGCTGGTACATGTCGATCACGCCGCGGGCGAGGTCGAGCGTGTTGGCACCCTCATTGACCAGGATCGCGTCGGGACGCTCCTTGATGACCTGCTTGAGAGCGCCGAGCGCCGAATGGAAATCCATCGGCGTGGAGTTCTTCAGCAGGCGCTGGGCCATCTTGCCGATATTGACTTCCTTGCGGGCGTTGATCGCGTCGATCCACTCGGCCGCAGGCGCCTTCCAGCCGGTCTTGATGCCCTCGTTGAGGGCCTCGATGACCGAACCGATGTCGCCGACCAGCGGCGCCGCGATCTCGACATTCGAGTCCATTTCCTTGGGCTCGATGTCGATCTGGATGAACTTCTTCGGGGCGTCGCCCCAGGTCTTGCCCTTGCCGTGCGACAGCAGCCAGTTGAGGCGGGCGCCGACGAGCACGACGACGTCCGAATCCTTCAGCACCGTCGAGCGGGCGGCGCCGGCCGAGAGCGGATGGTTGTCGGGCAGCAGGCCCTTGGCCATCGACATCGGCAGGAAGGGGATGCCGGAGGTTTCGATGAAGGAGCGGATCTCCTCGTCGGCCTGCGCGTAAGCCGCGCCCTTGCCGAGGATGATCAGCGGCTTCTTGGCCGACTTCAGCACGTCGAGCGCGCGGGTGACGGCGGCCGGGGAGGGGAGCTGCGCCGGAGCGGCGTCGATCACCTTGACCAGCGACTTGGCGCCGGCATCGGCATCCATCACCTGCGAGAACAGCTTGGCCGGCAGGTCGAGATAGACACCGCCCGGACGGCCCGAGCAGGCCGCGCGGATGGCGCGGGCGACGGCGATGCCGATATCGGCCGCGTGCAGCACGCGGAAGGCCGCCTTGCAGAGCGGCTTGGCGATGGCGAGCTGGTCCATCTCCTCATAGTCGCCCTGCTGGAGGTCGACGATCTCGCGCTCGGACGAGCCGGAGATGAGGATCATGGGGAAGCAGTTGGTGGTGGCGTTCGCCAGGGCGGTGAGGCCGTTGAGGAAGCCCGGCGCCGAGACGGTGAGGCACACGCCCGGCTTCTTGGTCAGAAAGCCGGCGATGGCGGCAGCGTTGCCTGCGTTCTGCTCATGGCGGAACGAGATGACGCGGATGCCTTCGGCCTGCGCCATGCGACCCAGATCCGTGATCGGAATCCCGGGTACGCCATAGATGGTGTCGATATCGTT
Source organism: Ancylobacter rudongensis (assembly GCF_900100155.1). Lineage (GTDB taxonomy): Bacteria > Pseudomonadota > Alphaproteobacteria > Rhizobiales > Xanthobacteraceae > Ancylobacter > Ancylobacter rudongensis. The sequence goes on from NZ_FMTP01000005.1 coordinate 194,689, forward strand.
CAGTTTGAGCGCATCGATGACCAGGTGGAAGCCGTCCGTGAGCTCCTGCTCGGTCTCGGCGGCGGCATTCACGTCAATAACCTGTGCGACTGCGGACATCCCGTATTCCCTCCCAAACGTCCTTCGGCGGGTTCATGCCGCCCTAATCTAGGTCTACGTGGTTCTCGACATGCTCAGCGAGCCGGAGCGTGTGGTCTCTGACCAAACGCTCGGCGCGGTCCGCGTCCCGCGCCTCGAGAGCAAGAATGATCTCCAGATGGTCGGATGCCGAACGCTGCGCCCGGTCCATCTCAAAGATCGTGCGGTGGCGGATGGCCCGTACATGGAAGAACAGGTTTTCCGTCATCGCCACGAGCAGCGAAGAGCCGCTCAGCCGGATCAGCGCCTGGTGGAACGCGATATTCGCACTCGAATATTCGTCGCACCGATCGCGCTCAATCCGCGCCAGATCGAACTTCTTGAACAACGTCCTAAGCTCGGCGATCGCCTCGTCGCTTGCGCGCTGCGTGGCGAGGCGGGCCGCCATGCTTTCCAGCGCCGCCCAGGCCTCGATCATCTCGATGATCTCGGCCTTGGAGCGGCGAACCACCATAATGCCCCGCCGGGGTACGGCGCGGAGCAGGCCTTCCTGCTCCAGCATCGCGACCGCCTCGCGGATCGGCGTCCGGCTTGCGCCGAGACGCTCGGAAATATCCCGCTCGTCGAGCAGCACCGGCTCGCTTGAGCCGTAGATGTTCATGTGCGTGATGGCTTCCTTGAGAGCGGCATAGGCCTTGCTCTTGAAGCTCTCCTTGGCCGGCAGGCGCTCAATGGTCAGACCATTCTCGCCGCTTTGCCAGTGCTTGCTCACAATTGCCTTGCTATCCACGGAAGCGTCCTCTGCGGAAAACCCACAGCGGATTTCCGAAAAAGTGGCATACCAAATACCAACATGTCAATTCGCTTGTCCCCGTCACGGGGGCGCCTCCGGCTCCTTTTCCTCACCTGCGCCGTGCGCTTTCTCAGCCCGACCTGACCTTCAGTAAGGAGGGTGGAACGCACTTGCGTATGCAATATACCACGGACGATCGGGCATGGCGAGGGCGCCGGAACACTTTGCGGCGTCGCGCAGTCAAAAGTTCGCTCCATTCTGGCAGAGGGTTGCTGCCGCCGGGGGCGCTTCTGTTGCAAAACCTTGAAAACAAAAGGCCCGCCGCCTTGCGGCGAAGGGCCCGAATGGTGCGTCGCTTCCGGCTCTGCGCCGGCTAGAGCGGCGGAAAGGCCCTCTCAGGAGGGAAACTTGCCGTGCCGCTCGACATGGGCGGCGAGGCCGAGCGTGTGCTCGCGCACCAGCCGCTCGGCCAGATCGGCGTCGCGGGCGACGAGCGCCGCGATGATGCCCTGGTGCTCCTGCAGCGAGCGCTCCGAGCGGTTTTCCTGACGCACCGAGACGGCGCGGATGCCGCGAATATGGATGAACAGGTTTTCCGTCATCTCGGCGATCATCTCGCAGCCGCCGAGCCGGATGATGTTCTGGTGAAAACGGATATTGGCGTTGGAATACTCGTTCATGTGGTCGGCGGGCGCTTCACCCTCGAAATCGTGAAACAGCTCCCGCAGCTCCGCGAGCTCGCGGTCGGTGGCGCGGCTGGCGGCGAGCCGGGCGGCCATGCTCTCCAGCGCCGCCCAGACGACGATCATGTCGATGATCTCGCGCTTGGACTTGCGCACCACGAAGATGCCGCGCCGTGGCACCGAGCGCACGAACCCTTCCTGTTCGAGGACGGTGAGGGCCTCGCGAATCGGGGTGCGGCTGACGCCGAGATCGTGCGACAGCTGCCGCTCGTCGAGCCGGATCTCGCTCTCCTGCCCATACATGTCCATCTCGGTGATGGCCTTCTTGATGGCGTCGTAAGCCAGGGTGCGAAGGCTGGTATTGGCGGCGAGTGGAGCGATGTTCAGTCTCGTCTGGGTGTCGGCGCTTTCCACGGGCGGTTTCCTCGTCAGTTGCTGAAAATGTTGTTCTTGTTGTTGTCCGCTGCAATGATCCTGCAGGGCGGCCGGTTTGTTCCGGTCATTACGCGGCCATTCCCCTGGATGCTTCTCGACTCTCTTGGGGGAGCGGCACTGTGAGCATCGTATAACACATACAGAATGTCCATGCGGGATGGTCCGGAGCCAGCACGGCCGTGCCTTCGCGCCCGCTTTCCCTTCCGCCGCCCTCTCCCTGATCGCCGAGCCCGCCGGCGGTCTGCGCCCGTGCGTGCGTCCTGACCTGTCACGGGCTGTCGCCTATCTGACGTTAGGTAATAGAGGGCAAGTATTCCCTATCGTAATGTTACGTTGGGTCATTCATTTTTCGCTGGATATGAATGTTTGTGGTATGCAAAATTTTGCATTACCAAAAAATCCGAGTATGGTCGGCAGAATGCCTGATCGATCACCCGCTGGAGCGGGCATGAGAGTCGGGAATTCAACAAGAAGAACAGAAACTATCCAATCTCTTTACGTTGGGAAACGTTCGAGGACAAAATGACATCTGACGCAACGGCATCCGTCAATAAAAAGCGCTGGCTTCAGCTCGTGTTCGGCGTGATCTGCATGTGCATGATCGCCAACATGCAGTATGGCTGGACCTTCTTCGTGAATCCGATGCAGGAAGCCCATGGCTGGGATCGCGCCGCGATCCAGGTGGCGTTCTCCATCTTCATCGTCACCGAGACCTGGCTGGTGCCGGTCGAGGGCTGGTTCGTCGACAAGTACGGCCCGCGCGTCGTGGTGCTGTTCGGTGGCGTGCTCTGCGGCCTGGCCTGGGTCATCAACTCCTATGCCGACACGCTGACCATGCTCTATGTCGGTGCGGCGCTGGGCGGCGTCGGTGCGGGCGCGGTGTATGGCACCTGCGTCGGCAATTCGCTCAAGTGGTTCCCGGATCGTCGCGGCCTGGCCGCCGGCATCACCGCCGCCGGCTTCGGCGCCGGCTCGGCGCTGACCGTCATTCCGATCCAGAACATGATCAAGAATCAGGGCTACGATGCCGCCTTCTTCTATTTCGGCATTGCCCAGGGCGTCGTGATCACGCTGATCGCGCTGTTCCTTGCGGCGCCGAAGAAGGAGCAGATCGCTGCCTTCGCCACCAAGGCGGTCGCCAAGGTGTCGCAGTCGGTCCGCGACTTCGCGCCGAAGGAGATGCTCTCCACCCCGCTGTTCTGGGTGATGTATGCGATGTTCGTCATGATGGCCGCCGGCGGCCTGATGGCGACCGCCCAGCTCGGCCCGATCGCCAAGGATTTCGGCATCGCCGACATTCCGGTGAGCCTGATCGGCATCACCCTGCCGGCGCTGACCTTCGCCGCCGCGATCGACCGCGTGCTGAACGGCCTTACCCGTCCGTTCTTCGGCTGGGTGTCGGACCAGATCGGCCGTGAGAACACCATGTTCGTGGCCTTCGCCATCGAGGGCGTCGGCATCTACGCGCTCAGCGTCTTCGGCCACAATCCGGTGCTGTTCGTCATCCTCACTGGCCTGGTGTTCTTCGCCTGGGGCGAGATCTACTCGCTGTTCCCGGCCATGTGCGGCGATGCCTTCGGCTCGAAGTTCGCCACCACCAATGCCGGCCTGCTCTACACCGCCAAGGGCACGGCGGCGCTGATCGTGCCGTTCACCTCGATCCTCACCACCCTGACGGGCAGCTGGCACGCGGTGTTCATCACGGCTGCGGCCCTGAACATCGTCGCCGCGGTGATGGCGCTGGCGGTGCTCAAGCCGCTGGCCTCGGCCCATGGTCGCCGCGCAGCTGCGGCTGCGGCCGAGGCGAAGGGGACGGGCAAGGTGATGGCGGCCGAGTAGCCGCCTCTCCCCACTGCCGGTTTTTTTCAAGGGCTCGTCCTCGGACGGGCCCTTTTTTCATGTCCGGGCGGCCGCAGGACCTGCTCGCTCGCGTGGAGAGCGTCGTAGGTTGACAGAATTCCAATTGTAAACAGGCGACGAGAATGGGGCGAGAGCGGTGCGCTTTCGTGTCCTTGGTGCGCCGACAGGCCTGTCCGCTGCGATAAGGGCAAGTCATCATTCCCAAACGTTCCTGCTATTCATCTTCTATAGAGATTTGAACTAACGCAGCGTCGTCACGCGACAGCGACGTGACATCTATTAAATGGTGTCGCGACAACAAGTGGAAATTCTACGGTGTCTTTTGGCTTACCGAACGTGTGGCGAGTCATAAATCGCAATTGGCATACATAATATTGTCGATTATGATCCGGCCTCAGCGGGTCGGTTCCGATACCCTGCGTCAGGGCGCCTCCGAGGTTTCGGAACGCGGCGTAAGGGGCGGATACCGCGCAACCTTTGGGAACGAAATGCCGCTCAAGCGGCCGTCGCGGGGGCGACGCAGAAAGCGCCCCCGGGACCAACGACAAGCCGGCGCCCGAGCCGAACAGGCAACGGAACGACCGCAATAAAAAGCCGATCCGCGGCATTTATCGATTTGGGAGAGGAGATCGCCCTTGAGTACGTCCAAGACCATGGCGGCCGTCGGGCCGGGCCAGGATTATTCGGAAAGCCGCCGTTGGCTTCAGCTCGTTGTCGGCGTCGTCTGTATGGTGGCGACCGCGAACATCCAGTACGCCTGGACGCTGTTCGTTCCTGAAATTCAGGAGACCTTCGGCTGGGAGCGCGCGTCGATCCAGATCGCGTTCACCATCTTCGTGCTGGTGCAGACCTGGCTCGCGCCGATCGAAGGCTATTTCATCGACAAGCTTGGCCCCCGCCTGATGGTCGCCTTCGGCGCCCTGTTCATCGGCGCGGCCTGGGTGATCAATTCGCAGGCCACCAGCCTGATGGGCTTCTACCTCGGCGCGGCCATCGGCGGCATCGGCGTGGGCTCGATCTACGCGACCTGCATCAACAACGCGCTGAAGTGGTTCCCGGATCGCCGCGGCCTCGCTGTCGGCCTGACGGCGGGCGGCTACGGCGCCGGCTCGGCCGCCACGATCCTGCCGATCGCCGCCATGATCGACAGCGCCGGCTTCCAGGAGACCTTCTTCTTCTTCGGCCTGCTGCAGGGCGGCCTCGCCTTCGTCGCGGCCTGGTTCCTGCGCTCGCCGAAGGCAGGCGAGGTCAAGGCGTCGACCAAGCTCAACCAGAGCCGTCGCGACTACACCCTGACCGAAGCCATGAGCACCAAGCTGTTCTGGCTGATGTTCCTGATGTTCATCTGCGTCGTCACCGGCGGCATGATGGCGGTGGCCCAGCTCGGCGTCATCGCGCAGGATCTCGGCGTGAAGGAGTTCCAGGTCGACCTGTACTTCTTCGTGATGGCCGCGCTTCCGCTCGCCCTGATGCTCGACCGCGTCATGAACGGCATCTCGCGCCCGCTGTTCGGCTGGATCTCCGACAATATCGGCCGTGAGAAGACCATGGTCATCGCCTTCACTCTCGAAGGCCTAGGCATCATCGCGCTCGGCGCCTTTGGCCACAATCCGTGGGCGTTCCTCATCCTCTCCGGCGTGGTCTTCCTCGCCTGGGGTGAAGTCTACTCGCTGTTCTCGGCTCTGGCCGGCGACGCCTTCGGCACCAAGCACATCGGCAAGATCTACGGCGTGCTCTACACCGCCAAGGGCATCGGCGCGCTGTTCGTGCCGGTTGGCAACCTGCTGATGGAAGCGACCGGCACCTGGTCGACCGTGCTCTACACGGTTGCCGGCATGGACCTGTTCGCGGCGTTCCTGGCGATCGCGGTCCTGCCGCGCACCCTGAAGGCCCATGTCGCGCGCTCCGCGGCCATGCCGCCGGCGGTGGACAAGACCAGCACCGCCACGGCGCATGCCTGATCCATCGGCGGCCTGCGCGGCCGCCGGTCGGTCCTGCCAGAACTGTGACCGTCTCGACTGGGGGCCCCTTGCGGGCCCCCTTTTCGTTTGCCGGCGAGGCCCCGGTCAGCCGGCCTCGCCGGGCAGGGCGAGGGCGAGTTCGGCGAGATACGCCACTTTGAGGCTGGCACTTGGGCCGAGGGCGGCGAGCGCCAAACGGTCGAACCAGCGCGCCTCCAGCGCGTCGTCGGCCGCCACGGCCTCGCCGGCGCGCCAGCGGCACAGCACGGCGATCATCGCGAAATGATGGGTGAGGGCGCCGTCGGGGCCGTGCTGAATGAAGTCGAGCACGGTGAGCAGGCGCGGCGTGTCGGCGAGGAGGCCGGTTTCTTCATTCAGCTCCCGCAGCGCCGCGTCGAGATAGGTCTCGCCCGGCTCGATGCGGCCGCCGGGAAAACCCCAGAGGCCCTGATCGGGCGGATTGGCGCGGCGCACCAGCAGCATCTCCTCCCCCCGCGCCACCAGAGCGAGGACGGCGGGGATAGGGCGGACCGGAGGCGGCAAGGTCATTACGGCACTACTCCTGAGGGGGTGCGCGGCCGGGAGCGGCCCGGCCGCGCGGGAGCAACCTACTCCGCCGCCGTTGCGTCGCGATAGATCTGCCCGCCGCCGGCACGGAAGCGCTCGGCCATGTCCTCCATGCCCTGTTCCGCCTCCGCCTGCGCTTCGGCCTGCCGGGCGGTGTCTCGGATCTCGTGACTGATCTTCATCGAGCAGAATTTCGGCCCGCACATGGAGCAGAAATGCGCCAGCTTGTGCGCCTCCTTCGGCAGCGTCTCGTCATGGAAGGCCATGGCGGTGTCGGGATCGAGCGCGAGGCTGAACTGGTCCTGCCAGCGGAACTCGAACCGCGCCCGCGACAGCGCATCGTCCCAGGCCCGCGCCAGCGGGTGGCCCTTGGCGAGATCGGCGGCGTGGGCCGCGATCTTGTAGGTGATGACGCCGGTTTTCACGTCGTCGCGGTTGGGCAGGCCCAGATGCTCCTTCGGCGTGACGTAGCAGAGCATGGCGGTGCCGAACCAGCCGATCATCGCCGCGCCGATGGCGCTGGTGATGTGGTCATAGCCGGGGGCGATGTCGGTGGTCAGCGGCCCGAGCGTGTAGAACGGCGCCTCGCCGCAGGTGGCGAGCTGCTTGTCCATGTTGGCCTTGATCTTGTGCATCGGCACATGGCCGGGGCCCTCGATGATGACCTGGCAGTCGTGCTGCCAGGCGATCTGGGCCAGTTCGCCCAGCGTCTCCAGCTCGGCGAACTGGGCCGCGTCATTGGCGTCGGCGATGGAGCCGGGGCGCAGCCCGTCGCCCAGCGAGAAGGTGACGTCATAGGCGCGCATGATCTCGCAGATCTCGGCGAATCGCTCATAGAGGAAGCTCTCGCGGTGATGGGCGAGGCACCACTTCGCCATGATCGAGCCGCCGCGCGAGACGATGCCCGTCACCCGATTCGCGGTGAGCGGCACATGGGGAAGGCGCACCCCGGCATGGATGGTGAAATAGTCGACGCCCTGCTCTGCCTGCTCGATCAGCGTGTCGCGAAACACCTCCCAGGTGAGGTCCTCGGCGATGCCGCCGACCTTCTCCAGCGCCTGGTAGATCGGGACGGTGCCGATGGGGACGGGCGAATTGCGCACGATCCAGTCGCGGATATTGTGGATGTTGCGCCCGGTGGAGAGGTCCATCACCGTGTCGGCGCCCCAGCGGATCGCCCACACCATCTTGTCCACCTCGTCCGCCACCGAGGAGGTGACGGCGGAATTGCCGATATTAGCGTTGATCTTCACCAGGAAATTGCGGCCGATCGCCATCGGCTCCAATTCGCCATGATTGATGTTGGCGGGGATGACAGCCCGCCCGCGCGCCACCTCGTCGCGCACGAATTCCGGCGTCACCACATCGGGGATGGCGGCGCCGAAATCCTCGCCGTCGCGCAGAATCTCGCGCATCCGCTCGCGCAGGCCGTTCTCGCGCAGGGCGACATATTCCATCTCCGCCGTGACGATGCCGGCGCGGGCATAGGCCATCTGCGTCACCGCGCCGGACTTTGCCCGCAGCGGGCGGTGGCGCAGCGGGAAGGGGGCGACGAGCTTGTCGGCGGGGACATGGCCATTGTCCTCCGGCTTCACCGCGCGCCCGTCATAGGCCTCTACATCTCCGCGCGCGCGCACCCAGGCGTCACGCGGGCGCGCGAGGCCCGCCGTGATGTCGATGGTGGCGTCCGCGTCGGTATAGGGGCCGGAGGCGTCATAGACCGCGAGGTTGGGCTCGTTGGCGGAGGGATGCAGCAGGATTTCGCGGAACGGCACGCGAAAGCCGCGCGCCGGGCATTCGGCATAGATCCGGCGCGAGCCGGGAATCGGCCCGGTGGCGACGCTGAGGCTGTGGGGGGTTTTGGTCGGCATGGTGGATCTCCAGAACCAGAGGTTGGGGAGATCCGGGCGTTGTGACGCTGGGGAAGGATGGCGTTGTGCATGATGCGGGCATGCCCGCGAGGCGCGACGCCATTCGGTTCCGATCCCTTCGCCGGCATGACCCGGATCAGGTTCGAAGGGTCATCGCGTTGCCCTGCCTTGCGGCACAGCCGGCGCTCTCTCAGCCCCCTAGCGGGGCTCCCCTTGGAACGGCATGATCTTCGACGAAAGTCGGCCACGGGTCAAATCCCGCCGGACCGTCACCCTGCGAACGCCGTAATTCCTGTAGATTGCTGATCGCAACGAAACGATGCCTGAGATATCGGGGGACCCATGGCCAGCACGACGTTTCCGCCCCGCACAGCGACCCGCCGCGCGGTGATCGCCGGCGCGCTTGCTCTCAGTTTGCTCGCGCCTGCTGCGGCCTTCGCCCAGGAGAATTGCGGGCGGACCGGCGCCGGCTTCGACGCCTGGCTCGCCGGCTTCAAGCAGCAGGCGGTGGCGGAAGGGGTGTCGCCGCGCACGGTGGCGGCCGCGCTGAACGGCGTGACCTATGCGCCCGACATTGTCGGCACCGATCGCGGGCAGAAGGTGTTCGGCCAGAGCTTCTTCCAGTTCTCCGACCGCATGGTCGCCAATTACCGCATCCAGCAGGGTCGCCAGAAGATCCAGAAGAACCCGGAACTGTTCAGCCGGATCGAGCAGCAATTCGGCGTGCCCGGCGCGGTGCTGGTCGCCTTCTGGGGGCTGGAGACCGATTTCGGCGCCTTCATGGGCGACAAGCAGACGATTCGCTCGGTCGCCTCGCTCGCCTGGGACTGCCGGCGGGCGGAGATGTTCCGCACCCAGCTGATGGCGGCGCTGAAGATCATCGACCGGGGCGACCTGACCGTGCAGACCATGCGCGGCCCGTGGGCGGGCGAGCTCGGCCAGTTCCAGTTCCTGCCCGACCATTATCTCAATTATGGAGTGGATTTCGACGGCGACGGGCGGGTCGATCTCATCCGCTCGGCGCCCGACGCGCTGGCCTCGGCGGCGAACTACATCAAGGCGCTGGGCTGGAAGGCCGGCCAGCCCTGGCTGGAAGAGGTGAGCGTGCCGCCCAACCTGCCCTGGGACCAGGCGGACCTGTCGATCAAGATTCCCCGCTCCCAATGGGCGCGCATGGGGGTGGTGCGCGCCGGCGGCGGCCAGCTGCCCGCCGACCAGCTTCCCGCCTCGCTGCTGCTGCCGATGGGGCGGACGGGGCCGGCCTTCCTCGTCTACCCGAATTTCGACGTGTTCACCGAGTGGAACAACTCGCTGACCTACGCCACGTCAGCCGCCTATCTCGCCTCCCGCGTCGCCGGGGCGGGGCCGTTCAACCGGGGGCAGGGGGACAAGATTCCCGTGCTCTCCATGGCGCAGGCGAAGGAGTTGCAGACGCTGCTCAACGCGCGTGGCCACCATGTCGGGCGGATCGACGGCATTGTCGGCGCGGCGACGCGGCAGGCGGTGAAGACCGAGCAGATGCGGCTCGGCCTGCCCGCCGATTCCTACCCGACGCCGGACCTGCTGGCAGCGCTGCGCGCCGGTAGGTAGCGTCGCGGCGTCGGGACCTCGGAGGCCTGGGCCTCACAGCACCGGCACGCCCTGCTGCTTGGCCTTCACTTCCGGCTCGACATGGATGTTGACGAGCACGTCGGCGACCTCGGCCTCCAGCGCGTCCTCGATGCGGTCGCAGATGGCGTGCGCCTCGCTGACCGGCATGTCGCCGGGCACGACGAGGTGGAAATCGACGAAGATCATCCGCCCCGCCTGCCGCGTGCGCAAATCATGCGCCTCGATGGCGCCGGTGGCCTCGGCGGCGATGCGCCGGCGGATGCGCTCCAGCGTTTCCGCCGGCACCGCCTGGTCCATCAGCCCGCCGACGCTCTCCTTCAGCACCGACCAGCCCGACCACAGGATGTTCAGCGCGACCAGCCCGGCCAGCACGAGGTCGAGCTTTTCCCAGCCCGAGAGCGCCGCCAGCGCGACGCCGAGCAGCACGCCGGCCGAGGAGACGACATCGGTCAGCAGGTGACGCCCATCGGCGGCCAGCGCGGGCGAGCGGGCGCGCCGGCCTTCGCGGATCAGCACCGCGCACCAGATGCCGTTGATGACGGTGGCGGCGGCGTTGATCGCCAGGCCCTGCGGCGAGGCATCGAAGCTGTGCGGTTCGAGCCAGCCGAGATAGACCTCGCGGAAGATGGTGATGGCGGCGACGACGATCAGCACGCCGACGATGACGGCGGAAAAATACTCCGCCTTGGCATAGCCATAGGGGTGGGCGGCGTCGGCCGGCTTGGCGCTGACGCGCAGCGCCACCACGGCGGCGATGGCGGTGGCGACGTTGACGATGCTCTCCAGCGCGTCCGAATACAGCGCCACGCTGCCGGTGAGCAGGAAGGCGGCGTATTTCAGCCCGAGCACCACCAGGCTGATGCCGACATTGATCAACGCGATCCGTGAGGAGAGAGCCATCGGCGCATACCCATTATGGCGCCGCGCGCCCGATGCCGTGCGCTTAGTCGCTCGCTCAATAAAAAGCAAGCAGCGGCAATGACTTGCAAGTCATTCGCAGAAGCGTTTGCAGGCGCTGTCGGCGTAGGGCCTCAGGCGTTGGCGTGGCGGGGCAGCAGCGCGCCGCGATGGCGGATGACGCGACCGGCGAGACCATGGCCGGCCTCGGCCGCTACCGCCGGCAGCTCGCCGGCAAGACGGGCGGCGAGATAGGCGGCATTGAAGCTGTCGCCGGCGGCGGTGGTGTCCACAGGTTCGACCGGCTGGGGGATGGGGACAAGCTGCGCGGTGCCGCCGCTGACCACCAGCGCGCCCTCGGCGCCGTTCTTCACCACGATTTCCTGCACGCCGAAGGTGGCGAGGCGCTCGGCGGTGGCGGTGGGGGAGCCATCGCCCCAGAGCCTTGCCTCATCCTCGAAGGTCGGCAGGGCGATGGAGGTGCGCTTGAGCGCCTCGGCATAGACGGCGCGGGCCCGCGCCACGTCGCCGCGCCAGTTGCGCGGGCGGAAATTGCCGTCGAAGACGATGCGGGTGCCGCGTTCGCGGGCGAATTCCAGCGTCGCCAGCAGGCGCCCGAGCCCGGCATTGGAATAGAGCGAGAGGGTGATGCCGGAGAGATAGATGAGGTTGGCCTCGATCAGCGCCTCGCACACCACTTCCCAGCCGGGCATCTCGAACAGCTCGCGCGCCGGGGCGGTGTCACGCCAATAGGTGAAGCTGCGCTCGCCCTGCGGGTCGGTGTCGATGAGATAGAGGCCGGCCGTGCGGCCCGGCACCCGTGCCATCAGCCTTGTGTCGAGGCCCTCGCCCTGGGCGGAGGCGCGGATGGCGTCGGAATAGAGGTCGTCGCCGAGCGCGGTGGCGTAGGCGGTTTCCACGCCGGCGCGGGCGAGATAGACGGCGGTGTTGAAGGTGTCGCCGCCGACCGACTGGCTGAAGCGCCCATCGGCGCCGCGCGCCAGCTCGACCATGACTTCGCCGATCGAAATTACCCGGGCCATGCGTCCCTCCCTGTCGCGCGTCGATTCGCGCGGGAGACTCGCTTTATTCCACCAGCGAGGCAAGGTCGGGGCGGTTTTCCGTCCCGCGCGGGGCGGGACGGAAAGGGTGGGCTCAGAACTGGACGCCGCGGGTCAGGGCGCCGTCGACCACCAGATTGGTGCCGTAGATGAAGCTGGCCGCCGGGCTCGCCAGGAAGACGGCGGCGTTGGCGACTTCCTGCGCCGTCGCCATGCGGCCCGTGGGGTTGAGCGCCAGCGCCTCGGCGTACAAAGCCGGGTTGCCGTCCTTGATCTGGTTCCAGATGCCGCCGTCGAAATAGGTGTTGCCGGGCGAGACGGTGTTGGCGCGGATCTTCTTCGGCGCCAGCTGGTAGGCGAGGCCCTGCGTGTAGTGGATCAGCGCCGCCTTGAACACGCCATAGGGCCCGCAGGCGAAGTCGATCTCGCGGCCCGACACCGAGGAGATGGTGACGATGGAGCCGGCGGCGCTCTGTTCGAGATAGGGCATCGCGGCATTGACGAGGCGCACCGTGCCCATGAGGTCGGTGTCGAAGCCCTTCTTCCAGTGCTCCTCCTCATGGCCGACCGCCAGCGCGCTGACATTGGCGACGACGATATCGAGGCCGCCAAACGCGCTGGCCGCTTTCTCCACGAAACCGGCAAGGGCGGCGCCGTCGGACACATCGGCCCCGACGCCGAGCGTCTTCACGCCCGCCTCCGCCAGCCGGGCGGCGGTGGCCTGCGCTTCTCCGTCATGGCGGCTGCACACGGCGACGTCGCAGCCCTCGGCCGCCAGCGTTTCGGCGATGGCGAGGCCGATGCCCTTGGTGCCGCCGCTGACGACGGCGCGCAGTCCCTTGAGTCCGAGATCCATTTTCGCTGATCCTTCACGAGCGGGGGGTGTCTCGACCCATGATCCCCGCACCTTTGCGCCGGCACAAGACGCCTCGCCGGTTTATCCCGGTGCGGCGTGCGGCGCCGCGTTCACGGCGCGATCATGATGATGCGTGGCGCGGTGGTGTAGGGCGCCGGCTGCGCAGGGGCGGTTGCGCTGCCTTCTGCCGGCTCTGCTGCGAGAGGTGCCGGCGGCCAGCCGCCGTCGGGAGCATAGCGGGATTCGAGATCGCGGGCACGCTGCTCATTGTGACCGATCAGGCAGATCAGCCGCTGTTCCATGACGCCCGACCCGCCGAGCCGCCCGCCAATGCTCTGCCGGGGACCCTCGCCCTCGAACGGGGCGATGCTCTGGCACTCGAAGTTCCGCCAATGGACGAAACGCCCCTGCGATTCCTCGAACAGGGCGCTCCAGCGCCGCCGTTGCGCGGGCTGCAGATCGGCGCGCGCCTCGATCACCGCCGTGACCCCCTCGACGCTGCGCTGGAGTTCCCGCTCGCTCGCGACCTGCAGCGCGGTGAGGCAATCGAGAGTGGCGCGCGGCTCGGCATGGTCGCGCCGGCACGCCGCCGCGTCGGTCGCCCACGCGGCGGGGGTGGCGGCCGCGAGCAGCAGGGCCGCGGCGGCGAGTGGGCCGAGCTGGCGCGGTGTCATCATTCTCGGCCTCCGTTCGGCTCGGTGGCGTTCAGCCGGCGGACGGCTTCCGCAGGAAGGCGTCCATGCGCTCCAGCGCGCGGGAGATGTTGGCGGCGGAATTGGCGTAGGACAGGCGTATATAGCCCTCGCCGAACACGCCGAAATCCGGCCCGCCTATGGTGGCGACTCCGGCCTCGTCCAGCAAGGCGGTGGCGAGCGCCTTCGCCGAGCGCCAGCCGGTGCCCGAGATGTTGGGGAAGGCGTAGAACGCCCCCTTCGACACGGCGCAGCGCACGCCCGGCAAAGCGTTAAGCCCGTCCACCACCAGATGCCGGCGGCGGTCGAATTCGGCGACCATCTCCGCCACGCAGTCCTGCGGGCCGGTGAGCGCGGCCAGCGCGCCGAACTGCGCCGGGGCGTTGACGCAGGACCACGCATTGACCGCGAGCTTGCGGGCGGCATCGAACAGCCCTTCCGGCCACAGCGCCCAGCCGAGGCGCCAGCCGGTCATCGCATAGGTCTTCGACCAGCCATTGAGCAGGATCAGCCGGTCGCGGATTTCCGGGTAGGCGAGCAGGGTGGTGTGGGCTTCGCCGTCGAACAGGAACTGGTCGTAAATCTCGTCCGACAGGATGGCGACGTGGGGATGGTTCGCCAGCCCGGCGACGAAGGCGTCGATCTCAGCCTTGGGGGTGACGCCGCCGGTCGGGTTGGCCGGCGAGTTGAGGATGACGAGCCGGGTGCGCTCGGTGATGAGCGACAGCGCTTCGGTAGCGGAGAAGCCGAAGCCGTTTTCCTCGCGCACCGGCACCGGGATCGGGGTGGCGCCGGTGAACTCGATCATCGAGCGGTAGATGGGAAAGCCGGGGTCGGGATAGAGGATTTCCGCGCCCGGCTCGCCCAGCATGAGGATGGCCGAGAACATCGTCACCTTGCCGCCGGGCACGATCATTACCCGCCCGGGATCGATGTCGAGGCCGAAGCGGCGGTGAATGTCGCCTGCCACCGCCTCGCGCAGCGGCTGGATGCCGACGGAGGGGGTGTAGCCGTGCTGGCCCTCGTGCAGCGCCTTGATGGCGGCCTCGACAATATGGCCGGGCGTTGAGAAATCCGGCTGGCCGATGCCGAGATTGATGATGTCGCGCCCCTGCGCCGCGAGCGCGGCGGCGCGCGCCAGCACGGCGAAGGCGTTCTCCTCGCCGATCCGGTCGAAGGCCGCGACAGGGTGGAGGGGCAGGCGGGCTGGCGTCATCATGTCCTCGTTCGGGTTCCGTTAGAGTGCGATCCGATCAGATTGAACCAATCTGATCGGTAAATTGCCCTCTAACTCTAAGATAGAGAACGCGTTATCCGATCAGCTTGCGATGCAAGCTGATCGGCGCGTGCTCTAGCGTTTCCGTTGGCGCGGCGCATCAAAGCTCTTGCAGTCTTTCGCATTCGTGTCACACGGGAGCGGGCGAGGTTCAAGGGGTTGCGCCGGCTGGACCGGCGAGGGGCCGGTGGCGTGACTGCCGGCGTGTGAGTTGGGTAAGACGCTGATGGGTGAGCCGCACGACCAGTCTTCCGCGCCGCAGGCACTGCCTCTGGGCGCTCCTGTCGACACCGCGCCGGCGCTGCGGCCCGCGCGAACCATCCTCACCGGCCGGTTCGTCGACCTGGTGCCGTTCGATCTCGCGGCGCATGGCCCGGCGCTGTTCGCCGCCAGCCACGGGCCGGAGCGCGAGGCGCTCTTCGCCTATCTGCCGACGGGCCCCTATGAGGATTATGCCGCCTTCGCCGCCTATTACGGCGCGGCGGCGGAGCGCGACGATCCGCTGATGTTCGCGATTGTCGACAAGGCGAGCGGGGTCGCGGTCGGCCATGCGACCTATATGCGGATCGACCCGGTCAACCGGACGATCGAGGTCGGCCATATCCTCTACACCCCGGCACTGATGCGCACGCCGGGCGGCACCGAGGCCATGTATCTCATGGCCCGGCATGTGTTCGAAACGCTGGGATACCGGCGCTATGAGTGGAAGTGCAACGCGCTGAACGCCCCCTCGCGCCGGGCGGCGGAGCGCTATGGCTTCCGCTTCGAGGGGCTGTTCCGCCACCATATGATCGTCAAGGGCCGCAACCGCGACACGGCCTGGTTCTCCATTCTTTCGGAGGAATGGCCGCAGATCGCGGTGGCGATGGAAGCCTGGCTGGCGCCGGAGAATTTCGACGCGGCGGGCCGGCAGATGGTGTCGCTCTCCGTGCTCAATGCGCGCGCGCTTGACGTGGAAGGCCGCACGCTGCGCCGCGCCGACCTTTCCGATCTTGCCGCCGTGGAGGCGCTGCAGCGCGCCGCCTATGCCCGCAACCGCATCCTGCTCGGCGTCGAGCCGGTGCCGCTGCTGTGGGATTATGCCCGCGTGTTCCGCGAGCGGGAGGTGTGGGTGCTGGACGGCAGCGAGGGGGTCGTCGCCGTCGCTATCCTTCACCCGCGCAACGACGATCTTCTGGCCGACAGCCTCGCCGCCTGCCCGCGCGCGCAGGGGTTCGGCCATGGCAACCTGCTGCTGGCGGCGGCCGAGGCGCGGGCGCGGGCGCTCGGGCGGGACACGGTGCGGCTCTATACCGGCGAGCCGCTCTCGGCCAACATCAACTGGTACCGCCGCAAGGGCTACGCCATCGAGAGGGTGGAGCAGCTCCCCGACCGGCGGCTGGTGCATATGGCCAAACCGCTGGCCGCGCCGGCGGCGTGAGGGCGGTGCGCGGGCGTTCCGCGCGCGCTTTCCTTGCGCCAGAGCGCGGATCGCTTACATTCGGCGCGGGTATTCGCCCTGAACCTGTGCTGTTGGACGTTCGACGATGAGCTATGTAGAGGCGGCCGGCGCGCCGCTGCGCAAGACCGGCCATATCAAGCTGCATGGCCCGGAAGGCTTTGCCGGCATGCGCAAGGCGGGGCAACTGACGGCGCAGGCGCTCGATCTCGTGCATGAGCTGGTGGCGCCCGGCGTTTCCACCGAGGCGATCGACCGGCTGGTGTTCGAGTTCGCCATGGACCATGGCGCGCTGCCGGCGACGCTGATGTATCGCGGCTACCGCAAGTCCACCTGCACCTCGATCAACCATGTCGTCTGCCACGGCATCCCGAACGAGAAGCCGCTGCGCGAGGGCGACATCGTCAATGTCGACGTGACGCTGATCGTCGACGGCTGGTATGGCGATTCCAGCCGCATGTACCCGGTGGGCGAGATCCCCCGCCGCGCCGAGCGGCTGCTCGACGTGACCTATGAGTCGCTGATGCGCGGCATCGCCGAGGTGAAGCCGGGCAAGCATGTCGGCGATATCGGCGCGGCGATCCAGGATTTCGTCGAGCCGCTGCATATGAGCGTGGTGCGCGATTTCTGCGGCCATGGCGTCGGCCAGATCTTCCACGACGAGCCGAACATCGTCCATGTCGGCCGGCGCGGCGATGGGCCGGAGCTGATGCCCGGCATGATCTTCACCATCGAGCCGATGATCAATCTCGGCCGCCCGCATGTGAAGGTGCTTTCCGACGGCTGGACGGCGGTGACGCGCGACCGCTCGCTCTCCGCCCAGTTCGAGCACACGGTGGGGGTGACGGAGACGGGGTGCGAGATCTTCACGCTCTCGCCCAAAGGCTATCACAAGCCGATCTTCAGCAACGACTGAGCGAGGCGGGAGCCCGCATGGCGCGTAACCGAGCCGGGCGCAGCGGCGGCCGTGACGACCTGCCGGCCGATCCTGATTCAGCCGCCGCGCCGGCCGGCTTCGCCGAGGCGGAGCCGCACTTTCTCGGCCATCGCGAGCGGCTGCGCGAGCGCTTCCGCAAGGCCGGCGGCGAGGCGCTGCCCGATTATGAACTGCTGGAGCTGGTGCTGTTCCGCGCTGTCGTGCGGGCGGATGTGAAGCCGCTGGCCAAGGCGCTGATCGACCGATTCGGGTCCTTCGCCGAGGTGGTCGGCGCTCCGCCCGGGCGGCTGCGCGAGGTGAAGGGGGTCGGCGAGGCCATCGTCACCGAGCTGAAGCTGATCGGCGCGGCGGTGGAACGGGTGACGCGCGGCCAGGTGCGCGCCCGCCCGGTGCTGTCCTCCTGGAGCGCGGTGATCGCCCATTGCCGGGCCAGCATGGCCTTTGTCGAGCAGGAGCAGTTCCGCATCCTGTTCCTCGACAAGCGCAACCAGCTCATTCTCGACGAGGTGCAGCAGCGCGGCACGGTGGATCACACGCCGGTCTATCCGCGCGAAGTGGTGAAGCGGGCGCTGGAGGTGGCGGCGAGTGCCATCATCCTCGTCCACAACCATCCGAGCGGCGATCCCACGCCGTCCAATGCCGACATCCAGATGACCAAGACCATCATCGACGTGGCCAAGCCGCTCGGCATTGAGGTGCATGACCACATCATCGTCGGCAAGGACGGCCATGCCTCCTTGCGCGGGCTGCGGCTGATCTGAGGTTCAAATCAGCGCGCGCCGGAGAGCGGGCGGGCCTCCGGGTCGATCTGCCGGGCGGCGCGCAGGCCGGATTCGATGGCGCCTTCGACCCAGCCTGTCTTCAGCGTGGTGAAATCGCCGGCGAAATGGATGCGCCCTTCCGGGGCGGTCCATTCCTTCACCATCCAGCCGCCGCCGACCGGCGTCGAGCCGAAGGAGCCGCGAATCCAGGGCTGTTCGCTCCAGGCGAAATCGCTGACGCTGACGACGTCGCCGAGCAGCCCCGGCAGGTCCTGCTGGAAGATGTCCACCACCTGCTGCGCCCGCACTTCGCGCGGGGCGGCGAGCACGCGGTCGGCATTCTCGCCATTGAGGTAGAAGAAGCCGCTGCCATGGCCGCCGGGCTCATTGCCGGTGATGTCGATGAAGCGCTCCCACGGCCGGTCGCCGCCGGCCATCGGCCAGCCGCGCACATTATGGGCGAGCCAGGTCGGCTCCCGGGTCTTGACGATGACCTTGATCGTCTTGTCCCACTCCATCTCGGCGAACATGCGTGCCTTGCCGGCGGACCAGGCGGGCGTGACCTCGACCTCATCCATCACGCTGAAGGGAATGGTGGAGACGATGGCGTCGCCGGTGAATTCCTTGCCGTCCTTGGTGCCGACGCGAATGCGCGGGCCGGTCTGGTCGATGCGGACCACCTGCGCGTCGAGCACGATATTGCCACGGCCGAGCGCGTTGGCCATCGCCATCGGCAGGCGGTTATTGCCGCCCTGGATGCGGAACACGTTCTGATCGCCGAAATGGTAGGCGAGATCGGGAATGATGCTGAGCGTCTGCGCGTAGGGGGTGAACAGCCCGGCATTGGCGGCGAGCAGCTTGAGGAAGGCGGGCGAGGCACCCACCGGGCGCAGCAAATCCTCCAGCGTGATGTCGTCGAGCCGGTCCAGCAGGTCCTGGTCCGGCCAGTCGGGGCTGAGCACGGTGTTGGTGTCGAGCCCGGCGCGGAACAGATAGCGGTTGAGATTGGCAGAGACTGTGACGTTGCGTTCTTCCGACGTCAGGTCCCACGGCCAGTTGGTGATGTCGGCGGATTTCGCGGTCTTGCCGTCCACCATATAGACCGGCAGCCCGTCATTCAGGCTGAGCAGCGGCAGGTTGAAATGGCGCACATAGTTCAGCACCAGCGGCATGTCGGAACGGAAATGGCCGCCGCCCGCCTCGGTGAACATGCCGTCGCCCAGCGGCAGCGACAGCAGCCGGCCGCCGATGCGTGCCTGCCGCTCGATCACCGTCACCTTGTGGCCGCGCCGCTGCAGCGCGAGCGCGGCGGTGAGGCCGGACATGCCGGCGCCGAGCACCAGAACCTCGATGGGGCGATCGGTTCGCGCCTGTGCCCGTGCCGGGGCCGCCAGCGGCGGTGCGGCGAGGGCCCCCAGCGTCGCGGCGGTGCCGGCCAGCAGCGCGCGGCGCGAGAAGCCACGGGGGGACGTGTCGGTCGTCATCGGTTGAAGCTCCCCCTTGCCTTTACGGCATGTAGCAGGAGATAGTTCAAAAGTCTCGCATCGACCGCCGCGGCTCAGGGCCGGCTTAGCAGGAGCGGCGTTCCCTCTTCCGGCGGCACCTTCTCCCAGCCGCCATCCTCCTGCGCGGCGAAGCGCAGGCCCTCGCCACGGGCGGTGAGCAGCACCAGGCTGCCGCTGTCGAGGCGCCAGCGGTCCGGCGCCAGCGCGACCAGGCGGGCCGGGCAGCCGGGCATTA
The DNA here is from genome assembly GCF_900100155.1 of Ancylobacter rudongensis. Classification (GTDB taxonomy): domain Bacteria; phylum Pseudomonadota; class Alphaproteobacteria; order Rhizobiales; family Xanthobacteraceae; genus Ancylobacter; species Ancylobacter rudongensis. The sequence goes on from NZ_FMTP01000005.1 coordinate 214,206, forward strand.
GTCGGGCGCGGAACGTGCCGCCGCCGGCATCCGTATCGGTGAGTTCCAGCCGGCATAGCGGCTTGCCCGCCGTCTCGGCGATGTCCCAGGCGCCGACAAGATCGCCGGCGTGCAGGCCGGGATCGGCGAGGCGGGGATTGACCAGGAAATAGACGCCATCGCCCTCGCGCAGCGCCTCCCAGGTGCCGCCGACGCCTTCGGTGAACTCGGCCACCAGCGCGCCGTCCGGCCCGTGCAGGCGGATGGCATGGCCGGGGCCGGGCGCCCAGGAGGCGATGTCGACGCTGAACAGGATCGCGCTGGCGCAGGCGGCGCGATCCAGCGTCAGCGCGAAGCGCTCCGGGGTGGCGCGCGCGCGGCCGAGCGGCGTGTCGGACAGCGCGATCAGGCATACGCGGTCGCCATCGGCATTGGTCAGCCGGTAGTCGGCGGCCAGCGCACCGGCCGAGGGCAGGGCGGCTTCCTGCGCCGCTGCCCGGTCCGCGCGCATCAGGGTGAGGGCGCCCAAGGTGAGAGCGCCCAAGGTGAGAGCGCTCAAGACGAGCGCGGCGCCGCGCCGCCATGCGCCGCGATCAGGCCTGCTGGGCGCGCGCATCGGCATCGTCCCTCAACCGGCCCGGTTGACCGGCGTCTCCGGCACCGGCGTCAGCACCGGCTCGCCGGCCGCCCAGGCGCGGAGATTGTCGACCACCAGCTGGCCCATGGCGTCGCGGGTGACATGGGTGGCGGAGGCGACGTGCGGCAGCAGCACGACATGGCTCATGCCGATCAGCGCCTCCGGCACCTGCGGCTCGTTGGCGAACACGTCGAGCCCGGCGGCGGCGATGGTGCCGTCCGCAAGCGCCGCGATCAGCGCCGGCTCGTCGACCACCGAGCCGCGCGCGACATTGATCAGCACGCCCTTAGGCCCGAGCGCGGCCAGCACCTCGGCATTGATCATGCGCTCGGTCTCGGCCCCGCCGGGCACGATGACGATGAGCGCATCGACCGCCTTCGCCAGCCCGATCAGATCGGGATAATGGGTGTAGGGCACATCCGCCACCTTGCGGCGGCTGTGATAGGCGATGGGCCGGCCGAAGCCTTCCAGCCGGCGGGCGATGGCGCGGCCGATGCGCCCCATGCCGACAATGCCGAGGGTGCGGTCGCGCAGGGTGGCGGTCAGCGGGAAGCCACCGGCGGGCCACTTGCCCTCGCGCAGATGCCGTTCGGCCTGGGGAATCTGGCGGATGGTGGCGAGCAGCAGGCCGATGGTGAGGTCGGCCACCTCGTCGTCGAGCACGCCGGGGGTGTTGGTGACGACGACGCCGCGCCGGCCGGCGGCCTCGGCATCGACCGAATCATAGCCGACGCCGAAATTGGCGACGATCTCCAGTGCCGGCAAACGGGCCATCAGCGCGTCCGTCACCCGGCGGGCACCGCCGCCGGTGGAGCCGACCCCGGTGGCCACCGCGCGGATGCGTGGGCCGACCTCGGCCAGCATGGCCTCGGCGTCGGGTGCGTCGAGCCGGTGAACGGTGAAATGCTCGTTCAGCTGCGCCTCGATCATGCCCATCATCGGGCCGGTCTGGAGAAGGTCGGGGCGGCTGGACATGGGGCACTCCTCAGGGCAAGGGGCGGCTATTCCTGCCTAAAGCCCGGCCGGATACAAGCCCCTCGCGGACCGAGCGACCCGCGCGCCCTCAGGCCGGCTCTTCTTCCAGCCCATCCTCGGCGTCCTCGTCGGCCTCGGAAGAGACGGCGCCGAGCTGGGTCGAGAGGTTGCGGTCGATCTTGCGCAGCATCTTGCGAAAGCGCTTGCGGTCCTTGCCGTCGAGGCCGGCGGTCATCGTGTCTTCGATCGAATCGGAGATCGCGTCGATCGCCTCGGCCCGGTGGCGCCCTTCCTCGGTGAGGTGGACCCGCACCAGCCGGGCATCGCCTTCCGAGGCGCGGCGCACCAGCAACCCCTGGGCGGAGAGCCGGCCGACCGTCTTGGAGGCGGTGGGGGGACGGACCTTCAGCGCGGCGGCGAGCTCGGTCATGGTGCGCCCGTCGGTCTCGCAGAGCAGCTTGAGCACCGTTTCCTGACCGGGAAACAGGCCGATATCCTGAAGACGGCGCGCCGCCAGGGCGCGCTGGAGCCGCGCCACATGATGCAGCCTCTGGCCAATCTTCTTGTCGAACCCGTCCTTCATGGGCGCCCCTGCGATCCAAAACACGCCACGGTACCATTATCTAATGCGAAAATAACGCATTGCCGTGACACAAAACCAGATGCAACCAAAGGTCGCGCCCTGGGAGGATGCGTTGGGGGGCTGCGTTGCCCGCCGCTCTCACACCCGGGCGAAGCGGGCCTCGACCTTGGCGAGGAAGGCGGCGCGGCGCTCGGCGCTGACAGAATCCATGCTGTGCAAGGCCAGCCAGAGTTTCGTCGCGCGCGGATGCGCGATCGCGCCGACGCCATCGAGCAGGATTCGTCGGCCCGGCTTGCCGATCCACAGCCACCAGTACCAGGGCGAGCCGAGCGAGGTGACGGTGGCGACGAAGCGGATATTGGTGAGCCGGCGTTCGAGCGGTCGATTCGGCTGGGGCATGCCGAAGGTCTCGTGCGGCACCAGCACCCGGTCGAGCCACCCTTTGAGCATGGCGGGCGGCCCGTACCACCAGGTGGGCGCGACGAAGATGAGCGCCTCGGCCTGTTTCACCCGGTCGAGATAGCCGGCAATCGGCAGCACATTGGTCCCGGGCTCATGATAGGCGAGCCGCTCGTCGCGCTCCATCACCGGGGCGAAGCCTTCGGCGTGGAGGTCGAGCAGGTCCACCTCGTGCCCGGCGGCCTTCAGCCCGCGGATCACCGCGTCGCGTACGCCGGCGGTGAAGCTCGCCGGGACCGGATGGCAATAAACCACAAGCGCGCGCATCAGCCGGCCTCTCCCGCGTCGCGACCCTCAAGGCCGGGGAAAAGATAGGTGCGGCCGGTGGCGAAGTCGAATTCGGGGTTCTCCCAGGCGATCATCTTGCCGGGGTTGAGCAGGCCCTTCGGGTCGGCCTCCCGCTTGAAGGCAAGCTGCGCCGGGTCGGTCTGTTTCATGCCGCCTTCCTCCAGCGTGTAGCGGTGCGGATTGAACACCGGGATGCCCAGTTCTTCGTGCAGGGCAATGATGGCATCGAGCCGCGCCTCGCTGGTGTAGTGCACCAGCGGCAGGCCGAAACAGGTGATCCGCCCGTCGAAACGGACGAATTCCAGATGCGCCGGCACTTCGTCACCGAGGCGGGAATGGATGCGCGCCACCCGCGCCAGCGGGTCGGGATGCGGGTAGAGCGTCTGCAGATAGGTGATGGCGGGATCGACCCGCAGCGCCCGCAGCGTCGTGTGGTTCCAGGCCAGCTCGTAGAGCGGCGGCAGGCCGTGGCGGTCGGCCTCGGCGAGCAGGTCGGAGCGGAACAGCATCGTCCCGCCCCGTCGGGCGGTGAAGCTCTCGAATGCGGCGCTGCCCATCGGCGCCAGCATAACAAGCACGACGTGCATGCCCTCCGGCAGAAAGCGCCGATGGCGTAGGAAGGCGGTCTGCGGGATCGGCGCGGCGATGACAGAGACGAGCTTCTTCAGGATGGCGTCCTGCTCGCCCAGCGCCTGGGCGTAGGCGGCGGCCTCGGCGAAATCGGTGAAGCCGATCATTGCCTCGGTCCAGTCATAGGCGGCGGCGAGCGGCATCTCGACGTCGAGAATAATGCCATTGGTGCCATAGGCATGGGCGATCTTCTGCACCTCCTCGCCGGAAAGGGTGAGGATCTGCGGGCTCGCCTCCATCGTCGCGATCCGGAGCGAGAGGATGTTGCCGAGGTCGCGCAGGCCGCCCCAGCTGATCGACCCGACCCCGCCGGAGCCACCGGCGATGAAGCCGCCGATCGAGGCGGTGCGGTAGGTGGAAGGGTGCAGCCGCAACTCCTGCCCGCTCGGGGCGCAGGCGGCGTCGATGTCGGCCAGCAAGGCGCCCGCCTGCGCCCGCACCCGGCCGGGGGCGATCTCCAGCACCTTGTCGAGGCGTGAAAGGTCGAGCACCAGCCCGCCCGCCAGCGGCATCGCCTGGCCGTAATTGCCGGTGCCGGCGCCGCGCGGGGTGACGGGGATGCCGAGCGCAAAGCAGGCGGCGAGGATGCGCAGCACCTCTTCCTCGCTGGCCGGCGCGGCGAGGAGGTCGCCGATCACCCCGTCGAGCTGGCGTTTCAGCGTAGGCGAGTACCAGTAGAAGTCGCGGCTCTTCTGGCGCAGCAGGGCGGGATTGTCCTCGATGTGGATGCCCTTCAGCCGGGCCTTGAGGGCGGGAAGGTCATATCTCACGCGGGGCGCTCCATCAGGTCGTCGAGTTCCGCGTAGTCGGGCGGCGTGGTGTCGAGGGCGCGCCCGCCCCGCAGCACGATGCGGTCGGCTTGCGTGCGGGAGAGCCATTCATTGAGGCTGCGCGCCGGGAAGAGCGAGAGGTCGGCGCTGACGCCCTCGGCCAGCGTGCCGGCCGCCACGCCCATATGGGTGGCCGGCGTGCGGGCGATACTGGTCGGCCACGCGCCATGGGGATGATCGAGATGGGCGATGCGGGTGGCCTCGCGGTAGACTTCCACCAGGTCGAGATCGCCATAGGCGTGGAACGGGTCGCGCGTATTGTCGCTGGCGACCATGACAGGAATGTCGCGCGCCTTCATCTCGTTGAGCAGGGTGACGCCGCGCCAGCGCGGGGTGCGGCCGGGCTGCCGGTCCTGGAGGTAGAGGTTGCACATGGGCAGCGAGACGACGCTGATTCCCGCCTGCGCCACAAGGTCGAGCGTCCGGTCGATTTCTTCTTCGTCCGACACCGCCAGCGCGCAGCAATGACCGGCGAGGATAGGCCCCTCGAAGCGCCGCTCCAGCGCCATGCGTGCCAGCAGGTCGAGCCCGCGCCCGTCGCGGTCGCGCTCGTCGACATGCAGGTCGAGCGCCAGACCGAAGCGCTCGGCGGCGTCGAACAGCCGTGCGAGGCCGGCGTCGAGATTGGGGGTGAGGTAGGTGTAGGCGCCGAGCAGGCCGCCATGCTGGCGCACCAGATCGAGCACGGCCGTGAAGGCGGCGTCGTCGATCACGCGGTCGATAGCGATGAGACCGACCGCCTGCAACTCGATCCGCCCGCGCCAGGCCTCGCGCATCTGCGCGAACACGCGCCAGGCGCCGGCGGCGCGCGGGCCGTCGGAATCGATATGGGTGCGGATGGCCACCGTGCCGTGGGCATGGGCGCAGCGCAGGGCGAAATCGAAGCGGCGGCTGATGTCCTCCTCGCTCCAGTTCGCCGCCCGGTCCGCCGCCACGGCCTGCACCGCGCCGTCAAAGCTGCCATCCGGATTCGGTGCGCGCTTCCAGATGAAGCCCTTGTCGAGATGGGTGTGGATGTCGACGAGGCCGGGCAGCACCAGCCGGTTCTGGAGATCGAGGCGCGGGCCGACGTCGTTGAGTGTGCCGGCCGGCGCGAGGCGGGCGAGGCGCGTGCCTTCGAGCGCGAGGTCGAGCGCCACCAGCCCCTCCGCATCTGCCGGGCCGGCGACGGCGGGAACGAGGCAGGCGGGCACGCGCGCATGGGCGAGCACGAAGGCGGCGGGGGGAGCCTTGAGATCGGGCATCGTCACGTCCGGCCACCGAGTTCGCTCTCATGCCAGCGCCGCAGCACCAGCCAGGAGAGCAGGCTCAGCACGGCATAGATGAGGATGCCGGTGAGCGAGATGAGGAGGAGCGCCGCGAACAGGCGCGGAATATTGAGCCGGTAGGCGGATTCGACAATGCGGAAGGCAAGGCCCGACCCCTGTCCTGCCGAGCCGGCGGCGATTTCGCCGACCACCGCGCCGATCAGCGCCAGCCCGCCGGCAATGCGCAGCCCGCCGAGGAAATAGGGCAGGGCGGTGGGCAATTTCAGCTGCGCCAGCGTCTGCCAGCGCGTGGCGCCGGACAGGCGGAACAGGTCGCGCAGGTTCGGATCGACCGAGTTCAGCCCCAGCGTGGTGTTGGACAGCACCGGGAAGAAGGCGACGATCCAGGCGCAGAGCAGCACCGCGGCATCGGTGGAGAGATAGATCAGCATCAGCGGTGCCACCGCGATGACGGGCGTCACCTGCAGGATGACGGCGATCGGAAACAGCGAGAACTCGACGATGCGGGCACTGGCGAAAAGCAGCGCCAGCGCCACCCCGCCGGCCACCGCCAGCGCCAGCGCGATCACCGTGGTCCGCAGCGTCACCAGCATCGAGGCGAACAGCACCGCGCGGTCCTCGACCAGCGTTTCCAGCACCACGCCGGGCGCCGGCAGCACATAGGGCGGCAGATTGTTCAGCTTCACCACCAGCGCCCAGGCGAGGACAAGCGCCGCCAGCACGCCCAGGGGCAGGAGCCAGCGCAGCGGCGAGGTGGACATGGCCGCCTCCGCTACGGCGCGTCCATCGCCCGGGCGAGGGCGAGGGAGGTTTCGCGGCACAGGCCCGCATATTCCGGCGAGGTGCGGAAGGTCTCGTCGCGCGGCTGGTTCGGGTCGATGACGAGTTCGGCAGAGACGCGCCCCGGCCGGGCGCGGAAGACCAGGATGCGCGAGGACAGGTAGACCGATTCGAACACCGAATGGGTGACGAAGACGATGGTGCAGCGCAGGCGCCGCCACACCTCCAACAGGTCGTTGTTGAGCTTGAAGCGGGTGATCTCGTCCAGCGCGGCGAAGGGCTCGTCCATCAACAGCAGGCGCGGCTTGGTGACGAGCGCGCGGGCGATGGAGACGCGCATCTTCATGCCGCCGGAAAGCTCGCGCGGATAGGCGTCGCGAAAGGCGGAGAGGCCGACCAGCTCCAGCGCCTCCAGAATGGAGGGCTCGGCCTCGCGCCGCCCGACGCCGGCGAGCTTGAGCGGCAGATGCACATTGCCGAACACGCTGGCCCACGGCATCAGCGTCGGTTCCTGGAAGACGAAGCCGATGGAGTGCGGCTCGCTGGCGCGACGGTCTTTTTCGTTCTCGTCCCACTCCAGCCGGCCCTCGCTCGGCTCGGTGAGCCCGGCGATGAGGCGCAGCGCGGTCGACTTGCCGCAGCCGGACGGGCCGAGCAGCGAGACGAATTCGCCCGCGCGGACCTCCATGTCGAGACCGTCCAGCGCGGTGACGGCATTGGCGAAGCGCTTGCCGACGCCGGAAAGGCGCAGCAGCGGCGCGCCGTCCGCCGCCGGGCGGGTCACGCTCTCACGCGCCACAGCGCTCATATCAGCCACGCGGGCGGCCCCATTGGCGTGCGCTCGTGTCGGCGAGGCCTCATTTCGGCGCCAGCTCCTTGCCGACGCCCTTGTTGACGAATTGCAGCGTGTAGGACTTGGCGTAGTCGATGCCCGGCTCCAACACCTTGGCCTTCACCATCGTGTCGTAGAACCCCTTCATCCGCGCATCGGTCATCGCGCCGATGCCGAGCGTGGCGGTGTCGCCGGAATCGACGATGCCGTATTCCTTCATCTTGGCGATGGAGAAGGCGATCATGGCGTCGGTGATCTCGGGATTGTCCTGCTTGATCAGCGCATTGGCCTTGGCGTTGTCGCCATAGAGATAATTGTACCAGCCGATGATCGAGGCATCGACGAAACGCTGCACCAGGTCGGGATTCTGCTTCACCAGCTCGTTGCGCGTCTCGATCGTGGTGGCATAGGTCTGGAAGCCGTAATCGGCGAGGAGGAACAGCGTCGGCTTGAAGCCGCCCTGCTGCTCGATCGCATAGGGCTCGGAGGTGATGTAGCCCTGCATGGCGCTGTTCTTGTCGACGAGGAACGGCGCGGCGTTGAAGGTGTACGGCTTCACCTGGTCCTCGCTGAAGCCGTAGGCATCGACCAGCCACTGATAATAGCTCGCCAGCCCCTCCTTGGAGATGAACAGCGTCCGCGTCTTCAGCTGCTCGAATTCGGTGACGTCGGGATGGGCGATCAGGACCTGCGGGTCCTTCTGGAACAGGGCGGCGACCACCTGGGTCGGGATGTCCTCGACCACGGAGGAAATCGACTGCAGCATGTTGCCGCCCATGTAGAAGTCTATCTTGCCGACCGGCAGCAGCAGCCGGTTATTGGCCTGCGGCCCACCCGGCAGGATGGTGACGTTCAGCCCGTATTTCGCATAGGTGCCGTCGGCGAGCGCCTGGTAGAAGCCGCCATGCTCGGCCTGGGCCACCCAGTTGGTGCCGAACGTCACCTTGTCCGCCGCCCGTGCCGGAACGGCGCTCAGCAGGGTGGCGGCCACCAGCGCACCCAGCGCGGCGAGGGGGAAGAGGGAACGCAAGCGCGACAGACGCGGGCGCATCGAAATCTCCATCCGGCTGAAAAGGGCGGTGCGTGACGAAACCCATGCCCTCATGATAGGCGAGCTTAATCGTCATGCACATATGCTGCGGCGATTAGACTGTGCATGTGCCGCATCGGCCGGCAAAAGGTCCGGTTGGCCAAACCCGAGAACACCGTCCATGCTCCGTCACCTCGTGCCCGCCGCCATTCGTCGCCCCTTCGCCCGCTACAGCCATGCCGTCGAGATACCGGCGGGGGCGCGGCTGCTTGTGGTCTCCGGCCAGCTCGGCATTTCGCCCGACGATGAGATTCCCGAGGACGTGGAGGCGCAGGCCGCCCTGTGCCTTGCCGCCATCGAGGCCTGCCTTCTTGAGGCGGGGATGGCGCGCGGGGATATCGTGCGGCTAAACGCCTATGTCACCGACCGCGCCCATATGCCCGGCTATATGGCGGCGCGCGACCGCTTCGTCGCCGATCCGCCGCCGGCTTCGACGCTGATGATCGTCTCCGGCTTCACCCGGCCCGAGTTCAAGGTGGAGATCGAGGCGCTGGCCGCGCGGGCGGATTGAGCCTAGAACCCGCCCATTCCAACGACCGGACCTGCCGCCATGCCCCCCAAACGCTTCTGGACCGAACTCAGCTGGACCGACTTCGCGCAAGGCGACACCGAGAACTGGATCGCCGTGCTGCCGGTGGCGGCGGTGGAGCAGCACGGGCCGCATCTGCCGGTGGGCGTCGATGCCTTCATCGGCGAGGGCTATTTGAGGGAAGTGGCGCGGCTGCTGCCGGACGACATTCCCGCGCTGTTCCTGCCGATGCAGGCGATCGGCAAGTCCAATGAGCACCTCGATTTCCCCGGCACGCTGACGCTCTCGGCCGAGACGGTGATCCGCGCCTGGACCGAGATCGGCGAGAGCGTCCACCGCGCCGGGGTGCGCAAGCTGGTGCTGGTCAATTCGCATGGCGGCAATGTGCCTATCCTCGACATCGTGGCGCGCGAGTTGCGGGCCCGGCTCGGCATGCTGGCGGTGATGGTGTCCTGGCATCGCTTCGGCTATCCCGAGGGCCTGTTCAGCGCGCAGGAGCGCCAGCACGGCATCCATGCCGGCGGGGTGGAAACCTCGCTGATGCTGGCCTTCCGGCCCGACACGGTGCGGATGGACGAGGTGCGCGACTTTCCCCCGGTGACGCTGGCCATGGAGCAGGAATTCGCCTTCCTGCGCGCCGGCTCCCCGGCCGGTTTCGGCTGGATGGCGCAGGATATTCACCCCACCGGCGCGATGGGCGATGCCACCGAGGCGAGCCTTGAGAAGGGCGAGGTCTGCGCCCTCTATGGCGCCCGGGCCTTTGTCGAACTGCTCGGCGATGTCCATCGCTTCGACCTGTCGCGGCTGCCGGCAGGCCCGCGTGGCGAGATGGCGCGTTGATGGAAGGCTCGGTCGCGCGCACCGGCTTTCACAGCCGGAAACTGAACCTCGAGGCGGCCCGCGCCTATGCGGGGCAGGTGCTGGAACGCTTTGGCACCTCGCCCGCCAATGCCGCCTTCACCGCCGACGCTCTGGTGCGCGCCGAGGCGGACGGGCTCGGCACGCATGGCCTGACCCGGCTGCCGAGCTACAGCGCCATGGCGGCGGCCGGCAAGATCGACGGCCATGCGGCCCCAAAGATGCGGCGTGTCGCGCCCTCGGTGCTGGCGGTGGATGCCGGCAATGGCTTCGCCTACCCCGCGCTCGCGCTCGGCCTGCCGGCGCTGGCGGCGCTGGCGCGCGAGAGCGGCGTGGCGCTGATGGCGGTGCGGCGTTCCAGCCATTTCGGCGTCGCCGGCCAGCCGGTGGAGGCGCTCGCCAATGAGGGGCTGGTCGGCCTCGCCTTTTCCAACGCCTCCGCCTCCATCGCGCCCTGGGGCGGCAAGCGGGCGGTGTTCGGCACCAACCCGATCGCCTTCGCCACGCCGCTTAAGGGCCGGGCGCCGGCGGTGGTCGACCTCTCCGTCGCCAAGGTGGCGCGCGGGAACATTCTGGCCGCCGTGCAGCGCGGCGAGGCCGCCATTCCCGAAGGCTGGGCCTATGACCGCGAGGGCAACCCAACCACCAATGCCAAGGCCGGGCTCGCCGGCACCATGGTGCCGATGGGCGAGGCCAAGGGCACGGCGCTCGCCTTCATCATCGAGGTGATGGCGGCGGCGCTGACCGCCTCGACCTTCTCCTTCGACGCGCCGAGCTTCTTCGACGGCGCGGGGGCGCCGGCGGCGGTCGGCCATGTGGTCATCGCCATCGATCCCGGGGCGGTGGCGGGGGATGCCTATCTCGACCATCTCGAGCGCCTGGCGCTGACGATAGAGGGCGAACCCGGGGCGCGGCTGCCGGGCACGCGGCGGCTTCTCAACCGTGAGCGCGCCGCGCGCGAGGGCGTGACCCTGACGGTCGGGATGCAGCGGGCGCTGGCGCAGATGGGGTTCGTGGAGGCGACCGGGGTGGGTGGCGTGGTCTGACAGCAAAAAGGCCCGGGCATGCCCGGGCCTTTCGCGTGGTGTGGCGCCGGACCGGCGCCCCGGTCACTTATAGGCGGCGATCGCCTTGAGAATCAGCTCGCGGGCGCGCTCCGGGCCTTCCCAGCCGGCGACCGTGACCGTCTTGCCCTTCTCCAGATCCTTGTAATGGGTGAAGAAGTGGCCGATCTGCTCGATAATGAGCGGCGGCAGGTCTTTGTAGCTCTTCACCGCGGAATGGTAGGGGTAGACCGAGTCCGCCGGCACGGCGAGGATCTTCTCGTCGCCGCCCTTCTCGTCGGTCATCATCAGCACGCCGATCGGCCGGCAGGCGATGACGCAGCCCGCCAGCAGCGGGATCGGCGAGAGCACGATCACGTCGATCGGATCGCCGTCATCGCCGAGCGTGTTCGGGACGAAGCCGTAATTGCCCGGGTAGAACATCGGCGTGTGCAGGAAGCGGTCGACGAACAGCGCGCCCGATTCCTTGTCGATCTCGTACTTCACCGGCGCGCCGCCGGCCGGGATTTCGATGATGGCGTGAACTTCGTCAGGCGGATTGGGCCCGACCGAAATGCGCGAAATATCCATGAATGGGCTCCAACGGCTCCAGGTCGACGGGCCGGCAAGGCCGGCGGGCACAAAGGCGCCCTCTCATAGGTCGATGCGGGCGCGCCGTCGAGACGTGTCGACCCATCATTTCGACGGGCAAGCGGTCTCCGGCGCCCGGCGCGGAGGGCGATGACGCTCCGTCAGCCGTTTGATACAGTGTATCTTTTGTCTGGACGGCCGTTACCGATATACAGTATCAGTTCCGTCTCTGGAGTTTGAGCATGTCTGTCGCCCCCGTCCGCCTGCACGACCACCCCCACATTTCCGCCCCTCCGGAGGGGCGTGGAAAGGCGGGCGCCGGCGGGCACGGGCATGCTCATTCTCCGGGCCATGGGCACGATGATGGCCATCTGCCTCATGCGCCGGCCCGACCGGGCTCCCGCCACCACTCGCACAAGGCCGGTGAGCGGCATCCCTCGGCCCGCCCGGGCTTCTCGCTGCTGCGGCTCTCCGCCCTGCAGCGCCTCGCCATCGCCCTGCCGATGGCGGTCGCGCTCTGGGCCATGGCGCTGGCGGTGATCGGGGCGGGCGCGTGATGGGAAATGTCGTGAGAAACGTCCTTGCCTTTCGCAACCTCACCCTCGGCTATGACCGCCACCCGGCGGTGCACCATCTTGAGGGCGAGGTGCCTGAAGGCGACATGCTCGCCATTTGCGGGCCGAACGGCGCGGGCAAGTCGACGCTGCTCAAGGGCATTGCCGGCGTGCTGACGCCGCTGACCGGCCGCATCGAGGGGCATGTACCGGCACGGGAGATCGCCTATCTGCCGCAGGCGGCGGAGGTCGACCGTTCCTTCCCCATCGACGTCTATGACCTCGTCTCCATGGGCCTGTGGCGCCGCGCCGGGCTGTTTGGCGGCATCAACCGTGCCGACCGGGCGCGCATCGAGCAGGCGCTGGCCGCCGTCGGGCTGGAAGGCTTCGAGGCGCGGCCCATCGGCACCCTGTCCGGCGGCCAGATGCAGCGGGCGTTGTTCGCCCGCCTGCTGCTGCAGGATGCGCGGCTGTTGCTGCTCGACGAGCCGTTCACCGCGCTCGATGCCGGCACCATCACCGACCTGACCGCGCTGGTGAAGCGCTGGAACGGGGAAGGCCGCACCGTCATCGCCGTGCTGCACGATTTCGAACTGGTGCGCGGGCATTTTCCCCGCACGCTGCTGCTCGCCCGCGAGGCGGTCGCCTGGGGCGCCACCGGCGAGGTGCTGACCTCACATAATCTCGCCGAGGCGCGGCGCATGTGCGAGGCCTGGGACGAGGATGCCCCCGCATGCGCCCCGGCTTCGAGGAGAGCGGCATGATCTACGATCTGCTCATCGGCCCCTTCGCCGAATTTGATTTCATGCGCCGGGCACTGGTCGGCGTGCTGGCGCTGGGCGTCGGGGCGGGGCCGATCGGCGTGCTGATGATGCTGCGCCGGATGAGCCTTGCCGGCGATGCCATGGCGCATGCGATCCTGCCCGGTGCGGCGGTCGGCTTCCTCGCCGCCGGGCTGAACCTGTTCGCCATGACGGTGGGCGGGCTGGTGGCGGGGTTTGCAGTGGCGCTCGGCGCCGGCGCGGTGGCGCGGGCGACGCAGATGAAGGAGGACGCGGCGCTGGCCGCCTTCTACCTCGTCTCTCTGGCGCTCGGCGTGCTGCTGGTGTCGCTGCGCGGCTCCAATGTCGACCTGCTGCATGTGCTGTTCGGCACCGTGCTGGCGCTCGACGACGCGACGCTGCTGCTCATCGTCTCGATCTCCAGCCTGACGCTGGTGGCGCTGGCGCTGGCCTGGCGGCCGCTGGTGCTGGAGAGCGTCGACCCCGGCTTCCTGCGCTCGGTGAGCCGGGCGGGGGCGCCCACCCATCTCATCTTCCTGGCGCTGGTGGTGATGAACCTCGTCGGCGGCTTCCATGCGCTGGGCACGCTGCTCGCCGTCGGGCTGATGATGCTGCCCGCCGCCGCCGGACGGTTCTGGACCCGCGAGCTGACGACGCTGGTCGGCGTCTCGGTGCTGATCGCCTGCGCCTCCGGCGTGCTGGGGCTGCTGGTTTCCTATCATTCCGGCGTGCCCTCCGGGCCCGCCATCATCCTCGTCGCCGGCGGCGCCTATGCGCTGTCCGTGCTGTTCGGGCCGGTCGGCGGGCTCCTGCCCCGCTTCCTGCCGCAACGCCATCTCGAAGCCTGAGGAGCCCCCTATGCTCACCCGCCGCCTTACTCTTGCCGGCGCGCTTGCGCTGGCCGTCGCCGTCCCCTTCGTGATCCCTGCCGCCGCCCAGGAGGCCACCACCAAGATTCCCGTCGTCGCTTCCTTCTCGATTCTCGGCGATTTCGTGAAAGAAGTCGGCGGCGATCGCGTCGAGGTCACGACCCTCGTCGGCCCCAATGGCGACGCGCATGTGTTCCAGCCGGCCCCCGGCGACGCCAAGAAGGTGTCCGCCGCGCAGATCGTCTTCGTCAACGGCCTCGGTTTCGAGGGCTGGATCGATCGGCTGGTGAAGGCGTCCGGCACCAAGGCCGAGATCGTCGTCGCCACCAAGGGCATCACGCCGCGCGAAATGGCCGACGAGGATGAAGACGAGCACGCCGCCCACGACCACGGCAAGGATCACAAGGACCACGATCACGACGACCATGCCGAGAAGGACGGGCATGTCCATGGCGGGACCGACCCGCATGCCTGGCAGTCGGTGGCCAATGCGCAGATCTACGTTGCTAATATTCGCGACGCGCTGATCGCCGCCGATCCCGCCGGCAAGGCGGCCTATGAGGCGAACGCGGCCGCCTATACCGCCAAGCTCGGGGCGCTCGACGCCGAGATCAAGGCGGCCATGGCGGCGATCCCGGATAGCCGGCGCCGCATTATCACCTCGCATGATGCCTTCGGCTATTTCGGCGCCGCCTATGGCGTCGAATTCATCGCGCCGCAGGGCGTCTCCACGGACTCCGAGGCCTCCGCCAAGGACGTGGCCCGCATCATCCGCCAGATCAAGGCCGAGAACATCCCGGCTGTGTTCATGGAGAACATCTCCGATCCGCGCCTCGTCAAGCGCATCGCCAAGGAGACCAAGGCCAAGGTCGGCGGCGAGCTGTTTTCCGACGCGCTCTCCGATGACAAAGGCCCGGCGAGCACCTACATCGACATGATGAAGAACAATGTCGCCCAGCTCTCCTCGGCCCTGTCGAGCTGACGCTGGTCCGCCGTCATCCCGGACGGCCACAGGCCGATCCGGGAGTGCTCGGCACATTTGAACGGAACAAGCGATCCCGGATCGCCGCCAAGCGGCGTCCGGGATGATGCGTTTGAGATGACCACTGGAGTTCACCATGCCCGACGTGGCTTCCACCAAGATTCCCGTCACCGTGCTCACCGGCTATCTCGGCGCCGGCAAGACGACGCTGCTCAACCGCATTCTCTCCGAGCCGCACGGCAAGAAATACGCCGTCGTCGTCAACGAGTTCGGCGAGATCGGCATCGACAATGACCTCGTGGTCGGCGCCGATGAAGAAGTGTTCGAGATGAACAATGGCTGCATCTGCTGCACCGTGCGCGGCGATCTCATCCGCATCATCGACGGCCTGCTGCGCCGCAAGAACGACTTTGACGGCATCATCATCGAGACCACGGGCCTTGCCGACCCGGCCCCGGTCGCCCAGACCTTCTTCGTCGACGAGACGGTCGGCGCCAAGACCTCGCTCGACGCGGTGGTGACGGTGGCCGACGCCAAATGGCTGAAGGACCGGCTGAAGGACGCGCCCGAGGCGAAGAGCCAGATCGCCTTCGCCGACGTGATCCTGCTCAACAAGACCGACCTGGTGACGGAGACCGAGCTGAAGGACGTGGAGATGCGCATCCGCGCCATCAACCCGTTTGCCCGCATCCACCGCACCCAGCGTTCCGAGATCGCCATCGACAAGGTGCTGGGGCAGGGGGCGTTCGACCTCGACCGCATCCAGGCGATCGACCCGGACTTTTTGGAAGGCGGCCACCGGCATTTCCATGACGAGGACATGCGCTCCTACTCCTTCTCGTCGGACAAGCCGCTCGACCCCGACACGTTCTTCCCCTGGATCCAGAACCTGACCCAGACGGAAGGGCCGAACATCCTGCGTTCCAAGGGCATTCTCGCCTTCAAGGACGACCCGGAGCGCTTCGTGTTCCAGGGCGTGCACATGATCCTCGACGGCGACCACCAGCGCCCCTGGCGGGCGGACGAGCCGAAGCTGAGCCGCATCGTCTTCATCGGCCGGCAGCTGGACGCGGCGGCGCTGGAGAAGGGGTTCCTGGGCTGCGTGGCGTGAACCGCCCGGCCCATGTGGCCGGTGTGAGCGGAGACGGGGGATGGGAGAGTTCGAGGGCCGCGTCGCGCTGGTGACAGGCGCGGCGCGCGGGCTGGGGCGGGTGACGGCCCTCGCCTTCGCGCGCGAGGGCGCTCATGTCGTCATCACCGACATCGACGCGGACGGTGGCCGCGAGACGCTGACGCTCATTAAAGCCGTCGGCGCGCAGGGCCTGTTCCTGCGCTCCGACGTGCGGGTCGAGAGCGAGGTGGAGGAGATGGTGGCGAAAACGGTGGAGCGGTTCGGCCGGCTCGACTGCGCCGTCAACAATGCCGCCATCGTCCGCTTCGCACCGATCGTCGAGGAGACAGGCGAGAGTTTCGACCTGCATGTCGACACCAATCTGCGCGGCGTCTTCCACTGCCTGAAATATGAAATCCGGCAGATGCTGAAGAATGGCGGCGGTGCGATCGTCAATCAGTCCTCAATCACCGGGAGCCTCACCGGCAATGCCACCGAGAGCCTCTATGCCGCTACCAAGGGCGGGGTGGACGGCCTTACCAAGTCGGTGGCGCTGGAGGTCGCGAAGAACAACATCAGCGTCAACGCCATCGCCGCCTGCGGCATCGACGCACCGGGCGACGTGTTTCACCAGTGGATGGAGCGCGAAAACATCAGCCCCGAGGAGGCCGGCCGGTTGTTTCCGATCGGCCGGATGGGCCGGGCGGATGAACTGACCGCCGCCGTGCTGTTCCTGTGTTCGCAAAAGGCCCGCTTCATCGTCGGGCACCTGCTGGTGGTCGATGGCGGCTGGATCGCGCATTGATCGCCGGTTCCTGTCGGTGGGGCGTGACGTGGTCGCCGGCATCGGTTAAGCCTTTGGCCCTTTGCGAGCACCGATAGCGCCATGGCCGATACCTCCACTCCCTCCTCCCTCACCTCGAAGCTGCGCCCGGTCGACCTTGGCGGGGCCGTGGTCGGCCTGCGCTTCCTCGGCCCGCTGGCCGCCTTCGTGCTGGGCGAGGGCGAGGTCGTGCTGGTGGGCGAAGAGGAAAGCCGGGTGCGGGCGCATAATGGCGCCGTGCTCTCGGTCGCCGGCGACGACAAGCGGATCCTCACCGGCGGCGATGACGGGCGCGTGGTGGCGACAGTCGCCGATGGAACGACGCAGGCGCTGTTCGAGCAGAAGGGCCGCTGGATCGACCAGGTGGCGGCCGGGCCCGACGGGGCGATCGCCTTCTCCGCCGGCAAGACGGCGCATTTCCAGCCTATCAAGGGCGATGCGAAATCGCTGGACCTGCCCTCGACCGTGGGCGGCCTC
Organism: Ancylobacter rudongensis; assembly: GCF_900100155.1. GTDB lineage: Bacteria > Pseudomonadota > Alphaproteobacteria > Rhizobiales > Xanthobacteraceae > Ancylobacter > Ancylobacter rudongensis. The sequence continues at coordinate 231,176 of NZ_FMTP01000005.1, forward strand.
GCTTTCGCACCCAAGGGCACGCGCCTCGCCGTCGCCCATTATGGCGGCGTCTCGCTCTGGTTTCCCAACGCCGTCGCCAAGCCGGAACGGCTGGAATGGAAGGGCTCGCATCGCGGCGTGATGTGGAGCCCGGACATGCGCTTCGTGGTGACGACCATGCAGGAAGCGGCGCTGCATGGCTGGCGCCTCAGCGATGGCGGCCATATGCGGATGACCGGCTATCCCTCGCGCGTCACGTCGATGGCGTTCACGACAGGTGGCAAGTTCCTCGCCACGTCAGGCTCCAGCGAGGCGATCCTTTGGCCCTTCGCCAGCAAGGAGGGGCCGATGGGCAAGCAGCCCTCGATGCTGGCGCCGCGCGATGTGCGGGTTTCGGCGGTTGCCGCCCATCCGCGCGACGAGGTGATCGCCTGCGGCTATGAGGACGGGCTGGTGCTGATGGTGCGGATTTCCGACGGCGCCGAAATCCTGATGCGCGCCCCCGGTGGCGGCGCTGTCAGTGCCCTGGCGTGGCGCGGCGATGGCGGCGCCCTCGCCATCGGCACCGAAGGCGGCGCGGGCGGCCTTGTCGCGTTCTGAGGTTCTTTAATACCGTGTTGGCGGAGGCTTAGTCCGACCCGCTGTTGCACCCGCACCACGCCTGCCCGGCGACTGCGCCGGCGGGCGGACAAGCGGGCGCGTGTCGTCGAACCGTCACCCGCGTGTCATCCCCGCTCGTTAGCGCGGACATCAGAACAAGATGTCCGGGGACCTGACCGCCATGAACCGCCTGCTCTCTTCCGCCAGTCCTGCGGCCCTGCTTGCCGCTGGCGCCCTGCTCGTTGCGCCGCTTTCCAGCGCTCGTGCCGAATCCTTCACGGTGCCGAGCGGTTCGACCGTGACCACGGCGCAGAGCGTCTCCGGCACCGACACCGGCCTCATCGCGGAGGGCGGCACGCTTGCGGTGACGGGCACGGCGATCACCTGGAGCGCGCCGGCAACCGGCACCGGCGTCGATCTGAGCAATGAGGGCACGATCACCAGCACCGGCCGGGCGCTCGACACCGCGTCCAATGTGAGCGGCACGCTCACCCTGACCAATAGCGGCGACATCACCTCGGGCGACGACACGGTGCGGATCAACGGCGCCTTCGCCAATGGCGCCCTCTACGTGGTCAACACGGGTTCGATGACCGCGACCAGCGGCCAGGTGTTCGATCTCAACAAGGCGACGGCGGAAAGCGCCATTGTCGAGATCGACAATAGCGGCACCATCACCGCCGAGGACAACGACGCCATCCGCTTCGGCGCGGGAACGATCGTGCTCACCAATTCCGGCACGATCCAGACGCTCGACGCGGACAGCCGCGCCCTGAAGTTCGACAATGACGAGAACATCGACACGCTGGTCTCGTTCACCCTCGTCAACGAGGAAGGCGGCCGGATCCTCGGTCTCGACGACGGCTTCAAGTTCGCGGCCGACTCCGACACCTCGAGCGCGCAGATCACCATCGAGAATCACGGCCTGATCGACGGCGGCGCCGGCCAGGCGCTCGACTTTGCCGACCTGACCTCCGCCAGCAATGTCATCGCCATCACCAATTACGGCACGCTGCAATCGGCCACCGCCGACGGCATCCGCCCCGGCGCCGGGGCCGTCGTGACCAATTACGGCCTGATCCAGTCGACCGACCTCACCAGCGACGGTGACGGCGTCGACTTCCAGGAGGCCGGCGGCACGGTGATCAATAAGGCGACCGGCCAGATTATCGGCGCCAAGCACGGCATCACCGGCGACGGCGAGGTGACGGTGCAGAACGACGAGGGCGGGCTGATCGTCGGCCGCAACGGCTCGGGCATCAACATCGACAGCACCGGCGATACGCTGACCACCGTCATCAATTACGGCACCATCCGCGGCGAGGTGACGGGCCTTATCGACGATGACGGCGAGGCCGATGGCGTGCCGGACGGCGATGGCGACGGCGTCGATGTCGACGGCCTGCTGCTGCTGAACAATTACGGCCTGATCCAGGGCACCGGCGCCACCGGGACCAATGATGACACGCCGAACACGGCCGATGGCATCGCCGCCGGCGGTGGCACGATCATCAACCATGCGGGCGCCGTCATCGAGGCGTTCGACAACTACCCGAACGACGGTTCCGACGATGTCGGCCGCGCCATCCTGATCGACGACAGCTCGCAGGGGGCGGCGCCCTTCGCGACCGAGATCGTCAATATGGGCACCATCCGCTCGGACGGCACGGCGATCACCCTGATCGGCAAACAGGACGACATCATCGTCAATAGCGGCCTCATCAGCAGCGACAGCGAGGTCGCGGTCGATATGGGCGGCGGCGACGACCTGTTCGTCTATGTCGCGGGCAGCGAAGTCGTCGGCCTCGTCCTCGGCAATGACGGCGACAACACGCTCGAACTCGGTGGCAGCGGCACGTTCGATCTCGCGCTGCTCGGCGACGACGCGCAGTATCGCGACTTCAACACGCTGCTGGTGGACGAGGGCTCCAGCTTCATCGCCACCGGCAGCTCGACCTTCGACGGCGAGGTCGGGATCGACGGCACCCTGGTGCTGAACGGTTCGCTGGCCTCGGCCTCGGTCGATATGGGTGACGGCGCCGTCCTCGCGGGCAACGCGACCGTGGGGGATCTCACCGTCGGCGCTGGCGCCACGGTGTCGCCCGGCAATTCCATCGGCACCGTCACCGTGCTGGGCACCACCACCTTCGCCGCCGGCTCGTTCTACGAGGTCGAGCTGAGTGGGCTCACCTCGGACCAGATCGTCACCGACACGCTGACGATCAATGGCGGCACGGTGGTGCTTTCGGCGATCGGGCCGGTCTATACCGGCACCGCCTACGAGATCGTCTCCGCCACGACGACGACCACGCCGTCGAGCCAGTTCGCGCTTGAGGATCCCGGCTTCCTCTTCGTCGACGCCGAACTCGGCCGCGACGACGCCTCGGTGACGCTCACCCTTTCCCGCAATGAGGTGTCCCTCGCCAGCCTGGCGCGCACCGCCAACCAGGCCAGCGTCGCCGGCGCCCTCGATCGCGCCGATGGCAGCAAGCTGCAGGCCACCGTGCTTGCCGGAACCGCCGGCCAGGAACAGGCGATCCGCGCCGGCTATGACCTGCTCTCCGGCGAGGTGCATGCCTCGGTCGGCACGACGCTGTACTTCCAGTCGACGCTGGTGGCCGACACGCTGAACGCCCGCCTGCGCCAGACCTCGGTGGGCGGCACCTCGCCGGCACTGGCGGCGCTCGCCGCCGGCGGCCCGGTGACGGCCTATGCGGCGAAGGCGCCGGAAGCGGCGAGCCCGTTCCCGGTCAAGGCGGTGCCCGCCGAGCCGGTGGGCCCGGTCTATGCCGCCTGGGCGCAGGGCTTCGGCCAGTGGAACTCGGCCAATGGCACCGGCAATTCCGCCGATGTCGATTCCTCGCTCGGCGGCTTCCTCGCCGGCGGCGACGTCACCTCGGGCAACTACACCTTCGGCCTCGCCGCCGGCTATGCCTCGGCGAGCCTCGATGTCGATGACCGGCTGAGCAGCGCCGATGCCGACACGGTGCTCCTGGCCGCCTATGCGGGGGCGAGCTTCGATGCCTTCCGCCTGCGCGGTGGTGCCAGCTATGGCTGGAGCAGCATCGACACCACCCGCAGCGTCGCCATGCTCAGCCTGGTCGAGAATCCGCTCGGCTCCTATGACGGCTCGACGGCCAACATCTTCGTCGAGGCGGCCTATGCGGTGGAAGCCGGCGGCATCGCCTTCGAGCCCTTCGCCCAGATGGCGTGGAGCTGGATCGACACCGACAGCTTCACCGAAACGGGTGCCTTCACCAGCGGGCTTGCTTCCTCCGGCCTGTCCTATGACGTGCCCTATTCGACGCTCGGCCTGCGCGTCGCCACCACGCTGGCGATGGGCGGGGGCACGGTGACGCCGCATGCCAGCCTTGCCTGGCGCCACGCCTATGGCGACATCACCCCGGAACTCGGCATGGCCTTCGCCTCCACCGGCACCGCCTTCACCGTCGCCGGCGCGCCGATCGCCGAGGACAGCTTCCTGTTCGGCGCCGGCATCGACATCGCGGTGGGAGACAACGTGCTCCTCAATGTCGGCTATGAAGGGCAGTACGCCAGCGACGTGAACAGCAACGCGATCAAGGGCGGCTTCACCTACCGCTTCTGAGGCGGTCGGCAGCCCGGGCCCAACTCATGGGTCCGGGCCGCTGGCCCCCTATCGAGCGGCCGCAAATCGGTTAGGCTCAGCCATCGCAGGAGAGAGCCCCGGATGAAGATCGACGACGTTCGCCGCACCGCCTATTCCATGCCGCTCACCAGCCCCTCCTATCCCAAGGGGCCGTATCGGTTCTTCAACCGCGAATTCTTCGTCATCACCTACCGCACCGATGCGGCGGCGCTGGCGAAGGTCGTGCCCGAGCCGCTCAAGGTGGTCGAGCCGATCGTCAAATATGAGTTCATCCGCATGCCGGATTCGACCGGCTTCGGCGACTATACGGAGACCGGGCAGGTGATCCCGGTCGAGCTGAACGGGGTGAAGGGCGGCTACGTCCACTCCATGTATCTCGACGACGAGGCGCCGATCGCCGGCGGGCGCGAGCTGTGGGGCTTTCCCAAGAAGCTCGCCCGGCCCAGCCTGAAAGTGGAGAGCGACACGCTGGTCGGCACGCTGAACTATGGCAGCGTGCTCGTCGCCTCCGCCACCATGGGCTACAAGTTCGAGGCGCTCGACAAGGCGGCCCTGCATCAGTCGCTGCTGGCGCCGAACTGGGTGATCAAGATCATCCCCCATGTCGACGGCACGTCGCGGGTGTGCGAGCTGGTCGAGTATTATCTCGAAGACATCACGGTGCAGGAGGCATGGACCGGGCCGGGGGCGCTGGGGCTGTTTCCCCACGCGCTGGCCGATGTCGCCAAGCTGCCGGTGCTGGAGGTGATCTCGGCGGCGCATTTCCGCACCGACCTCACCCTCGGCCTCGGCAAGGTGGTGCACGACTATCTGAAGGACTGAGCGGCCCGGGCAGCCTTCACCCCAGCGTCAGCCGCTCGGTGGCCATGAAGCCGAAGAGCAGCGCCAGCCCGAAGGCGACCAGCATCAGCGCGGCGAGGAATTCCACGCCGCGCAAGGCTACCGCCGCCGCCGGCCCGGAGCGGCTGGCGGCGAGCCGCACCGCCGCGTGCTTGGCGAACACCGCCAGCGCCGCGATGGCGCTCACCGTCAGCGCCGTGCCGACACCCATCAGGAGGGCCGAGGCGGCGCCGACCCAGAAGATGCCCTGCGCCAGCGCGAAGACCAGCACCAGAATGGCGCCCGAGCAGGGCCGCAGCCCGACCGACATCACCGCCCCCCACCATTCGCGCCAGCCATTGCTGCGCGGCAGGTCGTCCGGCACCGGCATATGGGCGTGGCCATCGCCGCAGCCGCAATCGGGCCCGTGGATATGGGCGGGGGTGCCGCGCCAGGCGGCGCGCAGCGCGCGGCCCTTCAACCAGGCGAGCCGCAGGCCGATGAGGACGATCAGGCCATAGGCGGCCAGCTCGATGAAGCTGACGGCCCGGCTCATGGTGGCGGCGGTGGTGCCGATGACGGCGGCGAGGAGGCCGGCGACCAGGATGGCGGTCAATGCCTGGGCGAGGGCGCTGGCGAAGGCGAGGCCGACGCCGCGCTTCAGCGTCGCCTCATTGGCCAGCAGATAGGACGAGATCACCGCCTTGCCGTGGCCGGGGCCGGCGGCGTGGAACACGCCATAGGCGAAGGAGATGCCGCCGAGCAGGAACACCGCATGGCCGTCCTGCTTCGAGGCCCGCACGGCTGACGTGAGCAGCCGGTAGAACTCGGCCTGCTTGGCGAGGATGAAGCCGGCGAGCCCGCCGCTTGCCGGCGCCGCCGGGGCGCCGACGCCGAACGGGCTTTGCGCCAGGGCGGGATGCAGCAGCAGCGCGCCGGCGGCCACCGTGAGTGCGGCCAGCGCAAGACGCCGGCTCACGAGCATTTCACCGTGACGCGGTTGGCGAATTGCGAGCCGAACTCGCTGGCCGAGGTGAGGGCGTTGAAGAAGCCCTCCGACAGGGTGGTCGAGTTGCCCGTCGCCGCCGGGTCGGGGCGGTGCAGCGTCAGCGCGCAATCCCCGGCATTGCCGGCCAGCTTCACCGGGTTGGTGTCGGCGAGCTGGAAGGCGACGAAATAGGTGGGGTCGTAGACGTCGAGCGCCATCTCTCCCTTCTTCGCCGGGGGCTCGGCGAAGGGCAGGGTGAAGTGCAGCGTCAGCGCCGTGCCGTCATAGGTGAGGGAATAGTCCTTGGGCGGCAGGAACTTGATGTCCTGCTTGCCGCGCTTGGCATAGGTGAAGAAGTCAAATTCGTGCAGCGACTCGATGTTGACCTGCGCCAGTTCCTTCAGCGTCTTCTCGCTCGGCTTGCCGTCGGGCGTCGTCTCCAGCCCCTGCAGCGCATAGGTCGAGAACGCCTCGTCGAACTTCCAGTGATGGCGCACGCCGGCGAGCGTGCCGGTAGGGGTGTAGTCGAGTTCGGAATGCACCTCGACCCACACATGCGGGTGGGCAGAGGCCGCGCCCGTCAGTGCCGTGAGGACGAAGAGGGTCGCTAGCAATCGCTGAATCACGTCGGGCCTCTCCGAAGCCGCCAAGGTGACGGAGTGGTGGCGGGGGAGTTCGGCGGAATGGTGACGTATTGCGCTGCAAACGGCAACGGCCGCCCGAGGGCGGCCGCTCCATCGGTTCACAAGGTCGTGCGGGGCGTCAGGCCGCCTTCTGCGCCTTCGGCTTGATCAGCTTGCGATTGACCAGCACTTCGGCGATCTGCACCGCGTTCAGCGCCGCGCCCTTGCGCAGATTGTCCGACACGCACCAGAAGGAGAGGCCGTTCTCCACCGTCGCGTCCTCGCGGATGCGCGAGACATAGGTGGCGTCTTCGCCGGCGGCCTCATAGGGGGTGATGTAGCCACCGGGCTCGCGCTTATCGATGATAAGCACGCCGGGGGCGTTGCGCAGGGCCTGCGTCGCCTCCTCGGCCGAGATCGGCTTCTCGAATTCGACGTTGACGGCTTCCGAATGCGAGATGAACACCGGCACGCGCACGGCGGTGCAGGTGAGCTTGATCTTCGGGTCGAGGATCTTCTTGGTCTCGACCATCACCTTCCATTCCTCCTTCGTGTAGCCGTCTTCCATGAAGACGTCGATGTGAGGAATGACGTTGAAGGCGATGCGCTTGGGGAACTTCTTGGCTTCCACCGGGTCGGAGACGAACACCGCGCGGGTCTGCGCGAACAGTTCGTCCATGGCGTCCTTGCCGGCGCCGGAGACGGACTGATAGGTCGCCACGACAACGCGCTTGATCGTCGCCAGATCGTGCAGCGGCTTGAGGGCCACGACGAGCTGGGCGGTCGAGCAGTTCGGGTTGGCGATGATGTTCTTCTTGCTGAAGCCGGTGATGGCATCGGCGTTCACCTCCGGCACGATCAGCGGCACGTCGCTGTCGTAGCGGAAGGCGGAGGAATTATCGATCACCACGCAGCCCTGGCGGCCGATCTTCGGCGACCATTCCTTGGACACGTCGCCACCGGCCGACATCAGGCAGATGTCGGTGTCGGAAAAGTCGTAATTTTCCAGGGCTTTGCACTTGAGCGTCTTGTCGCCGAAGGAAACCTCGGTGCCGACCGAGCGGCGAGAGGCGAGCGCGACGACCTCGTCGGCGGGAAACCCGCGCTCGGAGAGAATGTCGAGCATTTCGCGGCCCACATTACCCGTGGCACCGACGATGGCGACCTTGTAGCCCATGTGCTGATCTCCTGAAGGCCCTGCCATTCACAGGCTCGGGCGAGCGCGGGCTTTTACGCGATAAGGCGCAAGAGGGCAACGGGTTGGAGGAGGGGAGGCCGGGGTGATCGCAGATGACTATCCTTCGAGGCCCGGCTGCGCCGGGCGCCTCAGGATGACGGTGTGTGGGTGGAAGACAAGAACCCCGCTTCGGCGGCCGTGAGAGCTTCGTCATCCTGAGGTGCGAGCGAAGCGAGCCTCGAAGGATGGCCATCGGGAACACCGCGCGCGCCGTTCACCCTTTCGCCGCCAGCGTCTCCACCGCGCCGCCGGCTGCTTTCCACGCGGTAAAGCCGCCCTTGAGGTGGCTGACCTTTTCCAGCCCCATCTCCTGCGCCGTCTTTGTCGCCAGCGCCGAGCGCCAGCCGCTGGCGCAGAAGAAGACGAAGCGCTTGTCCCCGGCGAAGACCGGCTTGGCGTAGGGGCTTTCCGGGTCGATCCAGAATTCCAGCATGCCGCGCGGGCAGGAGAAGGCGCCTGGAATGGCACCCTCGCGCTCGCGTTCGCGCGGGTCGCGCAGATCGACGAAGACCACGTCCTCCGCGCCCTGCAGGGTCGCGGCCTCGGCCACCTCAATGGCCGTGACCACGGCCTCGGCCTCGGCGAGCAGCTGCTTGTAGCCCTTCTTCATCGCCCTCACTCCGCCGCGTCGACGCCCTGCGCCGGGGCCTTGCCCGAGACGCCGAAACGGCGCTCGACATAATCCTCGACGATCTTCTTGAAGTCCTCGCGCAGGCTCGGGCCGCGCAGCGTCATTGCCTTCTTGCCGTCGAGATAGACCGGGGCGGTGGGGAACTCGCCGGTGCCGGGCAGCGAGATGCCGATATCGGCGTGCTTGCTCTCGCCCGGGCCGTTGACGATGCAGCCCATGACCGCGACGTTCAGAGTCTCGACGCCGGGGTAGTGCTTTTTCCATTCCGGCATGGAGGTGCGGATGAAGTCCTGCACCTCGAAGGCGAGTTCCTGGAAGGTGGTGGAGGTGGTGCGCCCGCAGCCGGGGCAGGCGGCGACCAGCGGCACGAAGGTGCGCAGGCCCATGGTCTGCAGCATTTCCTGCGCCACCGTCACCTCGCGGGTGCGGTCGCCACCCGGCTCGGGCGTGAGCGAGACGCGGATGGTGTCGCCAATGCCCTGCTGGAGCAGCACGCCCATGGCGGTGGACGAGGCGACGATGCCCTTCGAGCCCATGCCCGCCTCGGTGAGGCCGAGATGCAGCGCATAGTCGGCGCGGCGGGCGAGTTCGGCATAGACGGTGATGAGGTCCTGCACCGCCGAGACCTTGGCCGACAGAATGATCTTGTCCTTCGCCAGCCCGATCTCTTCGGCGAGCGCGGCCGAGAGCAGGGCCGAGCGCACCAGCGCCTCGCGGGTGACGGCGCGGGCCGGCGCCGGGTTCGGCAGCTTGGCGTTGTCGTCCATCAGCGCGGTGAGCAGATCGTCGTCGAGCGAGCCCCAATTGGCGCCGATGCGGACCGGCTTGGCGTATTTGATCGCCTGTTCGACGATGGTCGCGAAATGACGGTCGCGCTTCTGCCCGAAGCCGACATTGCCGGGATTGATCCGGTATTTGTCCAGCGCCTGCGCGCAGTCCGGGTACTTGGTCAGCAGCAGGTGGCCATTATAGTGGAAGTCGCCGACGATCGGGGTGTCGAGCCCCATCTTCAGCAGGCGCTCCTTGATCTCGGGCACGGCGGCGGCGGCCTCGTCGCGGTCGACCGTGATCCGCACGATCTCCGAGCCGGCGCGGGCGAGCGCGGCGATCTGCCGGGCGGTGCCCTCGGCATCGGCGGTATCGGTATTGGTCATCGACTGCACGACGACAGGTGCGCCGCCGCCCACCATGACGCTGCCGACCTTGACGGCGACCGTCATGCGGCGTGGGGCAGGGCCGGCGGCCTCCAGATCCGGGGCGACGACGGGGGCGGGGGAGAGGGCGTCCATGGCGTTCATCGTCCGGGGACTGGGGGCGTGCTTTGGGAGCGCGGCGTGCGGCAGGGGGTAAGCCGGCGCGGGCGGGGCGTCAACGGGCCGCCTCGGCGTGGGTGTGCGCGTGGACAACCTCCCGCCCGTCGCTCGCGGCGGCTTCGGCCCCGGCCGCGGTGCGACAGCGGGCGCAGGTGCCGGCGATCTCGATGACCGGGGTGCGCGGGGTAAAGCCGGCGGCCCGCGTCGCCCAGGCGAGGTCGCGGCCGATGGCGTGCGAGGCGACTTCCGCCGTCACGCCGCAGCTCTCGCAGATGAGGAACACGATCACGTCATCCGGGCCGTGCTCGCGCCCGCAGACCAGATAGGCGTTGCGGCTCTCGATGCGGTGCGCCAGCCCCTCGCTCACCAGGAAATCCAGCGCCCGATAAACCGACATCGGCGCCGGCTTCTCGCCGGAGGCGCCGAGGCGCTCCACCAGATCATAGGCGCCGAGCGGGGTGTGGCTGTCGGCCAGCACTTCCAGCACGCGCCGGCGCAGCGGGGTGAGCCGTGCGCCGCTCCGGGCGCAGCTTTCCTCGAAGCGGGCGATCGCGCCGGCCACGCAGGCGGCATGGTCGTGGTCGTGGCCATCGTGGTCGTGGCCATCATGGTCGTGCCCGTGCGGGCCGCCGGGCGGGGGGGAAGAGGTCGACATGGGGGGAATATAACGCTTCACCCGTCACGGCGCCATGACGAGGAGCGATTGCTCAGTGACGAGGAGACCGGCGCCGTGACAAGGAATCCGGCCGGTGCCGGCGGGCGGCGCCACCGGGTCATAAAAGTCTCGTCGCCATCAGCCATTTTCCGGCCGCCGCGCCCTTGTGACGCTCCGGGAGCCGGAGCAGGATAAGGTGGCTGGGTAGCTTAGTGGGGGTATCATGCAGGTTCTCAAATTCCTTTTCGTCGCCGCGCTCGCTCTGCCCTTGGCGGCGTGTTTTGAAGGCCCGGCCGGGCCAGCCGGCCCGGCGGGTGCCAAGGGCGAGGCCGGGGTGGCGGGCCCCGCCGGTCCGGCCGGTCCTGCCGGCGCCACGGGTCCCGCCGGGCCTGCGGGTCCTTCCGGCCCTGCCGGGCCCACGGGTCCGCAGGGGCCTGCCGGCACGGCGGGCACGCCCGGCGCGCCGGGTTCGTCGTCCATCACCGTGCGCAGCGCGCCCTGTCCGTCGGCGGGCTGCACCAGCAGCTGCGAAAGCGGCGAGGTCATCGTCTCGGGCTATTGCGTCAATACCGAGCGCGGCTTCCAGCACATCGCGTCCTTTGCCGATGATGGTGGCAAGACCGTCGTCGCCTGCGAGCACCCGGTGAAGGAAGTGGTCGCCGTCTGCCTCAAGCAGCCGTGATCCTGCCGCAGCCGATCTTCCCGGCGGGGCGGTGATGCGCGCGTCATCGCCCCGCCCTAAGTTGCGGCGAGCGAGTCCCTTCGGCTCGTCTTTGGCCGCTCTTTTCGTCGAATGAGGTACCGTGCATGTCCTTGAAGGGTAAGAACGCCGTCGTCACCGGCTCGACCAGCGGCATCGGCGTCGCCATCGCCCGCGCCTTCGCCGCCGAAGGGGTGAATGTCACGCTGAACGGCTTCGGCGATGCGGCCGAGATCGAGGCGTTGCGCGCCGGTATCGAAAGCGAATTCGGCGTCCGCGCGCTTTATTCCGACGCCGACCTCACTAAGGCGGCGGCCTGCGCCGGGCTGGTGGCCTATGCGGAAAAGGAACTCGGCTCGGTCGACATCCTGGTGAATAATGCCGGCATGCAGCATGTGGCGCCGGTGGAGGAGTTCCCGGACGACAAATGGGACCTCATTCTGGCGCTGAACCTCTCCGCCGCCTTCCACGCCATCAAGGCCGCCGTGCCGGGCATGAAGGCGCGCAAATGGGGGCGCATCATCAACACCGCCTCCGCCCATGCGCTGGTCGCTTCCCCGTTCAAGTCGGCCTATGTCGCGGCCAAGCACGGCATTGCCGGCCTGACCAAGACGGTGGCGCTGGAGACGGCGCCGTTCGGCATCACCGTCAACGCCATCTGCCCCGGCTATGTCTGGACGCCGCTGGTGGAAAAGCAGATTCCCGACACCATGAAGGCGCGCGGCATGACCGAGCAGGAGGTGAAGGACATGCTGCTGGCCGAGCAGCCGACAAAGCAGTTCGTCACCGTCGAGGAGGTGGCGGCGCTGGCGGTGTTCCTCGCCAGCGACAGCGCCCGCTCGATCACCGGCGCGCTGCAGCAGATGGATGGCGGCTGGGTGGCGAAGTAGCCGCCTCTCGACGCGCGCCCGGCTTTATGGTGTGACGGCGCGATGAGCCAGACCGTCACCCCCTCCGACGACCTATCCGCCGCCGCCCCGCCTGCCGAAGGGGCGGCGCTCGCGAACGCCCCGTTCGACATCGCCGCCCGCGTGCTGCACCGCGACGGCATGATGCTGGTGATCGACAAGCCGCCAGGCCTTGCCGTGCACAAGGGGCCGAAGGGCGGCGAGACGCTGGCCGACCATCTCGACGCGCTGCGCTTCGGCTTGCCCAATGCGCCCGAGCTGGCGCACCGGCTCGACAAGGACACATCAGGCTGCCTCGTGCTGGGCCGCCACCGCAAGGCGCTGGCCGATCTCGGCAAGGCCTTCGCCGACGGCACGGTGGGCAAGACCTATATGGCGGTCGTGCGCGGCGTGCCGGGAGAGCCGCACGGGCGGATCGAGCTGAAGCTCGCCAAGCGCTCGCCGACGCGGGGCTGGTGGATGGCGGTCGACCCGAGGGGTCAGGAAGCCATCACCGAGTGGACAATGATCGCGCAGGGCGAGGGGCTGGCGGTGCTGGCGCTCTCCCCGCTCACCGGGCGCACCCACCAGCTGCGGGTGCATCTCGACGCCATCGGACACCCGATCCTGGGCGACAGCATCTATGGCGGCGCCTCGCGCCTGCCGGGCGGGCCGATCCTGCACCTGCATTCGCGCCGGGCGGTGATCCCGCAGAAGAAGGGCCGCGATCCCGTCGATGTGCGCGCGCCGCTGCCTGCCCATATGCGGGCGACGCTGGAGCGGGCGGGGTTCGACCCCGCCGCGCTTGAGGCGCTGGCGGATGCCGCCGATTTCACACCGCGTGCCGGCGCTAAACCACCCGCAGGCCGGGCTTGAGGGTGCGGGCCATCCGGCCGCCGAACTGGCCGCAGCCGATCAGCCCCGGGGTGGGGTGGGTGATGACCTGCACCGGAATCTCGGCCAGACGCCCTTCAAAGGGCGGATGCTCCTCGAAGGCGGCGCGGAAGGCGGAGCCGGCGAACAGCGAGGCAAGGCCGACCGAGACGCCGCCGGCGAGATAGACGCCGCCGCGCGCATTGGTGATGAGCGCAAGATCGCCGGTGATGCGGCCGAACAGCCGCAGAAACACATGGCAGCTGTGCCTGGCGGCGTCCTCGTCGCGCCGGGCCGCTGCTATCACCTCCTCCGGCGACAGGCTCACGCCCGACAGGATGCGGTGGATGCGGGCAAGGCCCGAGCCGGACAGCGCGTGCTCCACCACGACGGGGCCGAGCTCGCGCACCATGTGGCCGAGCAGCAGCGCCTCTTCCGAATCGGCCGCACCCAGCCGCACCCGGCCACCTTCGCCGGTCAGCACCATGCGGTTGCGGCCGGTCTTGACCAGCATGGCGGTGCCGAAGCCGGTGCCGGGGCCGCAGACGAGGATGGGGGCATCGCGCTCGGCATGGCCGCCGCCCACGGGGACGAGGTCGTCCGGGGCGAGCGCGAGCACGCCCAGCGCCAGCGCCTCGAAATCGTTCAGCGCGGCGAATTTCTGCCAGCCGAAATGCCGGCGCATGTCGCGCTTGGAAAACGACCAGTCGCGGTTGGTGAGCCGGATGACCTCTTCATCCGCCGGCCCGGCCACCGCCAGCACCGCGCCGCCGACGCTGGCATGGGCGCCCTCGCCGCGCTGGGCGAGGTCGGCCTCGATCATCTGCTTGAAACCGCCAAAGTCGTCATTGCGGTGGATCTGGATGTCGCGGGGCACGCCGTCCGTGCCGACGAGGGCGAGACGGGAGGAGGTTCCGCCGATATCGGCGATGAGGATCTGGTGGGGCATGTTCCGTTCGCTGCAGGCGCAAGGCGGTGAGGCGGGCCGGTAAGGCGGGTGGGCGGGCCGAAGAGGGATAGGACCTAATCTCACCCGCTTCGACAACCCCCAAGCGGCCATTTGGATGCCTGGCCCAATCAGATCCGTGCGATAAGGTTGCCTTCCCGCGTGGCTCGGCCTAGTCCCATCGCGATGAAAGAACCGCGCCCGCCTGCCCGATCCCCGTCCGCCGATGTGCCCGGCCTCGCCGCCCGCCGGGCCGCGGCCGATGCCGTCCAGTCCGTCATGGAAACCGGGCATCCGCTCGAAGAGACCCTTGAACGGCTGACCCGCGAGCTGGATGAGCGCGATCGCGGGCTGGCGCGGATGATCGCAGCGACGACGCTGCGCAAGCAGGGGAGCCTGCGGGCGCTGCTACGCACGCTGATGGAGCGGGGAATTCCCGAGAAGGCGCGCCGGGTCGAGATGCTGATTCTGGTCGGCGCGGCGCAGATCCTGTTCATGGATGTGCCGGACCATGCGGCGGTGGGCACCACGGTGACGCTGGTCGGCGAGCAGGCCAGCACCGCCGGCTTCAAGGGCCTCGCCAATGCCGTGCTGCGGCGGATTGCGCGCGAGGGGAAGGCGATCCTTCCCGATGTCGCCGACCAGCCGGAATGGATGGTCGAAGGCTGGACCGCCGCTTATGGCCCGGCGGCCGGCGAGGCGATCTCGCGGGCGCTGGCGCATGAGGCCCCGCTCGACCTGACCGCGCGGGAGAACCCGGAAATTCTCGCCGAAAAACTCGGCGGCCGGCTGCTGCCGACCGGCTCGATCCGGCTGGTCGAGGCCGGCAACGTCACCGCGCTGGCGGGCTTCGAGGCGGGGGAATGGTGGGTGCAGGACGCGGCGGCGGCGCTGCCGGCGCGGCTGCTTCACCCGGCGGCCGGCATGACCATTGCCGACCTCTGCGCCGCGCCCGGCGGCAAGACGGCGCAGCTGGCGGCCGCCGGGGCGCGGGTGGTCGCGGTGGACCGTTCCGCCCCGCGCCTGCGCCGGCTGAAGGCCAATCTGGCCCGGCTCAACCTCACCGCCGAGGTGATCGAGGCCGACGCCACCCGCCTCAAGGCCGGGCCGTATGACGGTGTGCTGCTCGATGCGCCCTGCTCGGCCACCGGCACCATACGCCGCCACCCGGAAGTGGCGTGGACCAAGGCGCCGGCCGACATTGTCAGCCTCGCCTCGCTGCAGACCCGCCTGCTCGCCAACGCCGCCGAACTGGTGAAGCCGGGCGGGGTGCTGGTCTATTCCACCTGCTCGCTGGAGCCGGAGGAGGGCGAGCGGCAGATCGCCGCCTTCCTGGCGCTGCGGCCCGATTTTTCGCGCGATCCCGTCGCGCCCGGCGAGTGCGGCATTCCGGCGGAGTGGATCAACGCCGCCGGCGAGGTCCGCACCCTGCCGACCTATCTGCCGGACGAGGACCCCCGCTATGCCGGCCTCGACGGCTTCTTCGCCGCGCGGCTGCGCAAGGGGTGAGGGTTTTCACGCTAGCGCCGCACGGTTTCCCGCCCCGGTTGGATGCCGTGACCCGCTCCGCTAAGCTCGCGCCATGCATGTGCTGGTGATTCCCGGCGTCTTCGAGAGGGGCTGAGACGCTGATGGCCCGCGAGATTTATGCCGATCGCGCCCGGCTGGCGCTGTTCGCGATCGAGACCGGCTGGAACAGCCTGGTGGCGCGCACCCTGGCGCATCCGTGGTTTCCGTGGCGCGCCACCGCCGTGCCGCTGCCCTCGCGGCTGCTGTTCGCCCCGCATGAGCTGCGCACCGGCGACCCGGCGCGGGCCGGCGAATTCTATGCCGGCCGCTATAGCTTCGCCGGCAAGCTGGTGCTGACCGACGGCGCCTCGCCGTTCGAGATGGTGCCGCCTTCGCCGGAATGGGCGCGCGAACTCTATTCCTTCGGCTGGCTGCGGCATTTGCAGGCCGCCGCCTCGCCGATCGCCCGGGCCCATGCCCGCGCGCTGGTGGGGGACTGGATCGGCATGCGCGGCCATCGCCTGCCGCAGGCCTCGTCGCCGGAAGTCGCGGCGCGGCGGGTGGCGAGCTGGCTCACCCAGGCGCCGCTGATCCTGCAGGATGCCGATCCCGGCTTTCACCGCCGCTTCATCCGCAGCCTCACCGCGCAGGTGCGCTACATCAAGAGCGTCGGGCCGAGCGCGCCGGACGGGCGGGCGCGCCTGGCCTGCGCGCTCACCTTGTCGCTGGCCAGCCTGTGCATGGCCGACCAGACAAGGCTGATGCGCGCGGCGCAGAAGCGGCTGATCGATGAGCTCGACCGGCAGGTGCTGGGCGATGGCGGCCATGTCAGCCGTAATCCCGGCATGCTGATCGAGGTTCTGCTCGACCTGCTGCCGCTGCGCCAGAGCTATGCCGCCCGCCATGTGCCGCCGCCGCCGGCGCTGTTGAACGCCATCGACCGGATGATGCCGATGCTGCGCTTCTTCCGGCATGTCGACGGCGCTTTCGCGCTGTTCAACGGCATGGGGCCGACGCCGGCGGACGTGCTCGCCACCGTGCTCGCCTATGACGATGCGCGCGGGCGCCCGGTGTCGAATGCGCCCTATTCCGGCTATCAGCGCATGGAGGCGGGCGCGACGGTGGTGATCGCCGACACCGGCGCCCCGCCGCCTTTGCCGCTGAGTCTGGAGGCGCATGCAGGGTGCCTGTCCTTCGAGCTTTCCGCCGGGCGGCACCGCATCGTGGTCAATTGCGGCCTGCCCGCCGCCGGGCGGGAGGAATGGCGCGGGGTGGCGCGGCAGACGGCGGCGCATTCGACCGTGGTGGTCGAGGACAGCTCCTCCTGCCGCTTTCTCTCCGTCGGCCCGCTGACGCGGCTGTGCGGGGCGCCTGTTCTCGGCGGCCCGGCGGATCTGCATGTCGACCGGAGCGAGCGCGGCGGTGCCGACGTGCTGCGCGCCAGCCATGACGGCTATGCCAAGCGCTTCGGCGTGGTCCACCAGCGCTCCTGGCGGCTGTCGGCCGACGGCATGCGGCTCGACGGCGAGGACCTGTTCCGGGTGGCGCAGGGCGAGGAATTCTCCACCGATCAGCCCGGCCGCTACGCGCTGCGCTTCCACCTGCACCCCTCGGTCGAGCCCTCCCGCGCCTCGGACGGGCAGACGGTGATCCTGCGGCTGCCGGATGGCGACGACTGGGCGTTCACCGCTCCGGACAGTGCCGTCGTTATCGAGGAGAGCATCTTCCTCGGCAGCAATGCCGGCCCCCGCCGCACCGAGCAGCTGGTGATTACAGGCAATGCCCGGCAGACGCCGCGAGTGGAATGGACCTTCGTCCAGCTCAGGGCGCTGCGGGGGTAGTGGGCGGGCGGCGCGCGTGCTTCGAGGCCGCCTCCGGCGGCACCTCGGCATGACGAGGTTGCCGCCTTAAGTGCCGTCATCCTGAGGCGCGCGGCCGCGCGCCTCAGGATGACGCATGCCTGACCCGGGGGCTCGAAGGTTCACCCGGGAGGTCAGACGTGATAGGGCGGCGGCATCCTGGTTCCAACGCACTGGCCGCTTTCATGTCCGCTGACATCCGCCCCATCGCCCGCGCCCTTCTCTCGGTGTCCGACAAGACCGGCCTCGTGCCCTTCGCGCGGGCGCTGGCCGCCAAAGGCATCGCGCTGGTGTCGACCGGCGGCACGCGCAAGGCGCTGGCCGAGGCGGGGCTGGAGGTGGCGGACGTGTCCGACCTCACCGGCTTCCCGGAGATGATGGACGGGCGGGTGAAGACGCTGCACCCCGGCGTGCATGGCGGCATTCTCGCCATTCGCGACGACGAAGGCCACCGCGCCTCCATGGACGAGCACGGCATCCTGCCGATCGATCTCGTCGTGGTGAATCTGTACCCGTTCGAGGCCACCGTGGCGCGCGGCGCCGGCTATGATGACTGCGTCGAGAACATCGACATTGGCGGCCCGGCGATGATCCGAGCCGCCGCCAAGAACCATGCCGATGTGGCTGTGGTGGTCGACCCGTCGAGCTATGCCACCGTGCTGGCCGACCTTGACGCGAAGGGCGGCACCACGCTGGCCACCCGGCGCACGCTGGCGCAGCTCGCCTATGCCCGCACCGCTACCTATGACGGCGCCATCGCCGCCTGGTTCGCCGAGGTGGAGGCCAAGGAAAACACTGCGGCGGCGGCGCAAAGCCAGGTCTTTGGCGGCCGTCTCGCCGAGGCGCTGCGCTATGGCGAGAACCCGCATCAGAGCGCGGCCTTCTATATCGGCGGCCCGGCGCGGCCCGGCGTCGCCACCGCCCGCCAGCTGCAGGGCAAGGCGCTCTCCTACAACAACCTGAACGACACCGACGCCGCCTTCGAGGCGGTGGCGGAGTTCGACCCCGCCCGCGCGCCGGCGGTGGTGATCGTCAAGCACGCCAATCCCTGCGGCGTCGCCGAGGGTGAGACGCTGGTCGAGGCCTATCGCAAGGCGCTGGCCTGCGACCCGACCTCGGCCTTTGGCGGCATCGTCGCGCTGAACCGCACGCTGGACGCCGAGGCCGCGCGCGCCATTGTCGACATCTTCACCGAGGTGATCGTCGCCCCCGACGCGTCAGAGGAAGCCGCCGCCATCATCGCCACCAAGAAGAATCTGCGCCTGCTCGTCACCGGCGGCTTGCCGGACCCGCGCGGCGGCGGCCGTCTGGTGAAGTCGCTGGCCGGCGGCTATCTCGTGCAGTCGCGCGACAATGCTGTCGTGGGCGACATGGCGCTGAAGGTGGTGACGCAGCGCGCCCCGACCGAGAAGGAACTGGCCGACCTCGCCTTCGCCTTCCGGGTAGTGAAGCATGTGAAGTCGAACGCCATCGTCTATGCTAGGGACCTCGCCACGGTCGGCATCGGCGCCGGCCAGATGAGCCGGGTCGATTCGGCGCGGATCGCCGCGCACAAGGCGCGGGATGCAGCCGAAGCGGCCGGGAATGCCGAGCCGCTGACGCGTGGCAGCGTGGTGGCTTCCGACGCCTTCTTCCCCTTCGCCGATGGGCTGATCACCGCCATCGAGGCCGGGGCCACCGCCGTGATCCAGCCGGGCGGCTCGATCCGCGACGCGGACGTGATCGCGGCGGCGGACGCCGCCGGCATCGCCATGGTGTTTACCGGCGTGCGGCACTTCCGGCACTGAGCGCGGGCGGGGGCAAAACGAAAAAGGGCCGGCGCGAGCCGGCCCTTTGCGTGTGAGGTGCGTCGCCTCAGAAACGGTAGGTGACGCCGACGCCGACGATCCACGGGTCGAGATTGGCCTTGCCGGTGAGCGGCTGGCCGGCGACCACCACGTCGAAATCGGGCCTCAGGAACAGCTTCTTCACATCGACGTTGAAGCCCCAGTGCTCGTCGAGCATGTAGTCGAAGCCGGCCTGCAGCGCCCAGCCGAACGTGTCCTTCACGTCGATCGAATCGGCGGAATAAGCCTTCTGGTCGAAGAAGAAGGTGTAGTTGATGCCGGCGCCGATATAGGGCTTGAAGGCGCCGAAATCGGTGAAGTGGTACTGCAGCGTCAGGGTGGGCGGCAGCAGCCACACTTCGCCGATCTTGTTGAGGCTGGAAATCGAGCCCGCGCCGTTGATGTCGTGCGGGGTGACGCCGAGGATCAGCTCGGCTGCCCAGTTCTTGGTGAAATAGTAGGTGATGTCGAGTTCCGGCACCACCGAATCGGAGACATCGAGATTCGAGCCGGGCACGCCGCGCACCGAGCCGTCATTCTCGGAGATGACGCCGAGCAGGCGCAGGCGGATCTGCCACGGGCTCTGCTCCACCACCGGAGCGGGGGCCTTGTAGGCAAGCGGGGGCGTGCTGTCGATGTCGGCGGCCAGCACCGGCGCAGCGGCCAGCACCGTGCCGAGAAGCGCCAGACCCGCCGCCGAAGCGGAAAGACGATGTAGTGTTGATCCGATGGATGCCATGCCCCAAACCCCTTGTTTCCGTTGCTCCTGTACGGAGCTCGGGCCTAGTGGTGAGCGGAGAGGGCGTGCGCGAGCTTGATCGAGATCAAACCGGCGATACTCTTGTATTTCTGTGACCCGAAGGCAACAGGAGCAGCAGCGACGGCGGTCGCGGCATTTCAGCGACCAGAATAGACGTATAATAGAACAATCAGTTAAAGCCGGTACGCGGGCGCCCATGCGGGGCCCGCCGCATCCGGCAGGGGGAAATGATGGGCGTCGAAGGGTTCCTGGCCAGCGAAGACGAGCGCGTC
The DNA here is from genome assembly GCF_900100155.1 of Ancylobacter rudongensis. Taxonomy (GTDB): domain Bacteria; phylum Pseudomonadota; class Alphaproteobacteria; order Rhizobiales; family Xanthobacteraceae; genus Ancylobacter; species Ancylobacter rudongensis. The sequence continues at coordinate 251,281 of NZ_FMTP01000005.1, forward strand.
GCGCGCCAGCTCGTCGAGCAGGCGGACCTTATCCTGCAGGCGACCGACGGCGATGTGCCGGCCCGGTTCGCCCATGGCTTGTTCGGTCGGGCGGTGGCGGAGGATGTGCGTGTCTACACCCCGCATGAACTCGCCAGTCTGGCGCGCCTCGCCTATGGCCATCTGAAGGTCCGCCGGCGCGACAGTTCCGACATCCGCATCGAACAGCCCCAGGCCGCCGAGGGCGGCGACCGGCTCGCCCGGGTATCGGTGATCGAGATCGTCAATGACGACATGCCGTTCCTGCTCGATTCGATCATGGGGGCGCTCAATGCCCAGGGGCTGACGGCCAGTTTCGTGGTGCATCCCATCATGGGTGTGGACCGCGACGCGGCCGGGCAGGTGACGGGCCTCGTCCCCGGCGAGACGCCGGCCGGCGCCCGCATGCGGCGCGAGAGCCTGATCCAGATCCACGTTCCGCGCATCGAGGATGAGGGCCGGCGCGCCGCGCTGATCGAGGAACTCACCCTGGTGCTGAACCAGGTGCGCGTAGTGGTGGGCGCCTGGCAGCCGATGATGGCGCAGGTGCGCGCCGCCGTCACCAATCTCACCCTCGCCCCCGCCCTGGTGCCGCGCGAGGACCGCGAAGAGGCGATCGCTTTCCTCGAATGGCTGCTGGCCGGGCGCTTCACTTTTCTCGGCTGCCGCCATTACCAGGCCACCGGTACGCCCGCCGGCGCGAAGGCGACCGTGTTCGAGCGGCGCATGGAAGACGCGCTGGGACTGATGGCGGATGAAGCCTTCCGCCTGTTCCGCCCCACCGGCGATCCGCGCACCGTCAGCACCGATCTCGCCGAGGCGCTGGCCGACCCCAGCCCGCTGATCGTCACCAAGTCGCGCGCCGTCTCCAATGTGCACCGGCGGGCCTGGATCGATGTGGTGCTGGTCAAGCGCTACGATGCGCAGGGCCGCGTGGTCGGCGGGCTGTGCATCGCCGGGCTGTTTACCGCCACCGCCTATACGAGTTCGGTCCGCACCATCCCGATGTTGCGGCGCAAGGCGGCGACCGTGCTGGCGCGGGCCGGCTTCGCCCCCGAGAGCCATTCCGGCCGGGCGCTGGTGAAGGTGCTCGAAACCTATCCGCGCGACGACTTGTTCCAGATCGACACCACCGCGCTCTACCAGTTCTCGCTCGCCATCCTCCAGCTCGACGAGCACCCGCGCGTGCGGGTACTGGCGCTCAATGAGCGGTTCGACCGCTTCGTCTCGATCCTCGTCTTCGTGCCGCGCGAGCGCTACGACAGCGACGTGCGCGAGAAGATCGGCCATCTGCTGGCGGGAAGCTTCGGCGGACAGATCGTCGCCTTCCGCCCTATGTTCCTGGAAGGGCCGCTGATCCGCGTCCACTTCATCATCGAGCGCGGCCCCGGCGAGGTGCCGACGGTCAATCGCGCCACGCTGGAGGAGGCGATCGGCGCCATCATCCGCACCTGGGGCGACGGCTTTGCCGAGGCGCTGGCGGCGACGGTGCCGGCCAGCAAGGCGAGCGAGCTGATGGAGCGCTACGCCAAGGCGTTCCCGGCGGGCTATCAGGCGGGCTCGGCGCCGGCGGAGGCGATCGACGATCTGCGCCTGATCGAGGAACTGAGTGACGCGAGCCCGGTGGCGGCGGATTTCCGCGCCTCGGCGCTGCGCGAGCGCGGGCGGGTCTCGCTCAAGGTGTTCAGCTACAAGGTGCCGCGCCTGCTCTCCGAGCGGGTGCCGCTGCTCGAATCGATGGGCTTCGTCGTCATTGACGAGCGCACCTTCACCATCAAGCCCGCCGGCGGCGCCCCGGTCTATCTGCACGACATGCTGCTGTCGCGGCGCGGCGGCGGCGACATCCCGCTCGACAAGCTCGGGCCGCGGCTGCACGCGACGCTGATGGCGGTGCTGCGCGGCGGTGAGAGCGACGGCTTCAACGCGCTGGCGCTGAACGCCCTTCTCGGCTGGCGCGACATCGCGCTGCTGCGCGCGCTCGGGCGCTATCTCCGCCAGGTCGGCATTCCGTTCAGCCAGGACTATCTCTGGCAGACGCTGAACGCTCATCCCGCCCTCGCCCAGAAGCTTGTGGCGCTGTTCCATGCCCGCTTCGACCCGGAGGCCAATGACCGCCGGGCCGAGCGGCAGGAGGAATTGCGCGCCGCGATCGAGGCCGCGCTGGCCGATGTGCCGAGCCTCGACGAGGACCGCATCCTGCGCCGCTTCGCCAACCTCATCAGCGCGGCGGTGCGGACCAATTTCTTCCAGCGCGGGCCGCAGGGTGGCCACCGGCCGACCATCGCCATCAAGTTCTTGAGCGCCGAGGTCGAGGGGCTGCCGCAGCCGCGCCCGCTGTTCGAGATCTTCGTGCAGTCGCCCCGCGTCGAGGGCATCCATCTGCGCTTCGGCCGGGTGGCGCGCGGGGGGCTGCGCTGGTCCGACCGGCCGCAGGACTTCCGCACCGAGGTGCTGGGCCTCGTCAAGGCGCAGCAGGTGAAGAACGCCGTCATCGTGCCGGTGGGCGCCAAGGGCGGCTTCGTGCCGCAGCAGCTGCCCGCCGGCCCGCGCGAGGCCATCCAGGCCGAGGGCGTCGAGGCCTACAAGCTGTTCATTTCCAGCCTGCTCGACGTAAGCGACAATATCGAGGACGGCCGCACCGTCCATCCCGCGCACACGGTGCAGCACGACGAGGACGACCCCTATCTCGTGGTCGCCGCCGACAAGGGCACGGCGACCTTCTCCGACACCGCCAACGCGCTCTCGCTGCAGCGCGGCTTCTGGCTGGGCGATGCCTTCGCCTCCGGCGGCTCGGTCGGCTACGACCACAAGGCAATGGGCATCACCGCGCGCGGCGCCTGGGAGGCGGTGCGCCGGCATTTCCGCGAGATGGATGTCGATATCCGCCGCACGCCCTTCACCGTGGCCGGCGTCGGCGACATGTCGGGCGACGTGTTCGGCAATGGCATGATCCTGGAGAACACGATCCGCCTCGTCGCCGCCTTCGACCATCGCGACATCTTCCTCGATCCCAATCCGGATCCGGAAACCTCGTTCCGCGAGCGCCAGCGGCTGTTCGCGCTGCCGCGCTCCAGCTGGCAGGACTATGACAAGTCGCTGATCTCGCCCGGCGGCGGCGTGTTCCCGCGCACCGCCAAGAGCATTCCGCTGACCCTGGCGATGCGCGAGGTGCTCGGCTTCGACAAGAGCTCGGCTTCGCCCTCCGAAGTGATCAGCGCGATCCTGCGGGCGCCGGTGGACCTGTTGTGGTTCGGCGGCATCGGCACCTATGTCCGCGCCTCCAGCGAGACCGACGCGCAGGCGGGCGACCGCGCCAATGACGCCGTGCGGATCACCGGCAATCAGGTGCGTGCGCGGGTGATCGGCGAGGGCGCCAATCTCGGCGTCACCCAGCGCGGGCGCATCGAGGCGGCGCGCCGCGGCGTGCGGCTGAACACCGACGCCATCGACAATTCAGCTGGCGTCAACACCTCCGATATCGAGGTGAACATCAAGATCGCCATGGCCCCCGCCTTGCGCGAGGGGCGGCTCGACCCGCAGGCGCGGGCGCAGGTGCTGGCCGGCATGACCGGCGATGTCGCGGCGCTGGTGCTGGCCAACAATTATCTGCAGACGCTGGCGCTCTCGCTCGCCGAAATGCGTGGGCTGGACGATCTCGGCTTCCTGCAGCGGCTGATGCAGCGGCTGGAAGGGCGCGGGCTGCTCGACCGCGCGGTGGAATATCTGCCCTCCGACACCGAGCTGAATGAGCGGCGCGGCCGGGGCGAGGCGCTCACCCGGCCGGAAATGGCGGTGCTGCTGGCCTATGCCAAGCTTTCCGCCCAGGCCGACCTCCTCGAGACCGGCGTGCCGGATGATCCCTATCTCGCGCGCGAGCTGGCGGCCTATTTCCCCGCCGAGCTGCGCGAGCATTTCCCGGAAGGGATCGAGCACCACCGGCTGCGGCGCGACATCATCGCCACCCGCCTGTCGAACGCCATGATCAACCATGGTGGCCCGGCCTTCGTCGCCCGGCTGACCGACGAGACCGGGGCGGGGATCGACAGCATCGCCAAGGCCTTCGCCGTGGTGCGTGACGGTTTCGGGCTCGCCGCCCTCAACCGCGAGATCGACGCGCTGGACGGTCTGGTGGCGGGCGCGGTGCAGCTCGATCTCTATGGCGTCGTCCAGGACATGCTGCTCGACCGCTCGATCTGGTTCCTGCGCAATGTCGACCTCCGGCGCAATCTCGACGAGCTGGTCGGCCATTACGCCGCCGGCATCGCCCCGGTGGAAAAGGTGCTGGCCGGGCCGGTGCGCGAATTGCTGCCCGAGGAGGCGCGGGTGCTGCACGATGCCCGCATCAGCCAGTGGACGCAGGCCGGGGTGCCCGAGACGCTGGCGCGGCGCATCGCCCGCCTGCCGGCGGTGGAAAGTGCCACCGACATCGTGCTGATCGCCGACCGCACCCGGGCGCCGCTGGCGGATGCCGCCGTGACCTTCTTCGCAGTCGCGCTGCTGTTCCGGCTCGACCGCATCCTCGGCCCGGCGCGGACCCTGTCGGTGAGCGACTATTACGACCGGCTGGCGCTGGAGCGGGCGCTGGCGGCTTTCGAGAGCGCCGTGCGCCGGCTCACCGCCGAGGTGATCGAGGAGCATGGCGCCGGCGTCGCCGGGGTGTCGAGCTGGGCGCGGGCGCGTGGCGAGGTGGTGGAGCGGGCGCGCAACGGCGTGCACGAGATCGCCGGCTCCGGGCTCAGCGTGTCGAAGCTCTCCGTGGCGGCCAGCCTGATCGGCGATCTGGTGCGGGGGTAGGACCCACGCTTCTGGCGTGCCGCTCTCAAACGAAGACCGGCCGCGCATGGCGCGGCCGGCTCGCAATCATCTTGCGTAGTGCCAAACCCGCCTGAGGCTACACCGCCGCGTGCTTCTTGTTCTGGCGGTGGGAGATCAGGTCGTCCACCACATGCGGGTCGGCGAGGGTCGAGGTGTCGCCGAGATTGCCGAACTCGTCCTCGGCGATCTTGCGCAGAATGCGGCGCATGATCTTGCCGGAACGGGTCTTGGGCAGGCCGGGCGCGAACTGGATCAGGTCCGGCGAAGCGATCGGGCCGATCTCCTGCCGCACCCAGGACACCAGCTCCTTGCGCAGTTCCTCGGTCGGCTCGATGCCGGCCATCAGGGTTACATAGGCATAGATGCCCTGGCCCTTGATGTCGTGGGGATAGCCGACCACGGCGGCCTCCGACACCTTCGGATGGGCCACCAGCGCGCTTTCCACCTCGGCGGTGCCCATGCGGTGGCCGGAGACGTTGATCACGTCGTCGACGCGGCCGGTGATCCAGTAATAGCCATCGGCATCGCGGCGGCAGCCATCGCCGGTGAAGTACTTGCCGGGATAGGTGGAGAAGTAGGTCTGCATGAAGCGCTCATGGTCGCCATAGACCGTGCGCATCTGGCCGGGCCAGGAGTCGGCGATGACCAGATTGCCCTCGCAGGCGCCGCTGAGCGGGTTGCCTTCCGCGTCCACCACTTCCGGGATGATGCCGAAGAAGGGGCGGGTGGCCGAGCCGGGCTTGAGCTTGGTGGCGCCGGGCAGCGGGGTGATGAGGATGCCACCGGTCTCGGTCTGCCACCAGGTGTCGACGATGGGGCAGCGCTCCTCGCCGACCACCCGGTAATACCATTCCCAGGCTTCCGGGTTGATCGGCTCACCGACCGAACCGAGCAGGCGCAGCGAGGCGCGGCTGGTCTTGGTCACCGGCGCATCGCCGCCCTGCATCAGCGCGCGGATGGCGGTGGGGGCGGTGTAGAAGATGTTGACCTTGTGCTTGTCGATGACCTCCCAGAAGCGGGAATTGGTCGGGTAGTTCGGCACGCCCTCGAACATCAGCGTGGTGGCGCCGTTGGCGAGCGGGCCATAGACGATGTAGCTGTGGCCGGTGACCCAGCCGATATCGGCGGTGCACCAGTAGATGTCGCCGTCGTGATAGTCGAAGACATACTGGTGGGTCATCGAGGCATAGACGAGATAGCCGCCCGTCGTGTGCAGCACGCCCTTGGGCAGGCCGGTCGAACCCGAGGTGTAGAGGATGAACAGCGGGTGCTCGGCATTCACCGGCGTCGCCGGGCAATGGCTCGTCACCAGCTCGGCCGCCTCGTGGTACCAGACATCGCGGCCGGGCTTCATGTTGACCGTGCCGCCGGTGCGGCGCACCACCACGACGTGATCGACCTCAAACTCGGTGACCTTGGCGATGGCGGCGTCGACATTGGCCTTCAGCGGCACCTTGCGGCCGCCCCGCAGGCCCTCGTCGGCGGTGATGACGACGCGCGAATCGCAGTCGCGAATGCGGCTGGCCAGGCTGTCCGGGGAGAAGCCGCCGAACACCACGGAATGAATGGCGCCGAGCCGGGCGCAGGCGAGCATCGCATAGGCCGCCTCGGGGATCATCGGCATGTAGATGGTGACGCGGTCGCCCTTCTCGACATTGCGGTTGCGCAGCACATTGGCGAAGCGGCAGACCTCGTCATGCAGCTCCTGATAGGTGATGTGGCGGTGCTCGGACGGGTCGTCGCCTTCCCAGATGATGGCGACCTGGTCGGCGCGGGTCGGCAGGTGCCGGTCGATGCAGTTCCAGGCGACATTCGTCACGCCGTCCTCGAACCATTTGATCGAGACATGGCCGGGGTCGAACGTGGTGTTCTTGACCACCGTGTATGGCTCGAACCACTCGATCCGCTTGCCCTCATCGGCCCAGAAGGCCTGCGGGTCGCGCAGCGAGGCCTCGTACTTCGCCTGGTAGCCGCGATCGTCGAGGAAGGCGCGCTTGGCCCATTCCGCGGGCACGTCGTAGAACTTGTCGGACATGGCGTTTCTCCCCCTTAAGGCTGGCGCTGTGCGCCTCTTGCTTCGCCGGGATTATGGGGAGCCGGCCCCGGCTGGACAAGCCGACGCCGCGCGCGACTTTGGTCGGTAGGTAGTCAAGCGGAGGGCGAGGGCCGGCGTCGATTACCGGCGCGGCCGCCAGACGCTGGTGGCCTTGATTTCGGAATCCTCCAGCTCGCGCGACACCGGCACGGCATAGTCCGCCACCTTCTCCAGCCGGTCGCGCGGCAAATAGGAGCGGCCGGGATCGCCGATCCACACATCGGCGCCCCGCGCGGAGAGCGCTTGCAACCAGGCGAACACCCTTGCCGCGAGGTCGCGCTCATAGGCAATATCGCCGGCGAGCACCACGTCCCAGCTGCCCGCCGTGCCCACCACATCCGTGGTCAGCACCGTCACGGCATCGGCCTTGTTGAGGGCGGCGTTCAGCGCAATGGCGGCGTGGGCGAAGGGGTCGATGTCGGCGCAGGCGACATGCGCCGCGCCCGCCTTTGCCGCCGCGATGCCGACCAGGCCGGAGCCCGAGGCGAAATCCAGCACGCGCTTGCCGCGCACGGTCTCGGGATGGTCGAGAATATAGCGGGCGAGCGCCTGCCCGCCGGCCCAGGCGAAGGCCCAGAAGGGCGGCGGCAGGCCGATCTCGCCCAGTTCCTCCTCGGTGCGCTGCCAGATCGGCAGCGATTCGGTGGCGAGGTGGAGGGTGATCTCGGGAACCAGCGGCGGGGCGAGGCGCGCCGTCTCCGTACGGATGAAGCTGTCGGGATCGGCGATGCCGCGCGGCGTCACCGTGTGCCGCCTGCCATCTCCAGCACGATATCCCATTCGGCGTCGGTGACGGGCTGCACCGACAGGCGGGAGAATTTCATCAGCGCCATCTCGGCGAGGCGCGGCTCGGCCTTGACGGCGGCCAGCGAGACCGGGTTCTTCAGCGCCTCGACCGCCTTGATATCGACCATGACGAACTTGCCGGAAGCGTCGGACGGGTCGGGATAGGCCTCCTTGATCACCTCGACGATGCCGACAATCTCCTTGCCCTCGTTCGAGTGGTAGAAGAAGCCGCGATCGCCCAGCTTCATGGCAAGAAGCTGCTGCTTGGCGAGGTGGTTGCGCACCCCGTCCCAATGCGTGCCCTTCTCGGCGGCGGCGACCTGCTGGTCCCAGGACCATTTGAAGGGTTCGGACTTGTAGAGCCAGTGCGCCATTTCCACTCCTCGTGACCTCGCCGGGAGGTCCATTCACTTACCGTCTCACCGCGCCGCCGTCATCCTGAGGTGCCCGGCCAGCCGGGCCTCGAAGGATAGTGGTCTGAAGCGCTCAATGCCCATCCTTCGAGGCTCGCTTCGCTCGCGCCTCAGGATGACGGCGTGCCTGACTGGCTACCATCCCGCCGCGACATCGCCTCACGCTTCCGCTTTCTGGGGGCGGGCCAGCAGCGACCCGATCGCCTGTTCGATATCGCTGCGCCCGGCCAGCACCGCCTCGACGGCGCGGGCGATCGGCATGTCGACGCCGCGCGCCTGCGCCATCGCCACCAGCACGCTGGCGGTGAGTGCGCCTTCCGCCAGCTTGCCGGGCGGGTGCAGGCCCTCGTCCTGGCCGAGGCTGAGGCCGAGCGCGTAATTGCGCGACTGCGCGGTGGAGCAGGTGAGGATGAGATCGCCAAGGCCCGACAGGCCGGTCAGCGTCTCCGCCTTGGCACCATAGGCCTTGCCGAAGCGCATCAGTTCGGCGAAGCCGCGCGCGATCAGCGCCGCGCCGGCGCTGGCGCCCAGCTTCCGCCCGCCGACGATGCCGGCGGCGATGGCGAGCACGTTCTTGGCCGCGCCGCCAATCTCGACGCCGCGCACATCGGCGCTGTGGTAAAGGCGGAACGAGGACGAGCCGAGCGCGGCGGCCAGCGCCTCGGCAACGCCGAGATCGCGGCAGGCGAGGGTGACGGCGGTCGGCAGGCCGGCCGCGACATCGGCGGCGAAGCTGGGGCCGGACAGGATGGCGGGAACCGCCTGCGGGCAGGCCTCGCTCAGCACCTGCGTCATGAACAGCGATGTGCCGCGCTCGATGCCCTTGGCGCAGGTGACGACAGGGGTGCCGGCGGCCAGATGCGGGGCAAGTTCAGCGGCGACGGGGCGGCTCGCCTGCGCCGGCACCACGAGCAGAATCGCGTCCATGCCCGCGAGCACTGAAAGATCGGCGGTCGGGCGCACCGTGTCGGCGAGAACCACCCCCGGTAGATGCGCCGGGTTGCTGCGGGTCCGCGCCATCGCCGCGACGAGGTCGCGGTCGCGGCCCCAGAGCACGACCTCGCGCCCGGCGCGGGCGCTGGCATTGGCAAGGGCGGTGCCCCAGGCGCCGGCGCCGACCACACCGATGGAGGCATAGCGAGCGGACATCAGCCGCCGGTCCCGGCCGGGCCAAAGGAGGGGGCGGGAAGAACGGCAGCCGCCGCGCCGACCCCTGCCGCCGGTTCGCTCGCGGCTGCATCCTCGGCGGGAGGCACCGCGAGGCCGGCGACCGCGAGAGCGGCCGCTTCCACCTCGGCCAGCGGCCAGCGGGCGCGGGGGGAGACGTCGAGCCCGTCATAAAGGCCGCGCGCCAGCCGTTCCGCCCCGGCCCAGGCGATCATCGCGCCATTGTCGGTGCACAGTTCCGGCGGCGGCACGGCGAGGCGGGTGCCGCCATCGGCCGCCACCTTGTGCAGCGCCCGGCGCACCGCCTGGTTGGCGCCGACGCCGCCGGCCAGCACCAGCGCGGAAGGCTTCAGCCCCCGCTGGCGCATCACCCGCAGGGCGCAGCGCACCCGGTCGGAAAGGACGTCGACAATGGCCGCCTGGAAGGAGGCGCACAGGTCGTTCACGTCCTCCTCGCTCAGCGGGGCGATCTTCAGCGCCTCGATCCGTACCGCGGTCTTGAGGCCGGAGAGCGAGAAATCGGGCACCGGCTTGCCATGCAGCGGGCGCGGCAGGGCGAAGCGGGCGGGGTCGCCCTTCAGCGCCGCCCGTTCCACCGCCGGGCCGCCGGGATAGGGCAGGCCGAGCATCTTGGCGGTCTTGTCGAACGCCTCGCCGACGGCGTCGTCAATGGTGCCGCCGAGCTTGGTGTAGTCGCCGATGCCGGTGACGGCGACCAGCTGGGTATGGCCGCCCGACACCAGAAGCAGCAGGAAGGGGAAGGGCACCTTGTCGGTGAGGCGCGCGGTGAGCGCGTGGGCTTCCAGATGATTGACGGCGATCAGCGGCTTCTTCGCCGCCAGCGCCAGCGCCTTGGCGGTGGTGAGGCCGACAATGACGCCGCCGATCAGCCCCGGGCCGGCGGCGGCGGCGATGCCGTCGATTTCGTTGAGGCTGAGCCCGGCGGCGCGCAGGGCGCGGGCGATCAGATGGTCGAGCACCTCAACATGGGCACGGGCGGCGATCTCCGGCACCACGCCGCCATATTCGGCATGGTCCTCGGTCTGGGAATGGACGATGTTGGACAGGATCGTGCCGGTGCCATCGGCGCGCCGACGCACCACCGCGGCGGCGGTTTCATCGCAGGTGGTCTCGATCCCGAGCAGGAGCAGATCGCGCATTGACTTTACGGGGTTGGACAGTGAATTGAGCCGGCACCGAACCGCTTGTGGCCCGACCGTATCATCCGGCTTCGCAATGATACGGCCATATCGGCCCACAAAATATTGATATTGTGGCCAAAAACCCGACATCTGAAGCTCAGCTGCCGGATTTTACCCCACTAGCACCGCAGGACGGCATGACGCAATCGCTTCCCAAACTTCGGCTCGGCACGCGCGGCAGCCCGCTGGCGCTCTGGCAGGCACATGCGGTGCGCGACGCGCTGCTCAAGGCCCATCGCTGGCCGGACGAGGCCGTGGAGGTGCAGGTGATCCGCACCACCGGCGACGCCATCACCGATCGGGCGCTGTCGGAGGCGGGCGGCAAGGGGCTGTTCACCAAGGAGCTGGAGGAGGCGCTGCTCGACAGGCGCATCGACCTCGCGGTGCATTCGGCCAAGGACATGCCGACCCGTCTGCCGGACGGGCTGCATCTCGTCGGCTATCTCCCGCGGGCGGATGTGCGCGACGCTCTGATCCTGCGCGAGGGCGTGGCGCTGCGCGACCTCAAGCCGGGCGCGAAGGTGGGCACCGCCTCGCTGCGGCGCGAGGCGCAATTGCGCCGGCTGCGGCCGGATCTCGATGTCTCGCTGCTGCGCGGCAATGTGCACACTCGCCTCGCCAAGGTGGAAAACGGCGATTTCGACGGCACGCTGCTCGCTTATGCTGGCCTCAGCCGCCTCGGCCTCGCCGACAAGGTGAGCTCGGTGCTGGAGACGACGGACTTTCTCCCCGCCGTGGGGCAGGGGGCGGTGGCGATCGAGACCCGCTTCGGCGACATTGCGGTCGACGCGCTGGTGGTGCCGGTGGTGTGCCCGGCCACGGGGCTGGCGCTGCGGGTGGAGCGGGCCTATCTCGGCCAGCTCGACGGCTCCTGTCGCACGCCGATCGCCGGGCTGGCGCAGGTGGACGGCGAGGAGATCCGCTTTCGTGGCGCCGTGCTTTCGCCGGATGGGGCGCGCTATTACGAGATCGTGCGCTATGGTCCGCGCAACCGCGCGCTGGAACTCGGCATCGCCGCCGGGCAGGAGATGCGCGCCCTGGTGCCGCCCGAACTGCTGCCGCATTGAGCGGGCGCGACATGCAGGTGCTGGTGACACGGCCACAGCCGGACGCGCAGGCCACCGCCGCGCGGCTTGATGCCGCCGGGCATGGCGCGATCATTGATCCCATGCTCGCCGTCGAGGCGGTGGAGGCCCGCCTGCCGGCGGGAGCCTTCGATGCGGTGGCGCTGACCAGCGTCAATGGCGCCCGGCTGCTGGGTGGCCGCCCGGAGCTGCCGGCACTGGCGGGGCTGCCGCTTTATGCCGTCGGCCGGCGGACGGCGGCGGCGGCGCCGGGAGCGTTCGGCACGGTTCATGTCGCCGGGGGCGATGGCGCGGCGCTGGCCGAACTGCTGCGCGCCAGACTGCCGCGCGGCGCCCGGCTGCTCTATGTGGCCGGCGAAGAGCGGGCGGTCGACCTCGGCGCGGCACTGGCGGGAGACGGCATTTCCACCGAACTTTTTGTGATCTATCGCACCGTCCCGGCGCAGGCGCTGGCGCCGGCGACGATTGAGGCGGCGCGGGACGGGCGGATTGACGCGGCCTTCCATTTTTCGCCGCGCACCGCCGCCACCCTGGCGGCCCGCGCGCAGGAGGCCGGCGTGGCGACCTATTTCCGCCATGTCGAGCATCTGTGCTTTTCTGCCAATGTGGCGAAGCCGCTGGCGGCTGCCGGCTGGCCGACCCGTGTCGCCGCCGCGCCGACGGAAGAGGACCTGTTCGATCTGCTGAACGGGTAGGCCCTCGCAGTCTCCCGAGGTTGCGGCGCGGGGATAGGCGGTCTATCCCGGAACAAGAGCCGGCCCGGCGCTTTATCAAGGTAGAGGTAAGGACGTGGCGACAGACGATCCGAAAAAGGGTGCTGAGGACAAGGTTGAGGCCGGGGGCAAGCCCGCGCGCCGCAAGCCGCCGACGCTCGACCTTTCCGCCCGGGAAGTGACGCCCGTTTCCGACGAGGCGGCGACCGCTGAGGCTGTGGTGCCCGCGTCCAAGCCCGACGCCTCTCAGCCCGTCTCTTCAAAGCCCGACGTCTCGACGGCAGGCGACGCCCTGCCGGACGCGCCCAAGCCGGATACATCACCCGACATGCCCCCCGAGACGCTGAAGCCCGATGCCGCCGCCGCGACCGACGAGGTGCCGGTGATCGATGCCACTGGCGACTATGGGAGCGGCAAAGGCGAGGCGGCCGACGTGCCGCCGCCCGTTCATCCCGTCCCGCCGCCCGCCGAGCCTCGCCCGACGCGCCCGCTCGGCCTGTTCGGCACGCTTGTCGTCGCGCTGCTGTCCGGCCTGATCGGCGGCGGCTTCGCGCTAGGCGTGGTGTCGACCTTCTACGGCGCCGAGGAGAATGTGGACGCCATCACCGAGCTTGAGGCGCGGGCGCTGGACCTGCGCCAGCGGCTGGAACTGCTGGAGGCCCGCTCCGGCGAGGCGCCGGCGGCCGGCCTCAATGCTCCCGCCGAGCTGGCGACCCGGCTCGATGCGCTGGAAAGCGGGCTGAACGCACTCGGCTCCAAGGTTGATGCCCTGCCGGCCGCCCCTGCCACCGCGCCCGCCGCCTCGCCGGATGATGTCGCGGCGGTGAAGGGCCAGGTCGAGGCGCTGGAGCAGAAGGTGAGCGCGCTTCCCGCGCCGGCCCCGGCGGCCTCGCCCGAAGCTCTCAATGCCGCCACCGCCCGCCTCGACGCGTTGGAGACCAAGCTCGCGGCCGCCACTGCCGCGCAGCGCGCCAGCGGACAGGGCACGGCGCAGCTCGTCGTCCTGGGCACGCTGCGCGAGGCGGTCGTCTCCGGCCGCCCCTTCACCACCGAGCTGAAGGCGGCGCAGGCGCTGCTGGCCGAGGACGCGGTGCCGCTGGCGGCGCTTGAGGATTCCGCTGCCACCGGCTTTGCCTCCGGCCCGGCGCTTGCCGCGCAGCTGCGCGCCGCCACCGCGCCCGCCCCGGCGACCGATGCGGCCGGCGCGCCGGCGGATGAGGGGATTGTCGCCACCCTGCTGCAGGGCGCGCAGAAGCTCGTCACCATTCGACGTTCCGACGATGTCTCGGCCTCGCCCGACATCGCCAAGGCCGAGATGGCGCTGACGCAGGGTGATTTCGAGGCCGCGCGGGCGGCTCTCGCCGCGCTGCCCGAGGCCGAGCGCGCCGCCGCGCAGCCCGTGCTCGCCGCGCTGGATGCCCGGCAGGCGGCGCTCGCCACCCTTGCCGAGCTTCATCGGCGCGTGCTCGCCACTCTCGCGGGAGGAAGCCAGTGATCCGGCTCGTCGTCTATCTGCTCGTCCTCGCCCTTGTGGCCTTCGGCATCGCCTGGCTGGCGGACCGGCCCGGTGCGGTGGTGATCGACTGGCAGGGCTGGCAGGTCGAGACCAGCATTCTGGTCGCGGCCAGCGCCCTGCTGGCGCTGCTGGCGGCGGCGATCCTGCTGTGGACGCTGCTGCGGCTGATCGTGCGCTCGCCCGACACCATTGCCCATTCCTGGCGCAACCGGCGCCGCAATCGCGGCTGGGCGGCGGTCACGCGCGGCCTCGTCGCGGTGGGCTCGGGCGACGCGGTGGGCGCGCGCCGGGCGGCCAATGACGCCCAGCGCCTGCTCGGCGAGGAGCCGCTCAGCAAGCTGCTGGCGGCGCAGGCGGCGCAGCTTTCCGGTGATGCCGCCGGTGCCGAGGCGGTGTTCCGCTCGATGACCGAAACCGCCGGCACGCGCCTGCTCGGCCTGCGCGGCCTGCATGTGGAAGCGCGCCGGCGCGGCGACCAGGGCGCGGCGCTGCAGGCGGCGGAAGAAGCCGCCCGGCACGAGCCCGGCCTCGCCTGGGCCGCCGATGCGGTGATCGAGGCGCGCTGCCTGAATGGCGATTTCGCCGGGGCGCTGGCGATGCTGGAGCGCGAGGCGGCGCATGGGGCGCTCGACCGGGCGACCCATCGGCGCCGGCGCGCCGTGCTGCTGGCGGCGCAGGCGCAGGCTCTCGAACTCTCCGACCCCGCCACCGCCCGCGACAAGGCGCAGGAAGCCGCCCGCCTCGCCCCGACGCTGGTGCCGGCAGCCGACATTGCCGGGCGCCTGCTGGGCGCCGCCGGCGATGTACGCAAGGCGGCGAAGATCATCGAGGCCGCCTATGCGGCGACCCCGCATCCCGACCTTGCCGACGCCTATCTGCACCTACGGCCGGGCGATGCCTCACGCGAGCGGCTGAAGCGCGTGCGCACGCTCACCGCCCATCAGCCCGCCCATCCGGAAAGCGCCATGGCGCTGGCCCGTGCCGCGCTCGACGCGCAGGATTTCGACGTCGCCCGCACGGCGTTGGCGCCGCTGCTGGTGGCGCCGACCCAGCGCGCCTGCCTGTTGATGGCGGAGCTGGAAGCGGGCGAGCATGGCGATGTCGGCAAGGCCCGCGAATGGACCGCCCGCGCCGTGCGCGCCCAGCGCGACCCCGCCTGGGTGGCCGATGGCGTGGTGGCCGAGGCCTGGGGGCCGATCTCGCCGGTCAGCGGCCGGCTCGACGCCTATGAATGGAAGCTGCCGCCCGGCCTCGCGACGACGCCGATGCTGGAGAACGAGGCGGAGCGGGTGAAGCTGGCGATCGCCGCCGCCATCGAGAGCCGCCCGCCTGCGGCGGAGGGCCCGGTGGTCGATCTCAGCCCCGCAGGTGCCTCGCCAAGCCTGGCGCCGGCCGTTCCCGAGACGGAGGGCAAGGCGGAGCCGGAGAAGGCGAGCACGAAGGTCTCGCCGCAGCCGGCCGCCTTGGCGACGCCTGTGGTGGCGATGCCGCATCTGCCGGACGATCCCGGCCCCGGCGCGCCCTTCGCCGACGAGCCCGGCGCGGCGCCGCGCGGCCCCTATATGTGAGGCTAAGCGTCACGGGCGCCTGAGGCCAGGCGAGCCTGCTAGGCTCGCCTGTGTGGGCTGGCCCTGCGTGAAAAGCGCAAAAAAAAGCGCGCCATGCGGCGCGCTGATTTCCCCGTAGAGGTGCCCGGTCAGAAGCCGGCCGCTCGTCAAGCGGCCGGAGGGTACAGGTGCGGTCGGAGTACATCCGTCCTGACCGCCCACATCCGGCGAGGCACTGACGAGGTGCCAACATGCCGGAAGCCCTGTTCTGACTGGGTTGAAGCCTATATGGGGCGGCCTTCCGCCGATGCAAGGGGGCGGCGCCCGATACAGCGCCACGCCGTCCTCCCGGACGGCGGCAGGCCGATCCGGGATCGTTTACCCGACCTTCCGCGGCGCGATCCCGGCTCTTCGCTGCGCTGCGGCCGGGATGACGGCAGGCGAGACGCCGTGCCGGAGCGCCCTCTCCGGAAGCCCCGTCCCTTTAGGCTCAATGCACCCGGCGGGTAGAGAGCGGGGTGGGGGAGGGGCGGCCGGCAGGCTTGCCCGCCTTGGCTGCGGGCGCGAAGGCGGCGGCGCTGCGGCCCTTCTGCTCCTTGGCACCGCCGCGCGCGGATTGCTCGCCGAACAGTTCCGCCAGCTTGTCGGTCATCGCGCCGCCCAGTTCCTCGGCGTCGACAATGGTGACGGCGCGCTTGTAGTAGCGCGTCACGTCATGACCGATGCCGATGGCGATCAGTTCGACCGGGGACTTGTCCTCGATCTGCTGGATGATCCAGCGCAGATGCCGCTCCAGATAATTGCCGGGATTCACCGAGAGGGTGGAATCGTCGACCGGCGCGCCGTCGGAGATCATCATCAGGATCCGGCGCGATTCCGTGCGCGCCAGCAGGCGGTTATGCGCCCATTCCAGCGCCTCGCCGTCGATGTTCTCCTTCAGCAGCCCCTCGCGCATCATCAGGCCGAGATTGCGCCGGGCGCGGCGCCAGGGGGCGTCGGCGGATTTGTAGATGATGTGGCGCAGGTCGTTCAGCCGGCCGGGGGCGCCGGGCTTGCCGGCCGAGAGCCACGCCTCGCGCGCCTGGCCGCCCTTCCACGCCTTGGTGGTGAAGCCGAGAATCTCGACCTTGACGCCGCAGCGCTCCAGCGTGCGCGCCAGAATATCGGCGCAGGCGGCCGCCACGGTGATCGGGCGCCCTCGCATCGAGCCGGAATTGTCGAGCAGCAGGGTGACGACGGTGTCGCGGAAATCGGTGTCGCGCTCGCGCTTGAACGAGAGCGGCTGCATCGGGTCCAGAATGATGCGGTGCAGGCGCGCCGGGTCGAGCATGCCTTCTTCGAGGTCGAACTCCCAGCCCCGGTTCTGCTGCGCCATCAGCTTGCGCTGCAGCCGGTTGGCGAGACGGGCGACGATGCCGGACAGGTGCACCAGCTGCTTGTCGAGATGAGCGCGCAGCCGCGCCAGCTCGTCGGCGTCGCACAGCTCGTCCGCGTTCACCGTCTCGTCGAAGCGCGGGGTGAAGGGGTGGTATTCCGGCGGGCGCGGCTCGGCCGGCACCGCGTTCTCCGGCTTCCAGGGCTCGGAGGCATCGTCGGATTCGCCCAGCTCGGCATCGTCGGAAAGCTCGGAATTGGGCTGGTCCTGCTGCTCCTCGGATTCCTCCGGGTTCTGGTCGGAGGACAGGTCGGTGTCGACCTCGGTCTGGCCCTCGGCGTTGTCTTCCTCCTCGGAATCGCTGCCCTTGCCGTTGTCGTCGTCGCGGCTGTCATCGGCCTCGGTGGAGGGGTCGTTGTTCTCGTCGAAGGGGGCGATGTCCTCGCCCATGCCGAGCGAGGAGAGCAGGTCGCGCATCGCCTCGGCGAAGCGGGCCTGGTTGTCGGCGGCGCCGGAAAGCTCGTCGAGTGCGCTAGCGCCGTGCTCCTCGATGAAGCCACGCCACAGATTGACCATTTCGCGCGCCGCGGCGGGCGGGGCCATGCCGGTCATGCGCTCGCGCAGGATGAGCGAGAGCGCATGCTCCAGCGGCGCGTCGGAGCGGTCGGCCAGATTGGCGTAATTGGCCTTCTGGTAGCGGTCCTCCAGCATGGCGGAGAGATTCAGCGCCACGCCGTCCATGCGCAGGGCGCCGAGCGATTCGCAGCGCGTCTGCTCGGCGGCTTCAAATGCGGCGCGGGCCTCCTGGCCCATCGGCACCAGCCGCTGATGCACCTTGGGGTCGTGGCAGGCCATGCGCAGCGCCATGGAATCGGCATGGCCGCGCATGATGGCGGCGTCCTGCTTCGACATGCGCCTTGCCGGCTCGGGCAGGCGGGCGCGCCCGTCGGCAAAGCCGGGCTTTTCCGAGCCGAAGGTCACGTCGATCTCGCGATTGCCGGCAATGGCGCGCAGGCAGCCGGTGACGGCGCGCTTGAGCGGCTCGGTCGGGGCTTCCTTGGGCGGGGTGCGGCTGGTGCGGTTCGACGTGGACATGGCAAGCCTTGAATCTGGGCAGCCTTCTCCCGATGGAGAAGGCGGGACCGGCGGCCGGCCGGTCCCGGGGATGGCCGTCAGGACATGACGACGTTGATGGCCGACTCGGTCAGTTCCTTGCCGAAGCAGCGCTGGTAGAACTCGGCCACCAGCGGGCGCTCCAGCTCGTCGCACTTGTTGAGGAAGGTGACGCGGAACGAGAAGGCCAGTTCCTGGAAGATCTCGGCGTTCTCGGCCCAGGTGATGACCGTGCGCGGGCTCATCACGGTCGACAGGTCGCCATTGATGAAGGCCTGCCGGGTGAGATCGGCCAGGCGCACCATGCGGGCGGCGACGTCGCGGCCTTCCGGCGTCTGCAGGTTCTTGGCCTTGGAGACGACGATGTCGACCTCCTTGTCATGGGCCAGGTAGTTCAGCGTGGTGACGATGGACCAGCGGTCCATCTGCGCCTGGTTGATCTGCTGGGTGCCGTGATAAAGGCCGGTGGTGTCGCCGAGGCCGATGGTGTTGGCGGTCGAGAACAGGCGGAAGGCGCCGTGCGGGCGGATGACCCGGTTCTGGTCCAGCAGCGTCAGGCGACCGGCGGATTCGAGCACGCGCTGGATCACGAACATCACGTCCGGGCGGCCGGCGTCGTACTCATCGAACACCAGGGCGACGTTGTTCTGGTAGGCCCAGGGCAGGATGCCGTCGCGGAATTCGGTGACCTGAAGCCCATCGCGCACCACGATCGCGTCCTTGCCGATCAGGTCGATGCGGCTGATGTGGCTGTCGAGGTTGATGCGCACGCAGGGCCAGTTGAGCCGGGCAGCGACCTGCTCGATATGGCTGGATTTGCCGGTGCCGTGATAGCCCGTGACCATCACCCGGCGGTTATGGGCAAAGCCGGCGAGGATGGCGAGGGTGGTCGGCCGGTCGAACAGATAGTCGGGATCGATTTCCGGCACATGGGCGTCCGGTTCGGCGTAGGCCGGCACATCCAGATCGACATCGATGCCGAACACCTGACGAACAGAGAGCTTCATGTCCGGCAGCGCGGGCGCTTGCGTGAGCGGGGCGGTCATTCTTCCTCCGTTGCCGCGCATCGGCGCGCGGGCTGGTCTGGCACACGCGCTTCCTAGCAGAAGCCCGCGTTCTTGAGATGATTATACGATTGGATCACGTCGCGCAGACGGTCCTCGGTCGAAATATCGCCGCCATTGGCGTCGGGATGGTACTTTTTGACCAGCACCTTGAAACGGGCCTTGATCTCCTCCGGCGTGGCGGAAATCTCCACCCCCAGGGATTCGAAGGCGCGGCGCTCGGCATTGCGGATCATCCGGCTCTCGCGCGGCGCCTCCGGCTCGGGACGGGCGCGCCCGCCCACCTCGCCGAACATGCCGAAGGGGTCGGCGATGTTTTCCGTCGCGTGGCGCTTGGCGTGCTCGGCGGCGCGGGCGGCCCCGCCCTTCGAGCCCATCTTCCAGGTCGGCCGATGGCCGGTGGCCGCGTCCTTCTGATAGGCGGCGACGGCATCGTCGGCCATGCCGTTGAAATAATTGTAGGACTGGTTGTAGGCGCGGGCATGCTCGAAGCAGAAGCGCCAGAACTGCCCCTCCATCTGCCGGCCCTTCGGCGCGCGATGAGTCGCGGGATTGCAGCAGCCCTCCCACTCGCAAGCGGGGCCTTCCGCCTTCAGGCGGCGATCGCGGTCGGGCTTCACGCGGATGCGATCGAAGAGGGGGGAGTCGAGCTTCATGGTCCGACGATTATGCTGTTGCTGGAGCAGGTATACAAGAAACCGCTGGTTCGTCACCGCCCTGAAGAGACATACGGGGCGCTGGGCCGATCAGATCGCGGTGTGCAGGATCGGTTGTTTCCTCACCGTACCGGGCGAGGTCGAAGGGAATATCCGATCCGATTGCGGTGCAATCGGGTCGGCGCCGGTCAGGCGGGGGATGTTGACGCCGCTAGGACGTGGGCGTACCGCATCGTTCATGAGCACGCAAATCCCAAGCCCGCCCCTGCCCTCCGACGACGCCGTATCCCAGGCGCTGGCCCGCGTGCGGGCGGCGCTGGCCGAATTGTCGCCGAGCGTGCTCGAGCTCGAGGATGAAAGTCATCGGCATGAGGGCCATGGCGGGCATCGTCCGGGTCAGTTGACGCATCTTCGCGTGCGGATTGTCGCGCAGGCGTTCCTCGGCCAGAGCCGGCTGGCGCGCCATCGCGTGGTGAATGGCCTGCTGGCCGATGAAATGGCGCGCGGCCTGCACGCCCTCGCGATCGAGGCGAAGGCGCCCGGCGAATAGCCGGAGGAACGCTGCTAAAATAGGTGCGGTCGGCCGGAAAACCAGATCGGGCGCGATCGTCTCGTCTCGGCCCAAAGGCGATGCACGCCCAAAGGTGGGCCCCGAGACGGCCTATGCGATGGCTGTTGCCGCCGTCATGCCACCCGCCGCAGCGGGGCGACGCGCAGAAGGGTGATGCGGTTGCGCTGCTTGCGCATCACCTGGAAGCGGAAGCCGTGGAACATGAAGGCCTGCCCCGGCTCCGGGATGATGCGGGCCTCGTGGATGACCAGGCCGGCGATGGTGGTCGCCTCCTCATCCGGCAGGTGCCAGCCCATGGCGCGGTTGAGATCGCGGATCGCCACCGTGCCCTCGACGCTGACCGACCCGTCCGGGTTGCGGCGGGCGCCGGTGAAGGCCTTGTCGTGCTCGTCGGAAATGTCGCCGACGATCTCCTCCAGAATGTCCTCCAGCGTCACCAGCCCCATCACCTCGCCATACTCGTCGACGACGAGGGCGAAGTGCTGCTTGCGCCGGCGGAACGCCTTGAGCTGGTCGGGCAGGGAGGTGACGTCGGGCACGAACCACGGCGTCCGCGCGATCTTCTCGACATCGAGCTTCGAGGTGTCGTTGCCGACCGCGATCAGTTCGCGCAGCAGGTCCTTGGCGTGCAGCACGCCGACGATGTTGTCCGGCCGCTCGCGCCACAGCGGCAGGCGGGTGTGCGGGGAGGCGAGCACCTCGTGGACGATCCGCTCGGGTGGCTCATCGGCGTTCAGGCTCGCCATCTTGGTGCGGTGGACCATGATGTCGGAGACTTCCAGCTCGCCAAGGTCGAGCAGGCCGCCGAGCATGTCGCGCTCGTCCTTCACCACGCTGCCCTCGCGGTGCAGCAGGTCGACCGTGCCGCGCAGTTCGTCCGAGGCGGACAGAACGTTGGTGGTAGCGCCGAGCGGCACGCCCATGGCGCGCAGCAGGGCACGCACCAGCGCCTCGATCGCCAGCGTCAGTGGCCCGAACAGGCCGACGATGAAGCGGATCGGCCTGGCCACCCGCAGCGAGACGCGGTCGGGGTGGTTGATGGCGATGGTCTTGGGCAGCACTTCGGAGAAAATGACGACAATGATCGTCATGCCTACGGTCGCATAGGCGATGCCGGCAGTGCCGAACCAGGCGAGCAGTAGCCCTGTGGTCAGTGAGGAGGCGGCGATGTTGACGAGATTGTTACCCAGCAGGATGCCGCCAATGAGGCGCTCGCGCTGCCCCATCATCCGGTTCACCAGCGCGGCGCGAGCATCACCGTTCTTTTCGAGCGTGTGCATCCGCGCCTTGGAGGAGGCGGTCAGTGCCGTTTCGCTGCCCGAGAAGAAACAGGACAGCAGCAGGCAGATGATAACAGCGCCGAAGGCAATCCAGTCATAAGCGGTCATGGCGCCTTCTTATCGGGACTGGCGTTCCACCTCAAGGAAGGCCCGCACCTGCGAAGGGTCGACGTCGCGGGCGATGTAGCTCTGGCCGATGCCGCGGGCGAGGATGAAGGTGAGCGCGCCGCGCGAGACCTTCTTGTCCTGGCCGATCAGTGCCATCAGCCCGTCGGTGTCCGGCAGGGTGCCGGGAATGTCGGCGATGCGCGTCGGCAGGCCGACACTGCGCAGATGCGCCTCCACCCGCGCCGCGTCGCCTTCCGCGCACAGGCCCTGTGCCGCCGAGAAGCGGAAGGCCTGCGCCATGCCGATGGCGACCGCCTCGCCATGCAGCAGGCGCTGCGAGAAGCCGGCGCCCGCCTCCAGCGCGTGGCCGAAGGTGTGGCCGAGATTGAGCAAGGCGCGATCGCCCGTCTCCTTCTCGTCGCGGCTGACCACGGCGGCCTTGGAGGCGCAGCTGGTGGCGATGGCCTCGATGCGCTCGGGCCCGCCGCCGAACACGGCCTGCCATTTGCGCTCCAGCCAGGCGAAGAAGGGTGCGTTGTCGATCAGCCCGTATTTGGCGACCTCGGCATAGCCGGAGCGGAATTCGCGCAGCGGCAACGTGTCGAGCGCGCCGGTATCGGCCAGCACCAGGATCGGCTGGTGGAAGGCGCCGACGAGGTTCTTGCCGTGGCGGGAATTGATGCCGGTCTTGCCGCCGACAGACGAATCGACCTGCGCCAGCAGGCTGGTTGGGGCCTGGACGAAATCGACCCCGCGCCGCAGCGCCGCCGCCGCAAAGCCGGCGAGATCGCCGACCACACCGCCGCCCAGCGCCAGCACAAGATCCCCGCGCTCGATCCGCGCGGCCAGCAGGGCGTCGACCACTTCCTCGAACACGGCGAAGCACTTCGACTTCTCGCCGGGGGCAACCAGCACCGGGGTGGGCGACAGGCCGGCCGCGCGCAGTGCTGTCTCCACCGTGCCGAGATGGCGGTCGGCGACATTGTGGTCGGTGACGATGCCGACCCGGGCGCCCGGCCGCAGCGCAGCGATGCGCGCCCCGGCCTCAGCCAGCAGGCCCGGGCCGATGACGATGTCATAGGAACGCTCGCCGAGGCCGACGCACAGCTGCGTGCGGTCGGCGGCGGCGCGAGGTTCGGAAGCGGCGGGCGTGTTCATGTCTCGTCTCCCGAAGCCGGCGCGGCGAGATGGGCGATGAGCGCCTCGATCACCGTATCGACCATCACGTCCTGCGGTACGTCATGCGACACGACGGTGACATCCGCCAGCGCGTAGACCGGATAGCGCTGGTCGATCAGCCGCGCCAGCGTTCCTTCCGGATCGTTCTTCAGCAGAGGCCGGTCGTCGCGCCGGCGCACGCGGCGCAGCAGCACATCGAGCTCGGCCTTGAGCCAGACACAGATGCCGCGGGCGGCGATAGCGGTGCGCGTCTCCTCGCTCATATAGGCGCCGCCGCCGGTGGCGAGCACCATCGGCCCGGCCTCCAGCAGGCGGGCGATCACCTTCTTCTCGCCGTCGCGGAAGGCGGGCTCGCCACGCAGGGCGAAGATCTCGGGAATGGTCATGCCCGCCGCCGTCTCGATCTCGGTGTCGGCATCGGCGAAGGGCAAAGCGAGGCGGCGGGCGAGGCGCTTGCCGACCGAGGACTTGCCAGCGCCCATCATGCCGACAAGCACGATGGAACGCCCGCCCTGAAGCTCGCGCAGGCGCGCCGCCTTCTCGTCCTGTTCGGGTTCCGCCGTCATCGCACCCTGCTCGCTCAAACGCAGCGCGGACTAGCATTGGCGCAAGGGTGACGCAATGCGAGGGGAACGCAATGGGAAGCTGTCCGGCCCGACGGTGGCGGTGTAACGCTCCGTTCAGACAGAAATGACAGGGTGAAACCGACATCGCCCGGGTCGGGCGCGTTTCCGCCGGCCTGCTAAAGGCCGTAGGATCGGCGCCACCCTCCATCGAATCGCGCAAGGCCCCGCTCCCCCATGCCGAGCCTCATCCGTCTTCTCGTCATCCTCGGCATTCTCGGCGGCATCGGCTACGGCACGCTGTGGGCGTTCGCCACGCTGGTGAAGCCGCAGATGCGCGAGATGAGCATCGTGGTGCCGGCGGATCGGTTCGCCAAATGAACGCGCCAGTGCCGCCTCCCGGACTGGCGCGGCTTTTTCTCGACATGATGGCGGCCGAGCGCGGGGCCGGGGCGAACACGCTGGGCGCCTATCAGCGCGACCTTGAGGACTATGAGGGGTTTCTGGCGACGCAGGGCGTGGATGCCGCAGGCGCGGCGACCCAGGATCTTCGCGCCTGGCTCGCGGCCCTCTCCGCGCGCGGTCTTGCCAGCGCCAGCGTGGCGCGCAAGCTCTCGGCGGTGCGCCAGTTCCACCGCTTCCTCTATGCCGAAGGCCATCGCGGCGATGATCCCGCCGCCGTGCTGGAAGGACCGCGCCGCAGCCGGCCGCTGCCCAAGGTGCTGACGCTGGAGGAGGTGAGCCGCCTCATCGCCACCGCCCATGCGCGGGCGGGCGAGGCGGTGTCGAGCTTTGCGGAGGCTGCGCGGCGGGCGCGCACCGCCTGTTTCATCGAACTGCTCTACGCCACCGGCCTGCGCGTTTCCGAGCTGGCGGCGCTGCCGGCCTCGGCCGCGACGATGAAGGGCGATGCCCTCATCGTGCGCGGCAAGGGCAACAAGGAGCGGCTGGTGCCGCTGGGCGAGCCGGCGAAGACGGCGATGGGGCTCTATCGCGCGGCGCTGGACACGGCGATGGCCGGGAAGGCGGGAAGGGGGCAGGGCACGGCCCCGCCACAGCGCCCGCGCTGGCTGTTTCCCTCCGGTGCCGCCAGCGGCCACATCACCCGCCAGCAGGTGGCGCTGGACCTGAAGGACCTCGCCCTGGCGGCGGGGCTCGACCCGGCCCGGCTCTCGCCGCATGTGCTGCGCCATGCCTTCGCCAGCCATCTTCTGGCGCATGGGGCGGAACTGCGCATCGTGCAGACCCTGCTCGGCCATGCCGATATCTCGACCACCCAGATCTATACCCATGTGCTGGACGAGCGGTTGAAAAGCCTGGTTCGCGACCTGCATCCGCTCAGCGATGGCAGCGGCGATTAAGCGCATTTGCGGCCTTGCCTTGACGTCGCCACCCTCTCGGGGCAGCTTCCGCGCAACTTCGCGGGTCTCCCTTCCGGGTGGCCCCCCTTACCTTGTCAGCCGGTTCAGTCATTTCCAATGCGCAGCTACCTCGATTTTGAGAAGCCCGTGGCCGAACTTGAGGCCAAGCTGGAAGAATTGCGCGCCATGGCGGCGCAGGGCGACGCGGTCGCCATTGGCGACGACATCGCCCGGCTGGAGGGCAAGGCGCGCGACGCGCTGCTCCAGCTTTACGCGAATCTCTCCCCCTCGCAGAAGACGCAGGTGGCGCGCCACCCGCTGCGCCCGCACTTCTCCGACTATGCCGCCAGCCTGTTCGAGGAGTTCGACCCGCTGGCCGGCGACCGCAAGTTCGGCGACGACTACGCCATTCTCGGCGGCCTCGCGCGCTTTCGCGGCCGTGCCGTCTGCCTGATCGGGCAGGAGAAGGGCTCGACCACCGAGACCCGCATCAAGCACAATTTCGGCATGGCCCGGCCGGAGGGCTACCGCAAGGCGGTGCGCCTGATGGAGCTGGCCGACCGTTTCTCGCTGCCTGTCATTTCGCTGGTCGACACTGCCGGCGCCTTCCCCGGCCTCGACGCCGAGGAGCGTGGTCAGGCCGAGGCGATTGCCCGCTCCACCGATGCCTGCCTCTCGCTCGGCGTCCCCAATGTTGCCGTCATCATCGGCGAGGGTGGCTCGGGCGGCGCGATCGCCATCGCCACGGCCAACCGCGTGCTGATGCTGGAGCATGCGATCTACAGCGTGATCTCGCCGGAAGGGGCGGCCTCGATTCTCTGGCGCGATACCGCCAAGGCGCAGGAAGCCGCGATGAACATGAAGATCACGGCGCAGGACCTGCTCCGCTTCCATGTCATCGATTCCGTGATCTCCGAGCCCCCCGGCGGCGCCCACCGCGCCCCCGAGGCGGCGATGCAGGCGGCGGGTGACGCCATCGAGGCGGCGCTCGGCGAACTGGACGGAATGGACCCGGCAGCGCTGCGCAAGGCGCGCCGCGAGAAATTCCTCGCCATCGGCCGCAATCTCTGAGCCCCAAAGGCTCGTTTGCGGCAGGGGCGGACGTGCCGGCGCCCTCGCGAAAGGGTGATGTCGGTGGTAATGCGGGGCGGGATTGCGGCCGCCCCAGGTGCGGTATAACGCTTTGGCGCAGGCGCCTCTGGCGCGTCGCTTTGGGGGAGTCTCCGGGGTTGAAGGTTCAAGGGTTTTCGAGCCTCTCGCGCCAGGTGCGTGACCGGGGGTTCGGCGCGCGCTGGCGCGCGGCCCTGCTTGCCGGGTGTGCCGCGCTGGTGCTGGCCGGCTGCAATGGCGGCGACAGTTCCTCGCCGATGTCCAAGGCCAGCAAGACCCTGTCGCCGCAGACGCTGGCGCTGATCCAGCAAAAGGACATGACCAAGTCCAGCCCGATCGTGGTGCGGATCTTCAAGGAAGAATCCGAGCTGGAGGTCTGGAAGGAAACCACTAGCGGCGACTATGAGCTGCTGAAGACCTATCCGATCTGCCGCTGGTCCGGCGAATTGGGGCCGAAGGTGCGGGAAGGCGACCGGCAGGCGCCGGAGGGCTTCTACACCATCACCCCGGGCCAGATGAACGCCAATTCCAGCTATTACCTCGCCTTCGACCTCGGCTTTCCCAATGCCTATGACCGTGCCTGGGGCCGCTCGGGGAGCAATCTGATGGTGCATGGCGACTGCTCCTCGCGCGGCTGCTACGCCATGACCGACGAGCAGGTGCAGGAGATTTTCGCGCTGGGCCGCGAGAGCTTCTATGGCGGCCAGCGCTCGTTCCAGGTGCAGGCCTACCCGTTCCGCATGACCACCGACAATCTGGTGCGCCACCGCAACAACCCGCACCTCGCCTTCTGGAAGATGCTGAAGGAAGGCAGCGACGTGTTCGAGCTGACCAAGGCGCCGCCGAAGGTGGATTATTGCGGCAAGCGCTACGTGTTCAACGCCACGCCGACCGACCCCAGCCAGAAGCTGCAGGCCTCCGCCCCGTGCCCGGACTACACCCAGCCGGAAGGGCTGGAGGAGGCGCTCGCCGCCCGGCAGAAGGAGGTCAGCACCCGGATCGCCAGCGCCGGCGCGCTGCAGCCGGCCGCCCCGATCAAGACGGGCAAGGATGGCGGGATGCACAAGGTGTTCCTCGCCAAGCTGGAAAATCCCGAGCTTTCCGCCCCGGGCTCGCTGCCGCCGGTGGTGAAGCCGCCGGGCAGCGACTATGGCGTCTCGACCACCGAGCCGGCTCCGGCCGAGAGCATCGCGCTTGCCACCGCCGATACGGTGACGGAATTGGCCGCCGTGCCGCTGCCGGCGCCGCGCCCCGATGATGCGCCGGGCGGCCCGCGCACCGCGGTCGCCGCCGCTCCGGCTTCGGGCGGGTTCTTCAGCCTGTTCAGTGGCCTGGCGCCGGCGGAAACCAAGCCGGCCGACGCCGCCGCGCCGCAGGCGGCTGCCACGGCGCCCCAGGCCGGCGGTCCGCCCGCCACTACGGCCCCCGCCGATGCCCAGGCCCGGCCGCCGGAGCGCGCGGCGCTGCCGCAGCTCGCCTCGCTCGATCCCGGCAGCAATGGCGGCTTTCTCGACAGTCTGAAGAACTGGTTCGGCGGCAGCACGCCGCCGGCAGCGGCGCCCGCTGAGCCGATCGCCGATGTGCCGGTGCCGCCCGTGCGTCCGCCGGTGCCGCGCCAGGCGACGGCGGCGCCTGCGGCGCCCGCCGTGGCTTCGCCCTCGGTGGCGTCGTCCAGCGGCGAGGCGGTGTCCGGCTCCGTGCCGACGCTGCCGGGCGCGGCCGGCATCCTGGCGCCGGGCAGCTTCTCCACCGTTCAGTAAGAGCGCAGTGCGCCGTTTCAAGCGATCGGGGAGCTGTGAATGCTGGCGACCCGCCAGCCCGACGCTTCGTGCCGCCACACGCGGGTGAAGCGCAACGTCGCCTCGAAGGGCGCGCCGCCCGCCGTGCCGGTGGCATCGGCGCGCAGCACCGCCAGCACCACGCCCGGGGCGACCCGGCTCAGCCGGTAGCCCGAGAAGGCCAGCGCATCCAGCCGGAAGGCGCCGGTGCGGTGCAGGTCGAGATCGTCTTCCTTGCTCAGCACATGGCCGAACTGGTTGACGAAGACCAGGTCGTCGGCCAGCAGGTCGTCGAGGGCGGCGACGTCGCCCGCGAGCGCGGCCGCGCACAGGCGCCGCTCGTCGGCTTCGACGCTTTTCAGGTCGTCCGCCGCCGAGCCGTTCTGATCCATTGCCAGGCCTTAGACGAACTTGCCGTGGCAGTGCTTGTATTTGAGGCCGGAGCCGCAGGGGCAGGCCTCGTTACGCCCGACCCGGCCCCAGGTGGAGGGATCATCGGGGTTGCGCACCGGCGCGGCGGCATCCTCGGCCGGGGCGAGCGTCGCCTCGGCGGCGATCTCGGCATCGGCGAGCGCGAACTCGTCCTCGCCGGTGGCGGGGTCGATATGGTGCGGCGCCATGGGCGGCATGTCGTCGGTCTGCGGCGCGGCCATCACCTCGACCCGCATCAGCTGGGCGGTCACGGCCTCGCGCAGATTGGCGAGCATGGCCTCGAACAGCTGGAAAGCCTCCGACTTGTACTCGTTCAGCGGGTCGCGCTGGGCATAGCCGCGCAGCCCGATGACCTGGCGCAGATGATCGAGCGTCACCAGATGCTCGCGCCAGAGGTGGTCCAGCGTCTGCAAAAGGATCGACTTCTCGACATAGCGCATGATGTCGGGGCCGTATTTGGCCGCCTTCAGCGCCATCGCCTCGTCGGCCCGGCGCTGCACCCGCTCGCGCATCTCCTCGTCGGCGATGCCTTCCTCGGCCGCCCATTCCTTGACCGGCAGGTCGAGGCCGAGCACGCGCTGCAGCGCTTCGGCCAGCCCGTCCGTGTCCCACTGCTCGGGATAGGCGCTGGGCGGAACATGCTTGACGACGATGTCTTCGATGATGCCGTGGCGCATCTCGGCCACCGTCTCGGCGACGTCCTCGTCCTGCATCAGCTCGACGCGCTGCTCGAACACCACCTTGCGCTGGTCGTTCATCACGTCGTCGTATTTCAGCAGGTTCTTGCGGATGTCGTAATTGCGCGCCTCGACCTTCTGCTGCGCCTTTTCCAGCGCCCGGTTGATCCAGGGATGGACGATCGCCTCGCCCTCCTTGAGGCCGAGCTTCTGCAGCATGCCGTCGAGCCGGTCCGAGCCGAAGATCCGCATCAGATCGTCTTCCAGCGACAGGAAGAAATGCGAATGGCCGGGGTCGCCCTGGCGGCCGGAGCGGCCGCGCAGCTGGTTGTCGATGCGCCGGCTCTCATGGCGCTCGGTGCCGATGACGTAAAGCCCGCCGGCGGCCAGCGCCTTCGCCTTCAGCTTGGCGACCTCCTCGCGGATGCGGGCCTCGGCGGCGGCGCGCTGCTCGCCTTCCGGCATGTCGCCGAGTTCATGGGAGATGCGCATATCGGCATTGCCGCCGAGCTGGATGTCGGTGCCGCGGCCGGCCATGTTGGTGGCGATGGTGACGGCGCCGGGAACGCCGGCCTGGCTGACGATGTAGGATTCCTGCTCGTGGTGGCGGGCATTGAGCACCGCGAACACCTGGTCGTCCGCCGTGCCCTGGTCGCCGTCATAGAGCGGGCGGAAGGCGTCGGGGTCGGAAAAATCCTTCTGCTTGAAGCCGCGCTTCTTCAGCAGCTCCGCCAGCAGTTCCGACTTCTCGATCGAGGTGGTGCCAACCAGCACCGGCTGGCCCCGGCTCTTGCAGTCGGTGATGAGGTCGATGATGGCGTTGTATTTCTCGGCCGCCGTCCGGTAGACCTCGTCATCGTCGTCGACGCGCTGCACCGGCAGGTTGGTCGGAATCTCGATCACTTCGAGATTGTAGATATCCTGGAACTCCGCCGCCTCGGTATTGGCCGTGCCGGTCATGCCGGCCAGCTTCTCATACATGCGGAAATAGTTCTGGAAGGTGATGGAGGCCAGCGTCTGGTTCTCGGGCTGGACCTGCACCCGCTCCTTGGCTTCCAGCGCCTGATGCAGCCCTTCCGAATAGCGCCGGCCGGGCATCATGCGGCCGGTGAACTCGTCGATGATGACGACTTCGTTGTTGCGGACGATGTAGTCCTTGTCGCGCTGGAACAGCGTGTGGGCGCGCAGGGCCTGGTTGACGTGGTGGACGACCGAGACATTCTCGATGTCGTACAGGCTCTCGCCCTTGAGGATGCCGGCGTCGCGCAGCAGGTTCTCGGCCTTTTCCATGCCGGCCTCGGTCAGGGCGACCGAGCGCTGCTTCTCGTCGACGTCGTAATCCTCCTTCGAGAGCTTGGGGATATAGGCGTCGATGGTGGTGTAGAAGTCCGAACGGTCGTCGAGCGGGCCGGAAATGATCAGCGGGGTGCGGGCTTCGTCGACCAGAATCGAGTCCACCTCGTCGACCACGGCGTAGAAGTGCGGGCGCTGCACCATCTGGTTCAGCTCGTACTTCATGTTGTCGCGCAGATAGTCGAAGCCGAGCTCGTTATTGGTGGCGTAGGTGACATCGCAGGCATAGGCCGCGCGGCGCTCATTGTCGTCGAGGCCGTGATGGATGATGCCGGTGGTGAGGCCGAGGAAACGATAGACGCGCCCCATCCATTCGGCGTCGCGCTTGGCGAGGTAGTCATTGACGGTGACGACGTGGACGCCCTTGCCGGTCAGCGCGTTGAGATAGACCGGCGCGGTGGCGACCAGGGTCTTGCCTTCGCCGGTCCGCATCTCGGCGATGCCGCGCTCATGCAGCACCATGCCGCCGATCAGCTGCACGTCGAAATGCCGCTGGCCCAGCGCTCGGCGGGAGGCCTCGCGCACGGTGGCGAAGGCGGGGACCAGCAGGTCGTCCAGGCTGGCGCCGTTGGCCAATTGCTCGCGGAAGGTAAGGGTGCGGGCGCGCAGCGCCTCGTCGGAGAGCGCCTTCAGCTCCGGTTCGAGCGCGTTGATGGCCGCGACCTTGGGCTGATAGCCGCGCACGCGGCGGTCATTGGCCGATCCGAAGAGCTTTCGCGCGAGAGCGCCGAACATGAGACTTCCAATCCGAGTCCGCCAGGAGCAGGTGTCGGACGGGCGGTGACGGGCCGCCGCATCCTCTTGTGCAAGCTGCGGGCGCGAGAGCGCGGGCTGAAGCCTCATCGAGACGCCATTTGCGGCCGAAATGGGTCTTCAGGGCCGGGCCGCCGCGAACGGCTTGCGGGTTCTTGCGTCACATAAGCGCGAGTGCCGGCGAGAACCCGCACCGCGTGCCACACTTATGAACGGGTTTGGGGGTTGTCAATCGCGGGCCGGACGACAGCTTTGCTTCACAGCAGGCCGTCGCCCCGGCGGTCCATTCCCCGGCGCTCCGGCGGCGAAAAATCTGGCGTCGGTGATCTTACACGCTTGCAACCTGAACCGGGCTGGGCCAGCTTTCGCGGCCCCGCAGCGGCCAACCGAAAATCGAGGAACGCTTCATGACCCGTCATAGCCCGCACACCGCGCCCAAGGCGGCCCATCGCCCCGCCGGCCGGGTCACCTCCAGCCCGCTGCGCGCCGGTCTTCTCGCCGCCCTGATCGGCACGGCCTTCCTTCCGGCGCTGCCGGCTCTCGCCCAGGACGCTGCTCCGGCGACCGCCACCGCACCGGCGACCGCCGCCACGCAGAGCGATGATCCCGTGCTCGCCACCGTCAACGGCACGCCGATCCGTCGCAGCGACGTGACCGCCGCCGCCGCCGAACTGGCCCCGAACCTGCCCCAGCAGATCCAGGGCGCGGCGCGCGACGAATATGTTCTCGGCTTCCTTATCGACCTCAACGCCATGGCGCAGGCCGCCGAGGCCGAGAAGCTCTATGAGACCGACGCCTTCAAGCGCGAGATGGAATTCATCCGCAAGCGCGTGCTGATGCAGGCCATTCTCACCCAGGCCACGAAGGCGGCCCTCACCGACGAGGCCATGCAGAAGACCTACCAGGAAGCGGTGGCGCAGCAGAAGCCGGAGAAGGAAGTGCGCGCCCGCCACATCCTGTTCCGCGCCGACCCCAACGACAAGGAAGCCCAGGCCGCTGCCGAGAAGAAGGCGCAGGATGTCGAGGCCCAGCTCAAGAAGGGCGCGGACTTCGCCAAGCTCGCCACCGAGCTGACCGAGGATCCCTCGGGCAAGGCCGATGGCGGCGATCTCGGCTTCTTCACCAAGGAGCAGATGGTGCCGGAATTCGCCGAGGTCGCCTTCGAGCTGAAGCCCGGCGAAGTGTCGAAGCCGGTGAAGACCCAGTTCGGCTGGCACGTCATCAAGCTTGAGGAAACGCGCGAGCGGCCGGTGCCGACCTTCGAGGAAGTGAAGCCGCAGATCGAGCAGTTCGTGGCGCAGAAGGCGCAGGCCGAAGTGGTGCAGAAGACCCGCGACGCCGCCAAGGTGGAGAAGACCGCGGCGGCGCCGAAGCCCGGCGACCTCCTCACCCCGCCTGCCGCGACCCCCGCCAAGCCGACGCCGTGAGCGGGACCCGGAGCGCGCACCGATCAGCCGGCAACGCAGGCTGATCGGATCGCGCCTAAAGCGCCGCGTCAGGCGCGGCAATAGACAAAGCCCCGGGCCGGTGAGGTCCGGGGCTTTTCCTTGCCCTGGCGCGGGACCGGCGCCGGCGATGATGTGCAGACGGCGAGACGCTGCCGCCCGCCTTGCCGGCGCGCAGCACGCCTCGGCCGTGCCGAGGTCCGACCGAACCCAGATCCTCAGGTGAGAGAGCGCCGCACGGGCTGGGGCGCCATCTAAAAGCGCCCTTTGGTGACCGCCTTAGGCGCGCCAGTCGTCATAATCCGACCGGGCCATCATCTCCGCCAGTTCGCGGACCGTGACCTTGGGCTCCCAGCCCAGCCTGGTGCGCGCCTTTGTTGCGTCGCCGAGAAGAAGCTCGACTTCGGCCGGCCGGAAGAATCTCGGATTGACCTTGACCGCGACCTTGCCGCTCCGACGGTCCACGGCGTGCTCGGCCTCCGCCGTGCCGGACCACGCCAGGTCAAGGCCGAGCGCCTCCGCTGCGAAATTCACGAAATCCCGAATGGGCGTCGTGATCCCGGTGGCCAGAACATAGTCTTCCGCCACCTCCTGCTGCAGCATGCGCCACATGCCTTCCACGTAATCGCCGGCATAGCCCCAGTCGCGGCGCGCATCGAGATTGCCGAGTTCCACCGGCACCTGATCGCCATGAGCGAAGCGGGCCAGTGCCAATGTGATCTTGCGTGTCACCATCTCGGCGCCGCGCACGGGGCTTTCGTGATTGAAGAGAATGCCGGATGAGGCATGAAGCCCGAAGGATTCGCGGTAGTTCACGGTGATGTAATGGCCATACACCTTGGCCACACCATAGGGCGAGCGGGGATGGAAAGGCGTTTCCTCGGTCTGCGGCACCGTCCTCGCGCGGCCGAACATCTCCGAGGTCGACGCTTGATAGAAGCGGGTCTGGGGCGAATAGGTGCGCAGAGCATCCAGCAGGCGCGCGACACCCAGGCCATTCACATCGGCGACGTAGATCGGCTGGTCCCACGAGGACCCGACAAAGCTCTGCGCCGCCAGATTGTACACTTCGTCAAAAGTGGTGCCGCGAATGGCGCGGTTGATGCTGTTGATCTCCCCGAGGTCGACGTCAACCAGCCGCACGGCGTCGGCCACTCCCAGCTTGCGCAAACGCGTCGTCTTGGCCTGCGAGTTGGCGCGGACAGTGCCGGTTACATCATACCCCTTGTCGAGCAGCAGGCGGGCGAGATAGCTGCCATCCTGCCCGGTGATCCCCGTGATCAACGCCTTCTTCACTCTCGACTCCACGCGCGTTTAAATAATCCCACTGTCGTCGCTACATAAATACCGTTGGATGCGGGTTGTCGAGGCGTTTGGTGGTGCTTGAAGCCGGCCGTCGATCTGCACGTTGCGCGCCAGACATGTCGCATATTGCCGTTCCACGACGTCGGCACGTTCCCTCATCTGCGGAAGGGATGGCCGGGGACGTACTTCTATTTCTTGTCAGGCAAGGGATTCTTTTATAAGTCGCCCCACCGATTCAAACGAATTGTGTGCCTTGAGATGGGCGAAGCCTGCCAGCGCTCTCTCCCCGACCTGCCCGGGGTCATCATAGAGACGCCGCATGATGCTGGCGGCGTGCTCGACGCTCGGCTCGGCCCAGTAGTTGCCCTCGGCGCCAACGTAATCGTCAGCCTTCAACGTGACCTTGGTGAAGCCGACGGGATAGCCGGTCCGCTCATTGATGAAGTCGCGTGTGCCACCAAAGTCGGTGGCCACCACGCCTTTGCCGCGTGCCAGGGCTTCGGCGCATCCAAGTCCGAATCCTTCGGAGCGGTGCAGGGAGACGAAGACGTTGCACTCATCCATCAAGGTCGACATTTCTTCGCGGGTGAGGGTCTTGTCGATGATCTCGATGCGTGGATCCTGCCGGGCAAGGGCGACGAGTTCCGTCTGCCGCCCCGCTTCGGCGTCCCTGCCGCGGGCCTTGACGAGCAGCCGGGCATCTTCCCGGCCGGTTGGAAACGCCGCGCGAAATGCTCGGATGGCGCCGAAGGGGTTCTTTCGCGAGGCGTAGGAATCGAAGTCGAAGAACGTGTAAAACTTCAGGGGGCCATGGAGGGCCTGACGCCTGGGCTCTTCCGGCAGGTGAATGGGCTGAGGAACCAGGGTGACAGTCTTGTGCTGAGCGCTTTCGAGGGCGTTCTGGATGAAGGTTGTCGGGGCCCAGTAGGCGTCGAAGCCGTCGAGCAGCGGCTTCCACGTTGCGGGAAAGCTCGGCAGTTCCCAGAACGGGTAGGCGATGTTGACCTGGCAGTGGCACGTCCGGCTGGCGAACATGCCGAGTTCGGGCGCGCCGCAGATGGTCAGCGCCGTGCGGTGCTGCTGGGACGATGCGGCAAGCCGCTCCGCCAGGGCGGGTTCCGACATGCGCCCCGGGAGGGGAGCATTGATCAACCCGGCGGGAACGCCCCCCGCATCGAGCGCGGCCACCATCAGCCGCGCGGCTTCTCCAAGCCCGATTTCGGAGAGAAGATAGCCGACAATGTCGAGCCCGGGCTGTCGTTTCCAGCGCGTGAGGCGGCGAAGCCAGCCGGGATTTGCCACCGCAGGCGGACAGTTCGCCCGCGAGCCGCAGTGCGACCGCCATCCACGAGTCATCATCTTGTTGGAGACCCTCATCGCTTCGCCGACATCTTTAGGACGCCGATCGCCCGGGCCGCGCCTCGGTCATTCCTACAGCGGAACACGCACGCTGTTGAGATCAGAAACGAACTCTAGGATTGATCGACCTTCAGGTCATGCCGATCGTGGCGGCGGCGAGGAGAGGGACCCCGAGGAGGTGGTTGGTTCGTCGCTGGTCGCGTGGTGGCGAGGTGGCGCAAGGGCTTGCGGGGCTTTCGTGCCGCCACCGCAATGTCGACCGGTACATTAATTACCTTTCGTGGCCGTTGCTGTGGCTGCCGTCTCGGGACGTGCGAGGCGAGGGCAGGGCGCGAATGCGCATCCGCTTGCCTTGCGGGATTTCGTTCCGCCTCGCCCGCCCGGGCGAGCCGTCCGTGACCCGTGCGGTGGTCGCCGTCGCGGGTTAGGCGAGGCGGAGGTGGGCGCGTCCGCTTTCGTTGCCGGGCTTTCGTGCGCGAGTCGCTGTAGAATGGTGTGGCCCGGCATTGGCGGCGCCGTGAGACGGCCTCTGCCGTGCCGGTGCGCGAGATCACGGGCGGGATCACGCAGCAGAATCGTCGGCCCTGTCGCCGGGATCGAGGGTGAGCAGAGCGCGTTCAGCGCCGGAGGCACCCGCGGGCGATCAGCCGGGCGGCGGATGAGAGGCTACGAGAGTCGTCCTCAAGCCGTCGCGTCAGCAGGCGCGCCCAGACATAACCGCTGACGAGATCGAGGCCGGCGGCAAGATCGAAATCCGTCGCCAATTCCCCCCGGCGCGCGGCGCGATCGAACAGCTCAGCAAGCGGAAAACTGCGCTCGGCGAGAAAGGCTCGGAGCATTTCCAGCGCCGCATGGTCGTGCTGGGCTTCCACCAGCAGGGCGGTGAACGCTTCGCCGGCGGGCGTATCGCGCCAGAATGCGAGCAGGCGACCCAGCGCCGCGACGAGATCGCCCTCCAGCGACCCGGTATCGGTGCCTGAGAGGTCGAGCGGCTGGCGGGCGTAAATCTCGATCAACAGCGCAGGCTTGCCGCTCCACCAACGATAGATGGTGGGCTTGCCCGCGCCTGCGCGCCGCGCCACCTGCTCGATGGTGAAGCCGGCATACCCCGCCTCTGCGAGCACCGCCTCAGCCGCCACCAGAATGGCCTCGGACGCTGCCTTGCTTCGGCGAGGTCCGGCCGAGCTGCGGCGGCCCGGGCCGCCCTGGGCGCCAACGGACCGTTGCCGAAAGGTTGCGTTAACCATCTTCATTAACCACAGAGGTGGAAGGCCGAGACGATCAGGCGGCGTTCAACAGACCGGCCTTGCATGGTGGCGGAGAGCCGACCCGCCAGGCCGATTTAAACGAAACGAAACGTTCAGGATTATAAAACGAAACGTTTCGTAACGGCTCTAAATCATTAGACAGCCGGACGTTTTTAGGGATCGCTGAAGAACCGTCTACGACACCTTGATGCCACCAGCGATGTCATGACCAACCTCGACCGGGGCGGCACACCTTCTCGCGATTGGCCGACGACACGCCGAATCAGTTGCGCAAGCGACGTCCCCTTCTCGCCCGTTCCCTGCCAAAGGTAAAGACTCTCGGCGGAATCCGGGGGGGCGGCCGGGTGAGAGGAACAGGTGGCCGGGCCGTCAGCACCGGCCTCGCCATTTCGACGGCATGTTCCGAGAGCAGGCGACCCGAGGCGACGCGACACGGCCAATGGGGCGGGCCGGCAGGTCGCCGCTTCGAGCCATTCACCGCTTCGTATCGAACATCTAAGGCCCGCCGCCCCCAAACCCGCTGTCCGACCGATTCCCTGATCTCTTTCAGGTAATGTGGGCGGTGTCGCCCGAGAGGACGTGGCGGTCATAAGGGTCCGGTTATCGTGGCGACAGCGAAGCCGGCTCCCTGACCTCGTCCCCGAGATGTTAGGCGGTGCCGCCCGAGAGGACGCAGCGTCGGGAAGGTCCGGCGTCGGAGTCCGAGAAAGCCGTAAAGGTCCGGCGGTCAGTGCGAGGGCGAGGCCACTGACGATCTCCTCCCGCTCATGTGCGGCGGTGCCGCCCGAGACGCCGCGCGCCATGACGGCCCGGCGTTGGAGCCCGAGAAAGTCGACACCCCGTTTCCCTCGCGGTGGTTTGCGGCGGTGCCGCCTGAGACGACGCGGCGGTCGTAAAAATCTGGCATCAGCGCGACGACGAAGCCATTCCGATGATCTTCGCCAGGCGATGGGGGCGGTGCCCGCCTGAGATGACGCAGCGGTCGAAAGGGTCCGGCTATCCGTGCCCCGACGCCGCCGATCTCCTGATCTCCTTTCAGAGATACTCGGCGCGGCTGCCCGAGAGGACGCAGCCGCCATGAAGGTCGGGGTAGCTCTGCCGCGCTGACTGAAGAGCGACCATGATGTCCCGATAGGGCGGATCGAAAATCCCAGCCGCCTCTGGTGAGCGGTGACGGCATGCAGGCTGAAAGGACTCCGGCGTGGCCGCACCTCGCAGTCGGCCGAGGGCGCGCGTCAGCAGGCACCTTGCCGGCCAGAGCAGGTGTGTGGGAGAGCCCGCATGCGGCGTGGAGACGACCCGCCGCAAATGGCAGAGGCACGCTCGCACGAGCCGCGCCCGTGCCCGCTCCGGCGCGCGGCCGGCCCTGCCTTCGGCACGCCGTCGTCTTGCGGATGTTGCGCATCTCGGGCACATCGGTCCGGCCCTTTCCCGCGATCGAGTTCCCCCGATGGCCCACGCTGCTCCCGTCTCCCCGCTCGCTCCCAAGACGACGCCCGATGTTGGCCCCGTGGCCGGGGTGCGCTTCGCCACCGCCGAGGCGGGCATCCGCTATAAGGGCCGCACCGACGTGCTGCTGCTCACCCTCGATCCCGGCACCAGCGTGGCGGGGGTGTTCACCCGCTCCCGTTGCCCCTCGGCGCCGGTCGAGTGGTGCCGCGCCAATCTGCCCCACGGCACCGCGCGGGCGCTGGTGGTCAATTCCGGCAATGCCAACGCCTTCACCGGTGCGAAGGGGCGTGAATCGACAGCGCTGACGGCGAAGATCGCGGCCAAGGCGCTTGGCTGCCGGGAGGAGGAGATCTACCTCGCCTCCACAGGCGTCATCGGCGAGCCGCTCGACGCCTCCAAGTTCGAGGGTGTGCTGGAAGAAACCGCCCGCCGCCTGGCGCCACTGCCCTGGATCGAGCCGGCCAAAGCGATCATGACCACCGACACCTTCCCCAAGCTCGCCACCGCCAGGGTGAAGATCGACGGTGTCGACGTGACCATCGCCGGCATCGCCAAGGGCGCCGGCATGATCGCGCCTGATATGGCGACCATGCTGTCCTTCGTCTTCACAGATGCCGCCATCGCCGCGCCCGCGCTGCAGGCCCTGCTCTCCAAGGGCGTGACGGACAGCTTCAACGCCGTGACCATCGACGGCGACACTTCGACCTCCGACACGCTGATGCTGTTCGCCACCGGCGCCTCGGGCGCGCCGCGCATCGATGACGCGAAGGACCCGCGCCTCGGCCGCTTCCGCAAGGCGCTCACCGGCGTGCTGGCGGATCTGGCCGAGCAGGTGGCGCGCGATGGCGAAGGTGCCCGCAAGCTGGTGAATATCCACGTCACGGGCGCGACCTCGAAGCGTTCCGCCCGGCGGATCGCCATGTCGATCGCCAATTCGCCGCTGGTGAAGACAGCGGTGGCCGGCGAGGACGCCAATTGGGGCCGCATCGTCATGGCGGTGGGCAAGGCCGGCGAGCCGGCCGAGCGCGACCTTCTCTCCATTTCCTTCGGGCCCATCCGCGTGGCGCATGAAGGCGCGCGTGACCCCGCCTATGACGAGGGCGAGGTTTCCGCCTACATGAAGAACGACGTGATCGACATCACGGTCGATCTCGGGCTCGGGCGGGGGTCGGACCGGGTGATGACCTGCGACCTCACCAAGGAATATGTCGCCATCAATGGCGATTATCGTTCCTGAGCTGCGAAGGGCGAACGGCATGAAACTCGTCCTCGTCGCCGCCGCCGCTCTCATCGATGTGGATGGGCGCGTGCTGCTGACCGAGCGGCCGGCGGGCAAGTCGCTGGCCGGGCTGTGGGAGTTTCCCGGCGGCAAGGTCGAGCCGGGCGAGCGGCCGGAGGAGTGCCTGATCCGCGAACTGGCGGAGGAACTGGGGATCACGGTGAAGGAGCCGTGCCTCGCCCCGCTCTCCTTTGCCTCGCACACCTATGAGAATTTCCAGCTGCTGATGCCGCTCTGGGTCTGCCGGCGCTGGGAAGGGCAGGCGCAGGGCCGCGAGGGCCAGCGCTTGGCCTGGGTGAAGCTGGGTGCGCTGCGCGATTACCCGATGCCGCCGGCCGACGAGCCGCTGATCCCGGTGTTGCTCGACCTGCTGGGTCCGGGGCGCTGAGTTCTGCCGTTGTTGGCGTCATCCCGGACGGCCGTAAGGCCGTGCCGGGAGCGTAGGCTGAAAGGAGCGACCCCGCCCGAAGTGGCGCTCCGGCCGGGTGCGCGCCCTCACTCCCCCTTCAGCCGTCCCTCCGGCACGTTCAGCGCGTCGGCAAGGCGGGTCTTGGCGGAGCCGGGGCGCAGCGGTTTCTGCTGGCTTTCATGCGGGGCCCAGCCTGAAATCCAGACGATCTCGAAGGTCGCGCGCAGGCGCCCGTCCGGGTCGGCGAAGCGCTCGGCATAGACCTCGAACAGCCGCACCAGCGTCTTCTTCAGCAGCGGCGCGCGGCGCCGGTCGGCGAGCGGGTTGGTCGCGCCCATGCGGCGCAGATCGTGCAGCAGGGAAAGCGGGTCGCCATAGCGCACCACCACGCGGTCGACATCGGTGACGGGGAGGGCGAGGCCCGCGCGCTGCAGCAGCCCGCCGAGGTCGCGCAGATCGACAAAGGGCGCGACGCGCGGGGAGATGCCGCCCAGCGTGTCGCTCTCGGCGATGGCGAAGGCCTCGCGCAGCTCGGCAAGCGTGCCGCCGCCGAGAAAGCCGGCGAGCAGCAGCCCGTCCGGCTTCAGCGCGCGGCGGATCTGCGCCAGCACGCCGGGCAGGTCGTTGACGCTCTGCAGGGCGAGGGCGGAGACGACGAGATCGAGCGAGGCGGGGGCGAAGGGCAGGATTTCCGGGTCGGTGACGACGTCGACATCGGCCCGCTCGGCCGGGCCGAAGGCCTTATAGGTCTCGACCATGCCGGTGCTCGCCAGCGCCTCGCGCAGCACGGGCGTCGGCGTGCCGAGATCGGCGGCCGTGCCGAAGGGGCGCTTCACCGCTGTCAGCCGGTCGACGAGGTCTTCCGCCACGCGCTCAAGCAGGAAGGTTTCCGGGCCGAGCGCGCGCGCCCTCCTACGGCGCTGCGCCAGCGCCTGGGGGTCGAACACGTTCATCGGCGAAGTGGGCGTCGGGGAAGCGGTCATAAGGGGCTCCTCGGCGAGAGCCATAGGGCCGGCTCGCGGCGAGGTCAAAGGTGGGCGGCCCTCCAGCAGCGCGCCGGGGCCGGCCGTGCTACTATCCGGGTATGGAATGGCAGCCGGAGCCGATGCACGCGCCTGCCCGCGAGGCGGAGGCGCCACCGCCCGCCCTGGCCACGCAGCTGCGCGGCGTGGGGCGCCGGCTGCTGCGCGGGTTGGTGGATGTCGCGCTGCCGCCGGCCTGCATGGCCTGCCGGGCGGCGGTGGACGAGCCGGGCTGCCTGTGCGGCCAATGCTGGGGCCGCCTTTCCTTCATCGCGGCGCCCTTTTGCGACCGGCTGGGCACGCCTCTGCCCTATGGGTTTGGGGAGGGGCGGCTGCTTTCGCCCGCCGCGCGGGAGGCGCCGCCGGCCTATGGCAGGGCGCGGGCGGTGGCGGAATTCGGCGACGTGGCGCGCAATCTGATCCACGCGCTCAAATATGCCGACCGGCTCGACATCGCCCCGCCGATGGGGCGGATGATGGCCCGTGCCGGGGCGGATATCCTTTCCGACGCGCAGGCCCTGGTGCCGGTGCCGCTGCATCGGCTGCGGCTGTGGCGGCGGCGGTTCAACCAGTCGGCGGCGCTGGCCGGGGTGATCGGCGGCGAGGCCGGCCTGCCGGTGCGGGCGGGCTGGCTGGAGCGCCGGCGCGCGACCGTGCCGCAGGTGGGGCTCGACCGGGCGGCGCGGGCGCGCAATGTTCAGGGCGCTTTCGCCGTGCCCGACATGGGAAAAGGGGAACTGCGCGGCCGGCGGCTGGTTCTGGTCGATGACGTGCTCACGACCGGGGCGACGATCGACGCCTGCGTCAAGGCGCTGCTGCGCGCCGGGGCGGGACAGGTGGACGTTCTGGTGTTCGCGCGGGTTGCTGACGTGGCAGACGCGCCCCTATCATAAGAGACCAGGATACCGGCCGCAGCAGCGGTCGATGGTTAGGACCCTTCGATGGCGAAAATCGAGATTTACACCACATCGACCTGCCCCTATTGCCATGCGGCCAAGAAGCTGCTCGGGCGCAAGGGCGTCGATTTCTCCGAGATCAACGTGACCGGCGACCCGGTGGCGCGCTCCTCCATGTCGAGCCGGGCCAATGGGCGCACCAGCGTGCCGCAGATCTTCATCGACGGACGTCATGTCGGCGGCTGCGACGACCTTTACGCGCTTGAGGAGGCCGGCGAGCTGGACGCGCTACTTGCCAGCTGAACGAGAGTGAAACCATGACCGGCTCTTCCGATACGCTCACGCCCGGCACCCCGCGGCTCGGCAGCCCGTTTCGCGCGGCGCTCATCCAGATGCGGACCGAAAAGAGCGTCGCGGCCAATGTCGCGGCGGCCTCGGCGCTGATCCGCGAGGCGGCGGCGGCGGGGGCGAGCTACATCCAGACGCCTGAAATGACCGGCACCATGGAGGAGAACCGCGAGGCGCTGTTCCGTGTGCTGCATGCGGAAGAGGACGACCCGGCGCTGGCCGCCTTCCGGGCGCTCGCGGCCGAATTGAAGGTGCATCTGCATATCGGCTCGCTGGCGGTGCGGGCGAGCGAGCATCGCGCCGCCAACCGCTCCTATCTGCTCGCCCCGGACGGGACGATCGCCGCCTGCTACGACAAGATCCACATGTTCGATGTCGACCTGCCCAATGGCGACGTCTACCGCGAATCGGCCGCCTACCGGCCGGGCGAACTGGCCATCGTGGCGGAGCTGCCGCAGATCAGGCTCGGCTTCACCATCTGCTACGATCTGCGCTTTCCCGCGCTGTTCCGGACGCTGGCCGAGGCGGGGGCGGGGATGATCGCCGCGCCGGCCGCCTTCACCCAGTCGACGGGCGAGGCTCACTGGCACATTCTGCTGCGCGCCCGGGCGATCGAGACCGGGTGCTATGTGCTGGCGGCGGCGCAGGGCGGCACGCATGAGAACGGGCGCAAGACCTTCGGCCACAGCCTCATCATCGACCCGTGGGGCACCATTCTGGCCGAAGGCGGCACCGAGCCGGGCATCGTCAGTGCCGAGATCGACCCGGCGCAGGTGGCGCTGGTGCGCGGGCGGATTCCCTCGCTGTCGAACGGGCGGCGCTTCGAACTGGTGGCCCCGGCCGATCATGGCCGGCTGCATCTCGTTCCCGGTGGCGTGGCATGATTCTCTATCGGCTGTGCTGCGCAAGGGAGCACGAGTTCGAGAGCTGGTTCCGCGATTCCGCCGCCTATGACGACCAGCGCGGGCGTGGCCTCGTCACCTGCCCGGTCTGCGGCTCGCCTGAGGTGGACAAGGCGTTGATGGCCCCGGCGCTCGGCCGCGCGGCGCGCAAATTCGCTGCCGAGCCGGCCGCCGACATGGCGCCGATGGAGGCTCCCGAAGCCGTCCCGCCGGCGGCGACCCAGCCGGTCGCGCTGGTCTCGGAGAAGGAGCAGCAGCTGCGCGCCATGCTGCGCGCGGTGCGGGCCCATGTCGTCGCCCATTCGGTCGATGTCGGCGACGAATTCGCCAAGCGTGCGCGGCGCATGCATGAGGGCGACGAGGAAAAGCGCGCGATTCGCGGCGAGGCGACCCCGGACGAGGTACGGGCGCTGATCGAGGACGAGATCGAGGTGCTGCCGCTGCCGATGCTGCCGGACGAGCGCAACTGAGGGAAGGGGCCTCGGTTTCCCGGCCCAGCGGAGCCGAAGGCGAAGCGCAGAGCCGGGGTCCAGCGCAAAGGCCCGCCGTAGGCGCTTCACTGTGGATTGAGCGGCGTCGCCGAGTCTTCGCTGGATCCCGGATCTGCGCCGCACTGCGTGCAGCTTGTCCGGGAAACGGGCCTGCGATGACGCTGCGCCGCTCTACGGACCCGCCGTCCGCGCGCTCTCGATCTGCGGCAGCAGGCGGTCCTTCAACCCCTGCGCGTCGATGGGGCCGATATATTTGTAGGCGATGCGCCCGTCCTTGCCGATGACGAAGGTCTCCGGCACGCCATAGACGCCCCAGTCGATGGCGGTGCGGCCATTGGCGTCGACGCCCACCGCCGCATAGGGGTTGCCGAAGCGGCCAAGGAACCGGCGGGCATTGTCGGCGTCGTCCTTGTAGTTCAGGCCGACGAGGCGGAAGCCCGGCATCTTCGACAGCTCGACCAGAAAGGGATGCTCGTCGCGGCACGGCACGCACCAGGAAGCGAAGACGTTGAGCACCGTCACCTCGCCCTTGAGCGCGGCCGATGTGAGGCCCGGCACCGGCTGGCCCTCGCGCGCCAGCCCCTCCAGCGCCGGCAGGTCGATCGCCGGCGCCTGCCGGCCGATCAGCGCCGAAGGCACGCGCGAGGGATCGCCGGAGAACAGCCGTCCATAGAACAGCGCCGCCAGCGCCAGGAACGCGACCAGCGGCAGCAGCACGAGCAGCCGCGAACGGCGGGGCCGGGGAGGCGGCGCGTCCTCGGAAGGCGGGGTGTCGGAGATCTGGTTCATGCGTCGGCGCGCCCGGCCGAGCGGCGGCGCACGCCGCGTGCCTCCAGTTCCTCCAGCCGGCGGCGCACGAGGCGCCCGTCGGCGACGATCCACAGCGCCAGCGCCCCGAGCGCCAGGGCGCTCACGCCGTAGCAGGCGATGATGAAGAAGCCGTGCTCGCCGAACATTCAGAACGCCTCACGCATAGGCCGCCTCGGCGGCGGCGCGCGCTTCCAGCACGCGCAGGCGACGGCGGTAGATTTCGTTGCGCATCGCCGCCATGTGCAGCGCCAGCATCAACAGGGTGAACCCGACGGCGCAGATCATCAGCGGCCAGAGCAGGCTCGAATGAATGGTCGGCCCGTCCATGCGGAACACCGAGGCCGGCTGGTGCAGGGTGTTCCACCAGTCGACCGAGAACTTGACGATCGGCACATTGACGAAGCCGACCAGCGACAGCACCGCCGCCGCACGTCCGGCCTGGTTGGGGTCCTCGATCGCCGAGCGCAGCGCCAGCAGGCCGAGATAGAGTAGCAGCAGCACCAGCATGGAGGTGAGGCGCGCGTCCCAGACCCAGTAGGTGCCCCACATCGGCCGCCCCCAGAGCGAGCCGGTGAACAGGCAGAGGAAGGCGAACACCGCGCCGATCGGCGCCA
This sequence comes from Ancylobacter rudongensis, assembly GCF_900100155.1. GTDB lineage: Bacteria > Pseudomonadota > Alphaproteobacteria > Rhizobiales > Xanthobacteraceae > Ancylobacter > Ancylobacter rudongensis. The sequence goes on from NZ_FMTP01000005.1 coordinate 295,611, forward strand.
TCGCCTTGTGCGCCACATCCGCCAGCGGGTGGCGCCAGACCAGGATGCCGAGGGCGGATGCCGCCAGCAGCGAATAGCCGAACATCGCCAGCCAAGCGAAGGGCACGTGGATGTACATGATCCGCACCGTTTCGCCCTGCTGGTAGTCTTCCGGGGCGCGGAAGGCCAGGAAGAAGCCGAGCGCCAGCGTCGCCAGCGCAAGGCCTGTCAGCCACGGCAGGACGCGCCCGGAAAGGGCGAGGAAGCGGGTGGGGTTGGCAAAATCCATCAGCGCCATCGGGCGGTTCTAATCTGCCGCATGACTCTCGGCAACACGCCCCGTTGGCGCCGGAACGCGGATGTGAAGCCACAGCATGGCCAAATCTGCGCTATTCAACCGGCGGACCAACGACGATAAGGGAATCGAGCGCTTATGCCGCACATCTCCGCCGCACCCGCCACTCTTCTCCTTGCGCTCGTCGCCCTGTCTGCCGGCGGGCTGACCGCCGCGCAGGCGCGTTCAGCCGACGACCAGATGATGCGGCTGGAGCCCTCGGAGCGGATCGAGCAGGTGTGCAACACCCGCGCCATGGGCGAGGTCCAGCGCGGGCAGAAGGGCATGCACCCCGACGAACTCGTCGCCTATGCCTATCGCGATCCGGTGGTGAAGGGCGCGAAGATCAACGCGCCGGGCGCGGCGGTGCGCTCGGGCGGCACCTGGTACCACATGGCCTATGAGTGCGAGACCGCGCATGAGGGGCTTGATGTGACGCGCTTCCACTACACGCTCGGCGCGGCGATCCCGACCTCGGAATGGGGCGCCCACTACCTCGTGGGACAGTGAGCGCCGCCCAAGGGCCCGCCTGCCGCTACCACGAATGCAGCGCCCGCAGGGTCGGGGTCTTCTTGTCGAGATGGTCGGCCATGCGGCCGAGCAGCCGGTCGAGCAGCTGGACCGCTTCCACCACCGCCGGCCCCTTGTTCAGCATGACGCATTCGGCGCGGGCGGCCATGGCGGCGTCGGTCATCTCGCCGCGCGAGGGAATGCCGTCGCGCACCAGATCCTCCAGCACCTGCGTCGCCCAGATCGCCGGCACCGAGGCCGCCTCGCAGATCCACAAAAGCTCCTCCTGCATTTCGGCGAGGCGGGTGAAGCCGATCTCGGCGGCGAGGTCGCCGCGGGCGATCATCACGCTGAAATGGCCGAAGCGGGCGGCGCGGGCGATCAGGTCCGGCAGGTTCCGCACCGCCTCGGGGCGCTCGATCTTGGCCATCAGGCCGAGCGGGCGCGCGCGCCCGGCGCCGTGGCGGGCGATGGCGGCGTCGAGCAGGTCGAGATCTTCCGGCCGGCTGACGAAGGAATAGCCGATGACGTCGGCGCATTCGATGACGGTGGCGAGGTCGGCGTCGTCCTTGGCGGTGAGCGGGGAGAGGCCGAGCGCGGTGTCGGGCAGGTTGATGCCCTTTTCCGGCTTCAGCTTGGTGCCGCCGGGACGGGTGTGGAGGATGCGCAGGATCGCCTCGCCCTCGTGCACGCTCTCCACCACCGCCTCGACCTTGCCGTCGTCATAGCGCACGCGGTGGCCGAGCCCGAGGCGGGTGACGATTTCCGGCAGCGAGACGGCGGCGCTGAACAGGGCGGCGTCATCGACGCGGGGCTCGCCCTCGGCGACGAGGCGCAGCGTGTCGCCGGGCAGCAGCCGGCCGGTCGGCTTGTCCTTGCGCATCGGCAGCACCGCGCCGGTGCGGATCTTCGGCCCGGCAATGTCCATCAGCACCGCGATCGGGCGGCCGACCGCCTCGGCCGCGGCGCGCACATGCCGCGCCATGGCCCGCCAGGTGTCGGCGTCGTCATGGGCGCAGTTGATGCGGGCGACATCCATGCCGGCCTTCGCCAGCGCCAGCACGAAGGCCGGATCGCCACCGGCCTCGCCGGGCAGCGTGACCATGATGCGGGTATAGCGCCCCTCCGGCTCCGGGCCGAGGCTTGCCGCACTGGCCGCCTCCAGCCGGGCCTCGCCGGCGAAGAAGGCGGCGGGCTCCGGCGGCGGGAAGGGCAGGGGACGGCCAGCGCGGGCGGCCAGCGCCACCAGCACCGCGTCGAGCGTCGGCAGCACCCGGCTCTCCAGCCGGCCGAGCGAGGACAGGCCGCGCCACATCAGCTGGCGCTGCAGCGGGCGCAGCTCGTGCCGGCGCAAGGCGAGATAATGCGCGAGATTGTCGAGCGCCGCGTCCGCGCGTCGGGCCTCGCGGCGGAAGCGCTCGATCAGGGGGGCGGCCTCCTCGACCACCGCCGCCCGCAGGGACAGCAGGGTCTCGAACAGGGCGTTGTCATCGCTGACGACGTCGTCGCTGGCGGCGGAGAGGGGCGCGGTGTCGCTGTTCATGGCCGGGTTTCCTCGCATGGCTGCGGCACGCTAGAATGGCGCTGTTACGCGGCTGTGACCTCCGTAGTCTCCCGCAAAAGGCCGTCAAAACTTGACTCACTGGCGCGCGGCGCTTACTAGCCCCACATCCTCGCAGACCCCGCGAGCCGATCCGCCGCCCGGCCCTTGAGGCCGGAGGTCAACGCCCGACAGCGCCATGCGCCCTCGGGCGCCGTTCGGCGTTGCGCTGTGAGCTGTGGGAAAAGGACCGGAGCGAACGCATGTTCGATTCATTGACCGACCGCCTTGGCGGCATACTCGACCGGCTGAAACGACGCGGCGCCCTCACCGAGGCCGACGTGAACGAGGCCATGCGCGAGGTGCGCCGGGCCCTGATCGAGGCCGATGTCGCGCTCGACGTGGTGCGCTCCTTCACCGACAAGGTGCGCACCCGCGCCGTCGGCGCCGAGGTGATCAAGTCGGTCACACCCGGCCAGATGGTGGTGAAGATCGTCAATGACGAACTCGTCGCCATGCTGGGCTCCGACGCCAAGCCGATCGACCTCGACGCGGCCCCGCCGGTGCCGGTGCTGATGGTCGGCCTGCAGGGCTCGGGCAAGACCACCTCCACCGCCAAGATCGCCAAGCGCCTGACCGAGCGCGGCAACCGCAAGGTGCTGATGGCCTCGCTCGATACCCGCCGCCCGGCGGCGATGGAGCAGCTGGCCATGCTCGGCACGCAGGTTGGCGTCGCCACCCTGCCGATCGTTGCCGGCCAGTCCGCCGTGCAGATCGCCCGCCGCGCCATGGAAGCCGCCCGCCTCGGTGGCTATGACGTGGTGATGCTCGACACCGCCGGCCGTGTCACCCTCGACGAGGCGCTGATGGCGGAAGTGGCCGAGGTGAAGGCCGCGACCAGGCCGCATGAAGTGCTGCTCGTTGCCGACAGCCTCACCGGCCAGGACGCGGTGAACACCGCCAAGGCGTTCGACGAGCGCGTCGGCCTCACCGGCATCGTGCTGACCCGCGCCGATGGCGACGGGCGCGGCGGTGCCGCCCTTTCCATGCGCGCCGTTACCGGCAAGCCGATCAAGCTGCTCGGCACCGGCGAAAAGATGGACGCGCTGGAGGATTTCGATCCCCGCCGCGTCGCCGGCCGCATCCTCGGCATGGGCGATGTCGTCTCGCTGGTCGAGAAGGCGGTCGAGAACATCGACGCCGAAAAGGCGATGGCCGCGGCCGATCGCATGCGCAAGGGGCAGTTCGACCTCGACGATCTGCGCATGCAGCTGGACCAGATGGAAAAGCTCGGCGGCCTTGGCGGGCTGATGGGCATGCTGCCCGGCGTCGGCAAGATGAAGAACCAGCTGGCCGCCTCCGGCATGAATGACGGGGTGCTGAAGCGCCAGAAGGCCATCATCGATTCGATGACCAAGAAGGAGCGGCGCAACCCGAAGTTGCTCGACGGCTCCCGTCGCAAGCGCATCGCCAGCGGCTCCGGCACCAAGGTCGAGGACGTCAACCGGCTGATGAAGATGCACCGCCAGATGGCGGACATGATGAAGGCGATGGGCGCCCCCGGCGCCAAGCGCGGCCCGATGGCGGGCCTTGCCTCCATGTTCGGCCTCGGTGGCGGCGGCGGCATGCCGAGTCCCGACCAGCTGAAGCAGATGGCCGAGAAGATGCCCGGTGGGCTCGGCGGTGGCGGCCTGCCGCCGAATTTCCCCGGCAACATGCCCGGCCTTCCCGGCGGGCTGCCGGGGCTGGGAAACAAGCCGGGCGGGCTTCCGGGCCTGCCGGGCTTTCCGGGAAAGAAGAAGTGACGGCCCGATGACCTGACCCCCTTGCCGTCATCCCGGACGGCGCCTCAAGCGCCGATCCGGGATCGTTCTCCGCGCCTCAGGCGCCAAACGATCCCGGATCGGCGTTCGCTGCGCTCTCTTCGTCCGGGATGACGACAGACACCAACCGACGAAACTGACACCAAAGGAAGAAAGACATGTCCCTCAAGATCCGTCTCGCCCGTGGCGGCGCCAAGAAGCGTCCCTATTACCGCATCGTCGTCGCCGATTCGCGCTCCCCGCGCGATGGCCGCTTCATCGAGAAGATCGGCACCTTCGATCCGCTGAAGCCCAAGGATGCGGCCGACCGCTTCACCCTCGACGTCGAGAAGGCCAAGGCCTGGCTCGCCAAGGGCGCCCAGCCGACCGACCGCGTCGCCCGCTTCCTCGACAGCCTCGAGCTGGTGAAGCGCGCCGCCCGCAACAACCCGGAGAAGGCCGTCCCCGGCAAGAAGGCGCAGGAGCGCGCCGCCGAAGCCGCCAAGGCCGCCGAAGCCGCTGCCGCCGCCGCTGCGGCTCCCTCGGCCGAGTGAGGCCCCGCCCCGGTAGGTGTCGACCCTTGAGGGTCGACGCCTTCGGCGGCTTTTAGGCTGGGTCCCGGATCGGCGCCGCGCTGCGCGCGTCTTGTCCGGGAAACGGTATGTGAGACTGTGTCCCGGACCAGCGACGCCGCAGGCGGAGCGCCGATCCGGGACCCAGGAAAGGCTGCGCCGCAGGCGCTTTGATGATCTGCCGCGAGACCGCTATGCCCCATGACCGTGTTCTGCTCGCCCGCATCGGCGCCCCGCATGGGGTGCGCGGCGAGGTGCGGCTGTTCATCTTCGCCGCCGATCCGGCCGCGCTGCAGGACTATGCGCCGCTGACCGACGAGGCGGGGACGCGGACCTTCCGCATCAAGACGCTGCGGCCGGCGAAAGACCATTTCGTCGCCCGGCTGGAAGGTGTCGACAGCCGCGAGGCGGCCGAGGCGCTGACCAATCAGGGCGTCTATGTCGCCCGCGACCTGCTGCCCGAGCCGGACGAGGAAGATGATTTCTACCAGGCCGACCTGATCGGGCTGGCCGCCTTCACAAGCGAGGGCGCGCCGTTCGGCAAGGTGGTGGCGGTGCATGATTTTGGCGCCGGCGACATTCTCGAAATCGCCCCGGAAGCCGGGGGCAAAACGCTCATGCTGCCCTTCACCAAGGCGGTGGTGCCCAGCGTCGACCTCAAGGCCGGCCGCCTCACCGTCGAGCCCGGCGAATGGGCGCGCGAGGAAGCCCCGCCGCCGGAGGCGGACCAGGGCTGACGGGCGATCGGGACGGGTCGGGGAGGGCTCCTCCGGTCCGGGTTTGGAATATCTCGTCATCCCGGCCGAGCGCAGCGAGAGCCGGGATCGCTCTTCAACGGCGCGCGCTCCCGGATCGGCCTGACGGCCGTCCGGAATGACGGCCTGACGACGTTGGCCTCCGGATCGGAACCCCTGCCATGTGGCGCGCCTCCCTCGTCACCATCTTTCCCGACATGTTTCCCGGCCCGCTTGGTCTCTCGTTGGCCGGCCGGGCGCTGGCGCAGGGCGCCTGGGGACTTGAGACGGTGGACCCGCGCGCGCACGCCACCGACCGCCACCGATCGGTCGACGACACGCCGGCCGGCGGCGGGCCGGGCATGGTGATGCGGGTCGACGTGCTGGCCCGCGCGGTGGATGCCGCCGCCCCGGCCGGCGACACCCGCCCGCGCCTGCTGATGACCCCGCGCGGCGCGCCGCTGACCCAGCAACGCGTGCGCGAGCTCAGCGCGGGGGAGGGCGTGGTCATCGTCTGCGGCCGCTTCGAGGGGGTGGACGACCGGCTCATTGCCGCGCGCGGGCTGGAGGAGGTGTCGGTCGGCGACGTGGTGCTCTCGGGCGGGGAGATCGGCGCGCTGGTGTTGCTCGACGCCTGCGTGCGGCTGCTGCCGGGGGTGATGGGACACCCGGAATCGGGCACCGAGGAGAGCTTTTCCGCCGGCCTGCTGGAATATCCCCAGTACACCCGCCCGCAGAGCTTCGAGGGGCTGGAGATTCCGGCGGTCCTCACCAGCGGCGACCATGCCAAGGTCGCCCGCTGGCGGCGGGAGCAGGCGGAGGCCGCCACACGGGAGCGACGGCCGGACCTGTGGGCGGCCTATCGCGCCGCGCATGACGGTCCTGCGACGAAGGGGGAATGACAAACCCTCCGCTTTCGCGTATAGGGCGCGCCGTCACTACCAACTGACAACAGCAAGATGCGGGCGGCCGGGTTCTGACATGCCCTGACCGATCCTGCCTGAGGTGATAACATGGTCGATATTATTCGCGAGCTCGACATCGAGCAGGCCGCCAAGCTCGCCGAGCTGCGCGCCATCCCCGACTTCCAGCCGGGCGACACCGTCATCGTCAATGTGAAGGTGAAGGAAGGCGAGCGCACCCGCGTGCAGGCCTATGAGGGCGTCGTGATCGCCCGCAATGGCGGCGGCATCAATGAGAGCTTCACCGTTCGCAAGATCTCCTATGGTGAAGGCGTCGAGCGCGTGTTCCCGCTCTATTCGCCGAACATTGACAGCCTGAAGGTTGTCCGTCGCGGCAAGGTCCGCCGCGCCAAGCTGTATTACCTGCGCGACCGTCGCGGCAAGTCGGCCCGTATCGCCGAGCGCCAGGACAAGAACGCCGGCAGCCGCAAGAAGGGCCCGGCGACGACCCCGGCCGCTGCCGCCGAGTGAATTCCGGCCCCGGCTCCGGCCGGGACTGTCAGACGACGTTCAGGGCGGCTTCGGCCGCCCTTTTCTTTTGTCCGCCGGGCTCAGGGGCCGCCCGTCACCGGGAAGTCGAAATACGTGCCGGGAAACGGCTCGCCCGCCAGCGTGTAGTGCCACCATTCCTCGGCGTAGGGCGTGAAGCCGTGGCGCTGCATCAGCGTCTTAAGCGTCTCCCGGTTGGTGGTGGCCTCCGCCGGAATGCCGGCGGCGCCATGATGGGCGCGCACATCGAAGCAATCATAGCCGGTGCCGAAATCGAGCGTGGCGTCGTCAAAGCGCTCGCCCATCGGCAGGGCGCAGTCGGCGAGCGGTTCGCCGGGCGCCCAGGGGGGCGCCGGCTTCTGGTCGAGCCGTACGATGGCGAGATCGACCGTGCTGCCCCGGCTGTGGCCGGACTTCTCGGCGATGTAGCCGCGCGCGAACAATTCGGTCTTGGGCACGCGGGGATAGAATTCCGGCTTCATCGCCTCGTCGCCAAGGTCCCTGGCCCAGGCGACGAAATCGGCGACGGCCTGCGCCGGGCGGTAGCAGTCATAGACCCTGAGGCCGAGCCCCTGCGCGGCCAGTTCGCGCGCCGCTGCCGCCAGCGCCTCTGCCGCCTGCCGCGTCAGGATGCATTCGGGCGCGGCATAGGCGGCGATGGGACGGCCGACGAAATTATGCGGGCCGGCATAGCGTATGTCGTACTGGATGGTGGGGGCGACCTCCCGCAGCCGGACGAAGCCCACGGGGAGATCGGCGCTGCGGACGGCGGCCGGCGCCGCCACGAGCGCGAGTGTCAGCAGGACAGTCCTGAGCATCGCCTGAACCTTGATCGGGACAACGCCCGCGGATGTGCCATCGGCGATCGGGCCTGTCCAGAGGAGGACCGTCGACGGCGCACCTCTATACGGGAAGCGCCGGGCAGGGGCGCTCAGCAATCCTTGATGTGCAGCACGCGGGTATTGGTCTGCTGCTCGACCAGGATCGTGCCGTCGCCGAGCATGGCGGCCTGCATCACGGTGGCGAAGTCCGGCTTGCGCAGGGGGCAGGTAATGAGTTGCCGGCGCTCGGCCTTCGCGACCTCCTGCGGCTTCACATCCGTACGGTTCCCCGCCTCGACGGCGGCGAAAGTGGCAAATGTTGCGGCGATCAAGGCGATGTCGGACAGGCGCATCGTAAGCTCCCTTCGCCAAATCAGCTTAGCGCGCTGGATGAAGCGCCGCCACATCAAAGGTAAAAAACCAGGAAGTTACGTCCATGCGCTGATTTTATCCTGATTTTACTATGTAATACATTATTCCAGTCGCGATACCGGGCGTTTGCGCGTCACGCAGTCGTGCGGCAGCGGAGGGCGGGACGTGGGGCGGCGGTGATTGTTTGCCGCGCGTAGACTTGCTAGAAGGGTTCCATGATGGCGCATGGCACACCGATGACGGTTACCTGCGGCGCGACGGCTGCGTCGGCGCCCGGTGCCGCGCGCCCGGAGGCACGCCGCCGCCTGCCCACCACCATCGGTTTCGCCGCCGTGCCGGATCATGTCCGCCTGCCGGCGCGCTTTTTCGGACGCTTCACCGCCTGCGCGGTCGCCGGGCTTAGCTGAGCGCTGCCCGGAGCCGGAGCCTTCGGGCTTTGCGCTCCCGGCCGCGCTGCTGCCCCGCCCCTGTTTTCCTCTTCCCAAGAGACGCCCAGATGAGCACGTCCGCTCCCCGCACCCTGTACGACAAGATTTTCGACGACCACATCATCGACCGCCAGGAGGACGGCACCTGCCTCCTCTATATCGACCGGCATCTGGTGCATGAGGTGACCAGCCCGCAGGCCTTTGAGGGCCTGCGCGTGGCCGGCCGCCGGGTGCATGCGCCGTCGAAGACGCTCGCCGTGGTCGACCACAACGTGCCGACCACCGATCGCCGCTTCGGCATCGACGACCCCGAGAGCCGCATCCAGGTGGAGACGCTGGCCGAGAACGCCCGCGAGTTCGGCGTCGAGTATTTCAACGAGCTCGACAAGCGCCAGGGCATCGTCCACGTCATCGGGCCGGAGCAGGGCTTCACCCTGCCGGGCACCACCATTGTCTGCGGCGACAGCCACACCTCGACCCATGGCGCCTTCGGCGCGCTCGCCCATGGCATCGGCACCTCGGAGGTCGAGCATGTGCTCGCCACCCAGACGCTGATCCAGAAGAAGAGCAAGAACATGCGGGTCAGCGTCGACGGCAAGCTGCCCGACGGCGTGACCGCCAAGGATGTGACGCTCGCCATCATCGGCGCCACCGGCACCGCCGGCGGCACCGGCTATGTCATCGAATATGCCGGCGAGGTGTTCCGCGCCCTGTCGATGGAAGGCCGCATGACGGTCTGCAACATGTCTATCGAGGGCGGGGCGCGCGCCGGCATGGTCGCCCCCGACGAGACCACCTATGCCTATGTGAAGGACCGCCCCCGCGCGCCCAAGGGCGCCGACTGGGACGCGGCGCTGCGCTATTGGGACACGCTGCGCACCGATGAGGGCGCGTTCTTCGACAAGGAAATCCGCCTCGACGGCGCCGCGCTGCCGCCCATCGTCTCCTGGGGCACCAGCCCGGAGGACGTGATCTCGGTCGAGGGGCGGGTGCCCGATCCCGACCTGATCGACGACCCGGACAAGCGCGACGCCAAGAAGCGGGCGCTGGCCTATATGGGCCTCGTCGCCGGCACCAAGATCATCGATATCCCGGTCGACAAGGTGTTCATCGGCTCCTGCACCAATGCCCGCATCGAGGATCTGCGCGCCGCCGCCGCCATCGTGCGCGGCCACAAGGTGCGCGAGGGCGTCTCCGGCATGATCGTGCCGGGCTCGGGGCTGGTGAAGCTGCAGGCCGAGGCCGAGGGGCTGGACGCCATCTTCAAGGCGGCCGGCTTCGACTGGCGCGAGCCGGGCTGCTCCATGTGCTTGGCCATGAACGCCGACAAGCTCGGCCCGGAGGAGCGCTGCGCCTCCACCTCGAACCGCAATTTCGAGGGAAGGCAGGGCTTCAAGGGCCGCACCCATCTCGTCTCCCCCGCCATGGCGGCGGCGGCGGCGATCGCCGGCCATTTCGTCGACGTCCGCACCTGGCCGCGGGCGGGTTGAGCCTCGGCGCGGGGGCAGCGCGATGAGGGGCGATCCGTTCTGGGACCCGCCGCCCGACGACCCCATGGAAGTGTGGGGCCGTCGCCTCGGGCGCGGCCTCGCCGTCGTGGTGGCGCTCGGCCTCGTCGCCTATCTGTTCGCGACCTATCTGAGGTGAGCCGATGAGCGAGAGCGGCGACTGGCTGAAGCGCGGCGCGCCGAGCCTGGGCGATATGGAGGCGATGGCCGAGGAGGCCTATGCCCGCCTGCCGGACGAATTCCGCGCCCTGTGCGGCAATCTCGTCATCCGGGTCGAGGATTTCCCGACCGACGAGGTGCTGAAGGAGATGGAGGCGGAAAGCCCGTTCGACCTGCTCGGCCTGTTCCAGGGCATCGGGCTGGCGCAGGGTTACGAGACCGTCGCCGGCGTGCTGCCCAACATGATCTTCCTCTATCGCCGCCCGATCCTCGACTATTGGGCGGAGAACGAGGAAACGCTGGGCGACATCGTCACCCATGTCCTCGTGCACGAGATCGGCCACCATTTCGGCCTCTCCGACGACGACATGGAGCGGATCGAGGAGGAGGCGGATAGGTAGCGGACCGCCTGGCAAGGGCGTAAGGCTCGGCTTAGAATCTCTCCAAACGAGAGAGACGAAGGGCAAGGGTCATGACAACGCATGCTTCCCATCCGGCCGTGGCGCACGCCTACAGCCAGCCTTTGCGGGCGCTGCACTGGCTGACGGTGTTCGCAATCATCGTCACCTATGGCGTGACCTATCTCGAAGCGTTCTTCGAGCGTGGAACGGCCGGACGCGACCTCATCTGGTCGACCCATATCTCGGTGGGTCTGACGATTCTCGGTTTCGTCGCGCTGCGGCTCGTGCTGCGCGTTGTCGGACCGGTGCCGCCGCCTTCGGCGGCCTTGTCGCGGCCGGCACATCTGGCCTCGACCGCGGTTCACGTGCTGCTCTATGTCCTGCTGGTCGCGACACCTCTCGTCGGCATCTATCTCGCCTTCCTGCGCGGTAATGAGGTGGCGTTCTTCGGCCTGTTCACGATTCCCTCCCCGGTGGGGGTGGACCGGACAGCCGCCGGTCAGGTCAAGGAGGTGCACGAGCTTCTGGCGAACGGGCTGGTCGTGCTGGCCCTGCTGCACGCGGCGGCGGCTTTGGTGCATCATCACGTCCTCAAGGACGACGTGCTGCGCCGCATGCTGCCCGGCCGCTGACCGCCGGCGCGATCTGCGCGGGCGGGTTGCGCGCCGTGCGCCGCCGGGGCACACCACCGGGAAGGCGGGACATCGAAGGGATGGCGGCGTTCGCGCCGCTTCCGCAGTTTGAGGAGAGTGCCGTGGACAAGTTCACCATCCTGACCGGCGTCGCGGCGCCGCTGCATCTGGTCAATGTCGACACCGACATGATCATTCCGAAGCAGTATCTGAAGACGATCAAACGCACCGGGCTGGGCGTCGGGCTGTTCTCCGAGCTCCGCTACAAGGAGGACGGGTCGGACAACCCCGATTTCGTGCTCAACAAGCCGGCCTATAAGGGCGCGCAGATCCTGATCGCCGGCGACAATTTCGGCTGCGGCTCCTCGCGTGAGCACGCGCCCTGGGCGCTGCTCGACTTCGGCATTCGCTGCGTGATCTCCACGTCCTTTGCCGACATCTTCTACAATAACTGCTTCAAGAACGGCATCCTGCCGATCCGGGTGACGCCGGAACAGCTGGCGGCGCTGTTCGACGACGCCGGACGCGGTGCCAACGCCAAGATCACCGTCGATCTGGAAAGCCAGACCATTACCGGCCCGGATGGCGGCTCGATCTCCTTCGAGATTGACGCCTTCCGCAAGCACTGCCTGCTGAACGGGCTCGACGATATCGGCCTGACCCAGGTGAAGGCCGACAAGATCAAGTCTTACGAGGAAAAGCTCAGCCAGGACCGCCCCTGGGCGTGAGCGTGCCGGCGCCGCCACGCGCGGCGGCGCCCGAGCGGAGGCTTCCATGACCGAGCGCCGGCGCATCTCTTCCGGCTCCGCCTTCGAGGCGGTGGCCGGCTATTCCCGCGCCGTGGTCGACGGAGCGGATATCTTCGTCTCCGGCACGACAGGCTATGACTACGCCGCCATGGTGCTGCCCGAGGATCTCGTGGCGCAGACCCATGGCTGTTTCGCCAACATCGCGGCGGCGCTGGCGCAGGCGGGCGCCAGCCTCGATGACGTGGTGCGCGTGCGCTACATCGTGACCCAGGCCGACTATGCCGACATCGTCTTCCCGATCTTCGGCCAGTATTTCGCCAAGGCGCGGCCGGCGGCCACCCTCATCGTCGCCGGGCTGCTGCAACCGCAGATGAAGATCGAGATCGAAGTGACCGCGCGCCGGCAGGGCTGAGCGCGCGCTGCCAGCGTTTTCGCTTTACAGCGCCCCCGTCTCGGGATGGAATCATTCAAAACGAGAACATCCGGGAGACGCCCCCATGTGCCACATCTTCGCGGGCCAAGCGCCCGAGACCTATGAGAGCCAGACGCGCTCGGTGCGGATCGGTGGCCATTCCACCTCGATCCGGCTGGAGGCGGCGTTCTGGACCGTGCTGGAAGAGGTCGCCGCCCATCAGGGCATGAGCGTCGGCAAGTTCGTCACCAAGCTGCATGACGAGGTGCTGGAACTGCATGGCGAGGTGCGCAACTTCGCCTCGCTGCTGCGCTGCTCCTGCCTGATCTTTCTCGCCGAGCTGCGCCCGGCCGGTGTCGCCCCGGTGGCGGCGCGCGGGCGGTATCTGTGCGAGAGCACGCGGATTCACCTCGAAGCGGCGGAGTAGGGGCCGGCATTTTTCAACCGAACGGGGCAGAAGCCGCGTTCGGGTGGCAGGAAAAACTGCTGAAGACGGACATTTCCGAAGACGGCAATCGCCGAAGAGTCTTGCGCGGGATTCCGGCTCGGCGCTGCGCTGCGCGCAGCTTGGCCGGGAAACAGGATTGTGCCCCGGACCAGCGGAGGCGAAGCCGGAGAGCCGAGCCGGGGCCCAGCGCGGGGAACTTCGGCAACTCCTGACTGTCTCGCCCGTCTGCCGCCCCCCGCCGCGCCGGCAATGCACATCGTGGTGATGTGTTAGCGGTCTACCACCTGCCGCCCCGGCGCAGGCCTAGCATCTCCTTCAGGCGACGCGTTTCGCCCTGGTGAGGTTCAAGGCCGGAGGAACAGGTGGCGAAGGCCATTCACTCGATGATCCGCGTGCGCGACGAGGCGCGCTCGGTTGATTTCTACGCGCGCGCCTTCGGGCTGGAGGTGGCGCAGCGTCTGCCGTTTGACGGCTTCACGCTGGTCTATCTGCGCAACGCGGAAGCCGATTTCGAGGTCGAGCTGACCATCAATCACGACCGCACCGAGCCCTACGCGCTGGGTGACGGCTATGGCCACATCGCCTTCGTGGTGGATGATCTCGACGCCGAACATGCACGCTTCACGCAGGAAGGGCTCACTCCCAATCCGATCAAGGAGTTTTTCCACGAGGGCGCGCTTCTGGCCAAGTTCTTCTTCGTCACTGATCCTGACGGCTACAAGATCGAGGTGCTGAAGAAGCACGGACGCTACCGCTGAACGACCGCGCCGGTACGCCAAGCGGCGCGCGATAAGTCAATAATACATAAAAATGCCTGGGAGGTTACAATGGCAACTCTGATCGACAGGCGCGGTCCGTCACGCCGTGCCGTGCTTGCGGGCATCGGCGCCGCCGGCGCGCTGATGGTGAGCGGCGCGGCGGTGCTCAACCCGCGCGAGGCCTGGGGCCTGGAAGTCACCGCGCTCAAGCCGGAGACCATGCGCACGCTCATCGTCATGGCGCGCGACGTCTACCCGCATGACCGCATTCCCGACCGCTACTACGCCATCGCGATGAAGCCCTATGAGGTCGACGCCGCCAAGGACCCCGCGCTGAAGGTGCTTGTCGAGGACGGCGTCATCACCCTCGATACGCTGTCCAAGGCCAAATACGGCGTCGCCTATGCCGATGTCGGCTGGGAGGACCAGCGCGTGGCGGTGCTGCGCGAGATCGAGGACAGCGCGTTCTTCCAGAAGGTGCGGGGCGGCCTGGTGGTCGGCCTCTACAACCAGGAGGAGGTGTGGCCGATCTTCGGCTATGAGGGCGCCTCGGCCGACAAGGGCGGTTACATCGACCGCGGCTTCAACGACATCGCCTGGCTGTGACGGGAGGCTCGCATCATGTCCGCACCCTTCGATCTGAATGATGATTCCGTCGTCGTCGTCGTCGGCTCCGGCGCCGGTGGCGGCACGCTGGGCACCGAGCTGGCGCTCAAGGGCATCAAGGTGGTGATCCTTGAGGCCGGCCAGCGCCACAACATGGAAGACTTCGTCAATAATGAGTGGGAGAGCTTCTCCCAGCTCGCCTGGACCGACATGCGCACCACCTCCGGCTCGTGGCGGGTGCACAAGAACTTCCCCAATCTCCCCGCTTGGATCGTCAAGGCGGTGGGCGGTTCCTCGGTGCATTGGGCCGGCGCCTCGCTGCGCTTCCAGGAGCATGAGTTCAAGACCCGCACCACCTATGGCGACCTCGACGGCGCCAATCTGCTCGACTGGCCGATCACGCTGGCCGAGCTGGAGCCGTGGTACGCCAAGGCCGAGGACCGCATGGGCGTGACCCGCACCAACGGCATTCCCGGCCTGCCCGGCAACAACAACTTCAAGGTGTTCGAGGCCGGGGCGAAAAAGATCGGCTACAAGGAGGTCTCGACCGGCCGGATGGCGATCAACAGCGAACCGCGCGCCGATCGCGGCGCCTGCCAGCAGATCGGCTTCTGCTTCCAGGGCTGCAAGTCGGGGGCGAAATGGTCGACGCTGATCGCCGAGATTCCGCGTGGCGAGGCCACCGGCAATCTGGAGGTGCGCCCGCAGAGCATGGTGCAGAAGATCGAGCATGATGAGACCGGCAAGGTCACGGCCGTCGTCTATGTCGATAAGGACGGCAAGACCCAGCGCCAGAAGGCGCGCATCGTCGCGGTGGCCGGCAATTCGATCGAGAGCCCGCGCCTGCTGCTCAACTCCGCCAGCAACATGTTCCCGGACGGGCTCGCCAATTCCTCGGGGCAGGTGGGGCGTAACTACATGCGCCACATGACCGGCTCGGTCTACGCCATCTTCGAGAAGCCGGTGCACATGTATCGCGGCACCACCATGGCCGGCATCGTGCGCGACGAGGCGGGCTTTGATGCCAAACGCGGTTTCGCCGGTGGCTATGAGATGGAGACGCTCTCCATCGGCGTGCCGTTCATGGCCGCCTTCCTCGATCCGGGCGGCTGGGGCCGCTCCTTCGCCTCGGCGATGGACGGCTATGTCAACATGGCCGGGCTGTGGATCGTCGGCGAGGACATGCCGCAGGAGACCAACCGCGTCACCCTCAACACCGATGTGAAGGACCAGTACGGGCTGCCGGTGGCCAATGTGCATTTCGACGACCATCCGAACGATGTCGCCATGCGCAACCACGCCTATGCCCAGGGTGCAGCGATCTACGATTCGGTCGGCGCCACCCGCACCCTGCCGACGCCGCCTTATCCGTCCACGCATAATCTCGGCACCAACCGGATGAGCGCCAAGGCGCGCGACGGCGTGGTGAACAAGCACGGGCAGACCCACGACATCCCGAACCTGTTCATCGCCGATGGCAGCCAGTTCACCACCGGCGGCGCGGAAAACCCGACGCTGACCATCGTCGCTTTGGCGCTGCGGCAGGCCGATTTCATCGCCGGGGAGATGACGCGCAAGACGATCTGACCGGCCGGGTGGCTTCTCCCTCGTCCCTGGGCGCGTCCCGGGGACCCGGCTCGTCCTGGCCGATGATGGAGGACTGGGGGCCGGCGGCGCCCCCGACCATGGGCGAGGTCTCGTCCACGGCGCATGTCCCACGGTGCCGGTCTGCGCCGTGCGTCGAACCGCGATCCCGCCTGCAATCCTCCCCACCTTCCCCCGCCGGCTCGCTGCCGGCGGTTTCGTTTTGTGTGGGCCGCGCTCGGCATGTCCGGCTACCCGGCGCCTCTTCGCGCCCCACACGTCTTGCCACCGCAATCATCTGGCTTTAGCACTCGCTCGCCGGCGGCTCGCCCGGCAATGACGCTTCCTCAACGGCGCAAGCGAGGGACCTGATGGCGACCCACAAGCTTCTCCTTCTCCCCGGCGACGGCATCGGCCCCGAAGTGATGGCCGAGGTGAAACGGGTCATCGACTGGCTCGACCGGCGCGGGCTTGCCTCCTTCGCCATCGAGGAGGACCTCGTCGGCGGCGCGGCCTATGATTCCTGCGGCCAGCCGATTTCCGAGGAGGCGATGGCCAAGGCGTTCGCTGCCGATGCCATCCTGCTCGGCGCCGTGGGCGGTACCAAATGGACGCATGTGCCTTATGAAGCCCGGCCTGAGGCGGGGCTGCTGCGGCTGCGCAAGGACCTGCAGCTCTTCGCCAATCTGCGCCCGGCCATGTGCTACCCGGCCCTTGCCGACGCTTCCAGCCTCAAGCGCGAGCTGGTCGAGGGCCTCGACGTGCTGATCGTGCGCGAGCTGACGGGCGGCGTCTATTTCGGCGAGCCGAAGACCATCACCGATCTCAGCGACGGCCAGAAGCGGGCCATCGACACCCAGGTCTACGAATCCTACGAGATCGAGCGCATCGCCCGCGTCGCCTTCGAGCTCGCCCGCACCCGCCGCAACAAGGTGGTCTCCACCGAGAAGCACAATGTGATGAAGACCGGGCTGCTGTGGAAGCAGGTGGTGAGCGAGGTGCACGGCTCGAATTACGAGGACGTGGAGCTGGAGCACCAGCTGGCCGATTCTTGCGGCATGCAGCTGGTGCGCGCGCCCAAGCAGTTCGACGTCATCGTCACCGACAACCTGTTCGGCGATATTCTCTCCGACGTGGCGGCCATGCTCACCGGCTCGCTCGGCATGCTGCCCTCCGCCTCGCTGGGCGGAATCGAGGAAGTCTCCGGCCGCCGCCGCGCGCTCTATGAGCCCGTGCATGGCGCCGCGCCTGACATTGCCGGCAAGGGCGTGGCCAATCCGATCGCGATGATCGGCTCGCTCGCCATGGCGCTGCGTTATTCCTTCGGCGAGCTGGCGGCGGCCGACCGCATCGAGGCGGCGATCGCGGGCGTGCTCGCCGGCGGCTTCCGCACCGCCGACATCTATTCCGAGGGCAAGACCCGCGTCGGGACATCAGGCATGGGCGACGCCATCCTCGCCGAGTTGGACAAGGCGGCCTGAGCCGTCCTTTCGGCCTTCAGAACACGAAAAGCCCGGCTTCGGCCGGGCTTTTTGCTGTCGCGAACTGGCAAAACCATGAAAAAGCCCGGCACGGGCCGGGCTTTGCGTCGTCAGGCGAGAGGCCGCAAGCGGCGAATCAGTAGCCCGGCAGGTCGAAACGGCTCGGCAGCGGCCAGCGAATGCCGGTGATGCCGCTGTCATCGCCATATTGCGGGTACATCGGCTGGACGACATAGACATAGTTGAGGTCGCGCGAGGTGCCCGGCTTCACCACCGGGCCGGGATCGAGATAGGAGCGCGGCGGCAGCTTGCGGATGATGATGCGGTTGGATTCCTGCGCATCGGCAGGCGCCGTGGCGATGACGGCGGTGCCGGCGACCAGAGCGGCAAGGGCGAACAGGGCGACACGCATCTCAACCTCCACGAAACGGTCACGTCGCGCGGCGCGGACATTCCCGTCACAAACAACATTGCCCGGAACTTATCGTTCCGTCGAGATGAGGAAAGTCCTAATTGCGCCGATCGGCGACGAAATATGCCGCTTCTACGAGAAGTGTGGCTGCGCTGCCGAAGCCGGCCAGCGCCGCCTCGGCCTCGCCGGTCAGCCGCGAAAGCTCGGCACGGGCGCCGTCAATGCCGAGCGTGCCGACCAGCGTCGCCTTGCCGGCGGCGGCGTCCTTGCCCACCGCCTTGCCGACGAGGCTCGCTTCGCCCTCGACATCGAGCAGGTCGTCGGCGATCTGGAAGGCGCGTCCGACGGCGCGGGCATAGCGGTCGAGGCTCTCGCGCTCAGTCGGGCTGGCCCGCCCGAGCAGGGCGCCGGCCTCGCAGGCCTGGCGCAGCAGGGCGCCGGTCTTCATCGCCTGGAGGTCGATGATCGCCTGCGCCGGCAGGTCGAGCGGCTTCCCCTCGGCGAATCGGCCCTCGGCGGCGAGGTCCAGCATCTGCCCGCCGATCATGCCCGCCACGCCCGCCGCCCGCGCCAAGCTGGCGATCAAAGCGAGGCGAATCGCCGGCTCCTCCTCGATTGCCTCGCCGGCCAGAATCTCGAAGGCGAGGGTCAGCAATCCGTCGCCGGCGAGAATCGCGGTGGCCTCGTCATAAGCGCGGTGCACCGTCGGCCGGCCGCGTCGCAGGTCGTCATTGTCCATCGCCGGCAGGTCGTCATGCACCAGCGAGTAGCAGTGAATGCACTCCAGCGCCGCCGCGGCCGGCATCGCCCGGGCGGCAGGGACACCGAACAGCGCCGCCGATTCGACCACCAGGAACGGGCGCAGCCGCTTGCCCCCCGCCAGCGTGGCGTGCCGCATCGCGGCCGCCAGCCGTTCGCCGGGCGCACCGCTCGCGCGGATGGCGCCGTCGATATAGGCGGCGACGGCCTCACCGGTGCCGGCGAGCGCGAGCGAAAGGGGCGGGCGGCTTTCGGTGGAGGGCATCGGGTCCGAGGGATCGCTCAACAAGGGTAGCGCGTTGCGTGCCCGAGCCGGGCGGCGCGGTCAAGCGAGGCTCATTGCGTAGCCGCAACCCTTGGTCGACCGGCGCCAGCGAGACGGCTAGAGTGTCGGCGCCGGGGAGTGTGCATGGGTGTTCTGTGGAGTTGGGCCTGGAAGATCGCGCTCGTGGTCATCGCGACCCCGCTCGTGCTCGGCCTTCTATATAATGTGGTGCCCGCGCCCTCGACGCTGATGCTGGCGCGCTGGGTCACAGGCCAGCCGGTGGAGCGCGTCTGGCGGCCCTTCGACGACATCTCGCCCAATCTTATCCGCTCGGTGTTGGCCTCCGAGGATGCGCGCTTCTGCTCCCATTCGGGCGTCGACATGGTGGAGCTGCAGGGGGTGATCGACGAATCGGACGGGCTCAATGCGCCGCGCGGGGCCTCCACCATCACCATGCAGCTGGCCAAGAATCTGTTCCTGTGGAACGGCCGCAGCGTCATCCGCAAGGGGCTGGAACTGCCGCTGGCGCTGTATCTGAACGTGGTCATGTCGAAGCAGCGGCAGCTGGAGATCTACCTCAACATCGCCGAATGGGGGCCGGACGGGCAGTTCGGCGTCGAGGCGGGGGCGCAGCGGGCGTTCGGGCGCTCGGCCGGCGACCTCTCGGCGCGGCAGGCGGCGTTGCTCGCGGTCATGCTGCCAAACCCGCACCGGCGCGATGCCGGCAAGCCCGGGCGCGGGCTGAACCGGCTCGCCGGCAATCTTCAGGCCCGCATTCCGCGCGAGGGGGCCGAACTGACCGCCTGCCTGTCGGCGAGGTGAGGCGGCGGGGTCCTGCACGGGCGTGCGACAGATTTGCGTCTGCCTCTTTCGCTCGCGCGCATGAGTCTGTATAAGCCGCCACTCGAATTACGCACCATCCGGCGCCGGCCCTTCCGACTGGGCGTGAGCCAGGCCGGGACCAGGAGAAGACGATGGCAGTTCCGAAGAAGAAAACCAGCCCGTCGCGTCGCGGCATGCGCCGTTCCGCCGACGCCCTCGCCAAGCCGACCTATATCGAGGACAAGGATTCGGGCGAACTGCGCCGTCCGCACCACCTCGACCTGAAGACCGGCATGTACAAGGGCCGTCAGGTGCTGAAGGTCAAGGCCGAGGCCTGATTGCCTCAGCCGGGCCGTCTGCCCGCGTTGCTGAAGCCGGCCCTGAGGGCCGGCTTTTCTGCGTTAGGCAGCCTGGCGCATGGCTGAAGCATTAACGCATCGGCGGTAAAGTTCCGGAAGCCATGGCGGGCAATCGCCTCGTGGTGGGGCGTCCGCCGCGCTTACCGCTCCGCCGGAACGATGATACCGTCCGCCCGTGAACCTGGGAGCCTGCCGTGTTGCGTGATGCAAGCCGTGGAATGCGCCGGCGTTTCGCCTGGCTGTTCGTGGCGGCCCTGGCGGCTCCTGTCTTGGCTGGCTGCGCTTCCCGCCCGGGCGACGACGCTCTCTCGGTCATTGAAGTCGACACGGTCAGCGTCAGCACGCACACGATCCTCGTCGCGTCCGCCCGCGCCCGCGACCCGCGCCCCGGCGTGTTCTACAGCGGCGAGCGGACGCCGGAACTGAGCTTCGCCAAGGTCGAGATCAGCGTCCCCCCGACCCACAAGTCGGGCATGGTGGAAGCGCCGACGAAATCGCCCCCCAACCCGGCCACCGACATGGTGGTACGCGAGGCGGTCTATCGTGACACGCCGGCGCAGTTCAACGCCGACCTCAAGAGCGAGCTCGCGAAGTACCCGGCCGGCAAGCGGCAGGCGGTCATCTTCGTGCACGGCTACAACACGCTGTTCTCGGAGGCGCTCTACCGCCTCACCCAGATGGCGGAAGATTCCAAGGCGCCCGGCGTGCCGGTGCTGTTCACCTGGGCCTCGCGCGGCGAAATCGCCGATTACGTCTATGACAATAACAGCGCCACCGCCGCCCGCGACCGGCTGGAAGAGACGATCCGGCTGGTCTTCGCCAGCGGCGCCGATCAGGTGACGATCGTGGCCCATTCCATGGGCAATTGGGTAACGGTTGAGGCGCTGCGGCAGATCAAGATTTCCGGCAACCCTTTGCCGTTAAGCAAGCTCGGCAATATCGTATTGGCCGCGCCTGATATCGATGTGGACGTGTTCAAGAGCCAGCTCAAGCGGATGGGCAAGCTGCCCAAACCCTTCATCGTCATCGTCTCGCGCGACGACAAGGCGCTGGCCTTCTCCAACTTCATCGCCGGCGACAAGCCGCGCCTCGGCGCCTACACCCACGACACCGAATTGGTCGAGCTGGGCGCGGTCGTGATCGACATGTCCAATGTGAAGTCGACCGACGGCTTCAACCACGCCAAATTCGCCCAGCTGGCGGAAATGGCGCCGCAGCTGCGCGGCATGCTGGCGCGGGCCGCACAGGCGAGCGGCGCCTCATCGGTCGAGGTGGCGGGAATCCAGTTCTCCGGCCTCGACCGGATGCGGGCGGCGCAGGTCGTGGCAGGGCTTCCCGACGCCACCCAATCGAGCGGTGGCGAAGCCAATGACAATGATCGGGTGGTCGATACCGCAACCTCGATCGTGAGAGCGAGTGCGGTCGCCCGCCCATGAGGTGGTGAGGGGCCGGCGCTCTGCGCCAGGCGGCGCGGGAGGGGACCCGACGGCGCCTGACGATGACGAGGGGCCGCTACTCGCCAGCCATGCGGACGCGCCGGGGCATCGCCCCGCGTCTCGCGGCCCTTACGGTGTGAAGGCTAAGCGGCTGCCCCGCCTTCACTCCTTCTTGCCGCCATCGCCCAGCTTATCGAGACGCTTCTGCATGTCCGCGACCTGCCGGCGCAGCTCGTCGAAATCGTCCGGCTGCGGGCTGGCGGCCGGCGCGGCAGCGGTCTCCTCGGCGCGACCGCCCGGCAGGAACATCTTGAAGGTGCGGTCGAACATTTCCATGTTCCGGCGGACATGCTCGTCCAGTATGCCGAACCCGCCAATGCCACCAATGCCCAGCGTCTTGGTGAAGTTCTCGCGCAGGCTGTTCTGTTCCTTGCTGAAGTTCTCGATCGTCATGTCGAGATAGCGCGGCACCAGCATCTGCATGCTGTCGCCATAGAAACGGATGATCTGGCGAAGGAAATTGATCGGCAGGAGATTCTGGCCCTTGCCTTCCTGCTCGAAGATGATCTGGGTCAGCACGGAGTGGGTGATGTCGTCGGAGGACTTTGCATCGTAGACGACGAAGTCTTCGCCGTTCTTGACCATCTGCGCGAGGTCTTCGAGCGTCACATAGGTGCTCGTGCCGGTATTGTAGAGGCGGCGGTTCGCGTATTTCTTGATGGTGACGGGTTCGTTGGATTTTGCCATTGTGATCCAGTCGCCTTGATCGTTTCCCATTGAAAACTCTAGGACGTTTCCCAGCGCCCGGCTACAGGAATTGTGGCGGCTTGCGGCCGCGCGCGGGGCCGGGCGAGAGGTCGAATGAGAGGCGGTGCGCGCCTCGTGCCTGACCTGACGTCAAGAAAATCCGCGTGCCATTGACATGGATCACGGGAGGCCACCACGATGCTGTCACACCTGATCGAGAAGGTGCGGCGCAGGCCCCCAGGCCGCGCTGCAAAACGGGACCGTACCGGAGGACGTCATTCATGAAAGACGGCATCGTCATCGTCGGCGCCGCGCGCACGGCTGTCGGCGCGTTCAACGGAGCGCTTTCCTCGCTGCCCGCCCATGAGCTGGGCAAGATCGCGATCGCGGCCGCGCTGGAGCGGGCCGGCGTCGCGCCGGGCGAGGTGAGCGAAACCATCATGGGGCAGATCCTCACCGCCGGCGCGGGCCAGAACCCGGCGCGCCAGGCCTCGGTGGCGGCCGGTATTCCGGTGGAAAGCCCGGCCTGGGGCGTGAACCAGCTCTGCGGTTCCGGCCTGCGCGCCGTCGCGCTCGGCTATCAGGCGATTCTCAACGGCGACAGCGACGTCGTGGTGGCCGGCGGCCAGGAATCGATGAGCCAGGCGCCGCACTGCGCCCATCTGCGCAACGGCACCAAGATGGGTAACCTTGAGATGGTCGACACGATGATCAAGGACGGCCTGTGGGATGCCTTCAACGGCTATCACATGGGCACGACCGCCGAGAATGTCGCCCGCCAGTGGCAGATCACCCGCGACCAGCAGGACGAGTTCGCCGTGGCCTCGCAGAACAAGGCGGAGGCGGCGCAGAAGGCCGGGCGCTTCAAGGACGAGATCGTCCCCGTCACCATTTCCTCGCGCAAGGGCGAGGTCATCGTCAGCGACGACGAATATCCCCGCCACGGCGCCACCCTCGATTCGATGACCCGGCTGCGCCCGGCCTTCTCCAAGGACGGCACGGTGACGGCGGGCAACGCCTCCGGCATCAATGACGGCGCCGCCGCCGTGGTGCTGATGTCGGCCTCCCGCGCCGCCGCTTCCGGTAAGAAGCCGCTGGCGCGCATCGTCTCCTGGGCGCAGGCGGGCGTCGATCCGGCGATCATGGGCTCCGGCCCGATCCCCGCCTCGCGCCGCGCGCTGGAAAAGGCGGGCTGGAGCGCGGCCGATCTCGACCTGATCGAGGCCAACGAGGCGTTCGCGGCGCAGGCCTGCGCGGTCAACAAGGACCTCGGCTGGGACACGAGCAAGGTGAATGTGAACGGTGGCGCCATCGCCATCGGCCACCCGATCGGCGCCTCGGGCGCCCGCATCCTCACCACGCTGCTCTACGAGATGGAGAAGCGCGACGCCAAGAAGGCGCTCGCCACGCTGTGCATCGGCGGCGGCATGGGCATCGCCATGTGCCTGGAGCGCGACTGACGCGCTTCCGCCACAGCCGGCAGGGACTGTGACCCATCGCGGCGGCAAGGCGGGCTCACGACCTTGCCGCCATCAAGAATCGACGTACAAACCGTCGAGAGTTCCCTAGGGAAGGGACGCCAGAGGGGGGATACATGGCGCGTGTTGCATTGGTCACCGGGGGGACGCGCGGCATCGGCGCGGCCATCTGCAAAGCCTTGAAGTCGGCCGGTTATTCCGTCGCCGCCAATTATGCCGGCAATGACGCGGCGGCCGCTAAGTTCACCGAGGAAACCGGCATCCCCGCCTTCAAATGGGACGTCTCCGACTTCGCGGCCTGCAAGGCCGGCATCGCCGAGGTCGAGGCCAAGCTCGGCCCGGTCGATGTGCTTGTTAACAATGCCGGCATCACCCGCGACGGCATGCTGCACAAGATGTCGCCCGAGAACTGGCACGCGGTGATCAACACCAACCTGTCCTCGGTGTTCAACATGTGCCGCAACGTGATCGAGGGCATGCGCGCGCGCAATTACGGCCGCATCGTCAACATCTCGTCGATCAATGGCCAGAAGGGCCAGATGGGCCAGACCAATTATTCCGCGGCCAAGGCCGGCGAGATCGGCTTCACCAAGGCGCTGGCGCAGGAAGTCGCGGGCAAGGGCATCACCGTCAACGCCATCTGCCCGGGCTACATCGCCACCGAAATGGTGCTGGCGGTGCCGAAGGAGGTGCTGGAGAAGAACATCATCCCGCAGATTCCGGTCGGTCGGCTGGGCGAGGCCGAAGAGATCGCGCGCTGCGTGGTGTTCCTTGCTGATGACGCCGCCGGCTTCATCACCGGCTCGACGCTCGCCGCCAATGGCGGCCAGTACCTCGCCTGAGCCAGGCGTCGCCTGAAGGGGGCGCCACCGCCGCTGCTGACGCGGGCGGCGGCGCTGTCCCAGGCCGATCAGTCGGTTTCGGTCTTGAGGATCTTTCCGCTCGCCGGATCGATATCGATCTCGATCCGCTGCTGGGCCGCATTGCGGCCCTCGACCTCCCATTTTCCGTCGTCCATCTCGATCTTGGTGATAGTGGCCACGCCATTGTCGCGGGCGATGCGCAGCGCGTCGTCGATGCCGATGGCCGGAGTCTGGGCCAGAACAGGCGCGGCGAACAGCGTGGCAAGAGCGAGGGCAGGCAGAAGGGAACGGGAAGGCGTCTTCATGCGGAACTCCTGAGGTGGTGAAGCTGACCTTAGGGTAATAGGGTCTCGTCGCGCAGGTTCCATCGCGCGGCGCGATTGTGGTCCGGGCCGCTCTTGGCTTGCGCCGTCCGGCCGGCGATAAGGGGCGCCCATCCAGATGTCCCACCGCGTGTCCCCATGCCCCTCCAAGCGACTGCCCCTCTCTCGCGCCGCACCGCCACGCTGATCGGCTTTACCGCCATCCTGCTGTGGTCGACGCTGGCGCTGGCGACCTCCTCCACCGGCGCGGTGCCACCCTTCCTGCTGACGGCGCTGACCTTTGCCATTGGCGGGGCGGTGGGGCTGGCGACGGCCTTGGTTCGCGGCGTCAGCCTCTCGGTCCTGCGCCAGCCCTGGCCGGTGTGGCTGCACGGGGTGGGCGGGCTGTTCGGCTATCACTTCTTCTATTTTTCGGCGCTGAAGCTGGCGCCGCCGGCCGAGGCGGGGCTGATCGCCTATCTCTGGCCGCTGCTGATCGTGCTGATGTCGGCCTTCCTGCCGGGGGAAAGGCTGCGCCCGGCCCATATTGCCGGGGCGCTGATGGGGTTGGCGGGCACCGTGGTGCTGCTGGGCGCGCGCGCCGGCGGCTTCGGCTTCGCGCCGGAATTCGTGCCCGGCTATCTCGCCGCGGCGCTCTGCGCGGTGATCTGGGCGGTCTATTCGGTCGCCTCACGGCATTTCGCCAAAGTGCCGACCGAGGTCGTCGCCGGCTTCTGCCTCGCCACCGCCGTGCTGTCGGCGCTCTGCCATGTGGCGTTCGAGCCGTCGGTGTGGCCGTCCGGGGGCGGGGAGTGGCTGGCGGTGCTGGCGCTCGGCATCGGGCCGGTCGGCATCGCTTTCTACACCTGGGACATCGGCATGAAGCGCGGTGACATCCGCCTGCTCGGCGTCATGTCCTACGCCGCGCCCGTGCTCTCCACCCTTCTGCTGGTGGCGGCGGGCTTTGCTGCGCTGAGCTGGTCGCTCGGTCTTGCCTGCGCGCTCATCGTCGGCGGGGCCGCCGTGGCGACACTGCTGGCGCGGCGGTAGGGCATGTTCCGCAAAAGTTGACGACTTTTGCGACAAGAACGTGCCCCAGCGACGGTTCAGCCCGGTGACCAGCCGGGCGCCGCCAGTTCAAAGCCAGCAAAGTCGAAGCCGGGCGCCACCGTGCAGCCGACCAGCGTCCAGTCGCCGAGGCTGCGCGCCGACTGCCAGGCGGCGCGCGGGACAATCCGCTGCGGTTCCTCGCCGACACCCGTGCCGAGACGATGCGCCGTCACCGGACCGGAATCGGTCCGCGCCATCCGCAGTTCCAGCGCCGCGCCGGCATACCAGTGCCAGGCCTCGACGGCGTCCACGCGGTGCCAGTGCGAGACCTCGCCAGCGCTGAGCAGGAAATAGATCGCGGTGGAGGCGGCGCGCCCGTCCGCCGTCGGGTGCGGGTCGCGGAAGGTCTCGCGGTAATGCCCGCCCTCCGGGTGCGGCGCGAGGGCGAGGCGGGCAATGACCTCCTCGGCGGAAAGGCCGTTCAGCTGCATGGGTCAGCCCCGGAAGCTGTTCTTGAGGCTGCGCAATTCGGTGAAGACCGCGCCCGGCTCGGCGCCGGGCAGGCCGATGCGGGCGGCCAGCTCGGGGTCGTCCGCGCGCATGAAGGGGTTGGTCGCCTTCTCCGCGCCGATGGTGGTGGGCAGGGTGGTCTTTCCCGCCGCCCGCAGCGCCTCGATCTCCTCGACCCGGGCGGCGACCGCCGCATTGTCGGGCTCCAGGCTGAGGGCGAAGCGCGCATTGGAGAGGGTGTATTCGTGCCCGCAATAGACCGCGATATCGTCCGGCAGGGTGCGCAGGCGGGCGAGCGATTCCCACAGCACCGGCGGGTCGCACTCGAAGGGCCGGCCGCAGCCCATGACGAACAGCGTGTCGCCGGAGAACAGCAGCCGCTCGTCCTCGAACAGGAAGACGATGTGCCCCTTGGTATGGCCGGGCGTCTCCATCACCCGCCCGACCAGCCCACCGACGGCGACGGGGTCGCCATCCACCACCGCGAAGTCGAGGCCGGGAATGGTCTCGCGTTCCGCCTTCGGGCCGATGACGGTGGCGCCGAAGCGCTCCTTCAGCGCCTCGACGCCGGCAATGTGGTCGGTGTGGTGGTGGGTGACGAGGATATGGGTGAGCGTCCAGTCCTCGCGCTCCAGCGCGGCCAGCACCGGCGCCACTTCCGGCACGTCGATGACAGCAGTCGCCTCCGTCACCGGATCGCGCAGCAGCACCGCGTAATTGTCGGCAAGGCAGGGGATGAGCCGCAGTTCGGCAGGCATGATGACCTCGAAAATGGGCGCTCGGGGAACGGCGCGGCGTAAAGCCGTCGCCGTCAGTCTAGAGGCCTTTCCGATCCGATGGATACCGCCGGATCGAAAGGGCGCTCGCGAGGGGTCAGCGGCATTCCTGGGCGGCGCGGTCGATCGCCGCCGAGATGCCGCTGAGGGAATAGGTGTCGGTGGTGACATTACCGCGCGCCGAGGTGCTTTTCACCACCACGTCGCGGCCCTTGCGCAGGGCGTCGACCAGGCGCGCCTCCTCGGCGACATTGCGCACCCAGGCGCCAGTGCCGCGGGTATAGAGGTCGAAACTGGCCGGCCCGATGGTCAGGGTGGCGTCAGTGCCTTCCTTCAGGGTGAAGCCCATGACGACGCTGACCTCGCCCTTCACATTCTCGGCGGTGCGGGTCGAGATGAAGAAATAGGCCGGATCGCGCTTGAGGCCTGCCGGCATGCGGGTCTTGGGCTGCGACAGCGCGTAGCAGATCTTTCCGCTGCCGCTGGTGTCGAGATAGACCCCCCAGTCGCCCGACTGGGTGACGAGCTTGGGCGCACCCTGGGCACTGGCGCCGCCGATCCCGATCATTGCCATTGCCAGGCCGGCGAGGGCGGCGCGCGCGGTGCGTCGAGCCATGGTCTGCATCCTCCGTATCCTCGGGCCGCCGGGGCGGCTCCGCGTGATTCTCCGTATCGGCCGCTCAGGGATATCCGCGGGAGTCGCGGCTGTGAACCCTTGGTGCTCCGATAGGAACCGTTTGAAGCTCAATTGGCGCAAGGGGGGCGGCGAATTGATGGCAGGCGCGGCCATGCGGCGGATTTCTCCCGAACGCACCGGCCTACCGCATCGTCATCACGCACGCAGCCGCGCCAGCGCCGCCCGTGCCGCCGCACGGTGATCGTCGCCGATATGGCTGGCGAGCAGGTTGAGCGCCGTCGCCAGCACCGCCGCGTCGTCGGTGAAGCCGAGGCCGACGATGATGTCCGGCACCGCATCGGTGGGCAGCAGAAAATAGGCGAGGGTGCCGAAGAGCAGGCCCCGCACCCGTGTCGGCGTCTGGCTGTCCAGCGCGCAGTAATAGGCAGCCGCCGCGTCCTCGGCGAAGGGAATGCGCGACAGGGCGCCGGCCAGTTTCGGCCAGAAGCGGGCGCGCACCCGCGCCTCTTCCTCGGTGCCGGCGCCGGGACGGTCATGGTCCGCCATCCCGATGCCGTCCACGTCTCGGGTGTCGGCGTCGAAAGCAGGGTCGGATCGGTGGATCATCTCTTTCTCCCGACGGGTCCAGGCAAGCCCGTCCCACTTGAGATGGTTTCCATCGCCGCCTTTCGCAACATCGCCGCCGTCACATCAGCGGATAGGCGGCCTCCACCCGATAGGGCCCGCCGCCGACGGAATCGCGCGAGGAATAGAGGACGAAGCGCGAGACCTCGAAGGTGGCGCTGCGGAAATAGCCGCGCAAAGCGAGATAATCCGCCACCTGCCGGGGGGCGGCGTCGCGCAGCCGGGCCAGCGTGACATGCGGGCGGAAATTGCGCCCTTCCGGCGGCAGGCCGATGCGCTTCATCGCCCGCTCATGCTCGGCCTGGAGCTCGTTCAGTGCCTGATTGGCCTGGACACCGGCAAAGATCGAGTGCGGCTTGTGGTTGCCGAACTGGTCGACGCCTGAGAGGGTGAGGTCGAAGCCGAAGCGTTCGATCTCGTCGAGCGCGGCGGCGGCGTCCCGGGCGACCACATGGTCGACATCGCCGATGAAGCGCAGGGTGACGTGGTAGAAATCCGGGCTGATCCAGCGTGCGCCGGGAAGGCCGCCGCGCAGCATCGACAGATGCTCGGCGACCTCGCTCGGGATTTCGAGGGCGGTGAAAAGCCGCGGCATGACCCCCTCCTATGGTGTCGGCAAGGGAACCCGTCCCGCATTGAGACGGATTCGCAGACCGAGGAAAAGCCAAAAATACGACAGGCAAAACACGGGCCGTCCGCAGTGCCGCCACGGGCGCGGATTATCGCTGCGGCTGACGTCGGCGCCGTGAGCCGATATGGTGAGGCATGATGAGCGAATCGACCGACGACGCTGAACTTTTCACCACCGCCGAGGACGCGGCGAGGTCTCTCGCCTTCGCCAGCGTGCAGTCGATCTATCGTTACCCCGTGAAGGGGCTGACGCCGGAGCGGCTTGAGCTGGTCGAGCTGATGGCGGGGAAATATTTCCCCGGCGACCGGCTCTTCGCCATCGAGAACGGCCCGTCCGGCTTCATTCCCGAAGCCCCGGCCTTCCAGCCCAAGATCAAGTTCCTGATGCTCATGCGCAATGAGCGCCTGGCCGCGCTCGAAGCCCGCTTCGACGACGCGACGGCGGAGCTGGTGATCCGGCTCGACGGCAGCGAGGTGGCACGCGGCAAGCTCGACACGCCGGAAGGGCGGGAGGCGATCGAGGCGTTCTTCCAGCGCTATTCCCGCTATGAGCTGCGCGGCGCGCCGCGCGTTCTGGCGGCGCCGCCGGAGTTCCGCTTCGTCGACACCACCGAGGGCTATGTCTCGCTGATCAATCTGGCGAGCTGCCGGGCGCTCGGCGACATTATCGGCCAGCCGGTGGATCCGCTGCGCTTTCGCGGCAATCTCTATCTCGATGGCATGGAGCCGTGGGAGGAGTTCGATCTCGTCGGCCACACGATCGAGGTGGGCAGCCATGTCCGGCTCAAGATCACCCAGCGCATTTTCCGCTGCGCCGCCACCAATGTCGACCCGGTGACGGCCAAGCGCGACATGGATGTGCCCGGCACGCTGATGCGCACCTTCGGCCATACTGATTGCGGCATCTTCGCCGAGATCGAGCAGGGCGGGCTCATCGCCGACGGCGATTCGGTGCGGATCACGCTCTGAGACCCGATTCGAGGCCCGTTTCGGCCGCCTTGGGCCGTCCCCTCCACCCCGCAACAAAAAAGGCCCGGCTGAGCCGGGCCTTTTTCATCTTTGAGCGGTGACGTCGGTCACTCCGCGACTTCCGCCGCGGCGGGCTCGGAGCCTTCGCCTTCGCCTTCCGTGTCGCTGCGACGGTAGCGGCGCCGGCGCGTGCGCGGGGCACGGCCTTCGGTGTCGTCGGCCGGGGCTTCTTCAGGCGCCACGGCGGCGGCCGGCTTGGCGGCGCGGGTGCGGGTCTTCGGGGCAGGGGCCTCGGCGGCGGGCGGCGCCTCCACCGGAGCGGCCGGCGCGGGGGCGACCGGCGCCGGAGCAGCGACGGCCTTGGGCTCGACGGCGTCCGCCGGTGCCTCGGTCTTGCGCGCGGCGGCGGGGCTCACCGGGGCGGTGCCGCCGCTCTGGGTGATGAAGGCCGGCAGGCCGATCTCGGCCTCGACTTCCGGCCCGAGGCGCGGCTGCGGCTGCTGGGCGGGTTCGCGGTAGCCGGCATCGCCATTCTCGCGGGGGGCGCGATTGTCGCGATAGGGGCGGCTCTCGCGCGACCAGCGGCCTTCGCGCGGCTCGCGCTCGGGGCGGTCGGGACGTTCACTGCGGTCGCGCTCCGGGCCACGATCTTGGCCACGGTCCTGACCACGATCTTGCGCCCGCTCCTGCCCACGCTGCTCCTGGTTACGGTCGGGACCACGCTCCTGATTGCGGTCGGGGCCGCGCTCCTGGTTGCGGTCCTGCCCGCGCTCGCGATTGTCGCGGCGGTTGTCGCGGTCGCGGAAGAAATCGCGCTGGCCTTCACGCGGGCCGCCGTCGCGCTGGTTTCCATCGCGCTGACCGTTGTCACGATGGCCGTTGTCACGCTGGCCGTTGTCGCGCGGGGCCTGCTCGCGGGCCTGATAGACCGGCTGGTTGTCCGAACCACCCTCGTCCATCTCGTCGTCGAACTCATCATCGTCGGAGCGCTGGTAGGGCTGCCCCTGCACGCCGAACTGCGCCTGCGCGGCGGCGATGATGCGGTAATAATGCTCGGCGTGCTGGAGATAGTTCTCCGCCGCCACATAGTCGCCGGTTGCCTGCGCATCGCGGGCAAGCTGCTGGTATTTCTCCACGACGTGCTGCGCCGTGCCACGCACCTTCACATCCGGGCCGTTCGACTCATAAACGCGCGTAAGCGGATTCTGGCTGCGCCGATTGCCGTTGTTGCGGCCGCGCGTACGCTTCTGCTGATTATTATTTCGCATCGAGTTGGTCTCTGGTGCCCCACAAAGCCGGACGGGGAACCCCCGTTCGGTGCCATACAGGCGGGTCAATGACACGGTGTCCGCAGTCCCGCTCCTTCGGCCTAGGCCATCGGCAACGGCACGGCGGGAAATCTCGCCGTCGGTCAGGAAAAGCTGCCGCAGGCCGGAACCCTCGGGTCCCAGTCGCGCCGCAGGTCGTCCTCGACCATCGGGCTTCTTCCATGGGAGCGCATCTCGAAGATGCTTCGCCGCCGGCCACGCCGACGCCGATCCGTCCTGACCGCATTTCTCCGGCCCGGACCCGGCGCGCGCAAAAAATGCGCTGCGGCCGACCCCATGTTTCATCGCGTAACCGAGGCCACGCCGATAAACTCTTGGAGCGTTCGCCCCTTATGAAACGGGTTGCATCTAGGCCTTTCGCAAGGGCCCGAATGCCACTGCCAGCGACGAGCACGGCAACTCGGATCGTTGAGCGGCCGGCGTTCCAATCACCAAAAGGCAGATGATGTCTCAGGACGATTCCTGCAAACGACACTAATCGGTTCGGTATCGCCTTCCAAGCCCTTTTTTGTGGCGTCTCCCGCAATATCAAGGCTTGCGGGCGACGAGTGCGCGGGCGATCCCCGCCAGATCGCGCCGCGCCGGACCATCGGCCGGCAGGCCGGCGGCAGCGAGCAGCGCGGCGACATCCGCCTCCTGCCCGATGCCCAGTTCCAGCACGGCGCCGCCACCGGGCACCAGCAGGCCGGGCAGGGCGTCGGCGAGGGCACGGTAGGCGTCGAGCCCTTGCGGGCCGCCGTCGAGCGCAAGACGCGGGTCGTGTTCGCGCACCTCCCGCTCAAGCGCCGGGATATCCGTGCTGGGAATATAAGGCGGATTGGAGACCACAAGATCGAAGCCGCCGGAAAGCGCCTCGCCCCAGTGCCCCACCAGCACGGATGAACGCTCCGAGAAGCCAAGCGCGGCAAGGTTTTCGCGCGCCTGCCGGGCGGCGCCGGGTGACAGGTCGACGCCGACACCAAAGGCAGCGGGATATTCGCTCAGCAGCGCCGCCAGCAGGGCGCCGCTACCGGCGCCGAGGTCGAGAATCCGCAGCGGCGCGGCGTGGTCGGGGAACAGCGCCAGCGCCGCCTCGACCAGCGTTTCCGTCTCCGGGCGCGGCACCAGCGTCTCGGGGGCGAGGGTGAAATCGAGGCTCCAGAATTCCCGCCGTCCGGTCAGCCGGGCCAGCGGCTCGCCCTCGGCGCGGCGTTCGGCGAGGGCGCGCAGCCGTGCCGCGTCGTCCGCCGCGACCTCCTGCTCGCCGCGCGTCACCAGGTCGAGATCGCTGAGGCCGAGGCTCGCCCGCAGCAGCGCCCGGGCCTCGCGCTCGGGCGCCTCCAGCCCCTTTTCCGCAAAGGCTGCGGCAAAGGCGCGCAGCAGGGCGGTGCGGGTGGTCACCGCTCGCCCCAGCCGGCGCTCTCGGCCTCGGCCAGCAGCGCCGCCTGATATTCGGTGGTCAGCGCCTCGACTAGCTCGCCCAGCGCGTCGCCGGCGAGAATTTCCGGCAGCTTGTGCAAGGTGAGGCCGATGCGGTGGTCGGTGACGCGCGCCTGCGGGAAATTATAGGTGCGGATGCGCTCGGAGCGGTCGCCGGAGCCCACCTGCACCTTGCGCTCGCTGGCGCGGGCGCTGTCGCGCCGCTCGCGCTCGGCCTCGTAGATCTTGGCGCGCAGCATGCCCATGGCGCGGGCCTTGTTCTTGTGCTGCGAGCGCTCGTCCTGCACCGCGACCACCGTGCCGGTGGGGATATGGGTGATCCGCACCGCGCTTTCGGTCTTGTTGACGTGCTGGCCGCCGGCGCCAGAGGCGCGGAACACGTCGATGCGCAGATCGGATTCGTTGATGTCGACGTCCACCTCCTCCACCTCAGGAAGCACCGCCACGGTGGCGGCGGAGGTGTGAATGCGGCCCGAGGCCTCGGTATCCGGCACGCGCTGCACGCGGTGGACGCCGGATTCGAATTTCAGCTTGGCATAGGCGCCCGAGCCATGCAGGCCGGCGACGATTTCCTTGAAGCCGCCGGCGGCGCCCTCGGTCATCGACAGCACCTCGACCGACCAGCCGTTCAGGGCGGCGAAGCGCTCATACATGCGGAACAGGTCGCCGGCGAACAGCGCCGCCTCGTCGCCGCCGGTGCCGGCGCGCACTTCCAGGATGACGCCGCGCTCATCCATCGCGTCCTTGGGCAGCAAGGCGAGCCGCACGGCGTGGGAGAGGGTGTCCACCTCTTCCTCCAGCGTGTCCGCCTCTTCCTGCGCCATCGCCGCCATCTCGCGGTCGCCGGCAGCCTCGGTGGCGAGGGTGCGGGCCTCTTTGAGCTGGCGTTCGGCGCGGCGCAGCGCCTTCACGCTCTCGACCAGCGGCGAGAGGTCGGAGAACTCCCGCGACAGGCGGACATAGGTTTCCGCCTCCGGGCTGGCGGAGAGGGCGTGCTCGATCTCGGCATGGCGCGCGAGAAGCTGGTCGAGCCGGGCATCGGGCAGGGCGGTCACGCGGCGGCACTCACAGCGGCAGGCCGGCTTTCTCGGCGAAGGCGGCGAGCTGCGGGCGCAGCGACGCCACCTCGCCGCGAATGCCGAGCAGCGGTTCGACAAAGGCGGAAGCGGCGGGCAGATCGAGTTCGAGCAGCATCGCCTTCACCGGGCCATAGGAGGCCGGGGAGACCGAGAGCCGGCGATAGCCGATGGCGGCCAGCGCCAGCGCTTCCAGCGGCCGCGAGGCCAGCTCGCCGCACAGCGTGACCGGCTTGCCGTACTCGGCCGCCTTGTCGATGATCATCTTCAGCGCCCGCAGCGCCGCCGGGGCCAGCGGGTCGAAGCGGTCGGCGACGCGCGAATTGCCGCGATCGGCGGCATAGAGGAACTGCACCAGGTCGTTGGAGCCGACCGAGGCGAAATCCACCCGGCTGAACAGCAGGTCGAGCTGGAACAGCAGCGCCGGCACTTCCAGCATCACCCCCACCAGCACGCGCTCGGGCAGGCCGTGGCCGTGCCGGCGCAGATGGGTCAGCTCGCGTTCGACGATGTGGTGGGCGCGGTCATATTCCTCCACCGCCGACACCATCGGGAAGATGAGCCGCAGCTCGCGCCCGGTGGCGGCGCGCAGCAGGGCGCGGATCTGGCTGCGCAGCAGGCCGGGCCGGTCGAGGCCGAGGCGGATGGCGCGCCAGCCCAGCGCCGGGTTCTCCTCCTCGATCGCCCGCATATAGGGCAGCACCTTGTCGCCGCCGATATCGAGGGTGCGGAACACCACCGGCCGGTCTCCGGCGGCGTCGAGCACCGAGCGGTAGAGCTTCAGCTGCTCATTGGTGCGCGGGAAGGCGGAGGCGATCATGAACTGCAGTTCGGTGCGGAACAGGCCGATGCCGGTGGCGCCGGTCTCGGCGATGTGCGGCAGGTCGACCAGCAGGCCGGCATTGAGATGCAGCTCGATCGGCGTGCCGTCCTTGGTGACGGTCGGCACGTCGCGCAGCGCGGCGTAGCGCTCCAGCCGCTTGGCGCGGAAGCGCACCTTGTCGGCATAGGCGCTCTCGACATCGGCCGGCGGGCGGATATGCACCTCGCCGCTGACACCGTCGACGATCACCGCGTCGCCGGCATCGACCTGGCCGACGACGTTCTCCATATGGCCGACGGCGGAAATGCCGAGCGCCCGGGCGACGATGGTCAGATGGCTGGTCGCCGCGCCTTCTTCCAGCACCAGGCCGCGAATGCGGGTGCGGTCATAGTCCAGCAGCGCCGCCGGGCTCATATTGCGGGCGACGATGACGGCATTGTCCGGCAGCCGCTCATGGTCCGAGCCGGCGCTGCGGCCGGTGAGCTGGCGCAGCAGGCGGTTGGCCAGATCGTCGAGATCGTGCATCCGCTCGCGCAGATAAGGGTCGGTCATGCGCAGCATGCGGGCGCGGGTGTCCGACTGCACGCGCTCCACCGCGCCCTCGGCGGTGAGGCCGGTCATCACGGCCTCGCGCATCCGGCCGATCCAGCCGCGGTCATGCGCGAACATGCGGTAGGCTTCGAGGATTTCGCGGTGCTCGCCGACGCGGGCGACGCCCTCATCCTCCAGCATGGTGTCGATCGAGGCGCGCAGGGTCTCCACCGCGCCGTCGAGCCGCTTCAGCTCGGCCGGCAGGTCGTCGGCGATGACCTTGGTGACTTCGATGCGCGGCTCATGCAGCACCACATGGCCGAGGCCGATGCCTTCGGAGAGCGCGAGGCCCTTGAGATGCAGCGGCCGGCGCGCGGCGGGCTCGGCGCCGGGCAGTGCCATGGCGGTGAGTTCGCCCGAGGCGATGATCTCGGCCAGCACCATGGCCGTGGTCTGCAGCGCCTCGATTTCCTCCTCGGTATAGGAGCGGTGGGCGCGGTTCTGCACGACCAGCACGCCGAGCGTGTTGCCGGCGCGCAGGATCGGCACGCCGAGGAAGGAGTGGTAGATTTCCTCGCCCGTTTCCGGCCGGTAGGAGAAGGCCGGGTGCGCCTGGGCATTGGACAGGCTGATCGGCTCGGCCTCGCGGGCCACCGTACCGACGAGGCCTTCGTCGATCCGCATCACGGTGAGATGCACGGCGGTGCGGTTCAGGCCCTCGGTGGCGTAGAGCTCGAGCGTGCCATCCACGCGCAGCACATAGACCGAGCACACCTCGGCCACCATGTTGGCCGCGATCAGTACCACGATCTTGTCGAGGCGGTCCTGCGCGCTCACCGGCTCCGCCATGACCTCGCGGAGACGCCTCAAAAGCACGCGCGGGCCGCCGAGCGCGCCACGCATTGGCCGTCCTCGGTTTCCGGGAGCCGCTATCCCGGAGCGTCACTTAGGGCGGCGCGACTTGCGCCGCGCCGTTGCCTGAAATCAGGCGTCGAGCCCGTATACCGAATGCAGCGTTCGCACGGCAAGCTCGGTATAGGCGGCGTCGATCAGCACCGAGATCTTGATCTCGGAGGTGGAGATGGCGCGGATGTTGATCCCGCGCTCGGAAAGCGACTTGAAGGCACGGGCGGCGACGCCGGCGTGGCTGCGCATGCCGATGCCGATGATCGACACCTTCACCACATCCGTCGCCCCTTCGATGCTCTGGAAGCCGATCTGCTCGCGCACGCCGGCCAGCGTGGCCTTGGCGCGCTCGAAATCGGCGGTCGGCACGGTGAAGGTGATGTCGGTGAAGCCCTCGGCCGAGATGTTCTGGACGATCATGTCGACATTGATGTTCGCTTCCGCGAGCGGCACGAACACGTTCGCCGCGATGCCGGGCTGGTCCGGCACGTGGCGGATGCTGACCTGGGCTTCGTCCCGGGCGAAGGCGATGCCGGTGACGACTTCACTCTCCACGATTTCCTCCTCGTCGCAAATCAGGGTGCCGGGCGGGTCGCCGGCGGTCTTGAGTTCCGGTGCGTCCGGATCGGTGAAGCTGGAGCGCACGAAGGTGCGCACCTTGTGTACCATGGCCAGCTCGACCGAGCGCACCTGCAGCACCTTGGCGCCGAGCGAGGCCATTTCCAGCATTTCCTCGAAGGCGACCTTCTCCAGCCGGCGCGCCTTCGGCACGATGCGCGGGTCGGTGGTGTAGACGCCATCGACATCGGTGTAGATGTCGCAGCGGTCAGCCTTGATGCCGGCGGCGATCGCCACCGCTGACGTGTCCGAGCCGCCGCGCCCGAGCGTGGTGAGGCGCCCGCTCGGCAGGTGGATGCCCTGGAAGCCGGCGATGACCGCCACCTCTCCCTGGGCGAAGCGGTTGATGATCTCCTCGCCATTCACGTCGAGAATGCGCGCCGCGCCATGGGCGTCGTCGGTCGAGATCGGCAGCTGCCAGCCGAGCCAGGAGCGGGCGGGAATGCCCATGTCCTGCAGCACGATGGCCAGCAGGCCGGACGTCACCTGTTCACCGGAGGCGACGATGGAATCATATTCGCGCGCATCGTGCAGCACGGCGGCCTCGCGGCACCAGGCGACCAGCTCATTGGTCTTGCCGGACATGGCCGAAACGACGACCGCGACCTGGTGGCCGGCCTCCACTTCCCGTTTGACGTGCCGCGCAACGATGCGAATGCGCTCAATGTTGGCGACCGAGGTGCCGCCGAACTTCATCACCAGACGTGCCATGCGGGAAACCGTACCGTGTTCTTCTGTGGGGCCGGGCGGGAGAATGTGAGCTCCCGGCCCAAAAGGCGCGTATACATATCCACCTCGCGCCGCGCCCGCAACGGCGCCGCGCGAGCTTGGAATCCCTCTCGGCACGGCCGGGCGAAGATGAGGCGTCGATGACCGCAACCGCCACCACCGTCGATCCCCGCGAAGTGGAACGCTTTGCCGCGCTCGCCGCCGAATGGTGGAATCCGCGCGGCAAGATGCGGGTGCTGCACAAGTTCAACCCGGTCCGGCTGGCCTTTCTGCGCGAGAAGATCGCGACGCATTTCGGCCTCGACCCGCGCGACATGCGCTGCCTGGAGGGCTTGCGGATCCTCGATATCGGCTGCGGCGGCGGGCTGCTGAGCGAGCCATTGGCACGCATGGGCGCCAGCGTCACCGGCATCGACCCGGCCGAGCGCAATGTGCGGATCGCCGCGCTGCATGCGGAAGAGAGCGATATTCCGGTCGACTACCGCGCCACCACGGCCGAGGCGCTGGCCGATGCGGGCGAGCGATTCGATGTCGTGATGGCGATGGAAGTGGTGGAGCACGTCGCCGATGTCGACCTGTTCCTCGCCCGCGCGGCGGAGATGGTGAAGCCGGGCGGCCTGTTCGTGGCGGCAACGCTGAACCGCACCAAGCGCTCCTTCGCCCTCGCCATTGTCGGCGCCGAATATGTGCTGGGCTGGCTCCCCAAGGGCACCCATGACTGGAAGCGCTTCGTCACGCCGGAGGAATTGCAGGCGGCGCTGGAAGCGGGCGGCCTGCGGGTGATCGAGCGCGAGGGCGTTGTCTTTAACCCGCTGGCGGATGAATGGCGGCGCTCCGGCGACCTCTCGGTCAACTACATGATGCTGGCGGAGCGGCGCGCGGCCGCCTAGTCTCGCCTACCGGCAGAGCGCGAGGCCCGGCCGGAGCTTCCGGCGGGTGAGCGGGCGGGCGCCGGTGCGATGTCACCGTACCGGAACCCTCCCATGCGCGCCACTCCGTCCACCGCCGCGTTGCTCTCCCCGCTCGCCGCGCTTGCCGCGCTGAATCTCTTTCTCGCCGATGTGCGCGACGGTCTCGGGCCGTTCCTCGGCGTGTTTCTGCAGGAAAAGGCCTGGAGCCCGGCCGAGATCGGCCTGGTCATGACGCTGGGCGGGCTGGTTGCCATGCTCGCGACCATGCCGATGGGGGCGCTGGTCGATGCGAGCCGGGCCAAGCGGGCGATCATCGTGTTCGGTTCGGTGGCGATCCTCGCGGCCTCGCTGACCATCCTCGCCGTACCGCAATTCGCCGCCGTGGCGGTGGCGCAGGCGGTGAACGGCATCGCCGCCGCCGCGCTGTTGCCGGCCATTGCCGGCCTCACCCTCGGCCTTGTCGGCCCGGCCGGCTTCGACCGCCAGCTCGGGCGCAATGAGGCGTTCAACCATGCCGGCAACATCCTCGCCGCCGTGCTGGCCGGCGTGCTCGGCTGGTGGTTCGGCCTGCCGGCGGTGTTCGCGCTGCTGGGCGCGATGGCGGTGCTCGGCGCGCTGTCGGTGCTGGCGATCCCGGCCGATGCCATCGACCATGAAGCGGCGCGCGGCGGGGGTGCCGCGCCGGCCGGTACGGGCAAGGGCCGCGAGAGTAAGGGCCGCGAGAGCATCGGCCGGCTGCTGCGCGAGCCGGCGCTGGTCACGGCGGCAATCACCTTCGGCCTGTTCCATCTCGGCAATGCGGCGATGTTGCCGCTGTTCGGCCAGGCCATGGTCGCCACCGCCGGGGCGGACCCGAGCGCTCTCACCGCGACCACGGTCGTGGTGGCGCAGGGCACGATGATCCCGATGGCGCTGGTCGCCGCCTGGCTCGGCGCGCGGCGCGGCTATCGCCTCGTGCTGCTGCTCGCCCTCGCGGCGCTGCCGATACGCGGGGTGATCGCGGCGGCGGCGGTGTATCACGGCGCCGCCTGGGCGCTCATTCCGGTGCAGGTTCTCGACGGCGTCGGCGCCGGCCTGCTCGGCGTGGCGACGCCGGGCCTGGTGGCCCGCATCCTCGCCGGATCGGGCCGGTTCAATCTCGGCCTCGGCTTCGCGATGACGGCGCAGGGCATCGGCGCCTCGCTCTCAACCCTGCTTGGCGGCGTGGTGGCGCAGCAGGTCGGCTATGGCGCCGCCTTCCTCGTATTGGGCAGCGTGGCGCTGCTGGCGGCCGGCGCCTATGTGATCGGCGGCTGCCCGGGCGGCACCGAGCCCGGCCGGCGGGACGACGCCGGTACGGTGGCGCCGGCGACGGGCTGAGGAAAATCCGCCTTTGATCCTCCGCAACGCCCTTCCGTTGCCGTTCCGCCACACTACATGAGGACCGACGGATCGCCGCAACGGGGTCCGTTACGGCGGCCGGGATACGGGCGCCGTCGTCCCGAGTGACCGTTCGTGCCGTCAGGGCGAACGGGGGGCCAGGAGGCAACGCGAAATGAATTTCGAAATCTACACCGAGCGCGCGCGCGGATTTGTCCAGTCCGCCCAGTCGCTTGCCCTGCGAGAGGGCAACCAGCAATTCACCCCCGAGCACCTGCTGAAGGTTCTGCTCGACGATCCGGAAGGTCTCTGCGCCGGGCTGATCACCCGCAGCGGCGGCGATCCCCGCATCGTGCTGGCCGATACCGAGGCGGCGCTGAAGAAGCTGCCCAAGGTGCAGGGTTCCGGCGCCGGCCAGGTCTATCTCGCCCCGGGCACCGCCCGCGTGTTCGAGGCGGCCGAGCAGGCGGCGAAGAAGGCCGGCGACGGCTATGTCACCGTCGAGCGGCTGCTGCTCGCGCTGGCGCTGGAGAAGGACAGCGAGGCCGGCAAGATATTGCTCAAGGCCGGGGCCACCCCGCAGAAGATCAACACCGCCATCGAGGCGCTGCGCAAGGGCCGCACGGCCGACAGCGCCACGGCGGAGAACGCCTATGACGCGCTGAAGAAATATGCCCGCGACCTCACCGAGGCGGCGCGCGAGGGCAAGCTCGACCCGGTGATCGGCCGCGACGAGGAAATCCGCCGCACCATCCAGGTCCTGTCCCGCCGCACCAAGAACAACCCGGTGCTGATCGGCGAGCCCGGCGTCGGCAAGACCGCGATCGTCGAGGGCCTCGCCCTGCGCATCGTCGATGGCGACGTGCCCGAGAGCCTGAAGGATAAGAGCCTTTTGGCGCTCGACATGGGCTCGCTGATCGCCGGCGCGAAGTATCGCGGCGAGTTCGAGGAGCGGCTGAAGAGCGTGCTCTCGGAAGTCGAGGCGGCCGAGGGCGGCATCATCCTGTTCATCGACGAGATGCACACCCTCGTCGGCGCCGGCAAGACCGATGGCGCGATGGATGCGTCCAACCTGCTGAAGCCGGCGCTGGCGCGCGGCGAGCTGCACTGCGTCGGCGCCACCACGCTCGACGAGTACCGCAAGCATGTGGAGAAGGACGCGGCGCTGGCCCGTCGCTTCCAGCCCGTCTTCGTCTCCGAGCCGACGGTGGAGGACACCGTGTCCATCCTGCGCGGCATCAAGGAGAAGTACGAGTTGCACCACGGCGTGCGGATCACCGATTCGGCGCTGGTGGCGGCGGCGACGCTGTCCAACCGCTACATCACCGACCGTTTCCTGCCCGACAAGGCGATCGATCTGGTCGACGAGGCGGCCTCGCGCCTGCGCATGCAGGTCGATTCCAAGCCCGAGGAGCTGGACAATATCGACCGCGAGATCGTGCGCCTGCGCATCGAGCAGGAGGCGCTGAAGAAGGAGACCGACACCGGTTCGAAGGACCGGCTGAAGAAGCTGGAGAAGGAGCTCGCCAATCTGGAGGAGCAGTCCGCCTCCATCACCTCACGCTGGAAGGCGGAGAAGGAGAAGCTCGGCGACGCCCAGAAGATCAAGAGCGATCTTGAGAAGGCGCGCGCCGACCTCGCAATCGCCCAGCGCTCGGGCGAGTACCAGAAGGCGGGCGAGCTCGCCTATGGCACCATTCCCGCGCTGGAGAAGAAGCTCGCCACCATCGAGGCCAAGGATGCGGCCGGCGAGGTGAAGGCCGGCACGATGATGGAGGAGGCGGTGACGCCCGACCACATCGCCGGCGTCGTCTCGCGCTGGACCGGCGTTCCCGTCGACAAGATGCTGGAAGGCGAGAAGGACAAGCTGCTGCGCATGGAGGACATGCTCTCCAAGCGCGTGGTGGGCCAGAAGGAGGCCGTGGAGGCCGTCTCGACCGCGGTGCGCCGCGCCCGGGCCGGCCTGCAGGACCCCAACCGGCCGATCGGCTCCTTCATCTTCCTCGGCCCCACGGGCGTGGGCAAGACCGAGCTGACCAAGGCGCTGGCGTCGTTCCTGTTCGACGACGACACCGCGCTGGTGCGCCTCGACATGTCGGAATACATGGAGAAGCACTCGGTCTCCCGGCTGATCGGCGCCCCTCCCGGCTATGTCGGCTATGAGGAGGGCGGCGCGCTCACCGAGGCGGTGCGGCGCCGGCCTTATCAGGTCGTACTGTTCGACGAGATCGAGAAGGCGCATCCGGACGTGTTCAACGTCCTCCTGCAGGTGCTTGATGACGGGCGCCTGACCGACGGGCAGGGCCGCACGGTCGACTTCCGCAACACGCTGATCATCATGACCTCGAATCTCGGGGCGGAATATCTGGTGAACCAGCCGGACGGGGAGGACAGCGAAGCGGTGCGGGACGAGGTGATGGGCGTGGTGCGTGCGCATTTCCGCCCGGAATTCCTCAACCGCGTCGACGAGATCGTCCTGTTCCACCGGCTGCGCCGGGACCAGATGGGCGCCATCGTCGACATCCAGGTCAAGCGGCTGGAGAAGCTGCTGGAAGAGCGCAAGATCGCGCTGGAGATCACCCCCGAGGCGCGGGACTTCCTCGCCGAGAAGGGCTACGACCCGGCCTATGGCGCGCGCCCGCTCAAGCGGGTGATCCAGAAGCTGCTGCAGGACCCGCTGGCCGGCCGCATCCTCGCCGGCACGGTGAAGGATGGCGACGCGGTGAAGGTCGAGCGCGGGGCGAACGAGCTCCTGTTCGACACCCGCGCCCGCACGGTGGACGAGGCGGCCTGACGGCCTTCATACGCCCTACGATCCTGTAGAAAGACAGAAGGGCCCTCTCGCGGGGGCCCTTCTTTCATGCGCGGAGGGATCGCGATGCCGATACCGATGGAACTGCAGCACGCCTCCGACGATTTCGAGCGCTTCCTCGCCGATGCCCGCGACGGGTCGGGCCTCGCCACCCGCAACCAGACCTACACCATGGTCGAGGGGGTGCTGCGCAGCTTCCGCCGCCGGCTGGCGGTGCAGCAGGCGCTCGACTTCGCCGATGCGCTGCCGCCCATCCTGCGTGCCATCTTCGTCTCGCGCTGGGATGTCTCGGAGCCGGTGCTGCCCTTCGCCGACCGGGCGACGCTGACCCGCGAGGTGCAGGGGCTGCGCCAGCACCATAATTTCGCGCC
This sequence comes from Ancylobacter rudongensis, assembly GCF_900100155.1. Lineage (GTDB taxonomy): Bacteria > Pseudomonadota > Alphaproteobacteria > Rhizobiales > Xanthobacteraceae > Ancylobacter > Ancylobacter rudongensis. The sequence goes on from NZ_FMTP01000005.1 coordinate 338,414, forward strand.
CGACACTTGTCTGGCCGACGTCGCCCGGGCGCTGCGCCGTTATGTCGACGCGGAAACCTTCGACCGGGTGCTGGCGACGCTACCGGACGGCGCGGCGGATTTCTGGCGCGCCTGACCGCCGATCAAGCAAAAGGGCGCCGCGCGGCACCCTTTTCATTGGTCAGGACCGGGCGAGGAGCTAGCTCAGCCCCTGGCCAGCAGCGCGTCGAGCTCGGGGCGGAAGGCGCCGGAGATTTCCGGATTGTCCAGCGCATAGGCGACATTGGCCATCAGGAAGCCGAGCTTGGAGCCGCAATCATAGATCGCGCCGTCAAAGGTGACGCTGTAGAAATCCTGCGTCTGCGCCAGCTTCAGCATGGAATCGGTCAGCTGGATCTCGTTGCCGGCGCCGCGCTCCTGGGTGGCGAGCAGGTCGAAGATCTCCGGCTGGAGGATATAGCGGCCGGAAATGGCGAGGTTGGACGGGGCGTCGTGCTTCTTCGGCTTCTCGACCATGCGGGCGATCTTGTGCACGCCATCGGCCATTTCGTCACCGAGGCCGACAATGCCGTATTGGTCGGTCTGCTCGGGCGGCACCTCATAGACCGCGAGATGGTTACCGCCGCCGGTGCGCCGGTAGGCTTCGGCCATCTGGCCGAGGCAGCCCTTGCCGTTGGTCGGCTTGTGCAGCATGTCCGGCAGCAGCAGCGCGAAGGGCTCGTTGCCGATGATGTCGCGGGCGCACCACACCGCATGGCCGAGGCCGAGCGGAAGCTGCTGGCGGGTGAAGCTGGTGGCGCCGGGACCCATGGTCTCCTCGCGCAGCAGCTCCAGCATCTTCAGCTTGCCGCGCTCCTGCAGCGTGTCTTCCAGCTCGTACTGGCGGTCGAAATGATCCTCGATCACGCCCTTGTTGCGGCCGGTGACGAAGACGATGTGCTCGATGCCGGCGGCACGCGCCTCGTCCACCACATGCTGGACCACGGGGCGATCCACCACGGTGAGCATTTCCTTCGGCACCGCCTTGGTGGCGGGCAGGAAGCGCGTGCCGAGGCCGGCGACGGGAAGGATCGCTTTGCGAATAGGTTTTACCATCGGGGGAATATGCCGCTTTTGATGACGCAGGTTCAGGCGGAAAGAGCGAAACTCGTAACCGAACGAGCTTAACGCTTCGCTTGTGTCAATAAACCGGCGGGTTAACGCGGAGGTGGCGGAATAGGTTCCCTTACCGTCACTTTCCGCGTGAGGCGCCAGTGCCGCTGAGGAAAGTGACGCGACGTTAACATCCCCGCAACCATGAGGCTGGCCTAATCATCGCCGGTTTCTGCGTTAGGATTGCGTCATGGTTCACCGCACGGCCTCCGACCGGGGGCATGTCGGCCTTGTTGCCGGCGTCGCCATCGTCTGCTTCGGCCTTGCCGGGTGCGCAGGCTCCGACGACATAACCGGCGCGTTTTCCGCGCCGCCGGCGGCCCATGCCAGCGCGCCGCGAACCGTGGCCCAGGCCCGCCCGCAGAGCCGCCCGGCGGCCCGCTCCACGGCGCCGGCCGCGCCGTCCACCCATCCCGACATGACCCCGGCCGCGCTGGCCCGCGACGAGGCCAATTTCAGCCGCTGCATCGCCGCGCTGGAGCCGAAGGCGCGGGCGGCGGGCGTCTCCGCCGCCGGCTTCCGCCGCTACACGGCGGGGCTGAAGCCCGACATGGGCATCATGGAGAAGCTGCAGACCCAGCCCGAATTCACCCGCACCGCCGGCGACTATGTCGAAATGCTGGTCTCCGAGACCCGCATCCGCAAGGGCCGTGAGGCAATGGCCCAGAACGCGGCTGTGTTTGAAACTGTCGAGCGCCAATATGGCGTCGACCGCTACGTGGTGGCGGCGATCTGGGGCATCGAGACCAATTACGGCAGCGCGCGCGGCTCCTATCCCGTCATCGAGGCCACCGGCACGCTCGCCTGCGTCGGCCGCCGCAAGGCCTATTTCCGCGACGAGTTCGTCGCCGCCCTGCGCATCGTCGACCGCGGCGACATCCCCGAGAGCCATTTGCGCGGCTCCTGGGCCGGCGCCTTCGGCCTCACCCAGTTCATGCCCACCGCCTTCCAGCGCGACGCGGTGGATTTCGACGGCGACGGCCACCGCAATGTGGTGGATTCGGTTGCCGACGCCATGGGCTCCACCGCCAACAAGCTGAAGCGCGGCGGCTGGCAGCAGGGTCGCTCCTGGGGCTATGAGGTGGTGCTGCCGCGCCGCTTCGACTATCTGCTCGCCGACAAGAACATCCGCAAGCCGATGCGCGAATGGGCGGCGCTCGGCATTCATCGCCCCGATGGCCGGCCGATGCCGCCCGCCGGCGAGACCGCCTATCTGCTGCTGCCCGCCGGCGCCAAGGGCCCGGCCTTCCTGATGACCGACAATTTCAAGGCCATTCTCAGCTACAACCCGGCCGATGCCTATGCGCTGGCCATCGGCCATCTCGCCGATCGCCTGCGCGGCGGCGGGCCCTTCGTCCAGCCCTGGCCGGACCAGCGCGCCCTGTCGCGCAATGAGCGCTCGGAACTGCAGAAGCGCCTGGCCGCGCGCGGCTATGAGGTCGGCCCGCATGACGGCGCGATCGGCGCGCAGACGCGGGCGGCGGTGCGCGACTATCAGGTGGCGGCGGGGCTGCCGCCGGATGGCATGGCCAGCGGCGAGGTGCTGGAGAGCCTGCGCAGCGGCAGCTGATCGCCCGGCGCCGATGCGGGGGTCTTGAAACAGCCGCGATAATGGTTCACCCGTGCGAGGTGTGCCGGCATTCATGCCGGCATTGCGATAGGCATTCGGGACACCGCTCATGCGCGGGCTGCACGGCAACCGGCTGGGACTGAAGGCGCTGGCGGTGGCCGGCGCCCTTGTCGCCGGCTGTTCGCTGGCGCAGGCGCAGAATGACTGGTTCCGCCCGCCGGCCGATATCGGCCAGCCCTCGGCCCGCCCCTCGCAGCAGCGCCCGCAGCAGCAGCGCCAGCAGGCGCGCCCGCAGCAGCGGGCGGCGCCCGCCGCTGAACCGCGTCGTGCCTGGTCGCCGTTCCAGCCGCTGATCGATCTTTTCGGCGGCCGCGACAACCGTCCCCGCCGCGTACGCCCGATGGAGCCGGAACTGGCGCCGCCACCGCCTGTGGTGGCGCAGCAGCCGGCCGAGCCGCGCGGCAAGGTCCACGCCTCCGCCAGCGAGGCCCGCGCCGCCTCCGACCAGGTGAAGGAGGTCGTGCTGGTGTTCGGCGACGAGCAGGCGGGCACGCTGGCGCAGGGGCTGGCGGACGCCTTCGCCGCCGACCGCGAGACCGCCGCCGTCGTCGCCCGCGCCGAGGCCGATGCGGGCTTCGCCCCGGGCAGCGGCGTGGACCTCATCGCCGCCGCGCGGCAATTGCCGACGGGGAGCGAGCAGGCCAATGTCATCGTGGTGCTGGCCGGCAGCCATGATCTGGAACCGATCACCGATGCGTCGGGCGTCCGGGCGGAGCTGTTCGACGAGCGTTGGCGCGACCTCTATTCCCGCCGGGTCGAGGATTTCCTGCTGGCGCTGAAGCTGCAGCGCCGCAATGTCGTGGTGGTCGGCCTGCCGCCGGTGGAAGACGCGGTGCGCAACGAGCAGATCGCGCGCTACAACGCTCTTCTGAAGGAGATCGTCGAGCGCAGCGGCTTCATCTTCGTCGATGTGACCGACGGTTTTGTCGACGAGAACGGCAAGTTCATGATGTCCGGCCCGGCCGTCGATGGCCAGCGCCGCCGCCTGCGCACCGCCGACGGGGCGGGCTTCACCCGCGCCGGCGCGCGCAAGCTGGCCTTCTTCGTCGACCAGAAGCTCGACGATCTCCTCACCGGCAAGGACCTGCCGGCGGCGGCGGCCGACCCGGCAGAGTCGCGCCCGTCCATCATCATGCTGACCGGCGGCCCGCCGGCCGGCAACGCCCGCACCCTCGCCGGTGCGCCGGGCACGCTGTCGGCGGCCGAGCTCCGCCCGTCGCCGGTGGCCGAGGCGGACGCGACGCCGGAGCCCGCCCGCATGCTGGTCGAGGGCACGGCCCCGCCTGTTGTGCCCGGGCGCACCGACGATTTCCGCTGGCCGCCGGGCCAGCCGGAGGAGCCGCTGGTCCCGCCCATGCCGCAGGGGCCGCTGCCCGGCACCGCGACGCCCTGAGCCTCGCTCAGACGTGAAAAAGCCGGGCGCGCGGGCCCGGCTTTGACGATTATTCGGTGGCGCCGCTCAGCGCGGCAGGACGGAACTGCCCATCAGGAAGGTGTCGATCGACTGCGCGGCCTGCCGGCCCTCGCGGATCGCCCACACCACCAGCGACTGGCCGCGCCGCATGTCGCCGGCGGCGAACAGCTTCGGCACGCTGGTGGCGTAGTCGAGGTCGGTGGCGCCGACATTGCCGCGCTTGTCGAGGGCGAGGCCCTCCTTCTCCAGCATCCCCTCGCGCAGCGGATGGACGAAGCCGAGCGCGATGAACACCAGATCGGCCTTGATCAGGAACTCGGTGCCCGGAATCGGCTGGCGCTTGGCGTCGACGCGGGCGCACTTCACCGAGGTGACGTGGCCCTTCTTGCCCTCGATGCCGAGCGTGGCGGCGGCGAATTCGCGCTCGGCGCCCTCGGCCTGCGAGGAGGAGGTGCGGAACTTGGTCGGCCAGTAGGGCCACACCGCCAGCTTGTCCTCCTTCAGCGGAGGAACCGGGCGGATGTCGAGCTGGTGCACCGACAGCGCGCCCTGACGGAACGCCGTGCCGACGCAGTCGGAGGCGGTGTCGCCGCCGCCGATCACCACCACATGCTTGCCGGCGGCGAGGATCGGCTCCTCGCGCGAGACGTCCTCATGGCCGACGCGGCGGTTCTGCTGCACCAGATAGGGCATGGCGTAGTGCACGCCGAGCAGCTCCTGGCCGGGCAGGGCCGGGTCGCGCGGGGATTCCGAGCCGCCGCACATCAGCACCGCGTCATGGCCTTCCAGCAATTCGTCGAGCGGCGTGGTGACGCCGACATTGACGCCGTAATGGAAGGTGACGCCTTCGCCTTCCATCTGGGCGACGCGGCGGTCGATATAGTGCTTTTCCATCTTGAAGTCGGGAATGCCGTAGCGCAGCAGGCCGCCGGCCTTGGGCTCGCGCTCATAGACATGCACATCGTGCCCAGCGCGGGCGAGCTGCTGGGCCGCCGCCATGCCGGCGGGGCCGGAGCCGACGACGGCGACCTTGCGGCCGGTCTTGTGCGCGGCGGGCTCGGGCTTGATCCAGCCGGCCTTCCACGCCCGGTCGGCGATGGCCTGCTCGACGGTCTTGATCGCGACCGGCACGTCCTCGAGATTCAGCGTGCAGGCTTCCTCGCAGGGCGCGGGGCAGATGCGGCCGGTGAATTCGGGGAAGTTGTTGGTCGAGTGCAGGTTGCGCGCCGCCTCTTCCCAATTGCCGTGATAGACGAGGTCGTTCCAGTCCGGGATCTGGTTGTGGATCGGGCAGCCATTGGGCCCGTGGCAGAACGGCACGCCGCAATCCATGCAGCGCGAGGCCTGGTTGGCGACCTCGGCGTCCGGCAGGGGCAGGGTGAATTCGCGGAAGTGACGAATGCGGTCGGACGCCGGCTGATACTTCGCCTCGCGCCGATCGATTTCGAGAAAGCCCGTAACCTTGCCCATTGCGCCCTCTTTCGCGGAGCACCGCCACCTTGGAGGCATTCCACCTCCGGTGCCAGATACATCAAACATGCCAGTTGGAAAATGGCGGCGCGGCAGAGAGCCGCGCCAAGCTGCGTGTTTCGGCGCCTCCGCCGTCTTCCCCCACCGCCCTTGTCATCCCGGAAGGGCCGTCAGGCCCTGTCCGGGATCGGATGCCGCATCCGTCTGCGGGCGATCCCGGTTCGTCGGCCGCGCCAGCGGCCGGGATGACGAAGGAAGGGGCGGGAGGACGACCTGAGGGGCCTATTCGGCCGCCTGCAAGCCGCGCATTTTCTCCATTTCGCGCAGCGCCCGCTGATATTCGACGGGCATCACCTTGACGAACTTGCCGCGATAGCTCGCCCAGTTGTCGAGGATGGTCTGCGCCCGCTGCGAGCCGGTGTAGTGCAGGTGCTTGGCGATCAGCTGGTGCAGCCGCTCCTCATCGTGGTGGCCCATATCCGCCATGATGTCGATGCGGCCCTTGAACTCCAGGTCGCCGCCATGGTGGTGCAGGCGCTCCAGCAGGTCCTCTTCCTCTTCCACCGGCTCCAGGTCGACCATTGAGAGGTTGCAGCGCTTCTTGAAGGTGCCGTCCTCGTCGAGCACATAGGCGACGCCGCCGGACATGCCGGCCGCAAAGTTGCGCCCGGTCTGGCCGATGACGACGACGATGCCGCCGGTCATGTACTCGCAGCCATGGTCGCCCGTGCCCTCGACCACCGCGATGGCGCCGGAATTGCGCACCGCGAAGCGCTCGCCGGCGACGCCGTGGAAGTAGCACTCGCCCGAGGTGGCGCCGTACATCACGGTGTTGCCGACGATGATCGACTCCTCGGGCACGATGGCGCTGTCCTTGGCCGGCTGCACCACGATGCGGCCGCCGGAAAGGCCCTTGCCGACATAGTCATTGGCCTCGCCCACCAGCGTCATCGAGATGCCGGTGGCCAGGAAGGCACCGAAGGCCTGCCCGGCGGTGCCGGTCAGGTGGATGTCGATCGTGTCTTCCGGCAGGCCGGTGTCGCCATAGCGCTTGGCCACCTCGCCCGAGAGCATGGCGCCGACCGAGCGGTTGATGCTCTTGATCGGGCTGTGGATCACCACCTTCTCGCCGCTCTCCAGCGCCGGCATCGCCTGCGCGATCAGGGTGCGGTCGAGCACATGCTGGATCGGGTGGTTCTGCCGCTCGGTATGGTAGATCGCGACCTCGGGGCCGACCTCGGGCTTGGCGAAGATGCGGCTGAAGTCGAGCCCCTTGGCCTTCCAGTGCTCGATCGCCTCGCGCTGGTCGAGCCAGTCGGAGTTGCCGATCAGCTCGTTGAAGCTGCGCACGCCCATCGAGGCCATCAGCTCGCGCACTTCCTCGGCGACGAAGAAGAAGTAGTTGATGACATGCTCGGGCGTGCCCTTGAAGCGCTTGCGCAGCACCGGGTCCTGGGTGGCGACGCCCACGGGGCAGGTGTTGAGGTGGCACTTGCGCATCATGATGCAGCCGGCCGCGATCAGCGGCGCGGTGGAGAAGGCGAAGTCGTCGGCGCCGAGCAGGGCGCCGATCACAACGTCGCGCCCGGTGCGCAGGCCGCCATCGACCTGCAGCGCGATGCGCCCGCGCAGATTGTTCAGCACCAGCGTCTGGTGCGCCTCGGCAAGGCCGATCTCCCAGGGGGAGCCGGCATGCTTGATGGCGGTGAGCGGGGAAGCGCCCGTGCCGCCCTCGAAGCCGGAGACGGTGATGTGGTCGGCGCGCGCCTTGGCGACGCCGGCCGCGACCGTGCCCACGCCCACCTCGGACACCAGCTTGACCGAGATATCGGCTTCCGGGTTGACGTTCTTCAGATCGTAGATGAGCTGCGCCAGATCCTCGATCGAGTAGATGTCATGGTGCGGCGGCGGTGAGATCAGGCCGACACCCGGGGTGGAGTGGCGCACCTTGGCGATGACCGCGTCCACCTTGTGGCCGGGCAGCTGGCCGCCTTCGCCGGGCTTGGCACCCTGCGCCATCTTGATCTGGATCATGTCGGCATTGACGAGGTAGTCCGCCGTCACGCCGAAGCGGCCGGAGGCGACCTGCTTGATCGCCGAGCGCATCGAATCGCCGTTCGGCAGCGGCTTGAAGCGCGTGGCCTCCTCGCCGCCCTCGCCGGTGTTCGACTTGCCGCCGATCCGGTTCATGGCGATGGCGAGCGTCGAATGCGCCTCGCGCGAGATCGAGCCGAACGACATGGCGCCGGTGACGAAGCGCTTGACGATTTCGGCCACCGGCTCGACCTCGTCGAGCGGCACCGGGGCGCGGCCGAGCTCCTCCGCCTCGCGGATGCGGAACAGCGAGCGGATGTTCAGCGTCTTGGCGCCGGCCTCGTTCACCAGCTGGGCGAAGTGGCGGTACTTGTCCTGCGCATTGCCGCGCACCGCGTGCTGCAGCACCGCGACCGTCTCGGGGTCCCAGGCATGCTCCTCGCCGCGCAGGCGGAAGGCGTAGTCGCCGCCGACATCCAGCGAAGTGCGGTAGATCGGCGCGTCGCCAAAGGCGTCGCGATGGCGCATGGCGGTCTCTTCGGCGATCTCGTTCAGGCCGATGCCGCCGATGGAGGAGGCGGTGCCGAAGAAATAGCGGTCGACGACCTCCTGGTTGAGGCCGACCGCATCGAAGATCTGCGCGCCGCAATAGGACTGGTAGGTCGAGATGCCCATCTTCGACATGACCTTGAGCAGGCCCTTGTCGATCGACTTGATGAAGCGCTTGACGATCTCGTCCTCGGACACCTCCTCGGGGATGTCGACGCGCATGTCGATCATCGTCTCGAAGGCGAGATAGGGGTTGATCGCTTCGGCGCCATAGCCGGCGAGGCAGGCGAAGTGGTGCACCTCGCGCGCTTCGCCGGTTTCGACCACCAGGCCGACTGAGGTGCGCAGGCCCTTGCGGATCAGGTGATGATGCACCGCCGCCGTCGCCAGCAGCGAGGGGATCGGGATACGGTCCGGCCCGACGAGACGGTCGGAGAGGATGATGATGTTGTAGCCGCCATGCACCGCCGCTTCGGCGCGCTCGCACAGCCGCTCGACGGCATCGCCCATGCCCGCCGCGCCCTTGTCGGCGGGGTAGGTCATGTCGAGCGTGCGGGTGTCGAAGCGTTCCTCCATGAAGCCGATGGAGCGGATCTTCTCCAGGTCTTCATTGGTCAGGATCGGCTGGCGCACTTCCAGCCGCTTGCGGCGGGAATTGCCTTCGAGGTCGAAGATGTTCGGCCGCGGCCCGATGAAGGAGACGAGGCTCATCACCAGCTCTTCGCGGATCGGGTCGATCGGCGGGTTCGTCACCTGGGCGAAGTTCTGCTTGAAATAGCTGAACAGCGCCTTCGACTTCTTCGACAGCGGCGAGATGGGCGTGTCGGTGCCCATGGAGCCGACCGCCTCCTGGCCCGTGGTCGCCATCGGCGCCATGAGCATCTTCAGGTCTTCCTGGGTGTAGCCGAAGGCCTGCTGGCGATCGAGCAGCGAGACGTCGGTGCGCACCTCGCGCGCCTCGACCGAGCGCAGCTCCTCCAGCACCAGCTGGGTGCGCTGGAGCCATTCCTTGTAGGGGTGGGCCTGGGCGAGGGCGGTCTTCACCTCCTCGTCAGGCACGAGGCGGCCCTCTTCAAGGTCGACCAGCAGCATGCGGCCGGGCTGCAGCCGCCACTTGGTGACGATCTCGCTCTCGGGGAAGGTGAGCACGCCCATTTCCGAGGCGAGCACGATCTTGTCGTCGGTCGTCACCATGTAGCGCGCCGGCCGCAGGCCGTTGCGGTCCAGCATGGCGACGATCTGGCGCCCGTCAGTGGCGACGATGGCGGCGGGGCCGTCCCACGGCTCCATCATCGCGGCGTGGTATTCGTAGAAGGCGCGGCGTTCCTCGTTCATCAGCGGGTTGCCGGCCCAGGCTTCGGGCACCAGCATCATCGCCGCATGCGGCAGCTCGTAGCCGCCCTGGATGAGGAATTCGAGCGCGTTGTCGAAGCACGCCGTGTCCGACTGGCCCTCATAGGAGATCGGCCAGAGCTTGGAGATGTCGTTGCCGAACAGCTCGCTGTCGACGGAAGCCTGGCGGGCCGCCATCCAGTTCACATTGCCGCGCAGCGTGTTGATCTCGCCGTTGTGCGCCACCATCCGGTAGGGATGGGCGAGCGACCAGGCCGGGAAGGTGTTGGTCGAGAAACGCTGATGGACGAGGGCCACCGCGCTCTCGAATTCCGGGTCGTGCAGGTCGGCATAATAGGCGCCGAGCTGGTCGGCGTTGAACATGCCCTTGTAGACCAGCGTCCGGCAGGACAGCGACACGACATAATAGCCCGCCGTGCGCGGGTCCTTGGCGGAATAGATCGCGTTCGAGATCACCTTGCGCAGCACGAACAGCCGGCGCTCGAAATCGTCCTCGCTGGCCACGGCCTCGCCACGGCCGACGAACACCTGGAAGTGCTTGGGCTCGGTCGGCAGCACGGTGTGGCCGAGCGAGGAATTGTCGGTCGGCACCTCGCGCCAGCCGAGCAGCACCTGGCCTTCTTCCGCCACCACCCGCTCCATGGTGGCGCGGATGATCTCGTGGCCTTCGGTGTCGTGCGGCATGAAGACGTGGCCGACGGCGTAGTGGCCGGGCTCCGGCAGCGTGAAGCCGAGCTTGGCCGCTTCCTTGACGAAGAACCGGTGCGGCAGCTGCACCAGCATGCCGGCGCCGTCGCCGGCGCGCGGATCGGCACCCACCGCGCCGCGATGCTCAAGATTCAGCAGGATCTTCAGGCCGTCCTGAACGATCTGGTGCGACTTGCGGCCCTTGATGTCGGCGATGAAGCCGACGCCACAGGAATCCTTCTCGTTGCGCGGGTCATACAGACCCTGCGCCACGGGCAGGCCCGGGTCGATGTGGGAAATGGTTTTGGTGGCACGGTCCGCCGTGGCCGGACGAACCGAACCCTCGCCGATCGCGCGCGCGGCAAAGCCGCCCATTTCCTCTGTCATTCCCGTCACTCCCTCAAGGGTCGCCTTAACGTCGGCGCCGACACGTATGGACCTCGCGGGGCGCTCTCCCGCAAGGCCGGCTCGCTCACCGAACGACGCTAGCAGCCTTCGTGCCATGCCCTCGAAGGGCAGGCGCATCCGAATTATAGGACAGCATGACTGCCCTATCAACCGCGAAGATGCCAGAATTGGCGTCCGGGCACAAGCACCGCGCGCGACAAGACCGACGCGATTTTTCACGCTTCTTGCGAAGCACGCGCGTCGGGCGCAAGGAACGGTAAGGCTCCCGGGCCTCGCGCGCAACGCCATTGCGCCTGTCGGTCGCAACCGCGCCCCTCGCCGAGGGGTCCCGAAGGTCTTGCCCGCGCCGTATTTCGGGGTTCCGTTGGGGCCGTTGCCAACCCGCTTCGGAGATGTCCATGCCGATGCCCCGCACGCCGACCGCCGCCGCGCCCACGGCCCGGGTGCCGACTGCGCGCGTGCGACGACGGCTCGCATCGGTCGCCGTGCCTGTTCTGGCCGGGTTTAGTGCCCTCGCCAGCCTGCCGGCGCAGGCGCAGGTGTATTTCCGCCCCTATGGCGGCGTCTATGTCGAGCGCTATTACGAGCCGCCGCCGGCCTATTACCCGCCGCCGCCCACCTATTATCCGCCGCCGCCCCCGGTCTATGCGCCACCGCCGGCCTATGGCGCGCCGGGGCGCCTGCCGCTGGCCGATGTCGCTCCGCTGCTGCGCTCCATGGGCATGACCGGCATCGGCCGCGCGCGTGTCGACGGCCCGACCTATGTTGTCGATGCCACCGCGCGCTCGGGGGCGCGCATGCGCGTGCGTATCGATGCTTATAGTGGCGAGGTGATCGCCATGCACCCGATCGGCCAGGCGCCGGTGGCCACCCCGTCGGCGCCGCGTGCGCCATCCGTGCGTCAGGCGATGCCGGAGAGTGCGCCGCTGCCGCCGGCTCGCCCGCCGGAACTCGCCGCCATTCCCGCGCCGGAGCCCTCGGCCGAGGCGCTGGGCGCCGCCACGCCGCCCGCCGCCCCGGAAGGGGGGCCGGCGGAGGCGGAGGCAACGGCACCGACGCCCGCGCCGGCCGAATCAGCGGCGCCTGCCGCCCCGGCGCCATCGGGCGCGGTGCGGATAATCCCGGGCACCCCGGTCCCGCCCAATGCCATGCCGTCGGGCACGACGTCTTCCGCCACGCCGTCTTCGGGCGCCGCGCCCGGCGGCACCCCGCGGCAGGACGGGGCCACCGCAGCGCCGCCCGTCGCGCCGCCCGCCGTCGCGCCGCCGCTGGCGAGCAGCGGCACGGGCACCGGCGTCGGCACCGGCAGCACCACCCCGGCCGGCACCGCCTCGGTCTATGCCCGCGGCGCCCCGGCCAAGCCAGAGCCGGAGCCGACCGAGGAATAGCCGCGGCCGTCAGGACCGGACGACCCGCCGAAAAGAGAAGAGCGCCCCGGTGGTCCGCCGGGGCGCTCTTTTTACGTTTGGATGGGGCCGGGAGAGGCGGGGGAGGGGCCTTCACCCGGCCGGGTGTGTCCAGCGAGCCGTCGCCAGTGAGCCTTGCAGAGGCGGGGGCGGTCATCCCACCCGCCTCGGGGCGTGGCTCACGCGGCCGCGCTGGTCCGCGCCTCGATCACGCGCGGCGTGGTGCCGCCGGCCGAGATCGGGATGGTGCGGGGCTTCATCGCCTCGGGAATCTCGCGCACCAGCTCCACATGCAGCAGGCCATTGGCCAAGCTGGCGCCGCGCACTTCGACATGGTCGGCCAGCTGGAAGCGGCGCTCGAAGGCGCGGGCGGCGATGCCCTGGTAGAGCACGTCGGCGTTCTTGCCGGCCTCGACCTTGCGGTCGCCGCGAATGGACAGGCTGTTCTCCTTCACCTCGATCGACAGGTCGTCCTCGGTGAAGCCGGCGACGGCGACGGTGATGCGATAGGCATTCTCGCCCGTGCGCTCGATATTGTAGGGCGGGTAGGTGGCGCCGGTATCGACGCTATTGACCTGATCGAGCAGCGAGAACAGGCGATCAAAGCCGACGGTCGAACGGTGCAGGGGGGTAAGATCAAACGTACGCATGGCATATCCTCACAGTAAGCGACATGCAGAAGGGTCCTCTCGACTGAGCCGAACCCGGTTCACGTACCGCCTTCTGGCCGGTACAAGATCGAGATAGGAAGGGCTTTTCGGCGCGCAAGAGGCGGCGCAGCAAATCACGCGGGCCGGCTTGGCGCCGGATGAACGGGAGATGAACGACAGATGAACGGCCCGCTCGGGCGGCATTCAGTGCCGGGTCCGTAGAGGTCTGAGGTTCGATACTCGCCAATTCGAAGGACGGTGTGGAGGCATGGCGCGGGCATCGACGGTGCTGGTCGTCGCAGTGGGACTGCTGCTCGGAACGCTTCCTCTCCCTGTGCCGGGGGGGATGCAGGCGCTCGCCCAGAATTACCGCCCCCCGCCCGGCCCCTATGCGCCGAGCCCCGGCCCTTATGCCCCTTATGACGCGCCGCCGGCGCGCGGGCGGGCGAGCGGCCCGGTCGATGCCGACGCGGCGGTGCGGATGCTCAGCGGGCGCGGCTTCTCGAATATTTCGGTGATCCGCCGGCGCGGCGCCACCATCCTGCTGGAAGCCAACGGCCCGCGCGGCGAGCGCGTGCAGGTGGTGGTGGACGGGGCGTCCGGCGCCATCAGCGGGATGAAGGTGATCGGCTTCGGCGACAAGCGCTACTGACGGCGCGTTTCGGCGCCTTGCGCCCTTTTGCGCGTTTGCCGCGCGGGCGGGCTCGGCTATAAGCCGCAGGGGCGAAACCAGCGCGCGGCCACATGCACTCCGATCCCGTTCTCTACAGCACCCGGGACAACCCCGTGCCGGAAGGCGCCGTGTGCGGCGTCGTCACCGCGTCCGACGGAATCCGGCTGCGCGTCGCCCGCTGGAAGCCGGAGGGCGGCGGCCTTTATGGCACGGTCTGCGTCTTTCCCGGCCGGACCGAGAAGATCGAGAAATATTTCGAGACGGTGCGCGACCTGCTGGAGCGGGGCTTCGCGGTGGCCGCGCTCGACTGGCGCGGGCAGGGCGGCTCGCAGCGGCTGCTGGCCAACCCGATGAAGGGCCATATCAAGGACTTCGCCGACTACCAGCTGGACCTTGAGGCACTGCTGGCACAGGCCGTGCTGCCCGACATGCCGGGCCCCTGCTTCGCCCTTGCTCATTCGATGGGCGCCTCGATCCTGCTCGACCATGCGCGACGGGGCGGCACCTCCTTCGAGCGCATGTTCCTGGTCGCGCCGATGCTCGACCTATCGCTGCTCAAGCACGACGTCGCCGCGCGGCGGCTGGCGCGCACGCTGTCCTTTGTCGGCCTGTCGCGGGCCTATGTGCCGACCCGCAAGGTGCGGCCGCTGCACGAGGTGCATTTCGACGGCAACCGCCTGACCTCGGACGCCGCCCGCTTCGCCCGCAACCTGACCATTTCGATGGAGCACCCCCAACTCGATGTCGGCCCGCCGACCATCGGCTGGGTGAAGGCCGCTTTCGACCTGATGGAGACGCTGGCCGAGCCGGCGGCGGCGCGGGCGATCCGCCAGCCGCTGCTGATGGTCGGCGCCGGCGCCGACAAGATCGTCTCCACGCCGAGCATCGAGCATCTCGGCACGCGGCTCATCGCGGGGGCGCACATCATCATTCCGGGGGCCCGGCATGAATTGCTGCAGGAGCGCGACCTGTTCCGCGAGCCGCTGCTGGCCGCCTTCGACGCCTTCATCCCCGGCAGCGCGGCGGCCTGACCCGCCGCGCCGGCGGCCGGGTCAGCCCCGGTTGAGCACGCTCAGCGCCTCGTCATGCAGCCGGCGGTCGCCGGAGGCGACGACGCGCCCGCCCGAGAGATCCGAGCCGCCTTCCCAATTGGTGACGATGCCGCCCGCCCCGGTCACGATCGGCGAGAGCGGCAGGATGTCAAAATCGTTGAGATTGGTCTCGATGACGAGATCGACATGGCCGGCCGCCAGCATGCAATAGGCATAGCAGTCGCCGCCATAGCGCGGCAGGCGCACGCGCTTCTCCACCTGTTCATAGAGAGCGCGGTTGGCCTCTTCCATCAGCAGCGGGCTGGTGGTCATCATGACCGCCTCGCCAAGGCCGCCGCAGCTGCGGACATTGAGGCGTCGGTCGCCGGCCGGCCCGCGGTAGCGCGCCTGCGCGCCGTCGCCGGTGAAGCGCTCGCGGATGAAGGGTTGGTGCATCATGCCAAAGACCGGCTCGCCCTGCCGGCAGAGGCCGATCAGCGTTCCCCAGGCCGGCATGCCGCTGATGAACGACTTGGTGCCGTCGATCGGGTCGAGCACCCAGACATAATCGGCGTCCATGCCCTCGTCGGGAAATTCCTCGCCGCGCACGCCATGGCTGGGAAAGGTGCGGCGGATGAGGGCGCGCATCGCCTGCTCGGCGGCGCGGTCGGCGGCGGTCACCGGATCGAACACCGCGCCACGGCTCTTGTCCTCGACGCCCAGCGCGGTGCGGAAGAAGGGGAGGATGGCCTGGCCGGACACGGTGGCGAGCTCGTCGACGAAAATCTCGAAGTCCACCGCACCCATCGGCCCTGTCCTGTCGCTTGCACTGCGGCGCCTGTCGCCCGCCGTCTCCAGTCCTATCGACAGGCGGCGGGGACGGCAATCGCCCGCGCGAGGGGGCGTGCGCCGGGCTGGCACGGGCAGGCCTGCGCCGGCTGAAGGGCGCACCTCAGAAATGCCCCGCGTTAAGCGCATGGCTGCCATTCCGGCACGGTCAAGAAATGGGCAATTCAGCCGTTGCACCCGTCAGGTGAACCTGCCATATTATTGCAGCGCGGTAGAGCGATTGGCGTCGCCTTACCGCCGCCCTTCTTGGGCGTTTCCTCCCTAGACTTGGGCCGCTCCGGCAACGTGAGCGGCCCCTTTCTTTTCTGCAACCCTCTGACATTTAACGTCTTTTACTCTCGGGCGCTGAGCGCGCGCCGGGCCGGAGAGCTGTGCCGCCGCGCCAGAACGCCGTCGCCGTCCGTTGCGGGCGGGGTGTTTGTGCCTTTTGGCACCAAGCGCGCCGGACGCGCGATTGTCATCATTTGAACGCCTGCGACCAATTGCCAGTTTCGTTTCTTTCGTTTGGCGGTTGTCATCCCAGCGTCGCGGGGTTATTGATATTGCGTTGCGGCGGCGTGATTGGCGTCACGCTGCCGCCGCCCTTCTTGGGCGTTTCCTCCCTAGACTTGGGCCGCTTGCGCACTGCGTAAGCGGCCTCTTTCTTTTCGGGACCGCGCGTGTCGCGCCCGAAAGCGCGGTGTGAGGGAAAACCGTGTCCGCCTACGCTTCCTCAGCTCGCCTGCCGCCTCATGCCCGGGCTTGACCCGGGCACCCAGAAGGAATCCGCGTCTCAGAGACCGGGGCGTCCCACCATCCCGCCCGAGAGTCCGCCGCGCTCGCCTCGTCTGGTCCCCGGTCGCGCGGGGATGAGGGGGGGGCTGGGTGGAACGTGCGGAGGGCGGCGGTCGAGGGGCAGGGCAGATGGGGCTGCCGCCGATCAAGCCCGGGCAGGCAGTGTGGGGATGTTGCGGGTCGAAACCGGGGAGGGCAACATAGGGAGCCACCGCGACCGAAGTCCGGGCGGTGAGCGGGTGGGGCGCATCCCAACCGCCGACAGGCCCCCAAAACGGAAGCGGGCGCTGACGCGCCGCGACCCCCCCGGTCAGCCCGTCAACGCCCGTCAGGGCGACCCGCGCTCCTGAAAAGTACTTACATACCGCCGGATGCGGCAATAATGCCACACCGAACCCGTTACCGTATTTGGTATGCCAGAAACTGCCTCAGGGTGCCTTGATTATTCCGCAATGCACCTACATCTTGCTCTCGTACCCAGCGATTGGCGTCGCTGCGTACAGCCCTCCTTGGGCGTTTCCTCCCTAGACTTGGGCCGCTTGCGCACTGCGTAAGCGGCCTCTTTCTTTTGCGCCGGACGAAGACGCCTGCCGTGGCTTTGCCATCTTGCGGTCGTCCCGTTGCGGTTCCGTGGGGCTCGATAAGAGCCCGCCAGCCATTTCGGCTGACAATTCCCTCCGCCTTTCAGGCAGCTTTGACCGAACAATCGGTAGTGGAATTTCGCCCCGGAACCGAGCGTGCAGAATTGGTATAGCTCGCATGTTTAAAATGCAAGGCTCTTGCTGAGGTTTTTTACATCACCCCATCAAAAATCTGCGCGATCCTACCTAAGTCGATGAAAAACAAGTCTTATTCGGCCGCGGCGCGCAGCGGGGCGAGGTCGAGATGCGGCACGTCGGCCAGCGCCAGGGCGACCTCCAGCAGGTCGTTCTGCACGATTTCGAAATTTTCCGAGGGTTGATACGTCGCTTCGCGCATGTAGAGGGCGCGGTTGATTTCGATCTGAACGGCGTGCATTCCGGACGCCGGGTTGCCGTAATGCTCGGTGATGAAGCCGCCGGCATAGGGCTTGTTGCGCACCACCGAGTAGCCCCGCCGCCGCAGCTCGGCTTCAATGGTATCGGTGATGATTCCGGCGCAGCTCGTGCCGTAGCGATCGCCCAGCACCATGTCGATGCGCGCATCGCGCTGGCAGCCGGACGGCATCGAGTGGCAATCCACCAGCACCGCCACGCCGAAGCTGCGCTGCATCTGCACCATCAACTGCCGCAGCGAGCGGTGATAGGGCTTGTAGAGCGATTCGATGCGGGCAATAGCCTCGTCCACCGGAATGCGGCGGCCATAAATCTCCTGCGCCTCGCCGACGATGCGGGCAATGGTGCCGAGCCCGCCGGCCACCCGCATCGAGCGGGTATTGGCATAGGCCGGCAGCCGCCCGTCGAACATGCGCGGGTCGAGCTCATAGGGCTCGCGATTCACGTCGAGATAGCAGCGCGGAAAATGCGCCCGCATGAACCCCATGCCGAAGCGCGTCACCTGGGCGAACAGCTCGTCGACGAAACTGTCCTCGGAGCGGCGCAGCATCGGGAGTTCGAGCCGCGACTGGCTGACGAAATCGCGGGGATAGACCACGCCGCTATGGGGCGAATTGAACAGGAACGGGGCGCGAAGCGAAGCCGGCTGCACGATCTCGAAGGCGGGGTCGATCTCGTCGGCGATGACGGCCATCATTCCTCAATCCGCTTCCGGCGCCGCCGCGCGCGGGCCTGATCGTGTCTAACATGACGTTCCGCAAGGCGGAATGCGGCGGCGGGGCGGGCGGGGCGGTTTTTGTGCACACGTCCGCGCGAGGCCGCTGGTGCGGGAGCGGAGCGGCGTTCACGATGTGCTAAGGGGCGCTGGAGTACCCAAGGAGAACGTGCATGCGGCGGGCCTGCGCGCGTCGGCCTGCCCGACGCCGATCTCGCCGCCTCAAGACAATCAGGATGCCCGGGATGCTCAAGATCCTGCTCGCCGAAGACGACAATGACATGCGCCGCTTTCTGGTGAAAGCGCTGCAGAACGCAGGCTACGAGGTCGTGGACTTCGACAATGGCCGCTCGGCCTATGACCGGCTGCGCGAGGAGCCGTTCGAACTGCTGCTCACCGACATCGTGATGCCTGAAATGGACGGCATCGAGCTCGCCCGCCGCGCCACCGATCTCGACCCCGATATCAAGGTGATGTTCATCACCGGCTTCGCGGCGGTGGCGCTCAATGCCGACAGCCAGGCGCCGAAGGATGCCAAGGTGCTCTCCAAGCCCTTCCATCTGCGCGATCTGGTCAACGAGGTCGGCAAGATGCTGGCGGCGTGAACCCGCCTGCCGCCGCGTGAAAACGCGGCGGGATCGGGCGCGGAAAGGCGGCGTCATCCACAGCCGCCATTCCGCGCTTGCACGGGCGCGGGCTTCTGGTTATAGGGGAGCCCCGCTCGCAAGAGACCACGGAATGGGCGCGTAGCTCAGCGGGAGAGCACCTCGTTGACATCGAGGGGGTCACAGGTTCAATCCCTGTCGCGCCCACCATTCCGTTCCCGGCCAATTTCAGTCCTACAGCACCCGTTTGGGCCCCCGGGCCGGCACGTCATGCGGCGCCTCTCACCCGGCCGGATCCGCCAGCAGCCCGTTCGACTCGCACCACCAGCGAAAGGCGTTCGCCGCCTCGATCAGGTCCTCGGCGAGGTGTGCGCCCTGCAGGCGGCGGATCATCCCCTCATAGTCGCCCTCCGGGTGCGGGTTCTTCTCGGCGAAGACCAGCGCCTCGTCCAGCGTGGCGATGAGCACCGGCTCGAAGTCGCCTGTCAGGCGCAGCGGCGGGGCAAACGCCGCCGGGGAGGTCGGGGGAGGGGAGATGACCATGGGCTTCACTCGGGTTGTCGACGCTAAACCGGGCGCCCTGCCAAAGGTTCCACACCGGCGCGAGGCGAGCAATAAACCGGCGGTAACAATTCATCCGCAGCGCCGTCCCGTGATGAACTGATGAACTATTTGCCACGTCGCGTGTTGTCTCGCCAGCAGATCGTTTTTTTCGGGAGGTCAACATGACGAAGACACGAGTGACGAGTTCGGTCGGCGTTGCAGCGCTGGTCGCCGCTGGCCTTGTTTTAGCGGCGGTTCCGGCCGGCGCCACCTCGGTCGGCCCGCGCGACACGCCGCGCATCGGCGATACGGTGGACCGCAAGCAGGTGCGCGAGCACGACCAGGTCCGCAAGCAGCAGGTGCGCCAGACGCAGGGCCAGTCCAAGGAGCGCGCTTTCTTCGGCCCGCTCTATGAGGGCCGCGATTCGCCCTGGCAGCGCTTCAAGCGCGCCTTCGACTGACCATCGAGGCGAGCTGACCTTTAGACGTGCCGATCCCCTTAATGACCTGACTTAAAGCGCCCCTTGCCGGGCGCTTTTTTTAGCTGCAGCCGCTGTTGGCCGGGCGCGCCTCCGGCTTGCCCCAGCCATTGGACGGCAAATTGGCATAGGGCTCGGCGAAATACTGGCGCACCACCTCGAACCGGCTCGGCACCGTGTCCTGTGGCCGGTCATAGGTGAGGATCCAGAAGAAATTATAGTTGCTGTCTGGCCAGGTGGTGGGCACCCCGCCTTTCACGCCCTTGATCTTGTCGAGATGCAGCAGCTGGCGCAGCGTCACCTCCTCGCCGGCGAATTCCTGCTCCAGCGCGGCGCTGGCGATGTGGAAATGCTCCCACACCATCACCACCGTCTTTCCATGCCAGCGCGGATTCTCCAGCAGGTCGCGCGCCACGTCGCGGTTCACCACGTTCAGCTTGGCATTGAAATAGCGGTTGTTGTGGATCGGAATGTAGCCGATCGGCGGCGCGATCAGCTTCATGTCCCAGGCGCGGGCGATCGGGCGGGCGGTTTCCACCGTATGCAGGGTCATGGCCATAATGGCGGCCGGCGGGTCGTCCTTGATCAGGCTCATCGGGCTGGTGGGGCTGAGATACTGCGCCGCCAGCGCCTGCGCCCGCTCCTTGCCGAGGCCGCACAGGTCGAGCGCCGTGTGTTTCTCGCCATGGCGCACGATCACGATGCGCTGCGGCGCCGCCTGCGCCAGCGTCGTGCCGAGCACCGCCAGCGCGGTGATTGAAACCAGAAGCCGGAGCCGCGACATCATCTTTTTTCTCCCTCGCGCGTTGCCCGTCAGACAATGCCGGGCGTTTCCGATCCTGCCAATCGTCTCGGCGCCAGTTGATAGCGCGCCAGCGCGCACGATATCACTGCCACCTTGCCTTACCCGCCGGAGTGAACATGCAGCGCCGTTCCGATGATTTCGCCTTCGCGCCCCGCTCGCCGGAGGCTGCCGCCGCCAGCTTCGGCCATCTCCCGCAATGGGACCTGTCGGACCTCTACCCGGCGATCGATTCCCCCGAGCTGCGGGCGGATCTGGAGGCGGTGGCCGCCCGCTCGGCCGAGTTCGAGGAGGCCTATAAGGGCAAGCTCGCCGCCGTGCTCGACGGCGACGATGCCGGCGGGCAGATGGCGGATATCGTCGCCCGCTACGAGGCGATCGAGGATCTGCTCGGCCGGCTCTATTCCTTCGCCGGCCTCGTCTATTCCGTCGACACCACCGATCCCGTCCGCGCCAAATTCTATGGCGACGTGCAGGAAAAGCTCACCGACGCGTCGACCCATCTGCTGTTCTTCACCCTGGAGCTGAACCGGCTCGACGACGCGAAGATGGAAGCCGCCCTCGCCGTGCCGGCCTTCGCCCATTACCGGCCGTGGATCGAGGATGTGCGGGCGGAAAAGCCCTACCAGCTGGACGACCGCGTCGAGCAGCTGTTCCACGAGAAGGGCGTGACCGGTCGCGGCGCCTGGAACCGGCTGTTCGACGAGACCATCGCCGGGCTGCGCTTCGATGTCGGCGGCGAAATCCTGCCGCTGGAGCAGACGCTGAACTTCTTCGCCGAGCCGGAGGAGGAAAAGCGCAAGCAGGGCGCGCAGGCGCTGGCCAAGGTGTTCGGCGAGAATCTGCGCCTGTTCACCCTCATCACCAACACGCTGGCCAAGGACAAGGAAATCTCCGACCGCTGGCGCGGCTTCGAGGACATCGCCGATTCCCGTCACCTCGCCAACCGGGTCGAGCGCGAGGTGGTGGACGCGCTGGTCTCCTCCGTCCACGCCGCCTATCCGCGCCTCGCCCACCGCTACTACAAGCTGAAGGCCAAGTGGTTCGGCAAGGAGAGGCTGGAATATTGGGACCGCAACGCCCCGCTGCCGAAGGTGGAAACCCGCCCCATCGGCTGGGACGAGGCACGGGACACCGTGCTCGGCGCCTATTCCACCTTCTCCCCGCGCATGGCCGACATCGCCCGCGACTTCTTCGACAAGAGCTGGATCGACGCCGGCGTGCGCCCGGGCAAGGCCACAGGCGCCTTCGCCCACCCCACCGTGCCCTCCGCCCATCCCTATGTGCTGCTCAACTATATGGGCAAGCCGCGCGACGTGATGACGCTCGCCCATGAGCTGGGCCATGGCGTGCACCAGGTGCTGGCGGCGCCGAATGGCGCGCTGATGGCGCCGACCCCGCTCACCCTCGCCGAAACGGCGTCGGTGTTCGGCGAGATGCTCACCTTCCAGCGGCTGCTGGCGGCGGCGCCGAATGCGCGCGCCCGCAAGGCGATGCTGGCCTCGAAGGTCGAGGACATGATCAACACGGTGGTGCGCCAGATCGCCTTCTACACCTTCGAGCGCCGCATCCACACCGAGCGCAAGAATGGCGAGCTGACGGCGGAGAAGATCTGCGCCATCTGGATGGAGGTGCAGTCCGAGAGCCTGGGTGACGCCATCCATCTCGGGCCGGGCTATGAGAATTACTGGGTCTATATCGGCCACTTCATCCATTCGCCGTTCTATGTCTATGCCTATGCCTTCGGCGATTGCCTGGTGAATTCGCTCTACGCTGTCTACGAGAACGCCCAGGAAGGCTTCGCCGAGCGCTACCTCGCCATGCTGGCGGCCGGCGGCACCAAGCATCATTCGGAACTCTTGAAGCCCTTCGGCCTCGATGCGCGCGACCCCGCCTTCTGGCAGACGGGCCTCGGCCTCATCGAGCGGATGATCGCCGAGCTGGAGGCGATGGAAGACGAGGCGTGAGCCTCACCCGATCTGCCAATGTCCGCGCGCGGGTTCGCCCCGCGCCGGATTCGACTACACCGGCACGGCGGCCCGCCGCCGCGCCGGATCGCCCGACAGCCGCACGCCGCTGAGACTCCAGGACGGCGGCGCGCCGAAGGTGCGGCGGAAATCGCGGGTGAAATGCGCCTGGTCGCAGAACCCGGCCTCGTGCGCGGCGGCGGTCAGGCGGCTGCCGCCCGCCACCGCGGCGATCGCCAGGCGCATGCGCCGCCACGCCCGGTAGCGGCGATAGGGCACGCCGATCTCGCGCGTGAACAGATGCTGGAAATGATGGGCGGAAAGCCCGACCCGCGCGCAGGCCTGCGCCACGCCCGGCCAGTCATCCGCGCCGGGCTCCAGCGATGCGAGCACGCGGGCGATGCGCGGGTCGAGCGCGCGCCGGCTGTGCCGGCTGCCGAAGTCGAGCAGGTCGTCCAGCGCCTCGCCGGCCCAGTCGACGCTGGTCGCATCCTCCCAGAGCGCCCGCATCACGCCAGGGTCCGCGCCCGCGCCGAGCAGGGCCCCGTCGGTTTCCTCGCTGGCGGCGGTCAGCGCCGCCAGGCTGCCGGCCCCCGCCAGCGTCGGCTCGATATAGAGCACGCCGATCGGCTCGCCCCCCACATCCAGTTCGTGCGCCACGCCGGCCGGGATCATCGCCGTGCGCGCGCGCCGCCACGCCCCGCCGGAAAGCCGCAGGCCGAAGGTGCCGTAGAGCCCGGCGAGAAACACCGGCGCGCCGTGCTGGTGCGGGGCGTTATAGGTCAGCGGCCCGATGAAGCAGGTGCGCTGCGCATCAAGGTGCCAGAGCGGCCCGGCGGCCGTGCGCGGCGGGGCGGGCGGCGCACGTTCGTACAATCGCTCTGCCGGCGTCATGGCTAGCCTCCTCGCTTGCGCGTTCCGGCGCGCCAAGCAGTTGACCACCAAAAGGGCCCGCCGCGAAGCGGGCCGGGAGGAACGACATGAAAACCGTCCTTTTGCCCGCCGGCTGCGGCCGCCGCGACCTGTTGTCCCGCCGCGCACTGCTCACCGCAGCGGCCGGCCTTGTCGCCGCGCCGGCGCTCTTGCGCAGCGCTCCCGCCGATGCGGCGGCGCCGGAACTCGGACCCTCGACCCAGACTTTCCAGCGCGTTCGGCTCGGCGCTTTCGAGGTCACCAGCCTGCTCGACGCCAGCGCCATGATCGACGGGCCGTGGCCGATCGTCGGCGAAGATCGCCCGGCCGGCGAGGTCGAGGCGCTGATGCAGGCCAACCTCCTCCCCGCGAAGCGCTTCCGTCCCGGATTCTCGCCGACTTTGGTCAATACCGGCCGCGAGCTGGTGCTGTTCGACACCGGCAATGGCGCCAATGGCTTCGTCCCGCCCCCCGCCGGCGGCTGGCTGGTAAAATCCCTCGCTGCGGCCGGCTACACGCCGGAGCAGGTGGACGTGGTGGTGCTCACCCATGCCCATCCCGACCATATTGGCGGGCTGCTGTCGGGCGGGCAGCCGACCTTTCCGAAGGCGCGCTATGTCATCGGCGCGACGGAGTTCGATTTCTGGAAGAGCGACCGTCCGCTCGCCGCGCCGAAGGAGAGCAACGAATATGGCTCGGCCGTCATGTTCCGCTCGCATGTGCTGCCGCTCGCTGAGCGGATGAGCTTCCTCGCCGCCGATGGCGAGGTGGTGCCGGGTATCCGCGCGGTGGCGGCGCATGGCCACACGCCGGGGCATCTGGCGTTCCATGTCGAGAGCGAGGGCAAGCGCCTGCTGGTGTGGGGGGACTGCGCCCATCACGAAGTGGCCTCGCTGGCGCGGCCGGACTGGCACGCTTTGTTCGACCAGGACAAGCAGGCCGGGGCGGCGACCCGCCGGCGCATCTACGACATGGCCGCCACCGACCGCGTCGCCGTGGCCGCCTATCACACCTCCTTCCCCTCGCTCGGCTATGTCGAGCGCCGCGGCGAGGGCTATCGCTGGCTGCCGGTCACCTATCAGCTCGCGCTGTGAGATGTCGGGCGGGAGCGTCGGCCACGCTTTCGCGCGTGAGCCTCGCCCCCACCTGATCCGTCATCCCGGACGGCCGGAGGCCGATCCGGGATCGCGCGCCGGGGATGCCGATCCCGGCGCTGCGGCTTCGCCCCCGGCCGGAATGACGAGCGATCCGACCCCCACTGGCGAAAAGTTGGGCTGACGGAATGGCTGCACACGTTCTAAGCTGGGCGTGCGGGCCGCTTGTCCGCGCTTCCAGCCGAGCACGCCCCGATGAACATCGCCGCCCCGCCGCACGCCACTGACGCCGGTCAACCCGGCGCCACCCCCTTCGCCCACACCCCCTATGACGGCTCGCGTAAGGCGTTTTCCGTCGGCCTCGCCCCGCTGGACCTTGCCGAATGGATCGAGCCCGATGTGAAGCTGGCGGCCACCTTGGCAGAGCGCGCGGCGCTGATCCGCGACAAGCGCGACGTGGTGGTGCGGGAGGAGGCAGGCACGCGGCAGGCCCAGCGCGAGGTGCTGGAGCTGGTCGTCGCCCATGTCACCACCCGCTTTCCCGACCAGTACCGGCTGGAGGGGCGCCGGATCACCGTGCTGCCCACCGGCCTAAGCTTCGACCTCGACGATGACAGCGAAGCGCCGCTCGTCATCGCCGGTCAGCTCATCTCCGACGATCTGGTGCTGCTGCGCCAGAGCGAGGGCGGCTACCGGCTCGTCGCCGCCGTGCTGTGCTTTCCCTCCGCCTGGTCGCTGGCGGAAAAGTTCGGCCAGTCGCTGGACCAGCTGCATCAGGCGGTGCCGGGCTATGAGAGCAAGCTCGCCCGGGTGATGAACCGCATCTTCGACAATCTGAAGGTCGAGCAGCCGGTCTGGCGGGTGAACTGGTCGATCTATCCCGACGACGAGCTGCACCATCCCGAATCGAAGGAGCGCCCGCGCCACTGGTTCGAGGACCCGGCCCATCTCGCCCCCGAGGCCTTCGTGCGGGTGGAGCGGCAGACGCTGCGGCGCCTGCCGGAAAGCGGCGACATGCTGTTCACCATCCGCATCCATGTCGACCCGTTCCTCGCCTTCCGCCGTCACCCGGAAGGCAGCGCGCTCGCCGCCTCGCTGCGCGAGCAGATCCTCGGCCTCGACGCCGACCAGCTCGCCTATAAGGGCTTGACCGACCATCGCGACGCGGTGGCCGCCGCGCTGGAGCGGATCGCGTCCGGCGGGTAGAGTGGTCCGGAGACGTGGGGGGAGAGGGCGATGGTTTTCTGGTTTCCGTTGATCACCTGGGCGCTGGCTGTTGGCGTCGCTGTGCTGATGTCGTGGCGCGGGCCGCACCCGTTCTCGCTCGCCGTGCTGGTCGACCAGCTGCTGCGCTACATCCTCGTCTTCCCGGTCGGGCTGATGGGGCTGTGGGCCTTCATGGGGCATGTGTTCTTTCCCGCCCAGGCGGCGGCCTCGATTGGCTGGGCGCCGAGCCCGTTCCAGCTGGAAGTCGGCATGGCCAATCTCGGCATCGGCATCGCCGGGCTGATCGGCGCCTTTCTCGGCTCGCCCGGCTACCGCGCGGCGGTGGGCATCGTGGCGCTCGGCTTTCTCGGCGGCGCCGGCATCGGCCATGCCATCCAGATCGAGGAGACCGGCAATCTCGCGGCGGGCAATGCCGGGCCGATCTTCTACACCGATTTCCTCACCCCGCTTGCCGTGCTCGGCCTCTTGCTGATCCAGCGCGTGCTTGGCCCCGTACCGCAGAGGTGATGATCAGGCGGCGTGCGACGGGTTGCGCGCGGCCCGGTATGCCCTAACTGAGGGGCAACGTATGAGGTTGCCTTGACCGACCCCGATTCCCCCGACCGCGAAGCCAACCGCTTTTCCGCCCGTGCCCTGCGCTATGCCCGCGTCGGCACCAGTGTCGGCGGGGTCGCTGCCCGCATGGCCGGCACCAGGCTGTTCGGCAATAGCGGGACGCAGGGCGACGCCGCGGCGCTGGCCGCCGCGCTGGGCGGGCTGAAGGGCCCGATCATGAAGGTCGCCCAGCTGATGGCGACCATCCCCGACGCGCTGCCGCCGGAATACGCCAAGGAACTCGCCACCCTGCAGAACCAGGCGCCGCCGATGGGCTGGGCCTTCGTCAAGCGCCGGATGATGGCGGAGCTGGGCCCGGACTGGATGGCGCGCTTCCTCTCCTTCGACAAGGAGCCCGCCGCCGCCGCCTCGCTCGGCCAGGTCCACCGTGCCCGCGCGCTGGATGGCACGGCGCTGGCGGTGAAGCTGCAATATCCCGACATGCAGTCGGCGGTGGAGGCGGACCTGCAGCAGCTCGGCCTGCTGCTGTCCATCCACCGCCGCATGGACCCGGCGATCGACACGACAGAGATCGCCGAGGAAATCGGTGCCCGGGTGCGCGAGGAACTCGACTACAAGCGCGAGGCCGCCCATGCCGGGCTCTACGCCGCGATGCTGGCACAGGCGCCGATGGTGCGGGTGCCGCGCGTCCATCCCGACCTCTCCACCGGCCGGCTGCTGACGCTGGACTGGCTGGAAGGGCGCCGTCTGCTCGATTTCGTCGACCATTCGCTTGATGAGCGCAACGCCATCGCCCGTGCCATGTTCGCCGCCTGGTGGCGGCCCTTCTCCCGCTTCGGCGTCATCCATGGCGACCCGCATCTGGGCAATTACACCGTGTTCGAGGAGGCGGGGCAGCCGGCGGGGATCAACCTGCTCGACTATGGCTGCATCCGCATCTTCCCGCCCAGCTTCGTCGGCGGCGTGGTCGATCTCTATCGCGGCCTGCAGCAGGGCGATGACGCCCGCATCGTCCATGCCTATGAGACCTGGGGTTTTCGCGGCCTCACCCGCGAACTGATCGACGTACTCAACATCTGGGCCCGCTTCATCTATGGCCCGCTGCTCGATGACCGCGTCCGCACCATCGCCGACGGCGTGGCGCCGGGCGAATATGGCCGGCGCGAGGCCTTCACCGTGCATCGCGCGCTGAAAGAGCAGGGCCCGGTACGGGTGCCGCGCGAATTCGTCTTCATGGACCGCGCCGCCATCGGCCTTGGCGGGGTGTTTTTGCACCTCAAGGCGGAGCTGAACTTCCACGCTCTGTTCGAGGAGGCGATCGCCGATTTCTCCACCGAGAGCGTGGCGGCGCGTCAAGGCGCCGCGCTGGCGGAGGCCGGACTGCGCTGACCTGCCCCGGCGCGCGCCGTTGCCGGAAACGGCGTCTTCCGCTAAAGCGGAGCATCGCGCGCTCATTATTCTTTGGGAGGGGGTCGACATGGCCGATCACGGAGTGACCGAATACGCCAAGGCGGACGGCAACGACTATGCCGAGCACCGCGGCACATATCACTTCTTCACCAAGATGACCCTGGTCAGCACGTTGGCCCTCTGCAGCTTCATGGTGTCCTTCGCCATTGGCGGCGCCAACGGGCACTGGGGCATCTTCACCATCGGCACGCTCGCCTCGATCGCGACCTGCGCCATCGGTCTCGCCTCGGAGGATGGCAAGCCCAAGCTGCAGTTCGCCCTGCTTGGCGTTCTGGTGCTTGCCCTGATCATCACGTCCTGAGAGCAGTTATGCGTATCGCAATTGTCAAAGAGAGCTCTGCTTCGGAGCCACGGGTTGCCGCGTCCGCCGACACGGTAAAGCGCTATGTCGGCTTAGGGGCGACGGTTGTTGTGGCTTCCGGGGCGGGGGTGGCGTCGGGGGTTGGTGACGGGGAGTATGAGGGCGCGGGGGCGACTGTGGTGGCGGATAACGCCGCGGCGGTGGCGGGGGCGGATATCGTGCTTGGCGTGCGCCGGCCGGAGGCGTCGGCGCTGAAGGGCATCAACCCCGGCGCGCTTGTCATCGCCATCGCCGACCCGCATGGCCATGAGGCGGCGCTCACCGAGATCGCCGGCACCGGCGCCTCGCTGTTCGCGATGGAGCTGATGCCGCGCATCACACGGGCGCAGGTGATGGACGTGCTGTCCTCTCAGGCGAACCTGGCCGGCTACCGCGCGGTGGTCGACGCGGCGGCCGAGTTCGGCCGGGCCTTCCCGATGATGATGACGGCGGCCGGCACCGTGCCGGCGGCGCGGGTGTTCGTGATGGGGGCGGGCGTGGCCGGCCTGCAGGCGATCGCCACGGCGCGGCGCCTCGGCGCGGTGGTCTCGGCCACCGATGTGCGCCCGGCGGCGAAGGAGCAGGTGGAATCCCTCGGCGCCAAGTTCATCGCGGTGGAGGACGAGGAGTTCAAGCAGGCGGAAACCGCGGGCGGCTACGCCAAGGCGATGTCGGCGGAGTACCAGGCCAAGCAGGCGGCGCTGACGGCGGCGCATATCGCCAAGCAGGACATCGTCATCACCACGGCGCTGATCCCCGGCCGGCCGGCGCCCAAGCTCGTTTCCGCCGACATGGTGGCGGCGATGAAGCCGGGCTCGATCCTGATCGACCTCGCGGTGGAGCGCGGCGGCAATGTCGAGGGCGCGGTGCCGGGCGAGGTCGCGACCACGGCGAACGGGGTCAAGATCGTCGGCCATCTCAACGTGCCGGGCCGGCTGGCGGCGACCGCCTCGCAGCTCTACGCCAAGAACCTCTACGCCTTCGTCGAGACGCTGATCGACAAGGGCAGCAAGGCGCTTGCCGTGAAGTGGGACGACGAGCTGGTGAAGGCGACGCTGCTGACCAAGGACGGGGCGGTGGTGCATCCGGGCTTCGCGCCGGCGGCGCCGGC
>NZ_FMTP01000009.1 GCF_900100155.1 Ancylobacter rudongensis
CGCGAAGGCGCTCGGGCGAGGGCCGCCAGAGGCCGCCCGCCGCGCAACCGCGCCGCGCGCGACCCGAAACGCGCGCCTCCCGATGGCAAAAGCCAAACGCAATGAAGGTCATCGTCCCGTGCGAGTCTAGGGTTGGATCGACGCCGGCTTCAGGCCGGCGTCCCGCAAGATCGGGCGTTCCGGCGCTAACAGCGAGCCCCACACTGCGAAAATGAGCGCGGCGCTCCCTCCTGAGCCGACCGTAGCTCTCTCCTAGTCGCTGCCGCTGCCGGGGCCGAGTCTTGGAGGACACCATCACGCGTTTTGCCGGCGAAGCACCGTCACGAACGTCCGATGGATCAGCGCTGCGCTACCCCGCGCGTGCCGCACGCTCGACCCTTCCACCTCATCCCGCCAGCCGGCCATCCCGGCATCGCGTCCGGGACGGGGGGCGGGCGAGACAACAGGGCGGCCGAATGGTGGGCCACCATGGCTGCGACGGTGTGTCCGGCGGCGCGGCGGTGATGCAGCGCGGAATGGCACTCGGCAAAAAGAAAGCCGCCCGGCCTTGCGGCGGGCGGCGTGAGAGAGTTTCGGGAAGGATTCCGTCGCCCCTTCGCGGCGGGCAACGGAAGGTCGTAAGCGCGGCTCAGACCGCCTTTTTGAACTTGGCGGCCTCTTCCGAGCCGCCGGTGGCATTGCCCTTGGAATAGGAATGCGCCCCGGTGCCGGCGAGCGCTCCGCCCTGGACGATGAGATATTCGTCGCGGATCGCGCGGCCCTCGAAGAAGCATTCGAGGATCTCGCGGGTGCCGGCGGCGTAGCGGGCCTGGGCGGAGAGCGAGGTGCCTGAGATGTGCGGCGTCATGCCGTTCCACTTCATCGTCCGCCAGGGGTGATCGGCCGGCGCCGGCTGCGGGAACCAGACATCACCCGCGTAACCGGCGAGCTGGCCATTCTCCAGGGCGCGTGCCACCGCGTCGCGATCGCAGAGCTTGCCGCGGGCGGTATTGACGATATAGGCGCCGCGCTTGAACAGCTTCAGCGTCTCGTCATTGATCATGTGTTCGGTTTCGGGATGCAGCGGGCAGTTGAGCGTCACCACGTCGCAATGCGGGTACATCTCTTCGCGCGAGGCGTGCCAGGTGAGATTCAGCTCCTTCTCCACTGCGTCGGGCAGGCGGTGACGGTCGGTGTAGTGCAGCTTAACATCGAAAGGAGCGAGGCGGCGCAGCACGGCGAGGCCGATGCGGCCGGCGGCGACGGTACCGACGCTCATCGCTTCCAGATCGTAGGAATGGGCGACGCAGTCGGCTATGTTCCAGCCGCCCTGGCGGGCCCAGTCATGCGAGGGAAGGTAGTTTCGCACCAGGCCCAGGATCATCATCACCACATGCTCGGCGACGCTGATCGAGTTGCAATAGGTGACTTCTGCCACGGTGATGTTGCGGTCAATAGCCGACTGAAGATCGACGTGGTCCGAGCCGATACCGGCGGTCAGCGCCAGCTTGAGGTTCTTCGCCTTAGCGATGCGCTCGGGCGTGAGATAGGCCGGCCAGAAGGGCTGCGAGATAACGATGTCGGCGTCGACCAGCTCCTTCTCGAATACGGAATTGGGGCCGTCCTTGTCGGAGGTCACGACCAGCGTGTGGCCGTTGGACTCCAGATATTTGCGCAGGCCGAGCGCGCCGGACACCGAGCCGAGCAGATGGCCGGGGGTGAAGTCGACCGCCTTCGGCGTCGGCAGCGTCTGGCCACCGGGATAATGGTCGATCTTCGGCAGGTCGTCGCGGGCATAGGTCGTGGGGTAGCCGTCGATCGGGTCGTCGTAGAGCACGCAGAGAATCTTGGCCATCGGGCATTCCTCTCGTCAGGGTGAGCAGGGACGCTTCCGCCGCGCGACACGGCAGACCGCAAGCCGCCAGCCTCGCGCCGGCGTTGATTTGCTGTGGGGCCGCATTGACCCGCGAGGGGGCGGGGCGACGGGCGTCCTTCGTGCCGGTCCGGTGCGCAAGCCATGCTGTCCGCGCCGCCGACCGTCAGACAATGGGAGGCGCGGACAAAGAACTCAAATTGAAAGGGACGACCAATTGATAGATGGCGACAATGAAGTCGCGGCTATTTGAAGATATTCTCAATCGAACTTTCGCGCCCGAAGGATTGCGCCAGCTTGAGCAGCGCGCCGGCGACCGGGCTGAGCGGGTCGCGCTCGGACAGGACGAGGCCGATTGGCTGGACATGCACGGGATCGACGAGCGGCACGCCGACGAGGTCGGCGGACTCACCCAGCCCGCGAAAGCTGGCTTCCGGAACAATGCTGTTCCACGGCCCGCGCCGGACGAAGGACCACACGCCCATGAAGGAGTTGGTCTCGATCGCCGGTGTCGAAGCGATGCCGGCCTCAGCCATCACCTGGTCGATGATTCGGCGGTTCTGCATGTCCGGGGTGAGCAAGCACAGGGGCTGCGCCGCCGCCTCGGCCCAGCGCAGGCTGCGCCGACGTGCCAGCGGCTCGTCCGGGCGGGTGATGAAGACATAGTGCTCGCGGTAGAGCGGCAGGCGGCGCACCCGGTTCAGCGGCTCATTGTCGAGATAGGTGATGCCGGCGTCGAGCTCCATCTCGTCAAGGCCGCGCTGGATGGCGGCGGAGGAGAGGGTGAGCATCTGCACCTTCACCTCGGAGTGCCGGTGGCGGAACGGGGCCAGCAGGGCCGGCGCGGCCGCCGTGGCGGCGGGAATGGCGCCGATGCGCAGCGTGCCGGTGATCTGCCCTGAAGTCTCGACCTTTTCCTGCCGCAGGCTTTCATAATCGGCGGCGATCTGGCGGGCCCAGCCGAGCACCCGCTCGCCCTCCGCCGTGAAGCCGAGGAAGCGATGCCCGCGCACCACGATCGGCACGCCGAGCTCCTGTTCCAGCTTGCGGAGGCCGGCCGACAGCGTCGGCTGGGTGACGTGGCAGGCGTGCGCCGCCCGACCAAAGTGCTTCTCCCGCGCCAGCGCGACGAGATAGTGCATCTGCCGCACGAACATGGGCGTTTTCCGTGGTTGTCACAGGTTCTGCCGCGCCGTGGTGGGCGCAGGCGGCGTTATTTCCTTTCGGATACAGCAGACATATAGGCGGAAAGCCGCCGGCGGAAGGCCCTTGGTTTCTCCGCGAAAAGCCGGGCGTGCAGCAGCAGGGCGGAGTGGGCGAGCTTCTCCTGCCGGGCCTCGATCGCGGCAAGCAGCTGGGCGCGCCAGAGCGGCCCGCCATCGGCACGCATGGGGTGCGCCTCGGCCAAAGCGCGCAGCACGGAGAGGTCGTGATGCTTGCCGAGCTTGTCGCGCAGCCGCTGCAGCTGGTCCACCCACATCTGGCCGAGTGCCGGCCAGGCATGGATGACCAGCTCCATCTGGTAGCGCTGGGCGACGATTTCCTTGCGCAGCTCGTGCAGGCTTTCGTCGTCCTGCGGGTCGACCGCGCGGCCGGCGCGGCGCGCCCTAGCATAGCCGGCCGTCAGCGCGGCGGGGAGCGCCTTGTCGTCCAGCGCGGCACCCAGCCGGGGCAGAGCCTGCGCCAGCCGCGCCATCTCGGCCTCGAGCGCAGCCCGGTGCGCGCCCACGCCGGCATCGGCCGCGGGCGTCGCCGCCGGGGCGAAGGCGCGGCTGGCGGCGCGCCGCGCGGCGGCGGAAAGGTCCGCCTTGGCGACGAGATCGTCCAGCGCGTCCTCGCGGGCCGCCGTGTCGCGGGCCTGTGCCAGGTGCCGGGCGATCGCGGCGAGGGCCCGGCGCGACGCGCGGGCACGCTGGGCCACCGCGCGCTCGCGGGCCGCACCGGCCAGCCGCAGCAGCGCCCGCAGCCGCTTGAAACCCTTGCGCACGCCATGCACCGCCTTTACCGGATCGGCCAAGGCAAGCGCGGCGCGGGCCTCTTCCTGCGCCTCGTTCAGTGCGAGGGCGAGCCTCGACGGCGGTGCGGGAAGGGCGGCGGCAGGACTATCCACCGCTTCGGTGGCGATGTCAGAGAGCTTGTCCGGCATGAATTACCCTTCCGACGCAATTGGTTAGATGAGTTCTTCACTCTCGGCGCGACGATCCGATGACAAAAAGATAGCCCAGCCCCCTTTCAATTGGCCATGCGGATTGCTAGATACCCGCCGTCGGCAACGCGAACCGCGACGTGCCGGCTCTGACGCGGGGTGGAGCAGCCCGGTAGCTCGTCAGGCTCATAACCTGAAGGCCGCAGGTTCAAATCCTGCCCCCGCAACCAAACGATCGACAAAGCCCGCAACCTCGGTTGCGGGCTTTGTTGTTTTGGCGGTCTTTCTGATGGCATCCAAGGGCTTGGCGCTTGGTGCCTGCGAGGATGGTGCGCAGTTCGCCGTGCAATGCCGCGAACATCTCGCCTCGTTCATTACCGGGCGTCCGGCCGGTTCAACGCGTGGCACCGCCTCCATCCTGGTCTCAGGGCCACCACCGTTACGATTGGCAGGCCGCCGCGCGTCGCAAGGAGAGGACGCGCCGAATGTCCGGCGCATCCCGGCGCCGCGGTCAGGGCATCATGCGGACATGCTGGTCGTAGAGAATCCAGATGGTACCGGACACCATGATGAGCAGGATCAGCACGGTGAACAGGATCAGCAGCAGGTCGTCGCGGTGCGAGCGCTGAAGGTCGATGTGCAGGAAATAGCGCAGATGCACCACCGCCTGGATCAGGGCCAGCAGCCCCAGCCCGGCGAGCGCGGCGACGCCGCTGAGAAGGTCCAGCCACACCACGGCGAAGGCGCCCGTGGTCAGAGCCAGCGCCAGCACGAGGCCGATCACATAGGAGCGGCGCTCGTGTCCCTCGTCCTCACCCTCGATCACTGGCCGCTCGGCGGGAATGCGGTTGCTCATGACGCGACCCCGTAGAGGTAGACGAAGGTGAAGATGCCGATCCAGACCACGTCGAGCATGTGCCAGAACAGTGCCAGGCGCATCAGCCGCAGCTTCACCGGCGCGGTGAAGCCGAGGACGGCGATCTGGATCGACATGATCGCCATCCACACCAGGCCGGACGACACATGCAGCGCATGGGTGCCGGTCAGCAGGTAATAGGCCGATAGGAAGCCGCTTGCCTGCGGCGGCGCCGCATGCTGGGTGATCATCACGTAATAGTCGTGCAGTTCCATGGCGACGAAGGCGGCGCCGAGCACGCCGGTGAGGAGCAGCCACACCAGCACGCCGCGCCGGTCTTCGCGGTACTTCATCGCCAGAATGGCGAAGCCGAAGGCGAAGCTGGAGAGCAGCAGCAGCAGCGTCTCGACGAAGGCGGCGGTCAGGTCGAACACCTCGGCGGGCAGGGGCCCGTCGGCGATGCCCTGCACGCTCATCGCCGCATAGGTCGCGAACAGCACTGCGAACAGCACCAGATCGCTCATCAGGAAGATCCAGAAGCCGAACAGGACTTCCTCGGCCGCCTCGTGGCCTTCGGGGTCGGTGCCGGCGAGGTTCAGCCCGGGATGAAGGCGTTCGGAAAGGCTCATCGCGACACCTCCACGGCAGCGCCGGAGGCGAGGGCGCCCGCGCCGGCCTCCAGACTTTCCGGGATGGCCCGGCCCCTGTTGTCGGAGGTCATCTCCCGGTCGCGGGTCACGCCCGGCGTGGCGCGCACGGCGGCGAGGAAGGCCTCGTTCGCCGCCTTCACCGTCGCGGCGGGAACGGTCTCTTCCGTGTCCGTCTCGAAAGAGCGCACGATGACGACGACCCAGATCAGCACGAAGGAGGCGATCGCCAGCCACCAGATGTGCCAGACGAGGGCGAAGGCCCAGGCGCAGGCGAACAGGCCGATCAGCGGCGCCGTCGCCGTGTTGCGCGGCACCTCGATGTCCTCATAGGCCGCGGGCGAGCGATAGGCGGTGCCAGCCTTCTTGGCCTCGTAGAACGGGTCCTGCGAGGACACCTCGGGCAGCACGGCGAAGTTCCAGGCCGGGGGCGGCGAGGGGATCGACCATTCGAGCGCCCGCCCGTCCCAGGGATCGCCCAGCGGGGCGGCGAGCTGTGCGCGCTGGCGCACCGATACGACGATCTGCATCACCATCAGCGCGAAGCCGGCCAGGATGAGCGCGGCGCCGAGCATGGCGAGGGCGAGCCAGGGCACATAGTCGGGATTCGACCACATATAGGTCCGGCGCGTCGCGCCCATCATGCCCAGCCAGTAGAGCGGGAAAAACGCCAGCAGGAAGCCCGGCGCGAAGCACCAGAAGGAGGCGCGGCCCAGCCCTTCATGCAGCCGGAAGCCGAACACCTTCGGGAACCAGAACTGAACCGCCGCGAACATGCCGAACAGCACGCCGGGGATGATCATGTTGTGGAAATGCGCCACCAGGAACAGGGTGTTGTGGACTTGGAAGTCGACGCCGGGATTGGCCAGCAGCACGCCGGTCATGCCGCCGAGGATGAAGGTGAGCAGGAAGTTGATGTGGAACAGCATCGGCGTGGAGAAGCGGATGCGCCCGCCCACCATGGTCAGCAGCCAGTCATAGACCTTCACGCCGGTCGGCACGCCGATAATCATCGTGGCGATGCCGAAGATGGCGTTCACATTCGCGCTTTGGCCCATGGTGAAGAAGTGGTGCAGCCACACCGCGAAGGAGAGCACGGCGATGCACATGGTGGCGTAGACCAGCGAGGTGTAGCCATAGATGCGCTTGCTGGAGAAGGTGGCGACCACCTCCGACCAGACGCCGAAGGCCGGCAGGATCAGGATGTAGACTTCCGGATGGCCGAACAGCCAGAACAGGTTGGCGTAGTTCATCATGTTGCCGCCGTCGCCATTCGTGAAGAAATGGAAGCCGGCATAGCGGTCGAGGGCGAGCATGACGGTGGCGGCGGTCAGTGGCGCCATGGCGAAGATCATCAGGATCGACGTGCACAAGGTCGTCCAGGTGAACAGCGGCATGCGGAACAGCGTCATGCCGGGGCAGCGCTTCTTGTAGATCGTCACCGCGAAGTTGAGGCCCGTCAGCGTCGAGCCGATCGAGCCCAGCGACACCGCCCAGATCCAGTAGTCGACGCCCTCTCCCGGGCTGAACTCAATGCCGGTGAAGGGCGGATAGGCCGACCAGCCGCCGGTGGAGAACTGGCCCACCACCAGCGACACCATGATGAGCACGGCGCCCGCCATGGTCAGCATCAGCGAGATGGCGTTGAGCAGCGGGAAGGAGACGTCGCGGGCGCCGATCTGCAGCGGCATGACGTAGTTCATCAGCCCGGTGATGAACGGCATCGCCACGAAGAAGATCATGATCGTGCCGTGGGTGCTGAACAGCTGCCCGAAATGATCCGCCGACAGGAAGCCGGCGCCCTCCGTGGCGGCGAGCTGCTGGGCGCGCATCAGCGCCGCCTCGATCACCGCGCGGGCGAACATAACAAGCGCGATGGCGATGTACATGATGCCGACCTTCTTATGGTCGACGCTGGTCAGCCAGTCGCGCCACAGCGGCACCCACCAGCCCTTGACCGTCAGCAGGATGACGGTGGCGAGCGCGCCCAGCACGGCGATCGACCCCGCGCCCGAGGCGATGGCCTCGCTGAGCGAGGGGTTCTCGATCATCCCGGCGAAGACGAAGGAGTCCCAGGTGATCTGGCCGAATATCAGCTCCCAGTTCATTGCGCGGCCTCCGGCTTATGGTCATGGCCCTGGGCGGGCGCGGGCGAAGCGGGTATCGCCGCATGGCCGTCGTGCTGGAACATGCCGCGCGCGAAGCGCGCCATCACCTGGTTGAACAGGCCCGGGGTGAACTGGCTGTAGAGCACCGGCTCGTTCACCACGGCAGGGGGAAGCAGGTTGGTGTAGCCGGCGGCATCGAGCGCGGTTCCCCGGGCCTTCGTCGCCGCGACCCAGCCCTCGAAGGCGTCAGGGCTCATCACCCGTGTGGTGAAGGACTGGGTGGCGAAGCCGAGGCCGTTATACTGGGTGTTGCGCCCGGTGAAGTCGCCGGTCCTGTCGGCAATCAGGTTCAGCTGCGTCTGCATGCCCGCCATCGCGTAGATCTGCCCGGCGAGCTGCGGGATGATGAAGGACTGCATCACCGTGCCGCTGGTCAGTTTCAAGGTGATCGGCCGTCCCTCGGGCAAGGCGAGCAGATCCAGCGTCGCCACGCCCTGCTCGGGGTAGAGGAAGAGGAATTTCCAGTCGAGGGCCACCACCTCGACCACCAGAGGGTCAGGGCCGAGAGCGCGGTAGGGGTCGCCCTCGATCGTCTGCCGCCACAGCGCCGTGCCAAGGGCGACGACAAGCGCCACCGGGACGCCCCAGATGAGGATTTCGAGGCCCCAGTTGAACTCCCAGTCCGGCCGATAAGTGCCCTTGCCGCCGCGGCGGTAGCGCCACAGCACGATGGGCAGCACGACGAACATCGGCACGATGACGATGAGCATCAGCGCACTGATTACGCCGAAATGCGAGATCTGCGCCGAGGCGATAGGCCCGGCCGGTTCAAGGAAGCTGCCGGCGTAAGCGGTTCCCGGCAAAGCGATTCCCGAGATGGCTGCGGCGAGCAACCCGACTATTCCCCTCAGCGTCACGCTGCCCCCTTGCGACTGTTGCGCGCCATTGCGCGTGCGGCCTCTCATCCGGAGGTATCGGACAAACCCCGGCTGCAGGAAAGCACGAATGGAGACGGATATCATCGTGCCGCGCGGGAGATTGCGGAAAATTCATGGCCCGCTGACGACAGCCGCAAGGCGGCGCGCGTCACCGAGGAGCCGGGTCGCCAATGGCGAAACGCGGCGGCCGTCCGGGCGGGCGGCGGGGGAAGGATAGAGAACCCGCCTCTTCGCTTCCGGGAGGAGCCAGCGAAGAGGCGGGTGTTTCGGCCGAGGCCCGTTCAGTAGAGCGGGCTCAGCCGAAGCGAGTTCAGTTCTTGCGGATATAGAAGCCGTGCTGGCTTCCGGGCACCAGCTCCGAGGACAGGCCGAGCACGCTTTCGGCGCCCCCGAGCACGAGATAGCCGTCGCGCGCCATGACATTGGCGATGCGCCCGAGCACGTCTGTCTTCGTGGCCGCGTCGAAATAGATCAGCACGTTGCGGCAGAACACGATGTCGAACTGGCCGAGATGGCTGAAGGACTGCAGCAGGTTGAGCTTGGAGAAGCGTACCATGGAGCGGATGTCGGCGTTGATCCGCCACATCTGCTCCTCCTGGCTGAAGCACTTCAGGAGATAATGCACCGGCAGGCCCCGTTGCACCTCGAACTGGGTGTAGACGCCCTCCTTGGCCCGCTCGATCACCTCGGCGGACAGGTCGGTGGCGACGATCTCGACCCGCCGGCCGCCGAGAAGCCGCTCATTGTCACGCAGCAGCATGGCAATGGAATAGGGCTCCTGCCCGGTGGAAGCGGCCGCGCACCAGATGCGCAGCGGCTGGCCGGCCGGGCGGCGGGAGATCAGGTCCGGCAGGATCAGCGAGGTCAGCTGATCGAAGGGCCGCTTGTCGCGAAAGAACAGCGATTCGTTGGTCGTCATCGCTTCGATCACCGCCTCGGCCAGCGGAGAGGCTCCCCGCTCGCGCAGCGCGGCAACGAGCTGCGTGACGCCGGGCACCGCCGCCTTCCTCATCACGGGTTCGAGCCGAGTCTCCAGCAGGTAGCGCTTGTCGTCGGTGAGGGCGAGCCCCGACTTGTCCTTGAGAAAGCGCCGCAGGAACTCGAATTCGGAGGGGGCAATCATTCGCGGCCCCCTATCAGCATTCGGCTGACCCGCGGCCCGATCTCCCCCATGGGAAGTATGCCGGCGCAGGCGCCAATCGCCACGGTGGCGCCCGGCATCCCCCAGACGACGCTTGTTTCCTCGTCCTGGGCGATCACGCTGCCGCCGTGTTCGGCGATCTTCAGCGCCCCGCGGGCACCATCGCTGCCCATGCCGGTGAGCACCACGGCAAGGGCGGAGGCGCCGTAAATGCCCGCGACCGCCTCGAACATCGGGTCGACGGCCGGCTTGCAGAAGTTCACCGGCGGGCCGTCAAGCAGCCGGATCTTGCTGGTGCCGGCGGCGCGGACGATGTCCATGTGCAGCCCGCCGGGGGCGACATAGATCTGGCCAGGCACAAGTTCCTCGCCGTCGCGCGCCTCGGCGCAACGCCGGCCGGAGGCGCGGGCGATGTGCTCGGCGAGAATGGCGGTGAAGGTCGGCGGCATGTGCTGAACGACCAGCACGGGCACATTGCTGATGGCCGTGCCGATGTCGGTGAACAGCCGGGTCAATGCCTGCGGGCCGCCAGTGGAGCTGCCGATAGCGAGAAGGCCGGGCGGCATCATCGAATAGGCGCGCAGCTTGCCGCCGGGGCGGGGCGCGGCCGGTGTCGGCGCCGACACGGGTTGGGTCGACGGCGCTGCGCCTCCACCCGCTGCCGGCACCCCGACGGGCGGCCGGGGCAGCGTGCGACGCCGCACGCGCTGGCCAAGGCTGCGCGTCTTCGCCAGCAGGTCGGCGCGGAATTCTTCCGCCGCGACCGGGCCGCGAGCGGCATCCGGTTTCGGCAGATAATCGGCCGCCCCGAGCGTCAGCGCCCGGAGGCTGATCTCTGCACCACGGCGGGTCAGGGCCGAGGCCACCAATACCGCTGTACCGGCCTTGCGCTCAAGGATGAGCGGCAGGGCGGTGAGGCCGTCCATATCGGGCATTTCGAGGTCGAGGATGACCACGTCGGGCTGCGCGCGCTGGACGTCGTCGGCGGCGCGCCGACCGTTCGGATGGACGGCGACGACGCTGAACTCGCCGGTTTCGCCAAGCCAGTTGCTGAGGATGCCGCGCATGAACACGGAATCATCGACGATCATCACCTTGATGGGAGGGCCCGCCGACTGCGGCGTACCGCCCGAGGAGCCCGTGGGGCGTGCGAGGCTCATGTGGGCTCTTCCTCCAGCAGGCCGACCTCGACGAGCTTTTCCCGCAGGATGTCGGCGTCGAACGGCTTCATGATGTATTCGTCGGCGCCGGCCGACAGGGCACTGGCGATATGGGCGGCGTCGTTGTGCGTGCTGCAGAACACCACGCGCGGCGCGGCGCCGCCGGCTTCGCCGCGCAGCAGTTCCAGGAACTCGAAGCCCGTCACTTCAGGCATGTTCCAGTCGAGCAGGATACCGTCCGGCATGTGCTGCCGGCACCGATGAAGCGCCACGGCGCCGTTCTCGGCCTCCTCCACCCTGAAGGACCAGGTTTCCAACATGCGGCGCGCCGCCTTGCGCACAACGGTGGAGTCGTCAACGACAAGAAAGGTCTTCATCAGCTTCGTTCCCGGCTGAGTTGGTCACGCCGCGCTCCGTGCGCCACCGACGGTGGCGAGAACGCGTTCGACGTCGAGCACCACGAGAAGCTCTCCCTCCAGGCGGTGGACGCCCTCCGAGAACTGCATCCACTCTTCGTCGAGGTTCGGCGGGTTGCTGTCATAGGTGCTGGGATCGAGGAGCAGCACGTCTCCGATCCCATCGATGAGCAGGGCGAAGGCTTCGCCCGTGCGCTCGATGCCGACCGCCATGCGGGCAAGGCTGACATCAGCCAGGCCGAGCAGGCGGCGCATATCGATCATGGTAACGATCCGACCGCGCAGGTTCAGTACCCCGTCGATCTCGCGCGAGGCGAGCGGTACGGGCGTGATCTGGTCGGGGACGAAGACCTCGTTGACCGCCGAGATCGGCAATCCGAAAAGCTGTCCACCGATGCGCACGGTGACGTATTGGTGGGCGTCGCTTCGCCTCTCCACATTGACAGCGGGCGTGCTCATGCCGCCTTCTCCTTGTCCTCTTGGGCCGCAAATTCGCGCAGCGCGGCGAGAAGGCCGTTGCGGTCGAACTTGGCCACATAGTCGGTGAATCCGGCCAGATGGCCGCGTTCGATGGATTCCGGGTTGCGCCCGGCCGCGATGGCGATGATCGGCAGGTCATGCATGTGCAGTTCGCTGCGCACGCGTTCGGCGAAGCCGATGCCGTCGATGCCGCGCAGGTCGACCTCGCTGACGACCGCGTCGAAGTGCGTGTCGCCAGAGAGTTTCTCCAGCGCCTCGCTGGCGGAGTTGCAGGTGGTCACCATGTAGCCATTGCCCTTCAGCACCGGCTCGAGCATGGCGCGATGGAAGGCGTTGTCGTCCACGAGCAGCAACCGGCCGCTGCGGTCATGAGCGTGCCCGACGGGAATGTCGAAGTTGTCGCCGAAGGCACGCTGCATGAAGTACGCGACGTCGATCACCTCGGTGGCCGTGCCGTTGATGATCGCCCCGCCCATGATGTCCGCGGAGCCCGAGGACAGCTTGAGCTCGAACTCGGTCTCGACGATATCGACGATCTCGTCGACGAAGAGGCCCATGGTCCGCTCTCCTTCCGAGAAGATGAGCAGGGGCTGCTTGCCGGAGGTCTTCCGCTCCACCTCATCGTTGGCGTAGAGGATCGGGATGAGCGTGCCGCGATACTGCGCCACGCAACGGTCCGACAGGCTCTCCACTTCCCCGGCGTCGAGTTCCTCGAGACGGGTGACGAGGGCGAGCGGTACCGCCTTGATGCCCTGCGCGCCGGCCCGGCAGAGCACGAGCGACATCTTGTTGGAATCGGCCTCGGCGCCCGCGTGCGCCTCGTTCTTGCTGGTGCCCCCCGTTTTGTCGGACCGGGTGGCCGCGATCTGGGACAGGCCGTTGGGATCGATGATCATGATGACACGCCCGTCGCCGAGGATGGTGCTGCCCGACACCAGGGAGATGCCGCGCAGCACTGAGGCGAGCGGCTTCACCACGATTTCCTCGGTATGCGAGACGCTGTCGACCACGACGCCGAAGCGCTGGCTGCCGACCTGCATGACCACGATCAGCTCGCCCTCGGGCCGTTCACCCCAGTGGCAGGACAGGCCCATCACCGCGCCGAGATCGATGATCGGCAGCAACCGATCGCGCAGGCGCAGCACATGGGATTGCTTGATGAAGCTCAGCGAATGCTCGCTGTCGCTGCGCACCCGCACCAGTTCCACCACGGAGGTCTGCGGCAGGGCGAAGCGCTCGCCGGTGGTCTCGACAATCAGCGCCGGGACGATGGCGAGGGTGAGCGGAATCTTGATGGTGAAGGTCGAGCCCTCGCCACGCTTCGAGCGCACGTCGACCGTGCCGCCGATCGCCTCGATATTGCAGCGCACCACATCCATGCCGACACCACGGCCGGACACGCTCGTGACCTGCTGCGCGGTGGAGAAGCCGGCATGGAAGATGAAGCGATAGAGCTGCGCGTCGGCCATGCGCGCGGCATCGGCTTCCGAGCACAGGCCGTTTTCGATCGCCTTGGCGCGGATGCGGGCGATATCGAGCCCGCGCCCGTCATCGGAGATCTCGATGATGACATGGCCGCCTTCATGGTAGGCGGACAGGCGGATGGTGCCCTTTTCCGGCTTGCCGGCCAATCGGCGCATCCCGGGCGTCTCCAGCCCGTGGTCGGCCGAATTGCGCACCATGTGGGTGAGCGGGTCCTTGATCTGGTCGAGCAACTGGCGGTCGAGTTCGGTCTCGGCGCCGTGCTGTTCCAGCTCGATATGCTTGCCGAGCTCCTGGGCGAGATCGCGCACGATGCGGGGCAGCTTCTGCCACGCATTGCCGATCGGCTGCATGCGGGTGCGCATCACCGCTTCCTGCAGCTCGCCGGTGACGGTGGAAAGCCGCTGCAGCGGGCTCTTGTAGTCGCTGTCCTCGTTGCGGCGGCTGATCTCCATCAGCTGGTTGCGGGTCAGCACCAGTTCGGAAACCATCGTCATCAGATGCTCGAGCACCGAGACGCTGACGCGGATGGTCTGCGCCGCAGCGGCCGCTGCCGGGTCGGCCGCTGCGGCCGGGGCGTGCTCGGCCTCGGGCGCGGTGGCCACCAGCTGCGGCACGGGCGCCAGGGCAGGCGCGGGCGTCGGCGCCGACGCCTTCGGCCGGGCCTCCACCGCCGTCTCGCGGAACATGCGCTCCAGCTCGTCGAGCGGCACCTCGCCCGGCAGCAGTTCGCGCTCAAGCGAGACCACGACGGCCGGCTCGGCTTTCGCCGGCGGGGCCGGTGGCGGGGTCGGCGCAGCCGGCTCCTGGGCGGCTTCCGCTTCCAGGGCCGAGATCAGGTCTTCATCCGCGCCGGGAGGCTCCACGCCGTCGCTGCGCTCGATTTCGGCCAGGATGAGCTTGATCCGGTCGATGGTCCGCAGGATCAGATCCACCGCACCCGACTTTACCGGGCGACCGTTGCGGAACTCGTCCATCAGCGTCTCGGCGGCGTGCGCGAGGCGCGCCAGCCGGGTCAGGCCGATAAAGCCGCAGGTGCCCTTGATGGTGTGCACGAGGCGGAAAATGCTGTTGAGGATGTCCCGGTTGTTCGGGTCGGTTTCGAGCTTCAGAAGTTCGCCGTCGGCGAC
Organism: Ancylobacter rudongensis; assembly: GCF_900100155.1. Lineage (GTDB taxonomy): Bacteria > Pseudomonadota > Alphaproteobacteria > Rhizobiales > Xanthobacteraceae > Ancylobacter > Ancylobacter rudongensis. Next base: position 14,357 of record NZ_FMTP01000009.1, read on the forward strand.
ATCGAGGCTTTCGCCGGTTTCGGTCAGGAATTCGCGGAGCAGGTCGTCCATGACACTCACTGGATTCGGGTGATCTGGAGAGGCCGGCGCCCTGAGGCGCCGGCCAGGGCTCAAGCGGCGCGGATGCGTTCGATGAAGGTGTCGAACTGCGTACGCAACCGGGTCGCCTGCGACGACAGATCTGCGGCGGAGCGCACGATCTCGGCCGAGACCCGCCCAGTGTCGGCGGCTGCGACGCTGACCGTGGAAATGCTGGAGGAAACCTCCTGCGTGCCCTGGGCCGCCTGGTGGACGTTCTGCGCGATCTCGCCGGTCGCCGCGCCCTGCTCGTCGATGGAGGTGGCGATGGCGCTGGAGATTTCGTCGATGCGGCGAATGGTGCCAGAGATGTTTTCGATCGCCCGCACCACGTCGTTGGTGGCGCCCTGGACGGCGGCGATCTGCGAGGAAATCTCGTCGGTCGCCTTCGAAGTCTGCTCGGCGAGGGTCTTCACTTCCATCGCGACGACGGCGAAGCCACGCCCCGCATCGCCCGCCCGCGCCGCCTCGATGGTGGCGTTGAGGGCCAGCAGGTTGGTCTGCGAGGCAATGTCGGTGATGAGGTTCACCACCTGCCCGATGCGCTGGGCGCTGGTGGCGAGACCGCGCACCACATCGGCGGTGCCGGTGGCCTGTTCGGTGGCCTCGCCGGCGATCTTCGCGGCGGTGGACACCTGGTGGCCGATCTCGCGCACCGAGGCGGCGAGTTCTTCTGCGGCGGAAGCGGCGATCTGCACATTGCCGGTCGCCTGCTCGGCCGCCGCGGCGACGACGGTCGACTGGCGGCTGGTCTCATCGGCCGACGAGCTCATGCTGGAGGCCGAATGCTCCAGCTGGGTGACGGCGGCGGCAACCGAGCGGACGACGCCGGAAATCTCGCTGTCGAAGCGATCGGCGAGATCGCGCATGGCGACCCGCTTTTCAACTTCGACCCGCTCGGCATTGCTGGCCTGCTCGGCGCGCAGGCGCTCGGCGTCGCGCAGCGTGCCGAGAAGTTCGCCGGTGGAGCGCCAGAGCTCGCCGATCTCGTCATTGCCGGCGTTAGTTTCGATCTCGACGTCGAGATTGCCGTCGGCGACCGCCTTCACGGTCTCGATCACCCGGCGGATGGGGCGGCTCAGCGTCACGACGCCGATATAGAGGCCGGTGCCGATGCCGATCAGAAGGCCGATCGCGGTGGTCATGGCGATGATGATCTCGGACCAGACCTTAACCGTGTTGAACTCCTCGCGGACCGGTTCGGTCAGGCCGCGCAGCCGCTCGACATGCTCGTTGAGCGACGCCTGCAGCGCCTTGCGATTGGCGCGGTTGGCCTCGTTGTTGCCCTGCACATTGGCCGCCTGCGGGCCTTCCTGGGTGGCGAGGCGAGCTGTCTCGGTACGGAAGGTGACGAACTCGGCAACATCCTTGGCGACCGGACCGAAGCTGGAACGGACCGTCTCGTCCTGGCTCGCTTCGACGTCCTGGGCGGTTTCCTGCAGCTTATCGAGGGTGCGCTTGATGCCAGCGACGAAGGGCTTGGCGGCGTCGGTGTCCGCCGACATGTAGACGCCGCGCGCGTCCATCACCACGGCGCTGACGAGACCGTTGATGCGTTCGGCCAGGAAGGCCTGGTGGTTCAACTGGTCGAGCTGATTGGAAAGGCGGGCCTCGTAATTGAGCGTGTAGATCGAGATGCCGCCGACGAGCGCGGTCGTCAGACCGAGCGTGGCGATGATGGTGTAGATTTTGCCGGTGATCTTCATGAGGACATTTCCGGATTGAGGCTCAATGGGTTGCTTTTTCGCCTGAGGCGGCGGGTGTCTTCTTCGGCGCGGCGCCGGAACGATCGACAAGTGCGCGTATTTCGGACTTGTCGATGTAATTGATGCCGTCGACGAGTATTTCGTTGATAACCTCGCCGTTCAGCTTTTCATTTACCTTTGTCCGGATGTTGCTCAGCATTTCGGCCAGGTTGTACTTGGACAATTTACCGAATTCGACACGGCCGTCCGTGTATATTTCGTGGAACGCAGCGTTGGTGACGAAGATCTGCGGCTCTATCGGCAGCTTGCGCAGCGTTTCAGCGTCGGCGGTGAAGACCAGCTTGGCGATCACGTAGCCTCGCACCGAGCCGTCGATGATCATCGGCACGTTGATCGGTTCAAGCCGGCGGTATTCGAGCCCTGCGAGATAGGGTTGCTCGTCCTTGCCGCCGGAGGAGCCGGCCATCCAGTAGGCGCCGCCATAGCTTGCCAGCAGCGTGACCAGGCAGACCCAAAGGCCGATGAACAGCAGGCGCATCATCGCGAGGCGTGCCTCGTGACCTGCGCGAACGAGTAGGTCCCGTCCGAGTCGGCCTCGCCCATCTCGCGGCCGAGAATGGCGGCGATTTCCTGCGCGGCGGAAAGGTGGATGCTCAGCATGTCCTGATTTTCCAGGAGCTTGCCGCGCAGGCTGGCCAGCCGCGCGGGCAGCGCGCCGTCCAGCGCCTCGGGCAGGGAGCGGATGGCGCGCGTCAGTTCCAGCAGGCTGCGGCTCTTGCGCCGGTTGATCTCCTCGAAATCGAGCGGCCGGCGCTGGCTGAGCGCGGCCGTTTCTTCCTCGACAGCCTCTTCGAGCCGGTCGAGCAGGCCATGCAGCGTCACCAGGGCGGGATTGGCGCTCATGCTGCGTCCTGCCCGCTCCGTACCGAGGCAAGGTGCTGCGCAAGGCCGACGCCGCCCGATTTGGCGACCTCGTCGGCGATGCGCTCGGCGAGCATCGAGCGCCAGACCTGCCCGGCGGTGCCGGCGCCGAACAGGGTTGCGCTGGATTTGGGCAGAAGCTGCTCGACAAAGCCGCTCAGCACCATCGCCTCGAAGCGCTGATAGGGGGAGGGCGTGCCGGCCGGCTCGCGCGAGGACAGCGCGGTGGCGTTGGACAGCGTTCGCGCCGAGAACGTGCCGAGCGGGCTTCCCCCTTCGCCCAGGGCGACGGGGGCGGCGTTCTCGTCGGCGAGGGCGTCGTCGAAGCGCGGCCCTTCGACCGCTGCGCTGCCCGACGCGGCGCTGGCCGTGGCAGACGCGACCTGCCGCAGCCGCGCGGCCATGGCCTGGGCCTTCTGCGGATCGGCGGCCTTCACCACGTCGAGAAGGATGTCGGACGGAGGTTGGATGCTCATCGGCTGCACCATTTCATTTGACCGGTGCAGCCTCGCAGATCAGGCTGGCGGGAAGCTTGCGCCCCCCCGGGCGATGAACGCCTCCAGCGCTTCGTCGAGGCTGGCCCGCTCCTCGGCGGCTTGAGCGTTCTCCTTGGCCTTGCCGGTCATGCGTTCGGCCCGCTTCAGCCGCATGGCGGCTTCCAGCGCCACGGCCCGTTGCACCGCCGCCTCATGCTGCAGGCGGCCGATCTGCACATCGAGCGCGCGCAGGCGCGGCGCCGCGAGGGCGATGACGAAGGGCGCGATGGCTTCGTTGTTCAGGACCGCCATGATGTCCCGCCGCTCCCGCTCGACCTCGGCCTGCGCCCGTTCGAGCCGGGCGAGCGCGCTCTCGGCACGCTGGTGCATCTGTCCCTGCACGGCCTCGATCCGGCGTGCCTTGCGCAGAGGGGCAATCATCGCTCAGCCTTTCGCCAGCCAGGAGGTGAACGCCTCCATGAACATTCTCAGCACGTCGTCGACGGTCACATAGAGCAGCAGCAGCCCACCGGCCGTGACCATGGGCATGGCGATGAAATAGACCGGGATCTGCGGGGTGAGCTTGTTGATCAGGCCGACCGCAAGGTTCACCACCACCGAATAGACCAGGAACGGGCTCGCCAGCCGCAGGCCGAGCAGGAAGGTGTCGCTCAGCCGGTCGACGAACAGGCCGAGCGAGCCGCCCGCCGGGAAGGCGCCGGCGGGCGGCAGGCGGGAATAGGATTCGACGATCGCCCGCAGGATTTCCCAGTGCTGCTCGGTGGCGAACAGCAGCGCGGTGGCGGACAGGGTCATCAGCGTGGCGATTTCCGGCATCTGGCCGTCGTCCTCGCCCATCATGCTTGAGGGAGTGGACAGGCCAACGGCCTGCGCCGCCGCCGTCATCAGGGTCTGGAGGGCGAGGAAGAAGATGCGGGCCAGCAGGCCGATCATGCCGCCCGTCGCCAGCTCGCCGCCGATCGCCAGCAGCAGCTGGGCCTGCGACAGGCCCGCCACCGTGCGGGCGATGTCGTCGCCGAGCAACGGGGTGAGGGCGTAGGAAATGGCGAGCGCCAGGAACAGCCGGATCTTGGCCGGCAGCCGGCTGCTGGAAAAGGCCGGCATCAGCATGAAGCAGGCGCCGATGCGGCAGAAAATGAGGAAAGCCGCGACCAGCGGCGCCTCGGTGAGCGTGTTCACGCGATGGACCCGAGCGAGGCGATCTCGACCCCGCGCGCGATCTCCACATGCGAGAGCACCGGCAGGGCGGGGAACATGCGCTCGATGATCATCCGGACATAGGGGCGGGCATCGGGTGCGGTGACGAGGGCGAAGCTGCCGGCGCTGCGCATCCGCTCGCGGATAGCCGCAGAGGCCTCGGTGCCGAACTGCTCGACCAGGCGCGGGTCGATGTCGAATTCCGCCACCTCGCCCTTGGCGTCGCGCTTCAGCGCCTCATGGAAGGTGAGGTCCCACTTGCCGCCCAGGCGCAGCACCTTGAGCACGCCGCCCTCGGAAAGGTCGCCGCAGATCTGCTGCGCCATCCGCATCCGCACATGCTCCACCACCTGCTCGGAGCGCCGCGCATGCGGCACGATTTCGGCGATGGCCTCGAGGATGAGGTGCAGGTTGCGGATCGACACACGCTCGGCCAGCAGCAGCTTCAGCACCGCCTGCAGACCGGAATAGGAGATCTGCGAGGGGCACATGTCCTCGATCAGCCGCTTGTATTCGGGATCGAGCCGCTCCAGCAGCGCCCGCATGTCCTTGTAGGAAAGGAGCTGCGCCAGATTGTTCGAGACCACCTCGCTGACATGGGTGAGCATGATCGAGAGCGCGTCGATCGGGGCGAAGCCCTCGCGCTTGACCTCCGCCGCATAGGATTCGGAGACCCACAGCGCCTTCATGCCGAAGGCCGGCTCGCGGGTCTCGTCGCCGGGCACGTCCGGGCGCGGGCCTTCGCCGATCACCACCAGCGCTTCGCCGATCCGCATTTCATGCCCGGTGATGGCGGTGCCGTGCAGCTTGATCTGGTAGTTCTTGGCCGGCAGGGTAAGCCCTTCCGAGACCTTGATGTCGGGCACCACGAAGCCGTAGCGCTCGGCGAATTTGCGTCGCATCTTGCCGATGCGGTGGGCCAGCTCCGCCGGGTTGCGCAGCACGATGGTGGCGAGCTGCTTGCCGACGGCAACCTCGACCTCGGCGGTGCGCAGCGATTCCCGCACCGAATCCTTGCTCTCGGCGGCAACCTGCTGTTGCAGCTGCGCCTCGCGGCTCCGCTCCGCCTCCTGCTCGCGGGCGAGGTGCAGGGGCACCTTGTAGGCGATGAAGGCGAGGATGGCACCGAGCGCCGCGAACGGAACGAGCGGAAGGCCGGGCACCAGTGCCAGGCAGAACATCAGGGCGGCGGCGACAAAGAGCGCGCGCGGATAGGCGCCCAGCTGGCCCAGCACCGCCTTTTCGGTGGCTCCCCGCGTGCCGCCCTTGGAGACGAGGAGGCCGGCGGCCAGCGAGACGATCAGCGCCGGGATCTGCGAGACCAGCCCGTCGCCGACGGAAAGGCGGGTGAAGACGTCCGCCGCCTCGCGCAGCTCCATCTCGTGGCGGGTCACGCCGATGATGATGCCGCCGAAAATGTTCACGGCGATGATGATGAGGCTGGCCACCGCCTCGCCGCGCACGAATTTCGAGGCGCCGTCCATCGAGCCGAAGAAGGAGCTTTCCTCCTCCAGCTCGCTGCGCCGGCGCTGCGCTTCCTTGTCGTCGATAAGGCCGGCATTGAGATCGGCGTCGATCGCCATCTGCTTGCCGGGGATGGCGTCGAGGGTGAAGCGCGCGCCGACCTCGGCGATGCGGGTCGCGCCCTTGGTGATGACGAGGAAGTTGACCGTGATCAGGATGACGAAGACGACGATGCCGATGACGAAATCGCCGCTCATCACCAGCTGCGAGAAGCCGCTGATGATATGCCCGGCGGCGTGAACGCCATCGCCGCCCTCCGCCAGGATCAGGCGGGTGGTGCCGATGCCCAGCGCCAGGCGCAGCAGGGTGGCGATCAGCAGGACGGTGGGGAAGGCGCTGAATTCGAGCGGCTTCTGAATCCACAGCGATACCATCAGGATAAGCACTGACAGCGCAATGGAAAGTGCCAGCCCGAGGTCGATGAGGGGGGCGGGGATCGGGAGAAAGAGGACGGTGAGGATGGCAACGATGCCGACCGCAAAGCCGATATCGCGCCGGGAGGCGCGTGCGGCGGCAGGGGCAGCGGTCAATGCGCTCATGATGCTCTAGAATCCGGTGCCGATCCGGCCGTAGATTTCCTGGGTGAAGGCAAGAATCTGCTGGCCGATGAACGTGGCGGTCAGTGCGGTGACGACGAGCACCGCGATGATCTTGGGGATGAAGGTGAGGGTGACTTCCTGCACCTGGGTCAGCGCCTGGAACAGCGCCACCGCGATGCCGACCAGCATCGCCACCGCGACGGCCGGGCCGGAGGCGATGATGATGGTCCAGATCGCGGACTGGACGATGTCGAGGGCGTCGGCCTCGTTCATCGCTCAGGCGATCCGGATGCCGGCGCCGAGCGTGACCTCGCGGCCATCGGTGAGGGTGGCCACCGGCGCCTCGGAGGAAATGCGCACCGACGCCACCTGCCCGGTCACGCTGCCATCGGCGCTGGTGACGGTGCGCCCGACCGCGGCATCGGCGATCTGCAGCGCCGAGGAGGTGAGGAGCTGATCGAGCTTGGCATTGGCCGCCACGCTCTGCTCGACCTGCGAGAACGAGGCGAGCTGGCCCATATACTGGGCGGTGTCCATCGGCTCGGTCGGGTCCTGGTTCTTCATCTGGGCAATGAGCAGCTTGAGGAAGGCGCTGTAGTCGAGCGTACCGCCGGCCGGCTTGGCGGCAGGGGCCGACGCGGCCGAGGCGCCGCCAAGGGCATTGATGCTGGTCATGGCTTGAATTTCCCTGATGCCTTTCCCCGCACGACGGGATCCGTCGGCGGCTGGAAAGCGCGTCGAAACAACAAATGCCTCAGGCGGCCCTGGGCGCGTCGCAGCCGAGGATGGTGTCCTCGACGAGGAACAGGCGGCGCAGGGCGCGCAGCGCGTCGAAGAAGCGGCCGGTGTCGACGAGATCGCCGATCTGGTTCAGCGCGGCGACCATCGATTCATTGCGGAACGAGGTGATGAGCGCCGCCAGCTGTTCGCGGAACAGGCGCTGCGCCTGCGCCATCCGGCGCGGCTCGATCAGCATCATCTGCACGACGAAATAGAGCTGGCGCAGCGGCGTGGTGGTGTCCTCGACCTGCAGCACGTGGCTCTCCAGCAGAAACGCCACATCGTTCATCAGCTCGACCGTCACCTTGCGGTCGACGCGAATGACCGCGCCGTTGAGGAAGAGGCGTTCACCGGGCTTGAGGGAGATCTGCATCGCGCACCTCACATAAGTCCGTCTCGGATGGAACGGTTGACCTCGATGAGGCCGGCGAAGTTGGAGGAGCGCTCCTGCACGATCTGGTCCGCCTCCTTGATCACCCACAGGCCGATGGAGATCAGGTTTCCGCGCAGCGTCTCGGCCAGCTCGTTATGCGGATCGCTGAGGTCGCGGATGAGGAAACCCCAGAGCTTCTGGAGATAGAGCACGGCCTGCGCGGCTTCCGGCGAGGCCGGGCCATTGGCCTGGGCGCGCGTCAGCAGATCGATGGCGTGGTCGAGCGCCAGGCGCTCTTCGTCCCGCCCTTCGGCGCTGGAGTCGCCGAGTATCTCGGCATACGAGAAGCGATACATCTGTCGACCCTTCGTCCTAGATGTAGTCCATGATGGACAGTTTAAGTATTCGCGCGGTCAGCGAGTAGGACATCTCGATCTGGGTAGTCACGGTGTCCAGTCTCGTCTTGGCCTCGGCGGGATCAATGGCTTCAAGAACGTTCAGACGGCGATCCGTGGCGTCGATGGCGCTACGCATCAGCGTGTCGGCGGCGGCGATGCGGCTCTGGCCGGAGCCGACGCGGGTGGCGATGTCGGTGACGCCGGAAATGGCGCTTCCCATCAGCGATCGCGTCTTGTCGAGCACCGTGGCCAGAGCGTCGCCCTTCAACGGGGCGGCGCCGAGCGTCGCTATCATCGTGTATGCCATCGCGAGCTTGCGCATGGCTGGCTCGTTGGCGCTCGCCCCGACCTCGATCCGGCTGGTGGAGGAAATGGCGGCGCTGCGGTTCTCGCTGCTCGCGTCCGACCAGGTGGCGCTCCAGCCGGGTTCCTCGAAAGAGGCGGCGAAGGTGGTGTCGATGAAATCGGCCAGATCGGCGGCGGGAATCTGCGCCACGGCCGGGTCTTCCAGCGGGTTGGCCGGATCGAGCCCGAAGCGGGCGGCGAAGGCGCTGGTGATCGCCGCCTGCGGGCCTTCGTCGAAACTGGCCATCGGCTTGGCGGCGCTGTTCAACCCGCCGAAGAGGTAGCGCCGACCATCGGTCAGGTTGAGCGTGGCGGTGAGGGCGTCCAGCGCCGAGCGCCCCTGCGCCGCCAGCACCCCGGCGCCGCTATTGGCATCGGAGATGCCGACCATGGCGCTGAGGAAACGGTCGGCCTGCCCGCGAATGTCGTCGAGCCCGGTCTGGGTGCGGTCGAGCGCTGCCAGTGTGGAGGCGTTGCCGTCGATAAGGCTCTGCAGTGAGGCCTGGTCGCGCCGCAGGGTGAGGTTCTCGCCGATGCCGACGCCGAGATCGAGGCCGACATCGGCGCGCCGGCCGGTCGTCAGTTCCTGGCTGGCCTTGGCGAGCTCGGTCTGCAGCCGGGGCAGGGCGGCGCGAGGGGCATGATTGAGCGAGAGCGTGGAGATGAAGCTGGAAAACATGGCTTACCTCACGGCCTGGAAGAGCGCGTCGTAGAGGCCGTTGATCACGGCGATGAGCTTGGACGAGGCCTGGTAGCTGCGCTCCAGATCGAGCTGGCGGGCATATTCCTCGTCCATGTTGATGCCGGTCGCGTTGGAAAGCGCCTTCGAGGCATGCGAGAGCAGGGCGTATTCGCTCTCTGCCGCACCGGCCGCGACCTGGCGCTGGCCTTCCAGCCAGCCGGTGGAGGCGGCGGCGAAATCGCCGAGGGTCGAACGCGCGGGGATACCCGAGGCCGGGTCGAAGTCGCGGACATCGGCCAGGGCCGTGGCGGTCGCCTGGAGCTGGTCGCCGAAGCTCGCCTGCCCGCCGGCATTGGCGACATAGGCGGCGCCATTGATGCCGCCGTCGCGCAGCAGGCTCGGGTTGCCGCCGCGCGCGGGATCGACGGCGGCATTGACGGCGAGGCGCGCGGCCAGGCCCGTGGCCTGCGCCGGCAGCGTCGCGGTGCCGTCGGTGAACAGGCCGGGCGCATCAGGCGCGCCGCTGCCGCTCTGGTCGGATTCGGCGAAGGACTGCACCAGCCCCAGCGCCATGGAATCGAGCTGGGTCTCCAGCGTCACCGCGGTGCGGTCGCGCAGCTCGGCAAGGCCGGCGATACGGCCGGAACGCAGCGGCATGGCCGCATCCGCGCCGGTGACGCTGACGCCGTCGACCATCACCGCCTGGCCGCTCATCCCCGCCGCCAGCACCGGCGTGGTCTTGAAGGTCACGGCCCGCGGCACGGTCTCGAACAGGGTGGCGCCGCCATCGGTGTAGAGCACGAGGTCGTTATTGGCGCGCGAGACGGCGGTGACGCCCATCTCCTCGGCGATGCCGGCGAGCAGCGTGTCGCGCCGGTCCAGCGCGTCGCTGACGTCGCGCCCGGCGCCGGTGCCCTTCACCACCGCGTCGTTCTCGGCGGCGAACTGCGTGAGCAGATCGTTGACCCGAACCACCGAGCGCGCCAGGCCGGAATCCGCATCGGTGCGGACGGTGCGGACGGTGGCGGCGGCGGCATTGAGCGCGGTGGCGAGGTCCTGCGCCACGGTGACGGTGCGGGCGCCGAAGGCGGGATCGTCAGGCGCATTGGCGAATTGGGCAAGAGCATCGCCCAGCGCCCCGATGCGCGCCGCCGGCGTGCTGTCGCCAGCGGCATCGCCCATCCCGGTGCGCAGCCGGTTCAGCCCGTCGAGCACCGCCTGGCGGTCGGCGGCGTTCGAGGTCGCCCCGAGCATGCGCGTATAGAGCGCGCTGTCGCTGGCCCGCGAGACGGCGACGACATAGGCGCCGCCGGAGGCTTCCGTGGTGGTGACGGCGATCTTGCGCGAGGCGCCCGGCTGCCCCGCATTGCCGATGTTGCGCGCCGTCGTCTCGATCTGGGTCGAGGTCGCGGAGAGCGACGTGCGGGCGGTGTTGAGGGCGAGCGACAAGCTCATGAGCGCATCACCGCTTCAGGCTCATCAGCACGTCGAGCAGTTCCGAGCCGGTCTGGAACACCTTGGAATTAGCGGTGTAGTCGCGCTGGGCGCTGATCATCTCGGTGAGCTCGGACGCCATGTCGACATTCGAACGCTCGGTGGCGCCTGATACCATGGTGCCGAGCCCGCCCTCATTGGCGAAGCCGATCTGCAGGCCGCCGGATTCGCGCGTGGTCTCGAACACGTTGCCGGCCTTGGGATCGAGATTGTCCGGGCTGGTGACGAAGGCGAGCGGGATCTTGTAGAGCGCCGACTTGCGCCCGTTCAGGTCGACGGCGGAGACGACGCCGTCCTTGTCGATGGTCACGCTCGACACCGAGCTGGGGGCGTTGCCGTCCACCGTGGCGGTGAGCGGGGTGTAGCGGTCGGCCAGCTGGGTCATGCCGGCGAGATCGAGCGTCAGCGTCTGCCCGCCCGGCACATCAAGCACCATGGAGGCGGTGGAGGTGAGGTTGCCGAGCGCGTCGAAATCGAGGGTCTGGGTGGTGAGCGCGGCATTGGCATAGGGGAAGCCGCCGCCCACCGCCGCATCGGCACGGTCGAAGGCGGTCATCTCCCACGCGATCGGGCTGTCGCTGGTCTTGGTGAGGTAGATGTCGAGCGTCACCTCGCCGCCGAGATTGTCGAAGGTGACCAGCGAGGATTTCTGCGAGAAGCTGGCATCGGCGGCGTTGGTGGCCGGGGTGTTGCCGGTCACGACGGCGTCGGCGGACGGCAGGTTGGCGGCGAAGGCGCCGTCGCGGGAGGGATTGGCGGCCAGCCGCACATCGGCGATGCGCACCGGCTGCAGGCCGCCGGCACCGTTCAGCACCACATTCGGGTCGCCGCCGGTGATGTCGTAGCCCATCAGCGTGAAGCCGGCGGTGTTGACGAGGTTGCCGCTCGCGGCGTCGACGGTGAAGGAGCCGGCGCGGCTGAGATAGGAAGTGCCGTTGGGATCGGACACCAGGAAGAAGCCATTGCCCTGGATCGCCAGATCGGTCGCCGAGGTGGAATAGTTCAGCGCGCCCTGCTGGCTGATCGAATGGCGCACCGCCGTGTTCACGGCGCCGGAATTATACTCGCCCGGTCCGCTCTGCAGCAGCAGGGTGGAGAATTCGGCGGAGGCGCGCTTGTAGCCGGCGGTGCCCGAATTGGCGATGTTGTCGCCGATGGTGCTCAGCTTGTTGGACTGCGCCGCCATGCCGGACACACCCGTCCGCATCATGCCATAGAGGCTCATTTCATCACTCCTCGGTGTCGTTGTCGCACTTGACCGTGTCTGGCTTGTGCGAGACTGGCGTCAGCCGCGTCGGGCCTAGCCGCGTATGGCTAGCCGCGTATGGCTTGGGCGAGTTCGGCGAAGGGTTCGCGGCTGGGCGGGGCGTCGGCATATTGCGACAGCGCCTCATAGATGCGGGGCACCACCTTCACCGCCTGGTCGAGCTCGGGGTCGGCGCCGGGGTGGTAGCCGCCCATCAGCCGCAGATCGCGCGTGTCCTCGAAGCGGGCGATGAGGCTGCGCAGGCGGCGGATCAGGTCGCGCTCCTCCGGGCTCCAGACGAGATCGGCGAGGCGCGAGACCGAGCGCAGCACGTTGACCGCCGGAAAGCGCCCCTGGTCGCCGATCGCCCGGTCGAGCACGATATGGCCGTCCAGCGTGCCGCGCACGGCGTCGGCCACCGGGTCGTTATGGTCGTCGCCATCGACCAGCACCGAGAAGATGGCGGAGATCGCGCCGGCGCCGTCCGGCCCGGGGCCGGCGCGCTCCAGAAGGCGGGGCAGGGTGCTGAACACGCTCGGTGCATAGCCGCGCGCCACCGCCGGCTCGCCCGCCGCCAGGGCCACGTCGCGCGCGGCATGGGCATAGCGGGTGACGCTGTCGACGATGAGCAGGACCTGCTCGCCGCGATCGCGGAAATACTCCGCCACGGCGAAGCCCGCGCGCGGTGCCAGGCGCCGCATCATCGCGCTCTCGTCGCTGGTGGCCACCACCACCACCGAGCGGTGGCGATTGGGCGCCAGCGGTCCTTCGAGGAACTCGCGCACCTCGCGGCCGCGCTCGCCGACCAGGGCAATGACGATGGTATCGAAGCCCTCGCAGCGGGCCAGCATGGCGAGCAGGGTCGACTTGCCGACGCCCGAGCCGGCGAAGATGCCGATGCGCTGACCCTCGCAGAGCGGGGTGAACAGGTCGATCACCCGGACGCCGGTGCGCAAGGGCTTGTGGATGCGCGCCCGCGTCATCGCCTCCGGCGGATCGGCTTCGAGCGCGCGCGCCTCGTCGCCCAGGGTGAGCGGGCCGAGCCCGTCCAGCGGCTGGCCCAGCGCGCCGATCACCCGGCCTTTCCAGTCGGCATGCGGGCGGAAGGCGAGGGTGCGCGCCAGATGCGCCGGGGCGCCGAGGCCGATCGGCACCCGCTCGTCAAAGGGCTTCACCGTGGCGCCGCCCTCGTCGAGCCGCACCACCTCGCCGATCAGCTGGCGCCCGCCGGCCTCCACCCCGACGCAGGCGCCGAGGGTGAGGTGGGAGGACAGGCCCGCCACGCGAAAATGCGTCGGCGTCACCTCGCGCACCACGCCCGAGACGCGCACGAAGGGCAGGTCGTCGAGGCCCGACTGAACGGCGCTCTCCAGGCGCGTCAGCGCGTTCATCTCAGGACGGCCCGAGCGTGCGGATGGTTTCCGAGGTGGAATCCTCGCTCTGCTGCACCGCCTGGGCGGCCATCTCGAAGGTGCGCTGGACGGCGATGAGCCGTGTCATCTCCATGATCGGATCGACGTTGGAGCCTTCGATATAGCCCTGGCGGACGCCGAGGCTGGAGAAGTCCTGCACCGGCTCGGCGGCGCGGTCGGGGATCACCGCCGAATGGCCGTGGCGTTCCAGCTTCGCCCCCGCCGGCAGGGTGAACAGGCCGAGCGTGCCGGCCTGGTTGGCGCCCTGCGTTATTGTGCCGTCGGTGCCGATGCGGATCTCGCCGGCGGAGGGATCGAGCAGCAGCTGGGTGCCGCCGGCGTCGAGCACGGGGAGGTTATCGACGGTGAGCAGTTCGCCGGCCGGACCCAAATGCAGCCGCCCGTCGCGTGTATAGGCCCGCCCATTCGGGGTTTGCACCGCGAACCAGCTGTCGCCCTGCGGGGCCACATCAAGCGCATTGCCGGTGAAGATGGCCGGCCCGGCATTGCGCGAGGTATAGCTCTCGCCTTCGGAGACGAAGGCGACCTCCTGGTCGCCCGCGGTCGACAGCAGCCGCTCGAACTTGATTTCCTCGGCGCGATAGCCCGGCGTGTTCATGTTGGCGATGTTGTTGGCGATGGTCACCATGCGCCGTTCCGTCGCCATCTGCGCCGACAGCGAGACGTAAAGGTTCGGCATGGGTCAGCCTCCATATTTGAGGTTCAGCAGGGCCATGCCCATGCCGGAGCCGACGCCGTTATTGTTGAACAGGGCCAGCACCGGCGAGTTGAAGCCCTGATCGGCGTCCCAGCGCGCGGTAAAACGGCGGATCAGCCGGTCGAGCTTGGTGGGGTCCTGCAGATCGGCAAGGTCGAGCCGCTGGGTGACGGCGGCCGCTTGTTTCTCGATGGCGGCCGAGGCCATGGCGGTGGGAAAGCCGTAGACCGTCTTCAGCACCTTCCACAGAGCCGGGTCGGCGAGCAGCCCATAGGCGGACTTCACCTTTGGCGCCTCGCGTTCGAAATACAAAGCGAGGCGAACGCCCTCATTCTGTGCCCCGGCATCGACCTCCAGCGTCTGGCGCACATAGGCGTCGGCGACATCCTGCCGGGCCGCTGTGCGCGAGGTGGTGAGGGGGCCGTAGCTGTCGAAGTCGAATGCCTTGGCGAAGGCGACGAAGCGCTCGTCATTCAGGCGGTTGGCGAAGGATTTCGGGTCGGTGATGCCCTCGGTCAGCACCTTGCGCATATAGCCCTTGGCATAGGCCATGTCGCCGAGTCCGAAGGCGTTCATCGCATAGGTGAAGGCACGGGTGTTCTTGAGGAAATCGTCCACCGACTTGATCTTCGGGATGGTGGCGAGGAAGTGCTTGGTCTCCAGGGCCACCGAAGGCTCGGCGGCCTTGAGCGCCAGCGTGCGGGTGATGTTGCGCGTAAGCGACTTGTAGGTCGCGAAGGTCGTGTCCATGGCGATCCCTGGCTGCGGTCCTGCCCCAAGGTGGACGGGCAAGCTTGCGCCGGGCTTCCCGCGCGTACCGAGCAAGGACGTCCAGCGGCGGCCAGCCTCGCGCAATCTTCCCCGCCTAGACCGGAGCTCCACAACGGAGGAGCATCGCTTTGGGCATTCTGATCGGCATTGTCCTGGGGTTCGCCTCGATTGGGGGTGGATTCGTGGCCATGGGCGGCCATCTCGAAGTGATCTGGCAGCCTTTCGAATATGTCATCATTTTCGGGATCGCGTTTGCCACCTTCCTCATCGCCAACCCGATGTCGACCATCAAGGACACCGGCAAGGCGCTGGGGCAGGCCTTCACGGGCAAGGCACCCAAGCGCAAGGATTTCCTCGGCCTGCTGGGCCTGCTCTATGCGCTGATGCGCGAGCTGCGCACCCGCCCGCGCAACGAGGTCGAAGGTCACATCGACGACCCCGCCAATTCCGCGCTGTTCCAGCACTTCCCGAACATTCTGAAGGACAAGGAGCTGACGCAGTTCATCTGCGACTATGCCCGCCTGATCGTCATCGGCAATGCCCGCTCACACGAGATCGAGGGGCTGATGGAACAGGAAATCTCCACCATCAAGAAATACAAGACCAAGCCGGCCGGGGCACTCAGCACCGTGGCCGAGGGAATGCCCGCCATCGGCATCTGCGCGGCGGTGCTCGGCATCGTCAAGGCGATGGGCGCCATCGACCAGTCGCCGGAAATCCTCGGCCATTATATCGCCTCGGCACTGGTTGGCACCCTCATCGGCATCTACACCTCCTACGCGATCCTCGGGCCGATGGCGCACAGCATCAAGATCATGCGCGAGAAGCAGGTCCAGCCCTTCATCATCGTGAAGCAGTCGCTCATCGCCTACATGAACGGGGCGCTGCCGCAGATCGCCCTGGAACACGGGCGCAAGACCATTTCCTCCTCCGAGCGGCCGACCATCGACGAGGTCGAGGCGGAAGCGATTTCCAACGTGCCGACGCTCACGGCCGTGCCACAGGCAGCCTGATCCCATGAACATGCGCGCCGCTCCCCCAACTGGCCAGTCGACCGATATTCGCGACCTGCTGCTCGACGCCGCCGGGCTTTCGCTCGACAAGCTGCCGATGCTGCACGTCATCTTCGACCGGATGGCGACGCTGTGCGCGGAGAGCCTGCGCCAGCTGGCCTCCTCGCAGGCCTATTACTCGCTGAGCCAGGTCGAGAGCGGGCGAATCGGCGACGTGCTCGACAGCTATGAGGGCATGGCCATTGTCGGCGTGTTCCATTCCCCGGAATGGGACAGCCACGTCATCGTCGGCTTCGACCGCGACTTCGTGTTCAGCATGGTCGAGGTGTTGTTCGGTGCCGATGGCTCCGAACCGCCGGTGGATGACGAGCGCTCTTTCTCCAATATCGAGCTGCGCATCGCCATCGCGCTGTTCGAGCAGATGGCCAAGGCGCTGCAGGGCAGCTTCGCGCTGGTGAGCCAGGTCAGTTTCAAGTTCCAGCGCCAGGAAACCCGCATGGATTTCGCGGTGGTCGGGCGCCGCAACAACCTCGCCATCTGCGCCAAGTTCCTGCTGCAGGCGCTCAATCGCGGCGGCGAGATGTTCGTGCTGATTCCGCAGGGCGCGCTGACCCCGCTGCGCCAGCAGCTCGCCAGCACCACCGCCGGCGAATCCTCCCCGCGCGACCCGATCTGGACCAAGCACATTCGCGGCGAGGTGCAGCGCACCGAGGTGCGGCTGCGCGCCGTGCTGGAGGAGCGGGAGATCACGCTCGGCGAGGCCGGCATGCTGGAGGTCGGGCAGATTCTGCCGCTCCAGGCGACGCCGCGCAGCCGCGTCAAGCTGGAGAGCGTCGAGCAGCCGCTGTTCTGGTGCAGCCTGGGGCAAGCTGAAGGGTCTTATGTGCTGCGTATCGAAGAGGCGGTCGACCTCGATCAGGAGTTCATCGATGACATTCTCCCCCGCTGAGGCGGTGCTGTTCGTGGCGCTGGTGGTGACGAGCGGCTGCGTCGTTCTGATGTATCGCAAGCTCAACGAGCTCTCGACCGTCGGGCGCCACTACCGGCTGGCGCTGCATGACAGCGCCGCCGCGCTTGACCAGGCACGCGAGGCCGTCGCGCTGCTCAACAATGACAGCCGCGAGCTGATCGCCGAGCTCTGCGTCAGGATCGGCGAGGCCGAGGCGCTGGTCGCCCGCCTGGACCGCGCCCGCGCCGATGCCGCGCCCGCCACCCCCACCCACCCGACCGAGGAGCTGCACGGATGAGCCACGAAACCTTCGCCCCGGAAGCGCTGGCCCCCAGCGGCGCGGTTGAGGAAAGCTTCGGCGGGCGCGGCCTCGAATCGCTGCTGCGCGTGCCGGTGACGCTCCAGGTCGTGCTCGGCTCGGCGAACCTGCCGGTGGCCCAGCTGATGAAGCTCGGCCGCGGCGCCATCGTGCCGCTCGACCGCCGGGTCGGCGAGCCGGTCGACATCGTCGTCAATGGCCGCATCATCGCCCGCGGCGAAGTGGTGGTGGTCGACGAGGACAATTCCCGCTTCGGCGTGTCGCTGACCGAGATCGTCGGCACGTCCGGCGCCGACCTGTCGCGCTGACGCGGTTGAGGGCGCATGTCCGCCGTTACCGCCAGGGTCGCCCGCCCGCTGCAGGGTTCCGATCGCGTCGCCGCGCTGCTCATGGCCATGGGCCGGCCGGTGGCGGCGCGGCTGATGAAGCATTTCAAGCCGGATGAAATCAAGGCGATCACCCGCGCCATAGCGGAAATGCGCCCGGCCTCGACCGCGCAGGTCGAGCTCGCCATCGAGGAGTTCGCCACGCAGTTCGTGGCCGGGGCTAATATCGTCGGCTCGCCCGGCGATGTGGAGCGGCTGCTCGACGGGGTTCTGCCCCCCGAGCAGATCTCCGCGCTGATGACCGATATTCTCGGCTCGACCAATCACAGCATCTGGGACCGCATTTCCGGGGTCTCCGAGGGCACGATCGCCGCCTATGTGATCAAGGAGCATCCGCAGATCGCGGCGCTCATCCTGTCCAAGGTCAAGCCGTCCTGCGCCGCCAAGGTGCTGGGCCATCTGCCCGAGGCGATGCGCAACGCCGTGATGCGCCGCATGCTCGGCTTCAAGCCGATCGTCGACGAGACGATGCGGATCATCGAGAACACCATCCATGAGGATTTCATGGTGAACCTCGCCCGCAATGCGGGCGCCGATACCCATGCCCGCATCGCCGACATCATCAACAAGATGGAGCGCGACGACATGGAGAATGTCCTCTCCAGCCTCGCCGCCACACGGCCGAAATCGGCGGAGATCCTCAAGGGCCTGCTGTTCACCTTCGACGACATCATCTCCCTGCCGCCCCGCGCCCGCACCGCGCTGTTCGACCAGGTGCCGAACGACCGCACGGTGATGGCGCTGAAGGGCACCGATGCGTCGTTCCGCGAAATCATCCTGCAATCGCTCGGCTCACGCGTCCGGCGCATGGTCGAGCAGGAACTGATGAGCAGCGAGCCCGCCTCGCACCGCGACGTGCACGACGCCCGCCGCGCCATTACCGACATGGCGCTGGAAATGGCCGGACGCGGCGAGATCGAGCTCAATGCCGGCGGCGAGGACGAAGCCTATGTGCGCTAGTTCCGGCCAGCGTGGGGCTCGCCATGTCCGAGGATAACGACAAGGAGAGCAAAACCGAGGAAGCCAGCGAGAAGAAGATCTCCGACGCGGTCGAGAAGGGCAAGGTGCCGTTCTCGCGCGAGGCGCCGCTCTTTGCCTCCCTGCTCGGCATTCTCATCAGCCTTTCCTTCTTTGCCGGCCCGCAGGTCAAGCCGCTTACCGAGGGGCTGGCGCGGCTGATCGACGATCCCGGCGGCTTCCGCATCGCTGGCAGCGAGGATGCGCTGAACCTGTTCTGGCTGGCCTTCGGCCTCGCCGCGCGGTTCCTGCTGCCGATCGCCCTCGTTCTCGCCATGTTCGGGCTGGTCGCCTCGCTGGCGCAGAACATGCCGCGGCTGGTGGGCGAGCGCATCCGCCCGCAATGGTCGCGAGTGTCGCCGGCGGCAGGCTTTACCCGCATCTTCGGCCGGCACGGCCAGGTCGAGTTCCTGAAATCGCTGTTCAAGTTCGGCGCGGTTTCGGTGATCTGCGTCATGCTGCTGCTCTCGGCCAAGGACAGCATCATGGGCGCCATGGCGAGCGACCCGGCGCTGGTGCCTTCCATGATCCTCGGCCTCGCGGTGAAGCTGGTGTCCGCCGTCTGCGTGGCGACCATCGCGCTGGTGTGCATCGACCTCGTCTGGTCGCGCGTCAGCTGGCGCGCCGAGCTGCGGATGACCAAGCAGGAGGTGAAGGAGGAGTTCAAGCAGGCCGAAGGCGATCCGATCGTCAAAGCGCGGATGCGCTCGCTGGCCAAGGAGCGCGCCCGCCACCGGATGATGAACGCGGTGCCGCGCGCCTCGCTGGTCATCGCCAACCCGACCCACTACGCCATCGCCCTACACTATGACCGGGTGAAGGGCGGCGCGCCCTTGGTACTCGCCAAGGGCGTCGATCTAATCGCCCTGAAGATACGCTCCATCGCCGAGAGTTCCGGCGTGCCTGTCGTGGAAGACCGTGCGCTGGCGCGGGCGCTCTACGAGGCGGTGGAGGTCGACCAGTGGATTCCGGCGGAGTTCTACCGCCCGGTAGCCAAGATTCTCTTCTTCATCTATTCGCGAGGCCAGAATGCCCGGAAATGAAGGGCTTTGCAGCCTCGACATCTCCAGCCTGCCGGAACTGGCGCTGCTCACCTATGAGAAGCGGCTGGCCGAGGCGCTGCGCGGTTTCCTCACCGAGCTGTGCCTGACAAATGCCGGAGTGGTGATGGCCTATATCAGCAGCGGGCAGGACGGCAATATCGACGACCTCATCGCCTCCTCGGCCGAGCTGTTCCTCAAGCCCGGCCAGCTTTGCTATGCCCGCCAGGCGGTCATCGAGAGCGACTGGGGCGCGCCCCCGCACGTGTCGATCGCCCTGCGCTTCCGCCAGCAAGCCATGACGGCCGCCTTCCATGTGGTGTTCGACGACAGTTCGATCGGCGTGCATATCGACGCCATCGAATTCGCCAAGCCGCTGGGTTCGGAAAGTGAGAATCTGCGCCGCTTCGAGGCGGCGCTCGCCGCCGCCCGCCTCGCGGGGCACTGAACGCTCCAGCCTCGTGCAAGGTTCTGGTCCTAAGGTCCGCCCATCGGAATGCGGAGACCCCCGTGGACAAGATTTTCCTGTTCGATCTCGCCTCCCGCCATGCCGACTGGGCGTCGGTACGGCAGGCGACGATCGCCGCGAACATCGCCAATGCCAATACGCCGGCCTATCGGGCGGCGGATGTCGAACCCTTTGCCAAGGTGCTCGACAGCACGCATCTGACCCCGATGCGAACGTCCTCGGGCCATCTCGCCCTCGGTGCGTCGGAGGCGGCCAGCGCCAAGGTCAGCGATGCCGACAGCTGGGAAGTTTCCGAGTCCGGCAACACGGTGAGCCTTGACCAGCAGATGGTGAAGGCCGCCGAAACGAGCGGGGCCTTTACCTTGAACACGAGCGTCGTGCGCGCCTTTCACCGCATGGTGCTTGCCAGTGTGAGGAACGCCTGATGATCGATCAACTGAGATCAATCTCCACCATCGCCAGCTCCGGCATGCAGGCCCAGTCCACCCGCATGCGGGTGGTGTCGGAAAACATCGCCAATGCCCGCTCGACCGGCGACACCCCCGGCGCCGAGCCCTATCGGCGCAAGACCGTGCATCTGGCCGGCCCGGACGGGGTGGGGGCAGGGCCGGGCGTCACCGTCCGCGCCATCGGGCTCGACCAGAACACCCCCTTCGCGGTCGAGCACGATCCGGGCAACCCGGCGGCCGATGCCGAGGGCAACGTCATGCTGCCGAATGTGAATGTGCTGGTCGAGATGGCCGACCTGCGCGAGGCCGGCCGCTCCTATTCCGCCAATCTCCAGATGATGAAGCAGGCACGCTCGATGATCTCCATGACCATCGACCTGTTGAGGGCCGGCTGATGATGGACGCGCTCAACTCCCTCTCCGCCCTGCGCGGACCCGGCTCCACCGCCTCGACCGGCGCTTCCGCTGCCGCATCGGCGGTTCGTCCGACCGCCGGCGTCGGCTTCGCCGACATGCTGGCCGACATTTCCGGCCAGGCGGTCACGTCGTTGAAGGGGGCGGAATCCGCCTCTATCACCGGCCTGCAAGGCAAGGCCTCCGTGCAGCATGTGGTGCAGTCCATCATGGCAGCGGAGCAGACGCTGCAGACGGCGCTGGCGGTGCGCGACAAGGTCGTCGCCGCCTATCAGGAAATCTCGCGCATGGCGATCTAGAGCCTCTTCGCCGGGTCCCGGCTCGGCGAAAGGGCTCCAGCCTCTTGTTTTGACGCATTTTCTTCACGCGAACGGGTCTTCCCGCCGCTCGAAAATGCCCCAGGGAATTCGACATGAAAGCACTGGCCATCGCCGCCACCGGCATGAGCGCGCAACAGACCAATGTCGAGGTGATCGCGAACAATATCGCGAACATCAACACGACCGGCTTCAAGCGCGCCCGGGCTGAGTTCTCCGACCTGCTCTACCAGGCCGAGCGCGCCCAGGGCGTGCCCAATGTCGATGGCGGCCTGCCGATTCCCGATGGCGCGCTCGTCGGCCTCGGCGTGCGGACGGTGGGCGTGCGCAACCTGCATATGCAGGGGCCGCTCGCCCAGACCGGCAATCCGCTCGACATGGCGATCAACGGGCGCGGCTGGTTCCAGATCACCGGCCCGACCGGCGAGACGCTCTATACGCGGGCCGGCTCGTTCAGTAAGGGGCCCAATGGCGAGCTCGTCACCAATGACGGCTATGTCGTGCAGCCGGCGATCACCTTTCCCAATGACGTCACCGAGATCGTCATCAACGAGACCGGCAACGTCTACGCCAAGACGCCGGGCCAGCCTGATCCGCAGCTGCTCGGCCAACTCGGCCTCGCCAATTTCGCCAATGATGGCGGCCTGGAGCCGATCGGCAATAATCTCTATCGCGAGACCGCCGCCTCGGGCCAGCCTGTGACCGGCGTGGCGGGCGATGCCGGCTTCGGCAAGATCCACCAGGGCTATCTCGAAGGGTCCAATGTGGACCCGGTCAAGGAGATCACCGAGCTGATCTCGGCGCAGCGCGCCTATGAGATGAACTCCAAGGTGATCCAGGCGGCCGACGAGATGGCGGCGACGGTTGCCAAGGGCATCCGCTAGAAAGGACATCTTCCATGCTTCGGCTGCTGCCGGGGGCGGCTCTCGCCCTTGCCCTTTCGTGCGCGCCGCTGCTGGCGCAGGCGCCGTCCGCTGCCCGCCAGCGGCCGATCGCCGACACGGTGTCGAGCGCCGCCCCCGCGCCGGTGCCGGCGCCGGTCCCGGCCGCGCCGCCCGCGGTGGTCGCCGCGCCGGCGCAGATCAGCCTGCCGGTTGCCGCGACCAATATCGCGCCGGGGGAGACGATCACCGCCAGCATGCTGGACGAACGCGTCTTCCCGGCCGCAACGGCCAGTCAGCATCCGGTGGCGGTCAATCAGGGACAGCTCGTCGGCAAGGTGGCGCGCCGCCTGCTGGTGGCGGGCAACACCATCCCGGTCTCCGCCGTCGCCGAGGCGCAGCTCGTCACCCGCGGCGTCGCCACCGAGCTGCGCTTCGAGCACGAAGGGCTCAGCATTCGCGCGCTCGGCGTGCCGCTGGAATCGGGCGTGCTCGGCGCCCTAGTGAAGCTCAAGAACGCCGATAGCGGCAAGATCGTCGCCGGCGTGGTGCAGGCCGACGGCTCGGTCAAGGTGAGCGTGCAATGAAGGGCGGGATGGCACGGCGCGGTCTTCTCGGGCGCGGGATCGTCGGGCGTGGTTTCGGCGCCTTCGTGATGCTGCTGGCGCTGGCGCCGAGCGGCGAGGCGGCGAACCGCATCAAGGATATTTCCAGCGTGCAGGGCGTGCGCGACAACCAGCTCATCGGCTATGGCCTCGTCATCGGCCTGCAGGGCACGGGCGACACGCTGCGCAACTCGCCGTTCACCGAGCAGGCCATGCAGTCCATGCTCGACCGGCTGGGGATCAGCACGCGCGGCGTGCCGCTGCGCTCGCGCAATGTCGCGGCGGTGGCGGTCACCGCCAATCTGCCGTCCTTTGCCGGGGTCGGCGGGCGCATCGACGTCAACGTCGCTTCGATGGGCGACGCGACCTCGCTCAAGGGCGGCACGCTGCTCATCACCCCGCTCAACAGCGCCGATGGCCAGACCTACGCGGTCGCCCAGGGTCAGCTCGCCGTTACCGGCTACACCGCCGCCGGCGAGGCCGAGAGCGTGACCCAGGGCGTGCCGACCGCCGCGCGCATTCCCAATGGCGCGCTGGTGGAAAAGCCGGCGCCCGGGGAGCTGGCGGAACTGCCGCATTACGTGCTGGAACTCAGCAATCCCGATTTCGCCACCGCCGCCCGCGTGGCCGACGTGATCAATGCGCGGTTCGGCAATATCACGACCGACAATGGCAAGATCGGCGGCCCGGTGCGGCCGATCGCGATGGCGCGCGACCAGCGCTCGGTTGTGGTGCAGCGCCCCCCGCGCATCAGTGCCGCCCGCTTTCTCGCCATGGTCGGCGATCTGGCGGTGGAGACCGACGCCCCGGCCCGCGTGGTCGTCGACCAGCGCTCCGGCACGGTGGTGATCGGGCGCAACGTCAAGATTTCCACCGTCGCCGTCACCCAGGGCAACCTGACCGTGCGCGTCACCGAGACGCCGCAGGTCTCCCAGCCCGCCCCCTTCTCCTATGGCGAGACGGTGGTGGTGCCCAACACCGAGGTGCAGGTCGAGCAGGATGGCGGCTACCTCTCGGTGGTGCGCGGTCCCGATCTCGACACCCTCGTGCAAGGTCTGAACCGTATGGGAATGAGGCCCACGGACATCATCTCCGTCCTTCAGGCGATCAAGACAGCCGGTGCCCTGCAGGCCGAGCTCGTCATCCAGTAATCGGCGCTCCGCAGGCGCCACCGGCCCGGGGGATTTCCCGCATGAGCATGATACTGGTCTTCTCGCATCTGGCGGCCCTTACGGTGGGCGGCCTGCTCGGCCTGCTCTCCGCCGCTCTCTGCTTTGCCGCGCGCGACAGCGAGCCCAAGGGAGAGGACGAGGAGGACGAGGAAACCGCGCGCCAGCCACCTCCGGTCCTGCGTTCGCCGGCGCCGCGCCGCGACTGGAGCGAACGCGCGGTGAAGGCGTCGGTCATCGTGGCGCTCACCCTGGGCACCACCTTTCTCGGCGTGCTGAGCCTGCGCGCCGAGACGGCGCCGTCGGCGCCTGCCGCCGACGCGGCCGAAGCCCGCCCGGTTGCCAGGCGCCCGGCGCCCGCCGCGCCCCGTGGCGACAATGCCGACCAATATTGCCAGGGCATGATCGATGCGGTGCGGGACGCCCGTTTCGCCCGCCAGAAGGAGGCGCTTGCCGCCCTGGAGAAGGAGATCGAGGAGCGGATCGCGGCGCTGGAGGCCAAGCGCGCCGAATATGAGAAGTGGCTCACGCGGCGCGAGGATTTCCTCAACAAGGCCGATAGCGCGGTGATCGCCGTGATCTCGCAGATGCGGCCCGACGCGGCCGCCGCGCAGCTCACCATCATGAACGATGATCCCGCCGCGGCCATCCTCGCCAAGCTCAATTCCCGCGTTGCCAGCGCGATCCTCAACGAGATGGAGCCGGCCCGCGCCGCCCGGCTCACCGGCGTGATGGTGGGCATCGCCAGGCGCACGGCACCGGATGGAAAATCATCGTGACACGCACCCGCCCGACGCTCACCCGACGGCTGCCTTTGCCGCTCGCCCTGCCGCTGCTCGCGCTTGCCCTTGGCGGTTGCCAGAAGACCTATGACAGCCTGGCCTTCGGGCCGAGCCTGACGCCGGTCGGCTCGGGCATCACCCAGCGGACCGACCCGATTCCGATGGCGTTTCCGCCGCCGCCGACCCGCAGCTTCGCCTCGACCTGGGACCAGGGCACGCAGAGCCTCTACCGCAGCATCCGCGCCAGCAAGGTCGGCGACGTGGTGACGGTCACCATCGCCATGAACGACAAGGCGCAGTTCGACAACCAGACCGACCGCTCGCGCAAATCGGCGCAGCAGGCCGGACTCGATGTCGCCGTCGCCGCCGAAGGCTTCGGCTGGAGCGGCGCGGCCGGCTCGGCCACGGGCGATCTCACCATGAATTCCGACACCGCCGCCAAGGGCAAGGGCTCGATCGACCGTTCCGAGAAGCTCCAGCTCCAGGTCGCCGCCGTCGTCACCGAGGTGATGCCCAATGGCAATCTCATGATCAGCGGCTCACAGGAAATCCTCGTCAATTACGAGGTGCGCGTGCTCAACGTCGCCGGCATGGTCAACCCGCTCGATATTTCGGGCCGCAACCTGATCTCCTACGACAAGATCGCCGAGGCCCGGATTTCCTACGGTGGACGCGGCCGGCTCATGGATGTGCAGCAGCCCGCCTGGGGCCAGCGCATCTATGACGTCGTGGCTCCGTTCTGAGGCGCGCGACCATGGCCTCGAAAGAACTGCCGGCCGACAAGAGCGGCAAAAGCGACGACAAGAAGGGCGGCGGGCTGATCCTGCCGCTCGCCATCCTCACTCTGCTTGCCGCCGGCACGGGCGCCGGGCTCGGCATCCAGCTCGCCTCCAGCGTCGAGAAGGTGGTGAGCGAGAAGGCCAAGGAAAAGCCGCCCGAGCCCGATTCCCCGCCACTGCGCTATGCCAGCACCGACACGGTGATGGAGCCGCTGAAGCCGATCGTCGCCAATCTGGCCGCGCCCTCGAAGACCTTCATCCGCATCGAGGCGTCGATCATCTTCAAGAACGGGGCGCTGGCTGACCCGAAGATCGCCGCCGCGCAGATCCGCGACGACATTATGGGCTATCTGCGCACCCTGTCGCTCAGCCAGCTGGAAGGGGCGAGCGGCCTGCTGCACCTGCGCGAGGACCTGGACGAGCGGGCCCGGCTGCGCACCGAGGGCCACATCGACGAGCTCGTCATCGAGACGCTGGTGGTGCAATGAGCGCGCGCTCCCGCCTTCCCCTGGCGGCTGGCCTTGCCGCCGCCGCCTTCCTCGCCGGCGGCCTGTTCGCCGCCCCAGCCTTCGCCCAGTCGGTGCCGGCGCTGACTGATCTGCTCCAGCAGTCCGGCGGCGCGGCCGCGAGCGGGCGCATCGTGCAGATGATCGCGCTGCTGACCGTGCTGTCGGTGGCGCCGGGCCTGCTGATCACCGTCACCTGCTTCACGCGCATCGTCATCGCGCTGTCCTTCCTGCGCTCGGGTCTCGGCCTGCAATCGACGCCGGCCAATCTGGTGCTGATCTCGCTGGCGCTGTTCATGACCTTCTATGTCATGGGCCCGACCTTCGATCGGGCCTGGCAGCAGGGCATCCAGCCGCTGACCGAGAACAAGATCTCCGAGGAGGAGGCGCTGGCGCGCGTCGCCGCGCCGTTCCACGACTTCATGATGTCGCAGGTGCGCCCGAAGGACCTGCAGACCTTCGCCGACCTCGCCGCCGCCAACGGCCAGGCCCCGGCGGAGAACGAGGAGAAGGTGTCGCTGCGCATCCTCATCCCGGCCTTCATGATCTCCGAGCTGCGGCGCGGCTTCGAGATCGGCTTCCTGATCATGCTGCCCTTCCTGATCATCGACATGATCGTGGCGACGTTGGTCATGTCGATGGGCATGATGATGATGCCACCTGTTGTCATCGCCCTGCCGTTCAAGATCCTGTTCTTTATTCTGATCGACGGCTGGAATCTTCTGGTGGGCGGGCTTGTGCGCTCCTTCTACTGATAACTTTCCTTTAGCGATCATGCGGGGCGGTGCGCGCGAGCGGGCCGCCCCGCAGGCGTTTTGCCGGCTACTTGTATCAAGTCCGGCGGGTCTCGCGCCGGATGCAAGCCTCGCGCAAGCAAGCGATGCGAGGGTGTGTGCATGGCAGATTGATTGCCGGCCCCGGTCGGGCCGGCACGCGGATCGAACGCCCTAGGGCGCGATCATCAAAGGCATGATGCCGCCTCTGCCATGCCGGTGTAAGCCCGGTATGTCCCGTGAAAAAACTCACACCAACTCAAGGGACATTTCCTATGACCAGCCTGATGACCAACACGTCCTCCATGGTCGCCCTGCAGACCCTGCGGACCATTAACTCGAACCTCGACCAGACCAATAACCGCGTCTCTACCGGCCTGCGCGTCAACTCGGCGTCGGACAACGCGGCTTACTGGTCGATCGCCACGACGACCCGCTCCGACAACGGCGCGCTCGGCGCGGTGAAGGACTCGCTCGGCCTCGCGAAGTCTTCCGTCGATACCGTCAATACCGGTCTCGACACGGTTCGCAACGCGCTGCAGAAGGTCAAGGAAAAGCTGATCACGGCCGCCTCTCCGGATGCCGACCGTGCCAAGCTTCAGACCGAAATCGGCAGCCTGCTCAGCGCTCTGAAGAACAACGCCGAGAGCACGGTCATTTCCGGCAGCAACTGGCTGTCGGTGGATTCGAGCGAAGCCAACTACAATGCCACCAAGGCGGTTGTCGCCTCGTTCTCCCGCACTGGCGATTCGGTGCAGGTCGACACGATCGACATCGACACCAGCACCTTCAAGCTGCTGGACAAGAACGCCACGGTGCATACGGCCGTTGACGCGGCGGTGACCACCTCGTCGGCGACCTACGCCACCGCGAAGACCACGGCGGAAACGGCCTACACCACCGCCAGCACTGCGGCGACCACTGCCTACGACACGGCGATCGGCACTGCCGATACCACGTTCGCCGGCAGCGCCATGGATGCCGCGGCCGTTGCAGCCCGTGACGCCGCCTATGCGACGGCCACCAACACCCGCGATGCCGCCATCGCGACCGCCGATACGGCGAAGACCACCGCCCTCGACGGCGCCGTGCTGGCCCTGTCCAACTCGCTGGATGCGTCCGGTACCGACAGCCTCGGTATCCTCGACAAGTCCCGCGTCGCGGCCACTGCCAACGGCACGGCCACGGTCAGCTCCATCATGGATATCGACATCTCCGGGCTGACCTCCAGCCAGGACGACCTCGACCAGATCGCGAACTACACCTCGATCGTCGATGCCGCCCTGACCGACCTGACCGATGCGTCGACGAGCCTCGGCTCGACTGCCAGCCGCATCGAATCGCAGACCAACTTCGTCCAGGCGTTGCAGGACGCCAACAACCGCGCGATCGGCGCGCTCGTCGATGCGAACATGGAAGAGGAGTCGACCAAGCTGAAGGCGCTGCAGACCCAGCAGCAGCTCGCCGTTCAGTCGCTTGGTATCGCCAATTCCAGCTCGCAGAGCGTGCTCAGCCTGTTCCGCGGCTGATCCTACCGGGCTCGCGCCCGGTTCCGCCTACCCCGCCGCCGTATTCTACGGCGCCCTTGGCCACGCTTCTCCCCCGGAAGCGTGGCCTTCTTTTTTCCCGCGGCCGCCCGCGCAACGCTCAGGCAAGCTCGCCACCGCACTCTCCCTCCGGCGGAACGGTCCTGTCCTCTCAGGCCGACCCCGCGCGGCCCGCGCAAAGGGCATGTCGGATTCTAGGGAGCGGGATGCCAGATGTTCGCAAGCCAGCAGCTCGATATGCTTCTTGGCAATCTGCGGCAGCTCGGCGCCCGCCGCCTGGTCGCGCTGGCGATGATCGGGCTGGCGGTCCTGGCGGCCATCGGCCTCGGCGCCTTCTTCCTCAGCCGCCCGACCAGCGAAACGCTCTACGCCAATCTCAGCCGCGAGGACGTGACCCGTATTGGCGGGGCACTGAAGGATGCCGGCATTTCCTTTGACGTGAACTCCGACGGCACGGCGGTGCTGGTCGCTCCCGCCGACACCGCGCGGGCGCGCATGCAGCTGGCCGAGAAGGGCCTGCCGCAAAGTTCGAGCTCTGGCTATGAGCTGTTCAACGAGGTGAATTCGCTCGGCCTCACCTCCTTCATGCAGGAGGTGACGAAGGTGCGCGCGCTCGAAGGCGAGCTGGCCCGCACCATTCAGACCATGAAGGGGATCAAAGCGGCGCGGGTGCACATCGTGCTGCCCGACCGCAGCTCCTTCCGCAAGGACCAGCAGAGCGCCTCCGCCTCGGTGGTGATCCGTACCGAGAGTGCGGTGGATGGCTCCTCGGCCGAAGCGATCCGCCATCTCGTCGCCGCTGCCCTGCCGGGCATGAAGATCGACGCCGTTACCGTTCTGAACACCGAAGGCGCCATCCTCGCCTCCGGCGACGACCCGGCCAATGCCTCCTCCGGCAAGAAGGCGATGCTGCAGGACCAGATGAACCGGGAGACCGAGGCGAAGATCCGCCGGGCGCTGACGCCCTATCTCGGCATCGACAATTTCCAGATCAGCGTGACCTCGCGCCTCGATATCGACCGCGTCACCACCAATGAGACGACCTATGATCCCGGCTCCAAGACCGAGCGCTCGGTGCGCGTGGTCAAGGAGACCGGCACCTCGCAGAACCGCGCCAAGCAGGCCGCCGCCGGCGTGCAGCAGAACATCCCCGCCCAGGATGCCGGCGGCGATGCCGGCGTCGCCTCCAATGAGGAGAACAGCCGCCGCGAGGAACTGACCAATTTCGAGATTTCCTCGCGCAGCACCGAGACGGTGCGCGAGGGCTTCACGGTGCAGAACCTGTCGATCGCCATCCTGGTCAACCGGGCACGCCTGGCGCCGCCGGCCGATGCCGATGCCGGTGCCGATGCGGCCGTTCCGCTGGAGACGCAGATCTACGAGATCGAGCAGCTCGCCGCCGCCGCCGCCGGCTTCGACAAGGAGCGTGGCGACAAGTTGAAAGTCTCGGCGGTCGGCTTCGCCGATGGCAATGGCGAACTCGATGCCATTCCGGCGCTGCCCTGGTCGGAGGTGCTGATGCGCCAGGCCGGCACGCTGGTGAACGCCGCCACCATCCTGATCGTCGCCGTGCTGCTGATCTGGTTCGGACTGCGCCCCGCCGTCCGGGCGATCGTCGCCCGGCCCGACGACGCGGAACTGATCGAGACCAGCATGCTTTCCGGCCCCGGCGGCGCGGTGGGCGAACTGACCGGCCCCGACGGCAGCGTGATGCCGCCCGGGGTGACGGAGCCGGTCAGCCTGATCGAGGATCTCACCAGCAAGATGAACCGCTCGCCGCAGAAGCGACTGGAGCAGATCATCGACTTCGATGAGGAGCAGGCCGCCGCCATCCTGCGGCAGTGGCTGCAGCAGGAAGCGCGCATATGATGCGGGCGCTGATCAGCCATCTCCCGGACTTTTCAACCGCCGCCGCTCGCACGCCGACATGGCCCGTGCTCGGCCCGGCAGAGGCCGGCCACGCCCTGCTGGCGTCGTCGCCGCCCGGAGCCGCGACGACGGCGCGCGCGACGGTCGCGCCCCCTGTCTCCGCCGCCCCGGCTCTCGACGTCAACGCGATGCTGCTTGAGGCCGAGGAGGCCGGCCGGCTGGCCGGCGAAGCGGCGGCGCAGGCACGCTTCGACCAGCAGCGGGCCGAGGACGCGGCGCTGGCGCAGGAGCGACTGGCGCAGGCCCGCGCGGATTGGGCCGAGGCCGAGGGCGAGCCGCTGGCGCGCGCGGTCGCCGAAGGGTTCGAGCGGCTGGGCGAAGATCTCTCCGCGCGCCTCGGCCGGGTGATCGGGCCGTTTCTGTCCGCCGCCCTGCGCGAGCGCGTGCTCACCGACATGGCGTCGGCGATCACCCGCGCGCTCGCCGACGGCACGACGCCATTGCTGCGTGTCACCGGCCCCGCCGACCTCGTCGAGGGCCTGCAGGCGCGGATCGATCCGCGCACCCCGGTGTGTTTCGAGGCCGGCGCGGGCAGCGAGATCGTCGTCACCGCCGGGACGACCACCTTTGAAACACAGCTCCGCGCCTGGGCCGAGCGTCTCGACCTAGCGCGGGAGTAAGCGACGATGGCCGGACCCGAACACCAAGAAATGATCATCATCAAGCGCTACGAGGAAGATGAGCACGAGCATCATTCCAGCGCCTGGAAGGTCGCGCATGCCGACTTCATGACCGCGATGATGGCCTTCTTCCTGATCATGTGGCTGATCAACGTCACCGATAAGGACGTGCGCAAGGCGATTGCCAATTACTTCAATCCGGTCAACCTCGCCGACAGCGTGACCGAGCGCAAGGGACTGAACGACCCCGAGGATATCAAGGATGCCGGCACCTCGGCCGATGGCGACCAGATGTCCACGCTGAAGGACACGGTCGGCGAGAACACCGGCCCGGGCGAGGATGTGCAGCAGGGCCCGCGCGAGGCGGCGCTGTTCCAGGACCCCTATGCGGTGCTGGCGGAGATCATCGCCGATGCCCCGCCCGGCACGCCGACCTCGCCCGATGCGCCGCTCGGCATCAGCAGCGAGCCCGGCACCGGCAGCGGCGACGCCAATCGCGACCCGTTCGACCCGGTCTACTGGCAGATGACGTCCACCCGCAAGGCGCAGGCCACGGCCCCCGGCACTGCCGGCATCGGCGCCCCGCAGGGCAGGCGTCCCGATGCCGGCGCCGTGCGCGACACGCCGAACCCCGCCGTGGAGGACGCCACCGGCGATCCCTCCGGCGTGCCGGCGTCGGAAGCCGCCGCCCTCACCGCCGAGAGCGGCGCAGGCGCCGCTGTTCCGCCGACCCCGCCGCCGCCCCCGGGCGAGAGCTCCAGCGCGGCGGCCAAGGGGGAGGCGACGCCGCAGGCCAGCGCCGCAACGGCGACGGAACAGCTCGAACAGCAGATCAAGGCCGATCTTTCCGCCGCCATGGGAGCCGCCACCGGCCCGCAGCTCGACGTGCGCAAGACCCGGGAGGGCACGATCATCAGCCTGACCGACGACATCGACTTCTCGATGTTCCCCATCGGCTCGGCCGTGCCGGATGCGCGTATCGTCGCGGCCATGGCGCGGATCGCCCAGACGCTGAAGGACCGGCCGGGCGATGTGGTGATCCGTGGCTACACGGACGGCCGGCCGTTCCGCTCGCCGAACTATGACAATTGGCAGCTCTCCGCCGCCCGCGCCAACATCACCCACTACATGCTGGTGCGCGGCGGGCTGGAGGAGAGCCGCATCCGGCAGATCGTCGGCTTTGCCGACCGCAACCTGAAGAACCCGGTCGATCCGAACGCGGCGGAAAACCGGCGGATCGAGATCGTCCTGCAGGAGCCCGCGCAATGAAGCAGAACCTTCTCGCGGTTGCTGTCATGGGCGCGCTGCTGCTCGCCCCGCCTCCCGCCACTGCGCAGGACCCGTGGGACGATGTGCGGGCGCTCGACGCCGCCCTCGCGCCGCCGGACGCCGCCGCCCCGGCGGTCCGCATGGTGGCCCCCGCGAGCGCCGCGCCGAGGTCGGCGGCTGTGCCCAAGCCGGTGCCGCGCCCCATGCCGCGACCCGCGATTCCCGCGGCGGTTCCGGCTGTCGTTCCTGCGGCCGCTCGCGCACCGGCACCGGACGCGATGCCCGCGCCCACGCCCGTGGCGGCCCCGGCCTCGGCGCTCCCGGCCTCCGTTCCGGTCGCCGTTCCCTTGCCGCCTGCGCGGCCGGCCCTGGCGCCGGCGGCCGCACCCCTTGCCTTGGCCGCGAGCCCCAAGGTGCCGCCGCCACCGTTGGAGACGGCCGTGCCGGCCGACGAAATCGTGCCGGAGCTGGCCGATCTGCCGTGGCTGGTCGACGTTCCAGAGACCGCGCCGGTTAGCGCCCAGACCTCCGTTGCCCAGGCCTCCGTTGCGCCGACCTCCGCTGCCCAGACCTCCATTGCCCAGGCCTCCATTGCCCAGGCCTCCGTCGTCCGAACCTCCGTCGCGCAGGACACCTTCGCTCCGGAAGCCTTCGCTCCGGAGACCTTCGCTCCGAAGGCGTTCGTGCCGCAGGCCGTCGCCGCGCAGGCGCCCGGTATGCAGGCCCATGCGATACAAGCCCTCGCCTCGCAAACCGTTGCTTCGCCCCCCCTTGCCGCGCCACCCACTGCCCCGCAGGCCGTTGCCGCGGCGGCGCCCTCCGCCCCGGCCGAGCCGCCAACCGACGTGACGCCCTCGCAGCCGGTGGCCGGCGCCCTCAGCCTGCTCAGCGTGCCTGTCGTATCGATCTTCGCGCCGGCACAGGCCGCCGAAGAGGCGGCGCCGGGTGAGGCGCGCGAAGAGCCGGTGGAGCCGGCCGCCACGGACGCGCCGGCAGCGGGCGAAGCGGCACCGCAGGAGGCTTCGCAAGAGGCAGCGAAAGAGGCGCCGCAGGAAGGTCCTGTCCTGCCGCCAGCCCCGCCGCTCTATCGCGAGGTGCGCGAATTGCAGCGCCTGCAGGACAGCATGGCGGTCGGGGTGCCCGGAGCCTTGCCGGCGCAGAATGCGCTGATCGCGCATATCGATCAATTGTACCGGGCGGCCGATGCCAGCGTCTGGAACGACCCGCAGAATGCCCGCGCCCTTGTCATCTTCGCCCTCAGCGGCGGCGGACCGGGCGTGCTGCGCGCGGTGCTGGGCAAATCAGCCGTGCCCAATATTGACGAGCGGCTGCTGCGCGGCAGCCTCGCCTATCTTGAAGGCCGCGAGCCCGAGGCGCTGAAGCAGTTGGGCGAGATCGACATGCGCAGCCTGCCCGACAGCCTGGCCGGCCAGGTCGCCTTGGCGCAGGCGGCGCTCTGGGTGCGCCGGGACCCGGCCCGCGCGGCGGTGCTGCTCGGGCGGGCCCGCCTGATCGCGCCGGGCACGCTGGTGGAGGAGGCGGCGCTGCGGCGCGCGATCTTCATCGCCGCGCAGGCCGACGATCTCGGCACGTTCGAGCGGATGACCGCGACCTATCTCGCCCGCTTCCGCCACTCGGTCTATGCCGGCAATTTCCGCCAGCGCTTTGCCGCCGCGCTGACGCGGATGAGCTTCATCGACAAGCCGGACGAGTTCGACCGGATCAACGACCTGCTCGCACCGCTCGAACCGGCCGGCCGGCGCGAGGTCGCCCTCCTGGTGGCGCAGGCGGCCGTCAGCCAGGGCAAGACGACGGCGGCGGAACGGGCGGCGGAACTTGTGCTGAAGGGAGCCGTGTTCGGCAGCCTGGAAGCCGACCGGGCCATGCTTTACCGTGCCGCCGCGACAATCACCTCGCCCCAGCGTTTCGCCGAGGCGCAGACCGAGCTGGCGAGCGTCGCCAGCGAGCGGTTCGCCCCCGACGATGCCAGGCTGCTGGGCGCCGCGCAGACGGTGGCCGCGTCGATCCTGCATGCCGTCGATATCCCGCCGCCGGAGGAGGGGGGCGGGGCGACACCCGCCGCCGATCCCGCCGCCGCCGATCCCGCCGCCACCGACAGTCCGGCCGTCGCGGATACCGGCCCGCCGCCGGCGACCCTCGCCAAGGCCCAGGCCGCCCTCGCCTCGGTGGACCAGCTGCTGGGAGACGCGCCGCTATGACCTCGGTAATCTTTTCCTCCGCCCGCACCCCGGCCGGCGCGGCCGACGAGCCGTCGGGCCGGCCCGAGCGCGGCGGCAGCCAGGATGCGTTCGCCAGCCTCCTCGCCGAGATGGATGTGCGGACCGCGCCTCAGGACACGCCGCCGATGGGGCGCGCCAGCGGCGAAGGCGCTGCGGCGCTGCCGCAGGGGCTGACCGGCCGGAGGGCCCCGGCGGTCCCGATGAGCCCGATGGGACAGGCGGCGATGCCCGCCGAGACGGCGCCCTTGCCTCGCGCTCTGCCGGCCGTGGCGCCGGAAACCCCGGCCGCCGATGGGGAACTGGCCGCTCTGCTTGCCCGGCCTGTGCTCGATGACGGGGACATGGCGAGCCGCCCCCCGGCTTCCGGCACCGTGCGGCCGGCGCCGGATGGGGACGTGCCGGCCATGGCTTTGACTCGGCGGGAGGGGGCGGCGGTGCTGCCGGATGCGCGCACGCCTGCGGCCTTGCCTGCGAACGCCCGCCCGCTTGCCACGACGCCGACCTTCAACCCAGCGCCGACCTCCAACCCGGCGCCGCCGCCGTCGGCGCAGGTCGCCGCCCTTGTGTCGCCGCCGTCGGCGCAGGTCGCTACCCCCGTGTCGCTGCCGTCGGCGCAAGCCTCAACCCTTGCGCCGCCGCAGTCGGCGCCGGTCTCCACCCTTTCCCCATTGCTGGACGCGCCGGCCTCGCTCTCGCTTGCCGAGGACGAGGTGCCCCTGCGCGGTCTGGCGCCGCAACCGCACGAGACAGCATCCCCACCCGCCGCCCCGGAGGCCGAGATGGCGCTGTCCCCCACCATCTGCGTGTTGTCGGCGGCAATGATCGGTGCCCTTGGTCCTGTCGCCGCGCCGGGGCTGGAGGAGGCCACCTCTTCGCCGTCGCCTCTTCCCCTGGCGACGGCGGCGACGCGCGGCGAGACGGCACCCGAGGAGGCGCCTCTGGCGGGGGCCAAGGTGGTGTTGTGCGAAACCCATTTCGCTCCGGTGACGCCGCGCGACCTCCGGCCGAGAGCGGCCATGCTCCCGACGGAACAGCCCGCGCTGCGCGGTCCGGCGCCGGCCGCCGGCCGCGCTCCCTCGCCCAGCGACGAGGCCGCAGTCCCCGCCCCGGCAATCGCCGTCGAGGCCGACATGCCGCCGATCGCGCCGCGCCCGCCGCTGGCAGTGCCTGTCCGCCTTGGCGCGAGCGAGAAGGTTGCGGCCGTGGAGCTGCCGACACGCGAGAGCCGGGCGGAGGCCGCGCCGCCGTCCCGCCAGACGGCGGGTGCGGAGCGCATGGACGCGGTG
Source organism: Ancylobacter rudongensis (assembly GCF_900100155.1). Classification (GTDB taxonomy): domain Bacteria; phylum Pseudomonadota; class Alphaproteobacteria; order Rhizobiales; family Xanthobacteraceae; genus Ancylobacter; species Ancylobacter rudongensis. The sequence goes on from NZ_FMTP01000009.1 coordinate 49,796, forward strand.
CGGGGTGAGCGGGAGGCGCCGGCCGTCGCAACGGGCGGCACGGCACCGGCCGTCACCCTCTCGACTGTTCCGCCCCTGCCGGGCGCGGCGCCCTCGCCGGCGGCCGTGCAGCTTGGCGCCGCCATCGCCGAGGCGGTGCGTGCCGACGTGCCCGCGACCTTCCTAGCCGGGGAGACCATGCCGGCGCGTGGTCCGGTGCGGATTCTGGAGATCCAGCTCAACCCGTTGGAACTCGGCCTGGTGACAGTGCGGCTGCGCACCGGGCGCAACGGACTGGAAATTCACGTTCATGCGGCACGGGCGGAAACCGCGCGCCTGCTGGAGCAGGATCGTTCGAGCCTGCTCGCCACACTGGTCGAGGCCGATGCCGGGCCGCTCGACCTGACCATCAGCCAGACCGGAATGCCGGCCCCGCTCACCGGCGACGATGCCTTCGCGCCAACCGAGCGGGATCGCTCGGGCGGGGATGAGCCCCGCGACGGGCAACCCGGCGATTCCGACTCGCGCAGGAAGAGACAACAGAATGGACAAGCGCCATTTCGCGCTGCTGACAGCGGCGCTGCTGATTAGCACTTATAATGCTGCGGCCGCACCGCAGGGCGAGGCGCCGAAGCGGCCGGCAGGCACCACCAAGGAGGCCAAGCTCGGCGTCTGCGAGGCGGCGATGGCGCGCGCCTCAGCCAAATACGGCGTGCCGCTGGCAATTCTCTACGCGGTCGGCCTAACCGAGACCGGCGGCAACGGCACGCTGCAACCTCTGGCGATGAATGCGGCGGGCAAAAGCCTTGTCGCCGCCAGCGCGGCCGATGGCGCGCGCAAGCTCAAGGAATTCAACGCAAACGGCGTGCGGCTGGTGGATCTCGGCTGCATGCAGATCAACCATCGCTGGCACGGCGAGCAGTTTGCTTCCGTTGCCGAGATGTTCGATCCCGAGCGCAATGTCGATTACGCCGCCCGCTTCCTCGCGGAGCTGCGGCAGCGTCATGGCAACTGGACGATGGCGGCGGCCCGCTACAATGCCGGGCCGAATAATGATCCGGCACAGAAGCGCTATGTCTGCGCCGTCATTCGCAACCTGGTGCGGTCGGGCTTTGGCAGCTGGACGGCGCAGTCGCGGGCCTTTTGCGGATGATCCAGGCGCGGTCCGGGATTCTGTGCACCCCTGCCGTATCCAGGATCGGCGCCGCCGTCTCCCAGATCGGTCGTGGAGTTGAACCGGAGGGGCCTCTGGCCCTTCCGGATCGCGACGGCAGCGTGCAGATGCATCCGGCTCTCCGTTCCCGGCTGTGGCCGGGATGACGGTTTCCCACGGATTTTTTCGGGCAGGCTCTCAGCCGAACAGGGAGTCGATATCGTCCTGCGACACGACATTCTCGTCGTCGGCCAGCGCCGGCCCGTTGAGCAGCGCCTCGTCGCCGGTGCGCTCGGGGACAATGGACTCGGCGATGCGCGAGACTTCCTCCTGGCCGCCCCAGATGTTGCACATTTTCTCCACCCGCTCCTCGATGAAGATCATGAGAGCAACCACCTTGCGGATGCGCTGGCCGCTAATGTCCTGGAAATTGCAGGCCTCGAAGATCCGGGTGGCGTAGCTGTGGATCGCCTGTGCCGCCACCTTCTGGCTGCCTTCCAGCTCGGAGATCAGCGAAATCGCCGCGCCGTCGATGTTCTCGGCCATCTGCAGGATGTCCTCGGTCGCCGTCTCGGTATCGGCGACGACGGCATCGAGCTCGTCGGTCGCGCGGTTGAAGCGGGCGCCCTTGGTGCCGCCCGACTGCAGCGTCGCGAGCTCGTTCTTGGTGCTCTCGATCGCCTGGCGGATCGTTTCCACGTCCATCAGCATCGAATGCCGGGAGCATTCGGGGTCGGCTTCGGGGCAGCGGCGGTCGAAACGCGCGATGACGCCACGCAGTTCGTTCAGTTCCTCGAGCACGCGGTTGATCTGGGCCGAGACCGAGCCCTGTGCCGACATCGACGCGGCGCCCAGTCCCCCCCCAACCGTATGAGGTCCTTCATTGGCTTCAATTCGGAACGGCCGCCGCGCTGACGACATGTATATTCTCCAATGCTCGTCAATAATTTTCGATCATTGCTTATAGTTTAAACCTTTAAATCTGAGAATAACCCCGAAGTTGGGCCTGCAAGCTTCGCGCAAGCAATGCAATTCAAACATGAACCTACGAAAGGACGGCAAGCGGCTGTCCGTGGATCTTATTACCCGAAGGACGGAGCGCTTTATGGCCGTGGATTTGTCGATGCCGGTTCTTGTAGTCGACGATTACAAGACCATGGTCCGAATCATTCGCAACCTGCTGAAGCAGATCGGCTTTGAGGACGTGGACGAAGCCTCCGACGGCGTCGAGGCCCTCTCCAAGCTGAAGGAGCGGCAGTACGGGCTCGTCATCTCCGACTGGAACATGGAGCCGATGACGGGCTACGAACTGCTCAAGCAGGTGCGCGACGACAGCAATCTCAGTGCTCTGCCATTCATCATGGTCACGGCCGAGGCCAAGTCGGAAAACGTCATTGCCGCCAAGAAGGCGGGGGTGAACAACTACATCGTCAAGCCCTTCAACGCGCAGACGCTGAAGAGCAAGATCGACACTGTCTTCGAGGCCTGACCGCTCCCAACCACCTCGACATCACGCCCCCCAGGCTCTCCCGGGGGGCGTTTCATTTGTGCTGCGCGGGCGCGCGCAAAGCGCGGGTTGGGCCGATACCCTCCAGAATGGAGGGAAACATCATCCAACGCCGAAGCAACTCAGCTTGAGTGGATATAATCGTCAAAATAGTCCTTTGCCCAAGGACACACGCAGCCAGCAATAAACGTCATTGCATGACTGCAGCTCCAAGGCAGGGGAATTCAATCATGTATGTCATCGTCGATGACCGGGCGACTGTTGCGGACAGCTATGTTTCCAGCTTCTCGCGCGAAGGTTTTTCAAGTTTCGGTGTCAATGAAGACGAGTTCAAGGGCTGGATCGAAAGCGCCTCGGGCAATGATATTGCCGCCGTGGAGGGTTTTCTGCTCGGCGATTTCGAGCGCCGCCCGACCTACCCCGAGATGATCCGCTCGCACAGCAGCGCGCCGATCCTGGCGCTCAGCGACCAGAAGAGCCTGACCCAGACGTTGGAACTGTTCACCGCCGGCATTGACGACGTGGTGCGCAAGCCGGTCCATGTCCGCGAGATCGTGGCGCGCACCGATGCCATCTGGCGCCGGGTGAATTCCAATGTGACCCCCACCAGCGAAGACCGGCTCAAGGTGTTCTTCGACGGGCGCGATCCCGAGATCGACGGCGAAGCGCTGGCGCTGCCGCGCCGCGAGCGGCACATGCTGGAATATCTGGTCAAGAACTCCCGCCGGCGCGTGACGAAGGCGCAGATCTTCAACACCATCTACGGCATCTTCAATGACGATGTCGACGAGAGCGTGGTCGAAGGCCATATGAGCAAGCTGCGCAAGAAGCTGCGGCTGAAGCTCGGCTATGACGTGATCGACGCCAAGCGCTACCTCGGCTACCAGTTCGTCGGCTGACGGCGCCGGGTCGGCGGTGGCAGACTGCCGGCTCAGTCGAGCGGAAGGCCGAGGCGCTCGGCCTGGCGCTTGACGAACGTTTCCATCCGCCGGCGCCCACTCTCGGTGAGCTCGACAATGATCCGCCGGCGATCGGCTGGGTCCGGGCGGCGCTCGATGAGGCCGGCATCGCGCAGTTCGTCGATGCGCCGCAGCGCCGTCGTCGTCGGCGCGCCCGAGGCGATGCAGAGGCTGGTCACGGAGATGGGCCGGCCGGACGCTTCCGCCATCGCCAGGTCCAGCAGCATGTCCCAGGCCGGGTCCGAGAACAGATCGGACTGGAAGATGGCGTCGCGGTCGGCGCGGGCCGCCACCAGCGTCTTAAGGTAGTTCGGTCGGACGACGGGCTTCTCCGCGGCGACCAGCAGACCAGCAGCGGCGCCATTGGCGGCCTTCTGGCTGTCCTCGACCAGCGAGAAGGCGCGGCGCACCGCCTGCGCGACCTCTTCCGGCAGCAGCGGCTTCTGCAGGAAATCCACCGCATTGAGCCGCAATGCGCCCACCGCCCGGTCCAGCGAGGCATGGCCGGTGATGATGATGGTCGCGAGCGGGCGCTTGCGCCCCATCAGGGCGAGCTTCTGCAGGAGTTCGATGCCGTCGATGCGCGGCATTTGCAGGTCGGTGACGACTACCTGCAATTGCTCGTTGCGCTGCACCAGATCAATGGCCTCCACCGGGGTGTTGGCAGTCAGGCTGGGCAGGCCGAGTGAAGCAAGCCCCTCGCTCAGTTCGATCAGCACATCCGGATCGTCGTCGACGAGCAGGACACGCGGAAGCTCGAGCTCTGTTTCACCCACCATCACACCGCCACACGCCGGATCAAGGCGAAAAATACGTCACACTCGGCAACGCCTGCAATCATTCTATGATAGTGCCGCAGGGGCACCTTTGGGAAATGACAAATCCCTGCACAGGAGATGTCATTTTGGTGAGCGCGGGCTTGCGGTCGTGCCGGCTCCGCTGTCGCGGCGCTCAGTCCGCGGCTTTCGCCCGGCCGGCGAGGAAGCTGTCGATGTCGCCGAGCATGTCGCTCGGGTCGATCGGCTTCACATAGAGCAAGTCGCTGTCGTAATCCGCCGCCGCCACATTGTGCATCACATGGCCGGTGATGATGACGATCAGGATCGGACGGATCGCCTCCGGCAAGGCCCGCGCCTCTGCCACCACCTGGCGCCCGTCCACGGCGCCGATGCGCAGGTCGGTAATGAGCACCTGCGGCGCCAGCCCCTGGTGCAGGAGTCCGATGGCATCCTCGGCGGTGACGGACAGTGCGACGCGCCAGCCCAGCGAGGCGAAATACTCGCCGAGCTCGTTCGCCAGCTCCTCTTCATCGTCGCAGATGAGCATGGTTCGGGTCGCGTTCATGCTGCATCCTGCGCGGCGAGGGCGTGTGAGGTCGGCAAGTTAATGACGAAGCGCGCCCCGCCGCCACTGTTCTCCGCCACGATGGTGCCATTCATGTCGCGGATCACGCTACGGGCCAGCGACAGGCCGAGCCCGGTGCCCTTTTCGGTCGGTTTGGTGGTGGCGAAAGGCTCGAACAGGCGCTCCAGCATCTCGGGCGGCACGCCGCCGGCATTGTCCTGCACCAGGACGACCGCCCGCGCGTTCTCCAGCCGGATCGCCACCTGCACCTCGCGCTCGCCGGCGCCGCTCTGGCGGTCGCCGGCGCCGCCTTCGTGGTGGGCGGCCTCGGGCCTGTCCTCGTCCTGCGTCTCGTAGGCGTCGCGGGCATTGATCAGCAGATTGACGATCACCTGCTCGAACATGGTCTGTTCGCCAAAGACCAGCAACTCGGCCGGGGCGCTGGTCTCGATCGACAACCGGATATTGGCCGCCCGGAACTGCTCGGCGACGAAACCGGCGGCGAGTTCCACCGCGTGGCGCAGCGAGAAGGGCAGGAGCTGCTCGGTCGGCATCCGGCCATAGCGGCGGACCTGATCGGTGATGCGCTTGGCGCGGTCGACCTGGGCCGAGATGCGCTCCAGCTTGGCGGCCACCGGCTCGCCGCCGGGCAGCGGATCGAGCAGGCGGCGGGCATTGGCCACCGCCATCTTGATGACGGCGAGCGGCTGGTTGAGCTCATGGGCGATGGCGGTGGCCATTTCGCCCAGCGTCGCCAGCTTCGCGGCCTGCATCACCTGCAGCTCGGCATTGCGCACCCGCGAGGTGTCGACCAGCACAATGAGCTGCTGCTGGCGCCGTTCCCACAGCACGCTGCCCACCGAGCCGCGCAGCGAAACGATGTCGCCGGGGCTGCGTGCATAGCCCATGGTGAGGGCGCCCCATCGGCTGGTGTCAGGCTCACCGGCGGCGACGCGCACCGCGTTGACGAAGCGCGGCCAGGCCGGATCGTCGAGCGAGGGCGATACAAGGTCGGCGGCGCTGGGGTTGAAGAAGCTCACATGGTCGGTGTCGGGGTCGATTACCACGACACAGGCCGGCACCGCCTGGATCACGGCGCGCAGATTCTCCTCCACCGCCGCCAAGGTCGCCTGCGCCTCGACAATCTCGCCCATGCGGATGCGATCGCGGCGCGACTGGAGGATGAGCACGGCGGCAAGGCAGGCCCCGCTGATGAACAACAGCAGTAGCGGCGTGGCGCCGGGCCGTTGCGCCAGGGCGCGCTCGCGCCGGAATATCTCCTGATTATAGGCGACGGATTCCATCAGGATCGTCTGGAGGGCCTCGCCGAGCGGTTCCAGTTCGGTGCTCAGCTCTCGCAACTGCGCGGCGGTGTCACCGTCTTCAGGGTCGAGCCTTGCGACATCGTCGATGATCTGGTCCAGCCGCGCCTCGAAAATCTGCGTGGGCCCGCGGGTGTCGACCACGTCGCTGAGCACCCGCCCCTCGTCGGAATCATAAAGAAGCGGCAGGCGCGAGCGCAGAATTTCGAGGCGAAGCATCAGCTTGTCGATGCCCAGCGCGCTCGGGACGATGGCGAGCTTGGCGAATTCGGCCTGCGCCCTCACGAATTCCAGCTGTGCCTGATAGGCAACCCACCCCGAGGAGCGGATGGTCGCGGTGAGAAAGGCCTGCTGGCGTGTCTGCGAGACATAGACCAGCGCGGTTGCGAGGAAGAGCGCAACGGATGCGACGACAAGGCCGAGCTTGAGCAGGCCGAGCGACCGCTTATTGCGCGATGAAATCAATGGACTTCACCTGCCAGACCATGCGCGACTGGTAATATTGCTGCCGGAGCGCTGGGTCGGAATCGATGGGGTACATCACCCAGAACGGTCCCTTGTCGCGCACCCGCATGGTCGCGCCGTCGAACCGGGTGGTGAGGATCGCGCCATGGTCCTTCCAGTCCTCGGCCGGAATGGGGGCGACATAGTCGTTAAGCGCCACCACCTTGGCTTCGCGCACCGGCCGGCCGCCAAGGGCGGCCAGCACACCGAGCGAGGGGCCGGTGAAGGTGTTCGCGCCCTTGGTCCACGGGGTCCCGGTCTCGATCCGGGTCTGGGGCAGGTTGTCGAGTTCGGCAAGGGTCAGGGTCTTCTGGGCGATGACCTTCCCATCCTCGCCGAGCCAGCGCAGGGCCAGATCATGCGCTTGCGCCATATTCGGTGCCGCACAGGCCATCAACGTCAGCACGAGCGCATAGATCAGCCTGATCGACATCGTTCGCTCCCTAAATGGCACGCGCGCCTTGCTCGCCCCCGAGCGCCGGCAAGATCGCACGCGCCCCTCCGCGAGGCCTGCCGAATTGCTGCCATTTCGGCAGCGACGGGGCGGAGATCGATCCATTTTGGATCAGATCGCGCTGGCGGGGGGCACGGTAGGCCTTGGAGCGGCTCGCTGAGGCAAGCTGCTGCAAGGATTTATCGTCCGATCCGGCAGCAAAGGGCGACGTTTGACCTAGAGTAGCACGCCCGATTGCATCCAAAATGCCGGAAGACTAGGAAAGAGGGGACTGCAAGAGTGTCGAGGTGCCGCGTGCCCGCCCGCAAGACACTGGCCCGCGACAAGGCGGGAGCGACGTGCCCTTTTTCGATGCGGCGGCCATGACCCCAGAATCTTCCACGCAGACGGCGCCGGTGACGCCTTTTCCCGATGAACGTGACCTGCCAGCAAAAGCCCCGGAAGGTGCGGCGCTCTGGCAAGGCGCCTCCCGCCGCGTGCTGCTGTGCCTGTTGCTGTTGCTGGCGCTGCTGGTGCCGGCCTCGGTGGCGTTCATCACCATCCAGCTGCATGAGCAGCATGAGGACGACGTCGCCGTCGCCGCCTCGCGCAAGCTGGCGCTGGCGCTGACCTCGCATCTGGAGCGCACGGTCGAGTCGATCGAGTCCTTCCTCGACGGGTTTTCGACCTTGCCCGACGACCCCTCGCCGGAGGAGATCTACACCCGCCTGCTCACCGCCCGTCTGCCCGCCTCGGTGATCCAGGTCACCTTCGTCGACCCCAGCGGCGCCGTGGTGGCGAGCAACCTGCTGCCCCCCGGCAATGGGATCAATCTCGCCGATCGCGAGCACATCCGGGTGCATATGAATGATGACCCGACCGACCGTGAGATCTTCATCAGCAAACCGGTCAAGGGGCGAATCAGCGGCACCTGGTCGATCCAGTTCACCCGCGCGCTACGCGCGCCGGATGGCAAACTGCGCGGCATCATCGCCGCGTCCTACCAGATTTCCGACTTTATCGAATTCTATGAGAAGCTGCTGCCGGAGGGCCAGGGACTGATCGCCCTGGTCGGCTTCGACGGGGTGGTGCGGGCCAGCGTTCCGGCCGCCAGTCAGCTGGATGGGATGGACGCGGCCGCGATTCTCCCGGGCCTCGAGACACTTGGCAGCCATGCCAACGGGCCCTATGTCGGCGTCGCCTGGGACGATGTGCGCCGGATCGGCTATTCCGTGCATTCCGACCGCTACCCCTTCCTGGTGGTGGTGGCGGCCGATCGCGGCGCCATCCTGGCCGAATCGCACGATTTCCATGTGGCGATCTGGGGGATCGCCGGCGGGCTCGGCCTTACCCTGGCGGCACTGGCGCTGTTCGGCCTGCGCCATTCGCGACTGGAGCGCGCCTATCGCGAGCGGGAGCTGAAGGCACACGCTCAAGAACGCGAGGCGCAGGTACTGCAGGCGATCAGCCGCGTGCCGGGCATCCATGTGCTGCATGTCGAGAACGGCCGGGCCGTCCGCATCGGCGACGCGACGGACGATATCCTGCCCCGGCTGATCGCCGCGCGTGTGGAAACGCCCGAATTCCTCGCCCAGGTCGCGCAAGGAAATGCCCCCTCTGTGGCGATCGAACATTTTTCCGGCGATGGCGAGGCGTTCGAGGTGGAGCTGGTGCTGACCCGGTTGCGCCCGACGACGGAAGACGGTTTCGGTCCGGCGGACTCCGCGCCGCCCGCCACCGTGGTCTTCGCGCTTGATGAGACCGCCAAGCGCATGGAGGAGAACAAGCTCTACCAGATGTCCAAGATGGCGGCGCTGGGCGAACTCGTGACCGGCCTCGCCCATGAGATCAACCAGCCGCTGGGCGTCATCCGGCTGGCGGCGAGCAACGCGATGACCGGCCTGCGCAAGGGGCTGCCGGGCGAGCATACCAGCGAGAAGCTCGAACGCATCATCCGCCAGGTCGAGCGGATGAAGTCGATCATCGACCACATGCGGATCTTCGGGCGAAAGGACGCGCTCACCATCGACCCCTCCTCGGCGGAGACGGCGGTGGAGGGGACGCTCCAGGTTCTCGGCACGGAAATCCGGCTCGACGGGATCGAGCTGTCCTTCGCCGGCAGCGCCGGCAGCGCCGGCGGCGCGCGGGTGCCGTGCCGGCAGGAACAGCTGGAGCAGGTGCTGATCAACCTTGTGCTAAACGCGCGCGATGCCATCCGGGCCCGTCGCCAGGACGAGCCGGACTTTGCCGGCCGCATCGCCATTGCCATCGAGTGCTGCGAGATGGACGCCCAGTCCTGGGTTCTCGTCACGGTGCGCGACAATGGCGGGGGCATCCCCGCGGCGGCGATCGGCAAGATTTTCCAGCCCTTCTTCACCACCAAGCCGCCCGGGCAGGGGACCGGCCTCGGCCTGTCGGTCAGCTTCGGCATCATCCGGGAATATGGCGGCACGCTCACCGTTGCCAATGTCGAGGACGGCGCGGTGTTCACCATTGCCATGCCCCAGGTTGAAACGGAGGCGGGGGAGGAAGCGGCACGTGCCGCCGTCGCGTCGCCCATCAAGCGAAGCGAGCCTGAGACAAGCTCCGGTAGTTAGCCAGAGGGCAGCCGTCCCGATCGTCCTGGACCGGCCAACTGTTCCGACCGGAGATCGGCATGAGCTCAGCTTCCCTTTATTCCTTCAAGCGCCGCTCCCCGGCGCGCGGCTTCGATGCCGCCCTGCTGGACGACCTGCCCGCCGCCGTGCTGATGTGCGACCCGCAGACGGGGCACATCGATTACGCCAATGCGCGCTCGAGGGCCGTTTTCGAGACCATCCGTCATGCGCTGCCGGGCGCGCCGGAGCAACTCGTCGGCGCCTCGCTGGCCCTGTTCAATCTCGATCTCGGCTTGAAAGGCGAGCGCCTCGCCCGCCACGATCTGATGCCGTTCCATGCTGACGTGACCCTTGGCGGCGAGACCCTGCGCTTTGCCATCGCGCCGATCCGCAACGCCCGCGGCGACTATGTCCATGCGCAGGCGGTTTGGAGCGTCGAGACGGCCGCGCTCGCCGCCGAGGCAAAGGTCCGCCGCCTGATGCAGATGGTCGACCAGATGCCGATCAATGTGATGACCTGCTCGCTCGACGGTTTCATCGTCGACTATGCCAACCGCACCAGCCTCGACACGCTGGCGCGCATCGAACAGCATCTGCCGATCAAGGCCTCCGAGCTGGTGGGCTCGTCGATCGACGTCTTCCACAAGAAGCCGGAGATGCAGCGGCACATGCTCGCCGACGCCTCGCGTCTGCCGCACACGGCCCGCATCCAGGTCGGTCCGGAAACCCTTAATCTCAGTGTCTCGGCGTTGATGACCCCCGATGGGCGCTATGATGGCCCGATGCTGACCTGGGCGCTCATCACCGACCGGGTGAGGGTTGCCTCCAGCGTCACCACGGTCATCAACGAGATGAACGAGACCTCCACGGCGATGGAGGAGGCCAGCTCCGAGCTCGATAGTCTGTCTCGCCAGAGCGAGGAGATGACGGCGTCGGTCGCGGCGGCGGCGGTCGAGATGTCGATGTCGTTCGGCGATGTCAGCAAGCAGATCCACAACGCCACCAACATGACCGCGCAGGCGGCCGAGCGCGCCACTTCGGCCGATGGGCTGGTCAGCGGGCTGGTGGAGAGCATCGAGCGCATCGGCAACATTTCGGCGATGATCCAGGGCATCGCCTCGCAGACCAACCTCCTCGCCCTCAACGCCGCCATCGAGGCGGCCCGCGTCGGCGATGCCGGCAGGGGCTTTGCCGTCGTCGCCTCCGAGGTGAAGGAACTGGCGCTGCAGACCGCCAACGCCACCAAGGAGATCAGCACCCAGGTCGATGCGGTGCAGCGGGCCAGCAGCGATGCGGCGCGGGCGGTGAACGAGATCACCCACAGCGTCGGCACCCTGCGCGACGTGTTCACGACCCTCTCCGCTGCCGTCGAGGAGCAGAGCGTCACCAACGGCTCGGTGACGCAGAGCATCGATGGCGTCTCGCGCATCTCCGTCCAGATCCGGGGCACGGCGGGCCAGATCGAACAGGTTTCCGACGCCGTTTCCGCGCTTGGCGGCCGGCTGCGGGAAGAAGTGAAGGTGCTGACCGCCTGATTGTTGTGCGGGCCGGGCACCCGCGACCCTTTTCTCCCTGAACTCCCCGCAAGGGCCGGCTCGCGCCGGCCCTTTTTTCGTCGCGGCTTCGATATGCGGCGGCGCTCTCCGTCGGCCCTCATGCGCGATGGCTTGCTTACGCCAACCAACCGGCCGGGCGCGGCCCGGAACTTTTCGTTCCGCGCGCGCGTTCTGCGAGCGGCCCTTGACGCGGCCCCTTCACGCGAGAACATTGATGTCCGAGAGTTTTTGGGACGCCTGTTTTGACCGCCCCTTGCCGACGCGCGAGGGGCGCAATCTGCGCACGTTGCGCGATGCCTATGAGTTCATCCGGGAACGCTGCGCCTATCCCGGCCATCCACTTGCGGCCGCCACGCTTGGCGCGTTGCGCCTTGCGGCGCAGAGCGGCGGCTCTCCCGACGCGAAACGCGCGCAGGAGCGCGCCGCCCGCCTGATGCGGATCAATCGCTGGGGTAGAAACTGACGCCGCCCCCGTCGATGTGCCGGCCCATTGCGGCGCAGGCCGTTCTTCCCTTGCCTTTCTCACTCCAGACGGTGACCCCATCATGCGCAAGATACTGCCCGGCTCCGCTTTTCCGCTCGGAGTGACGGTCGACGGGAGAGGGACGAATTTTGCGCTGTTCTCCGACAATGCGGTCGGGGTCACGCTGTGCCTGTTCGACCGTTACGGCCAGACCGAGCTGGAGCGGATCGACCTGCATGAATGCACCAACGGCGTCTGGCATTGCTATCTCCCCGGCGTCGGGCGCGGCCAGGTCTATGGCTGGCGCGTGCACGGGCCGTGGGCGCCGGAGGCGGGCCACCGCTTCAACCCGAACAAGCTGCTGCTCGACCCCTATGCCCGCATGCTGGTGGGCGACATCAAGTGGGACGATGCCCTGTACGGCTACACGATCGGCGCTGGCGACGATGCCGACCTGATCATGGATGAGCGCGACAGCGCCGCCTTCATGCCGAAGGCCCGCGTTGTCGCCGGCACGCCGATGGCCGCGACCCAGCACCCGCGCATCTCCTGGGCCAAGACGGTGATCTATGAAGGCCATGTGCGTGGGCTGACCATGCGCCACCCGCTGGTGCCCGAATCCATCCGCGGCACCTTCACCGCGCTCGGCCAGCCGGAATTCATCGATTATATCTCGAAGCTCGGCGTCACCGCGCTGGAACTGCTCCCCGTCCATGCCTTCACCCAGGACCGGCATCTGCTCGACCGGGGCCTCGCCAATTACTGGGGCTACAACACGCTGAACTTCTTCGCGCCGGAGCCGCGCTATCTCGGCGAAGACGGGCTCGACGCCATTGGCGAGGCGGTGGACCGGCTGCACCAGGCCGGCATCGAGATCATCCTTGACGTGGTCTACAACCACACCTGCGAGGGCAACCATCTCGGCCCCACTCTGTCCTTCAAGGGCATCGACAACGCCTCCTACTACCGGCTGCTGCCCGGCAATGGCCGCTATTATGACGACCTCACCGGCTGCGGGAACTCGGTCAACACCGACCATCCCCGCGTGCTGCAGATGGTGATGGATTCCTTGCGCATGTGGGCGTCGGTCTACGGCATTGACGGGTTCCGCTTCGACCTCGCCACCACGCTCGGCCGCCGGCCGGAAGGCTTCGATTCCGGCCACGCCTTCTTCAACGCCATTCTCCAGGACCCCACCCTTGGCGGCCTCAAGCTGATCGCCGAGCCGTGGGATGTCGGCCCCGGCGGCTACCAGCTCGGCGCCTTCCCGCCCGGCTTCTCGGAATGGAACGGCGATTACCGCGACAAGGTGCGCGAGTTCTGGTGCGGCTCGGAAGGGCTGCTGCCGAGCTTCGCCACCCGCTTCGCCGCCTCGCAGGACATCTTCTCGGAAGGCCGCCGCCGGCCGTGGTCGAGCCTCAACTTCATCACCGCCCATGACGGTTTCACCCTGCACGACCTCGTCACCTATAATGACAAGCACAATGAGGCCAATGGCGAGGACAGCCGCGACGGCCATGACGACAACAAGAGCTGGAACTGCGGCGTCGAGGGCGAGACCGACGATCCCGCGATCAACGCGCTGCGTCGCCGGCAGAAGCGCAACCTGATCGCGACGCTGTTCCTCAGCCAGGGCGTGCCGATGCTGCTCGCCGGCGACGAGCGTTCCAACTCGCAGGGCGGCAACAACAACGCCTATTGCCAGGACAACGAGATCGGCTGGGTCGACTGGTCGGATGACGACCCGGAACTGCCTGACTTCGTCGCCCGCCTCGCCGAGATCCGCAAGACCCATTCCTGTCTCTCGCGCCCGGAATTCCTCACCGGCTCGCGCAACGCGATGGGCCAGCCCGACGTCGCCTGGTTCAACAATGGCGGCACCCGCATGAGCGAGGAGAACTGGTCCGACCCGCACTCCAAATGCCTCACCCTGCGCCTCGCCCCGGTGCTGCCGGAGGAGCCCTCGCTGGTGATCATGCTCAACGCCTCGCATGTCGACGTCGATTTCGTCGCGCCGCCGGTTCAGTCCGGGCGCTGGCAGGCGATCCTGGCCACCGGCGACGATCTCGAAGGCTCCAGCCTTGAGGGCGGCGAGACCTTCGGCGTGCCGGGCCGCACACTCATTGTCTGGGAATGGCGCGCATGAACAGCACCCGCTTCGGTCCGATTGTCGAGGGCACGGCCACCCGCTTCCGCCTCTACGCACCGGATGCGGGCCATGTGAGTGTGGAGATCGACGGCGCCGCGCCCGTGGCGATGGAAAAGGGCGCCGATGGCTTCTTCACAGCCGGCGTGGACGGGCTCGCGGCCGGCACCCGCTATCGCTTCCGCATCGGCGAGGGGGAGGGGGCGGTCGCCGTCCCCGATCCGGCCTCGCGCGGCCAGGCGGAGGACGCCGATGGCTGGAGCCTCACACCGGCGCCGGTTGCGACGGCGGTGGGCGGGGTGTCGCGGCCCTGGCATGAGGCTGTCATCGCCGAGGTGCATGTCGGCACGGCCACGCCGGAAGGCACGTTTCGGGCGCTGATCGAGCGGCTCGACCATTACCGCGACGCTGGCTTCACCGTGATCGAGCTGATGCCGGTCGCCGATTTTCCCGGCCGCCGCAACTGGGGCTATGACGGTGTGCTGCTCTACGCCCCCGACACCGCCTATGGCACGCCCGACGATCTGCGGGCGCTGATCGACGCCGCCCATGAGCGCGGGCTCGGCGTGATGCTGGATGTCGTCTACAACCATTTCGGTCCGAGCGGGAACTACCTGCCGCTCTACGCTAAATCCTTCTTCCGCGAGGATATCCACACCCCCTGGGGGCCGGCGATCGATCTCGAGAACGAGACCGTGCGGGCCTTCTTCACCGAAAACGCGGCCTATTGGCTCGCCGAATTCGGTTTTGACGGGCTGCGCTTCGACGCGGTGCACGCGCTGGCCACCGCCGGCGCCGAGACCTTCCTGCGCGAGATCGCGAGCGCCTGCCGCGCCGTGCGGCCGGACGCCTGGCTCGTGCTGGAAAACCACGACAACATCGCCGGCTGGATGACCCGCGACGACGATCTGTTCACCGCGCAGTGGAACGATGACTGGCACCACGCCTTTCACGTGCTCGGCAGCGGCGAGCGCACCGGCTATTACGCCCCCTATGGCAAGGACGTGGTGGCGGCCGCCGGCCGGGCGCTGAGCGAGGGCTTCGTGTTCCAGGGCGAGCCCTATCCCGATGACGGCGGCCACCCGCGTGGCACCGCCAGCACGGGCCTCGCGCCCGACGCCTTTGTCAGTTTTGTGCAGAATCACGACCATATCGGCAACCGCCCGCTGGGCGATCGGCTAGCGGCCAGCCTTGCGCCGGAGCGGCTGGCCTTCCTGCGCTTCGTGCTGATGCTCTCGCCGGCGATTCCGCTGCTGTTCCAGGGCGAGGAAGCGCTGCTGCCCACGCCCTTCCCGTTCTTCTGCGACTTCGAGGGCGAACTGGCAGAGGCGGTGCGCAAGGGTCGCCGCAGCGAATTCGCCGACTTCTTCGATGCCCATGGCGAGAGCTTCCCCGATCCGCTGAGCGAGGCGACCTTCTTTTCCGCCAAGCTGAAGGCCGAGGACATGCGCACCCCGCAGGCGCGGGCGGAACTCGATGCCTTCCACCGGCTGGCCGAGCAGCGCCGCCGGCTGGTCTGGCCGCTCACCGCCAGCCCCTATCGCGGCAGTGATTTGGTGCGGACCGGGGAGGCGCTGCGCGTCGCATGGCACTATGGCGCCGGCACGCTGGTCATGGTGCTGAATGGCGGCAAGGAGCGCGTGCGGATCGACCCGCAGACCAGCCTTCCCGGCATGCCGGCCGGCGCCAGCATTGGCGGCGTGATCCATGAGGCGGAAGGGCAGCTGACGCTCGACCCCTTCGCCGCCGCCCTCTGGAGCCTTGCCGCCGCATGAACCCCGCCCTCCGCGCAACCTATCGCTTCCAGTTCCATCGCGGCTTCACCTTTGCCGATGCGCAGGCGCAGGTGCCCTATCTCGCTGATCTGGGCGTCAGCCATCTCTATGCCTCGCCGATCACCATGGCGGTGCCGGGCTCCACTCATGGCTATGACGTCGCCGACCCGACCCGGATCAACCCGGAACTGGGTGGGGAGGAGGGCTTTGTCCGCCTTGCCGATGCGCTGGCGGCGCGGGGCATGGGCGTGGTGCTCGACATCGTGCCCAACCACATGGCGGCCTCCAGCCACAACCCGTTCTGGCTCGACATGATGGAAGCGGGCCCGGGCTCGGCCGCCGCCCGTGTGTTCGATGTGAAATGGGAAAGCGGCCGGCTGCTGCTGCCGGTGCTGGGCGATCCGCTCAAGGCGACGCTGGAGGCCGGGGCGCTGTCGCTGCGCGCCGATTACGGTCTCGGACGGATCAACGTCGCCTATGCCGACCATGTGTTCCCAGTGCGGGCGGAAACGGTGGCGGGGCTGCTGCGCGCGGCCGGCCTTGCCGCCGCCGCCGACTGTTTTGCCGTGGTGGAAGGCGGATCGGACGACACCGGAAGAGGCGCGGCCCGCGCCGTTCTCACCGGCCTCGACGCTGCCGGGCGGCGGGCGCTGGAGGCGGTGTTGGCGCAGGCCGATCTCGCCGCCGTGCTGGAGGCGCAGCATTGGCGTCTCGCCTGGTGGCGTACCGCCGCGCATGATCTCAATTACCGCCGCTTCTTCAACATCACCGATCTCGCCGGCGTCCGGGTCGAGGACCCCGAGGTGTTCGACCTCGTCCACCGCCTGCCGCTGGACCTGATCCGGCGCGGGATGGTGCACGGGCTGCGGATCGACCACATCGACGGGCTGGTCGACCCCGCCGGTTATTGCGAGCGGCTGCGGGCCATGGTGGGTCCCGATGTGCCGCTGCTGGTGGAGAAGATCCTTGAGCCGGGCGAGGTGCTGCGTCCCTGGCCGATAGAAGGCACCACCGGCTATGAACGGCTGAACGACATCAACGCGCTGTTCGTCGATCCGGAGGGCTATGGCGCCTTTGAGGCGGCGCTGCGGGCGCGTCACCTTCTCGTCGGCGCGCTGCCCGAGCGCCTCGCGGGCGCCAAGCGGCAGGTGCTGGAGGCGAGCCTCAAGGCGGAAGTGGACGTGCTGGCGATGCTGGCGCGCGATGGGCTCGACGCCGCGATGATCGCGGGTGACCTCACCGACGCGGCGATTCGCGATGGCGTGGTGGCGCTGCTCGCCCATTGCCCGGTCTATCGCTCCTATGCGACCCCCAAAGGCCATGCGCCCGAGGATGTCGCGATCTGGCAGGAAATCCGCGCCCGCATCGACGCCACCGAGAACCCGCTCACCGCCGCGGCGGCCGCGTTGCTGCTCGATCGGCTGGAGCACCCCGAGCGGCCGAGCGATCATGAGTTTCGCTCGCGCTTCCAGCAGCTCAGCGGACCGGCCATTGCCAAGGGCTTCGAGGATACCGAGCTTTACCGCTTCCCGGTGCTGCTCTGCGCCAATGAGGTCGGCGGCAGCCTCGACCACCCCGCCCGCAGTGCGCAGGAGATGCACGCGATTTGTGAGGCGCGCGCGCGAGCGGGCGCGGTCGATCTCATCCCGCTGGCGACGCACGACACCAAGCGCGGCCCCGGACCCCGCGCGCGCCTCGCTGCATTGAGCGGCCAACCCGAGGCGTGGCTAGCGTTCTGCGAGGCGGCGGAGGCGCTCATTTCGCCGCTGCGGCGCGAGGAGGCGGGCATCGCACTGCCCGACGCGCTCGACACCCACATGATCCTCCAGACGCTGGTGTCCGCCTGGCCGATCACGGCGGAGCGGATGGAGACCTATCTCACCAAGGCGCTGCGCGAGGCCAAGCGCCACAGCAATTGGGAAACGCCCAATGAGCCCTATGAAGAGGCGAGCCTCGGCTTTGCCCGGGCGCTGGTCGAGGCGCCGGAGGCGACGGAATTCCGTGCCCGGCTCGCGGCGTTCGTCACCGCGCTGGCCCCCGCCGGGCGTCTCGTTGGGCTCGGCCAGCTCATTCTCCAGCACACGCTGCCGGGCACGCCTGACATCTATCAGGGCACCGAATTCCGCGATTTCTCGCTGGTCGACCCCGATAATCGCCGCCCGGTGGACTGGGGGGCACGGGCGCAGGCGCTGGCGGGGCGTGCGGCCACTCTCGACCCCGACGATGCCGCCACTTTCCAGCTGACGCGGGACTTGCTGGCGCTGCGCGCGCGCAACCCGGCGCTGATGCGCGGCGATTATCGCCCGCTTGATATCGCGTCCTCGGCCGCACCCTCGCCCTGGGGCTGGTTCGGCTTCGAGCGCCGGCACGGGGCCCATGCCGTGCGGGTGGTGCTGCCGACCCGCATCCCGGCGGCGGGCGCGCCGCTGGATGACCTGATCGAATGGCTTGGCGAGTGGCTCGGCGACGGCTGGCGGCCGGTGGAGGGCCATGTCTTCAGCGCCGACGCACCATTCCTGCTAGCGGAAAGCGGGCCGAAGGGCTGAACGTCAGCCCGCCGGCCGCCGCAGGAACGCGAACACGCCGATCACGCTGCGCAGCGCGATCCAGCCGATGATGGCATTGCCGGCGATGAACAGCGCCAGCGCCATCTGCGTCACCGGCTCGCCCGCGCCCTGTTCCGTGAGCTTCAGCGCCGCAAGCGGCAGGGTGGCGACGCCGAACGTGTAGCCCCAGGCGCCGGGGCCGAAGGGCTGCTGGCGCAGCCATGGCACAAGTCGGGCCATCACCAGCGCGAGAAAGCAGCCATAGCCGAACAGAGCGAGGGCGACCTTGTCGGCTGGCCCCGGCGTCAGTGTGAGATAGGCGACGCAGGCCACCGCCGGCGGCGCCAGCTCCATGCCGAGGCTGGAGCGCTGCGCGGCCGGCAGCGTGTGCTGGAACAGGCGGGTGATGAACACCGATTCCATCGACAGCCACGACATCACCCCCATGCCGAAGAACATCCAGCCGAGCGCCGTCTGGCCGAAGGTGGCGCAGGCGATGGCGCCGACCAGCCCACCGCCGACGGTGGGGAGATAGAGGATCGGCGTCACCTCCTGCGGGACGCGCCCGCCCTGCCAGAGGCCGCCGACGCTCCAGGCGGCATAGAGCGCCACACCCGCCGTCCCCGCGATGAACAGGCTCCAGCCAAGCAGCGGCACATGCGGGCCGATGGCGATGGCGGCGATCAGGGTCGAGACCGGCGCCAGCGCGGCGATGAGGCCTTGCGCGGGATGGTTCAGCTCCGCGCGTGCCGCGCCGGGATGGAGCAGCCATTTCAGGGCGTAGAGAACGCTCCACAGCAGCCAGAGCCCGAAGGCAAGGACCGCCAGGGCCTCGCCGATCAGCATGGGCGCGCCCCACAGTCGCGTCGCCATGCGCCAGCCATTGGCGAGGCCGCCAATGCCGAGCACACTGCCGAAGAACATCGGGCGCATATGAAGGAGAAAGGACGTCACGAGGGGCACCTGTCGCTTGAGCGGCGAGCTTTACCCCATCGCGGTGGCGGAATGCACCTTCCGCCCGCCTATTGGAACTTCGCCCGCAGCCGGTCGGTCAGGAATTCCATCGCCAGCACGATGATGAAGATGGCGAGGATGATCGCCGAGGCGTTGCGGTATTGGAACAGGTCGAACGCCACTTTCAGCTCCTGCCCGATGCCGCCGGCGCCGACGAGGCCGAGCACCACCGAGGCCCGCACCGCCTTTTCCAGCGCGAAGAGCGAGGAGTTGATCAGCGTCGGCATCACGTCCGGCAGGATCGCCCCGCACAGCACGGTGACGCGATTGGCGCCGATGGCGTGCAGCGCCTCCTGCGGCTTCTTGTCGGCCTCCTCCATCGCCTCGGCGAAGAAGCGGCCGCAAAAGCCGATCGTGTCGACGACGATCGTCATCGTGCCGGCCACCGCGCCGAGGCCGAGCGTCGAGACGAACAGCAGCGCCCAGACGAGGTCCGGCACGGTGCGGAACAGCGAGATCAGCGCGCGCGGAAAATGCCGGAAGGCGCCAAGCGGCGAGATGCCCCGCGCCGCCAGCCAGCCCATCGGCAGGCTGATAACGACACCGAACACCGTGCCGACCAGCGCGATCTGCAGCGTCTCCAGGATGCGCCAGCCCATGCGCTGGAGAAAGCCGGGGTCGGTGTTGGGTGGCAGCATCCGCCCCACCAGCTCGGCCATGCGCGGCAGGCCGTTGGCGAGCTTTTCCGGCGAGGGCGCGACCTGCCCCATCGAGACGAGGAACAACGCCCCGACCACCACCAGAACGGTGAAGGACAGCGGCGAGATCGAGGGGAGGCGCGAGGGGGGAAGCGCGCGGGGCAGGGTGGGCGAGGTGGTGCTAGCCATGGAACACGCCATCCATATCGCGCAGGGAGACCCGCGTAGTGGGCCGGTCGAAATGCACCTTGCCGTCCTTCAGGGCGACGATGCGGTCGGAATAGTCGAGCGCGTGCTGCATGTCGTGGGTGGTGTAGACGAGGGTGATCCCGTGATCGCGCGCCAGCTCGGAGAAGATCCGCATGATGTCGCGCCCGACCGCCGGGTCGAGGCTGGCCGCCGGTTCGTCGGCGATCAGCAGCCGCGGGCGGCGGATCAGCGCGCGGGCGATGGCGACGCGCTGGGCCTGCCCGCCGGAGAGCTGGTCGGCGCGGGCGCTTGCCTTGTCGGCAAGGCGCACCTCGGCCAGCACCGCCATCGCCTCCTCGCGCCATTCCTGCCGGGCGAGGGCGTGGTGCCAGGCGCGCCAGCTGCCGGGCAGGCCGAGCTTGCCCTGGATGACATTGGTGAGCACCGATTGCCGCCCGACCAGGCCGTGGTTCTGGAACACGAAGCCGATCTGCCGGCGCAGCCGGGTCAGCTGGGCGGCGTTGGGCGCGGCCAGAAAACGCTCGCCCAGCGTGGTGATCTCGCCGTGGGTCGAGGGCAGCAGGCCGATCAGGCATTTGAGCAGGGTCGACTTGCCGGCGCCGTTGGAGCCGATCAGCGCCACGCGCTGGTCGGCGCGGATGTCGAGATCGACCCCGGCGAACACGGCCTGCCCGTTGGGATAGGTCTTGGCGAGGCCGCGCGCGCCGATGATCTGCGGGGCGAGGACCGGCGCCGGCGGCTTCACCAGCGGGCCGATCGGCGGGTTGCCGGTGTTAGCCGGGCGCAGACCGGCGAGGGGCGGCACGGGAACGTGCTCGGTCGGAACGCGCTCCATGGCGGCCTCCATCACGAACGAAAAGAAGCGCCGGACGGGAGCAAGGCCCGTCCGGCGCTGGGGTGAGGGGGTCAGTTGATGAAGGAACCGAAATTCTCGATACCGATGGTGCGGTACATCGAGCGGACATAGTCGTAATCGCTGTCCTTCACGTCGGTAATGAAGATGCCACCCTTGAACTTCTGGTTGTCATCGCCCTGCAGCACCGCGCCCATCAGCTCGTTGCCATGCTTGAGGAAGGCCTCGCGCACCTTCACGAACACCTCCTCGGGAATGTCCTTGCGGGCGACGAGGATGTCGTTGGGCAGGTCGCGGCCACGGGCGACGACGGCGAAGGCGGCGTTGGGGAACGCCTTGCGGATCGAGTTGAGGTGGCCGTAGTTCAGGCCGATGGCGGCGATGTCGCCACGGATCAGCGCTTCCGCAGCGACGTTGCGGGAGATGATGACGCCCTCATAATCCTTGCCGTACATGATGCCGAAATCGGCCAGCACCTGCGCCGGGCCGAGATGCTGCGAGGTCGAGCCGACCGAGCCGAAGGACACCTTCTTGCCCTTGAGGTCGTCGATGCTGCGAATCGGGCCGTTCGCCAGCACGGCGATCTGCGCGAAATAGTCCGGGCGCTGCCAGGCGACGACGATGCGCGGGTCGCTGAGCTGCTTCATGACCACATATTCGGCCGGGCCGGTGAGCACCAGCTCGACATGGCCGGAATTCATCGCCTCGACGGCGGCGGTGCGCGAGCTGACCGGGATCAGCTCGATGTCGAGCCCGGTGAGCTTCGACAGCTCCTTCTGGAAGCCGCCGAACTCCTGCTGCAGCGCCTCCAGGCCTTCAATGTCGGTGACGGCGAAACGAACGGGTTCGGCCGTCGCCGCGAAGGCCGTCGCCAGGGTGATGGCGAGGGCGGAAACAAGCTTGCGAAACATTTTGTGCCCCTTGCTGTATAGACAGGAACTGTGGACTACGGTTATCTGTATAGACAGCGTATGACGCGTCCATGACAGTGGCGTAAGGGTGCCGAGGCGGATGATGAGTGTGCGGATCGAGAATGGGCTGTCGCTCCAGGGCGGCCAGTGGAGCGAGCGCCCGGTGGTGGTGAGCGGTGGGCGAATCGGGGAGGAGGCGGTGAGCGCCTCTCCGGAGCGAGCCATCGACGCGCGCGGCCTGCTGGTGCTGCCGGGCATCGTCGACATCCACGGCGACGCCTTCGAGCGCCACATCATGCCGCGCCCGGGCGTGCGCTTCGACATGACGCTCGCCTTGCGCGACACCGACCGCCAGCTGGTGGCGAACGGCATCACCACCGCCTTTCACGGCGTCACCATTTCCTGGGAGCCGGGCCTGCGCTCGGTGGATGCCGCGCGCGCCTTCGTCGCCACGCTGCTCGCGTTGCGCGAGGGGCTGGCCTGCGACACCCGGCTGCATCTGCGCTGGGAGACCTTCGCGCTGGAGGCGCTGGAGGAAGTGCGGGAATGGCTGGAACTCACGCCCTCGCCGATCCTCGCCTTCAACGACCACACATCAGGCTCGGTGCTCAAGGGCACCATCGCCCGCAAGATCGGCCAGATGGCGGAGCGCTCCGGCATCAGCCGCGAGGACTATATGGCGCTGCTCGACCGTGTGTGGGCCTCGCGCGAGGCGGTGCCCGCCGCGATCGAGAGCCTGGCGGCGAGCGCGCGCGCAAACGGCAATGTGCTGCTCGCCCATGACGAGGATTCGCCGGCCGAGCGCGCCCGCTTCCGTGCGCTGGGCGCGGTGGCGTCGGAATTCCCGATGAACCAGGAGACGGCCCAGGCCGCCCGCGATGCCGGCGAGG
Organism: Ancylobacter rudongensis; assembly: GCF_900100155.1. GTDB lineage: Bacteria > Pseudomonadota > Alphaproteobacteria > Rhizobiales > Xanthobacteraceae > Ancylobacter > Ancylobacter rudongensis. The sequence goes on from NZ_FMTP01000009.1 coordinate 72,596, forward strand.
ACGTGATCCTCGGCGCGCCGAACGTGGTGCGTGGCGGCAGCCATAATGGCGCGCTGAGCGCGACAGAAGCCATTGCCGCCGGCCGCTGCACGGTGCTGACCAGCGATTACCACTACCCCTCGCCGCTCTATGCCGCCTTCACCCTGGCGGCGGGCGACCGGGAGGCGCTGGCGCGGCACTGGCCGCTCGTCTCGGCCAATCCCGCCCGCGTCGCCGGCTTGAGCGATCGCGGCAGCCTGGAGGCGGGACGACGGGCCGATCTCCTGCTCGTGGACGCCTCCGACATGGCGCATCCGGAAGTGGTGGCGACGCTGGTGGCGGGACGAATCGTCTATGCTCGCCGGGCTCTGGAGCGTCGGCCGTCCGCGGGCCTGGCGCAGGCAGCGGAGTGAGGGCGTGAACAGGAGCGTGAAGACGCAGCCCGGTTCGGCGAACGGCATCTCGGGTTTCGACGGGCTGGTGTTCCGCCCGCGCCGCGACACGCCGATCTGGCAGCAGATCTACGACTATATCCTCTCGCTGATCGACAGCGGCTGGCTCACGCCGGGCGGCCAGCTGCCGGGCGAGGTGCATCTGGCGGAGAAGCTGGGCGTCACCCGCATCACCCTGCGCCGGGCACTGCAGCAGCTTCAGCAAGAAGGGCACCTCACCTCGCGCAAGGGGGTGGGGGTGTTCGTGCGCAGCCTCCCCTCGGCGCTGGTGGTGCGCGACGGCAGCCGCTTTGCCGAGAGCCTGCGCGCCGACGGCAAGGCCGTCACCACGACGACCACCGTGCTGGAAGAGGAGTTCGCGGACGCCGCCGCCGCCGAACAGCTGCACTTGGCGGTGGGCGCGCCGGTGGTGCGCCTGCGCCGCGTGCGCTCTGCCGATGGCCAGCCGATCTATATCAGCACCAAGGTGTTCCCCGCCGCGCTGCTGCCCGACTTCACCACCGTCTATTCCCGGCGCCAGTCGGTGACGGATGTGTTCATCGCCCATGGCATTCAGAAGTACCGCCGCGCCGAGACCCGCATCAGCGGTGGCTTCGCCACGCCTGACGAGGCGAGCCTGCTGGCGCTGACACCGGGAACGCCGGTGTTCCGCACCAGCTCGATCAACACCGACGCCAGCGGTAACCGGATCGAATGGGCGCGCGGTTGCTGGCTGCTGACCTCGGTCGATTTCGTGTTCTGAACCGGAGCGCCGCCGCGTTCAGTTCCGCCAGCCCCGGCTCTTCTCGACCGCCTCGGCGAAGCGGGCGCGCTCCTGCGGGCTCACCGAGCCATCGGGTGTGAAGCGGCGGGCATCGCCTCGGGCTGCGCCAACATCTATCCCGCAAAGAGCGGCGAGACCGAGCGCCGTCATCTCGTGCAGGTCCGGCACCTTCACCACGCGCCCGCTCGCGGCGGCGAGAAAGCTGGCGAAGGAGCGGCTCTGCGACAGGCCGCCATCAATGGAGATTTCGGTGATCGGCGCGCCGCCTTCCGCCGCCGCGTCGATCAGCCCGACGGTGAGCAGGGCGATGCCTTCCAGCACGGCGCGCACCATGTCGCGCCGGCCGGTTGCCGCGTCCATGCCGATGAACAGCGGAGCCGCCTTGCGGTCCCAATAGGGCGCGGCAAGGCCTGACAGCGCCGGCACGAAGACGAGGCCGCGGCTGGAGGCGGAAGGGCCGGTGAAACCGTCGAGCTCGTGCGTCTGGCTGAACAGGCCGAGCCGGCGCAGCCATTCCAGCGCCGACCCGGCATCGTAGACGCCGCCCTCGACCGCGAAGATTGCCGGCTCGCCCTTGCGCTGCCAGGCAATGGTGGGCAGCAGGCCGGTGGCCTGCGGGCGCTGCGTGCCTGACACTGCGAGGAGGAAGGCGCCGGTGCCGAAGGTGATCTTGGCTTCGCCCGGCGCCCGGCAGCCATGGCCATAGAGCGCCGCCTGCTGGTCGACGATGGAGGCGGTGACCGGCACGCCGTCAATCATCCCGAAGCCGCCATCGGCGGGCAGGATGCAGGGCAGGAAGGCGCGCGGCACGCCGTGCATCGCGCAGAGTTCCTCGCTCCAGCGCCCGGTGGCGAGGTCGACAAGGCCGGTGCGCGAGGCCGTGGCGAGGTCGGTGGCGAAGGTGCCGGTGAGCTGGTCGAGGAAATAGGCATCGGTGGTGCCAAGCCGCAGCCGCCCGTTGGCCCGCGCCGTGGCGACGGCGGGGATGTTCTCGATGAGCCAGGCCAGCTTCGAGGCGGAGAAATAGGGATCGAGCGGCAGGCCGCAGATCGCCCGCGAGCGGGCGGCATCTTCCTCCGGCCGGGCGGCGAGGGCCTGCGAGGTGCGGGAGTCCTGCCAGACGATGATGGGGGAGAGCGCCTCGCCGCTCACCGCGTCCCAGGCAAGGCAGCTTTCCCCCTGATTGGCGAGGGCGATGGCATCGACCGGCCCGGCAGCCGCCAGCACGGCGCGGATGTTGCTCAGCAGCTCGCGCGGGTCGTGCTCCACCCAGCCCGGCGCGGGATGGTGCTGTTCATGGGTGAGGCTGGCCGCAAGCCAGGCCGTGCCGTCCGCCTCGACGACGAGGCAGCGGGTCGACGTCGTGCCTTGGTCGATAGCGGCGACACGCACTAGGTCCTCTCCTCGAAACCGATATGCACGCGGCCCGCCGTCTGGGCGGCAGGCGGAATAGGTAAGACAACGCGACGTTCCGGTCGCCATGTCTTCTCTTGCGCCCACATTTCGCGGCCGTCCAGCGCCAGCGAAAGCCGCCCGCGCGCCTGTCGCGCGAAGCGCAGCTGGAAGTCCGGGAATGCGGGTTTGGCAGGGCCGCCGCGCCGGATCAGGCCCGGCACGACGAGCTTCACGGGCGGGTCGAAGGTGACGGGGAGGAGTGCCCCCGGCTCGCATCCGTCCGCCAGATCCTGCGCCATGGCGCGGCCGACCGCGCGGCCCTCGCGGAAGGACCAGCCGGCGGTCTCGACCGCGCGCAGGAGATTGCCGGCGGCGAAGAGGTGCGGGTCGGCGGTGCGGCCATACGGGTCGATCGCCGGGCCCGAACTGCCGGGATCGACGCCGATCGCCGACTGAAGCAGCAACGCCGCTTCCGGGGTGAAGCGGCCGGTGAACAACACCCCGTCGCAGGCGTGCTTCTGGAGCGTGCCATCGCGCAGGCGCAGCGTGACGTCCTCGACCCGGCTCGCGCCGTGAATGTCGACGAGTTCCGCCCCGCAATGGAATGGGATGCCCATCGCGCGTGGAAACCACGCCAGCGGCGCCGGCGCGAGCGGGTGCGGGCCGGGCTCGATCATCGCGACGGGGCGGGCGCCATGGGTGAGGCAGGTGAGCACGGCCGACAGGCTCACCAGCTCCGAGCCGACGAGCAGCGGCCGCCGGAACGGCATCAGGCCGTGAAAGGCGACATAGGCCTGCAGTGATCCTGTCGTCACCACCCCGATCGGCCGGTCGCCGGAAACCAGCCGGGCGGCGCGGGGCGTCTCGCGCGCGCCGGTGGCGATCAGCAGCCGCCGGGCCTGGAGCGTCCCGACGCCGCGGGGCGTCGCCAGATCGACCCGCCCCCCGGCCTCGATCCGGACCACGGAATGGCCGGTGCGCACCTCCACCCCGGCGCGGGCGGCTTCCGCCTCCAACCGCTTTCCATAGGCGGCGCCAAAATAGACCCGGTGAAAATCGCGCATGCCGAAGGGGGAATGGCTGCAATGGCGCGTGGCGCCGCCCAGCTGCGCCTCACGCTCCAGCAGCACGACACGGGCGACGCCGTGCCGGCGCAGCTCCACCGCCGCCGCGACCCCGGCCGGCCCGCCGCCGATGACGATGACATCCGCGTCGCTCATGAGGGTTCGTCCCCGATCGCCAGCGGCTCGCGGAGCTTGCCCCGGGTCATCTCGGCCAGCCGCGCATTGCAGTAGAAGCCCTGGCAGCGGCCCATGCCGGCGCGGGTGCGCCGGCGCAGCCCGCCGAAATCGCCGGGTGGCACCGGGCTTATGAGCGCCGCCTCGATCTCGCGCCGCGTTGCCATTTCGCAATGGCAGACGATCTCGCCATGGTCCGGCTGCTGCCAGTCGCGCGGGCGGGTCTCGGTGAGGTTGGGCAGGCGCACCGCCGGCGCAGCAACCGGGGAGAGCGACAGGCCGAAGCCCTCGATGAGCTTCAGCGCGTGCTGCGCCAACCCGAGCGCGGCGCTGAGCCCGGTGGAGCGGATGCCGCCCAGCGTCACCGCCCGCTGCTCCGGCCGGCAGAAGATGCGGTAGGCCTTCGTCTCGCTCGCCGGCCGCAGCCCGGCATAGACCGCCGTCACCGGCATGCCGGCCAGCGCCGGCACGATCTGCGCCCCGCGCGCCAGCAGGCTCTCCAGCGCCTCGGTCTCCACGGTGGCCCGCACGCGGTCGGCCTGTTCCTCGGCGGTGGGGCCGATCAGCACATTGCCGAAGGCGGTGGGGCAGACGACGACGCCCTTGGTGATCTCGGTCGGCACCGGCAGCACGATGCGCGGCACATGGGCGTAGGCCGCCTTATCAAGCACCACGAACTGGCCCTTGCGCGGGCGGATTTCGAATTCCGGGGTGAAGCCGAGGCGCCCATCGACAATGTCGCCATAGAGCCCGGCCGTATTGACCACGGCGCCGGCCGTCACCGTGCCGGCGGTGGTCGCAAGGCGCCAGTCGCCGTCAAAACGCCCCTCGATCAGCTCGGCATTGCGCAGGAAACGTGCCCCCAGCGCTACCCCTTGCGTGAGATAGGCCAGCGGCGCGGTCCAGGGGTCGATAATGTGCTCGTCCGCCACCTCGATCGCCGCCACCAGCCGCTCGGAGAGGCCGGGCATGGTGGCGCGGGCGGCGGCGCCAGACAGCAGCGCCAGGTTGGAGACGCCATTTTCGCGCCCCTGGGTGGCGATGGCTTCGAGCTTCTCCGCCTCATGGTCGTTCCAGGCGCAGACCAGCGCCCCGGTCTTCACCAGGTCGAGGCCGAGGCTGGGACGCAGCGAGAGATATTCCTCCCGCCCGGCCTTGATCAGCTCAAGCTCCAGGCTACCCGGGGGGGCGTCGAAGCCGGTGTGGAGGATGGCGCTGTTGGCCTTGGAGGCGCCCGAGAGGATGTCGCTGCCCTTCTCGATCAGCACCACTTTGGCACCGGCGAGGGCAAGCCTGCGCACCACCGCGCAGCCGACCACGCCGGCGCCGATGACGGCGATGTCGAAACGCCCGTTGTCGAAGCTCTCGTCACGGGCGGTCGGTTCGGGGCGCATGGCGCTCCTTTGCATGTCGGCACGTTCCTGTCGGCACGGCGCGGCCGGCTCGTCCGGGCGCGCGGTCCCCGCCACCCTTGGGCGGCGGGGATGTCTGCGGGGGCTCAGCGATAGGGGTAGCCGGCCTTCTGCATGGTCTCGTCATACTTCTTGAAGGCGGCGACCACCTTGCCGGCCCGCGGGCTGGAGGAGGCGACCTCATCCCAGAAGCCCTTGGAATCGTTGACAACCTGCGCCCAGTCTGCCGGCGGCAGCGAGGTCAGTTCCATCTTGTTGCCCTCGACGCGCAGCTTGGCCTCGCCGCCCCAGTACCAAACATCGCGGTAGTAGTGGGACTGGTCGATGCTCATCAGGAACAGCTCCTTCAGATGCGCCGGCACCTTCTCCCAGCTCGGGGTGTTGGCGAAGTAGCTGCCGAACCAGGCGCCAGTGACCGAGTTGGTCAGCGCGTAGTTGCACACATCGGCCCAGCCCACTTCATAGGCCTCGGTGAAGCCGCACCAGGCGACGCCGTCGAGCTCGCCGGTCTGCAGAGCCACTTCGACGTTGTCCCACGGGATCGTCACCGGCACGAGGCCGTACTTCGACAGGAACTTGCCCGCGGTGGGCACGCCGAAGACGCGCAGGCCCGCCATGTCAGCGAGGCTCTTGATCGGCTTGTCGACGGTGAAGATGTGCAGCGGATCCCAGGCGCCGGTGGACAGCCAGGTGACGTTGGGCACCTCGGCATAGGCCTCGGCCCAGATTTCCTTCAGTCCGTAATAGCGGAACAGCGCCGGCACATCGAGGCTGTAGCGGGTGGCGAAGGGGAAGTAGCCGCCGAACACCGCGATATCGACCGGCGAGGCCATGGTGGCCTCGTCCGACTGCACCGCGTCGAGCGTGCCGGTCTGCAGGGCGCGGAACAGGTCCGAGGTCGGGACCAACTGGTCGGCGTAATAGAGCTCGATCTCCATCGCGCCATTGGCGGCGGCGTTGAAGGCGTCGATCTGCGGCTTGATGACATGGGCGCCGAGCGGGGCGCCGGAATAGGTCTGCAGCCGCCACTTGATGGTGCCGGCCTGGGCGATGACGGCGGGGGCCGCCAGCGTCGTGGTCGCCAGCGCGGCGCCGGTGCCGAGCGCCGCCTTGCCGAGGAAGCTACGGCGGGTGGCGAGGATGGCATCGGCGGCGGGGTCGATCTTCTTGGGTGTGGGCTTCTTGGTCTCGTCGGTCATCGGTTGCTCCTCTGTTGTTCTGGAAGGGTCCGTCGGCTGTTGCGATCAGCCTTTGACGTTCATGTGTTCGGGCAGCCAGAGCGCGATCTGCGGGAAGACCATCAGCATGATGATGGTGAACAGCATGATCGCGGCGAACGGCCAGATCGACTTGTAGATGTCGACCAGGGTGATCTCCTTCGGCGCCAGCGAGCGCATCAGGAACAGATTGTAGCCGAAGGGCGGGGTGATATAGGCGATCTGGCAGGTAATCGTATACAGAATGCCGTACCAGATCAGCTGGTTGTCGAAGCCGAGATCGAGCGCCTTGACCAGCGGGATGTAGAGCGGTGCGACGATGACCAGCATCGCCGTGTCGTCGAGGAACATGCCCATCACCAGGAAGCTCAGCTGCATCATGATGATGATGGTCCAGGGATTGAGGTCCCATTTCTGGACGAACAGGAACTCAACCGCCTTCACCGCGCCGAGCCCGTCGAACACCGTGCCGAAGGCGAGGGCGGCGAGGATGAGCCACATGAACATGCAGGAGACATTCAGTGTCTTCAGCGCGGTGTCGCGCAGCACCGGCCAGTTCAGCCGGCGCTTGGCGAGGGCCGCCAGCGTCGCCGTGGTGGCGCCCACCGCCGAGCTCTCGACCAGGCTGGTGACGCCGAAGACGAACAGCCCGGTCATGAAGAAGAAGATGGCGAAGGGAATAATGCCCGCGCGCGCCAGCGCCAGCTTCTCACGAAGCGGCATGTTCAGCTCTTCGTCCGTCAGCTCGGGCGCCAGCTTCGGGTTCAGCTTCACTCTGATATAGATGTAGAGGATGAACAGCGCCGCCATCAGCAGGCCGGGGCCGACGCCGGCGAACCACAGCTTGGAGACCGGCTGGCGGGCGATCATGCCGTAGAGCACCAGCACCACCGAGGGCGGGATGAGGATGCCGAGCGAGGAACCGCCCTGGATGACGCCGGAGATCAGCACCTTGTCATAGCCGCGGCGGATCATTTCCGGCAGGGCGATGGTGGCGCCGATCGCCATGCCGGCAACGGAGAGCCCGTTCATCGCCGAGATGATGACCATCAGGAAGATGGTGCCGATGGCGAGGCCGCCGGTGAAGCGGCCGAACCAGACATGCAGCGCCCGGTACAGATCCTCCGCGATCCCAGATTCCGCCAGGACGTAGCCCATGTAGATGAACATGGGCAGGGTCAGCATCGCGTACCAGTTGAACAGCTTGAACACCTGGTTGAACGGCAGGTCCATCGCGCCCGGGCCATAGAGCAGCAGCGCGGCCGCGGAGGCGACGAAGCCGATGCCGGCGAAGACCAGCTGGCCGCTGATCAGCGCCAGCACCATCGACGCGAACATCAGCAGCGCGATCATCTCATAGGTCATCAGAGCTTCTCCCCACGCAGGGTGGCGACATGCTTGAAGACCAGCGCAAAGGCCTGCAGCAGCATCAGCACGAGGCAGACCGTGAGCAGCGCCTTGATCGGAATCACCGAGGGGTTCCAGATCGAGAAGCGCTTCTCATTGGTGGCGATGGCGTATTGCAGGCTGGAGATCGAGCCGATGAGCAGCACGCCGATATAGAAGATCAGGCACCACACGGTGGCGAGGTCCATCGCGGCCTTGCCGCGCACGGACAGCGTCGCGTACCAGAGGTCCATGCGGACATGCTCGTTGTTCTTCAGCGTGAACGGGCCGCCCATGAAGTAATAGGCGACGAGCATGAACTGGGTGAGCTCCACCGCCCAGTGCACCGGCATCTTGATCAGGTTGCGGGTCACGGCATCGAACAGCAAAACGCCGCCCATCGCGAAGATGAGGGAGGCGGCGAGATAGCCGACATAGTCCGACAGGCGGTCAGTAAACCGCACATAGGCGCTGATGAACCGCCACGCGCCGGCGCTCTGCTTCATACCTTCCACATTCACGCTGTCGCTCCATTTCTGCCGGGTTCCAGCCCGCGCCGTCGGCGCCGCGGCTCTTGCGAGCCGAAGCGCCGGTAGCGGCACGATCGGCCCGCGCCAGGACGTACGCAGACCGTGGCCGGCGGCGCCTGGAAAGCGAGCCACCGGATGGCCGAGAACCGGACATGTCCATTCCCCTCGCGGGTCGCCTTGCACTAATGTTGTGCTTGCTTGATTTTTCCGCGACTGCAAACACTGTACCGGATCGGGATACGAAGGGAAGACCGAAAATTGACTAATTTGACCATTCGGTCTTCGACTCAGCGCGCGTATCCGCTTCTATGGTCGCTATCGGACGATATTGTTGCCCGTTCGGTCATACTCTGTAAAGATGCCCTCTTGCATGCCGGACAATTCGGGCAGGGCTGGCCATGTTGACCGTCTCCTCTCCGCTGGCATAACCGATATCAGGCGCCCTATGTCCCATCGGGCACGGGGGCTGGAGCGATGCGAGGCGGCCACACAGCTGCGGCATCGTAGGGAGACAGGCTTGGCACTTTCCTCGCGCCATGAGGACATCATCGCCCTGCTCGCCGCTTCCGGCGAGCAGACGGTCGAGGACCTCGCCGATCGGCTCGGCGTGTCGCGCGAGACGGTGCGCCGCGATCTCGCCCGGCTGGAGGCCAATGGCCATCTGCGCCGCTATCACGGTGGCGCCCGCGCGCTCGCCAACGGCCTAGAACCGGAGACCGAATGGCCCTTCGCCCAGCGCATGGCGCAGAATGCCGCCGGCAAGAAGCGCATTGCGCGTGCGGCGCGGGATCTGTTCGCGGCTGACGATTCGCTGTTCATCGACACCGGCAGCACCACCATCGCCTTTGCCGAGGCGCTGGCGGCGCGGCCCTCGCTGATGGCCATCACTAATTCGCCGCGCATCGCCGCGACGCTGGCCGCCAATCACAGCCACAAGGTGTTCCTTCTCGGCGGCGCCTATGGCGCCGATGCCGGGGAAAGCCTCGGCCCGCTGGCGCTGGAGCAGATCGGCAAGTTCCGCGCCCGCCACGCCGTTCTCACCATCGGCGCCATCGACACCCATGCGGTTATGGATTTCGACCTGCAGGAGGCGGAAGTCGCCAAGGCGATGATCGAGCGCGCCGACCGCGTCACCGTGCTGGCCGATCACAGCAAGTTCGAGCGCGGCGCGGTGTTCGAGCTCGCCCCGCTGGCGCGCATCCACCGGCTGGTCACGGACCTGCCGCCCTCCGAGGCGATGGTCCGGGCGCTGGCCGAAGCCGGGGTCGAGCTGATCGTCGCCGACCGCGACTGAGCCCGCCCGCCGGCGAAAGCGCCCCGGCTTGCGCGGGGTCAATGCGCGCGCCTTCTGATGAGAATGTTCTGGACGCCTGCCGTGCTGCGCCGCACCATCCGTGCCGGGCGGCCGAAGGACGGGTGTGGACATGATCGACGACGCCATCGCCTATGCCACCGATGCCGCCCAGCGCGGCACGCTGTTCCTCGACGCCCTGCGCCGGCGCGGCCTGCAATATGAAGCGCATCTGGCCGAGCCGCTGCCCACCGTGCTCGACTATGAGGCGGAGCTGATCGTCGATGGGCGCGACCTGCCTCGGGCAGTGAACTATTTCCTTCTGCGCATCGTGCCGCCCGAGGGAATGGTGATCGACCCGATGAAGCGGCCCTTCGTGGTGGTCGATCCCCGCGCGGGGCACGGGCCGGGCATTGGCGGCTTCAAGGCCGACAGTGAGATCGGCGTGGCGCTCGCCGCCGGGCACGCCTGCTATTTCATTGGCTTCCTTCCCGCGCCGATGCCGGGCCAGACCATCGAGGACGTCGCCCGCGCCGAGGCGGTGTTTCTTGAGACGGTGATCGCCCGCCACGCGCAGGCGGAGGGCAAGCCCTGCGTCATCGGCAATTGCCAGGCCGGCTGGGCGGTGATGATGCTGGCGGCGGTGCGGCCGGAACTGTTCGGGCCGATCATCATCGCCGGCGCGCCGCTGTCCTACTGGGCAGGGGTAAAGGGGCGCAACCCGATGCGTTATTCCGGCGGCCTGCTGGGCGGCAGCTGGCTCACCGCGCTCACCAGCGACCTCGGTGCCGGCGTGTTCGATGGCGCCTGGCTGGTGCAGAACTTCGAGAACCAGAACCCCGCCAACACGCTGTGGAGCAAGCAATACAACCTCTACTCCAAGATCGACACCGAGCTGGAGCGCTATCTCGGCTTCGAGAAATGGTGGGGCGGCCATGTGCTGCTGAATGGCGAGGAAATCCAGTTCATCGTCGACCAGCTGTTCATCGGTAATCATCTCGCCTGCGGCGATATCCGCACCAGCGACGGCACGGCGATCGACCTGCGTAACATCCGCTCGCCCATCGTGGTGTTCTGCTCGCAGGGCGACAACATCACCCCGCCGCAGCAGGCGCTGGACTGGATTCTCGACCTCTATGACAGCGTCGACGAGATCCGCTCCTATGGCCAGACCATCATCTACACGGTGCACGACACGATCGGCCATCTCGGCATCTTCGTCTCCGCGGGCGTGGCGCGGAAGGAGCATGACGAGTTCGCCTCCAACATCGATTTCATCGACGTGCTGCCGCCCGGCCTCTATGAGGCGATCTTCGAGCCCAAGCGCCCCGACACCGCGAGCGCCGACCTCGTGCACGGGCAATGGGTGATGCGCTGCGAGGCGCGTGACCTCGACGACATCCGCGCGCTCGGCGGCAATGACGCCGCCGACGAGCGCCAGTTCGCCACGGCGGCGCGGGTGTCGGAGATCAATCTGGCGCTTTATCAGGCGCTGGCGCAGCCCTTTGTGCGCGCGATGGTCAATCCGGCGATGGCGGAGGCGGCGCGCCGGCTGCATCCGCTGCGGCTCGGCTATGAGATGTTCGGCGCCGGCAATCCCTTCCTCGGCTGGCTCGACGGCGCGGCGGAGAAGGTGCGCGACGCGCGCCGGCCGGTGGCGCCTGACAACCCTTTCCTCAAGGCGCAGGAGCAGGCCTCGCGCCAGATCGTCGAGGGGCTGGAGGCCTGGCGCAAGGCGGTGGAACACCAGAGCGAGCTGGCATTCCGCGCCATCTACGGCGCACCGCTGCTGCAGGCGGCGGTGGGCATCGAGCCGGACAGCCGGCAAGGACCGCGCCGCGCCGCCAAGAGCGCGCTGCATCGGGAGCTGATCGCGCGGCGCATCGGCGAACTGCGCGCGGCGATCGGCCAGGGCGGGCTGATCGAAGCGATGGCACGGGCGCTGATCTATGTCGGCCTCGCCCGCGGCCACGCCGATGAGCGCGGCTTCTCCACCATCCGTCAGCTGCGCCGGCAGCATCCACGGGCGCGCCAGCTGACGCTGGAGGATTTCAAGCAGCTGGTGCGCGAGCAGTATTTCATGCTGCTGATCGACCGCGAGGCGGCGCTGGCGGCCCTTCCCGGCCTGCTGCCGCAGGAGGCGGGCGAGCGGGCGCAGGCGTTCGAGCTGCTGTGCCGGGTGCTCACGGCAACCGGGCCGCTCACCGGCGTAGCGGCGCAGAAGCTGGAGGAGGTGCGTGCCCTGTTCGACCTTGAGCCCTCAACCCCGCCGCCTCCGGCAACGGAGGCGCCGAAGCGGGCGCCTGCCGCGCGCCTGCCGGCGGCCCGGCGCGCGCCGAAGAGCACGGGCTGAGACGGGGAGGGGAGCGCCATGGTCATTCCGGCCGCAGGGCTGAGGCTGTTCGAGGGCAAGAGGGGACTGGTGGTCGGCATCGCCAATGACCAGTCGATCGCCTGGGGCTGCGCGCGCGCCTTCCGTGCCTTCGGGGCCGAGGTCGCCGTCACCTATCTCAACGACAAGGCGCGGCCTTATGTCGAGCCGCTCGCGCGCGAGCTGGAGGCGCCAATCTTCCTGCCGCTCGACACCACCGTGCCGGGGCAGATGGAAGCGGTGTTCGCCGCCATCACCGAGCAATGGGGCGAACTCGACTTCCTCGTACACTCCATCGCCTTCGCCCCGCGCGACACGCTGGCCGGCCGCGTCACCGACGCGCCGCTGGACGGTTTCCTGAAGACGATGGAGGTGTCCTGCTGGTCGTTCATCCGCATGGGGCATCTGGCCGAGCCGCTGATGCGGAAGGGCGGCGCGCTGTTCACCATGACCTATTACGGCGCCGAGAAGGTGATCGAGAACTACAACATCATGGGCGTCGCCAAGGCGGCGCTGGAGAGCGCGGTGCGCTACATGGCGGCGGAGCTGGGACCGAAGGGCATCCGCGTCCACGCCATCTCGCCCGGCCCGCTGGCCACCCGCGCCGCCTCCGGCATCCCGGAATTCGACGCGCTGCTCGACAAGGCCCGGCGCAAGGCACCGGCGCGCGAACTGGTGACGATCGACGATGTCGGCATCGCCACCGCCTTCCTCGCCCATGAATCCGCCCGGCTGATGACCGGGCAGGTGCTCTATATCGACGGCGGCTACAACATCATCGACTGACGGCGCGGCCCGAACCCCGCGCCGGCCGTCAATGCCCGCCGAACACCAGCGTCTGCACCGGCAGGATCAGCGCCTGGATGCGCAGCAGCAGGGCGTGGACCAGCGCCACCGTGTCGACGACGTGGAGATAGAGCCCGCGCAGCACGCCGACCTCGCCCGAGGCGATCAGGTCGTGATTATTGGAATAGGCGTTGGCGGCGCAGGTGGAACCGGGCGGAATGCCATCGAGCCCGCCCTCATAGAGCGGTTCGAGAAACACGGTGATGGTGCCCGGCGCGCCGACCTGCTGCGCGTCGACCAGCTGGTCGGTGGTGCGCAGCTGGCCGGCGGCGATGACATCCTGCACGCTGGTGACCACCATCGGGATGATGGTGAGCGGCTTGGACAGGCAGGTCGCCTCGGCGATCATACCGGGCTTCATTACCTGCGCCTCGATCTGGCCGAAGCCGGCGACCAGCCGCTCACGGCCGGCATCGTCCGGGATGAGCACCCCGGCCGGGCGCATCAGCGGGTTGACGAGGTCGCCGACCCGCAGCGCAAACTGCTCCACCCGACCCGAGACGCCGGCGCGGATAACGGTCTTGGCCAGTTCCACCTCAGCCTGGGCGAGGGCCGCCTCGGCGCTGGCCTTCTGTGCCGGCAGCAGCGTTTCCAGCCGGATCAGAGCGCCCTCCTTGGCCGCCACCGCCGCCGCGACAGCCCCCTCGCGGCCGTCGACCACCACCTGAAGCCGTTCGAGCTCGCGGCGCGAGACGACATCGGCATTGCGGGTGTTCAGCTGGGTTTTGGTGTCGAGTTCGTCGCGCGCCTGCTGCACCGCCTTCTCCGCCTGGGTGATCTGGCCCTGCGCGGCGGCGACATCAGTGGCGGCAACGGTTATCGCCGCGTCGGTCTCAGCGATGCGCCGGCGCGCGGTCTCGGCCGCCGCCTTCTGCGCCGCGTCGTCGAGCCGGAAGATCGGCTGGCCCTTCTCGATCCGGTCGCTGAGTCCGACATAGATCTCCGCCACCCGGCCGTTCGTTTCCGGCACGATCGGCACGGTGCGGAAATAGGCGGTGACGTTGGTGGCGGAGGGGTGGTTGTAGAAGATGATGGTGATGAGCGTCACCGTCAGCATCAGGCAGGCGGTGATGCCCCAGCGCAGCTCGAACCACACCGAGAACAAGGTGATCTCGCGGCCGATACGCTTGCCCTGGCCATAGCGGCGGTAGAGATAGTCCGGCAGGACGGTGAGCATCGAGCAGAGGAGCAGCTCAAGCATGGGGGCCGGCTCCGGTCGCGTCGCCATGGGCGGACGGCGTGTCCGCCCTTTCCTCCCGGGGCTCCGGCGGCGGCAGCCCGGCCACAACCTCGGCGGCGCGGGCGATGCGGTTGAGCGGGGTGCCGAAATCCGGCAGATCAACGAAGGCGAGCAGCAGCGCGATCACCCAGAGTGCATGGTTGTGGGTGAAAAGCGCCAGCAGGCAGAGCACCGCCACGATCTCGAATTGCAGCTTTTGGCCGCGATGGGCCATGCGCTCGGGGAGCGAATGCACGTGCAGGAAGGCCACGCCCGCCAGCAGCACGGAGCCGACCAGCGTGATGGTGGCGATCACCATCAGAATATCAGTGCTGCCCGGCGCGGTGATGAAAAAGGGCAGGTGCTCGGCGGCGGCACCATGGGGCAGGGACGTCATGCCATTCTCCAGGGCACGGCGCGCGGAGGGAAAGTCGCGCTTACGGTTCAGCCGGCTGAATGCACCAGCCTGCTAAGCCGTATGAACTTACTACTTTCCCCAGGTCAGGAACATCCCCACATCGCCCGGCATGCCGTTGGGCCACTCCACGATCATGGCAGACAGCCCGTAGCCGGCGGGGCGCAGATGGTCGCGCCAGAGTTCATAGGCCTGACGCGGGCGCCCGGTGAGCGAGTCCGGCCAGTTGGCGTCGGCATTATTGACCGCGCGGCCGTGGTCGCTGCACAGCGTGTTGGGGAAGCGCATCACCATGATCTCGTTCTCGCCGCGTTCGGCGGCGGCGCGCAGCTTGATCAGTAGCGTCTCGGTGATCTCGTGCAGCTTGGCCGGGGTGAGGTCGATCGGCTGGGAGAGCGTCTTGGCGAGCTCCTCCTTGGCGTGGCGGGCGCGGTCCATCGCCTCCACCGCCTCGTTCATCTTCGCCAACGCGACTTTGTCCATATAGCCGCGCAGATCCGCGGCGGACATGAAGCTCTCGTCGCCGAGGAGCTGGTGTGGCCCGCCGGCCGGGCTGGTGGTGTCGCTCATCGTTTCGCTCCTGAGTCTTTGCCGCCGGTGGCGGGTGGGTGATGTTCAGAAGATCGCCGGGACGTGGTGGCGCACATCCTCTGGTTCCACATAATCCTTCGGCTTCTGCCGCTTCGGCAGCTTGACCTTCGCGCGCGCGGGCGCCTCATAGGGCACCTTCGACAGAAGGTGGCTGATGACGTTCAGCCGCGCCCGTTTCTTGTCGTTGGAATCGACGACATACCAGGGCGCCCAGGCGCTGTCGGACGCGGCGAACATGGCGTCGCGGGCGCGCGAATAATCATACCAGCGGCTGTAGGATTTGAGGTCCATCGGCGAGAGTTTCCAGATCTTGCGCGGGTCATGGATGCGCTGCTCGATCCGCCTTGTCTGTTCCTCCGGGCTCACCTCCAGCCAGTATTTGAGCAGGATCACGCCGGAGTCGATGATCACACGCTCGACGGCGGAGATGGTGTCGAGAAACTTCTCCGCCTGCGCCTCGGTGCAGAAGCCCATCACCCGCTCGACCCCGGCGCGGTTGTACCAGGAGCGGTCGAAGATGACGATCTCGCCCGCCGCCGGCAGATGCGGCAGGTAGCGCTGGGCGTACATCTGCGATTTCTCCCGTTCACTGGGGGCGGGGAGGGCGACGACGCGGAAGACGCGCGGGCTGACGCGCTCGGTGATGGCCTTGATGACGCCGCCCTTGCCGGCGCCGTCGCGCCCTTCGAACAGCACGCAAATTTTGGCGCCGGTCGCCTTCGCCCATTCCTGCAGGGCGACCAGCTCGCCGTGCAGGCGCTTGAGTTCCTTGTCATAGATCTTGCGGGAGAGGGATTCCGACGTGTCGAGGGTCGCCTTTTTCATCGGTCCTGCCCTTTCAGCACATATGCGCCAGCAGCCGGCCCTGAAGGGTGCGTGGCCGTACGAGCATACCTTAGCCGCCGCTCAGGGGGGCGGCTTTGATTTTAGGCAAGCGCGAGGGGGCGGAAGAGGTGCCGGTCAGCCGCCGGAGGCCGCGGGCTCCAGCGGGGTGATCTGCAGCGACTGGAACTGGATTTCGCCGGAGGCGAACTGTTCCGAGGTGGAGCGCGAATCGTGGATCAGCCGCAGGCGCTGGGAGTCGCAGCGGCTATTATTGGGAATGGTGATGTCGAAGGAGAAGGGGCGCCAGCTGCGCGGGGCGCCGAGCAACTGGCTCGACTGTCCGGCCGGCGGTCCGCCGCCGGCGCAGAGCACCTGCCAGACCATGCCGCGCTTGGACGACATCAGCCCCTTCTGCTCACCGGAGAAGCGGTAGCTGCCGGGCCGCAGGAAGGTGATCTGCTCCAGGGAGCCGAGCCTCACCCGGCCGACGCCGAAGCGGATGCGCAGCACCCGGCCCGCGTCATCGCCGCTGGCGCGCTGGAAATCGATGAAAGCGTTCACCGAGCGCGGCAGGCTCCAGTTGAAGGGCAGGCTGCTGGGGTCCTGGGCGAAATCGAGATTGTTGACCGGCCGGACCTTCAGCACCTCGTCCTCCGGCAGCATCTGCAGCCAGATATTGTAGGCGCCGCCCGCCCGCTTCTCGGCGGCGATGCGCGCCCGCAGGAGCGGAACCAGCTCAGCCTCGCTCGGCGGGCTGCCGGCGTCCTTGAGAGCCTGGAACAGGGCGAGCGGCGCGTCCGAGGCCGCGAGCTTGCTGCCCATGCTCCGCAGGAAAAGCCCGCGCCAGCTGGGGTTTTCGATGAGCGCCGTCACCAGCGCCGCCCGTCCTTCGGGCGTGAGCGACAGCGAGCTGAGATAGCTGAGCGTGTATTCGTCCAGTGCCGGGCGGGTGCGCAGCAGCACGTCGGCCAACCGCACCACCCCGGCATAGTCGCGCCGCTCATAGTCCTGGTGCATCAGCCAGAAGGCGGCCACGGTCTCCCGGCGCGAGCGCGCCACCGCCTCCGTCATCGCCTGGCGGGCGGCGGCCAGGTCGTCCGAGGTGTCACCTTTCAGCCGCCACGCCGTGGCGTCCAGTGGCGCGCGGGCGCGAATGCGCGCGGCGAGATCGCTGAGGGCGGCACGCAGCGCCGGCAGATCTTCCGGCGCGGGCGGCGGCACGGAATCGGCGGCCTCGGGTGCGTCCGGCTCGGTGGCTTCGGGCGTCGTGAGGGAGGCGGCATGCTCCCGCTCCTGCCGCGCGAGGGCGTCGGCATCGTTGGCGGGCGCGGGAGGCGCGGGAGGCGCGGCGGCCTCGTCCCCGCCTGCGCCGCCGTCGCCGCTCGCGGCTGTCTCGGCCGGCGCGGCGGCGGCTGTTGCGGCGGCAGCGGAGGCCGCTTCCTCCGCCCGCGCCACAGCCTCTTCTTCTTTCTGCGCCATGGCGGCGGTGAGCCGGGCCCGCTCCTCCTGCGCCAGCGCCAGCAGGGCGCGGGGATGGTCGGGATGCAGCGCCAGTGCCAGCGAGGGATGGCGCTCGGCGAGCGCCATGGGCAGCGAGGTGGTCGCGATCAGGGCGAGGAGAACCAGCACGCCGGCCCCGATTCCGGCGCAGCGCCAGGGATGAACGGCGACGGCGAGGCGCAGCGTGCGCAGCCAGACCCGTCGCGGTCGCGGCGCGCGCGCAGACCGGCGTCGCCGGGGCGACGGCGGGCGGGATCCCTCGCTCATCGCGGCCTCCAGAGGAAGCCCCACAGGCGCACCCAGAAGGAGGCGCCTTCGATCCGGTTCACGCTGAGCGGCAGGGGGTGCCGCCGGGCCGCGCCGTTCGTGCCGCCGGGACGGCGGATCTTCGCGGCCCCGCCCGAGGCCGTGGCATGGCCGGCCGATGCCGGCCGGGAGGATCCGCCCATGGCCGTGCCGGCTTTTGCTGCGCCGGCTTTTCCTGTGCTGGCTTTGCCGGAGACGCCCTTGCCGGCGCCGTTACGGGTGCCGCCGCGCGAGTCAGCCGACACCCGCGCCTCGCGGCGTCCCGAGCCCGGGGCCGGGCGGGACGGCCCGGCTGGCGGATGGCGCAGGTCATAGGCGCTGCGACGCTCCCCGGTTTTCAGGTCCTCCCAGGCGCGGGAGATACGCGCGGTGAACACTTCGCGGTCCAGCGGGCCGCTGCGCAGCGACTGCAGGTCGGGATGCAGCCAGCGCATGAGCAACGCCATGTTGTGGCGCAGTTCCTCATGCGTCGCGTTGCGGCCTGCGCCCAGGACGCGATAGCTGTCGGCGTCGTGGAAGAGCAGAGCCTGCTCGATGAAGAAGCCGGCCGCCTGCTGCAGCGGACCGCGCCCGATGCCGCTGCGCCGCTCGGCGGCGGCCAGCGCCTCCTCGTCGCCGACGGCGACCGCCAGCACCCGGTCCATGCCGGGCGGCAGCGAGAGGTTAGGCATGCTACGCGCCGACACGGGGTCTTTGAACAGGGCGAGCGCGGCGTCCAGCGCGTCGGGCTCCGGCATGGTCACGCCGCTTCGGAGTGGTCGGTCTTGGTGTCACGGCGGCCGAATTTCGGCAGCAGGGCCTTCACCCCGCTGAGGCCGCCACTGAGGCCGCCGCCGCTCCCGCTGGTGCTGCCGGTATCGGTGCCCTGGCCATATTCATAGCCATAGCCATAGCCGTACCCATAGCCGTAGCCGTAATGGGCGCTGCGGGTGTCGAACTTTGTGAGCACCACACCGATGGTGACGGCGCGGGCGATCTGCAGCCGGCGCAGCGCGTTGCGCGCAATGGCGCGGCGTCCGTCGCCCGAGCCGGTGACGAAGATGGTGGCCTGGGCGGCGGCGCCGAGCAGCTGGGCATCGGCGATGCTAAGCATGGGCGGGCTGTCGAAGATGAGGAGATCATAGATCTCCAGCCCGACCGAGATCAGCGAGAAAACATGGGTGCCGCCCAGGATCTCGGCCGCGTTGGGGGGTAGCGGGCCGGAGGCGAGGAAGTCGAGCGTGGCGAGGTCGGTCGCCTGCACCACATCGTGCAGCGTCGACATGCCGGTGAGGCAATTGGAAAGGCCGACCGCGTTGTCATAACCGAGCTTGGAGTGCACCGAGGGGCGGCGTAGATCGGCGTCGATCAGCAGCACGCGCTTGCCGGTGATGGCGTAATGGCGGGCCAGGGCGATGGCGGTGCTGGACTTGCCTTCCGAGGCGCCGGCGCTGGTGACGACCAGCGTGCGCGGCAGTCCGGTCTCGGTCGAGAACTGCAACGAGGTGGCAAGCGATCGGTAGGCTTCGGCCACTGGCGATCGTGGATCGCTGAGCTCAGCGACGATGCCCTTGGGGAATTCCGCCCGGGGCACGATGCCCAGAATGGGCAGTCCCGTCGCCTTTTCGGCATCCTCGGGGGTACGGATCCGGTCGTCGAGCAGCTCGATCAGGCTTGCCGCGCCGAAGCCGCACACCAGGCCGAGCATCAGCCCGCCGGCGAGAAGCAGCATGGTCCGCGGGTGCGAAGGCCCGCGCGGGGGAAGCGCCCGGTCGACGATGAATACATTGTTGGTGCCGACGCCGCTGGCGACATCGACCTCCTTGAAGCGCTGCAGCAGGTCATTATAGAGGTTGCGATTGGAGTCGACCTCGCGCTGCAATATGCCGTACTGGATGCTCTTCTTCTGGAGGGCCAGTACCTCGCCGCGCAGTTCCTCGATCCGCTGGCGCATCTGCGCTTCCTGGTTCGCCGAGGATTCAAAGGCGGCCCGCAGCGAGTTGCGGATGGTGGTGACCTCGGTCGCGAGCTGGCGGTCGATCTCGGCGATCTTGTTGGCGATCTCGACCATGGCGGGATAGCCGGGCTTGAAGGTCTCAAGCCCCTCCTCATAGTCGCGCCGTAGTTGGTTGCGCTGGGTGCGCAGGCCGTCAATGACGTTGTTGGTCAGCAGCTGCGGCAGGTTGATCGCGCTGGAGGCCTCCACCTGCCGCCAGCTTTCCTCGTCGCGGATGCGGGTCGAAATAAGCTGGCCGAGCGCGGTGTTGGCGGCGGCGAGATTGCTCTCGGCGATCGAGACCTTGTCGTTGGTCTGGACCATGTTCTCGCGTTCGGCGAAGGCGAGCATCGCCCTTTCGGACTCTTCCAGCCGCAGCTTCAGCTGCTTGATCTGGTCCTCAAGGAACACCTTGGCGTAGGAGCTGGCCTCGAAGCGCTTGTCGAGATTCGAGGCAATATAGGCGTCAGCATAGGCGTTGGCGATCGAGGCCGCGCGGGCGGGCGAGGTGTCGGTGTAGCTGATGTCGACGAGGCGCGAGGCCGCGACGGGGCGGATATTGACGTCGCCCTTTACCCGATTGACGCTGACGCGGTGATTGCGTTCCTGTGCCTCTGCAGGATCGACTTCCTCCTTGGGGCCCGAGAACAGCCCGAAGAGGCTGCCGATCAGCCCTGGCGAGGTCGTGGTGAATTCGGGGCTCTGATCGAGCGCCAGCGCCGCCACCACCCGCTCGGACATGGCGCGGCTCTTCAGCAGCTCGTACTGCGTCTTCTGGAACTCGGCGCCGCCGCGCTCGGCCGGCGCGAGAACGCCGCCATCGACGACCTTGCTGGCCTCGTTGTCGATCTGGATGCGGACATTGGCGGTGTAGAGCGGCGTCGCAAGAAAGCTGTAGACGAGAGCGAGGACGACGAAGGCGCCGGCGGTGCTGAGGATCAGTATCCGCCACTTGAGGGCGATGCCGATCACATAGTGCAGCGCAGCGGCGAGTTCGGACTCGTGATGCGTGTCGGGCGCGGCATAGGCGGCGGCACCGTAGCCATAGCCGTAGCTGTCACGCCCGACCGGAAGGTTCCGACCCTCCTGCACAACCGGGAGGTTGCGTTCGCTCCCGCCTGGCCGTCCGCTGTCCGCCCCCTCGCCCATCATCCGTTTCTGCTTCCTTTATGGCGCATGCCACTGCTCGCTCTGGTTGGGCTACAACAGCATGAAGGAGTTGAACAGCGGCACCGTCTGCAAAATGTACTTCATGCCGACCTTCAGGTCGGAAGTGGGTACCGTCACGATGTCGCCGGCCACAAGATCCGGGTCGCTGGCCTTTTGCGAGCGCAGATCGGCGACGCTGAACTTGGCCACGGCCGTCTTGCCCTCGACGCGGCGGAACACCAGGATCGTGCCGTCCGCCACTTCCTGCATGCCGCCCGCCATCGCCACCGACTGCAGCAGCGTCATGGGCCCCTGCATCGGGAACACGCCCGGCTTGTTGACCGCGCCGTCCACTGTGATGCGATGGCTGTTATATTCCTTCACGAGAACCGTCACCTGCGGGTTACGCAGATAATTACCGCCTAGCTTGGTGGCGAGGTCCTTTTCGATCTCGCTGACCGTGCGCCCCGAGGCTTTAACCTCTCCGACCAGCGGAAAGGTGAAATTGCCACTCTCGGACACCTGCACGACCTTGGTCAGGTCCTCGACCTTGAACACGGTGACGTCGAGGACGTCGAGCGGGCCCACGCGGTACCCTTCCGAGCCCGGCGTGCTTACGGCGGTTGCGGCGGAAACGGCGGCCACCTCGCTGGCCGGGATCGGCTCGGACACGGTGCTGACCGGGATCTGAGAGCCTCCTGCGGCTGCCCGCGCACCGATGGTGCCTCCGCTGGACGAGGAGGTCGGGTCTGAGCGCGTGGCGGAGGCGCGCGCTGCGGACGGCGCGGTGGCGCCGGCGCTGGCAAAGCTGGCGGTGGAGGCCGAGGGCGGGACGGCCGCCTCGGCGCTCGGCGAGGGGCTATCGCCCGAAGAGGCGACGCAGCCGGCCAAGAAAATCGCCAGCCCCGCCGCTATCGCTGCGGTGCGCGCGGACATTCCCGCGGTCTTCCGGCCCCACCTCATCAAACTTCACCACCGTTATAGGCGCGGATTCCGCCGGCGCCCTATTCAAAACAATATCCCTCGGACGGCCCACCGTCATCTGCGCCGCTTCCGCCGTCCCCACCAGTCGCTCGGCCGCGAGACGACCCTCCGCAAGGTCCGGAGGGCGCTTGACTGTATCATGGGCGTCGCTGGCAAGGATATGCACCCTTCCTTCGCCGATCATCCGCTCTGCCCAGTATTTCGGACGACGACCAAAGCGGCCGCTCAGAGAGCCGGATGTAATCTGCATCCAGACACCGCGCGCCGCCATGCGCTCGATCAATTCGTACTTCTCTTCCACCCATTTGAGCCGCTCGGGGTGTGTCAGTATCGGCACATAATTTGCCAAAAGAATGGTAAAGACCAACTCATCAAGTCGGGCGGGCGCGACGTTGTGTGGCGGCTCCACCAGCACATAGCGCGTATCACCCAGCGTCAGCAGGCGCCCCCGGTGCAGTTCGCCGACAAAGTCGGGAACGACGTGATTGTCGGCGCCGGGAATGAGGATGAGCGGGATCCCCGCCTCATCCAGAGCCTTCTGGAGGGCGTCGACCGCCCGGCGGATCGCAGCGCCCTCATTGTGGTAGACGCCGGGCAGGATGTGGGGTGTGCAGGCAACGATCTCGACACCCTGAGCAACATGCATCCGGGCCATTTCCAAGGCGACGGAAAGGTCGGCAGCGCCGTCATCGATGCCAGGCAGAATATGGTTATGCAGGTCAATCATCGGCCGGACTTGAACCGCAGGCTGGTGACATCGTCCCGGCGGGCGCCGATTTTCCCGGTTGAGCCGGTCTTTGCCGAGCCAAGCGCATGTCGTCCATGGCGGTGCTTATAAGGTTCGACTGCATATCCTGCAACGGCTGACAGCATTTAATCATCATGGTAACTGTATGCCATCAAGAATAGGTCCCGGCCTCTCCCCGCGTGAGGGGGGCATTAACCACGATGTCAGGAAGAACGAGAGTAAACGGATCGGTATTGTTGCATTCCGGTCACGAGAGGCGGGATAAGAGTGATCGGCCAAACGGGATTGGGATATGTCTCTTTGATTTCCGAACGTGAAGCTAGTAACATTCTGTAAGGCTCACGCGCCAGTGGCGTGCTAGGGTGATTGAGGGGCGAAATGAAGCGTTCAGTGGCGTATGCGGTCGTCGTCGGGTTTTCCTTTCTGGGTATGGCCGGGTCGGCAATGGCTGATGCTTGCCAGGCGACAGGAACGCTGACGGAAGCGGTCGGTACGGTTCTGGTCGATAGTGGCCAGGGCTTTGCCAATGCCGGTGTCGGCACCTCGCTCAAGGGCGGCGACAAGGTTTCGGTGCAGGGCGCCGGCAGCGCTGTGGTCGATTTCGGCAGCTCTCGCACCGTTATGGTTCCCGGCTCCACCACCACGACACTGCAGGTTCCGGGCTGCGGTCTGGCCGTGGATAGTTCCACCGGGCTGGTCGTTGGTGCGGTCGCCGTTGGTGGCGGCGTCGCGGCGGCCATCGCGCTCTCCGACAATGGAAGCGGCAATGGGTTCATTTTCCCGGTTAGTCCCTGACAGGGGCGTTTGGCCCTGTTTTTGAAGCCACATGGTGATTGGGGGCCGGCGTATATCGCGTCGGTCCTTTTGCTGTTCGCCAATGTCGTGCTCGGCGGGGCGACCCGCACCGGCTTTCTCGCCGATGTGCTGCTGCAGTTGTTCTCCCTGCCTTTTCTCGCCCTGGCGGCGTGGCTCTGGCTTGACCGCCTGACGGCGCGGGCACGCCCGGCACAGCTGGGCTTTGGGCTGGCCTGCGGCGTCGGCCTGTCGGTGGTCGGTCTTCTCATTGCTCTCGCCCAGTTCATCCCCCTGTTCGGCGCCCCCGGCTGGGAAGGTATTTCGGCCCGGATCGTGGCGGCGGGCGGGGCCGGGCTGGAAGGTGCGTGGACCGGAAGTTCCTCTGTCGACCCCGCGGCCAGCCTTGCCGCGCTGCCGGCCGTCCTCCCCCCGCTCGCGCTTTTCCTGCTGGTGGCGCTGCTGGACGAGGACCAGCGCGTGCGCTTTTCCGGCTGGGCGTTCGGCTTCGGCATGATGGCGCTCGGGCTCGGCATCGCGCAGGTGATGCAGGGGCCGGCCAGCCCGCTGCGCTTTTTCGAGATCAGCAACCGCAGCGAATCGGTCGGCTTCTTCGCCAACCGCAATCATTTCGCCGCCCAGCTCTACGTCACCTTCCTGCTCGGCGTGGCGTGGTTCGCGGCGCGGGGCGAGCGCGTGCTCTCGCACCGCACGCCCACCACCCAGCGGGCGATCTGGGTCGCCCTGGCGTTCTCGATGGCGCTGCTGCTGCTGGCGGGCATCGCGCTCGCCCGTTCGCGCGCGGGCATATTGCTGCTGCTGGTGGCGGTGGCGGGGGTGGTGGCGATGGCGCCGGCCCTGCTCGCGCTGCTGAGCGGGCGTGAGGCCCGCCCGCGCTGGGTGCGGGGCCTCGTCATCCTCATCGCGGCGGGCCTTGTCCTGCTGGTCGGGCAGCTCGGCGCCGAGCGCTTCCTGACCCGTTTCGACGCCGGCCTCGTCGACCAGCTGCGCACGACCCTCAATGAGAAGACGCTGCAGGCTGCGACCGAGGCGCTGCCCTTCGGGACCGGGCTCGGCACCTTCACCGCCGTCTTCCCCGTCTATGAGGACACCACGCTCGCGCCGCAATATATCAACCGCGCCCATGATGACTGGCTGGAGTTCTTCCTGGAGACGGGCCTGCCGGGCGCGCTGCTGGTGGCGATCTTTCTGGTCTGGTTCGTGGAACGGGTCTGGCGCCTCTGGTTCTCCGCCGTGCCGCCGGGTGAGGCGCGCCTGCGCCTGCTACAGCAATGCGCCTCGCTGGCCATTCTGCTGCTGATGTTGCATTCCGTTGTGGACTACCCGCTGCGCACGGCAACCATGCTCGCCTATTTCGCCGCCTGCTGCGCCCTGATGACGCCGCGGTCGGTCACTGGGCGAGCGGAGGTGGCCGAGGAGCGGGCGCCGCCATCCGCGCGCGCCGGGGGCCGTCCGCCGGCACCTCGCCAGGCGCCGCGGGGCAGCTCGCGCGTGCGGGCGCCGGAAGGGGGAGTGCGGTGGTCATGAAACGCGGCTTCGACATTCTGGTCGCCGGAACGCTGCTCGTCATCCTGCTTCCGGTGTTTCTCGTCCTGGTACTGATCGTGCGCGCCCGGCTGGGCTCGCCCGTCCTGTTCCGCCAGCAACGGCCCGGACTGCATGGCAGGCCGTTCGAGATCATCAAATTTCGCACCATGACGGACGCGCGCGACAGCGAGGGACGGTTGCTGCCCGATGGCGAGCGCCTAACCCGTTTCGGCCGTTTCCTGCGCTCCTCGAGCCTTGATGAACTTCCCGAGCTCTGGAACGTCCTCAAGGGCGAGATGAGTCTCGTCGGGCCCCGGCCGTTGCTGATGGAATATCTGCCGCTCTACTCGCCCCAACAGGCCCGCCGCCATGAGGTGCGCCCGGGTATCACCGGCTGGGCGCAGGTGAACGGGCGTAATGCGATTTCGTGGGACGAGAAATTCCAGATGGATGTCTGGTATGTCGACAACCGCAGCGTGGCGCTCGACATCCGCGTCCTGGCGCTTACGGTTCTAAAGGTTTTCAAGCGCGAGGGTATAAGCGCCGTGGGCGAGGCGACAATGCCACGGTTTGACGGCATCGGAGGGCAACGTTGATGACGCTATTTGCCGTTTACGGGGCAAGCGGCTTTGGCCGTGAGGTTATGCCCTTGCTTCGGGCCCACGTTCCCGCTGGTGCCGAGGCGGTGTTTATCGACGACAATGTCGACGTCGATCGCGTGAACGGCCACCGGGTCATGAACTGGGAGGCATTCGCGGCCGCTCCGGCGTCCGAGAAAAAAGTCACGATCGCCATTGCCAATTCGCAGGTGCGTGAGGCCATCGTTGAAAAATGCTTGGCTTCTGGTGTCGGTTTCATTGACGTGAAAGCTGACAACGTGCGCATTCTTGATGCTGTGACCTTGGGCGAAGGCCATATTCTATGTGGGTTTGTCACGTTAACGTCGAACGTGAACATCGGCACCAACTTTCACGCGAATATCTATTCCTATGTTGCGCATGATTGCGTCGTGGGTGACTTCGTGACGCTTGCGCCTTGCGTTCAGTGTAACGGAAATGTGGTGATCGAGGACCATGCCTATATCGGCACGGGGGCTGTTATCCGGCAGGGAAGTCCGGGTGCGCCGATCGTCATTGGCAGGGGGGCCGTCGTCGGCATGGGAGCCGTTGTGACGAAGAGCGTGCCGCCCGGGGTGACGGTTGTCGGAAATCCAGCGCGCCCGCTCGTTAAGTCCTGATCATGCTTGGTGGTCCCTTCTCTCCCTGGCCGAGTGTCACCTCTGAAGAGATGGAGGCCGTCCAGCGCGTCCTTGCCTCCAACAGGGTCAACTACTGGACCGGCGAGGAGGGGCGGCTGTTCGAGCGTGAATTCGCCGCCTGGGTCGGCACGCGGCATGCCATTGCCCTCGCCAATGGCACGGTGGCGCTGGATCTCGCCCTGCACGGCCTTGGCATCGGGCCGGGCGACGAGGTCGTCGTCACTCCCCGCACCTTCATGGCCTCGGTGTCCTGCGTGGTGAATGCGGGGGCGACGCCGGTCTTCGCCGATGTTGACCGCGCGAGCGGCAACCTGACCGCCGATAGCATCGCCTCCGTCCTCACCCCTCGCACCCGCGCCGTGGTGCTGGTCCATCTGGCGGGATGGCCCTGCGACATGGACCCGATTATGGAACTGGCGGCGCGCCATGGCTTCAAGGTGATTGAGGACTGCGCGCAGGCCCATGGCGCCCGTTATCGCGGTCGCAGCGTCGGCTCGATCGGCCATGTCGGTGCCTGGTCCTTCTGCCAGGACAAGATCATGACCACTGGCGGCGAAGGGGGCATGGTCACCACCGACGACGCCGATCTCTGGGCCCGCATGTGGGCCTACAAGGACCACGGCAAAAGCTGGGACGCGGTGTATAACCGCCAGCACCCGCCGGGCTTCCGCTGGCTGCACGAGAGCTTTGGCACCAATTGGCGCATGCTCGAAATGCAGGCCGCGATCGGGCGGGTGCAACTGGGGCATGTCGACGACTGGGTGGCCACGCGACGCGCCAATGCCAACAGGATACTGGACGCGCTCGTGCCTTTCGCTGGACGAGGTCTATGCCTGCCGTCCCCCCTCGCGGCGGATGATATTCACGCGCAGTACAAACTTTACGTTTATGTGCAAGAAAGTGAATTGGGTGAGGATTGGTCGCGCGATCGAATCGTCGCAGAGATAACGGCCTTGGGAGTGCCTTGTTACCAGGGAAGCTGTTCTGAGGTTTATCTGGAACGTGCGTTTGAGGGAACGGGCTGGAGGCCTCCTGTGAGGCTTCCCGTGGCGCGGGAGCTGGGCGAAACGAGCATCATGTTTCTCGTCCATCCCACACTCACCGAAGACGAAGTAACCCGCACCGGGGTCGTGGCCGCTCAGGTGATGGAGCGGGCATTCGTGCGGCCATGAGGGCAATCACCGATAGCGGGATTCGTGACCAAGCCGATGAGGGGCGGGACCGCAGGGCGGTGACGACATGACAGGACGCTTTCTCAACTATCTTATCGGACTCAGCCGTTCCCAGAAAAGGGCCGTGCTGATGCTGGTCGATGCGGCGCTGCTGGCGACCAGCTTCGGGCTCGCCATGGCGCTGCGTCTCGACGGGTTTTCCCCGGCCCTGACGCCGTCCAGTTGGCTCGCCTTCGCGCTAGTCCTGCCCTGCACCTTACTTTTGTTTCGCATGATGGGGCTCTACCGGGCCGTGGTGCGGCATGTCGCCGGACGCACAGTGCAGGTGCTTGCCTTCGGCATTGCTGTCTCGGCGCTGCTATTGCTGCTAGCGGCGAAGAGCTTCGGGCTGTTTCTGCCGCGTTCGGTGCCAGCGATCTATTGGCTGCTGGCGATGGGACTCTTGGGCGGGGCGCGCTTCGGGTTGCGCGCGCTGTATCGCCAGCGCCTGGCGCGGCTCAAGGCGCGGGTGATCATTTTCGGCGCCGGCAGCGCCGGACGCCAGCTTTTCGCCACGCTGGAACATGGCGGTGACTACGCTCCCGTCGCCTTCGTCGACGACGCGACGGAGCTGCAGGGCCGCGACATTGGCGGGCTGCGCGTCCACTCGCCAGCGCGCCTGCCGAGCCTGGTCGCCGAGCACGGCGTCGAATGCGTGCTGCTGGCGATTCCCAGCGCCACGCGCCGCCAGCGGCGCAACATATTGGAGCGGTTGGAGCCGCTGGGCCTGCGCGTCCAGACCGTTCCCGGGCTTTCCGACATCGTCTCGGGGCGGGCGGAGCTCAGTGAAATCCGCGAGGTCGCGATCGAGGACCTGCTCGGCCGCGACCTGGTGCCGCCACAGCAGGAACTGCTCGACGCCAATATCCGCGGCAAGGTGGTCATGGTCACCGGGGCGGGCGGCTCCATCGGCAGCGAGCTCTGCCGGCAGATCCTGCGCCAGCAGCCGGCAAGCCTCGTTCTCCTCGACCTGTCGGAATTCGGTCTTTACACCATTGACGAGGAACTACGCGGCGTCGCCGAAGTCGAGGGGCTGGGGGCGACGATCGTGCCGCTGCTCGGCTCCATACTCGATCGCGCGCGCGTCGAGTGCGCGCTGCGCCGCTTCGGTGTCGATACGATTTTTCACGCAGCCGCCTACAAGCATGTGCCACTGGTCGAGCGCAACGCCGTGGAGGGGGTGCGCAACAATGTGTTCGGCACCCTCACTCTTGCGGAAGCGGCACGCACCTGCGGGGTCCGCGCCTTCGTGCTGGTCTCGACCGACAAGGCGGTGCGCCCCACCAATATCATGGGCGCCTCGAAGCGCATCGCCGAACTCGTCTGCCAGGCTCTGAGCGGTATGCCGGGGGACACCGTCTTCTCCATCGTCCGCTTCGGCAATGTCGTCGGCTCCTCCGGCTCGGTCATCCCGCTTTTCCGCAGGCAGATCGAGGCCAATGGCCCGGTGACGGTTACTCATCCCGACATCACCCGCTATTTCATGGCGATCCCCGAGGCGGCCCAACTGGTGATCCAGGCCGGGGCGATGAGCCAGGGCGGCGACGTGTTCATCCTCGACATGGGCGAGCCGGTGCGGATCGTCGATCTCGCCATGCGCATGGTGCGCCTCAGCGGCCTCAACCCTGTTGTCGCCCAGGAGGGGCGCGGCCCCGCCGTCCGGGCCACGGGTGACATCGAGATCCGGTTCACCGAACTGAGGCCGGGCGAGAAGCTGTTTGAGGAACTGCTGGTCGGCGACGGTGCGAGGCCGACCGCGCATCCGCGTATCATGACCGCCACTGAGGCATCGATGGACTGGCCGGCGCTCGACACGCTGCTGCGCCGGCTCGCGGCTGCCTGCGACGCCCATGATCTGCCGGCCATCCGGGCCCTTCTGCAGGAGGCGCCGACCGGCTACGAGCCGGCCGAGGCCGTCGGCGATCTCCGCTGGCTGGCGATGCAGTCCCCCCGCCCATGCGTGGGCCGGCGGGAGTGACCGGCGCCGCCTGAGGCGGTGTGTGCCTCAGGCCGTGCGCAGCCAAGGCAGTGCTTCGTCCCACGTTACAAGCGGCAGGCGGGTGTAATTCTCGCAGAAATAGGGAAACTGAGGCCCATTCAAGGGGCCGCTGAGGTCGGCCAACTCGGTGCCGGGCGTGATGACACGGATAACACCGACGCCATGATCGATTTTCACGATCTTGAAGTCGACGCCCTCGGTCTTGAGCAGTTCAAACGCCACCTTCCAGCCCTGCCCCACCCAGTCGCGACCCGTCCTGATAAACGGCTCGTGCTGCTCCATCACCTCGCCGGGCAACATGTCGTGCATGGCGATCCAACCGCCCGGATTGATCGCCTTCAGTGAATTGGCGACATCGCGGTGGACCTGTTCATAGGTATGCAGACCATCGATAAAGATGAGGTCGAATTTCTGGGTATTGCTGGCAAAGAACTCATCGGAAGTAGCACGGACCGTTCCACCTTGGACAGGGTCGACGCCGACCTTTACCGGCAGCGGGAGTGAGTCAAAAAGCGCGTTCTTGAAGCATCCAATCTCCAGATAGGCCGATTCCGGATGACGAGCCGCAAGCGTCGTGAGCAGGGCGATACGGTTGTAATGGGTAGCCTTCCAGTTCCAGTCGAACTTTTGATCCTGACCTAAGCGCGAATATTCACGCTCAACCCGGTGGTACCAGGCCTGCTGGCGCTCGTTGTGAATGAGGGCATTTGCAAAACGCCCGGCACGGGCAAACACACTCGTACTCTTGCGGTCAATCATGCCAGTCATCCGTCCTGTTTCAAAGGGAGCTCAGCCGGCCGGCCCAGCAAGCTTCGTTTACAATCGTGGGCAGCACTACCGGTCCACCGATAATCGGAATGACAAAGGCAGGCAAGGAAGGTCGCGCAGCGGTGCGCGGCTTTGCGGGACAAAGGCGCTCGGCATGGGCGATTGCCTCACGGCACACGCCGTGCCAGAAGGACCCCGTGAAAGGCGCTGGAAAACAGCGCTCGCGGGACGATTCCAGGCGGTGATGTCATCGCAGTTGCGCGCTCTGTCGGGAGAACGGGACCAACGAGCGCCGTCGTGCCAGCACGACGGCAACGCCGATGTTGGAGGAGACCTTTCCGGTGATGAAGAAGCGGTGATTCAGGCGTGAAACGATCAACACCCGACAACACGCTGTTTCGAGCGGGGCGCCTGCTTTTCAGCGAATTGAGTCCGGCACGACGCCGGTCGACCGTGCCGCTGTTGGGTCTGATGCTGGTCGGTGCCTTTGCGGAATTGTTCAATCTCGGCGCGGTCGTCGTTTTCCTCTCGATCATCGCGGAGCCTGAATCGATCGGGCGGTTTCCGCTTCTGACGCGGCTGTTCTCGTTGCTGGGCGCCGACACGCCGAGGAGCTGGATGTATGTGGCGACGGGCCTTTTCTCGCTCTGCGTTCTCTTCGCGGCCTTGATCCGGCTGGCGCTTCTGAAGAAGACGATGAACTTCGTTTTCGGCGTCGCCTATGAATTGGGTTCGCGGCTGTTCTTCCAGACGCTGCATCAGGATTACATCTATCACACACGCCAGAACTCAAGCGAGGTGCTGGGCGCGGTGAACAAGGCTCATCAGGTCACGGGTGAGATCCTGCTGCCGCTCATGCAGGCGGGGGTGGCGGTGGTGCTCGCCCTGTTCATCGTCGGTGGATTGGTGTGGATCGATCCGGTGGTCGCCCTCGCGTCGGGGGTGGCGCTGACGAGCATCTATCTTGGCACCTCGATAATCAGCCGCGCGCAGCTGCATCGCAACAGCCTGCTAGCCGCCCGCGCGCAGGGAGTGCGGGTCAAGGTCATGCAGGAGGGGCTCGGCGGCATTCGCGACATTCTCCTCGACCGCTCGCAATCGGTGTTCACTGAGGCTTATGACCGGGCGGAAGCGGATATTCGCGATACCCGCGCGTCGACGGCGCTCGCGGCGACAGCTCCGCGCTATGTCATCGAGGGGCTGGGGGTCGTCGTGGTCGCCGTTGTGGCCTGTGTCGCCTCGCTCGGCGCGGGCGGGCTGACGCAGGTTCTGCCAACTCTTGGCGCGCTGGCACTTGGCGCGCAGCGGCTGCTTCCCTTGCTGCAGCAGATCTATGCGGGCTGGGCTACCACGACCGGCAACCGGCAGGCGCTGTTCGACCTCGCCGAATTGCTACGGCGACGCGTGCCGCCGCCGCCGGGGGACGTGACCGTCGACTTTCGCAGCGACCTCACCATCGACAGCATCGGCTATTGTTACATCGAGGGCGGGCGCTCGGCGCTGGTCGATGTGAGCCTGCGCATTCCGCGGGGCGCGCGCGTCGGCATCGTGGGCAAGACCGGCAGCGGCAAGTCGACGCTGATGGACATCATCATCGGCCTGCTGGAGCCGACCGTGGGCGAGATCCGCGTCGACGGCGTGGCCCTGACCGCCGCCAACTGCCATGCCTGGCAGCGCCACATCGCCCACGTTCCGCAGTCGATCTTTCTTTCCGATGCCAGCATCGCCGAGAATATCGCCTTCGGGCTGCGGCCCGCCGACATCGATTTCGAGCGCGTTCGCCGGGCCGCCGAGCAGGCGGAACTGGTCGAGGTGATCGAGGGGCTGCCCGACGGCTATGACACCCGGGTGGGCGAGCGTGGCATCCAGCTTTCCGGCGGCCAGCGCCAGCGCATCGGCATTGCCCGCGCGCTCTACAAGCAGGCCTCGGTGCTGGTGCTGGACGAAGCGACCAGCGCGCTCGATAATGACACCGAAGCGGCGGTGATGCGGGCCATTGAACGGCTCGACCGGGAACTCACTATCCTCATCATCGCGCACCGCCTCTCGACGCTCGAAGGCTGCGACATGGTCGTGAGGCTGGAAGGCGGCCATGCCCTCGTGCAGGAGAAGGTGGCGCCATGAGCGGGCGGCCTGGGGGCCAGGAGAAGGAGCATACCGAGCAAGCTCCCGGCGGTGACGAGGCGGGTGATACCGTCCGGCGTCCGCCAATCTTGTTGCTGACCCCGGTGGATCTCGACACAAACGGCATCGGGGCTCTCTTTCTCAGGGAACTGTTGAGTTCGTCGCCACTCGACATTGTGGTTCAGCGCGAGCCCCAATATCTGATGGAGAATGGTGTGATGGGCGGGCGCTTCGGCAGCCTTGCCCGTGCTACGTCCAACCGCGTTCCTTTCTTTCATGCATTGCGGTTGCGCTTGTTCGGCATTTTTTCGCTGGATCGGCGTGTGGCGGCTGTGTCGGCGGCGGCGGACGCCTTGGGCGCCAAGACAATCTGGATTACCGCCTCAAGCCCGGAAGTCATCCTGGTCGCCGAACGTCTCGCGGCCATGGGGCGAGATCTTCGGGTCATGGTGTGGGATGATCCTTCCTATTCCGCGTATAATCTCGGACTTGACCCGTCATTCCAGCACGAACTGATGGAACGTTTCGGTGTTTTGCTTAAGAAGGCGCGGCGGATTTCCGTCATCGGTCGAAATATGCAGGAAATGTACGCAGCGAAATATGGCGTATGCTCGAATATTATTCGGCATGGGATAGATATAAAGAACATTTACTCCAGGAAAAGTTCTGTAAATAAAAATGAAATAAATATAGTATTTGCTGGATCTCTTTATTCAAAGATGGAGTGGAATTGTTTCATTTCCGCTCTTGAGTCGGTTGGATTCAAGTTAGATAATATAAAGATCAAAGTTAGCTTTATAGGTGATTTTCCCGTTACGGGCGCTCGGCGGTCGACTGGGGTTAATTTTCTCGGCCGGAAATCGTTTCAAGAGGCAATGAGCATACTGTCCGAAATGGATATCGGGTATCTGCCCTATTGGTTCGATTCGAGTCATGAAACGGTGGCAAGGACATCGTTTCCAAGCAAGTTGTCGGCCTATGCGATAGCCGGATTGGCCGTCTTTCATCATGCTCCGGCCTATACGGAAGTTACGACATTGATGCAGAGGTTGCCGTTTGGGGTGGCGTGCCCATCCCTAGAAGGGAGTGATATCATTGATTGCGTTAGAGAATTGATAGATATGCTGTTCACCGACAAGTGCATTCAGGCGCGACAAGATTTACTTGATAAAGAGATCGATAAAGATGTGATGAACTACAGATTTTCTTTTTTTCTATCCTGAAAGACAAAGTATTTTTGCGAAAAATTTATATTTTTGATTTGATTTCAAGGGGATGGGTGTTTTTCCCGAGAGCATTCTCGGTGGCGCCTGGCGTCGATTCAAAATCATGGTCAGGATTTCTGGCCCTTTGACAGGGCGTATAAAAGTGCGGGAAGAGTGGAGGACGCGCGCAACATGAAAATCGCCATGGTCGCTATTCATGACGCCAACATGTATCCCGGATTCCATGATCTAGCATTGAGGCTCCACGCTTCTGGTCCAGAAGTTTTCTATATATCAAGATCCGAAATTGAGAGTAAGTATCGCTCCTCTCTGGGCCTTAATGTTAGAAATTTCAATTTGCCTATTGGAATTGGTCGCCGTATTCCTTGGTTTAGATCGGGAAATGATAAGATCGTTTCCATATTGAAGAACATAAACCCAGATTTTATAATAGCTGAGCATGAGTTCATTGTTCCGAGTTTGTTATATAAATTGATCAATAGAAATGTGCGTATTGCTAGCTATTTCTTTGATCATGACCGTCATAGACGGTACATGAAATTAGTAAAATTCGTGAGTGGCTATATCGATGTGCAGCTTGAGTGCTGCGACGTACTCTGTCGTTTCCGCCGGGAGGACTGGCCAAAGATGACGGCGAAGCCGTTTATTTTGAGGCATGCGCCACCCCTCCGTGAGGGCGCCAGTTTCCTGCCACACCAAGGTCCGGCCCGGGTTGTATTCACGAGCTCCAAATATGTTCTGGGATTGAACCGCGAGCGGCTGTCGCGTTTTCTCGGGCGACTGTGTTCGCACGGTATCTCGGTCGACTGGTACTTTCCCCATCAGGATGAGAACCGCGCCATTGCTCGGGCGCTGCTGTCGCATCCCCTTTACACGGTACGTGAACGGGTCGAGAAGGCGCAACTGCTCGACACGCTGAGTGGTTACGATGTCGGTCTGCATTGGGCGCCGATGGCGGAGCAGGACTACGACTACAATTACTTCCAATCGACCGCGTCCAACAAGATCGGCGAATATGTTGCGGCCGGGCTGGCGGTTGCCTATGCCGGAAATCCCGGCCTTGCGTTTCTGCCGCGGGAAATTTCGCTGGTCTTCGACCCGACCAACCCCGAGGCCGGTGCCGACCAGCTGGTGGCGGCGCTGTCGGATCGCGCCACGCTCGATCGGATGCGGGCGGCCTCGCTTCGCTATCATCAGGAGGAACTGAACATCGATGCGCAGGCGGCGCCCTTCCTGCGCTATGTCCGCGACGAGCTGATGCCACGATACGCCTGACACGCATGGCGTCGAGAAAGTATGTTATGAACGGGAGCTATCGGGCGACCGTTTTGCGGCCAGCGTGGGGGCTTCGTCACGCTTCGGCGGGGGTGCGATGATCGGCGGGAGCGTGAAGGCGTGAATTCAGGTCTGACGCAGTATCGCATGGCGGCATCGCCGGGAGCGCAGCGGGCAAAGCCTAAGGTTGACTACATCTACCTCGCGGTTCTGCTGATGTCGTTCCCGGGCTATCCCCTAGTGGCGGCGTTCTCCACCATCACGGGCCTTCCCAATACGCCGCTCTCCATAGCGTTGCGGGGGCTTAATTTCGGTCTGGCACTGGTGCTGATCCTGGCGGGGATCGCGAGCCGGCGTGAACGTTCGTCCGGCCTGCTGCTCGTCGCTCTGGGTGTCTTCTGGCTCGCCTACACCGCCCGTCTTTACTTCGATACCCTTTACGATCCGGCCTTTCTCGGCAATGCGATATCCTATTACTGGGTGTGGGCGATCGGCGGCAGCCTGGTTCCCATGCTCGGCCTGGCGATGAAGACGAGCCGTCCCGAGCAGGCGGACGATTACTTCCGCTGGCTGTATCTGGCGACCTTCGCGGCCTGCTTCCTGTCCATGTTCCTCGCCACGGGCACTGTCGGTACCGAACCGGGGATGGAATATGAATCCGGTCGCATGCGGCTTGAGGCGCTGAACCCTATCGCCCTCGGCCATCTCGGGGCCATGCTGGTGGAACTCTCGGCCTGGGCCCTGCTGTTTCATCGCCCGTGGTCGCGCGGCTCGCGCCGGCTGCTCCTGTTGGCGGGGCTCGCTATCGGCTGTTATGTGCTCTTGGCGGCAAATTCGCGCGGCCCTGTACTCGCCGTCCTGGCGTGTTTTCTGTTCTTGCTGTGCTTTGTGAGCTTCCGCTACAAATTCGCGGTAATGGCGTTTCTTGTCGTTGGGGCGCTGGCGATCGTGCCACTTTCGCTCTACCTCCAAGAAACCCAGAACATCAACGCCTTCTCGCGCCTGTTCGGCCAATCGCTGGAGCAGCATGCCCAACAATCGTCGCGGGTCGATCTGTTCGGGAGCGCGTTCGAGGTTTTCCTGACCAACCCGTGGCTCGGCGGCGCGCTGGAAGACCCTTCGACGCGCAGCTACCCACATAACGTCATCGTCGAAGCGTATATGGCGCTTGGCCTGTTCTTCGGCTCGCTGTTCGTTATCGTGCTCATTGCGTTGTGCTATCGCACGGCTGTCCTGTTCCGGCGGTTCCCTCAGTATGGATGGCCGAGCCTGCTGTTCATCCAGTATCTGGTCGGTGCGCAGTTTTCGGGATCGCTCTACGGCTCCACCTTTATGTGGTGTGCGATCGGTTTGATCCTCTCGTTTGGGACGTCCAGCGCGGCTTTAGTGGGGGAAGCGGCACGGGCAAGGTCGGTCTACCCGCCTCGATTAGGTCGCCCGACATGGTAGAGAAATGGCCCTTATTTAATGCCGGGCGCAATGCGGGGCTGACTTCATCCTCGCGCAGGAGAATACGTTGTCTATGAGCGCCTCGCGTGTGGTGATCTTTCAGCCGACGCTGCCAAATTATCGGATCGACCTGTTCGAGCGGCTGGCCAGAAGTCTCGAATGTCCGGTGGAAGTGCTGCACTCGCCCGGTCAATTGGGCGTTCTGACGAAGGACGATACCAGCTATCCCTGGGCGCGTCGTCTGCCGGCCATGCGGACCCTGCTGCCGGGTCTGGACTGGCAGCCGGGCGTGCTGACGACGCGCGTCGGCAAAGGGGATCTCGTCGTCCTGTCCGGTGCCCCGCGCAATCTGTCCAACATGCTGATGCTGGTCTGGGCGCGCTTGCGCGGAGCGCGGACCGTGTGGTGGGGGCAGTATTGGAGCAGCACCAGCCGCACCCATCGCTTCCTGCTCCGCCTGCTTCTGATGAAGCTCAGCCATGCCGTCCTGTTCTATACCGACGAAGAGGTCGATGCGTATCGCAAGGGCCTGGGGCGCGACGACCGGCGTCCGGTTGACGCGCTGAACAACGGCATCAATGTCACGCCGATCCTCGCCTTGCGGGCGCCTTACGTGCCGGGGCAGCGCGCCCGCTCCCTGCTCTTTATCGGCCGGCTCACCGCCAAGGCCGAACTTGGCACCCTGCTCGACGCGCTCGCCCGACCCGAACTGGCCGATGTCCGGCTGGAGATCGTCGGCGACGGCGAGGAGAGGAAGGCACTGGAAGAAAAGGCCCGCCGGCTGCGGCTCGATGACCGGATCCTGTGGCATGGCGGCATGACCGATGAGGGCGAGATCGCCGCCATCGCCAACCGCTGCCGCCTGTTCGTCTATCCCGGCGGGGTCGGCCTCAGCCTCCTTCACGCCATGGCCTATGGGCTGCCCGTGGTGGTTCATGGCGAGCGCTGGCAGCACATGCCGGAGATCGCGGCGTTCCTGAGTGCCCGTTGCGGCCTGTCCTTCGAGCGTGACAATCCGGTCGCGCTGGCGAGCGTGATCGCGGAGGCACTTGCCGTGACCGAGGTGGACGCCAGCTGGTCGCTGGCCGCCGTGCGCGTGGCCGAGCAGGAATTCAACACGGAGGAGATGGCGCGGCGCTTCTGCCGGCTGCTGGGGCGGGTCGACGCGCGCGAGACGGTGCATGCCGCACGTTCCTGAGCCGCAGAGTTTCTCCTCAAACTCTGGCACGGCCTCGCGCCGTCCGGTCATCCTCGCCACCATCGGGAACTATCTTCCAGGTTTTCGCGCCGGCGGCCCCATTCGCAGCCTCGCTCACCTGGTCGATCATTTGTCGGACGAGTTCGACTTCCGCATCCTGTCCACCGACCGCGATCTCGGCGATGCCTGCGCCTATCCCGGGGTGGAGCCCGACTGCTGGGTGTCGGTGGGCCCGGCGCTCGTGCGCTATATTTCCCCGGCCCACCAGGGGCCGGGGGCGATCACCCGCCTCATTGCGCAGACGCCGCACGACGTGCTGTACCTCAACAGCTTCTTCTCCCCACGCTTCAGCATCGTGCCGCTGCTGGCGCGCCGTTTCGGGCGGATTCCGCGCCGGCCGACCGTACTGGCGCCGCGCGGCGAGTTCTCCGCCGGCGCGCTGGCGCTGAAGGCGTTCAAGAAGCGCGGCTATCTCGCCGCCGGCAGGGCGGCCGGCCTGTTCCGCGACCTGTGCTGGCAGGCTTCTTCGGATTTCGAGGCGCGCGACATCGCCGCCGTCATCGGGCCGCAGGCCGAGGTGAGGGTGGCCTGCGACCTGCCGGTGGAGCGCGTTGAGCCGCCACCTCCTCACCTCGCGCGCCGGCCCGGCGCCCCGCTGCGCATCGTGTTCCTCAGCCGCATCTCGCCGAAGAAGAACCTGGATTACGCGCTCAGGGTTCTCGCGCAGGTGCGGGCGCCGGCGCGGTTCACCATTTGCGGCCCCGACGAGGATGTCAACCACGCCCGGCTCTGCCGGACGCTGGCAAAGGATCTTGGCCCCCACATAGAGATCGACTGGATCGGTCCGCTGCCGCCGGAACGCATCGCCGAGACCTTTGCCGCTCATGATCTGTTCTTCTTTCCAACCCGTGGTGAGAATTACGGCCATGTCATCGCCGAATCCCTGGCCGCGGGAACGCCGGTGCTGATCGCCGACACCACGCCCTGGCGGGGACTGGCGGCGGCGGGCGTCGGCGACGATCTGCCGCTCCGTGATCCCGCCGCCTTCGCCGCCCGCATCGAGGCGATGGCGGCCGAGCCGGCCGAGG
This sequence comes from Ancylobacter rudongensis, assembly GCF_900100155.1. Taxonomy (GTDB): domain Bacteria; phylum Pseudomonadota; class Alphaproteobacteria; order Rhizobiales; family Xanthobacteraceae; genus Ancylobacter; species Ancylobacter rudongensis. Next base: position 111,124 of record NZ_FMTP01000009.1, read on the forward strand.
CGGCGCTTGCCCGCCGCGCGCGGGCGGCGGCGTTTGTCCGGCAGGGGCCGCGCCAGCAGGCCGACATTCTCGCCAACAGAAAGCTGTTCCGCGCCGCGCTCGTGGGCAGGCAAACGGGTGGCATCTCTCGGGTTGGTGAAGTAGACAGGGCGTGACGAGAGGCAGGGGCATGCAGCACGAGCGCGTTTTGATCACCGGGGGCACCGGCTCCTTCGGGCGGACCATGCTGCAGGACCTGCTGCGCCGCGGCTGCCCGGAAGTCCGTGTGTTCAGCCGCGACGAGGAAAAGCAGGACATGCTGCGCGGCACGCTGCGTAGCGGCAATGTCCGCTTCTATATCGGCGATGTGCGCGACCGCGACAGTGTCGATCGTGCGATGGCCGGCGCCACCCGCGTCTTCCATGCGGCGGCGCTGAAGCAGGTGCCCTCCTGCGAGTTCTTTCCGCTGGAAGCGGTCCGCACCAACATTCTCGGCTCGGAGAATGTGGTGCGTTCGGCGGTGGCGGCGGGCGTGCGTTCGGTGGTCTGCCTGTCCACCGACAAGGCGGTGTTCCCGGTCAACGCCATGGGTATCTCCAAGGCGATGATGGAGAAGCTGGCGCAGGCCACCGCCCGCTCGATCGGCGCCGAGGCCGCCACGACGATTTCGCTCGTGCGCTATGGCAATGTGATGTGCTCGCGCGGCTCGGTCATTCCGCTGTTCATCCGCCAGATCAAGGCGGGGCTGCCCATCACCGTGACCGAGCCGAGCATGACGCGCTTCCTGATGCCGCTGCGCGACTCGGTGGCACTGGTCCACCATGCCTTCGAGCATGCCCGCCAGGGCGACCTGTTCGTGCGCAAGGCGCCGGCCTCCACCATTGCCGACCTTATCACGGCGCTGAAGGAACTGTTCGACCGCCCCGACCACCCGGTCGAGGTCATTGGCTGGCGCCATGGCGAGAAGCTGTTCGAGACGCTGGTCAGCGCCCAGGAACTCACCAAGAGCGAGGATATGGGCGACTATTTCCGTGTCAGCATGGACGGGCGCGATCTCAACTATCGCCACTATTTCGTCGAAGGCGACACCGACACCGTCGACCAGCACGATTACCATTCGCACAATACCGAGCGGCTGGATGTGGCGGGGGTGAAGACGCTGCTGCTGTCGCTGCCGGAAGTCGTCGCGGAGATCGAGGGCTGGGCGGCGTGAGCTGCGGGCAAGGCGCGGGAATGAGGGCTGCATGAAGGTTCTTGTTGTTGGTGCGAGCGGCATGCTCGGCAACGCTATGGCGCGCGTTCTGCCGGCTGAGGGCCTTGACGTGTATGGCGTCGCCCGTCGCCCGTTTTCAGCGGAGAGCTTCCCGTGTCTGGCCCCCGAGCGCTACCTGCGGATCGGGGATGTTCACGATCTCGATGCGCTGCGCGCGATTCTGGCTCAGGTTGCGCCGGATGCGGTCATCAATGCCGTCGGCGTGGTCAAGCAGCTCGCCAATGCAGATGACCCTCTGGTGGCCCTGCCGATCAACGCGCTGCTGCCGCACCAGCTGGCCCGACTGTGCCAGGAGGCCGGCGCGCGCCTTGTCCAGATCAGCACGGACTGCGTGTTCGACGGCACGCGCGGGAACTACACCGAAGACGATTTTCCTGACGCGACCGATTTGTACGGGCGCAGCAAGCTGCTCGGCGAGGTGGACTACCCGCATGGGGTCACCTTGCGCACCTCCATCGTCGGCCATGAGCTCGACAGCCATCATGGCCTGTTCGACTGGTTTCTGGCGCAAGAGGGGGTTGTCCGCGGTTACAGAAGGGCGATCTTCTCGGGCCTGACCACCGTCGAGCTGGCCCGTGTCATAGCCCGGCATGTGGTGCCGAACGCACATCTGCGCGGCGTCTATCATGTCTCGGCCGCGCCCATCAGCAAGGACACGCTGCTGCGAATCGTTGCCGATGTCTACGGCAAGTCGATCGAGATTGTGCCGACGGACGAGCCGGTGATTGATCGTTCCCTGCTTTCGCACCGTTTTCGGGCGGCGGTAGGTTACTCCCCGCCGGACTGGCCGACGTTGGTACGGGAGTTGCGCGATGTCTATGCGCGTGGGTGAGGGCATGGCGCCGGGGGCGACACGCATCGTCGTCACCGGGGCGGGCGGGCTGCTCGGCTGGCACTGCCTTGTCCGCCTCCACGCCCGCAACTGCGCGGCCCGGTTCCGCGGCGAGCCGGCGCCCTATGATCTGGTACCCCTCGACCGCGCGACGTTCAACGATCCGGCCCGCCTTGGCGGGGCGGTGGAAGGTGCGGCGGCGGTGCTGCATTTCGCCGGCGTCAACCGCGGCACCGAGGCCGAGGTCGAGGCCGGCAATATTGAGATCGCGAACCGCCTCGCCGGAGCCTGCGCGACGAGCGGGGCCGCGCCGCATATCGTCTACGCCAATTCCACCCATGCCGCGTCCGACACGCCCTATGGCCGCTCCAAGCGCCGGGCGGGCGAGATCCTTGCCGCCGCCACGTCGCGCTTCACCAATCTCGTCCTGCCGCACATTTTCGGCGAGGGCGCGCGGCCCTTCTACAACAATGTCACCGCCACCTTCATCCACCAGGTGATGCGGGGGGAGACGCCCGAGGTGAACCCCGAAGGGCGGGTGCAACTGCTCCATGCCGGGGCGGCGGTGGAAGCGGCGATCGGCGCCTGTGAGGGCGGGGTATTGGGCGAGCTTCGGCCCGCGCCGCGCCCGATGGGCGTTGGCGAGCTGCTGGCGCGGCTCCAGGACATGCACGCCGCCTATGGCGCCAACCTGTTCCCGAACCTGTCGGACCCGTTCGATCTCGCTCTGTTCAACAGCTACCGCGCCGCGCTCTATCCCGATGGCTTTCCGCGCCCGCTGAAACTGAACACGGACGCGCGTGGGGTTCTGTTCGAGGCGGCCAAGGGCGGCGGCGGCGGGCAGACCTTCCTCAGCTGGACCGAGCCGGGCGTCACGCGCGGCAATCACTTCCACCTCGACAAGGTGGAACGCTTTCTGGTGCTGGAGGGGCAGGCGGTCATCCGCATCCGCCGCGTGCCTGATGGCCCCGTGTGGGAGTACCGCGTCGATGGGCACCAGCCCGCCGCCGTCGACATGCCCACCTTGCACACGCACAGCATCGAGAATGTCGGCACGACGCCGCTGCTGACGCTGTTCTGGACTCAGGCGGTGTTCGACCCCGCCGCGCCCGACACTTATGCCGATCCGGTTCTGGGGTGAGACAATGCTCAAGGTCATGACGATATTGGGCACGCGGCCCGAGATTATCCGCCTCTCGCGCGTCATGGCGCGTCTGGACGAGTTCTGCGACCATCGCCTCGTTCATACCGGCCAAAACTACGACTACGAGCTGAACGAGGTGTTCTTCGAGGATCTCGGCGTGCGCCGGCCGGACCATTTTCTCGGCACCGGCGGCGGCTCGCTGGGCGAGACGCTGGGCAAGATCCTGATCGAGAGCGAGAAGGTGCTCGCCGCCGAGCGCCCCGATGCCGTGCTCATTCTCGGCGACACCAATTCCGCGATCTCGGCGCTCATGGCGCGGCGGATGAAGATCCCCGTCTACCACATGGAAGCCGGCAACCGCTCCTTTGACGGCAATGTGCCGGAAGAGACCAACCGCCGGCTGGTCGATCACATCGCCGATTTCAATCTCGTCTATACCGAGCATGCCCGCCGGCATCTCATTTCGGAAGGCCTGCCGCACCGGCGCATCTATCTCACCGGCTCGCCGATGCGCGAAGTGCTGGAGCATTACCGCCCGCGCATCGAGGCCTCCGACGTTCTGCAGCGGCTGGGGCTCGTCCCGCGCGGCTATTTCATCGTCTCGCTGCACCGCGAGGAGAATGTCGACAGCCGCGAACGCCTTGGCGAACTGGTGGGTGCCTTGTCGGAGCTGGCGGTGCGCTACGAGAAGCCGGTGATCGTCTCCACCCATCCGCGCACCCGCAAACGGCTGGAAGCGGCCGGGCTGGTGGCGGATGAGCGGGTGAGCTTCATGAAGCCGTTCGGCTTTCACGACTACAACCACCTGCAGATGAATGCCTTCTGCGCCATCTCCGACAGCGGCACCATCGCCGAGGAGGCCTCGCTGCTGAATTTCCCCGCCATCACCCCGCGCGACGCCATCGAGCGGCCAGAGGCGCTCGACACTGGATCGATCATGGTCACGGGGCTCTCCCGCGCCGCCATTCTGCGCGGCGTCGAGGTCGCCACCCGCCTGTTCGCCGCCCGCGCGGCACGGGGCGAGCGCTGCCCCCTGCCGGACGACTACGCCGTCACCAACACCTCGGAGCGGGTGGCGAGCCTCATCCTCGGCACGGCGCCACTCTCCAATGGCTGGGACGGGATCAGGGCGAACGCGAGCTGATCCCATGACGACCTCCGCTTCCACGAGCAGCGCGAAGCGGCCACGGCTGATCCTGCTAACGCAGTTTTTCGATCCCGAGCCGGCAATGAAGGGGTTGGCTTTCGCCCAGCGTATCGACGCGCTCGGATTCGACGTCGAGGTCGTGACTGGTTTCCCAAACTATCCCGGCGGCAAGGTCTATGACGGCTACCGCATCCGGCCGCTGCTGCGCGAGCGGATCGAGGGCGTCGCCGTGACCCGGCTGGCGCTCTATCCCAGCCATGACCGCAGCCGGATCGGCCGCGTGCTGAACTATGTCAGCTTCTTCCTCTCCGCGACGTTCTATCTGCTCTTCCGCGCCCGCCGCGCCGATGTTCTCTATGCGTATCATCCACCCCTGACCGTCGCACTTTCTGCCGTGGTGGCGCGGCGCCTGCACCGCATCCCATTGGTGCTCGACGTGCAGGATATGTGGCCGGACACGCTGCGCGCCACCGGCATGATCCGCAATGAGCGGGCCCTGCGGTTCATCGGTGCCATATGCCGCTGGACCTGGCGCCGGGCCGACCGGATCAGTGTTCTCTCCGAAGGGTTTCGCGGGCTGCTGGTCCAGCGGGGCGTGCCGGCCGAGCGGATCTCCGTGATCTACAATTGGGCCGACGAAGCCGATGGCAGCGGGGTCGCCACCGCCCCGCCAGACGCCTTCGCCATGCCGGGTCGCTTTCGCATTCTCTTCGCCGGAAACATGGGGCCGGCGCAGGGGCTCGACACGGTGCTCGACGCCGCAGCCCTGCTGATTGACGCGCACCCGCAGGTCGACTTCTGTTTTCTGGGTGAGGGGCTTGAGGCGAAGAGGCTCGAACAGGCCGCCGCCGCGCGCGCGCTCTCCAATGTCCGGTTTTTCCCGCGCGTGTCGAAAGCTGAGGTCGGCCCCTGGCTGGCGGCGGCGGATGTCCTGCTGGTTCATCTGAAGGATGATCCGCTCTTTGCCATCACCGTGCCCTCGAAGACGCAGGCCTATCTCGCCGCCGGCAAGCCGATCCTCATGGCCGTCGCGGGCGATGCGGCCGCACTCATCCGGCGGGCCGGCGCGGGGGTCGTCGCGCCGCCCGAGGATGCCCGCGCGCTCGCGGCGGCGGTGGAAAGGTTGGCGGCGCTCGATCCGGACCAATTGGCAACGCTCGGCGACAATGGCCGCCGCTACTATGACGAGCATCTCTGCTTCGCGCAGGGGACCGGACAGATGGCCGCGCTGCTGCGCGACGCCATGGCCGCGCGCGACCCGGCCTGAGCGGCACGCGGCGGCTCACACCCCGTAATAGTCCCGGTACCAGGCGACGAACCGCGCCACACCCTCGCGGATCGGCGTGTTCGGACGAAAGCCGGTGAGCGCCTGGATCAGGCTGGCATCGGCGAAGGTGGCGGGCACGTCGCCGGGCTGCATCGGCAGATAGTTGCGGATCGCCTTGGTGCCGATCTCGGCCTCGATGGCCTCGACGAAGTCGAGCAGGCGCACCTTGTCGGAATTGCCGATATTGACCACGCGGAAAGGGGCTGCCGGGCTCAGGCTGTCGCCCGGGATCGGCTCGCCGCGCGCGCCGGGCAAAGGCGGCACCGTGTCGATCAGCAGTCCGATGCCGCGCACGAGGTCGTCGACATAGGTGAAGTCGCGCCACATCTCGCCGTGATTGTAGATGTCGATTGGCGTGCCTTGGAGAATGCCGCGCGTGAACTTGAACAGCGCCATGTCCGGCCGGCCCCAGGGGCCATAGACCGTGAAGAAGCGGAACAGGGTGGTCGGCAGGCCGTAAATATGGGCATAGGAATGCCCCATCGCCTCGGTCGCCTTCTTGGTGGCGGCATAGATGGTCAGCGGCGTATCGGCCTTGTCGGTCTCGCGGAACGGCATGTCCTCATTGGCGCCGTAGACCGAGGAGGTCGAGGCCATGAGCAGATGCTGCACCGGCACCGCCCGCGCGCATTCCATCACATTGAAGGTGCCGAGGATGTTGGCGTCGATATAGGCGCGCGGGTTTTCCAGGCTGTAGCGCACGCCCGCCTGGGCGGCGAGATGGACGATGACATCCGGCTGGAACGCCTCGACCGTGCGCTGGAGCGTGTCGACATCCTCCAGCATCGCCTCGGTGGCGGCGAAGGCTTCGTTCTGCGCCAGCATCGCGTGGCGGCGCTGCTTGAGGCGGACATCGTAATAGTCCGTCAGGCCGTCATAGCCGTGCACGCGCCACCCCTGCGCCAGCAGCAGGCGCGCGAGGTGGAAGCCGATGAAGCCGGCGGTGCCGGATATGAAGATACGCCGCGCCACGCCCGTTCCCCGCTGCCGCGACAGGGCGGTCGCGGCGTTGCCCGGTCGCCTTGTTACGCCGCGTCGGTGGGGATGGGAAGCGCAGGCGGCGACGTGGTATCAGCCCACCGCGCGCAGATGGCGGATCGGCCGGCCCGGTACGATGGCCTGCACTGCCCGCACCATGCCCTGCGCGTCGATGCCGAAGTGCCGGTAGAGATCGGCGATGGTCCCGGTCTGGCCGAAATGCTCCACGCCGAGCGCGCGGGCGCGGTGGCCATGCACCGAGCCGAGCCAGCCCAGAGTCGCCGGGTGACCATCCACCGCGCTGATAATGGCGCAGCCTGGCGGCACAGCGTCGAGCAGCGTCTCCACATGTGCCTTCGCGCCGGCATCGCCAGCCTCGCGGGCGCGCTGCGCCGCCGTCCAGCCAGCATGCAGACGGTCGGCCGAGGTGACAGCGAGCAGGCCGACATCGCGCCGGTCCTCGGCGATCAGCCCCACCGCCTCGATCGCTTCCGGCGCCAGCGCGCCGGCATAGGCGATCACCACCTGCGCATTCGGTCCCGGCCGGCGCAGCCAGTAGCCGCCGGCCACGATGTCCGCCGCCAGCGCCGTGTCAATGGCCCGGCGCGGCTGCTCGATGGTGCGGGTGGAGAGGCGCAGATAGGTCGAGCCGCCATCTTCCGCCTGCGCATGCTGGAAGGCAAAGCGCAGGATCACCGCGAGTTCGTCGACAAAGGCCGGCTCGAAGCTTGCCAGCCCGTCCTGCGCCATGCCGATCAGCGGCGTGGCGATGGACTGGTGCGCGCCGCCTTCCGGCGCCAGCGTCACCCCGGAAGGGGTGGCAGCGAGGATGAAGCGGGCGTCCTGGTAGCAGGCATAGTTCAGCGCATCGAGCCCGCGCTCGATGAAGGGATCGTACAGCGTGCCGATGGGCAGAAGCCGCTCGCCAAACAGGGAATGCGACAGGCCGAGTGCCGAGAGCATCGTGAACAGGTTCATCTCGGCGATGCCGAGTTCCAGGTGCTGGCCGGCGGGGCCGAATTCCCAATTATAGGTCGAGGGGATTCGCTCCTTCTTGAAGGTGTCGGCCAGTTCCTCGCGGGCGAACAGCTTGCGCCGGTTCACCCAGGCGCCGAGATTGGTCGAGACGGTGACATCGGGCGAGGTGGTGACGACGCGGCGGGCGAACAGATCGTCGCGCTTGCCGATCTCGTTCAGCAGCAGGCCGAAACCCTGCTGGGTCGACATGGCGGGCTGCAGCGGCACGTCGAGCGCGGCCGGCACCTCGATCTTTGCCGGCTGGTGACGGCGCGTGCCCCCGGTGCGGAACGGCACCGCGTCGAGAAACGCCTGCAGCGCCGCAGGCGGGGCGCTGAGCCCCTCGAACAGGTCCCATTCGTGCCCTTCGCGCACATTGTGGCGGGCGCGCAGCGCCTCGACCTGTGTCGGCGTCATCAGCCCGGCATGGTTGTCCTTGTGGCCGGCCAGCGGCAGGCCGAAGCCCTTGATGGTGTAGGCGATGAAGCAGACCGGACGGTCATGCGTGCGGGCCGCTTCGAAAGCCTCGATCAGCGAGGGCAGATCATGCCCGCCGAGATTGCCCATCAAGGCCGCCAGCTCCTCGTCGCTCCGCCGCTCGATCAGCGCTGTGACGTCGCCCTGGTCGCCGATATCGTCCATCAGCCGCTTGCGCCACGCCTTGCCGCCCTGGAAGGTCAGCGCCGAATAGAGCGGGTTGGGGCAGGTATCGATCCAGCGGCGCAGCGCCTCGCCGCCTTTCTCCTTGAATGCCGCCTGCTGCAACTGGCCGTATTTCAGGATCACCACATCCCAGCCAAAGCTGCGGAAGATCGATTCGAACCGCTCCCACAGCCCCTCGCGCACCACGGCGTCGAGGCTCTGCCTGTTGTAGTCGACGATCCACCAGGTGTTGCGCAGGCCGTGCTTCCAGCCCTCCAGCAGCGCCTCGAAGATGTTGCCCTCGTCCATCTCGGCATCGCCGACGAGCGCGATCATCTTGCCCTCGGGGCCCTCTCCCAGCCCCTTGGCGGCCAAATAGTCCTGCACCAGCGAGGCGAACAAGGTCTGCGCCACGCCAAGCCCGACCGAGCCGGTGGAGAAATCGACGTCGTCACTGTCCTTGGTGCGGGAGGGATAGGACTGCGCGCCCTTGTAGGCGCGGAAATTCTCCAGCTTTTCCCGCGTCTGCGTGCCGAACAGGTACTGGATGGCGTGAAAGACCGGGCTCGCATGCGGCTTCACCGCCACCCGGTCCTGCGGCCGCAGCGCCTTGAGGTAGAGCGCGGTCATGATGGTCGCCATGGAGGCCGAGGACGCCTGATGGCCGCCCACCTTCAGCCCGTCCGCGTTGGGGCGGAGATGGTTGGCGTTGTGGATCGTCCATGTCGCCAGCCAGAGGATCTTGCGCTCCAGCTCCCGCAGGATGGCGATGTCGTCGGCACGGTGTTCGGCACGGTCAGTCATGGTCGGCGCTCCCGGCTCACCCATGGCAGAATCCTAGGCGCGGGTGAGGGGCGTTTGGAGCTATTCACGGTCGCCCGAGCCGCCTATCGTGGCTCAAACCACTCCCTGTGGCCTGCTCCGTGGTGATTCATGCCAGAGACGAAGATCGACGCCATCGACCGGAAGATCCTCGCCATCCTCCAGCAGGACGCACACACGACGATGGAGAAGCTGGCGGAGGCGGTGGGTCTCTCGCCCTCGCCCTGCGCCCGGCGCGTGCGCAACCTGGAAGCGGCCGGCGTCATCAAGCGCTATGTCGCTGTCGTCGACCAGGACAAAGCCGGCCTGCCGGTCAGCGTCTTCGCCTCGATCAAGCTGGAGCGTCAGCGCGAGGACGAACTCGACCGCTTCGCCAAGGCGATCTCGCGCTGGCCGGAGATCGTCGAGTGCTATCTGATGACCGGGCAGCGGGACTATCTGCTGCGCATCGTGGTCAAGGATCTGCCGGCCTATGAGGCCTTCCTCAAGCGGACGCTGACCCGGCTGGACGGCGTCGCCTCGATCGAATCGAGCTTCGCGCTGAGCCAGGTGAAGCACGCGCAAGGGCTGCCGATCGGGTGAGGGGGCGATTGCCGGGCCGCGCGCCGGCCCCTATCCTGCGCCCCCTTCCCGCAGGACGAGCGAGGCCCCCATGCCCCATCCCGCACCCATCCGCATCGGCGTCGGTGGCTGGACCTTCGAGCCCTGGCGCGGGGTGTTCTACCCTCAGGGCCTGACCCAGAAGCGCGAGCTGGAATATGCCGGCTCGAAGCTCACCGCCATCGAGATCAACGGCACCTATTACGGCTCGCAGAAGCCCGAGAGCTTCGCCAAGTGGCGGGCGGAGACGCCTGATGGCTTCGTCTTCACGCTGAAAGGCCCGCGCTTCACCACCAATCGCCGCGTACTCAGCGAGGCGGGTGAATCGATCGAGCGCTTCTTCAACAGCGGCGTGACCGAGCTGAAGGAGAAGCTCGGCCCGGTGAACTGGCAGTTCATGCCGACCAAGAAATTCGATCCCGACGATTTCGAGGGCTTCCTCAAGCTGCTGCCCAAGCGCGTCGACGGCCATGACATCCGCCACGCGGTGGAGGTGCGGCATGAGAGCTTCAAGACGCCGGACTTCATCGCGCTGGCGCGCGCCTACAGCGTCGCCATCGTCCATGCCGGCGACAGCGATTTCCCAGCGATTGCCGATGTCACCGCCCCCTTCGTCTATGCCCGCATCATGGGCACGCGCGAGGACGAGCCGCTGGGCTATTCCACGGACACGCTCGACGGCTGGGCCGGGGCGGCGAAGGCGTGGGCGAAGGGCGACACGCCGCCGGCGCTGAAGGAGGCTTTGCTCGCGCCGCCCGCGCCGGCGATGCCGCGCGAGGTGTTCCTGTTCGTCATCAGCGGCTTCAAGCCCCGCAACCCCGCCGCCGCCATGGCGCTCATTGAGAGGGTGTGAGGGGCTCCGGCGCGAGGGCGAGCCGCGCCGGGGCCATGGCGCGGGGGCTCACCCGATCGCTGCCGACACCGCCTCGACGGCGCCGCGCGTCGCGTCGACCACGATATCGGCTTCCTCGCGCGTCAGGCACAGCGGCGGGGCGAAGCCGAGTATGTCGCCCTGCGGCATGGCGCGGGCGATGACGCCGCGCTCCAGCAGGGCGGCGGCGATGCGCGGTCCGATCTTCTCGGACGTCTCGAAGAAGCGGCGGTCATCTCTGTCGCGTACGAGCTCAACCGCCGCCAGCAAGCCTTCGCCGCGCACCTCGCCGACATGGCGGTGGCCACTGAGCGCATCTTTCAGCGCCGCATTGAAATAGGCGCCGGTCTCGCGGGCATTGGCGACGAGATCGAGTTCGTCCACCAGCTCCAGATTGGCGATGCCGGCGGCGGTGCAGAGCGGATGCGAGGAATAGGTCCAGCCATGGCCGATCGGGCCGAATTCGTCCGAGCCCTGCTCCAGCACCCGCCAGACCTTCTCCGAGACGATGACACCGGAGAGCGGGGCATAGGCGGAGGTGAGGCCCTTGGCGATGGTGATGAGATCCGGCTCGATGCCGTAATGATCGGAACCGAACATGCTGCCCAGCCGCCCGAACCCGGTCACCACCTCGTCGGCGATCAGCAATATGTCGTGCTTCTTCAGCACCGCCTGGATCTTCGGCCAGTAGCCGGCCGGCGGCGGGACGATGCCGCCCGTGCCGAGCACCGGCTCGCCGATGAAGGCGGCGATGGTGTCCGGACCTTCCGTGAGGATCATTTCCTCCAGCTTGTCGGCGCAGTGCTGGGAGAACTGCTCCTCGCTCATCGAGCGGTCTTCGCGGCGGAAGTAATACGGCGCCTCGGTGTGCAGGATCGGCGCGCGCGGCAGGTCGAACAGGTTGTGGAAGCCGGCGAGGCCGGTGAGGCTGCCGGTCATCACACCCGAGCCGTGATAACCGCGCCAGCGCGAGATGATCTTCTTCTTCTGCGGGCGGCCGAGCACATTGTTGATGTACCAGACCAGCTTGATGTTGGTCTCGTTGGCATCCGACCCTGAAAGCCCGAAGAACACCCGGCTCATTCCGGCCGGCGCGCGCTCGATCACCATGCGGGCGAGGCGGATCGAGGGCTCCGAGCCGTGGCCGGCATAGGCGTGGTAATAGGCGAGCTTCGAGGCCTGCTCGGCGATGGCGTCGGTGATCTTTTTACGGCCGTAACCGACATTGACGCAGTAGAGCCCGCCAAAGGCGTCGAGGCTGCGCCGCCCCTCGCGATCGACGATGTAGACGCCTTCCGCCCCAGTGATGATGCGGTTCGGCGTCTCGCCGCGCGCATGCTGGCCCATATGGGTGGAGGGGTGGAAGAAGTGGTCGCGGTCCCAGCTGTCGAGTTCGTTGCTGGCGGGGGCGGGATGGTCGAGCATGATGGGTCTCCTTAAAACTCCCGCCTCAGCCGAGGTCGAGGCAGACATATTTGAGGTCGGTGAAGGCTTCGAGGCCGTGGCGCGAGCCTTCGCGGCCGAGGCCGGACTGCTTCACGCCGCCAAAGGGGATGGGTGCGCCGGTGATCTTGACCCGGTTGATTGCGACCATGCCGTAGTCGAGCGCCTGCGCCATCCGCGCCGCCCGCGCGCCGTCGCGTGTGACAACATAGGCGACGAGGCCATATTCGGTGGCGTTGGCGCGGGCGATCACCTCCTCCTCGCTGTCGAAGGGGGCAATGGCGGCCACGGGGGCGAAGGTCTCCTCGCGCATGATCAGCGCTTCTTCCGGCACGTCGGCGAGGGCAATGGGGGCGAGGAACAGCGGGCCGGGCAGGGGGCGCTCCGGCGTCAGGCGGCGGGCGCCGCGTTTGAGGGCATCGTCGATCTGCGCCTGCGCCTTGGCGACGGCACCTGCATGCATCAGCGGGCCGATCTCGGTGCCCTCGTCCAGCCCATGGCCGAGGCGCAGCCGGGCGACGCGCTCGGCAAAGGCGGCGCAAAAGCGGGGATAGAGCCCACGCTGCACATAGATCCGGTTGGCGGCGAGGCAGTCCTGGCCGGAGGTGGCGAACTTCGCATCGACAGCGATGGCGACCGCGCGGTCGAGGTCGGCGTCGTCGAACACGATCAGCGGCGCATGGCCGCCAAGCTCCATCACGACGCGTTTCATGCTGCTCGACGCGTTGCGGGCCACGATGCGGCCAATCTCGGTGGAGCCGGTGAAACTCACCGCCCGCACGCGCAGGTCGGCGCAGATGGTCTCGGCGATCGGCGCCGGCTCGCCGGTGACGACGTTGAACACACCGGGGGGCATGCCGGCGCGCTCGGCGAGTTCGGCGAGAGCCAGCGCTGACAGCGGCGTCTGCGAGGAGGGGTGCGCGACGATGGTGCAGCCGGCCGCCAGCGCCGCCGCCGCCTTGCGGGTGAGCATGGCGGACGGAAAGTTCCACGGCGTCAGCAGCGCGGCGACGCCCACCGGCTCGCGGCTGAGGGCCATTTGCGCGCCGGGGAGGTGGCTGGTGACGCCCTCCACATTCACCCGCAGCGCCTCCTCGGCGTAATAGGCGATGAAGGAGGCGGCATAGGCGATCTCGCCGCGCGCTTCCGCCAGCGGTTTGCCCTGCTCAAGGGTCATAAGAAGCGCCAGATCCTCGGCCGCGCCCTGCATCAGGGCGTGCCAGCGGCGGAGGATGTCCGCGCGCGCCTGCGGCAGCAGCGCCTTCCAGGCCGGGAAGGCGCGATGAGCGGCCTCGACCGCCCGTGTCGCCTCGGCCGCGCCGAGGGCGGCAACCTCCGCTACGGCGGTGCCATCGGCCGGATCGGTGACGGTGAAAGTCCGCCCATCCGGTGCGCCGGTCCATTTGCCGTCGATATAGGACAGGCTGCGCAGCAGCCGCGGATCGGACAGCCGCCCCAGTGCCGGGTGGCCGGCGGCGCGGGCGAAGCGTTCGTTACGGGCGCGTTCATTGCGGGCAGGCGCGATCATGGCGGCTCCTTTCTCTCGTGGCCTTAAGCCTAGGCGGGCGGGCTCCGAGAGGGTTTCCGAACATCCCGGCGACCACCGACAGGCCGCCGGAACTTCGCCGCTACGCCGAAGAATTATCGGCGGGCGCGGCTGCTACCGCAGCACCGAGGCCAGGAACTCGCAGGTGCGCGGGTGGCTGGGCGCGGTGAAGATGGCGTCCGGCGTGCCCTGCTCGCAGATGCGGCCCTTGTCGAAGAAGCAAACGCGATCCGACACCTCGCGGGCGAAGCGCATTTCGTGCGTCACCAGCAGCATGGTCAGGTCGTGCTCATGGGCGAGGTCGCCGATCACCGCCAGCACCTCGCCGACCAGCTGCGGGTCGAGCGCCGAGGTCGGCTCGTCGAACAGCAGCACGCGCGGGCGCATGGCCAGCGCCCGGGCGATGGCGACGCGCTGCTGCTGGCCGCCGGAGAGCTGCGAGGGGAAATGGTCCTTCTTGTCCGACAGCCCGACCAGGGCGAGCAGATCGACTGCCCGCGCCTGCGCCTCCTCGCGCGACAGGCCGAGAACGCGCACCGGCGCCTCCGCCACATTGCGCATCACGCTCATATGCGGGAATAGGTTGAAGCTCTGGAACACCATGCCGACACGGCTGCGGATCTCGCGCAGATGCCGTTCCGACGCCCGGAACGGGCCGGTGCCGCCCGGCTCCTGATAGGATAGGCCATCGAGGGTGAGCCTTCCCTCCTGAAACGGCTCCAGCGTCATCAGGATGCGCAGCACGGTGGACTTGCCCGAGCCGGACGGGCCGATGAGCGTGACCTTCTCGCCCGGCGCGACCTCGAAATTGAAATTGTCGAGCACGGTGAGGGCGCCGAAACGCTTGGTCACGCCGGCGAACTCGATCAGGGGCGCAGTCGCGTTCTCGGTCATCGCAGCGGGATTCCTGCCTTGGGGAGCACCTTCTGCAGCCGGTGCAGGCCGGCCGAGCAGATCAGCGTCAGGATGAGGAAGATGAGGCCGACCATGGTCAGCGGCACGAGATACTCAAAAGTCCGCTCGCCGATCATGTTGGCCAGCGCCATCATGTCGAGCACGGTGATGACGGAGAGCACGGGCGTCTCCTTGATCATCGCGACCATGTAATTGCCCATGGCGGGCAGGATGCGCGGCACGATCTGCGGCACCACGATGTCGCGATAGGTCTGCATCCGGGTGAGGTTGAGCGCGGTCGCCGCTTCCCATTGGCCGCGCGGCACCGCCTCGATGCCACCGCGATAAACCTCGGAGGTATAAGCCGAATACTGCAGCCCCAGCGCCAGCGCGCCGGTGAGGAAGGCGGGCAGGGTCAGGCCATATTCGGGCAGCACGTAATAGAGGAAGAACAGCTGCACAAGCAGAGGCGTATCGCGCAGGAACTCGACCACGCAGGCGGTGGTCCAAGACACGCTGCGGAAGCGGCTTCGCCGCAGCATGGCGAAGACCAGCCCCAGCACCAGCGCGATGGCGAAGCCGGCGGCGGCCGCCTTCAGCGTTACGGTGAGGCCGATGAGGATGATGGGAAGGATCGACCACGCATAGGTGAGCGGGGTCGCGGTGTCCCAGGTGAAGCCGTACATCATGCCGGGGCCCTCACGAATGCGCCGCGCGCGGGAAGGCCGCGCCGCGCCGGGCCAGCCGCTCGATCAGCCTCATCACCAGCATCAGCACCAGCGACATGGCGAAATAGCCGAGCAGGGTCAGCGTGTAGACGCCGGCGCTGTCGAGGGTGAGGTTGCGGATCGACTGGGCGCGGAAAGTGAGGTCGGCGATCGAGATCAGCGACACCAGCGAGGACAGTTTCAGCGTCTCGATGGCGAGATTGCCGAAGGCCGGCAGCATCTCGATGATCGCCTGCGGCAGCGTGATGTGGATGAGCGTGTGCAGCCGTCCGAAGTTAAGGGCGCGCGCCGCCTCGTGCTGCTGCACCGAGACGGAGGCCAGTGCGCCGCGGACGATTTCCGAACCATAGGCGCCGACATGCAGGGCGAGCACGAGGATGCCGGTCGCCACCGGCTCGAAGCTGATGCCGATCAGCGGCAGCGCGTAATAGAACCAGAACAGCTGCACCAGCAGCGAGGTGCCGCGAAACAGCTCCGTGTAGCACAGCGCCAGCGTGGAGACGGCGCGCCCACCCTCGACCCGGGCAATGCCGGCGACAAAAGCGAGCACCGCCCCGATCGCGATCGCCGCAAGCGTGATCCACGCGGTGACGAACGCGCCCTGCGCCAGCGAGGGCAGATAGGAAACCCACGGCATCGTCAGCTCCCGGTGTGAGCGTCGATAAAGGCGGCCCCCGCCGGGGCGCTGCCTCCGGCGGGGGATGCGGTCCAGTCAGGGCGCGGCGTTACTTGCCGGCGCAGAGATCGGCGACCTTGCGGTCCGCCGCGGCCTTGATGCTCTCCGGCGAGAGGCCGTAATTGGCTAGGATCTTCTTGTACTCGTCGGTGGTGCGGAACTCGACGAGGGCGGCGTTGAACGCCTCATAGAGTTCCTTGTCCTCGGGGCGGAAGGCGAAGCCGCCAAAGTTGCGCACCGGCTTGCCGTCCACCACAGGGTCGGTGAAGGGTGCTACCTGCTCGACGCCGTCCTGCCCCTTGGCCAGCGCGGCCACGGTGAGCTCGGTCGCAGCATAGGCGTCGGCGCGGTTGCGCACGGTGGCGAGCGCATCGGCATTGGCGGTGATGAAGATTACCTGGTCGTCCTTCACGCCAACGGCGCGCAGGAAGTCGATATTGTTGGCGCCGGAGACTACCGCGACCTTGAGCGAGGGGTCCTTGGCGATGTCGGCATAAGTGGTCAGCTTCTTCGGGTTGCCGGCCTTCACCAGCAGCCCTTCGCCATAGGAGGAGTTCGGCTCGGTGAAGGCGACCTGCTTGCAGCGCTCGGGCGAGATGTTCTGCTCGGCGGCGACGAAATCGTAGCGCTTGGCCTTGAGGCCGGGAATGAGCGTGCCGAACGGCGTCACCGACCAGGTGACATCGGTGATGCCCATCTTCTTGAGCACGGCATTGGCGACATCCGGGCCGATGCCGGCCGAGGTGCCGTCATCCTTCATGTAGGAATAGGGCACCTCATTGGCGGTGGCGGCGCGGATATAGCCCTGCTCCTTCACATCCTTGAGGGTGGTGGCGTTGGCGATGGAGAGGCCACCGGCGAAGGCAAGGGCGGAAAGCCCGGCAATCCTGATGAACGACATCTTGTTCTCCTCTGGTCGGTAGGGGTTCCGAAATTTCTCGGCGGCGCCGTGGTCCGGCGTCCGTGTTGGGCCGCGCGCGGCGGCCGGATGGATCAGGCCTCCGTCACCACGGCGAGGACGGAGAGGCAGTCGCCGGCCTTGATCAGGCCCGGCACATGGCGGGCGGCGAGCACGCCGTCCATCGCGGCGCGGTACTCGGCCGGCGCCTGTCCGGTGCGGCCGATGGGATAGACGCGGGCGACGAGGTCGCCCTTGCGCAGCTTTGCGCCGAGGTCGACCGCGAAGGCGATCAGCCCGTCATCGGCCGCGAAGGCGAAGCAGTCGCTTGACGGCATGTCGAGCCAACGCGTGGCGGCGGTCTCGGGTTCACCGGCGAGGATGCCGGCATGGCGCAGCAGGTTGGTCGCGCCCCGCCGGGCAATGCCGATGCTGGTCGCGCTCGCCGTGCCGGCGCCGCCGAGCTCGGTGGTGACGAACACCTTGCCCATGTCCTCGACCGTGGTGTCGAGCATGCCGACCGCGTCGATCTCCAGCATCCGCATCGAATAGGGGGCGGAAAACGCCGCCACCGCCGCGAAGCAGCGCGCTTCCTGCGCCTTGTCCGCCAGCTCATGCGCGGCGGCATAGGGCAGGAAGTCGAGCGTCTTGCCGCCGGAATGGAAGTCCAGCACCAGATCGGCCAGCGGCACGAGGTGGCGGGTGACGAAATCGGCGATCTTTTCCGTCACCGTGCCGTCCGGGCGGCCAGGAAAGCTGCGGTTGAGGTTGCCGCGGTCGATCGGCGAGGTCCGGGTGCCGGCGCGAAAGGCCGGGTAGTTCAGCGCCGGCACGAGGATGATGCGCCCCTGCACCTGTTCCGGCCGCAAGCTGCGCGCCAGCTCGAACAGGGCGGCCGGTCCCTCATATTCGTCGCCATGATTGGCGCCGGTGAGCAGGGCGGTCGGGCCCTCGCCATTGGCGATGACGCAGATGGGGATCATCACCGAGCCCCAGGCGCTGTCGTCACGGCTATAGGGCAGACGCAGATGGCCGTGCTGCACACCTTTCGCGGCGAAATCGACCGTCGGCGTGATGGGCGAGGGGCGCGGGGACGCGGTCAGCATCGCGTCACCCCTTCACGAACAGCTGGCGCGGCACGTTGGACAGGCATTCATGCCCGGCCTGCGTGATGGCGATGCTCTCGGTGATCTCCAGCCCCATATCCTCCAGCCACAGGCCGGTCATGAAATGGAAGGTCATGCCGGGCTTCAGCTCGGTGCGGTCGCCGGGGCGCAGGCTCATGGTGCGCTCGCCCCAGTCCGGGGGATAGCTCAGCCCGATCGGGTAGCCGGTGCGGTTGTCCTTGATGATCCCGTACTTCTTCAGCACCGCGAAGAAGGCGTTGGCGATGTCCTCGCAGGTGTTGCCGGGCCGGGCGGCGGCAAGGCCGGCTTCCATGCCCTCCAGCGTCGCCTTTTCGGCGTCGAGAAAGGCCTGTGTCGGCGTGCCGAGGAAGACGGTGCGCGAGAGCGGGCAGTGATAGCGCTTATACGCGCCGGCAATCTCGAAGAAGGTGCCCTCGCCGATCCGCATCGGCTTGTCGTCCCAGGTGAGATGCGGGGCGGAGGCATCCGCCCCCGACGGCAGCAGCGGCACGATGGCGGGATAGTCGCCGCCGAACTCGGCGGTGCCGCGAATGCCGGCATCATAGATCTCGGCCACGAGGTCGCATTTGCGCATGCCGGGCTCGACCACCTCGACAATGCGCTGGTGCATCAGTTCGACGATGCGGCCGGCCTTGCGCATATAGTCGAGTTCGGTCGGGCTCTTGACCGCGCGCTGCCAGTTCACCAGCCCGCCGGAATCGGTGAAGCTTGCATTGGGCAGGTGCTTGACCAGCGAGGCGAAGGCGGCAGCCGAGAAGTAGTAATTGTCCATCTCCACCGCGATGGAGCCCTTGTCCCAGCCGCGCTCGGCGATGATCTGCGACAGCAGGTCCATCGGGTGGCGCTCGGTCGACTGCACATAGTGGTCGGGATAGCCGATGATGTTGTCATGGCCGAGATAGGCGGTGCGCTTCGCGCCGTTCGCGTCCTGCTTGCGGCCGTACCACACCGGCTCGCCGGTCGGGGGCACCAGCACGCACTGATGGACATAGAACGACCAGCCATCATAGCCGGTCAGCCAGTGCATGTTGGAGGGGTCGGTGACGACCAGCAGGTCGATGCCGGCCTTGTCCATCGCCGCGCGGGTCTTGGCGAGGCGCTCGGCATATTCCTCGCGGGAGAAGTTGAGGGTGACGGTCACGCGATGTCTCCGGCTGCGGCCTTGGTGTCGATGGGGCGCCCGGCGCCGGCGTCGCGCGCACGGGCAAGGGCGAGATTGGCGATAGCGGTGTCCTGCACGCCGGTGCCGGTGAGGTCGGCCAGCGTGATCTCGTCCGGGCTTGTGCGGCCTGTCGCGGTGCCGGCGATCACCTCGCCCAGCTCGGCGAAAGCGGCATCGGCGGGGATGAGCCCGGCGGATAGGGCGTGGTGCAGCTCGCCCAGCCGCCGGGTCTGGCTCAGCCGGTCGGCGATGTAGGTGACGCGGGCGAAGGCGGCGGGGTCGATCTCGTTCTTATGCTCGCTGTCCGCGCCCATGGCGGTGACGTGCTGGCCCGGCTCCAGCCACTCCGCCTTGAGGATCGGCCGCTCGGCCGGGGTGGTGGTGACGACGATGTCGGCGCCGCGCACGGCCTGCTCGGGATCGGCGCTGGCGATGACGGGAAAGCCGAGGCGTGCGGTGAGATCGCGGGCGGTGGCGGCCGCCTTCGCCGCATCGCGGGCCCAGATGCGGGCCTCGCGAATGGGGCGCACGAGCGTGAGCGCTTCCAGCTGCAGCCTTGCCTGCATGCCGGCGCCGAGGATCGCGGCGACGCTCACCTCGGGGCGCGCGAGATGCCGGGCGGCGACCGCGCCGGCGGCGGCGGTGCGCACATCGGTGAGATAGCCATTGTCCAGCAGCAGCGCCTCGACCAGCCCGGTCCGGGTGCTGAACAGGATCATCAGCCCGTTAAGGCTCGGCAGGCCGAGCAGGGGATTGTCGAAGAAGCCAGGGCTGACCTTGATGGCGAAGCCGTCGAGGCCGGGGACATAGGCGGTCTTCACATCCACTTCGCCGCGATGCTCGGGAATGTCGAGCCGCAGGATCGGCGGCATGGCCACGGGCTTGGTCACCAGCGCGGCAAACGCCGCCTCAATGCCGTCGACGGCGCTGGCGTCCAGCCCGATGATCGGGCGCAGGTCGGTCTCGGTGAGGACGAGCATGCGGCTCATGCGGGCGCTCCGTTGACGAGGCGGCGGTGCAAAGCGGTGTCGATATTGCCGCCGGAGAGGATGAGCGCGGCCGGCCCGTGCGGGCGGACCTTGCCGGCGCGCAGGGCGGCGATGCCCACGGCGCCGCCGCCCTCCGCCGTCTCGCCTTCCTCGCGGGCGGCGTGGCGGATGCCGGCGGCGATCTCGTCCTCGCTGACGAGGACGACCTCATCGAGCAAGGCGCGGCACAGCGGAAAGGTGAAGCGGTTGGCAAGGCCGATACCGCCGCCGAGCGAATCCGCCAGCGTCTCCTCCTCCACCACATCGACCGGCCGGCCGGCAGTGAGCGAGGCGGCCATGGCGGCGCCCTTCTCCATCGAAACGCCGATGATGCGCACATTCGGGCGCAGGGTCTTGACCGCCAGCGCGATGCCGGCGGCCAGCCCGCCCCCCGACAGCGGCACGAGGACAAGCGCGAGCTCCGGCAGGTCCTCGACCAGTTCAAGGCCGATGGTGCCCTGTCCGGCGATCACGTCCGGATGGTCGAAGGGCGGGATGTTGGTGAGGCCACGCGCGGCCACCAGTCGTTCGACCTCGGCCTGCGCATCGTCCTGCGAGCGGCCGACGATCCGCACCTCGGCGCCGAGCGCGCGCACCGCCTCGACCTTGTTCAGCGGCACCAGGGCGGACATGCATACGATCGCCGGCACCCCGGCCTCGCGGGCGGCATAGGCGACGGCGCGGCCATGATTGCCGGTGGAGGCGGTGACGAGCCCGCGCCCACGTGCCGCCTCGTCCAGCGCCAGCACCGCGTTCATGGCGCCGCGCAGCTTGAAGGCGCCGACCGGCTGGCGGGTTTCCAGCTTGAGATGGATGGGTTGGCCCGTTAGCGCCGCCAGCGACGAGGAGGCGACCAGCGGCGTGCGCGCCACCCGGCCGGTGATGCGGCCGGCGGCGGCCTCGACGCTGGCGAACGCGACCGGAAGGCCGGGCGCGGCGGCGTGAAGGGAGCCTTGCGTGGCGTGCTGCGACATGAGCTGATGTGTCCTCTCACTTGTGATGGTGCGAGGCATCAAAAATCATGTCAATTATTATATTGTAATGATCCAATGGTGCGCGAACAGGAGTGCCCGTCGCGCGGCGGGGATGTCAGCCGATGGCGCCGATGTCGAAGACCGGGGGAAGCTGCTCGAAGGTCTGCCGTACAGTGGTCAGCGCCTGCGTCAGCGCGGCGGGCGAGAAATGCCCGCCGAGGCAGATGCGGATGCCGCCGCCATGATTGCTGCCGGCGATGAACGGATCGGACGGCGTGACCGCCACCCGCCGCTCCGCCAGCGAGCGCACCAGCCCGTCCTCGGTCCAGTGGGGCGGCACTTTGAGCCAGGCGCAGAGCGAGAGCGGATGGGTCGAGGCGACGTGGGGGCCGAGCGTCGCGGCCACCAGCGCCTGGCGCGCCTGCGCCTCCTCGCGCTGCACGGCGAGCAGGCGCTGCGCCGTGCCGTCCTCGATCCAGCGCGAGGCGATCTCGGCCAGCAGATAGGCCCCGCTCCAGCTGGTGACGCGCAGGATCGAGGCCGCCCGGATCGAATAATGCGGCGGCACCACGAGATAGCCGACCCGCAGGCCCGTCAGCACGGTCTTGGTGAAGCTGGTGATGAAGAAGCCGAGATCCGGCACCATCTGGCTGATCGAGGGCAGGGGGGTGTCGATCAGCGGCTTGTAGACCTCGTCCTCGATCACGAACACGCCGTGGCGCCGGGCGATGGCGGCGATGGCTTCGCGGCGGCCGGGGCCGGCGACATGGCTGGTCGGGTTGTTCAGCGTGGGGATCAGCACGAGGGCGCGGGGGCTGCCGGTCAGGCACGCCGCCTCGAACGCCTCGGGCAGCACGCCCTCGGCGTCGGTGGGCAGCCCCTTCAGGCTGAAACCCAGCACATTGGCGAGGCCGATCACGCCATGGTCGGTCAGGTTCTCGGTCAGCACCACATCGCCGGCGCGCACGATGCAGCTCAGGGCCAGGAACAGGCCATGCGCGGCGCCATTGGTGATGAGGATGCGTTCCGTGCCGGCCTCGACGCCCAGCGGCTTCAGCCAGGCGCGCGCCGCTTCGCGGTGCGGGTCGAGGCCGGCGATCGGCCGGCAGGCGCCCATGAAAGCGCCATTATCCGCCCGCGCCAGCGCGGCCAGAACGGCACGCGACGCCTCCTCATGCGCCTGGGTATAGACGCCGCGGACGATGGACAGGTCCACCGCCTCGTCGGGGTTGCGGTCCAGCATCAGGCGGCCGGCGCGCTCGGTGACGCGGGCTTTGACGAAGGTGCCGCGGCCGATCTCGCCGGAGAGATAGCCGAGCCGCTCCGCCTCCCGGTAGCTCAGGCTCACCGTCTGCACCGACAGGCCAAGGTCGCGGGCAAGGTCCCGATGCGTCGGCATCCGGTCCATCGGCTTGAGCACACCGGACTCAATGTCGGCGATGATCCGTTCCGTCAGCGCCGCGTGCTTGGTCTGGCCCTTGGCTTTGGCGAGGCGGGGCTGCCAGTCCACGCTCTTGCCCAAACCCGTTGCGGCCGGTGCCGCGGCCGGAGGGTGGACTTGACGAAGCATCGAATTGTCTCGTTCTTAAGGGAGGCCATTCATGACATTATGCACGTTCGGGCGCCAAAGATGAAGCTTGATGCCACCGACCACAGGATTCTCGCGGCGCTGCGCCGCGACGGGCGGATCACCAAGCTCAAGCTGGCGCAGGAGGTGCATCTCTCCCCGGCGGCGTGCTGGGAGCGGCTGCGCCGGCTGGAGACGGCCGGCATCATCAAGGGCTACACGGCGATCATCGACCTCGGGGCCGACGAGCCGCGCACGACGGTCATCGTCGAGATCAGCCTTTCCAGCCACCAGCAGGCCGATTTCCGCCGCTTCGAGGAGGCCGTGGCCCGCGAGCCGGCCATCGTCGCCTGCGACGCCACCGGCGGTGGCATCGACTACATGCTGCGGGTGACGGTGCCGGACATCGACAGCTACCAGCGCCTCATCGACCGGCTGCTTGAACAGCCGATCGGGATCGGGCGTTATTTCAGCTATGTGGTGACGAAAAGCGTGCCGCTGGGAAGAGGCGGTACCTGACCGGGGCGCGGCGACAGCGCTCAATGTCAGCCCGGCGCAAGGGCATCCCGGCCAGCCGTTCCGCGCGCCGGAAAGCGGGTACGGAACTCCTCGGCGGTCGCATAGGAGCGCTGGGTGCCCCGGCGGGTGATGGAATCGGCGGCGTAGCGCGCCGCCTCGTTCAGCGCCGCGATCACCGGCAGGCCCTGGGTGTGGAAATGCGCGAAGGCGCCGATAAAGGCATCGCCCGCGCCTGTGGTGTCGACCGGCTCGACCTTCACCGGCGCGACACGCTGGGTGCCGGCGCGCGTCACCAGCAGCGCGCCGCGTCCGCCCATGGTCACGACCACCGTGCCGATGCCGCGCGCGATCAGCGTCTGCGCCGCCGCCTCCACCTGCGCCTCGGTGTCCACCGGCATGTTGGTCAGCGTGGCGAGTTCGGTCTCGTTCGGGGTGAGAAAGCCGAGATCCTTCAGCTGCGCGACATCGAGATGCGGCAGCGCCGGCGCTGGCACCAGCAGGGTCGGCACGCCGTTTTCCTTCGCCCAGCGCACCGTGTGGTAGACGGTCTCGACCGGGATTTCGAGCTGCATCAGGATCAGCGCGCAACCCTTGAGCAGGTCGCTCGCGGCCTCGACATCGGCGGGGGCGAGAAGGGCATTGGCGCCTTTGACGATGAGGATCGAGTTCTCGCCCGTGGGCTCGACGAAAATCGGCGCCACGCCCGAGGGCAGGCCGGGGGTGCGGATGACGTGCGTGGTATCGATGCCGTTGCGGGCGAAATTGGCGATTGTGGCGTCGGCGAAGGTGTCGTCGCCGACCCGTGTCACCATCACCACCGGCGAGCCCAGCCGCGCCGCGGCGATCGCCTGGTTGGCGCCCTTGCCGCCATGGCCCATCTCGAAGCTCGGCGCCTCGACGGTTTCGCCGCGCAGCGGCATGTGGTCGACATAGGTGATGAGGTCCATCATGTTGGACCCGACGACGGCGATCTTCGACATCTCAACCTCCCGTTCCGCCCCGTGCCGGGCCGGCCTTGTAGCGTTCAACCGCCGAGCGTGTGGGCCAGCGCCGCGCATTCGCCGGCATCGAGATGGCCGAGCTCGACGCTGTAGCGCGCGGTGGCGCCGGCGGGCAGGCGGATGACATTGCCCTTCGCCTTCTCGGCGGCATAGCCCTCCGGCTCGCAGGTCGAGGGCAGGGCGAAGGCGCACACCGACTGGTCGTGCCCGGCGAGAATCCAGCGCACGGTCTTGGGAAAATCCGCCGGGCGGTAGCGGGCGAGGAAGGCGTCGCCCTCCGGCCGGCGCAGCAGCATTGTGGTCGCCCCGTCGGCATCGGTCGCCAGATCGCGGAGATAGAACACCTGCTCGGGGTCGAATCCGTCGGCCCGGCGGATGACGCGGCTCGCGGCAGGGTCGGCGGCCAGCGTCTCGATGCGGGCGAGATAGGCGGGGTTCGGCGTCACATGCGCCGGCACGGCGCGGCGCACCACGGTGTGGGCGGCATCGAACGGGGCCTGCTGGAGAATATCGCCGCCCTCGACGAAGGCGTAGTTCACATGCGCCATGTACATCAGATCCATGGCGTCGCCGGCGGAGAGGTTGGTCACCTCCATCGCCATGTCGAAGCGGGCGTCAGTGGCGTGCAGCGTCACGCTCGGGCGCGCCTCGTAATGCGCGCCGAAGCCCATGGCGTAGTCATAGGCGCCGAACAGCCGCATCCACGGGCCGCGCGCGTCCTCGCCCACCTCTATTCCGGCCGAATCCATCGGTGCGCAGGGCATTTCGCCATGGGCAGGGTGGGTGTCGGCGGGGCCGGGAACGCCATTGCGCAGCAGGCCGGAATGGAAGGCGAAGCAGCCATAGGTCTCGGCGATGGTCCGCACCGGGCGCGGCGCCTTGAAGATACTCTGCATGGTCAGGTCGACGCCGTCGAACGCCGCCGACCAGATCATCTGGCCGAGATAGGGCAGCACCACCAGCGCCCCGCGCGCATTGGCGAGGCGCACCGCCTCGACCCCGGTGGGGTAGCGGAACAGGGTGGCGGTCAGCCCGCCATGCTCGACGGCGAGGATTTCCGTGTCGCCAAAGGCGCGGCGGTCGAGGTGAAAGCGGGTCATGCGCGGTTCCGGAAGGCGTTCAGCACCATGACGAGCAGCAGGAAGCCGCCCCAGATGAAATCGATCAGATGGTTTGAGAAGCGCATCATCTGGAAGCCCGAGGCCAGCAGCATCAGCGCGATGACCGCGATGGAGATGCCGAGCACCGTGCCGCGCCCGCCGGCGGGGTTGGTGCCGCCGAGCACGCAGATCAGCACCGCCTGCAAGAGATAGGACGTGCCGTAATCCGACTTCGCCGCATTGGTGCGGCCCGACAGGATGATGCCGGCGAGGGCCGCGAGCGTGCCGCTCATCATGTAGGAATACAGCACCATGCGGTCGCTCTTCAGCCCGGCGAACACCGCCGCGCGCGGATTGGTGCCGATGAGGAAGAGGTTCAGCCCGAACGAGGTTCGGGTGAGCATCACCGCGATCACCATGGCCACGGCGACGAAGATCAGCAGCGGCACGGCGATGCCGAACAGCTTGCCATTGCCGATCAGCCCCCAATAGGCGGGGAAGCCGACAATGGCCGGCCCGCCGGTCAGCACCATGCACAGGCCGGTGAACACCTGGCCGGTGCCGAGCGTGGCGAGGATGGGGGTGATCTTCGCCCGGGTGATCAGCAGGCCGTTCAGCGCCCCGGCGACCAGCCCGACGCCCAACGCCAGCATCACGCCCGCGGCGACACGGGCGATCTCCCCGGCCATGCCGGCGGCAGGATCGCCGGGGAAGAGCTTGGTGAAGAACACGCCGGCGAGGATGCCCGCCAGATTGGCGATGCCGATCACCGACAGGTCGATGCCGCCCGTGAGCATCGCCAGCATCATCGCGATGGCGACGATGCCGAGCTCGGGAAAGATGAAGCTGATCGATTCGAAATTGTAGTAGCGCAGGAACTTGGTCGGTTCGAGCCAGCTCATCATCGCGAAGATCGCGACGGTGATGAGAATGAGCTGAAGGATGTTGTTGTCGCGGTTGACGAAGCGCGAGAGGTCGAACGGCTTGTTCATGATGCCTGTCTCCTCACGCCAGCGTCTTGCGGTCGCGCCAGGCGGTAAGCGCGGTTGCGATCACGATGACGCAGCCGATCACCACGCCCTGCCAGGTATTGTCGATGCGCATGATGATGAGGCTGTTCTTGATCAGCACCAGTAGGAACACGCCGAGCAACGTGCCGAGCACCGAGCCGCGCCCGCCGAAAATCGAGGCGCCGCCCAGCACCACCGCCGCGATCACGTCGAGCTCATAGCCGACGAAATCGCGCGGGTTGGCGAGCCAGATCATCGAGGCGTGCAGCAGCCCGGCGAACCCCGCCAGCGCCCCGGCCAGCCCATAGGCGACATAGACGGTGCGCCGCGTGTTGAAGCCGACCCGCTTGGCCGATTCCGCGTCGTCGCCATAGGCGAAGATCGAGCGGCCGGTCATGGTGCGGGTGAGCAGCAGCCCGACCAGCACCGCCAGCCCGAGATAGACGAACACCATCACCGAGAGCTTGGCCCCGCCCACATCCAGGCTGGAGCGGCCGAAGGCGATCAGCGCCGGCGGCATCCGGTCGATATTGACGATCGAGGTGCCCACCAGCCCGAGCAGCAGCCCGCGCACCACCGAGGCCGAGCCCAGCGTGACGATCAGCGGGATCATGCGGAAGGTGTGGATGAAGAAGGCATTGGCCAGCCCGCAGATGAGGCCGATCAGCGTCGCGCCGATGAAGGGCAGCACCACGCCCTCATAGCCATAGGCGTTCATCGCCAGCACGGTGAGATACATTGCCGCCGCCGCGAACGCGGGAAACGACACGTCGATGCCGCCGGAGACCATCACGATCAGCACGCTCAGCGCCATGATGCCGATGACGACATTGGCGCGCAGCAGGTTGAACAAATTGTCGGCCTGCCAGAAAGCCGGGTTGATCGCGCCGATCACGATCATGATCGCGACGACGATGAGGAAGACCGCCGTCTCGGAGCGGCGCATCAGCTTGGCGAAGAGGTTCATCAGCGCAGCGTCTTCAAGCGGGTGTGGATGTCGTCTTCCTGAAGGTCGCGCGGATCGAGATCGTCGACGATCGCGCCACGGTGCATCAGGAGGATGCGGTTGCAGTTGTGCAGAAGCTCCGGCACGTCGTCGGAGATCATCAGGACGGCGAGGCCGTCCTTGACCGCGAGTTCGCGGATGCGCCGGTGGATTTCCGCCTTGGAGCCGACATCGACGCCGACCGTCGGCCCGTTGAGGATCAGCACGCGCGGGCCGGTGAGCAGCCAGCGGCCGATGATGACGCGCTGCTGGTTGCCGCCGGAGAGCTTGCCGACCTGCTTTTCCACATCGGTGGTGGCGATCCGCATGTCGGTCACGGTGCGCTCGGCCAGCGCGGTCACCGCGTCGTCCGACAGGAAAGGTCCGCGCGTCGCCCGGTCGATGGCGCTGGCCACCACGTTGCGGGCGATGGACTGGCTCATGAACAGCCCTTCGGACAGCCTGTCCTCCGGCACATAGGCGATGCCGGCCTCGACCGCCTCCGGCACGCTGGCGAGTGCCAGCGGCTTGCCGTCGAGCAGGATGGTGCCGCGGTAGTCCGGCTCCATGCCGAACAAAGCGAGGGCGAGTTCGGTGCGCCCGGAACCGAGCAGGCCGGAGAGCCCGACGATTTCGCCGGCCCGCAGTTCGAGCGAGACGTCGCGCACAAGCTCGCCGACGCTCAGCCCCTGCACCCGCAGGCGCGGTTCGGCACTGGCGTCGCCCGCCCAGGCATAGCGTTCATGGCCCAGATCCTGCCCGGTCATGGCACGGGTGATGCGGGCCTCGGTGAAATCGGCGGTCGGGCCTTCCTCGACCTTCTGGCCGTTGCGGAAAACGCAGATTCGGTCGGAAATCTCCAGCATCTCGCGCATCTTGTGGCTGACGAACAGCACGGCGATGCCCTTGGCGCGGATCTCGCGCACCAGCGCAAACAGCCGGTCGACCTCGCGCCCGGTCAGCGCCGTGGTCGGCTCGTCCATGATGAGGAGGCGGGTCTGGCTCATCAGCGCGCGGGCGATGGCGACGATCTGCCGGTCGGCGGTGGAGAGCTCGCCCACGCGCGCGCCGAGGTCGATGTTCACGTCGAGCCGCGCCAGCGCCTCCGTGCCGAGGCGGCGGCATTCGGCGGGGGCGATGAAGCGCCGGCCCTCGCTCAGCAGCCGGCCCATGGCGAGATTCTCGGCCACGGTGAGGCTCGGGAACAGCGAGAAGTCCTGGTAGATCACCTGGATGCCGGCGGCGATGGCCGCGCGGGGCGAGAGGCCGGCGACCGGCATGCCGTCGATCAGCAGCGTGCCCTCGTCGAAATCATAGACGCCCGAGACGATCTTGATCAGCGTCGACTTGCCCGAGCCGTTCTCGCCGGCAAGGCACAGGATCTCCGCCGGGGCGATGGCGAAATCGACGCCGTCCAGCGCCTTCATGCCGGGAAAGCGCTTGGTGACGCCGCGCAGTTCGATCAGTGGTTCGGCCATGGCACGCGCTCTGGAAAGGGACACGGCCGGCCGGGATCACCCGGCCGTTCGCGCAGGAGCGGGAAGCTCCAAGGATAGCCCAGCTTCAGTCTGACGCGCGCGGGCGGGGCAGCCGTGCCACCCCGCCCGCGACAGCGGATCAGAACTTGTACTGGTCCATATTCTCCTTGGTCACGCCGACCCAGCCCTGGCCATAGAGCAGGTTCGGCGCGGCGCCGGCCGGGGTGGTGAGGTTCTCATAGCCCTTGAGGCCGAGATTGAGGCCAGCCTTGATCTGGTCCTTCTTGCCGGAGAGCGCCATCACGGCGAGCTCGTTCATGGCATAGCCGGCGACCGCCGGGTCCCAGAACTGGATGTACTGGATGTCGCCATCGGCGAGGTACTTGCCGGCCACCGAGGGCAGGCCGGTGCCGGAGAAGAACACCTTGCCCTTCAGCCCGCGCTCGGCGATCAGCCGGCCGGCGCCGGCCGAGGTCGGCATCGGGCCGCCGATGATGCCGTTCACGTCCGGATAGGTCGTGAGGGCTTCGGAGAGGCGGTTATAGTCGGTGTTGGCGTCGTCATAGGTCTCAAGCCGCTGTGTGGCGAGCGCCATGTCGGGGAAGTGCTTCTTCTGGTACTCGATGGCGCCGTCGATCCACTCGTTCTGCGACTGCGAGGTCAGGCTGCCCACCGTGGCGAGGTACTTGCC
This sequence comes from Ancylobacter rudongensis, assembly GCF_900100155.1. Classification (GTDB taxonomy): domain Bacteria; phylum Pseudomonadota; class Alphaproteobacteria; order Rhizobiales; family Xanthobacteraceae; genus Ancylobacter; species Ancylobacter rudongensis. Next base: position 140,604 of record NZ_FMTP01000009.1, read on the forward strand.
CTTGCCACCGGTGTACTTGCCGAGCACTTCCATCAGCTGGGCGCCATAGGCCTTGTTGTCGAAGGCCTCCAGAATGTAGTCGGCATTCTTGAGGTTGGAGGCCTCATGCGCGATCACCACGATGCCGCGGTCGCGGGCCTTCTTCAGCACCGGCTCGACCGCCTCGACCGAGAACGGCACGATGCAGATGGCGTCGACGCCCTGCGCGATCAGGTTCTCGATCAGCTGCACCTGCGCGGCGGCGTCCGCCTGGCTCGGGCCCACCTGCCAGACATCCATGCCGGTATCGGCGCCGAACTGCTTCACCCCGTCGCCCATGCGGTCGAACCAGGCGATGCCGTCGACCTTCACCACGGTGGCGATGGAGAACTTCTTGCCGGTGGCGGCGGCGGTGATGTCCTTCGGCACCTGGCTGACATCGACGACATTGTCGGCGAAGGCGGGGGCCGCCAGCAGCGACAGGCTGGTGGCGAGGGTCAGTAGCGTCTTTCTCATGGATGTCCTCCCAGACATTCGTTGATTTGGATTGCGTTGACGTCGCAACGGTTTGGGTTAGTAGCCGGCAGCGGCCGGCGCGGCGCCTCCGACGATGGCGACGCTGGCGCTGGCACCGATGCGGGTGGCGCCGGCATCGATCATCGCCCACGCCGTCGCGGCGTCGCGCACGCCGCCGGACGCCTTGACCCCCATGTCGGGGCCGACCACCCGGCGCATCAGCGCGATATCGGCCACCGTGGCGCCGCCGGTCGAAAAGCCGGTGGAGGTCTTGACGAAGTCGGCCCCGCTCTCCCGCGAGAGACGGCAGCCGGCCTCTTTCTGCGCCTCGTCCAGCAGGCAGGTTTCGAGGATGACCTTGAGCACGGTTCCCCGAGTCGCCGCGCGCACGGCGGCAAGGTCAGCCCGGCAGCGGTCGAGATCGCCTTCAACCAGCGCGCCGATATCGATCACCATGTCGATTTCCTGCGCCCCGGCGGCGATGGCGAGCGCGGCCTCGGCGGCTTTCGCCGCCGCGCCGCCGGCACCGAGCGGGAAACCGATCACCACGCAGGTCTTCACCCCGCTGCCGGCGAGCCGTTCGGCGACGAAGCCGGCATGGACGGCGTTGACGCACACCGAGGCGAAGCCAGCGGCCCGCGCCTCGTCGCAATAGCGCGCCACCTCGGCGCGAGAGGCCTCGGCCTTGAGGATGGTATGGTCAATGAACCCGGCCAGCGCGCGCGGATCGCGCAGCGGCGCGTGAGTGTTTTCTGGCATCGATGATCTCGATCTGGCGTATTTTGTTATGATTATCACAAAATTTGTTGCGAACATTTCACGCGCATCTTGACGAGTCAAGGCCGGGCGCCGATGGAAAGGCAGGGGACGGAGGCTGCTGTGAAAAAGTCCGAACGGATCCAACGGCTGGACGAGCGGCTGCGCGCGGCGGGCGTGCTGCATCTGCGCGACGCGGCCGAGCATCTCGCAGTATCCGAGATGACGGTGCGCCGCGACCTCGCGGCCTCGCCCGACCTGTTCAGCTATCTCGGCGGCTACATCCTGCCGGCCGGCGGCGAGCGCGCCACGACTTACCGGCTTGATGCCGAGCTGGACGCCCATGCGGAGGCGAAGGCACTCGCCGGCCGCGCGGCGGCGCGCCTGGTCGAGCCGGACGACACCATCTTCATCGACTGCGGCACCACCACGCCGCATATGATCGAGCACCTGCCCGTCACCGGCCGGCTCACCGTCATCACCTATGCCATGAACATCGCCGCGCGGGTGGCGTCCCGGCCCAATACCAGCCTCATCCTGCTCGGTGGCCTGTTCCACGCCTCGTCGCAGACCTTTTCCGGCGAGGAGGGGCTCAGGAGCCTGGAGCGGCTCGGCATCAGCAAGGCGTTCATCTCGGCCGGCGGCGTGCACGCCCAGCACGGCGTCACCTGCTCGAACTTCCACGAAGTGCCGGTGAAGCAGGCTGTTCTGGCGCGCGCGGCCATCGCCTATATGGTCGTGGATTCCAGCAAGATGGACAAAATAAAGCCGGCCTATTTCGCCCGCGCCGAGCAGTTCGCCGGCATCCTTACAGAGCTTTCAGACTAGATATTTGGGCCTGCGCGCACGGCTCGTGTTCGCCACTCCGCCAGTGCTCGACCGTCGCGCGGATGCCCGCCGCCGAATCGTCCACGGCAAGGGCGATCATATGCGCGATTGCCCCGGCCCGCACCACTCCTTCAGCCGATCTGCGCGCGACGCTCGGGGCGTCCCGTTCAGTTTGTCGTCTCAAGGCTGCGATTGCCGAGATCCTTCTTCTCGGCAATGAAGCGGGCGGCGAGGACGAACGCGCCCATGGTGAAATCGCGGCCGTGCTCGGCGATCATCCGTTCGGCGAGCGCGGCGATTTCCGCGAAGAACATGTCCTTGCTTTCCTCGGTCTGGTCGGTCGCGCTCATGGAACCCTCCTGTTGATCTGTTTGAACATGTGGGCTGGCAGGTCGATCACCCCGGCCCAGCCTTGCGCGGCGTGAAAGGCCAGGTGCTCGCCATCGCCCGACCAGCTCAGGTCGCGCAGGCCGCCCGGCGCCGGGTCGCGAATGACGAGTTCGTCGCGTTGACCCACCGCCATGACGACGATCATGCCGTTTTCATAGCCGGCCGCGACCAGCGGCAGATGCGGATGCAGCCGCGCCGCCTCCACCGCCACCAGGCCGGAACGGCCGGTCTCCAGGGTTTTCGGGCGGTCGTGGCTCCCCTCCACCGCCCAGACGATGGTGCGGAAGGCGCCGCTGGTCACGAGCCAGCGGGAATCGGCGCTCCAGTCCAGCGTGCGCACCGGGGCGGGATAGTCCGGCAGGCGCAGCACGCGCCGCGTCGCGGGGTCGATCAGGGCGACACCGCCATCAAGCAGGCCGGCGGCCAGAAAGCGCCCGTCCGGCGACCAGGCGAGGGCCTCCACCGGCCCGAGCGCGGTCTCGAACGGCTCGCCATCGGCGCCGAGCGGGTCGGTGATGGGCAGGTCGATGAGCGCAAGGCGGGCCTCGAAGCCCAGCGCGATCCGCGTGCCGTCGGGTGCGGGCGCGACCACCCGGGCGGTGCCCTCATAGCGCGCCATCGCCCGTGCGGTGCCCCCTTCGGGATCGTAGCGCGTGACGCTGCCGCTGGCGGCGACCCAGCCGGCACGCTCACCGGCGGCAGGCTCGCACGAGGTCGCCAGCGCGTCGACGCCGGCGCTGTCATGTTCGACCATCACACGCGTCGATCCGTCGGCGCCGATCTGCACCACCCGCCCGGAGCTGGTGCCGACCAGAAAGCCCGAGGAGCCGAACGCCGCCAGGCGCAGCGGGGGCTCGCCCACCGGCACCCGTGCCGGGGCGGCAACGGGGCGGGCGCGGGGGGAGATGGTGGAGCGCCCATCCTCGATCGACATGCGCCAGCGCACGCCCGCCGCTTCCGGGTCCTCCATCGAGACAAAGGCGAGCGTGCCATCCGCCAGCGCATAGGCAAGGCTGGCGCCGTCGCGGGCGAAGGTGCAGGCCTGAACCTCCGCTTCCAGCCGCCATTGCCGCGCCAGCAGGGTGAAAAGCGGTGATGCCTGGGCTTCCGTCGTGCTCATCTCTTTAGGCTCCCTGCCGATGCCCGGCGGTTCGGCTCACGGTTCACTGATCTCGCGGTCGAGCGCGTCGAGCTGCCCGTGCCATTCCATAAGGTCGCGCGCGTCCTCGGCGAGCGCGTTCTCCGCCGCCGCATGCTGCGCCCGCGCCTCGGCGAGGCGCTGCGCGGCGGCGGTCGCGTCTTCCCCCCGCGAGAGGTTGCGCTCGCACAGCATCACCTCCAGTTCGAGGCCGCTGGCGATCTGCCGGTTCTGCAGCTGGCGCGCATTCAGCCGGGCGATCTCCTGAACCACTTCAAGGCGCTTGCCGAGCAGGGTGCGCAGGTGCTGCGTATCCGTCATTGCGCGCCTCCCGCGGTGCCGGGGCGGAGGGCGGCGACTTCGGCCAGAATGTCGTGCAGGCCACCCAGGCCGGACAGGAAATGATGCTCGGCGCTCTCGATATAGCTGCGCAGGCTGTCCCAGATATCGGCCCGCAGCAGATGGGTGGAATCGCCGCCGAAACGCTCGAACGCCCTCAGGTCGATCTGGTGCGACAGCGCCATGCCGTTCACCACGAAATCGGTGAGCTCCCGGCTATGGGATTCGACGAACAGCCGCAGCAGCGGATGGTCGCCATAGTCGACGCCGTTCGAGCCGAGCGCGTGCTCGATGAAGCCCTGGAAGTGCCGTGACAGCAGATCCAGGCTCTCGCCGCGAATGCGCAGGGTGAAGACCACGTCGCGCTCGACCTTGTCGAGAATGATCGCGGCCAGCTCGCCGGGCCGGCGGGCGTGGCCGGAGGGGTCCATCCGTTCTGTCATATGAGCCTCGCCCTTTCGATTCCGTCTGTCCTCCCGCGCGGCGGCTAGTGCCTCGCCCGGTAGTGCTGCAGCTTGCGATAGAGCGTGCTGCGCGAGATCCCCAGCCGATCGGCGGCGACCGAGGTGTTGCCGCCCGAGGCGACGAGCGTACGCTCGATGAGGCGGCGCTCGGCCTCGTCGATGCGGGCGATCGGCTCCCCGGCATCGGCGCATTCCGCTGCTTCGCCGCCCGCCTCCCGCAGCGGCTGCAGGTCCTCGAGGAAGTCTTCCGGCAAGTCGTCGATCCCTACCGTGCGGTCGACGGCCATCAGCGAGAGCGACTCGACGAGGTTGCGCACCTCCCGGACATTGCCCGGCCACTCATAACGCTCCAGCAGATCGATCACCGCCGGCTGGAAGCGCAGCGGCTCGGTGCCCTGGCTCTCCGCCACCCGGCTGTTGAAATGATGCAGCAGCAGGCGGATGTCGCCATGGCGGTTGCGCAGCGGAGGAATGGTGATCTTGACCGCGCCGATGCGGAAATACAGGTCCTTGCGGAAGCGCCCCTCGGCCGCCTCCAGCTTGAGATTGCGGTTGGTGGAGGCGATGAGCCGCACATTGATCGGCCGGGGCCGCCCCTCGCCGATGCGATAGACGGCGTTTTCCTCAAGGATGCGCAGGAGATAGGGCTGGAGCTCGAGCGGCATCTCGCCGATCTCGTCGAGGCTGAGCACGCCGCTGTCGGCGATCTCGAACCGCCCGGCGCGGCCCTCGCGGGTGGCGCCGGTGAAGGCGCCCGGCGCGTGGCCGAACAGCTCGCCCCCGAGCAGATCCTTGGACACCGCGCCGCAATTGAAGGTGACGAAGGGCTCCTTGCCGGTGGTGAGCCCGGCCGCGTGGATGAGCTTGGCGAACAGCTCCTTGCCGACCCCGGTCTCGCCTTCCAGCAGGATGGCGCTGCGGCCCTGCGCGGCGCGCTCGGCCCGCTCGATGGCTTCGATGAGCACCGCGCTCTCGCCGATGATGGCGTCCCGCGCCGCCTTCAACGCCGTCCGCGCCGGGCTGCTGCCGGCCCGCACCGCCGGGGCGGGGTGGCCGGTCGGCCCGAGCAGCAGCACGGCGCCGGAGAAGCTGCCGTCGTGAAGCAGCGGCTCCATGCGCTGGCTGTCGATGCCGGGAATGCTGGCGATGTTGTCCGGCCAGCTGTCGCCCTTGAAGTCCATCAGCTGTTCGCCGAGCCGCAGCTCGGTGCCGGGATGGGCATGGCGCCAGCGCGCGGCGGCGGTGTCGCTGTGGTGGATCACCCGACCCTGGCGGTCGAGGATGACGAAGCCGTCACCCCGCGCGCCACCCTGCAGCCGGGCCAGGCACAGTTCGAGCAGCTGCATGCGCTCGACCCGCAGCTGGTCGGCAAGGGCGAGCTCGATATGGCTCGCCGCCATCATGCCGAGGGCGATGTTGTGGCGGCGGAAAATGTCTTGCGGGCCGGAGAAATCGACGACGCCGACGATGCTGCCGTCGAGCGGATTGCGGATCGGCGCGCCGATGCAGGTCCAGGACTTCACGCCCTCGCAGAAATGCTCGGCCGCGCGGACATAGACCGGCTTGCCCGTCACCAGAGCGGTGCCGATGCCGTTGGTGCCGGTGACGGTCTCGCCCCAATTGGCGCCGATCTCGAGGCGGATGTCATGGGCGGCGTCGAGAATATGGGGATCGCCGGCGGTGTCGATGATGACGCCGCGCTGGTCGGTGACGACGACCATGGTCGCGGTCTCGCCGAGAATGTCGGCCAGACGCTCGAAGGTCTTGCCGGCCGCCTGCACCAGGCCTCCATGCTGCCGGCGCAGGCCGTCCACCTCGTCGGCGGAGACGATGAGGCCGCTGCCGCGCCCGCGCGGGTCGACGCCGGAGACGGCGCTGCGCTGCCAGGAGCGCTCGATGACGCTGCGCACCAGCCCGCCGGGCCCGGTCGGTCGGCCCCGGCCGAGGAAATTCTCCCAAGCCTTCATCGTCGCCGACGCGTCGTAGGAGGCACCGTCCGCCGCGTGATCGGCGCCGTCCTCGCCCTCGTCCATGCGCGAGGGGAGTGGGGTCGAACGGCGCTCAACGGGCGGCTTTGTCATCTGCGCTTCCGTCTGCATCCCAATATCCCGTGGCCGCGCTCGAACCGGCATCTGCGCAAAGGGGACCGAAGGCTCCGGCGGGGACGCCCGCTCAGAGGACCTGCGGCGCGGCAAAGCCGAGGCGGGCGGCGAGTTCCTGCTTGAACGGCTCGTCGAGCTCGTCCTCGGAGAGTACGCAGCCATCGAGCCCGGCCAGCGCCTCCAGCACCTCGTCCGGCGCCGGATCGAAGAAACCATTGGCGCGGGTGGCGAGACAGAAGACCCGGCCCTGCGGGCGGTGCCGGATGTCGCCAAGGAACAGCAGCTGCCGATTGGTGTCTTCGTCGACCACAACGATGCGGTTGTTCAGGCTGATGCGGATATAGGGCCGTGCCGGCGCGGCCCGTTCCATCGAGGCGTAACCGATGAAGCTGCGGCGATCGTATTCGGCCACGGATGTCTTGGCGGCGCGGGCCTGCTTGATGTCCTGCCAGCGCCCACCGGAAATCTGATTGGCGAGACGATCAATCGTCCCCCAATTTTGTTCGATCATCTGCTTGGCGGCGACGTCCTCTTTGCGAGGTCCATCCTTCTTGGTGATGATATACACCAAAGCACCCTCCCGTTTATTTTTAGCGAAGATCAGATGCCTTAATTCTTGGCGTTCAGGATCTGCTTCGCTTCATTTGCGACGTTTTTACCACGCTTCCAATCAAGCGTCACTCAACCAGGACTCCCAGCGGGCCCGCCACCACAGGGCCCATCGCCACGACCGCCAGCCCGAAAGCGACGTCCGCGCCGGTGCCGCTGGCCGTGGCACGGGCGGGGCCGGCGCGGTGCCGAGCCGTGAGGGTCCCGGACCCTTTCGGGGGGCAGCCCGCCGGCCGGGCGGGACCTGCCGGCGGGATGCCATGATCATGCGCGGCCGAGCCTCTCGGCGCCGCCGCCGAGCGCCGGGCCGGCGGTGGGGTCGACATAATCGGTGATGTCGGCGATCAGCGTGTTGGTGGTGAGCACCAGCGTGGCGACCGAAGCGGCGTTGCGCAGCGCGGTGTAGGTGACGCGCACCGGATCGACGATGCCGGCCGAGATCATGTCCGTCATCTCGCCGGTGGCGGCATCGAAGCCGATGCCGTCCTCCGCCGCCATCAGCTTCTCGACGATGGCCTCGGGGTCGTAGCCGGCATTGCGGGCGATGAACGCCGCCGGGCGGGCCAGCGTCTCGCGCACCAGGCGGATGCCTTCGCCGACATCGCCGTTGAGATTGCCGAGCCGGGCCGCGACGATCGGCGCGCATTGCAGCAGCGCCGTGCCGCCGCCAGCGACGATGCCCTCTTCCGCCGCCGCGCGGGTGGCGCTCAGCGCGTCGTCGATCAGCTGCAGGGTGCGCTTCTGCTCCACCGGCGTCACGCCGCCGGCATAGATCACCGCCGTGCCGCCGGAGAGCTTGGCGAGGCGCTCCTTCAGCTTGTCCTGCTCGATATTGGGCGGGGCGAGCTCGTGCTGGCGCATTACCTGCGCCCGGCGGGCGGCGATCGCCTCGGCGTTGCCGCCGCCGCGGATTATGACGGTCTCGCGGGCGCTGGCGCGGACCTGGTGGGCGGTGCCGAGATCGTCGAGCGTGACGTCCTCCAGCTTTCCGCCGAGATCGCGGGCGATGACCTTGCCGCCGGTGATGATGGCGAGATCGTCCATCATCGCCTTGCGCCAATGGCCGTAATCGGGCGGGTTGACCACCAGCACCTTGCCGCGATTGCCGTCGCCCAGCAGGGTGACGACCACTTCCGGGGCGATTTCCTCGGCGATGATGACCAGGGTGCGCCCGGTCTTCGCCACCGCCGCGCGGAGGCCGGCGATTTCCTGCGGGGCGCGGATCTTGAGATCGGTCAGCAGGATGTAGGGCTCGTGCAGCACCACCTCCATCTTCTCGACGTCGGTCACCATGTGGTGGGAGATGTAGCCGCGGTCGAACGACATGCCCTCCACCACGTCGAGCGTGGTGGCGATGGTGAGGCCGTAGTCGGACGAGACGATGCCGTCGAGGCCGACCCGGTGCAGCGCCTCGGCGACGAGATGGCCGAGATGCGGGTTGGTGGCGGCGATGGTCGCCACCGCTTCCAGCACCGAGCGCTCGGAGGCCGGGCGGGCGCGACCCTTCAGCGTCTCCACGACCAGCTCCACCGCCGTGTCGATGCCCCGGCACAGGTCGACGGGTTTGGCGCCCCGCTCCAGAGCCGCGACGCCGTTCTGGATGAGGCCGTTGGCCAGCACCATGGCGGTGGTGGTGCCGTCGCCGGCGACCTCGTTGGTCTGCATCGAAACCTCGCGCACCACCTGCGCGCCCATATTCTCGAAGCGGTCGGGCAGCTCGATCTCGGAGGCGATGGTCACGCCGTCGCGCGAGACGATGGGGGTGCCGATCGGCCGGTCGACCATGGCGTTCATGCCTTTGGGACCGAGCGTCGATTCGACCGCCGCCGCCAGCTTGCCGACGCCGCGGGCGAGCGCGCGGCGCGCCTCGCCCTCATGCAGGATCATCTTTGCCATGGCTGTTTCCTCGTCATGTTGTTTGCTTGTTCGGGTCGACGTCGGAACGGAGCGTCGCCGCCTCGTTCACGCGGAGAGCGGGGAGCCGGTGGTCTGGCCGACAGTCTGCCGGGCGCAGCCGCCGCAGCATCCGCTGGACGCTCCGGCACCGCCGCAGGCATGGGTGGAGGGAGCGGCCGTCCTCTGGCGCGGCCCCTCGTCGTAGCGGGCATCGAGAAGCCCCCGGCACAGCGCGCCATTGGCCTCCATGTTGATGCGGATCGCCCGCAGCCCGCGCAGATGCACCGGCAGGCCCTCGGCCGTGATGGCCGCGCCGTCGAGGGTGACAAAGGCGAGGTCGGAGGGCCGGGCGGCAAGGCCGCGCGCCAGCAGGATCTCGCGGTAGCGCGGCTTCTGGCGCAGGCCCTCGGGATCGGTGAGCACAGTGCGGTCGAGCGTGCCGAGATCGGTGGTGACGATGGCCGCGTCCGACCAGCCGGCCCGCCGCAGGCCGAGGATGACCGCTTCCTGCCGGCGCTGGAACGCCTTGCGCAGAAAGGTCTCGCGCAGGCCCTCCAGCGTGTCGCTGACCTCCAGATCGCGGAACGTCTCGGCGAAGGAGAGGCCGAGATGGGTGCCGCGATTGACCTCCTGCGAGAACATATGGTCTTCGAGCCGGGGATGAACTTCCCGCGCCCAGGGCAGCGCCCGCACCGCTCGGCCGATATCGTCCGCCATCAGGAAGGCGAAGTTGGGCGAGCACCAGTAGGTCGGTAGCCGGAAGGCGACATCCACCCGGCCATCGGTGCCGATCGCGATGTCTTCCACGAAGCCGAGATCGACGATGGACTCGTCCAGCTCCGGGTCCATCACGCCGGCGAGCTGGGTCCACACGGCGGCGATGCGCGCATCGCCGCCAGTTTCGGTACGGGCGGGGCGGGGCATGGGCCTACTCCGCCGCGACCGCGAGCGAGGCGTCCTTCAGCCGCGCCTTCTGCGCCTCGATATCGATATTGTAGAGCCGGGCGGCGTTGAGGCCGAGGATCTTGCGCTTGGCCTCGCGGGTCAGGTCGACGCCATGCTCCTGCTTGATGTCCTCCGGGATCTCGAAGTTCCAGAACTTCTCGACCAGCCAGCGCGGCGTCCAGATCGCGTAGTCGCTGCCGAACAGGATCTTGTCCTCGCCGACCCAGAACAGCAGCTCGCTGATCACCTCGGCGAAGTAGCGCGGGCGGGAGTGGATGAAGGGCAGCGCCACGGCGAGGCCGCCATAGACATTGGTCTCCTGCACCGCGATCCAGCAGAAATCGTCGAGCCGGGGCAGGCCGCAATGCTCGATGATGAAGTTCAGCCCCTGGAAATCGGTCGCGGCATGGTCGACGTCGTGGACATCGAACGCATCCTTGTCGAGCGGGATGATGGTCGGTCCCTTGTGGACATGGACATTGGTGATGCCGAGCTTCTGGCACAGCTCCAGGCAGCGATAGGCGCTGGGGTCGGTGAGCTTCCAGCCCCGGGAATCGCCCTTCCACTCCGCCGTATAGAGCTTCACGCCCTTGATGTTGTAGTTTTCCTTCATGAAGTGGATGTATTCGAGCGCCTTCTCGCCATCGCGCGGGTCGAAGGAGCCGTTGACGATGTAGCGGTCCGGATAGGCCTTCGCCATGTCGAGATTGCGCTCGATGGTGTTGAAGCCGTTCTTGTAGAATTCCTTCAGATAGGTCGACTGCACGATCGCCATGTCGTCGGGGCCATCGACGAACAGATCATGGTGCATCTTGTCGGCGCTGTATTTCTCGAACTGCTCCTTGCTCCACAGCTGGTCCTTGGGGCTGAGAGCGTTGTGGTAGGCGTAGAAGCAGTCGATGAACTGCTTGCCATGGATGTTGGCCTGGTTCTCCGGGCTACCGTCCCAGAAATGCGTGTGACCATCGATGATGAAGATCTCTTCACCGTCCGGTGTTCTGAACATGAACCCTCTTCCCTTTTTGACGAATTCTGGAGGCGCGTGGCGTCGCGCCTGTTGGTGTCGGGCACGCCGTGCCGGGGAGGGCCAGCCCTCCCCGGCAACGGTCGTGCGGTGCTCACTCGATGTATTGGCGGATCTCATCCATGTCGCCGAACAGCGTGACGGTGTTGTCGTCGACCCGGATCATGCGGCCATAATGGGTGGAGGTGTTGACCTCGAAGATCTCGGCATTCATTTCCTTGCCGAGAATCTCGCTGATCTCGTCCATCTTGAAGATCAGCTTGCCTTCGCCATCGATGCGGATCAGCGCCGGCTGGTAGGTGATGGTGACATTGGGCTTCTGCCCCATGAACTCGGCGATGGCGCGTGCCTCGACGCTGTCGTTCATGGTGACGCCGCACTGGTGCGAGATCGTCTGGTCGAAGACGAGATCGCCCATCTTCTGGAAGATATTCTGGTTGGTGGCCGAGCGAGACATGGTGGACATGGGCGTCACTCCTTGGGAAGGTCGAGGCCGAGCTCGCCCAGGATCTTCCCGATGCGCTCGACCGACTGCGCGCGCGCGTCGGAATACTGGACAGGCTTGGAATGCGGCTGCGACCAGATCGGCTGCAGGCCGGCCGAGGCCTTGTTGGCCAGGGCGACATGCTTGTGCAGCCAGGACTGGAACAGGCGCTTATTGTGGGCGCCGTGCTCGGGGTCGTGCGCCAGCAGGTGGAACAGGTCGATGGCGTTGGCGAGGTTGCGCTCGTAATCGGCTTCCGCCGCCGAGATCACCGGCGGGGTGATGAAGTCGCCATTGGGGGACGCCACCTGCATGAGGAAGCCCGAGCGGAACAATTCGCCCACCAGCGGCTCGAACACGATGTTGATGGCGAAGTACTGCTCAAGATAATCCTCCGAGCCCATGATGGACTCGACCGCCTCGCGCGTGCCCTGCCAGTTGACGTCTTCCAGCCAGGTGCGCTTGCCGGCCTCGTCGTCGAACGCGCCGATATCCATGCCGATTTCGGCGAGGTAGAGCGTGATGTCCTGGGCGAGGCGCAGCTTGTACGACGAGTTGGTCAGCGTCGCGTTGTTGATCATCTGCGTGTAGCCGTAGCGCTGCGCCTGCATCAGCGAGGTGCCGAGGCCGAATTCGGCATGCTTCCACGCGCCGAGATGGTTCTGAAGCACCTTCACCCACGCCTTGTCGAAGTGCAGCGGCGCGCCCGACTTGCGGCCATTGGCGATGACCGCCTGCACCATCGCCTCGATCTTCGACTGGCGCTGGTAGTGGGTGCGCTCCCACTCCTGGTCCGGGGCACGGAACAGGTGCCAGTTGGAGCTCAGCGCGGCGGTGTTGTCCTTGGAATAGGCGCCGCGCCCGTTCGGGAACGAGATGATCCAGTCCTGCAGCAGATAGCGCTCGGGATCGGGCTGGACGTCGACGGTGACGTCCTCGTAATGGGTCGCGCGCTTGCCGCGCGGTTCGAAGTAGCGGTACTTCCGGCTGTCGGAATCAGCGAAGACGGCCGATCCGGCTGCCCCCGACTTGACCGGCGCCGTTTGCGTGGCTGTCATGGTGTCCTCCCAAATTATCGTTGTCTGGCCAAGGCTTGTGGTGAGTGCGCTCAGGCGTGCGCCAGCTGCTCGGCGGGGCTTGAGGCTGGCGTGAACTTGTCGAAGAAGATCCGTTCGGTGGAGACGTCGTTCATCTGCAGCACCGGCACGAGAGCCTCGATCATCGGCTCCGGGCCGCAGGCATAGACGTCGACATCCTCGCCGAAGCCCAGCCGGCGCAGATGGGCGTTCAGCACCTCGTGGATGAAGCCGCGCTCGCCGGTCCAGTCGTCCTCTTCGCCGACGCCCGAAAGCGCGGGGACGAAGTGGAAGCGGGGATTTTCCGCCGCCAGCCGGGCGAAGTCGTCGAGGTAGAACAGGTCCTTGGGCGTGCGGGCGCCGTAGAAGAAATGGACCTCGCGGTCCTCGCCGCTCTCCAGATGGTCGTGCAGGATCGACCACAGCGGCGACATGCCGGAGCCGCCGCCGACCAGGATCAGGGCTCCTCCCTTGTCTTCCCGTCGGAAACAGGTGCCGAAGGGGCCGCGGACGGTGAGCCGGGTTCCGGGCTTGAGTTCTCCGTCGAGGCGGGAGGAGAATTTTCCGTCCGGGTATTTCTTGATGATGAAGGCGAGTTCTTTGCCCGCGACCGGCGTATTTGCCATGGAAAACGAGCGCGTAATCGCCTCTGGCCCCGGGAGCGTGATGTCGACATATTGCCCCGCCCAGAATTTGAGAGGCTGATCGAGCACGATCTCCAGGCGCCTTATGTCGTGGGTCAGTTCGACGACCCGCGCCACCTCTGCGCCGAAGCTTCGGACGGGTATCGATTTCGAGAGGATTTCCTCGTCGAAATTGAGCAGATCCACCTCGATGTCCGAATAGGCCAGGGTGCGGCACAGCAGGACATAGTTCTGGTCCCGCTCCATCTCGTTCAGCGCGAAGGTGGAATAGGGCTTGAGCTCGACTTCACCTTCGTTCAGCACGCATTTGCAGGCCGCGCACCGCCCCTCCTTGCAGCCATGCGGCAAGGCGATGCCCTGCCGGAAGGCCGCGTCGAGCACGGTTTCCCCCTCTTCGACCTCGAATTCGACGCCGACCGGATTCAAGCGGACGGTATAGACGTCGCCCATCGTGCGACCTCCCCGTTAGGTTCTGGAGCACCTCGGTCGATGCGGGACCGGCGAGGCCGGTCCCGCATGACGGTCAGTTGCAGGGATTGATGGTGAAGCCGGCGCGGTAGGCGGCGAGGTGCGTCTCGCGCTGCTCGGGGCTCATCTCGCGCAGGGTGATCAGCGGGCTCTTGATGGTGTGCCCACGCACATCGTCAAGCGTCCACATCTCCTTCTCCTCGAAGCGCAGATGCGGCTGCGGCACGAGGGTCTTGCCGTCGGTGCGCACGAAGCCGAGATCCTGGATGGCGTCGGCCAGGTCCCAGTCGTGGTAGCAGCTCTCCCACTCGCGCCGGCCGCTGAAGCGGCCCATCGCCGGCGTGGGACGGCCCTGATACTCGCTGGCGAAGGCTTCCACCGCGGTCCAGCGGTCGAGCTCATGGGCGAAGGTGTGCAGCTTGCCGTCGATCGTGTCGGTGACGATGTCCTCGCGCACCACGCAGGGCACCATCGAGCTCCAGCACCGATGCGGATAGACATAGCCGGTGTCCGGGTTGAACAGCATGTTGGTCTGGCCGCGATGCGACAGCTTGTCGTACCACTTCCAGTACTCGCCGAACTGCGCATACCAGCCCGGGTACTTGTGCTCGAACCACTCGAAGTCCTTGTCCGTCTGGGCCTCGATGCGCCAGAAATTCACCGGCCAGCCGACCGAGAAGAACTGCGCGATCTTGTGGACATAGTGCTTCTCGGTGATGCGCTTCCACGCCGCCTGCACATCGTCATGGTGGATCTTGATGCCGTATTTCTCCAGCGGCAGCATGTAGGTGCGGTAGTAATCCTCGAAGATCCAGCGATGCCACATCTCCGCGTAAGACTCCTTGTTCTTGTCGCGGTTGGTGGTGCCGTATTCGATGAAGGTGCCGATGGCGGCATCGACGATGGCGTGGTTCTGCCAGAAGGCGTAGCGCATGTCGCGTTCGAGCAGGAGATGGTTCTCCGGCTCCTTCAGCATCGACATCAGCATGGAATGGCCGTTGCCGACATGCCGGCTCTCGTCCGACTGCACGGAGAGGAACACGGTCGGCAGGGCGTAGTCGCCGTTGCGCGCCGCTTCCGAAGGCATGGCGACGAACAGCGTGTTGGTGAACGCGGTTTCCGCCACCACGGTCAAATAGACATTGGCCGAGGTGATGGCATCGCCGGTGATGAAGCCTTCACCGAACTGGCGGCCGATGGTGGTGGCGTAGCACTTGCCGAAGGCTTCCTCGGTAATATCGAACCCGGCCGGGTCGATATAGTTCTCCATGTACCACTTCTTCAGGTTCATCTGGATGGTCGAGTGGCGGAACTCGTCGACCATCTGCATGGTGAAGCCGGTACGCAGGTCCTCGCCGGGCGCCAGGCGGCCGACCATCGCCATGGAACGGGCGGCCGAGATTTCCGGGAAGGGGATGATGGCCAGGAACAGCTTCATCCATTCCACCCAGCGCGGCTCGACATTGCGGAACATGTCGCCGCGCAGGGCCGCGTCGAGCGCGCCATAGACCCGGTTGTCCTTTTCTTCCTGCATCGGGAAGTAGGAGCGAAGCACCTGCTTCATCGGGTCTTTCGGCGCCTTGGTGATCTTGTAGTCGGTCGGGAAGGTCATCGCCTCCTGCACATAGGAGGGGTTCCAGCCGAGATCGGCGATCTTCTTCGCGGCATCGGCGACGGAGATGCCTTTCTGCGCGGTGATCTTGTTCAGGGTCAGTGTACTTGTCATTTTTGCCATCCTGCTCTTGGAGCGGAGTCCACGGTCAATTTCCTCCCGCCGGGCGCGGCACAGCGTTCGCGCTGTCCGGCCGGCTGGGCTTCAGACATGAGCAACCCTTCGCCCGTCGCAGGTGCGGCGAGCGTCGAAGGCCTGGGCAAAGGTACAAGGCACCGGGTGCGGCTGTTGGCGTAACGGGTGCGGGACGGCGGTCCTGACCTGACCGTCTCGTGACCCGCCGGCCCGGCTCATCGCCGTGCCGGCAGCTTCCCCGGACTTCTCCCCTTCGTTCTTTTTGTGGCCTGCCCCGTGGGGCACGTCAGCATTGTTCTAATAGTAATGTAGCAAGTGCTGTGCCAAGTGGTCGCAATAGGTGTTTCAACGACTTGACGGAGATGAAACACGTTCCGGTTCGCGGGAGTGATTTGTTTTGCGAATCGCGCGATCGAAAGTGTTTCATTATGCGAAAATGGTGCAGCGCAGAATGGTAGGTAAAAGTTGCTTCCATATCGGCACGTTATGCTGCGATGCACGCATTATCTTCTCTGGAATACAAGATACCCGCCACCCGTCAGGGCACGAGGACGGCCCGGCCATGGATCTTGCCGGCATTGAGGTCGTGCAGCGCCCGGTTGGCATCGGCGAGCTTGTATTCGGCGGTCGCCAGCTCGACGAGCCCGCGATCGGCCAGCGCCATCAGCTCGGTCAGTTCGGCCCAGGTGCCGACCAGATTGCCGATGATGTTGCGCTCGGAAATGATCAGGTCGACGGCGGGGATCCTGATGTCCTCGCCATAGCCGACAATGTAGTAGCTGCCCATCGGGCGGGTCATGGCGAGGCCCTTGGCGGTGGTGCCCTTCTCGCCGACGAAGTCGATCACCGCCTCCGCGCCGGCGCCGCCGGTCAGCGCCAGCACCGCCTCGACCTCGTTGCCGTCGGCCTTCACGGTCTGGTCGGCACCGCTCTTGGTCGCCAGCGCCAGCGAGGCGTCCGACTTGTCGACGACGATTACATCGGCGGCGCACATCGCCTTCAGGCACTGGATGCCGATATGCCCCAGCCCGCCGGCACCGATGACGACGCAGCTCTGGCCCGGCAACAGGTGCCGCGTGGCCTTCTTCACCGCGCGATAGGCGGTGAGGCCGGCATCGGCATAGGGCGCCACTTCCTTCGGCGCCAGCGAGCGCGGCAGCGGCACGATGTTGCGTTCCGAGGTGCAGATGAACTCGGCATAGCCGCCATCGCAGTCGAGGCCGGGAAAGCTGCCCGGCCCATGCATGTCGAAGCCCCGACGGCAGGCGAGGCAGGTGCCGCCGGTGATCTTCGGGTGCACGATCACCGGGTCGCCCTTCTTCAGCCCCTCGACCTCCTTGCCGACCTCCTCGATCCAGCCGGCGTTCTCATGGCCCATGATGAGCGGCAGCAGCTTGTCGCCGGTGGGGTCCATATGCGGCTTCCACACCCCCTCGATGATGTGGAGATCGGTGCGGCAGACGCCGGCGCCGCCGATGCGGACGATGACATCGGTGGATTTGACGATTTTGGGGTCGGGCACGTTCTCCTCCGCCACCCAAAGGTCGGCGGTGAGGCTCGTGTCGTAGTTTTTCAGCACCTGCGCCTTCATGGCGTCCTCCGTTTTTTGGCAGCGCGTGGCGTCGCCGTCGCAGGAACCATCGCAGCAAGTGTGCCATGCGCTATTCCTTCACTTCATCAACGCTTTACTGCAGGTGCGAAGGCTCTTCAGCGTTCACGCGATGAACAGGGCCGGCCGAACAGTGTCCAGTTTCTGGATATTGCCTTCGCTCTGTTTTGCGCCGACCCTGCGGCAAAACCACAAGAACCGTTGGAGGACAGCGCCGATGCCGCCCCTCTCTCACCCGCCGCTGTCCAGCGTCGCCCATGCCCGTGCCGCCCTGGAGGCGGGCGCTCGGCTGCCCGGCGGCGCGCTGTCGCCGGAGATCGCCCGCAGCTGGGAGCGCTGTCTCGCCGGCGGGCTCGACCCGACCCGGCGGCCGGAAGAGGCGGTCATCGCCTTTGCCGAGGTGCGGACCCGGCGCGAGGAGCAGGCGCTGCTGCGCCGTCTGGCGCTGGCGCAGATGCAGCTGCTCTATGAACAGATAGCCGGCTCGGATTTCATGATCGCCTTTGCCGATGCCGGCGGCGTGGTGCTTGATGCGCTGAGCGACCCCCACTTCGCCGACAGCGAGGCGGGGCGCTCCATCGTGCCCGGCAGCGTGTGGCTGGAGACTGGGCGCGGCACCAATGCGCTCGGCCTCGCCCTGGTCGAGCGGGCGCCGGTGGCGATTTATGGGCGCGAGCATTTCTTCGCCTGCCATGGCCATCTCAGCTGCGCGGCCGTGCCGATCTTCGATCCCGAGGACCGGCTGGTCGGCCTGCTCGATGCGTCGAGTTCCAATGAGGCGCGCCAGCAGCATACCCACGCTCTGGTCCGCATGGCGGCGGCGGCGGTCGAGAACGGGCTGATCGTCAATGGACGGCCGGATGTGCTGCTGTTCGCCCTGCATCCGCGCGCCGAATATCTCGACACGCTGTCGGCAGGCCTGATCGCGCTGTCGCCGGAGGGCGAGCTGATCTCGATCAACCGCGCCGCGCGGGCCCTGCTCGCCGGGCTGGATGTCAGTTGCGGGCAGCCCTTCGATGCCCTGTTCGAGCCCGGCCTGGGCCGCGTCGTCGACGAATTGCGCCGCGCGGGCATCGCCCGGGTGCGCGACCGGGCCGGCAGCCTGCTCTCGGTCGCGTGCCGGCGCTTCGCCGCGCCGCCGGTGGTCGCGCCTCCGGCCCGTCGCCTGCCGGCGCCGACCACGCCGGCCACACCTCTTGCCGCGCCGGCTGCCGCCTTCGTCTGCGAGGACCCGCTGCTGGTTCGGCGGATGCGCGGTCTGGCGGCGGCCACCCGCGAACGGCTGGCCGTCCATATCCATGGCGAAACCGGCACCGGCAAGGAACTGATGGCCCGCCATGTCCATGCGCTCAGCGGCCGCGCCGGCGAGTTCGTCGCGATCAATTGCGGCGCCGTGCCGGAATCGCTGTTCATCGCCGAACTGTTCGGCCATGACCGGGGCGCCTTCACCAATGCGCGCAGCGAGGGGGCGCCGGGGCTGCTGCGTCTGGCGGACCGGGGCACGCTGTTTCTCGATGAGGTGGGCGAAATCCCGCTCGCGGCACAGGCCACGCTGCTGCGCTTCCTCGACACGATGGAGGTGCGCGCGCTCGGCGGCGGCAAGGCCGCGACGCTCGATGTGCAGATCGTGTCCGCCACCAACCGGGACCTCGCCGCCGCCGTCGCCGCGCGCGAGTTCCGGGCCGATCTCTATTACCGGCTCAACGGGCTCTCCATCGAGATCCCGCCGCTGCGCGAGCGCGGCGATTTCGATGCCATCCTCCGCCATCTGCTGGCCCGGCACGCGGCGAATGTCTCGATGGACGAGGTGGTGATCGAGCGCCTGCGCCAGCGTCCCTGGCCCGGCAACATACGCGAGCTGCAGTCCTGGCTCCGCCGCGCCGCGATCGAGGCGGAGGGCGAGGGCGTGTCCCTGCTGGACGGCGCGGATTGTGGCGGCGAGGGCGCGCCGACCTGCGCCCATTGCGCTCCGCACGCGCTGAGCCGCGACCGCTGCCGGCGCATCCGCGAGACCTTTGCCGCGACCGGCGGCAATATCCAGCAGACCGCGCGCCGGCTCGGCATCTCCCGCACGACGGTCTACAAACATCTGGAGGTCGGCTGAACGACGTCGGGCGATAGCCTCATCTGCCCGAAGGCATCGGCCCGTGCCGGCGCAGGAGCGGGCGCGTCCGGTCAAGGCGGGACCCGACGGCAGCCGCAAAGGTATCGGGATGGATTTTTCCCGTTCAGGCCCCATTGAACTTCTGTTTGGCATGACTTAACGTTTGTTAAGTGACGCCGGATCAAGGACGAGATGGACCCCGCAGCGCGCCCCGTTCCCGATGAGACCGACACGCTGCGCCTGGTGGCGGAGCGGCTGCGGCGGCTGCGGCGGGCCAATGGCCTGTCGCTGCGCCAGCTGGCGGACGCGACGGGCACGTCGGCGAGTTTTCTCAGCCAGCTGGAGCGCGGGCTCACGGGGGCCAGCGCCTCGACGCTGATCCGTATCGCCAACTGCTTCGGCACCAGCATTTCCGAACTGTTCTCGACCCCGGAGATCACCCGCGACCCGGTTCTGCGCCGCGCGCAACGCCCGGCGCTGCCGGTGACGGACGGCCAGCGCAAGATGCTGCTGTCGCGCCGCCCGCTGACCCATTTCGAAACCTATGTCTCGGAATTCGATGTCGGCGGCTCGACCGGTCCCGAGCAATACACCCATGGCGACTCGCACGAGATGTTCATCGTGTTGAAGGGGTCCGTGCGGCTGGAGCTGGGCGCCGATCATCACGACATGCACGCGGGCGACAGCGTCGAATATGCGAGCTCGGTCCCGCATCGCGTCGCCAATATCGGCGATGTCACGGCCGAGGTGCTGTTCATCATCTCGCCGCCGACCTCGACGGCGACCTATCTCGATACTTACCGCGCCAACGGTGAGTAGCGCAGGCGCGCCACGGGACGGGCGCTGTCCCTCCGTGGCGGGCGAGTTCACACGGCAAAACATAAGCCCCAGAGGCATAGTCCAGAGGAGAGAATGATGAAGCGGAGCACACTCACCGGCATCGCCACCCTCGCCGCCATCGGCATGGCGCTGGCCGGCGCGGCTCGGGCCGAAGGTCCGGTCGCCGGCGAGGTCGCCGAAGGCTCGCTCAAGGGCAAGACGCTGACCTTCGTGTCCTATGGCGGCGTCTTCCAGGACGGCCAGATCAAGGCGCTGGAGGATTTCGTCAAGAAGTCCGGCGTCACTCTCCTGTCGGACGGGCCGACCGAGAACGCCAAGATCCAGGCGCAGGTCGAATCGAACAACGTCGTGTGGGACGTGGTGGATACGGGCGACTACACGCCCTTCGTCCATTGCGGCACGCTGTTCCAGAAGCTGGATCTCAGCAAGATCGACACCTCCAAGATCCCGCCCGGCCAGGTTGGACCGTGCAGCGTCCCGGCGATGAACTATGCCGTCATGTTCCTGTATAACAAGGAAAAATACGGCGATAACCCGCCCAAGAGCTGGGCTGATTTCTTCGATGTCGAGAAGTTTCCCGGCACGCGCGGCATTCCCGGCTATGCCGACGCCGAAGGCTACATGGTGGAACTCGGCCTGCTCGCCGATGGCGTGCCGCAGGACAAGATGTTCCCCGCCGATATCGACCGCGGCCTGAACAAGTGGCGCTCGATCCGTGAGCATCTGGTGCCGTGGACCACAGGCGCGGAAAGCCAGCAGATGATGGAGTCGGGCGAGGCGGACATGGTCATGGTCTGGTCGGGCCGTGGCAAGGCGGCTCTGGCCAACGGGGCGAAATACGTTCCGGTCTGGAAGGACTGGATCGTCGTCAAGGACCAGATCGCCATCCCCGTCGGCGTGAAGGACACGGATGCCGCCTATGCGCTGGTCAATGCCTATCTCGGCAAGCACGCGCAGGAAGTGATGGCCGAGACGACCTCCTATTCGCCGATCAATGTCGACGCCACGCCCAAGGTGGACGAGCTCACCGCCTCGTTCATGACCAATACGCCCGAGAAGCAGGCGATGGCCTACAACCAGAACGTCGATTACTGGGTCAAGAACTACGACGCTCTCAGCGCCAAATGGGCGGAATTCATCGCCGGCAACTGATCCGGCGGCGCAATGATCGGGGCGACCGCGTCGCCCCGATCCCCCGCGCGGCGCGCCCCCATGCGGCGCCCCGGCTCCGCGAGAGAGGCTGAACCATGTCTGTTCTGACCGGCCGCGCCCCGCGCGGGGCGCTTCTGCTGACGCTGCCGGCCATCGCGGTGCTGCTGCTTGTCATGGCGGTGCCGTTCGGCGTCATCGTGCTGCGCAGCTTTGCCGAGCCGGTGCCGGGCCTCGCCAATTATGTGTGGTTCTTTCAGACCCCGGTGAACCTCACCGTGCTGGCGCGCACCTTCACCATCGCCTTCTGGGTAACGGCCTCCTGCGTGCTGGTGGCCTATCCCTACGCCTTCGCCATGTCGATCGCCGGACCGCGCCTGCGGCTGGTCCTGATCATGTGCGTGCTGGTGCCGTTCTGGGTGTCGGGGGTGGTGCGCACGCTGGCCTGGGTGATTCTGCTGCAGGATTCCGGCGTCATCAACCGCATCCTGCTCGCGCTGGGCTTCGAGAAGGTGCGGCTGATCCGCACCCAGCTCGGCGTGACCATCGGCATGACGCAGGTGCTGCTGCCCTTCATGATCATGCCGCTCTACGCGGTGATGCGCGGCATCGACCTGCGGCTGCTGCAGGCGGCGCGCAGCCTCGGCGCGCATCCGGTGAAGAGCTTCTTCCAGATTTATCTGCCGCTGTCGCTGCCCGGCGTATTTGCCGGGGCGACGCTCGTGTTCATCCTGTCGCTCGGCTTCTACATCACGCCGCTGCTGCTGGGCGGGCCCCAATCGACCATGCTCTCCACCCTGATCCAGCAGCAGGTGCTGTCGCTGCTGAGCTGGGGACGCGGCGGCGCCATGGGCGTGGTGCTGCTGGTGGCGACCTTCGGCGTGCTGGCGCTGGCCGGCCCGTTCATGCGGCGCCGCTACCAGATCAGCGGAGGCAGCCGATGACACGCTTCCGTCCCGGCCGGCTGCTGCTGCAGCTCTCCTGCCTGCTGATCGCCATCTGGCTGGTGGCGCCGACGCTGGTGGTGATCCCGATGTCGTTCGCCGACAGGAAGTCGCTGGCCTTCCCGCCGCAGGGCTTCTCCACCCAGTGGTACGCGAATTTCTTCGCCAATCCGCAATGGTTCGGCAGCCTGGTCGTCTCGCTGAAGATCGCGGCGATGGTGGCTGTCGTGGCCACAATCATCGGCACCATGGCGGCCATCGGCATCGAGCGGCTGAAGACCCGCGCCGGCGGCATCATCCGCGTGCTCCTGCTCACCCCGATGATCGTGCCGGGCGTGGTGCTCGCGGTGGGCATCTATGCGGTCTATCTCGACACAAGGCTGGTCGGCACATGGACCGGCTATGTGCTGGCGCACACGCTGCTCGCCATCCCCTTCGTGGTGATCGCGGTGGGGGCCAATCTCGCCGTGTTCGATGCGCGGCTGGAAACGGCGGCGGCGAGCCTGGGAGCCTCGCGGCTCACCACCTTCTTCACCGTCACCCTGCCGCTCATCCTGCCGGGCATCCTGTCGGGGGCGCTGTTCGCCTTCGTCACCTCCTTCGACGAGGTGATCGTGTCCCTGTTCATCACCAGCCCGCAGCTGAAGACGCTGCCGGTGCAGATCTTCTCCTCCATGACGCGGGATGCCGACCCGACCGTGGCGGCGGTGGGGTCGCTCATCTTCCTGGCGACCACGCTGATTATCGGGCTGGGACTCATCTTCGGACTGCGGAGGCGCGGGGCATGAACGCTGTGAGCAACGAGGCGGCCTCAAAAGGCGCGGCGATCGATATTGACGGCATCAGCAAGTTCTATGGCAGCTTCACCGCGCTGGAGAAGGTGAGCCTGCGGGTGGAGCCGGGCGAGTTCATGTCGTTTCTCGGGCCGTCCGGCTCGGGCAAGACGACGACGCTGAACCTGATTGCCGGCTTCACCGATCTCAGCGGCGGCGACATCCGGCTCGACGCGCGCTCCATCGGCCATGTGCCGGCGCACAAGCGCAATATCGGCGTGGTGTTCCAGCATTACGCGCTGTTCCCGCATATGAGCGTGGCGCAGAACGTGGCCTATCCGCTCAAGCAGCGCCGCGTCGGCAAGGCCGAGCGGACCCGCGCGGTGGAAGAGGCGCTGCGCAAGGTGCAGCTGGACAGCTTCGCCCATCGCTACCCCTCCGAGCTGTCGGGCGGCCAGCAGCAGCGCGTGGCGCTGGCGCGGGCGATGGTGTTCAACCCCTCGCTGCTGCTGATGGACGAGCCGCTCGGCGCTCTCGACAAGAAGCTGCGCGAGGTGCTGCAGCTCGAAATCAAGCGCATCCACCGCGAGCTCGGCTCCACCTTCGTCTATGTCACCCACGACCAGGAGGAGGCGCTCGTGCTCTCCGACCGGATTGCGGTGTTCAACAAGGGGCGGATCGAACAGGTCGGCACCGGGCAGGCGCTCTACACCGCGCCGCAGACGCTGTTCGTCGGCCAGTTCATCGGCGAGAGCTCGGTGCTGCGCGGTCCGCATCGCTCGGCCGGCGGCGAGACGGTGCTGACCGTCGCCGGCACGACCCTCGCCGCTCCGGGCGCGGCGAGGGGGGAGGGCGCGCAGGTCATTCTCCTGCGCCCCGAGGCGGTGATGGTGCAGGCGCCGGGCACCGGCCCGCAGGAAGGCCGCAGCAACATCCTCTCGGGAGTGGTCCGCGAGATGCTCTATCTCGGCTCGGCGATGAAATATGAGGTGACGCTGGCTGACGGCAGCCATGTCACCGCCCGCACCCCCACGCAAGGCGCGCCCTTCGCTCTCGGCGCCACGGTCGAGCTGGCGTGGCGGCCGCAGGAGAGCGTGCTCCTGGCAGACGACGGATCGACCGCCGGTCATTGAAGGAACGATGGCAATGGACGTGAAGAAGAATGGCGACGTGTCCTTCTGGTATGCCGATATTGGCGGCGTGCCGGGCTATCGCCCGCCCTTGCCGGGCGACATCGAGGTCGATGTCTGCATTGTCGGCGCCGGCTTCACCGGGCTGTGGACCGCCTATTATCTGAAGGAGGCCGAGCCGGGCCTCTCCATTGCCGTGGTCGAGAAGGAATTCGCCGGCTTCGGCGCCTCTGGCCGCAATGGCGGCTGGTGCTCGGGCGAATTCGGCTGGAGCCGGGAGAAATATCTCTCCTCCGGCACGCGCGAAGGCATCATCGAGTGGGAGCGGCAGCTGCGCAGCACCGTCGCCGAGGTGCGCCGCGTCACCGAGAAGGAAGGCATCGACTGTGACTACCTGCTCACCGACTGCCTGACCTACGCCCAGAGCCCGGCGCAGATGGAGCGCCTGCGCGAAGGCTATGAGGAAGCCATGGCCTGGCAGGTGCCCACCAGCCGGCTGGAGCTGATCGACGGGCCGGAGGCGGCCGCCCGCATCCGGGTCGACAAGGCGCAGGGCGCGCTGGTGCGTCACGATGTGGCGCGGGTGCAGCCGGCCAAGCTGGTGCGTGGCCTCGCCGAGGCGGTGGAGCGGCGCGGCGTCGCTATCTATGAGCGCACCGCCGTCACCGGCATCGAGAAGGGCCGTGTCACCACCGATCGCGGCTCCGTCAAGGCCAAGCGCATCGTCCGCGCCACGGAGGGCTTCACCCACGGCATTCCCGGCAATGAGCGGGAGTGGATCCCGATGAACAGCGCCATCATCGTCACCGAGCCGGTGCCGGACGATCTGTGGCGCGAGATCGGCTGGCAGGGCAGCCAGCTCCTTGCCGACGCCTCCCACGCCTATTGCTATGCCCAGCGCACGCGCGAGGGGCGCATCGCCATGGGCGGGCGCGGCGTGCCCTATCGGTTCGGCTCCAAGACGGATGTGCGCGGCCAGACCCAGCCCGAGACCATCCAGGCGCTGAAGGACATTCTCTACCGCATGCTGCCGCAGACCCGCGGCCTGAAGCTGGACCATGCCTGGTGCGGTGTGCTCGGCGTGCCGCGCGACTGGTGCGCCACAGTCGGGCTGGATCCACGCACCGGCATCGGCTGGGCGGGCGGCTATGTCGGCCTCGGCGTCTCCACCTCGAATTTTTCCGGGCAGACGCTGGCCGATCTGGTGCTGGACAGGCATACGGAGCGCACCAGCCTGCCCTGGGTGAACCGCCGGCCGCGCAAATGGGAAGTGGAGCCCTTCCGCTGGCTGGGCGTGCACGGCATGTACTGGCTCTACCACAAGGCCGACCGCAACGAGGCGAGCACCGGCGGACGCGCCACCTCGCGCCTCGCCACGCTGGCCAACGCCCTCACCGGGCGCTGACCGCCCGCACGCCTTCACCCCCGCGCCCATTGCTCCAAGCCGGCACCATCGCTGCCGCCTTTGGCAGGAGACCCTATGATCGACCTTTCCGTATTCACCCAGCTGTCCGGCATCGACCTTGGCGCACTGGCCGACAAGCCCACCACCCTGAGCCCCGGCCAGCAGGAGGGCGCCGCCTCGCTCTGGACCGCGCCCGACGGGTCGCTCGACATCGGCCTCTGGGAGTGCACGCCGGGCCGTTTCACCGCCGATCGCACGGGGGCGGCGGAGTTCTGCTATTTCCTGCAGGGCAAGATCATCATGACCCAACTGGACGGCACACGCCGCGAGCTCGGGCCCGGCGATGCCCTCATGCTGCCGCGCGGCTGGAAGGGCACCTGGGAGATCGTGGAGCACACCCGCAAGATCTACGTCTTCCTGTCCGACCCGGCGCCGCGCTGACCCTCCTCATGCGCGGGACAGGATCGGCCGGCACAGGGGCGGATCTGGCGCCGGCCCCCGCCCGTCGGCGCTCCGGCCGCTCAGTGCGCGGCAAGCGCGTCCGGGATGTTGCCCGCCGAGGTGGCGATGCCGGGGGTGGTGAGCATGCTGACGTCCGGGAGCGGGCGGGCCAGCACTCCATCACGCGCCAGCCGCGCCTCGATCGCGGCGGCGGCCGCCAGCGTCCCCACATCGTCGCGGCCCCGCCCGACGATCTGAAGGCCGAACGGCATCCGCGTCGGCCCCAGCCCCGCCGGGATGACGGTGGCGGGATGGCTGCTGAGGGTGATCGCATAGGCAATGCCAACCCAGCGAATATAGGTTTCCATCTGCCGGCCATCGACCTCCTTCACATAGAGGTTCTCGACCGGGAACGGCACCACGGAGGCCGCCGGGCAGATCAGGATGTCGATCTCCCGGAAGAACGTCTCGAAGCTGCGAAAGATCTCGCTTTGGCGGGCATGGGCACGCCCCACATCCTCCAGAGAGAGCCTGCGGGAGAGTTCCACATTGGAGACGACGTTGGCGCCGCTGAGAGCACGGTGCTGGTCGATATAGTCACCGTAGGAGTGACCATAGCCCACGGCCCGAAGCGCCTCGAACGTGTCGTCCAGATCCCTGATCTCGGGGTGGCTCCATTCGGTGCTGCCGAACATGCCCGCCATCCGCTCCGCCACCATCCGGAAATGCTGCCGCACCCCGCGCGAGACCGGCGCGCAGCCGAGATCCTCGGAGAACGCGATCCGCAGTCGCCTGGTGTCGACCTCGGGGAGAGCCAGGAACGCATCGGCCGACAGGTCCTGCGAGAGCGGGTCCCGGCTCGACCTGCCGACGATGGCCGCCATCAGCAGCGCCGCATCCGGCACGTTGCGGGCCATCGGGCCATCGACGGCCAGCGGCGACCAGGGGTCGCCTGCAACCTCCATCGGGCAGGCGCCCGGCGACGGGCGATGCCCGACGATCCCGCAGAACGAGGCCGGGGTGCGCAGGCTGCCGCCCAGATCGGAGCCGGAGGCCAGCGGCACCATGTCTGCTGCCAGAGCCGCGGCCGAGCCGCCCGACGACCCCGCGGTCGAGAGGGCGAGATCGAACGGGTTTACCGTGGCGCCGTGGACCCGGTTGGTCGTGTTGGCGCCGCTGCCGAATTCGGGCGTGTTGGTCTTGCCCATGATGACGGCGCCGGCCGCGCGCAGGCGCTTCACCATCAATTCGTCTTCCGTCGGCACATTGTCCTTGTGAACCAGCGAGCCAAAGGTGGTCCGCATGCCGGCGGTGAGCTGAAGATCCTTGATGCCGACCGGCAGCCCGTGGACGATCCCGAGCGTCTCGCCCTTCATCACGGCGTCTTCCGCCCGCTTGGCTTCGGCACGACTGCGCTCGAAGTCCACCGTGACGAACGCATTGATGGCAGGGTTCGCCGCTTCGATCCGCGCCCGGAACGCGTCGAACACCTCGATCGGCGACAGCGCCTTGGAGCGGATCAGGGACCGGATCTCGAGCGCCGTCTTTTCCACGATATCTTGCATGCGTCCCCCAATGTCCGGGAAATTTTCCGATGGCCGGCACGACAGGCCGATGACGTTATCAGACGGGTCCACAGCCCGTCCCGGCGCTTGGTTGCGTCGCGAGAGCCTGTCGCCTCGCGAGCCGATCGCCACCCCCACTTTCCTCATATCGGTGCTGCGGCACGGCGATCGCCATTGCCTATCGCCGCGCGCATCGCGCAGACTATCCCGACGCCTGCCTTCCCAGCGATGAGAGACCCGCCCGCATGAGCCCCAACACGCAGAAATTCTACATTGACGGCGCCTTCGTCGAGCCGCTGGAGCACCGCCCGCTCGGCGTGGTCGACCCGGCGACCGAACAGGAATTCGCCACCATCTCGCTGGGCACCCGCTCCGATGTCGACCGCGCGGTGGCGGCGGCGCGCGCGGCCTTCGCCAGCTTCCAGTTCTCCACCAAGGAGGAGCGCCTGGCTCTCCTTGAGCGGCTGCTCGCGGTCTATGAGCGCCGCTACGAGGATGTCGCCCAGGCGATCAGCCGCGAAATGGGCTCGCCCATCGCCCGCGCCCGTGATTCCCAGGCCTATGCCGGCCTCGGCCATCTGAAGGCGACCATCGAGGCGTTCAAGCGCTTCGAGTTCGACGAGACGCGCGGCACCACCCGCGTCACCCATGAGCCGGTCGGCGTCGTCGGCCTCATCACGCCGTGGAACTGGCCGCTCAACCAGATCATGTGCAAGGTCGCGCCCGCCATCGCGGCCGGCTGCACCATGGTGCTGAAGCCCTCCGAAATCGCGCCGATCTCCGGGATCGTCTTCGCCGAGATCATGGATGAGGCCGGCTTTCCCAAGGGCGTGTTCAACCTGGTCAACGGCACCGGCCCCGAGGTCGGCGCTGCGCTGTCCTCGCATCCCGACATCGACATGGTGTCCTTCACCGGCTCGACCCGCGCCGGCACCGATGTGGCGCGCAACGCCGCGGCGACGGTGAAGCGCGTGGCGCAGGAACTCGGCGGCAAGTCCGCCAACATCGTGCTGCCCGACGCCGATCTCGAAGCGGCGGTGTCGGAAGGCGTGCGCGCCTGCTTCGGCAATACCGGCCAGTCCTGCGACGCCCCGACCCGGATGCTGGTGCCGGCCGACCGGCATGACGAGGCGCTCGACATCGCCCGCCGCGCCGCCGAGGCGGTGCTTGTCGGCTCCCCCACCGACCCCGAGACGCAGATCGGCCCGCTGGTCAGTGATGTGCAGTTCGCCAAGGTTCAGGATCTCATCCAGGCCGGCATCGATGA
Source organism: Ancylobacter rudongensis (assembly GCF_900100155.1). Taxonomy (GTDB): domain Bacteria; phylum Pseudomonadota; class Alphaproteobacteria; order Rhizobiales; family Xanthobacteraceae; genus Ancylobacter; species Ancylobacter rudongensis. The sequence continues at coordinate 169,236 of NZ_FMTP01000009.1, forward strand.
GGGTGCGACCCTCGTTACTGGCGGCACGGGCAAGCCGGAGGGGCTGGAGACCGGCTATTATGTGAAGCCGACCGTGTTCGGCCATGTGAAGCCGGGCATGCGGATCGAGCGCGAGGAGATCTTCGGGCCGGTGCTGTCGATCATCCCCTATGACAGCGTGGAACAGGCCGTCGCCATCGCCAATGACACGCCCTATGGCCTGGCGGCCTATGTGCAGGGCGCGGACATCGACGCGGCCCGCCGCGTGGCGCGCCAGCTTCGGGCCGGCTCGGTCTACCTCAACTACCCCGACTGGGACCTGTTCGCCCCCTTCGGCGGCTACAAGCAGTCCGGCAATGGGCGCGAATATGCCGATTTCGCCCTGCGCGACTTCCTGGAGATCAAGGGCATCGTCGGCTACGGCACCTGACGGCGTGTCGAGCCCCGTCGCAGCCGGCACGGTGTGCCGGCTGTCCTCCGCCGGCCTTCGCCGTTGGCTCAGCCCTTCGAGGTGTCCTTCCGCCCGATGCCGACATAGGTGAAGCCCCGGCGGATGAGGTCTTCGGGGGGGTAGATGTTGCGCAGATCGACGACGATGGGGCTGCGCAGCTGCGCCTTCAGCCGGTCGAGGTCGAGGGCGCGGAAGGCGTCCCATTCGGTGACGATGACCAGGGCGTCGGCGCCCTCGGCGCATTCATAGGCGCCGGTGGCGTAGTGGATGCCCTCGGGCAGCACCTTGCGCGCCTCCGCCATGCCGACCGGGTCATAGGCGCGGATCTTCACCCCGCGGTCGACCAGCAGCTGCACGATGTTGATCGCCGGGCTGTCGCGCATGTCGTCGGTGTTGGGCTTGAAGGTGAGGCCGAGCACGGCGACGGTGGCCCCGCGCGCGGGCACGGCCAGCGCCTCCAGCACCCGGCGGCCCATCGCCGCCTTGCGGGTCTCGTTGACCGTGGTCACGGTCTCGACCAGGCGCAGCGGCGTGCCGGCCTCCTGGGCGGTGCGGGTCAGGGCCAGCGTGTCCTTGGGAAAGCAGGAGCCGCCATAGCCGGGGCCGGCATGCAGGAATTTCGGCCCGATGCGGCGGTCGAGGCCGATGCCGCGCGCCACTTCCTGC
>NZ_FMTP01000006.1:0-267500 GCF_900100155.1 Ancylobacter rudongensis
GCGGCGAGGGTCGAGTGGCACTACATCGCGCCCGGCAAGCCGATGCAGAACGGCTTCATCGAAAGCTTCAACGGCCGATTGCGGGACGAGCTGTTGAACGAGACGCTGTTCTCCAGCCTGCCCCAGGCCAGAGCCGCTCTCGCCAAGTGGCAGCTCGACTACAACACGGCCCGGCCGCACTCCAAGCTCGGATGGCAGACGCCAACGGCCTTCGCCTCAACGTTCCACCCGCGGCGGGATCAGACGATCCTCACCATCAACGGCTCCGCGTCTGCCCCCGCCGCTCCGCACGCCCGACAGGGCAAATCCAACCGTCAGAACGAACTGAAAGCTGGATAGAAGTTGGGGGCAACGTCACACGCGCAGCCCCCGATGTGAGGGACGTCGAGTAGCTGCCCACCGTCACCATCGTCCGCCAGGACCGCGGCGCCTCGACCGGGCCGCTGGACATGAACTATGAGGATTTCGTGCCCGCCGACGCGGGCGCCCATTCCGCCGCCTTAAAATGCGCTGGACCACGCCGTCTTAAAATGCGCTGGACCACGCTGTACCGACATCAACATCGACGGTTCGGCGAACCTGCGCTACCAGCCGCACGCGGCGCGGCAGTTCGATATCGGCCTCGCCTGCAAGACCCGCTCGCCCAGTCTCTGCGAGCGCTATTCCAAGTCTACCACTGCCATTGCGATGAACATGATCGGCTGGTTCCGCGACGGCAATGGCCATGTCGGCAATATCGGCCTGGAGCTGGAAAAGGCCCACATGGCGAGCCTCACCGCCACCTGCTGCGTCCCGGTACGCACGGCGTGAGGTGCGGGTCTCGCCCCAATCTTGTGAACGACCAGGTGTCCTCGACGATGGTCACGTCGCCGGCTTGGGGCTATGGCGTGGCTGGTCCGTGCGGTTCCTTCAATACTAGGCTGACCGTCTTCTTCTGAACCGCTTCAACGCCCTGCACGCCACGGCGTGCAAGGCGTTCCGGTGGCCTCCTCACACTGGTCTCATCGCCCATCTTTGCCTAAAGAGGGGTGGACCCCCGGCCCCTTTCGGCCGATAGAACGAAAAAACGACGTGTGAGGAGCGCCTGCGATGGAAGCTTCCCGGCAGGGTCCCGCTGAGGGACCGCTGAGCGGCATCCGTGTGATTGAGCTCGGCAATCTCATTGCCGCGCCTTTCGCCACGCGGCTGATGGCGGAGTTCGGCGCCGAGGTCATCAAGGTGGAGGCCCCGGGCGAGGGAGATCCCCTGCGCAAATGGCGCAAGCTGCACGAGGGTACCTCGCTCTGGTGGTACCTGCAGTCGCGCAATAAAAAGTCGGTCGCCATCAATATGCGCCTGCCTGAGGGGCAGGAGGTGGTGCGTCGCCTCGTGCGCGACGCCGATGTGCTGATCGAAAATTTCCGCCCGGGCACGCTGGAGCGCTGGGGGCTTGGCTGGGAGGCGCTGAAGGCGATCAACCCCAACCTCGTCATGGTCCGCATTTCCGGTTTCGGCCAGGACGGGCCCTATCGCGAGCGCCCCGGCTTCGGCGCGGTGGGCGAGGCGATGGGCGGCATGCGCTTCACCACGGGTGAGCCGGACCGGCCGCCGGCGCGCACCGGCATCAGCATCGGCGATTCACTTGCAGCCCTGCACGCGGTGATGGGGGCGCTGATGGCGCTGCTGCACATCAAGTCCGGGCGCGGCACCGGCCAGGTGGTGGACGTCTCGCTGTTCGAGAGCGTCTTCAACATGATGGAGAGCCTGGTTCCGGAATTCGACGCATTCGACTTCGTGCGCACCCGTTCGGGGGGCGCACTGCCGGGCATCGCGCCGTCGAACTCCTACCCCACCGCCGAGGGCACCTATGTCATCGTCGCCGGCAATGGCGACGGCATCTTCCGCCGGCTGATGGGGGCGATCGGCCGCGAGGATCTCGCCAGCGACCCGCGCCTTGCCTCCAATGACGGGCGGGTGGTGCATGTCGACGAGATCGATGGCGCGATTACCGCGTGGACCAGCCGGCATTCGCTCGACGCGGTGACGGCCGCGCTCGACCGCGCCGAGGTTCCCAACGGGCGCATCTATTCGGTCGCCGACATTGTCAGCGACCCGCAATATCTCGCCCGTGACATGATCCTGCCCTCTACCCTGCCGGACGGGCTCAACGTGAAGATGCCCGGCATCGTGCCGAAGCTCTCGGCCACGCCCGGTGCGGTGAACTGGCTGGGGCCGCAGTTGGGCGAGCACACGGCGGCGGTTCTCGCCGCGCTGGGCTATGGCGAGCAGGAGATCGACGCGCTGGTGGCCAGCGGGGCTGTCGCACAGGCCCCCGACGGGCCGGCTGGAGAGCCCGCATGAGAACAGGCGTTCCCCCGCGCGCGTTCATACAGGAAGTGGTGACGCGCGACGGGCTGCAGATCGAACCGCGCTTTCTGCCGACCGAGGACAAGGTCGCGCTCATCGACGCCCTGTCGCAGACGGGCGTCGCCAAGATCGAGGTCACGTCCTTCGTCTCGCCGCGTGCCGTGCCGAACCTCGCCGATGCGCGCGAGGTGGCGCGCGCCATCCGCCGCCGGCCCGATGTGACCTATGTCGCGCTGGTGCCGAATCTGCGTGGCGCCGAGGCGGCGCTGGAGGCGGATATGGACGAGCTGAACCTCGTTCTCTCCGTTAGCGAGACCCACAACCTCGCCAATATGCGGATGACGCCGCAGGACTCTCTCGAAGGTTTCCGCGCCATCGTGGCGGCGGCGGCCGGCACCAGGGCGGCGCTCAACGGGTCCATCGCCACCGCCTTTGGCTGCCCGTTCGAGGGCGCCCAGCCGGCTGAGAAGGTGCTGGATCTCGCCGAGGCCTATCTGGCAGTAGGCCTGCACTCAGTGACGCTGGCCGACACCACGGGGATGGCCAATCCACGGCAGGTCTTCGCCCTGGTGAGCGCCTTCCGCGCGCGGTTCGACGACGTGAAGCTGACGCTGCATTTCCACAATACGCGCGGCATGGGCCTCGCCAATGTGCTCGCCGCGCTGGAGGCCGGGGCGGACCGCTTCGACGCCTCGCTTGGCGGCATTGGCGGCTGTCCCTTCGCGCCCGGCGCGACCGGCAACATCTCGACCGAGGACCTCGTCCACATGCTGGAGGCGATGGGCGTCGAGACCGGGGTCGACCTTCCCGCCCTTCTCGCGCTGGCGCGCAGCCTGCCGGCGCTGCTCGGCCACGACATTCCCGGACAGGTCGCCAAGGCCGGGCGCAGCGGCGATCTTCACCCCGTGCCGGCGCATCTGCGCGCCGCCCAGTAGGACCACAGGATGGCAGGAGAGACCATGAACGCCGCTGCGAGGGCGACGACCGCCGAGGCGCCGCACGCGGGGGCCTCACTGGCGGTGGCGCTGGACGACATCGCCATCAGCTTCGCGGTCAAGGGCCGGCCGGTGTTCAACGCGGTGGCACCGACCTCGCTGCATGTGCGCGAGGGCGAGTTCGTCGCCATTGTCGGCCCCACCGGCTGCGGCAAGTCCACGCTTTTGAACGCTACGGCGGGCCTGCTGGCGCCAGCGGGCGGCACGGTGTCGATCTTTGGCGAGAAGCTGGTGGGTCTCAATGCGCGCGCCGGCTATCTCTTCCAGCAGGACGCGCTGATGCCGTGGAAGACAGCGCTCGACAATGTCGCCATCGCACTAGAGATCGGCGGCATGCGCCGCGCCGACGCGGTGGCGCAGGCGCAGGACTGGCTGAAGCGTGTCGGCCTTGCCCGTTTCACCGAGCGCTACCCCCATGAGCTTTCCGGCGGCCAGAGAAAGCGCGTGGCGCTGGCGCAGATGCTGATCCGCCAGCCGAAGATCCTGCTGATGGACGAGCCCTTCGGGCCGCTCGACGCCCAGACACGGCAGATCATGGGTACGCTGCTGCTGCGGCTGTGGGCGCAGGACCGCAAGGCGGTGCTTTTCGTGACCCATGATCTCGAAGAGGCTATCGCGCTGTCCGACCGCGTGGTCATCATGTCGGCCGGCCCGGAGGCGCGGATCATCGGCGACTTTCCGATCGACCTCGCCCGCCCGCGCGACGCGGCGGAAATCCGGCTCGATCCGCGCTTCCACGAACTGCACCGGATGATCTGGAGCCAGCTCAAGGCCGAGGTCGCCAAGACCTATGGTGACGATATGAACGGTCTGGAGGCCTCTTCATGAAGCTGCACCCTGCCAAGCTGCTGTTTCTTCAGATCCTCGTCGCGGTGGCCGCGCTCGCCCTCTGGCAGATCGGCGCAACGGTGCCGATCGGCGGCGACTTTCTGCTGCCCGAGTTCTTCTTCTCCAAGCCCGGGGATGTGCTCTCCCGCGTTGTCGAGCTGTTCGTCACCGGCACGATCTGGAAGCATCTTTGGATCACGCTGACCGAGACCGTGCTGGCCTTCATCATCGGGTCGGTAGGCGGCGTCGTTATCGGCTTCTGGTTCGCCCGCAAGCCGGTGGTGGCGGCGGTGTTCGACCCCTATGTGAAGATGGTCAACGCCCTGCCGCGCGTGGTGCTGGCGCCGATCTTCATGCTGTGGCTGGGCCTCGGCATCTGGTCGAAGGTGGCGCTGGGCGTGACGCTGGTTTTCTTCATCGTGTTCTTCAACGTCTATCAGGGCGTGAAGGAAGTGAGCCCGGTGGTGCTCGCCAATGCGCGCATGATGGGGATGAATGAGCGGCAGCTGTTCCGCAATGTCTACTGGCCCTCCGCCATGTCGTGGATGTTCTCCTCGCTGCACACGGCGGTGGGCTTCGCGCTGGTCGGTGCGGTGGTCGGCGAATATCTCGGCTCGGCCGCCGGGCTCGGCTATCTCATCCACCAGGCGGAGGGAGTGTTCGACGTGACCGGCGTGTTTGCCGGCATGTTCATTCTCGCTGCCTTCGTGCTGGTCATCGACTGGTTCGTGACGCGGGTGGAGAAGCGCCTGCTGGTGTGGCGCCCGCAGGCGGCCAGCGAACAGAACTGACAACGACAACAAACGGGAGGACGTGCCATGAAGATGCGTACATTGCTGCTGGCGGCAAGCCTGCTCATTCCCGCGCTCGGCGCGGTGCAGGCCGGCGAGATCGAAAAGCCGAACCTGACGCTCGGCGTCGGCGGCAAGCCGCTGCTCTATTATCTCCCGCTGACCCTGGCGGAGCGGCTCGGCTACTTCAAGGATGAAGGGCTGACCGTCGAGATCAACGATTTCGGCGGTGGCTCGAAGTCGCTGCAGGCGCTGATCGGCGGCTCTGTGGATGCGGTCACGGGTGCCTATGAGCACACGATCCGCATGCAGGACAAGAAGCAGGACATCCGCGCCGTCATCGATCTGGGCCGCTATCCCGGCATCGTGGTGGGCGTGAGCAAACGCAAAGCCGACACGATCAAGTCGGTGGCAGACCTCAAGGGCGCCAAGATCGGCGTTACCGCGCCGGGCTCGTCCACTTATATCCTCGTGCAGTACCTGATGATGAAGAACGGCATGTCGCCGGACGACGCCTCCTTCATCGGCGTCGGCAGCGGCGCCTCGGCGGTGGCGGCGATGCAGAAGGGCGAGATCGACGCCATTTCGCATCTCGACCCGGTCATCTCCAAGCTGCAGGACATGGGCGAACTGACGGTGCTGGTCGACACCCGCACCACGGCCGGCACCGAGGCGGTGTTCGGCGGCCAGAACCCGGCGGCGGTGCTCTACCTCAAGGAGAGCTTCATCAAGGCCAACCCGAACACCGTGCAGGCGCTGACCAACGCCTTCTACAAGACGCTGAAATGGCTGGAGAAGGCGACGCCCGAAGAGGTGGCGGCAACGGTGCCGCAGGAATACTGGCTGGGCGACAAGGACCTGTACATCAAGGCCTTCAATGCCTCGCGCGAATCCTATTCGCCCGATGGCAACATCAATGAGGCGAGCATGAAGAGTGCGCTCAACCTCATCGCCACCACCGACCCGAAAATCGACCCGGCCAAGATCGATCTGTCCAAGACCTTCGACGGCTCCTTCCTTGCCAAGGCGAAGGGCCAGTAGGCACACAGGCGGCACGGCAGGCCGGGCGCCGTTGGCCGGGGCGTCAGATCGCCCCGGCCTCGCGTAGCGCCTGCCGCTCGCAGATGCTGAGGCCGAGCACCGTCGCCAGCACCTCGTCCGTATGCTGGCCGAGCAGCGGCGGGGCGGTGGGCTCTTCGGTCGGGGAATCGCTCAGCCGCAACGGGCTGCGCACGCCCGGCGCGTGGCCGCCGAGGGGATGGGGCAGGTTGATCGCGAGGCCCCGTGCCAAAGCCTGCGGCTCGGCGAAGGCCTGGGCGATGGTGTTGATCGGCCCGGCGGGGATGCCGGCGGCATCGAGCATGGCCAGCCACTCGCCCGTCGACTGACGCTTGAGGGCGTCGGCGACAATGGGGATCAGCGTCTCGTGATGGGCCACGCGGTCGCGATTGGTGGCGAAGCGCGCATCGGTTGCCAGTTCGGGGAGATCGGCGAGGCGGCAGAAGCGGGCGAATTGCGCGTCATTGCCGACCGCGAGGATGAGATGGCCATCCGCCGTCTCGAAGGCCTGGTAGGGCACGATATTGGGGTGGGCATTGCCCAGCCGGCGCGGCGCGCTGCCGCCGACAAGATAGTTCAGCGCCTGGTTGGCCAGGCTTGCCACCGCTACGTCGAACAGGGCGATGTCGATATGCTGGCCGCGCCCGGTGCGGCGGCGCTGCTCCAGAGCCGCCAATATGGCGATGGTGGCGTTCAGTCCGGTGAGAATGTCGACAAGGGCGACGCCAACCTTCTGTGGTTCGGTGTCCGGGCTGCCGGTCACCGACATCAGGCCCGACATGCCCTGGATCATGAAGTCATACCCGGCGCGGCCCGCGTCCGGACCGTCCTGCCCGAAGCCGGTAATGGAGCAGGTGACGAGGCGGGGGTTCAGCGCGGCGAGGCTCTCGGCGTCGAGCCCGTAGCGCCTGAGGCCGCCGACCTTGAAGTTCTCCACCACCACGTCGCTCTGCTGCGCAAGACGGCGGATCAGCGCCTGCCCCTCCGCCGTCGCCATGTCGATCGTAACCGAGCGCTTGTTGCGGTTAGCGGCAAGGAAATAGGCGCTCTCCCGTGTCGGTCGCCCCTCGCCGTCAGCCAGCCAGGGCGGGCCCCAGCCGCGGGTGTCGTCACCCTCGCCCGGCTTCTCGATCTTGATCACCTCGGCGCCGAGATCGCCCAGGGTCTGCGTCGCCCAGGGGCCGGCCAGCACGCGGGAGAGATCGAGCACCCGGATTCCGGCCAGCGCCTGCGCGGTGGACGTGCTCGTGCGGTCTTCGGTCATGGGAGTGTCCTTGGGCGGGCGTGCGGCCGGTACGATAGCCGGCCCGCGCTAGGGGGGCCATCGGGGCGTCACGAACAGGCGCCCCGTGTGGCCTCGGCATCACGCTCAGCCCTTCGGGAAACCTTGGCGCGTCAGCTTTTCCTTGACAGGGCGGGGCTCGCTTTGTAAGGAGCCGGCCTGCGTCGTGGGATCCTGTGTCCCATGCGCTTATTTCAACCGACCGAAAGAAGCCGGTCCAGGCGGCAACGCCGGAGACCGGGCTCGAACGAAAGGACAGAACATGTTCGCGGTCATTAAAACGGGTGGCAAGCAGTATCGCGTTGCCCCCGATGCGCTTGTTACCGTCGGCAAGATTGAAGCCGAGGCGGGTTCTTCCCTGACCCTGCCGGTTCTGATGCTCGGTGGCGACAGCCCGAAGGTTGGCGCTCCGCTGGTCGACGGTGCGTCCGTCACGCTCGAGGTGGTCAAGCACACCCGTGGTGCGAAGGTTATTGCGTTCAAGAAGCGTCGCCGTCAGAATTCGCGTCGCAAGATCGGCCACCGGCAGGACTTCACCGTCGTGCGCGTGACCTCGATCATCGGCGCCTGAGACCGCCAGCTAGGAAATAGGAGAGCAACATGGCTCATAAGAAGGCAGGCGGTTCCTCCCGCAACGGTCGCGACTCGGCCGGTCGTCGCCTCGGCGTCAAGAAGTTCGGCAGCGAGAAAGTCGTCGCCGGCAACATCATCGTGCGTCAGCGCGGCACGACCTGGCATCCCGGCACCAATGTCGGCATGGGCAAAGACCATACCCTCTTTGCGCTCATTGAAGGCCGCGTCGAATTCCGAGCTAAAGCCAATTCCCGTACGTACGTATCTGTCATTCCGGCCGCCGAGGCCGCCGAATAAAGCCGGTGAGGGTTCTTGGAAATCCCGCCGGTCTCGCCCGACCGGAAGGATTTCCCGAACGTCCCTGAAGGACATACGGGGTACCCGACAGGGGAGGCGAGGAAACCGCCTCCCCTTCGTCGTTCCGGTCCCAGGAGCCCTCAGATGACCCTCGTTGAAGCGACCCTCGGGTCTCCCCTTGTCGAGAGCAGTACCGCCGTCCTCGAAACCGGCCGCCTCCTTCTGCGCGCGCCCCGGATCGAGGACATGACGTGGATCGCCGAGCTCGCCGACAACCGCAAGGTGGCGGAGATGACGGCGAATATTCCCCACCCCTACGGCATGGCGGATGCGGCCTCCTTCGTCGCCAATCTGCCGGGCGGCCCGGAGGCCGCGACCTTCGCCATCTTCCTGAAGAACGAGGCGAGCCTGCGACTGCCGGGCGCGGCAGCGTTCGGCCCCGCCATCCCGGTCGGCATGTGCGGCTTCAATCGCCGCGACGAGGACGTGCCTGAGATCGGCTACTGGCTCGGCGAGCCCTATTGGGACCACGGACTTGCCACCGAGGCCGTGCGGGCGCTGGTCGACCACGCTTTCGGCGACCGCAAGCTCGCCGCGCTCGCCGCTTCCGCCCGGGTGGTCAATCCGGCCTCGCGCGGCGTGCTGGAGAAGTGCGGTTTCCAGTGGACCGGCGTCGGCCTCGCCCGAGTGCGGGCGATCGGCGCCTCGGTGCCGGTTGACCGCTTCCGGCTGGAGCGGCGGCTGTGGACTTCGCTGCGCGCCTGGGGCGCCACCCAGCCTGCGCGCCTGCACGAACTCGACGCCGTCCGGCATTGAGTCGACGTTTATGCTATCCTTTCCGGGTTCCCGCGCGTGTGGGAACCCCGCAACATTGAGCCGCCACTATGAAGTTTCTCGACCAGGCCAAGATCTATGTCCGCGCCGGCGACGGCGGAGCGGGCTGCCTCTCGTTTCGGCGCGAGAAGTTCATCGAGTTCGGCGGCCCCGATGGCGGTGATGGGGGGCGGGGGGGGGATGTTTGGATCGAGTGCGTGGATGGGCTGAACACGCTCATCGACTACCGCTTCCAACAGCACTTTAAAGCCAAAAAAGGCGGCTACGGGATGGGTTCCAACCGTTCCGGGGCCAAAGGCGACGATGTTGTGCTAAAAGTGCCGGCGGGCACGGAGGTTCTTGATGAGGACGGTGAGACCGTTCTGGCCGATCTGACCGAGGTCGGCCAGCGCATTCGCTTCATCAAGGGCGGCAATGGCGGCTTCGGCAACGCCCATTTCCAGACCTCGACCAACCAGGCCCCGCGCCGGGTCAACCCCGGCCAGGAGGGCGAGGAGCGCTGGATCGTGCTCCGGCTCAAGCTCATCGCCGATGCCGGCCTCGTCGGCCTGCCCAATGCCGGCAAGTCGACCTTCCTCGCCGCCACGACAGCCGCCAAGCCGAAAGTGGCCGACTATCCCTTCACCACGCTCCACCCCGGCCTCGGCGTCGTAAAGGTGGACGGGCGCGAATTCGTCCTCGCCGACATTCCCGGCCTGATCGAGGGCGCGCATGAGGGCATCGGCCTCGGCGACCGCTTCCTCGCCCATATCGAGCGCTGCCGCGTGCTGCTGCATCTGGTCGACGGCACCTGCGAGCATGCCGGCAAGGCCTACAAGACCGTGCGCGGCGAATTGGAGGCCTATGGCCACGACCTCGCCGACAAGGTGGAGATCGTCGCCCTCTCCAAGATCGATTCGCTCGACAAGGAGACGCTGAAGACCCAGCTCGATCGCCTCAAGCGCGCGGCGAAGAAGAAGCCGCTGGCGCTGTCCGCCGCCACCGGCGAGGGCGTGCGCGAGGCGCTGCGGGCGCTGATCGGCGTCATCGACGAGGGCCGCGCCGAGGAACTGCAGCGCGGCGTGGTGCCCGAGCCCTGGCACCCGTGAGTTCCCTCCCTCTCCCCTCGGGGGAGAGGGGTGGGGTGAGGGGCGCTGCGCCCCGGCCCTGTGCGCACCCGCCGTGTCCGTCCCGGCCCCTCACCCGCCGCGATGCGGCGACCTCTCCCCCGAGGGGAGAGGTGAAGGCCACAATTCCCGCGCCTTCCCGGCGGAAACGGCGTATGTAGCGCGCCGTCTCTCCTCTGATCGAAGCCCGCCGCGATGACCGTTCCCGCCGATTCCGCCACCCACACCGCCTCCCTCGCCGAAGCTGCCGCCGTTCCCGCCGCGCCGAAGCTGTCCGCCTTCCGCCGCATCGTGGTGAAGGTCGGCTCGGCGCTGCTGGTCGACCAGGCGCGCGGCGCCCTGCGCCATGCCTGGCTGGCGGCGCTGGCCGAGGATGTGGCGCAGCTGCACCGCGAGGGCAAGGAAGTGCTGGTGGTGTCCTCGGGCGCCATCGCGCTGGGGCGCAATGTGCTCAAGCTGCCCAAGCGGCCCTTGAAGCTGGAAGAAAGCCAGGCCGCCGCCGCTGTCGGCCAGATCGCGCTGGCGCGGGCCTGGTCGGAGGCGCTGGCCCATGAGGGCGTGGCCGCCGGGCAGATCCTGATCACGCTGGGCGACACCGAGGAGCGGCGGCGCTATCTCAACGCCCGCTCGACCATTGCGAAGCTTTTGGAGCTGAAGGTCGTCCCCGTCATCAACGAGAACGACACGGTGGCGACCTCGGAAATCCGCTATGGCGACAATGACCGGCTCGCCGCCCGCGTCGCCGGCATGACCAGCGCCGATCTGCTGATCCTGCTCTCGGATATTGACGGCCTCTACACCGCCCCGCCGAACGAGGACCCCAACGCCACCCTCATTCCGGTGGTGCCGCGCATCACCGCCGAGATCGAGGCGATGGCCGGTGGCGCCGGCACCGAGCTGTCGCGCGGCGGCATGAAGACCAAGGTGGAGGCGGCCAAGATCGCCACCACCGCCGGCGCGCATCTCGTCATCGCTTCCGGCAAGGTGAAGAACCCGCTGCGCGCCATCGAGACCGGGGCGCGCTGCACCTGGTTTCTCGCTCCCGCCAATCCGGTGGCCTCGCGCAAGCGCTGGATCGCCGGCGCGCTGGAGCCGCGCGGCACGCTGCATCTCGACGCCGGCGCCGTTGCTGCCCTGCGCCGGGGCTCATCCCTGCTGCCGGCCGGCGTCGCCCGGGTGGAAGGCGATTTCAGCCGGGGCGACGCGGTGATTTTGCGCGGGCCGGACGGCGCCGAGATCGGGCGCGGGCTGGTGGCCTATGACCACGACCACGCCGAACGCCTCAAGGGCCGGTCATCGGACGAGATCGTGACGATTACCGGGTTTGAAGGCCGCGCCGCGATGGTGCACCGAGATGATCTGGTGCTGGGCGGGGGGTGACCTTCCGGCGAAATTAACTGACGATTAACCATATAACCCGCCAACTCTCTTGGCTGGAGGCGAATCATGGATGCAACCTACAATTTGGGCGGCAGTTATAAGCCGACGATGAAGCGCTTCGCCGATCTTGATGGACCGGATTTTTTCCCAACGCCTCCGTGGGCAACGTTTGCTCTTGTCGATAACGAGCGCTTCAGCGGGGAAATATGGGAATGCGCGTGCGGTGACGGGGCAATGTCTAGTGTGCTTGAGAAGGCGCAGGGCAAGAGCAATGTCCATAGCTCCGATCTATACAAGCGCGGCTACGGCGATGCGGGTGTCGATTTTCTCAGTTCGCCTAGAGTGTCGGACAACATTATTACAAATCCTCCGTATAATAGTGCCGAAGGTTTCGTTAAGGCTGGTATAAATAAAGCTAGCAGAAAGTTCGCATTATTGCTCCGTTTGGCCTTTCTCGAAGGGGCAAATCGAGCAAATACAATATTTTCGACAAATCCACCCAGTCGGGTATGGGTATTTAGCGAGAGGATTACCTTTTACCCGGCTGGCGCTGTTCAAAAGGGGTCAGGAACGACCGCTTACGCTTGGTTTGTTTGGGACAAAGATGCTGTCGGACGGACAGAACTTCGTTGGTTCAAGCCAGGCTACAAAAATCGACGCTTGTAGCCGACTATGGGGTAACAGCTCGTCCTGCGGTCGTCACAGCTAAGCGGCTCGGCCTCCAATGCAGGTATCCACGGTTGATGAAATTTCCTTCACTTCGTCTGTGGCAAACAATGTTCCGAACTTGCTGCTCCCACATTTCCTCGCCGTTTCTCGTTGGAGATGGCGTTCTGTCTTCGGACGACAAGGTAATGAAGTTGGGGACGTTGCAGCGGATGGATTTAAGTGTAGCCTCCCCGCCGGGGATCGATGACAGGTAGCGACAAACCGCAACTGCAATCTCAGCTTCTGTAACCTTGGACATATACCACTCCTGATTCCAAACCTCCCCAAGGTAAGCGCGTACGTTCCGTCTGCAAGTAGAGATTGATTAAAAAGTCGAGGCAAATCCCATTTTTCCGAAGGATGGGATCGCCTCCCTCCCCCTTTCGTGACCCCACCTCCCCCTATCCCGCCCTATCTTGTCAGGCATGCATCGTCGTTCCCTGCTTGCCGCTCCGCTGCTTCTGCTCACCCCGCGCCTCGCCCTCGCTCAGGCTGAGCCCCCGCCCGAATCCCCCGCGCCGGCCGCGCTGAACGCGGTGCTCGACCGCGCCGGGGGGCTGGAGCCGCTGCGCACCGTGATTGTCTCGAAGGACGGCGAAACGCTGGCCGCGCGGGGCTTTGGCGGCGGGCGGGTGGACCGGCCGACCAACATCAAGTCGGCCTCAAAGAGCATTCTCGCCATGCTGGCCGGCATCGCCATCGAGAAGGGCGTGCTGGAGGGGGCGGGGCAGAAGATCGCGCCGCTGCTCAAGGCCGATTTGCCCGATGACCCCGACCCGCGCCTCTCTGCGATCACGCTCGGCAACCTGCTCTCCATGCAGGCGGGGCTGGAGCGCACCTCCGGCGCCTATTATGGCGCGTGGGTCGCCAGCCCCAACTGGGTGCGCGCCGCGCTGGCGCGGCCCTTTGTCGATGCGCCGGGCGGGCAGATGCTCTATTCCACCGGCTCCTCGCACCTCGTATCGGCCATACTGACGCGGGCGAGCGGGCGCTCGACCCTGGCGCTGGCGCGCGACTGGCTCGGGCCGATCGAGGGGTTTTCCATCGCCGATTGGGAGCAGGACAGGCAGGGCATCTATTTCGGCGGCAACCAGATGGCGATGCGGCCGACCTCCCTGCTCGCCTTCACTGAGTGTTGCCGCAACGGCGGGCGCAACCGGGCCGGACAACAGGTGATCCCGCCGGACTGGATCGCCCAATGCTGGCAGGCGCGCACGCAATCGCGCTTCACCGGCGACGCCTATGGCTATGGCTGGTTCACGCGGGAGATCGACGGGGCGCGCGCCCATTATGGCTGGGGCTATGGCGGGCAGATGCTCTATGTGGTGCCCGAACGCGGCGTCTCGCTGGTAATGACCTCGACCACGGACGCGCCCTCCGGCCGCACCGGCCACCGCGACGACCTGCACGCGCTGGCCGGCGAGATGCTGGCGGCACTCCGGTAGCGCTCGATTCACAGGCAGCCCGGCGCGCGGGCGTGCTGAATTGCGCGCCAGTGCCGGTTTCATGTCGGGTTTCGACAGGGGCCTCGTCGCCATTGTGCAACGCAGCAACGGCGGGCGCGGCGCTGGCATGCTTCGTGCTCCTCGTCAGGCGATCCATCGCCATTCCGAGGGGAACGCCGTGACGAAGAAGATCGAGCCGACCAATTCCTCCATCGAGACGCTGCTCGCCGCCCGCAGCTTCACCCGCCGCGTGCTGTTCAAGGGCGCGCTGGCGGCCGGCGCCATGACCGCCGCCGGCCCCTATCTCGTGCGCGACGCCTTCTCCTCCTCCGGCGAGCTGAACCTGCTCAACTGGGCGGACGAGCTGCCCGACCCGGTGATCCCGGAATTCACCAAGAAGACCGGCATCAAGGTCAACTCCACACCGTTCTCGCAGAACGAGGAGCAGATCAACAAGCTGCAGGCCACCGAGGGCGACGGCTTCGACCTGTGCGCCCCCACCCGCGACCGCGCGCCCCAGTTCAAGGAACTGGACGTGCTCGCCCCCTACGACCTCTCCAAGCTGAAGCTCGACCAGGTGCTGCCGGCGATGATGGAAGGCTCCACCAGCGTGTGGACCTGGGATGGCGGGCTGTACCATGTGCCCCATTGCTGGGGCTCGGAAGCGATCGCCTGGCGCACCGACCTCGCCGACCTGAAATACGACACGCTGAGCTACGGCACGCTGTGGGCGCCGGAGTTCAAGGGCAAGATGCAGGGCCGCCCGCACTCGCTGCTGCTCGGCATCGGCCTGTGGTGGGACAAGACCGGCAAGCTGCCCTCCAACCGCATGCTCGACGCCTTCAAGGACGAGGCGACGATGAAGAAGATCTACGATCCGATCCTCGAATTCGCCGTCGCCAACAAGGCGCAGGTCAAGCAGTTCTGGGATTCGGCCGACAACACCAAGTCCGGCTTCATGGAGAATGGCTGCGTCATCGGCCAGACCTGGGACGGCCCGCCGCTGTCGCTGAAGAAGGACGGCAAGCCGGTCGCCTATATGGCGCCGCAGGAAGGCGCCATCACCTGGATCGACGGCTGGTCGATGACCAAGGCGGCGAAGAACACGGCGCAGGCCTATGAGTTCATCAACTTCATCCACACGCCCGAGATCTCGGCCATGGTCGCCAATGGCTCGGGCTACAACCCGGTGGTGAAGGGCGCGGACGCCTTCCTTACCGAAGTCGCCAAGAAGAACTTCGCCGAGGCCTATCCCGGCAACGCGCTCGACAACCTCTGGAGCCGCCCGCCGGAGCCGTCCTGGTACGCCGAGCTGCGCACCCAGTATGCCGAGAAGTTCAAGGCGGCGTGAGCCCTGCCCACTGACACACCCCTCACGGCCGGACCTCTCCGGTCGTGAGGGCGTCCGGGCCGCGCCTTGGCCCGCATCTTCCCCGAGTACAGGAAATCCGCATGGCCGCTGCCGTCGAGCTTGAGGGCGTCAATGTCACCTTTGGCGATTTCGTCGCCGTGAAGGAGGCCAATCTCACCATCGAGCCGGGCGAGTTCTTCTCCTTTCTCGGGCCGTCCGGCTGTGGCAAGACCACGCTGCTGCGCACCATTTCCGGCTTCATCGAGCCCACGCGCGGGCAGGTGCGGATCGGCGGCGCCGACATGAAGGGCATTGGCCCCAACAAGCGGCCGACCGCGCTGATCTTCCAGAACCTCGCGCTGTTCCCGATGATGACGGTGGCCGAGAATATCGGCTACGGCCTGCGGGTGCGCGGCGTGCCCCGGCATGAGCGCGACGAGAAGGTGAAGAACCTCCTCATCCAGGTCGCCCTCGCCGAGCACGGCCACAAGAAGGTGTCCGAGCTGTCCGGCGGCCAGAAGCAGCGCGTGGCGATTGCCCGGGCGCTTGCCGTCGAACCCTCCGTGCTGCTGCTGGACGAGCCGCTTTCCGCGCTCGACCTCAAGCTGCGCCAGCACATGCGCTCGGAGCTGCGCGCCATCCAGAAGCGGGTCGGCATCACCTTCATCTACATCACCCATGACCAGGGCGAAGCGCTGACCATGTCGGACCGCATCGCTGTCATGAATGCCGGGGTGATCGAACAGGTGGGCGACGGCCGCGCCGTCTATGCCGAGCCGCGCACGCCCTTCGTCGCCGCCTTCGTCGGCGAGAACAACCAGATTCGCGGCCGCATCACCGCCCGCGACGGCGCCATGGCGACGCTGGAGACGCCGCTCGGCACGCTCGCCGGCCGCAACCCGGTGGCGCTCGATGTCGGGCAGGAAGCGCTGCTGTTCGTGCGGCCGGAAGTGATGCAGCTGCGCGCCAATGGCACCACGGCGGGCTTCGAGGGCGAGACGCTCGATGTCGCTTATGAGGGCAGCGTGACTCATGTGACGCTGCGGGTGCGGACCGGGCAGAAGGTCATCGCGAGCCTTGGCGCCAGCGCGCTTGCCGCGCTGCCGACCCCGGGCGAGACGCTGCGCATCGGCTTCCGCCCGGAAGACGCGCTGCTGCTGGCCCGGCCGGAAAGGCACTGAGATGAGCGGCAGCCTCGCCTTCGTCTTCGGCCTGCCGCTGGCGGTGGTCGTGTTCTTCTTCGCCCTTGCCGCCTATGAGCGGCGCACCGGCGTCGCCGTCGGCGGCGGCTTCTTCCAGCGCAACGGCCTCGCGATCGGGCTCTATCTGGTGCTGGCGGTGGGCTTCTGGGCCTTCTTCATCATCCTGCTGCCACAGCTGGCCATGGTGGACATGTCGTTCCGCCCGAAGCTGCCGCCCTCGCAGATGGGCGGGCCGAAGGACCTCTACACGCTGGAGAATTACCGCTACTTCCTGTTCGGCTCCACCACCTCGACCGCCGAATGGAACTGGCTCCACATCAAGGCCTTCTTCCTCACCATCGGGGTGAGCATCGTCATCACCCTGATCAATTTCGCCATCTGCTACCCGCTGGCCTTCCACATGGCGCAATCGGCCACGGCGGCGCGGCTGCGGGTGCTGCTGCTGCTGCTGATCCTGCCCTATTGGGTGAACGAGATTTTGCGGGCCTTCGCCTTCCGGGTGCTCCTCTCCTCGGGGGGTATCATCAACCAGATGCTGATGGGCAGCGGGCTCACCAATGAGCCGATCGACTTCCTCGGCGCCGATGTCGGCCTCTATATGGGCCTGTCCTACGCCTATCTCCTGATGATGATCTTCCCGCTCTACAACGCCATTGAGAGCCTGGACAAGAACCAGGTCGAGGCGGCGCGGGACCTTGGCGCGCCGTGGTGGCACATCCACGCCTTCATCGTGCTGCCGCACGCCAAGCCGGGCATCGCCTCGGGCTGCACGCTGGTGTTCATGCTGACCGCCGGCGCGCTGGCGGCGCCGCTGGTGCTGGGCGGGCCGCGCACGCTGTGGTTCACCCCCATCGTCTATGACCGCTTCTATCAGGCCTTCAACTGGCCGCAGGGGGCGGCCTATGCCTTCATCCTGCTGGTGAGCTGCATCATCTTCGTACTGGTGGTGCTCAAGGCGTTCAGGCTCAGCCTTGGAGAAATCACGCGATGAATCCGGGTCCGTTCCAGCGGGTGATGTTCGCGCTCTACACGGTGATCTTCTTCCTCTATCTGCTCGGTCCGCTGGCGGTGATGGCGGTTTCCGCCTTCAACACCCCGCAATACCCGCAGGTCTGGCCGATCGAGGGGGTGACGCTCGACTGGTTCGCGGCGCTGTTCGCCGACCAGGACATGATGACGGGCCTGAAGATGAGCCTGTGGATCGGGCTGCTGGTGGTGTGCATCTCGGTGCCGATCGGGCTGGCCGGCGCCATCATCATGACGCAGATCCAGCCGCGCGTGCGCTCGCTCTATTATCTCGTCGTGGTCTCACCGGTGCTCACCCCGGGCATCATCATCGGCATTTCCACCGTGGTGTTCTGGCGCCAGTTCACCGGGCAGACCGGCACGCGCTTCCTCTATGACGGGGTGGTGCTGACTGTGCTGGGGCAGGCGAGCTTCATCTCCGCCTATTGCATGCTGATCATCCTTGCCCGGCTGCAGCGCTTCGACCGTTCGCAGGAGGAGGCGGCGCTGGACCTCGGGGCGAGCTACCCCCAGGTGTTCCGCCACATACTGCTGCCCTTCCTCAAGCCGGCGCTGGCCTCGGCGGCGGTGCTGGCCTTCCTGTCCTCCTTCGAGAACTACAACACCACGACCTTCGCCATCCTTTCCGACAAGACGCTGACCACGGTGCTGGCCGGACGGGTGCGGCAGGGCTCGACCCCGGCGATTTCGGCGCTTGCGGTGGTGATCGTCGCGGTGACGGTGATCGGCGCCATCGCCTATGAGATCTACAAGCGCCGTTCCGACGCGGCGGCGGCGGCGCGCCAGCGCGCCGCGCTGGACGCCGAGGAGGCGGAACTTGCCGGCCGCACGCCGGCGGCGGCGATGGGGTGAAAGCGCGGGGGTAAGGACGCGGGGATGACGGAGCGGGGGTAAGCGCGCGCCTCTCACCTGCCCGCGTCAGTGCCGGCCTGCCGGCCCGGCCCGGAGCCCGGTGACGAGGAGGAGGGCGGCGAAGGGGATGGCGGAAGAGAGTGGGAGTCGAACCCACCAGGGACCGGCTCGCGGCCCCTTCCGGATTTGAAGTCCGGATACCTCACCGGAGGCAACGCTCTTCCAGAAGTCGTGTCCGCGCCCGGCTCGCGGGCGGGAAGGGCTGGCTCGACCGCAGTGTGGTCGATCGCGCCGAACAGGTCCAGCCGGTGGCGGTTGATGCGGCGCAGGTCGCCGCGGCGCAGGGTGACGCCGTGGCGGTCGAGAAATTCCAGGATCTGGATCGCCACCTTGCGCCCGACCGCGTGGCCGCCTTGCTCGATGCGGTCGCGGAAGGCGCTGGCGGGAAACTCCCGCCCCGGCGCGGCGGTGGACAGGGCGCTCGCCATCGCCACCATCTCGGCGAGCGCGGGGCGGAGGACGAAGTGGTCATGCGCCACCTCGTCCACCTTGCCCATGCGGGCCAGCAGCTTCATCAGCCGGCGAATTTCGCTCTCCGCCTCGCCGGTGGATGCGGCGAGATCGCGCACGCGCGGCGGGCGGAAGCGGGCGGGGCCGGCGAGCTGGGGCGCGAGGCCTTCCCACAGGTGCTCATCCCTCGCGGTGAGGCGCACCTCATGGCCCGGCAGCCGCACCCAGGCGCCCTCGCGCACCAGCGCCCCGGCCTCGGCCAGCCGATGCAGCGCCTCGGTGAACACCGGCCTGGCAAGGCGCGGGAGCAGGGCGAGACGCAGCTTCTCCGCCCCCATGCCCGGCAGGTCCGGGCTGGCCTCGTGGAAGCTTGCGAGCTCGGCCAAAAGTGCCTCGCCATAGAGCGCCCAGCGCTCCGGGGCGAGCGCGGTGAGGGTACCGCCGGCGGTGAGGGCGACGAGGCCGAGGCGGGTGGCGATCTCCGATGGCGCGTCCGCCGCCAGCGCCCGGTCGCGGGCAAAGGCGGTGAGGTCGAGATGCCAGGGCGCCACCGCCAGCAGCCCGGCCACCGCCGCGTCCGGATCGGTTTCGCTCAGCGCGCCGAGCTGGGCGAGGCGCTCGGGCGCGCGGCGCTTGCGGGCGGGGGGACGCAGGTCGATCAGCCGGCCGCCGCCAAGGCTGCGCTGGGCCGAGGTGTCGCGGATCACATAGCGGTCGCCCACCGCGGCGGCGATGGGGCGCTCCAGCACGATCTGCACGAGGCCGGACGAGCCGGGGGCCAGCGCCTCGGCCGAGAGCGGCACGAGGCGGGCGCCGACCTCGCTGGCGCCGTGGTGAAAGCGCACCGGAAACCACGCCCCGAGCGGCTTCGGTTCGCTCCCCAGCACGGTGAGGGTGGCGTCGATCCGCTCGGTCGGGGCGTGCAGCGTGGGGTCGAGCACCAGGTCGCCGCGCCGGATCGCCTCCGCCGAGATCGCCTCGCCGGCCAGATTGAGCGCGCAGCGCTCGCCGGCGCGGCCTTCCTCCGCCTTGCGGTTCTGCGCGTGCAGCGAGCGCAGGCGGGCGGGCCGGCCATCGGGGCTGACGAGAAGCGGATCGCCCACCCGCACCCGGCCGGAGAGCACCGTGCCGGTGACGATGGTACCGGCGCCGGCAAGGGTGAAGCTGCGGTCCACCGCGAGGCGGAAGCGGCCTTGCGCCGGGCGAGCGGCGAAGGCGCGGGCGGCCTCGATGAGGTGGGCGCGCAGGCGGTCCACCCCCTCGCCGGTATGGGCGGACACCGGCAGCACCGGCGCGCCCGCCAGCGCCGTGCCCTCCAGCAGCGCGGCGATCTCGCCCGTCACCTCGGCCCGGCGGGCGTCATCGGCCAGATCGGCCCGGCGGGCGTCATCGGCCAGATCGGCTTTGGTCAGCGCGACCACACCGCGCGAAATGCCGAGCAGGTCGATCAGGGCGAGATGCTCGCGGGTCTGCGGCATCACCCCGTCATCGCAGGCGATGACCAGCAGGGCAAAATCGATGCCGCTGGCGCCCGCCAGCATGGTGTGGATGAACTTCTCATGGCCGGGCACATCGATGAAGCCGAGCGTGCCGGCCTCGGTGGGGAGATAGGCGAAGCCGAGATCGATGGAGATGCCGCGCGCCTTCTCCTCCTTCAGCCGGTCGGTATCGACGCCGGTGAGCGCGCCGACCAAAGCGGTCTTGCCATGGTCGATATGGCCGGCGGTGCCGATGATCATCCCGGCCCCCCGACATGGGCGAGGCTGTCGTGGAAGCCTTGCTCGTCCTCCAGGCAGCGCAGGTCGAGGATCAGCGCGCCCTCGGCAATGCGGCCGATGACCGGGACGGGGAGTGCCCGCAGCGCCGCCGCCAGCGCGTTCAGCCTTCCCCCCGACGCCTCCGCCGCCGGGCGGATGGCGAAGCCGGCGCTGGGCAGGGTCTCCAGCGGCAGCGCGCCGGAGCCGATCTGGCTGACGCAGTCGACAATCTCGATGTCGAAATCCTCACCCAGAGCTGCGGCGAGCGGCTCGGCCAGTTCGTGGGCGCGGGCGGCGATGTCGGCGCGCGTGCGCGCCAGCAGGCGCAGCGTCGGCAGGCGCGCAGCCAGCCGGTCGGGGTCACGGTAGAGCCGGAGCGTCGCTTCCAGCGCGGCGAGGCGGATCTTGTCGACCCGCAGCGCCCGCTTCATCGGGTTCCTGTTGATCGCGGCGATGAGGTCGGCACGGCCGACAATGAAGCCGGTCTGCGGCCCGCCGAGCAGCTTGTCGCCGGAGAAGGTGACGAGGTCCGCCTCTTCCGCCACCGCCTCGCGCACGGTCGGCTCATGGGCGAGGCCGAGCCGGGCGAGATCGAACAGCGTGCCGGAGCCGAGATCATTGACGAGGGGCACGCCCTTCGCATGGGCGATATCAGCCAGTTCCCGGGCCGACACTTCGCGGGTAAACCCCTCGATGCGGTAATTGGAGGTGTGCACCTTCAGCACCAGCCCGGTGGCGTCATTCAGCGCCCCGGCATAGTCCCTGGGGTGGGTGCGGTTGGTGGTGCCGACCTCGACCAGCTTCACCCCGGCGCGGGCCATGATATCGGGCATGCGGAAGGCGCCGCCGATTTCGATCAGTTCGCCGCGCGAGACGATGGCCTCGCGCCCGAGGCCGAGCGTGTTCAGCACCAGCAGCACGGCGGCGGCGTTGTTGTTGACGACGGTGGCGTCTTCCGCCCCGGTCAGCTCGATCAGCAGCTCGCGCACATGGTCGTCGCGCTCGCCGCGCGTGCCGGTGGCAAGGTCATATTCCAGCGCCACGGCGGACCGCATCGCGGCGGTGGCGGCTTCCACCGCTTCCTCCGCCAGCAGGGCGCGGCCGAGATTGGTGTGCAGCACCGTGCCGGTGAGGTTGAACACCGGCCGCACATGCGCGCGGGCGTCGCGCTCCAGCGTTTCAGTGGCGGCCAGCGCCACATGGTCGGGCGCGGGCACGGCGACGAGCTTGCCCGCCAGCAGGCAGGCGCGCACCTCGTCCAGCGCGGCACGGATCGCCTGTGTCGCCGGGGCGCGGCCGAACGCTTCCACCGCCTGCTGGCCGGCGGGCGTCGCCAGCACCCGGTCGACCGAGGGCAGGTCGCGCGGGGCGGGCATGGCGGGGCGGGAGGGTGCGTCCATGGCCGCGCCCTCAATAGCCGAGCAGGAACGGGTTGAAGGCGGCGCGGCGATACGGCCCCTGCCGCATCATCAGATCGAGCCCCAGCGTGCCGATATCGTCGGCCACCGGCTCGATGGTCACATCCTTGTTCTGGTACATCACCTTCACATAGGTGTGGCACTCGTCGCAGGTTTCCGCCTTCACAGTGCCGGGGCTGCCCTCGATTTCCTGATAGCCGATGCCCTTGGTGGTGCCGCAGGCGCAGCAGCGAATGCGGACATAGTGCCAAAGGGTGGAGCAGAGCGAGCAGGCGCAGAAGCGGTTGCCATGGGCGTTCGGCCATTCGACGATGAGCGAGGCGACAGGCGGGCCGCCGCAGCACGGGCAAACGCCATCACCCACCGGCACCAGCTTTTTCGCCTCCAGCGCGGCGGCGCGGCGGGCGAAATGCACCTGCAGGCCGGCCGCGACATAGACATGCTCGGCCAGCCTCTCCACTGGCAGGTCATGGGCCAGCACGTCGCGCACCATCTGCGCCCGCACCGGGCCATCGGCGAGGCGAACGCGGGTGAGGGCGGCGGCGGCCTCCTCCGGCATCGGCACGCGGGCGGCGGCGTCGAACAGCTGGTCGAGCGTCGCCTCCAGCGTGTCGTCGAGCAGGGTGGTGGCGCGCTCCAACGCCGGCATCTCGAAGGCGCGGACGCGCTCCAGCTTCTCCGGGGCGGGCGCTTCCACCGGCGGCAAGGTCGGCACGATGGCCTGCTGCGCCTCGATGAGGCCGGCGACGAAATCGAGATAGGGCTTGAGCGGGCTGACCGCCGCATAGGTGCGCAACCGCTTCGCCCGCACGCCGAACAGGCGCGCGGGATCGGGCAGGACAGCGAAGGGCGGGGCGGAAACGGCACCGATCACGGTGGGATCGGGCTTGAGATCCTGCGACATCATCACCTCACGAACCGCACGGGCCACGTGGAACGGAAGGGCCCTGCCCCGGAGACGCGAGCGTCCGGGACGGGGTCGAAAGCGGGCCGGCCTACTCCGCCGGCGTCGGCGGGCGCTTGCCCGGCCGCGTGCCGACCAGTTCGCGCAGCCATTTGCGGTGGTGCCGCCAGGCCCAGCCGCCCGTCACCTTGCCGCGCGTCATCGCGCCAATGGTGCCCTTGACCCAGATGGCGGCGTAGACATGGATGATCCACACGCAAATGATGCAGACCGCCGCCACTGCATGGACGAGGACGGCCACGCGCTTCTGCTCGATGGTGGTGAAGGTGTAGAAATACTGGTCCCACATCGCGATGCCGCTGGCGATCAGCACGATGATGAGGCCCGACATGCCCCAGAAGACGAATTTCTGGCCGGCATTGTACTTGCCGATCTCCGGCAGCCTTTCCTCCCGCCCGCGCAGCACATCGCTGATCCGCGCGAGCCAGGTGCCGTCCTCCCGCGCCGGCAGGTTCGCCTTCCAGAAGCGCAGGAACAACCCGGCGAAGGAGAAGAACAGCACCACGCCGATCCAGGGATGCAGAATCCGCGTCCACTGGCCACCGCCGAACAGGCCCGTGAGGAAGAACAGGCTCGGCGTGAACAGCGCCATGCCCGACAGCGCCAGCAGGATCAGGCTCAGCGCCGTGATCCAGTGGTTGATGCGCGCGGCCACCGTGTAGCGCGACACCTGCACCGGGTGGCCCGGACGGACGGAATCGCCCGGTTCCACGTCATCCGGCAGGTGGTTCGGTTTTGCCGCCTTGAGGTTGCTGGCGCTCATGGCCTCCTCCCCTCGTGCAGGCTGGTGGGCGGCGCCGGCGGCGGGGTGCCGTCGGCGAGCCTCTCGGCATTCTCCTCATCCTCCTCCGAGACCCTGTTCGGCCCGGCGACGACATAGTGCAGGAAGCCGGCGGCGGCGGCGAAGCCCATCACCGCAAGGCCGACATATTTGGTCATGCCCTTCCAGGCGTCGACCAGCGGCGAGATGCGCGGATTGTCCGGCAGGCTGGCGTAGATGGACGGCGTGTCGGCGTGCTGCAGCACATACATCACATGGGTGCCGCCGACGCCCGGCGGGTCGTAGAGCCCGGCATTGCTGTAGCCGCGCGACTTGAGGTCGGTGATGCGCAGCTCGGCCCAGTCCTTCATCTCGTCCTTGGTGCCGAAGACGATGGCCTGGGTCGGGCATGCCTTCTGGCAGGCCGGGCCCTGGCCCACCGCCACACGATCGGAGCAGAGCGTGCATTTATAGGCGGTGTGGTCGACCTTGGAGATGCGCGGGATGTTGAACGGGCAGCCCTTGATGCAGTAGCCGCAGCCGATGCAGTTGTCGTGCTGGAAGTCCACGATGCCGTTGGAATACTGCACGATGGCGCCGGGGGCCGGGCAGGCCTTGAGACAGCCCGGGTCCTCGCAATGCATGCAGCCATCCTTGCGGATGAGCCATTCGAGATTCTCGGTCTCGGGGTTCACCCATTCGGTAAAGCGCATCAGGGTGAAGGTGTCCGGCGTCAGGTCCATGGGATTGGTGTAGATTCCGTGGTTGAAGCCGATCTCCTCGGTCAGGTTGTTCCATTCCAGGCACGCGGCCTGGCAGGCCTTGCAGCCGATGCATTTCGACACGTCGATCAGCTTGGCGACCTCGGTCAGCCGCGTCGCGGGCGGCGTGACCTCGGAGGCGGAGCGGCGCATCACATCCTTCTCGCCGAAGCGCGGGGCGTCGGAGGCGACGGAGGGGTTGGGGATGGGTGGGAACATGCTGCCGCCTCCCTATGCCACCACCGGCCCGGCCGAGGGCTCGATGTTGACCATGAACGCCTTGAACTCCGGGGTCTCGATGTTGGCGTCGCCCACGAAGGGGGTGAGCGTGTTGGCGGTGAAGCCCTTGCGGGCGGCACCGACGAAGCCCCAATGGATCGGCACGCCGACGATGTGGACAGTCTTGCCGTCGACCGTCATCGGCTTGATGCGCTTGGTGACGACCGCCTTGGCGTAAAGCTCGCCGCGCTTCGACCACACCCGCACCCAGCCGCCGAGCGCGATGCCCTTCTCCTTCGCCAGTTCCTCGGAGATCTCCACGAACTGCTCCGGCTGCAGGACCGAGTTCACATGGTTGTTCTTGGTCCAGTAGTGGAAATGCTCGGTGAGACGGTAGGAGGTGCCGGCATAGGGATAAGCCGGATCGCCGATATCGGCGAAGGTCTTCCAGTCGTCGGGGAAGACGCGCGCCACCGGGTTGCCCCGGATCTTCGGCGCGATGACGTTGGCGACCGGGCTCTCGAACGGCTCGTAATGCACCGGGAACGGCCCGTCCCGCATCATCTTGCGCACCCACAGGCGCGAGGTGCCCTCGGGGTTCATGATGAAGGGGCCGACATCCCGGGGCTTGGCGGTGGGCGCGATGTCCGGCACGTCGTAGCCGGTCCATTTGGTGCCGTCCCACTCGATCAGCTTGCGCGAGGGGTCCCACGGCTTGCCGTCGAGGTCGCAGGAGGCGCGGTTGTAGAGCACGCGCCGGTTCGCCGGCCAGGAGAACGACCATTTGAGGAACATGCCGGCATCGCCGGGGTCGGAATTATCCCGCCGCGCCATCATGTTGCCGGCCTCGGTCCAGCAGCCGGAATAGATCCAGCAGCCGCCCGCCGTGGTGCCGTCGTCGCGCAGCTGGCCGAAGCCGGACAATTGTTTGCCGGCTTCCAGCACCTTCTTGGTCGGGTCGGCGGGGTCGAAGACATCGACCAGCACCGAGCCGTTCATCTCCTTCGCCAGTTCCTCCGGCGTCGGGTCGCCCGGGTCCTTGTAGGACCAGTTGAGATTGACGATCGGGTCGGGGAAGGCGCCGCCTTCCTTTTTGTAGAGCTCCTTCAGCCGCAGATGGATCTGCGCCATGATCCAGGTGTCGGTCTTGGCCTCGCCCGGAGGCGAGCCGCCCGGCCAGTGCCATTGCAGCCAGCGGCCGGAATTGACCAGCGAGCCCTCATCCTCGGCGAAGCAGGTGGTGGGAAGCTGGATCACCTCGGTCTGGATGTCGGCCGGGTTCACCTTGTTGAAGGTGCCGTGGTCCTCCCAGAAACGGGCGGTCTCGGTCTGCAGCGGGTCCATGATGACCAGCATCTTCAGCTTGGCGAGGCCGGCGGCCAGCTTGCCCTTGTCCGGGAAGGCCTGAAGCGGGTTGAACCCCTGGCAGAAATAGAGGTTCACCTTGCCCTGCTTCATCATCTCGAAGACGCGCAGCACGTCGTAGCTGGCGACATCGAGCTTGGGCAGGTAGCTATAGGCCCAGTCGTTCTCCGCCGTGGCGGCGGGGCCGTACATCGACTTCATGAAGCTGACGAAGAACTTGCGATAGTTCTGCCAGTAGCTGGTCTGGTTCGGTCGCAGCGGCTTGAAGGCCCGCGTCGACATATAGGTGGCGAAGTCGGGTTCCTTCTGGGTGGGGATGTTGAGATAGCCGGGGATGAGGTTGCTCATCAGCCCGAGATCGGTCAGCCCCTGGATGTTGGAATGGCCGCGCAGGGCGTTCATGCCCCCGCCGCGCACGCCGATATTGCCCAGGATGAGCTGGAGCATCGCCATGCCGCGAATATTCTGCGCGCCCTTGGAATGCTGGGTCCAGCCGAGCGCATACATGCTCGTCATGGTCTTGGTCGGGGTCGAGCATTCGCCCACCATCTCGGCCACCTTCAGGAAGGCGTCCTTCGGTGTGCCGCAGATGCGCTCCACCATTTCGGGGGTGTAGATGGCGACGTGCTGTTTCAGCAGGTTCCACACGCAGCGCGGATTCTGCAGCGTCTCGTCGACCACGGCATAGCCGTCCGGGCCGATCTCATATTCCCAGCTGTCCTTGACGTAGTCGCGCTTTTCCTCGTCATAGCCGGTGAACAGCCCGTCCTGGTAGGCATAGCCCTCGCGCACCACGAAGGTGGCGTTGGTGAAGGGCTTCACATAGTCCCACTGCACCTTGTCATGGCTGATGCAGTGATTGATCAGGCCCATCAGGAAGGCGATGTCCGACCCTTGCCGGATCGGCGCGTAGAAATCCGCCACCGCCGCCGAGCGGTTGTAGCGCGGGTCGACGACGATCAGCTTGGCGCCGCGGGTGGCTTTCGCCTCCGTGACCCATTTGAATCCACACGGATGCGCTTCGGCGGCATTGCCGCCCATGATGACCACGAGGTCGGTGTTCTTGATATCCGTCCAGGCGTTGGTCATGGCGCCACGGCCAAATGTTGGGGCGAGACTCGCCACCGTCGGGCCGTGTCAGACGCGCGCTTGGTTATCGAATGCCAGTATGCCGGTCGAGCGCACGACCTTGTAGGTCGCGAACGCGGTCTCATTGGTGGTCGCGGAGGCCGCGAGGAAGCCGGTGGTAAGCCAGCGATTGACCGTCACCCCGTCCGCATTGGTGGCGACGAAATTGGCGTCGCGGTCGTCCTTCATGGCGCGGGCGATCTTGTCGAGCGCCACGTCCCAGGAAACGGCCTCGAATGTGTCGGAGCCGGCCTTGCGCAGCATCGGCTGGGTCAGCCGGGTCTGCGACTTCACGATGTCGCGCAGCGCCGAGCCTTTGGGGCAGAGCGTGCCGCGATTGGTCGGGTGGTCGGCGTCGCCCTCGATATGGACGATGTCGGCCTTCTCGCCCTTCTTCAGATCACCCTTGGAATAGATGATGATGCCGCAGGCGACCGAGCAGTAGGTGCAGGTGTTTCGCGCTTCCGTGGTGTTCACCAGGTGGAACGGCTTCACGGCAGCGGCGACGGCCGCCTCCGCCTCGCTGAAGCCGAAGGCACCCAACGTGGTGCCGGCAAGGCCGGCGCCCGACGTCTTGAGGAACGTACGGCGCGAGAGCTCCATATTCATCGTGGCCCTCCCGTGTCTCTCCGCAAAGCCAATCAGGCGATTGGCCTTTCCGATCACAGGCTATTTTTTACTTCCTCCAAAGTCAAACAGTCCAACGGCGAAGTGAAAGACGAAAAGCCGTTTGATTTCAGTGGTTTCAAATTGTTGCCGTGCGATTTCGACATGTTGCGGTGCAACCATTGCGGGTTTTGCCCATCGGCCGATTGACGATTGGCAGCACCCGGCGCAGCATCACGGCGTGCTCGCGTCTGCGGCTCCCGCGTGTCGGGGCGGAAAGAACCGTTTCTTGCTGGTTACTGTGGCTTCCCTTGCGTCATTGGCGCTTGGCGGGGCGCTGCCGGGCCATGCCACCGCGCCGCTGCCGCTCGGTGCCGCGCCGCCCCCGCTGGCGCTTGCCTCGCTGGACCACGGCCGGCAGGACCTTGCCGCATTGCATGGGCGCCCGGTGATCGTTCACTTCTTCGCGACCTGGTGCGCGCCCTGCCGGGAGGAGATGGCCGGGCTGGCGCGGCTCGCGACGCGGCGGGCCGCGGGCGGGCTGGCGGTTCTCGCCGTCGATGTCGGCGAGGTGAAGGTGCGGGTGGGCCGCTTCTTCGAGGCCCAGCCCGTGCCCTTCCCCGTGCTGCTGGACGAGGACCGCGCCGCGCTGAAGGCGTGGAAGGTCGCCGGCCTGCCGGCCAGCTTCGTGCTCGATGCCGGCCACACGCTGCGCCTCCACGCCGATGGCCCGGTCGAGTGGGACGACCCGGCCACCGAGCGCCTTCTCGACAGCCTCGCCGATCCCGCCGCCGCGCCCCTCGGCGCGGGGCTGCCGCCCCTCAACGACGATCAAACGCCCCGGGAGAGTTCGCCATGACAAGACCCGTGAACAGCCGCCGTGATTTCCTCAAGGCCGGCGTCGCCCTTGCCGCCGTCGCCGCCGCCCCGCACGCCGCTTTCGCCCAGGCCGCAGGCCCGGCGGCGGCCGCCGCCTTCGCCCCGAAGCCGGGCAAATGGCGCGACTTCGAGGTGGTGACGGTGCTCGATGTCAAACCCGTCGAGGGCAAGGCCGGCCCGGCACAAGCCTGGGTGCCGCTGCCTTCCTACACCGCCTCCGACTGGATGAAGCCGGGCGAAAGCAGCTGGAAGACCAATGCCGCCAAAGCCGAAATGGTGAAGGACCCGCATTACGGCGCGCAGATGCTGCACCTGACCTGGGCCGAGGGCGAAGAGAAGCCCACGGTCGAGATCACCTCGCGCTTTTCCACCCGCGACCGCGCCACCGATTTCTCCACGCCCGGCACGGTGGCCGCGCTCACGCCGGATGAGCGGGCGCTGTTCCTTGCCGCCACCGACCTCATCCCCACCGACGGCATCGTCAAGGCCACCGCCGACAGGATCACCGCCGGCAAGACCTCGGACCTTGAGAAGTCGCGCGCCATCTATGAATGGGTGGTGGAGAACACCTATCGCAACGCGGCGACGCGCGGCTGCGGAACCGGCGACGTCGGCTCGCTGCTGGCGAGCGGCAATCTCGGCGGCAAATGCGCCGACCTCAACGCGCTGTTCGTCGGGCTCAACCGCGCCGCCGGCATTCCCGCCCGCGACCTCTACGGCATCCGGGTGGCGCCCTCGGCCTTTGGCTATAAGAGCCTCGGCGCCAATTCCCCCACCATCTCCAAGGCGCAGCACTGCCGCGCCGAAGTGTGGTTGGAGGGCTTCGGCTGGGTCGCCACCGACCCCGCCGATGTGCGCAAGGTCGTGCTGGAGGAGCCGCCGGGCAAGAACGCGCTGGACGACGCCAAGGTGCTGGCGGCGCGCAAGGCGCTGTTCGGCTCCTGGGAGGGCAATTGGCTCGCCTATAATGACGGCCACGACATCGCTTTGCCGGGCTCTGACGGGCCCAAGCTCGGCTTCCTCATGTACCCGCAGGCGGAAGTGGCCAGCCTGCGCCATGACTGCCTCGACCCCGACGCCTTCGCCTATGTGATCAAGGCCAGCGAAGTGGCGGCGTGAGGGGCCTGCGTGCTTCGAGACGCGGGGCGTTGCCCCGCTCCTCAGCATGACGGACGTCTGTGGCTCACGTCATCCTGAGGTGCCCGGCAAAGCCGGGCCTCGAAGGGCGCAGGCGATCGCCGCGTCCGTGCCGACGATAAGGAAGACATGCCATGCTCGACACCCCCGCCGCCCCGTTTCGCCTGACCAGCCTCGCCCATGGCGGGGGCTGCGGCTGCAAGCTGGCGCCCTCGGTGCTGCGCGAATTGCTGGCCGAGCAGCCTTCCGGCGCCGGTTTCACCCGGCTGCTGGTCGGCACCGAGACCGGCGACGACGCGGCGGTCTACCAGCTGGACGACGACACTTGCCTGATCGCCACCACCGATTTCTTCATGCCGATGGTGGACGACCCCTATGAGTTCGGCCGCATCGCCGCCACCAACGCGATCTCCGACGTCTATGCCATGGGCGGCACGCCGCTGCTGGCGCTGGCCATTCTCGGCATGCCGCTCGGCAAGCTGGAGCCGGCGCTGGTGCGCGAGATTTTGAAGGGCGGCGCCTCGATCGCGGCGGAGGCCGGCATTCCGGTGGCGGGCGGCCATTCCATCGACGCGCCGGAGCCGATCTATGGGCTGGCGGTGATCGGCACCGCGCGGCCGGAACATATCCGCAAGAACAGCACCGCCCGCGCCGGCGACGTGCTGATCCTGACCAAGGCGCTGGGGGTGGGGGTCTATTCCGCCGCCTTCAAGAAGGAGAAGCTCTCGCCCTCCGCCTATGCCGAGATGATCGCCGCGATGACGACGCTCAACCGCATCGGCACCGCGCTCGGCCGGGACGTGGCTGTGCATGCGGTGACCGATGTCACCGGCTTCGGCATTCTCGGCCATGGGCTGGAAGTGGCGCGCGGCTCGGGCCTCGCGCTGGAAATCGCGGCGTCGGCGCTGCCCCTGCTCACCGAGGCGCGGGCGCTGGCGCAGGCGGGCTTCGTCACCGGCGCCTCGCACCGCAACTGGGCGAGCTATGGCGACGGCGTGCGCCTGCCGGAAGCCATGCTGGAGGCCGCGCGGCACCTGCTCACCGACCCGCAGACCTCGGGCGGGCTGTTGCTGGCGGTGGCGCCCGAGGCGGCCGAGCGGGTGCTGGGCGAGATCCGCGCCGCCGGCTTCTCCCGCGCCGCCATCATCGGCCGCGCGATGGAGGGAACGCCCTCAGTCACGGTGGTTTGATCGGGCGCCCCAGTGCCGCCCGCGCGGCGTACGCCCCTTGGCGATGCCGCCAAAGCGTGGATCGGGCTTCGGCGAGCCGGCCGCGCCGCTTTTCGTTGTCGGCTTGCCGGTTTATGTCCGGCCCCCAGCGGGATATCCTCCTCTCTCGACCATCGGGGAGGGGAGCCTCCAGCAGTGGGCAACCTCAAGGAGCGGCCATGTCTCACACGGGTCTTGAACTCGCCTTCGGGCGCGGCGCGCTGGACCTCACCTTGCCGCCCGAGGCGCAGCCGACCGTGCTGCGCAAGGCGGCGCTGCCGAAGCTGCCCGACAATGTGGCCGCCATCCGCCACGCCTTCGCGCATCCCGTCGATTCGGCACCGCTCCATGAGCTGGCGAAGGGGCGCAAGAGCGCCTGCATCCTCATCTGCGATATCACCCGCCCGGTGCCGAACCGGCTGTTCCTGCGGCCGATGATTGAAACGCTGATGGCGGCCGGCATCCCTGCCGGGGCGATCACCGTGCTGGTCGCGACCGGGCTGCACCGGCCGAATGAGGGCGAGGAACTGGCCGAGCTGGTCGGCGACCCCTGGGTGCTGGAGACGGTGACGGTCGAGAACCACTTCGCCCGCGATGAGGCCGCCCATGTCGATCTGGGCCCCACCCCGACGCGCGGCACGCCGGTCTTCATCGACCGGCGCTTTGCGCAGGCCGATCTGCGCATCGCCACCGGGCTGGTGGAGCCGCACTTCATGGCCGGCTGGTCCGGCGGGCGCAAGGTGGTGGCGCCCGGCGTCGCCGGCCACCAGACCATCCGCACCTTCCATTCTGCCCGCTTCATGGAAGATCCACTGGCGGTGCAGTGCAACCTCGTCGGCAATCCGCTGCATGAGGAGCAGCTGGAGATCGTGCGCAAGCTCGGCGATGTCTATGCGCTGAACACGGTGCTGGACGAGGAGCGGGACCTGGTCTTCGTCTCCTTCGGCGAGATCATCGCCAGCCACCTCGCCGCCGTGGCGTTCGTGGAGAGTTCGACTGTGATCGAGGCGCCGCGCCGTTTCCACACGGTGGTGACATCTTCAGCCGGCTATCCATTGGACAAAACCTATTACCAGACGGTCAAGGGCATGGTGACGCCGCTCGACATTCTGGAGCCCGGCGGCACGCTGATCATCGCCTCGGAGTGCTCGGAAGGTTTTGGCAGCGAGGAATTCCGCGCCGCGCAGGAGCGGCTGGTGGAACTGGGGCCGGAGCGCTTCCTCGCCACGCTCACCGCCAAGACGCTGGCCGATGTCGATGAATGGCAGACCGAGATGCAGCTCAAGCCCATGCGCGTGGGCCGCATCCAGCTCCACACCACGGGGCTGACCGAGGAGGAGCGGCGCATCACGGCGGTGGAAATCGTCGCGGATCTCAACGAGGCGATCGCCGCCAGCCTGAAGCGTTCCGGCGACAACGCGCTCGCCATCATTCCCGAGGGGCCCTATGTGATCCCGGTCTGCCGCGGCCGGCAGGCGGCGGCGTGAGACGCATCCATCTCGACGCGGTGGGCGGCGTCGCCGGCGACATGTTCGTGGCGGCGCTGCTGGATGCCTTTCCGGACCTCGCCCCCCGCGTGCTGGCGGATGCCCGCGCCGTGCTGCCGGAAGAGGCGGGCACGCCCGTTCTGCGCGCGGGGTTGAGCGGTGGCATCGCCGTGCGCCGCTTCGGGCTGAAGGGCGAGCACGCCCACACGCACGCCCATTCCCATTCCCATTCTCACACCCACGACGCTCACCCTCCTTCCGTCCTCGACCCGGCCACCCAGGCGTCCACCGGGGTTGGGGCGGAGGGGCTGGGTCCCCGGGTCGAGCCCGGGGATGAGCACGCGCACGCGCACGCGCCCCACGCTCACTCCCACCCCCACGCCGGCACCTATCGCGACATGCGGGTGCGGATCGCGGCGGCGTCGCTCAGCGCCGGCACGACGGAGCATGCCTGCGCCATTCTCGCCCTCATTGCCGAGGCGGAAGCCGCCATCCACCGGGTGAAGGTGGAGGAGGTGCATTTCCACGAAATCGCCGACTGGGATTCGCTGCTCGACGTGGTGGCCGCCGGTAGCCTCGCGGCGGCGCTGGACGGCGCGGAGTGGACCGTCTCGCCGCTGCCGCTCGGCGGCGGGCTGGTGAAGACGCAGCATGGGCTGCTGCCGGTTCCGGCGCCGGCCACCACTTCCATCCTCACCGGCTTTGACTGGCGCGAGGATGGCGTCGCCGGCGAGCGCGTGACCCCGACCGGGGCGGCGATCCTCAAGCATCTGGCGCGCGCCGGTCGCCCGGCCGGCGGGCGGCTGGTGGCGTCGGGCACCGGGGCGGGCACGCGCGACCTGCCCGGCCTGCCCAATGTGCTGCGGGCGCTGGTGTTCGAGCCGGCGCCGGCGGAAGGCGATACGCTGGCGGGCGATGTGGTCACGGTCTTCGAATGCGAGATCGACGACATGACCGGCGAGGAGATCGGCACCGCCACGGCGCTGCTGCGCGGCGAGGCCGGCGTGCTCGATGTCAGCCTCGACCAGCGCTTCGGCAAGAAGGGGCGGCCAATGGTGGCGCTGCGGCTGCTGGTGCGGCCGGATTGCACGCAGGCGGTGGCGAGGGCTTGCTTCGCGCAGACCTCGACGCTGGGGCTGCGCATCCGCGAGGAGCGCCGGCTCACCCTGACGCGCGCGGCGGGCGCGGTTGACGGCGTGGCGGTGAAGCGCGCGGCGCGCCCCGGTGGCGCCACGGTGAAAGCGGAGAGCGACGCGCTGACCGGCGCCACGCTGATGGCGCGGCGGGCGCAGAAGCAGCGGGCGGAGCGCGGGGATGAGTGATCTCCAGCCAATGCCCGCCGCCGCGCGGCTGGCGCGCGTGCTCGACCGCTTCCCGGCGCTGGCGGTGGCGGTGAGCGGCGGGGTCGATTCGCTCACCCTGGCCAGCTTCGCTTTCGCCCATGGCGTGCCGCTCAGCGTGATCCATGCCGTGTCCCCGGCCGTGCCGGCGGAGGCGACGGCGCGGGTGCGGGAGCTGGCGGCGGCGCAGGGCTGGGACCTGACCGTGACCGGCAGCGGCGAGTTCGAGGATCCGCGCTACCGCGACAACCCGGTGGACCGCTGCTATTTCTGCAAGACCAATCTCTATGACCGCATTGCCGGGCTGACCGACCGGCCGATCGCGTCGGGCGCCAATCTCGACGATCTCGGCGACTACCGGCCGGGCCTGATCGCCGCCACCGAACGGCGGGTGGTGCACCCCCTTATCGAGGCCGGAATGACCAAGGCCGATGTGCGCGCGCTCGCCCGCGAGCTCGGGCTCGGCGCGGTCGCGGAACTGCCGGCGCAGCCCTGCCTCGCCAGCCGGGTCGAGACCGGGATCGCCATCGATGCGGACGACCTCGCCTTTGTCGAGCGGGCTGAGCGCCGGCTTTCCGCGCTCACCGGCGGCGGCACGCTGCGCTGCCGCATCACCCATCAGGGCGTGGCGGTGGAACTGGGCGAGGAGGCGATGGGGCAGGCGGGTGCGGTGGACGCGCTGATGGCGCAGCTCTGCGCCGGGGACGGGCGGGCCTATGCCGGCTCCCGCGCCTATCGTCGCGGCGCCATGTTCGTCGGCGCTCCGACCATGGGGGCCTGAGCCATGGATTTCATCTTCGACTGGAACCGCGCCGCGCGCACCGGCCTGCCCGAGGCGGTGCTGTGCAGCGCCAAGTCGACCGAACAGATCACCGAGATCCTCGCCGCCGCCCGCGCGCGCGGGGCGCGGCTGCTGCTGACGCGGCTGGAGCCGGCGGGCTTTGCGGCGCTGGACGCGGCGGCGCGTGCCGGGCTCGACTATGACCCGCTGTCCCGCACCGCCGTGCTGGGCGGCAAGGTGGCGCTGGCCGACGCCCAGGTGGCGGTGGTGGCGGCTGGCACCTCGGACCTGCCGGTGGCGCGCGAGGCGGTGCAGACCCTCGCCTTCAGCGGGCAGGGGGCGCTGCTCGTCGCCGATGTCGGCGTCGCCGGGCTGTGGCGGCTGATGGAACGGATCGAGGACATCCGCGTCTGCCGGGTGGTGATCGCGGTGGCGGGAATGGAGGGGGCGCTGTTCAGCGTGCTGGGCGGGCTGGTGAGCGCGCCTGTTATCGCCGTGCCGACCTCGGTCGGCTATGGCGTCGCCGAGGGAGGCCGGGCCGCGCTCACCTCGGCGCTGGCGAGCTGCGCGCCGGGGGTGGTGGCGGTCAACATCGACAATGGCTTCGGCGCGGCCTGCGCCGCGCTCAAAATGCTGGCCATGGCCGCGCCTAGCCGGGGGGAGCCGTGATGGCGCGCGTTCTCGTCACCGGCGGCTCGGGCTTCATCGCCGCCTATGTCATTCTCGCGCTGCTGCGCCAAGGCCATGAGGTGCGTGCCACGCTGCGCGACATGGCGCAGGAGGGGCAGGCGCGGGCCCAGCTGGCGGCGGGCGGGGCCCGGCCGGAGGCGGCGCTGAGCTTCCACCGCGCCGATTTGCTCGACGATGACGGCTGGGCGGCCGCGCTGGCCGGCTGCGATTATGCCCTGCATGTGGCCTCACCCGTGCCGGCGGGCCTGGTGGCGGATGATGAGGCGGGGCTGATCGCGGTGGCGCGCGAGGGCACGGTGCGGGTGCTGAAGGCGGCGCGGGCGGCGGGCGTGCGGCGGGTGGTCGTCACCTCCTCCTTCGCGGCGGTGGGCTATGGCCATGCGCCGCGCACGGGCCCCTATGACGAGCGCGACTGGACCGCGCCTGATGGTGCCGGCGTCGACGCCTATACGCGCTCCAAGACCCTGGCGGAGCGGGCGGCATGGGATTTCATCGCCGGCGAGGGCGCCGGCATGGAACTGGCGACCGTCAACCCGGTGGTGGTGCTCGGCCCGGCGCTGGGGCCTGACATGTCCGCCTCGCTGGACCTCATACACGCCCTGCTGGACGGGGCCATGCCGGCGACGCCGCGCCTCTATCTCGGCCTTGTCGATGTGCGCGACGTCGCCGATCTGCATCTCAAGGCGATGACGGCACCGGAGGCGGCAGGCGAGCGCTTTCTCGCCACGGCGGGCGCGGCGGTGTCGCTGCATGAGATGGCGAAGGTGCTGCGGGCGGGGCTCGGGCCGGCGGCGCGGCGTGTGCCGCGCATCCAGCTGCCTGATGTGATGGTGCGCCTTGCCGCGCTCGTGCTGCCGATGGCCCGGATGGCGGTGCCCCGGCTCGGTATCCGCCGCGACGCCGCCAATGCCAAGGCGCGCGACATCCTCGGCTGGTCGCCGCGCCCGGCGGAAGAGGCGATCCTTGCTACGGCGGAAAGCCTGATCCGGCTGGGCCTGGTGAAGGGATGAGCGTCAGGCCGGCGTGCCCAGTGGCTGCTGCTGAGTGATGCAGTGGATGTTGCCGCCGCCGAGAATGATCTCATGCGTCGGCACGCCCACCACCTCGCGCTCCGGGAACAGGCGGGCGAGGATGTTCTGCGCCGCCGCGTCCTGCGCCGGGTCGAGCAGCGGCATCAACACGAAGCCGTTGCCGAGATAGAAATTGGCATAGGAGGCGCCGAGCCGCTCGCCGGGACGGCGCGACATGGTGCCGGGCTCGGTGCCGAGGTCGAGCGCTTCCTCGCCCGTGCGGAACAGCGGGCCGGGCAGCGGCAGGGTGACGATCTCAAGCGCGCGCCCGCGGGCGTCGGTCATCGCCGCCAGGCGCTCACGCGCGTCCTTCGAGATCGGGTATTGCGGGTCGAGCGGGTCGTCGCAGCCGGTCAGCGCCACCACGCCGGGGCGGACGAAGCAGGCGAGGTTGTCGATATGGCCTGACGTTTCGTCGTCGACGAGGCCGGCGCCGAGCCAGAGCACCTTGGAGACGCCGAGATAGTCCTTCAGGTGCTGCTCGATTTCCTCGCGCGAGAGGTCCGGGTTGCGGTTGGGGTTGAGCAGGCACTCCTCGGTGGTGAGCACCGTGCCTTCGCCATCGACATGGATCGAGCCGCCTTCCAGAACGAGCGGCGCCACGTAGCGCGGCGCCCGCTCGATCTCCAGCATCTTGGCGGCGATCAGCTCGTCCTGGTCGCAGGGGGCGTAGAGGCCACCCCAGGCATTGAAGCCCCAGTCGACGCCGCGCAGCCGGCCGGCGGAATCGGTGAGGAAGGTGGCGCCGCAGTCGCGGCACCAGGAATCGTCGGAGGTCGCTTCCACCACGCGCACCGAAGGCGGCAGGGCGGCGCGGGCATGGCGCCACTGGCGCGGGCTCGCGAGCATGGTGACGGGCTCGAAGCGGGCAATGGCGCTGGCCACGGCCACAAAAGCGTCCTGCGCCGGTTCGGCGTCGGCGCGCCAATTATCCGGGCGCTCGGGCCAGATCATCCAGGTGCCGGCATGCGGCTCCCATTCGGCCGGCATGCGGAAGCCGTCGGCGGCGGGCAGGGTGGTGAGGGTGTGGGTCATGATGTCATCCATTCGCCCGCATGGGCGCCCGCCCGTCGAGCGAGAGCAGCGGGCCATAAAGGTCCGGCCGTCGGTCGCGGAACACGCCCCAGCTCTGGCGCTGGCGGGCGATGCCGTCGAGATCGAAGGTCGCGGTGAGCACGGCTTCCTCGTCGCGGCCGGCCTCGGTGACCTTTTCGCCGGTGGGGCCAGCGATGAAGGAGGAGCCGTAGAAGGTGATGGAGGTGCCGTTGCGGCCCTCTTCCCGGCCGATGCGGTTGGAGGCGATGAGCGGCATGAGGTTGGCGCCGGCATGGCCCTGCATCACGCGCTGCCAGTGGCCGGCCGAATCGAGGCCCGAATCATGCGGCTCGGAGCCGATGGCGGTGGGATAGAGCAGCACTTCGGCGCCAAGCAGCGCCATGGTGCGGGCGCATTCGGGGAACCACTGGTCCCA
Organism: Ancylobacter rudongensis; assembly: GCF_900100155.1. Lineage (GTDB taxonomy): Bacteria > Pseudomonadota > Alphaproteobacteria > Rhizobiales > Xanthobacteraceae > Ancylobacter > Ancylobacter rudongensis. The sequence goes on from NZ_FMTP01000006.1 coordinate 37,627, forward strand.
GCAGATGCCGACGCCGATCCGCCCGACCGCCGTGTCCCAGACGCGGAAGCCGGTGTCGCCGGGCGAGAAATAGAACTTCTCGGTGTAGCCCGGCCCGTCCGGTATGTGGCTCTTGCGGTAGAGGCCGAGCACCTGGCCATCGGCGTCGACCATGGCAAGGCTGTTGAAAGTGGCCTGCCCGGCGCGCTCGAAGAACGAGACCGGCAGCACGACGCCCAGCTCTTTCGCCAGACGGGCGAAATGGGCGACCAGCCGGTTGCCCTCAAAGGGCCGGGCGAGGTCGAGGAACTCGTGCAGCTGGTCCTGGCAGAAATAGGGGGTCTCGAACAGTTCCTGCAGCAGGATGAGCTTTGCGCCGCGCGCGGCGGCCTCGCGCACGAGGGCTTCGGCGCGGGCGATATTGCCCTCAATGTTCCAGTCGCAGCGCATCTGGGTAGCGGCGACGGTGAGGCTGCGCATGGAAATCTCCGAATCGTAGGGGAAGGCTCTGGTTTAGGGCCCGACGCAGTTTTTGCACGCGAAGCGGAGGTCCGTCGCGTGGAAGGGCGTCAGTTGACGGCGCGCAGCGGTTTTTCCAGCACCGCGATCACCCGCGCAAGCTCATGCCCGCGCTTCAGGATGAGGCCGGTCTGCGACACCACCGTGTAGGCGCCCTGTTTGCGGGCGAGGCGGGGGTCCTTCTCGATCCGATAGATCGGGACTTCGGTGGCGCGGCGGAAGATCGAGAAGATCGCCTTGTCGCGGGTGAAGTCGATGGCGTAGTCGCGCCACTCGCCCTGCGCGACCATGCGGCCATAGAGATCGAGGATGCGGTCGAGTTCGCGCCGGTCGAAGGTGACGCGGTCGGTACGGGTGCCGACCGGCAGGGCTATGGGGTCGATTTCCGCCACGCGGCGCCTCCGGCCTCTGTGGCCCGCCGCGTGCGGGCCTGTGGGCTGAGCCATGTCATGTCGGCGTCATGATCCACCGGGCGGCGCGCCGCTTCAAGCGCCTTTCGCGCCGGGCGGCCCCTGCGCCGCGCCCGTGACGGGGCAGTGGCGGCGCCGGACACAAAAAAGGGCCGGCAAAGGCGCCGGCCCTGAAGAACAATTCGGGGATTGAACCTAGAGATAACGTCAGGCCGGTCCACAGGCACCGCGGGGGGCTGGGGGGCTGGGAAACCGCGGCACTCGCGAACCGGCCCAACGCTATGAAGACGAGACTGACCGGCACAAGGGGCACGGCAACGGCCGAAATCGGGCAGCCTTGTGTTTTCCGTTAACGAGCGCGTGATCCTCGTTGCTGAAGGTGTCAGTCGAGCGGCTGCAGCGTCGCGCCGAGTATCGTGCCCGGCTCGGTGGAGGAGCCCGACTGGACGAAGACCACCACCGCATCAACGGCGTCGCCCGGCTGGCGATGAAGCCTGGTCTCGAAGCTGGTTTCCGTGCCCTCCCAGCTGCCCAGCCGCACCCAGCCGCGCACCACATTGTGGTAGGTCACCTTGGCACCCTCATTCTCGCCGCGGCCGATCTCGACATCCATGCGGCTGGCCACCGGGCAGAGCCAGACCTCGCCCTTGGTCGCGCCGGGGAGGGCACCGATGCGGACCTTGACCGTGCCGGCGGCGCTCTCCACCGAAACCGGCACGGGCGGGGCGCTGCTGGCCGCCAGCGCGCGCTCCAGCGCGGCGCGATCGGAGCCGATCGCCATGGCGCGGCCATTGATCACCGCCTGCGGGGTGAACATCTTGCCGTCGCCGCGCATATGGGCATAGGCCTTCTGGCGCAGTGAATGGCCGTGCTTGGCGAGCGTGTCCTTCCAGCCGAGATAATCCCAATAGTCCACCGCCAGGGTGAGCGCGATCACGTCGGAGCGGGCGGCAAGCTCGCCCATCAGCTGGTCGGCGGGCGGGCAGGAGGAGCAGCCCTGGCTGGTGAACAGCTCGATCATCGCCTTCGGCGCCGCCACCGGCTTCACCGGCGCGGCCGTCGCCGCCGTCACTTCTTCCGCCCGGGCGGCGCCCGGAAGCGCCAGGGTAAAGGCGAGCAGGGCCAGCGCAACCGCACGGGCGGAAGGAGCAGGCAGGCGCAGGGCGAAGGCGATCACGGACATGTCGGGCGGGGGTCCCTTGGGCGCGGACGTCTCGGTTACGGGCGGGCCGGTCCGCAGGGATGGCGCCGGTCGCGGGGCTCGGGGGCGGAGCCGTTGCCGGAGCCTGCCGGCTGGTCCGCCCCCAAGGCAATAAGACGCCAGCCGCGCCCCGACCAGTCACATTCGGGTGTCGCTGCGCACGCCGGCGTGACGGGGCGCGGCGCGCCGCGAGGCCGGGCGGGCCAGCGGCGCGGACGGCGCCCGGACATGGAAAAGCCGGCACGGGGGAAGCCCCGCGCCGGCTTTTCACAAAGGCAGGGCCGCCGGCTCAGGCGGCGAGATTGCGCAGCACGAACGGCAGGATGCCGCCATTGCGGAAGTAGTCCAGCTCGTCCAGCGTATCGATGCGGCAGGTGAGCGGGACGTTCTTGATGGTGCCGTCGGCGAAGGTGATCTCGGCGATCAGCGTCTGGCGCGGCTTGAGGTCGCCCTCAATGCCCTTCAGCGTGACGATCTCGTCGCCCTTGATGCCGAGCGACTGCCAGCTCTCGTCGTTCTGGAACACCAGCGGCACCACGCCCATGCCGACCAGGTTCGAGCGGTGGATGCGCTCGAAGCTCTGGGCGATGACGGCGCGGATGCCAAGCAGCGACGTGCCCTTGGCCGCCCAGTCGCGCGAGGAGCCGGTGCCGTATTCCTTGCCGGCAAAGACGACGGTGGGGATGCCTTCCTGCTTGTAGAGCATGGCGGCATTGTAGATCGGCATCTCGGTACCATCCGGCCAGTGGCGGGTGAAGCCGCCTTCCGTGCCGCTCAGCATCTGGTTCTTGATGCGGATATTGCCGAAGGTGCCGCGCATCATCACCTGATGATTTCCGCGCCGTGTGCCGTACTGGTTGAAGTCGGCCGGGCGCACCTGGTGGTCGCGCAGATAGGCGCCGGCGGGGCTGGCTTCCTTGATCGAGCCGGCCGGGGAAATGTGGTCGGTGGTGATCGAATCGAGGAACAGCCCGATCACCCGCGCCTTGATGATGTCGGTGACGGGCTCCGGCTCCATGCGCATGCCCTCGAAATAGGGCGGGTTCTGCACATAGGTGGAGCGGTCGTCCCAGGCATAGGTCTCGCCGAGCGGAATGGCGATCTTCTGCCAGTTCTCGTCGCCCTTGAAGACGTCGGAATATTTCTCCTGGAACATCTTCTTGGTGACGTTGGCGCGGATGAAGGCGGCGATCTCCTGGTTGGACGGCCAGACGTCCTTGAGGAACACCGGCTGACCGTCCGAGCCGATGCCGAGCGGCTCGGTGGTGAGGTCGATCTGCAGCGAGCCGGCAATGGCATAGGCGACGACGAGCGGCGGGGAGGCGAGGTAGTTCGCCTTCACGTCCGGATTCACGCGGCCCTCGAAATTGCGGTTGCCGGAGATGACGGCGCCGGCGATGAGGTCGTGCGTGTTGATGGCTTCCGAGATCGCCTCCGGCAGCGGGCCGGAATTGCCGATGCAGGTGGTGCAGCCGAAGCCGACCAGGTTGAAGCCGAGCGCGTCGAGATCGTCCTGCAGGCCGGCGGCGTTGAGATAGCCTTCCACCACCTGGCTGCCGGGCGCCAGCGAGGTCTTCACCCAAGGCTTCGACTTCAGGCCCTTGGCCACCGCGTTGCGGGCGAGCAGGCCGGCGGCGATCAGCACGGAGGGATTGGAGGTGTTGGTGCAGGAGGTGATGGCGGCGATGGTCACGTCGCCATGGCCGAGATCATAGTCGGTGCCGGCCACCGGCACGCGCTTTCCGGTCTCGCCGGCCTTCTTGAACTCGCCTTCCAGCGCGGCGAGGAAGCCCTGCTTGGTGCCGGAGAGCAGCACGCGGTCCTGCGGGCGCTTGGGACCGGCGAGCGAGGGCAGCACGGTGGAGATGTCGAGCTCCAGCACGTCGGTGAACACCGGGTCGGCGGTGCCGGCGGTGCGCCACATGCCCTGGGCCTTGGAATAGGCCTCGACAAGGGCGATCCGCTCATCGGTGCGGCCGGTCTCGTCGAGATAGGCGATGGTTTCCGAATCGACCGGGAAGAAGCCGCAGGTGGCGCCATATTCCGGCGCCATGTTGCCGATGGTGGCGCGGTCGGCGAGGGTGAGGTGATCGAGGCCGGGGCCGAAGAACTCGACGAACTTGCCGACCACGCCCTTCTTGCGCAGCATCTGGGTGACGGTGAGCACCAGATCGGTGGCGGTGATGCCCTCCTTCATCTCGCCGGTCAGCTTGAAGCCGATGACCTCGGGAATCAGCATGGACACCGGCTGGCCGAGCATGGCCGCCTCCGCCTCGATGCCGCCCACGCCCCAGCCGAGAACGCCGAGGCCGTTGATCATGGTGGTGTGGCTGTCGGTGCCGACGCAGGTGTCGGGATAGGCGACGGTCTCACCGTCCTCGTCCCTCGTCCACACGGTCTGGGCGAGATATTCGAGGTTCACCTGGTGGCAGATGCCGGTGCCGGGCGGCACCACGCGGAAATTATCGAAGGCCGACTGGCCCCATTTCAGGAAGCGGTAGCGCTCCTGGTTCTGCTTGTATTCCTCGTCGACATTCTTGCCGAAGGCGGCGCTGTCGCCGAAGAAGTTGACGATGACCGAATGGTCGATGACGAGGTCGACCGGGACCAGCGGGTTGATCCGCTTGGGATCGCCGCCCAGATGCACCATGGCGTCGCGCATGGCGGCGAGGTCGACCACGGCGGGAACGCCGGTGAAGTCCTGCATCAGCACGCGGGCGGGACGGTAGGCGATCTCGTTCTCGACCTTGCCGCGATTGACCAGCCAGTCCTTGATGAAGACGATGTCCTTCTTCGAGACGGAGCGGCCGTCCTCGAAGCGGAGCAGGTTCTCCAGCAGCACCTTCATCGAGAAGGGCAGGGCCGAGACGCCGTCGAGGCCGTTCTTCTCCGCCTCCGGCAGGCTGTAATAGACGTAGGTCTTGGACCCGACGGTGAGAGTTTTCCGGCTTTTGAAGCTGTCGAGCGACGTCACGGCTGGCAGGTCCCCGCTAACAAAGTGACAGGATGCGCTGGGCCTTGGAGGGAAGCAGGCCCGCGGGCTATAGCTCAGCTCGGGCGGGCCCTGGCACGGCACAGGGCGCATCGTTCAGATTTCTATATAGAGCCATTTCAAACTCCGATCCTAGAGGGCTTGACGCGATGCATCGGAAAATTGTGCGGCGCGTCGGCAGCGTCAGGGAGCAGAGCGCCTGATGCGGCTCGTGGTCGAGAATCTGGCCTGTCGGCGCGGCGTGCGGATGCTGTTCGCCGGCCTCGGCTTCACCCTGGAGGCCGGGCGGGCGCTGATCGTGACCGGGCCGAACGGCACCGGAAAATCCTCGCTCCTGCGCATCCTCGCTGGCCTGGCGCGGCCCGAGGCGGGCCTGTTGCGGCTGGAGGGCGCGCCCGAGCCGGAGGATTTCACCGAGGAGACGCATTATCTCGGCCATCTCGATGCCCATAAGGGCGCGCTGAGCGCGCAGGAAAACCTCGCCTTCTGGCGCGCCATGCTGGGCCGCCCGGCGCTCAGCGTGGGCGAGGCCATGGAGGCGGTCGGGCTCGGCGGGCTGGAACGGCTGCCGGTGGCGGTGCTCTCTGCCGGTCAGAAGCGCCGGCTGGCGCTGGCCCGCCTGCTGGTGGCGCAGCGCCCGCTCTGGCTGCTGGACGAGCCGACCACGGCGCTCGACACGGCGGCGCAGGCGCGCTTTGCCGAACTGGCGCGGGCACATGTGGCGGCGGGCGGGCTGATCGTCGCCGCCACTCATGCGCCGCTGGATTTTGGCCCGTCCGACGGGCTCGACCTCGGCGCCTGGCGGCCGGCGCGGCCTGTTGCCGAGAGGATCGACGCATGAGCCGGGCCTTTCTGGCGCTGCTCGCCCGCGACCTGCGCCTCGCCTTGCGGGCCGGCGGCGGGGCGGGGCTGGGCGTCGTCTTCTTCCTCGCCGTGGTGGTGGTGACGCCCTTCGCCATCGGACCGGACCTTGCTTTGCTCGCCCGCATCGGCCCGGCGATCCTGTGGATCGGCGCGCTGCTGGCCTCGCTGATCGGCCTCGACCGGCTGTTTTCCGCCGATGCCGAGGATGGCGCGCTCGATGTGCTCGCCATGGGGGCGCTGCCGCTGGAACTGGTGGCGGCGGCCAAGGGGCTGGCGCACTGGATCGCCACCGGCCTGCCGCTGGTGGTGGCCGCGCCGATGCTGGCGCTGCTGCTGAACCTTGCGCCCGCCTCGATCGGCGCCCTGACGCTGACACTGCTGGTGGGCACGCCCGCCATCACCTTTCTCGGCCTGATCGGCGCCGCCTTCGCCGCCGTGTTCCGGCGCGGCGGGCTGCTCGTGGCGGTGCTGGTGATGCCGCTGACGATCCCGGTGCTGATCTTCGCGGTCGCGGCCACCTCCACCGCGCTCGGCGGCACGGTGCCGTTCGGCACGCCGTTCCGAATCCTGCTCGGCCTGTCGCTGGCGGCGATGGTGCTCGGCCCGATCGCTGCGGCGGCGGCGCTGCGGGTGGCCCGCGACTGAGCTGACGTCCCCGGCCCGGCGGCGGTGGCCGGGCTCTGGTATGCCAGAAAGCGCGACATCCTCGCGCAGGGGTGGAAAACCTCGTGCCGCGATGGGGAAAAGGCGCGGTGCAACAATGCGCCGCAGGCCCCGCAAAGCCTTGCGGCAGCGAGATATGGCGCTTGAGCGAGCATTATCCGGCCGCTACGTCATTTGACCCGGTTTTTCCCTCACGCCCTCGTGTTGCAGCATGCGGAGAGCCGTGTTAGGGAACCGCCGACCTCACTGTCGGGTAAGGGAAATCCCTGCGCCGCCTTGAGTTCACATCCTTCCAGTCCGGAAGAGGCGTCCCCTGCCGGGTGACGCGCGCTCCGGACAAGCCCCGAGAGAGGCAAAGTGGCCGAGACCTACGTATCCGGAGCGGCAGGACGCTACGCGACGGCGCTCTTCGAGCTGGCCCGCGACGCCAATGCTGTCGATGCGGTCAAGGCGGACCTGGACAGGTTCAGCGCCATGATCGCCGAGAGCGATGATCTCAAGCGCCTCGTGCGCAGCCCGGTCTTCGCGTCCGAGGAGCAGGAGAGGGCGATCGCCGCCCTCCTCGCCAAGGCGGGCATTACCGGCCTCTCCGCCAATTTCTTCAAGACCGTGGCGGCCAACCGCCGGCTCTTCACGGTCGAGGCCATCCTGCGCGATTTCGCGCTGCTGGTCGCCGCCTATAAGGGCGAAGTGACGGCCGAAGTCACCGTCGCCCAGCCGCTCTCCGATTCTCACGCTGCCACGCTGAAGCAGGCGCTCGACGCGCTCACCGGCAAGGACGTCAAGCTCGCCGTCGAGGTCGATCCCTCGCTTCTGGGCGGGCTGAAGGTCAAGGTCGGCTCGAAGCTCGTCGACGCCTCGCTGAAGACCAAGCTCAATTCGATCCGCACTGCGATGAAAGAGGTTCGCTGATGGATATCCGCGCCGCTGAAATTTCCGCGATCCTCAAGGAGCAGATCAAGAATTTCGGCCAGGAAGCCGAAGTCTCCGAGGTCGGTCAGGTTCTGTCCGTCGGTGACGGCATCGCCCGCATCTACGGGCTCGACAACGTCCAGGCGGGCGAGATGGTCGAGTTCGAGAACGGCACGCGCGGCATGGCGCTGAACCTCGAAATCGACAATGTCGGCGTCGTCATCTTCGGTTCCGACCGCGAGATCATGGAAGGCCAGACGGTCAAGCGCACCGGCGCCATCGTCGACGTTCCGGTCGGCAAGGGCCTGCTCGGCCGCGTCGTCGACGCCCTCGGCAACCCGATCGACGGCAAGGGCCCGATCGAATACACCGAGCGTCGCCGTGTCGACGTGAAGGCGCCGGGCATCATCCCGCGCAAGTCGGTGCATGAGCCGATGCAGACCGGCCTCAAGGCCATCGACGCGCTGATCCCGATCGGCCGTGGCCAGCGCGAGCTGATCATCGGCGACCGCCAGACCGGCAAGACCGCCGTCGCGCTCGACGCCATCCTGAACCAGAAGACCATCAACGCCGGCACCGACGAGAAGGCAAAGCTCTATTGCGTCTATGTCGCGATCGGGCAGAAGCGTTCCACCGTCGCGCAGTTCGTGAAGGTGCTGGAAGAGCAGGGCGCGCTGGAATACTCGATCATCATCGCCGCCACCGCTTCCGATGCGGCGCCGATGCAGTTCCTGGCGCCGTTCTCCGGCACCGCCATGGGCGAGTTCTTCCGCGACAACGGCATGCACGCGCTGATCGTCCATGACGATCTGTCCAAGCAGGCCGTGGCCTACCGCCAGATGTCGCTGCTGCTGCGCCGCCCGCCGGGCCGCGAAGCCTATCCCGGCGACGTGTTCTATCTCCACTCGCGCCTGCTGGAGCGCGCCGCCAAGCTCAATGACGAGAATGGCGCCGGCTCGTTGACCGCCCTTCCGGTCATCGAGACCCAGGCCAACGACGTCTCGGCCTACATCCCGACCAACGTGATCTCGATCACCGACGGCCAGATCTTCCTGGAATCCGACCTGTTCTTCCAGGGCATCCGCCCGGCGGTGAACGTCGGCCTCTCGGTGTCGCGCGTCGGCTCCTCGGCGCAGATCAAGGCGATGAAGCAGGTTGCCGGCAAGATCAAGGGCGAGCTCGCCCAGTATCGCGAGCTGGCCGCCTTCGCCCAGTTCGGCTCCGACCTCGACGCCTCGACGCAGAAGCTGCTGAACCGCGGCGCCCGCCTCACCGAGCTGCTCAAACAGTCGCAGTTCGCGCCGCTGCGGGTCGAGGAGCAGGTGGTGGTGATCTATGCCGGCACCAATGGCTATCTCGACGTGCTGCCGGTTTCCAAGGTCCGCGAGTTCGAGCAGGGCCTGCTGATCTTCCTGCGCACCAAGCATGCCGACATTCTCGACGCCATCCGCACGTCGAAGGAACTGTCGAAGGACACCGCCGAGAAGCTCGTCAAGGCGCTCGATTCCTTCTCCAAGACCTTCGCCTGAGCGGCAGAGCCGAGCACCGGGGCACGGGAGTCCAAGTTAGATGGCCAGCCTTAAGGATCTGCGCAATCGCATCGCTTCGGTGAAGGCGACGCAGAAGATCACCAAGGCCATGCAGATGGTCGCCGCCGCCAAGCTGCGGCGCGCCCAGCAGGCGGCCGAGGCCGCGCGTCCCTATGCCCAGCGCATGGAGAGCGTGCTCGGCAACATTGCCGGCGCGATCTCCGGCGGGCCGGACGCGCCGCTGCTGCTGACCGGCACCGGCAAGGACCAGACGCATCTCCTGATCGTGCTGACCGCCGAGCGCGGCCTGTGCGGCGCCTTCAATTCCTCGATCGTCCGCCTTACCCGCGAGCGCGCTCTCTCGCTCATGGGGCAGGGCAAGACGGTCAAGATCTTCTGCGTCGGCCGCAAGGGCCACGAGGCGCTGCGCCGCCAGTTCGAGAAGCAGATCGTCGAGGTCGTCGAGCTGCGCTCGAACAAGGGCGTTTCCTTCGCCGATGCGCAGAAGATCGCCGAGAAGATCGGCGCCATGTTCGCCGCCGGCGAGTTCGACGTGGCGACCCAGTTCTTCAGCCGCTTCCAGTCGGTGATCTCGCAGGTCCCGACCGCGCAGCAGCTGATCCCCGCCACCTTCGCCGCACCGGCCGCTGCCGCGACCGGGGCTGAGGCGGTGTATGAATACGAGCCGGGCGAGGCCGAGATCCTCGCCGACCTGCTGCCGCGCAATCTCGCCGTGCAGGTCTTCAAGGCTCTGCTCGAAAATGGCGCGTCCGAACAGGGCGCGCGCATGAGCGCGATGGACAACGCCACCCGCAACGCGGGTGACATGATCAAGAAGCAGACTTTGACCTACAACCGCACCCGCCAGGCGATGATCACGAAGGAACTTATCGAGATCATTTCCGGCGCCGAGGCGCTGTGAGGCAGGACCCGGAAGGACGACGAACATGGCTAATGTCGGACGCATCACGCAGGTCATCGGCGCCGTCGTGGACGTGCAGTTCGAGGATCACCTCCCGGCGATCCTGAACGCGCTGGAGACGACGAATAACGGGGCCCGCCTCGTTCTCGAAGTCGCCCAGCACCTCGGCGAGAACACCGTGCGCACCATCGCCATGGACTCGACCGAAGGTCTGGTCCGCGGCACCAAGGTGACGGACACCGGCGGCGCGATCTCCGTGCCGGTCGGCGAGGCGTGCCTCGGCCGCATCATGAACGTCATCGGCGAGCCGGTCGACGAACTCGGCCCGATCGTCGGCGAGGCCACGCGCGGCATCCACCAGCCCGCGCCCTCCTATGCCGACCAGTCGACCGAGGCCGAGATCCTCGTCACCGGCATCAAGGTCGTCGACCTGCTGGCGCCCTACTCCAAGGGCGGCAAGGTCGGCCTGTTCGGCGGCGCCGGCGTCGGCAAGACCGTGCTGATCATGGAACTGATCAACAATATCGCCAAGGCGCATGGCGGCTACTCGGTGTTCGCTGGCGTTGGCGAACGCACCCGCGAGGGCAACGATCTCTATTACGAGATGATCGAGTCCAAGGTGAACGTCGATCCGCACGAGCACAACGGCTCCTCCGCCGGCTCCAAGTGCGCGCTGGTCTATGGCCAGATGAACGAGCCGCCCGGCGCCCGCGCCCGCGTCGCGCTCACCGGCCTCACCGTCGCCGAACATTTCCGCGACCAGGGCCAGGACGTGCTGTTCTTCGTCGACAACATCTTCCGCTTCACCCAGGCGGGTTCGGAAGTGTCGGCTCTGCTCGGCCGCATTCCCTCGGCGGTGGGCTATCAGCCGACGCTGGCCACCGACATGGGCGCGCTGCAGGAGCGCATCACCACCACCACCAAGGGTTCGATCACCTCGGTGCAGGCCATTTACGTGCCCGCCGACGATCTGACCGACCCGGCGCCGGCCGCCTCCTTCGCCCATCTTGACGCGACGACCGTTCTGTCGCGCTCGATCGCGGAAAAGGGCATCTACCCGGCGGTGGACCCGCTCGACTCGACCTCGCGCATTCTCTCGCCGCTGATCATCGGCGAGGAGCACTACAACGTGGCGCGCCAGGTGCAGCAGACGCTGCAGCGCTACAAGTCGCTGCAGGACATCATCGCGATCCTGGGCATGGACGAGCTCTCGGAAGAGGACAAGCTCACCGTCGCCCGCGCCCGCAAGATCGAGCGCTTCCTGTCGCAGCCCTTCCACGTCGCCGAAGTGTTCACCGGCTCGCCCGGCAAGCTCGTCGACCTCGCCGACACCATCAAGGGCTTCAAGGGCCTGGTGGAAGGCAAGTATGATCACCTCCCGGAGCAGGCCTTCTACATGGTCGGCACCATCGAAGAGGCGATCGAGAAGGGCAAGAAGATGGCTGCCGAGGCCGCGTGATCCGCGCGCCCCGGCCGCTGACGGCACGGGGCGTCGATCATTGACGCTGACGCATCCCCTGGAGGATCCATGGCCACCTTCCCGTTTGAACTCGTTTCCCCCGAGCGCCTCGTCTATTCCGGCGCGGTGACGGAAGTCATCGTCCCCGGCGCCGAGGGCGAGTTCGGCATCCTTGCCGGCCATGCGCCCTTCGTGTCGACGCTGAAGCCCGGCGTGCTGACGATAAAGGGCGATGGCGGGCCGAAGAAGCTCTTCGTGCGCGGCGGCTTCGCCGAAGCCAACCCGGCCGGCCTTACCGTGCTGGCCGAAACGGCCATTCCGCTCGCTGAGCTGCGGGCCGAAAACCTCGCCAAGATGATCCGCGACGCGCAGGAAGACGTCGAGGATGCCCGCGACGAGGCGACCCGCGCCAGCCGCCAGCAGTTCCTCGAACAGCTGACATCGGCGGCGGCGGCGATCGAGGCGGATGCGCGCACCGCGCACTGACCAGCGGAGCAGCCGGTTTTGCTCTCCCCGTTGAGACACGTATGATCCGGGCCGCTGTCACCAGCGGCCCTTTTCATGTCAGGAGGAAACGCTCATGAGCGACGGCTCGACCCTCGGTGCCCATTCCTTCAGTGCCCATGCCTGGGGCCGGAACCTGCCGACCTATGAGGCGATCCGCACCATGCCGTTCAACGCGGCGCTGGCGGATGGCACGCTCTCGCTGGAGCGGTTCCGGCACTACATGCTGCAGGACGCGCATTATCTGATCGCCTTCGGCCGGGCGCTGGCGATTGCCGCCGCCAAGGCGGACGATACAGACGGGCTGGTGCAGTTCGCCGAGGCCGCCAAGGTCGCGGTGGTGGTCGAGCGCTCGCTGCATGCCGATTTCTTCGAGAGCTTCGGCATCGACGCGGATGCGTTCGAGCGCACGCCCATGTCGCCGGTGTGCCACCATTATTCCAGCTTCCTGATCGCCACCGCCTATAGCGAGCCCTATCCGGTGGCGCTGGCGGCGCTGCTGCCGTGCTTCTGGATCTATGCCGAGGTCGGGCGTGACATTCTCGGGCGGGCGGTGCGGCCGAACCCCTATGATGCCTGGATCGACACCTATGCCGGCGAGGAGTTCCACGAGGCGGTGCAGGCGGTGATCGCCACGACTGACCGCGCGGCGATGGGTGCATCGCCCGCCGTGCTCGCGCGCATGCACGCGGCCTATAAGCGGGCCACGGAACTCGAATGGATGTTCTGGGATTCGGCCTGGCGCCTCGCCGACTGGCCGGTCTGAACGGACCGGGCGTGGCGTAGGCGAACGGGGCGGGCCCGCGCGCGGCGGGGAGAGGGGCCGGGCGGCGACGCCCGGCTGCTCAGCGCCGACGACCGGGCGGCGGGCGACGCTGGCCGCTGCCGATCGGCGGGGTCGGTCCGCCGGTCTTGTGGCGGAAGTTGATGCGTCCGCGCTCCAGATCATAGGGCGACATCTCGACGACGACACGGTCGCCGACGATGGTGCGGATGCGGTTCTTCTTCATCTTGCCCGCCGCATAGGCGAGAATCTCGTGTTCATTGTCGAGCACGACGCGGAAGTTGCCGTCGGGCAGAACTTCCGTCACGGTGCCGTCGAACTCGAGCAGTTCCTCTTTCGCCATTAATGGCTCTCCTCGTACAGGCTGCTGCCGGCCTTGCCGCTAGGCCAATACCCTGCCGGCCGGCATTTGTCTTGTCCTGATAATGCTGCGGCGCCGTACATGCCAGCCTCCGCAACACCCCGCGCACCCTTATCGGGGCGCGGGGCGGGTTTCAGGCGGTCACGGGGCGGCACGATAGGCCTTGCGGCGCGGCGGCCGGCGGCCTTCGAGCGGCGGGCCATCCCGGCGCACAACGGCGTCGAGACGCGGGCCTTCGTGGCGCGGGCCGTCCTTGCGGGCGTCACCCTCGGGGCGGGGGCCCCGGTTGAACGGGCGGGCGCCACGGGGAGCGTCGCTGCGCGGGCCACGGGCGTCGCGCGCGGGGCGGGCGCCCTCGGGGCGGCCTTCCGAGCGGAAGCCTTCAAGGCGCGGGGCGCCTTCGCGACGGCTCTCGCCACGGCGGTCGACCGAGGGGATGGTGATCTTGATTAGCCGCTCGATGTCGCGCAGGAAGGCGCGCTCCTCGCCGTCGCACAGCGAGATGGCGATGCCCTCGCGACCGGCGCGCGCGGTGCGGCCGATACGGTGAACATAGCTTTCCGGCACGTTGGGCAGGTCGTAATTGATGACGTGGCTGACGCCCGGCACGTCGATGCCGCGGGCGGCGATATCGGTCGCGACAAGCACCTTGACCACGCCCTGGCGGAAGGCGGCGAGTGCGCGCTCGCGCTGGGGCTGCGACTTGTTGCCGTGGATCGCCTCGGCGGCGATGCCGGCCCCGGCCAAGCCCTTCACCACACGGTCGGCGCCGTGCTTGGTGCGGGAGAAGACGAGGGCGCGGTCCATCTCCGGCTCGGAGAGCAGCTCGACCAGCAGGTTCGGCTTGCCGGCGCGGTCGGTGAACAGCACCTTCTGCTCGACGCGGTCGGCGGTCTTGGCGACCGGCGTCACCGCGACACGGACCGGATCGGTCAGCAGCGAATCCGCCAGCTTCTCGATCTCGCGCGGCATGGTGGCCGAGAAGAACAGGTTGCGGCGCTTGGCCGGCAGCCGGGCGCAGATGGCGCGGATGGCGTGGATGAAGCCCATGTCGAGCATCTGGTCGGCTTCGTCGAGGACGAGCACTTCGACCATGTCGAGGCGGACCGCGTTGTTTTCAAGCAGGTCGACGAGGCGGCCGGGAGTGGCCACGAGCACGTCGACGCCATTGGCCAACGCGCGGGCCTGGCGGCCGATCGGCACGCCGCCGATGGCGAGCGCCGTGGAGGGGCGCACATGCTTGCCATAGAGGCGGAAGCTCTCAAGGATCTGGCCGGAGAGCTCACGGGTCGGGCTCAGCACCAGCGCGCGGGCCGAGCGGCGCTCGGGGCGGAAGCGGTTGGTGACGAGATGCTGCAGGATCGGCAGCGCGAAGGCGGCCGTCTTGCCGGTGCCCGTCTGGGCGATGCCGATGAGATCGCGCCCGGCCAGCACCTGCGGCACGGCCTGGATCTGGATCGGGGTGGGGGTGGTGTGGTTCGCTTCCGCGAGGGCTTTCAGGATCGGCTCGGCAAGGCCGAGTTCGTTGAAGGAGATCAAGTAAAATTCTTTCATGGGCGATTGCGTTCGCGCGCACATCGGGCGCAAACCGCGAATCACGGGGTGTTGAGACACCCCGCGTGGCCTGGGACGTCGGCGATTTCAGGTGATGAAGGGCCGAAGACTGCCGCGGCTCAGAAGTGGAGGCGGAAATTCGATCAGGAAAAACCTGAACAAATCCGGCTCCCAGCCGAAGCGGACATCGAGCGACGCGGCCCCGATGCGGACGAGACGCCCGCATGCACCGCCTATGTGGCCTAAAAGGGTGGTGATTTCAAGGCGTCATCGCTCAGGCTATAAGCTTCAGCCATGTATCCTGATGTCGTCGGCCTTCGCAGCTTCTATGCCCAACCCATCGGTGTGGTGACGCGCCGCCTTGTCGGGCGCGCCATCCGCGCGCGTTCGGGCAATGTGCGCGGCCTCTCCCTGCTGGGCATCGGTTATGCCACGCCCTATCTGGGCATGTTCCGTGAGGAATGCGAGCGGGCGCTCGCCTTCATGCCGGGCGCGCAGGGGGTGACGCGCTGGCCTTCCGCCGCGCCGACGCTCGCCGCGCTGGTCGACGAGACCGAGCTGCCGCTGCGCGACGGCATGATCGACCGCATCATCGCCGTGCATCTGCTGGAGATGACCCCCGAGGCGGGGGAGGTGCTGCGCGAGGTTTGGCGGGTGCTGGCGCCGGGCGGGCGGCTCATCTGCGTGGTGCCGAGCCGGCGCGGCATCTGGGCCCGCACCGAGAACAACCCGTTCGGGCACGGGCGGCCGTTCTCGCGCACCCAGATCACCGATCTACTGCGGCAGGCGCTGTTCACACCCGTCGGCTGGGACGAGGCACTCTACATGCCGCCCGTGCCGCGCAACTGGTTCCTGCGCTCGGCCGTGGCGTGGGAGCGGGTGGGGTCGACGCTGGCGCTGCCGTTCGCCGGGGTGCACATCGTCGAGGCGACCAAGCAGGTCTACAAGCCGGTGCCGACCAAGCGCCGCGCCCGGCTGCGGGTGTTCGAGCCGGTGCTGGCGCCGCAGCCGATGGGGGGATGAGCCTTACGAAGGACTGAGGCGGACTCGGCAGCGTAAATGCAGATTTGATCAGCGTCTTAGATACGATCGGCGGCCGCTTGCCTCGCGCGCTGACCGCGCCCCGCTCACCCCTTGCGCGAGAGCAGGAACACGGCCTGTTCGCCCAGCAGGTTCCACACCGCCCAGGGCAGGTTGAAACGCACCGGGTGGCCGTAGCCGTTCAGCGCGGCGGCGCGGTCGATCTGGGCGCCGACCTCCTCCACCAGCGCCACAAAGTCACGAATGGTGCAGAAATGGATGTTCGGCGTGTCGTGCCAGCTATAGGGCAGGTTTTCCGTGCTCGGCATGCGGCCATTGAGCAGCAGGTCGAGCCGCATCCGCCAGAAGCCGAAATTCGGGAAGGAGACGATGGCGTGGGTCCCCACGCGCAGCATTTGCTCCAGCACCCATTTTGGCCGGCGCGTCGCCTGGATGGTCTGCGAGAGGATCACATAGTCGAAGGAATTGTCGGGGTAGTCGGCCAGATCGACATCGGCGTCGCCCTGGATGATCGGCAGGCCGCGCGCCACGCCGGCATTGACGCCTTCACGCGACAATTCGATGCCGCGCGCGTCGCAGCCGCGCGTGGTGGCGAGCAGTTCCAGCAATTCGCCGTCGCCCGAGCCGACATCGAGCACGCGCGAGCCGGGCTTCACCATCTCGGCGATGAGCAGCAGGTCGACGCGCGCGCCAGCGACGCGGGCGGCTTCGCTCATGGTGAGGTCGCGCGCGGCCATCACAGCGCCCCCACGGCACGGGCGGCGGCGTCGATGAAGCCCCGCGTGATGGCGAAGAATTCCGGCTCGTCGAGCAGGAAGGAGTCGTGGCCCTTGTCGCTCTCGATCTCGGCGAAGGACACCTGCGCCCCGGAGGCGTTGAGCGCGTGCACGATGGCCCGCGAATCCGCCGTGGTGAACAGCCAGTCGGAGGTGAAGGAGACGAGGCAGAAGCGCGTCTTGCTGCCCTTGAAGGCATTGGCCAGCACGCCGCCATAGTCCGCCGCAAGGTCGAAATAATCCATCGCGCGGGTGACGTAGAGATAGGAATTGGCGTCGAAGCGGTCGACGAAGGCCTCGCCCTGGTGGCGCAGATAGGATTCCACCTGGAAGTCGGCGTCGAATGAGAAGGTGTGGCCGTCACGGTCCTGCAGCCGCCGGCCGAATTTCCGGTGCAGCGAGGAATCCGACATATAGGTGATGTGCGCGGCCATGCGGGCGACCGAGAGGCCGCGGCGCGGGCTGGTGCCCTCCTGCAGATAGCGCCCGCCGCGCCATTCCGGATCGGCCATGACAGCCTGCCGGCCGACCTCGTGGAAGGCGATATTCTGCGCCGAATGGCGCGCGGCGGTGGCGATGGGCATGGCGGCGAAGACGCGCTCGGGATAGCTCGCTGCCCATTGCAGAACCTGCATGCCGCCCATGGAGCCGCCAACCACAGCGAGCAGCTTCTCGATGCCGAGATGGTCGACCAGCATGGCCTGCGCCCGCACCATGTCGCGGATCGTCACAACAGGCAGGTCGAGGCCATAGGGCTGGCCGGTGGCGGGATTGGTCGAGGAGGGGCCCGTCGTGCCGAGACAGCCGCCCAGCACATTCGAGGCGATGACGAAGAAGCGGTCGGTGTCGATCGGCTTGCCCGGGCCCACCAGCGTCTCCCACCAGCCGGGCTTGCCGGTGACGGGATGGACATTGGCCGCGTGCTGGTCGCCGGACAAAGCGTGACACAGCAGAATGGCATTGGAGCGCGCCGCGTTCAGCGTGCCATAGGTCTGGTAGGCGATCTGGAACGGGGTCAGCACGCCGCCGGCGTCGAGCTGAAGCGGCATGTCGGCGCCGAAGCGCACCACGGCGGAGTGCGGGTGGTCCGCTTCGCCGCGGGCAGCCTCATAGGCCGGAAGATCGCGCAGGGCCGTGTTGTCGGACATGGGAACCGTCATACCGGACGAAGAGTTCGTTATACCGGACGATCGGATGATCCCACAGCCGGCACTTGTCAATAGAGGGCGCCCCCCGATTTTCTTTTGCGCGCGACGCGCGCGAAGGGTACGACATCGCCCGATGGACATGAAAGCCGATAGGCCCGAAGGGCCGCAAGCCGCCCTTTCGCCGGTCTGTGCGCCCACCGCGCCGGACCTCGGGACATTGCGCGCGGAGATCGACCGTATCGACGCGGCGATGCACGCGCTTTTGATCGAGCGCAGCCAGATCATCGACCGGCTGGTGGCGGTAAAGCGGGCGCAGGGCACAGAAGGCGGCTCGGCCTTCCGTCCGGCGCGCGAGGCCTCGATGATGCGCCGAATCGTCGACCGGCACCGCGGCATCCTCCCCCTCGACACGGTGGAGGGCATCTGGCGGGTCATCATCTCCACCTTCACCTATGTGCAGGCACCCTATGCCGTGCATGCCGACCTCGCCTCGGGCGAGGCGGCGATGCGCGATGCCTCGCGCTTCCATTTCGGCTTTACCGTGCCGTTCATCGGCCATATGGGCGCGGCGGGCGTGGTGGCGGCGGTGGCGCGCTCGCGCGGCGATCTCGGCCTGGTGCCGGCCTTCGCCTCGCCCTCCGCCGGCGCATGGTGGACGGCGCTGGAGGGCGCGCATGCGCCCAAGATCATCGCCCGCCTGCCCTTCGTCGAGCGGGCGGACCACCCCGCCGGCCTGCCGGTGTTCTGCATCGCCCATCCTGTGACGGACGGGGCGGTGACGGACGTTGAAACCTGGAGCCTGCATGTCTCCGGCTGGAACGCGCAGGCGGCCCGGGCGCTGGCGCCGCTCGCCGATGTGATCGCCGTGCCCGATCGCGGGCTCGACGGGGCGGCCCTGCTGGCCTCGATCCCGGTCGGCGGCGCGGCCAGTCTCGATACGGTGCTGGCGGCGCTGCGCGAAGGCGGCGCCTCGGTGCGCGCGGCGGCTCTCGTCGGCAGCCATGCGAGCCGCTATACCCACTCGCCGCAGAGCTGACGCCCGTCCCGCCTTCCGCCCTTCTTCCACCTCCATCCGTCCCTATCTGAGAACCGCCGCCCTCCGGAGCCCTGTCATGTCGTCCCCCGCCAGCCGCCCGTCCCGTCCCGTCCCGCGCGCCAGCGTCCTGGCGATCGAGGCCTATGTGCCGGGCAAGTCGCATGGCGGTTCGGGCGCGAAGGTGCACAAGCTCTCGGCGAATGAGAACCCGCTCGGCCCCAGCCCGAAGGCGGTCGCCGCCTTCCAGTCGGCCACCGCGCTGGAACTGTATCCCGACGGGTCCTCGATCAAGCTGCGCGAGGCGATCGCCGCGACCTATGGGCTCGACCCGGCGCGCATTGTCTGCGGAACCGGCTCAGACGAGCTGCTGATGCTGACCGCCGCCGCCTTCGCCGGCCCAGGCGACGAGGTGCTGTTTTCCCAGCATGGCTTCCTCGTCTACCGCATCGCCACGCTGGCGGCGGGCGCGACCCCGGTGGTGGCGCCGGAGAAGGACTATCGTTCCGATGTCGACGCGCTGCTGGCGGCGGTGACGGACAAGACCCGCGTGGTCTTTCTCGCCAACCCGAACAACCCGACCGGCACCTATCTTCCCTTCGACGAGGTGAAGCGGCTGCAGCAAGGCCTGCCGCCGCATGTGCTGCTGGCGCTCGATGCCGCCTATGCCGAATATGTCCGCCGCAACGACTACGAGGCCGGGATCGAGCTGGTGGCGACCTCGCCAAACGTGGTGATGCTGCGCACCTTCTCGAAGATCCACGGCCTCGCGGCGCTGCGGGTCGGCTGGCTCTATGGGCCGGCGGAGGTGGTGGACGCCATCAACCGGATTCGCGGGGCGTTCAACGTCTCAGCCCCCGGTCTTGCCGCCGCCGTGGCGGCGATCGAGGACACCGGCCATGTCGAGCGGGCGATTGCGCATAATGAGGAATGGCTGCCCTGGCTGACGCAGGAGCTGACCGCGCTCGGCCTCACCGTGACGCCGAGCGTGACCAATTTCCTGCTGGTGCATTTCCCCGATGCGCCGGGCCGCACGGCGAAGGAGGCCGACGCCTTCCTCGCCCAGCGCGGGCTGATTCTTCGGCGGGTGGATTCCTACGGCCTGCCGGGCGCGCTGCGCGTGACCATCGGCACCGAGGAGGCCAACCGCCTGCTGGTCGCGGCGCTGAAGGCGTTCATGGCCGGGGAGGCGGGCGATGGTGCTTGATCCGCCGCTCGCCCATCCGCTCATCGGCCGGCTGACCGTCATCGGTGTCGGGCTCATCGGCTCGTCCATCCTGCGTGCCGCTAGGGCGCGCGGGCTGGCAGGCACGCTGGTCGCCTTTGATGGCTCCGAGGCGGTACGCGCGCGTGCCGAAGCGCTTGATATTGCCGATCTCGTCGCGGCAACGCCGGCGCAGGCGGTGGCGGATGCCGACATCGTCATCCTGTGCGTACCGGTGGGCGCCATGGGCGCGGTGGCGCAGGCCATCGCCCCGCATGTGAAGGCAGGCGCCATCATCTCGGATGTCGGCTCGGTGAAGGGGGCGGTGGTGAGCGCGCTGCGCGCCCATCTGCCGGCCAATGTGCATATCGTCCCCGGCCACCCGGTGGCGGGCACCGAATATTCCGGCCCGGATGCGGGCTTCGCCACGCTGTTCAAGAATCGCTGGTCGATCCTCACCCCGCCCGAGGGCACCGACCCCGCGGCGGTGGCAACGCTGTCCGGGCTGTGGACCGCCATGGGCGCCAATGTCGAGACGATGACGCCGGAGCACCACGATCTGGTGCTGGCCATCACCTCGCATGTGCCGCACCTGATCGCCTACAACATCGTCGGCACGGCGGCGGACCTTGAGGCGGTGACGCAGTCCGAGGTGATCAAATATTCCGCCGGCGGCTTCCGCGACTTCACCCGCATCGCCGCCTCCGACCCGACCATGTGGCGTGACGTGTTCCTCAATAATCGGGAGGCGGTGATCGAGGTGTTGGGCCGCTTCACCGAGGACCTGATCGCGCTGCAGCGGGCGATCCGCTGGGCGGAGGGCGACAAGCTGTTCGAGCTGTTCACCCGCACCCGCGCCATCCGCCGCTCGATCATCGAGATCGGCCAGGAGACCGCCGCGCCAGACTTCGGCCGCTCGCACGATTGAGGCGCGCCGCCGCGTGGCTATTTGGTGTTGTTGGGCGCATAGACCCGCAGCCGGTGGCCATCGGGATCAAGCGCGACGAAGCTACGGCCGAAATCGAGATCGGTCGGCGGCAGGGCGATCGCCACCCCTTTTGTCGCCCATTTCTCATAGGCGGCATCGACGGCGGCGGGATCGGCGACCTTGAAGCCTATTTCGTTGCCGCCGGCGCGCAGATGCGGGCGCGGTGTCACCCCGTCGCGCTGCCACAGGCCGAGCATCATGCCCGGCGCGAGCGGCAGCAGGGCGAAGCCCGCGTTCTGCTCCACCGGCTCGCGTTCCAGCAGCGCGCCATAGAAGCGGGCGCTGGCGTGGGCGTCGTTCACATAGAGAAGAATGTTGCTTGCGTCGTTCATCGTCATCCCCCGAGCTTAGATGGGGAAAATAGGCGATGCTCCTGCCTGTTTATGTCAGCAGTCTTCGGCCGTCGCCCGTCCGACCGCCTGCTTGGCCTGCTTCCATTGCCGGATCAGTTCCGCTCGCCGCGCGGGGTAGCGGGCCTCCAGCACCTCCGCCTGCGCAATGCGGTCGGTGCGGAAGCTGCGGAAGGCGCTGCGCAATTCGCACCAGCCGATCAGCAGCCGCACCTGATCGAAAAAGGCCAGCGCGAAAGGCCACACGACGCGTTCGCTCGTGGCGCCGCCGGCGTCCTGATAGGTGAGCGCGAGCTTGCGTTCGGTGCGGATCGCCTTGCGTAGCACCACGGGGTCGATGGTATCGGCGGGAATGGGCGGGCCCGGCGCCACGAACAGCGCGGAGGCTTCCATCTCGGCTCGTAGCTCCACCGGTAGCACGGCGCCGATGCGGGCGAGGGCCGACAGCGCGGCCTCAGCCAGCCGCCCATCCGCACGGCCCGCCACCCAGCGCGAGCCGAGCACAAGCGCCTCGATCTCCTCGGGCGGGAACATCAGTGGTGGCAGCAGAAAACCGGGGCGAAGGACATAGCCGACCCCGGCTTCGCCCTCGATGGTCGCGCCCTGGGCCTGGAGGGTGGCGATGTCGCGATAGAGGGTGCGCAGGCTCACCCCGATCTCGTCGGCGAGAACCCGCCCGCTCACCGGCTGGCGGTGGCGGCGCAGGAGTTGCAGCAGATCGAACAGGCGCTCGGAGCGGGACATGCGCCGATCCTACTCTCACGCGCCGCTGTCCGAAAATGGCAGCAGCCTGCGCGGCGCAGCGTGTCTGCCGCGCGGCACAGGCCTTAAGCTGCTTATCCGTCAGCCGCTGGTCGGCATGACGAACTGGGCGCCCTCGCGGATGCCGGTGGGCCAGCGGGCGGTGGTGGTCTTCATCTTGGTGTAGAAGCCGACGCCCTCCATGCCATAGACGTTGCGGTCGCCGAACACCGAGCGCTTCCAGCCGCCGAAGGAGTGGAACGCCACCGGCACCGGGATCGGGACGTTGATGCCGATCATGCCGGCCTTGGCGTCGCGGTCGAAGGCGCGGGCGGCGTCGCCGTCGCGGGTGAAGATGGCGGCGCCATTGCCATATTCGTGGTCGTTGACCAGCTTGAGCGCGTCGTCATAGCGGTCGACGCGCACGACGGAGAGCACCGGGCCGAAGATCTCTTCCTTGTAGATCTTCATGTCGGGCGTGACCTTGTCGAACAGGCAGCCGCCGATGAAATAGCCGTTCTCATAGCCCTGCAGCTTGAGGCCGCGCCCGTCGACCACCAGCTCGGCGCCGGCGGCGACGCCGTCATCGACATAGCCGGAGACCTTGGCGAGGTGTTCCTTGGTGACGAGCGGACCCATCTCGCTCTCGCGGTCGAGGCCGGGGCCCACTTTCAGCGCCCGCACCTTCGGCACCAGCTTTTCCATCAGCGCGTCGCCGACGCCGCCGACCGCCACCGCGACCGAGACCGCCATGCAGCGCTCGCCGGCCGAGCCGTAGCCGGCGCCCATCAGCGCGTCGACGGTCTTGTCGAGATCGGCGTCGGGCATCACCACGAGGTGGTTCTTGGCGCCGCAGAGCGCCTGCGCCCGCTTACCGTGGGCGGCGGCGGTCTTGTAGACATATTCGCCGATGGCGGTGGAGCCGACGAAGCTGACCGCGGCGACATCGGGATGGGTGAGGAGGGCGTCGACCGCCTCCTTGTCGCCCTGCACGACGTTGAACACGCCCGCCGGCAGGCCGGCCTCGGCGAGCAGTTCCGCCAGCATCAGCGAGGGGGTCGGGTCCTTCTCGGAGGGCTTGAGCACGAAGGCGTTGCCGCAGGCCAGCGCCACCGGGAACATCCACATCGGCACCATGACGGGGAAGTTGAACGGGGTGATGCCGGCCACCACGCCGACGGGATGGCGGGCCGAGAACACGTCGACGCCGCGCGCCACCTGCTCGGTGAAATCACCACGCAGAAGATGCGGAATGCCGCAGGCGAACTCGACCACCTCAATGCCGCGGGTGACTTCGCCCTTGGCATCCTCGAAGGTCTTGCCGTGCTCGCGGGTGATGGCTTCCGCCAGCGCGTCGATGTCGCGTTCCAGCAGCGCCTTGAACTTGAACATAATGCGGGCGCGGGTCAGCGCCGGCGTGTCGGCCCAGCCGGGGAACGCCTTGGCGGCGGCGGCGACCGCCTCGCCCACTGTGGCCGTCGTGGCGAGCAGCGTCTCGCCGGTCTGCGCGCCGGTGGAGGGATCGAACACCGGGGACGTGCGCCCCGCCGTGGTCACCACCTTGCCGCCGATGTAATGCCCGATGACCGCCATGGCGATCTCTCCCTCTGGTTTTCCTGCCTGCGGTTGTGCTTGTCGAAAGTCGTCACTTCAACGACGATGTTTTCGCATCCGTTGTGCGGCTGCGCACATTGCGATAGGCAGGGTGCCATGGATTGGGACCATCTGCGCATCTTTCTCGCGGTTGCCCGTGCCGGCCAGATGCTGGCGGCGGCACGGCAGCTCGGGCTGGACCACGCCACCGTCGGCCGGCGGCTCGGCGCGCTGGAGGCGAGCCTCGGCTCCAAGCTGCTGGAGCGCCGCACTACCGGCAGCGAGCTGACGCCCGCCGGCGAGCGGCTGCTCGCCCATGCCGAGCGCATCGAGACCGAGATGCTGCAGGCGCAGTCGGCGCTGGGCAATGTTGATCTCGCGCTCGCCGGAGCGGTGCGGATCGGCGCGCCGGACGGGTTCGGCACCTATTTCCTCGCCCCGCGTCTCGGACGTCTGGCCGAGGATCATCCCGGCCTCTCCATCCAGCTGGCGCCGCTGCCGCGCAGCTTCTCCCTGCCCAAGCGCGAGGTGGATATCGCCGTGACCCTGCAGCGACCGAGCGAGGGGCGGCTGGTGGCGCGCAAGCTCACTGACTACACGCTCGGCGTCTATGCCTCGCGGGACTATCTCGCCCGCACTGGCCCCATTGCGACGCTGCGCGATGTCACCGGCCGGCTGCTCGTCACCTATGTGCCTGATCTCGTCTATTCGCCGGCGCTCGACTATTTCGAGGTGTTTCGCGAGGTGGAAGCCCGCCGGATGGAATGCGCCAGCGTGGTCGGGCAGATGGAGGCGGTGCGCGCGGGCGGGGGCATCGGCATCCTGCACGACTATGCGGCGCTGGATCACCCCGAGCTGGTGCGGCTGCTGCCCGAGCTGAGCTTCCGACGCGCCTACTGGCTGGTGACGCATGCCGACATCCGCGATTTAAGGCGCATCCGCACGGTGGAAGACTTCATCGCCGCAGCGGTGCGCGAGGCGCGTGCGGGCTTTACCCGGGAGCCGGTGGCGCCGGAGGACGCGCGGATGGCGGAGGCCTGAGCGGTACCGGCTAGTTTATGCCCGTCCGCCCTCATGGTGCGCGCATTCGCCGTGGTCGGCGAGGATTTCGATCACCCGGCAGCTGGCGACATGGCCATGCGAGCAGCCCTCGACCATGCGCTGAAGTTCGGCGCGCAGGGCGGTGAGGCTGGCGATCCGGCGTTCCACCGTGACGAGGTGGTCCCGCGCGATGGCGTCGGCGGCGGCGCAAGGCTGGTCCGGTTGGTCCTGCAGCTGCAGCAGGGTGCGGATGGCGTCGATCTCGAAGCCCAGCTCACGCGCATGACGGATGAAGGCCAGCCGTCGCAGATCCGCCGCCCCATAGGAACGGCGCCCGCCTTCCGTGCGCGGTGGCGCGGGGAGCAGTCCGATCTCCTCATAATAGCGGATGGTCGGCACCTTCACCCCGCTTTCCCGTGCCGCCTCGCCGATTGTATAGGCTCCCGTCATTTCGCGCTTGCTCCTCTAGTCGCTAGAGGAAGTACGTTCCCCCTGCCGCCGATGCAAGGGTGGCACAGGAGAGACGATCATGCCGGCGATGAAGACCCGCTACCGTATCGAGGGCATGGACTGCGCGTCCTGCGCCATGAAGATCGAGACGGCGGTGCGCCGCGTCGAAGGCGTGGCCGACGTATCGGTCGCGGTGGCGGCCGGCACGATGACGGTGGGCCATGACGGCGCCGACCTCGTGCTTCTTGAGCGGCGCGTCGCGGGGCTCGGCTATGGCATTTCGCCCCTGCCGACCGCGACGAAAGCCGCGACCGGCACCCCCGCCGCGCCGACGCACGCTGATGAACAGGCACATGGCCATGGTCACGACTGCGGTCACGACCACGGTCATTCGCACGCGGGGCACGAGCACGGCGATCCCGCCCACGCGGCGGCAACCCCGAGCGCGCACGACCATGCGCATCTCGCCGGCGATGGTCCCTGGTGGACCAGCGGCAAGGCGCGGCTCACCCTTGCCTGCGGCGCGGCGCTGGCGGTCGCCTATGGGCTCGGCCATTTCTACCCCGTCCTCGATCCGTGGATTTTCATCGCCGCCCTGTCGATCGGGCTCGTCCCGATCGCGCGCCGGGCAGTGATGGCGGGGCTTTCCGGCACGCCTTTCTCCATCGAGACGCTGATGACCATCGCCGCTATCGGTGCCGTGCTCATCGGCGCCTCGGAGGAGGCGGCGGCCGTGGTGTTCCTGTTCCTCGTCGGCGAGTTGCTGGAAGGCGTCGCCGCCGGCCGGGCGCGCGACTCCATCCGCGCGCTCACCGCGCTGGTGCCGAAGACCGCGCGCCTCCTCGCGAACGGGGCGACGCGCGAGGTGCCGGCAGAGAGCCTCCGGATCGGCGACGTGATCCTCGTCCGCCCCGGGGAGCGCCTGCCGGCCGATGGCGCGGTGCTGGAGGGCGCCGGTTCGGTGAACGAGGCGCCGGTGACGGGCGAGAGCGTGCCGGTGACCAAGCAGGCGGGCGACAGCGTGTTCGCCGGCACGGTGAATGGCGAGTCGGCTCTCACCATCCGCGCCACCACGGCGCCTTCCGACAACACCATTGCCCGTGTGGTGCGGCTGGTGGAGGAGGCGCAGGAGAGCAAGGCGCCAACCGAGCGCTTCATCGACCGCTTCGCCCGCTGGTACACGCCCTTTGTCGTTGGCCTGGCGACGCTGGTGGCGGTGGTGCCGCCGCTGCTCTTCGGCGCCGGCTGGGATGAATGGATCTATAAGGGCCTCGCTCTGCTGCTGATCGGCTGCCCCTGCGCGCTTGTTATTTCCACCCCCGCCGCCATCGCGGCTGGGCTGGCGGTGGGGGCGCGGCGCGGCCTGCTGATCAAGGGCGGGGCGGTGCTGGAGACGCTGCGTACCATCAATGCCGTGGCCTTCGACAAGACCGGCACGCTGACCGAGGGCAAGCCCGAGGTGACGGACATCATTCCCTTCGAGGGCGACGAGGCGACCCTGCTCGCCCGCGCCGCCGCGCTGGAATCCGGCTCCACCCATCCGCTCGCCAACGCCATTCTCACGGAAGCAGCGGCGCGCGCGCTCGCCGTGCCGCCGGTGCGCGAGGCGGGCGCGCTGGGCGGCGAGGGGGTAAGCGGCACGGTGGATGGTGTGGCGCTGTTCCTCGGCTCGCCAAAGGCGGCCGGGGCGCGGGCCACGCTGACCGAGGCGCAAAGCGCCGCCATCGCCGCGCTCAACGAGGCCGGCAAGACGGTGGCGGTGCTGCTGGCGGACGGGCGCGCTCAGGGGCTGATCGCCCTGCGCGACGAGCCGCGCGCCGATGCGCGGGCCGGCCTCGATGCACTCAAGGCGGCCGGCATCCGCACGCTGATGCTGACCGGCGACAATGAGCGCACGGCGCGGGCGATCGGCGCGGATCTCGGAATCGAGGTGCGGGCCGGGCTGATGCCGGCCGACAAGCAGCGCATCGTCGGCGAGTTGCAGCGCGAGGGGCTGAAGGTCGCCAAGGTCGGCGACGGCATCAATGACGCGCCGGCGCTCGCCGCCGCCACGGTCGGCATCGCCATGGGCGGGGGAACGGATGTGGCGCTGGAGACGGCGGATGCTGCCGTTTTGCATGGAAGGGTGGGCGATGTCGCGGCGATGATCGCGCTCTCGCAGGCCACCCTGCGCAACATCCACCAGAACATCACCCTCGCGCTGGGGCTGAAGGCGGTGTTCCTCGTCACCACCCTCATCGGCCTCACCGGACTCTGGCCCGCCATCCTCGCCGACACCGGGGCCACCGTGCTGGTGACGGCGAACGCCTTGAGATTGCTGGGGCGGAAGGCGTAAAAACACGTCGTCCCGGACGGCCGCAGGCCGATCCGGGACCGTTCGGCGCCGGTCGACGGCGCGCGATCCCGGCTCTGCGCTTCGCTTCGGCCGGGATGACGCCCTGTAGTCCAGCCTCACGCCTTCGCCAGTTGCTTCAGCCAGCGCTTGGCCTGGGTGCGGACATTCTTCGGCGCCGTGCCGCCATAGGAGACGCGGCTGGCGACCGATTTGGACACGGAGAGCACGCCGAACACCTCCTTGGTGATGCGCGGCTCCACCGACTGCATCTCGGCCAGCGAGAGCTTGTGCAGCGGGGCGTCCTTGGCGGAGGCGAGACCGACGATGCGGCCGGTGACGTGGTGCGCCTCGCGGAAGGGCAGGCCGAGCACCCGCACCAGCCAGTCGGCGAGATCGGTGGCGGTGGAATAGCCCGCGCCGGCCGCCGCCTTCATCCGCTTCTCGTCCGGCACCATGTCGCGCACCATGCCGGATGTGGCCGCGATCATCAGCGAAAGGGTGGAGAGCGCGTCGAACGTGCCTTCCTTGTCCTCCTGCATGTCCTTGGCATAGGCCAAGGCGAGGCCCTTCATCACCATCAGCAAGCCATTGAAAGCACCCGCGATTCGCCCGATCTTGGCGCGCACCAGTTCGGCCGCGTCCGGGTTGCGCTTCTGCGGCATGATCGAGGAGCCGGAGGTGAAGCGGTCGGAGAGCTTCATCAGCCCCACCAGCGGCGAGGTCCAGATGACGATCTCCTCGGCGAAGCGGGAGAGGTGCATGGCGGCGATCGAAGCGCTGGCCAGTGTCTCCAGCACGAAGTCGCGGTCGGAAACGGAATCGAGCGAATTGGCCGTCGGACGGTCGAAGCCGAGGGTGCTGGCGGTGGCGAATCGGTCGATCGGGAACGAGGTGCCGGCCAGCGCGGCGGCCCCGAGCGGGCACTCGTTGAGCCGGGCACGGGCGTCGCGGAAGCGGCCGCGGTCGCGCCCGAGCATCTCGACATAGGCCAGGAGATGGTGTCCGAAGGTAACGGGCTGGGCGGTCTGCAGATGGGTGAAGCCGGGCATGACCGTGCCGGAATAGAGCAGCGCCTTCTCGGCAAGTGCCTGCTGCAAATCCCGAATCTGCGCGTCAAGCGTGTCGATCGTATCGCGCACATAGAGCCGGAAATCGGTCGCCACCTGGTCGTTGCGCGATCTCGCGGTGTGGAGGCGGCCGGCGGGGGCGCCGAGGAGGGTGGCGAGGCGCGATTCCACGTTCATGTGGATGTCTTCCAGCGCCCGCTGGAAGGTGAAATCGCCCGATTCGATCTCTGACAGGATCGTGTCTAGACCGGCGGCGATCTTTTCGGCATCAGCCTTGTCGATGATCCCCTGCGCCGCCAGCATCGAGGCATGCGCCTTCGATCCCGCAATGTCCTGCGCATATAGGCGCTGGTCGAAACCGATGGAGGCGTTTATTTCCTCCATGATCGCATCGGGCCCGGTCTCGAAGCGGCCGCCCCACATCTTGTTGCTCATGTTAGACTTTTCTCCGCGAGGACGGCCATGACCGAACGACCTGAGGAGGCGAGGGAACCGGCAAGCGAGGTTCCGCCGCGCCGCATGGGCCGCTTCGCCCTGCTGCTGGCGGCCGCCTTGGTGGCGGGCGCCGTCGCCGGGCTGGCAGGCGTATACGGGATAGGGGGCGGGCCGCGCAACGTCGTTGCCACCGTGCCGGCCACCGGCCCCGCCGCAGCGCCCTCGCCGGGCGTCGCCGGCAAGGCCGGTCAGGCCGGTGTGGTGGACGATCAGTGCGGTGTGGCCAGCGACGCCGGCAAGCGCCTCGCCAGCTTCGCCACCGGCGAACTCGCCGCCTTCGCCCCGACGGAGAAGCCGACCCGGATTCCCGACCTCGCCTTTCTCGGCCCCGACGGCCAGCCGACCCGGCTGTCGCAGGTCGGCGGCGACGGGCTGAAGCTGGTCAATATCTGGGCGACCTGGTGCGTGCCCTGCCGCAAGGAGATGCCGGCGCTCGACGAGCTGCAGGCGACGCTCGGCAGCAAGGGGAGGGACGGCGCGCCGGGCTTTGAGGTGATCACGGTCAATATCGACACCCGCGACCCGGCCAAGCCGAAGACCTTCTTCGAGGAGACGGGGCTGAAGCACCTCGCGCTCTACACCGACCCGAAGGCGCAGGCCTTCCAGGATCTGCGCGTGGTCGGGCGCGGCTTCGGCCTGCCCACCACCATGCTGATCGACGCGCAGGGCTGCGAGCTCGGCCATATCGCCGGGCCGGCGGAATGGGCGAGCCCGGACGCGGTGGCGCTGGTGAAGGCGGCGCTGGCCGAGACGGCCAAGCGCTGAGGCGGGTCCAACCGGGCGCCGGGAGGCCCCCGCATCGGTCCTGTCATCGCCCACATGCTGGTCAGGCGGTCCGCTTGGCGGCGGCGACGCACAGCACGATGAAGCCGGTGACGGCCACCATGGCGATGGGAACGGGTTCGTGCAGCAGCGCCCCCGCCAGTGCCAGGCCGAAGAAGGGCTGCAGCAGCTGCAGCTGCCCGACCTTGGCGATGCCGCCCAGCACCAGGCCGCGATACCAGAACACGAAGCCGACCAGCATGCTGAAGACCGAGACATAGGCGAGGCCCAGCCAGGCCGGGGCGCCGATGCCCTGCCATGTCGGGGGCTGGGTGACGAGCGCGATCGGCACCATAATGGGGAGCGCCAGCGCCAGCGCCCAGCAGATCACCTGCCAGCCGCCCAGCCGGCGGGAGAGCACGGCGCCTTCCGCATAGCCGAGGCCGCACAGGACGACCGCCGCCACCATCAAAAGGTCGCCCACCCCCGATCCCGAACCGCCCTGCGCGAGGGCGAAGCCGACCACCGACAGGCTGCCCAGCAGCGAGAAAATCCAGAAGCCCAGCCTTGGCCGCTCGCCGCCGCGCAGCACGGCGAAGGCTGCCGTGGCCAGCGGCAGGAGGCCGATGAAGACGATGGAATGGGCGGAGGTGACGTGCTGGAGCGCCATCGCCGTCAGCAGCGGAAAGCCGACGACGACACCGACCGCCACGATCAGCAGCGCGACGAGGTCGGACGCCGCCGGGCGGGGCTGGCGCAGCGCCAATAGCAGCGCCCCGCCGAGCAGCGCGGCGATCACTGCGCGGGCGCTGGTGAGGAAGACGGGCTCGAAACCGCCGACCGCGACCCGGGTGGCCGGCAGCGAGCCGCTGAAAATGACCACACCGACAAGGCCGCTGCCCCATCCCCTTGATGTCTGTTGCATCGTCCCGCCCGCGTGAAGGAGCGGCAGACCTAGCCGTTCCGGCCTTGGCCGGGACAGGCACGCCCGGTACAATCGCTGCCGAACTGTATGCCTTTGTTTGCCATACAGTTGGGAGCACGGCGATGGCCAGGCATTCGACCCGAACCCATGATGTGATGGCGGCGATCCTCGACCAGATCGCCCGCCGCACCTTGTTGCCGGGCGACAAGCTGCCCTCGATCCGCCGCTTCGCCGCACGGATGAAGGTGTCGCCCTCGACGGTGGTGGAGGCCTATGACCGGCTGGTGGCGGAGGGGGCCGTGCGCTCCCGGCCGGGGTCGGGCTTCTATGTCTCGGCCGGGGCGGCGTCCCCGGCCGTCAACGAGCTGCAGCCGAGGGCGGACCGCGCCATCGACCCGCTCTGGGTGTCGCGGCAGTCGCTGGACGCCGCCGCGCAGACGCTGAAACCGGGATGCGGCTGGCTGCCGCCGGACTGGATGCCCGGCGCCATCCTCCGGCGCGCCTTGCGCGGCCTCGCCCGCGCCGATGACGCCCTGCTGGCCAATTATGGCGGCACGCAGGGGCTGCTGCCGCTGCGGCAGTTTCTGGCCCGCCGCTGCGCCGGCGAGGGGCTGGACCTCAGCCCGGAGCAGGTGCTGCTGACCTCGTCCGGCACGCAGGCGATCGACCTCATCTGCCGGTTCCTGCTGCGGCCCGGCGACACGGTGCTGGTCGATGATCCCTGCTATTTCAATTTCCAGGCGCTGCTGCGCGCCCACCAGGCCCGGATCGTCAGCGTGCCCTATACGCCGGCCGGGCCGGACATGGCGCGGTTCGCCGAGATCCTGACCGAGCAGCGGCCGAGGCTCTACATCACCACGTGTGGCCTGCACAATCCGACCGGGGCGACGATGTCGGCCCAGACGGTGCACAAGGTGCTGACGCTTGCCGCGGCGCATGGGCTTGTCATCGTGGAGGACGACATCTTCGCCGAATTCGAGCCCGAGCCCTCGCCGCGCCTGGCAGCGTTTGACGGTCTCGTCAACGTCATCCGCATCGGCAGCTTTTCCAAGACGCTGTCGGCTTCCGTCCGCTGCGGCTATATCGCGACGCGGCCGGACTGGATCGAGGCGCTGGTCGATCTGCAGGTGGCGACCCAGTTCGGCGGGGCGAGCCCGCTCGCCTCCCAGCTGGTGTTCGACAGCCTGATGGACAGTGGCTATCGCCGGCACATGGCGGCGCTGCGGGGGCGCCTTTCCCGCGCCCGGCGCGACACCCAGGCCCGGCTGGCGGAGCTCGGCATTCGAACCTGGGTGACGCCGCGCGGCGGCTTCTATCTCTGGTGCCAGCTGCCCGATGGCCGTGACGCGGCGCGGCTGGCGCAGTTCGCGCTCGGCGAAGGCGTGATCCTGGCGCCGGGCAATGTGTTCAGCCCGGCGCAGCAGGTCCCCGATTTCATCCGCTTCAATGTCGCGCAGATGGACGATGCCCGCATCTATGCCGTGCTCAGGGCCGGTCTGTCGGCCCGTCTCGTGGCCGCTTCTTGAGCCGACCTGCCGGGGGATGGCGCCTATGGCGACCCATCCGGGCCGACGAACGGCCGGTGACGCCGCCGCGCCACGCCGCGCGCCCGACAAAATCGGGTGGCGCGCCGCCCATGGAAGGACTAGAACGCCGCTCACCCCTGCAGGAGCGTGCCCCATGTCCGCCTCGAGCCCCGTCCACCGCACCGGGCTCGCCACGGCGATCGCCGGGCCGCTGCCGATGGCGCCCTCCGACTGGGCGGCGCTGGCGCTGCTGGGGGTGATCTGGGGCGGCTCGTTCTTCTTCGGCAAGGTGGCGATCGCCGAGATTCCCCCGCTCACCATGGTGCTGACGCGGGTGGCGATCGGCGCGCTGGCGCTGTGGATCATCGCCCGGGCGCGCGGCATCCACATGCCGATGAACCGGCGGCTGGCGGGCGAGTTCCTGCTGCTGGCGGTGATCGCCAACATCATCCCCTTCGGGCTCATCGCCTGGTCGCAGCAGCATCTGCCGAGCGGGCTGTCCTCCATCCTCAACGCGGCGACGCCGCTGTTCACCGTGCTGGTGGCGCAGGCCTTCACTCATGACGAGAAGTTCACCCTCGGCAAGCTGATGGGGGTGAGCCTCGGCTTTCTCGGCGTGGCCGTGATGATGGGGCCGGCGCTGCTCGGCCAGCTCGGCGGGCATGAACTGCCGGCGCAGCTCGCCGCCATCGGCGCCACCGTGTCCTACGGTTTCGCGGCGGTCTATTCCCGGCGCTTCCGGCATCTGCCGCCGCTCGGCATCGCCATGGCGCAGCTGGCCACCTCCAGCCTGCTGCTGCTGCCG
Source organism: Ancylobacter rudongensis (assembly GCF_900100155.1). Classification (GTDB taxonomy): domain Bacteria; phylum Pseudomonadota; class Alphaproteobacteria; order Rhizobiales; family Xanthobacteraceae; genus Ancylobacter; species Ancylobacter rudongensis. The sequence continues at coordinate 70,560 of NZ_FMTP01000006.1, forward strand.
GCGGTGGTGCTGATCGACCAGCCGTGGCTGCTGCCGGCGCCGTCCCTGCCGGTGATCGGCGCGCTGCTGGGGCTCGGCGTGCTCTCCACCGGGCTGGCCTATATCCTGTATTTCCGCATCGTCGGCCGCAATGGGGCGACCAATATCTCGCTGGTGACGTTCCTGGTGCCGGTGAGCGCCATATTGCTCGGCGCGCTGGTGCTGGGCGAGGCGCTGGAGCCGCGCGAATTCGCCGGCTTCGCCATCATCGCGCTGGGGCTGGCGGCGATCGACGGAAGGCCGGCGCGGTGGGTAAGGGGCAAGATGGGGTAGGGGCCTTCGGACGTCATCCCGGACGGCCGCAGGCCGATCCGGGATCGCCGACCGGATCTCGACTGCCACGCGATCCCGGCTCTGCGCTTTGCTGCGGCCTGGATGACGGACGTTCAGTGTGTCAGCGTGCCGGCGTGCCCCGCCTCTAGCGGGTCGGCACCGGCTTTTCGCCGCGATAGTCGTAGAAGCCACGCTGGGTCTTGCGGCCCAGCCAGCCGGCCTCGACATATTTCACCAGCAGCGGGCAGGGGCGGTACTTCGAATCGGCCAGTCCCTCATGCAGCACCTGCATGATGGAGAGGCAGGTATCCAGACCGATGAAATCGGCCAGCTGCAGCGGGCCCATCGGGTGGTTGGCGCCCAGCCGCATGGCGGTGTCGATGGCGTCCACCGAGCCGACGCCCTCATAGAGCGTGTAGATCGCCTCGTTGATCATCGGCAGCAGGATGCGGTTGACCATGAAGGCGGGGAAATCCTCCGCCACCGCATAGGTCTTGCCGAGCCGGGTGATGAAGCCCTTGGACAGCTCGAAGGTCTCGTCCTCGGTGGCGATGCCGCGCACCAGCTCCACCAGCTGCATCAGCGGCACCGGATTCATGAAGTGAATGCCGATGAAGCGCTCGGGCCGGTCGGTGGAGGCGGCCAGCCGGGTGATGGAGATCGAGGAGGTGTTGGTGGCGAGGATCGCCTCCGGCTTCAGGAACGGGCAGATGGAGTTGAAGATGCGGCGCTTGATCTCTTCCTTCTCCACCGCCGCCTCGATCACTAGGTCGACCTCGGCGAGGTCGGCGGCCTGGTCGGTGCCGTGGATGCGGGCGAGCGCGGCCTTCTTCTCGTCCTCGGCATAGAGGCCCTTGGAGACCTGCCGCGACATGTTGCCGTTGATGGTGGCGAGGCCGGACTTGATGCGGTCCGCCTCAAGGTCGTTCAGCACCACGTCATAGCCGGCGAGCGCGCACACATGCGCGATGCCATTGCCCATCTGGCCGGCGCCGATGATGCCGATGCGCTTGATCTCGAAAGCCATTGCCACGTCCGTTCTGCCCCTGCGGAGGGCGGCAGTATAGTGTCCCGTCAGGCTTTTGCCTTAGCTATTTCGGCCTGCAGCGCCGGCACGATCTCGAACAGGTCGCCGACCAGCCCGTAATCCGCCACCTGGAAGATCGGCGCGTCCTCGTCCTTGTTGATGGCGACGATGACCTTGGAATCCTTCATGCCGGCGAGGTGCTGGATGGCGCCTGAAATGCCGAGCGCGACATAGAGGTCGGGCGCCACCACCTTGCCGGTCTGGCCGACCTGCCAGTCATTCGGGGCGTAGCCGGCATCGACCGCCGCGCGCGAGGCACCCACCGCCGCGCCGAGCGCATCGGCCAGCGGCTCGACAATGGCGTGGAAGTTCTCCGCCGAGCCGAGCGCCCGTCCGCCGGAGACGATGATGCGGGCGGCGGACAGGTCCGGGCGGGCACTGGCGGCGATCTCCTCGCCGAGGAAGCTGGCGCCGCCGGCGGGCGCGGCGTCCGCAACCGCGCGGATCGGCGCCGCATTTCCCTCGCCGGCGGCGGCGAAGGAGGCGGTGCGGATGGTGAGCACCTTGGTGGCGTCGGTGGCGCGCACACGCTGCAGGGCGTTGCCGGCATAGATCGGCCGGTCGAACGTATCGGGCGCGATGACGGCGATCACGTCGGAGACCTGCATCACGTCGATCAGCGCGGCGATGCGCGGCATCACGCTCTTGCCGAAGGCGGTCGAGGGGGCGACCAGCGCGCCATAGGCCGGGGCCAGCGCGACGCCCAGTGCCGCCACCGGCTCGGCGAGGCGGTGGGCATAGGCCGGGCCGTCGGCGAGCAGGACTTCCGCCACGCCGTCGAGCCGGGCGGCGGCCTGCGCGGCGGCCTGCGCGTTCTCGCCCGCCACCAGCACATGCACCGGGGCGCCGAGCGCCAGGGCGGCGGTGAGCGCGCGGGCCGTGACCGGGTTCAGGCTGGCATCGTCATGTTCGGCGAGCAGCAGGGTGGGAAGGGTGTCGGCCATGGTCAGAGCACTCCCGCCGTCTTGAGATGAGCGACCAGCTCGGCGGCGGACGCCAGCTTGATGCCGCCGGTGCGGCCCGAAGGCTCGGAGGTGGAGAGGATTTCCAGCCGGGGGGCGACGTCGACGCCGAGCTCGGCGGCGCTCTTTTCCTCGATCGGCTTCTTCTTCGCCTTCATGATGTTGGGCAGCGAGGCGTAGCGCGGCTCGTTGAGGCGCAGATCGGTGGTCAGCACCGCCGGGAGGGCGAGGCGCAGCGTCTGCAGCCCGCCATCGATCTCGCGGGTCACGTCCACCGTGCCCTCGCCGACGACGATCTTCGAGGCGAAGGTCGCCTGCGGCCAGCCGAGCAGGGCGGCGAGCATCTGGCCGGTCTGGTTGCAGTCATCGTCGATCGCCTGCTTGCCGAGGATGACCAGCGACGGCCCCTCGGCGGCAATGATCGCCTTCAGCAGCTTGGCGACGGTGAGCGGCTCGATGCCGGCCTCCTCGGTCTTCACCCAGATGCCGCGATCGGCGCCCATGGCCAGCGCGGTGCGGATGGTCTCGTCGGTCTTCACCGGGCCGATGGAGACGGCGATGACCTCGGAGGCCTTGCCGGCTTCCTTGAGGCGCAGCGCCTCCTCGACGGCGATCTCGTCGAACGGGTTCATCGACATCTTGATATTGGCCAGCTCGACGCCGGAGCCGTCGGCCTTGACCCGGATCTTGACGTTGTAGTCGACCACCCGCTTCACGGGCACGAGGATCTTCATCACCTGTCTCCCCCTCGGGCCGGGTGCAGGACCCCGCCTCTGGCAGCCGCGTTGGGGCAGGGGCCTCGCCCGCGCAAGGCCGCGCAGGACGCCGGGAAAGGGCGCGTGGGGGCGGTGCTTGGGGGGCGGGAGCAGCCTGCGAAAAGCGCCGGCAAACTAGGATTCGGCCCCGGCACTGTCAACGCTCACCCTGGCGTGCGCCAATCGCCGCTCACACCGGCGGGCGCCCGTCCGGCGTGCCGTCGCGCGTCATCACCCAGAGCGGCACGCCCGGCCGGCGCAGGAACACGATCAGCACCGCGCCGGCGACGAGCCCGGCGACATGCGCCCACCAGGCGGTTTCCTCGTCGCCGGACTGGAACAGGCTCCACAGCTGGAAGCCGATCCAGGCGCCCAGCGGCCAGATCGCCGGCACCCGCAGCGGCACGCGCAGGAACATCAGCACCCAGATCCGCACATTGGGGTGCAGCATGAGATAGGCCCCGACCAGCCCGGAAATGCCCGCCGAGGCGCCGACCAGAGGGGACGCCGAATCAGGCACGGCGAGGGAATGGGCGAGGCCGCCGGCGACGCCGCACAGCACATAGAACAGCAGGAAGCGGGCATGGCCGAGCGCGTCCTCGACATTGTCGCCGAACACCCAGAGGAAGGCCATGTTGCCGGCCAGATGCAGCCAGCCTCCATGCAGGAACATGTAGGTGACGAGGGTCAGCTCGGCCGGCAGGCGGACATATTCGTCCGGCAGCACCGCCGCATGCGTCACCACGGCGGGAATGGCGCCGAATCCAAAGGCGGAGGCGATGTCGAGCTCGGCGCGGTAGCCATGCTGCACCAGCACGAACACCAGCACATTCACCGCGATCAGCGCCCAGGTGACATAGGCGTGGGTGATGCCCTCCAGCGGATTGTCGTCGTTGAAGGGGATGAGCATGGGGGTACAGCGAATCTCGGAAGCGATGCGGCGCGCGACGCCGTACAAGAATGCCGCGCCGCGCGCGAAAACGCCACCGCGCCGGCGCTTAACGCGCGGCGAGACCGAGTTGCTTCAGCGACGGCCGCGCCGCCATGCGGGCCCACCACGCGGCGAGCCCGGGATGCGCCGCCAGCAGCGCGGCGCCTTCCGGCGCCTGCCTGACATAGTCGATCATCGGCGCCAGATGGAGATCGGCAAGGCTCAGCTGGGGGCCGGCAAGGAACGGCGCCCCGGCCATGAGGGCCTCGATGGCGGCCAGACATTGGCGGGCCTCGTCAAGGGCGCCTGCGAGGCGGGCCTCGTCGCAAGGCACGCTTTGCGCGGGTTTCTCCACCCGCTCGACATAGACGCCCCAGACCAGCGCCCGATAGGCGTAGGAATCGGCGATGCTGATGATCTGGTTGGCGCGCGCCCGTGCCCTCGCGTCGTCGGGCAGGAGGGCAGGGCCCGCGAAGGCCTCATTGACATAGCGGGTGATGGCGCCGGTCTCATAGAGGCGGAAGCCGTCATGCTCGAAGGCCGGAATCCGGCCGAAGGGGTGGCGCTCACGATAACCGGGCGGCAGGCCCTCCGGCGCGAAAGGATCGACCGGCACCAGATCGTGGTCGGCGCCCTTCTCGATCAGCGTCAGGCGGACGATGCGGACATAGACGCTGTCCGCCGTGCCGAAGACGCAGGGCCGCGCGGCGGGGGCGTCCGGGGCGGTCACTCCCGCCCCGCTGCCGGCACCCAGAGCACGTCGCCCGGCTCGCCCTCGCCCGCCGCGCGGGCATTGGCGATGCGGCTCATGACGAACAGGAGGTCGGACAGGCGGTTGAGATATTTCACCGCCTCCGGGGTGACGAACTCGCCCAGCGTGGCGGACAGCTCCACCGCCATGCGCTCGGCGCGGCGGCACACGGTGCGGGCGACATGCAGATGCGCCGCCGCCGGGGTGCCGGCCGGCAGCACGAAGGAGCGCAGCGGCTTGAGGCTGGCATTGAGCGTGTCGATGTCGCGCTCCAGCTTGTCGACCTGCGTGGCGACGATGCGCAGCGGGGTGTAGCCGAGATCCTCGCCGGTCTCCGGCGTGGCGAGGTCGGCGCCGAGGTCGAACAGGTCGTTCTGGATGCGCGCCAGCATCGCCTCCATGTCGGCCAGCGCCGGCGCGGCGCTCGTGTGCAGCCGGGCGACGCCGATCAGCGCATTGGTCTCGTCCACCGTGCCATAGGCGGCGATGCGCAGATCATATTTCGGCCGCCGCTCGCCGGTGCCGAGCGCGGTGGTGCCGTCGTCGCCGGTGCGGGTGTAGATGCGGTTGAGCACGACCATGCGGATTTTCTCTCAGCCCTGGTTCATCAGGATGATGGTGAGCAGCACGAAGCACAGCGCCACCGCCTGCAGCAGCACGCGCCACTGCATCAGCTTCTGCGACCGCTCGGGCGGGCCGCCGCGCGCCAGATTGGCGAGGCCGAGCACCAGCACCAGCGCCACCGAGCCGAGGGCGATGGGCAGGACGATGAATTTGGCGATGGTGACAAGGTCCATCAGGGTCTCCGGCGGCGCGCGAGGGGCCGCGTGTCTCGGGGGCGCTCAGTTCAGCACGACAATGGCGGCGTTCAGCGTGGTGGCATAGGACACCCACGCCAGATAGGGAACCAGCAGCCACGCGGCGATACGGTCGATACGCAGGCACGCCCAGATGGTGGCGGCGATGGCGAGCCAGAGCGCCACCACCACGACCAGCGCCGCGCCCGGCGCCTCCAGCCCGAAGAACACCGGCGACCAGATGGCGTTGAGCGCCAGCTGCGCCAGCCACAGGCCGATGGCCAGCCGGCGCGCCGGTGAGGGCGCGTGCAATTGCCACAGCCGCCACAGCGCCACCGCCATCAGCACATAGAGCGTGGTCCAGGCGATGGGGAAGGCGGCGGGCGGCGGGGTCCAGGACGGCTTCACCAGCCCGGCATACCAGGTGGGAATCTGCGGCGTGGTGACGAGCGAGCCGAGCGCGCCGACGCCGAGGCAGAGGCCGACGGCGAGAACCAGGCGGAAGAAGGAGAGGGTTTTCATCAGGCACCTTCCGGGCTCGTGGTCGGTCACTTCCGCCGGCTTTTCACGGCCGGCGCCGGCGTAGGCAATACGGGCGGGACGCGGATCGGTTCACCGCGCCGGGCCTGGGGCGCCGCGTGCCGACGCGAAACCCCGCCGCCGGGCGGGCCGGCGGCGGGGAGAACCTAATCCTCTTTTTCGCTGCGGGGAAACCGGCGGCGTCAGGCGGCCAGATGCTTCTCGATCTCGTGGATCGGCAGCTTGACCATGTCGCGGTCGACCTCGGCGGCGACGATGTCGCTGACCGCCTTGGACAGATGCGGCCGCAGCGCGCCGAGCGCGCGCGGGGCGGCGACGATGACCATCGACTTCACCTCGCCCGCCGTCACCGCGGCGTCGAGCCGGCCGGCGAGCTGGCGCATGAAGGCGCGCTCGCCCTCCTCCTGCCAGTCGGTCGGCTCCACCGAGGAACGCGCCGAGCCCACCGACTGGTGCACCCGGCCGGGCTGGTCGGTGCCCTGCTCGCGGGTCGGCGGGTTGTCCTGCTCATGCACCTCGTGGGACCGCAGATTGGGGAAGAGGGCGTCGCCCTTGTTGCACAGGATCAGCGCCTTGCGCCCGTCGCAGACGACGACCCACGCGCCTTCCTCGATCTTCATCTTGTCGTAGCTGGTGCTCATGCGAGCCTCCTTGCCATCTCGAACCCAACACGCCATTGGGCGCCCGGAACGCGCCCGGGCGCCTTGACCAAGGTCAAGCGATGGGAGAGCGGGGAGGTTCCGTGCAGGCGGCGGCTCAGAAGCGCCCTTCGCGGGAGCGGCGGATCGAGGCGTTGAGTTCGCCGCCATACACGAAGATCGAGGCCGTGGTGTAGAGGAACACCAGCGCGATCATGACCGAGGCGAGGCCGGCATAGGTGGTGACGTAATTGCCGGCGAACTCGGCGAGGTAGCGGCCGAACGCGGCGCCGGCCGCCAGCCACAGGCCGAGCGTCACCAAGATGCCCGGCGCCACTTCGGCGAGGGTGCGCCGTCCCGCCGGCAGCCACATATGCGCCACGACAAGCGCCACGATCAGGATCGCCGAGGTCGCGGCGTAGCGCAGGAAGGTGATAACCCAGCCGAACGGCTCCAGCGCCGGCACATAGCGCACGGCGGCGAGCCACAGCACCGGGCCGAGCACGACGAGGAAGGACAGCGCCAGCAGGCCGGCGGCGCCGACCACGACATAGCCGATCGATTCGAGGCGCAGCCAGTACCAGGAGCGGGCCTCGCGCATGCCATAGGCGCGGTTGAGGCCGATGCGCAGGCTCTCAATGCCGTTGGACGAGAAGTAGATCGCCAGCACCACACCGATGGTCAGCACGTCGGTGCGGACCTGGGTGAGCACGTTGCGGATCTCGCGGCCGATCGGGTCGGCCACCTGCGAGGGCCACGCCTCCAGCATCAGCTGCACCGTCTCGTCGGCGAGGTTCTTGAAATCGAAGAACGCGGCCAGCGCGGTGACGAAGATGAGGAAGGGAAACAGCGACATCAGCGCGGAAAGCGCGATGTGGCTGGCAATCGCCCAGCCGTCATCCTCGACGAAGCGCCAGAAGGCGTCCCAGGCAATGTCGAAGGCGCGAAACAAGGGCGGCGGTCTCCTCGCGGATGCGCCTCAACGGGCGGGCTTGTCGCCGTGACATCGGATGCCTCGGGCGAAATGGCAAGGCACAAATGCGATTCCGGTCGGCGCGCCATGGTAAAGAGCGCGGCACCCGCCATTTCGCTTTGGTGCCCGAAGGCCGGCCTGTGCTAGACAGGGCGCCCGCTTTAACCACCCCCGGCCAATGTGCCCCGACCAAACTTGATGGGTGATGCCATGACTGCCTCCTCCGCCCTGCGCGACGCTTCCGCCACCGAGACCGCTCTCGGCGCGCCGGCGCCGCGCGTTCCGGAGGATGTGCACGCGGTGATGGCCGCTATCGGCCAGCGTGCCCGTGCCGCCGCCCGCGCACTGGCGCTCGCCCCGGCGCAGGCGAAGGCGGACGGGCTGATGGCCGCCGCGCGCGCCATCCGCGCCCGCGCGCCCGCCATCCTCGCCGCCAATGAAGACGACCTCGCCGCCGCCCGCGCCGCGGGCATGAGCGCGGCGCTGCAGGACCGGCTGGTGCTGACCGAGGGCCGGCTGGAGGCGATCGCCGGCGCGGTGGAGGAGATCGCCGCGCTGCCCGATCCGGTGGGGCAGGTGACGGAAAGCTGGGAGCGGCCGAACGGGCTGCGACTGGAGCGGGTGCGGACCCCGCTCGGCGTCATCGGCGTGATCTATGAGAGCCGGCCCAATGTGACGGCGGACGCCGGCAGCCTGTGCCTGAAGGCGGGCAATGCGGTGATCCTGCGCGGCGGCTCGGACAGCTTCAATTCCTCCCGCGCCATCCATGCCGCGATGGTGGAAGGGCTCGTGAGCGCCGGCCTTCCCGCCGACGCGATCCAGCTGGTGCCGACCCGCGACCGCGCGGCGGTGGGCGAACTGCTCGCCGGGCTCGGCGGCACTCTCGACGTAATCGTGCCGCGCGGGGGAAAGAGCCTCGTCGCCCGGGTGCAGGCGGAGGCGCGGGTGCCTGTCTTCGCCCATCTGGAAGGGCTGGTGCACATCTATGTCGACAAGGGCGCCGATCTCGGCAAGGCGCTCTCCATCGTCAAGAACGCCAAGCTGCGGCGCACCAGCGTGTGCGGGGCGGCGGAAACCCTGCTGGTCGACCGCGCCGATGCCTCCCGCCTGCTCGCCCCGCTCGTCACCATGCTGTTGGAGGCGGGCTGCGCGGTGCGCGGCGACGCCGACACCCAGGCGGCGGATGCGCGGGTGACGCCGGCGAGCGAGGAGGACTGGCGCACCGAATATCTCGACGCCGTGATCTCGGTGAAGCTGGTCGATGGGGTAGGCGCGGCCATCGACCATATCGAGACCTATGGCTCGCACCACACCGACGCCATCCTGACCGAGGATGCGGAGGTGGCCGAGCGCTTCCTCAACGAGGTCGATTCCGCCATCGTGGTGCACAACGCCTCGACCCAGTTCGCCGATGGCGGCGAGTTCGGCTTCGGCGGCGAGATCGGCATCGCCACGGGCCGCATGCATGCGCGCGGGCCGGTGGGCGCCGAGCAGCTGACCTCGTTCAAATACCGCGTGCGCGGCACCGGCCAGATCCGGCCGTAACATGCCCGCTTTGACCTGCCGCGCTGTTGCTCCCTCTCCCCGCCGGGGAGAGGGTCGGGGTGAGGGGGCGTTGGGGCCGGGATGACGGAACGCCCCTTCCCCTCACCCGGCGCGTTCCGCGCCGACCTCTCCCCGGCGGGGAGAGGTGACGTTGTCCCGTTGCCGTCGCTTGCCCGCATTCCCCCGCTCGCGCCGGGCATGCGGATCGGGCTCTATGGCGGCAGCTTCAACCCGGCGCATGAGGCGCACCGCGCCGCCAGCCTGCTGGCGCTGAAAAAGCTGCGGCTCGACCGGGTGTGGTGGCTGGTGACGCCCGGCAACCCCTTGAAGGACAACCGCGCGCTGCCCCCGCTGGCCGAGCGGCTGGCGCAGGCGCGGGCGATGGCGGACCATCCGGCGCTGCTGCCGACCGGGCTGGAGGCCGGGCTCGGCACCCGCTACAGCCATGACACGGTGGCGGCGCTGGTGCGGCGCTACCCGCATGTGCATTTCGTCTGGCTGATGGGGGCGGACAATCTCGCCGCCTTCCACCGCTGGCAGCACTGGCGGGAGATCGCGGCGCTGGTGCCGATCGCGGTGATCGACCGGCCCGGCTGCACCTTCCCCGCCATGGCGAGCCCGGCGGCGACCGCGCTCGCCCGCTGGCGGGTGCCGGAGAATGAGGCCGCCGCGCTCGCCATCCAGCGCCCGCCGGCCTGGGTGTTCCTGCACGGGCTGAAATCGCCGCTGTCCTCGACCCGGATCCGGCAGGCCGGCGAGGGATGAGCGCGCGGCGGGATCGCCGCGATCACAGGGCCTCGCCTGCCAGCAGAAGGCCGATGGCGTCGGCGATGGCATGGCCGTCATAGGGCTTGGGAAAGAACCGGCTGCCGGCGGGGAGGCTGCCTTCCTCGATGATCGCGTTGCCGGAGGCCACGACCAATTTCACCGGCGGCCAGCGGTTGCGGATATGATGCGAGAGCTTGATGCCGTCCATGGTGCCGGGCATCTGCACATCGGTGAAGACGAGGTCGATGTCGTTGCGCGACTCGAGCAGGGCGATGGCCTCGTCGGCGCAGCCGGCTTCCAGCGCCACATAGCCCGCCGATTCCATGAGGTCGACGGCACTCATCCGGATGATCGGGCTGTCCTCGACGATGAGGATGACGGCCTTGCCGTTAAACATCACGCACTCGGTTCACGTGAGCCGAGGACGTCGTCGGCCGAGGGAGGGGCATGTCGCCGGGCACGGCAGGGCTACTCCGCTGCCGGGTGGCTGGCGGAGCGACGGGTGCCGGCCCGGTGGCGGATGGTGACGGACGTGCCGGGATGGGCGTCGCTCACCTCGATCTCGCCATCGAGATTGCGCGCCAGCGCATCGACAATGCCGGTGCCGAGGCCGGGCTTGGGCGCCGCCTCGCCGGTCAGCAGGCCGACGCCGTCATCGGACACGCGCAGCGTCCAGTCCTTGCCGGCGGAGTGAAAGTCGATCCCGATCCGGCCCTTCGCCTGATCGGGGAAGGCGTGCTTGAGCGCATTGATGACGAGTTCTGTGACGATCAGGCCGAGGCTGATCGACACATCCGCCTCCACGCTGCTCTCATCCACGGTCACCGCGATGGAGAGCCGGGCGGCATCGGCGATCATCGAGGCGCCGAGGCTCTCGCTCAGCTGGGTGAAATAGCTGCGCAGCTCGACCTTGCCCGCCTGGGCGGAGGAGAGCTGGCGCTGCACCGAGGCGATCGACATCACCCGGTGGTGGGCGTTGTGAAGGTGGCCGCGCGCCTCTTCCGACTGCACGCCGCGCGCGCTCTGCATCAGCACGCTGGCGATGATCTGCAGGCTGTTGGCGACCCGGTGCTGGACCTCCTGGATCAGGATGGCCTTTTCCCGCACGAGATCGTCCTTCAGCCGCGCCTCGGCGCGCATGTCGGTGACATCGGTGACGGCCATCTGCAGCCGGACCCGCGCGCTGTCGCCATCGTCCAGCGTGCGCGCATTGACGATGAGCCGCCGCGTCTCGCGGCCGGGCCGTTCAAGATCGATCTCATAGGCCTCGATGCGGGCGCTTCCCGAGGCGGTGGTGCGCAGCAGCGAGGCAAGCCCGGGCAGCGCCCATTCGCCCGCACCCAGCTCGGCGAGCGGGCGGCCGGGAATCGTCGCCGGCTCGATCGCGAAGGCGCGGCAGAACGAGGTGCTCGCCGCGATGACGCGCTGGTCCTCGGTGAGAAAAAGCAGCGGCTCATTGGACGAGACGACAACGGCAATCGTGCTCGCCGCCTCGAAATGCGCAATCGGTTCGTTTGACACGGCATGGCCCTCATGGGCCGAAAACCCGCGGAGCGAGCCATCATTCGGCGGGAACGCCGTCAAAGGCCGTTGCCGGCCTGACGTTCTGGCAGACCTTAGCACACAAACGGGCAGAACCCGCATGAGTTGAGGCTGAGGGGGATAGGTGAGAACCCTGAGTGGCAATCGCGGCGGCGCGCCGCGCCTCACGGGAGCGCGCCGACGACGCCCTCAAGGAGATAGTCGGTGCGCTGCAGTTCGTCTGCGTAGGGGCCATAGCTCGTGCCCGCCCCCAGCACCTGCCGGCCCCTATTGTCGAAGAGCGGGCCGGTGAAGATCGGCGCGCCGCGCATCATCTCGGCGATGGCGCCGGTTGCCGCCGCGATCGCCTGCGGGTTGGCGCCGGCGCCGAACGGGCTGGAGCGGACGAGACCGGTGTCATAGCCGCCGGTGACGAAGTTCGGCAGCGCCGCGCCGCGCGCCACCTCCTGCACGAAGCCCTCGAACAGGCCGGCCCAGTGATAATCCGCGCCGGTGATGTAGCCCTTGGGCGCCAGCGGGTTCTGGTCGACCGCGTGGCCGCAGGTTCTCACCCCGCGCGCTTCCGCCGTCGCGATGGCGACTTTCGGCGCGTCGAGATGGCACGTGATGACGTCGCAGCCGGCATCGACCAGCGCATTGGTGGCCGCCGCGTCATGCGCCTCGTCCTCCCAGCCGCCGGTGAACAGCACCCGCACGACGGCCTCGCGGTTGCTGGCGCGGGCGCCGAGCAGGAACGAGTTCACATTGAGCAGCACCGGGGCGAAGGGCAGGCCGGCGACGAAGCCGAGCGTGTTGCTGGCGGTGCACAGGCCGGCGGCGACGCCGTTGACATAATGCCCCTGGTTGATCAGCGCGTTCTGGCTGCCGAGATTGGCCGGGGTGGCGGCATTGGCCAGCGCCGAGGCCTGCCGGAACCTCACCTGCGGGTGACGCAGCGCCGCCGCCACCAGGAAGGGGTCATGGCCGAAGGAGGTGGAGATCACCAGCCCCGCGCCCTGCGCCACCAGCTGGTCGAGCGCCGCCGCATAGGCGCGGGTTTCGGCATCGTCGCGACCGCTGTCATAGTCGGTGCTCTCAGGCAGATAGCCGGCCTGCACCACGTTGACGCCGGCGGCTTCCAGCGCCGCCCCGGCGGCGGCGAAGGACTGGTTCCACCCCCAATCCTGCCACGGGCCGATGGCAATGAGCCCGACGGTGAGCGCCTGCGCCCGCGCCATGGCCGGCACCAGCGGCACCAGACCGGTGAGGGCCAGGCCCTTCAGCAGATGGCGGCGGGTGGGCAGGCCGTGCATGGGGCGCATCCGGGGAGCGGCGGCTCTAGGGTTTTGGGTGCAGCGGCCGGCAGTTCAGCGCCACGGTTTTCATCGTGCGGCCGGCCTTGCCATCGCAGCCGAGGCGGATGGTGTTGGTGAAGGGCGGATCGAGGAAATACTCGAAATCGTCGGGATCATCGTGCTCGATCAGCCGGTAGAGCTTGTAGGGGTTGCCGTCGCAGATCAGCTGCTCGCTGTCGACGAAAAGAGCGGCGGGCAGCACCAGCACATGCTCAACCTGCGGATTGGCCGCGCACCATTTCCGCGCCAGCTCGGCATTGTCCCGCGCCTCGATGATGAGCGCGTCGGGGTCGAAGGCGACGGTCTGGGCGAAGGACAACGAGGGGGACAGCGCCGCGAGCGCGGCCACCAGACCCAGAGCCGCCAGACGGTCAGCCACTTCGTGTCCCTCCGCGCCCTCACATGGCGCCCCCGATCCTTGCGCCCGTTCGCGCTCCAGCGCCAGCTGAATCCGCCGCCCGGCGACCCGGGAGGCGGACGCCGGTTCTCTGGTCAACAAACCAGCCCCATGGCGGCGATGGCGATTCTGGCCGCCTTCCGCTGAGGCGCGCTGGCGGTGGTGCTGGGCTATGGGCTGCTTTATGGCGTGTTCTTTCTCATGTCCTTCGGGCTGGCGCATGGCTATGGCGAAAGCACCGCCGAGGCCGGGCTGCGGCTGGCGCTGGTGCCGGTCGCGCTGGGCCTTGTCGCGCCGTTCAGCCATGAGATCGGGCCTTCCTCGGCGCCCGCCGGATTGGCGTCGCCGGCATGGCGGCCCGCCTGTGCGGCATCGGGATGCTGTGGCTGACCTTTGGCCTGTCGCCCTGGCACCACTGGTTTGACACGCTGTCCTTTCTGCTGATCGGCGCGGGCCTCGGCCTGTTCGTCGCCCCTAACAGCACGGCCACCCTCGCCGCCGCGCCGGCAGGGCTGGCCGGGGCCGCCGGTTCGCTGCGGAACCTGATGCGCGTGCTCGGCACCAGCCTCGGCGTCGCCGCCGGGGCGACCGCGCTGGCCTGGCGGCTGCGCGTGGAGACCGGCAGCGCGGGCGACTGGCTGGGAGCGGACGGCGCGAGCCTGCTGGCGGCCGTGCGGACCGCGCTGCCGATTCTGGCGGCGATGGCGATGCTGGCCGCCTTCGCGGCGCGGCGGGCGGCGGCGGGAGGAGGGGAGGGTGCAAAGAAGGGGCGGTGAGGGGAGCGGGCCGACGGGACGGGAGTGCACTCGAACAAACGGACTTTGAATTTTAACTAGATTTCAGATGCTGTGCGAGCGTTTGTCCTGCTTCTGCACGTGTTTGGAAACTGCTCATGTTCCGTTCTTCGTCGGGATTGAAGCCTGCTCGCCGCACCGCGCTAAAGATTCGTTCTTCGATCCAGTTGGAGCTTTCCGTTAAAAGCTCCAAAGAATCTCTACCGGAGAATTTTCCTCCATTCATGCGAATGACAGGGCGCGCTCCATCGTCATTGTACATTGAAATTAGTGACAGTCGACGAGCGCTAAATGTACCGTCCTGCTTTATCCAGGCCTCGTAAGCCCTCCATTCATACTGGTGAATTATGCTATCTCTTTCCTTTTTTAAGAAATGCCAGAATATCTCGTTCTTATCTTTCTCAGAATTAATGAATTTCCACTCATCTTTAATTGCGTTTGTCAGGCATGAGGGTAGACAGGATTTGGCGTCAATCTTAAAAAGATCGATAGAGGTTCTTAGAATGGTGCATGCTCCAATCCATCCCACCTTCCATTCGAAGAGAAGCGTATCAACTGATTTCAGGCGGTCATTAAGGTTCCGTATGCCACTTCGTCCGTCTGATAGGGCACGATACGAGGACAAAAAGTACTTCGTCGGGATGTAATTATGTCGGTAATTTTGCGGGAGGGTCATTACGATCTCCAAATTCGGCAAGGCGTGCGGACACGGTTAACTAGTGATACCCCTCCCCGCCCCCCGGTTGAAGATTGCCTCCATCCGCACTATCCTAAGGGGGCATGCACGGGCGGGAGGTCCGCCCGGGGCGATGCGGTTTCGACGAGAGGATCAGGACCCCTGTCCATCATGGCGCTTGCAGCGGCCGACACCAGCCCGGCGACTGCACCTGTCTCTGACGCGCGTTTAGACGCCGAGGAGATTCTTGCCCTCGTTCTCGCCCGTCTCGATGATGACCAGGCCGAGGACGTCGTCTCCATCGAACTGCGCGGCAAGACGACCATCGCCGATTACATGGTCGTCGCCTCCGGCCGCGCCCAGCGCCATGTCGGCGCCATTGCCGAGCACCTCGTCGAGGCGCTCAAGGGCCGTGGCGTCAAGGGCGTGCGGGTCGAGGGCTTCCCGGCCTGCGACTGGGTGCTGATCGATGCGAGCGATGTCATCGTCCACATCTTCCAGCCGGAAGTGCGCGGGTTCTACAATATCGAGAAGATGTGGTCGGCTGCCGTCCCCGGCGGCCCGGCGACCCTGACGCGCGGCTGAGCGCGTCTTGCGCCTGCTTGTTCTCGCCGTGGGCCGGCTGAAGGCCGGGCCCGAGAGGGAATTGTGCGCGCGCTATTTTGATCGCGCCGGCAAAAGCGGGCGCGCGCTCGGGCTTTCCGGCCCGGATGTCTCCGAGATCGCGGAGAGCGCCGCCCGTCGCGCCGAGGACCGCATGGCCGAGGAGGGCGCCGCCCTCATCGCCACGCTGCCCGACGCCGGCGCCGTCATGGCGCTCGACCCGCGCGGGGTCGAGATGAGCTCCGAACAGATCGCCGCCGACATCGCCGCGCTGCGCGACCGGGGCTCGCGCACCCTCTCCTTCATCATCGGCGGGGCCGATGGACTGAGCGAGCCGGTGCGGGCCCGCGCCGACCGGCTGATCGCCTTCGGCCGCGCCACCTTTCCCCACCAGCTCGTTCGCGTCATGATGGCCGAGCAAATCTACCGTGCGACCACCATTCTCGCAGGCCACCCCTACCACAAGGCCTGAGGGCGATGGCGGCGCGCTAACCTCACCTTAACCCTGCCGGCCCCTCCCTGTGCCGATGCCCGCCCGCCGCACCGCTTCGCCCCCCTGCCGCCGGCCGCCCCGCCGGGCGGTGGCGTGCGTGCGGCTGAGCGTGCTGGCGCTGCTGGCCGGGCTGTGGGGAGCGCCGGCCCTGGCGCAGACGCCCCCGCCGGCCGGGGCGGAGCCGCCGGCCCCGCAGGACCAGCGCCAGCGCATCGAGCAGCTCGACGCCGAACTGAAGGATTCCACCGCCGTCCAGGAGCGCCTCGCCGCCGAGGTGGCGGCGCTGGAGGGCGACCGTGCCAAGCTCAACGAGGCGCTGCTCGACACCGCGATCCGGGTGCGCGAGACCGAGGGCAAGCTCGACGCCAGCGAACAGCGCCTGCTGCTGCTGAACCGCGAGGCGGCCGACATCAAGGAATCGCTCGAGGCCCGCCGCGCCGTGCTGGCCGAGGTGCTGGGCGGGCTGGTGCGGCTCGGCCGCCGCCCGCCGCCGGCGCTGATGGTGCGCCCGGACGACGCGCTGCAGTCGATCCGCTCGGCGATGATGCTGGGCGCGGTGCTGCCGGAGCTGAAGGCGGAGACCGATCTGCTCGCCAGCGAACTCGCCGCGCAGGAGCGGGTGCGCCAGGACACCGCCCGCGAACGCGACGCTCTCGCAGAATTGAAACGCTCGCTGGCCGATGAGCGCGCCCGCACCGCCGCCTTGATCGAGGAGAAGAAGAACTCGCTGCAGCAGGGCGAGGCGGCGCTGACCGAGGAGAAGACCCGCGCCGCCGCGCTCGCCGCCGAGGCGGGCAATGTGCGTGAATTGATGGAGCGGATGGAGACCGAGATTTCCGCCACCCGCAAGGCGGCGCAGGAGGCGGCGCAAATCGAGGCGCAGCAAGGCGCCGGCGGGGGCCCGGCGGACCGGCTGGCGGCGCTGCAGAACCCCGGCCGGCTGGCGCCCGGCGTGCCTTTCGAGGAGGCGAAGGGCCTGCTGAAACTGCCGGTCGGCGGCGCGGTGCTGAAGGGCTTCGGCGCCGATGACGGCTATGGCGGGCAGGAAAAGGGCATGTCCATGGGCACCCGCATCGAGGCGCAAGTGGCCTCCCCCAGCGATGGCTGGGTGGTCTATGCCGGGCCTTTCCGCTCATATGGACAACTGTTAATTATCAATGCGGGCGGCGGCTATCATATCCTGCTCGCCGGAATGGATAAGATCACGGTGGAATTGGGTCAGTTCGTGCTGTCGGGCGAGCCGGTGGGGGTGATGGGACGCGGTCCCCAGCTCGTATCGTCGGCCGGCCTTGGAACCGCCCAACCCATTCTCTACGTCGAGTTCCGCAAGGATGGTAACTCGATCGATCCAACGCCATGGTGGGCGACGAGCGAAAGCGAGAAGGTACGCGGATGATGCGTAGGACGTCTGTATTTCTCTTCGGTGCGGCGGCCGGCGCCTTGATCGCGGTCGGTGCCACTCAGCCGCGTCTGCTGCTTGAGCCGACGGCGGCGATGGCGGCGGCTTCGGATACGTATCGCCAGCTGAACCTTTTCGGCGACGTCTTCGAGCGCGTGCGCGCCGATTATGTCGAGAAGCCGGAAGACGCGAAGCTGGTGGAAGCGGCCATCAACGGCATGCTCACCTCGCTCGACCCGCACTCGACCTATATGGACGCGAAGGATTTTCGCGACATGCAGGTGCAGACCCGCGGCCAGTTCGGCGGGCTGGGCATCGAGGTGACGATGGAGGACGGCCTGGTCAAGGTGGTCGCCCCGATCGACGACACCCCGGCGGCCAAGGCCGGCGTGCAGGCCGGCGACCTCATCGCCAAGCTCGACGGCGAAGAGGTGAAGGGCATGACCCTGAACCAGGCCGTCGACAAGATGCGCGGCGCCGTCAACACGCCGATCAAGCTGACCATCGTCCGCAAGGGCGCGGACAAGCCGATCGAGCTGTCGATCACCCGCGATGTTATCAACATCAAGTCGGTGCGCTCGCGGGTCGAGAAGGACGATATCGGCTATATCCGCATCACCTCGTTCAGCGAGCAGACCGGCGAAGGCCTGAAGAAGGCGGTTGCCGACCTCACGAAGCAGATCGGCGAGGACAAGCTCAAGGGCTTCATCATCGACCTGCGCAACAATCCGGGCGGGCTGCTCGACCAGGCGATCGACGTCTCCGACACCTTCCTCGACCGCGGCGAGATCGTCTCCACCCGTGGCCGCGACCCCGATCAGACCGAGCGGCGCAACGCCCGGCCGGGCGACCTCGCCAACGGCAAGCCGATCATCGTGCTGGTCAATGGCGGCTCGGCCTCGGCCTCGGAAATCGTCGCCGGCGCGCTGCAGGACCACAAGCGCGCCACGGTGCTGGGCTCGCTCTCCTTCGGCAAGGGCTCGGTGCAGACGGTGATCCCGGTGTCCGGCAATGCCGCGATCAAGCTGACCACGGCGCGCTACTACACGCCGTCGGGCCGCTCGATCCAGGCCAAGGGTATCCAGCCCGATATCGAGCTGGTGCAGGACGTGCCGCAGGACGTGAAGGAAAAGGCCGAGGCGGCCGGCGTCGAGACCACGCGCGGCGAGGCCTCGCTCAAGGGCCATCTGAAGAATGGCGAGGACGAGCAGACCGGCTCGCCGGCCTATGTGCCGCCGGACCCGAAGGACGACACCCAGCTGAAGCTGGCGATCGACCTGATCGAGGGCGTGCAGAAGAACGCGGCCTACCCCGCCGACCCCAAGGCGGCCGTGCCGAACTGAGCGTGCCGTTCGTGGCGCCGCCGAAGGGTGGCGTCACCTGAAGACCGCGAGGCCCGCCTTCCCCGGAGGCGGGCCTTTCGCTTTTTCGCGCTGCCGCGGCGAACGCCCGATTCTGCCCCGATCCTGCCTTGGTCGGCGGCGACAAAGGGAGCATGAACAGCGCGCCCCCTCTCCGCATGCTTTCTTCCCGTCCGTTGGAACAGGCGCCGTCAGGCGAAAGCCTGCCGGGCCGCGACGCCGGGCGGGACCACGCGCGGCACTGCGCGGCGGTTGGTGTGTTCGGCCTCGCCATATTGTCGGCGGTCAGCGTCGGGGTGGCGGCTTATGTGTTCGGTACCAGCGAGCCGGCCGCGCCGCCGAGCGCCCCCTTCGCGCTGGAGGCGGGCGGCTTCCCGACCATGGGCGTCGCCGCCGACATGCCGACGCTGCGCTCGCCTCTGGGCGGGGATGACGGCGCCAGCATCACCGTGTTCGACGGCGCGACCGGGCGCAGCGAGGTGATGGCGGGTCCTGGAACGCTCGATACCGCCACGGCCGCGCCCTTCGCCGGCGCGGAGAGTGAGACGGCGTTAACCCCGTGACCAAGCGGGCGCGCGCCGCCCCTACGCGCCGCCCGGCTCCTCGCCTATGATCCCGCCCGGCGCGTGCTCCAGGTCCTGCGGTGGCTTCATGATCCCTTTCGACCAGCTTCCCTATCGCCCCTGCGTCGGAGTGGTGCTCGTCAACCGTGACGGGCTCGTCTTTCTCGGCGAGCGCCGGGGCGGGCCCGAGCAGGTGGACGCGCAGCATTCCTGGCAGATGCCGCAGGGCGGGATCGACGAGGGCGAGAGCCCGGAAGAGGCGGCGCTGCGCGAGCTTTATGAGGAGACCAACGTCTCCTCGGTCGAGCCGCTCGCCATGGCCTCGGAATGGTTCGCCTATGACCTGCCGGAGCCGCTGGCGCGGCAGGCCTGGAAGGGGCGCTTTCGCGGGCAGACGCAGAAATGGATCGCCCTGCGCTTCACCGGCACGGAGGACGAGATCGACGTCCTCAATCCGGGCGGGGGCAAGCACAAGCCGGAATTCGTCGCCTGGCGGTGGGAGCGGCTGGAGCGCACGCCCGGGCTGATCGTGCCGTTCAAGCGCCCGGTCTATGAGCGGGTGGCGCGCGAGTTCCAGCCGGTGGTGGCGCCGGCGCGCTAGGCGCGGCGTCAGAGAGCATCCTTCGGGGCGCCCATCCCGAATGCGAACGAACGTTCGTTCTTGACTCGTTTTCCCAATATGTCTAAATGCGAACGAACGTTCGCTCCAGCAGTGGAAGGTGCATGAACACCCACGCTCCCCGCCTGCCCGTGGCCGAGACCGGCGCCAACTCCGGCACCGCTCCCGGCGCGCGCCCGCCATCCGAGGTCGCGGGAACCGCTGCACCGGCGGAGAAGCTTCGCCGCGACCCGCGCCGGCGGGTGCTGGACGCGGCCATTGCCTGCTTCACCCGCGCCGGCTTCCACGGCACCTCGATGCAGCAGATCTGCGCCGAGGCCGGGATGAGCCCGGGCGCGCTCTACCGCTATTTCCCCTCCAAGGAATCGATCATCGTCGCCATTGTCGACGAGGAGCGGGCGATGCGGATGAGCTGCCTGGAGCTGCTGGACAGCGCGCCGGGCTTCGTCGAGGGGCTGGCCCGCATGGGGCAGGCGCTGTTTTCCGGCGAGACGCCGATGGTGTCGCTGGCGCTCGGGCCGGAAATCTATGCCGAGGCGGCGCGCAACCCGGCGCTGAAGCCGACCTTCGACGCCGTCGAGGACGAGATGAACGCGGCGATCCGCGCCCATTTCGTCGCCGCCCAGGCGCGCGGCGAGGTCGACGCCGCCATCGACCCCGACGTCGCCATGGTGATGATCAACGCCATTGGCGACGGGCTGGTGCTGCGCCACAGCTTCGAGCCCGACCTTTCCCTCGTTCAGATGATGCCGGCGCTCGCCGGCCTGATCGGCCGCATGCTGGCCCCCGCCGCGGCGCCGACCCTTTCACCGGACCACACATCATGACCGTGAAGCCGCCCTCCTTCCGCGGGCGCATTGCGCTCGCCCTCACCATGACCGCCGTGGTCGTGGGCCTGGCCGGCTATGCCTTCCGCGACCGGATCGCCGCCGGGCTGAGCCTTTCCGAGCCGGCCCAGGCCGAGAGCGCCGCCCCGGCCCCGAACGAGGTCAAGGGCATCACCATCTCGGTGGTGCCCGCCACCGTGCGCGAGGTGGTGGAGCGGCTGCCCGTCACCGGCACGCTGGTGGCGCGCGAGGAGATTCTGGTCGGGCCGCAGATCGACGGCTACCAGATCACCGAAATCCTGGTGGAGGAGGGCGACCGGGTGGAGCAGGGCCAGGTGATGGCGCGGCTCTCGCGCGACATGCTGGAGACGCTGCTCGCCCAGAACACCGCCAATGCCGCCAAGGCGCAGGCCTCGATCGCCCAGCAGAAGGCGCAGCTGCAGCAGATGCTGGCGCAGCTGACCGAGGCGGAAGCCGCTGTCGAGCGCGCCCGCACCCTGATCAAGACCGGCGCCACCTCGCAGGAAGTGCTGGACCAGCGCGAGCGCGCGGTGAAGGTCTCCACCGCCCAGGTGACGGCGGCGGAGGAAATGGTGACGGCCGCCGAGGCCGAGGCGGCCCAGATCAAGGCCACTCGCGACGAGATCGAGGTGCGGCTCTCCCGCACCGAGATCAAGGCGCCGCAGGCCGGCATCGTCTCGGCCCGCTCGGCCCGCGTCGGCGCCATCGTCCTCTCGGCCAATAGCGAGCCGCTGTTCCGCATCGTCAAGGATGGCGCCATCGATCTCGACGCCGAAGTGCCGGAATCGGCGCTGCCGCGGGTGACGCCGGGCCTCACCGTGGCGGTGCTGCCGGCCGGCTTCGACACGCCTCTGGACGGCACGGTGCGCCTGGTCGGCGCCAAGGTCGACCCGACGACCCGGCTCGCCCGCGTCGCGGTGGCGCTGCCGGACGACCCGCGCCTGCGCCCGGGCGCCTATGGTCGCGGCGTGATCGAAATCGCCCGCCACCAGGGCGTGGCGCTGCCGCAATCGGCGGTGCAGTTCGCGTCCGAGGGCATTTTCGTCCTCGTCGTCGAGGGCGACACGGTGCGCCGCCGGCCAGTGAAGATCGGGCTGCAGGGCGACGGCGTGGTCGAAATCGTTGAGGGGGTGCGCGAGGGCGAGAGCGTCGTCGCCCGCGCCGGCGGCTTCCTGCGCGACGGCGACCGGGTGACCCCGGTGCCGCTGGCCGCCGAGCCGGACAAGGGAGGCGTCTGATGGCCCTTAACGTCTCCGCCTGGGCGATCCGCAAGCCGGTGCCCTCCATCGTGCTGTTCGTGGTGCTGACCGCGATCGGCCTCTACACCTTCGACCGGCTGCCGATCACCCGCATGCCGAATATCGACGTGCCGATCGTCTCGGTCGCCATCACCCAGCCGGGGGCGGCGCCGAGCGAGCTCGAATCGCAGGTAACGAAGATCGTCGAGACCTCGATCGCCGGCGTGCAGGGGGTGAAGCACATCTCCTCCACCATTACCGAGGGTTCCTCCCTCACCGTGGTCGAGTTCCAGCTGGAAACGCAGGTCGACCGCGCCGTGAACGATGTGCGCGACGCGGTGACCAAGGTGCGCACCGACCTGCCGCAGGATATCGAGGAACCGTTGGTGCAGCGGGTCGATGTCGAGGGCATGGCGATCGTCACCTATGCCGCCTCGGCCCCGGCGATGACGCCGGAGGAACTGTCCTGGTTCGTCGACGACACGCTGGTGCGGGCGCTGCAGGGCGTGCGCGGCGTGGCGCAGGTGAAGCGCGAGGGCGGCGTCGAGCGCGAGATCCGCATCTCGCTCGACCCCGACAAGCTGGCGGCGCTCGGCGTGACGGCGGCGGATGTGAACCGCCAGCTCGCCGCCACCAATGTCGACCTCGCCGGCGGGCGCGGCGAAATCGGCACGCAGGAGCAGTCCGTACGCACGCTGGGCGGCGCCTCCACAGTGGCCGATCTCGCTGAGACCCGCATCGCCCTGCCCGGGGGCCGCCATGTGCGGCTGGCCGATCTCGGCTCCGTCACCGACGGGGCGGCCGAGCCGCGCATCTTCGCCCGCCTCGACGGCATGCCCGTGGTGGCCTTCGGCGTCTACCGCGCCAAGGGCTTTTCCGACGTGGTGGTGGCCGAGAACACGGCGCAGGCGCTGCGGGATCTGGAGAAGCGCCATCCCGACGTCTCGATCACGCTGATCGATTCGACGGTGAAATACACCGAGGCCGACTACACCTCCGCCATGCACACGCTGATCGAGGGCGCGGTGCTGGCGGTGATCGTGGTGATGCTGTTCCTGCGCGACTGGCGCGCCACCATCATCACCGCGACGGCGATTCCGCTCTCCATCCTGCCCACCTTCTGGGTGATGGACATGCTCGGCTTCTCGCTGAACGGGGTGAGCCTGCTCGCGGTGACGCTCGTCACCGGCATCCTGGTCGACGACGCCATCGTCGAGATCGAGAACATCGTGCGCCATATGCGGATGGGCAAATCGGCCTATCGCGCCGCCATCGACGCCGCCGACGAGATCGGTCTCGCCGTGGTGGCGACCACGTTGACGATCGTCGCGGTGTTCCTGCCGGTCAGCTTCATGGGCGGCATTGCCGGCCAGTATTTCCGCCAGTTCGGCATCACGGTCGCGGTGGCGGTGCTGTTCTCGCTGCTGGTGGCGCGCCTGCTCACGCCGATGCTGGCCGCCTATTTCATGCGCGATCTCGGCCATCGCGAAAAGCCCGATGGCTGGTTGAAGCGCGCCTATGTCGCGCTGCTGCTCCGCTCGATCCGCTACCGGTTTGTGACGGTGGCGGCGGGTATCGTGCTGTTCATCGGCTCGATGTGGCTGTCGACCCTGCTGCCCTCCGGCTTCATTCCCAATGCCGATGTGTCGCGCTCGGTGCTGGCACTGGAACTGCCGCCGGGGGCGACGCTGGAATCCACCCGCGAGGCGGTCGACGAGATCGCCGAGCTGCTGAAGGCGCAGCCGGAAGTGGCCAGCGTTTTCGCCACCGCCGGCTCGGGCTCGGCCGGGGAGTCGGTCAGCAGCGGCGGCGAGGTGCGCAAGGCGACGCTCATCGTCAATCTGGTGCCGCGTGGCGAACGCGCGGCGACGCAGAAAGAGTTCGAGATGCGGCTGCGTGAGGAGATCGCGCGCCTTCCCGACCTGCGCTTCAATTTCGGCGCCTCCGGCGGGGCCGGCCCCGGCGGGCGCGAATTCACCGTCATTCTCTCCGGCTCGGACGGCGCGCTGGTGGAAGCCAAGGCGCTGGAACTGGAGCGGGAGATCCGCGACAAGGTGAAGGGGCTCTCCAACGTGCAGTCCTCGGCGGCGCTGGAGCGGCCGGAGCTGCGCGTGGTGCCCAAGCTGGCGGAAGCTGCGGAAATGGGCGTGTCGGTGGCCGACATCGCCCAGACGGTCCGCATCGCCACGCTGGGCGATGTTTCGCAGAACCTCGCCAAATTCTCCGCCGGCGACCGGCAGATCCCGATCCGGGTGCAGCTCGACGAGAAGGCGCGCGCCGACCTCTCCACCTTCGAGACGCTGAAGGTGCGGACGGCGGCCGGCGCCTCGGTGCCGCTGCTCTCGGTGGCTGACATCTCCTTCGGCACCGGCCCTTCCAGCCTCAACCGCTATGACCGCGCCCGCCGGGTCGCCATCGAGGCGGACCTTGCCGGCGAAACCCAGCTCGGCGAGGCGCTGGCGGAAGTCTACGCGCTGCCGGGGGCGAAGAGCCTGCCGGCCAGCGTGGTGCTGAAGGAAACCGGCGATGCCGAGATCATGGCCGAGGTGTTCGGCGGCTTCGCCACCGCCATGGCGGCGGGCGTGATGATGGTGCTGGCGGTGCTCGTGCTGCTCTTCGCCAATGTGCTGCAGCCGATCACCATCCTGATCGCGCTGCCGCTGTCGGTGGGCGGCGCCTTCATCGCGCTGCTGGTCACCCACAACGCCATGACGCTGCCTGTGGTGATCGGCTTCCTGATGCTGATGGGCATCGTGACCAAGAACACCATCCTGCTGGTCGATTTCGCCATCGAGGCGGTGCATGCCGGTGTCGACCGCACCACGGCGCTGATCGAGGCCGGCCGCAAGCGCGCGCAGCCGATCGTCATGACCACCATCGCCATGGTGGCGGGCATGATGCCCTCGGCGCTGGGACTGGGCGAGGGCGGCACGTTCCGGGCGCCGATGGCGATCGCTGTCATCGGTGGCCTCATCGCCTCCACCGTGCTGTCGCTGGTGTTCGTGCCGGCGGTGTTCACCCTGATGGACGATCTCGGCCGGTTGATGGGGCGGATCTTCGGCCGCTTCATCGGCGCGCGCGACGAGGCGGACGACCACGCGGCCGTGCCGGCGGCGCGCCCGGGGCTGCACGCGGTCGATGCCGGCCCGCACTCGACGCCGCGCCCGCCGATGGCGGCAGAGTAAAAGGGGGCCGATCGTCCCTCATCCCCGGGCCTGTCCCGGGGACCCAGAGTCTGCGCTTCGCGCCGGCAGGAAGGCTGGGTGGCCGGGTCAAGCCCGGTCCTGAGGGGTGGGCGTGGACGCTGCCGGCCCCGTTCGCGCCAGGGGCAAGGGGGAGTGGGATCGGCCAGGAGTTTTGCGCTGGGTCCCGGATCGGCGGTGCGCTGCGCGCACCTTGTCCGGGAAACGGGCGGAAAGGGCCTCCGGGGAACCCTCATCCCGGGCATCGCCGCGTTCCCCGGACAAGCCGCGCTCGCGCGGCGCTGATCCGGGGCCCAGGGCCGGGAGAGCGTCGCTCCCCGTGACACCGAAGAGGGCAATGCCGAAGCGCTTCCCGCTGGGTCCCGGCTCGCCTTCCGCTTTCGCTGCAGGCGTCCGGGACACGGGGCATGGCCCTTCCCAGAGGAAGGGAGCGGCCCGCTATTGCAGCGTGCCGTCGCCCTCGCCGCCGGTACGGGCCATGGTCATCTGGGTGACGGCGATCAGCATCTCGGCGCGCGAGGCGAGGTTGGGGGCTTCCAGCAGCGCCTGCTTCTCACGCGGGCCGAAGGGCGCCATCATCGCCAGCGCATTGACCAGCGCCTCGTTCGGCGCGTCCTTGATGCTCTTCCAGTCCGCTTCCAGCCGGTTGGCGTCGAGATAATCGGCCAGCGTGCGCAGAAGCGTGCCGCGATCCACCGCCTCGGCGCCGGCATTGGGGGTGAAATCGGCACGGAAGGGCTCGTAATCGACCTTCGCCTGCCGGAACGGCGTGCCGGAATCGACCTCCGCCACCACCTTGAAACGGGCGATGCCGCTGAGATTGAGCAGATAGCGCCCGTCGCCGCTCTCGGCGATCTCGGTGATGCGGCCGACGCAGCCGACGGCGACGATGTCAGGCGCGCCCGGCACCGTGAGGGCCGGTTGCTCGGGCGCGGTCTGGATGATGCCGATCAGCCGGTTGCCGGCCAGCGCCGCGTCGATCATCGCGACATAGCGCGGCTCGAACACGTTGAGCGGCAGCTGGCAGCGCGGCAGCAGCAGCGCGCCTTCCAGCGGGAAGAGCGGGATGATGGGCGCCAGTTCGGACGGGTCGGTATAGGGCTTGTTGATCGCCATTGGTTCCTTGCACGATTTCCCGGCGCCGTGTTCCGGCGCCGTCTCTCGGCGGTGGCGGGGGGCACCCCCGCCGGCGTCAGGCGAAGAGCAGCGAGGACAGGCGGCGGCGGCCGGCGAGGGTGTGCTCGTCGGTCGGTCCCCAAGCCTCAAAGAATTGCACCAGCTGCTTGCGCGCGCCATCCTCGTTCCAGGCGCGGTCCTTGCGGACGATGGAGAGCAGGTGGTCGACCGCCTCCTCGCGCTTGCCACGGGCGCTCAGCGCCACGGCGAGATCGAAGCGGGCCTGATGGTCGAGCGGGTTGGCGGCGACCTTGGCTTCCAGCTCGCGGACATCGCCCAGCGCGCTCGCGGCCTCTTCCAGCTCGATCGCGGCGCGGACGGCGGTGAGGGCGCTGTCATTGGCGGCCGTTTCCGGCGCCAGGGCGAGGGTGGCCTTGGCCTGTTCGAGATTGCCGGCGGCCAGCTCGGTGCGGGCAAGGCCGGCAATGGCGGCGAGATTGGCCGGCTCCTCGCCCAGCACGGCGGCGAAGATCTCCGCCGCGCCGACAAGATCGCCCTCGGCCAGCGCCGCCTCGCCGCTGGCGAGGATGTCGGCAATGTCGTTGCCGCCGCCGGCGGCGGCGATGAGCTTGTCGACCAGCGCCTTGATCTGCGTCTCCGGCTGCGCCCCCATGAAGCCATCGACCGGCTGGCCGTTGACGAAGGCATAGACGGTGGGCAGCGACTGGATGCCGAGCTGCTGGGCGACGGCGGGGTGCTCGTCGGTGTTCATCTTGGCAAGGCGGACCTTGCCCTTGGCCGCGCGCACCACCTTCTCGATAACCGGTGTGAGCTGGCGGCAGGGGCCGCACCAGGGGGCCCAGAAATCGACCAGAACCGGGCGCAGGCGCGATTCCTCGACCACGTCCTTCATGAAGCTCTTGGTGGTGACGTCCATCACCACATCGTCGCCGCCCGGCGCGTCGCCCTTGCCGGCGGGGGAGGAGGGCTGGTTCAGCAACATGGGTCGTCCTCGCAATAGGGCTGTGCTCGGCGTCTAAAATGGTCTGCCGCGCCGCGAATGCAACGGGGCGATCAGCTCTCGGCGGTGGCCGGCTCCCCCGCCTCGCTGCGCCGGGGTACCGCCAGCACCAGCGGCTCATGGCCGGTGGCGCGCAGGAAGCGGATGAGATCGGCGCTGGCAATGGTGGTGGTGGCGGTGTTGACCAACGGGTGGCAGTTGATCGCCTCATGCGCCATCAGCTCTTCATCGAGCACCACGGTGACGCGGCCCTGCGTATCATTGACCGGGCCGAAGGCGGTGACGGCGCCGGGCAGCACGCCCAGCACCTCTTCCAGCAGCTCGGCGCTGCCGAAGGAGAGCTTGCTCGCCGCGCCCAGCGGCCCGTGCAGGTTCTTGAGGTCGACCCGTGTCTCCTCCTCGACCACGACGAGGAACAGGTTCCCCTTCTTGTCCTTGAGGAACAGGTTCTTGGTGTGGCCGCCGGCAATGTCGCCGCGCAGCGCCTGCGAATCCTCCACCGTGAACAGCGGCGGATGCTCGACCGTGCGCGTGGGAATTCCGAGTTCGGCGAGCCGGGCGAGGAGGTCGTCGCGGGAGAGGGGCATGGCGGTGATCCGGCCTGAAAAGCTGCGGCGTTTTAGAGCCGGGCGGCGCGAAGAGGCAAGGGTGAGGGGCAGCGTTGGAGGCAAGGGCGGGCGGCGGCTCAGCCGCCCGGTGGCGCAGCGGCCGGTAGCTTTGTGCGGCTCCAGTTCTTGCAGGTGAGGAACCGCTCGGTCGGGGCGTAGATCAATATGTCCGGCTTGAAGCGGTCGATGATGCCCTGGTCGAACTCGCAGGCGGCGTGGTGGATCCACACCGCCGCCGAGGCGCGATAGACCAGCGGATTGTACCAGAAGCCCTGGGTGAAGGAATCGCCCACCACCATGATGCGCGGCCCGGCATGGCCGGTGGCGAAGGCGTGGAAGCCGTAATCGTCCTTTGCCGGCGGCGGCGCGGTGACGATGCCGGTCAGCGGCGTGGTTTCATGCGGGCCGGCCAGCGGCGGCTTCCAGACATATTCGACATCGGGCGGCTCGCGGCTGGTGATGCCGGCGACGGTGAGCAGATCGCCGCTCGTGCGGATCCGGGTGGCGCCGAAGGCCTCCGATTCCGGGATGGCCAGCTGCGGCCGACCCGCCGCCGCCATCACGGCGTTGAACGCCGCCAGGGCCGCGCGCGCGTTCCAATGGGTGTCGTAACGGTAATAGATCGGACCCTGCGTCGCGGCCTCGGCGAGGAAGGGGCGCAGATCGACAAAGGTGACGCCGTCCTGCTTCATCCGCGCGGCGACGAGATCATATTCACTGCGCGCCTGCCGCTGCTGGCGGATATAGTCGGGCAGCATCTCGAAGCGGGCGGTATGGGCGTTGGGCGCCAAAGTGAGAACGAAGGTGCCGCCAATGGCCGCCATCTTCGCCTTCAGCTCGCGGGCGAGAATGGCGAGCCGTTCCACCGCCTGCGGGCGCACCAGCTGGCCGATCGACTGTTCCAGCGCATTGTCGTCGCGCAGGAACAGGCTGCCATCCGTGCCATCAAGGACCCGCGCCCCGGGCGCCGAGCCGATGAAGCGCAGATAGCGGCGGTGCGCGGCAAGCACCGGGCCACGGAAGCCGAAGGAATTGTTGATGTAGGGATCGAGCCGCTCGGAGGCGTGCACCCACCAGCGCGCTTCCGGTGCCAACACATTGCGGATCGGTCCGGGAAGGTCCGGCAGCAGCAGGCCGAGCGCCGGCAGGGACAGGAGGGCGACGAAGACGAACGCCCACCAGCGGCGGAAGGCCATGAGCAGCGCCATCGTCTCAGCTCCCCTCAGAACCGGAAATACAGGAAGGGCGAATAGGTCGCCGCCCCCACCGACAGGATGCACAGCACGAACAGCAGCGCCATCAGCACCGTGTCGGCGACGCCGAACAGGGTACGGCGGGCGCGCTCGGAAAGCCGCTTCGGGCGCGGCTGCGGCAGGCCGAACATGGCGAGCGGCCAGGCCAGCACCATGATGACGATCGTCACCGGCTCCAGATCGGCCAGCAGATTGACCGAGAGCGGGCCGACCCCGTTCAGCCCGGCGAGGCCGGCGAACAGGTCGATCGCCTGCGGCAGGCTGTCGGCGCGGAACCAGACCCAGCCGGTGAGCACCACCAGCAGCACATAGGCATGGTTCACCAGGCGCGGCGCGGCGCGCAGCGCGGCGCCGAGCCGGGTGCGCTCCAGCACCAGGAAGGTGCCGTGATGGACACCCCAGATGACGAAGGTCCAGCTCGCGCCGTGCCACAGGCCGCAGAGCAGGAACACGGTCCAGAGATTCAGCGCGGTATAGACATGGCCGCGCCGGTTGCCGCCGAGCGGGATGTAGACATAGTCGCGGAACCAGCTCGACAGGCTCATATGCCAGCGGCGCCAGAAATCGGTGATCGACAGCGCGCCATAGGGCAGGTTGAAGTTGCGCGGGAATTTCAGCCCCATGGCCAAGGCGAGGCCGATCGCCATGTTGGAATAGCCGCCGAAGTCGAAATAGATCTGCAGCGCATAGGCGCAGACGCCGATCCAGGCCTCGCCCAGGCTCGGGGCGGAGGTGTTGTCGAACACCACGGCCACCAGCGGCGCCACCTCGTCGGCGATCAGCACCTTCCAGGACAGGCCGATGACGAAGATGCGCAGCCCCGCCGACACCCGCCCGAGCGTGGTGCGCCGCGCGCGGATGCGGTGGGCGATGGTGGAGTAGCGCACGATCGGGCCGGCCACCAGCTGCGGGAACATGGTGATGTAGACCGCGATCTCCTCGAACCGGCCATTGGCCCGCGCTTTCCCGCGATAGATGTCGACGAGATAGGAGATGGCGTGGAAGGTGAAGAAGGAGATGCCGAGCGGCAGCGGCAGATGCACCACCGGCAGCTGGGCGCCGGCCGGCAGCAGCAGGTTGATGTTCTCGGCGAGGAAGCCGGCATATTTGAAGGCGATCAGGCCGGACAGGTTCAGCGCCACCGCCAGCCCGAGCATACCCAGCCGCCAGCGCCCGGTGCGGGTGTCGATCAGCAGGGCGAAGGCGTAGTTGGCGACGATGGAGACCGCCAGCACCATGACATTGGCCAGCCCGCCCCAGGCATAGAACACCAGCGAGAAGGCCAGCAGCACGAGGTTGCGCGCCCGCAGCCCCGGTGTCGCGAAGTAGCAGATCAGGAACGCCGGCAGGAAATAGAAGAGGAAGGTGACGGACGAAAAAACCATGGGCTTCCGGCGGCGGCCTGCGGGCGGAGGGGTGGCCCTTCATACACGAAGAATCATCCACGGAAACGCTTGGCGAGGACGCGCCCCGGCGGCAGCGGCGATCGGGCGCAAGGAGCGGGCCCCCGCGCGGCCTGCGCGCCCGCTGCAAGGCGGGCCTGCGCGCGGGTACCGTTGACAGCCGGCGGGGGCGGGCGCCACATCTGGCGAGCAGAGCGCAGGAGACAGCATGCGTCCGGTTATCGGTGTGATCAGCGACGTGAAGGCCAGGGACGGACATGTCGTCCATGGCGTCACCGAAAAATACATCTATGCGGTGGCGCGTGGCGCCCAGGCGATGCCGGTGCTCATTCCCGGCACCATTTCGGCGGTGGATTCCGCCATGGCGCCGGAGCGGATCGTCGTCGACGAGATTCTCAGCGCCGTCGACGCGCTGTTCCTGCCGGGCAGCCCCTCCAATGTCGGGCCGCAGCATTATGGCGACGTGCCGCACGACCCGCCGCTGCCGGCCGACCCGCACCGCGACGACATCTCGCTGCCGCTGATCCGCGCGGCGCTGGAACGCGGCGTGCCGCTGTTCGGCGTCTGCCGGGGCTTTCAGGAAATGAATGTCGCGCTCGGCGGCACGCTGTTCCAGAAGCTGTATGAGCAGCCCGGCCGCTTCGACCATCGCGAGGATTCCAGCCTCGACATCGAAGGCCAGTACTCGCCCGCCCATGGGGTGGCGCTGACCGAAGGCGGCCTGCTGGCGAGCCTTGCCGGCGACACGACGTGGCGGGTGAACTCGCTGCACGGCCAGGGCGTGGCGACGCTGGCGCCCGGCGTGGTGGTGGAGGCGCAGGCCGGGGACGGCACGATCGAGGCGTTCCGCGTGCCGGATTCGCCGGGCTTCAACATGGCGATCCAGTGGCACCCGGAATGGCGCTTCTGGGAGGACAGGCTCTCCAGCGGCATCTTCACCGCCTTTGGCGCCGCCGCACGCCTCGCCGCCGAGCGCCGGCGCGCCGGCGGCCGGCTGAAGGCGGCGGGCTGAGGCGTCTCTACCCCAGCTGCGCCAGCAGATGGCCGATGCCGTCGCGAATATCGGCCTCGATCGCGCGGCGCAGCGCCGCCTCGTCGCGGGCGCGCAGCGCGGCCAGCGCCTCGGCGTGGCGGTCGACGGGATAGTGGGTCTCCAAATCGGCCAGCGCCATGCGCATGAACGGGCCGATCTGCAGCCAGACCGATTCAATCAGCGGCAGCAGCACATTGTCCGTCCGCCCGCCATAGAGCGCGCCATGGAAGGCGAGGTTGGTCTCGATCATCGCCTCGGTGTCGCTGGCCGCCACGGCGGCATCGGACTCGGCATTGAGCGCGTCGAGCCGGGCGATGAAGGCGGCATCGGCACCTGCCAGCGCCCGCGCGGCGGCTTCGCATTCCAACAGGGTGCGTGCCGTCATCAGTTCCTCGAAACGGCGGGCGGTCATCTCAGGCACGCGGACGCGGCGATTGTCGAGCAGCACCAGCGCCCGCTCGGCCACCAGCCGGCGCAGCGCCTCGCGCACCGGCATGGAGGAGACGCCGAGCGCGTCCGCCAGCCCACGGATCGTCACCGCCTTGCCGGGCGGGAAGCGGCCGGCCATGACCGAGCGCCGCAGCCGGCGAAACACCCATTGCTGCAAGGTCTCGCCATCGAGGCGCGGTTCCTGGGCGAGATCGAGCGTGGGAGAATCCATCGGTCCGTGCGGCTGGCGGGTGAGAGGCGGCGACGTGAGACTGTCAGCTTGCTGCGCTATATAGCCGGAATACGATTCCATCGTTCGCGTAGATCGAGAGAACCCTGCCCATGGCTACCACCCCCGAATTTCCCGCCGCGCGCTCGGGCTATGAGATCGACCCGAAGCTGCTCGAACTGCTGGTCTGCCCCGTCACCAAGGGGCCGCTGGACTATGACCGCGCCGCCCATGAGCTGGTGTCGCGCGCGGCCCGTCTGGCCTACCCGATTCGCGACGGCATCCCCATCCTGCTCGCCGACGAGGCGCGCCAGCTGACCGAGGAAGAAGCGGCGCGCTGACGTTCAGAGCGCCTCGCCGCGCAGCAGGCGGGGCGACGTCCCGCCAATGCCGGCGGCGTCGCGGATGAAAAAGCCCTTCAGGGCCGGCATCCGCTCGACGAGGCCGAGGCCGACATCGCGCACCAGCCGCACCGCGTCCGAGCGCAGGCCGAACAGCCGGTTGAGCCCGTCCGTGGCCGCGCCCATGGCCAGCGTGTCGAAGCGGCGCCAGCGCTGGTAGCGCTCCAAAACGTCCGGCCCGCCGATGTCGAGGCCGAGCCGGGCGGCGTCGGTGATCGCCTCGGCCAGCGCCGCCACGTCGCGCAGGCCCATATTGATGCCCTGCCCGGCAATGGGGTGGATGGTGTGGGCGGCGTCGCCCACCAGAGCGAGGCGTTCGCCGATGAAGGAACGCGCCATCTGGAAGCCGAGCGGAAACGCCTTAGGCTCGTCCAGGATCTCGATCTCACCCAGCTCCAGCCCGAAGCGCTGTTCCAGCTCGTCCTGCAGCAGCACGCGCGGCAGCTTGAGCAGGCGGGCGGCGGTCTCGGTGGATTCGGTCCAGACGATGGAGCAGCGATTGCCGGTGAGCGGCAGCATGGCGAAGGGCCCGGCGGGCAGGAAATGCTCGATCGCCTTGCCGTCATGCGGGCGCTCATGGCCGACCGTCATCACGATGGCGGACTGGTGGTAGGGCCAGCCGGTGACGCCGATGCCGGCCAGCGCGCGCAGCTTCGAGCGGCCGCCATCGCAGGCGGCGAGCAGCGAGGCGGCGGCGTCTTCGCCATTGGCAAGCCGCAGCGCGGTGCGCGCCGGGCCGGGGATGAAGCCGGCGATGCGGGTCGGCAGCAGGGCGATGCCGCGTTCGCGCGCCAGCTCTGTCATCGCGTCCTGCAGCACCGCATTTGGCAGCATATGGGCGAAGGGCTCGCCCGGCTCGACCTCGCCGTCGAAGGATAGGAACACCGGGCGGGCGGCATCGCCGAGCTTGGAATCGGTGATTTCCATCGCGAGAATCGGCTGGGCTTCCACTTCCACCCGCTCCCATACGCCCAGCGCCTCGAACAGGCGGCGGGCGCCGGCGGCGATGGCGGAGGCGCGCAGATCGGTGCTCGCCGGGCGGGGGGCGGCAAAGGCGGGGTCGGCCACCGCGAGGCGGGCGCTTTCTCCCAGCCCCTGCCGCAGCGCCAAGGCGAGGGAAAGCCCGGCGAGCCCGCCGCCCGCCATCACCGCATCATATCGCTGGCCCTGTTGCATGGCTTGCTGCTGCATGGCTCGGCGCCTCCGCTCTCGACCATCCGCGCATTGTGCGCGCTCCATCCTATGCCTTAGCTAGGCACCCCGGACAATGCGCCGCCTCAAGGCCGCGTTACTTCGACGCTTTCGACCCGATGTGGAGCCGCCCGCCCATGACCAACAGCGCCGCCGAACTCGTCGCCCTGCTCGATCTGGAGCAGCTGGAGGACAACCTCTTCCGCGGCGACAACCCGCCGGAATCCTGGCCGTTCCGGACGCGCGTGTTCGGCGGGCAGGTGCTGGCGCAGGCGCTGGTGGCGGCGCAGCGCACGGTGGAGGTGGCGGGCGCCCATTCCATGCACGCCTATTTTCTCCTCGCCGGCGATCCGCGCGTGCCGATCATCTACGATGTCGAGCGGGTGCGCGACGGGCGCAGCTTCGCCACAAGGCGCACGGTGGCGATCCAGCACGGGCGGCCGATCTTCATCATGTCGGTCTCGTTCCATCGCGAGGAGCCGGGGCTGGAGCACCAGCTCGACCTCGACATGGTGGTGCCGGCGCCCGAGGAGGTGCCGGGCATCGGCGAACTGCCCGCCGAGGTGCTCGCCAAGCTGCCGGCGCCAGTGCTGACCTACTGGAAGCGGCCGCGCCCGATCGAACTGAAGCCGGTCGGCCTCGGCGAGACGGTGGCGGCGCCGCGCCGGGCGGTGTGGTTCCGCGCCAATGGGGCGCTGCCGGACGAGGCGGGCCTGCACCGGGCCGTGCTCGCCTATGCCAGCGACATGACGCTGCTGGAGGCGACGACGCTGCTGCACGGCACCAGCGTGCTCGGCGAGAGCCTGCAGGTCGCCAGCCTCGACCATGCGCTGTGGCTGCACCGGCCCTTCCGCGCCGATGACTGGCTGCTCTATGCGCAGGACAGCCCGAGTGCCGCCGGGGCGCGCGGCCTGGCGCGCGGGCTGATCTATGACCGGGCCGGGCGGCTGGTGGCCTCGGTGGCGCAGGAGGGGCTGATCCGGCCGGTACGGCCTGCCGCACCGCCTCCTGCGCAGGCATCTGCCTAAAAATTAGACTTCATATGGCGATTATGCGGCGGTGACTCAGGAAGGGTCATCATCGCGATCAAGAATTGAGCAAGCGGGCCGTGTCGCACCGGCAGGACGCAGCGCCCGCGTGCGCCCGGCCATGGCGCGCGCGGCGCGGGCATTTGTGCCGAAAGCGTTGATTCATCTCGGTTGGCACGCGAATTGATTCTCTCTTGGCGGCTTGACCGGGAGGCTGAAGGAATCAGCCTGGCCGAGTCCGACATGAAACGCCCAGAACCCCGCCAGCGGTTCGGGGCCAAGCGGGGACAGGAACCATGAAGATCGTCATGGCTATCATCAAGCCTTTCAAGCTTGAGGAAGTCCGGGATGCGCTCACTGGCATTGGTGTGCACGGACTGACCGTCACGGAGGTCAAGGGATATGGCCGGCAGAAGGGCCACACCGAGATCTACCGCGGCGCGGAATACGCGGTGAGCTTCCTGCCGAAGCTCAAGATCGAGGTCGCCGTGCCTTCCGATCAGGTTTCCAAGGTCATCGACGCGATTACCACCTCGGCCAAGACCGGCCAGATCGGTGACGGCAAGATCTTCGTCTACGCGATCGACCAGGCCGTGCGCATCCGCACCGGCGAAACCGACGCCGACGCGCTCTAAGCCCGCGACACAGATCCCGACATTTTCCGATTGCGACGGAGCATTGAACCCATGACGACCAAGAATTGGATACGCGCGGGCCTGCCTGCGCTGGCGACGACGGCGCTGTTCGCGGCCGCCGCTTTCGCCCAGGACAACCCGGCCACCGGCGCGGAAGCCACCGCCGAGGCCGTCGCCGCGGTCGCCACCGTGGACAAGGGCGACGTCACCTGGATGATGGTTTCCTCCATCCTCGTGCTGTTCATGACCGTGCCGGGCCTGGCGCTGTTCTATGGCGGCCTCGTGCGCGCCAAGAACATGCTCTCCGTGCTGATGCAGGTCACGGTGATCGCCGCCGTGATGATGCTGATCTGGGTGTTCTACGGCTACTCGCTCGCCTTCACCGCCGGCAACGCTTTCATCGGCGGCTTCGAGAAGGCCTTCCTCGCCGGCGTGACGACGGAGAGCCTGGCCGACACCTTCTCGGCCAACGTCAAGATTCCGGAATACATCTTCATTGTTTTCCAGATGACCTTCTCGGCCATCACCCCCGCGCTGATCATCGGCGCCTTCGCCGAGCGGATGAAGTTCTCGGCCATCGTGCTGTTCAGCATCCTCTGGGTGACGTTCGTCTACTACCCGATCGCCCACATGGTGTGGTTCTCGGAAGGCTACCTGTTCGCCATGGGCGCGCTGGACTTCGCCGGCGGCACGGTGGTGCACATCAATGCCGGTATCGCCGGCCTCGTCGGCTGCATCATCATCGGCAAGCGCACCGGCTACGGCAAGGAACTGATGCCTCCCCACTCGCTGCCCTTCGCCATGGTCGGCGCCAGCGTGCTGTGGGTCGGCTGGTTCGGCTTCAATGCCGGCTCCAACCTTGAAGCCAATGCCGGCACCACCCTCGCCGTCATGAACACCTTCGTCGCCACCGCCGGCGCGATCGTCGGCTGGACGCTCATCGAGTGGCTGGCCAAGGGCAAGCCCTCCATGCTCGGCGCGATCTCCGGCATGGTCGCCGGCCTCGTCGCCATCACCCCGGCCGCCGGCCTCTCCGGTCCGCTCGGCGCGATCGTGCTCGGCTTCGTCGCCTCGATCATCTGCTTCTTCTTCTGCACCACCGTGAAGAACGCGCTCGGCTATGACGACAGCCTCGACGTGTTCGGCGTCCATGGCGTCGGCGGCATCGTCGGCGCCCTCGGCACCGGCATCGTCGTCGCCCCGGCGCTCGGCGGCCCCGGCATCGCCGATTACGAGATGGGCCACCAGATCTGGGTGCAGTTCCAGGCGGTGGCGCTGACCATCGTGTGGTGCGGCGTCGTCTCGGCGATCCTCTACTACATCGTCAATGTCATCATCGGCCTGCGTCCGTCGGTGGAGAAGGAGCGCGAGGGTCTCGACATCGTCGAGCACGGCGAGCGCGCCTATCACAGCTGATCGCAGCCTCGGCCTCGATCCGGCGCGCGGGCCTGCCCCGCGCGTCGACCCTGCCAGGAGCGGCGCCGCCTTGGTGCCGTTTTCCCCCGGGCCTGCACGCAGGTTTCCTCGTTCCGCAGCCTCCCGCTGCCTCAAGGCCCCGGCATCGCCCGGGGCCTTTTCTTTTGGTGACTGCGTTCACTCTTGGCCGCACTCCATTCGCGCATGGTTAAGAACGCCTTTACCGCAGCCGGGTTAGTCTGGTGCAGGAGGCCGCATCCCGTGGCCGAGGCGAGACCTTCCCCGTGCCTGACGCCCCCTCTCCCGCCGCCGTCGCGACCCCGGCGGCCGCCGCCCCCGATCCCGGGCCGGCGGCGCGCTCGCCCTTCGTGCGGCTGACCGAGCTTCTCGCCGATCTCGCCCCGGGCAAGCCGGCGCTGAGTCTGGCGGTCGGGGAGCCGCGCCATGCCATGCCGGGCTTTGTCGGCGCCGTGCTGGCCGGCCATCTCGACGGCTTCGGCCGCTACCCCGCCGGCAAGGGCCTGCCCGAATTCCGCCGCGCCGCCAGCGACTGGTTCGCCCGCCGCTACGCGCTGGCGCGCACGCCCGACCCGGAGCGCGAGGTGCTTGTTCTCAACGGCTCGCGCGAGGGGCTGTTCTTCGCCGCGCTGATGGCGCGCCGGCTGCTCTCGCCGCACAAGCGCGCCCGCATGGGCGAGCGTGCCCCGGCGGTGCTGCTGCCCAACCCGTTCTATGCCGCCTATGGCGCCGGGGCGGAGGCCGCCGGCTGCGAGAGCGTCGACCTGCCTTTGCCGGCGGACGGCGGCTGGCTGCCCGACCTCGACGCGCTGACGCCGGAACTGCTCGACCGTTCGGTCGCGCTCTATTTCGCCTCGCCCGCCAACCCGCAGGGCACCATCGCCCCGCGCGCCTATCTGGAGCGGCTGGTGGCGCTGTGCCGGGCACATGAGGTGATGGTGTTCGCCGACGAATGCTATTCCGAGATCTGGCTGGGCGACGCCCCGCCGACCGGCATCCTTGAGGTGGCGGGGCCGGATTTTGCCGGCGTGGTGGCGTTCAACTCGCTCTCCAAGCGCTCCAGCCTGCCGGGCCTGCGCTGCGGCTTCTGCGCCGGCGAGGCCCGCTTCATCGAGGCCTTCGCCGATTTCCGCAATGTCGCCGCGCCGCAGGTGCCCGAGCCGCTGCAATGGGTCGGCATCGCCGCGCTGAGCGATGAGGCGCATGTGGCGGAGAGCCGCGACCTCTACAAGGCGAAGTTCGACGTCGCCGACCAGGTGCTTGGCGGGCATTTCGGCTACCAGCGGCCCGATGGCGGCTTCTTCCTCTGGCTGAACGTCGCCGGGCTGCGCACCGACGAATTCAGCGCCGGCGAAGAGGCGGCGCGGCTTCTGTGGCGGCGCGAGGGGCTGCGCACCGTGCCGGGCGGCTATCTCTGCCGCAGCGGCGTGGACGGGCGCAATCCCGGCGCGGACTATCTGCGCATCGCGCTGGTGCAGGATCTGGCGACCACGCAGGAGGCGCTGCCGCGCCTTCTGGCCGGTCTGTCCTGAGCGGGGCGGGGCGTTTGGCGAGGCGGGGCAAGGAAACGGGGCGCGATATGGGGACGCAGACATCGATGCGGACGCCTCGGCTGGAGGCTGCCCCTTCCCGTGCCGCCCGGCCAAGGCTGCGGGTCGACCCTGCCAGCAAGGGGGCCGGCGCGGCCGGCCCGGGCGGGCGGGCGCACCGGGCGGGCAAGAGCGCGCCGGGCGGCTTCCTGCCGGAAGAGGTGCGGGGCGTGCTCTCGCGCCGCACGGCGGAGCTGGTCGGCCTGGCTTTGCTGGGCCTGTGCGCGGTGATGCTGCTGGCGCTGGCCACCTGGTCCGCCGACGACCCCAGTCTCAGCCGCTCCAGCGCGGCGCCACCGTCCAATCTCCTGAGCGTGCCCGGCGCTGTGTTCGCCGACGTGATGATGCAGCTTTTCGGCGTCGCCGCGCTGGCGGTGGTGCTGCCGGTCGGCGTCTGGGGCTGGCTCATCCTGACCCATCGCCATCCCGGGCGGCTGCGGGCGCGGATGATCGCGCTGCTGGCCGGCATGGTGTTCGCCGCCGGCTTTGCCGCCTGCCTGCCGCGCTTTGGCGGCTGGCCGCTGCCGAGCGGGCTCGGCGGCGTGCTGGGCGAGTTTGTGCTGGCGATACCCGGTGCGCTGCGCACCGGCTGGCTGACCAGCGCCGATTATGCCGTGGCTGGCATCGTCTGCCTCATCGGCGCCGCGCTCACCCTGCCGCTGGCGGTCGGGTTCGGCCTGCGCGCCGACGCGGAGGAGGAGCCGGACGAGGCGCGCCGCGCCCCGGCCGGCTTCGAGGATGACGAGCCGGGCTGGCTCGCCTTCCTGCTCGGCATGATGACCCATGCCGTGCTGTCGCTGAAGG
The DNA here is from genome assembly GCF_900100155.1 of Ancylobacter rudongensis. Classification (GTDB taxonomy): domain Bacteria; phylum Pseudomonadota; class Alphaproteobacteria; order Rhizobiales; family Xanthobacteraceae; genus Ancylobacter; species Ancylobacter rudongensis. The sequence continues at coordinate 109,863 of NZ_FMTP01000006.1, forward strand.
CACGCCTGGCCCCCGGCGGCGCCCGTCGCGCCCGCCAGCCCCGCCCCGCGCGCGCCCTGTCGGAGCGGCTGCGCGAGAGCGTCGGCTTTGGTGGGGCGGAGGAGGACGATCTCGCTGCCCTGCGCGCGGGCCGGCACGAGCCGAGCTTTGGCCGGCGCGAGGCGTTTGACGACGAGGAGGATGTCGCCGGCTTCGAGAGCGCCGACGACGAACTGCCCGATGCGCTGGACGAAGATTTCGCCGCGCCGCCGCCGCCCCCGGCGCCACGCGCGGCCAAACGACCGCCGCCGCTGCGCTCGATCCGTGGCGGGCGGGCCGCGCTGGAGGAACAGCGCCGGCGCTATGCCCTGCCCGGGCTCGACCTGCTGGCGCCGCCGCCGCCGCGCAGCGGGCCGGCGCTGTCGCGCGAGGCGCTGGAGCAGAACGCCCGTGATCTTGAAGGCGTGCTCGACGATTTCGGCGTGCGCGGCGCCATCGTCAACTCCCGCCCCGGCCCGGTCGTGACGCTCTATGAGCTGGAGCCGGCGCCCGGCATCAAGTCGAGCCGCGTCATCGGCCTCGCCGACGACATCGCCCGCTCGATGAGCGCGATCTCTGCCCGCGTGGCGGTGATTCCGGGCAAGAACGCCATCGGCATCGAACTGCCCAACCCCAAGCGCGACAAGGTGCTGCTGCGCGAAATTCTCGCCGCGCGGGATTTCGGCGAGGCGGCGCACAAGCTCGCCATCGCGCTTGGCAAGACCATTGGCGGCGAGCCTGTCATCGTCGACCTTGCCCGCATGCCGCATCTCTTGGTCGCCGGCACCACAGGCTCGGGCAAGTCGGTGGCGATCAACACCATGATCCTGAGCCTGCTTTACCGCATGCGGCCGGAACAGTGCCGGTTGATCATGATCGACCCGAAAATGCTTGAGCTGTCGACCTATGACGGCATCCCGCATCTGCTCAGCCCCGTTGTCACCGACCCGAAGAAGGCGGTGGTGGCGCTGAAATGGGCGGTGCGCGAGATGGAGGAGCGCTACCGCAAGATGTCGAAGGTCGGCGTGCGCAGCATTGACGGCTTCAATGCCCGCATCGCCGAGGCGCAGGTCAAGGGCGAGCAGATCGTGCGTACCGTGCAGACCGGCTTCGACAAGGAGACGGGCGAGGCGATCTATGAGCGCGAGGAAATGGACCTCTCGCCGATCCCCTATATCGTGGTGGTGGTCGACGAGATGGCGGACCTGATGATGGTCGCCGGCAAGGAGATCGAGGGCGCCATTCAGCGGCTCGCCCAGATGGCCCGCGCGGCCGGCATCCACCTGATCATGGCGACCCAGCGCCCGAGCGTCGACGTCATCACCGGCACCATCAAGGCGAACTTCCCGACCCGTATCTCCTTCCAGGTCACGTCCAAGATCGATTCGCGCACCATTCTCGGCGAGATGGGCGCCGAGCAGCTGCTGGGGCAGGGCGACATGCTCTACATGGCCGGCGGCGGGCGGATTTCCCGCGTCCACGGCCCGTTCGTCTCCGACCAGGAGGTCGAACGCGTGGTCGAGCACCTGAAGGCGCAGGGCGCGCCCGACTATCTCGACGAGGTGACGACCGACCTCGACGGCGAGGGCGAGGACGGCGCGGTGTTCGACAAGAGCGGCATGGGCGGCGAGGAAGGCGGCGACCTCTATTCCCAGGCCGTGGCGGTGGTGCTGCGCGACAAGAAGTGCTCCACCTCCTACATCCAGCGCCGGCTGCAGATCGGCTATAACCGCGCCGCCTCCCTGGTCGAGCGGATGGAGCGCGAGGGGATGGTCGGCCCGGCCAACCATGCCGGCAAGCGCGAGATCCTGGTCGAGGGCGGCGGGGAGGGCTACTGAGCCGATGAAGGCCTCTCACCCCGCTTTCTGCCGCCCGGCGGCCGCTGACGCAGCGTCGGGGCCACAGGATCGCCACAGCGGCGCGCTACCCGCCTCAATGACATCGCCCCGCGCCCCCCGGTCGCTTCTGCGCCGCGCGCCAGCCGAGACGTGCCCCATCATGCGCCACCTGTTCCGAACCTGCGCCGCCGCCCTCCTGCTTCTGCCCGCGGGCCTCGCGCTGGCGCAGGTGCCGCCGCCCTCCTTCGTGCCGGTGCCGCCGAAGAAGCCGGCGGCGCTGATGCGCACCGCCCAGGCCGGCCCCGCCGCCGCGCCGGCTGCCGCGACCGCCGCTCCTGCCGCCAGCCCCGACATTCAGGTCGCCGCCGCGGCGAACCAGCGCGCGGCCAATGAGACGGTCCAGCGCATCAACGATTATTTCAACAGCTTCAAGACGATGATCGGCGATTTCGTGCAGGTCGATCCCAATGGCGACCGCCAGCAGGGCCAGTTCTACATCCTCAAGCCGGGCCGGGTGCTGTTCGAGTATGAGGCGCCGAGCCGGATCGAGCTGGTGGCCGATGGGCGCTCGGTGGCGGTGCGCGACAAGAAGCTGAAGACGCAGGACATTTCTCCGCTTTCCGCCACGCCGCTGCGCTTCCTGCTGTCGGAGAACTTCAACCTCGCCCGCAACGCCAATGTGACCGGCGTCTACCAGGACGACATCTTCGCCACGGTGGTGATCGAGGAGAAGCAGCCCATGGTCGGCACCTACCGGCTGATGATTATGTTCGACGCCAAGACCATGCAGCTGAAGCAGTGGACCGTTACCGACCCGCAGGGCTACGACACCACGGTCGCGGTTTCCAACCTCGACACCTCGCAGCGGCCGGACCCGATGCTGTTCGTCATCAACCGGAATTGAGGGGAGCCGAGTTGCGGAGTCTGGGATAGCCGCACGCGCCTCCCTCATGCCCGGGCTTGACCCGGGCACCCAGGTGGCTGACGGCCGGGCGTCTGTTGCGCTTCACGGCGCGCGCGCCGCAAGGCTGGGTCCCCGGGTCAAGCCCGGGGATGAGGGGCGTGGAGGATGAGGAGGCGTGGGATAAGGGCGCCCGGCGGCGATGACGGTGCGGCGCCGTTCACCTTCGGCGGAACATGCTCTAGTGTCGCGGCCGATTCCCGCCCCGCGAAGGTCCCCCCGCTTTGCCGCTCTCCATCGCCACCTGGAACATCAATTCGGTGCGCCTGCGCATCGGCCTCGTCGCCAAGCTCGCCGAGGAGCACCAGCCGGACGTCATCTGCCTGCAGGAGACCAAGACGCCGGATGATCGCTTTCCGCTGAAGGAGGCGGCCAAGTTCGGCTATCCCCACGCCGCGATCCATGGCCAGAAGGGCTATCACGGCGTCGCCATCCTCTCGAAGCGGCCGTTCGACGATGTGAGCCGGCAGGGCTTCTGCGACATGGGCGATGCGCGGCATATTTCGGTGGTGCTGGGCCGCGAGGCGGGGCTCTCCGCGCCGCTGACCATCCATAATTTCTACATTCCGGCCGGCGGCGACGTTCCCGACCCTGAGGTGAACGAGAAGTTCCGCCACAAGCTCGCCTTTCTCGACGAGGCCACCGCCTGGGAGCACCTGCACCCGCAGGATCCCGCCGCCCGCTCGGTGCTGGTGGGCGATCTCAACATCGCCCCGCTGGAGGCCGATGTGTGGAGCCACAAGCAGCTGCTCGACGTTGTCAGCCACACGCCGGTTGAGGTCGACAAGCTGGGACGGCTGCAGGCGGCGGGCCAGTGGGTGGATGTGATGCGCAATTTCATCCCGCCGCAGGAGAAGCTCTATACGTGGTGGAGCTACCGCGCCGCCGACTGGGCGGCTTCCAATCGCGGCCGGCGGCTCGACCATGTGTGGGCGACGCCCGCTCTGGCGCCGACGGCGCGCGCGCTCACCGTGCTGCGCGAGGCGCGCGGCTGGGAGCGGCCCTCCGACCATGTGCCCGTGATCGCCACATTCGACGCCTAGATACGGCGCCAGCCCTGCGGGGCAGAAGCCTTCCTGCGGGCTCGCCTTTCCGAAAGCGCCGTTATAGGTTGCGCCTGTTCATCACCTGACCCAGCCGAGGAAGCCTCCTTGTCCCGCGCTCTCTCCCGCCTGTGCCGCACCCTTGCCCTCTCGCTCGCGCTCGGTGGCGCGCTGGCGCTGGGCGGCTGCGGCGTGAAAGGCCCGCTGGAGCCGCCGCCCGGTTCGCCGCAGGCGCAGCCCGGCCCGGACGGCAAGGTGCCGAAGGATACCGGCCCGGTGAAGCCGAACACGCCTTTCATCCTCGACGGCCTGCTCTGACCACCGAAGCGCCATGCATCATTTCGCCTATCGTGACGGCATCCTCCACGCCGAGGATGTAAGCCTTGTCGACATCGCCCGTGCGGTCGGCACGCCCTTCTATGCTTATTCCACCGCGACGCTGGAGCGGCACCACCGGGTGTTCACCGACGCCTTCGCCGACATGCGCACCACGCTGTGCTACGCGGTGAAGGCCAATTCCAACCAGGCGGTGATCCGCACCTTCGCCAAGCTCGGCGCCGGGGCCGACATCGTCTCGGGCGGCGAATTGAAGCGCGCGCTGGCGGCGGGGGTGGAGCCGCGCAAGATCGTGTTCTCCGGCGTCGGCAAGACCCGCGAGGAAATGGCGGCGGCGCTCGATGCCGGCATCATGTGCTTCAATGTCGAGAGCGAGCCGGAACTGCTGACCCTCTCCGAGGTGGCGGTGAGCCACGGGGTGGCGGCGCCGATCTCCATCCGCGTCAACCCGGACGTCGACGCCAAGACCCACCACAAGATCTCGACCGGCAAGTCCGACAACAAGTTCGGCATTCCGGTGTCGCGGGCGCGCGAGGTCTATCGCCACGCCGCCGCCCTGCCGGGGCTGCGCATCACCGGCGTCGACATGCATATCGGCAGCCAGATCACCGATCTCGGCCCGTTCGACAACGCCACCGCGCTGCTGGTGGAACTCGCTCGCGACCTGATGGCGGACGGGCATGCGCTGACCCATCTCGATCTCGGCGGCGGGCTCGGTGTGCCCTATGTCGCCGGCGAGACGGAGCCGCCGCTGCCGTCCGCCTATGCGGCGCTGGTGAAGCGGCACACGCATAATCTCGGGCTCGGCCTCGTCTTCGAGGTCGGGCGCATGCTGGTGGCCAATGCCGGCATCCTCGTCACCCGCGTGCTCTATGTGAAGGAAGGCGAGGGCAAGCACTTCGTCATCGTCGACGCGGCGATGAACGATCTGATCCGCCCGACGCTCTATGACGCGCATCACGAAATCTTGCCCGTGCGCGAGGCGGTGCCCGGCGAGGGGCAGATGGTCGCGGATGTGGTCGGTCCCGTGTGCGAATCGGGTGATTTCCTGGCGCTGGGGCGGCGCCTGCCGGGGCTGAAGGCCGGCGATCTCATCGCCGTGATGACCGCCGGCGCCTATGGCGCGGTGCAGGCCTCCACTTACAATACGCGCCCGCTGGTCCCGGAAGTGCTGGCCAAGGGTGGGGAATTCGCGATTGTACGGCCGCGCGTCGAGGTCGACGAGCTGATCGCGCTCGACCGGATTCCCGGCTGGCTGGCCTGAGCCGCCGGGGTTGCGGCCGCCACCTTTGCCTTACGCGCGCGCTCACGAGGTGATGATGCGTTGAGCCTGCCCGTTCCGGCGGCAGGGCTGGCGCGCGGGTTTGCCCATGTTAAGGTGACGCTGGGGCTGGTGTGGACCTGAGAGCGTCGGAGGTCAGCCGCGTGACGGCAACACCGGATGGAACGGAAGGCGAGGGCCGCCCGGCTGCGGCCGCTGGCGTGCGCGCCGAGACGGCGCGGGCCGGCGAGCGCCGGGCTGCCGAGCACCAAATGGGCGCCGCGCTGCAGCGGGCCTGGGGCGTGCTGCTGTGGGAGCGCGTCTGGCCCGCCATGGTGGCGCTCGGGGCTGCGCTCGGCGTTTTCCTGATCGCCTCCTGGCTCGGCCTGTGGCTGTCGCTGCCGCCCTATGGACGCATCATCGGGCTTGTGATCTTTGCCGCGCTGTTCGCGCTGGCGCTGGTGCCGGCTTTCCGCATCCGGCCGCCTTCCGCCGGCGAGGCGCTGGCGCGGCTCGACCGCGAAAGCTATCTGCCGCACCGTCCGGCCACCGCGCTGTCCGACCATCTCGCCTCCAAGCCCGACGATCCCATCGGCGCCGCACTGTGGCGGGCGCATCTGGCGCGGATGTCGGCGCAGATCGGCAGCTTCAAGGTGGGCCTGCCGGCGCCGGGCGTCGCCGCCAAGGATGGGCAGGCGCTGCGGGCGCTGGTGCTGCTGGGGGTGATCGCCACCTTCTTCATGGTGCCGGGCGAGCATCTGCGCCGCATCGCCGCCGCCTTCGACTGGGCCGAGCTGGTGCCGCCCAAGCCCTACCGCGTCGATGCCTGGGTGACGCCCCCCGGCTATACCGGCCGCGCGCCCATCATGCTGCCGGGCCTGCGCTCGCAGGAACTGGCGCAGGCCGATGCCGCCGGCACTCCCGATCCCGCCGCCGGCTCGTCCTATGAGGCGAGCGCGATGACCGTGCCGGCCGACAGCGAGCTGGTGGTGCGGATCATCGGGCTGGAGGACGCCAGGCTGGTGACGCAGGGCGGCATCGCCGCCGCGCCGCCCAAGGAGGGCGAGACGCCGGCGACGTCGGGCGGGCCGACTCCTACCGCTGCCGCCACCACCGGCGACGAGCGCCGCTTTGTCATCGCCACCGATGGCGCGGCCCGCATCGAGGGGCCGGACGGGCGCTTCGTGTCCTGGCATTTCCGTGCCCAGCCGGACAACCCGCCGACCATCGAGCTGACCAAGGAGCCGCAGGCCTCGGGCAATAACGCGCTGGCGCTGAGCTACAGGGCCGAGGACGATTACGGCATCGCCGGCGCCGAGGCGCGCTTTGCGGCTCTGCCGCCGCCCCCGCCGCTGCACGGGCTGAAGAACGCGCCGAAGCCCGCCGAGCCCCGCCCGCTGGTGGAAGCGCCGAACTTCCCGCTGCCGCTGGTCGGCGGCCGCTCCAAGGCGGCGAGCGGGCAGACGACGAAGGACTTCACGGAAAATCCGTGGGCCGGCACCCGGGTGACGCTGACGCTGGTGGCGCGCGACCAGGCCGGCAATGTCGGCCAGTCCGTGCCGCGCAGCCTCACCCTGCCGCAGCGCAGCTTCTCCAACCCGCTGGCGCGGGCGCTGATCGAGGAGCGACGCATCCTCGCGCTCGACGCCAACAAGCGCGAGCGGGTGCAGGCGGGGCTCGACGCGCTGTCGATCGCGCCTGAGGCCTTCACCCCCGATCCCTCGCACTATATCGGCCTGCGCACCGCCTCGTTTCGGCTGGCCAATGCCCGCAGCGACGAGGATCTGCGCGGCGTGGTCGATTATCTCTGGGAAGTGGCGGTCCGCATCGAGGATGGCGACCTCTCCGATGTCGAGAAGCGGCTGCGCGATGCCCAGCAGGCGCTGCAGAACGCGCTGGAGAACAACGCCTCCGACGAGGAGATCGCGCGGCTGACGCAGGAACTGCGCGAGGCGATGAACGAGTTCATGCAGGCGCTGGCGCAGGAGGCGCAGCGCAACCAGAACCGCGCCGACGCCAACCAGCCGATGGACCCCAACACCCGCACGGTCCGCCCGCAGGACCTGCAGAAGATGCTCGACCGCATCGAGGACATGGCGAAAAACGGCGCCCGCGACGCGGCGCGGCAGATGCTGAGCGAGCTGCAGAACATGCTGAACGGCCTGCAGGCCGGCCGGCAGCAGCAGCGCCAGCAGGGCCAGAGCCAGATGTCGCAGTCGATGGACCAGCTCGGCGACATGATCCGCCGCCAGCAGCAGCTGCGCGACCGCACCTTCAAGGAAGGGCGCGAGGGCCAGCAGGACCAGGCGTTCAACGAGCTGAAGCAGAGCCAGGAGCAACTGCGCGAGCAGCTGCGCCAGCTGCGCGAGAAGATGCAGCAGGCGATGCGCGAGCAGGGCCAGCAGGGTCAGCAAGGCGAGAATGGCGAGGGCCAGCAGGGCCAGGGCCAGCAAGGCCAGCAAGGGCAGGGCCAGGGCCAGCAGCAGGGCCAAGGGCGCGGCCAGGGGCAGGGGCAGGGGCAGGGGCAGGGGCAGGGGCAGGGGCAGGGGCAGGGCATGCCCGGCGAGGGCGGCTTCGCCCAGGCCGAGCAGGCGATGCGCGAGGCCGAGCAGGCGCTTGGCGAGGGCGATGGCACCGGCGCGGTCGATGCGCAGAGCGAGGCGCTGCAGGCGCTGCGCCGCGGCGCCCAGCAGATGGCCGAGGCGATGCAGCAACAGCAGGGCCAGCCCGGGGGCGAGGGGCCGGGCGGCCCTTCCGGCCAGACCGCCGAGCGCACCGATCCGCTCGGCCGGCCGATGCGCTCGCGCGACTATGGCGACGACTACACGGTGAAGGTGCCGGAAGAGATCGACATGCAACGCGCCCGGCGCGTTCTGGAGGAGCTGCGCCGCCGCTTCGGCGAGCCCGACCGGCCGCGCCTCGAACTCGACTATCTCGAGCGTCTGCTGCGCGATTTCTGATTCGGCCCGCCGGCTCGCCGAACCGTCATCCCGGCCGGCCACTCCGTGCCGGGATGACGACGGACTCGGCGTTGTGATAGGGGCCGGCGCCTATTTCTCCGCCTCGGGGATGTAGCCGATGAAGGGCAACTGGCGGAACGCATGCGAGACGTCCATGCCATAGCCGACGACGAAATAGTCCGGGCAGGGAAAGCCGACGAAGTCCGCCGTGATCTGCACCGCGCGCTTGTGCGGCTTTTCCAGCAGCACGGCGACCATCACCCGCCGGGCGCCGCGCGCGGCCAGCAGGTCCTTGGCGAAGGCGAGGGTGCGGCCGGATTCGAGAATGTCGTCGATCAGCAGCACGTCGCGCCCGCGCACATCGGTCTCGATGTCGCGCAGCACCGTCACCTGCCCGGACGAGACGCGCGCGTCGCGATAGCTCGACAGGGTGATGAACTCCACCTCCGGCGCCAGCCCGGCATGGTGCATGGCGCGGATGAGATCGGCGGCGAAGACGAAGCTGCCCTTCAGCACCGCGATGACCACCAGCTTTTCCGGTGCGGCGGCGACGATCTCCTCCACCAGCTCGCGGTTGCGGGCGGCGATGGTCTCGGCGTTGAACAGCACCTCGATCCGGGCGTCGCGATAGGAGGGGGCGACGTCGGTGGTCGTCGGGGCGGCATTTTCTTCGGTCATCGGCTTCCTCTCGCGCCGCGCATGGCGCACCCTGTACTTCATCGGCAGGATGAACGGGCCGTCCGCGCGCGTCCAGCGGGGTTTCCCGCTACCGGCCGGGCATGCCCGTCTTTTGCGACGGCGCGCACACGCTATGTTAGAGGTGGCGGCATCAGAATCAGCGGGGGACGCTCCGCCGAAGGATTGAGTCTTGGTTCGCTTCGAAAATGTCGGCCTGCGCTACGGCATGGGCCCGGAGGTGCTGCGGGATGTCACCTTCGGCATTCCCCCGCACTCCTTCCAGTTCCTCACCGGGCCCTCCGGTGCGGGCAAGACCACGCTGCTGCGGCTGCTGTTCCTGTCGCTGCGGCCGACGCGCGGCCTGGTCACCGTCTTCGGCCGCGATGCCGCCAAGCTCGCCCCCGACGAGACGGCGGCGCTGCGCCAGCGCATCGGCATCGTGTTCCAGGATTTCCGCCTGCTCGATCATCTCAGCACCTATGAGAATGTCGCCCTGCCGCTGCGGGTGCAGGGGCGCGAGGAGGCGACCTATCGCGCCGAAGTGACCGAGCTGCTGCAATGGGTGGGCCTGGGCGAGCGGATGCATGTGCTGCCCCCGGTACTGTCGGGCGGCGAGAAGCAGCGCGCCGCCATTGCCCGGGCGCTGATCAGCCGGCCGGAAATCCTGCTGGCGGACGAGCCGACCGGCAATGTCGATCCCAGTCTGGCGCGGCGCTTGCTGCGCCTGTTCCTCGAACTGCACAAGAGCGGCACCTCGGTTCTGATCGCCACCCATGACATCGGGCTGATGGACCAGTTCGACGCGCGCCGGCTCGTCATCAATCAGGGACGCCTGACCGTCTATGACTGAACATCGATCCACGGCATCGGGACGGCTGGCGGCGATGGCGGGGCGTCTGCGCGCGCCGGCGGCCGCGAGCGCCGAGCCGGCGGCCAAGCCCGCCTCGCAGGCCGCGCGTGCCGGGCACGCCGCGCCGACCAAATCGGCGGCGCAGCGCCCCATCGTGCCCAGCGCGACGGTGACGGGGCGGGCGCTGATCGCGGTGATCGCGATCATGACGTTTCTCGCTGGCATCACCATTGGCGCGGTTTCGGCGGTGAGCAATGTCGCGGCGGAATGGACGGCCGACATCGCCCGCGAGGTGACGATCGAGATCAAGCCGGGCGACGGGCTGGATATCGAGGCCGCGCTCGCCAAGGCGGTGGAACGGGCCAAGGCGACGCCTGGTGTGGCGGACGCGCAGGCGCTCGACCCCGCCGCGACCTCCAAGCTGCTGGAGCCGTGGCTCGGCACCGGGCTCGACCTCGCCAACCTGCCGGTGCCGCGGCTGGTCACGGTGACGCTCGCCGGCACGGCCGATGCGCAGACGCTGCCGGCCCTGCGCGCCGACCTCGCCCAGCAGGTGCCTTCCGCTACCCTCGACGACCACCGGGTCTGGGCCGAGCGGCTGGCCACCACCACGGGCACGGCGATGGCGATCGGGCTCGCCGTGCTGGCGCTGGTGGCCACCGCCACCGTGCTGTGCGTGACGGTGGCCACCCGCGCGGCGGTGGATGCGGCCCGCTTCGTGGTGGAGGTGCTGCATTTCGTCGGCGCCCGCGACACCTTCATCGTGTCGGAGTTTCAGCGCCATTTCCTCACCGTCGGGCTCAAGGGCGCGGCGATCGGCGGTGGGGCGGCGATCGCGCTGTTCTTCCTCGGCTCGACCCTGCCCTCCTGGCTGAGCTTCGACCAGCAGATCGACACGCTTGTCGGGGCGATGACCATCGATGCGCGCGGCTATGGCGGCATAGTCGGCGTCGCGGTGCTGGTGGCGCTTGTGACGACGCTCACCTCGCGCCTCACCGTCTACCGCACCTTGCGCGGCATCAGCTAGGCAGCGCCGTGGCCATCCTCTCCCCTTCCGATCCTGCCCAGGCGCCGACCCGGCCGGCCCGCCGCCGGATGGTCCGCCTGCTGTGGATCCTCGCCGCCCTGCCGCTGGCGGCGTTGCTCGCCCTGCTGGCCGGCTTCGGCCTGTTCGTCGCCGGGATCGAGGGGCGCGAGGCGCAGGCCGGCCGGCACGCCGACGGCATCGTGGTGCTGACCGGCGGGTCCGAGCGCATTGTCGACGCCACCAACCTCCTGCTTGAGGGCCGGGGCAAGCGCCTGCTCATCACCGGCGTGCACCCCGACACCACGCTCGACGAGATCGTGCGGACGGTGCCGGCGACGCGCGAGGCGCTGGAATGCTGCGTCGAGCTTGGCCGCTCCGCACTCAACACCCAGGGCAACGCCATCGAGACCGGAGAATGGGCGCGGGCCAACCATTTCCGCTCACTGCTGGTGGTGACCTCGGCCTGGCACATGCCGCGGGCGCTGGTGGAACTGCGCCGCACCACGGCGGGAATCACCCTCGTGCCCTATCCGGTGGTGCCGCGGCGGACGGAGGGCAGCGGCCCGACGCCGCTCGCCAGCCTGCGGCTGCTGGCGGTCGAATATGTGAAGTTCCTCGCCGCCTCGCTCGGGGTGCGGGCCTGGCCGGCGGTGACATCGCAACTGCGTGAACCGGGGCGGTTGCCGGCGCCGTAAGAGGGGTTGTCAAGGGAACCTTCAGCATCTTTGCGGATTCCTCCACAGGCAGAGTTGACGCCGCAACCAGATGTTCTAGATTTGTTCCCATGATGACACGCGACACGCACCGCTTTGATTCGCTTGAGGACGCCGGGCCGCTCAGCGCCAGCGGTTTGCTGGCGCGGCGCTTCCGGCTCTGGCGCGGCACGGATGGCCGCCGGCAGATGTATTCCGTCTATGCCGCCGAGGAGGCGCCCGACTATCCCGCCGCCGTCGCCATCGCGGTGCGGATGGAAGGCACGCGCCGGATTCCGGTGTGGACCGGGCCGGCCGGGGCCAAGGCCCGCAGTGCCGCCATGGCCACCGGGGCGCAGGAAATCCACCTGCGCATTCTGCCCAACGCCGAAAGCGGCGCGCTTGCCCCGATGTGAGCGGCGGGGACGCGCCCGGTGCGCGTCCGGCGTTCAGAGCCGCTCAACCAGCCAGTGCAGTTCCGGATCGCGGATGCCGAGCTCGGCCAGATGCCGGGCGGTGGCGGTGACGTAGTCGGCATTCGGCCCGCCCATGCCGTGGCCCTGCCGGATCAGATGCAGCCGCTCCTCGGCCTTGAGCTGCCCGGCATATTGGGCATGGCTGCGATCGACCAGAAACACCACGGCCGGCACGGCCCGCTCGCTTCCATCCTTCAGCCACACCCGCCGCACCGCCTCGCGATAGATGTTCGTCACCTGCTCGCGCTCGCGCAGATAGGCGAGGGTGGCCTCCGCCGCGTCCGGCGCCACACGGAAGGCGATGCCGACGCAGGCGCCGCCGCGATCGAGGCCGAGCACCAGGCCGGGCTTTTCCGGCGTTCCCCGCCAGTGCACCGATTTGACGCAGAAGGAACGGTGCGCACCGATCAGCTTGCCCGGCACCCGTTCCTCATAGGCAAAGCCCGGATTCCACATCAGCGAGCCATAGCCGAACACCCAGAGCGGTTCGCCGGGAGCGGGAGGATGGGCGAGGAGGCCGGCGGCGGACATGGAGGGCACCTGCTGGAGCGGGAATCGGCCAAGGGCGACGACAGGCTTTTGCTTGCGCGAGCGGGCGGCATGGCGCAAGGGGCGTCGCTGCCCTAAAGAAGGGATGCTGTCCCCGGCCGTGTCCACCCCGCCCGGCGCCCCGCCTTACGCTCGCCGCATCGACGGCCGAGCGTGCGCCGCCCGTGATCCCTGGAGTTGCCGCATGAGCGTGTCCGACGCCCCCTCCGATCCTGCCGCCGCCCGGCGCCGCCGGTGGCTGATCGCGCTGCCTTTCGCGCTCATCGTCGTGCTCGGCATCGGCTGGTCGTTCGCCTGGACCTGGAGCGCTGAGCGGGCATCAGCGGAGATCGACGCCTGGATCGCGCGCGAGGCCGCCGAAGGGCGGACGTGGAACTGCGCCAACCGCGAATTTGGCGGCTTTCCCTTCCGCTTCGAGCTGATCTGCAACGCCCCCAGCGTGACCTTTGCCGGCCCCGCCGAATGGACCGCCCGCATGAGCCGCGCCCATGCGGTGGCGCAGGTGTGGAACCCGCGCCACATCATCGCCGAGTTCGAGGGCCCCTCCGTGCTGACGGAGACGGCGACCGGCCGCGAGATCACCGCCAACTGGTCGCTGCTGCAGGTGAGCGGCGTCGGCCGCGAGGGACGGGCCGAGCGCGTTTCCATCGCCGCCAATGACTACACGCTCGCCGAGGGCGGCACGACGGTGTTTTCCGCCCGGCATGCGGAACTGCATGTGCGCCACCATCCCGGCGAGGCCCTGGGCACGCTGGACATCGCGTTTGGCTTCACCGGCGCCAGCGGCATGGCGCTGAGCACCCCGCAGGCCCGCACCTCCGGCGTGGCGATGGCGCAGGCGGCGGCCCTGGCGGCGAAGTCAATCGACGGCGAAATGCAGGCGACGCTGACGCAGGTGCCGCCCTTCCGCACCATGCCGGCGGCGGAGCGGCTGGCGCTGTGGCAGCAATCCGGCGGGCGGGTCAACCTGCAATTAGCGCGCGTGACCGGCGGCGGGGGCGCGCTCAGCGCCTCGGGCGAACTCGGCCTCGACGCGCAGCACCGCCCCGATGGCCGGCTCGACCTTGCCGTGGTGAAGGCGCAGCCTTTGTTCGCGGCGATGGCGGAGGCGGGGCTGATGCCCGATTTCCTCGCTAACCTCGCCCCGGCGATGATGATGGCGGGGATGCCGACCACGGTGGACGGACAGAAGGCGAGTTCCTTCCCCTTCGCCTTCCGCGACGGGCGGGTGATGCTCGGCGTGCTGCCGCTCGGCAAGATCGGCCCGCTTTACTGAGGGGGCTGGCGCCACCTCAATTGAGAGCAGCCGTCATCCTGAGGTGCCGCCGAAGGCGGCCTCGAAGGATTGGGCCGAACCGCCAGCATGCCCATCCTTCGAGGCCCGGCCAATGGCCGGGCACCTCAGGATGACGGCGCTCTGTGGCGCCGAGGACTCGCTCAGACCCCCGCTCACACCGCGAAGATGCTGGCCCCGGTGTCGGCGGTGCCGACAGCGGCGCGGAAGGCGGCGAACAATTCGCGCCCGACGCCGACATGCGAGGGGGCGAGATTGGCGGAAGCCGGCGCCCGCTCGGCCCAGATTTCCGGCTCGACCAGAATCTTCAGCGTGCCGTTGACGGCGTCGAGGCGGATCATGTCGCCATTGCGGATCAGCGCGATGGCGCCGCCATCGGCGGCTTCCGGGGTGACGTGGATCGCCGCCGGCACCTTGCCGGAGGCGCCCGACAGGCGCCCATCGGTGACGAGCGCGACCTTGTGGCCACGGTCCTGCAGCACGCCGAGCGGCGGCATCAGCTTGTGCAGTTCAGGCATGCCATTGGCCTTCGGGCCCTGGAAGCGCACCACGGCAATGAAATCGCCGGTGAGCGAGCCGGCCTTGAACGCCGCCTGAAGTTCCTCCTGGCTGTGGAAGACGCGGGCGGGGGCCTCGATGATGTGGCGCTCGCGGGCGATGGCGGAGGTCTTGATGACAGCCCGGCCAAGCTCGCCGGCGAGCAGCTTCAGCCCGCCGGTTTCCTGGAACGGCGCCTTGGTGCCGCGCAGCACCGCCTCGTCGCCGCTCGCCGTGGTGCCTTCGCGCCAGCCGAGCGTGCCGTCCGGGTTCAGCATCGGCTCCTGCGTGTAGGCGTCGAGCCCGCCGCCCCACACGGTTTCCACGTCGGCGTGCAACTTGCCGTCGGCGAGCAACTCGCCAATGACGAAGCCCATGCCGCCGGCGGCGTGGAAGTGGTTCACGTCGGCCTTGCCATTGGGGTAGACGCGGCAGAGCAGCGGGGTGACGTCGGCGAGATCGGAGAAATCGTCCCAGGTGAGGCGGATGCCCGCCGCCGCCGCCATGGCGACGATGTGCAGCGTGTGGTTGGTGGAGCCGCCGGTGGCGTGCAGGCCGACAATGCCGTTGACGAACGCCTTCTCGTCCAGCATCCGGCCGACCGGCACATAGTCATTGCCGAGCGCGGTCATCGCCATGGCGCGCTCCGCCGCCGCTGTGGTCAGGGCGTCACGCAAAGGCGTGTTGGGGTTGACGAAGGAGGCGCCGGGCAGATGCAGGCCCATGATCTCCATCATCATCTGGTTGGTGTTGGCGGTGCCGTAGAAGGTGCAGGTGCCCGGCCCGTGATAGGACTGGCTCTCGGCCTCCATCAGCGCGTCGCGGCCGACCTTTCCTTCGGCGAAGAGCTGGCGGATCTTCGCCTTCTCATCATTGGGCAGGCCCGAGGTCATCGGCCCGGCCGGGATGAACACCGCCGGCAGATGACCGAATGAGAGCGCGCCGATGACGAGGCCGGGCACGATCTTGTCGCAGATGCCGAGAAACACGGCGGCATCGAAGGTCTGGTGCGAGAGGGCGACGGCGGTGGAGAGCGCGATGACGTCGCGCGAGAACAGCGACAATTCCATGCCGGCCTCGCCCTGGGTGACGCCGTCGCACATGGCGGGCACGCCGCCGGCCACCTGGGCGGTGCCGCCAGCGCGGCGCGCCGCCGCCCGGATCAGCTCGGGATAGCCTTCATAGGGCTGGTGGGCGGAAAGCATGTCGTTATAGGCGGTGACGATGCCAAGATTGGCACCGGCGCCCTCGCGCAGCATCGCCTTGTCGGAAGGGCCGCAGGCCGCGAAGCCGTGCGCCTGGTTGGCGCAGCCGAGCTTCGCCCGGGTCGGCCCGCGCTCGGCCGCCCGAGCGATCCGCTCCAGATAACGCGCGCGGGCGTCGCGCGAGCGCACCGCGATGCGCTCGGTGACCTCGCCGATGCGGGCATTCACGCTGGACGGGATGGCATGGGCCATGCGGCTCTCCTCAGAAGCGTCAGCGGCCGGCATTCCGGCCGCTCAGTGGTGGCCGGCGGCCCGGGCGGGTCGCCGGAGGGGACGGTGCCGGCGTCAGGGGCACCAGAAGATGTCGAGCCCGGGCTTGGCCCGCAGCACGGCGCGAATGGGCATCTCGGTCGCCGGGCCCTCGCCCAGCGCCTTGTCCAGCACCGGCTTCTTCGCCTCACCCTCGATGTGCAGGGCGAGCGCGTCGGCGCCGAGCAGCACGGGGAGGGTGAGGGTGATGCGCGGTTCGCCGGCATCGGGGGCGCGCATCGGAATGAGGCCGAGCGCCGCGTCGGGGTCGATCGCCTCTTCCAGATGGTCGCCATTGGGGAAGAAGGAGGCGGTGTGGCCGTCATCGCCCATGCCGAGAATGGCGCAGGCGAGCGGCCAGGACATCTCCTCCAGCGCCTCGTTGACGGCGAAAAGACCATCTTCCGGCGTCGGCGCGTCATTGGCGAGCGGCACGAACCTGGCGGCGGCCGCCTTGTTCTGGATGAGGTGCTGGCGCACCAGCCGGGCATTGGAGCGGTCCGAGGTCTCGCGCACCCAGCGCTCGTCCACCAGGGTGATGGCGATCTTGTCCCAGGGCAGGTCGCGGGTGGAGAGTTCCTCGAAGAAGCGGGTGGGAGTGCGCCCGCCGGAAACCGCGAGGCTGGCCATGCCGCTGCGGGCGACACGCGCGGCGAGCGCTGCGCTGACGAAATCGGCCACGGCGCGCGCCACCTCGGCGCTGTCCTTCAGTTCATGCAGTTCCGGCATGCGTCTGCGTGCTCCCTCTCGTGCCGGCCTTAAAGCCGGCTCCTGTACCCATGGCGGCGCGCTGCGCCGTCCGCCCGAGTATAGGGTAGTTGTGCGACGACCGGAGCCCGGTCGCCACACGTCTGATTGAGCGCCCACACGTCCCGGCGGGGCGCTGTCTTTCAGCCCGAAGACGCCATCTTGCGCCGTCTTCCAACCACAGGCGCCCTTAGGCGCCGTCCTCCAACCACGTGCGGCCGTCGCGCTCGATCAGAGCGATGGCGGCCGAGGGGCCCCAGGTGCCGGCGGTGTAGGGGCGCGGCGGCTCCTTGGCGCTGCGCCACGCCTGCAGGATCGGGTCCACCCATTTCCAGGCGGCCTCGACCTCGTCGCGGCGCATGAACAGGGTCTGGTTGCCGCGCACCACGTCGAGGATCAGGCGCTCATAGGCGTCCGGGTTGCGGACCTTGAACGCCTTGGCGAAGCTCATGTCGAGCGGCACATGGGTGAGGCGGATGCCGCCGGGGCCGGGATCCTTGATCATTAGCCACAGCTTCACGCCCTCGTCTGGCTGCAGGCGGATGACGAGGCGGTTCGATTCGATCGGCCCGACATTGGCGTCGAACACCGAATGCGGCACCGGCTTGAAGCCGACGACGATTTCGGAAACGCGCGAGGCGAGCCGCTTGCCGGTGCGCAGATAGAAGGGCACGCCGGCCCAGCGCCAGTTCTCCACCTCCGCCTTCACGGCGACGAAGGTTTCGGTGCTGCTGGTGGAGGAGCCGAGCTCGTCGAGATAGCCGGCCACCGCCCCGCCCGCCGAGGCGCCGGCGCGGTACTGGCCGCGCACGGTGACGGCGGCCATGTTCTGGTCGTCGATCGGCTTGAGGGCGCGCAGCACCTTCAGCTTCTCGTCGCGCACCGCATCGGCGTCGAGCGAGGCGGGCGGCTCCATCGCCACGAGACAGAGCAGCTGGAGGATATGGTTCTGCACCATGTCGCGCATCGCGCCGGCGGTGTCGTAATAGCCGGCGCGCTCCTCGACGCCGAGCGCCTCGGCGACCGTGATCTGCACATGGTCGATATGGGCGTTGTTCCACAAGGGCTCGAACAGGGCATTGGCGAAGCGCAGCGCCATCAGGTTCTGCACCGTCTCCTTCCCCAGATAATGGTCGATGCGGTAGACGCGCTCTTCCGGGAAGATGCGGCCGATCTGCTCATTGAGAGCGACGGCCGACTTCAGATCCTTGCCGATCGGCTTCTCGATGACCACGCGGCCATTCTCGGCGAGGCCGTATTTGCCGAGGCGCTCGCAGATCGGTCCGAACAGATGCGGGGCGGTGGCGAGATAATAGACCGGGATATGCTCCGGGAACGCGCTCACGCGCTGCGCCAGCTCGGCCCATCCGGCCTCCGCGTCGGCATCGGCGGCGACATAGGACAGCCGGGCGAGGAAACGTTCGACCTCCGGCCCTTCCAGCTCGCTGGCCGGGATGTGGTCGCTGAGCGCCTGGCGGGCGAAGGCGCGGAACTGGTCATCGCTCAGCGCGCGGCGCGAGACGCCGATGATCGTGGCATCGTCGGGGATCTGGCCGTCGAGGTCGCGGTGAAAGAGCGCCGGAATGAGCTTGCGGCGGGCAAGGTCTCCGGTCGCCCCGAAGACGGTGAGGGTGAAGGGCGCCACCGGAATCACGCGGCTGGTCATTTGGGCAATGTCTCCTTGGTGTCCCGTGGTCGGGACGGGAGGTGGGTCGCTCCGTTTCGCGCCGTTGCAGGCACGGGAGCCATTCGGGTGACTCCTAGCAAAAACGATTCCGCGCCGCGACCCGGCGCGGGCGGCAGGGGAGGGCGCGGTCCCGATCTCGCGCGCGGAACCGGGCGGAGGCGTGGGTCAGGGTCGCCGGAATCCACCGCAAGCTTCCTCACGCCCGTGTTGCACCGCAACAATATGGCAGCAAAGTGGGCGGTTTCGGGGCGAAATCGGGCGAAGTACGTATGCCCATGTATTCGTCGCGCTCGGCTTGCGTCGGCCGCACGCGCCGCATTGACTGAGACCCGCACGCTGACAGGCCCGATCCGGTGGGTGGCAGCCGGGCGGACCGGCGGGAGAAAAGGCTTTGTGCCCAATGGTTTGATTAATAACGTATGCCGACGTACATTATGAAGTATTAAGTATACCAGAATAGGTATGCCAAATACAAAATAATTGGAATACGTAATACCAGTTGACCTTGCGTCGCAACATTGAACTTTAGAATTAGCGCTTGGCTTCGGCTTATTCTTGGTACAAGTTATTCCACAGAATATCCGGCGGAGAGACACAACAAAGTCCCCGGCTATCGAGGTCTCGCCCCGTCCCCTGGACGTGAGGAGAGGCCCAAACAAAGAGCCGACCATCCAATGAGTCGGCCGTTCGCTAAACCCTTTGGGAAGGAAACGCCAAATGAAACATCTGCATGCTCTCGGCCTCGGTGCCGTGACCGCTCTTGGCATGACGGCCCTGTCCATGCTGCCCGCCGCGGCCGCCTGGGAACCCACCAAGCCGGTCGAATTCATCGTTCCGGCCGGTACCGGCGGCGGTGCCGACCAGATGGCCCGTACGCTCCAGGGCATCATCGCCAAGCATGACCTGATGTCGACCCAGCTGGTCGTCATCAACAAGTCCGGCGGCGCCGGCGGCGAGGGCTTCCTCGACGTGAAGAGCAACAAGGGCAATCCGCACAAGATTGTCATCTCGCTCTCCAACCTGTTCACCACCCCGCTCGCCACTGGCATTCCCTTCAACTGGAAGGATTTGACCCCGGTCGCGATGCTGGCGCTGGACGAGTTTGTGCTCTGGGTGAACGCCCAGGAGCCCTACAAGACCGCGCAGGAATATGAGGCCGCGATCAAGGCGGCGCCGGACAACACCTTCAAGATGGGTGGCACCGGCTCCAAGCAGGAAGACCAGATCATCACCGTCGCCATCCAGAAGGCGCTCGGCAAGAAGCTGACATACATCCCCTACAAGGGCGGCGGCGAGGTTGCGGTGCAGCTGGTCGGCGGGCACATCAATTCGAGCGTGAACAACCCGATCGAGGCCGTCTCGCAGTGGCGCGGCGACAAGGTGCGTCCGCTCTGCGTGTTCGACTCCAAGCCGCTCCCCTACACCGACAAGATCCAGGGCGACATGTCGTGGTCCTCGGTGCCGACCTGCAAGTCGGCCGGCCTTGACGTGGAATATCTGATGCTGCGTGGCGTGTTCATGCCCCCGGGCGTGAGCCAGGAGCAGGTCGATTACTTTGTCGAGCTGTTCAAGAAGGTCCGCGAGACCCCCGAGTGGAAGCAGCTGATGAAGGATGGCGCCTTCAACCAGACCTTCATGGCTGGCGACGAGTTCAAGGCCTGGCTTGATCAGGCTGAGACGACCCACAAGGGCCTGATGCAGGAAGCTGGCTTCATCGCCGGTAACTGATGCGCCCCTGACGGGGTAGGTCTAAGCATAGCCGGCCACCCTGTGGCCGGCTATGCCATCCTCGGCCGGATCGTGGCACGCGCGGCGTACAGGCGGGAAGCGGAGACGCATGCCGCCGGGCCGCCATCCGGGCTGAGACACAGCACACAACAAACAACCAGCGGGCTGGCGCCAACGTGCCGTCGACGGGTCCTTGTCCCGCCGGCCCGGTTTTTCGCGCGGATTTTCGGAGACATCTGATGGAACAGTCTCACCACGGAGCCGGGTCGGGGCCCAAGCAACGCGTCGTTGAAGTCGGCACGGCGCTCCTGACCATGCTTTTCGGCCTCATCGTCATCTACGGCAGCGTCCTCGTCGGCTACGGGTGGAGCTCGGATGGGCCGCAGGCCGGTTTCTTTCCCTTCTATGTGGGGCTCATCATCTGCTTGTGCAGCCTCATCAATGTGGTGTTGGGCCTGCGTGAAGATCCCGAGGCGATCTTCGCCGAGTACAGCCAGCTCCGTCAGGTGCTGAAGGTCCTCATTCCCGCCTGCATCTATGTGGCGCTGGTGCCTGAGTTCGGCATCTATGTTCCCTCGGTCGCGCTCATCCTCGTCTTCATGATCTGGCTGGGCAAATATCGCTGGCCGCTTTCCCTGGCTGTCGCCTTCGGCGTGCCGGCCTTCTTCTACATCACACTCGAGCGCTGGTTCCTGATTCCGCTCCCCAAGGGGCCGATCGAGGCGATGCTCGGACTCTGACCAGGCACAGAAAAGAAGGCCTCCCAAGGGGATAAGCGCCCATGAATATGATTGCTGAGAATTTCACCTATCTCTACCACGGGTTCGGAATCGCTTCCGATCCGTTCAACATCTTGCTGATGGCCATCGGCATCCTGCTCGGTGTCATCATCGGCGTGCTGCCGGGCCTCGGCGGCGCCAATGGCGTCGCCATCCTGCTGCCGCTGACCTTCTCGATGTCGCCGACCTCGGCGATCATCCTTCTGACCTGCATCTACTGGGGCGCGCTGTTCGGTGGCGCCATCACCTCGGTCCTGTTCAACATTCCGGGCGAACCCTGGTCGGTGGCCACCACTTTCGACGGCCATCCCATGGCCCGCTCGGGACGGGCAGGCGAGGCACTTACCGCCGCCTTCACCTCGTCCTTTATCGGCGCCTTCTTCGCCATCGTGATGATCACGCTGATCGCACCGCTGGTCGCCCAGTTCGCGCTGCAGTTCGGTCCAGCCGAGAAGTTCGCGGTCTACTTCCTCGCCTTCGCGTCCTTTGTGGGCATGAGCAAGGAAGCGCCGGCCAAGACCATCGTGTCGATGATGATCGGCTTTGCCCTTGCGGCGGTCGGCCTCGACATGGTGACGGGCCAGCTGCGCCTGACCTTCGGCATCACGGAGCTTCTGAACGGCTTCGACTTCCTGATCGCGGTCATCGGCCTGTTCGGCATCGGTGAAATCCTGCTCACCATGGAAGAAGGTCTGGAGTTCCGCGGCAAGGCGGCGAAGATCGACCCGAAGGTGGTGTGGAAGACCTGGAAGACGCTGCCCAAGTTCTGGGCCACGTCGCTGCGCTCCTGCGTCATCGGCTGCTGGATGGGCATCACGCCCGCCGGTGCCACACCGGCCTCCTTCATGGCCTATGGCATCGCCAAGCGCGTGTCGAAGAACGGCAAGAACTTCGGCAATGGCGAGATCGAGGGCGTTGTGGCCCCCGAGACCGCCGCGCACGCCGCCGGCACCGCCGCCATGCTCCCGATGCTGGCGCTGGGCGTTCCCGGTTCGCCGACCGCCGCGGTTCTGCTTGGCGGCCTGCTGATCTGGGGTCTGCAGCCCGGCCCGATGCTGTTCGTCGAGCAGGCTGAATTCGTGTGGGGCCTCATCGCCTCCATGTATCTCGGCAACATCGTCGGCCTCATCCTGGTGCTGACCACGGTGCCGCTGTTCGCCTCGATCCTGCGCATTCCGTTCTCGATCATCGCCCCGGTGATCCTGGTGATCTGCGCCATCGGTGCCTACACGGTGAACAACAACGTGTTCGACGTGCTGATGATGATGGTGTTCGGCGTCCTCGGCTACCTGCTGAAGAAGACGAACTACCCGCTGGCGCCGCTGGTGCTGGCCATCGTTCTCGGCGACAGCGCCGAGGAAGCCTTCCGCCAGTCCCTGCTCGGCTCGGGTGGTTCCATCGCGGTGTTCTGGTCGAACCCGCTGGTGTCGTCCATCATGGGTCTCGGCCTGGTCGCCGGCCTGTGGCCGCTGATCGCCATGGGCTTCAGCAAGCTGCGTGGCAGCTCCGCCCAGCCGGCCTGAGCCCGGCACACGAATGGCCCGCCGCGCGTTTCGCGTGCGGCGGGCTCTGCCGCGAGACGGATGACCCAACGTCAGCCTTCTCGGGGCGCCCAGGCGAAGGGCGGGGCCAATCGCTCTTCCGCCGAGTCCCTCGCCCCCGGAGAGGGAAATCGGGCCATCAACGGTCGCGGGACACTCCGCCGCCCGAGCCACGCAGCAGAAGGTGGCCAGCGGACGGAAGCGCGAACCGGCGTTTCGGGGGACGGGAGGCAACGCCAATGATCTACGCCGATACGGAGCTTCATCGCCGATGCCATGGGCCAGTGCCCGGCAGCTGGCTCGGGACGGAAGCATCATGATGAGCGTCGAAAGCACTATTCGCCGGGTCAATGGAGGAGCGGCCAAGCTCTCCGTGGCGCCGCTGGAAGACACCTCCACCTTCAAGAACCGCGCCTATACCGCGCTGAAGGAGGTGATTGTCTCGCTCAACATCTACGACCAGTCGAACGAGGTGCGCCTCGACGAACGCCAGCTCGCCCAGAGCCTCGGGGTCAGCCGCACCCCGGTACGTGAGGCGATGGCCCAGCTCGAGCGCGAGGGTTTCGTGCATTCGGTGCCCCGGCGCGGCATCTATGTGGTGCGCAAGACCCGGCGCGAAGTGATCGAGATGATCCAGGTCTGGGCGGCGCTGGAAAGCCTCGCGGCGCGGCTGATCACCGTCCACGCCAGCGACGAGGAGATCGGCCGGCTGCGGGAGATGTTCGCCTCCTTCGACGAGGCCGGCGGCCCCCACGCCAAGCTCGACGAATATTCGGAGGTGAACATCCAGTTTCACCAGACGATCATCGCCATGGGCGGCAACGGCATATTGGTCAATCTGGCGGAAAACCTGTTCACCCATATGCGGATGATCCGTCGCAAGACCATCGGCGAGGAGAACCGGGCCGATCGCTCGATCCAGGATCACCTCGCCATCATCCAGGCGCTGGAAGCGCGCGATACCGATGCGGCGGAGGTGCTGGTGCGCAACCACGCGCTGGGTCTCGCCGATCACGTCTCGCGCTACGCCGACTATCTCGAATAGGGCCGCGCCCGCGCCCCGCGCGGACACGCCCCACAGGCACACTCGACCCGGCGGGTTCCTCGACCCCGCCGGGGTTTTTTGCTTGGTGGCGAGCGAAGTGTGGCCCGGCTGCACCGACGCCGCGCCTTCGGTCGTGCGCGGCCGACCGGCCGTTGCGCCCCCGCAGGGATTGCGTTACCCACGGTTCAGGTCCGCTGCCGGACCCCATCCCATTGCTGAACCGATCGACCCGCCGCAGGAGGAGCCGTCCGGCATGCTGCGCTCGCTGACCGATTTCATCGCCGAGATTGCCGGGGGCGGTCGAGAGACCTCCGCCTTTGCCGAGAACGACTACCGGCTGGCGGCCGCCGCGCTGCTGGTGCATGTGGTGACGATCGACGGCGTGATCGGCGCCGACGAGATGGACAAGCTGCGCCGCCTCCTCGCCGCGCGCTTCACCCTGTCCGAAGACGACGCGGAAAAGCTGCTCGAAGCCGCCATTGCCCGCGACGCCGAGGCGGTCGACCTCTACGCCTTCACCAGCGTGCTCAACCGCGCCATGGACGAAGAGGGCCGCCGCCGGGTGGTGGAGATGATGTTCGAGGTCGCCTATGCCGATGGCGGGTTGACCGAATTCGAGGACAATCTGGTCTGGCGCGCGGCCGAATTGCTCAACATCACCTCCCGCGACCGGGTCGATATTCGCAAGCGCGTGCGCGACGCCTTCGAGGGCTGATCACCCGCCCGTCCGAGTGCGGGGTTGAGGTGCGGGGCGAATCGTGGCGTCATCCTTGCTTGGGTGGGGGCCCAGCGTCCAAACCGGCTCGTGCCGCACCGAGATCATGGCTGTCGCAGAAACCCCGCTTCCCGTTCTCATCGTCCTCCACCAGGAGCACTCCTCCCCGGGCCGCGTCGGGCGGCTGCTGGCCGAGCGGGGGCACCGGCTCGACATCAGGCGGCCCTGCCTCGGAGAAGCCTTGCCGCCCACCCTCGCCGACCATGCCGGGGCGGTGGTGTTCGGCGGCCCGCAAAGCGCCAATGACTGCCATGACTATGTGCGGGCCGAGATCGACTGGATCGGCGTGCCGCTGCGCGAGGGCAAGCCTTATCTCGGCATCTGCCTCGGCGCGCAGATGCTGGCGCGCCATCTCGGCGCGCGCGTCGCACCGCACCCGGAAGGACTGGTCGAGATCGGCTACTACCCGATCCGCGCCACCGATGCCGGAACGCAGATGTTGCAAGACGCGGCCGCGCTAGCGCCCGCTGGACCGGCGCACTGGCCGGATCATGTCTATCACTGGCATCGTGAAGGCTTCGACCTCGCCGCGGGAGCGGAACTGCTCGCCGAGGGGCCGACCTTTCCCAACCAGGCCTTCCGCTACGGCGCCAGCGCCTATGGCATCCAGTTCCACCCGGAGGTGACGCATCACATGATGTGCCGCTGGACGGTGCGGGGCGGGGAGAGGCTGGATCTGCCGGGCGCCCGCCCGCGCCGGGCGCATTTCACCGACCGGCTGCAGCATGATGCCCGCATCCGGCTCTGGCTGGAGGCCTTTGTCGAGCGCTGGCTTGCGGGCACCCGCCAGCCAGCCGCCGCCGGCCAGAGCTGAGCTTAGCGGGCGCGCGGGACGAAAGGCGGGCCAGTGAAAACGAAAAAGGCCGCACCGACATCGCCGGCGCGGCCTCTTCATAATGAAAGCGTCGGACCAGCCAGAGGCTCAGGCGACCTTCTTGGCGCGGCCACGCGGCTTGGCGACGGGAGCGGGCACCGGCTTCTTGCGCTGCTGGCCGAGGCCCATCTTCTTCGCGAGGTTGGAGCGCGCTTCAGCATAGCTGGGGGCGACCATCGGATAATCGTTCGGCAGGCCCCACTTGGCGCGGTATTCCTCGGGCGTCATGTTGTACTTCGTGCGCAGATGACGCTTCAGCGACTTGAACTTGAGGCCGTCTTCCAGGCAGATGATAAATTCCGGCGTCACCGACTTCTTCACCGGGACCGCAGGCTTCAAAACCTCTTCGACAACGGCCGGAGCGGGAGTGGAGAGACGAAGCAGGGCGCCATGCACCTTGGCGATCAGATCCGGAAGTTCGGCGGCGGGCACCGAGTTGTTGCCGACAAAAGCCGCAACGACATCCGCGGTGAGGCCAAGATAGTCGGCCGACACGCTTTCCTGCTCAGACATTTATTTTCTCCATTGAATCTGACATCGATTTAACATCAACCGTAGAAACGTCAATAAGCAATCGACAAGCAAAGCGGCAGGGTTGTGGCAGTTTCTATGCCTCGAACTAAAAACTACCGTGCGCGTACCTCCATCTTTGGAGGCTTCCTGCGGCACGGTGAGTTGTAGCGGCGCCCTTGGGTTAAGTCGAATGAAGTCCTGCGGCGGCAAAGGTTTTTTCCTTCGCCCAATCGCGGCATTTCGCACCGCCCCTGAGGCGGCCATGTATTGGCACTCGGCCACTGTCGCGCGCTAGGAAAGGCTGTGGGAAATAAACGATAGTCAGACCCGTGCGCACAAGTTCTTGATGAGCCTTGCCTCAAAGTACAATCCCTGGACGTCCCGCGTCGCGCCGGGGCTTAATCGAATCACTCGTAGATGTGATCGAAGAAAGCCCGCTCCAGCGTCACCGCGCGGCGGAAGAAGGCGGCGGCATCGGCGCGGGCGGCAGGGGCGCTAGCCGCACCGATGCGATCCAATTCGCCGCGCAACCAGGTGACGAAGCTTCGGAACCCGTCATTATTGTGCAGGGTGATCCATTCCGCATGCACGAAGTCGGGCGGAAGCTCTTCACCCGGGCGATCGGCCCAGCTCAAGTAAAGCCATTCGGCCACGGTGAGAACCGCCAGGCAACTGGCGTAGTCCCGGCTGGCGGCAGCGTCCTTCATCAGGGCCTGGAAGCCGGCGGTCGGCGCCGTCAGCACGGGATGGGCGCGCTCGGCTTCCGGCACGCCAAGCGCGACGAAGGCGCGCTGGAAATAGGTGTTCTCGTCGCTGGTGATCATCGCCGCGAACTGGGCGAAGCGAATGCGTGACTCGAAACGGTCGGCGGTGGCGATCGCCATGCCGAGAAGGGCGACAAAGCCGTCGATGAACTGGTAGTCCTGCGCCAGATAGCGGCGCATCACATCAGGCGACACCTCGCCGGCGAAGATCTCCCGGACAAAACGGTGATCGACGCAGGCCTGCCAGTCCTGCGCGTTCTCCTGCCGCAGTTCATTGCTGAAGCTCATCGGTTCCTCTCCGCCTGCCCAGATCCTGCGCGGGTATCTAGAGCGTTTTACGTGGGAGAGGAATCGTCCGGCGTGAAAGTTGTTGGGGCCGTCGGTTACATCCTGACCGACTGGCCGCCATCGACGACGAGGACATGGCCATTGACGAAGGAGGCCTCGTCGGACGCCAGGAACACGGCGGCGGCGCCGATTTCCGGTGGATGGCCCCAGCGGCCGAGGGGCACGCGGATATCGACGAAGGCGGAAAAGGCGGCGTCGGCGACCAGGCCGGCATTGGTTTCGGTGGCGAACATGCCGGGGGCGATCGCGTTGCTGGTGATCCCTGCCCGGGCATAGTCGACCGCCAGCGCCCGCATCAGCCCGCCGAGCCCCGCCTTGGCAGCGGTGTAGACCGGGTCGTGGCGGTTGGCGATGTGGGCGGCGATCGAGGTGACGGTGATCAGCCGGCCATGCCGGTGCGCCGCCATGTGTTCGGCCGCCTCGCGCGCCAGCAGCATCGGCCCGACGAGATCGGCGGCAAGAAGGGCTTCCACCTTGCCCGGCACGAAATCCTTCAGCGGCCGACGGTCGCGGGCGCCGACATTGTTGACCAAGATGTCGAGCCGGCCATGTTCCGCGACGATGGAAGCGATCGCCGCGCGCCCGGCGGCCGGGTCGGCAACGTCGAAGGGCGCGATGGCGACGGGACGGCCGGTGGCGTTGGTGAGGGCGGCGGCCGCCGCCTGCAGGCGCCCGGCGTGCCGACCATTGATCACCACATGGGCGCCGGCGGCGGAAAGCGCCTTCGCCATTTCGAAGCCGAGCCCGCGCCCCGCCCCGGTGACGAGGGCGAGACGGCCGTCGAGGCGGAAGGGACGCGCGAGGGGCTTTGACGCGCCGTCAGCGGGCGGGGAAGAAGAGGTCGTCATGGCGAACTCGGCTGGAGCGCAGGGGGGGCGCATGTTGGCCCGGTCGTCCGGCCGGCGCCACCCGCTTTCGCGCCGAACAGGGCCGGATGTCGTCTGTGCTGTTGGGTAAACAATAGGCTGAATGGTACATAGATAAGCGTCATTGTCTCCACCGCCATCCGCTTCCGCACACGCTGCCGGCCGCCCTGTTCGCCGGCCGCGGCGCGACGATCGCCATCGGCATCACCGGCGTGCTGCTGTTCTCGGTGCCCAACAGCCCGCTGTCGCAGCCGGCCCATGTGGTGGGCAGGCCCTTCGTGGCGACCGCCTCGGCGATGGCGCTCCACATAGTGCTGCCGGAAGCTGCGGCGTTTCGGTCCCATTGGTCCAGGTGGCTTTCGCACGGGGCGCGGCGGTGCCAGACTGGCATCGGTTTCGCATGCGCGACCGTTAGCCGACCGATCCGCTGACCCATCCGCACCCTGGGGGACCGTGCCCATGCCGCTCATTTCCAACAGCTATGGCAAGGGCCGCGTGCGCATCATGCGGGTCGGGCGCGACGGCGCCCGCCACGAGGTGCGCGAGCTTTCCGTGCAGGCGATGCTGACCGGCGATTTCACGGCGGCCTATACGCAGGGCGACAACCGGCAGGTGATCGCCACCGATTCGATCAAGAACATCGTCAACATCGTCGCCCGCGACCATGTCGGGGCGGAGAATGAGGTGTTCGCGGGCGCGCTGGCGCAGTATTTCCTCGACCGCTACCCCCATGTCACCGGCGTCGACATTTCGGCATCCGAGACGAAATGGCGGCGGATCGAGGTCGAAGGCGCCCCGCACGACCATGCCTTCGTGCTCGACGGCAATGGCAAGGCCACCGTGACGCTCGCCGCGACCCGCGAGGGCACCCGCCTCGCCTCCGGGGTCGACCGATTCACCTTCCTCAAGACCACCCAGTCGGGCTGGGAGGATTACTGGTTCGACGAGGCGACGACGCTGAAGCCGACCGCCGACCGGCTGTTCGCCACCGCCATGGAGGCGCAGTGGCTGTGGAGTGGGGTGCCGGCGAGCTATGAAGCCGCCAATGCGGCGGTGCTGGCGGCGGCGCTCAAGGTGTTCGCCACCACCTACAGCCCCGGCGTGCAGGCGACGCTGTACCAGATGGGCGAGGCGGTGCTGGCCGCGGTGCCGGAGGTGGCTGAGATTTCCATGGCCTGCCCGAACAAGCACTACCTGCCCATCGACCTCTCGCCCTTCGGCCGCGCCTTTGACGGGCAGGTGTTCACCCCGACCGACGAGCCCCACGGCCAGATCGTCTGCACCGTGGGGCGCGGCTGAGCGGGCGGCGGGGAACGGCGACAGGGATCGGCGACAGGGATCGGCTCATGGACCTCAACGCGGTCACGGACGTGCTGCGCCCATGCGGGCGGGCGGAGCTGCCGATCGCGTGCGAGGGCGACGCCGTTCTCGGCGGCGGCACCTGGCTGTTCTCCGAGCCGCAGCCCGCCATCCGCCGGCTGATCGACCTCGCCGGCTTCGGCTGGGAGCCGCTGCGCACCGGGGCGGATGGGCTCACCCTTTCCGCCACCTGCACGATCGCCGAGCTGAACGGCCTCGAGGCGCCGTCGGAGTGGCGGGCGGCCTTCCTCATCCGCGAATGCTGCCGTGCCTTCCTCGCCTCGTTCAAGATCTGGAACATGGCGACGGTGGGTGGCAATATCTGCCTCGCCCTGCCGGCGGGGCCGATGATCTCGCTCGCGGCCGCGCTCGAGGGCGAGGGCGTGCTGTGGGCGCCGGAGGGGACCGAGCGGCGGGTGCGGATCGCCGATTTCGTGCGCGGGCCGCGCGAGGTGGCGCTGGCGCTCGGCGAGGTGCTGCGGGCGGTTCATCTGCCGGCCGAGGCGCTGCGCCGCCGCGCCGCCTTCCGCCGCGCCTCGCTCACCCCGCTCGGCCGCTCGGGCGTGCTGCTGATCGGCACGCGGGGCGAGGAGGGCGACTTCGCGCTCACGGTGACGGCCTCCACAAGGCGGCCGGTGCAACTCGTTTTCCCCGCTATGCCGATATCTGGCGAACTCGCCGCGCAGCTGGCGGCAGCCATTCCCGACGCCCTCTATTACGACGACATGCACGGGCGGCCCGACTGGCGCCGCCACATGACGCATCTTCTCGCGCAGGAAATCCGCGACGAACTGAGTGAACCGGGCGAGGGGCGCGCGTGAGGCTGACCGTCAATGGCCGTGCCGTCGAGACCGAGGCCCGGCCGGGCCAGTGCCTGCGCACCCTGCTGCGCGAACTGGGCTGGTTTGGGGTGAAGAAGGGCTGCGATGCCGGCGATTGCGGCGCCTGCACCGTTCATCTCGATGGGCGGCCGGTGCATAGCTGCGTCACCCCCGCCTTCCGCGCCGAGGGGCGGGCCGTCACCACCATCGAGGGGCTGGCGGACACGGCCGAAGGTGACGGCCTGCACCCGATGCAGGAGGCGTTCCTTGCGGCGCAGGGCTTCCAGTGCGGCTTCTGCACCGCCGGCATGGTGATGACGTCAGCCGCGCTCGACCAGGGCCAGCGCGCGGACCTGCCGGCCGCGCTGAAGGGAAATCTCTGCCGCTGCACCGGCTATGCCGCCATCGCCGATGCGGTGGGCGGGATTGCGACGGTGGAGCCCGATGCGCGGCAAGGCCGCGTCGGCCGCAACCTCGCCGCGCCGGCCGGGCCGGCCATCGTGACCGGCGCGGCGCGCTACACCATGGATGTGGCGCCGGAGGGCGAACTCGCGGAGCTGCTGCACATGAATTTGCTGCGCGCGCCCCATCCCCATGCCCGCATACGCGCCATCGACACGGCGGCGGCGCTTGCCCTGCCGGGCGTGGTGGCGGTGCTCACCCATGAGGATGCGCCTTCCCGGCTTTTCTCGACCGCGCGTCACCACCACGCCACCGACGATGTCGACGACACCCGCGTGCTCGACGCGGTGGTGCGCCATATCGGCCAGCGCGTGGCGGCGGTCGTGGCGGTGAGCGAGGCCGTGGCGGAGGCCGGCTGCGCGGCGATCCGGATCGACTACGAGCTGCTGCCGGCGGTGTTCGACCCGGAGGAGGCGATGGCACCCGGTGCGCCGCTGGTGCATGGCGAGAAGGGGCCGGACAGCCGTATCGCCGACCCCTCCCGCAATATCGTCGCGGCGCAGGCCGGCGAGGTCGGGGATATCGCGACCGGTTTCGACGCCGCCGATGTGATCCACGAGGCGACCTATGAGAGCCAGCGGGTGCAGCACGCGCATCTGGAGACGCATGGCTGCATCGGGTGGCGCGATGCCGAGGGGCGGCTGGTGATCCGCAGTTCCACCCAGACGCCCTTCCTCACCCGCGACGCGCTGGCCGCTCTCTACGACCTGCCGCGTGAGGGCGTGCGCGTCTTCGCCGCGCGGGTCGGCGGCGGCTTCGGCGGCAAGCAGGAAATGCTCACCGAAGATATCGTGGCATTGGCCGTGCTGAAGACCGGGCGGCCGGTGAAGCTGGAATATACCCGCGCCGAGCAGTTTGCCGCCTCCACCAGCCGCCACCCGATGAAGGTGACGGTGAAGCTCGGCGCGACGCGGGACGGGCGGCTGACCGCCATTTCCATGCGGATGCTGCTGAACACCGGCGCCTATGGCAACCATGCCACCGGCGTACTGTTTCATGGCTCGGGCGAGAGCGTCGCGCTTTATCGCTGCCCGAACAAGAAGGTGGAGGGCTGGTCGGTTTATACAAATTCCCTGCCGAGCGGCGCCTTTCGCGGCTATGGGCTGAGCCAGACCATTTTCGCGGTGGAATCGGCGATGGACGAGCTGGCGCACCGGCTGGGGATCGACCCGGTGGCGCTGCGGCGGCTGAACATGGTGCGGCCGGGCGATGCGATGGTGTCGTCCTCGGCGCCGCACCACGACGTGGAAATGGGCAGCTACGGGCTCGACCAGTGCCTCGACCGGGTGGAGGCGGAACTGGCCAAGCCCTCGCCGGCGCGGCTATCCGCCGACTGGCATGTCGGGCGCGGCCTCGCGGCGGCGATGATCGACACCATTCCCCCGCGCGGGCATGTGGCGCAGACGCGGCTGGCGCTGACCCCGGAAGGGACTTACGAGCTGCGCACCGGCACGGCGGAATTCGGCAATGGCACGACGACGGTGCATGTGCAGATTGCCGCGACAGTGCTGGGCGCCCGGCCGGGGCAGATAGTCGTGCGCCAGTCCGACACCGCCCATGTCGCGCACGATACCGGCGCCTATGGCTCGACCGGCACGGTGGTGGCGGGCGCGGCCACGCAGGCGGCGGCGCGGGCGCTGGCGGACAAGATCCGCGCCGCCGCGGCCGCCCGGATGGGCGTGGCGCCCGGGCAGTGCCGGATCGAGGGCGAGGCGGTGGCGGCGGGGGAGAAGCGGATCGCGCTCGCCGCTCTCGCCCCGCTGGAAGCGGTGGGCGATGCCTCCGGCACGCCGCGCTCGGTTGCCTTCAACGTGCAGGGCTTCGAGGTCGCGGTGCATGCCCGCACCGGGGAGATCCGCATCCTGCGCTCCGTCCACGCCGCCGACGCCGGCACGGTGGTGAACCCGATGCAGTGCCGGGGACAGGTGGAGGGCGGCGTCGCCCAAGCGATCGGGGCGGCGCTCTATGAGCGGCTGATGATGGATGACGAGGGCGCGGTGACCAATGCCAGCTTTCGCGGCTACCACATTCCCGCCTTCGCCGATGTGCCGCGCACGGAGGTGTTTTTTGCCGATACGTTTGATGCGATCGGGCCGATGGGGGCGAAGTCGATGAGCGAGAGCCCGTTCAACCCGGTGGCGGCGGCGCTGGCCAACGCGATCTTCGACGCCACCGGCGTGCGGTTGCGCGCCACGCCCTTCGTGGCGGATGAACTCTACGCGCTGCTGCCCGCCCAGGCGGCGGAAGAGGTGGCGTCATGAGTGGGAGCCTTCAATCGCGGGTGCTGCGCGGGCCGGCGGCGACGCTGACCGGCAACCCGTTCGAGCAGCCCTCGCGCGGCTGCCTCGCCTATCACGACGACGCGCTTGTCGTGATCGAGGAAGGGATCATCACCGCCTTCGGGCCGCATGCCGAACTGAAGGACGCGCTGCCCGCCGGCAGCGAGGTCACGCACTATCCCGACCATCTGATCGTGCCCGGTTTCATCGACGCGCATGTGCATTACCCGCAGATGCAGGTGATCGGCGCCTATGGCACGCAATTGCTGGAATGGCTGGAGACCTACACCTTCCCCGCCGAGATGAGCTTCGCTGATGCCGGCCATGCCCGCCGGGTGGCGCATCTGTTCCTGCGCGAATTGCTGCGCGCCGGCACCACCACGGCGATGGTCTATTGCACCGTCCACTCGCAGTCGGTGGAGGCTTTCTTCCACGAGGCGGCGCGGTTCGACGCGCGGATGATCGCCGGCAAGGTGCTGATGGACCGGCACGCGCCTGCGGGCCTGCTCGACACCGCCCAGCGCGGCTATGATGAAAGCCTCGCCTTGATCGAGCGCTGGCATGGGCGCGGGCGGGCGCTCTACTGCGTCACGCCGCGCTTCGCGCCGACCTCGACCGAGGCCCAGCTCGACGCCGCCGGCGCGCTGCTGAAGACCCGCGACGGGCTCTTCCTGCAGACGCATCTGTGCGAAAATCCGGCCGAGATCGAGTGGGTGCGCGAGCTCTTCCCCGCTCGCGCTTCCTATCTCGACGTCTATGCCCATGCCGGGCTGGTGGGGCCGCGCTCCATGTTCGGCCATGGCATCCACCTGCATGAGGGCGATTTCTGCACCTGCCACCAGGCGGGGGCGGCGCTGGCGCATTGCCCGACCTCGAACCTGTTTCTGGGCAGCGGCCTGTTTCGCCTGTTCGAAGCGGTCGATCCGCGCCGGCCGGTGATGGTGGGGCTCGGCACCGATGTGGGCGGCGGCACCTCGCTCTCGCAACTGCAGACGCTGAACGAGGCCTACAAGGTCGCGGCGATGGTCGGCCACAAGCTCGACGCGGTGCAGGGCTTCTATCTCGCCACGCTGGGCGGGGCGCGGGCGCTGGGGCTGGACGGTAAGATCGGCCAGCTGGCGCCGGGGATGGAGGCCGATCTCTGCGTGCTCGACCCGAGGGCGACGCCGTTCATGGCGTTCCGCGCCGGCTATTGCGCCTCGATCGAGGAGGTGCTGTTCATGCTGATGACGCTGGGCGACGACCGCGCGGTGCGCGCGACCTATGTCGCCGGGCGCTGCGTCTATGACCGTGACCGCGAGGACGATCCGTTCCGGCCTGCGATCCCGAGCGAGGAGTGACCGTGCCCCACCCCGTCTCCCTCGACACGCTCAACACCCTTGACCGCGACGGCTTCGTCGCCGCGCTGGACGGCGTGTTCGAGCATGCGCCATGGGTGGCGCAGGCCGCCTTCGCCCATGCGCCGTTCGATACGGTCTCAGCGCTGCATAACGGGCTGATGGCGGCAGTGTGGGCGCGGCCGGAGGCGGAGCGCGTCGCCTTCGTTGCGGCGCATCCCGACCTCGCCGGCAAGGCGGCGCGGGCGGGCGACATCGCCGCCGCCTCGGTGTCGGAACAGGCGGGGCTGGGGCTCGACCGGCTGTCGGACGCGGAATTCGCGCGCTTCGAGCGGCTGAACGCCGCCTATCGCGCCCGCTTCGGCTTTCCCTTCGTCATCTGCGTACGGCGGCAGACCCGCGACGCGCTGCTCGACGTCTTCGAGGCGCGGCTGCTGCAGGGGCGGGAGGCGGAACTCGCCACCGCGCTGGTCGAGATCGGCCATATCACCGCGCTGCGGCTGGTGGAGCGGGTGGAGGGGCCGGGTCCGCCGAAGGTGCACGGGCGACTTTCCACCCATGTGCTCGACACCCACAAGGGCGGACCGGCGCAGGGCGTGCGGGTGGAGCTGTTCGAGGTGGGCGCCACCGCGCGGGCACTGCTGGCCGAGGCGGTGACGAATGAAGACGGGCGCACCGACGCGCCGCTGATCTCAGGCGCGCCGCTGCGGGCGGGGCGCTATGAGCTGGTGTTCCATATCGGCGCCTATTTCAGGGCGCGAGGCCTCGATCTGCCGGGAACGGCCTTCCTCGACACGGTGCCGATCCGTTTCGGCATCGCCGAGCCGGAGGGGCACTATCATGTGCCGCTGGTGGTGACGCCGTGGAGCTATTCCACCTATCGCGGCAGCTGATCGACGCGCGTGCCGCCGGCCGTGGCGGCGTCAGCGATGCGCATAGGCGTTGATCGTTTCCTGCCAGCGAATGGCGGCGTCGCCATTCAGCGCGGCGCGGTTGGCCGCGCGCTCCGGCGTCGCGTAGGTACGCAGCCAGGGAAAGGCGGAGGGCTTCGCATTGGGGTTCTGCGGCTGCGTCTGCGCCGCCGCCGGCAGGGCGAAGGTGCTGGCGAGCAGGGCAGCGGCGATGAGCTTGGTGGTGCGCATGGGGCGTCTCCTCGACGGGCGTGCGGGCTGCACGCCTCGCCGTTATCTACGCGCGCACCTGTCCGCTCGCTTTCCAGCGCGCGCGGAAACCGCCGCGGATCACCGGCTGTTGATGCCCGTTCAGTCGTCGGTCGGGCCGGACAGCGTGTGGTAGCGTCGGCTGTAATAGATCAGGCTCTCATGCGAGCCGCCCTCGGCGACGCCGACCACCTCGCAGAACAGCACATTATGGGTGCCGACCTCGACAGTGCGGACGATGCGGCAATCGAAGGCGACCACCGCGCCGACCAGCATCGGCGCACCGGTGGCGGCCACGCGCCAGGCGCCGCTGGCGAAGCGCTCCTCCGGCGGGGTGCGGCCGCCGAACAGGTTGGACAGCGGCTCGTGCCCCGCCGCCAGCGTGTTGATGCAGACGACGCCATTGGCATGGACCGGGCCGGCCGCCGAGGAGCCCTTGTTGAGGCAGACCAGAAGCGTCGGCGGGCTGTCGGTGACCGAGCACACGGCCGAGGCGGTGAAGCCGTGGCGCCCGCCCGGCCCGTCGGTCGTGACGATATTCACCGCCGCGCCCAGCCGCGCCATGGCGTTGCGAAAGCCCTCCCGCGTGACCGCGGGAGGGGTGGTGTCGGGAGCGCCGTCGAGCGGCGAGCACGGGGGGGGCATGCCCATCTCCTTCTGCCGGAGCCTTGCCGGCGCTGGTGCAGGGCGCGGCGCGGCCGCGCCCCCGGGTCGCGATGTCGGGTCGCGGGTCAGAATTCACGCAGATTGTCGCGCAGCAGCTGGTGCTTGTATTCGGTGCGGGTGAGGCCGCGCCGCTGCAGTTCCGGCACCAGCCCGTCGCAGATCTCGGTGATGTAGCGGCGGGACACGCGCAACACCGGCGTGGTGATGAGGAAGCCGTCGCCGCCGACCTCCTCCATCGCCTCTCCCATCTTCTGCGCCACCTGTGCCGGCGTGCCGATCAGCTCCAGCGAGGAGACGAGGCCGCCGCCGCCATCGGCCGCCAGCTGGCGCAGCGTCTTGCCCGAGCCCCATTGCTGGAACTTGTCGAGCGTGCCGGATTCGCCGTTGGTGACGAGCTTTTCCGGCAGGGGCTGGTCGAGGTCGAACTGGGCGAAGTCGATCTCGGTGATGGCCGAGATGGAGATCAGCACGTCATTGGCAAAGTTGTCGGACAAGGTGACCCGGTCGAAGCGGGCGCGGGCTTCCTCTTCAGTCTCGCCCAAGCTCGGCGTGATGCAGAAGAACACCTTGATCTCGTCCGGGTCGCGGCCGATGGCGGCGGCGCGGGCGCGGATGTCGGCGCGGAACGCCTTCATGCCGTCGACGCCATTGGCCACCGAGACGATAGCGTCGGCGTAGCGGGCGGCGAAATCGCGCCCGCGCGGGGAGGCGCCGGCCTGCAGATAGACCGGGCGGCGCTGCGGCGAGGGCACGGTGTTGAGCGGGCCGCGCACCTGGTAATAGGTGCCCTTGTGGTCGATGGTGTGGACCTTGGAGCCGTCGGCATAGATGCCGTTGGCACGGTCGAGCACCACGGCGTCCGGCTCCCAGCTGTTGAACAGCTTGTCGCAGACTTCCATGTATTCCTCGGCCATGGCGTAGCGGTCCTCGCGCGGAGGCAGCTTGTCCATGCCGAAATTCTTCGCCATCAGGTCCTCGGCCGAGGTGACGACGTTCCAGCCGAAGCGGCCCTTGGTGAGGCTGTCGATGGTCGAGCACAGCCGCGCCAGCATGAAGGGCGGATAAGCCATGGTCGAGAGCGTCGCCACCACGCCGAGATGCTTGGTCGCCATGCCCATGGCCACCGCCAGCGGGGCGGGATCGGCCTTCGGCACCATCATGGCGTGCTTGAGCGAGAGGTCGCGCGAGCCGCCGAAGGTTTCGGGCACCATCAGCTTGTCCTCGATCATGATGAGATCGAAGCAGGCGCGCTCCATGGCCTGGGCCATTTCGATATAGAACTGGCCGTCCCACGGGTTGCCGCCCTGGCCGAAGGGTTCGCGCCATTCGTCGGGCGTGAAGTTCATGAACCAGGCGAGATGGAAGCGCTTGTCGGCCATTGCTGTCAGTCCTTCACTAAAGCGGTCTCGAATGCCGGGACGGCTGGGGCGTCCACGGCGGGGGATGGGCCGGCGAGGAGGGCGAGGCGGACCCTTTCGCGCTCCGCCTCGAAGGCCCTGGATTCGCGCACGCTGCGGCACTTGGCTTCAAAGTCGGAGACGATGGTGGCGCCGAAGCGCTCGGGCGCCTGCGGGTCGTTGCGCCGCTTGTCGACGGCGATGACGCGGGTGCCGAGCAGGAAGGCCTCGGGCAGGTCGTGCGTGACCATGACGATGGTCATGCGGTTCTCTTCCCACAATTCGCCCACCAGCTCGTGCATGGAGCGGCGCGTGCCGGGGTCGAGCGCGCCGAAGGGCTCGTCGAGCAGCAGCACCTTCGGCTTCATGATCAGCGCCTGCGCCAGAGCGAGGCGCTGCTGCATGCCGCCCGAGAGCTGGGCGGGGTATTTATGCGCGTGCTCGCCGAGGCCGACGCGGGTGAGCAGCGCCATGGCGCGCTCTTCCAGCGCCCTGCGGCGGGCCCCGAAGAAGCGGCCGAGAAAAGGCGCGCCGGCCCATTGCGGGCCCATCATCACATTGCCGAGCACGGTGCGGTGCGGAAAGACGGAATAGCGCTGGAACACCACCCCGCGATCGGCGGTGGGCTCGGTGGCGATCGGCTCGCCATCGAGGAGGATTCGCCCGCGCGTCGGCTGCTCCTGCGAGAGCAGCATGCGCAGCAGCGTGGTCTTGCCGACGCCGGAGGGGCCGATGATGACGAGGAATTCGTGGTCGGCCAGCGACAGGTTCACCTGTTCGAGCACGACCCGCTCGTCATATTCCTTCCAGACATTCTCGAAACGGATGGTGGTCATGTCAGGCCGCCTTTATCTGGTCCCAGGGATAGGCGGCGACGGCGAGGCGGCGCAGCGCGTAATCCATGAGAAAGGCGAGCAGGGTGATCCAGATCACATAGGGAAGGATCACGTCCATGGCGAGGTAGCGCCGCACCAGGAAGATACGGTAGCCAAGGCCGCCTTCGGAGGTGATGGCCTCGGCGGCGATGACGAAAAGCCAGGCGGCGCCGAGCGAGAGCCGCACCGAATCGATCAGGCGCGGCATCACCTGCGGCAGCACCACCCCCGCGATCATCTGCCAGGTGGAGGCGCCGAGCGTCTGCGCCTTGATGATCTGCTCGGCCGGGATGGCAGCCACCCGCAGCATCACGTCGCGGATGATAAAGGGCGCGATGCCGAACACGATCAGCACGATCTTCGAGGCTTCGCCCAGGCCGAACAGGATGAACAGGATCGGCAGCACGGCGAGCGGAGGGATCAGCGAGAAGGCGGCGAAGAAGGGCTCGAAGGTGGCGCGCAGATAGGGCACGAAACCGACGATGATGCCGAGCACCAGCCCGAGCACGGCGGAGATGCCGAGGCCCAGAAACAGGCGCTGCAGGCTGAGCCAGGTGTCCCACCACAGCAGATACTGGCTGGTGGCCCGATCAATCGTCGTCGCCATCCGCACCATGGTGGTCCAGAAGCTGGCGAAGCTCGGCATCAGCTTGTCCGCCGGCTCCACCGCGAGGCGCGCATTGGAGGCGAGGATGTAGATCGCCAGCACCGCAACGAAGGGCAGCAAGGCGAGGATCAGCCGGACGCCGGGACGTGGCGCGTAATTGATAATGCGGCGCATGGGGGGCCTTTCGGTTGCGATCGTCATCCCGGGGGCTGAACCTCATCCCGCGATGACCGTCATCCTGAGGTGCCCACCCGGAGGGCGGGCCTCGAAGGATGTTCAGGCACGTCACATCCCATCCTTCGAGGCTCGCTCCGCTCACGCTTCAGGAGAAGGGCGCTTTGGAACAGTCTCTCAGGCTTCGTCGACGTATCCCCTGGGCCCCCGGATCGGTGCTGCGCGGGGCGCAACTGGCCCGGGGAACGGGGCGAGGCGTCGCCCCTCACCCCAACCCTCTCCCCGTCGGGGAGAGGGGGGCGTCACCGCTCACAGCTTTCCGTCGACCGCGTCCTTGGTGAAGCTGGCATTGACCCGCATCTTGATGTTGGCCTTGTCGCCCAGCACCGTACCGTCGGCGACCTCGATGCCAATGGTGTCGACGCTGGTGGCGCCCTGGCCGAACAGGCCCTGCTGGAAGCAGAAGGTGCGGATATTGTCCCAGATCTTGGCGTTGTCGGCCGAGGTGAGGAAGGCCAGCGCCTCGGGGGCGGTGTAGAAGAAGTGGGTGGTGTCGAGCTGCGCCTGCAGGCCGCCGGCATCGGTGCCCATGGCGCTGGTCATCACCGCGCGCATCTCCTCGGCGGGGGCGCCGCCGGCCTTGAGGATGCCGAGCGCCTCATACCAGGCGCCGACCACGGCCTTGGCGAAATCGGGATTGTCCTTGAGGTTCTGCGTGTTGCCGATGAACACGTCCATGATCTCGCCGGGGATCTTGGAACTGTCGAACAGGTTGGTGGCGCCCTTGACCTTGAGCATGTCCTCGGTCAGCGGCTTCCAAGAGACGGCGTGCTTCATCTCGTCCTGCGAGATGAAGGCGGCGGAGATTTCCGCGTCCGAGATGTTCACCGTCTTGGCGGCGGTGGGATCATCGATGCCGGCGAGCTGCAGGCCGCGGTTCAGCAGATAGTGCGAGACGCTGTACTGCAGCAGGTACACGTCCTGGCCGGCCAGTTCCTTCACGTCCTTGGCGGTCTTGGAGACGACGATGTCGTTGCCGTCGGAATAGTCGGTGATCAGCAGGATCGAGGTGTCGACGCCGCCGGCCGCCGGCATGGTGAGGCCGTCCATCGAGGCGACGCCGACCGCGTCGATCTCGCCGGCGATGAACTGGTTGATGGAGCCGACATAATCATTGGCCTGGATGACCTCGACCTCGATGCCGTATTTGTCGGCCCATTTCTTCATGATGCCGGAGGTCTTCATGTAGGCGAAGGGCATGAAGCCGATATAGACGGTGTAGGCGACCTTGAAACTCTTCTTCGGCGCGGCGTGCGCGGCGGGCGCTCCCGCAAGGACGACGGCGGTAAGGCTGGCGAAGACGGCTGCAGCCCTGATTATGCGCTTCATGAGGGGTGGCTCCGGTCGCTGAAATGGCTGGACCGGGCTATTAAACGGTGACTTAATATCGTGTGCAAGCCCAACAAATGGGCACGCCTAGCATATGAGCAAGGCAGAAAATTCCGTAAAAATACGGAGGAAAACGATGACGGCCCGAACTGCGCGCAAGCGCCTGCAGCCCGCCGAGCGACGGGGGATGATCCTGGAAGAAGCCTTGCGGCTGTTCGCCCAGCGGCATTTTTCGGTGGTGACGGTGCGCGACATCGCGCTTGTCTGCGATATCAATGTCGGGCTGCTCTACCACTATTTCGACAATAAGGACGATCTGGTGCGGCGCGCCCTTGGGCACGCGATCGAGCAGCTCGTGGCCGGTTACGAGGCGCGCCGCGCCGCCGGGACGGAGCCGCTGGCGGAGATTCTCGCCTGGCTCGACATCCATATGGAGCTGGCGCCCACGCTGGCGCAGATGGTGAAGCTGATGGCGGACTATGCCAGCTCCGGCCTGCGCGACGACGAGCTCGACGCCCTGATCGCCGGCTTCTATGCCCGCGAGAAGGAGTTGCTGGAGGGCGCGCTGGCGCGTGGGGTCGCGGGCGGGCATTTCGCTCCCGTCGACGTTCCCCGCACCGCCCGCCGCATCGGCCTGATGCTGGACGGGATCTTCTATGCCTCCGCCAGCCGGGGCGACGATCGCATCGGCGACGACATCGCCGATCTCGCCGATTTCGTGCGTGACCTGCTGGGCCAGCGGGCCGAGGCGGCGGCCTGAGTTCCGCCCCGCTACGGGCTACCGGCCGGCAGTCACGGAACGGTGATTAGATGATGACCATCATGAAGCGCTAGCCTTCCGGCGGGAGCGCAGTCAACATGGCTGGCCGCCGCCGCGCGGTGGCGGCGGGCTCTTGGCGTTGCGCGTCCTCATCCCCGGGAAGGAGAGGGCGATCTGATGAAATTCACACTCAACGGACGCGAGCAGACCCTTGAGGCCGACGGCGACATGCCGCTGCTGTGGGCGCTGCGCGACATTGCCGGGCTGACCGGCACCAAGTTCGGCTGCGGCGCAGCCCTGTGCGGCGCCTGCACGGTGCATGTCGACGGCGTGCCGGTGCGCGCGTGCCAGACTTCTCTCTCCGATATCGAGGGCAAGAGCGTCACCACCATCGAGGGCGTCGCCGCCACCGGCAAGGTGGGCGAGGCTGTGGTGGAGGCGTGGCGCACGCTCGACGTGGTGCAGTGCGGCTATTGCCAGCCCGGCCAGATCATGTCGGCCGTGGGGCTGCTCAGCGAGAACCGCACACCCACGGATGACGACATCGACGCCGCCATGGATGGAAATGTCTGCCGCTGCGCCACCTATCAGCGCATCCGCGCCGCCATCCACGAAGCCGCCTCCAACCTCGCGTGAGCGCCATGCACCTCATCACACCCGACCACTACCGGCAGATGCTGGCGGGCATGGGCACGCCGCTGGCCGCCTCCCGCCGCAATTTCCTCAAGGGCCTCGGTGCCGCCGGCGGCGCATTGGTGATCGGCCTTCATCTCGGCCCGCGCCTGGCGCTTGCGGAAGAGGCCGCTGCCGTCCCGCCCGCCCCGCCGATGCCGAACGCCTTCGTGCGCATCGCCCCCGACAACACGGTGACGGTGCTGATCAAGCATGTCGATATGGGGCAGGGCGTCACCACCGGCCTGCCGACCATCGTGGCGGAAGAACTGGACGCCGACTGGAGCCAGATGCGAACCGCCTTCGCCCCGGCCGACGCCACGCTCTACAACAACCTCGCCTTCGGCCCGGTGCAGGGCACGGGCGGCTCCACCTCCATCGCCAATAGCTGGGACCAACTGCGCCGGGCCGGCGCGGCGGCGCGAGCTATGCTGGTCGAAGCGGCGGCCACGAAATGGGGCGTGCCGGCGGACAGCATCACGGTCGCCAAGGGCGTGCTGACCAGCGGCAGCCATTCCGGCACGTTTGGCGACTTCGCGGAAGCGGCCGCCAAGCTGCCCGTGCCGGCCGAGGTGACGCTGAAGCAGCCGAAGGACTTCACGCTGATCGGCACGAGGCTGCCGCGCCTCGATTCCGCGGTGAAGACCGACGGCACCGCGACCTATGCGCTCGACATGCGCCGGCCGGGCATGCTGACCGCCGTCATCCGCCGGCCCGACCGTTTCGGCGCCACGGTGAAGAGCTTCGACGCAACGGCGGCGAAGAAGGTGCCGGGCGTGGTCGAGGTGGTGGCGGTGCCCTCCGGCGTCGCCGTGCTGGCCACCAATACCTGGGCGGCGATCCAGGGCCGCGAGGCGCTGGCCGCACTCGAATGGGACGAGGCCAAGGCCGAGAAACGCGGCACGGCCGAGCTGTT
Source organism: Ancylobacter rudongensis (assembly GCF_900100155.1). Lineage (GTDB taxonomy): Bacteria > Pseudomonadota > Alphaproteobacteria > Rhizobiales > Xanthobacteraceae > Ancylobacter > Ancylobacter rudongensis. The sequence continues at coordinate 152,438 of NZ_FMTP01000006.1, forward strand.
CGAGGAATACGCCAAGCTGGCGGCGACGCCAGGCCTGCCCGCCGCGCGCCGGGGCGACGCCGCCAAGGGGCTGGAAGGCGCGGCCAAGATCCTTGAGGCGGAGTTCAGCTTCCCCTATCTCGCCCATGCGCCGATGGAGCCGCTCAACTGCGTGATCGAGAAGACCGGCGATGGCGTCACCATCTGGACCGGCTCGCAGTTCCAGACCATCGAGCAGGCGGTCACCGCCGGCATTCTCGGCCTGAAGCCGGAGCAGGTGAAGATCGAGTCGCTCTATGCCGGTGGCTCCTTCGGCCGTCGCGCCACCGTCACGGCGGACTATGTCGCCGAGGCCGCCACCATCCTCAAGGCGATCGACGGCCGGGCGCCGGTGCACCTCGTCTGGACCCGCGAGGACGACATCAAGGGCGGCTATTACCGCCCGATGTTCTACCACAAGGTCCGCGCCGGGTTGACGGCGGAGGGCAGGATCGCCGGCTGGCAGCAGCAGATCGTCGGCCAGTCCTTCATGGCCGGCACGCCTTTCGAGGCCTTCGCGATCAAGGAGGGGGTGGACGGCACCTCGGTGGAAGGCGCCTCCGACACTAATTACGACATCGGCAATTTCGCGGTGGACCTGCACTCGCCGATGGTCGCGGTGCCGACCCTGTGGTGGCGCTCGGTCGGCCACACCCACACCGCTCATGTGGTGGAGGTGATGATCGACGAACTGGCGCGCGCCGCCGGGCGCGATCCCGTCGAGTTCCGGTTGGAATTGCTGAAGGACAAGCCGCGCCATGCCGCCGTGCTGAAGCTGCTGGCGGAGAAGGCGAACTGGGGCCCGAAGGCCGGGCCCGGCAAGGGGCGCGGCGTGGCGCTGCATGAGAGCTTCAACACCGTGGTCGGCAGCGTGATCGACATCTCGGTAGTCGACGGCAAGATCAAGGTCGACCGCGTCATCTGCGCCGTCGATTGCGGCATCGCCATCAACCCCGACGTGATCGCGGCGCAGATCGAGGGCGGCGCCGGCTTCGGCCTCGGCGCCGCGCTGCATGACGAGATCACGCTGGACGGCGGCGTGGTCGAGCAGGCCAATTTCGACACCTATGTGCCGCTACGCATGTCGGAAATGCCCAGGGTGGAGGTGCATATCCTGCCCTCCGCCAACGCGCCGACCGGCATTGGCGAGCCGGGCGTGCCCGGGGTGGCGCCGGCGCTCTCCAATGCCATTTTTGATGCCACCGGCCAGAGGCTGCGCTCGCTGCCCTTCCGGCTGGAGGACTTCAAGGCCTGAGGGGCGCGCCCTTTCGACATATGAAAAGGCCGGTCGCGTGACCGGCCTTTTTGTTGCAGCGTTAGTTTGCCGGCTTACAAGCCGCCGACGCAGACATATTTCACGTCGAGATATTCCTCGATGCCGTATTTCGAGCCTTCGCGGCCAATGCCGGATTCCTTCACCCCGCCGAAGGGCGCCACTTCCGTGGTGATGACGCCGGCATTGATGCCGACCTGGCCGTAGCGCAGATTTTCCGAGACGCGGAAAGCGCGGGCGAGGTCGCGCGTGTAGAAATAGCAGGCGAGGCCGAACTCGGTGTCGTTGGCGAGGCGCACCGCTTCTTCCTCGGTCTCGAAGCGGAACACCGGGGCGACCGGGCCGAAGATCTCCTCGCGGGCGAAGTTCATCTCGGACGTCGCGTCGGCGATGACGGTGGGCTCGAAGAACTGGCCGCCCAGATCATGGCGCTTGCCGCCGGTGACGAGCCTCCCGCCCTTGGCCAGCGCGTCGGCAACGAAGCTCGCGGTCTTGGCCACCGCCTTGTCGTCGATCAGCGGGCCCTGCACCACGCCCTCCTCAAGCCCCGGCCCGACCTTCAGCTTGGCCGAAGCGGCGGCGAGTTTCTCGACGAAAGCGTCATAGATGCCGGCCTGGGCATAGAAGCGGTTTGCGCAGACGCAGGTCTGGCCGGAATTGCGGTATTTCGAGGCGATCGCACCTTCCACCGCCTTGTCGAGATCGGCGTCGTCGAAGACGAGGAAGGGCGCGTTGCCACCCAGTTCCATCGAGACGCGCTTCACCGTGTCGGCGGCCTGCTTGATCAGCATCTTGCCGATGGGGGTGGAGCCGGTGAAGGTGATCTTGCGGACAGTGGGGTTGGAGGTCATCTCGCCGCCAATGGCCGAGGCCGAGCCGGTGAGAATGTTGACGACACCCTTGGGATAGCCCGCCTGCTCGCACAGCACGCCCCAGGCGAGGCCGGAATAGGGGGTCTGCGTCGCCGGCTTCATCACCGAGGTGCAGCCGGTGGCGAGCGCCGGGCCGATCTTGCGGGCCGCCATGGAGGAGGGGAAGTTCCACGGCGTGATGGCGGCCACCACGCCCACCGCCTGCTTGGTGACGAGAATGCGCCGCTCGCCCCAGGGCGAGGGAATGACATCGCCATAGACCCGCCGGGCTTCTTCCGAGAACCACAGCACATAGGCGGCGCTGGCGCCGACCTCGCCCATCGATTCCGCCAGCGGCTTGCCCTGCTCGATGGTCAGCAACTCTGCGAGCGCCCGCTGATTGTCCATGATGGCGGCGTGCAGGCGCCGCAGCAGCTTGGCGCGCTCATCCGCCGTGGTGCGCGAGAAGGTCTCGAACGCCTTCTCGGCGGCGGCGATGGCGCGGCGCGTCTCGTCCGTGCCGGCATTCGGCACGGTGCCGATCACCTCGCCGGTGGCGGGGTTGGTGACGTCAATCGTGCCGCCGCCATCGGCGCCCACCCATTCGCCGCCAATGAGGTTCGCGTCGCGCTTGAAATCCGCCCAGTTCATGGGTTCCGCCTCTCCATCAGGGGGAGACTGATTCTCCGATCAGGCGGACGACCTGACCGGACCAGGCTCCCGGGGCGCGGCCCTCCTGGCCGGCGCCGGCCAAGGCTATGTAGCGCCCGGCTGGCATGGCGACAATCGCCGGGACGGTCACATCGGTTGTGAGGTTGCGGGCAGAGGGGGGGCTACCCCTTGCGCAGGTCGAGCAGCGAGGCGAAGCCGCCGAAAATCATGCGCTGCCCGTCAAAGGGCATGTCGGTCGCCTCCTTCAGTCGCGCATCTTCCATGAAGCTCTTCATGCCGGCGTCGCGCGCTTCGCGCGAGGGCCACTCGATCCAGGAAAACACCACCGTCTCCTCGGGCGTCGCCTTCACGGCCATGCGAAAGTCGGTGACCTTGCCTTCTGGAACGTCGTCGCCCCAGGCTTCGACCAGACGCAGCGCGCCATGATCGAAGAAAATCTGCGCGGCCTTCTCGGCTACGACGCGGTAGGCCTCCTTGTTGGCGGTCGGCACGGCGATGACGAACCCGTCGATATAGCTCATGGCGTCCTCCTCGTTCTGCCCGGGCAGGGCCGGCAGTCTAGCCGCGTTCCCAAGCGGAAGGGCGGTAGGCTGCGCAGGAGGGGAAACGAAAAAGCCCCGGCCGGGGCCGGGGCTTTTCCTGTTAGCGGAGCCTTGGGGTGGCTCAGTTGTTCCGGTTGCCGAACAGCTGCAGCAGCATCAGGAACATGTTGATGAAGTCGAGATAGAGCGTCAGCGCGCCCATGATCGCCTTGCGACCGGCCACCACGTCGTCGTCACCGGCGAAGTACATCTCCTTGATGCGCTGGGTGTCGTAGGCGGTGAGGCCCGCGAACACCAGCACGCCCACCACCGAGATGATGAACTGCAGCATGGAGGAGGCGAGGAAGATGTTCACCACCATGGCGACCAGAATGCCGATCAGGCCCATGACGAGGAACGAGCCGAGGCCCGAGAGGCTGCGCGAGGTAGTGTAGCCATAAAGGCTCAGCCCGCCGAACGCCGCCGCGGTGATGAAGAACACCCGGACGATGCTCTCATGCGTGTAGACCAGGAAGATGCTGGCAAGCGACACGCCGACGAGTGCGGCATAGACCCAGAAGATGGTCTGTGCGGTGGCGACGCTCAGCCGGTCCACCCGGAAGCTGAGGAACAGCACGGCGGCGAGCGGCGCGAACATCACGACATAGCGCAGCGGGCTGCCGAACAGCGTGGCGCCGAACTCGGTGAGGTAGATGCCGGCGAACTGGTAGGGGGTCGCCACATCGGAGACGGCGAGCATGTAGATGCCCAGCGCCGCCGCGCCTGTGATGGCGAGGCCGAGCGTCATGTAATTGTAGACGCGCAGCATATAGGCGCGCAGGCCCTGGTCGATGTCGGCCTGCGTCCGGGCCGCGGTCGCCCCGAAGCGCGGCACGGAGACGTTGCGGTTAAAGTCGGACATGGTCGAATCCTCTCGCGAAATCCCGTCACCCACTCCGCCACCGGCGCTCCGCCGGGCGGCGTGGATCATTGCGCTGAATATGAGGGCGCGACCCTCCTGCCGCAAGTGAAGTTTGCGACAGGAATGACGCTGCGGCAGAAGGTTCTGCCGCAGCGTGCGTTGAGTGAGAGCGGTTGGCGGCACCGCGATCGGCGCCCTCGGCGCCTCCCGGGATCAGCGCCCCGGCGCCTCACAGATTGCGCAGGATGCGCGCCGGCTTCTGGCCCAGAGCCCGCCAGGTTCCGATCAGGCCGAAGCCGACCGTGAGCACCAGCGCCACCGCCACCGCGCCGAGCGCCGCGCCGGCGGACCAGGCGAAGCCGAGCTTCATCACATAAACCACCACCACATAGGCCGCCGCCGTGCCGGCGCCGACCGCGACCACCGCCGTGACGAGGCCGAGCGCTGCATATTCCAGCGCATAGGCCGCCACCAGCCGCGCCCGCGTGGCGCCAAGCGTCTTCAGGATCACTGCGTCATAGACCCGGTGATGCTGGCCTGCCGCCAGCGCGCCGGCGAGCACCAGCACGCTGGAGAGCAGGGTGACGAGGCTGGCGCCGCGTATGGCGATGAGCAGATTGCCCACGATCTCGCCGATCTGGGTCAGCGCCTCCTTCACCCGCACGGCGGTGACGGCGGGGAAATCCGCCGCCACGGCGCGGCCGAGGCTGCGCTCGGTGGCGACATCGCCGCCGTCCGGCAGCGTCAGCGTCGCCAGCGAGGTGTGCGGCGCGCCGGCGAAGGTGTTGGGCGAATAGACCATGACGAAATTGATCGCGAGCCGCTCCCACTCCACGTCGCGCAGATTGGCGATGGTGGCGGTGATGGAACGACCGAGCACGTTCACCGTCACCTCGTCGCCGATCTTGAGGCCGAAGGCGTCGGCGATCTCGCGCTCGAAGGAAACAAGCGGCGGGCCGGCATAATCGGCCGGCCACCATTCCCCGCTGGCGAGGATGGAGCCCTCGGGCAGGTCCTGCGCATAGGTGACGCCGCGATCGGAGGAGAGCACCCAGGCGAATTCCGCCGGCGGGTCGAGGCTCTCCGCCGGGCGCCCGCCCAGAGTGAGGATGCGCCCGCGCAGCATCGGCACCACCTCGACCTCGCCCTCCGGCGCCTTCTCGCTGAGGAAGCGGGTGAAGCTGTCTGTCTCGCTGTTCTGGATGTCGAGGAAGAAGAAGCTCGGCGCCTCGGTCGGCAGGCGCGAGGTGAGTTCGCGCGTCAGGCTGCGGTCAATCAGCGCCAGCGTCACCAGCAGCGTCAGGCCGAGGCCGAGCGACAGCACGATGGTGGGGGTGAGCGCCGCCGGCCGGTGGATGTTGGCCAGAGCAAGCCGCAGCGCGGTGGAGCGCGGGCGCGGCAGCCGGCGCGCCACCGCCATGATGCCGGCCGCCACCAGGCGCAGCGTCACCAGCACGCTCGCCGCCGCCGCGAGATAGATCATCGCGATGTGCCGCTGCTCGGAGGCGTAGACGGCGAGACCCGCCAGAGCGGCTACCGCCAGCGCGGTGAGGACGACATAGACGAGGCGCGGGCGGCGCCGGGCGCCTTCCACATGCTCGCGGAACAGCGCCGACACCGGCACGTCATGGGCAAGGCCGAGCGGCCACAGCGCGAAGGCCAGCGCGATCAGCGCGCCATAGGCCAGCGCCAGCAGGATCGCGCCGGGCTGCAGGCTGGGCTCGATGGCGACGGGAAGCAGATGGCCGAAGGCGGCATTGGCGAGGAAGGGCAGGGCGGAACCGACCGTGATGCCGATGGCGATGCCAATCAGCGCGATCAACCCCACCTCGGCGAGATAGATGCCGAACACCGTCACCCCCGGCGCGCCGAGGCTCTTGAAGGTAGCGATGACGCCGCGCTTGGCGTCGAGATGGCTCTTCACCGCATTGGCGACGCCGACGCCGCCGACCAGAAGGGCGGTGAGGCCGACGAGGGTGAGATACTCAGTGAAGCGGCGGACATTGTTTTCCAGCCGTGGGGCAGCAGCGTCGCGGGTGCGGGCTTCGAAGCCGGCCTCCGGCGCGCCTTTCTGCACCTCCTCGACGAAGGCGGCGAGTTCGGCCGGGCGGTCCATCTTCACCCGGTAGTGCCAGCGCACGAGGCTGCCGGGCTGCAGCAGATCGCTTGCCCGCAGCGCCTCGACCGACACCATCAGGCGCGGACCGAAGCCGATGCCTGTCGAGAGCAGGTCCGGCTCGCGATCGAGGGTGCCCTTGAGGATGAGCGTCGCCGCGCCGAGCTGGAAGCGATCGCCGGTCTTTAGCTGCAGCCGGTCGGCGAGGGAGGGATCGACCAGCGCGCCATAGGCGTCGCCCGTGCGGGCGAGGGCTTCGGCCAGCGGCTGCGGCGGGGCGATGTCGAGCGTGCCGACCATGGGGTAGACGCCGTCCACCGCCTTCACTTCCGCCAGGGTGGCGTCGAGCGCCTCGCCGCCGCCGGCCCGGGCCATGGCCCGCAGCGTGGCGATGGTGGAGACCCGCCCGCCCTCCTCGATCAGCCGGTATTCCTCCGGGCTGGCCTCGCGCTGGACGAGGGTGAAGGCGGCATCGCCGCCGAGCAGGGTGGTGCCCTCGCGCGCCAGCCCATCGGTCAGGGCGCGCGAAAAGGCGCCGACGCCGGCAATGGCGGCGACACCGAGCGCGAGGCAGGCGAGGAACACGGCGAAGCCGCGCAGGCCGCCGCGCAGTTCGCGCAGGGCGAAGCGCAGCGGCAGGGTGCGACGGCTGGGCGCGCGCAGCGGGGCGGCCCGGCCGGCATCCGCCGCCGAGGTGGAAACCTGATCCGTGCTCATACGCGGCTCTCTTCGCCGGCCCCGGCCAGCGCGTCCGCCGTCTCGACCGCACCGGACCGCAGCCGCACCGTGCGATCGCAGCGGGCGGCCAGCGTCGCGTCATGGGTGACGATGACCAGCGTGGCGCCGCGCCGCGCCTGCGCCTCGAACAGCAGGTCCATGATCTGCTTGCCGGTCGCCTCGTCGAGATTGCCGGTCGGCTCGTCGGCGACGAGGATACGCGGCTCCGGCGCCAAAGCGCGGGCCACCGCCACGCGCTGCTGCTCGCCGCCGGAGAGCTGCGAGGGATAATGGTCGAGCCGGTGGCCAAGGCCGACGGCGGTCAGTTCGGCGGCGGCGCGGGCGAAGGCGTCCGCCCGGCCGGCAAGTTCCAGCGGTACGGCGACATTCTCCACCGCCGTCATGGTGGGGATGAGGTGGAAGGCCTGGAACACGATGCCGACATGCCGGCCGCGAAAGCGGGCGAGGGAATCCTCGTCGAGGCCGGTGAGCTGCTGCCCCGCCACTTCGACCCGGCCGGCATCGGCGCGCTCCAGCCCGGCCAGCACCATCAGCAGGCTCGACTTGCCCGAGCCGGAAGGGCCGACCAGACCGACGGCCTCGCCCTGGCTTATGGCGAGCGAGATGCCCTTGAGAATATGGACGCGCGCCGCGCCGTTGCCGAGGGAGAGATCCACCCCGTCGAGGCGGATGGCGGTGGCGGTGGTCTTGTCAGAAGGCATGGGGCTCTTTTCGCGTCTGTTCGGGCCGGCGAAGGCCTCGTCCTCTGGAGGCCGACATCTCCCGCACCATATGTTGCGCTGCACCGTTTCCGAAAGGGTAGACCCTTGTCACGATTGCTCCATCGGCTCTTTGCTCTCTGCGGCCTTGTCCTTGTTGGCGGGGCGGGCCTCGCCACGCCTGTTCTGGCCGAACCGCTGCGGATCGTGGCGTTTGGCGACAGCCTCGCGGCCGGCTACGGCCTGCCGGCCAGCCAGGCCTTCCCGGTACGGCTGCAGGCGGCGCTCAGGGCCAAGGGACACGAGGTTGTGATCGAAAATGCCGGCGTTTCCGGCGACACCACCAGTGCGGGTCTCGCCCGGCTCGACTGGTCGATCCCCGAGGGCACGGATGGGGTGATCCTGGAACTCGGCGCCAATGACGCGCTGCGCGGCCTCGATCCCGCCATCCCTGAGAAATCGCTCGATGCCATTCTGGCGCGGCTGAAGGCGCGCGGCATTCCCGTGCTGCTGGCCGGCATGCAGGCGCCGCCCAATCTCGGCGCTGCCTATCAGAAACGCTTCGATGGCCTCTATGCGCGGCTGGCGCAGAAATACGGCGTGCCGCTCTACCCGTTCTTCCTCGATGGGGTGGCGGGCAACACGGCGATGAACCAGTCCGACGGCGTTCACCCCACCGCCGCCGGGGTCGAGATCATCGTCGAGCGCATGCTTCCGGCGGTGGAGGCGTTCCTTGCCACGCTGAAGGCGGGAGCGCCGGCGGCGGGCGGCGGCGGGCCGGCCTCGGGCGGGCCCAATCCCGGCTGACGGCGACCCCGCAGCGGGGGTGGGTGCCGGCAAGATTGTGACGAAGTGTTGCTGGGCGGTCCTCGACGCATGTGGGCGGCTGGGCTATCGCTCGCCCTGGGGCCGTGTCGTGCCGAAGTCTGCTTGTGCGGGGGCACATGAAATACCGAAGCGAGATCGATGGCTTGCGGGCCGTCGCCGTCGTTCCTGTGATCCTGTTCCATGCCGGCTTCGGGGCGTTTTCCGGCGGTTATGTCGGCGTCGACGTCTTCTTCGTCATCAGCGGCTACCTGATCACCATCATCCTGCTGACCGAGATCGAGAGCGGCACCTTCTCGATTGCCCGCTTCTACGAGCGGCGAGCCCGGCGCATCGTGCCGGCGCTGACCGTGGTGATGCTGGCGTGCCTGCCCTTCGCCTGGATGTGGATGATCCCCGACCAGTTGCGCGAGTTCGGCGCGAGCCTCATGGCGGTGGTGTTCTTCGTCTCCAACTTCCTGTTCTGGAGCGAGGAGGGCAGCTATTTCGCCGCCGCCGCCGAGTTGAAGCCGCTGCTGCACACCTGGAGCCTGGCGGTCGAGGAACAGTATTACCTCTTCGCGCCGCTGAGCCTGGCGCTGCTCTGGCGCTTCGGCCGGCGCACCCTGTTCTGGCTGGTGGTGGCGTCGGCGGTGCTCGGCCTTCTCGCCACCGAATGGGGCTGGCGTTACGCGCCGCGAGCGAACTTCTACCTGCCGCAGTTCCGCATCTGGGAACTTCTCGCCGGCTCGATCTGCGGCTTCATCGCCACCAGCCACTCGCCAGGCACCAAGAATCTGCCGCGCGCCAGCAATGGGCTGAGCGCGCTCGGGCTGGGGATGATCCTGTTCGCGATCTTCGCCTTCGACGAGAACACGCCGTTCCCGAGCCTCTATGCGCTGGTGCCGGTGGGCGGGGCGTCGCTGGTGGTGCTGTTCGCCCATAAGGGCACATGGGTGGCCCGCCTGCTCTCGGCGCGGGCGCTGGTCGGCATCGGGCTCATCAGCTACAGCGCCTATCTCTGGCACCAGCCGCTGTTCGCCTTTGCCCGCATCCGCTCGCTGGTAGAGCCGGCGCCGACACTGATGATGGGCCTCGCGCTGCTCTCGATGGCTCTGGCCTATGTCAGCTGGCGCTTTGTCGAGCAGCCCTTCCGCCGGCGGCCACTGCCGCTGCTGGCTTCGCGCCGGGCGCTGTTCGCGCTGTGCGCGGGGGTGGGCGCGGGTTTTGTCGGCTTCGGCCTTTATGCCTACCTCTCCGCCGGCGTTCCGAGCCGGCTCGCCGGTGTCGAGCCCGGCAGCTACGCTGAGAAGCTCCTCGCTTCGACGCGCAGGGCAGGGCTCCGCGTCGATTGCGCGTCGGTGCCGCCGGGCGAGAACCGGCCGCCCCTGTGCGCGGTCTTCACCCCGGCAAACCCGAAGCTACGCATTCTGATCATCGGCGACAGCCATGCCGGCTCGCTCCTGTCCGCTTTCGCCGGCGTCGGGCGGGACAATGCGGTCTACCAGATGGCGCTGGCCAGTTGCCCGCCGATCAACCGCACCTCGCTGCACCGGGCGATTTTCGATATCGGGGTGTGCGAGCAGGCCACCCGTGACCAGGTGCAGGCGGTGCGCGAGGGGCAGTTCGACGTGGTGGTGCTGGCCGCCCGGTGGTCGGTCTATGCCGGCCGCGAGGGCCGCCGCTCCTTCGCGCTGGGGCCGGAGGGCGACCCGTATTTCCCCTCCCTCGCCACCTCGCGCGCCACCTTCTCCAGCCATCTCGCGGCGACGGTGAAGGAGTATCGCGATCTCGGCGTCGCCGTGGTGCTGATCGACCAGGTGCCGGAGCACCGGGTGCTGCCGCGCAAGGTGATCGAGCAGGCGATCCTGCTCGATCTCGATCAGGGGCAGGGCGAGGCGCAGTTCGAGCAGGCGGTCAGGGAGAGCTCCGTCACCGTCGAAGAAGATGGCCGGCTGCAGGCCTTCACCGAGGCGGAGCTGGACAAGCTGCGTGGCGAGAAGGTGTGGGTGCTGTCGTTCGACGAGCTGTTCGCGCACGACGGGCGTTATCTTTGGGGCGACCGCGACGGCACCTTCTATCTCGATGGCGACCACCTCTCCGCCCATGGCGCGGCGCTGCTGGCGCCGGCGATGACGGTGGCCTTCGAGGAGATCGCGGAAGTGGTACGTGCGGGCCGGCCGTCGGGCGCCGCCCCGCCCTGACGGGGGCTGCCGCCGGCCGCCGACGGGAGGGCGGCTTGCCGGGCGGCGCGCGGCTACCTATCTTGCCCGCATCTCCCGCCCCTTTTTCCGAAAAGCGACTGACATGAAGTATCGCCCGCTGGGCCGCACCGGCCTTGAGGTGTCCACGATCTGTCTCGGCACCATGACCTATGGCCAGCAGAACACCGAGGCCGAAGGCCACGCGCAGATGGACGCCGCGCTTGAGCGCGGCATCAACTTCTTCGACACCGCCGAACTCTATTCCATCCCGCCCAAGCCCGAGACCCAGGGTTCGACCGAGCGCATCATCGGCAGCTGGTTCAAGGCGCGCGGCACCCGTGACAAGGTGATCCTCGCCACCAAGGTGTGCGGTCTCTCGCAGATGACCTGGTTCCGCGACGACGGCGCCCCGGCGCGCCCCACGCGCGGGCAGATCCGCGAGGCGGTGGAGAAGAGCCTTGTCCGGCTCCAGACCGACTATATCGACCTCTACCAGCTGCACTGGCCGGGCCGTCCGGTGGCGCTGTTCGGCGCGAACCCGACCCGGTGGGAGAGCGCGCCAGGCGAGGAAACGCCGATCGCCGAGACGCTCGATGCCTTCGGCGAACTGGTGAAGGAAGGCAAGATCCGCCATGTCGGCCTCTCCAATGAGAGCGCCTGGGGCACGATGACGTTCCTCCATGAGGCGGAGCGCCGTGGCGGCCCGCGCGTGGCCTCGGTGCAGAACGCCTATAATTTGCTGAACCGCACCTATGAGACGGCGCTGGCCGAGGTGAGCCTGCGCGAGAATGTGGGCCTGCTCGCCTATTCGGCCCTGGGCCAGGGCTATCTCACCGGCAAGTACCAGAAGGGCGCGCTGCCCGAGGGTTCGCGCACCGCCCTGTTCCAGCGGGCGTCCCGTTACCAGGTGCCGGGGGCGGAGGAGGCGATCGAGGATTACCTCACGATCGCCCGCGACGCTGGGCTCGACCCTTCGCAGATGGCCATCGCCTTCTGCCTCACCCGCGACTTCATGACCTCGGTCATCATCGGCGCGACGACGATGGAACAGCTCGCGATGGACATCGGCGCGGTGGACGTGACGCTGTCGCCGGAGGTGCTGGCGCGCATCGACGCCGTGCACCAGCTTCGCGGCAATCCCTGCCCCTGAGCGGGGTATCAGGGAGGGTGGTCGAAAGCGCGCCGCCCTCCCTCAGCCTTCGCCCTTGCTCTCGGGCGGAGCGTGCCGGGTCATCAGCGGCACCTGCGCCATGGCGAAGATGAGCGTCAGCGGGAGATAGCCGAAGGTCTTGAACGCCACCCAGGTGTCGGTCGAGACGTTGCGCCAGACGATCTCGTTCAGCACCGCCATCACCAGGAAGAACACGCCCCAGCGAATGGTGAGCTCGCGCCAGCCCTGGTCGGTCAGCACGAAGACGTCGCCCAGCACATAGGGCAGCAGCGGCTTGCGCAGCCACAGGCCGGCGAGCAGGGCGCCGCCGAACAGCGCATTGACCAGGGTCGGCTTCATCTTGATGAAATGGTCGTCCTGCAGCACCAGGGTCAGCGTGCCAAACACCAGCACCACGCCGGCCGAGACCAGCGGCATGACCGCGATCTTGCGGGCGATGATCCACATGACCGCCAGCGCGGCGAAGGTGGCGACCATGAAGGCGCCGGTGGCGAGGTAGATGCCGCCGCGCCCGTTGGCGACGAAGAACACGACCAGCGGGCCCAGCTCCAGCGCGAATTTGAGCAGCGGGTGCATGGTGCGCAGGCGCGTAGCCGGGGGCGCATCGGACGGTGAATCGCTCATGGTCAGTTCTCCAGTCCGACGATGGCGCGGGCGAAATCGCGCGCCGCGAAGGGTTGCAGGTCGTCAATGCCTTCGCCGACGCCGATGAGATGAATGGGAAGGCCATGCTTGGCGGCGAGGGCGACCAGGATGCCGCCGCGCGCCGTGCCGTCCAGCTTGGTCATGACGAGGCCGGTGACGCCGGCCACCCGCTTGAACGCTTCCACCTGCTGCAGCGCGTTCTGGCCCACGGTGGCGTCCAGCGTCAGCACCACGGCGTGCGGGGCGGTGGGGTCCTGCTTCTTGATGACGCGGACGATCTTCTCCAGTTCCGCCATCAGCTCGACGCGGTTCTGCAGCCGGCCGGCGGTGTCGATGATGAGCACGTCGGCGCCCTCCGCGCGGGCCTGCTGCAGCCCGTCAAAGGCGACGCCGGCGGCGTCGGCGCCGGGGGCACGGGAGACGACGGTGGCGCCGGTGCGATCGGCCCAGACCTTCAGCTGCTCGATGGCGGCGGCGCGGAACGTGTCGCCGGCGGCGAGCACGACTTTCTTGCCCTGCGCCTTCAGCGTGGCGGCGAGCTTGCCGATGGTGGTGGTCTTGCCCGACCCATTGACGCCGACCATCAGCAGGATGAACGGCTTGTTCTCGCTGGCGAAAACCAAAGGCACGGCGACCGGGTCCAGCACGGTCTCGATCTCGGCCGCGACGAGGGCGCGCACCTCCTCCGGCTCGATGGTCTTGTCGTAGCGCCCCTTGCCGACGGCGGCGGCGATGCGGGCGGCGGTGTCCACGCCGAGATCGGCACGGATCAGCACGTCCTCCAGATCCTCCAGCGTGTCGGCGTCGAGCTTGCGCTTGGTGAACAGGTCGGTGATGCCGGTGGACAGGCCGGTAGCGGTGCGGGTGAGGCCCTGCGTCAGGCGTTTCCAGAAGCCGGGGCGGGTGGTGGTGTCGTCGTTCATGTCGTTCATGCCGCGATCAGCCGAACGCCGTCATGGCCGGCGATGCGGATATGGGTGAGCGTGCCGTGCGTCAGCGGAGTGGACAGGCGCACCGGGGTGAAACTCTTGGTGCGGGCAAGGCCGCCGCGCTCGGCCAAGACCTCGCGCCGCCCGCCGATCTCGCCGGCGAGATGGCGCAGCAGGGCGTGGGCGCCCTTCTCGCGCAGCCGCCGCGCCCGCTCGCGGGCAAGTTCCGGGGGAAGCTGCGGCATGCGGGCGGCCGGTGTGCCGGGGCGGGGCGAGAAGGGGAAGACGTGCAGATGCGTCAGCCCGCAGGCATCGACCAGGTCGAGCGAGGCGCGGAACGCCGTCTCGGTCTCGGTGGGGAAGCCGGCGATCAGATCGGCGCCGAACACCATGTCCGGCCGCGCCCGCCGCAGCGCCGCGCAGAGGCGGATGGCGTCGGCGCGCGCATGGCGGCGCTTCATGCGCTTGAGGATGAGGTCATCGCCGGCCTGCAGCGAGAGGTGCAGATGCGGCATCAGCCGCTCTTCCTCTGCCAGCGCCCGCATCAGATCGGCGTCGATCTCTATCGAATCGACCGACGAGAGCCGCAGCCGCGGCAATTCCGGCACATGGCGAAGCAGGGCCCGCACCAGCGTGCCGAGCTTGGGCGCGCCCGGAAGGTCGGCACCATAGGAGGTGAGGTCGACCCCGGTGAGCACGATTTCGCGGGCGCCTTCCGCCACCAGCTCGCGCACCCGCGCCACCACCGCGCCCATCGGCACCGAACGGGAATTTCCCCTTCCATAGGGGATGATGCAGAAGGTGCAGCGATGGTCGCAGCCATCCTGCACCTGCACGAAGGCGCGGGTGTGCCCCTCTATGATGTCGGCGGGCCCGTCGAGCAGGTGCGGCGCGGTCTCGCGCACGGCCATGATGTCGCCGACGACGAGCTTCGCCGTGTCGCCGAGGCCGAAATCGAGCGCGGCGCGGGTGGCCTCCCATGTCGCCGGGGCGGTTTTTTCGGCATTGCCGAGCACCCGGTCGACCTCGTCCATGCCGGCGAAGCGTTCGGGCTCGGTCTGGGCGGCGCAGCCGGTGACGACAATACGGCGCGCGGGGGATTCGCGCTTCAGCCGGCGAATGGCCTGGCGGGCCTGCTTCACCGCCTCGGCGGTGACGGCGCAGGTGTTGACGATGACCACGTTCTCCAGCCCCGCCGCGCCCGCCATGGCCTTCGCCGTGGCGGAATCGAGCGCGTTCAGCCGACAGCCGAAGGTGACGACCTCGACCGAGGAGGCGGGAGCACGGGAGGCGAGCGTCATGGTCACTCGGCGCCGGCAGGGGCGCCGAGCATGGCGGCGGTGAGCCGGCCGTCGAACTCGATTTCGGCCGGGCCGGTCATCAGGATGTGGTCGTCGCTTTCGCGCCAGTCGATGACGAGATCGCCGCCCGGCAGGGTGACGGTGACGCGCCGCCCGGTGAGGCCGAGGCGCGCGGCACAGACGGCGGCGGCGCAGGCGCCGGTGCCGCAGGCGCGGGTGAGGCCGACGCCGCGCTCCCATACCCTGAGGATGATGTGCTCGGGCGAGACGATCTGCGCGGCCGAAATGTTGGCGCGCTCGGGAAAGATCGGGTGGTGTTCCAGCTCCGGCCCGAGGCGGGCAAGGTCGACGGCCTCGACATCATCGACCCAGAAGATGGCGTGCGGGTTGCCGACATTCACCACGGCGGGCGCGCGCAGCACCGGGGCTTCCGCCGGGCCGGCCTGCAATTCGATGGCGCGGGTGTCGGCGACCGGGCCGGCGAGCGGAATGTCGTGCCAGCCAAAGCGCGGCACGTCCATGTCCACCGTGATGCCCTCGGGCCCTATGGAGCAGGCGAGCGGGCCGGCGACGCTCTCGAAGACCAGATGGTCGGCGCCGGTGCGGCCGGATTCATAAAGCGCGATGCAGCGCGTGCCATTGCCGCAGGCGCCGGATTCCGAGCCGTCGGCATTGATGATGCGGACGAAGGCGTGGGTGCCCTCGCTCTGCGGCGGGTACAGCGCCATGATCTGGTCGAAGGGCAGCACGCCGTCGCGGGCGAGGGCGCGCGCCTCTTCCGGCGGCACCATGAGCGGTGCCTCGCGCAGATCCAGCACGACGATCTCGTTGCCGAGACCGTTCATCTTCACGAAAGGGCGGTTTTCCAGCGCGGCCATTGACCCGGTTTCACAGCGTGCGGCGGCAGGGCCACCAAATGTGAGGGAAGAGGGTGCGGTCCTTATATGGCGAAGCGCGGAGGATTGGCCAGACCTATCGGCCGCACCGGCGGACCTGCCATCGTCCTGCCGCGCACCTGCCGAAAGACGTGTCGCGGGCGGGCGACAGCCGCGCGCAAACACCTCAGCGTGTTCCCCGCAGCGTCGCGGGCGGCGGGCGGGAGTGCTAGAAGTCTCGGCTCACGCCCTTTCCGGTGAACCGACGATGATGGTGATTTCGTCCTCCCGCGCCCTTCCGCGCCGGCTCCTTCTCCTGCTCGCGCTGCTGGCCGTGCTGGCGCTGCCCGCGCCGCTACGGGCGCAGGGCGAGGCGGCCCCGGCCGCGCCCGGCGTGGCGGCGCCCGAGACCGCGCCGGATCCGGCGCCGCTCGACGAGGACGACATGATCGCGCCGCCCATGGTGGACCCGCGTTCGGTGGAGACGCAGAACGTCGCCCCCGCGCCCGATCCGCTGAGCCGGCCCGATGGCTTTGGCGAGCCGGCGGTGATGCAGCCGGTGCCGGTGCTGATGAAAAAGGCGCATGCGACCTGGGACGACGCCTTCACGACCATCGTCGCCACGCTGAAGCAGATCGACGCCGAGATGGCGCGGCTGAAGCTAAAGGCCAACGGGGCGTCCTTCATCATCTACACCTCGACCGATGATCTCGGCTTCGACTTCGAGGCGGCAGTGCCGTTTGAGGGGGCGACTGCCGAGAAGCCCAAGGACGGCATGGAATTCTCGGCCTCGCCGGCGGGCAAGGCGCTGCGCTTCACCCATCGTGGCCCCTATGACGCGATGGACCCGACCTATGAGCAGATCGCCAATCTGCTCGACGCCAAGGACCTGGAGGCCCAGGACGTCTATGTCGAGGAATACCGCTCCGACCCGCGCAGCACGCCGGAGGACGACCTCGTCATCGACATCTGGGTGCCGCTGAAGTGATCTTACGAGCCGGGATGACGGCGTCCGCGGCCCCATATTCGCCTCGCCCGCCGCTCTGTGCTATGAGGCGCGCAAACGGACATCATCGATAGCGACATGAACCTGATCGATACCACTGCGGCTCCTGCCGCCGGGGCGCGCGCGCCCGTAGAGATCGCCGGCACCGAGCCGCGCCGCTCGCCTGCGAAGCGGTCCCTTGCCGGGCTCGACCGCGACGGGCTGGCCGCTGCGCTGGCTGAAATCGGCGTCTCCGAGCGGGAGAGCCGCATGCGCGTCGCCCAGCTCTGGCACTGGATCTATCTGCGCGGGGCGCTGTCCTTCGACGAGATGACCAATGTCGGCAAAGGCCTGCGCGAGAAGCTCGGTGCCGCCTTCACGCTCGACCGCCCCGAGGTGGTGGTGGAGCAGGTGTCGAATGACGGCACCCGTAAATGGCTGCTGCGCCTGCCGCCCGATATTGACGGCGACAGGCCGCACGATGTCGAGATGGTTTATATCCCCGAGAGCGACCGCGGCACGCTGTGCGTCTCTTCCCAGGTCGGTTGCACGCTGAACTGCTCGTTCTGCCACACCGGCACCCAGCGCCTGGTGCGCAACCTCACGGCGGCCGAGATCGTGCTGCAGGTGATGGTGGCGCGCGACCGGCTCGGCGACTATCCCGGCCGCGACCGGGCCGTCGGCCCCGGCCTGCCCACAGAGGGCGACCGGCTGGTGACCAACATCGTGTTCATGGGCATGGGCGAGCCGCTCTACGCCTATGACTCGGTGGCGAAGTCCATCGAGGTGCTGGCCGATGGCGAAGGCCTCGGCATCGGCAAAAGGCGCATCACCGTCTCCACCTCGGGCGTGGTGCCGGAGATCGAGAAGCTCGGCCGCGAGGTCGGGCCGATGCTCGCGATCTCGCTGCACGCGGTGCGCGACGAACTGCGCGACGAACTGGTGCCGATCAACAAGAAATATCCGCTGAAAGTGCTGCTGGAGGCCTGCCGCACCTACCCGCCAGCCTCTAACGCCAAGCGCATCACCTTCGAATACGTCATGCTCAAGGGCGTAAACGACAGCCCCGCCGACGCCAAGGCGCTGGTGAAACTGCTGGCCGGCATTCCCGCCAAGATCAACCTGATCCCGTTCAACCCCTGGCCGGGCACGAAATATGAGTGCTCGGACTGGGAGACGATCGAGCAGTTCTCCGACATCGTGTTTCGCGCCGGCTATTCCAGCCCGGTGCGCACGCCGCGCGGGCGGGACATCCTCGCCGCCTGCGGCCAGCTGAAGAGCGAGACGGAAAAGCTCTCCGCCCGTGAGCGGCTGGCGCTGCGGGCGATGGCGGCGGCGGCGGAATAGGCGGGGACGATGGACAATCTGCTACGCCTGCTGCTGCGTTTCATCCTCGTGCCGCTCGGCATGATCTGCGGCTTCATCGCCTCCTTCCTGGTGATCCTGTTCGGCTATTGGCGGGTCGGCGACCTTCTCGCCGGCAATGTCGATGTCGAGGCGATCGCGCTCTATGACGCGCTGGCGGCGGCGAGCTACCTGTTGATGATGGTGGTGCTGGCCATGTGGGCGGTGGCGCTGATCGGCATCCTGTTCGCCGAAGCCTTCGCCGTGCGCTCCTGGATGTTCCATGTGGCGAACGGCGCCGTATCGGCCTGGCTCGCCGCCTCGGTCTTCGCGCCTTATGCGCAGGTGCCGGTGCCCTTCGACGGCGATCTCTACGTGATCGCGGCCGGCTTTGCCGGCGGGCTCGCCTATTGGCTGGTGGCCGGGTGGAATGCCGGCTTCTGGAAGCCGCTGCGGGCCGAGCTGGTGGCACGGCCGCTGCCGCCCGCCCAGCCGGTGCCCGCCCAGCCGGTGCCCGCACAGCCGGCGCCGCCCCCGGCCCCCTAGCCATCGTGCAGAGCTTGCACCGGCGCGCGCCATGCCTATAGTCCGCGCGCCCTTTCGGGCTCGGCCTCTTTCCTGCGCAACATGACTTTTTCGGAATCTGACATGGCGAACGATGTGAAGAAGGTGGTGCTCGCCTATTCCGGCGGTCTCGACACCTCGGTGATCCTCAAATGGCTGCAGACCACCTATGGCTGCGAGGTGGTGACCTTCACCGCCGATCTCGGCCAGGGCGAGGAGCTGGAGCCGGCGCGCAAGAAGGCCGAGCTGCTCGGCATCAAGCCGGAAAACATCTTCATCGAGGATGTGCGCGAGGAGTTCGTTTCCGAATACGTCTTCCCGATGTTCCGCGCCAATGCGCTGTATGAGGGGCTGTACCTGCTCGGCACCTCCATCGCCCGGCCGCTGATCTCCAAGAAGCAGATCGAGATCGCCCGTAAGGTCGGCGCCGACGCCGTGGCGCATGGCGCCACCGGCAAGGGCAACGACCAGGTGCGCTTCGAGCTCGCCTATTACGCGCTGGAGCCGGAGATCAAGGTGATCGCGCCCTGGCGCGAATGGGACCTGACCTCGCGCACCCGCCTGCTGGAATTCGCCGAGACCCACCAGATTCCGATCGCCAAGGACAAGCGCGGCGAGGCGCCGTTCTCGGTCGATGCCAATTTGCTGCACTCCTCCTCGGAAGGAAAAGTGCTGGAAGACCCGGCCGATGAAGCGCCGGAATATGTCTACCAGCGTACCATCTCGCCCGAGGCGGCGCCCGACAAGGCGACCTACATCACGGTGGGCTTCGAGAAGGGCGACGCCATCTCCATCGACGGGGAGAAGCTCTCGCCCGCCACGCTGCTGACCCGTCTGAACGAACTCGGCAAGGCCAACGGCATCGGCCGGCTCGACCTCGTCGAGAACCGCTTTGTCGGCATGAAGTCGCGCGGCGTCTACGAGACCCCCGGCGGCACGATCCTGCTGCAGGCGCATCGCGGCATCGAGAGCATCACGCTCGACCGTGGCGCGGCGCATCTGAAGGACGACATCATGCCCCGCTATGCGGAGCTGATCTATTACGGCTTCTGGTTCTCGCCCGAGCGCGAGATGCTGCAGGCGCTGATCGACAAGAGCCAGGAATTCGTCAGCGGCGAGGTCCGGCTCAAGCTCTACAAGGGCAATGTCGAGGTGGTCGGCCGCTCCTCGCCCTATTCGCTCTACAATCAGGACCTCGTGACCTTCGAGGAAGGCGCGGTGGCCTATGACCACCGTGACGCCGCCGGCTTTATCAAGCTGAACGCGCTGCGCCTGCGCACCCTGGCCAATCGCGACCGCAAGGTCCGTGGCTGAGGCAACAGACGGGCGGGAGGGTTTGCGCGCGCTTAACCCGCAAGCTCTGCCCGCCTTCCTGTGCAACCTTCCTCATCCCCGGGCTTGACCCGGGGATCCAGACTTTCCAGTGCGCCCAGCCACTGGGTGCCCGGGTCAAGCCCGGGCATGAGGGGGGCGAGTTTCCCCAGCACTCCGCTTTTCCTCAGATCGCCTGGCCGCCCGACACCTCGATGCGCTGGGCGTTGATCCAGCGATTGTCCGGCGACAGCAGGCTCGCCACCATCGGGCCGATATCATCCGGCACGCCGACGCGGCCCAGCGCGGTGATGCCGGCGAGGTGCTTGTTGATCTCGGGATTGTCGCGCACCGCGCCGCCGCCGAAATCGGTCTCGATCGCCCCCGGCGCCACCGTGTTGACGGCGATGCCGCGCGCGCCGAATTCCTTGGCCATGTAGTGGGTGAGTACCTCCACCGCGCCCTTCATCGCCGCATAGGCGGCGTAGCCGGGATAGGCGAAGCGGGTGAGACCGGAGGAGAAATTGACGATGCGCCCGCCGTCGGCGATCAGAGGCAGCAGCGCCTGGGTGAGGAAGAACACACCCTTCACATGCACGTCGACCAGCCGGTCGAACTGCGCCTCGGTGGTCTCGGCGATCGAGGCATAGTCGCCATGGCCGGCATTGTTGACGAGATGGTCGACATGCGTCCGGCCCCACACGTCGGACAGGGTGGCCCGCAGCGTGTCGGCGAAGGCGGGGAAGGCGGCGATTTTACCGGTGTCGAGTTGCAGCGCCACCGCCTTGCGGCCCAGCGCCTCGATCTCGGCCAGGACGGCCTGCGCGTCCTCCGCGCGGCTGTGATAGGTCAGAACGACGTCGCCGCCGCGACGAGCGACGCTGAGCGCGGTGTTGCGGCCAAGGCCACGGCTGCCGCCGGTGATGAGGGTAATGGTGGTCATGATCGGTCTCCTGTCAGTGGGGTGAGCCAGATATGACGCCTCCCACCCGCCTTCGGTTGCCGGATAGCCGCGAGTTCTTGCCTGATCCTCCGAAGGTGCTTTCCTTCCCACGTGAGCGGGGTAGGATGCCAGCATGACAACACTGCTCGACATCATGGACCGGCACGGCCGGCGGCACGCCGACGCGAACGGGATCGCCGCAACCCCGATTCCGGGGCTCATGTTCTTTCGTGTCGCCACACCGTCGGGCGTCACCCACGCCATTGCCCGGCCGCTGGTCTGCCTGGTGGTGCAGGGCGCCAAGCAGGTGACGATGGGCACGCGGGATTTTCAGCTCGGCTCCGGCGACTCGCTGCTCATCACCGCCGATGTGCCGATCGTCAGCCAGATCACGAAGGCAAGCCACGCTGCGCCCTATGTCTCGCTGGTGCTGGAGCTGGACCTCGCGGTGGTGGCCGAACTCGTGCGCGAGATGGGGCCGGCGCTGGCGGGCGATGCCGATCCGGTGCGGGTCGACCCGACGGATGGCGAGGTCGCGGCCGCGGGGCTGCGGCTGCTGCAATTGCTCGATCGTCCGGCGGCGCTGCCGTTGCTGCAGGCGCCGCTGATCCGGGAACTGCACTACTGGCTGCTGGCCGGCCGCCATGGTGCCGCGATACGCCGGCTCGGCTGGCCCGACGGCCATGCCCAGCGCATCGGCCGCGCCGTGGCGTTGCTGCGCGCCGAGTTCACCAAGCCTCTGCCGGTCAGCCGGTTGGCGGAGGCCGCAGGGATGAGCCCGTCCAGCTTCCACCAGCATTTTCGCAGCGCGACGTCGCTCTCGCCGCTGCAGTTCCAGAAGCAGCTGCGGTTGATCGAGGCGCGGCGGCTGATGGCGGCGGAAGGCGCTTCCGCCAGCACCGCTGCCTTTGCCGTCGGCTATGAGAGCGTGCCGCAGTTCACCCGCGAATATGGAAGGCTGTTTGGCATCCCGCCGGTGCGGGACGCCAAGTCCGCTCGCGAAAAAGCGCGCGCGGCCTGAGCGTCAGGCGCTCAGTCCAGCGGCACCTTGCGGTTGTCACCGAGATCGGTGGTCGACCCGGTGAGGCGGGCGGACATCATCTTGAACAGCACGCCGATGGAGCTCGATGGGCCGTCCCAATATTCGGCCTGCTCGGGCAGGAAGCGCAGGACGCAGATATTCGGGTCGGTCTTGCCCTCCGGCCAGAACGCCTTGTTCATGTCGCTCCACAGCTCGTCGATCTTGGCACGGTCGTTCGAGACTTCCGCCTGGCCGGAGACAGAGAGGTAGTTGTTGTCGCCCGGCTTGGCGAAGGTGAGCGCGGCCTGCGGGTCGCGGTCCAGCTCGTCGTCCTTGTGGCCGCGGCGGTCGGAGAGAAACCAGATGCAGCCTTCCTCGCGGGACGGATGGGCATCCATCGGGCGGGCGCGCAGGGTCTCGCCCTCGCGGGTGACGAGCATGCAAATCCGCATGTCCTCCATCATCTCCCACACGCGGTCGATGGCCTCGGCAGTGGTCTTGTCGTCCATGTGAATGCCTCCTCGGGTTCGAGGGGAGAACCCGGAGGCGCAGCGGTGGTTCCGTCCCGGGCCGGCCGATGACCCGGCGCCAGGCGTGCTGTCGCGCTGTCATGCGGCGTCGGTGCCGTTATGGTAGGAAGCGGCACCTCAAGGAGAATCTCATGCCCTGGTCGCTCACCGTCGGATATGTCTACGGCACCGCGGTCCGCATCCACGTGACCTTCCTGCTGTTCCTCGCCTGGATCTGGGTTGCCTATTACCAGCGCGGGGGGGCGGGCGCGGCGTGGGAGGGCGTGGCCTTTGTGGCGCTGCTTTTCCTCTGCGTGCTGCTGCACGAATTCGGCCACATCTTCGCGGCGCGGCGCTATGGCGTGAAGACGCCGGAGGTCACGCTCTGGCCGTTCGGCGGCATCGCCCGGCTGGAGCGCATCCCGGAGAAGCCATCGGAGGAACTGGTCGTCGCACTGGCCGGGCCGGCGGTCAATGTCGTCATCGCGGCCGTGCTGCTGGTGTTCCTGGGCGGCAATGTCGGGGTGGAGCACATCGAGGCGATCGAGAACCCGCAGGTGAGCCTGCTGGCCAAGCTGGCAGCGGCGAACATCTTCCTCGTGGTGTTCAACCTCATTCCCGCCTTCCCCATGGATGGCGGCCGGGTTCTGCGGGCGCTGCTGGCGATGAAGATGAGCCACGCCCAGGCGACGCAGATGGCGGCGTCGATCGGCCAGGGCCTCGCCATCGGTCTCGGCGTGCTCGGTATTTTCGGCAACCCGATGCTGATCATCATCGCCGTCTTCGTCTTTCTTGCCGCCTCCGGCGAGGCCGGGCAGGTGCAGATGAAGCAGGCGGCGCAGGGGCTGCTGGTCGAGGACGCGATGATCACTCAGTTCGAGACCCTGGGGCCGACGGCGAGCGTGGGCGACGCGGCTGAGGCGCTGATCCGCACCACGCAGAAGGATTTCCCCATCGTCGACGGCGCCGAGCATCTACGCGGCGTGCTGACCCGCGACGCGATGATCGCGGCGCTGCAGGCGCAGGGGCCGGGCGCCTCGGTGCTCGAGGCGATGCAGGCGGATGTGCCGACCGTGGGCACCCGCACGCCGCTGGACCGGGCACTGGTGCTGATCACCCAGCGCGGCGCGCCTGTCGTCGGGGTGGTGGATGCGGGCGGCCGGCTGGTCGGCCTGCTTTCGCCGGAGAATGTCGGCGAGATGATGATGCTGCGCGCCGCCCAGCCCGAGGCCCGCTTCGGACCATGGGCCAAGCGGCAGGCGCCCACGCGCCCGGCCTGACGGGCGGCGGGCGTTCGCTCAGTTGCCTTCCTTCACGCCGGTGACGGCGGTGAAGGAAGGTGGGTCGCTGGCGGGGAAGCTCTCCTCCAGCGCCTCGTCGATCTCGGCCTCGGTGGGGGCGGCGTCGCCGGCCTTGGCGCCAGGCGGGGGAATGACCTGCGTCCCGCCCGGCACGCCGCCATCGGAGGGCGGCACATCGCCGGTGATGCCGCCCAGCGCCGGCGGATCGCTGGCGGGGAAGCTCTCCTCGACGCTCTCGTCGATCTCCCTTTCGGTATAGTCGGGATTCTGCGGCTTGCCGTTGTTCGGAACCATGACCCACTCCTTGCGTGTCGACCCTTCTGAAGTGGGCGGTATGGCGGGCGCTTCAAGGGCGGGGGCGAGCGCCACCGTTTCAGTGTTTTCAACGGGTGGCGGGCGTTATGCCTCACGGGCAGAGGCGTGGGAACCTTCCGCCCGGCGGCGCGTTATCACAAATGTCGCGCCTCGTTCCAGCGCGCGCGGGCGCGGCGGCTTGTCGATCCCTGGCGCGCCGAGGAGAAGGTTCATGACCCCCGATCACGAGCCCGTCCGGCTGCAATACTGGCCGCCTTCGCACACTATCGACGCCCCCGACCCCTGGCCGGAGGCCTATGAGTTCGGCACGGTGGACGATGCGGTTGCCTTCGCCATGACCCAGTCGCCGGCCAATCGCGAGGTGGCGTGGCTGCGCACGGCCGAGGGGGAGATCCTGAAGCCGGCCCAGATCCGCCGCCTGTGGGAGCTGCGCCGCGACCATTAGGCGTCTTCGCGGGGCGGCTGTCGTGGCGTGCCAGAGTGGCTTTTTCGCGCCTTTGCCGGCCGCTTCCGGCTTCCGACGTTGATCTTGCGGGCGTTGTGAGTATAGTGCGCCGCAAAATTCATGCGGGTCCGAAACCGTTTCGGGCCCGCTTTTTGGTGTTTTCATATGAAGCTGCGCAACATCGCCATCATCGCCCACGTCGACCACGGCAAGACCACGCTGGTGGACGAACTGCTGAAGCAGTCCGGCTCCTATCGTGAGAACCAGCGCGTCGCCGAGCGTGTGATGGATTCGAACGATCTCGAAAAGGAGCGCGGCATCACCATCCTCGCCAAGGCCACCTCGGTGGTCTGGAAGGATACCCGGATCAACATCGTCGACACCCCCGGCCATGCCGATTTCGGCGGCGAGGTGGAGCGCATCCTCAACATGGTGGACGGCGCCATCGTGCTGGTCGACGCCGCCGAGGGCCCGATGCCGCAGACCAAGTTCGTGGTCGGCAAGGCGCTGAAGGTGGGGCTGCGTCCGATCGTGGCGATCAACAAGGTCGACCGCCAGGACGCCCGCTCGCAGGAAGTCATCAACGAGGTGTTCGACCTGTTCGCGGCGCTGGACGCCAGCGACGAGCAGCTCGACTTCCCGATCCTCTACGGGTCCGGCCGCAATGGCTGGATGGCCGCGAGCGCCGAAGGCCCGCAGGACCAGGGCATGGCGCCGCTGTTTGACCTGGTGCTCAAGCACGTTCCCGAGCCCACCGTCGATGACGGCCCCTTCACCATGATCGGCACCCTGCTGGAAGCCAACCCCTTCCTCGGCCGCATGATCACCGGGCGCATCACCTCCGGTTCGATCAAGCCGAACCAGTCGATCAAGGTTCTGGCGCAGGACGGCTCGCTGGTCGAGCAGGGCCGCGTCTCCAAGATCCTCGCCTTCCGTGGTATCGAGCGCCAGCCGATCGAGGAAGGCGTGCAGGGCGACATCATCGCCATTGCCGGCCTCTCCAAGGGCACGGTGGCCGACACCTTCTGCGCGCTTGAGGTTACCGAGCCGCTGAAGGCGCAGCCGATCGACCCGCCGACCGTCACCATGTCCTTCATCGTCAACGATTCGCCGCTGGCCGGCACCGAAGGCGACAAGGTGACAAGCCGCGTCATCCGCGACCGCCTGCTGCGCGAGGCGGAAGGCAATGTGGCGCTGAAGATCGAGGAATCCTCCGACAAGGATTCGTTCTTCGTCTCCGGCCGCGGCGAACTCCAGCTCTCCGTGCTGATCGAGACCATGCGTCGCGAGGGCTTCGAGATCGCCGTCTCGCGTCCGCGCGTGGTGTTCTCCAAGGACGAGGCCACCGGCGAGATCCTTGAGCCGGTCGAGGAAGTGCTGATCGACGTCGACGAGGAATATTCCGGCGTCGTCGTCCAGAAGATGTCCGAGCGCCGGGCCGAAATGGTGGAGATGAAGCCCTCGGGCGGCAGCCGCCAGCGCCTGGTGTTCTACGCGCCCACCCGTGGCCTCATCGGCTATCAGGGCGAGCTGATGACCGATACGCGCGGCACCGCCATCATGAACCGGCTGTTCCACGCCTATCAGCCGCATCGCGGCGAGATCCCCGGCCGCCGCAACGGCGTGCTGATCTCCAACGAGGCCGGCGAAGCGGTGGCCTATGCGCTGTGGAACCTCGAAGATCGCGGCCCGATGATGATCGAGCCCGGCTGGAAGGTCTATCAGGGCATGATCGTGGGCGAGCACAACCGCGAGAACGACCTGGAAGTGAACGTTCTCAAGGGCAAGAAGCTCACCAACATCCGCACCACCTCGAAGGACGAGGCCGTGCGCCTCACCCCGCCGATCCGCATGACGCTGGAGCGCTCGCTGGCCTGGATCCAGGACGACGAGCTGGTCGAGGTGACGCCGAAGTCGATCCGCATCCGCAAGCGCTTCCTCGACCCGAACGAGCGCAAGCGCGAGGAGCGCCGCAAGGAGACCGAGGGCGTCTGACGCCTTCACCTTCCAATTCGATACAGGAAAAGGCCTGTCCGCATGCGCGGGCAGGCCTTTGTTGTTGGCAAGAGAGCGTGGCGTTCGCGCCACGCCCCGGTGGAACGTTGGCGCCGTGGGTGCGGAAAGCCCTTGATCCCGCCGGGCGCATTTGCTCCCATCGGGCCATGAGCACGCTTCTCGTCGAGACACGCCGGGCTCGGCCGGCCGATGCAGGCGACATTGCCGATATCCATGATTCGGCATGGCGTTTCGCCTATCGCGGCCTCATTCCCGGCGCCGAGCTGGAAAAGATGATCCTGCGGCGCGGTCCCGCCTGGTGGCAGACCGCGCTCAAGCGCGGCTCGCGCGTCATGGTGCTGACCTTCGGCGATGCGGTGGCCGGCTATGCCAATGTCGGGCGCAACCGCGCGCGCGGCCTGCCCTTCGAGGGCGAGATCTACGAGCTTTACCTCCGGCCGGAATATCAGGGGCTGGGCTTCGGCCGCCGTCTGTTCGAGGATGCCCGCAAGGAACTTGCCAGTGCCGGCTTTGACGGGCTGGCGGTATGGGCGCTGGCGGCCAATGAGCCGGCGCTGGGCTTCTATCGCGCCATGGGCGGGCTCGGCGTTGCCCGTTCCACCGAAACCTTCGGTGGCCGCGCGCTGGAGAAGCTGGCTTTCGGCTGGAACGCCTGAGGCCTGACGCCGAACCACACACTACCGGCGGCCCTCTCCTGCCGTGGCCTAGGTGGGGGCGGCCTCGCTTCCGCCAGTGAGGCCCGCCAGCCGGGCGGCAATCTCCTGCGCATCTCCGTTGAGGCGGAAGCTCTTGGTTCGCCCGGTTGCCCCCGACAGCAGCTCGACGCGCGAGGGGGCGATGCCGGCGGCCTTGGCCAGCAGCTTTGCCAGTGCGGTATTGGCCTTGCCATCCTCGGCGGCGACGCTGACCCGCGCCTTCAGGGCGCGGCGCCCGTCGCCCAGGGCGACGATGCCGTCAATGGCGTCGCGCCCGCCCCGCGGGGTGGCGCGTACCGTCACCGTCACGCCATCGGCCGTGAGCGTCCACGGCAGGGCGGCAAGCGCGGCGCTCACGAGCCGGCGACGAGCTCGAACACCAGATTGCGGATGAAGTAGAGAAGTATGATGAGGATCACCGGCGAGACGTCGATACCGCCGAGATTGGGCAGCACGCGCCGCAGTGGCGCCAGCACCGGCTCCGTCACCCGCCAGAGGAATTCGCCGACGCTGCGCACGATGGGGTTGTGCGCGTTGACCACATTGAACACCACCAGCCAGGACAGGATGGCCGAGGCAATGAGAATCCAGACATAGAGCGTGATCAGCGTGTCGAACAGCCAGAGAATCGAATACATCGGCAGCCTCGAAGCAGGGGCGGGGGCACGGCGCGGACACTCTCGATCGCGATGGAAACCGTCTGCCGGTCCGGTTTTGCGATCGGACCGGATCGGCCGCCAAAGCGCCGTCCGCCACGATGCTTAATGCTGCCGCTGCATTGCGGCAACCCTGATTCACAGGGTCGTGCGGCAACCGGGCCCAGCCGCCTTGACAGCGCAGGGGCGGCGAACGTACAAGGCGCGGCCTGAGGCTTGGGGCCGTAGCTCAGTTGGGAGAGCGCTGCAATCGCACTGCAGAGGTCAGGGGTTCAAATCCCCTCGGCTCCACCATCCCTCCAGGCCTTCCTGTCGACGTCCGGCGCTTTACGACACCCCCCCTTAAACGGGTGCTCGGCGCTGAGATTTCACCTTTCGGACGGCGGCTGACGGCTGCACCGCGCTTCAAGGCGCGGGGGCGGCGAGACAGGTGCGCCACGCCTTGAAGAACGAGCGTGCCCGAGGCGGGCGCCTCATCCCCGCCCGTGCCTTCACGCCTGTCTGGCCAGGCGCCGCTGCCGGCGCCGCGCCCGCCGGCGCCGGTTCCAGGCGCGCAACCGCTCCAGTCGCGGTTTCCCCAGGATGACCCCCAGAACGTAGTTGCGCATGTCCTTGAGAGGGCGGGGACGCGGCAGGTCGACGGGCGGCGGGGGAGGCGGGACGCCACGCGTGCGGTCCATCTCCTTCAGGTGTCGGTCGGCGAGATCGAGGTCGCCACCCAGACTCAGCACGGCATGGCGCCAATGATCGATCGGCAGATTCATCGGATTGCGGTGGAGCAGCTCCGCCTTGATGAAGGGCATGCCTTTCAGCAGCAGTCGTTCCCACAGCAGGTGGGAGATATTCCCGGTTGGCCAGTTCTCAGTCGCGCAATGCGGAAATATCGTCTCCAGACCGAACGCAGTAGTCCGGCGAAAGGTCGCGTTCCTGTCGATCAACCCCGCGAACTGAAGTTCGCAGCTGTCGATCACCTCCAGCTTGCTCATCGCCGCAGGCATGCCCGCCCAGAAGCTCCGGATTCGCCAATCGTTCAGCGCACCACCGCGCATCTGGAAAAAATAGCTCTGGGCATGGGGAAGCGGAGAGATGCTTTCGGTCAGGGCGATCAACTCGGACCGATCCCGGCTCATCTGGCCCATCAGATCGTCAAAGCCGGCCTCATTGACCAGGACGACGCTGTCATTGGCAAATATGATGCGTTCGGCGTTCCAGATGTCCGGCAGCGCGCCAAGTTGCGCCGCCCATATACCGAAATCATAGCTGTCATTCATCCGGTAGGCGATGGTCCGGGCGTCCTCCAGCCCGGCGACGGCAAGCTGCTCAACCTCTGACTGCACGGCCAGGCAGACATGCGTGTCGATGCCATTTCGCGCGAGGGCCTGGCAAAGCGCCAGCAGGGCGGGACTGGGCAAGCCATCGGGTGCGTAGCCGCAGAGCAGCGCCACGGCCCGGCCGCTCAGGCTGGCCGTCGGGGCACGCACGAAATGGGGCCTCACCTCCGATGCCGGAGGAGGCGTTTCCGCTCGCTCCAGCTCGTCCAGAAGCGCCTCGGCGAGCGGGAGAAAATGGGCCGGCTCCTGCGCGAACTGGGCGAATATCTCGATTTCGCGCTGCATGATGGCGATGGAGGCGCGAACCACAGCCGCGAGCAGGCGTGGATTGCCACCCAGCATCGAAGCGGTGCGCGCATAGAACAGGAGGCCGCATCCCAGCCAGGACGGAAACTCGTCGTTGCCGGGCTCCGCCGTTGTCATGAATCGCTGCTCGATCGCCTCGGGCGCGAGAAAATCGACGCCATAGGTGGACCGTGCCAGAGGCACCCATCGGTCCAGGGCGGCCGACGCGCGCTCAAGCTCGCCGCGATTCACCGCGTCCTTGACCAGGCGGTAAAAGGCGCCGTTCGCGACATGGGGATTGGAGTGGCGGCTGAGGGCCTCGAGATAGTCGTAATAGGCCTCCCACTGGGTGAAGCCGGACGAAATCTCGGGCAGGGGAGCATGGGAGGCCCAGGCAAAAAGGCGCGTGCCGCTGTTCGCGACCTGAACGTGCTCGAAGCCCTGATTGTGCAGCAGGGTGCGCAAGGCCTGTTCGCGGGTCACGAAATAGTGGAACCCGGGCGAGAGGATGGCGATCACTTCCGGGTAGGACCCTCCCGGGAGCACGGCGTCCGCGCAGGGGGTGGTCAAGACCAGGATGCCGTTATCGCTCAGCGCTTGGGAAATCTCGGCGATAAAGGCGGCCGGGTCGGGCACATGCTCCAGCACCTCGCTGGAATAGACCACGTCAAAGGTCTGGCCGGCGATCTCGGGCGTGTCGGCGTAGTAGGAATGGTAGATCGTGGTGCCGAGCGTCTCGCGGCCGATCTTGCCATAAAGACTCGTTTCCAGCCCGACTGCGCGGCCATGGCCGGATTGTTCCCAGAAATGCCCGACAAAACCGAAGCCGCAGCCGATATCCAGCAGCCGGCCGGCCCTTCCGGTGGAAATGGCCAGTAGAGGTTCCAGCATGGCGGTTATCCCAGCGCCGGACTGGACATAGTTCAACCAGTATTTCTCTTCGAATCCCGGGAAATCATAGCCGATGACGGGGTTTTCCGAGGTGTAGTAGAGCGTTTGGCAATGAGTGCACTCCGACATCTCCAGCGGCGCGCGGAGGTAGCGGATGTTTTCGACGCGCAGACGCGCGGTCGCACCGCGCTGTTTGCACATCGGGCAGACGCTCGGAAGCTCCCGGTGGTCGTCGAAGAAACGTAAATCCATACCAACTCATGCCTTTACCGGGTGATCCGGCTTCTTTCACAGGTCGCTTGCGGCCACGGCTCCGGGCCAGGTCGTCCAGGGTGCGTGCGATTTGAACGTCCATTGGTATCGTGTGGTTCGAATTATTCGTCGTCCGCTCATCGCAGCCGGGCAGGCACCAGGCTTTTCGCGTGCACGGATAACGGAGCTGTGACGCAGGGCGGAAACCTGCTTTATCTTGCGTCACATTGCCGGCGCAAAGTACGGCAACATCAAGACAGTTTTCCCATGAGGTTGACCTGAATGGCTTCGGCTCTGCGCGAAGGCGTGTCCGGGCTCGACACGACCATGCGCCTCACGCTTGCCGTGCTGGCGCTGGCGTCGGGCGTCTATACCTATCTCGGCGTCCGCGAACTGCTCGACGGCTCGCCTGTCATGACGGTCTTTGCCGCGATCATCTATTCGAGCGCGGTCTCGATCGCGATCTACGCCTTTTGGTCGTTCCTCCTGCGCTTCCTGCCGCATGTGCGGGACATGGCGAGCCGGCTGTGGCTGACGGCCGCCATGCTGCTCGGCTCGCTGATGATCATCGCCATGTCGTCCTGGCTGAACGCGGCCGCGCTGGCAGGGGCGGCGGCCATCGAGCAGCACCTCGCCGTGACGGTGCAGAACTACACCCGCGACCTCGACACGGCGCATAACCGGGCGCTGGGGGCGCAGAGCCTCCTGCCCGACATTCAGCTGGCCTCGACCCGTTTCGCCCGCCTGGCCGAGGCGGAACGCGGCGGCGCCCTGACCGGCACCGGCGGGTCTGGCACGGTGGTTCAATTGCTCAGCCAGATGTCGAGCCAGCTCGACGATCTCGCCCGGCAGGTCGCGGCGAGCGGCGAGCGGGCGCGCGCGTTGTATGAGGAAGGCAGTGCGCAGATCGCCCGCATGCGCGCCTTCGTGTCCGGTCAGGGCGACATCAAGGCCCGCTCGGATGCCTTCGGCGCCCAGGCGCTGGCGCTGATCGGCACCATTGCCTCGCTGGAGCAGACGTCCATGGCGCCGGCGGTGCGGCGGGCGGCCGACGACCTCGTCACCGGCTTCATCGCCCCCGCCGCCGATGGCCGCACGGCGGACCTCGCGGGGCGCCAGAGCACCGTCGTCGGCAGCGTCGAGAAGGCGGTGCAGGCGCAGGCGAGCGCCCTTTCGCAGGCCGCCGACAAGATCATCGGCACCGGATCGGTCGAGCCGGCGCGCTTCCAGCCGCTCTCCACCGCCGAAGCGGTGGTGCGCTATGCCAGCGATTTCCTGCCGAGCTGGGCCGGGGCCATCTCGATCGACCTGCTTCCGGCGGTCCTGGTGCTCATCCTGTGCGTGGTACACGCCGCGATTCGGCGCGAGGAGCAGCCGGCCGAGGCCGACACGATGTCGGCTGCCCAGCTCATCACCGCGCTGCGCCTGGCCCGTCAGGTCGGCGAGGAACGGCGGACAGTCGAGGAGCCCGACACGTTCGAGGTGGCGATGGCGGAAGCGGAGGGCGCGGCAGTTCCGCCTGCGGCAACCGTCACGACCCTGCCCGCCGGCCGGATCAAGAAGGACTGAGCCGTTGGACACCACCGTCTCGGGCCCAAACTCTCCCGCGCCGCGGCGCGCCCTGTGGCGCCGCGCGCTCGGGGACCGTCCGGACGAGACGCTGCTAAGGCTGTTCTTCCGCGCCCTTGTCGGGCTGACAGTGCTGGTGGTGGTGTGGGATTTCCACGAGCGCGGGCAGGCGCCAGCCTCTCTGCCGAACGCCGACCCCACCGCCCCGGCGCAGGCGCCGGCGGTGCCCTATCTGCCCTCCGCGCGCCCCGACAAGGCGGCGCCGGGCGAGGACCGCCCCGGCCGCCAGCCCGATTCCGAGCTGCGGCAGGCGATGACGATCGAATTGCTGGCCGATGGCCGGCTGGAGGCGCGGGGAACCATCACCCCCGGCACGGCCGAGCGGTTCAAGGCCGAGCTTGAGAAGCGCGGCAGCTATGTGAAAGCGGTGGTGCTGAGTTCGCCGGGCGGTTCAGTTGCCGATGCGCTGTCCATGGGCCGGCTGATCCGTGCGCGAGGGCTGAACACGCGCGTCGAGGCGAAAGCGCTCTGCGCCTCGTCCTGCCCGCTCATTCTGGCGGCCGGTGTCAAACGCACGGCGGAGCCGGGGGCGGCCATCGGCGTGCATCAGGTCTTCGCCGCGCCTCAGCCGGGCGGGCCGCACCTCGATGGCGCCGAGGGCATGGCGCAGGCGCAGCGCGTATCCGCCGAGGCGCAGCGCCATCTGGTCAGCATGGGGGTCGATCCCCGAGTCTGGATCAGCGCGATGGAGACCCCGCCGCAGGAGATGTTCTATTTCACGCCAGAGGAACTGCGCGAGTTCAAGCTGGCGACGCCCTAGGCTTTTTCAGACGGCGTCGCAAATCGGCGAAAAAAGCGCCGCGGCGCCGACATTTTTGCACTTCATCAATGGCTTGCCTGCATGGATGTCCCCCATCCCAAAGCGGGCTGGCGCGCCTATATCAAGCGCCTCTCTGACTGGACGTGCCGCCATGAGCGCTCTCGGCTTTCTCCCCATCCCCCTCGTCTCGGCCCTGCTGCTGATCGGCTTTGCCGTGTCCATGATGATCGCCTTCAACGTGCTGGGCGAGCACGGCAGCGGCAAGTCCTGATTGGAGTGATGAACTCGGCAGCGCTCCGCTCTATAATCAGTGCGTCGCCAAGCGGCCGTGCTGCTGAAAGGGCCCGTCATGCCGAATCTCTCCCGTCTGTCCGGGCTCTCGCGTCGCCTGCTCGCGCCGCTGCTTCTGGTGGTCCTTGCCACCGGCCTCGCCGGCTGCGGGGTGAACAACATCCCCACCAATGAGGAGAAGGCCAAGGCGGCGTGGAGCGACGTGCTGAACCAGTATCAGCGCCGCGCCGAGCTGATCCCCAACCTCGTCGAGACCGTGAAGGGCTATGCCCAACACGAGAGTGAGGTGCTGACCCAGGTGACGCAGGCGCGGGCGCAGGCCACCTCGATCAAGGTCGATGCCTCCACCATCACCGATCCCGAACAGTTCCGGCAGTTCCAGCAGGCGCAATCGCAGCTTTCCAGCGCGTTGGGGCGGCTGATCGCCGTTTCCGAGGCCTATCCCGACCTCAAGGCCAACCAGAACTTCCTGGCGCTGCAGGCGCAGATCGAGGGCACGGAAAACCGCATCGCCGTGGCGCGGCGCGACTATATCGAGGCGGTGCGCGTCTATAACACCGAGCTGCGCACCTTCCCCGGCGTCCTCTGGGCCAACACGCTCTATCGCAGCAGCAGGCCGATGGAGACCTTCACCATCGCCGAGGAGCAGATGAAGGCGCCTCAGGTGAAGTTCAACTGACCGTGCGGGCACTGGCTCCCTTGGGACCCCTCGCGCGCGTTTTCGCGCTGCTGCTGGCGGGGCTGGTTGCCCTCGCCGGTCTTTCGCTCGGCATTGGCCCGGTGCGGGCGGAGATGACCTTTCCTGCCCTTTCCGGGCGGGTGGTGGACGGCGCGCAGGTGCTGAGCCCCGACGCCCGGGCGGCGCTGGAGGCCAGGCTGGCCGCGCAGGAAGCGCGCACCACCGACCAGTTCGTCGTCGCCACCGTGCCCTCGCTGCAGGGCACCTCGGTGGAGGACTATGCGAACCGGCTTTTCCGCTTCTGGAAGCTGGGGCAGGCGGACAAGGACAATGGCGTGCTGCTGCTGGTGGCGCCCAGTGAGCGGCGGGTGCGGATCGAGACCGGCTATGGGCTGGAGGGCGTGCTGCCCGATGCGGTGGCGAGCACCATCATCCAGACCGCCATTCTCCCCGAGTTCCGCGCAGGCAATTTCGCTGCCGGCATCGAGAAAGGCGCCGACGCGGTGATCGAGGTGCTCAATCTCGACCCCGAGGAGGCGCGGGAACGTGCGCGCCTTGCGGCCGAGCCGGCGATGAGCGGCGAGGATTGGGTGCACATCATCTTCGTCGTGCTGATGATCGCCTTCTGGGCCTTCGTGTTGTACCGGCAGGCGAAGTCCGGCCATCTGCGCACGCGCGGGCGGCGCGGCGCCGGGGCGCTCACTGGCGGCGCGGCCGGCTGGGACTGGTCGCGCCGGAGCGGTGGCGGATGGTCCGGCGGCGGCAGCGGCGGTGGCGGATTCTCGGGCGGCGGAGGTTCCTCCGGCGGCGGCGGGGCATCGGGAAGCTGGTGATGGGCGAGAGCTTGAGCGAACAGGAGCACGCCGATGTGGCCGCCGCCATCGCGCAGGCGGAGCGCGCGACGGCAGGCGAGATCCGCGTCGTGGTGCTGACGCGGCCGCTGGTGCGCCACCCCTTCTACGGGCTGATGTGGGCGGCGCTGCTGGCGCTGGTGCTGCCCTGGCCGCTCGCGCTCCTGACCGCGCTGGACACGCCGATGCTGCTTTCCCTGCAGGCCTGCGCCTTCATGATCGCCGGCGCGGTGCTGATCTTCACCCCGCTCGGGGCGCTCACCGTGCCGCGCTTTGCCCGCGAGGAAGCCGGCCGGACCGCCGCCATCGACCATTTCCTGAGCCTCGGCGTGCACCAGACCCGGGGCCGCACCGGGGTGCTGATCGTGGTGGCGCCGGCCGACCACCTGGTGGAAGTGGTCGCCGACGAGGCGATCCACGCCAAGGTGGGACACGAGGCCTGGGAGAGCGTATGTGCCGCCGTGCTGGCCGGCGCCCGGCAGGGGCGTCTCGGTGACGGGCTGGTGGCGGGCGTGGCGGTGGCCGGGAGTCTTCTCGCCCGGCATGTGCCACCCACGGCCGGCGATGCCAATGAACTGCCGGACCGCATGATCATCATCTGAACGAGCCGCCCGACCCGCTGTAGGGAAAGCTCTTGCCAGCGCGCGGCCGTGCGGTCAGCCCTGGGACGCGCCGATCGTATCGGCCATCCGCGCGCCCCGCAGGCCCATCGGCAGCGGAGCCCCGGTGGTGGTGTCGACAGCGGTCTGATGCTCGATCTCGGCGTTCAGCTCCGCGCCCAGCAGCAGCACCGACATCGACAGCCATATCCACACCATGAAGCCGATGACCGCGCCCAGCGAGCCATAGGTCTGCTCATAGGAGGCGTAGTGGCTCACATACCAGGAGAAACCGGCCGAGGTCGCGAGCCAGAGAAACGCGGCGACCGCGCTGCCCATGCTCACCCACTTCCATTGCGGCCGCTCGCGCGACGGGCCGAAGCGGTAGATGACGGTGATGAGGAACGCCACGACCACGGCCAGAGCCGGCCATCGGAGCAGCGAGATCAGCCGCTCGTTGCCGCTGGGCAGGTCGAGAGCGCTGAGCACGAGGGGCAGCACCACCACCGCAGCCAGAGCAACGACCGCGAAGAGCACGGCGGCGAGGGTGAAGCCCAGCGTCACCAAGGTGAAATGGAGGAAGGACCGCCGCTCCTCCTCCTCATAGACGATATTGAGCGCTTCGATCATCGCCTTGGTGGCTGCATTCGCGCTCCACAGCGCCGCTCCCAGGCTGAACAGAAACCGCCATCCAAGGCTGGATGTGTCGGTCTGCGTCAACCGCAGGATCTGGTCGCGCATCACCTCGATGGCCCCCGACGGCAG
Source organism: Ancylobacter rudongensis (assembly GCF_900100155.1). Taxonomy (GTDB): domain Bacteria; phylum Pseudomonadota; class Alphaproteobacteria; order Rhizobiales; family Xanthobacteraceae; genus Ancylobacter; species Ancylobacter rudongensis. Next base: position 188,614 of record NZ_FMTP01000006.1, read on the forward strand.
CAGCCAGGAGGCCGCCTCAAGCTGGCCCTGGATGGTTGCGGGGTCCAGGAACAGCCCGTAGAGCGAAATGATGGCGGCAAGGGCGGGGAAGGTGGCGAGGAGCGTGTAGAAAGTGACGCCGGCCGAAAGCCCGAGCACCCGATTGGCGAAGAAGGCCTTGCCGGTGCGAAGGACGATATCGCGCCAGCCCCGGTGCGGAATCTGCGTCGGGTTGGCGGCCGCGCGCCCGCGTGCCGGCTCCCGCCTCGCAGCGGCGGGATCGGTACTGCGAGCGGCGCCGTCAATAGACTGGCGGGTGGGGCGAAGCGCGGCGGTGGCGACGGTGCCGATAACCGCGCCGCTCAAGGCCGCTGCCCATATCCTGCGTCTTGCGCCTGTGCTCACGCCTGTCCCTCCCTCCCAATCCCGCCGCATTGCATGCGGTGGCTAGGCCCGTTCCTCGCCGTACCGGGTTGCTGATCGAGGGGGCAACGCGGCGGGCGGGGGCCTGTTCCCAGGGAGGCGCGCGCGATTCAGCCGGTCGACCGTTCGCCCCGCCCGATGCCGACATAGGTGAAGCCGCGGCGGATGAGGTCTTCGGGGGGGTAGATGTTGCGCAGGTCGACGACGATGGGGCTGCGCAGCTGCGCCTTCAGCCGGTCGAGGTCGAGGGCGCGGAAGGCGTCCCATTCGGTGACGATGACCAGGGCGTCGGCGCCCTCGGCGCATTCATAGGGGCCGGTGGCGTAATGGATGCCCTCGGGCAGCGCCTTGCGCGCCTCCGCCATGCCGACCGGGTCATAGGCGCGGATCTTCACCCCCCGGTCGACCAGCAGCTGCACGATGTTGATCGCCGGGCTGTCGCGCATGTCGTCGGTGTTGGGCTTGAAGGTGAGGCCGAGCACGGCGACGGTGGCCCCGCGCGCGGGCACGGCCAGCGCCTCCAGCACCCGGCGGCCCATCGCCGCCTTGCGGGTCTCGTTGACCGTGGTCACGGTCTCGACCAGGCGCAGCGGCGTGCCGGCCTCCTGGGCGGTGCGGGTCAGGGCCAGCGTGTCCTTGGGAAAGCAGGAGCCGCCATAGCCGGGGCCGGCATGCAGGAATTTCGACCCGATGCGGCGGTCGAGGCCGATGCCGCGCGCCACTTCCTGCACGTCGCCGCCGACCTTCTCGCACAGATCCGCCATCTCGTTGATGAAGGTGATCTTGACCGCGAGAAAGGCGTTGCTGGCATATTTGATCAGCTCGGCATTGGCCCGCTCGGTGAACAGCAGCGGCGCGGTGTTGAGCGACAGCGGCCGGTAGAGCGCCGCCATCACCTCGCGGGCGCGCGGGTCGGCGGTGCCGACGACGATGCGGTCGGGGCGCTTGAAATCCTCGATCGCGGCGCCCTCGCGCAGGAATTCCGGGTTGGAGACGACGGCGATATCGGCGTCCGGCGCTTCCTCGCGGATGATCGCTTCGAGATCGGCGCCGGTGCCGACCGGCACGGTCGACTTGGTGACGACGACGGTGAAGCCCCTGGCGGCGCGGGCGATCTCGCGGGCGGCGGCGTGGACATAGCTGAGGTCGGCATGGCCATCGCCGCGCCGCGAGGGGGTGCCGACGGCGATGAACACCACCTCCGCCTCGGCCACCGCCTCGGTGAGGTCGGTGGTGAAGCGCAGCCTTCCCCCGGCGACGTTGCGGGCGACCAGATCGTCCAGGCCGGGCTCGAAGATCGGCATGATGCCGGCCTTCAGCCGCTCGATCTTGGAGAGGTCGGTGTCGACGCAGGTGACGTCATGGCCGAAATCGGAAAAGCAGGTGCCGGAAACCAGGCCGACATAGCCCGTACCGATCATCGCGACGCGCATGGGTCCTCTCACTCCGGTTCGGCGGGGCTCCTGCCGCCCGTCAGGAGCCCGCAGCCCTTTCGCCAATGACGCTTTCACTTGGAGAGCATTGCGGCGGGTGGTTTCAGGGGAAAGAAGATTGCCAGTTTTCTGCGTCGGCTGGACGACACCGGACCGCGAGCTGGCCGCACCAGCCACGGCGTTGTGATGACGCGACGTCAAGACAAGGCGCCTTACGATAAGTAAAATATACTCTCTGATCTAATTTAGTCGAAATTAGACTAATTAAAAACAAGCAATTACAAATTGTTTAGTTGACATGCGCGGTGCTGCGGAGGGATTAGGCACGCATCAATAGCGTTGCCTGCTGGTATTTTCCGCTCATGTTTCACCGCAATCGCGCCAAGACTGCCGTCGCGCGCCGCCTCCAGGCGGGATGGCGGGCGGCGTTGGTTCTCGTCTTCCTGGCGCTTGCGGTTCCGGCGCAGGCGCAGATCGCGCTGAAGGACGTGACCGGGCGCGAGGTGACGCTGGCGGCGCCGGCAAAGCGGCTGCTGATCGATGACGGGCGGTTCCTCATCGCGCTGGCGCTGATTCATCGCGACCCAGTAAGCGTGCTGGCCGCCTGGCCGCGCGACATCAATCGGATCGGCACCCGCACCTATGAGGCCTACCGGGCAGCGTTCCCGGCCATTGATGCTCTCGCCAAGGTGGCGAGTTCGGCCGGTGCCGTCTCGATCGAGCAGGTGGTGGCGGCGCGGCCCGATCTTGCCGTGTTCTCGCTCGGCGGCCAGCCCTCGCCGGAGGCGCGCGCGCGCATCGAGGCGGCGGGCATTCCGGTGGTGGTGATCGACTTCTTCACCCATCCGCTGACGCATATGGAGCCGAGCCTGCTGCTGCTGGGCGCGGCCACCGGGGCTTCCGCCAAGGCGCAGGAATTCCTTGCCTTCCGCCGCAGCCATCTCGACGCGGTGCGCGACAGTCTCACCGGGCTGACCGAGAGTGAGCGTCCGCGCGTGTTTCTTGAACCGCATGCGGCGATGACGGCTGATTGCTGCAATTCGCCCGGCCGCGGCAATGTCGGCGACATCATCGAGGCGGTGGGCGGCGCCAATATCGGCGCGGCGGTGATCCCGCGCGCCTTCGGCAAGCTCAACCTCGAATATGTCATCGCCCAGGACCCGCAGGTCTATATCGCCACCGGCGGCAGCCACATGGAAGGCACTGCCGGGCTGCTGATCGGTCCGGAGTACAGTGCCGCAAAGGCGCGCGAGACGCTGGCGCGCGTCGTTGCCCGGCCGGGCTTCGCCGGCTTCGCGGCGGTGCGCGACCACCGCGTGCATGGGCTCTCGCACCAGATGCTCAACTCGCCGCTCGACCTGTTCACGGTGGAGATCCTCGCCAAGTGGATCCATCCCGAACGCTTCGGCGCGCTCGATGTCGAGCGCACGGTGGCGCAGGTCAATGAGCGTTTCCTCACTGTTCCGGTCGAGGGACCCAACTGGGTCAGCCTCGACTGACGGGGACGCCCGCCGGGGGCGGCCCTGTCGCGGATATCCCGCCATCACTCAACGGAGACACGTCATGCCGATCGACGCGACCTTTGCCCGGCCCCGACTGCGATCCCTTGTCCTCGCTACCGTCGCGCTGGTCGGCCTAGCCGGGGCGGCGCTGGCCGACCCCGAATTCGTCAAGACGGTGAAGCCCGGCGCGGGACTGTACGAACTGGTGTTCAGCGCGCCGATGAACCGTGTCTATGTCGCCGCCGCCGGCACCCGCGGGGCCACCGAGACCTTCATCTACGCGCTCGACCCGGCGACGCTGGAGACGAAGGAAACCATCGCGCTTGGCGACGATCCGGTGTTCGGCCTCGGCATCAACAACAAGACGAAGACGCTCTACGGCACCCAGACCCGCGACGGTTCGCTCGCGGTGGTCGATCTCGCCACCGGCAAGGTCGTGGCCAAGCTCGCCAAGGGGGAGAAGGCGCATGTGCGCGAGGTTGCCGTCGACGAGGCGGCCAATCGCGCCTATGTGACCGTCCTCGGCATGCGCGACACGCCGAGCGCGGTGTGGATCGTCGACGGCGCCAGGAAGGAGATCGTCGACAGCATCGACGACATCTCGGGCGGCATCGCCGGCATTTCGCTCGATGCCAAGAACAACCGTCTCTTCCTCTCGGCGCTCCAGGTCAATGAAGTGGTGGTGGTGGATCTTGCCACGAAGAAGGTGACGAACCGCTTCCCCTCGGGCGGCGAGGGCGCCATCAACCTTGTCTATGACGCCTCGGGCGACCAGGTATTCGTCGCCAATCAGGGCTCTGGCGAAGTGACGGTGCTCGATGCCAAGGACGGCAAGATCATCAAGGAAATACCGACGGGCGCGGGCACTCTCAGCCTTGCCATCGATCCGCAGCGCAGCCTGCTCTATGTCACCAACCGGCAGGCCGGCTTCACCTCGCTGGTCGACACCAAGACGCTGGAGCCGGTCGCCAATATCGTCACCGGCTCGATGCCGCAGACGGTTGCGGTCGATGTCGCCACCGGCAATGCCTATGTCTCCAACAAGATGAAGAGCGCCGGCCGTCCGCCGCGCCCGGCTACGCCGCCTGCGGGGGCCACCGCGGCTCCGGGTGCCCCGCCGGCCGCCGCGCCCGCCGGCGAGGCCCCCCGCCCGCGCCCGGTACCGATGGTCGATCCCTATGGCGACACCGTCACCCTGATCAAGCCCTGAGCGTCGCCGGAGCTTCGCCGTCATGACGGCTTCCCACGGAGCGATGCGCCGGCGCGCGGGCGCGGCGCGGACGGATGCGACCGAGGTGGCGCCGGCTGCCGGTTTCGGCGCCGCCGCCGCGCCGTCGGTCTCCCCGGCGTCCGACATGCCGTTCGTGCTCGTCGGCGCCGGCGAGACGCTGGTGGCGGGGGGCGCGCTCTCATCCGTCGCCGAGGGGCCGGAGCCTCTGGGCGCGCGGGTGCGCCAACTGCTGGCGGAGGGGGAGGGACCCGATCTCGTGGTCGGCGCGCTGCCTTTCGGCGCGCCGGCGCCGGCCCATCTCTACCGGCCGGCGAAGCTGTCGCGCCATCCCGGCCGCGGCGGCTTCGCGGCCGCCGTGCCATCGCCGCGCCGGGCTGAAAGCGTCCGGCCGGTGCGCTGGCAGGTGACGCCGGAGCCAACGCTTGCCGCCTATCAGGCCGCCGTCGCCGCAGCGCTGACGCGGATGTCGCAAGGCGGGGAGGGGTTGCGCAAGATCGTGCTCTCGCGCAGCCTGAAGATCATCGCCGACCGGCTGATCGACGCCACCGCGCTGCTGCGCGCCCTGGCGCAGGACGAGAGTGTCACCGCCTTCTGCGTGCCACTGCCGAGCACCGGCGCGCCACGCGCGCTGGTCGGAGCGACGCCGGAGCTGCTGGTGTCGAGGCGGGGCGCGCGCGTTACCTCGCACCCGCTCGCCGGCTCGTCCCGCCGGGCTCGCGAGGCCGGGGCCGACCACGCGGCGGCGCAGGCGCTTATCGGCTCCGAGAAGGACCGGCGCGAGCACCGGGAGGTGGTGGCGGCCATTCTCGACCAGTTGGCACCCCATTGCACCGATCTTGCCGTCCCAGGCGAGCCGGAACTGACCTCCACCGCCAGCATGTGGCATCTCGGCACCCCGATCACCGGTCGCCTGCGCGACGCCTCGCTTTCCGCGCTCGACCTCGCGCTGCTGCTGCACCCGACGCCCGCCGTCTGCGGCACGCCGAGGGGCGCGGCGGCGCGGGCCATCGCCGAGTTGGAAGGCTATGAGCGCGGCTTCTATGCCGGCGCGGTCGGCTGGTGCGAGGCGTCCGGCGATGGCGACTGGCATGTGGCGATCCGCTGCGCCGAGCTTTCGGGGCGCGAGGCACGGCTCTATGCCGGCGCCGGCATTGTCGCGGGTTCCGACCCGGCGGCGGAGGGCGAGGAGACGTCGGCCAAATTCGCCGCCCTGCTGACCGCGCTTGGCATCGACGAGAACGGCATTCCCGTGGCGGAGGATCGTGCATGAGGCCGCTGACACAGCTCTGGCCGGCGGCGCTCGCTGCCCGCTACCGGGACAAGGGTTATTGGCGCAGAGAGACCTTCACCTCCTTCCTGCGGGTCCGTGCCGCGCAGGTGCCCGATCGCCTGGCCGTCATCGGCGGCGATCAGCGCTGGAGCTTTGCCGAGCTGGAAGCGCGGGCCGAGGCGGTCGCGCGCGGCCTGCTGGCGCTGGGGCTGCAGCCCGGTGACCGGGTGGTGGTGCAGCTGCCCAATATTGTGGAATTTCTCTCCGTCGTGTTCGGCCTGTTCCGCGCCCGGATGGTCCCGGTCTATGCACTGCCGGCGCATCGCAGCGTCGAAATCGTTCATTTCGCCCGCACCGCCGAGGCGCGCGGCTACATCATCGCCGCCCGCCATGACGGATTCGACTATCGTGCGCTGGCACAGGAGGTGTGCCGCGAGGTGTCGGAGGTCGCTCATGTCGTGGTTGTGGGCGATGCCGGGCCGTTCACCGCGCTGGACGCGCTGCCCGATGGTGATGCGGCCACGCTGCCGGAGGATGCCGACCCCTCCGAGGTGGCCTTCTTGCAGATTTCCGGCGGCTCTACCGGGCTCTCCAAGCTGATCCCGCGCACCCATGACGACTATATCTATTCCTTCCGCGCCAGCGCCGAGATCTGCGGGCTCACCACCGACAGCGTTTATCTCGCCGCGCTGCCGGTGGCGCATAATTTCCCCATGAGTTCGCCCGGCGTGTTTGGTGCGCTCTATGCGGGATCGCGCGTGGTGCTGGCCCCCTCACCGAGCCCGGAAGCGGCCTTTCCGCTGATCGCCCGCGAGGGCGTGACCATCACCGGACTGGTGCCGCCGCTGGCGCTGCTCTGGCTGCAGGCGGCACCGACGACGCCGCACGACCTGTCATCGCTCGAGGTGCTGCAGGTGGGCGGGGCGAAATTCCTTGCCGAATCTGCCCGCCGTGTACGCCCCGTGCTCGGCTGCACGCTGCAGCAGGTGTTCGGCATGGCCGAGGGGCTGGTCAACTATACCCGCCTCGACGACCCGGAGGAGACCATCGTCACGACGCAGGGCCGGCCGATCAGCCCGGACGACGAGGTGCTGATCCTCGACGATGAGGGCCACCCTGTGCCGGAGGGCGAGGCCGGCAACCTGCTGACGCGCGGGCCATATACGATCCGCGCCTATCACAACAATGGCGGCGCCAATGCCCGCGCCTTCACGCCGGACGGCTTCTACCGCACCGGGGATGTGGTGAAGCGCCTGCCGGACGGCTCCCTCGTCGTGCAGGGCCGGGCGGGAGACCACATCAACCGCGCCGGCGAGAAGATCTCCGCCGAGGAGGTCGAGGACCATCTGCTCGGCCATCCGAATGTGTTCGACGCCGCCGTGGTGTCGCTGCCGGACGCGTTTCTCGGCGAGCGCGCTTGCGCGTTCATCATCGCGCAGGGGCAGAAACCGAAGGCGGCGGCGCTGAAGGCGTGGATGCGCACGCGCGGCCTCGCCGACTTCAAGGTGCCGGACCAGATCATGTTCGTCGATGGCTTCGAGACCACGGCGGTCGGCAAGGTGTCGCGCAAGGAGCTGCGCGCCAGCCTGCGCCGGCGCTTTCTCGCACAGGCGGAGGACTGACATGAGTGCGAAAGGCTTGCCGACGATCGCTCCCTACGCGCTGCCGCGCGCCGACGAACTGCCCAGTCCGCGCGCGCCGTGGAAGCTGCAGCGCGACCGCGCGGCTCTGCTGATCCACGACATGCAGAACTACTTCCTGCGCCCCTTCACGCCCGAGGCCGACCCGCTCGCCACCGTCGTCGGCCATATCGCCACCCTGGCGCAGGCGGCGCGCAAGGCCGGGGTGCCGGTGTTCTACACCGCGCAGGAGGGCGACCAGGACCGGCGCGACCGCGGCCTGCAGGCCGACCTCTGGGGGCCGGGCATGAGCGCCTCGCCCACGCACCAGCCGATCCTCGCCGCGCTCACCCCGCAGCCGGGCGATTTTACGCTGGTGAAGCACCGTTACAGCGCGTTCCAGCGCTCGAACCTGGAGACGCTGCTGCGCGCACGCGGGCGCGACCAGCTCATCATATCAGGCGTCTATGCCCATATCGGCTGCACGCTCACTGCCGCCGATGCCTTCATGCGCGATATCGAGCCGTTCATCGCGGCCGATGCGGTGGCGGATTTCTCCCGCGCCAAGCATGACCTCGCGCTGGCCTATGTCGCTGATGTGTGCGGCGTGCCGCTGACCACGGCGCAAATATTGGAGGTGCTGTGATGGCCATCGAGCCCGGCGATATCAGGCGCATCGTTACCCCTGCCGCTGCGCCGGTGACGCGCGAGACCATGCGCGCCGACATTGCGCGGATGCTGCATGAGGACCCCGAGGAGATCGGCAACGGCGACAGCCTGCTCGACCTCGGCCTCGATTCCATGCGGGCGATGAACCTTGTGCTGAAATGGAGCGAAGGCGGGCTGGCGCTCGACTTCGCCGAATTCGCCGAGAACCCGACGCTGGACGGCTGGTGGGCACTGGTCGAGGCCCGGCAGCGCGCGGGTGGCTGACCGTATGATCAAACAGCAGGCCCATCCGCTCACCGAGGCGCAGTCCGGCCTGTGGTATGCGCAGCGGCTCGACCCAGCCAATCCGCTGTTCAACACCGGCCAGTCTATCGAGCTGACCGGTCCGCTGGACCGCGCCGCTTTTGAAGCCGCGCTGGCGCAAGCGGTGGCCGAGGCCGACGCGCTTTCGCTGCGCATGATCGACGCGGCCGGCGAGCCGATGCAGGCGATCGACCCCGCGCAGCGTCCGGTGCTTGAGGTGATCGACCTTTCGCGGGAGATCGACCCGCTGGCCGCCGCGCGGGCGGAGATTGCCCGCGACATGGCGACCCCGATCGACCCGACGCGCGACAAACTCGCCGCCGAGCGGCTGTTCGTGCTGGGGCCGACGCGGCATGTCTGGCAGCAGCGCATCCACCATCTCGCCATTGACGGCTACGGGATGATCCTGCTCACCCAGCGCGTGGCAGAGCTCTACAATGCTCGCCGACGCGGCATCGCCCCGGGCGCGCTGCTGCCCGGCCTTGCCGTCGCCTTTGCCGAGGACGCGGCCTATCGCGGCTCGGAGAAGCGGGAAAAGGATGGCGCCTATTGGCGCGCGCTGTTCGCCGACGCGCCCGACGTGGCGAGCCTTGCGCCCGGCAACCCTTCGAGCGGGCCGGCTTTCCATCGCCGCGCGGTGGAGATCGAGGCGGAGGTCTTCGCCCGCGTGAAAGCGGTAGCCGAGCGCACGGCCATTCCCTGGCCGGATGTCGTGACGGCGCTGGCCGCGGCCTATGTCGGGCGCCACGCCGGCACGCCCGAGGTGATCGTCGGGGTGCCCTTCATGGCCCGGCTCGGCAGCGCGGCCGCGCGGGTGCCTTCCATGCTGATGAACGTGCTGCCGCTGCGCGTCGACGTGACGGAGGGGGGCGACCTCGACGCCTATCTTGGCGCGGTGGCGAAAAGCCTGACCCGCGCCCGCCGGCACGGGCGCTACCGCTCCGAACAGCTGCGCCGCGACCTCGGGCGGGTCGGCGGTCTGCGCCGGCTGCACGGGCCGCTCATCAACCTTCTGCCCTTCGACGAGACGCCGCGCTTTGAAGGGCTGACCTGCCGGCTGGAGGTGCTGTCGACCGGGCCGGTGGAGGACATCACCTTCACCTTCCGACTGCATGGTACGGACGGGCTGCGGCTGGAGGTCGACGCCAACCCCGATCTCTACAGCATCGAGAGCGTCGCGGCACATGCTGCCCGGCTCGCGCACTTCATCGCGGCGGCCAGTGCGGCGGAGGGCCTTGCCGATATACCCACCGCGACGCCGGAGGAGATGCGCCGCCATCTGTTCGATCTCAACGCCACCGACCACGCCGTGCCCGACACCACGCTCGCCGCGCTGATCGAGGCGCAGATGGCGGCGACGCCGCAGGCGCCAGCGCTCCGCTTTGCCGGCGAGGACATGGATTACGCGACGCTTGAGAGGCGCAGTCGGGCGCTGGCGGAGCGGCTGGCGATTTCCGGCGACATCGTCGCGGTGGCGCTGCCACGCTCCCTTGAGCTGGTGGTGGCGCTGGTGGCGGTGCTGCGGGCGGGGCTTGCCTATCTCCCGCTCGACCTCGTCCAGCCCGATGCCCGGCTTTCCCGCATTCTTGCCTCGGCCCGGCCGCGCCTCGTGCTGGCGCAGGCGGAGGACGCGCACCGCTTCAAGGGCGAGGTCCAGGTGTTGGCCCCGGCCGACTGGCCGGAGGCGCCCGCCGGCAACCCGCTGCCCGGCCCGGCGCCGGAGGATGCGGCCTATGTGATCTACACTTCCGGCTCGACCGGCGAACCGAAGGGCGTGGTGATCGAGCACCGCGCCATCGTCAACCGGCTTGAATGGATGCGGACGCATTACGGGTTCTCCGCCGCCGACCGCATCCTGCAGAAGACCCCGGCGACCTTCGATGTCTCGGTGTGGGAGTTCTTCCTGCCGCTGATATCAGGCGCCTGCCTTGTCGTCGCGCCGCCCGAGGCGCATCGCGAACCGCTGGCGCTGGCGCGGATCATCCGCGACGAGGCGATCACCACGGCGCATTTCGTGCCCTCCATGCTGGCGGCCTTTCTCACGGAGCCGACCGCAAAGGGGCTGAGCCTTGCCCGCGTGTTCTGCTCCGGCGAGGAACTGCCGGCGGATCTGCGCGACCGCTTCCGCCGCACCCTCTCCGCCGAGCTGCACAATCTCTACGGGCCGACCGAGGCGGCGGTGGATGTGAGCTATTGGCCGGCCGGTGCGGATGATCGTTCGCGCCCGGTGCCGATCGGCTTTCCCGTGTGGAACACGCGGCTCTATGTACTGGACGCCCAGGGCCGGCCGCAGCCGCCTGACGTGCCGGGGCATCTCTTCCTTGGCGGCGTGCAGCTGGCGCGCGGCTATCTCGGCCGCGACGACCTGACCAGCGAGCGCTTCCGTCCCGACCCATTCCGGCCGGACGAGCGAATCTATGCCACCGGCGATCTCGCTCTGTGGCGGCCGGACGGGGCGGTGGTTTTCCTCGGTCGTTCCGACCATCAGGTGAAAATACGCGGCCTGCGCATCGAACTCGGCGAGATCGAGGCGGCGGCGATGGACAGCGGCCTCGTGCGCCAGGTCGTCATCCTCGCCCGCGAGGACCGGGGGACGACCCGCCTCGTCGCCTATGTGGTGGTCGAAGCCGGCGCCGACCCCTCTACGCTGAAGGTGGCGATGGCCGCCCGCCTGCCGGACTATATGGTGCCAGCGGCGATCATCGCGCTGGACGTACTGCCAGTGAACGCCAATGGCAAACTCGACCGTGCCGCCCTGCCGGCGCCGGATTTCGCCAGTGCCGGCCAGCGTTTGCCGGCCACGCCGACCGAGCGGACGCTGGCCGGGCTGTTCGCGGCCGAGCTGCAGCTCGGCGCGCCGGTGGCAGCGGAGGACGATTTCTTTGCGCTGGGCGGGGATTCACTCAGTGCCGTCGCGCTGCTGCTGCGGGTGCGGGCGGCTTTCGGGCACGACCCCGGCCTTGGCGCGCTGTTCACCCAGCCGACGGTGGAAGGCTTCGCTCGGCTGCTGGAGGCGCAGGCTCCGGCGCAGGATCTTGGCCTCGCCCCGCTCATCACCCTTGTGGAGGGCGCGCCCGACCTGCCGCCTTTGTTCGTCATCCATCCCGCCGGCGGCATTTCGTGGTGCTACGGACGACTGGCGCGGGCGCTAACGCCCCGTCGCACTGTGTATGGCCTGCAGGCGCCGGCGCTGGCGCCGGGCGTGCCGCCGCCGGAAAGCCTGGAGGCGCTGGCCGCACACTATGTGGAGCATATCCGCGCGCTGTATCCTCGGGGGCCTTACCACCTGCTCGGTTGGTCGGTCGGCGGCATCCTCGCCCAGGCGATGGCGGTGCGACTCGCCGAGGCCGGCGCGGCAGTGGGCGTGCTGGCGATGCTCGATTCCTACCCCTGCGATGTCTGGCGCGGCGAGCCGGATCCGGGCGAAGACGGTGCCTTGCGGGCGCTGCTCGCTATTGCCGGCCATGACCCCGACCGGCTGCCGGCGCTGGCGCTGAACCGCGCTAGCGTGCGCGCCTTCCTGCGCGCCTCCGACAGCCCGCTTGGCCAATTGCCCGACGCGGCGCTCGATGGCGTCGTGCGGGTGGTGGCGGGCAATAACCGGCTGGTGCGCCAGCATTTTCACCAGCGCTATGGTGGCTCGATCCTGCATTTCCGCGCCGCGCTGGACCACGTGGGGCGCGACCTCTCGCCGGCGCAGTGGAAGCCTTATGCAGCGGCGGTCGAGGTGATCGAGGTGCCGAGCCTGCACGCCCATCTCACCGGGCCGGAGGCGGTGCAGACCATCGCTCCGGTGCTGGCGAAGGCGCTGGCCGTGACAGAGGCGAGCGAGGAAACGCGATGCGCGACAGCGGGTTAAAGGAGAAAATCGCGCTGGTGACCGGCGCGGCCGGCGGTATCGGTGCCGCCGTGGTGCGCCAGCTTGCCGGCGAGGGCGCGCGCGTCGTCGCTACCGACCGCGACGAGGCAGGGGTGAAGGCGCTGGCCGAAGAGCTGGGCGCGGCGGTGATTCCGGTCGTGCTCGACGTGCGTTCGAGCGAGGCGGTGGACGCGCTGGTGGCACGCGTGGAATGTGAGGTCGGTCCCATCGACCTGCTCGCCCATGTCGCCGGCGTGCTCTCTTATGAGCCGGTGGTGAGCCTTTCCGACACGGAGTGGGAGCGGGTGCTGGATATCAACGCCACCGGCGTTTTCCGGGTGGCGCGGGCGGTGGCGCGGGTGATGCAGCCGCGCCATCGCGGGGCGATGGTGGTGGTGTCGTCGAATGCCGCCGGCATTCCGCGCCACGCCATGGCGGCCTATGCCGCTTCCAAGGCGGCGGCGACCATGTTCACCCGCTGCCTCGGGCTGGAGCTGGCGCCGCACGGCATACGCTGCAATATCGTCGCGCCGGGCTCGACCCTGACGCCGATGCAGACCGGCATGTGGGCGGACGAACACGGCGCCGCCCGGGTGATCGCCGGCACGCCGGCCACCTTCAAATCCGGCATCCCCTTGGGAAAGCTGGCGAATCCGGACGATATCGCCGACGCGGTGCTGTTCCTGCTCTCCGACCGTGCCGGCCATGTCACCATGGCCGATCTCTATGTCGATGGCGGCGCCACGCTGCGCGGCTAGAGCCTTGAATCTACGCGTTTTCTTGACGCGAACCGGTATCCACTTCGCTCGAAAACGCTCTAGCTACACCGCCCGGTCGACAATGACCTGCAAAAAGCCCTGCGAGCAGGGCTCGACCCGGGCCTCGACCTTGTAGACGCGGGCCAGCATCTCAGGCGTGATGGCCTGTTCCGGCGGGCCGTCGGCGGCGACAAGCCCTTGTTCCAGAACGACAATTCGCTGGCAATAGCGGGCGGCCTGGGCGATGTCGTGCAGGACGATCACCACGATGATGGACCGCTCGCGCGCCAGTTCCGCCACCAGCTGCATCACCCGCATCTGATGGTGGATGTCGAGCGCGCTGGTCGGCTCGTCCAGCAACAGCACGGTCGGCTCGCGCACCAGCGACTGGGCGAGACTGGCGAGCTGGCGCTGGCCGCCGGACAATTCATCGAGTCCGCGCCGGGAAAGATCAAGGATTCCAAGACGTTCCAGCACCTCCAGCGCGCGCGCCTGCGCTTGCGTCTGGGACAGGACCCTATCGCTGCGGGCCGACATCAGCGCCGAGAGCGTCGCTTCGAACACGGTGAGCGCCACCCGCTGCGGCAGCGCCTGCGGCATGTAGGTGACATGGCGCGCATGCTGCGAAATCGGCAGGCGGGTCAGTTCGATCGGGTGGACGATCGGTGCGGTGGGACCGATATGGCCAAGACGGACCGACCCCCGCGCCGGCACCAGCCCGGCGAGGGCGCGCAGCAGCGTGGTCTTGCCGGCCGCGTTCGGGCCGATCAGCGCCGTCACCCCGCCACCTGCAACCGGAGGTAGAGTGAGGTTGTCGATAATCGGACGCTTGCCATAGACGACGGACAGGCCCTCGATGGTGAGGTGCGGCACCATCACATCCGCTCCCGCCGGCTGAAGATCAGCACCATGAAGAAGGGCACGCCGATCAGCGCGGTGACGATGCCGACCGGCAGCAGCGCGCCGGGCACGATGAGCTTCGAGCCGACCGAGGCCAGCGACATGATGACGGCGCCGGCCAGCATCGAGGCCGGCAGGAAGAAGCGGTGGTCCTCGCCCACCAGAAGCCGGGCGATGTGCGGCGCCACCAGCCCGATGAAGCCGATGGTGCCGACAAAGGCGACCGAGGTGGCGGCCAGCAGGCTGACCCGCAGCAGCGAGAAGAAGCGCAGCCGCTTGACCGAGATGCCGAAGGAGCGCGCCCGGTCCTCGCCCAGGCGCAGCGCCGTCATCCGCCAGGCGGCGGCCAGCGAGAACGGCACCACGGCGGCGGTGACGAGCGCCAGCACGCCGAGCTTGCCCCAGCTGGCACGCGAGAGGCTGCCCATGCTCCAGAACACCAGCTGCTGCAGCGCCTCCTGGCTGGCGACATACTGCACCAGCGCCACCAGCGCGTTGAAGGTGAACACCAGCGCGATGCCGAACAGCACCAGCGTTTCCACCCCGGTGCCGCGCAGATTGGCCATGGCCTGCAGCATCAGCACCGAGCCGAGGGCGAAGAGGAAGGCGAAGGCCGGCAGGTTCCAGTCGGCGGGAAGGAGCGGCAGGCTCACCCCCAGCACCAGCGCCAGCGCCGCGCCGAAGGAGGCGGCGGAAGAGACGCCCAGGGTGAAGGGGCTGGCCAGCGGGTTGTTGAGGATGGTCTGCATCTCCGCCCCGGCCAGCGCCAGCGCCGTGCCCACCAGCACCGCCATCAGCGCCGTGGGCAGGCGCACCTCCCAGATGATGACGCGGGAGGGGGCGTCGAGCCCGGCGGGGTTCACAAGGCCCGACACCACCTCGGCAAGCGGCAGGTTGGACGGGCCGGTGGCGATGTCGAACAGCAGCGCCATCACCATCAGCGCGCCGAGCCCGGCAACGATGAGCACCCGCCGGCGCACCAGGCGGGCATAGGCGGCGCGCTCGCCGGCATGGGCGGCGTGGGGGGCCGCATCTGCGGCGTCGATGGGGGCAGAGGGCGGGCGCATGCGATCTCCGGCGGCCGTTCGGCGCCACGGGGCGCCAAAGGCACACCGGCGGTTCTGCATGAGCCGCAACGGCGGGTCAAGTTGCTGCTGCGTCAGGGAAATTTCTGGAATCGTTCCAGTGTGGGGCGGTTCTTTGGAGGCGTCTCTAGTGCGAAGGTGCGGAACGCCTCCAGCAGCGAACGAAGATGGAGCGGGCCGCCAGCCCCCCGAAACAGGTTGTCTTCCGTCCAGCAGGTCCACCAGTCCGTCGGGTGCTCGTAATTATGCTGAATCCGATCGAGTGTCCGGCCGTCGCAGTCCGTTCCGCAAAGGTCGACAGTCAACGTCCAGCCCGGGTTGTCGAGGGTGTCGATGCGTACGCCGTAGCTGTGCTCCCAATCGCCATCGCATTGGGCCTGATACCAGCCGGTCAACCAATCGAACACGTCCATTCGCAAACCGTATCACCGGGCCAGGCCGTGCCAAAGCGTGCGAGCGCCTGATCTCGAAGGACGCAGGCCCGTGCCGTCGGCGGCCCCTCACCCCGACCCTCTCCCCGACGGGGAAAGGGGGAAGGGCGGTGCGCCGGGACCCACGGGAGCACGCCGGCGCCTTCCCATGGCGTCATCCCGGACGGTCCGCAGGACCGATCCGGGATCGCTAGATGTGTTGACTGGATTGCGATCCCGGCTTTGCGCTGTGCTCCGGCCGGGGTGACGCGCGGGGGGCTGATTGTCCGCAGGCGAGCGTGGCTCTCCCTTGGCGCCGGGGCGCGGGTGGGGCAAGAGGGGAAGGGCCGGAGCCCTCCGGCGCTGACACCACGTTCCCTCTGCCGCGGCGCCTGCCCATGAACCCTGTCACCCTGCCCGATGCCGAATGGTTCGACCTCGCCCCGCCCGGCGGCGGGGCGCCGTGGCGGATCTTTCTCGCCCACCCGCAGGGCGAGGCGCCGGCGGCGGGCTATCCCGCCTTGTTCATGCTCGACGCCAATGCCGGCTTTGCCACCCTCACTGAGGTGCTGCGGCGTGGGGCGGTGCGCCCCGCCGCCACCGGCATCGGGCCGATGCTGCTGGTCGGCATCGGCACCCCCGAGGGCGACGACGCGCGGGTGCGGCGGCATTTCGACTATACGGCCGGACCGGGGGCGGAGGGCCGCGGGCGGCCAACCGGCGGGCGCGACGCCTTTCTCGCCTTCATCGAGCAGGTGCTGAAGCCGGAGCTTGGCCGCCGGTTTCCCCTCGACCCGGCGCGGCAGACCCTGTTCGGCCATTCGCTCGCCGGCTGGTTCACGCTCGATGTGATGGCGCGCGACAGCGCCGCCTTCCGCTCCTATGTCGCGGTGAGCCCCTCGCTGTGGTGGGACGAGGGGCGGCTCATCGAAGGGCTGGCGCGGCCGCGCGCGATGCCGCCGCGGCTGTCCATTCTCGTCGGCGAATGGGAGCAGGCGCTCGCCCCCTGGCAGGCGGCGCGGCCGGAGGCGGCCGAGATGGCGGCGCGGCGGGCGCGGCGGGCCATGGTCGACCGGGCGCAGGGCTTTGCCGACCGGGCGCGGGCGGCACTCGGGCCGGAGGCGGAGGTGCGGTTCGAACGGCTGGCGGGGGAGGACCATGCCTCGATCCTGCCGGCGGCGATGGCGCGGGCGCTGCGCTTCGCGCTGGCGTGAGGGCGCCGGTATCCGGCAGACGTGATCGGCGCCCCCATTTGCGCCGGCGGGCCGAGCGGCTAGAAGTGGCGCGATTGCTTCACGCTCGGTGCCCGCCCATGAACATACCTGCCGCGACCGCGACCGCTTCCGCCCCTTCGCCCGCCGCCCGCCGCGCGGTGCGCAACCGCCAGGTGACGGCGGCGCTGGTGGTGGCGGTCGCCAGCGCCGGGGCGCTGGCCGGGGCGTGGTATTTCCAGCTGGTGGTGGGGCTGGCTCCATGCCCGCTCTGCCTGGAACAGCGCATTCCCTATTACATCGCCGTGCCGGTGGCGCTGATCGGCGCCGTGTGCGCGGCTTTCGGCAGGCAAGGGCCGGCGCGGGTGGCGCTGGCGCTGTGCGGCATGCTGATGGCGCTGGGCGCCTTTCTCGCCGTCTATCATGCCGGGGTGGAATGGGCCTGGTGGGCCGGGCCGGACACCTGCTCCGGCGCCGGGCCGGCGCTGGGCGGCGGCAATCTGCTGGGCCAGCTGCAGAGCGCGCGGGTGGTGCGCTGCGACGAGGCGGCGTGGCGGCTGCTCGGACTGTCGCTGGCGGGCTACAACGCCTTCATCGCCGGCGCGCTGACGGTCGTGGCGATGTGGGGCGCCTCGGCGAAGGCGTGAGAAAGACGGTTCATCCGCCCCCTCACCCCGGCCCTCTCCCCCACGGGGAGAGGGAGAACGCGGCTCACGGGTCGAGCTCGGTGTCCCAGTAGAGATAGTCCATCCAGCTGTCGTGCAAATAATTCGGCGGGAAGTGGCGGCCGTTCTGGTGCAGGTCGAACACGCTCGGCTGGTAGGGCTTCTGCCGCGGCACCATGTGCGCGGTTTCCGGCATCTGGCTGCCCTTGCGCAGATTGCAGGGCGAGCAGGCGGCGACGACGTTTTCCCAGGTGGTCTGGCCGCCGCGCGAGCGCGGAATGACGTGGTCGAAGGTCAAATCCTCGCGCGATTCGCAGTACTGGCAGGTGAAGCGGTCGCGCAGGAAGACGTTGAATCGGGTGAAGGCGGGCTGGCGCGAGGGGCGGATGAACGTCTTCAGCGAGACCACGCTCGGCAGCCGCATCTGGAAGGTCGCGCTGGAGACCTGCCGCTCATAATATTCGACGATGTTCACCCGATCGAGGAACACCGCCTTGATCGCGTCCTGCCATGCCCAGACCGAGAGGGGGTAATAGCTCAGCGGCCGGTAATCGGCGTTGAGCACGAGGGCAGGCCAGGCACCCGGAGACAAAGTCGCCGTCAACGCTCGCTCCCTGTCAGGAGCGTCAGCACGGCCGCTTGAGTCGGCGCCGCGTGACGCACGGCGATACTCTATAGGGAGCGTGTCAGTCTTGTGAAGCGCCGGCCGGCAATTCGCCGCAGTGCGGCAGATGGCAGAGGTCAGGCGTCAGGCCAGCACTTCGGTGAGGAAGCTGCCGGCCAGCGACAGGCCGGTGGCGTCGATGCCGTGGGCGAGGCCGTTGGAGAGGTGCGCGCGCACCGCGATCCCTTGTCTTTGCAGGCTTTCCACCGCGCGCGGCAGCGCCAGCGGCGGGATCACCTGGTCGAGATCGCCATGGATCAGCAGCACCGGCGGGCGGGCGATGATCTCGGCGTCGAATTCCGCCATGGCGCGCGCGGGCGGCAGCACATGGATGCCGGAAAAGCCGACAATGCCGGCGGGCGCCACCGTGCGGCGCAGGCCGGTGTGCAGCGCCATCATCGTGCCCTGGCTGAAGCCGACCAGCGCGAGGCGCGAGCCGGGCAGGTTCAGCCGGGCGAGCTCGGCGTCGAGGAAGCCGTCGAGCGCGCGCTGCGCGCTCTGCACCCCGGTCCAGCGCTCGCGGTCGTCGCGCTCGGTATAGCCGAACCATTGCCGGCCGACCGGGGCGATGGCCAGCGGCTCGGGCGCGTGCGGGGAGACGAAGGCGGTGTTGGGCAGCAGCGGCGCCCAGTACTCGCCGAGGTCGATCAGGTCGCGGCCGTCGGCGCCATAGCCGTGCAGCAGCACCACCAGAGAGGTGGCGGGGCCGCCGGCACGGGGCGGAAGGCGGGGTCCGTCCAGCATCAGTTGGTCTCGGCGGTGCCGGCGGCGCTGGCGGCGACGCGCGCGGCATTGCTGTGGTTGAGCAGCGCGTCGATCGTGGCGCGCTCCTTCTCGAAGCTGGCGAGAACGCGCCCGTCCAGCGCCCGCCCGCGCGGCAGGCGGATACGCATCGGGTCGACGAAGCGCCCGTTCACCAGCACCTCATAGTGCAGATGCGCGCCGGTGGAGAGGCCGGTGGAGCCAATATAGCCGATCAGCTGGCCCTGGCGCACCCGCACCCCTTCGCGGATGCCCTTGGCGAAGCTGGACTGGTGCGAATAGGTGGTGACATAGCCGTTGGCGTGCTGGATCTCGATGCGGCGGCCATAGCCGGAGGTCCAGGCGGCCTTCTTGATCACGCCATTGCCGGCGGCATAGATCGGCGTGCCGGTGCGGTCGGACCAGTCGACGCCCGAATGCAGGCGGCTATAGCCGAGGATCGGGTGGCGGCGCATGCCGAAGCCCGAGCGCAGCTGGCCGCCGGAGAGCGGCTTGCGCACCAGGAACTTCTTCGCGCTCTTGCCGGCATCGTCATAGAAGTCGACCAGCCCGTCATCCGGGGTCTGGTAGCGGTAATAGCGCCGCTCCTCGCCGCCGACGGTGAGGCCGGCATAGAGCACGCCGCCGGCGCCGCCGGCCTCGTCGGGCTCGAACAGCACCTCGAAGGAATCGCCGGCGCGCACGCGGCGCTGGAAGTCGACATCGAAGGAATAGACGCGGATCATGCTCTCGATGACCGGGCGGGGCACCTCGTGGCGCAGCGCGGTCTCCCAGATGCTGTCATAGAGGGTGATGCGACCGCTGCCGCCTTCCTCTTCGCCATCCTCGGGAGCGAGATCGGCGACCTGGGTGTCACCGGCTTCCTGCACGGGCAGGAAGTTGCCGCTGTCGGACAGCGCCACCGTGCCTTGATGGCCGCTTTCGCCGAACACCGCCACGCGCAGCGGCATCGCGCCCTCGGTGGCGTTGTCGAGCAGGACTTTCAGCCGCAGGCCGGGGGTGAGAGTGCCGGACAGCTCCCGGGTGCCGAAGGCCCGGGCGGCATCGTTGGCGGCGCCTTCCGGCACGCCGAGATCAATCAGCACGGAGGCGACGGTATCGCCGGCCTTGGCCACTACGGTGCGCTCGGACCAGTCATTGCCGCCGGAGGCGTCGTCGGCGGACTTGTCGACCGCCGACACATTCTCCGGCTGCTGCAGCGCATTCAGCGGATCGGCGGCGCCTGACGGCGCATAGGCCAGCACGCCGAGACCCGGAAAGGCCGGGGCGCGGGCGTCGGCGGTGGGGATGCTGAACTCGGCGGTTTCACGCACCTTCATCAGCACGTCTTCCATCGGCAACTCAGCCGCGAAGCGGGTGCTGGGGGGCAGCGCGCCGATGTCGCGCACGACGATGGTGAGGTCGCCGGTGGGCTCGGCCTGCACCGCCTCGGCCTCGTCATTGGTCGATTCGGCGATCAGCTTGGCCGGGTTGAAGCGCGGCACGTCGACCGAGGCGGAGGTGACGGACTGGGCGAGATTGGTCGCCACCTTGGTGACGGCGCGCACCTTGATGACTTCGCGGTCGCCATCCTTGACGGTGGTGGACAGGCGCAGCGTCTGCTTGGCGGAAAAGCTCTCCGAGAGGATCGACATCCGGTCGCCCTTGCGGGCGACATTGGACGGGCGCTCGCCGGCGGCCAGGGCGCCGCGCAGGGCGGAGCGGACGGTTTCGGGCGACTGGGCGAAGCGGTATTCGCCATCGAGCGCGGCATAGACCGCCCCACCCATGAGGGCGGCACCGCAAATGCCGGTGAGCAGCGTGGCCATGAGCCAGCGAATGGAGATGCGGCGGCGGTTGATCGGCTCCTCGGCGTCACCATCGACGCCGAGCGGAGGCTCGTCGCCGAGATCAAACGCCGCGAGGTGGGAGCGCCTCACGCCTGCCAGTCCGCGCCTTGTCTCCAAACCGGCTTTCCCCGCCTTTTCCCGATGTGCTCGCCGCGCGGTCCACGACCGGCTTCGGCACGTCTGTTTCCTGTGGCGCCCGACGGGCGCGATGGCATCGGAGGTTGCAAAATACCCCCGGCGCGGATGGGAGGCGACGATGCCGCCGGCAACACCGCCCGTCAACCCGCCGCGCCGGCGAATCGACCTGACCATCGGCAGCACTGCCGACGGGCGGAGCCGATGTAGAGCCGGCTCACGGCAAAAGGATGGCGACGACCCTATGGGAAGGGCCGCCGGCGGGCGGCGGCCGGCGGTCGGCGCGGCGCCCTATTGGGCGCTGGCGGCGCGCGGGCGCAGCGGCGAGGGCGGCGGCAGCGGCACCTGCGCCAGCCGGGTGGCCGGGGCCGGGGCGACCTGCGTGCCCTGCACGAAGCCGGCCCGGACAAAGCCGGCCTGCAGCGGCAGCGGCGCGCCGGGCGCGATCGGCCGTGTGAGCGAGGGGGCGGGCTCCGGCGCGGCGAAGGCGGTGGGCGCGGGGGCGCTCGCGCCGTCGGCGTCCGGCACGATGCCGGCCCAGGCATTGGCCGGCGTGGCCGGCTGGGCCCGGACCGGCCGCGCCGGAGGGGCGGGCGGCGCCAGGGCGAGGGCGGAGGAGGCGGAGGTGGTGGAAGCGGGAGCGCGCCCGGCGATCTCGACCGGCGGGGCGCCGCCGAAGCGCTTGAAGAAGGTCCAGATCTCCTCCGGCGCGTCGAGCCCGCTGCGGCGGGGGCCGAGCAGCACGGAGGCGAGCGCGTCCACCGCGTCGGTCGATTGTGAGGGCGGCTGGTGGCCGCCGGCCACCTCGTAATAGGCGACGGCGCCGCCGGGGGCGCAGTCGTTCCAGCGGGTGATGCGGGCATGCGGGGCGCTGGAGATGGCTGGCGCCGCGCAGCCGTCGAGCCGGGCGAACAGCGCGGCGGTGGCGTCGGCCGACATCAGCCGGGCGCCCGGGGTCGGGCGGCCGAAGGCCGGCACGATCGGGTCATAAGTGCCGTTCATCAGCAGGATCGGCACCGGCTTGGACGGGCGGCAGCTTTCCGCATAGTCCATCGGCACCGTCATCATCAGCGTCGCATAGGCCTGGAAGCGGTCGGCGTATTTGCAGGCGACATAGGCGGTGAGGAAGCCGCCATTGGAGAAGCCCATCAGATAGGCGCGGGAGGGATCGACAAGCCCCTCCGCCGTCAGCGCCTCCAGCACATCCAGCACGAAGCGGCCATCGTCGCGCTTGTGCAGCAGCGGGATGAAGCCGGCGATCGAGCTGCGGCCGTCATTCCACAGCAGGTTCATCCCCTTAGGGTAGGCGATGATAAAACCCTCGCGGTCGGCCACCGCGTCGAGATCGAGATAGCGCTGCATCATGCCGGCCGGCTGCAGGGCGCCGTGCAGGGCGATCACCAGCGGCAGCGGCTCGGGCGGGGCGTTCTTCGGCAGGTGCAGAATGTACTCGCGGCTGAGGCCGCCGGAGGTCAGCGTGCGGACCGAATCCCGTGACTGCGCAGCAGCCGGGGAGGCGGCAAGGCCGAGCAGGGCGACGAGCAGCACCAGTATTGCGCCAGGCAGGCAGCTGGGTTTCGCAAAAAGCATGGACGAGGCGACCTCGGTGCGCGGGTTCCGCGAGACCCCTACAGACGGCGGATTTCCGTCAATTAAAAGGCAAAGATGGTTAACAGGCCGTCAGCATCGGCTTTCGCGGGGCTTGCGCGGGCCGGATACGGGCCGAAAAGGGGGGGTGCGCGCGGCGGCTTCGATGCGCTAGGGTGTGCTTGCTGCAGCGCAACCGGAAACAGGGGCGCGGCGGAGGGAACGATAGACGCCACCTTTGGAATGATTGCGAACTGCAATCGTTTCCGCTACGCACACACCACATTCCTGAGTGATCTGGGACACCGACATGGCAGGAGCGGCCGAGCGGCCCCTTTCCCCACATCTGCAAATCTACCGCCCGATGCTGACGATGATGATGTCCATCGTCCATCGCATCACCGGCGTGGCTTTGTATCTCGGCACGCCGCTGCTGGTGGCCTGGCTGCTGGCCGCCGCCAGTTCCGAGCGGGCCTTCACCTTCGTGAACGGGATTTACGGCAGCTGGATCGGCCTTCTTCTCCTGGTCGGCTACAGCTGGGCGCTGATCCACCACGCGCTGGGCGGCATCCGCCATTTCGTCTGGGACACCGGCGCGGGCTTCGGCCCCGGGCCGCGCGAACTGTTCGCCAAGCTCACCATCGGCGGGTCGATCGCGCTGACCGCGGTGCTGTGGATCGTCATCTGGCTGGTGAAGGGCTGACCCCATGAGCGCGACCCCGGGTTCCTCCATGCGCACCCCGCGCCGGCGCGTCGCCGGCCTCGGCTCGGCGCGCTCCGGCACCGGCCATTTCTGGCTGCAGCGCGTGACCGCGCTCGCCAATCTTCTGCTGATCCTGATCGCCCTGCCAATCGTAATATGGGCAGCGGGTCAGGAGCAGGCGCAGACTCTCGCCATTCTCGGGCACCCGCTGGTCGCCATCGTGCTGCTGCTGCTGATCTTCTCGGTCTGCTTCCATATGCGGATCGGCATGCAGGTGGTGATCGAGGATTATGTGCCTGCCGAGGGGATGAAGGTGCTCGCGCTGATCGCCAATACGTTCTTCACCATTGCGGTCGGCAGTGCCGGCGCCTTCGCCGTCCTCAAGATCAGTTTCGGAGGCTGAGACCATGGCCGGGACCTCTTCCGCCACTGGCGCCGCCAACGGGGCGTCGCTGCGTTCCGCCTACCCGATCACCGACCACACCTATGACGTGGTGGTGGTTGGCGCCGGCGGCGCCGGCCTGCGCGCCGTGGTCGGCTGCTCGGAAGCCGGGCTGCGCACCGCCTGCGTGACCAAGGTGTTCCCCACCCGCTCGCACACCGTGGCGGCGCAGGGCGGCATCGCCGCCTCGCTCGGGAACATGGGCACCGACGACTGGCGCTTTCACATGTACGACACCGTGAAGGGGTCGGACTGGCTGGGCGACCAGGACGCCATCGAGTATCTCGTGCGCCACGCCCCCGCCGCCGTCTACGAGCTGGAGCACTGGGGCGTGCCGTTCTCGCGCACGGAAGCGGGCCAGATCTACCAGCGCCCGTTCGGCGGCATGACGGTGGACTATGGCAAGACCCCGGCGCAGCGCACCTGCGCCGCCGCCGACCGCACCGGCCACGCCATCCTGCACACGCTCTACGGCGCGGCGCTGAAGCACTCGGCCGAGTTCTTCATCGAATATTTCGCCCTCGACCTGATCATGGACGAGGAAGGCCGCTGCCGGGGCCTGGTCGCGCTGAAGATGGATGACGGCACGCTGCACCGTTTTCGCGCCCAGACCGTGATCCTCGCGACCGGCGGCTATGGCCGCGCCTATTTCTCCGCCACCTCAGCCCACACCTGCACCGGCGACGGCAATGCGATGGTGCTGCGCGCCGGCCTGCCGCTGCAGGACATGGAGTTCGTGCAGTTCCACCCCACCGGCATCTACGGCTCGGGCTGCCTGATCACCGAGGGCGCGCGCGGCGAGGGCGGCTATCTCACCAATGCCGAGGGCGAGCGCTTCATGGAGCGCTACGCCCCCTCGGCCAAGGACCTTGCCTCGCGCGACGTGGTCTCGCGGTCGATGACGATGGAGATCCGCGAGGGACGCGGCGTCGGCAAGAACAAGGACCACATCTACCTGCATCTCGACCATCTCGACCCGGCGATCCTGCATGAGCGGCTGCCGGGCATTTCCGAGAGCGCCAAGATCTTCGCCGGCGTCGACGTGACCAAGGAGCCGATCCCGGTGCTGCCGACCGTGCATTACAACATGGGCGGCATCCCGACGAACTTCCACGGCGAGGTCGTCACCAAGAAGCACGGCAACCCGGACCATGTGGTGCCCGGCTTGATGGCGGTGGGCGAATGCGCCTGCGTCTCCATTCACGGCGCCAACCGGCTCGGTTCCAACTCGCTCACCGACCTCGTGGTGTTCGGCCGCGCGGCGGCGCTGCGCTGCGCCGACATCCTCACCGCCGGCGACAAGCAGCGCGAGCTGCCGGCCGATTCCGCCGATCTGGCGCTGGCCCGGCTCGACCGCTTCCGCAACGCTCATGGCGGCACGCCGACTGCCGAGCTGCGCCTGTCGATGCAGAAGGTGATGCAGAACAATTGCGCCGTCTACCGCACCGGCGAGGTGCTGGAGGAAGGCCGCAAGCTGATCGCCGACGTGTTCGCCGGCACCAGCGACATCGACGTCACCGACCGCTCGCTGATCTGGAATTCCGATCTCATCGAGACGCTGGAATATGACAATCTGATCGCGCAGGCGAGCGTGACCATGGAAAGCGCCGCCGCCCGCACCGAGAGCCGCGGCGCCCATGCGCGCGAGGATTATCCCGAGCGCGACGACGCCCATTGGATGAAGCACACGCTGGCCTTCATGGATTTCGAGACGCAGTCGGTGCGCCTCGACGACCGGCCGGTGCACACCTACACGCTGTCGAACGACATCCAGTACATCGAGCCGCGCAAGCGGGTGTATTGAGCCGGGGAACGATCGCTCGCCATGGTCCAGCTCACGCTTCCGAAGAACTCGCAGCTTGTCGAAGGCAAGGTGTGGCCCAAGCCGGCCGGCACCAACCGGCTGACCGAGTACAAGATCTACCGCTGGAACCCGGATGACGGGAAAAATCCGAGCGTCGACACCTATTATGTCGACCGCGACGATTGCGGGCCGATGGTGCTGGACGGGCTGATCTGGATCAAGACCAAGATCGACCCGACACTGACCTTCCGCCGCTCCTGCCGCGAGGGCATTTGCGGCTCCTGCGCCATGAACATTGACGGCACCAATACGCTGGCCTGCCTGAAGAGCATGGACGAGGTGGATGCCTCGGCGGTGAAGATCTACCCGCTGCCGCACATGCCCGTGGTGAAGGACCTGGTGCCTGATCTCACCCAGTTCTACGCCCAGCACGCCTCGGTGGAGCCGTGGCTGCACACCGAGACCCCGGCGCCGGAGAAGGAATGGCGGCAGGCGCGCGGCGATCGCGAGAAGCTGGACGGGCTGTATGAGTGCATTCTGTGCGCCTGCTGCTCCACCTCCTGCCCGAGCTATTGGTGGAATGGCGACCGCTATCTCGGCCCGGCCGCGCTGCTGCAGGCCTATCGCTGGCTGATCGACAGCCGCGACGAGGCCACCGGCGATCGGCTGGACGACCTCGAAGACCCGTTCCGGCTCTATCGCTGCCACACCATCATGAACTGCGCCAAGGCCTGCCCGAAGGGGCTGAACCCGGCCAAGGCGATCGCCGAGATCAAGAAGATGATGGTGGCGCGCCAGTTCTGAGCTTAACGCCGGGCGGCGGAGCTTCTATCCTCGGCTTCCGGCGCGCCGCTGCGCCGGGGGAAGTTGACCATGGATGTCTGGACGCTGCTCGCCTTCGCGGCGGCCTTCTTCGTCTTCGCCGCCAGCCCCGGCCCTGACAATATGACCATCGTTGCGCGCACCCTTTCGCATGGCGCGAGCGCCGGGCTTGCCTATGGCGCCGGCACCGTCGCCGGGGTGCTCGTTTTCCTTGCCCTTGCCGCCTGCGGCCTCTCGCTGCTGGCGCAGGAGATGGGGTGGCTGAT
Organism: Ancylobacter rudongensis; assembly: GCF_900100155.1. Classification (GTDB taxonomy): domain Bacteria; phylum Pseudomonadota; class Alphaproteobacteria; order Rhizobiales; family Xanthobacteraceae; genus Ancylobacter; species Ancylobacter rudongensis. The sequence goes on from NZ_FMTP01000006.1 coordinate 214,945, forward strand.
GACGGCGCTGCGCTATGCCGGCGCGGCCTGGCTGATCTGGATGGGCGTGCGGCTGTGGACCGCCGTGCCTGTGGTGCCGGCGCTGGCGCCGGGGACCGTGCGGCGTGGGCTGCTGCCGGATTTCGCGACCGGCCTCGCGCTCAATCTCGGCAATCCGAAGATGCCGCTGTTCTATCTGGCGCTGCTGCCGAATGTGGTGGGGCCCTCGCTGACGCTCGGCCAGCTGGCGAGCCTTGCCACCATCATCCTCGCCGTGGAGGTGCTGGTGGTGGGTGGCCATGTGCTGCTCGCCGGGCGCGCGCGCCGGCTGCTGCGCACCCCGGCCGTGGTGCGCCGGGTCAACCGTACCGCCGGCGGCGTGATGGTGGGCGCGGGCGTCGCGGTGGTCGCGGCGCGCTGAGGACGCCGTGCCGCGCCCCGCCTTCCGCTTCGCCCCCAGCCCCAATGGGCTTCTGCATCTCGGCCATGCCCGCTCGGCGCTGCTGAACGAGGCGCTGGCGCGCGCCTGCGGCGGGCGGCTCCTGCTGCGGATCGAGGATATCGACATTGAGCGCTGCCGGCCGGAATTCGAGGCGGCGCTCGTCGAGGACCTCGCCTGGCTGGGGCTGGAGTGGGAGCGGCCGGTGCGCCGGCAGTCGGAACATTTCGCCGACTATGCATCGGCGCTCGTCCGGCTTGACGCGCTGGGCCTCGTCTATCCCAGCTTCGAGAGCCGGGGCGATATCCGCCGCGCGGTGGCGGCGCGACCTGACTGGCCGCGCGACCCGGACGGGGCGCCGCTGTTTCCGTTTCCCCGCAGTGCCATGAGCGCGGCCGAGCGGGCGCGCCGTGTCGCGGCGGGGGAGCCTTATGCGTTGCGGCTCGACATGGCGCGGGCGGTGGAGACGGCGGTGGCGGTGGCCGGGCCGCTCGGCTGGCAGGAAGTGGAGGCGGCCGGCGGCACGGCCCGCCTCGTCGCCGCCGACCCGCTGGCCTGGGGCGACGTGATCCTCGCCCGCAAGGACGTGCCGACCGCCTATCATCTCGCCGTGGTGGTGGACGACGCGCTGCAGGGCATCACCCATGTGGTGCGCGGCGCGGACCTCAAGGCGGCGACCTCGGTGCACCGTGTGCTGCAGGTGCTGCTGGGCCTGCCGGCGCCGCTCTACACCCACCATTCGCTGCTGCTCGACGCGGAAGGGCGCAAGCTCTCCAAGTCCATCGGCTCGCAGGGCCTCGACGCGCTGCGGGCGCAGGGAGTGCCCCCCGACGAGGTGCGGCGAAGGGCGCTGGAAGAGCCGTGGTAGCGGGATGGAGGCGGGCGGCAGATTTTCCGCATGCGTCGCTCGTACGCCAACGAACGGGGTTGAGTTCCCTCCCGTAATCGGGAAGCTTTGGCCGCCCGGCGCCGCGACATGGTGCTTGCGGGGGGCAGAGCGACGCGCGGCCTGCGGGGGCCGCCGTGGGGGACAAGATGACGGGTTCAACCGTGCGTTCGGTCACGTATGACCTTCTGCGTGACCTTGGCCTGACGACCTTCTTCGGCAATCCGGGCTCGACCGAGGAAACCTTCCTCAAGGATTTTCCGGCCGATTTCACCTATCACCTCGCCTTGCAGGAGGCCTCCGCCATCGCCATCGCCGATGGCTATGCGCAGGCGACCGGCAAGCCGGCGATCGTCAATGTCCACACCGCCGCCGGGCTCGGCAATGCGATGGGCAACCTCATCACCGCCGCGCTCAACAAGACGCCGCTCATCGTCACCGCCGGCCAGCAGACGCGCGAAATGCTGCTGATGGAGCCGTGGTTGACCAATGTCGACGCGACGCAGCTGCCGCGTCCCTGGGTGAAATGGGCCTATGAGCCGGCGCGGCCGGAAGACGTGCCCGCCGCCTTCATGCGCGCCTATGCCACCGCCACGCAGGCGCCGGCCGGGCCGGTGTTCCTCTCGCTGCCGCTCGACGATTGGGACAAACCGCTGGAAGGCCGGGCGGTGGTGCGCACGGTGAGCCAGCGCATCGCGCCTGACCCGGAGCGGCTGAAGGAATTCGCCGACATCCTTTCCGGCGCCACCAACCCGGCGCTGATTTTCGGCGCGGCGATCGACCGGGGCGCCGGCTGGCCGGATGCCATCGCGCTGGCGGAGGCGCTCGACGCCACCGTCTTCGCGGCGCCGGCGAGCGAGCGCTGCCCCTTCCCGGAGGACCACCCGCTCTATGCCGGCGGGCTGCCCTTCGCCATCGGCCCGCTGTCCGAGAAGCTGAAGGGGCACGATGTCGCCCTCGTCATCGGCGCGCCGGTGTTCCGCTATTACCCCTATGTCGCCGGCGACTATTTGCCGGAGGGGCTGCGGCTGCTGCATATCAGCGACGATCCGGCGGAGACGGCGCGCGCCCCGGTCGGCGACAGCCTGGTGGGCGATGCGGTGCTGGCGACGCGCGGGCTGGCCGGGCTGGTGAGGACCCGGGCGGGCACGGGCGCGGCCCGCGAAAAACTGGCGCACCGGATGGCGCCGCATCCGGCGTCCGACGCGCCGGCGCATGCGGGCGAGGTGCCGACCGCCGCTGAGGTGTTCGCGGCGCTGGCCGAAGCGCGGCTGCCGCACACGGTGCTGGTGGAGGAATCGCCCTCCAACCTCGCCGACCTGCACACGCACTGGCCGATCACCGAGCCGGCGACCTTCTTCACCTTCGCCAGCGGCGGGCTCGGCTGGAACCTGCCGGCCTCGGTCGGCATCGCGCTGGGCGAGCGCGACACCGGGCGCAACCGGCCAGTGATGCTGATCATCGGCGACGGCTCGTTCCAATATTCGCTGCAGGCGCTGTGGACGGCGGCGCAGAGCGGGCTGCCGCTGGTGATCCTGGCGCTGCGCAATGGCGAATATGGCATCCTCAAATCCTTCGCCGTGCTGGAGGAGACGCCCGGCGTGCCGGGGCTGGACATTCCCGGCCTCGACCTCGTCAGCCTCGCCAAGGGATTTGGCTGCGCCGCCGAGCGGATCAGCGATCTCGGCGTGCTGAAGCAGCGGATGGCGGCGGCGTTCAATGCCACGGGGCCGACCGTGTTCGAGGTGCCGATCAACCCGTCCATCCCGCCGCTGATCTGAGCGGCGCGGCGAAAGGCGGTATCGGCGCGCGCGTCTTGCCCGGGGGGCCCGTTCGGCGCTACCTCGGGGGATGCCGCGCACCGAGACGCCCTCATGATTCCCTGGACCCTGCTCGATACCGCCCACGTGCCCGAGGGCGGCGAGCTGCGCCTCAAGCGGCGGGGCGCGGAATTCTCCATCATGGCCGGGGCGATCGAGCTGATGAACAGCCGCCTCAGCGGCTCGGAGCAGGCGCTGGCGACGCTGGTCTGCGCCCGGCTGGGCGCGCGCCCGGCGCCGGTACTGCTGATCGGCGGGCTCGGCATGGGCTTCACCCTGCGCGCCGCGCTGGGCGAGGTGGGGCCCGAGGCGCGTCTCGTGGTGGCGGAGCTGGTGCCGGCGGTGATCGGCTGGGCGCGCGGGCCGATGGCGGAGATCTTCGGCGACAGCCTCGATGATCCCCGCGTCACCGTTCAGGAAGGCGATGTCGCCGGCCTGATCGGCAAGGGCCGGGCCGCCTATGACGCCATCCTGCTCGATGTCGACAATGGCCCGGGCGGGCTGACGCGGGCGGCCAATGACGGGCTCTACAGCCCCGCCGGGCTGGGCGCGGCATGGGCGGCGCTGCGGCCGGGCGGTGTGCTGGCGGTGTGGTCCTCGGCGCCCGATAGCGGCTTCACCAGCCGCCTGCGCCGGGCGGGCTTCGCTGTGGAGGAGGCGCGGGTGCGCGCCCATGGCAAAAGCGGCGCGCGCCATGTGATCTGGCTGGCCGAAAAGCGCGCGGGCGGTGCCCCGGCGGCGCCGCGCCCGCCGCGCCGTCCCTGAGTTCAAGCCCGGAGGACGGACCCTGGAGACCTCGCTCTATCTGCCGATCAAGCGCTTTCTGGAACAACGCGGCTTCACCGTGAAGGGGGAGATCGGCGGCTGTGACCTGGTGGCGCTCTCCGATGACGAGACCCCTATTGTGGTGATCGGCGAACTGAAGCTCAGCTTCAATCTGGAGCTGGTGCTGCAGGCGGTGCACCGCGCCGGGGCCGGCGACGAGGTGTGGCTCGCGGCACGGGCCTCGCTGCGCGGCGGCGGCCGCGAGAGCGATGCCCGCTTCCGCAATCTCTGCCGCCGGCTCGGCTTCGGCATGCTGCTGGTGGCGCCGGACGGCGCGGTGACGATCCTGGTCGCGCCTGATGCGCCGATGCCGCGCAAGGACCCGCGCCGGCGCTCGCGCCTGGTGTCCGAGCACAGGCGGCGGCAGGGCGACCCGGCAGTGGGCGGCGGCTCGCGGGTGCCTGTGATGACCGCCTATCGCCAGCAGGCGCTGGCCTGCGCCGCCGTGCTGGCGGCGGGGCCGGCACGCCCGCGCGATCTGCGCCCGCGCGCGCCGGATGCGGGGAAAATCCTGCGCGACAATGTCTATGGCTGGTTCGCCCGCACCGAGCGCGGCGTCTATGAACTCACGCCGGCCGGGCATGAGGCGCTGGCGCGCTGGCCGCAGGCGGTGGTCGAACCCTCGGTGTAGCCGGCGCCGCGTCAAACCGCTGTCACCGGCGGGGAATAGCCAGGGGGCACCGCCCGAGCCGACAGGAGAGCTCCGTGACGATCTTCCCAGCTTTGCGCGCCACCTTGCGTCCCACCCTCCGGCCCTTGTCCGCGGCGCTGTTCGCGCTGGCACTTGCCGCTCCGGCGGCGGCGGAGAGTGGCGGCCCCGGGATCGGCAGCATCGAGATCGGTCCGCGCCCGTTCTATCTCGTCGGCGAGATGAAGGATGGGGCGCTGAAGGAGCAGCTGGCCCAGTGCAAGGGCCCGTTCACGGCGAAGAACTTCTCCATCGCCCATCGCGGCGCGCCGCTGCAATTTCCCGAACACACGCGCGAGGGCTACATCGCCGCCGCGCGCATGGGCGCCGGCGTGATCGAATGCGATGTCGCCTTCACCAAAGACCGCGAGCTGGTGTGCCGGCATGCCCAGTGCGACCTGCACACCACGACCGACATTCTCGCCCGGCCGGAACTGGCGGCGAAATGCTCGGAGGGCTTCCAGCCGGCCGACCCGACCACCGGGCGCAAGGCCAGCGCCAAGTGCTGCACCAGCGACCTGACGCTGGCCGAGTTCAAATCGCTGCGGCCGAAGATGGACGGCTTCAACCCGCGCGGGGTGACGGCGCAGGAATATATGGACGGCACGCCGAGCTGGCGCACCGACCTCTACGTGAACCGGGCGACGCTGGTCTCGCACAAGGAATATATCGATCTGGTGAAGTCGCTGGGCCTGAAATTCACCCCCGAGCTGAAGACCCCTGAGGTCGCCATGCCCTTCGAGGGCAGCTACAGCCAGGAGCACTACGCCCAGCAGATGATCGACGAGTACAAGGCGGCCGGCATCGACCCGCGCGATGTCTACGCCCAGTCCTTCCGGCTCGACGACGTGCTCTACTGGCTCAAGGCCGAGCCGGCCTTCGGCGCCCAGGCGGTCTATCTCGACGGCCGCGACGAGGAGAACAAGGGCTTCGACAATATGAAGCCCGAGAGCTGGCAGCCTTCCATGCAGGAACTGGCGGATAAGGGCGTGAAGATCCTCGCCCCGCCGCTGTGGATGCTGGTGACGCACAAGGACGGCAGGATCGTGCCCTCCGCCTATGCCGAGGCGGCGAAGAAGGCGGGGCTCGGCCTGATCGCCTGGTCGCTGGAGCGCTCCGGCCCGCTCAATACGGGCGGGGGCTATTACTACCAGTCGGTCAAGCCGGTGATCGACCGCGACGGCGACATGCTGGCGCTGCTCGACGTGCTCGGCCGCGACATTGGCGTGATCGGCGTGTTCTCGGACTGGCCGGCGACCACCACCTTCTACGCCAACTGCATGAAGCTCAACTGAGGACGGCGTCTCAGCTCACGCCGAGGATCAGGAACCAGATCGTCACGGTGAACAGGCTCGCCGCCGTCGACAGCGACACCGCGCTGGCGGCGGCGGTGACGCCGGCCTTGTAGCGCTGGGCCAGCAGATAGGCGTTGATGCCGCAGGGCATGGCGGCGAACACGACAGCCACATCCGCCCAGACCGGCGGCATCGGCAGCACCCGCGTCAGCGCATAGACGATGGCCGGGTGGACGCCGAGCTTGAGCGTGGTGATGAGAACCGCCGGGCCGATATCGCCGCGGATGGGATAGCGGTGCAAAGCCAGGCCGAGCGAGACCAGCGCGCAGGGCACGGCGGAGGCGGCCAGCATGTCCAGCGTCTGCTTCAAGACCCCGCCCGGCACATAGCCCGCCAGCTTGGCGATGCCGCCGGCATAGATGCCGAGCAGGATCGGGTTGAAGGCCAGCATCCGCCCCAGCCGGCGCAGGCTGGCCAGCGACACGCCGGCCGCCGCGCCTTCCGCCAGCACGGTGGCCAGCACCATCATGATTGGCAAATGAATGGCGATCAGCAGGAACAGCGGCACCGCTCCCTCCGGCCCGAAGGCCTGGAGAATGAGCGGCACGCCGACAAACACCGTGTTGGCCTGGCCGGAGGTGAAGCCCTGGATCACCGATTCGAGGTGCCCGCGCCCGAACAGCCTTTTCGCCGCCACCATGCCGAGGGCGAAGACCAGGAAGGCGCCGGTGAAATAGGCGATCCAGTAGCCCCAGGGCTGGCCCTCCTGCGGCAGCTGCGCCTCGGCCAGCGTCTTGAAGATGAGCACCGGCACGGCCAGCCCGAACACATATTCGGACAGGCCCTCGGCGGCGCGCTCGCGCAGATGGCCCGAGAGCGAGGCGATGAAGCCGAGACCGATCAGGCCGAAGACCGGCGCCACGACAAGGGCGATGGCACCGAGCTGGGCCAGCATCGCTCAGGCCGCGATCTCGCCCGAGGCGCTCGACACGAGATGCGAGGTGCGCACCGGCACCATCACGTCGATGCGTGCCCACAGGCGTTCGGCGATGTCGGGGCCGGCGACAAAGGCGATTTCCGCCCGCATCGTGCCGAGATGGGCGGGGTCGATCTTGCCATCGGCCGGCCCGTCCAGCCGGATGCGGGTGGGCTGCACGTCATGGATGGCGAAGGGCTCCAGCAGGCGGAGCATGAGATTGGGATGGGCATCCGCCTCGACGACGAGGCGGTGGCGGCAAAGACCGGCAGTCATGGGAGCGTCCGATGATGACGAGGAATCGAGATGGCGTGCGTTCAGGAAACCCGGCCGAACCTGTCGGCCGGGCGGCGAATTCGCCGTCCCGCGCAAAACCGCGCACTCTCGATCGAAGCGATCATCATGGCCGGGAAGCTAGGCGCCGCGCGCGCCGCCGTCAATGGTGCGGATGGATTTCGGCCGGCGCGGCGTCTGGCGCCCCGCTCAGGGCGCCGGTGCCGGGGCCGGCGGTTCGCCCTCAATCAGCAGATAGCTCACCGGATCGTCAGGGCACAGGCCGTTGCCGCATTCCAGCACGGTGGAGACGCCATTGCCCAGCGCCAGCAGCGCGATCAGCCCGAAGGCGAGTAGCGCCAGCCCCCCGAGCCGGTAGACGCGCGGGGCGGGGGCGAACTGGCGATCGAACAGCAGCAGCAGCGCGCAGCCGCCGACAATGACGACGAACAACAGCGCCGCCCAGGTGTAGAAATGCAGGCCGAGAAAGGCGGCGCCGAAGGTTCCGGTGCCGGGCACGATATGCAGCAGCGTCTGCCGCACGGCCACAACGTCGCCGGCGATGGCGGACAGCATGGCGAGGGCATAGTGGCTCGGCCGCGGGCCGAACTTCAGGTTCAGCGCCAGCCCGACGCCGACACCGACAAAGCCGGCACGTTCCAGGATGCAGAGCGGGCAGGGCAACTCACCGCCGACGAACTGGTCGTAGAAGCCGAACAGCAGCACCACGCCGATGGCGATGAGGCCGAGGGCGTTGAGCAGGCGGGAGAGGTCCGGGGTCAGGGGATCGGCGGCAAGGTGGGTTTTCATGGCGCCCCCCTCACAGCACGACGTCGAGCGCGGAGGTGGCGTGCAGCTTGAACAGGGTCAGCAGCACCCCGATCGAGACGAGGCTTGCGGCAACCGCAAGGGCCCGCCTGCCGAGCGCCGCGAAGGCCAGAGCGAGACAGAACCCGAAAAACGGAAGACTCATCATGATGCTGCACGCTCCACTGCCGGCAAATGCTACCGCTTGGTAGAGAAGCAGGAGTGTGACGCATTGTCATGACGCAGTGCGGTGGGGCCGGGCCCTGCACGACACTCCGCACGACACCCGGCGGTTACACGAAGCTCTGCGGGTCGATGTCGATCTCGACCTTGAGGCTGCCGGTGGCGCGCGGCGCGCCGGCCATCCAGGCGCGGACATAGCCGGAGAGGTCGAAGCTGCGCTCGCAGCGGGCGAGCAGGCGGAAGCGGTGGCGGCCGCGGATCAGCGCCAGCGGCGCCTCGGCCGGGCCCAGCACGCGCACCTTGTCGGTGAAGGGCGAGCAGGCCGCCAGCGCGCGGGCATGCGCCTGCGCCGCGTGCGAATCGGTGCCGGAAACGATGAGGGCGCAGAAGCGGGCGAAGGGCGGCAGATGCGCTTCCTCGCGGATGGCGATCTCGCGGTCATAGAAGGCGTCGCGGTCGCCCGCCACCAGCGCCTGCATCACCGGGTGTTCGGGCATATAGGTCTGGAGAAACGCGCGCCCCTCCACCTCGTGCCGGCCGGCGCGGCCGGCGACCTGGTGCAGCAGCTGGAAGGTGCGCTCGGCCGCGCGGGGATCGCCATGGCCCAGGCCGACATCGGCATCGATGACGCCGACCATGGCGAGGCCGGGGAAGTTGTGCCCCTTGGCGACGAGCTGGGTGCCGATGATGATGTCGACCTCGCCATCCTCGATCGCCTTCAGCTCGGCGCGCAGCCGCTCCACCCCTCCGGCGAGATCGCTGGAGAGCACCTGCAGCCGGGCCTGCGGGAACAGCTTCGCCGCCTCCTCATGCAGCCGCTCGACGCCGGGGCCGCAGGGGATGAGCGCGTTGGGCTCGTGGCAGTTCGGGCACTCATTCGGCACCGGCATGGCGTAGCCGCACTGGTGGCACTCCAGCCGGCGGCGGAAGCGGTGCTCGACCAGCCAGGAGGAGCAGGAGGGGCATTTGATGCGGTGGCCGCAGGCGCGGCAGAGGGTGAGGGGGGCATAGCCGCGCCGGTTGAGGAACAACAGCGCCTGCCCGCCGGCCTCGACGGTGCTCTGCATCTCTCGGGCGAGGCGGGGAGCGATCCACTGGCCGCGCGGCGGGCCCTCGCGGCGCAGGTCGATCGGCTCCAGCCGGGGCACCTTGGTGCCGGCGAAGCGCTCGGGCAGAGCGAGGCGCGTATAGCGCCCGCGCCGGGCGTTGACCTCGGTCTCGATCGAGGGGGTGGCGGAGACGAGGGCGATGGTCGCCCCCTCCAGCCGCGCCCGCACCACCGCCATGTCGCGGGCATGGTAGTGGACGCCGTCCTCCTGCTTGTAGGCGTTGTCGTGCTCTTCATCGACCAGGATCAGGCCGAGGTCGCGGAACGGCAGGAACAGCGCCGAGCGGGCACCGGCAACCACCGACACCTCGCCCGAGGCGACGCCGCGAAAGATCCGCCCGCGCCGCTTGGTCGACACGGCCGAATGCCACTCCGCCGGCCGCACGCCGAAGCGGCGGGCGAAACGGTCGAGAAAGGCCTGGGTCAGGGCGATTTCCGGCATCAGGATCAGCGTCTGCCGGCCTTGGCGAATGGTTTCCGCCACCGCCTCGAAATAGGCCTCGGTCTTGCCCGAGCCGGTGACGCCATCGATCAGGAAGGGCTGGAAGGCGCGCGCCTTGACCGAGGCGACCAGCTGCGCGGCGGCGTGGGCCTGCGCCGGCAGCAGCTCCGGCACGGCATGGTCGGGGTCCGGCGTCTCGGCGGCGGGCTCGGGCGGCAGCACCACCGTCTCCAGCACGCCGTCGTCAATGAGCCCGTCGACCACGGAAGGGGACACCCCGGCCTCACGCGCCGCCTCGCTCTTGGCGCGGACAAACCCGTCTTCCAGCGCGGCGATGACCTTGTCGCGCGCCTTGGTGCGGCGCTCGGGCCGGTGATCGGTGAGCCGCACGCCGATGCGCTCGCGGGTGATGCCGGCGCTCTCGTCATGGCGCAAGGCGAGGCGCAGCACCATGCCGGGCGGGGTGACGGTGTAGTCGGCGATCCATTCGATGAAGGCGATCATCGCTGCGTTCAACGGCGCCACGTCGTAGCGGCGCTGGATCGCCTTCAGCTTGGCGGGATCGACCGGCTTGGGCTCAGCGGGGCGCGGCCAGACGCAGCCGAGCATGGTGCGGGTGCCGAGCGGCACCACGACGATATCGCCCACCGCCACCTCCATGCCATCAGGCACGCGGTAGGAATAGGCCGAGCCGATGGCGAGCGGCAGCAGCACATCGACCACGCGCGCGGAGGAAGGGAACAGGGAGGGGGAATCGGCGGTGGTAACCATGGCGAGGGTCTTCATAGCGCATCGCGGCGCGGCGTGCCGGGCCGATCGAGCCGGCACCGCGTGGGGTCGGCAGCAAGGGCCTCTTCGAGTGAGCGGGTTTCCGGTTCGCGTGAAGGAAATTGCGTAACGCCAGAAAGCTGGAGCGCGTCCGGTGAACCGGCTTTCGCCCGCCGCGCCCTAGGAAGGGACCGCCGGCCTGCTGGCGACGAGCACATAGTTCATGGTGAAGGTTGTCGGCGTGTCGCCTTCGAGAAAGGCGTAGCGCACAAAGGCGCTGAACATGGCGCGCATCAGGCGCCGCACCGGCAGGAACAGCCTGCCCTTGAGGCTGAGGCGGCGCTCGCACGGGGCTTTCAGAACCTCGAGCCGAAGGCCGGCCGCCGACATGAGGCGGCGCAGCTTGAACACCCCCAGCGCATGCACATGGGTGGGGTCGCCATTCTGGAAGACCATCGAGAAGGGGCTGTCGCCGTTCGGAAACCGGGCGATCAGATGCCCTTCCGGCTTGAGGATCCGATGGATGTCGCGGCAGAGAGCGACCAGATCGTCATACGGAATATGCTCGAAGACATCGAAGGCGACGACGACATCGGCCGTCTCCGCCGCAATTTCCGAGAGGTCGTCGACCACGGGGAAGCCGGCGCGGCGTGCCCGTTCCTGCAGCGCGGCCTGAATCTCGCTTCCGATGACGTCGATGCCGCGGCTCCGGCACCACCCCAGGAGCGACCCATTGCCGAAGCCGATTTCAACCAGGCATGGCGGCGTTGTTGAGGCTTTCCTAAGAAAAGGCCCGATCTCGTCGTTGAAATATGCTTGGCTGTAGGCATCGCAAGCGCCGAATGCGCCCTCCTCCCAGCCTTTCCAATCGATATAATCCGAGTACGCCATACCCATTTCCAGAGAATTTCTCGATTGGAAGTCGATGTAATTAGCTGAGAGAGTAGAATTAGCTAGCATGCCGCCCGATCGTTGAACAGGCGGCCAGTTCCAAGGTTCTCGGGGAGTGGATCGAGCGTTCGGCGCGAGGGAGATATAGGTGTCGCTGCCGTAACGTCAGTGAGCGTTCGGCATCAGCAGCGGCGTTTTTTTAACGGCTGTGCCGCTACAACGGACCGGCCGAGAAAGCGGAGGCGATCCATGGCGAGCACGGACGCACAGAAGGCGGAGCGGGCCGAGCGCGGGCTGCTGGCCGGAGCGGCGCCCGATGTGGCGGCGGCGCTCAAAGGCTGGCTCGGGCGGCTGGGCCATGAGCGCCGGCTCTCGCCCAAGACGCGTGAGGCCTATGCCCGCGATGTCGCCACCTTTCTCGGCGTGCTGGCGCGCCAGCTCGGCCACGCCCCTGACATGGCCGACCTCGCGCAGATGCAGCCGCGCGACGTGCGCGCCGTGATCGCCGCCCGCCGGGCCGAGGGCATCGAGGCGCGCACGCAGATGCGCTTTCTCGCCGCCGCCCGCTCCTTCGGCCGGCATCTCGAGCGCGAGGGGCTGGGCAAGGTGGGGGCGCTGACCGCCGTGCGCGGGCCGCGCGTTCCCCGCACCTTGCCGCGCCCGCTGACCATGGCCGATGCGCGCGCCCTTGCCGATCCCGCGACGCGGGCGGGAGAGAGCCGCGAGCCTTGGGTGCTGGCGCGCGACGCGGCGGTGCTGGCGCTGCTCTACGGTTCGGGCCTGCGTATTTCCGAGGCGCTGGGGCTGATGCGCCGCGACATGCCGGAGCCCGGGCGCGGCGACCAGATCCTCGTCCACGGCAAGGGCGGCAAGACCCGCATGGTGCCGGTGCTGGCGCAGGTCCTCGAGGCGGTGGACGCCTATGCCCGCGCCTGCCCCTATGACCTGGAGCCCACCGGCGCGCTGTTTCGCGGCGCCAAGGGCGGACCGCTCTCGCCCCGCGTGGTGCAGCTGGCGGTGCAGCGCATGCGCGGCGCGCTCGGCCTGCCCGACAGCGCCACCCCGCACGCGCTGCGCCATTCCTTCGCCACCCATCTCCTGGGACGCGGCGGCGACCTGCGCTCGATCCAGGAACTGCTCGGCCACGCCTCGCTTTCCACCACGCAGATCTACGCCGCTGTCGACACCCAGACGCTGATGGCGGCGTGGAAGGCGGCGCATCCGCGCGCCACCCGCACATGAGGCCGGGATGACGCCGATTCAGCCGATGATCGAGCACATGTCGATCGGGGTGAGCGACTATGAGCGGGCGCTCGCCTTCTATGACGCCGTCCTGGCGCCGCTCGGCTTTGTGCGGGTGTCCTCGCATGCCGAGCCGGAAGGCGAATCCGCCTGCTGGGGGCCGGAGGGCACGCCGGGGGCGGCGCCGTTCTGGATCCAGCACCGGGCGGACGCCGTCACCCCGCCGCCGGGCTTTCACCTGTGCTTCATGGCGCCGACCCGGCGGGCGGTGGAGGCGTTCCACGCCGCCGGGCTGGTGGCGGGTGGGCACGATGCCGGCGGGCCGGGCCTGCGCCCGCAGTATGGCGAAGGCTATTATGCCGCCTTCCTGCTCGACCCGGATGGCTGGAAGATCGAGGCGGTTACCTACACGGATGCGTGAGCGGGCCGCTAAACGGCGTGCGAACGGTGCCGGGCAACCGAAGGGGGGCTTTTCACCTAGGGGAAGCTGGGTAACACTTCCCGCTATTGGACCCCGATCAGAGGAGACCAATCGATGAAGCGTCTCGTGACCGCTCTGTGCGCGCTTGCCTTGACCACCGCCGTCGCCGGAACCGCTTTTGCCGGCGACTGCCCCTTCAAGGCGGCCAAGTCTACCCAGACCGATGTGAAGGGTTCCTGACCGGCCCTCGTCTTCCCCCTTGATACAGACCGGCCCGGAAGGTGACTTCCGGGCCGTTTTTTCTGGGCGGGCGACGCGGCCGGAAAGGCCGCACGGCTCACATGTGCAGGGCGCGCTTTTCCACCGCCATCGCCGCTTCCTTTACCGCCTCGGAGCGGGTGGGGTGGGCGTGGCAGGTGCGGGCGAGGTCCTCGGACGAGCCGCCGAACTCCATCAGCACCGCGCATTCATGGATCAGCTCGCCGGCCTCCGAGCCGATGATGTGGGCGCCGAGCACGCGGTCGGTGGTGGCGTCGGCGAGGAACTTCACGAAGCCGTCGGTCTCGTCATTGGCCTTGGCGCGGCCATTGGCGAGGAAGGGGAACTTGCCGACCTTGTAGGCGATGCCGGCCTGCTTCAGCTCTTCCTCGGTCTTGCCGACCGAGGCCACCTCCGGGAAGGTGTAGACCACCGAGGGGATGACCTCGTAATTGACATGGCCGGCCTGGCCGGCGAGCAGCTCGGCCAGCGCCACGCCTTCATCCTCGGCCTTGTGCGCCAGCATCGGGCCGGCAATGGCGTCGCCAATGGCGAAGATGCCGGGCACGCTGGTGCGGTAGTAATGATCGGTGACGACGCGCCCGCGTGCGTCCTTCTCGACGCCCAGCGCCTCCAGCCCCAGCCCTTCGGTGTAGGCGACGCGGCCGATGGCGACGAGCACCACATCGGCCTCCAGCGTCTGCGCCTCGCCGCCGGCGGCGGGCTCGACCGCGACCTTCAGCGTGTCGCCGGAGGAATCGACGCCGGTGACCTTGGCGCCGAGCTTGAACGCCATGCCCTGCTTTTCCAGGATGCGCTGGAAGGACTTGGCCACATCAAGGTCCATGCCCGGCAGGATGCGGTCGAGATATTCGACCACCGTGACCTCAGCCCCCAGCCGCCGCCACACGCTGCCGAGCTCCAGCCCGATGACGCCAGCGCCGACGACGAGCAGCTTGCCCGGCACCTTGTCCAGCGCGATGGCGCCGGTCGAGGAGACGATGCGGGTCTCGTCGATGGCGATGCCCGGCAGCTTGGCCACATCCGAGCCGGTGGCGATGACGATGGCCTTGGCTTCCAGCGTCTGCTGCGAACCGTCGGCCATGGCGATATCGACCTTGCCCGGCGCCGGGATGCTGGCGGTGCCGTGGAAGGTGTCGATCTTGTTCTTCTTCATCAGGAAGGCGACGCCCTTGGTGTTGCCTTCCACCGCCTGGTCCTTGAAGCCGAGCAGCGCCGCGTGGTCGAGCTCCGGCGCGCTGACCTTGATGCCCATCTTGGCGAAGCTGTGCCCGGCCTCCTCGAAGCGGTGCGAGGCGTGCAGCAGCGCCTTGGAGGGAATGCAGCCAATGTTCAGGCAGGTGCCGCCGAAGGTGGCGCGCTTCTCGACCACCGCAACCTTGAGCCCGAGCTGGGCGGCGCGGATGGCGCAGACATAGCCGCCGGGGCCGGTGCCGATGACGACGAGATCGTAGGACATGAGGAGGTTCTGCCTTCGCTAGCTGGCCGCAAGAAGGTGAAGCTGGGCTTGCTTTTCACTATCCCTGCGGAGTTGGTCGGCGCCGAAGTCAATCTCGTCGCCATTATCGTCGATCCAGAAAATGTGGTGCCCGTACTCATCGAGCTGAAGCCGGGCGAAGTTTTCCGGCTTCTGCAGATAGGTGAAGATCCGACCCCGCGCGATGACCGGCCGCACATCCACGACGCCCTCATAGCCATCGGTGAAGACCAGCTTGATCACGCCGTGGATGACGGGTTCTGCGACCTTTATGCGCGGCAGCAGTGACATCAAGTGATCCTCCGGGTCGGAAATCCCGCCGTGGCGTTATCCCATTCACGGCGCAGAGCATCGCGCCGCGGTCCCGCCCAATCAAGAATGGTCTTCAACCGGGGCCGGGGCAGAAAACCCTCCAGCGTCTCCAACGTCTCAATGTCGATCGCGATGCGATATTCGGCAATGAGGACGTGGAAATGCGGGATGCCGTGTTCGTTGCTGTAGATGTAGATTCGCATCCCATCGACAAGGGCAACGGTCGGCATCCCACGGGCTCACAGATCCAGCACGAGCCGGGTCGGGTCTTCCAGCGCTTCCTTGACGCGGACGAGGAAGGTGACGGCGCCCTTGCCGTCGACGATGCGGTGGTCGTAGCTCAGCGCCAGATACATCATCGGGCGGGCGACGATCTGGCCCTTGACCACCACCGGGCGCTCCTCGATGCGGTGCATGCCGAGAATGCCGGACTGCGGCGCGTTGAGGATCGGGGTCGACATCAGCGAGCCGTAGATGCCGCCATTGGTCAGGGTGAAGGTGCCGCCCTGCATGTCCTCAATGCCGAGCTTGCCGTCGCGCGCCTTGCGGCCGAGGCCGGCAATGGCCTTCTCGATGCCGGCGACCGAGAGCTGGTCGGCGTCGCGCACCACCGGAACCACCAGCCCCTTGTCGGTGCCGACGGCGATGCCGATGTGGTAGTAGTTCTTGTAAACGAGGTCGGTGCCGTCGATCTCGGCGTTCACCTCAGGCACGTCCTTGAGGGCCTGGATCACCGCCTTGGTGAAGAAGCCCATGAAGCCCAGCTTCACGCCGTGCTTCTTCTCGAACACGTCCTTGTACTGGGCGCGCAGGTTCATCACCGCCGACATGTCGACATCGTTGAAGGTGGTGAGCATCGCCGCCGTGTCCTGCGCGTCCTTCAGACGGCGGGCGATGGTCTGGCGCAGCTTGGTCATCTTCACGCGCTCTTCGCGCGAGGCGTCATCAGGCGCCGAGGGCGCGCGGGCCGGGGCCGGGGCGCGGGCGGCGGTGGGTGCCGGGGCGGTGGCCAGCGCGGCCAGCATGTCGCCCTTGGTCACGCGCGCATCCTTGCCGGTGCCGGCGAGCATGGCGGGGTTGAGACCGCTCTCGGCCGCCAGCTTGGCGACCGCCGGGCCGTTGGCGCCGGCGGGCGCGGCAGCGGCCGGGGCAGGAGCTTCAGCCTTGGGGGCCTCGGCCTTCGGCGCTTCCTTGGGGGCTTCGGCCTTGGCCGGGGCGGCGGCAGGCGCTGCCTTGGCCGCGCCGGAGCCTTCGCCGATGGAGCCGAGCAGCGCGCCGACGCCGACCGTTTCGCCGTCCTTAGCGATGATCTCGGAGAGCACGCCGGCCGAGGGCGCGGGCACCTCGATCGTGACCTTGTCGGTCTCCAGTTCGACAATGGGCTCATCGGCGACGACAGTGTCGCCGGCCTTCTTGAACCACTTGCCGATGGTTGCCTCGGTGACCGATTCGCCCAGCGTCGGAACGCGGATCTCGGTGGCCATGCTCGTTCTTCCTCACCGTTTGCCGGCTGCGGGGCCGGCACTCCCTCGGGTCTTGCGAATTCAGCTCTTGCGGATAGTCGCGATGCTCAGCCCAGGGCGTCCTGCAGGAACGCCTTGAGCTGCGCGAGATGCTTGGACATCAGCCCCGTCGCCGTGGCGGCAGAGGCCGGGCGGCCGGTGTAGCGCGGCCGCGAGGAGGCGGAGCCGGCCTGTTCCAGCACCCATTCCAGATAGGGCTGGACGAAGGCCCAGGCGCCCTGGTTCTTCGGCTCTTCCTGGCACCAGACGATCTCCGCCTGCTTGAAGCGGCCGATCTCCTGCGCCAGCGTCTTGAGCGGGAAGGGGAAGAGCTGCTCGACGCGCATCAGGTAGATGTCGTCCAGCCCCCGGCGCTCGCGCTCCTCATAGAGGTCGTAATAGACCTTGCCCGAGCACAGCACGACGCGGCGAATCTCGCTGTCCGGCTTCAGCGTCACCGCCTCGGCCGGCAGGTTGGCGGCGAAGTTGCGGTCGGCATCGTCCCACAGCACGCGGTGGAAGGTGGTCTGCGGCCCGAACTCCGCCAGCGTCGAGACGGCGCGCTTGTGGCGCAGCAGGCTCTTCGGCGTCATCAGGATCAGCGGCTTGCGGAAGTCGCGCTTGAGCTGGCGGCGCAGGGCGTGGAAATAGTTCGCCGGCGTCGTCAGGTTGGCGACCTGCATGTTGTCCTCGGCGCACATCTGCAGATAGCGCTCCAGACGGGCGGAGGAATGCTCCGGCCCCTGGCCCTCATAGCCATGCGGCAGCAGGCAGACCAGGCCCGACATGCGCAGCCATTTGCGCTCGCCGGAGGAGAGGAACTGGTCGAAGATCACCTGCGCGCCATTGGCGAAGTCGCCGAACTGGGCTTCCCACATGGTCAGCGCGTTCGGCTCGGAGAGCGAATAGCCATACTCGAAGCCGAGCACGGCCTCTTCCGAGAGCATCGAGTTGATGACCTCGTAATGGGCTTGGCCTTCCCGCACATGGTTGAACGGGGTGTGGCGCTCCTCGGTCTCCTGGTCGATCAGCACCGAATGGCGCTGCGAGAAGGTGCCGCGCTCGCTGTCCTGGCCGGACAGGCGGACGGGGTGGCCGTCGAGCAGCAGCGAGGAGAAGGCGAGCGCTTCCGCCGTCGACCAGTCGATGCCGGCACCGTCGTCGAGGATCGCCTTGCGGCGGGCGTCGAGGAAGCGCTGGATGGTGCGGTGGACGTGGAAGCCCTCCGGCACGGTGGTGATGCGCTCGCCGATCATGTGCAGCTCGTCGAGGCCGACGCCGGTCACGCCGCGGCGCGGGTCGTCCTCGGCGGCGGCGGCCTTCAGCCCGGCCCAGCGGCCGTCGAGCCAGTCGGCCTTGTTCGGCTTGTAGGCCTGGCCGGCCTCATATTCGATGTCGAGCTTGGAGCGCCATTCCGCCCGCATGCCGTCGATCTCGCCCGGCGCGATGACGCCTTCGGATTCCAGCTTGCGCGAATACAGCTCCAGCGTGGAGGGGTGCTGCTTGATGAGCTTGTACATCAAGGGCTGGGTGAAGGCGGGTTCGTCGCCCTCATTATGGCCGAAGCGGCGGTAGCAGAACATGTCCACCACGACAGGCTTGCGGAAGCGCTGGCGGAATTCGGTGGCGATCTTGGCGGCGAAGGTGACGGCCTCGGGGTCGTCGCCATTTACATGGAAGATCGGCGCCTCGATGGTCTTCGCCACATCCGAGGGATAGGGCGAGGAGCGCGAGAAGCGCGGATAGGTGGTGAAGCCGATCTGGTTGTTGATGATGAAGTGGATCGAGCCGCCGGTGCGGTGTCCCTTCAGCCCGGACAGGCCGAGGCATTCGGCCACCACGCCCTGGCCGGCGAAGGCGGCGTCGCCATGCAGCAGCAGCGGCATCACCTGGGTGCGCTCGGCGTCGCGCAGCAAATCCTGCTTGGCGCGCGACTTGCCCAGCACCACCGGGTCGACGATTTCCAGATGCGAGGGGTTGGCGGTCAGCGACAGGTGGACCTGGTTGCCGTCGAATTCGCGGTCGGAGGAGGCGCCGAGATGGTACTTCACATCGCCCGAGCCCTCGACCTCGTCGGGCGCCCAGGAGCCGCCCTTGAACTCGTGGAACAGCGCCCGGTGCGGCTTGCCCATCACCTGCGTCAGCACGTTCAGCCGGCCGCGATGGGCCATGCCGAGCACGATCTCCTTCACGCCGAGATTGCCGCCGCGCTTGATGATCTGCTCCAGCGCCGGGATCAGGCTCTCGGCGCCGTCGAGGCCGAAGCGCTTGGTGCCGGTGTAGCGGACATCGAGGAACTTCTCGAAGCCCTCGGCCTCCACCAGCTTGTTGAGGATGGCGCGCTTGCCCTCGCGGGTGAAGGTGATCTCCTTGTCCGGGCCTTCGATTCGCTCCTGGATCCACGCCTTCTCCTCGGGGGAGGAGATGTGCATGAACTCGACGCCGAGCGTGGCGCAATAGGTGCGCTGGAGGATGGCGACCATCTGGCGGACGGTGGCGAACTCCATGCCGAGCACATGGTCGATGAAGATCGGCCGGTCGAGATCGGCCTCGCGGAAGCCGTAGGAGGCGGGGTCGAGCTCGGGCGCGGCGCGCACCGGCTCAAGGCCCAGCGGGTCGAGCTTGGCGTGGAGATGGCCGCGCATGCGGTAGGCGCGGATCATCATCAGCGCCTTGACGGAATCGCGGGTGGCCTGCTGGACGTCGGCGGTGGACAGCTCGACGCCGGCCTTCTGCGCCTTCTCGCTCGCCTTGGCCTCGACCTTGCGACCGATCGCCTTCTCCACCTCGATCCACTGGCCGTCCATCGCCGAGACGAGTTCGCCATTGGCGTGGATCGGCCACCCCTCCTTCTTCCAGGAGGCGCCACGGGCGCTCTTCTCGACATCGGCCGGGGCGTCCTTCAGCCCGGCGAAGAAGGCCTGCCACTCGGCGTCCACCGAATTGGGGTCGGCCTCGTAGCGGGCATAGAGGTCCTCGATCCAGGCCGCATTGGCTCCGTAAAGGAAGGAGGTATTGAGGAAGGTCTCGTTCACGTCCGCGCGCGACATCGTCGGCTCCTGGGGGACCGTTCGGGGTCCGTTGGCAGTACTTTCATGCCGTAGATCGCCTGAGGGGGTTGCCCGGGGCTGACTGCGGTGCCCCGCAGGGCGGGGCGAAAGTCGTAGGCTTTATATAGGCCTCGTATTCACCTCGGGAATGCCGCAGGAATGCGGCACGGGGATGCGAAAACGCTGGCCATCATTCACAAGCAATAACGTCACCGGCACTTGACGCGCCAGCGGCAGGAGGTTCCCGCCGCCTGGAAACGGCTTTATCGCCGTTCACGTCCTCGCGACGGGGCATGCGCCCCGCCGGAGGTCGTGCAAAACGTTCACGCGCCGAGGCCGGGCGCGATCTTCTGGCACTCGCCGACCAGTTCCTTCACCGAGGCGACGGACTTGTCGAGCATGGCGCGCTCATTGGCATCCAGCTCGATCTCGACCACCCGCTCGACGCCGTTGGCGCCGATGATGACCGGCACGCCGAGATAGAGGTCGTCAATGCCGTACTGGCCGGTGAGATAGGCGGCGCAGGGCAGGAGACGCTTCTTGTCTCGCAGATAGGAGGTGGCCATCTCGATGGCCGAGGCCGCCGGGGCATAGAAGGCCGAGCCGGTCTTCAGCAGGTTGACGATCTCGCCGCCGCCCTTGCGGGTGCGGTCGACGATGGCGTCCACCTTCTCCTGGCTGGTCCAGCCCATCTTGACGAGGTCCGGCAGCGGAATGCCGGCGACGCCGGAATAGCGCACCAGCGGCACCATGTCGTCGCCATGGCCGCCCAGCACGAAGGCGGTGACGTCTTCGACCGACACGTCGAACTCGTCGGCGAGGAAATAGCGGAAGCGGGCGGAATCGAGCACGCCGGCCATGCCGACCACCTTGTGGGTGGGAAGGCCCGAGGCCTTCTGCAGCGCCCACACCATGGCGTCCAGCGGGTTGGTGACGCAGATGACGAAGGCGTCGGGGGCATGCTGTCGGATGCCGGCGCCGACCTGCTCCATCACCTTGAGATTGATGCCGAGAAGATCGGAGCGGCTCATGCCGGGCTTGCGCGGCACGCCGGCGGTCACGATCACCACATCGGCGCCGGCAATGCCCTCATAGCCATTGGCGCCCGAGAGCGCGGCGTCGAAGCCGAGGACGGGAGAGGCTTCGGCAATGTCGAGGCTCTTGCCCTGCGGGATACCTTCCGCCACGTCGAAAAGCACGACGTCGCCAAGTTCCTTGAGGCCGGCGAGAAGGGCGAGAGTACCGCCGATCTGGCCTGCCCCGATCAGTGCAATCTTTGCTCGAGCCATGAGATTTCCTGACTTTCCGAGGGGAGGGTGCGGCGCTCCGCCGCGCCGGGGTTCCGATAGACCTTATCGCTGCGGGGTTCAAGCGAGGAAGGCCATCGGGGTAAATACGGCCGCTTAAGACTTTCGGACCAAGTACTGGCATACGAAATACCTGTCGGCGGCGATGCCGGGTCTGGTCTAACGACGCCGACTGGCGAGATCTTCCATCAGTTCAATCTGGATTGCCTGGATTTCCGCCAGGCGCTCCCATTGCCGCGTGAGCATGTGGTCGATCTTCTCGTGCAGATGGCGGATTTCCAGCTCGGCTTTCAGATTGACCCGGTAGTCGTTCTCCGAGCGTCGCCGGTCCTTCGCCTCCTGCCGTTTCTGGCTCATCATGATGACGGGCGCTTGAAGGGCGGCGACGCAGGACAGCACCAGGTTCAGCAGGATGAACGGGTAGGGATCGAAGGCGCCCATCAGCCCGGCGATGTTCAGCGCCATCCAGAGATTGATGAACACCATGAACGAGATGATGAAGGTCCAGCTGCCGCCGAAGGAGGCGATGGCGTCGGCCGCGCGTTCGCCGAAGGACCGCCCGCTTTCGATCTCGTCCTCGATATTCTCAGTGAGGATGTCGTTGGCGGCGAGGCTGGCGATGACGTCATGGTCGAGCTCACTGAGGTCGCCGCGCTCGGCCTTGAGCGTGGCGGCGATATAGGCGCTGCGCTCCTTCGCCAGCGCCTTGCGCGAGATATAGGCATCGGGCGCGATCTCGGGGTGCAGCGCCCTGATGTGATCGGCAAGGCCCGGCCGCAGCATGTCGAGGCGCAGGCCATTGCGCGCGGAAACGATCTCGCCGGTGAGGGCGCAGCTGTGGTGCGGGGACGGTTCGTGGGTATGGCGCGCGCGCGTGCTCATGCCGGAGCGTTCCTGGGGGAGGTCTTGCTGAGTGGAGCGTATCTCGGCGCGGCGCCCGGGCGGCGGGCGCCTTTGGCATGCGGGAAGAGCCGGGCCACCTTGCGACGCTCCCCTCAGGTCTCGACGAGGCCGGTGGTGTTGCCGCTGGCGTGCGAATCGCCCCGGCCATGCGGGCGGGCGATATAGTCGTCGGAGCGCATTTCGTGCAGGCGCGAGACGGTGCGCGCCCATTCAAACGCTTCCGCGCCCTCGGTGCCGAGATAGAGCTGCTCGGGCTCGGCGGGGGCGGAGGCCACCACCTTCACGCCCTTCTCATAGAGCTCGTCGATCAGCGTGATGAAGCGCTTGGCCTCGTTGCGCGTGTCCTGGTCGAGCTGGGGAATATGGTCGATGACCAGCGTGTGGTAGCTGCGGGCGAGCCGGAGATAGTCGGTGGCGCCCAGCGGCACGCCGCACAGATCGGCGAAGGTGAAGCGCGCCGCGCCGCCGCCGGCACGGGGCACCGGGATGGTGCGGCCGCCGGAGGTGACGCTGGCGGGGGCGCCGCCATCAATGCCGGCGATGCGGTGCCAGACCTTGTCCATTTCGCGGTCGATATCGGCCATGGTCTCGTGCGCCGCCGGCACATACCAGGTGCGGGCGCCGCCGAGCTTCTCCATCCGGTAGTCGGTGGGCGATTCGATCCGCACCACCTCCATATGCTCCTCAATCATGGCGATGAACGGCAGGAACAGCGCCCGGTTGAGGCCGCCCTTGTAGAGATCGTCCGGGGCGACATTGGAGGTGGCAACGATGACCACGCCGAGATCGAACAGCTTCTCGAACAGGCGGCCGAGGATCATCGCGTCGGCGATGTCGGTGACGTGGAACTCGTCGAAGCACAGGAGCCACGCTTCCTCATAGAGCGCGGCGGCGACCGGGGCGATGGGGTCGCCATCCTTGAGCCGGCCTTCCTTCATGTCCTTGCGCACCTGGAAGATGCGGGCGTGGACATCGGCCATGAATTCGTGGAAATGCGCGCGCCGCTTGCGCTTGCGCACCGCCACGCTCTCATAGAACAGGTCGACCAGCATGGTCTTGCCGCGGCCGACGGCGCCGTGGATGTAGAGGCCGCGCACGCGGGGAATGGTGTCCTCGCGCCGGGCGAACAGCCAGCCCAGCGCCGAGGATTTGCGGGCGAGGCGGCGGGAGGCGATGCGCTGTTCGAGGGCCGCCAGCGCCCCGACGACGCGGGCCTGGCCGGCATCGGGCGTGATATCGCCGGCCGCCATGCGGGCGACATATCGAGCGGCGAGCACCGAGCCGCCGGCTTCCGCCGCCACCATTTCCGCCATATTGGGGCACCCCGCAATGTTGCAGCGCACGCTTAGCGTCAGCCGGCCGTTGCGGCAAGGGTTGCGAAAGACTACGGTCGCGAAAGGCAAGCGTTGCGCAAGCCTAGCTATGGAACGACCGCGCCTCGGCCGCGTGGTGCCGGGTAACGGCGCCAAGGCGCGACACACCCCCGGAAAATGCATGGCAGAACGGCGGGAACCGAAGGGCGTTTTGCGCGTTATTCCCTGTTTGCCTTGACCCGCCCGCATTTATTCCCTCACACTCGCCGCGCTTCTCCAGACGGGTGAGACCGGAATGCGGGTGCGTGGCTTTGGCGATCTTGGCGGAAAGGCCCCGGTTGGGCGGGCCGTGACCGTGGCGTTGGCTGTCGCCTGCGGGATCGGCGCCTTTGGCGCCCCGGCGGCGGCGGTGGAGCGCAAGGCCTCGACTTCCGCGACCCTGCCGTCCTCCGCCATCATCATCGACCGCGATGACCGGCTTTCCCGCGACGACTATTCCCGCACCTTCGGCCTGACGCCGGCCGCCATGGCCTCGCGCTTCGGCGCCACCGGCATGGTGCGCTGCGGCTCGGCGGTGGGCACCGGCCAACTGGTCGGCGCCAACAACGTGCTGGTGACGGCCTCGCATGTGCTGTTCACCCCCGGCGGCGAGCCGCGCGGGCGGGGTGCCAACTGCACCTTCGAGATCGTTGCCGGCGGCAGCCGGCAGAAGGTCTCGGTCGATGTCGACAAGGTGGTGTGCGGCGCCCGCGAGCCTTATGGCCAGCCGGCGGTGAAGGACTGGGCGGTGGTGCCGCTCGCCGGGGCGGTGAAGGGCGTGAAGCCCTACATGCCCGGCACGATGCAGGTGCCGGGCAACATCGTGCTGGCGGCGGCGGCGCGGAGCGGCGGCCAGGAAAATTACTCGCTGCAGAACTGCCAGGCCCGCAAGGTGACGACGACGGCATCGAGCGGCGTGCGCGAAGTCGCGATCGACTGCGATGCCGAGGGCGGCGTCTCCGGCGCGGCCATGCTGTCGCCCGACGGCGCGTTTCTCGGCCTTTATGTCGGATTCCGCTCGGCCCATCCCGGCAAGATCGGCCCGTTCTCGATGAGCCATTACAATTTCGGCCTGTCGGCCGATGGTGCCCTGCGCGAGGCGATCACCGAGGTGGTGACGCGGGCCCGCACGCTGAGCGCCAGCCGCTGACCCCTCCCTCTGGCCCTCGGCCGGATGGAAGGACCTGACGCCGGCCGTGCACGCGCGCCGGCGCCGACGTCTCCCCCGGGCGGCGCCCGGCGGCACTGCATCGAACGTGCGGCACCCGCCATATCCTGGCCCATTGGAGGCTTACGACATGAAGACCGCCGTCCTCGTGACCACCGCGCTCCTGTTCGCAACCCCGGCGCTCGCCGCCGACCCGGTCTCCCTCCTCGGCACATGGAAGGGCGAGGAGGCCGGGGTTGGCGCCAAGGACGGGTGGGACCGGCACGATCTGCTGCTGGAGGTGCGCGAGCAGCAGGGCGTGGCCTTCAAGGCGATGAAGTCCTATGGCGCCCCCGGTGCCTATGAGACCAGCGAGGTGCACGGCAGCATGACGCCGGATGGGCGTATCGTGGTGGTGGTCGATGCCGATGGCGTGTTCACCGGCTCGCTCGCCGGCCCCGATGTGCTCGACCTCTGCTATGCCGAGACCGGCGAGGACGCCTCGGCCAAATGCAGCCGCCTCGTCCGGCAGAAATAGGCGGGAGCGGCCCAAGGTCGGGGCGATGCGCGCCCGCCCCCATGCCTCTCCAGGGGCGTCCGCGACCCTACGCATTGGCGCTGCGGCCGCGGCGGCATAGACTGAGCAAGGTTCGCCGAGCCCGCATGCGAGCCATGCAGATGCAGGAGTTGTCTCGTTGTGCGGTGCGCATATTTATGCTGCGCCGCAATAATGATCCGCGGTCCCGTCGAGGCCGAGCCCATGACACTGTCCGCCGCCCCTTCTTCTGCCGCGCCGCAGGCGCCGCTTGTCCCGCCTTCGTCGGCGGTGGCGCGGCTGCCTGGCCATATCCGCAAGCTGGTGCCGGCGGAACGCGAGGTGATTTTGGCGCATCTGCTGCGGCTTGATCCGCTGAGCCGCTTCATGCGCTTTGGCGGCGTGGTGTCCGATGGCGCGCTGGCCCGCCACGCCACCCGCCTCGTCTCCGGCGATGCCAGCGCCATCGGCTATTTCGTCGATGACGAGCTGCGGGCGGTGGCGGAGCTGCATCCGCTGGGCACGCGCCCGGGCAAGCCGGCGGCGGCCGAGGCGGCGTTCAGTGTCGAGCGTCCCTGGCAGGGCAAGGGCATCGGCTCGGCGCTGATGAAGCATCTGGTGCTGCTGGCGCAGAACCGCAACATCGCGGAGCTGCAAGTGGTGTTCCTGCCCAATAACGGGCCGATGCGGAACCTCGCCGTCCATCATGCGGCCGATCTCCAGCTCGACGACGAGGAGATGGTCGGGCGCATGCGTGCCCCGCGCGCCACCTTTTTCTCGCAGGCCCGCGAGTTCATCGGCGACATCTTCGCCGTCCTGTCCTCCGCCTCCGCCCTGCAGGGGCGGATGCTGCCGCCGCATCTGCGCGGCAACTGACGCGCGGATCCGCCCCCGGTGGGCGCCGGGCCGTGGCCTGGCCTTGACTTGGCCTTGATCGGGACTGAGAGAGGTCGGCCACTGGCTCCAATCCGCCCCGGCACGATGTATCCCACCTTCCGCTTACCGTCTTTCCCGACCCGCACCACCGCGCCGACCGCCTCGTCGCGGGTCGGCTGCCCAGTGGCGGGCGTCGCGCCGGTGCTTTGGGCGCTGTTTATGGCGCTGGCCCTGTTGTTCAGCGCCGGTGCCGGCTTCGCGCAGATCCCGCCGGAACAGCTGCAGGTGCAGCAGAAGCTGGAGGGCCAGCGCGCCATCGTCGACGGTGTGGAGGCGGCGTTGGGGCGCGACGGGCTGCGCTCGACCGACCTCGATGATCTGCGCAACCGGCTGGACCCGGTGCGGACCGACCTGACCGCCGGCATCGCCCTGCTGGAGCCGCTGC
Organism: Ancylobacter rudongensis; assembly: GCF_900100155.1. Taxonomy (GTDB): domain Bacteria; phylum Pseudomonadota; class Alphaproteobacteria; order Rhizobiales; family Xanthobacteraceae; genus Ancylobacter; species Ancylobacter rudongensis. The sequence continues at coordinate 241,173 of NZ_FMTP01000006.1, forward strand.
TGTCCAACTTCAACCACAGGGTCAAGGAAATCGGCCCCAAGCCGGCCGAGGATGCGGCACCGGAAGACGCTTCCATCACCTCCGAGCGCGAGGCGCTGACCGCCCGCGCCACCGAGCTCGACGGCGTGCTCAAGCAGGCCAAGCTGCTGAAGGTGCGGGCGGACCAGCTCTCCGACCGCATCACCAGCCGGCGCCGGGCGCTGTTTACCGACACGCTGCTGGCGCGCTCCTACAGCATTTTCGATCCCTCGCTGTGGGTGCAGGCCGCGGCCGCCGTGCCGGTGGAACTGCGCGGCGTCAACTACCTGCTGAGCGACTGGGCCGCCTATGCCAATGCGCGCATGCCGTTTCTCGGGCAGGTGGCGGTGGCCTTCGCCGCCTTGGTGATCGTGGCGCTGATCTTCCTGGCGCGCAGCATCCTTGCCCGGCCGCTGCACCGCGCAGAGCTTGGCGCGGCGGGCGAACCGCTCTCGCGCCTGCGCGCGTGCGGGCTTTCGGCGCTGGTGGCCATCCTGCGGATGGCGGCGGCGCCGCTGGCCGCCACCGCTGTTCTGGCCCTCCTCAACAATTTCGACCTGCTGCCCCCACGCGTGAATGAAATCGCGCAGGGGATACTGCTCGCGATCACCATCATCGCGATCGGCATCGGCCTGCTCGACGGGGCTCTGGCGCCGCGCGAGCCCCAGCGCCGCGTGGTGCCGCTGTCGGACGAGATGGCCGGCCTGATCTTCCGCTACGCCTCGATCGGCCTCTGGATTCTGGCGACCACGGTGACGCTCGGCGCCTTCCACCGCGCTCTGGTCGTTCCGGTGCCGCTCTCGGTGGCGACCAGCGCCGCCATGTCGCTGTGCCTCGTCCTGGTGGCCTCGCGCAGCATGCGCGCCCTCAACGCCCTGTCCGGCGACACGGACGAGGATGAGGGCAAGGCGGCGGATGGCAAGATCCCGGAGGGCAAGACTTCGGAGGGCAAGGCCGACGATGGTCGGGACGCCCGTTCCTACACCCTGCTCAACTGGATCAAGTTTCCCTTCTGGGTGCTGAACCTTGCCATTCTCGGTGCGCTGATCACCGGCTATGTCAGCTTCGCCGGCTTCCTGTCCTCGCGCGCGCTGATCGCCGTGGTCATGGCCGGCACGCTCTATCTCGTGGTGGCGCTGATCAATGCGCTGTTCGTCGATTCCCTCGCCACCGGCCCGAGGGCGCGCCATGCGGCCAAGACGCTCGGCATAAGGCCGGCGAGCCTCGAACTGCTGTCGGTGCTGGTCGCCGGCGTGTTGAAGGCGGTGGCGATCATCGGCATCGTCATCGTGACGGTGGGCACCTTCGGCACCTCGACCTCGGATTTCGCCGATCTGGCGAGCCGCGTCACGCTGGGCTTCACCATCGGCAGCTCGACCATCGCGCTTGGCGACATTCTGAGCGCGCTGCTGTTCCTGGTGATCGGCATCGTCATCGCCCGCGCGGTGCAGCGCTGGTTCGCGGTGGCCATCCTGCCGAAGACCGCCTTCGATCAGGGCCTGCAGAATTCCATCGCCACCATCATCGGCTATATCGGCTCGATCGCGGTGATCGCGATGGCGATGGGGCAGCTGGGGCTGAACCTGGAGAACATCGCCCTCGTCGCCGGTGCGCTCTCGGTCGGTATCGGTTTTGGCCTGCAATCCATCGTCTCGAACTTCGTCTCCGGGCTGATCCTGCTGGCCGAGCGGCCGATACGGGTCGGCGACACCATCTCGGTGAAGGGCGAGGAGGGTTATGTGCGCCGCATCAGCGTGCGCGCGACCGAGATCGAGACCTTCGACCGCGCGGCGGTGCTGATCCCCAATTCCGACCTCATCACCGGCATGGTGAAGAACTTCACCCATGCCAACACAACCGGCCGGGTCATCGTGGCGGTGAATGTCGCCTATGACGCGGATGCCGACGAGGTGCGCGATATCCTGATCGGCTGCGCCTGCGACCACCCGCAGGTGCTGCGCTCGCCGCCGCCGCGCGTGTTCCTGATGGCGTTCGGCGACAGCTATCTGAAATTCGAGCTGCGCTGCGTGGTGGCGAATGTCGACTATGCCCTCACGGTGAAGAGCGACCTGCATTTCGCCGTGCTCGACCGGCTGAAAACGGCGAAGATCGGCATTCCCTACACGCCCTGGAGCATCTATCGCGGCGGGCGGATCGGCGAGGAGCCGCCGGCCGGCGATGAGGACGGCTAGGCATTTTCGCTGAACTCGGCGTCATCGGACCCGCGCGTTAGAGATTGGTTTACCGATCCGGGCGGATTCAATCGTGCCGGGTCCGGTTCGCGCCGTGCCTCCTCCGCTCCTCCTTGAGACGAGTCGCATGTCCACCTTCCTGCTGAAGCGCCTTGCCGGTCTGCTGCTGGTGCCCCTGATGCTCGCGGCCTGCGCCGCCGGGCCGACCACGGCGCCGGTGGACGAGACCTTCTATGCCAACATCGCCAAGGGCGGCGCGCTCGACCCGCAGGCGGCCGCCGCGCTGATCAGCGACTACCGGCGCGGGCGCGGCCTGCCGGCCGTCACCATCGATCCGGTGCTGATGAATGTCGCCGAGCGCCAGGCCAAGTCCATGGCGGCGGCGGACCAGCTCTCGCACAATATTGGCGGGCGCGGGCTGACCACGCGGCTGAAGGCGGCAGGGTTCAGCGGGCTGAAGGCGGCCGAGAATGTCGGCGCCGGCTACCACACCCTGGCCGAGGCGTTCTCGGGCTGGCGGGATTCGCCCTCGCACAACAAGAACATGCTGCTGTCGGGCGCCACCCGCCTCGGCATCGCCGCTGTGCGCTCCCCGCGCAGCAAGTACAGCGTCTACTGGGCGATGGTGATCGCGGTGCCGGACCCGAAGGTCGAGGCCGCTGCAGAGGCGGCCGCGAACCCGGCTGGCGCGAGCGCCAGCGCACCGGCGGCGGGCGGCACGCAGGTGCTGCTCAATGGCGCGCCGCTCCCGACCCAATAGGCCGCGAAGGGCGCCAAGCGCTCAGCGCCGGAGAGTCAGCGCCGCAGAGTATGCGGCGCGAGCGGGTTGTCGGTCATGGCGACGCGGTCGGGCTGGCCGATGGCGGGCAGGCCCATGAAGGCGTCGAACAGCCGGCGGATCACCGCCGGCTCGACATCGCGCACGATCATCACCAGCCGGGTGCGCCGGTCGTCATCCGGCCAGGCGGGAAGCTGGCTCGGCGGGTGCAGCACATGCTGGACGCCGTGCAGAACGAGCGGGTGCTCGGGGTCCTCGGCCAGCTTCACGATCCCCTTGAGCCGCAAGAGCTTGGGCCCGTGCGTGCCGCGCACCAGCTCCAGGAACATGTCGATGGCCGCAGCCGAGACCGGGGCATCGGTGGCCACGGTGAAGGCGCGGATGCGCTCGTCATGGCGGTTCTCGTCATGGGCGTGCGCACGGGAGGTTTCCTCCGCCGCGCTCACCGCCTCGTCGGCCAGCCAGCGCGAGACGTCGGGGATCTTGGTGGCGGGATCGTACAGCCCGGCGCCAAGCAGCGCGGCCGGCGTCGCCTCGCCCTTCGCCGCCTCCAGCACCGGCGCGCCGGGCGCGAGGCGGGCAAGGCGCTGGCGCAGCGCGGCGAGGTCGGCGATCCGCGCGGGCGTGTCGACCAGATCGGTCTTGGTGAGGACGATACGGTCGGAAATCGCCGCCTGCCGCACCGATTCCGGGTGCGCGTCGAGCGTGCCGAGGCCGTTGACCGCGTCGACCACGGTGACGACGCCATCCAGCCGGAAGCGCATCAGCAGATAGGGATGCATCATCAGGACATGAAGGATCGGCGCCGGGTCGGCGAGGCCGGTGGTCTCGATCACCACCCGCCGGAAGGGCGGGATGGCGCCATTGTCCATCCGCCGCAGCAGCTGCTCCAGCCCCTCCGCCAGATCGCCGCGAATGGTGCAGCACAGGCAGCCGGAGGCGAGCAGCACGGTGGCGTCGTCGAAATGCTGGACCAGGAGATGGTCGAGCCCGATCTCGCCGAACTCGTTGATCAGCACGGCGGTATCGGCCATGTCCGGCTGCTGCAGCAGCGTGTTCAGCAGCGTGGTCTTGCCGGCGCCGAGAAAGCCGGTGAGCAGCGTGACCGGAAGCGGTTCCGGGGGGAGGCGGGTCGCCTCGCTCATGTGCGAAATCCTGTTCGGGCGCGTGGGCGCCACGGTCACGCGAGGCCCGGCGCGCCCACTCTATTGCGGCGGGGGCGGAACAGCGAGAGTGGTCGGCGCGGCGCCCGGCCCTGCCGCCGGATTGGCGGCCGGCTTCGGCGCGGGCTTGGTCGCCGGTTTCGACGCCGGCTTGGCGGGGGCGCCGCCTGCGGGCGAGGCCTGCGCGGTGGCCGGCTTGGGCTTCGGTTTGGGCTTCGGCTTGGGCGCGGCAGCCGGGGCGGAGGGATCGGCGGGGTCGATGATCGCCGTCGTCTGCCCCTTCTTGTCGCCCGGCTTCTTCGCCGTGGCGGGCTTCTTCGGCGCCGGCGGCGCGGGATAGGCGGCGGCGAGCGCCTCGGCGCTGGGGAACGGCCCGACGAACACCTCGACCGGCGGCATGGAGGGCGGCAGCTTCTGCAGCAGGCTGGCGCCTGTCACGGTGCCGTCGAGCCGGGCCATGCCGGCGGCGACAAAGCCGGTGGGCGCCGGGCCGCTGTCGTCATCGGCCTCGGAGGCGGTGTTCTTGCGCTTGCCGCCGCAGACCTGTTCGCGCATGTCGGTGGGCGGACCGGCCTCGTTGCGCAGCGATTCCACCGAGGGGGCGAGCGCGCCGAACACGTTGCCGGACTGCTGGAAGCCGCGCTCCAGCAGCAGGGCGGCCTGCTCGGTGCGGGCCTTGCCGGATTCGGTGCCGAGCACCACGACGAGAAGATGCCGGTTGCCGCGGGTGGCGCTGGCCACAAGGTTGAAGCCGGAGGCGCAGATGAAGCCGGTCTTCATGCCGTCGGCGCCGGGATAGCGGTCGATCAGCTTGTTGTAGCTGCGGATGACCGCCGGGCCGATCTTGATCGCCGGAATGCGGAACAGGTCGGCCTGCTCGGGAAAATTGAGGAAGATGGCGCGGGCGAGGATGGCGAGGTCGCGCGCGGTAGACACCTGCGCCGGGTCGGGCAGCCCGTTCGGGTTGGCGTAATGGGTGCCGGTCATGCCGAGTTCGGCGGCGGTGGCGTTCATCTCGTCGATGAAGGCGGGCAGGTTGCCGCTGACGCCTTCGGCGAGCACCACGGCGATGTCGTTGGCCGACTTCACCAGCATCATCTTCAGCGCGTTGTCGACCGTCACCTGGGTGCCGGCCTTGAACCCCATCTTGGAGGGCTTCTGCGTCGTCGCGAAGTCGGAAACGGTGATCAGCGTCTCCGGTGTCAGCCGGCCGGCGCGGATGGCCTTGAAGGTGACATAGGCGGTCATCAGCTTGGTGACGGAGGCGGGGTACCAGGGCTTGGTGGCTTCCTCCGCCAGCAGCACCTTGCCACTGTCGACCTCGATGACCAGCGCCGGTGTGGCGCGCGCCGCCAGCGGTGCGAGCAGCGCGGCACTGAGAAGCCCGGCCACGAGCCAGGCGCGGCGGGGGCGGAACAGGGAAAGGTTCAGCACGCTTCCAATATCCGTTTCAGACCGGGGGCGGCGGGCCAGGCCGGCCCGAGAAGGCATTTCGCCCCTTGCATAACCCGAACCCTGCGGCGGCGCAAAAGGCAAAGCCCGGTCGCGGGATCACACCGGCGCCATCCGATACGCACACTGCCGCACAGGCTTCACGTAATTGGTTCTAGAATCGACGGATGAGTGATTCGGCATGAGCGATTCGATCCGCCGCCTGCACGCCGCCGTGGCCGCGACGAAGAAGGGGACCAACCCTTCGCCGCGAACGCAGAAGCTGTTCCGCAAGGGCCGGGCGGCGATGGCGAAGAAGGTGGCCGAGGAGGCGGTGGAGGTGGCGCTGGACGGCGTGATCGGCGACCGCGCCGCCACCGTGCGCGAGAGCGCCGACCTCCTCTACAATCTCGTCGTGCTGTGGGTCGAACTCGGCATCGAGCCCGAGGATGTATGGGCGGAGATGCGCCGGCGCGAGAAGCTGCTCGGCATGGCCGAGAAGATGCCCAAGCGCCGGTCAGCATCCGGCAAGGATGCGCCGCTCTTCGAGGCAGGGGTGGCCGCCCGGCCGCTTTTGTGGGACATCGCCGACGGCGCCGCTCCGCTTCCCGACATGCCGCGCCGGCGCCCCTAGAGCATGTCCGGTGAGAGCCGTTTCGCCTGATGTGCCCGAGGTTCTCGTCTTTAGCTGTTTTGTTCACGCGAACCGGAGCCCATTTCGGCCGAAAATGCCCTAGCCGCCGCTCCGCCGTCTTTCCTTGCCGCCAGGCGGTCGTTCCGCCAGGCCCTTGTTCACGTCAGGCCGTTTCATGCTGCGCCGCCTTTACCAGTGGGTCATCGATCTCGCAGAGCGGCGTTCCGCGCCCTGGGCGCTGGCCGCCGTGTCCTTTGCCGAAAGCTCGTTCTTCCCTGTGCCGCCCGACATCATGCTGGTGCCGATGTGCCTCGCCCGGCCCCGGCTCGCCTGGTGGTACGCAAGCCTCTGCACCCTCGCCTCGGTGCTCGGCGGGCTGGCCGGCTATGCCATCGGCGCGCTGCTCTATGATTCGCTCGGCCTCTGGCTGATCAACCTCTATGGCTACGGCGCCCGGGTGGATGCCTTCACCGAGGCCTATCAGCGCTATGGCCACTGGATCATTCTCATCAAGGGACTGACCCCGATCCCCTACAAGGTGGTGACGATCACCTCGGGCTTCGCCCATTACAGCCTGTTCTGGTTCGTGGTGCTCTCGGTCATCACAAGGGGGCTGCGCTTCTTTATGGTGGCGGGGCTGCTGTATTGGGTCGGCCCCTCGGCGCGTGCCTTCATCGAGGAACGGCTCGGCCTGGTGACGGCGGCGTTCGCCGTGCTGGTGGTTGGCGGGGTTTTGGCGGCGGTGTACCTGTTCTGACAGCCCTCCCGACGTCATCCCGGACGCCGCGCAGGGGCGAGCTGGGATGACGGAGTGGAAATCAGTGCCCGCCGCTGCGGCCGAGACGGGCTTCCAGCAGCGTCTTCGCCAGCAACGTCACGATGGCGAGCAAGGCCAGCAGCGAGGCCACGGCGAAGGACGCCTGGAACTGGTACTCGTTGTAGAGAATCTCGACCTGCAGCGGGATGGTGTTGGTCTCCCCCCGCACATGGCCCGACACCACCGAGACCGCGCCGAACTCGCCCATGGCGCGGGCGTTGCACAGCAGCACGCCATAAAGCAGCGCCCATTTTATGTTGGGCAGGGTGACGCGGGAGAACACCCGCCAGCCGCCGGCGCCGAGCGTGACCGCCGCCTCCTCTTCGACCGTGCCCTGCTCCTGCATCAGCGGGATCAGCTCGCGCGCGACGAAGGGAAAGGTGACGAAGATCGTCGCCAGCGTGATGCCGGGCCAGGAGAAGATGATCTTCCAGCCATTGTCGATCAGCCACGGGCCGAAATAGCCCTGCGCGCCGAACAGCAGCACGAAGACGAGGCCGGCGACGACCGGGGAGACCGAGAAGGGCAGGTCGATCAGGGTGATGAGGAAGCTCTTGCCGGGGAATTCGAACTTGGTGATGGCCCAGGCCATGACCAGGCCCATCACCGTGTTGGCGGTGAGCGACAGTGCCGTGACGAGAAGCGTGAGGCGCACCGCCGCCAGCGCGTCGGGCTCGACCAGGGCGTCGAGATAGGCGTCCCAACCCTTCACGAACGCCTGCGCGAAGACCGCGACCAGCGGCAGCACGATCAGCAGGCCGACAAAGGCGACGGCGAGTGCGATGAGGAGGACCTTGACGAGGCCGGGCTCATCACGGACGGGAGCAGCGCTCATGCCAGCCTCCCGGTGCGGGCCTGCGACCAGCGCTGCAGGCCGTTGACGACGAACAGCAGCAGGAAGGACGCCACCAGCATCGTCGCCGCAATCGCGGTGGCGTCGGCATAGCGGAACTCTTCCAGCCGGATGACGATGAGCAGCGGGGCGATTTCCGACACGTTCGGCAGGTTGCCGGCGATGAAGATCACCGAGCCATATTCGCCGACCGCGCGGGCGAAGGCGAGGGCGAAGCCGGTGAGGAAGGCCGGCAGCACCGCCGGGGCGATGACACGCCGGATCGTCGTCCAGCGGCCGGCGCCGAGGGTGGCGGCGGCCTCCTCCAGACCGTGGTCGAGGTCTTCCAGCACCGGCTGGACCGTGCGCACCACAAAGGGCAAGCCTATGAAAATCAACGCGATCAATATGCCGAGCGGCGTGAAGGCGACCTTGATGCCGAGCGGGGCGAGCAGGGCGCCGATCCAGCCATTCTCGGCATAGAGCGAGGTGAGCGCGATGCCGGCCACCGCCGTGGGCAGGGCGAAGGGAATGTCGACCAGCGCGTCGAGCACCCGGCGTCCGGGGAACTCATAACGCACCAGCGCCCAGACGATGACCGCGCCGAGCACCAGATTGATGCTCGCGGCGGCGAGCGAGAGGCCGAAGGAAATCTTCAGCGCGTTCAATGTTCTAGGAGAAGTGAGGATGGCGAAAAGCCGCTCCGGCGGCAGTTCCGCCGTCTTCAGGAACAGCGCCGCCAGCGGGATCAGCACCACCAGCGACAGCCAGAGCAGGGTCAGCCCCAGCGTGAGGCCGAAGCCGGGAATGACGCTCCGGCCGCGCCCCGCGGGGGGCGGGGGCAGGGTGCCGACAAGGGTAGGGCGATCCAGCGTCGTCTCGCTCAAGGCGGTGCTCCGGCGGGGTGTGGTCACGGCGCAGGCCGCGCCTTGCGGCACGGCCTGAGGGGGGACGATGAGGACGATTGGGAGGACGATGAGGAGGACGATGAGGTCGATCAGGCCGAAAAGAACGATTCCGGCCGGCCCGCCTCAGTTGGAATAGATCTGGTCGAACACGCCGCCATCGGAAAAGTGGGTCTGCTGCGCCTTGCGCCAGCCGCCAAAGGCGGGATCGTCAATGGTCACCAGCTCGACCTTGGGGAACACTGCCTCGAACGCCTTGGCGACCTCGGGGTCGCGCGGGCGGTAAAAATTCTCCGCCGCCAGCGTCTGGCCCTCCTTGGAGTAGAGCAGCTTGAGATAGGCCTCGGCCACCTCGGCCGTCCCCTTGCGCGCGACATTCCTGTCGACCACCGCCACCGGCGGCTCGGCGAGGATGGAGAGCGAGGGGACGACGATGTCGAACTTGTCGTCGCCGAACTCCTTCTTCGACAGGAACGCCTCGTTCTCCCAAGCCAGCAGCACGTCGCCGACGCCGCGCTCGGTGAAGGTGACGGTGGAGCCGCGCGCCCCGGTGTCCAGCACCGGAACGTGCTTGTAGATTTCGCCGACGAAGTCCTTCGCCTTGGCCTCGTCGCCGCTGTTCTGCTTCAGCGCATAGGCCCAGGCGGCGAGGTAGTTCCAGCGGGCGCCGCCCGAGGTCTTCGGGTTGGGGGTGATGACCTGCACGTCGGGCTTGGTGAGGTCGTTCCAGTCCTTGATGCCCTTCGGGTTGCCCTTGCGCACCAGGAACACGATGGTCGAGGTGTAGGGCGCGGCATTGTCCGGCAGGCGCTTCTGCCAGTCCTTGGCCAGGAAGCCCCGGTCGGCGATGGCGTCGATGTCATAGGCCAGCGCCAGGGTGACGATATCGGCGTCCAGCCCGTCGATCACCGAGCGGGCCTGCTTGCCCGAGCCGCCATGCGAGGTCTTGATCTCGACGCTCTTGCCGGTCTCGGCCTTGTAGCGCGCGGCGAACAGCTTGTTGAACTGGGAATAAAGCTCGCGGGTGGGGTCGTAGGAGACGTTGAGCAGCGTCACGTCGGCCGCGCGGGCTACGGGAGCGTAGGCGAGCGGCGCCGCCAATGCGGCGATGAGCGCGGCGGCAGCCACGGGCTTGAAATTGAATGACATGAAACGGAAGGACATGGGCAATCTCCCCGGCAGCGCGGTGGCACTGGTGCATGTGATGGGGAGAGGTTTTCACGGCTGGGAGCGGCGGTCAATATTAAATCTACCGAATTACTAGGAAATAGGTGGCGAGCTTCGGCAATGAAACGGCGGCGGTCGGGCGCGGGCCTTGGCCGGGGGCGGGGCGGCTGGATCCCCGGGTCACGCCCGGGGATGAGGGGGAACTGGACGCGTCATCCGGAGGTGGCGGAGGCACGAGCCGGGGTCGCGCGCCGGCCGGAGCGGGACGCGAGCCCGGCTCGCGCGGACGCCACCCCTCCCTCAGGACCGGGCTTGACCCGGCCGCGCAGTCCTCAGGCCGGGTTCGAACGGCAAGGCTGGGTCCCCGGGTCAAGCCCGGGGATGAGGGGCGGGGCGATGCGGCGCGGCGTGGTTCCGGCGCTGGCCGTGTCAGGCGAGGTCGATCAGGATCTTCAGCTCGGTGCCGGCGGGGCTCAGCAACTGCTCGAAGCCTTCCGCCACCACATCGTCCAGCTTGATGCGGCGGGTGACGACCTTTTCCGCCGGCAACAGCCCCGAGCCGATCAGCGCGGCGACGCGCGGCCACATCAGCGTCGAGTAGCACCAGGAGCCGCGCAGATCGATGTCCTTGAATGTGAGGGTGAAGCCGTCCACCGCCGGCTTGCCGACATGCAGGCCCACCTGCACCACCACGCCCTGCCGGCGCACCGCCTCGATGCAGGTGGCGGTGGCGGCTTCCGCGCCGACGCATTCCAGTGCCACATCCACCCCGGCATGGCCCTCCGTCTGGTCGCGGATCGCCTCCACCACCTTGTCGGTCTTCGGGTTGAGGGTGATGACGTCGGGCAGCACGGCGCGGGCCATTTTGAGCCGGTTGTCATTGGTGTCGGACAGGAAGATCGTCGTGGCGCCCGCCGCCCGGGCGGCGAGGATCTGCAGCTGGCCGATCGGCCCGGCGCCGGTGACCAGCACGGAGGAACCGGGGCGCACCCCGCCGCGCTCGGCGGCATAGACCGCGACGGCGGTGGGCTCGATCAGCGCCGCCTGCGCGTCCGAGACGCTGTCGGGCATGGCGAACACGTTGTAATCATTGACGACGGAATACTCCGCCATGCCGCCCCACGGCCACATCAGCCCGACAATGCCGAGCTTGTCGGAGAGCTGGTAGAGGCCGCGCTTGCCGTAATGATCGTCGCGCGGCGAGATCAGCGGCTGGATCGAGACGCGGTCGCCGGGGGAGACATTCGTCACCTCGGCGCCGATGGCGACGACGGTGCCGCCATATTCGTGGCCGAGAATCTGCGGCAGCGTCGCCCCCGTATAGGGGTGCGGCGCGGTGGGGATGAAGATCGGGCCGGCGGCATATTCGTGGAGGTCGGTGCCGCAGATGCCGCAGAAGCGGTTCTTGACCAGCACGTCGCGCGGGCCGAGCCGGGCGCGGTCCGGCTCCGGCACCTCCTCGATGCGCACATCGCGTTTGCCGTGGAAGCGGGCGGCTTTCATGGGAATGTCCTTGAAACAGGGGGGTGGTGGGCGTCAGCTTTTGGCGGCGAGGGCGTCGAAGGCTTCCAGCGCCCGGCTGGCATAGACGGCGGAGGGGCCGCCGCCCATTTCGAGCGCCACCGCCAGCACCTCGACCAGTTCCTCGCGGCGGGCGCCGTGGCTGGCGGCGTTGCCGACGTGGAACAGGATGCAGTCGGCGCAGCCCTGGTGCACGGCGAGGGCGACGGCGATCAGTTCCTTGGTCGCCGCGCTGAGCGCGCCGGGGCGGGAGGCCTCACCCATCAAGGAGCGGAAGGCGCCCATCGGCCCCGGCGCCGCCTTGGCCAGCGCGGAAAAGCGCCGGTTCATGTCCTTGAGCTGGTCGGGGATGCTGTCATTGCTTGCCATGGCCGTTCCTCAGATGAAGACCATGCCGCCGTCCACCATCAGGGACTGGCCGGTCATGAAGTCGGAATCGGAGGAAGCGAGGTAGCGGGCGACGCCGACGAGGTCCGCCGGCTGCGAGGCCCGGCCGAGCACGGCGGTGGCGGCGAAGCTGTCGAAGGCCTCGTTTTCCTTGGTGGTGAGCTTGTTGTCGCGAAAACCCTTGTCGATCACGTCCCACATCGGGGTGGCGACGACGCCGGGGCAGAAGCAATTGGCGGTGATGCCCTCCTTGCCGAAGGCCCGCGCCGCCGCCTGCGTCATCGCCACCACGGCGAATTTCGAGGCGCAGTAATGGGCCAGCGGCTCATAGCCCTGCTTGGCGGCGATCGAGGCGGTGTTGATGATCTTCCCGCCGCCCCCCTGTTGGCGGAACGTCTTCACCGCCTCCTGCATGCCGAGGAGCACGCCGAGCGCGTTGACATCGGTGACGAGGCGCCAGTCCTCCTCGGTGATGTCGAGGAAGGGCCGGGTCTGGGCGATGCCGGCATTGTTGAACACGACGTCGACGCGGCCGAAGGCCTGCGCCGCCTTGTCCAGCATGGCGCGGATCTGGGCGCGCTCGCGCACGTCCACCGCGACGCCGATGGCTTTGCCGCCGGCGGCGGTGATCTCGCCCGCCAGCGCGTCGGCGGCGTCCTGCGAGAGGTCGGCCACCGTGATGGCGGCGCCGTCGGCGGCGAGCGCCCGGGCAATGGCGGCGCCGATGCCGCCAGTGGCGCCGGTGATGACAATGCTCTTATCGGTGAGTTTGGACATGATTCCTCCTTCGCCGTCCGCGCGCGCGGCGGCGTTGTGTTGTCTCGGGGATGGCTCAGGCGATGTGGGCGAGGATCAGTTCGTTGACCCTTCCGGCCTTCTCCATCTGCACCATGTGGCCGGCGCCCTCGATCACCTCGACCGAGGCCCGCGCGCCCAGTGCCTGCGCATGGGCGGGCGGGATCACCTTGTCGCTGGCGCCGAAGACCACCAGCGCCGGCACGTCGCTGGCGGCGAGCGCCTCCGCCACAAGCTCGGCCTGCCGGCCGCCGGCGAAGAGGCTGGCGGAGAGCGCGGTGAGAGCTTCCGCCACGCCGTCCAGCCGCTTGTATTTCAAGAGGTCGTCGATCAGCTGGCGGGTGACGGTGTCGGGATCATCGAACAGCTGCTCCAGCACGGGTTTCAGATCGCGCCGGGAACTCGCCTGCACGAAGCCGTCGGTGTAGCCGGCATTGATCTCGTCCCCGAGCCCGGCCGAGCCGATCAGCGTCACCGAGGCGACGCGGCTGGGGGCGTCGAGCGCGGTGCGGCCGGCGATGGCGCCGCCCATGGAGTGGCCGACGAGATGGGCGCGGTCGATCCCCAGCGCATCCATGAAGCCGAGCAGCGCGGCGGACAGCCCCCTGAGCGAGGGATCGTCCAGCTTCTTGTCGGACTGGCCGTGGCCGGGAAGGTCGAGCGCGTAGACGGTGGCGGATTCCGCCAGCGCGTCGATGTTGAACAGCCAATTGTCGAGATCGCCGCCGAAGCCGTGGATCAGCACGACAGTCGTCGCTCCCTCGCCGCGTTTGGCGTAGCGCAGGCGGCCGGCCGGGGTGTCGATGAAGTGGGTGCGCGGCGCCTCCTCCTGCGCCGCCTCGGCTGCCGCCTGCGTCGCATATTCGGCGACATAGGCGTCGATCTCGGCGTCCGGCACCGCGTCATCGGCGATGATGCCGAGCAGCGCCTTGACCGGATAGACCGTGTCCGGCTCGCCGATCACCCGGCGCAGCGTGCCCGTCTCATGCGCCTCGACCACGCCGGCGATCTTGTCGGTCTCCACCTCGACGATCTCGTCGCCCGGCGCGATCGGGGAACCGGCGGGCTTGAGCCAGCCGGTGACTTTGCCCTCCGACATCGACAGCCCCCATTTGGGCATGACGACCGGCTTGATGCGTTCATTCATTGCAAGGCTCCTCACGCGGCCGACTTGACGGGGCCGGTGGTCTTGTGGACGGCGGCGACGATGGCCTCGGCCGAGGGGATGTAGAGATCCTCCAGCGCCGGCGAGAACGGCACCGGCGTGTGCGGGGCGGTGACCATCTGCGGCGCCGCCTTGAGCGCGCCAAAGGCGTGCTGCGTGACATGGGCGACGACATCGGTGGCGATGGAGCAGCGCGGATTGGCTTCATCCACCACCACGAGGCGGCCGGTGTTCTCCACGCTCTCGATCACCGTGTCCCAGTCGATCGGCGAGAGGGTGCGCAGGTCGATCACCTCCGCCGAGACGCCGGAACGGGCGAGGGTGTCGGCGGCGCTGAGCGCGCGCGGCACGGTGAGGCCGTAGCCGACCAGGGTCACGTCCTTGCCGTCGCGGGCGATGTTGGCCTCGCCGAAGGGGATGGCGTAGCTCTCTTCCGGCACGTCGGCCTCCGAGCCGTACAGCGCCTTGTGCTCGCAGAAGATCACCGGGTCGTCGTCGCGGATCGCCTGGATCAGCAGGCCCTTGGCGTCATAGGCGTTGGAGGGGCAGACCACTTTCAGCCCGGGAATATGGGTGAACAGCGGGGTGAGCATCTGCGAATGCTGGGCGGCGGCGCGGAAGCCGGCGCCGACCATGGCGCGGATGACCACCGGGGTCTTCGCCTTGCCGCCGAACATGTATTTGAACTTGGCGGCCTGGTTGAAGATCTGGTCGAAGCACACGCCCATGAAGTCGAGGAACATGAGTTCCGCCACCGGGCGCATGCCGCAGGCCGCCGCGCCGATGGCGGCGCCGATATAGGCGCTCTCCGACAGCGGGGTGTCCATCAGCCGGTTGCCGTGCTTGGCGTGCAGCCCCTTGGTGACGCCGAGCACGCCGCCCCAGGCGTCCATCTCGCCGGGGGCGCCGGCGCCGCCGACAATGTCCTCGCCGAGGAGGATGACGGTGGGATCGCGGCGCATTTCGAGATCGAGCGCTTCGTTGATCGCCTGCTTGTAGCTGATCATGCGGGCCATGGGATGTCCTCCGGATTATTGGTTTTTCGGCTCAGTAGGCGACATAGACATCGGTGGTGAGTTCGCGGGCGCCGGGCAGCGGCGCGCCCTTGGCGGTGTCCACCGCGTCGTCGATGAGGGCGGCGACCTCGCGGTCGATCAAAGCGAGGTCGGCATCGGCGACGATGCCGGCCGCCGTCACCCGGGCGCCGAACAGCTTCAGGCAGTCGCGATGGGCGCGGTTGTGCTCGTTCTCGCCCTTGGCCTTGTAGGTCTGGGCGTCGCCCTCGAAATGGCCGAAAAAGCGCACGGTCTTGCATTCGAGCAGCGCCGGGCCGCCGCCCTCGCGGGCGCGCTTGACGATCTCGCCCGCCGCTTCATAGACGGCGAAGAAGTCGGTGCCGTCGACCGTCACCCCCGGCAGGCCGAAGCCGGCGGCGCGGTCGACATAGGAGTCGACGGCGGTGGCGTATTCGACCGAGGTCGATTCCGCGTAGCCGTTGTTCTCGACCACGAAGACGACCGGCAGGTTCCAGATCGCGGCGAGGTTCATGCTCTCCAGCACGGTGCCCTGATTGGCCGCGCCGTCGCCGAAGAAGGTGAGGCCCACCCCGCCATCGCCGCGGAACTTGGCGGCGAGGCCGGCGCCGCAGATCAGCGGGGCGCCGGCGCCGAGAATGCCGTTGGCGCCCATCATGCCCTTGGACAGGTCGGCAATGTGCATGGAGCCGCCCTTGCCCCGGCAGCAGCCCGTCGCCTTGCCGTAGATCTCGCCCATCATCTCGTGGACATCGACGCCCTTGGCGATGCAGTGGCCATGGCCGCGATGGGTGGAGGCGATGCGGTCAATATCGGTGAGGTGCATCATGATGCCGGTCGCGCAGGCTTCCTCGCCGGCATAGAGGTGGACGAAGCCGGGGATGTCGCCCTTGGCGAATTCCACATGCAGCCGCTCCTCGAAATCGCGGATGGTGCGCATGGTGCGGTAGGCGGTCAGCAACTCGTCCCGGGAGAGGGGAAAGGGATTGTTGGTCATGGCGTTGTCGTTCCTCCTTGGCGTTGCCGGCCTTTGGCCGGCGTTGTTGTCGGGGGCGGGCACGGCTCAGGCGCCCGCCAGCAAAGCGGCGGGATGGAGAGCGGGGGCGGCGTGGCGCAGCAGCAGCTTCTCGCGGGCGGCGAAGCCCATGACGGCGGCCACATCCACGGTGCGGAAGGCGGCGTCGTGCAGGGCGATCGCCACCTGCTGATGGCCGTCGAAGAACAGCTCGCGCTCGCCGTCGAGCGCCACCGAGCCGGCGGCGATATCGGGTGAGAACACGGTCCCCGAGGGCATGCGGCGCCAGCTTTCCACGCCGACGGGCGTGACGAGGCCGGGCGCGATGGGCGCGTGCACCACCATCGGAGCCGTCGCCGCCGGGGCGAGGGTGAGGGTGAGCCCGCCCGGCTCGCGCCGGCTCACCGGCTCGATCAGCCCGGCAATGGCGGCCATGCCGATGACTTCCGGATCGGCGAAGGCGACATAGAGCTCGCGAAACGTTTCCGCCCGCCACAGAGCGCGGGCGCCGACGAAGCGGTCGGTCACGAGGGCGACATCGACCAGCGCGATGTCCGGCGGCCCGCTGTCGATGCGCACCTCGATCAGCTTGTTGGCGGCGAAGGCGAGGGCGGCCGGCACCTGGCCCATGGCGGCGAGGCCGGTGGCGAGGCCGGTAATGGTGGGCTCGCGATGTTCAGGAAAGGCGTTGTTGGTGCCGGTCGAGATGCCGGCGATCGGCACCTGCCCGCACTCCGCCACCACGGCCCGATGGGTGCCGTCGCCGCCCAGCACGATGATGGCGGCGATGTCGCCGGCCTCGCGCATCATCCGCGCGGCGCGGCGTGTGTCGTCCACCGTGCCGGTGACCGGCATGGCCAGATGGGTCAGCCGGGGAAAGCGGGCCTCGCCCTGCGCATTGGAGCGCTCCATGCCGCGCAGCACATGGGTGGCGATGCCGCCGCGCTCGGGCATCATCACCACATCCTCGATGCCGCAGGCGGCCAGCGCGGCCAGCGCGCGCAGCACGATGTTGGCGCGGTCCGCCACCTGCACGCTGTTGGCGCTGGCGACGACGCGGCGAATGTCCCGCGCCGAGATCGGATTGGCGATGATGCCGACCTTCGGCGGCGTCGATGACGTCATCCGGCGTCCTTCCCGTGGCGTTCGTCCCTGCGGGCCGCTCCTTTGCCGGGCGGCCTCGTTTGTACCGCCTCTCTCCGCAAGCGCCGGGCCAAGTGGCAGGATGGCTCCAAGCCATTGAAATCGTTGATGAGGGGATGGGTGGGCGCGGACACGCGGTGAGGCGCCGCCGCCGCACCTGTGGCGCCAGACGCCACAGCTGTGGCGCACGCCGCACTTCGTGACGGGCAGGGGCGGGCGGGCGCTTGCACCGGCCCGCCAAGGGGACGACACTGCCGGCAAACGGGAGGTCACATCCCGATGCCGGCAGGGCCGGCGCCAACATTCCGGGAGGACGCCGATGAGACGGGATCAGGCCGCTCATATCGACGAGCTCGTGCGTGCCGCCGGCGGAGCGGCGACCCGCCGCGACGCGGTGATCCAGGAATCCTGGCGGCGCTGCGTCAGCGAACACCGCCTCGACCCCGAGGTGCTGCGCGAGCCCTGCATCCTCACCGCCACCCGGCTGCGCGAGCACCAGGACGCGATGGAGGAGTTCACCCATACCGCCCGCTTCGGCGTGGAAACGCTGTACCGGCAGGTGGCGGGGCTCGGCTATGTGCTGCTGCTGACCGACGCCAAGGGCATCACGGTCGATTTCATCGGCGACCCGACCTTCGACAACAATTTGATGCGGGCCGGGCTCTATCTCGGCGCCGACTGGAACGAGCAGCATGCCGGCACCTGCGCGGTCGGCACCTGCATCCACACCGGCGAGGCGCTGGTGGTGCACCAGACCGACCATTTCGACGCGACGCATATTCCGCTGACCTGCACCGCGGCGCCGGTCTACGACCCGTTCGGCGCGCTGGCGGCGGTGCTCGACATCTCCGCCCTGCGCTCGCCCGAGCCGAAGGAGAGCCAGTTTCTCGCGCTGCAATTCGTCAAGGGCTTCGCCAACAAGATCGAGACCGCCAATCTCGTGAGCCGTTTCCGGCGCGAATGGATCGTCAAGCTCGCCGGCTCGCCCGAATTCGTCGATGTCGAGCCGAGCTATGTGCTGGCGGTGGACGGCTCGGGGCGGCTGCTCGGCTTCAACAATGCCGCCCGGCAGCTGCTGCTGCGCGAGACGTCGACAGAGGGGCGCGCGGCGGGGCGGGGGCTGGTGGGGCGCCGGCTGGGGGAGTTCTTCCAGCTCGAGGTCGACGATCTGCCGCGTTTCTCGCATGCGCTGCCGGCGGCCCAGCGGCTGGTCCGGCTCGCCGGTTCCGGCACGCCGCTCTTCGCCGCCACGCTGGCGCCGCCGAGCCGGCCGGGGCGGCCGGTGGTGGAGCCGGCGGCGCCTGCCCTGCCGGCACCGCTGGCGGCGCTGTTCCGCGACGACCCGGCGATGCGGCAGGTGACGGCGCGGGCGGCCAAGCTGGTCAACACCCAGATGAGCCTGCTCATTACCGGCGAGACCGGCTCCGGCAAGGAATATCTCGCCAAGGCGATCCACGCCGCCGGTGCCCGCGCTGCCCGCCCCTTCGTGCCGGTCAATTGCGCCGCGCTGCCGGAATCGCTGGTCGAGGGCGAGTTGTTCGGCTACGAGGCCGGCGCCTTCACCGGCGCGGCGGCGCGCGGCAAGAAGGGGCTGGTGCTGGAGGCCGATGGCGGCACGCTGTTTCTCGACGAGATCGGCGACATGCCGCTGCCGCTGCAGACAAGGCTGCTGCGTGTGCTGGCCGAGCACGAGGTTACGCCGCTCGGCCGTTCAAAGCCGGTGCCGGTGAATATCCGCGTCATCGCCGCCACCCATCGCGACCTGGTGGACGAGATCAAGGCCGGGCGGTTCCGCGAGGACCTGTATTTCCGCATCTCGGGCGCGGTGCTCGCTTTGCCGGCGCTGCGGGAGCGGCGCGATCTCGACTGGCTGGTGAGCCGGCTCATCGCCGGGCGCTGCGATGCCGGGGGCGCGCGCTTCAGCCTCTCGGAGGCGGCGCGCGCGGCGCTGGCGGCGCATGGCTGGCCCGGCAATATCCGCGAACTCGCCAACGCGCTCGACTATGCCTGCGCGGTGGCGGAGAGCGGCGTGATCGGCGTCGACGATCTGCCCGACCGGCTGCAGGGGCTGGCGGCGGGTTGTGCAGTGGACTTTGCGGCGGGCGCGGCGCCTGAGATGGCGGCACGGGCCTTCGCGTCGCGGCTTCCCTGCGCGCTCGCCCCGCCGTCGGCCGGGCGCGACGAGCTGATCGCGGCGCTGGCCGCGCAGGGCTGGAACGTGTCGGCGGCGGCGCGCGAACTCGGCCTCGACCGGACCACGGTCCATCGACGGATGCGGCGCTTCGGGCTGGTGGCGCTGCGGCAGGGGGGAAGCCTCGCCTCCTGAGCGCCGGTGAGAACGAGCTCGGGCCGGTGGCGCATGAGGATTTCTCGTTCGCCGACGTCGCCCTGACCGATGCGAACGACAGCCAGCCGCGCGATATCACGGTTCAAGCCCGCATCTCTGTCAGCTATTAACGCTGGAGGCCCGTGCCGCGTCGAGGCCTGCTACCGTGTGGAGGCGGCAGGCGCGGCAGTTCCCAAACCCGCAGGAGCGACCTGACGCTCCCGTCGCCGGGCGTCCGGCGGAAGACTGCTTTTGAAGTGAGGAAACATCCATGACATCCGCTGCCGCTTCCGCCCTGCCGCTGTTCTACCGGAACCCGATGCTGCTGCGCAGCCGGGAGCACGGCACGTTCGGCCTGCGCCGGGCGCATGATTTCCGCTTCGCCGCCGACACCGCCGTGGTGCCGCTGGTGGCCAGCGAGTTCGCGCCGGCGAGCCGCCACTACCCGATCGTCTTCGCACCCGACGCCACCGCCACGCCGCTCGCCGTGCTGGGCGTGGCGGCCGGGCGCAACCTGTTCGTCGACGGCGGGGGCCAGTGGCGGGCAGGGGCCTATGTGCCCGGCTATGTCCGCCGCTATCCCTTCGTGCCGATGACCCATGAGAGCGGCGGCGCGCCGATGCTGGCGGTCGACAGCGCCTCTCCGCGCGTCGTCAACCAGGTGTCGGGGGAGGAGGCGGACGCCTTCTTCGACGCCGCTGGAAAACCCACGCCCACCAGCCAGGCGGCGATGGCGTTCTGCGAGAGCTACCGTCTCGAGGCGCTGCGGATCGCCGCCTTCGCCAAGGCGCTGCTGGAGCATAAGCTGCTGGTCGATCGCACGGTGCGGATCAACTACCACGCGCCGAAGGATTCCACTGAGGCGGCGCCCCCCGAGGCGATCATCAACGGCTTCCGCATGGTGGACGAGGCGGCGTTCCGCGCCCTGCCGGCGGAGGTGGTGGCGACGTTCCATCGCGAAGGCTGGACCGACCTGGTGGTGCTGCATCTGGCGTCGCAGCTCGGCTGGCAGACGCTGGTGGAAGCCTCCGCGCCGAAGGCTGCCAAGGCCGTCGCGGCCTGAGCGGCGCGCGGCCGCCCTGTATCGGGCGGCAGCGGCCGGACATAGAAAACCCCGCCACCGTGAGGTGAGCGGGGTTTTTCATCTGGTGCCGGCAGGCGAGGGAAACGCCGGCGCGGTTCAGGCGCTGACGGTGTTCAGCAGCGTGTGGATGCCGCACTCGGTCTTGCCCTTGCCGCGCCAGCGGCCGGCGCGCGACTCCTCGCCGGCGGCGGCGCGGCTGGTGCAGGGCATGCAGCCGACCGAGGTGAAGCCCTTCGCCAGCATCGGGTGGTCCGGCAGGGCGAAGTCCCGGTGCGCGGCTTCGACGCTTGCGCGGTCGAGATTGGCCAGCGGGTTGAACTTCAGGCGGGTGCCGTCGCGCTCCACCACTGGAATGGTGGCGCGCAGGCCGCCCTGGTAGCGCTTGCGCCCGTTCAGCCAGCCGCCGAAACCTTCCAGCGCCCGCGCCAGCGGCTCCACCTTGCGGATGCGGCAGCAGGTGTCGGGATCGGTGAACCAGAGATCGCGCCCCTCATCGAGCGCCGCCACGCGGGCCGCGTCCGGCTGGATGCTGCGCACGTCGGTGAGGCCGAGCTGCGCGGTGAGCGTGTCGCGATAGGCCAGCGTCTCCTCGAACAGGAAGCCGGTGTCGAGGAAGACGATGGGGATCGAGCGGTCGACCTCCGCCGCATAGGCCAGCAGCACCGCCGATTCCGTGCCGAAGGAGGAGACGAGGCACAGCCGGCCCGGGCCGAGCGTGCGCAGGGCGGTGGCGATGATTTCCTCCGGCCCGGCATCGGCGAGCGCGCAGGCGAGACCGCCCACTTCGTCGGTGCAGGGCGTGGCGGGAGCGAAGCCGGTGCCGGGGCGCTGGAAGCTCATGAACGGACTCCCGCTAGGGTGCGGCCGAGGCGCTGGCGCAGAAGGCTCGGGCGGGCATCGGTGGCCGGCTGGTAGAACACGGTGTAGGCCTGCACCGCCTCGTCGAAGGCGGCGGCGTCGGCGGGCTTCACCGCGTCGATCTGGTCGAAGCCGGAGCGCTCCATCAGCAAGAACTGGTCGCGCAGCACATTGCCGATGGCGCGCAGCGGGCCGGTCCAGCCCAGCCGCTCGCGCAGCAGGCGGGCCTGGCTATAGGCGCGTCCGTCGCGGAAGGAGGGGAAGTTGAGCGCGATGAGCGAGAGCTGGCCGAGATGGGGCGCGATCTCGGCGATCGGCCGGTTGTTCGGCCAGATCACCCCGACCGGGGCCTGCCGGCCCTTCAGCGCCTCGGCCTCGTTCAGGAAGCGGTCGATGCCGATGAGCACCGCCACGCCCTCGGGCAGCGGTTCATCGTCGGCGACGCGGACATAGAGATCGGCGACGATCTCACCCTTTTCAATGAGCGGCATAGACGCGCTCCTTGAAGGGCTCGACGCCGAGGCGGGCGACGGTGTCGATGAACAGCTCATGCGGCCCGGCGCGCAGTTCCATATAGGTGTCGACCACGTCTTCCACGAGGCCGGGCACCTGCTCATAGGACACGGCCGGCCCCAGTAGCGTGCCGAGCTGGGCGTGCTCGTCGGCGCGCCCGCCCAGGGTGATCTGGTAGAATTCCTGGCCGTTCTTCTCGACGCCGAGAATGCCGATATGGCCGACATGGTGGTGGCCGCAGGCATTGATGCAGCCGGAAATGTTGATGTGCAGCCGGCCGACGCCGCGCGCCCGGTCGAGATCGGCGAAGCGCTTGGCGATTTCCTGCGCCACCGGAATGGCGCGGGCATTGGCGAGCGCGCAATAGTCCAGCCCCGGGCAGGCGATGATGTCGTTGACCAGGTTGACGTTCGGCGTGGCGAGGCCGGCGGCCTCGAGCGCCGCCCACAGCGCCGGAAGGTCCTTCTGCGCTACATGCGGCAGGCAGAGGTTCTGCTCATGGCCGACGCGGATCTCACTGAAGCCGTAGCGCTCGGCGAGGTCGGCGACGACCTCCATCTGGTCCGCCGTGGCGTCGCCGGGAGGGGCGCCGACGGGCTTGAGCGAGATGGTGACGATCGAATAGCCCGGCACCTTGTGCGCCTGCACCGAATTGCGGTGCCAGGTGGCGAAGCGGCTGTCCTTCAGCGCCTCGGTGAGCGCGGCCGGCTCGTTCTCCAGCGTCTCAAAGGAGGGATAGATGAAGCGGTCGCGGATTTCGGCGATGGCTTCGTCGGTGAGGTGCAGCGCGCCGTCGCGGATCGCCGCCCATTCGGCCTCGACCGCCTTGGAGAATTCCTCGGCGCCGATCTCGTGCACCAGGATCTTGATGCGGGCCTTGTAGATGTTGTCGCGGCGCCCGTACTGATTGTACACGCGCATGATCGCTTCGATGTAGCTCAGCAGCTCGCGCGCCGGCAGGAAGGGACGGATCGACTTGCCAACAAAGGGCGTGCGGCCGAGACCGCCGCCGACCAGCACCTCGAAGCCGAGTTCGCCCGCCTCGTTGCGGTGCAGGCGCAGGCCGACATCGTGCACCTTGATCGCCGCCCGGTCATGGCCGGCGGCGGTGATGGCGATCTTGAACTTGCGCGGGAGATAGGTGAATTCCGGGTGCAGCGTCGAATATTGCCGCAGGATCTCGGCCCAGATGCGCGGGTCGTCGCATTCTTCCGGGGTCGCGGCGGCCCACTGGTCGGTGGTGACGTTGCGGATGCAGTTGCCCGAGGTCTGGATGCCGTGGACGCCGACTTCCGCCAGCGAGGCCATCGCTTCGGGCAGCTCCTCCAGCTTGATCCAGTTGAACTGGATGTTCTGCCGGGTGGTGAAGTGGCCGTAGCCGCGATCATAGACGCGGGCGACATGGGCCATGCGGCGCAGCTGGGCGGCGTTCAGCGTGCCATAGGGAATGGCGATCCGCAGCATATAGGCGTGCAGCTGCAGATAGACGCCGTTCATCAGCCGCAGCGGCTTGAACTCGTCCTCGGAGAGCGCGCCGGACAGACGGCGGCCGACCTGGTCGCGAAACTCGGCGACACGTTCGGCCAGAAAGGCGCGGTCGAATTCGTCATAGGCATACATGGAACGGTCGGCCTTGCGTCGTTCAGTGGGGCAGTTCGAAGGTCGGGCCGGCGACGCGGATGCGCTCGCGCAGATTGCCCGGGCCGATGGTGCCCTGGTCATCCACCGTGACCGGGGCGACATAAGGGCCGACCGCGTCGAGATCGCGCTTGCCGGCTTCCGCCAGCAGAGCGAGGGCGGCATCGGCCGTGGTGACGATGGCCGCGTCCACCAGTTCGACCGACCAGCCGCCGGCCTTGGTGCGCCACACCACGGCGCCGTCGGTGAGACGGTTGGCGGTGACGGCGACGGGGCCGTTGACCTTCAGTTTCTGCTGTTGCGGCGCTGCCATGCGCTATTCCCTCTCATCTCTGGGTTAATTTTCTATCACACCAATTTAGAACGTACAAAAGAAATAAATGCACAAATATGACGTGTAATTAGGTCGACGGGGCGATGTCAGCCCTGCGCCTCCCGGGGGAGGGAGACGTTAAATGCAGGGTGCGGCCCGGTTTGGGTGCCGCGCGCGGTGGCAGTGGCGGCGCTGTGCGTAGGGTGTTGCCGAAGAGTCTTTCGCTGGGTCCCGGCTCGCCTTCCGCTGGCGCTGCAGGCGTCCGGGACACGGGAGCGCCGTCCACGTCATCCCGCATCGGCCTGCGGCCGTCCGGGATGACGAGAGTGGGAAGGCGCCGCCCCCCCTCAGATAAT
Source organism: Ancylobacter rudongensis (assembly GCF_900100155.1). Classification (GTDB taxonomy): domain Bacteria; phylum Pseudomonadota; class Alphaproteobacteria; order Rhizobiales; family Xanthobacteraceae; genus Ancylobacter; species Ancylobacter rudongensis. Next base: position 265,258 of record NZ_FMTP01000006.1, read on the forward strand.
GTTCAGCTCCGCATGCGGGCGTCCTGCCGCGATGCGTTCATAAGAGAAGACGTCGAGATCGAGCGAGACGGAACGGCCCTGCACAAGCCATTCCGCGATGGCGCGGCCGGCGGCGGGGGCCTGCTGCAGGCCGTGGCCGGAAAAGCCGTTCATGAAGTAGAAATTGCCCACCTCCGGGTGCGGGCCGATCACCGCATTGTGGTCCAAGAGGTTCATCTCGTAATGCCCGGCCCAGGCGCGGATGACCTTCAGCTCCTCCATCGCCGGAATGCGGTGGGCGAGGTTCGGCCAGATGTTCTCCTCGAAGATCGACCAGTCGACCTCGAAATCGCCGTCCGCATCGGGGTCGTTGTCCTCCGCCGGCGGGGCGCCGCAGATCTGGTAGGCGCCTTCGGGCCGGATATAGAAGCCGGAGGGGTCGACCAGCAGCGGCAGCTTTTCGATCGGCGTGCGGCAATGCACGACGAAGACGCAGCGCTTCTTTCCTTCCACCGGCAGCGGGATGCCCGCCATGGCGGCGACGCGCCCGGCGCGCGGCCCGGCGGCATTGACCAGCGCGCCGCAGCCGAGCGTTCGCCCATCCGCCAGCGTCGCCCCGGTGATCCGCGCGCCGGCACGGGTGAGGCCGACCACCTCGCCGGTGATGAAATGCGCGCCCTGCGCCTTCGCCGCGCTGCGCAGGCAGGCGAGAAGCGCGTGCGCATCGAACCAGCCCTCGCCCGAGCGGCCAAAGGCGCCGGCGGCGAGATCCTCGACATTCAGCCAGGGGAAGGTGGCCTTCAGCGCGGCCGGGTCGAGCAGGGCGATGTCGGCGCCCTCCGCCTGCTGGACGCGGTGATTGGCGGTGAGGATCGGCAGGCCGGCGGCGCTGGCCAGGATGAGATAGCCGCCCTCGTGAAAGGCGAGATCGGTGTCCGTGCCGAAGCGCTCCTTGGCGCTGTGCAGGAACTCCAGCCCGAACAGCGACATGCGGATGTTCTCAGGAATGGAGAATTGCTGGCGCAGCGAGGCGGCGGACAGGGTGGTGGAGGCCTGCGCGAAGCTGGGGTCGCGCTCGATGACGCCGACACGGCCGCGAAAGCCGGGATCGAGGGTGAGGAAATAGGCGGTGGCGGCGCCCATGATCGCCCCGCCCACGATGAGCACGTCGTAAGTCTCGTCCATGGCCTTGACCCATAAAGGCGGCGCGACCGGGCACCGGCGCCCGATTGGCAGCCCGCCAGTCAGCGGGATAGGCTCTTCGCACCATCCTGCCAATGAGCCGAGCGAATCATGTCCACACCCGTCCGTCCGCGCCGCAGCGTGCTGTTCATGCCGGGATCGAACCCGCGCGCGCTGGAGAAGGCGCGCAGCCTGCCGGCCGATGCCGTCGTCATCGACCTGGAGGACGCGGTGGCGCCGGACGCCAAGGGAGAGGCCCGCGCCCGGGTGGCGGCAACCCTGCGCGACGGCGGCTTCAAACCGCGCGAGGTGGTGGTGCGGACCAATGGCGTCGACACGCCCTGGTTCACGGAAGACCTCGCCATGATCGCCGCCGCCAGCGCGCGGGAGGAGGGCCCCGACGCGCTGCTGCTGCCCAAGGTGAACGATCCCGAGACGCTGCTGACGGTGGGCCGGGCGCTGGAGGCGCTCGGCGCGGCGCCGTCGCTGCGGCTGTGGGCGATGATCGAGACCCCGATCGCGGTGCTGCGGGCGCTGGATATCGCCTTGGCGGCGAAGAACCCGGTGAGCCGGCTCGCCGTGCTGGCGCTCGGCACCAATGACCTTTCCAAGGAGACCGGCGCCCGCATCGTGCCCGGCCGCGCGCCGATGGCGAGCTGGCTCTCGCACTGCGTGCTGGCGGCCCGGGCCGGCGGGACCGGGGTGCTCGACGCGGTGTGGAACGATTTCCGCGATATCGAAGGCTTCGCCCGCGAATGCGCGGAAGCGGCGGCGATGGGCTTTGACGGCAAGACGCTGATCCACCCCGACCAGATCGCCCCCTGCAATGCCGCTTTCTCACCCCCGCAAGAAGAGGTGGCGGCGGCGCGGGCGCTGATCGCGCTGTTCGACCGGCCGGAGAATGCCGGCAAGGGCGTGGTGCAGATAGAGGGGCGGATGGTGGAGCGCATGCATGCCGACATCGCCCGCCAGACGGTGGCGCTCGCCGACGCAATCGCAGCGCGGATGTGACCGGCGGAACCTAGACGCCGCGGATTTGAGGAGACGAGGAATATGAAGCTCTATCGCTATCTCACCGGACC
>NZ_FMTP01000011.1 GCF_900100155.1 Ancylobacter rudongensis
CGCGTCTGCCCCCGCCGCTCCGCACGCCCGACAGGGCAAATCCAACCGTCAGAACGAACTGAAAGCTGGATAGAAGTTGGGGGCAACGTCACCGCCAATGGCTGCTTGGTGATGCCGGCGAGAAGCTTCTTTGCTTCGTCATCCGTGAAGGGCCGCTTCACCCCCTGCCCGTCTTCGCCCTTAGGGCCACTCCCGACCTTGAGGAACTGGCGATGCCAAGGGTTCACGCCCTCCTCGATATGACCGCGCTTCCCGAGCCAATCCCAATAGGACGAAAGCCCGGAGATGGCCTTGTTAGCCGTCGCAGGATGAGCGCCGGCCGTCACGAAAGCGTCCGCGATAAAGCGCCCGGCAATCTTCCGGTTTACCGCCTCGATGGTAGCAGGCACCTTCTTCTCAGAGGACCATTCCTTGAACCGCTTAAGGGCGTGGCGGCGAGCGGCCTCAGTCCGGCCTTTGTACGCCTTCTCAGCTATCCAATCCTCGATGAGGCTTTCAAGCGGTGTCGCGGTGCCAAGTGCGATGCCGGCAAGAAGCTCAGCCTTTGCCTCCCCGTGCTGGTGGGCGATTGTGTCCACTCGGTCTTCGAGTGCCTGCCTCGCGGTGACATCCGAAGAGGCTGAAGGCTGATCTTCGGCAATCGCCTCCCTCCAGAGCATTCCTTCGGCCACGATAGGGTCCGCTTCAGTGCCGCTCACGACGCCATTCCGGGCATCGTCAATCCGCTTCTTCAGGCGGGCGATGACAGGCCACTTGAGCGTTTCGGCAGCGCGGGGACTATCGGTGGGGAGCCCCTCCTTGAGCCATGCGGGGAGCTTTGCGCTCTGCTGCACCAGCGGCGGCACACGCACCTTCACCCGAATTTTCTGGCCGTGCCATTCGAGATGCGAGCCGAGTTTCGGCCTGTTGGAGACGGACATGCAGGGGCACCGTGGTTCGACGCGTGGAGCCCGCTTGAACCCCAATTATGGACCCCACGTCAATTCCATTTTTCCTTGATTTCAAAGCAGGATAACCGCTCGTTTGGCGTGCCGCGAAGGGCTCCCCTAGGGCGCGCCAGGCTTCGTACAAAACCGCGAACATCCGGATGGGTGGCTTGGTCGGCGAGTACGGCTCTTTCCAGCAGCGATCGTGATCCATGGATACGCGCGACGTGTCCCGTTCAACCGCGCCGGGCAGCGCGCGGCGCTGGCCCTTGCGCCACGGCGCCTCGCCACGTTGGCACGCTTGACGTGCCGCCGATCCGTCTACGGCCGGCTTGCCGCCGCTCCTCAAGCATTTTCGAGCGACGTGGGGTTCGATTCGCGTGGCGTTAATGCGTAGAAGCAAAATCAGAGCACATCAGCTGAACCGGCGTTCTCCGGGCGTGCTCTAGGGACGGCACCCAAGCGCTCACAGCGCCTGCCTCACAGCGCCTTCACCTCACCCGAGGCGGAGGGCGGCTCGGCGGCGTTCGCGGCGGGCGCAGCGTGCGGCCATGACTTGCCATCGATCACGACGCGGCGTGTGCCGCCATTCTCGAATTCGCACACAGCGGACCGCAGTTCATCGCTGCGCATGAACGCGCCCTGCACCTTGCCATTATGCGCGTCGCCCGTGACCCCCATCGAGGCGACCTCGCCGGCACTGAGGTCATGGCCGGTCGCCGCCTCAAGGTGGATTTCGCACTTGAGCCGGGCGGTTCGGGCGGGGTCATCTTCGCGCAGGAGCAACCAGCCGCTGAGCCCTGCGCCGATGAGAGCCAGAGCCGTCAGGTTCCTGTTGAGCTTCATGATGCACCCCGCAATCATTTGTCCTGCGCCGGGCGTATCCCGGCGCGCGCCTTAGCCCCCTTGGCGGGAGCGGCACAGGATGTGATGGGGGAGCCTTGTCCGGGGCTTGCCGCCAGGGGCCATTGCTCGCAAGCGCGCGGCTCTCACGCAGGCGACCGACCCGCCTTGTCCTTTCAGGCGGCTGCACGCGGGACGGGTCGATCCGTGCAGATTGACGACGTCCACACGACGATTTTCGGCGGCTTCGGGATGGGAGCGGGTCTTGAGTCGGCTCTCTCCACCTGCAGGAAGCGGTGCGATGGTGCGGCCGCCTGCGGGCCATGATGGGTGCGCCGGAAGGGCGGGCCACACAACCACGGGCGTTCTGCCGATCCGGCCGGACGGTTCGCCGCCCTTCCCGCATTTGAGGACGTGAAGGTCTTCAGCGCGGCATGAGCCGATTGCCGCGCCCTCGCGCCGCTCGCCCATCTGCCGGCGCCCCCGGCGAGATTGTCCGCGCGAGCGGAGCGTGGTATCGAATGAGAATTGACGCTGCGAACCAGGGAGGGGCGCGAATGACTATTTTGTTTCGTCAGCCCACCCCGGCTGTGAAGCCGCACGGCTAGTTCGGCAGGCTGCGGAGCCGCGCTCCCCCGCCCTACCGTCACCTGTTCCCCGCTTTGAGCTGATGTCCTTCGCAGGAGAGGCGCGCCTTTCGCGCCTGCGTTTCCCATGTCATTCCCGTCCAAAAGCGGCAGCGACGCGCTGCGCAACGTTCTCGCTTTCACCTTCCGCCACTGGGCGCGCCGCTGGCCGATCGCGGCCGGCATCGGCACGGCCATCGTTCTGGCGACGCTGACCGAGGTCTTCGTGCCGCTCTATGCCGGCCGGCTGATCGACGCGCTGACCGCCGGCAAGAGCGAGGCGCCCGCCGCGCTGGAAGCCTTTGTCATGATGGCGGGCCTCGGCCTCGTCATGGTGCTGCTGCGCCACCTCGCCTGGTGGGGGGTGGTGCCGCTGACGCTGGGCATGATGTCGGATGTGGTGCGCGAGGCGTTCCACCGCGTGCAGCGCTTTTCCAGCGACTGGCACGCCAACAGCTTCGCCGGCTCCACCGTGCGCAAGATCACTCGCGGCATGTGGGCGCTCGACGTCATGAACGACGTGCTGCTGCTCTCGCTGCTGCCCTCGCTGGTGGTGCTGGGCGGCACCGTGCTGCTGTTGATGCTGCACTGGCCGGTGATGGGGCTGGTGATGGCGGTCGGCGCGCTTGCCTATGGCGCGCTCACCGTCACGCTCGCCACCCGCGTCGTCGCGCCGGCGGCCCGGCTCTCCAATGCGTGGGACACCCGCATCGGCGGCATCCTCTCCGACACGCTCGGCGCCAACCAGGTGGTGAAGGCCTTCGGCGCCGAGGCGCGGGAAGATGCCCGTCTCGAGGCGGTGGTGGTACGCTGGAGGCGGCGTGTCCAGCGGACCTGGATGCTTCACACCTGGAGCGCCAGTGGCGAGTTCGCCTTGCTCTGGGTGGTGCGCACCACCGTCACCGCCACCGCGCTGTGGCTGTGGTGGCAGGGCCGCGCCACGCCGGGCGACGTCACCTATGTGCTGACCACCTATTTCGTGCTGCACGGCTATCTGCGCGAGATCGGGCAGCATGTGCACAATCTCCAGCGCGCGGTGAACGACATGGAGGAGATGGTCGACCTGCACGGCCTCACCGCCGGGGTCGCCGACCGCGATTCGGCGCAGCCTCTGGCGGTGCGCGGTGGCGAGGTGCGCTTCGAGCACGTCACCTTCCATTACGGCCAGCACGCCGCGCCGCTGTTCGAGCGCCTCGACGTGCGGATCCCGGCCGGGCAGCGCGTCGGCCTTGTCGGGCCGTCCGGCTCGGGCAAGACCACTTTCGTCAAGCTGCTGCAACGGCTCTATGACGTCAGCGGCGGCCGGGTGCTGATCGACGGGCATGATGTGCGCGAGGTGGCCCAGGCCTCGCTGCGCCAGCAGATCGCCATCGTGCAGCAGGAGCCGATCCTGTTCCACCGCACCCTGGCGGAGAACATCGCCTATGCCCGGCCCGGCGCCAGCGCGGCCGAGATCGAGCGCGCGGCGCGGCTCGCCAATGCGCACGACTTCATCGAGCGGCTGCCGAAGGGCTACCGCACGCTGGTCGGCGAGCGGGGCGTGAAGCTCTCCGGCGGCGAGCGCCAGCGCGTGGCCATCGCCCGGGCCTTCCTCGCCGATGCGCCGATCCTCATTCTGGACGAGGCGACCTCCAGCCTCGATTCGGAATCGGAGGCCGCGATCCAGCAGGCGATGGAGCGGCTGATGCAGGGGCGCACGGCCATCGTCATCGCGCACCGGCTTTCCACGGTGCGGGCGATGGACCGCATCCTCGTCTTCGAGCATGGCCATATCCTTGAGGACGGCCGGCACGCAGAACTGCTGGCGCGTCCGGGCGGGCGTTACCGGCGGCTGTTCGAGCGCCAGTCGGACGGCATGGCGCAGATCACGCAAGCCGGCGTCGACGCGCGACAGCCGGCAGAATGAGGGTGTCCCCGGCGGCTCGTGCGGGTCCGAGCCGCCGGGGAAACGCTCTCGACAGCGCCCGGCGCGCACCGCAAGCGCGGCTCGATCCGGGACGGCGATCGGCCTGACGGGGCGGCCATGCGAGAGTTGGCGACGGAAGCACGCAGTCGGATGAGGCGTGGAACGGTGAGACTACCGGAGGAAACACGTCCGGGCCTTCACGCGGCGCATCGAGGCCGCGGACGAGGCGACCCGCATCATCGGATCGAGAAGCACCCTGCTCAGAACGCTGGCTGCGGTCTCACAAGGGATAGCGGCTACGCTTCACGTGGCCCGTTTGGGATTGGAATGGCGGAGACGGAGGGATTCGAACCCTCGAGGCCCTTTTGGGGGCCTGCTCATTTAGCAAACGAGTGCCTTCAGCCTCTCGGCCACGTCTCCAGCCGGCCTCGCGGGTCGCCTTGCGGCGGCGCGGTTCGAGCCGGCGACCTGTCTAGGTTTCCCCCGCCCCCCGGTCAAGGCCGAATACGCATCCGGTCCACTGCGATGACACGCGGCGAGGGCACGGCGCGATGCCGCTCAGCCCGCCGGGCGCTGGCCGAACAGCACGCTCTGCGCCTGCTTGTCGGTGGCGAAGTCGATCTTGGCGCGGTCAGCGGCGTTCACGGCGAGGCCGCGCTGCACCGCCGGCCGCGCCAGCATCCGCTCCAGCCAGGCGGCCAGATGCGGGAATTGCGTGATGTCCTGCCCCTGCCGCTCCCACAATTTGGCCCAGCCGATGCAGGCGATGTCGGCGATGGAATAGTCGCCGGCCAGGAAGGGCCGGTCGCTGAGGCGCGTGTTCATCACCCCATAGAGCCGGCGCACCTCGTTGGTGTAGCGCTCGATGGCGTAGGGGATCTTCTCCGGCGCATAGATGCGGAAATGATGCGTCTGGCCCGCCATCGGGCCGAGCCCGGCCATCTGCCAGAACAGCCACTGGTCAACCTCCACCCGTCCGCGCTCGTCGCCGGGGTAGAACAAGCCGGTCTTGCGGCCGAGATATTGCAGGATCGCCCCCGATTCGAACACCGAGAGCGGCGCCCCGTCCGGCCCCTCGGGGTCGAGAATCGCCGGCATCTTGTTGTTGGGCGAAAGGGCGAGAAACTCCGGCTTGAACTGGTCGCCGCGGCCGATATTGACCGGAATCACCTCATAGGGGAGCCCGCACTCCTCCAGCATGATCGAGATCTTCCAGCCATTCGGGGTCGGCCAGTAATAGAGCTGGATCGGGCGGGTCTGAAGCTGGGCCATGACGCGAGCGCTCCCCTTCGCCCTCCATGGGGCGGCTTGCATCAGAACTAGAGCCGCCCCGCAGGGCTGGCAAGCGGGGCAGGCAAGCGAGGCTGGCCCGCCAGCGGTCACGGCGCCGGGCGGCGCTCGCCTCATCCGCCGGATGCGGGTAGATTCCCGCGCCCGGCGCTCCCCCCCGCGCCTGCAACAAGCGAGACCGTGCGCGTGAAACCTGCCTCCCCTCTCTACCTGCTCGGCGCCCTCGCCCTTGCCGGCGCCCTCGCAGGCCCGGCGCACGCCCAGGCGCCCGCGGCCCCCTCCCCGGCGAAGATCTGCGCCGATCGCTGGAACGAGATGAAGGCGACCAACCAGACCGGCGAGCAGAGTTTTCGCGATTTTTCCGCGCAGTGCCTGAAGGAACCCGGGGCGGCACAGGAAAAGCCCGCCACGGCGGGCGAGGCCGCGCCCGCGCCGAAGCGCAACACCACACCGACCGGCGCCTCGGCAGCGGCCGCGCAGCCCTCGATCAAGCAGTGCGCCGATCTGTGGAACGAGATGAAGGCGAAGAACCAGACCGGCACCCGCACCTATCGCGACTTCGCCCAGGAATGCCTCGCCGGCACCGGCGTGCTGGACGACAAGCCGGCGCAGACGCCGGCGGAAACGCCAGCCGGGTCGAAGGACGCGGCCAATCCGTCCCAGGGCGCGCCGCCGAAGACCTCGGTGCCCTCCGTGCCCCGCCCGGCGGCGGCGCCCGCGCCCGATCCCGCCCCGTCGCTGTCGCGCCCGCCCGATGCCAGCGACCGCGAGGCGCTCAACCGCTGCAATGCCGAGTGGCAGGCCTACAAGGCCCGGCACAACCTCACCGGCGCCAAGGCCTGGCACGTCTTCATGGCGCGCTGCCTGCCGTGAGGCGGCCGGCCCGGCTTAATGGCCGGATAGGTCGATCTTGAAGCCGTCGAGCCGCTTCTGGAAGCCGGCGCGCTCATAGAAGCGGTGCGCGTCGGCCCGCGCCTTGTTGGAGGCGAGCTGCAGCGACCCCGCGCCCCGGCGCCGCGCCTCGGCGATCGCGAACTCCATCATCGCCCCGCCGACGCCCTTGCCGCGCACATCGGGGTCCACCTGCACCGCCTCGGCATGGGCGAGCAGCGTGCCGTGGCGCAGCAGCGCGCGGAAGAACACCAGCTGGAAGGTGCCGACCACCCTGCCCTCCAGCCGCGCGACATAGAGCGTCACGCGCGGATCGGCGGCGATGTCGTCGAAGGCGCGCTCATAGTCCGGCAGCGCGGCCGGGTCGGCACTGTCGCGCACGCCCAGCAGCGTCTCGCGGGCGAGGATGGCGACAATGGCCGGCAGGTCGGCGCGGGTGGCCGGCTCGATGACGACGGCGCCCGCCGTCGCGTCAGGCGCAGAGGCCTCGCTCATATGCCGAGCTTGGCCTTCAGCAGGTCGTTGACCACCTGCGGGGCCGCCTTGCCGCCGGTCTGCTTCATCACCTGGCCGACGAACCAGCCCAGCATGGTCGGCTTGGCCAGCACCTGCGCCACCTTGTCGGGGTTGGCGGCGATGATGGCGTCCACCGCCGCCTCGATGGCGCCGGTATCGGTCACCTGGCGCATGCCGCGCGCCTCGACGATGGCGCGGGGGTCGCCGTCCTTCTCCTCGGCGATGATGATCGCCAGCACGTCCTTGGCGATCTTGCCGGAGATGGTGCCGTCGGCGATCAGGTCGACCAGCCCGGCGATCTGCACCGGGGTGATGTGGGTCTCATAGACCGACAGGCCGGAGGCATTGGCGAAGGCGGAAACGTCGCCCATGATCCAGTTCGCCACCGCCTTGGCGTCGCGTCCGCCGCCATGGGCGACCGCCGCCTCGTAATAGGCCGCCGTCTCCTTCTCCGCCACCAGCACGTCGGCGTCATAGGCGGAGAGGCCATAGGCGGCGACGAAGCGCGCCTTCTTCTCGTCCGGCAGTTCCGGCAGGTGCGCCTTCAGCTCGGCGACGAAGGCGTCGTCGAATTCCAGCGGCAGCAGGTCCGGGTCGGGGAAATAGCGGTAGTCATGCGCTTCTTCCTTCGAGCGCATGGAGCGCGTCTCGCCCTTGCCGGGGTCGAACAGGCGGGTTTCCTGGTCGATCGTGCCGCCATCCTCGATGATACCGATCTGCCGGCGGGCCTCGGTCTCGATCGCCTGGCCGATGAAGCGGATCGAGTTGACGTTCTTGATCTCGCAGCGCGTGCCGAAATCATCGCCCGGCTTGCGCACGGAGACGTTGACGTCGGCGCGCAGCGAGCCCTTCTCCATGTCGCCGTCGCAGGTGCCGAGATAGCGCAGGATGGTGCGCAGCTTGGTCACATAGGCCTTGGCCTCTTCCGAGGAGCGCAGGTCCGGCTTGGAGACGATCTCCATCAAAGCGACGCCGGAACGGTTGAGGTCGACCAGCGAGAGCGTGGGGTGCTGGTCGTGGATCGACTTGCCCGCGTCCTGCTCCAGATGCAGCCGCTCGATCCCGACCTCGATCGGCCCGTCGGCGGTGTCGACCAGCACCACCCCCTCGCCGACGATCGGGCTCTTGTACTGGCTGATCTGGTAGCCCTGCGGCAGGTCCGGGTAGAAATAGTTCTTGCGGTCGAACACCGAGCGCTTGTTGATCTGCGCCTTCAGCCCCAGCCCGGTGCGCACCGCCTGCTTCACGCATTCGGCGTTGATCACAGGCAGCATGCCCGGCATCGCCGCATCGACCAGCGAGACATGGGCGTTCGGCTCGGCGCCGAATTCGGTCGAGGCGCCGGAGAACAGCTTGGAATTGGAGGTGACCTGCGCATGGATTTCCATGCCGATCACGATTTCCCAGTCGCCGGTGGCCCCCTTGATCAGCTTCTTCGGGTCGGCGGGGCGGGAATGCATGTTCATCGGACGAACCTGTTCTGGCGTGCGCGGGCACGAAAGCGCGGGAGTGGCAGTTCCCTACCCTGCCCCCGCCGGTCCTGACAACCATTTCGCGCGGCGCTGGCGCGACCTTGGCACGCCCCTGGCCCGCCCGGCCGCCACGGCTGGCGGCCGAGATGGCGGCCAAGGCGGCGGCGACACCCGCAAAAAGGCGGGCTTCCTAGACCATTGGACAGGGGGACACGCCATTTTGTCTCGCGTATTCATGGCCTCAATGCGAAGCTGGTCAGAATATATTACCAGAACGCAGGCTCTCGGGAGGAGCGTCCACACCAATCAACGTTGCCGCTCCGTCCGGGCTCCTGGCGGAACAATGGCGGCGACACAGGAGGAAACATCGGGATGTCGACAGGTCTGCTCGCCTTCCTTGCCTTTTTGCCGATCATTTCGGCAGGCGTCTTGCTCATCGGTTTTCGCATCGCCGCCCGCATCGTCATGCCCATCACCTATGTGATGGCGGTGGTCATCGCCCTGTTGTTCTGGGGCGTAAGCGCCAACCGGATCGCCGCCTCGACCCTGCAGGGATTGCTGCAGACCGCCGGCCTTCTATGGATCATCTTCGGCGCCATCCTTTTGCTGAACACGCTGAAGCACTCGGGCGCCATCTCCACCATCCGCGCCGGCTTCACCTCGATCAGCCCGGACCGGCGCGTGCAGGTCATCCTCATCGCCTGGCTGTTCGGCTCCTTCATCGAGGGCGCCTCGGGCTTTGGCACCCCGGCCGCCGTCGCCGCCCCGCTGATGGTGGCGGTCGGCTTCCCGGCCATGGCTGCCGTCGTGTTCGGCATGATGATCCAGTCGACGCCGGTCTCCTTCGGCGCCGTCGGCACCCCGCTGATCGTCGGCGTGCAGACCGGGCTCGACCAGACCGCGATAACGGCGCAGCTCACCGAGGCCGGCTCCAGCTGGGCGACCTTCTTCCACCTCATCACCACGGAAGTGGCGGTCATCCACGCCATCTGCGGCACGCTGATGCCGCTGTTCCTCATCATGGTGATGACGCGCTTCTTCGGCCGCAACAAATCCTGGACCGAGGGCCTCTCCGCCGCGCCCTTCGCCATCCTCGGCGCCTTCGCCATGACGGTGCCCTATGTGCTGGCAGCGACCTTCCTCGGCGCGGAATTCCCCTCGCTGCTCGGCGGTCTCATCGGCCTCGCCATCATGACGCTGGCCGCGCGCGCCGGCTTCCTGGTGCCGAAGACCAGCTGGGACTTCGCCCCGCCCTCCGAATGGCCGAAGGAGTGGTTCGGCCAGCTCGACATCACTCTCGACAGCCTCGCCAAGCGCACCATCCCGCTGGCGCTGGCCTGGGCGCCCTATGTGCTGCTGGCGGTCTTCCTGGTGGTCAGCCGCATGGTGCCCGGCGTCGGCGGCGCGCTGAAGTCGGCGACGCTGGCCTTCTCCGGCATTCTCGGCGAACAGGGGATCAATGGCGATTTCCCGCTGCTGTTCTCCCCCGGAGGTCTGCTCGTCATCATCTGCATGATCACCGTGCTGCTGCACCGCATGCCGCTGTCCGGCTTCGCGGCCGCCGTGCGTGAGAGCAGCGGCACGCTGATCGGCGCCGGCTTCGTGCTGATCTTCACCGTGCCGATGGTGCGGGTGATGATCAATTCCGGCGTCAACGCCAACGGGCTGGACAGCATGCCGGTGCTGGTCGCCGAATGGGTGTCGGAACAGGTCGGCGCGGTCTACCCGGTCTTCGCCCCGACCATCGGCGCGCTGGGCGCCTTCCTCGCCGGCTCGAACACGGTCAGCAACCTGATGCTGAGCCAGTTCCAGTTCTCGGTGGCGCAGGGGCTGGGCATCTCCTCGGTGCTGATGGTGGCGGGTCAGTCGGTCGGCGCCGCCGCCGGCAACATGATCGCCATCCACAATGTGGTCGCCGCTTCCGCCACCGTCGGCCTGCTCGGGCGCGAGGGCGCGACGCTGCGCATCACCATCCTGCCGACGATCTATTATCTGATCGTCGCCGGCACGCTGCTGCTGCTCGGCTTCTATGTCGTCGGCCTCACCGACCCGTTGATGGGCCGGTAAGACGAAGGGCCGGGACCGCCTGCGCGGTTCCGGCAACCTTGCGCCAGATCAAGGCCGGCGCCCGCGCGCGCCGGCACTCTCCCCGCAAACGGGGAGAACAGCCATGAATGTCGACACGATTGACGAGCGCCTCGCGCTCTTCCGCGCCATGGCCGCCCATGCCGGCGTGGATCTCCCGGCACGGACCGCCGAGGCACCGCAGGAGGTGCTGACCGCCGCGCAGCGCTGCCTGGGCTGTCGCGACGCCCCCGATTGCCACCGCTGGTTCGACACGCAGGCGCAAAGCGCCGCCGCCGCCGGTGACGCGCCCGTTCCCGGCTTTTGCCGCAACGTCGTTCAGTTCGATCTGTGGAAAGAGGACGAGGCGGCGCCGGCCCCCGAGCAGCGCACGGCCTAGAGCGTTTTCGAGCGAAGCGGCTACAGGGTCGCGTGAAGAAAACGCGCCAAAACAAAGAATCAGGCGCGCGGGCGCGACCCGCGGCGCGGTGAGACCCTAGCCCAGACGCTCATTCTCATAGGCGATCACCCAGTCGATCAGCTGCCGCCAGAGCATTTCCACCAGCTCGGGCGGCACGCCATGCGTCTCGGCATGGGCGCTGACCTTGTCGATCACGTCTTCCACCCGCTCGGGCAGGAAGGCGGCGAGGCCCTCCACCTTCTTCACCGCGACGACGTGCTTGACCACCTCGATGCGCCGGGCCAGCAGCTCGACGATCTGGGCGTCGATGGCGTCGATCTCCGCCCGGAAGGGGGCGAGGGAACGCTCATTGGCGGGCAGGCGCGGCATGGCCTCACTCCCACCAGCGGTCAGTGACCTCGAAGCGGCCGGCGGCCTCCTCGATCACCTGACCGAGCGAGAACAGCCCCTCTTCGCCGAACGGCCGACCGATGAGCTGCAGGCCGAGCGGCAGCCCCTCGGAGGACAGGCCGGCCGGCACCGCGATGCCCGGCAGGCCGGCCATGTTCAGCGTCACGGTGAACACGTCCTGCAGATACATCTCCACCGGATCGGCGCCCGACTTCTCGCCGATGCCGAAGGCGGGCGACGGCGTGGCCGGCGCCAGCACGGCGTCGACGCCCTGCGCGAACACAGTCTCGAAGTCGCGCTTGATCAGGGTGCGGACCTTCTGCGCCTTGAGGTAATAGGCATCGTAATAGCCGGCCGAGAGCACATAGGTGCCAACCATGATGCGTCGGCGCACCTCGCTGCCGAAGCCGCTGGCGCGGGTCTTCTCATACATCTCGACAATGTCGCGGCCCGCGACCCGCTCGCCATAGCGCACGCCGTCATAGCGCGCGAGGTTGGAGGAGGCCTCGGCCAGCGCGACGATGTAATAGGCCGGCAGCGCGTATTTGGTGTGCGGCAGGCTGATGTCGACGATCTCGGCGCCGGCGGCGCGCAGCATGTCGGCGCCCTTGTCCCACAGCGCGACGATCTCCGGCGACATGCCGTCGACGCGGTACTCGCGGGGGATGCCGATGCGCTTGCCCTTCACCGAGGCGCCCACCGCCGCCTCATAGTCCGGCACGGGCATGTCGACGCTGGTGGAATCCTTCGGGTCGTGGCCGGCCATCGAGCGCAGCAGCAGCGCGGCATCGTTGACCGAGCGGGCGATCGGCCCGGCCTGGTCGAGCGAGGAGGCATAGGCGACGACGCCCCAGCGCGAGCAGCGGCCATAGGTCGGCTTGATGCCCACCGTGCCGGTGAAGGCCGCCGGCTGGCGGATCGAGCCGCCGGTGTCGGTGCCGGCCGCCCCGGCGCAGATCTGCGCCGCCACCGCCGCCGCCGAGCCGCCGGACGAGCCGCCCGGCACGAGGGGCTGCGACGAGCCGCTGCGCCGCCAGGGGTTCACAGCGGCGCCGAAGGCGCTCGATTCGGTGGAGGAGCCCATGGCGAACTCATCCTGGTTCAGCTTGCCCAGCAGCACCGCGCCATCCTTCCACAGCCGGGAAGTGACGGTGGATTCATAGGGCGGCACGAAATTCTTGAGGATGTTCGAGCAGGCCGTGGTGCGCACACCCTCGGTCGCGAACATGTCCTTGATGCCGAGCGGGATGCCTTCCAGCGGCCCGGCCGTGCCGGCGGCGTAGCGGGCATCGCTGGCCTTGGCCATTTCAAGCGCCTTCTCAGGCGTGGCCAGCACATAGGCGTTGAGATCGCCCGCCGCCTCGATGGCGCCGAGATAGGCCTGCGTCAGCTCGGTGGCGGTGAAATGCCCCTCGCTCAGCCCCTCATGGGCGGCGGTCAGCGTGAGGCGGGTGAGTTCGTGGCGGGCGTGGCTCATCGGGCTCACTCCACCACTTTCGGGACGGCGAAGAAGCCGTCTTCGGAGGCCGGGGCGTTGGCGAGCACGCGCTCGGCGTAATCGCCGTCGCTCACCACATCCGCGCGCAGCGGCAGGGTCATCGGGATAACGCTGGTCATCGGCTCGACGCCGTCGGTGTCGACTTCGCCGAGCTGCTCCACGAAGGCCAGGATGGCGTTGAGCTCGCCCTGCAGGTGGGCCACCTCGTCCTCTGTCACGGCGATGCGCGCCAGATGCGCCACCCGCCGGACCGTCGCCTGATCGACCGACATCCGAAATCCCAATCCACTGAAACCGATGCGCGCCCTATAGCAGGCACGCACCGCGCCCCGCAACGCGCGGCGCTACGCTCGCCACATCAATGGCAGGGATTTTCGGATGCCGCTCGGCGCGCCGGAGCGCGCCGAATCCCGACGTAAAGCGGCCGCCAAGGCGGCCGGCCCGACGCCGGTCTCAGGCCACGACTGGCCGCCAAGGCGGCCGTTCCGCGCGCCAAACTCAGGCCACAGCCGGCCGCCTTACGGCCGGCTACTGCGTCAGGAGCGCGCCTGCTCCAGGCACTGGGCGGCCGCCTGGGCGTTGGCGCGGGCATTGCCGCGGTCGATCTGGCCGGACATGGCCAGCGACTTGGTGGTGTCGGTGACGATGGTGCGCAGGTCGCCGCTGTCGCCGGCCGCCATGACAGCCGAGTAGATCGCCTTGCCGTCGGCGTTGAGCGAGGCGGCGCAGGCATTGCCCGCCGCCTGGTCGGCGCGGGCCGCGCCGCTGGCCAGCAGGACAAGCGCGGCGCAGGCAGCCGTGGACAGCCCGCCGACGCGAGCAAAGGAACGAAGCATCATGATAGACTCCATGGTATAATAGGGTTCAGCGCACGCCCGCGCGATTCACGCCGCCGTTCACATTGACCCCCGGACCGGGCCGGGCAACGGCGCGTGCATTGGCATTGGCACCCGCGGTGCAACCGGCGGGAAAGCCGGGGCGTGTGCAATAGACGGTCGCCCGTGCGGCCGGCGCGACATAGGGAGTGGGACGAACCACGCACCCGACCGGAATGCCCGGTCCAGTGCAATAGACGACGGCTGCATCTGCGGGGGCGGCGCTGCCCACGGCGAGAGCGACCAGCAACCCGCCGCAGGAGGCGGCCGGCACGAGGCGGCGCGCAAGCGGGAAGAAGCGAGAATGGAAGCTCATTTGATCATGTCCTGTTCTGGATCCCGCTAGGAGACCCGAACCGTACAATGGGCGGTTTGTGGCGCCCGGCAATGTCGATTATTGATCGCAACGAGAGGCCACGAGGAGAAGAATGGTTGGACGTAATGCAGCTAAGGTCCGGACCGACGATTCCAACCCCCGTCGGTTCGACGCGCTGATGCCGGGCGAAGCGCAGGAACGGGCCCGGCTTCGCACCCGGCCGGATTTCCCCTGGATCGCGCGGCAAGCGGCGATCAATCTCAGCGACGCCTATCGCGGCAATCTGCTGCTGACGCGGCTGCTGAACGATCGCGGCCGCTTCGTTCTCTCCCTGCTGATTCTCGACATGCATTTCGACCGGCCCGACGCCCCGGGCCTCACCACCGGCCGGCTGAAGGCCGAGGCGGTGGCCCTCGATGTGTGCAGCCCGGGGCGGGTCGGCGCCATCCTCGCCGCGTTCCGCGTCTTCGGCATGATCGCGCCGGCACCGGACGCCGACGGGCGCCGGCGGCGCCTCGTCGTCACCGAGAAACTGATGTCGATCCACCGCGAGCGCTGGCGGACCATGCTGAACACGCTCGCCCTGGTCATGCCCGAGGAAGGCGAGCGGGGCCTGCGCCATCTCGACGATCCGGTCTTCCTCGCCGCCTTCGTCCGCGCGCTGCTGGAACCGCTGCGCGCCGGCTGGCGCCCGGCCTTCGACATTCCCGCCATCGCCCAGTTCGCCGAGCGCGACGGCGGCCTGCTGATCGCCCTTGCCCTGTTCGGCATCGGGCTGACCGGCCAGCCGCTGTCGATCTCGCAGCTGGCGCGCTCCTTCCGCATCTCCCGCTCGCATGTGGTCGGCATCGTTCAGGATGCGGCCGCGGCGGGGCTGCTGCGGCGGGTGGAGGAACAGGGCGGGCGCGGGCCGGGCGTGCTGCCGCAGCCGGCCCTGATCGAGGCGATGGAGCACTTCGTCGCCCTGGCGCTGGTGCGGCAGATGGTGGCGGTGCGCGCCGGCCTCGCCGCGCTCGACCAGCGCAACGCCGCCTGAGCCGGGCCGGCCGCTTCCCGCCGGCTCAGCTGCGCGAGAACGCCACCGGCACGCCCTTTTCAGGCACCACCACCGTGGCTTCCTCGCCGACCAGCGAGACGAATCGCTCGGCGCCGGGCTCCAGCAGCCCGAACGAGGCATAGTGCGCCGGGATGATGGTGAGGCCGCCGAGATAGCGCGCCACCGCCACCGACGCCAGTTCCGGCCCCATGGTGAAGCGGTCGCCGATCGGCACGATCACCACATCAGGCTTGTGCAGTTCGGCGATGAGACCCATGTCGGAGAAAATGTCGGTGTCGCCCATGTGCCAGACCGTCGGCTCGCCCGGCGCCTTGACGATGATGCCGTTGGCATTGCCGAGATAGACGGTCCGGCCGTCCTCCATCATCCCGGAGGAATGGTCCGCCCGCACCATGGTGACGGTGAAGCCGTCGAAATGCACTGTGCCGCCGGTGTTCATCGGCTCCAGCCGGGCGACGCCCTGCTGGCCGAGCCAGCCGGCGAGGTCGGCGTTGGCCACGACCGTCGCCTCATTGGTCCGCGCGATCGCCACGCTGTCGCCGACGTGGTCGCCATGGCCATGGGTCAGCAGCACATGCGAGACGCCGGCCGTCGCCGCACCGAAATCGCCTGAAAAGGCCGGGTTGCCGGTCAGGAAGGGGTCGATCAGCACCGCGGTATCCGCGAAATCGAGCCGAAACGCCGCGTGGCCGAACCAGGTGATCTTCATCGCCGAGCCTCATTCATTGCAGGGGAGCGCCGGGGAACATAGGGCACCCTCGCCGCCGCACAAGCGCCCCGCCCCGCCAGTGCGGCGATGGCGCCGCGCCCGTGGCCATGCTAGGCGAGGCCATCATGGTCGCCCCCATCCTCACCGTTACCGACGCCGCCCCGCTCCTGCCGCCCCGCGGCGGGCTCCTTGGCCTCGATCTCGGCACCAAGACCATCGGCGTCGCCTCTTCCGATCCCGACCGGCGGCTCGCCGCCCCGGTGGAGACCATCGCCCGCAAGCAATTCACCCCCGATGCCGCCCGCATCCTGGCGCTGGGCACGGCGCGCGGCGCGGTGGGAATCGTTCTCGGCCTGCCGGTCAACATGGATGGCAGCGAAGGGCCGCGCGCGCAGTCCTCCCGCGCCTTCGCCCGCAACCTCGCCCGGCTGACCGATCTGCCGATCATCCTGTGGGACGAGCGCCTGTCCACCGCCGCCGTGGAGCGCGACATGATCGCCATGGACATGAGCCGCGCCCGCCGCGCCGAGGTGGTGGACCAGCAGGCCGCCGCCTTCATCCTGCAGGGCGCGCTGGACCGGCTGCGCTTCATCGCCGGCAAAGGCTGATCCTCATCTGATGGAGCCGGGCTGACATGTCCGCTGTGCTCGGCGCGCTGGTGCCGGTCTTTCTCATCATCGCGCTGGGCGCGGTGCTCAAGCGCGGGCTTCTGCCCGAAGCCTCGCACTGGATCGCGCTGGAGCGGCTGACCTACTTCATCCTGTTTCCCGCTTTGCTGGTGGTGAGCATCGCCCGGGCGGATCTGGGCGAGGTGGCGGTCATGGAGGTGTCGACGGCCCTCCTTGGCGCCATTGCGCTCACGGGCGCTCTTCTCACCCTCGCGCGGGCCCCGATCTGCCGGGCCTTCAGCCTTGCCGGCCCGAGCTACACCTCGGTGTTCCAGGGCGCGCTGCGCTGGAACACCTATATCGCCCTCGCCGTCTCCGGCTCGCTCGCCGGCCCGCGCGGCCTGGCGGTGGCCGCCGTCGGGCTGGCGGTGATGATTCCGGTGCTCAACACGCTCAGCGTCATCGTTCTGGCCCGCCATGGCGAGAATGGCTCGACCAGCAACCGCCTGCTGCTGCTGCAGATCCTGCGCAATCCCTTCATCTGGTCCTGCGCCGCCGGGGCGCTGATCAACGCACTGCATGTGCCGATACCGCCGGTGCTGATGACCTTCGCCGACATTCTCGGCCGCTCCTCGCTGGCGCTGGGGCTGCTGGTGGTCGGCGCCGGGCTGCGGCTGGAGGATCTGCGCCGCCCGCGCGCGGCGACTTGGTTCACCTGCCTGATCAAGCTCGCCATCCTGCCCGCCCTCGCGGTGACGATCGGGCTCCTTCTGGGCCTGCGCGAGGTCGATCTGCTGATCGTCGCCGTCGGCGCCGCCGTCCCTTCCGCCCCGAACGGTTATGTGCTCGCCCGGCAGATGGGCGGCGACGCGCCGCTGCTGGCGGAAATCCTGACCCTGCAAACCCTTCTGGCCGCCGTCACCATGCCGCTGGTCATCGCCGCCGTGGCGCTGCTGTGAGGGAAAATCGCGCGCGGGCGCTAAATCTCTTGCCGTGGGGCCTCGCGGCCTCTATCCAGCCGACTTCGATATGACATCGAACCCGACCGCCAGTTTTACCCTCAATCGCCGGCACCTGCTCGGCATCGAGGGCCTGTCGCCCGACGAGATCGTCGGCCTTCTGGACCTCGCCGAAGAGTTCGTGCTTCTCAACCGCCAGGTAGAGAAAAAACGGGCAACCCTGCGCGGGCGCACCCAAATCAACCTTTTCTTCGAGGCCTCGACCCGCACCCAGGCCTCGTTCGAGATCGCCGGCAAGCGCCTTGGCGCCGATGTGATGAACATGTCGGTCTCCACCTCCTCGGTGAAGAAGGGCGAGACGCTCATCGACACCGCCGCGACGCTGAACGCCATGCACCCGGACGTGCTGATCGTCCGCCACAGCGCCTCGGGCGCGGTGGAACTGCTGGCCCGCAAGGTCGATTGCGCCGTGGTCAATGCCGGCGACGGCGCCCATGAGCACCCGACCCAGGCGCTGCTCGACGCCCTCACCATCCGCCGCAACAAGGGCCGCATCCAGGGCCTCACCGTCGCCATCTGCGGCGACATCACCCATTCGCGCGTCGCCCGCTCCAACATCCTGCTGCTGCAGGCGCTGGGCGCGCAGGTGCGGGTCATCGCCCCGCCGACCCTGCTGCCCAGGGGCATCGAGCGCTTCGGCGTCACCGTCTATGGCGACATGCGGACCGGGCTGGCCGATGTCGATATCGTCATGATGCTGCGGCTGCAGCGCGAGCGCATGAACGGGTCCTATGTGCCTTCAGTCAAAGAATATTTCCATTTCTGGGGGCTGGACGAGGCCAAGCTGCGCTTCGCCAAGCCCGACGCGCTGGTGATGCATCCCGGCCCGATGAATCGCGGCGTCGAGATCGATTCGGCGGTGGCCGACGGCGCGCAGTCGCTCATCCGCGAACAGGTCGAGATGGGCGTCGCCGTCCGCATGGCCGTGCTCGATGCTCTCTCGCGGAATCTCCCCAATGCATGAGTCCCGTCCCATCCTGCTCGCCAAGACGCGCCTCATCGACCCCTCGCGCGACCTCGACACCACAGGCGACATCCTGATCGCCGACGGGATCATCAAGGACATTGCGCCCAATCTCAGTGCCGGCCTGCCGCCCGACACCGAGATCGTCGACTGCCGCCAGGTGGTGGCGATTCCGGGCCTTGTCGACATGCGCGCCTTCATCGGCGAGCCGGGGGCCGAACACCGCGAGACGCTGGCCTCGGCCAGCCAGGCGGCGGCGGCGGGCGGCGTCACCACCATCATCTGCCAGCCCGACACCGATCCGGTGATCGACGATCCCGCCATCGTCGACTTCATCCTGCGCCGGGCGCGCGACACCGCCATCGTCAATGTCCACCCCATGGCCGCCCTCACCAAGGGGCTGGAGGGGCGGGAAATGACCGAGATCGGCCTGCTCGGCGCCGCCGGCGCGGTCGCCTTCACCGACGGCACCCGCTCGATCGGCTCGGCGCAGGTGCTGCGCCGCGCGCTGACCTATGGCCGCGACTTCGGCGCGCTGATCGTCCACCACACCCAGGATGCGAGCCTCGCCGGCGAAGGCGTTATGAATGAAGGCGAACTCGCCTCCCGGCTCGGCCTCGCCGGGCTCTCCAAGGCGGCGGAGACCATCATCTTCGAGCGCGATGTGCGGCTCGCGGCCATCACCGGCGGGCGCTACCACGCGGCCTCGCTCACCTGCGCCGATTCGCTGGAAGTGCTGCGCCGGGCCAAGGATGCCGGCATCGACGTCACCGCCTCGGCCTCGATCAACCATCTCACGCTCAACGAGCGCGACGTGGTCGGCTACCGCACCTTCTTCAAGCTCACCCCGCCGCTGCGCGCGGAGGAGGACCGCCTCGCGCTGGTGCAGGCGGTCGCCGAGGGGCTGATCGACATCATCGTCTCCGACCACAACCCGCAGGATGTGGAAGTGAAGCGCCTGCCCTTCTCCGAGGCCGCCTTCGGCGCCGTCGGGCTGGAAACCATGCTCGCCGCCGGCCTGCGCCTCGTCACCTCGGGCATGCTCGATCTGATGACGCTGGTGCGCGCCATGTCGACCCGGCCGGCGGAACGGCTCGGCCTGCCGGGCGGCACGCTGCGGCCCGGCGCGCGGGCCGACATCGCCCTGCTGGCGCTTGACGAGGCCTGGATTCTCGATCCGCTGACGCTGAAGTCGCGCTGCCGCAACACACCGTTCGACGAGGCGCGCTTCGAGGGCCGGGTGGTGCGGACGCTTGTGTCGGGCCGCACCGTCTATGAATACGTGTGACGCGCGCCGCCGCAGGCATCCGCCATCTGGGCATTCCCCGAGAACTCTGTAAGGTCGCAGGCATGAACTGGTCCCTGCCCCCATTGTCGAGCTTTGCCGCGCTGCTGCTGGGCTATCTGCTCGGCTCGATTCCCTTCGGCCTGATCGTGACCCGGATGGCGGGTACGCAGGACATTCGCAGCATCGGCTCCGGCAATATCGGCGCCACCAATGTGCTGCGCACCGGCCGCAAGGGGCTGGCGGCGGCGACCCTGCTGGGCGATGCGCTCAAGGGCACGCTGGCCGTGCTGCTGGCGGGCGGGCTGCTCGGCCCCGAGGCGGCGCTGCTGGCGGCGCTGGGCGCCTTTCTCGGCCATCTCTTCCCGGTCTGGCTCGGCTTCAAGGGCGGCAAGGGCGTCGCGACCTTTCTCGGCGTGACGCTGGCGCTGGCCTGGCCGGCGGCCTTGGTGTTCGCCGCCGCCTGGCTGGCCGTGGCCTTCATCACCCGCTACTCCTCCCTCGCCGCGCTGGTGGCGAGCGTGTTCACCGTGCTCGCCGCCTTCCTGCTCGGCTCGCCGCAGACCGGCGTGCTGCTGGCGATCCTGGCCGCCCTGCTGTGGTTCATGCACCGGGCCAATATCCGCCGCCTGCTGGACGGAACGGAAGGCCGCATCGGCAAGAAGGGATAGCGCTTGGGTGGGCGCGGCGTTCAGCTCGATCCGGAACAGCGCCGCGACTGGCTCCGCCTGATCCGGACCGAGAATGTCGGCCCGCGCGCCTTTCGCAGCCTGATCAACCGCTTCGGCGGCGCCGCTGCCGCTCTCGACGCCCTGCCCGCTCTGGCGCGGCGCGGCGGCGGGCTGCTCGCCCCGCGCGTGCCCAGCATCGCCGAGGCCGACGCCGAGATCGCGGCGCTGGCGCGCATCGGCGGCCGCTTCATTGCGCTGGGCGAAAGCGACTATCCCGCGCTGCTGCGGCAGATCGACGATGCCCCGCCTCTGCTTGCCCTGCGCGGCCGCGGCGAATTGCTGGCCCGGCCGACCGTCGCGATTGTCGGCGCGCGAAACGCCTCCGGCGCCGGCCGCACCATCACCGCCCGCATGGCACGCGGCCTCGGCGCCGCCGGATGGGTCATCGCCTCCGGGCTGGCGCGCGGCATCGATGCCGCCGCCCATGAAGCCAGCCTCGGCACCGGCACCATCGCCGTGATCGCCGGCGGGCACGACCGGCCCTATCCGCGCGAAAACGAGGCGCTGATGGAGGCCATCGCCCATGAGGGCGTGATCCTTTCGGAAATGCCGATGGGGTGGGAGCCGCGCGCCCGCGATTTCCCCCGCCGCAACCGGCTGGTGTCCGGGCTGTCGCTCGGCGTCGTCGTGGTCGAGGCGGCCGAGCGCTCCGGCTCGCTGATCACCGCCCGCCTCGCCGCCGAGCAGGGGCGCGAGGTGTTGGCCGTTCCCGGCTCGCCGCTCGATCCACGCGCCGGCGGCACCAATGCGCTCATCAAGCAGGGCGCCGGGCTGGTGACGGGCGCCGAGGACGTGCTCGACGCGCTGGCCTCCCTGCGCGACCGGCCGCCGCCTCTGGCGATCGAAGAAGATCCGCTGGCGATGGACGCCGGCGAGCCGAGCGACGACATGCGGGCGCAGATTCTCACCCTTCTCGGCCCCTCGCCGCTGCTGGTCGATGAACTCGTGGCCCTGTCGGGCGCCAGGGTCAGCGAGGTGCAGATCCTGCTGCTCGAACTGGAACTGGCGGGCCGGCTGGAGCGCCACCGCAACGGCAGCGTCTCGCTGCTCGTCTAGAGCCTTTTTGCGCGACGTGGGTTCCGGTTGGCGTGAAGAGAATGCGTAAAGCAAAGACCCGGGGCACGTCGGGTGCACCGGCCTTCACCGGACGACGTCTAAAGGACGCGAACGCCGAGCCCGTTCGGGTTGTGCCGGCCACCGGATCGGAACGGGCCTTGAGCGTTTTCGAGCGAAGTGGATACCGGTTCGCGTGAAGAAAACGCGACAAAACAAAGAATTAGATCATTTCAGTGTTTCCGTGAAACAGTGAAATGATCTAGCTGCCCTCGCGCGGCTCCGGGTCGGCCCGCACCACCGACCGCGCCTCGTCGCGCGCCATTTCAAGCAGATAGCGCAGCACATCCAGCCGGCTTCTGGCCGCCATGGCCGCCAGTTCATGGGCGAGGGTGGCGATGTAATCGGCCGCCTCCGTCGCAGGCACAGGCGCGTACTCGTTGTCCGTCACGTCAGGGCGTCCGTTGCTGAAGGGCCAGCGCCAAAAAGGTAGCACAGGCGCGGCGCCTGTCACGAGCACTGCGTGCATTTTCGAAATAAATGCGACTACAGGATGTATCAGGCAAAGATGCGCCTCTCCTCCCGGCCTGCACGGCCGGAATACCTCCCGCACGGGAGCCGTGTTTCGGCACCGGCGCCATGGTTGGCGGCACGGGTCCTGCTTGGGATTTGACACACCGGGGCCACTACCCCATTTTCCCCGCCTCTTCGGGCTGGACCCTCAACGGACGTGGCGCGCACATGCAGGTCGTCATCGTCGAATCGCCTGCAAAGGCGAAGACGATCAATAAATATCTAGGATCGGGCTACGAGGTTTACGCCTCGTATGGGCACGTACGCGACCTTCCGGCCAAGGACGGTTCCGTCAATCCCGACGATGATTTCCGCATGCTGTGGGATGTCGATCCCAAGGCGCAGAAGCGGCTGTCCGATATCGCCAAGGCGGTGAAGGGGGCCGATGGCCTGATCCTCGCCACCGACCCGGATCGCGAGGGCGAGGCGATTTCCTGGCACGTTCTGGAAGTGCTGAAGGAAAAGCGGGCGCTCAAGGACCAGCCGGTTTCGCGCGTGGTGTTCAACGCCATCACCAAGCAGTCGGTGCTGGAGGCGATGAAGCATCCGCGCATCATCGACGCGGCGCTGGTCGATGCCTATCTCGCCCGCCGGGCGCTCGATTATCTCGTCGGCTTCACCCTGTCCCCGGTGCTGTGGCGCAAGCTGCCCGGTGCCCGCTCGGCCGGGCGTGTGCAGTCGGTGGCGCTGCGTCTGGTCTGCGACCGCGAGCGCGAGATCGAGACCTTCGTCAAGCGCGAATACTGGTCGATCGCCGCTCAGCTGGCGACGCCGCGCAACGAGACGTTCGAGGCCCGCCTGGTCGGCGCCGACGGCAAGAAGATCACCCGGCTGGACGTGGGCACCGAGGCGGAGGCCAAGGATTTCCGCGCCGCGCTGGAGCGCGCCGATTTCAAGGTGCGTTCCGTCGAGGCCAAGCCCGCCCGCCGGCATCCCTCGCCGCCCTTCACCACCTCGACCCTGCAGCAGGAGGCGAGCCGCAAGCTCGGCTTCGCGCCGGCCATCACCATGCGGATCGCGCAGCGGCTCTATGAGGGCATCGATGTCGGCGGCGAAACCGTCGGCCTCATCACCTATATGCGAACCGACGGCGTCGACATGGCGCCGGAAGCGGTGACGGAAGCGCGCACCGTGATCGGCCGCGAATATGGCGACCGCTACGTGCCGTCCGCCCCGCGCAAATACACCGCCAAGGCGAAGAACGCGCAGGAAGCCCATGAGGCGATCCGCCCGACCGAACTCGCGCGGCGGCCCAAAGATGTCGCCCGCCAGCTGGAGCCCGACCAGGCCAAGCTCTATGAGCTGATCTGGCTGCGCACCATCGCCAGCCAGATGGAATCGGCCGAGCTGGAGCGCACCACGGTCGATATCGAGGCCGTTGCCGCCGCTCGTGCGCTGGAATTGCGCGCCACCGGCACGGTGGTGAAGTTCGACGGCTTCCTCACCGTCTACCGCGAGAGCAGCGACGACGACGAGGACGACGAGGAGAGCCGCCGCCTGCCGGCCATGTCGTCGGGCGAGGCGCTCGCCAATAAGGGCATCAAGGCCGACCAGCACTTCACCGAGCCACCGCCGCGCTATTCCGAGGCGTCGCTGGTCAAGCGGATGGAAGAGCTCGGCATCGGCCGCCCCTCGACCTATGCCTCCGTGCTCGCCGTGCTGCGCGACCGCGAATATGTGAAGCTCGACAAGCGCCGGCTGGTGCCCGAGGACAAGGGACGCCTCGTCACCGCCTTCCTGGAGAGCTTCTTCGACCGCTATGTCGAATACGACTTCACCGCCGACCTGGAAGAGAAGCTCGACCGCATCTCCAATGGCGAGCTGCAGTGGAAGGACGTGCTGCGGGACTTCTGGCGCGACTTCACGGCGGCGGTGGGCGAGACCAAGGAGCTGCGCGTCTCCGACGTCATCTCGGCGCTGGACGGCATGCTGACCGCGCACATCTTCCCGCCCAAGGAGGATGGCTCGGACCCGCGCATCTGCCCCACCTGCGGCACCGGTCGGCTGTCGCTGAAGGTCGGAAAGTTCGGCGCCTTCATCGGCTGCTCGAACTATCCCGAGTGCAAATACACCCGCCCGCTGGCGGCGCAGGGCGACGACGAGAATGGCGGCGAGGCCAGTGGCACCCGCGTGCTCGGCACCGATCCCGCCTCCGGGCTGGAGGTGACGATCCGCGCCGGTCGCTTCGGCACCTACCTCCAGCTCGGCGAGGCCAAGGACGGCGAGAAGCCCAAGCGCTCCAGCCTGCCCAAGGGGCTCGCCCCCGCCGATGTCGATCTCGAAACCGCGCTGTCGCTGCTCTCGCTGCCGCGCGAGATCGGGCTTCATCCCGAGACCGGCGAGCCGATCCTCGCCGGCATCGGCCGCTTCGGCCCCTATGTCCAGACCGGCAAGACCTACGCCAATATCGAGCCGGGCGACGACATCCTCGCCATCGGCCTCAACCGCGCGGTGGCGCTGATCGCCGACAAGCAGAGCAAGGGCCCCGGCCGGCGCGGCGCCGTCGGCGGGCGCGAGCTCGGCGAGCATCCCACGCTGGGCGGGCCGATCACCGTACGGCCGGGGCGGTTCGGCGCCTATGTCAACCACGGCAAGGTCAACGCCACCCTGCCAAAGAGCATCGAGCAGGACGCGGTGACGCTGGAGCAGGCGGTCGAGCTCATCACCGCCAAGGCCGGCACCATGCCGGTCAAGCCCGCGCGCCGGGCCCCGGCCAAGGCGGCGGCCGACGGCGAGACGGCGGTCAAGAAGACCGCCGCGAAAAAGCCTGCGGCGAAGAAGGCAACGGCCAAGAAACCCGCAGCCAAGAAGCCCGCAGCCAAAAAGGTTGCGAGCGCCTGAGCGCCCGCGTGCCGCCTCTGCCGGATCAGTCCGGCAGGGGCGCCGGGGCGTGGCCCGAGCGCAGCGGCCGCTCCTCCATCGCGATCATGGCGATCAGCGAGACCAGCAGCGACGCCGCCGCCGCCACGAACACCCAGCGGAAAGCGCCGGCGAGCGGGGCCACCTGCGCCCGCCCCTCCAGCAGCCGCTCCAGCAGCGCGCTGCTCTCAATGCCGGACAGCCCGATGACGATGGCGCCGAAGCCGGCGGTGAGCACGGCCGCGCCGAGCGAGCGGAACAGGTTCACCACCCCGGTGGCGGTGCCCATCTGCGGCAGCGGCACCGCGTTCTGGATCGCCACGGTCGAAACCGGCAGCACGGTGCCCAGCCCCATCCCGGCGACGCCCATGCCGGCGGCGACGGCATAGATCGGCAGCCCCATCGGCCAGACCGCCATCAGGATGAGCGCGACGATGCCCGCCAGCAGCCCGAGGATCGGCAGCCGCTTGTAATGGGTGAAATGCCCCATCACCCGCCCGGCGCCGGTCGCCCCGACCACGACGCCGGCCATCAGCGGGATCAGCGCCACGCCGGATTCCGAGGCGGTCAGCCCCATCACGCCTTCCAGATAAAGCGGCATCTGGATCGAGAGCCCAACCAGCGTGCCCATGGCGAAGGCCGCCGAGGGCACGCCGGTGCGCACCACCTGGTTGGACAGCACGGCAAGAGGCACCAGCGGCTCGCTCGCCGTCGCCACGCGAAAGGCGAAGCCGATCCAGAGCAACACGGCCAGCGCCAGCAGCCCGAAGATCGGCAGCGACAGCCAGGAGAAATGCGTGCCGCCCCAGCTGAGCGCCAACAGCAGCGAGACGGTCCCCGCGCACATCAGCAGCGCGCCGAGAATGTCGAGCCGGTGCGGATGGTGGTGCGCCGGCAGCCGGCGCAGCGCCCGGTCGCTCATCAGTGCCGCGACCAGCCCGAGCGGCACATTGATCCAGAAGATCAGCGACCAGTGCAAATGCTCGGCGAAGAAGCCGCCGAGGATCGGCCCGGCAATGCTTGAGGTGATGAAGACGATGGCGAAATAGCCCTGGTAGCGGCCGCGTTCGCGCGGCGCGATCAGCAGGCCGATAATCGTCTGCGCCAGGGCGATCAGCCCGCCGCCGCCCAGCCCCTGCACCGCCCGCGCCACGATCAGCCAGGGCATGCTCTGCGCCGTGGCGCACAGCACCGAGCCGATGAGAAAGGTGCCGATGGACATCAGCAGCACCGGGCGCGGACCGTGAATATCCGCCAGCTTGCCGACCAGCGGGGTGATGGCGGTGCCGGTAAGCAGATAGGCGGTCACGACCCAGGAGAGGTTTTCCAGGTCGCCGAACCCCGCGCCGATGGTCGGCAGCGCCGTGGCGATGATGGTCTGGTCCAGCGCGCTCAGAAACATCGCCACCATGACGCCGATCACGATGACGCGGATATCGGCATGGGAGAGCGGGGCGTCAGCGGCCTCGGACGAACGGGCATCCATGGTATAGAATCCAGATCGGCGCCTCGATGCGCCGCGAAAGGCCGGCAAACTTGTCCCATCAGGGGCGGAATGCAAGCCATCTCGAAAGCTTGCCCGAGGGGAAGGCAGCCGCCCCGGTCGACGCGGGGTGTCGATGCCGCTAGCCTTGGGCCGCCCCTCCCACACGCGGTGAATCGTGCGTAAGCCAATAAAAGCCAAAGGGCGCAAGCCCGCCCGTCCGACCCTGCCCGCCGGCCTCACCAAGGGGTTGCCCGGTCGCGAGGAGTTGATGGCGTTCATCGCGGCGCATGGCGGCGATGTCGGCAAGCGGGACATTTCGCGCGCCTTCGGCCTCGACGGTGGCGACCGCATCGCGCTCAAGACGCTGCTGCGCGAACTGGCGGATGAGGGCTTGCTGGGGACGAAGCGGCGCAAGATCCACCTCCCCGGGGCGCTGCCCGCCGTGGTGATGTCGGAAATCGTCGAGCGCGACGAGGATGGCGAACTCATCGCCACGCCGGTGGACTGGGACGAGGACGAGAACGGCCCGGCCCCGCGCATCCTGGTGCGCCTTGCCCGTCGCGGAAGGCTGGCCGGTCCCGCGCCGACGCTCGGCGACCGGGTGCTGCTGAAGACCGAGGAAATCCCCGAGGCGGACGGCGCGATCCGCCACAATGGCGTCGTGCTGAAGCTGCTTGAGAAGGCCCGCGCCCTCACCCTCGGCATCTACCGCCGCGATGCGCAGGGCGGCGGCCGGCTGATTCCCGTCGACAAGCGCAATATGGGGCGCGAACTCGCCATCCCGCCCGATTTCGCCGGCGACGCGCAGGAGGGCGATCTCGTCTCAGTCGAGATCGTCCGTCACCACGCCTATGGCCTGCCCACCGCCAAGGTGAAGGAACGGCTCGGCTCGGTGTCGACGGAAAAGGCGATCAGCCTGATCGCCGTTCACGCCCATGGCATTCCCAGCGTCTTCCGGCGCGAGGCGCTGGCGGAGGCCGAGGCCGCCCGCCCGGCCACGCTGGCCGGGCGCGAGGACTGGCGCGAGCTGCCGCTGCTCACCATCGACCCGCCCGACGCCAAGGACCATGACGACGCGGTGCACGCCACGCCGGACCTCGACCCGGACAATGAGGGTGGCTTCATCGTCACCGTCGCCATCGCCGATGTCGCCGCCTATGTCCGCCCCGGCAGCGGGCTGGACCGCGAGGCCCTGGCGCGCGGCAATTCGGTCTATTTCCCCGACCGTGTCGTGCCGATGCTGCCCGAGCGCATTTCCAACGATCTGTGCTCGCTGCGGCCGAACGAGGATCGCCCGGCGCTGGCGGTGCGGATGGTGATCGGCGCCAATGGCCGCAAGAAGCGCCATGCCTTCCACCGCGTCATGATGCGCTCGGCCGCCAAGCTCGCCTATGCGCAGGCGCAGGCGGCGATCGACGGTCATCCCGACGAGACGACCGGGCCGCTGCTGGAGGACGTGCTGCGCCCGCTCTGGGCCGCCTATGGCGCCGTCAAGCAGGCCCGCGACGCCCGCGCGCCGCTGGACCTCGACCTGCCCGAACGCAAGATCCTGCTGAAGCCCGACGGCACGGTCGACCGGGTGATCGTGCCCGAGCGGCTCGACGCCCATAAGCTGATCGAGGAGTTCATGATCCTCGCCAATGTCGCCGCCGCCGAGACGCTGGAGGAAAAGCACATTCCGCTCATCTACCGGGTGCATGACCAGCCCTCGCTTGAGAAGATGTCCGGCCTGCGCGACTTCCTGCAGACGCTGGACATCAAGCTGGCGAAGACCGACGCCGTGCGGCCGGCCCAGTTCAATGACATCCTCGCCCGGGTCGCCGGCTCGGAGCTGGCGCCGCTGGTCAACCAGGTGATCCTGCGCAGCCAGGCGCAGGCGGAATATGCCAACGAGAATTACGGCCATTTCGGCCTGCATCTGCGCCGCTACGCCCATTTCACCTCGCCGATCCGCCGCTATGCCGATCTCATCGTGCACAGGGCGCTGGTGCGGGCGCTGGGCCTCGGCCGCGACGGCCTGCCCGAAACCACGACCCCCGAGCAGCTGGCGGAGATCGCGGCGCGCATTTCCGCCAGCGAGCGCCGGGCGATGGCGGCCGAGCGCGAGACGAT
Source organism: Ancylobacter rudongensis (assembly GCF_900100155.1). GTDB lineage: Bacteria > Pseudomonadota > Alphaproteobacteria > Rhizobiales > Xanthobacteraceae > Ancylobacter > Ancylobacter rudongensis. Next base: position 28,491 of record NZ_FMTP01000011.1, read on the forward strand.
CGACCGGCTGATCGCCCACCATATGGCCGAGCAGATCGGCGCCACCTTCAAGGCCCGCATCTCCGGCGTCACCAAGGCCGGGCTGTTCGTCGCCCTCAACGACACAGGCGCCGACGGCTTCATCCCCGCCGTCACGCTCGGGCAGGACTATTATCGCTATGACGAGGTGCGCCATGCCCTGATCGGCGAGCGCACCGGCGAGATGCACCGGCTCGGCGACCGCGTCGAAGTGAAGCTCGTGGAAGCGGCGCCGGTGGCTGGCGCGCTGCGCTTCGAGCTACTATCTGAGGGCAAACACGTAGCGATCGACAAGCGCCGTCCCGGCGGCGCGCGCGGACGCTACGGCAGGCCGGATGCGCGCCCCCACGGACCCAAGCGCATCGGCAAGCGCAAATAGCGCCGGAGGCGCCACGCATGCAGGACACGTCTCACCAGCCCGCCCGCCCGATCGGCCCCGCCATCATGAAGGGCTTCCGCATGCGCTGCCCCGCCTGCGGCCAGGGGGCGATGTTCGGCGCCTATCTCAAGGTGAACGAGCACTGCCCGGAATGCGGCGAGGAGCTGTGGCACCACCGCGCCGACGACGCGCCGCCCTACATGGTCATCACCATTGTCGGCCACATCGTCGTGCCGCTGCTGCTGGCGGTGGAGATGGCGCTGCATCCGGCGGTGTGGATCCACCTCATCATCTGGCTGCCGCTCACCCTCATCCTGTCGCTGGTGCTGCTGCCGCCGGTGAAGGGGGCGCTGATCGGCTTTCAGTGGGCGGTACGCATGCACGGTTTCGACCCAAACGATTCCGAGCGCGAGGCGCTGCCCCCGAGCCACCGGACCGAAGCGGCGCTCACCGCCCCGTCGCCCGGCCGCTCCTGATCGCCCATGCCGGCCTCATCGCACTGACACTCCACCTCATCGAACCCATGAACCTGACCGACGTGTCCCGTGATTTTCCGCGCGATCGCCCCGACGCGGTGCATCCGCTCGTCCGCCCGGTGGACGCCGCCGCGCTGATTCTGGTCGACAGATCAAAGCGTAAGCCGCGCATCCTGCTCGGCCGCCGCAACCCGGCACTGCGCTTCATGCCCGGCAAATTCGTCTTTCCCGGCGGCCGGGTCGACGTGGTGGACCGCCGGGTGCCGGTCTACGGAATGCTCGATTCCGAGAGCGAACGCAGACTCTTAGCTCGAATCACGCGCCCAAGCACCGTCCGCGCCCGGGCGCTGGCGCTGGCCGCCATACGCGAAACCTGCGAGGAAACCGGCCTCCTGCTCGGCACCGACGAGGCCGGCGATCCCGGCAAATTGCCTGGCGCCTGGCATGCCTTTGGCGAAGCCGGACTGTTTCCCAATCTCGAAGCGCTGACCTTCGTCGCACGCGCCGTCACCCCGCCCCGCCTTGCCCGCCGTTTCGACACACGCTTCTTCATGGCGGACATCTCGCACGTCGCGCACCGCCTCGACGGCGTGATCGGGCCGGAGGCGGAACTCGTTGAAGCTCAATGGCTTACGCTGGAGGACGCGCGGCAGGCGGACGTGCCTGACATCACGCGGGCGATCCTCGCCGAGGTCGCCCCGCGCCTCGCCGGCGGCCACCGGCCATGGCAGCCGGTGCCGTTCTTCTTCTCGCGCGGCGGAAAGGTCGTGCGCGAGAGCATCGCCTGAGGCGAGCGGCGCGGCAGAAATTTCCCCTATGCAGCCATTGCCAAAAGTCATTCGACTTTTGCCGTCCATGGGCTAGAGGCAGCGGTCCGGGAATCAACGTCCCGGTCCAGGTGCCCGCCATGCATGCCCCCGCCCTCTCGCCTCCCGTGAATGTCGCCTCGATCGCGGCGGCCATCGCCGCCATTTCGGCGGTAGGGCTGGGCCTCGCGCTCTCCATTCCCCTTCTGGCGTTCGAGCTGCACGACCGGGGCGTCTCCTCGACCTGGATCGGCCTCAACACGGCGGTGGGTGGGCTCGCCACCATCGCACTGGCACCTTTCCTGCCCAAGCTGGTGCGCCGCATCGGCGCCGGGCCGCTGCTGCTGGTGGCCATCCTCAGCGCAGCGGTCAGCCTGCTCGCCTTCAAGATCACCCCCTCCTTCGTGCTGTGGTTTCCGCTGCGCTTCATCTTCGGCGCGGCGTTGTGCGTGCTGTTCGTGGTCAGTGAGTTCTGGATCAACGCCGCCTCGCCAAACCACAGGCGCGGGTTGGTCATCGGCATTTACGGGACGGTGCTGTCGATGGGCTTCGCTGGAGGACCGGCGATTCTCAGCCTGGTCGGCACGCAGGGCTGGGCGCCCTATCTCTGCGGCGCCGCCTTCTTCGCTCTGGCCGGCATTCCGGTGCTGATCGGCGCCGCCGGCGCACCGGCAATTGAGGAGGACCATTCCGGCGGCGGCGTGTGGACGCTCATGCGCATCGCCCCCGCCGCCACCCTCGCCGCCTTCATCTTCGGCGCGGTGGAGACGGGGATGATCAACTTCCTGCCGCTTTACGGCCTGCGGCGCGGGCTGGACGCCGGCGAGGCGGCACTTCTTCTAACGGTGGCCGAACTCGGCAACGTCGCCCTGCAGCTGCCGCTCGGCCTGCTAAGTGACAAGGTCGACCGGCGGCGGCTTCTGCTCGGCTGTGGAATCATCGGCGTTTTCGGCTCCTTCCTGATACCGCACCTCGCCATAGACAGCTGGGCGATGTGGATCGCGGCGTTCTTCACCACAGGAATCGTCGCCGGTCTCTATACGGTAGGCCTCGCTCTGCTCGGCGCACGGTTCAACGGGGCGGCGCTCGCCACCGCCAATGCGGCCTTCGTGATGCTCTATTCTATCGGCCTCACGGTGGGCCCGACCGCCGTCGGTGGCGGCATGCAACTGTTGGATCCGCATGGTTTCGCCTGGGCGATCGGAGCCTTCCTTCTGCTCTATGTGCTGGTCGTCGCCGGTCAGATTTGGCGCGATCGCTGAGTGCGCTTCCTTGACATTCGCGCGCCGATCACGGATACGGACGCGCAACGAGCGGCGCATCTGCCGCGCGAACCCGTTTACTTCGGCGTGGCGCCCCCACGTTCGAGAGCCACGCTCCAGGAGACCCGGTCATGGCCAAGGCAACGACCATCAAGATCAAGCTCGTGTCGAGCGCCGACACCGGCTTCTTTTACGTGACGAAGAAGAACTCGCGCACCATGACCGACAAGCTGGTCGTCAAGAAGTACGATCCGGTTGCGCGCAAGCATGTCGAGTTCCGCGAAGGCAAGATCAAGTGATCTGAGCTACCGCACGGGCCCTGCCCGAGACGCAAAAGGCGCCGCAAGGCGCCTTTTCTTTTGGCGAATCCGTGGCTCGGCACGGGTAGGCGTCTTGGCATTGAAGCGGGGGAAATATCCGTGGAGGCGAAACTGGAATCGGCGAGCGGTGAACGGAGAGGCCATCCGTAGACACCGCCCGCCGACCAGACCCTACGGACCCAGGAGATGCGGCGGACCCGAGCACTCCGCAGGGCAAACGGATACCTCGGAGAGGCTACCCGAACCGGCGCCAATTGCAACGGGGATTGTTGACAGATTCGCGCTGGTGGCTGGTGCGCGTCTTGACCCGCGCCAGGCCTTCAGGGGAGAGGGGCGAACTGGCGCACCGTCTCCAGGAATTTCGCCACGGAGATCGGCTTAGAGAGATAGGCTTCGCAGCCCCCCTCGCGAATGCGCTCCTCATCGCCCTTCATGGCGAAGGCGGTAACGGCGATGACGGGGATCGCCTTCAGTTCCGGATCGGCTTTGAGCGCGCGGGTCACATCGAGGCCCGACACTTCGGGAAGCTGGATGTCCATCAGGATCAGGTCCGGCCGGTGCTTGCGCGCCAAATCCATGGCTTCGATGCCATTGCGCGTTCCGACCGTGATATAGCCATGGGCTTCGAGCAGATCGTTGAAGAGCTTCATGTTGAGCTCATTGTCCTCGACGATCAGAACGGTCTTGGGCATTGCTCGGCGGTCCCTGCGACGACGGCACGTTCTGGCGAGCCGGAATCGCTCGCCCATCCGCCGGTCGATACGCTAGCTTTACCCACCCATTCCTTACGGAACCGGAAATGAAAAGCCGCAACTCCCGTACGCCGACCCAGCTCGAGGCCGCCCGGCAGGTCGCCCTCGGCGCCCTCGCCTATCTTGCCGGCGATCCTGAGCGCATCGGCCCTTTTCTGGCGGAGAGCGGCCTGTCGCCGGCCGACCTGCGCGGTGCGGTCGGCTCGGCCGCCTTCCATGTGGCGCTGCTCGACCATCTGATCAACCACCAGGAACTTCTCATCGCCTATGCCGGCGAGGCGGAAATTGACCCGGGCCATGTAGTGGCGGCCCGCGAAATCCTGTTTCATGCCGATATGGGTGAGGACTGAGCAGGGCGAACGGAGTACCGTCATGGCCCGCCCGCCGGCCTTCTGCCGCGACTGCCTCAGCGAGGCCGGGGATGAGCGCCGCTGCACCCGTTGCGGCAGCCCGCGCCTGGTTCGCCATGGCGAGCTCCACACCTTGCACGTCGCGCATATCGATTGCGACGCCTTCTATGCCTCGGTGGAGAAGCGCGACGACCCGGCACTGCGCGACGTGCCCGTCATCATCGGCGGCGGCAAGCGCGGCGTGGTTTCCACTGCCTGCTACCTCGCCCGGGTGAAGGGCGTGCGCTCGGCCATGCCCATGTTCAAGGCCCTCGCCCTCTGCCCGGAAGCGGTGGTCATCAAGCCCAGCATGGCGAAATACGTCGCGGTCGGGCGCCAGATCCGCGAGCGCTTCCTTCGCCTCACCCCCTTGGTCGAACCGCTGTCCATTGACGAGGCCTTTCTCGATCTCGCCGGCACGGAGCTGTTGCACGGCGAAAGTCCCGCCCGGGCCCTCGCGCGGCTTGCCCGCGCCGTGGAGACGGAGATCGGCGTCACCATCTCGGTCGGCCTCGCGCCGAACAAGTTCCTCGCCAAGATGGCCTCTGAGCTCGACAAGCCGCGCGGTTTCGCTGTGATCGGAACGCAGGAAGCGGTGGCCTTTCTCTCGGAGCGAAGCGTTGGCGCGATCTGGGGGGTGGGCAAGGCGACCCAGGAGCGGCTCGCGCGCGAAGGCTACCGCACCATTGCCGATCTTCAGGCGGCCGACGAGACCACGCTGGCCCGCCGCTTCGGCAATGAGGGTCTGCGGCTATGGCGTCTCGCACGCGGCATCGATACGCGCACCGTGAACCCGGAGCGCGAGACCAAGAGCGTCTCGACCGAGACCACCTTCGACAGCGACATTGCCGACTACCGGACGCTGGAGCAGGAACTATACCGCCTCACCCGCAAGCTCTCCGACCGGCTGAAAGCCGCAGACCTCGCCGGCCGCACTGTCACGCTGAAGCTGAAGACATCCGATTTCCGCCTTGTCACCCGCGCCCGCTCGCTGGAGGATCCGACGCGGCTCGCGCACCGCATCTTCGACCATGCTCGCGAATTGCTCGCCCGCGAGACGGATGGGCGGCGCTTCCGGCTGATCGGTGTGGGCGTGTCCGAACTGGCCGACCCGGTGCTGGCCGACCCAGCGGACCTCGTCGACACCTCCGCCACCAAGCGGGGGCTTGCAGAACTAGCGACCGATGCCCTGCGCGCCCGCTTCGGCAAGGAGATTATTGATCGCGGCATCGCACTCGAAACGCCGCGCCGGCATGAACCCGAGCAGCCGCATCGCAACCGGCCGGACGAGCCGGCACCGGAAACCACAGCAAAGCCTATTTCGCGCAGTCTTCCTTCGGCAGCGCCTCGTAGGAAATGAGCGTGCCGTTCAGGGCGAACTCGCCATAGTCGAGTTTCAGCTTTCGGCTCACCCCGTTGTCGAACATGTCGAAGCTAATCACATAATCCGGCGTCTCGCTGCTGCCGCCGCGCTCGTAATAGCTGATCGTCACCGGGAAGCGGGGTCGGCCGGCAAGATCCCCGATCGTCGCGGCCTCCTCCAGCCCCTTGGCGTCGCGGGTCTCGCGACCGATGACCGCGAGCGTCTCGTAGACCTTCTTGGCGTCGGGCGACCCATCGAAGACGGGCGCTTCCAGCACCGCCTCGCCGCTTTCCGCGCTACGGATGAGGCGGAGCACATGCTCCGTCGGCAGCAGCACATTCTTGCCGAGCACGACGGTCCGCGCCTCCGGCTTGGTCGCCGTCACCGTGAGTTCGCCGTCTTTGCGCTCGGCCACCCCGTCGGCCTCCTCGGAGGTCTCGCCATTGAGCCTGTTGGTGACGCGGAAGCGATAGGACTTGCCCTCGCCATCCTCCCATGTTGCCGTCGTCACCGCGCTGTTGACCCGCCCGCCCTCGGTCGCGAGGTCGGTATCCTGGCGCAATTGCACCGAATAGCCCGCACAGGCGCTGCCCCGCATCTCGTAGACGATGCGGCCCTCGGCGCCGTTGATGCGGGTTCCGGACTTCGAGGCATCGAGCGAGACGGCATAGGTGGCGCGATGCGGCGCAAGCTGGATCGCCATGGCTGGAAGGGCGGACGCACCGAGTAGAAGGGCAGCGACGGCGAAGCGGGTGAAACAGGCGGACGGCATAGCTGAAGGGCTCCTCGCAGACGTCAGTCGCAGCTTGCGAATGGCGAACCGATCCGCCAAACATGACCCATCGAAGATGGCAATTGCAGGTCGGTTGCCGCTCATTGGCCGCCACCGCATGCCCGACAGGCATGCGCTCTCAAGATAGCAGGAGATCCCCATGACCGGAACGGTTGAGGCCAAGCTCGCGGCCCTCAGCATCACCATCCCCGCGGCCAGTGCCCCTGCGGCGAATTATGTGCCGTTCGTCATCAGTGGCAACCTTCTGTGGATCTCCGGCCAGATCTCCATGGCCAATGGCAGCTTCATGACCGGCAAGCTCGCCGGCGAGGCCGATATCGAGGCCGGCCGCGCCGCTGCCCGCCAGTGCGCCATCAACCTCATTGCCCAGATCAAGGCGGCGCTTGGCGATCTCGACCGGGTGAAGCGAGTGGTAAAGCTGGTGGGCTTCGTCAATTCGGCGCCGGATTTCACCGACCAGCCCAAAGTGGTGAATGGCTGTTCCGACCTGTTCGTCGAGGTGTTCGGCGATGCCGGGCGGCACGCGCGCTCGGCGGTCGGCGTTGCCCAGTTGCCGTTCAATGTCAGTGTCGAAGTCGAGGCAGTGATCGAATTCGCCTGAGGCTATCCGGATGGCTGCCGAGGCTCTCGCCCCCAACGCGCCGGCCTGGCTCACCGCCCGGCCGATTGCCCACCGCGCGCTGCATGATTCCGCGCGCGGCGTGATCGAGAACACACCCTCCGCGGTCGAGGCCGCGATGGCGCGCGGCTATGCCATCGAGGTGGACATCCAGCTCTCCGCCGATGGCGAGGCGATGGTGTTTCACGACGACACGCTGGAGCGGCTGACCCTGGCGGAGGGGCCCGCCAAGGCGCTTACCGCCGCAGAGCTGAAAGCGGTGGAGTTGCGCGGCACTACCGACCGGATGATGACGCTCGGCGACCTCCTCGCCCGCGTCGGCGGGCGGGTGGCGCTCATCATCGAGTTGAAGAGCTCGTTCGACGGCGATACCGCCGTCGCCAGGCGCGCTGTCGAGGTGCTCGCCGGCTATGGCGGGCCAGCGGCACTCATGTCGTTCGATGCCGATCTGGTGGCGGCCGCGCGGACACTGGCGCCACACATCCCGCGCGGGATCACAATGGAGCACCTTTACGACGATCCCGAATGGGAGATCTTGAGCGCGGATACCAAACACGCCTGGGGAAACCTGCTGCACCTGCCGCGCACACGACCCGATTTCATCGCCCATTATGTGAAGGAACTGCCCTCCGCCGCCGTCGACCGCGTGCGCAGCGAAACGTGGCTGCCGCTGCTCACCTGGACCGTGCGGACCGCAGAAGACCGTGCCGTGGCGGCCCGCCATGCCGACCAGGTGATTTTCGAGGGCTTCCTACCCTGATCCGCGCCGCCTTCGCGATCGCGTGACCGGGCTTCCGCCAACGCCGTGTGCGGCGCAAAATGGTGTTCGACGCGATTGAAGCCGCTCCGCCAATCGACACCTGCCAAAGCCTCCTCCGCGAGCCCTGCCGCATGTCTGACGAACCGTTCCGCCTGCGCGTCGAGAGCGACATCCGTTCGCTCGCCGCCGACGCCTGGGATGCCTGCGCCAACGCTCCTGGCTCGCCCCCTGATTCGGCAGCCCGCTACAATCCCTTCGTCAGCCACGCCTTCCTCTCGGCGCTGGAGGAGTCCGGCTCGGTCGGCGCGGCGACAGGCTGGCTACCGCAGCACCTTGTCCTGGAGACAGAAGAAGGCCAGGTGCTCGGCGTCTGCCCTGCCTACCTGAAGTCCCACTCGCAGGGCGAATATGTCTTCGACCATGGCTGGGCGGAAGCGTTCGAGCGCGCCGGTGGGCGCTATTACCCCAAGCTACAGGTAAGCGTTCCCTTCACTCCTGCCACGGGCCCGCGTCTGCTAGCCGGAAATGGGGTCGAGAGCGAAGCCATTCGCGCCGCGCTGGCGGGCGGGCTCGTGGCATTGGCCCGCCTGCGCAAGGTCTCCTCGGTCCACGCTACCTTCCTCACCGAGGCGGACGCCGGGGCGCTGGAAGCCGAGAATTTCCTGCCGCGCACCGACCAGCAGTTCCACTGGCGCAATGAGGGTTACGCCGATTTCGAGGCCTTCCTCGACGCCCTCGCCTCGCGCAAGCGCAAGCAGATCCGTCGCGAGAGGCGGGAGGCGCTGGAGAACGGCGTGACTATCCATCGGCTCACAGGGGCGGAACTGACCGAAGAGGTATGGGACGCCTTCTATAGCTTCTACATCGAAACCGGCACGCGCAAATGGGGTCGCCCTTATCTCACGCGTGCCTTCTACTCCCTCATTGGCGAACGCATGCCCGAGCGCATCCTGCTGGTGATGGCGAAGCGCGCCGGGCGATGGATCGCAGGGGCAATCAACTTCATCGGCTCGGACACGCTCTATGGCCGCCATTGGGGCGCCGTAGAGCATCACCGCTTCCTGCATTTCGAGGTGTGCTACCACCAGGCCATAGACTTCGCCATCACCCACCGCCTCTCGACGGTGGAGGCCGGCGCCCAGGGCGAGCACAAGCTGGCGCGCGGCTACATGCCAGTCGTCACTCGATCGGCGCACTATATCGCCGATCCGCAGTTCCGCGCCGCCGTCGCCCACTATCTGGAGCGCGAGCGCCGTTATGTCGCCGAGGCCGGCGCCGAACTGAGCGAACTCGGCCCGTTCCGCCAGCAGGTCGCGGGCGAACAGGCCGACGAGCCTTGAGAGGGGATGGCCTTGACCGGCGCGTGCCGGCTTGCGATCAGGTCAGGCCGACAGGGAGGAACCCATGGCTTACGATCCCGGCAACATCTTCGCGAAGATCCTGTGCGGCGAGATTCCCGCCCACAAGGTCTATGAGGACGAGCGCGTTCTCGCCTTTCTCGATATCATGCCGCGGGCGGCAGGCCATGCTCTCGTCATTCCCAAGGCCCCGGCCCGCAACCTTCTCGATGTCGAGGCCAGCGATCTCGCCGCCGTCATGGCCGTGGCCCAGCGCATCGCGCAGGCGCAGATGAAGGTGTTCGCGGCGGAGGGCATCACCCTCTCCCAGCATAATGAGAAGGCTGGCGGGCAGGAGGTGTTCCACCTGCATGTGCACGTCATTCCGCGCCATGCCGGCGTCGACTTGCGCGCGCCGCTTTCCTACAAGGAAGCACCGGAGGTGCTGGCCGAGCAGGCGGCGCGGCTCAAAACGGCGCTTATGGGCTGACGCCGAGCCACCAGGCCCCGGCCACCAGCACCGCCTCGGCGACCAGCACGCCGGCGAGCACGGAGCGGCGCACGATGAGGAAGCCGGCAATGCCGCTTCCCACGGCGCCGACGCGCAGCCAGAGCGGCAGGGCCACCAGCGCGCCGCTGGGCACCAGCAGAAGCCGCGCCACTACCGCCGCCAGCAGCGCCGTCGCCACCGCCTGAACCCACTGCATCCACGCGCTTGCGGGGTCGATCCGGCGGCCGAACAGCACGCCAAGCACGCGCCAGACCTCGTTCGGCAGGAAGCCGATGAAGATCACCACCAGCATGGCGCCGAGTTCGGTGGTGAGAAAATTCATGCCCTGCGCCCCGGCAGGACGCGGGCGATGAGAAAGGCCAGCGTGCCACCGCCCACGCCCGCCCAGAACAGATCGAGCCCGCCGGGCGAGTTGGCCACCAGGGGCGAGATCGACGTCCCCAAGCCAATGGCGAGCCAGTCAACCGGCCGACGGGCGTTGCGGACCAGCAGGATGGCGAAGGAGATCGGCGTCAGAAGCAGCAGCGCCACCGCCAGCGGCCCTGGCAGAGCGCCGGTGAGATAGAAACCGATGGCCGTGCCGGCCATGCTGAGCACGGTAAGGCCGAACCCAAGTCCGGCCGCATAGGAAGGCCGCCCTTCCGGGGCCACCTTGGGCAGCAGCCGGAAGCCCTCCGCCCACATGGTGACGGCGACGAAATGGGCGCAGACAAGTTCGCTCAGCAGCCGTGGACGAGGGCCTCGCATTAACGGCATCAGCGACACCACCATCGGCAGCAACCGGACGCCGGAAAGACAGACCGCCACCGCCAGCGCCGGCAACGAGGCTCCTGCGGCGAGGCCACCGACCAGGATCACCTGAGCCGGCAACGCCCAAACCAGCAAGGTCGAGAGAAGACCGGCGAGGATCGGAAAGCCGAGATCGTGCAGCAGCCCGCCAAAGCCAATGAAGGTCGCCACCAGAACGACACCGGGCGTCGACACGGCGCCGCGCATCCCGCGCAGAAACCAGCGCGCCGGGCGGGCAGTGTCTAGGGGGTGAGAATCCGGGAGGGCATTCATGTGAACTCGCGTTGGCGTTCTGCGGCGCCCTCCCCCGGCCGTCAAGCGAAAGGACGGCCCGCCGTCGCATGGCTGCCATGAGCCTCTGCCCACAGGCTCTACCGTGATGCCTGCCGCCAGCGGCGGCCAAGCGCGCCGCTAAGCTCCCTTCGCGCGGCTCCATAAAACGAAACCGCCCGCGACAGTGTCGCGGGCGGTCCCTCATTTCCTGGCAGATGCTTGAGGCGGCCTCAGGCCTTGACCAGCGGCACCTTCGGCACTTTCGAAGAGCCGGACTTGCCACGGCTCGCCGTCGCGGCCGGCTTCTTGGCCTTGGCGGCGGGGGCCTTGCGACGCGGCGCCCGCTTGGCCTTGGGCGGCTCGATCTTCTCCGGCTTGGGCGTGATCGGCCCCTCCGGGAACTCGAAGCCGAGCGAAGTCTCGCCGTCCTCGTCGGTCTTGAGCACGACGCGGACATGGCCACCCGCGCGCAGCTTGCCGAACAGCACCTCGTCGGCAAGCGCCTTCTTGATGTGCTCCTGGATCACCCGGCCCATCGGTCGGGCACCCATCTGTTGGTCGTAGCCGCGTTCCACCAGCCAGGCGGTCGCCTCGTCCGACAGCTCGATGGTGACGTTGCGGTCGGCCAACTGGGCCTCAAGCTGAAGCACGAACTTCTCCACCACTAGCGAGATGACCTCGTTGGTGAGGTGGGCGAAGGGGATGATGGCGTCCAGGCGGTTGCGAAACTCCGGCGCGAAGAGGCGGTTGATGGCCTCCACGTCGTCGCCCTCGCGCTTGGTACGGGTGAAGCCGAAAGCCGACTTCGACAAATCGGCGGCACCCGCATTGGTCGTCATGATCAGGATGACGTTGCGGAAATCCACCTGCTTGCCGTTGTGGTCGGTCAGCTTCCCATGGTCCATCACCTGCAGCAGGATGTTGAACAGGTCGGGATGCGCCTTCTCAATTTCGTCGAGCAGCAGCACGCAGTGCGGGTGCTGGTCGATGCCATCGGTCAAAAGGCCACCCTGGTCAAAGCCAACATAGCCAGGAGGCGCGCCGATCAGCCGCGAAATGGTGTGCCGCTCCATATACTCGGACATGTCAAAGCGCAGCAACTCGACACCGAGGCTGGAGGCCAGCTGCTTGGCCACTTCGGTCTTGCCGACGCCGGTGGGGCCGGAGAACAGGTAGGAGCCGATCGGCTTCTCGGGCTCGCGCAGACCCGCCCGCGCCAGCTTGATCGCCGAGGACAACGCCTCGATCGCCTTGTCCTGACCGTAGACGACGCGCTTCAGCGTCGTCTCCAGCGCCGAGAGGATTTCGGTATCGGACTTGGACACCGACTTTGGCGGGATGCGGGCGATGGTGGCGACGGTGGCCTCGATCTCCTTCACGCCAATGATCTTCTTGCGCCGGCCCTCGGGTAGCAGCATCTGCGCCGCGCCGGATTCGTCGATGATGTCGATCGCCTTGTCCGGCAGCTTGCGGTCATGGATGTAGCGCGCGGAGAGCTCCACCGCCGCCTTGATGGCGTCATTGGTGTAGCGCAGCCGATGATAGTCCTCGAAATAGGGCTTCAGCCCCTTCAGGATCTCGATGGCGTCCGGCACGGTCGGCTCCGGCACGTCGATCTTCTGGAAGCGGCGGACCAAGGCCCGGTCCTTCTCGAAGTACTGGCGGTATTCCTTGTAGGTGGTCGAGCCGATGCAGCGCAGCGTGCCCGCTGCGAGGGCAGGCTTGAGCAGATTGGAGGCATCCATAGCCCCGCCCGAGGTCGCACCGGCACCGATCACCGTGTGGATCTCGTCGATGAACATGATGGCATCGGGATAGGCCTCGATCTCCTTGACCACCTGCTTGAGGCGCTCCTCGAAATCGCCGCGGTAGCGGGTGCCCGCCAACAGCGCGCCCATATCGAGCGAGAAGACAGTGGCCTTGGCGAGGACATCAGGCACTTCGCCGGCGACGATGCGGCGCGCCAGGCCCTCGGCGATGGCGGTCTTGCCGACGCCGGGGTCGCCCACGAAGAGCGGATTGTTCTTGGAGCGGCGGCAGAGCACCTGGATGGTGCGCTGAATCTCGCTGTCGCGACCGATCAGCGGGTCGATCTTGCCCTCGCGCGCCTTCTTGTTGAGGTTCACGCAATAGGCCTCGAGCGCATCGGCCTTCTTCTTGGTGTCCTCCCCGGTCTTCGTCTCCGTCTCCTCCTCGGCGCCGCGAACGGGTCGACTTTCCGACATGCCGGCGCGCTTGGCGATGCCGTGGCTGATGTAGTTGACGGCATCATAGCGCGTCATGTCCTGCTCTTGCAGGAAATAGGCCGCATGGCTCTCACGCTCAGCGAAGATGGCCACCAGCACGTTTGCGCCGGTGACTTCCTCGCGGCCGGAGGACTGCACATGGATGACGGCGCGCTGAATGACGCGCTGGAACCCGGCGGTGGGCTTTGAATCCTCGCCAGCGTCCTGAACCAGATTGTCGAGCTCGGTATCAATGTACTCGACGAGATTGCGCCGCAGCTTGTCGATGTCGACATTGCAGGCGCGCATCACCGCCGCGGAATCCTGATCGTCGACCAGCGACAGCAGCAGGTGCTCGAGCGTGGCGTATTCGTGGTGGCGCTCATTGGCGAGCGCGAGGGCCCGGTGAAGCGACTGCTCGAGGCTTCGGGAGAAGGTGGGCATCGGGACCTCTTCGTTTAGCCGTCGCGGGGCGTCACTTCTTCTCCATGACGCACTGCAAAGGATGCTGGTGCTTGCGCGCGAAGTCCATCACCTGCGTGACCTTTGTTTCGGCCACTTCATAGGTAAAGATACCGCACTCCCCCACGCCATGCTGATGCACATGCAGCATGATCTGGGTGGCTTCCTCCCGGTTCTTGCTGAAAAAGTGCTCCAGCACATGCACGACGAACTCCATTGGCGTGTAGTCGTCGTTGACCAGAAGCACCCGGTAGAGATTGGGCCGCTTGACCTGCGGCTTAGTACGCGTGATCACCGCCGTCCCGGGCGCGTTGTCCCCGCGGCGGCGACGCTCGTCGTCGGCCATCATAGCCTCACGCGGCTGAAATTCGGCGTGGTCGGACATTCATGCATTCCCCAACCGGCGAACCGGCCTTCGTTAGATATAATAAGTACGCATCTCCGCTCACGCCAGAGGCCCGAGCGGAACCGACTGTCGCATTCCGGTGACAATTCTTTGAGGCGGGCGGCCGCTCATCGCGCTTCAGCGCGTCATTCCGTGGGGCCGCGGCCTGCGCGCCAGCCCAAATAAAAAAGCCCGGCGCTGAGGCCGGGCCTTCTTGAAACACATGAACAGCCCGAACTCCCTTTCCGGACCGCCCCTCTACACCAGACAAATGCCCGGTGTTGCAATGTCAGTGGCAGCCGGTCAGCTGCCGCACATCACTTGGTGGCAGTGACCTTGGCGAGGACGCTCTCATACGGCTTGTAGGTCTCTTTCGCCAGGTCGGCATAAAGCTCGCCCATCTTGGTCGCCTGGGCGACGAAGCGCTCATAGGCGCTCTTGAAATAAGCCGACTGGATCTCGACAGCCTTATCCAGCGTCTTGGCGCCGAACAGCTTCTCGGCGGTGGCGGTGCCTTCCTCGAAGGACTTCTTCGAGTAGTCGGCGACCTCGATGGCGATCGCCTGGACGCCCTTGGAAACCGTGCCGAAGCTCTTGCTCGCAAGCTCGAGATTGTCCTTGCCGACCTTCTGGATGTCTTCAAAATTCTGCAGCATGAGCCCAACTCCTGTGGTGTTTCGCCACGCGCGTCGCGCATCAGCCGCACGCGCCCGCCCGGGAATTCTCCCTGGGGATTTTGTAATGCACCGCACCAAGACCCGTCAAGGAAATTGTGCAACGCAACATACCGCCCCACCGAACGCAGTCCCCACACCATCTTCGCGCCATATCAACAGGGTTGATGGCATTCTTTACGACTCTGTAACCGTGCCCTTTTTAAGATTTGGGAAGTGATGGTTCGGCAGGGTTCCTTAACCGGTCGAGGCCTTCGCAGCGGCAGCAATTGTCCTGCGATGCCTTGTCCCTGGCGAATGTGTGAAGTTTCCGGCAGTGGCCGGCGAAGAGTAGCGGGACGGTCATATGCAGGTTCCGAGAATGGTTGGCGCCACTTTCATGCGTGCCGCCGTGGCGGTTTTGGCGGTCTCCCTGCTGGGTGCAGGCGTGGCGGAAGCCGCGTCCAAGAAGAAGAAGTCGGTACGCGCCAAGTCGGCTGTCACACGCAGCGTGGCCAGCACCGGCACCTGGCATCGCGGCTATTCCCACATCGTCGTCGATGCCAATACCGGACGCATTCTCGACGCCGATAACGCCGACGCCCTCCGCCACCCGGCATCCGTCACCAAGGTGATGACGCTCTATCTGCTGTTCGAACAGTTGGAGAGCGGCCGTATGAGGCTCAACACACCGCTGCGCGTGTCGGCCTATGCCGCCGCGCAGCAGCCTTCCAAGCTTGGCGTCAAGGCCGGCTCCACCATCTCGGTCGAGGATGCCATTCAGGCGCTCGTCACCCGCTCCGCCAACGACGTAGCCGTCGTGATCGCCGAGAACATTTCCGGAAGCTCCTCCAGCTTTGCCAATCTGATGACGCGCCGCGCCCGCCAGCTCGGTATGTCGCGTACGGTGTTCAAGAATCCGAACGGACTGCCCAGCCCTGAGCAGGTCACGACCGCCCGCGACCTCGCCACGCTCGGCCGTGCCGTCCAGGAGCGCTTCCCGAAGTACTACGGCTATTTCGAAGCTCGCAGCTTCCAGTATCGCGGCGTCGCCATCCGCAACCACAATCGCCTGCTGGGCCGTGTCGATGGTGTCGACGGCATCAAGACCGGCTACACCAACGCCTCCGGCTTCAACCTGCTCACTAGCGTCAAGAAGAATGGGCGCTACGTGATCGCGGTGGTGATGGGCGGCAAGAGCGCGGCCTCGCGCGATAACCAGATGGTCGCACTGCTCAACGAAAACCTTGGCAAGGCCCAGTCCGGCCGTCAGATGGTCGCCCGCATGAGCGGGCCGCCGCAGGGGGCCTCGGCCGACGAAGCCGTCGCGCCGGTTGCTCTGGTCGACGAAACCCCGGCAGCGCCCAAGACCATTCCAGTGCCGACTAGCAGCCCCCGCGTCGCCATGGCGTCCGCCGTCGCCGACGTGGTTAGCACTGGCTCGATTCCGACGCCGGCCCCCTCGCCGGCCCGCCCGACCCAGGCGGTGGCCAGCGCGCCGGCGCCGAATGCGCCGCCCGTCGGCTCGGCCGCCCCGATTGTGCCGGTCGCGGTGAAGACGGTGGCGGTGGCCCGGCCCAGCCAGCCTGTCGCCTCCTTCAGCAATCAGCCGGGTATCCTCGGCACGCTGTCCTTCACCAATGGCTTCGTCTCTGATGCCTCCGAGGCGCCTGCTGCGGCTCCGGCCCAGCGCGCCATCCGCCAGCAGGTGCAGGTGGCGAGCGCCGGCCCGATCGAGATCCCGCGTCAGGACGCCGAGAACGCCGACCAGTCCGCCGCGCCGCGTTCCGGCTGGGCAATCCAGATCGGCGCCTTCGGCAGCGAAGCCGATGCCCGCGCCCAGATCGCCAAGGCGCAGCAAAAGGCCGGCAGCGCCCTCGCCAAGGCCGATGCCTATACGGAGCAGGCGGTAAAGGGCTCGACCCGGATCGTGCGGGCGCGCTTCGCCGGCTTCGACGCCGAATCCGCTGCACGGAAGGCCTGTCAGGCCCTCAAACGCAGCGACTTCGGTTGCATGGTCTTCCGCAACTGACCGGGGGGATGGGATCAATGGCGGTCGAGCAGGACATCCTTCGCTTCGTTTACCCGGGCAGCGAGATAGTTCGACCCGCCCTGGTCGGGATGGAGTTTCTTCATAAGGGATCGGTGAGCCTGGCGGATCTCGTCCGCCCCCGTCCCCGGCTGAAGCCCCAGGATCTGGTAGGCCTCCTCTTCCGTCATCGCGCCGCGGCGCGGCGGGTCAGCGCGCCGCCCGCCCGCATGTCCGTCCACGTTCTCACGCCAGCCGGGCGACCGGCGGTCAAGATAAGCTTCGAGTAGCTGGCGGCTCTCGACATCCACGTCGAGCGCCAGGCGGGCAAGGCTCGGGACGTCGAGCGTATCGAGCGCGGTACCACTCAGTGGGCCGTTGATCACCTTTCCGGCCAGCCGCCCGCTGTCATGGTCGAGCTCCATGTCGAGAAAGGCCGTCCGGACCTTCGATGTCCCACCCTGGCTCGGCTCGCTCTTCGCCGAAGAGAACGCCTTTCGGATATCCCAGCCGAAGAGAGAAAGGCCGAATATCCCGAGCGGCAAGGCCGTCTCGATATGGCCACGCATGCCGAGAAATCCTGCCACAACGATAAGCGCGCCGCCCCCGACCCTGCGCCCGAGCTTGGCGAGGACCGCCGGGTTGGATCGGCCAAACGCCTTCAGCCCGTAGTAGAGCAAGGCGACGATCGCCGCCCCGATAACCAGATTGATCATCGCGTATCCTGCATCGCGGAAATAAGCCGGCGCGCGCCGGGCGAGGCGCCCGCAAGGGCGGCCAGCGCCTTCGCCCCGCCGGCGGCATAGGAAGCCGCCGCGCGCAGCAAAGCCCGCAACTCGGTGGAGGCCCCAGCGTCGAAGCGGCAATAGGCCCCCTTGGTCAGCCGCGCAATCTCGCGAAAGGCGCGCTCGGCGGCCGGGTCGGCGCCTTCCTGGAACATGAAGGCGGGCACGCCACGCAGCGCCAGCGGGCCCGCCTCGGCGCAGAGCGCATCGACATTCTCCTCCATCGCATCGCCCACGAACACCAGCGCGCCGACAGGCCCCTTTGCGGCTTGCGCACCCGCATGGTTCAGCACCCGCCCGATCTGGGTCCGCCCGCCCTGGCACTGGATGCGCGCCATCAACGCACCGAGCTTCGTTCCGTCGCCCATCCAGGGCGAGGCGCGGCACTCGCTGAGGCCACGATAATAGACGAGCTGCATATCGAGCCCGCCAATGCGGGCGGCCTCCTCGAACATCTCCATCTGCAGGGCGCAGGCGAGATCCCAGGTGGGTCCACGGCTCATCGTCGCATCGAGGCCAAAGATCAGCCGCCCGCGCCGCTCGGCGGTAAGAGGTGCTCGGCGCTCCAGTTCCGCCAGGAAGGCGGAGGCCTCGGCGGAAAGCGCGGCGGGCGTCGCCGTGTTGTTTTTGGTCGTTACGGTCTTGTCGGCGGCCATTGCGGTTTCCGATGAGGATTCGGCGCGAGTGTAGCGGGGGATGCGCCCCGGCGAACAGCCCACTCGCCAAGGGTTGACCGTGGGAGCCTCGCCCGCGCCGTAGGTTGACGCTCAGGGCGGCTCTGCTAGCTTCCGCGCCCCGGCCGAAAGGGGTTTTTGCCATGACGAGCGCCCGCGCGATCCGCACCGTTCATACCGTCGCTGCGCTGCGCGCGCAGGTGAACCGATGGCGCGCGGCTGGCGAACGGATTGCCCTCGTTCCCACCATGGGCGCGCTCCATGCCGGCCATGTGGCCTTGATGGACGCCGCGCGGGAGACGGCGGACCGCATCATTGTGTCGATCTTCGTCAATCCGACCCAGTTCGCCCCGACGGAGGATCTTTCGCGCTATCCGCGCACCCTTGAGGCGGACCTCCAAAAGGCGGGCAGCGCCGGGGTCGAGCTGGCGTTCGTACCCGATGTCGACGAGATGTATCCTGATGGATTTTGCACCACCGTCTCGCTACGCGGCCCGGCGCTGGGGCTGGAAACCGCGTTTCGACCGACCCATTTCGCCGGCGTCGCCACGGTAGTGGCCAAGCTGCTGATCCAGGCGATGCCGGACGTCGCCCTGTTCGGCGAGAAGGACTATCAACAGCTCCAGGTGATAATCCGCCTGGCCCGCGACCTCGACCTCCCGGTAGAGGTCGTTGGCGTTCCGACGGTGCGCGAGGCGGACGGCCTCGCCCTATCCTCGCGCAATGTCTATCTCTCCGCCGCTGAGCGTGCGGCAGCACCGGCGCTCTATCGTGCGCTGATGGCTGCCGCATTTAGGATCGGCCGGGAAGCCACCACCGCCGACGCCGTGGAAGAAGCACGCGCGGCCATCATAGGCGCCGGCTTCGAGCTCGACTATGTCGAGGCCCGTCACGCCGAGACGCTGGCTCCCATCGCCTCCTCCATGGAAGGTCCGATCCGACTGCTCGTCGCCGCCCGCATTGGGTCGACGCGGCTCATCGACAATATCCCGGTTTGACGAGGCATCCGGGCGCTAGATCATGACCGTGTAGGCAATCACCATGCCGACGATGACCAGCGCGAGGCCGACGCCGAGGACGTAGCGCATCGGCTTGACCTCGGCGGCCTGCCGCTCCTGGGTGTCGGCCTTCACCACTACCTCGCCATTGTCGACCACGCGATGATCGTCCGAGTTCGTGTGGGTCATGCCGTTAGAGTTGGTCTGGTTCATTCCAAGGTCCTTTCGCGTTCCGTACGGGAATAACGTGCGAAAGGGTGTTCGGGTCCCTCGAAACAGCTACAGAAGTCCCAGCGAGCGCAATTCGCGGCGGAGCTCGTCCGGCAGCGCCGGAGCGGTGCCGATGGTGGCAAGGTCCGGAGGGGCGTCCTTGGCCGCGAGATAACGCCATCCCTGGAAAGGCCGGCTGGGGCGCGGATCGACGCGGTGGACGGTCGGATCGAGCACAAGATGGCAACGGCGGATGCCGTCGCCATCCACGAAGGGCCGAATGCCGGTCAGCGTCTGGCGGCACGCGACCTCACCCTTAACGACCCAGTAAAGGGAGCCGCCGTCCACCAACTCCGCTAGGCGGGTCGGCACCATGCGCGTGGTGTGGACCTGTTCGGCCGTCTGCCCGCGGGCCACCTTGCCAGCGAGCGATTCGGCAATCCACGCCTCCAGATCCTCGATGGACTCGGCGCCGACGCAAAGCTTGAGCAGGTGGAGCGGCATGGCTGGGCCCGTTGAGCAACTGCGCTCTATACCCGCTTGACCACCGGCCAGTCGACCTCATCCTCCGCCAGCGAACCCGTCTCCTTCAGCGCCGCCTCTTTCCACGCTTTGAAGGCGGGATGGGCGTGGATCGCCTCGACATAAGCGGACGCCACCGGGTCGATCTCGATGGCATAGGTGCGCAGCCGAGTTGCCACCGGCGCATACATCGCATCGGCGCCGGAAAACGTCCCGAACAGGAAATCACCCCCTGCACCGAAGCGTGCACGAGCCTCGCCCCAACGGCGGACGATGCGGCGAACGTCTTTCATCGCTTCCTCGGGAAAGGCCCGGGGCTCGATCGGCCGCCAGAGGTTCATCGGCGCCGCGCTGCGCAGCGCACCGAAGCCGTTGTGCATCTCGGCGGCCAGAGAACGCGCATAGGCGCGGGCGGCAGGCTCCACCGGCCAGATTCCCCTGTTCGGGAACCGCTCGGCCAGATGCTCCAGAATGGCGCTCGATTCCCACACCACCCCATCGCCGTCGATCAGAACCGGCACCTTGCCAGCGGGTGAGCGTTCGCGGATCCGATCCTTGAAGTCGGGCGCATCGAGCGGCACAAGCTCTTCCTCGAAAGGAATGCCGAGCGCTGTCATCGCCAGCCAGGGCCGCAGCGACCAGGAGGAGTAGTTCTTGTTTCCGATGATGAGCCTCAGCACTGCGTTGCGCCTCCCTGTTCCGGCACCGGCCGGAGAATCCGCCATTTGGCGAAGCAGGGCAAACGCAGCCATGTGATGAGGGCGATCAATCCCCGTGATCGACGCCCGCTTTGGCGGCCGGGGCCAGACATGGCAAAGGCCCGGCCTTGCGGGCCGAGCCTCTGTCATGCAACTGAGAAGATCAGCGGCCCGAAGGCCTTAGCTCAACCGGCGACGATCTGCGCCGCCTGGAAGCCACCGAACAGATAGATGAGAGCGATTGCCGCCAGGAAAGCGGCGACAGCCCAACGGGCAACTCCCCAACAGGAGCGCTCGGGAATGGAATTCATGATGATCCTCGGAACGATACGTTCACTGTGATCCGCCGACCGACGACTCGGGATAAGGGCGCGACCTGAAACAGTATTTAATAAATCGTTACGACGTTCGCAACCGCGAAATCGCCACATTCCACCGCAGCTCATGCAGTGCAGCCCTGCCTGTCCCGCATGGACGCCCACTCGACAAGCCCTACAGAGAGCTGTTGAAAGCACTCCTGACAACGCTCACCCTCGGCCTTCCATCCCGGCCCAGGGCGGCCGAATGACCGGCGGAAATCCAGGTAACACCATGCTCGGCTTCACCTATATCGATGCGATCGCCTTCTCGGCATTCTGCCTGGCATGGGTCGCTTATCATTTGGTGATGGAGGGGAGCTGGGCCGAATCGCGCACGCTCAACCGGCGGATGGATGCCTACCGGTACGAGTGGATGCGCCGCATGCTCGAGCGCGAGAACCGCATCGTCGATGCCCAGATCGTCGCTGCACTGCAGAACGGAACGGCCTTCTTCGCCTCCACCTCGCTGCTGGCCATCGGTGCCACCCTCGCCATTCTGCAATCGACCGAAGCGGTGATGGCGCTCTTTCGCGACCTGCCCTTCGGCGCTCCGAACCGCACAAGCTGGGAATTGAAGACCCTTGGCCTGACGCTGATCTTCGCCAACGCCTTTTTCAAATTCGCCTGGGCCTACCGGCTGTTCAACTACTCGACCATTCTGCTTGGGTCGACACCACCGCCCTCCGAGGCCGGAACACCCCAGGCGCAGGCCCATGTCATCAAGCTCGCCCGCATGGCGACGATCGCCGGGCGACACTTCAACCGGGGGCAGCGCGCCTTCTTCTTCGCCATCGCCTATCTCGGCTGGTACATCAACGGCTGGGCGCTGATGGCTGCAACGCTCGCCATCTTCCTTGTCATGATCAACCGGCAGCTGGGCCGGGATTCGCACTGGGTACTCGACAATGACGGATAGTCCTTCCCGCCCTTCCGAAGAAGCCGTCGAAGCGGCGATTCTGGCTGTCGCCAGCCAGCCCGGCGCGGCGAAGACGGTGACGCCCGAAGATGTGGCGCGCAGCGTCGCCACCGGGCCCGATTGGCAGAGCCTGCTTCCCTCAGTACGGCGCGGCGCCCTGCGCCTGGCCCAGGCCGGGCAGTTGGTCCTCTATCGCAAGGGCAAGCCGGTCGATCCGTCGGAACTGCGCGGCGTCTATCGCCTCGGGCTGCCGCCCGCCGCCTGAGATGGATGGCGCGGCGGGGCACTCCCCGCCCGCGCCGCCTCGTAGATTTCCTTGAAGGGCGACAGCCCGATCGATTTCTCGCAAATGTACTTCCGGTAGAGATAAAGCCCCAGAGGCAGCCGGGCGATCAACGCCTTGACAGCGGACTTGGCACGCCCCTCTGCCTTCCAGCTCGCGCTGAAATGATGGACCGTGTAGTTCCTACGCCAGAGAAAGGACGGATGTTCAAAGGTGGTCTTGTCGTAGATCGCCACGTTCGTTCCCCGCCATGCGCGCCCATCCAGCAGGAAGCCGTCGACCTTGGCGAGAAAGGCGGCCGTCATCATGTCGTTGTTGGGAACGTCCGTCGATATCTCGCCAGGGCGATCAACATAGGTGTCCAGCAGGTCCCTGATGACAGGATGTCCCGCCCGGGCGCCGATGACGGCGGTGCCGAGATTGCAGTCCCACATGTATCCCAGGAACATCTCGTTCGACAGCAACGGCGTAAAGCTTCGTAAAACCTGGACATCAGTGTCGAGATAAATCCCTCCGACCTCAAAGAGCTTCATCAAACGCACCATGTCGGACACATGAGCGAAATGGCCCGCGCGGTGGCATCTTTCGAGGAAGGGAGACTCAGCGAGGTCTATATTCCGCTCATTCCATTCCACATGCTCATAGTCAGGCAGAACCTGCTTCCGCAAGCGCTCGAACCTGAGCATCTTTGCCGATTTCCGCCCTCCACCGAACCAGCAGGTATGGACGATCTTCGGGATGATGGGCTGATCCTCCTGCGGCATTCGGATTTTCCTCTGTTAAGCTGATCCTGCCCCAACGACGTTCGTAATCCGCATGGCCCACCTGAGCGCGCTCCGATCTCAGGAAGCGATCGGAGCGCTGGAACCGCCCTCAAACTCTAGGCGGGAGAGGCTACAAGCTAGGGCAGCGGCGCGGGCAGAGGGCTGTCGATCCGGCCCGTCAGGTAGTAGACACTAAGGCCGAGCCATTCGTGTATGGCGAGATCAAAGAAGTCGAGCCCATTCGCCACTGATCTGAACGGTTCGAAGTAGTCGGCTTTGCCGCTGGTCCGGTAGTCGACGGGATAGGCGGTGACGGGAAAACCGGCAGCCCGGAAGCACCCCACCGCGCGCGGCATATGAAAAGCGGACGTGACGAGCAACCACGTCTCACCCGGCTGCGGTTGAATCAGCTCCTTTGCCAGGCGTGCGTTTTCCTCGGTATTGCGGGCCATTGGCTCGAAGGTCACCCGATCGTCCGCCAACCCGATCTGCGGCAGCGCGAGGCGCACGACGTCGGCCTCGTCTAGTGGCCGTGGTCCGAGTTCGGCGCCGCCGCCCGAGAAAACGACCCGCGCCTGCGGGTAGCGGCGCGCCAGTTCGCCCATCGCCAGAATGCGCTCCGCCGATTCGTGGAAGGAAGGCTGGCCCCGGGCTGCAGTGATGCGTGCCAGCTCGGTTCCGCCGAGGACGATGATCCCGTCGACCTTGCGGCCATCCTCGACATAGCTCGGAAACCGGGCCTCCAGCGGGATAAGCAGCATGCGGCCGAAGGGGCCAATACCGATCAACAGAAGTCCCACGACACCGAGCGTGACCAGCCCCGCGCCAAGCCATGGCCAGCGAAGCCACAGTACCAGGCCAATCGCGGCCAGAAGAGTGAGGAAGGTCGAGGGGACTGCGACCAGCCAGATCAGTTTGGACAGGGTGAAGAACACGTCACGGCCTCGTCAGTTTGCCTGCCACAGCGCAGCCGGGCACCGCGCTGCGGTCAGGCCGATCAGAACCATAGCGACGCGATTCCGAGAAAGGCAAAGAACCCCACCACATCGGTGATGGTGGTCACGAACGGTCCCGACGCAACCGCCGGATCAACCTTCAGGCGATCGAGCGTCAGCGGGATGAGGATGCCACCCAGCGCGGCGGCCGCGAGATTGATCACCATCGCCAGCGCGATCACGAAGCCGAGGTCGGCCACGCCGAAGCGCGCGAACACCACCACGGCCATGATCACCGCGAAGACCACGCCGTTGAAGAGCCCCACCAGAAGCTCGCGCGCGATAACCCGCCTGGCATTGCTCGGCCGCAACTCGCGGGTGGCGAGCGCCCGCACCGCCACCGTCATCGTCTGTGTCGCGGCATTGCCGCCCTGGCTGGCGACGATCGGCATCAGTACCGCCAGCGCCACCATGCGCTGAAGCTCGTTCTCGAACAGCGCGATGACGAAAGAGGCGATGTTGGCGGCGATGAGGTTCAGCAGCAGCCAGGAGAAGCGGCTGCGGGCGATGTACCAGAAGCTGTCGGAGAGTTCCTCGTCGCCGGCGACACCGCCGAGCGCCTTCAGGTCCTCCTCCGCCTCTTCCTGGATCACGTCGACGATGTCGTCGACAGTGAGCACGCCGACGAGGCGCCCCGCCTCGTCAACCACCGGTGCCGAGATGAGGTTATAGCGCTCGAAAACGCGCGCCACGTCCTCCTGGTCATCGGTGGCGTTCACCACGTGACGATCCGGCGTCACCACATCGCCGAGCTTGGTGCCGCGTTTCGTCCGCAGCAGCCGGTCGAGCGGCACCGAACCGTTCAGACGATAGGTGGCATCGACGACGAACACCTCAAAGAAGGTTTCCGGCAGCCCCTCAGTCTCGCCGATATAGTCCAGCGTCTGGCCGACGGTCCAATAGGGCGGCAGCGCAATGAACTCCGTCTGCATGCGCCGGCCGGCGCTTTCCTCGGGATAGTCGAGGCTGCGCTGCAGCGCCGCCCGCTCCGGGATCGACAGATTGGAGAGAATTTCCTGCTTGTCGGCGTCGTCGAGGTCTTCAAGAATGTAGACCGCGTCGTCGGAATCGAGGTCGCGCATACCGTCGACGACGGTCTGGGTCGACAGCGCCTCGAGGATCTGCACGCGCACCGTCTCGTCGAGCTCGGTCAGCGCGGTGAAGTCGAAATCGCTGCCCAGCAGCTCGATCAATTGGGGACGATCGGCGGCCGGCAGCGCCTCCAGCAGGCGCGCGACATCGGTCTCGTGGAGATCGCTGACGATGGCGCGAAGGGCCGCGACATCGCCGGCGTCGATGGCCCCAACCACCGCCTCGACGAAGCCGGGCGTCTCGCTCGGATCGTTATCGTGCTCCGGCCCGCGCAGCGGGGTGGCGAGATCGGTCTCTTCGCGCATGCCTACTCCGGACGGGTCGTGAGGAATGAACGGCTCGGTCCGCGACGGGAACGATGCGCGTTCATGGACGAGCTGGTGTTAATGAAGAGTCGGCCCAGGGACAATTCCTTAAGCCGCTCGCGGTTTCGCGCTACCGAAACTTTGTTGGAGGAGCTCCATGACGGACCTAGCGGCGACACGTCTCCTCGTGCGCGGAAGGGTGCAGGGCGTCGGCTACCGCGCCTGGCTCGTGCGCGAAGCCGATGGACGTGGGCTGCGTGGCTGGGTTCGCAACCGGCTGGACGGCAGTGTGGAAGCGCTCGTCTTCTCGCCGGCGCCGACGTTGGCGGACTTCCTGGCCGCCTGCCGGATGGGCCCGGCGGCGGCGAACGTCACCGAGGTGACGGTTCAGGAAGAGGCGGTGCCGGCAGCGGAAGCGTTCGGCGACTTCGCCATCTGGCCCACGGCTTAAGCTCAGGCCTCATCGACGATCGTCGGCCCGAACACCGTCTCGAAGGCGCGGCGCAGAGCGAGGTCGGCATCGTCCATCGTCACCGGCAGGCCGAGATCGACAAGGCTGGTGACGCCGTGCTCGCGTACGCCGCAGGGCACGATGCCGGCGAAATGGGAGAGATCGGGCTCCACATTGAGCGAGACGCCGTGCAGCGTCACCCAGCGGCGCACGCGAATGCCGATGGCGGCAATCTTGTCCTCGCCCGTGCCCGCCTTTTCCGGCCGGCGGACCCACACGCCGACCCGGTCCTCTCGCCGTTCGCCGCGCACATTGAACGAATCGAGCGCCCGGATCAGCCATTCCTCCAGCGCGGCGACGTAGCGGCGCACATCCGGCTCGCGCCTCTTGAGGTCCAGCATCACATAGGCAACGCGCTGGCCGGGGCCATGATAGGTGAACTGCCCTCCCCGCCCCGTGTCAAAGATTGGGAAACGATCGGGATCGACGAGATCCTCGGCGCGGGCGCTGGTGCCGGCCGTGTAGAGCGGAGGATGTTCAAGCAGCCAGACGAGCTCGTCCGCCTCCCCGGCAGCGATTGCCTCGGCGCGCCGGTCCATCTCCGCCAGCGCCTCGGGATAAGCCACCGGCGCGGCCGATACGCGCCAGCGCACCGGCGCGGCGCCAGGCTTCGGCAGCAACAGCGGATGCAGCGCGTCACGCGCGACGGCGCTGGCATGTACGGGAGGATGGGCCGCGTGTTCCATGGCCGATACATAATGGCTGCCCCCGCTCCTGTCGCCTGCGCAGCCATGCACGGGAAGCGACGCTGTCCACAGGCGCGTGCGGAAACTCGGCAGCTCTTGTGGACCCCTACTCCATCTGCTAGACGATGCCCCGCTCGCGATGGCCGCTGACGAAGCAGCCGGCGCCAGCGATGCGGTCGTGGCGGAATTGGTAGACGCGCTGCCTTGAGGTGGCAGTGGGTAACACCGTGGAGGTTCGAGTCCTCTCGACCGCACCATATTCTCCGGATTTCGAAACACACGGCGGCCCTCGGGCCGCCGTTGTCGTTTCGGGAGTTCGAACGAGCTGGGGTCGCCGCGTCGGTTGCCGCGTCCTGGGTGCCTACGGCGCCGTCGCGGTCTTTGGGAGCGCCGGCACGATGTGCACCACGCGGTATCCCCTCTCCCTCAACGTCGTGAGAAACGCCGGCAGCATCTTCGCCGTCTGCGCCCGCGTGTCGTGGAAGAGGATGATTCCCCGGCCTGCATGGTCGAGGCGGGCCAGCACCAGGGCGAGCTGTTCTTCCGGTGTCATCGGATTCCAGTCCGACGCCCAGAGATCGGCGCCGAACACACCGATTCCGCGCTGGCCTAGATAGGTCAGCAACTCCGGCGACGCGCCGAATCCCGGGAAACGAAAGAAGGGAACGCGGGGACGCGTACCACTGGCGCCATAGGCGGCCTTGTCGTCCGCCTTGATCCCCTTTTCGATGTCCGCCACCGCCTTGTCATAGGGGATGTCGGCCAGCGTCATCGGATGGGTCATACTGTGATGGCCGACCGTGTGGCCCTCGGCAATCTCGCGCCGCAGCAGATCAGGCTGGGCGGCGGCGTTGCGGCCGATGACGAAGAAGGTGGCGCGCACGCATTCTCGCGCCAGCGCCTTCAGCACCGCCGGAGTCGTGCCGGGCAGCGGGCCATCATCGAAGGTCAGCACGACTTCCCGGTCGGCCAGGTCGAGCGTCTGCGGGAAATGCTTGGTCCCGACCTGCAGGCCGACCGGATCGACCTGCATCACCCGCGAGGTTCCGAGCTTGCCGGTGCAGTCCTGCGCTCCTGCCTCCGCGCCAGTGAGGCTGGCGCCGAGGCACACAGACAGGAAAAGCACGACGCGGCAGGCGGCGGGCGACATAAGCGAAGCTCCCGGCAGAGGCGATCCCGCAGCTGCGTAGCCCATTGCCGGCGCCCGCGCCATCCATGCGGCAGCGCATCCACCGGCGATGGCTCACCAGCCTCCAGTGGGGCCGCCTGCCCGCTTGCGCGCCTCAGCTTTCCGGGGCGTCGACGATCGGGTCGTACTGCGAGGCGTCGAAGCCGAGTACATTCCAGCTTTGCTGCATATGCGGCGGCAGCGGGGCCGAGACGTCGATCAGCTTGTCGCCGCGCGGATGCGGGATGACCAGTCGGCGCGCCAGAAGATGCAGGCGGTTCTGCAGCCCGCCCGGCAGCGGCCAGTTCTCGATGTCGAAATATTTCGGGTCGCCGACGATCGGATGGCCGATATGGGCGGCATGGGCGCGCAGCTGATGGGTGCGGCCTGTTACCGGCTTCATCGACAGCCAGGCGAGCTTCTGCGCCGCATTGTCCACCACGGCGTAATAGGAGATGGCGTGGCTCGCCTCGTCGTCGCCGTGCCGGGCGACGCGCATCTTCTCCGCCGCCTCGTCCTTAGCGAGATAGGTGGAGATGCGGCCCTGGGCCGGACGCGGCACGCCGGGCACCAGTGCCCAATAGACCTTTCGGGCCGAGCGCGAGCGGAACGTCTTGGCGAGCGTCGAGGCCGACAGGCGGCTCTTCGCCACCAGCAGGATGCCGGACGTGTCCTTGTCGATGCGGTGGACGAGGCGCGGCTTCTGCCCGTCGGAACCGCGCAGCGCCTCCAGCATGCCGTCGACATGACGATAGGTGCCCGAACCGCCCTGGACGGCGAGGCCGAACGGCTTGTTGAGCACCAGGACGTCGCGGTCCTCGTAGAGTGTCATGTCCTTCAGCGCCCGAGCGTCCTTGTCGTCCGAGCTGGCGCGCCGCACGGCGGGCGCGGCAAGTTCCTCGCCTTCTTCGTCGGAGCGCGCGCTGCGCACGGCTGGACGCGGCGGCGCCTCGCCACGCGCCTTCGCTTCCTCCGCCTCCAGATGGTCGGCGGCGGACAGCTGCGGCTTTTCCTCCAGCGGGGGGATGCGAATGACCTGACCCGCGGAAAGGCGGGTATTGGTCTTTACCCGGCCGCCCTCCACTCGCACCTGCCCGCTGCGCAGCAGCTTCTGCAGATGGCCAAAGGAAAGGTCGGGAAAATGCGACTTGAACCAGCGGTCGAGCCGCATGCCTTCTTCGTCCGCGTCGACGCGGCGTGTCTCAACGGCCATGGCGTGGGTACTCCTTGCCCCAGCACATAGCCGAGACGGGGCCTCACGTCACGCGAGAGCGCGCATCAGCGCCAATCCGCTGAACACGCCCGCCAGCGCCAGCGCGACCGAACCGCCGACATAGAGGGCCGCCAACCCCATCTCGCCGCGCTGCACCAGCAGGGCGGTATCGAGCGAGAAGGTGGAGAAGGTGGTGAAGCCGCCGAGCACGCCGGTGATGATGAAGGCGCGCGCGTGCATGGTCCAGCCGCCGCTGGCCAGAAAGGTCAGCCATCCCGCGACCAGGCCGATGGTGAAGCTGCCGATCACATTGATCGCCAGGGTGCCGTAGGGAAAGCCCATGCCGAAGGTCCGCATGACCGCCAGGCCGAGCGCATTGCGCAGGACGCCGCCAATGCCGGCGCCGATGAAGATGAGAATCATGCCCTGCACGCTGTCAGCCCCGCCTGTCCAACCGCCTCAACCTAGTCGCCACCCTGCCGCTCCGCCCGCAGCCGCGCCCAGTATTCCAGGCGCTTCTTCACCTCGCGCTCGAATCCGCGCTCGTTCGGCGTGTAGAAATCTGACCTGGGATCCCCGGCCAGCTCTTCCGGAAAGAACGACTGTCCCGCAAAGGCATCGGGAAAATCGTGGTCGTACTGGTAGCCGGCGTGGTAGCCGAGTTCCTTCATCAACTTCGTCGGCGCGTTGAGGATGTGCTTTGGCGGCGCCAGAGAGCCGGTCTTCTGCGCCAGGGCCAGCGCGGCGTTGAAGGCAGAGTAGGCGGCGTTCGACTTCGGCGCCGTCGCCACATAGGCAATGGCCTGGGCGAGGAACAGCCGCCCCTCCGGCCAACCGACACGCTCAAACGCGGTCCAGGCCGCCACCACCTGCGGCATCGCCTGTGGGTCGGCCATGCCGACATCCTCGGACGCCGCGCAGCAAAGCCGGCGGAACACCGTTCCCGGGTCTTCGCCGCCCGTCAGCATTCGCGCCGCCCAGTACATGGCGCCATTCACGTCGGAGCCGCGCAGGCTTTTATGGAAGCAACTGAGCAGGTTGTAATGCTCATCCTGCCCCTTGTCGTAGATCGGAGCCCGCTTCTGCATGGTCGCGGCGAGGCCCGCCACGTCGAGGTCCGGCCCGTCCGGCTGTGCCAGCAGTTCCTCTGCAAGGCCGAGCAGGTAGCGCCCATCGCCATCGGCCATACCAGCCAGCGCTGCACGCGCCTCGGGGGCGAGCGGCAAGCGCCGGCCCTCCAGCGTCTCGGCGCGCTGGAGCAGCTTGTCGATCGCCTCGGCGTCGAGCGCCTTGAACACCAGCACCCGGGCCCGCGACAACAGCGCCGCGTTAAGCTCGAAGGACGGGTTCTCGGTTGTGGCCCCGATCAGTGTGATCGTGCCGTCTTCCATGACGGGAAGGAAGCCGTCCTGCTGGGCACGGTTGAAGCGGTGGATTTCGTCGACGAAGAGCAAAGTGCCCTGCCCGATCGCCCGGCGCCCCCGCGCGGCCTCGAACACCTTCTTCAGGTCGGCGACGCCGGTGAAGATGGCAGAGACCTGCTCGAAATGCAGACTGGTCTCGCGCGCCAGCAGCCGGGCCACCGTCGTCTTGCCGGTACCGGGCGGGCCCCAGAAGATGAGTGAGCCGAGTGAACGGTTGGCGATCATCCGGGTGAGAGCGCCGCCCTCCCCCGTCAGGTGCTCCTGCCCCACCACCTCGGCAAGCTTCTGCGGCCGCAGCCGGTCGGCCAGCGGCCGGGGAGCGGCATTCTCAAGTCCGGCGGACGCGAAAAGATCGGACAAGGCCGCCTCAACCCGGCAGCAGGGCGGAGATGACCCGCCCGCCACGCTGCAGCGTCACCCGCCAGGAGCGCGCCGGCACCCGCGTAATCCGCTGAAGATCGGCGGTCGTCGCGATCGGGGTGCCGTTGATCTCCATGATGACGTCGCCAGGACGGAAGCTGGTGCGCTCCGCCGGCGAACCTTCCCCGACCATGAGGATCACCACGCCCTTGATGGCGTCGATCGTCCGCATCTCCTCGATCACCGCCGGCGAAAGATTGACCACGGTCGCCCCCGACAAGGGCGAACGGCCCTGCAGCAGCACCTCGTCGCGCGGCACCGTCTCCGGCGCCGGCTCCAGCGCCACCCGCAGCGTCGCCGGCTTGCCCTGGCGGATGATGCCGAGATCGACCGCCCCGCCCAGCGGACGCGTAGCGAAGCGGAAGCCGAAGGCGTCGGGATCATCCACCTCCAGCCCGGCCACGGTGACGATGAGATCGCCCGCGCGCAGACCCGCCTTCTCAGCCGGACTGCCGGGGAAGATGTTCTGCACCAGCGCGCCGGTGGGGCGCACCACGTCCAGCCCCTCGGCGAGATCCGGCGTCATCTGCTGTAGATCGGCCCCCAACCAGGGACGGCGCACGACCTTGCTGCCGGCCAGCGCCGATTGCAGCACCACCCGCACCATGTCGGCGGGGATGGCGAAGCCGATGCCCTGCGAGCCGCCAGAACGCGAGAAGATCGCGGTATTGATGCCGACCACACGTCCCGCGCCATCCACAAGGGCGCCACCGGAGTTGCCGGGATTGATCGCCGCGTCGGTCTGGATGAAGAAGCCGTAGTCGGTGATGCCACGCTGGGTGCGGGCGAGCGCGGAGACAATGCCCTGCGTCACCGTCTGACCGACCCCGAACGGATTGCCGATCGCCAGCACAATGTCGCCGACCTGGAGATCGTCGGACGAGCCGAGCGTCGCCGACGGAAAGTCCGCCTTGCCGTCCTTGATCTTCAGGATCGCAATGTCGGTGCGCGGGTCGCGCAGCATCACCTCGGCGTCGAACTCGCGCTTGTCGGACAGCGACAGGCGGATCTCGTCGGCACCGTCAATGACATGGTTGTTGGTCACGACGATGCCGGACCGATCCACCAGAACCCCAGACCCCAGCGAACGCTGGATGCGCTCGCGCGGCATGTCGAAGCCGGGCACGTCCGGCCCGCCCCGGTCGCCGAAGAAGCGGCGGAAGAACGGGTCATCCAGCAGCGGGTTGTTCCGCTGGGTGGTCTTCAGCGCATAGACATTGACAATAGCCGGCGCCGTGCGCGCCACAACAGGCGCGAAGCTGAGGCCGATCTCGGCGCGTGAGGCCGGCACGCGCGGTCCGCCGGCGGCCGGGACCTGCGCGAGTGCCGGCGCGGCGGCGAGAAGCGAAGCAACGATGAGGACAAAGCGTTTCATGGCGCCAGATATAATCCCCGCCCTGCGGCGGAGAAAGGGCAGCCGTGCCCCACTCTCGCACGCAAAGACTACCGCCAAAAGAAAAGGGGCGGCAAAAGCCGCCCCGATCCGGAATTTATTCGGCCAGCAGCCGTCCCGCTCACGCGGCGGCGGCTTCCTCGGCCTTGGCGGCCTCGTGACGGGCGATGTCAGCAGCGCCCTTGGCCGATTCGTCGCGATCGACCAGCTCGATCACGGCAATCGCTGCCGAATCACCGTGGCGGAAGCCCGCCTTGATGATGCGGGTGTAGCCGCCATTGCGCTCCTTGTAGCGCGGGCCGATCACGTCGAAGAGCTTGCGCACGACGGCGACGTCGCGCACTTCGGCGATCGCCTGACGGCGGGCGTGGAGGCCGCCGCGCTTGCCGAGGGTGATCAGCTTCTCCACCACCGGGCGAAGATCCTTCGCCTTGGGCAGGGTGGTCATGATCTGCTCATGGGTGATGAGCGCCTGACACATGTTCGCGAACATGGCCTTGCGGTGCTCCGCGGTCCGGTTGAACTTGCGATACGTCTTGCCGTGGTTCATGGCAAAATTCCTAAATGCGGCGGCTTTCGAGCCGGGAGATACGGGTGACGGCTCGAACGCCGCGCTCAATGCTCAATAGTGATCTTCGAACCGCTTGGCGAGATCCTCGATGTTCTCCGGCGGCCAACCCGGCACTTCCATGCCGAGGTGCAGGCCCATGCTGGCGAGAACTTCCTTGATCTCGTTCAGCGACTTGCGGCCGAAGTTCGGGGTACGGAGCATCTCCGCCTCGGTCTTCTGGATCAGGTCGCCGATATAGACGATATTGTCGTTCTTCAGGCAGTTCGCCGAACGGACCGACAGTTCCAGCTCGTCCACCTTCTTGAGCAGCGCGGGATTGAAGGGCAGCTCCTGCATAACAGGGCTTTCCGTCTCGCGCTTGGGCTCCTCGAAATTGACGAAGATCTCGAACTGGTCCTGCAGGATGCGCGCGGCGTAGGCCAGCGCATCCTCGGGGCCGACCGAGCCATTGGTCTCGATGGTGAGGGTCAGCTTGTCGTAGTCGAGAATCTGGCCCTCGCGGGTGTTCTCAACCTTGTAGGAAACCTTCTTCACCGGCGAATAAAGGCTGTCGACCGGGATGAGGCCGATCGGCGCATCCTCCGGGCGGTTGCGGTCGGCCGCGATGTAGCCCTTGCCGGTGTCGACGGTGAACTCCATGCGGATCTCGGCGCCGTCGTCGAGCGTGCAGAGCACCAGCTCGGGGTTCAGCACCTGCACGTCGCCCACGGTCTGGATATCGCCAGCGGTGACGACGCCTGGACCCTGCTTCTTCACAACCATGCGCTTGGGGCCATCGCCGGCCATCTTGATGGCGATGTCCTTGATGTTGAGGACGATGTCGGTAACGTCCTCGCGCACGCCCGGGATCGACGAGAACTCGTGCAGCACCCCGTCAATATGCACGGACGTTACCGCCGCGCCCTGGAGCGACGACAGCAGGATGCGGCGCAGCGCATTGCCGAGCGTCTGCCCGAAGCCGCGCTCCAGAGGCTCGGCGACAACGGTCGCCAGGCGCTTCGGGTCGCTGCCGAGCACGACTTCAAGCTTCTCGGGCTTGATCAGCTCTTGCCAGTTCTTTTGAATCACGACGTCACCCTTGGTTTCGACGGTGCCCCGGACTCCCTGCCCGACACCTTCCACCCCGGTCCCGGCGGGAGGGGGAAGGCCGACTGCAGCGGCCCCTGCGGCGCCCGAAGCGCCGCTGGATGATTAGGCGTCAGACGCGCCGACGCTTGCGCGGACGGCAGCCATTGTGCGGGATCGGCGTCACGTCGCGGATCGACGTCACGGTGAAACCCGCCGCCTGGAAGGCACGAAGCGCCGATTCACGGCCGGAACCGGGACCCGAGACCTCGACTTCGATGGTACGCATGCCGTGATCGGCGGCCTTGCGGGCGCAATCCTCAGCGGCAACCTGCGCCGCATACGGCGTGGACTTGCGCGAGCCCTTGAAGCCCATGGCGCCCGCCGACGACCAGGCAATGGTGTTGCCCTGCGCGTCGGTGATGGTGATCATGGTGTTGTTGAACG
Source organism: Ancylobacter rudongensis (assembly GCF_900100155.1). GTDB lineage: Bacteria > Pseudomonadota > Alphaproteobacteria > Rhizobiales > Xanthobacteraceae > Ancylobacter > Ancylobacter rudongensis. The sequence goes on from NZ_FMTP01000011.1 coordinate 62,591, forward strand.
ACGCATTCACATGCGCGACGCCGGAGGCGATGTTCTTGCGCTCACGACGCTTGATGCGGGCAGCTTCTTTAGCCATAGACCTTGGATCCTTCGGACGCGCCCGTCATTCCAGGCGCTCGGGACAGTGTTCGCAACGAATGCGCCGGCCGCGCGAGGCGCCGGCGCTGAAAAGCGGGCCTCAGCCCGCCCTCCTCACTTCTTCTTGCCGGCGATCGCCTTGGCCGGACCCTTGCGGGTGCGGGCATTAGTGTGGGTACGCTGACCGCGCACCGGCAGACCGCGACGATGACGCAGGCCGCGATAGCAGCCGAGGTCCATCAGACGCTTGATGTTCATCGAAACTTCGCGGCGCAGGTCGCCCTCGACCAGATAGTCGCGGTCGATCGTCTCGCGGATCTGCAGAACTTCCTGGTCGGTGAGCTGGTTGACCCGGCGCTCGACCGGAATGCCGACCTTCTCGACGATCTCGGCCGCGTTCTTCGCGCCGATGCCGTGAATATACTGAAGCGCGATGATGACGCGCTTGTTGGTCGGGATGTTAACGCCTGCAATACGAGCCACGTCGCTCTCTCCATGTGAACCGGACGAGCCGGTGATGAAAATGCCCCGCGCCGGTGGAGGCCGGCCCCTGCGGAGATACGCACGAGGCCGCCCGACATCAGCGAATTGATGTCGATTGGCGGCACCCGCTTGAGTGAAGCGCGGCACATAGAGCGATTCCGCCCATATGTCAAGCCGAGCGAGAGTCTCAGGCCAGCTCGAGGACGTCGGCAATCGCCTTCGTCACCTCATCGATGGGCTTCATCCCGTCGATCGTCGCCAGCATGCCACGCTCCGCATAATAGGGCGCGACGACGGCGGTATCCCGGTTGAAGGCTTCCAACCGCGTCTTGAAGACCTCGGGATCATCATCCTTGCGGACCGGCTCGCCTCGGGCGGCGGTTTCGCGCGCGCGCTGGATGATACGGTCGACCAGTTTGTCCTGATCGACCTTCAGCTCGATCACGGCGTCAAGCTTGAGGCCCTTCTCCGCCAGGATCCGGTCCAGCGCCTCGGCCTGAGCCACCGTGCGCGGAAAGCCGTCGAGGATGAAACCCTTGGCGCAATCGGGCTGGTCAATGCGGTCAGAGATGATGCCGATCACGATCTCATCCGAGACGAGGTTGCCGGCATCCATCACCGCCTTGGCCTTAAGGCCGATCGGCGTCTCGTTGCGGACGGCCTCGCGCAGCATATCGCCAGTCGACAGCTGCACGATGTCGTGGCGCGCGACGAGACGCTGCGCCTGCGTGCCCTTCCCCGCCCCCGGAGGTCCGAGCAGTATAAGCCTCATCGGCGCTTCCCCCTGAGCTTGGCCTTCTTGACCAGCCCCTCATATTGGTGCGCCAGCAGATGACCCTGAACCTGGGCCACCGTATCCATCGTCACGCTCACCACGATCAGCAGCGAGGTGCCGCCGAAGTAGAACGGGACTGCGGCGTAGGAGATGAGAATCTCCGGGAATAGGCACACGACCGCTAGGTAAGCCGCACCGATGACCGTGATGCGAGTCAGCACATAGTCGATATATTCGGCGGTGCGCTCACCCGGGCGGATGCCCGGCACGAAGCCGCCATGCTTCTTCAGGTTGTCCGCCGTCTCCGTCGGGTTGAACACGATGGCGGTATAAAAGAAGCAGAAGAACACGATGAGCAGCACGTAGAGCAGCATGAACAGCGGCTGTCCGTGGCCGATGAGCGTCGTCACCGTCGTCAGCCAGCCGGGGCCGGAGCTCTGCATGAAGCTCGCCACCGTGGTGGGGATCAGCAGCAGCGAAGAGGCGAAGATCGGCGGGATGACGCCCGAGGTGTTCAGCTTCAGCGGCAGGTGCGAGGATTGGCCCTCATACACCTTGTTGCCGACCTGGCGCTTCGGGTACTGGATCAGCAGACGGCGCTGAGCCCGCTCCATGAACACGATGAACATGATGATGCCGATGGCCATCAGGATCACCGCGAGGATGATGCCGGTGGACAGCGCGCCCTGGCGGCCGAGCTCAAGCGTGTTGGCGATCGCCGCAGGCAGCTCCGCCACGATACCGGCGAAGATGATCAGCGAGATGCCGTTGCCGATGCCGCGAGAGGTGATCTGCTCGCCGAGCCACATCAGGAACATGGTGCCGCCGGTGAGCGTAACGACCGTCGAGATACGGAAGAACCAGCCGGGATCCGACACGACGGCGCCGGAGCCTTCGAGGCCGACGGCGATGCCGTAGGACTGGAAGACCGCGAGCACCACGGTCAGGTACCGCGTGTACTGGTTGATCATCTTGCGGCCCGACTCGCCTTCCTTCTTCAGCGCTTCCAGCGTCGGGGAGACGGTGGTCAGCAGCTGAATGATGATGGAGGCTGAGATGTAGGGCATGATGTTCAGGGCGAAGATCGCCATGCGCGACACCGCGCCGCCCGAGAACATGTTGAAGAGCCCGATAATGCCCTGCTGCGCCGTGCTGAACACGTCAGCCAGCGCGTCGGGATTGATCCCGGGCATCGGGATATAGGTGCCCAGCCGATAAACGAGAAGCGCACCCAGGGTGAACCAGATGCGCTTCTTCAGTTCGTCGGCTTTTGCCAGAGCACCGAAATTGAGGTTTGCCGCGAGCTGTTCTGCTGCCGAGGCCATGGTGGCTCCGCTCCTCGTCTGCGCCCTGTAAATCCGGTTAGGCCTGACGTAAGTGTCAGGCCGCCGATTCGCCAGTGTCGGTCTTGGACACCAGCAGCGTCACCTTGCCGCCGGCCTTCTCGATCGCCTCGATCGCGGACTTGGTCACATGGGCGACCTCGAACGTGACCTTGGCGGTCAGTTCGCCGGAACCGAGCACGCGCACACCGTCCTTGGCGCGGCGCAGAACGCCCGCCTCAACCAGCGCCGCCTGCGTCACGACAGCCGTCGCGTCCAGCTTGCCGGCATCGATCGCGGTCTGGACGCGGCCGAGGGAAACCTCGTTCCAGTCCAGGGCGAAGATGTTGGTGAAGCCGCGCTTGGGCAGGCGCCGATGGATCGGCATCTGGCCGCCCTCGAAGCCCTTGATCGCGACGCCGGTACGCGAGGTCTGACCCTTCACGCCACGTCCGCCGGTCTTGCCCTTGCCCGAGCCGATGCCGCGGCCGACGCGCATGCGCTTCTTGCGCGCGCCGGAATTGTCCTTGATCTCGTTAAGGCTGCTCATCGCCAGTCTCCTTCTGCGCCGTCAGGCTTCGACGACGCGGACGAGGTGGCGGACCTTGTAGATCATGCCACGCACGGCCGGGGTATCTTCGAGCGTCGAGCGACGCCCAAGCTTGTTGAGGCCGAGACCGACCAGCGTCGCCCGCTGGTCCTCGGGGCGGCGGATCGGGCTGCCGGTCTGCTCGACCGTAACCGTCTTGCTGCTGTTCGCCATGATTAGCTTCCCTACCTCTCAGGCGTCAGTCGGTCGCTTCGGCGTCGTCGATGCGACGGCGCGACTGAAGCTGCGATACCTTGAGGCTGCGACGCGCCGCGACAAGACGCGGGCTGTCCTGGTTCTTCAGCGCATCAAAGGTCGCGCGGACCATGTTGTACGGGTTGGACGAGCCAAACGACTTCGCCACCACGTCCTGCATGCCCAGCGTCTCGAAGACGGCGCGCATCGGGCCGCCGGCGATGATGCCGGTACCGGCCGGAGCCGCGCGCAGAATGACCTTGCCGGCGCCGTGATGGCCGTGCACGTCATGATGCAGCGTGCGGCCTTCGCGCAGCGGCACGCGGATCAGCGCACGCTTGGCGGCTTCCGTCGCCTTGCGGATGGCTTCCGGCACTTCACGCGCCTTGCCGTGACCGAAGCCGACGCGGCCCTTCTGGTCGCCCACAACCACCAGGGCGGCAAAGCCGAAGCGACGGCCACCCTTCACAACCTTCGCGACACGGTTGATGTGGACCAGCTTGTCCACGAACGTGTTGTCGCGATCCTCGCGTTCACGCTCACGTTCACGAGCCATGATCTTATCCTCGTCGTTCTGCGGGGTGATCCCGCTCGTGATCTCAGAAGTTGAGACCGCCCTCGCGGGCGGACTCGGCGAGCGCCTTGACGCGGCCGTGATAGATGAAGGCGCCGCGGTCGAAGACCACGTCCTTCACACCGGCTGCGACGGCGCGTTCCGCCACGAGCTTGCCGATCGCCTGAGCCGCGGCGACATCCGCGCCGGTCTTCAGGCTTTCCCGCAGGGCCTTCTCGAGCGTCGAGGCGGACGCAATCGTCACGCCGCGCGCGTCGTCGATGATCTGCGCATAGATGTGCTTCGACGAGCGATGCACCGAGAGGCGCGGCCGCCCGTTCGCCGTCGTGCGGAGAGCACGACGGACACGCGCCTTACGGCGCTCGGTAGCGTCCTTGTACTGTGCCATGGTTCGGGTCCGTTACTTCTTCTTGCCTTCCTTGCGGAAGATGAACTCACCCGCGTACTTCACGCCCTTGCCCTTATAGGGCTCGGGGCCGCGATAGGCGCGAATCTCGGCAGCGACCTGACCGACCTTCTGCCGGTCGATACCGCTGATGACGATCTCGGTCGGCTTCGGCGTCACGATCTGGATCCCTTCCGGGATCGCATAGTTCACATCGTGGCTGAAGCCGAGCGCGAGGCTCAGGCTCTTGCCCTGAACGGCGGCGCGATAACCGACGCCGCTGATCTCGAGCTTCTTCTCGAAGCCCTTGGTGACGCCTTCGACCAGGTTGGCCACCAGCGTGCGGGACAGGCCCCACATCGACTTGTGGCGGTTGGTCTCGCCGTTGAGGGAGAACAGGATAGCCCCGTCCTCCATCTTCACCGCAATCTCGTCGACAACCGTGGTTTCAAGCGCCCCCTTGGGACCCTTTACCGACACCGTCTGACCATTGATCGACGCCGTGACGCCGGCCGGAATGGTGATGGGGGCTTTACCGATCTTGGACATGTGCTCTCTCTCCTCCCCGATCAGAAGACCGTGAAGAGGACCTCGCCGCCCACGTTCTTATCGCGGGCTTCGTGGTCCGCCATCACGCCCTGCGGCGTGGAGACGACAGCGACGCCAAGGCCGTTGGCGACGCGGGGAAGGGTCTTGACGGAGGAATACACCCGCCGACCCGGCTTGGAGACACGCGAGATTTCGCGGATCACCGGCTCGCCGTCATAGTACTTGAGTTCGATCTCGAACTCGGTGCGGCCATTGACCGGCTCGGAAGCCGAATAGCCGCGGATGAAACCCTCAGCCGCCAGGACTTCCAGCACGCTGGCGCGCAGACGCGAACCGGGCGTGAGGATCTTTTCCTTGCGGCGCATCTGCGCGTTGCGGATGCGGGTGATGAGATCGCCGATCGGATCAGACGTGGACATGGGTCGACCCTCCTCACCAGCTCGACTTGACGAGGCCAGGAATCTGGCCCTGCGAACCGAGCTCACGAAGCGCGATACGGCTCATCTTCATCTTGCGGTAGTAAGCGCGGGGGCGCCCGGTGATCTCGCACCGATTGCGGATCCGCACCTTCGCCGAGTTGCGCGGCAGTTCCGCCAGCTTGAGGACCGCAGCGAAGCGCTCCTCGATCGGCAGTTCCTTGTTACTCACCAGGGCCTTGAGACGCGAACGACGGCCGGCATAGCTCTTCACGAGCTTCCGACGGTGTTCGTTCTTTTCGACCGAGCTCTTCTTGGCCATATGATCTTGCTCCTAGTCTCCGCGTTTGAGGCTCCCGCCCCACAGCCGGAAGGGGATGCTTACTGACGGAACGGGAAGTTGAAGGCCTTCAGAAGCGCGCGCGCTTCCTCGTCCGTCTTCGCCGTCGTGCAGACGATGATGTCCATGCCCCACATCTGATCAACCTTGTCGTAGTTGATCTCGGGGAACACGATATGCTCCTTGATGCCGAGCGCGAAGTTGCCGCGGCCATCGAAGCTCTTCGGGTTCAGGCCGCGGAAATCTCGAACGCGCGGCAGCGCGATGTTGACCAGGCGGTCGACGAACTCGAACATGCGGGTCTTGCGAAGGGTGACCTTCGCGCCGACCGGCTGGTTCTCGCGCAGCTTGAAGTTCGAGATCGCGTTGCGGGCGCGGGTCACAACCGGTCGCTGGCCGGCGATGAGCGCGAGATCCGCCGCAGCGGTCGTCACCTTCTTCGTGTCGGCCGTCGCCTCACCAACACCCATGTTGATGACGATCTTGTCGATCGTCGGCACTTCCATGGGGTTCTTGTAGCCGAACTGCTCGATCATCTGCTTGCGAACGACGTCCTCATAGAGCGACTTCATCCGCGGGGTGTAGCTGGTCTCAGCCATCGATCTTCTCCCCCGAGCGCTTGGCCACGCGCACCTTGGTGCCGTCCGCCTGCACAAGGAAACCGACGCGAGTCGGCTTGCCATCCTTAGGATCGGCAATCGCGATGTTCGACAGGTCGAGGGCCGCCTCCTTGGAGATGATCCCGCCTTCCTGGTTCGCGCTCTGCCGCTGGTGCCGCTTCACGAGGTTGACGCCGCGCACGCGCGCTTTGCCTTCCTTCGGCAGCACCTCAAACACCTCGCCCGTGCGACCCTTGTCGCGGCCGGTGAGAATGACGACCTTGTCGCCCTTCTTGATCTTCGCGGCCATCAAAGCACCTCCGGCGCCAGCGAGATAATCTTCATGTGGTTCTTCGCGCGAAGCTCGCGCGGAACCGGCCCGAAGATACGGGTGCCGACCGGCTCCTTGTTGTTGTTGATCAGCACGGCCGCATTGCGGTCGAAGCGGATCACGGAACCATCGACACGACGGATATCCTTGGCGGTGCGAACGACAACCGCCTTCATCACGTCGCCCTTTTTCACGCGGCCGCGCGGGATAGCTTCCTTCACCGACACCACAATGATGTCACCGACATGGGCATACTTGCGCTTCGAACCGCCAAGCACCTTGATGCACATGACGCGACGCGCACCGGAATTGTCCGCCACGTCGAGATTGGTCTGCATCTGGATCATGACGCACCTATTTCTCGCAAAAACCGCGCGCAGCCGTCACCGGCGCGCGCCCCTCAATCCCGTTTCCGGGCGCTCAGACTTCAGCCCGCTTCTCGCCCTGGACAACGATCCAGTTCTTGAGCTTGGACAAGGGGCGGTGCTCCTCGATCCAGACGGTGTCGCCTTCCTTCCAAGCGTTGCCCTCATCATGGGCATGGTACTTCTTGGAACGGCGGACGGTCTTCTTCAGCAGCGGATGGGTGAAACGGCGCTCGACCCGGACCACGACGGTCTTGTCCTGCTTGTCGCTCACCACGACGCCCTGCAGCATACGCTTCGGCATCGCCCTCTCCTCACTTAGCCTTGGCCGCAGACGCGGCCTTCTGCGCCTGGATGGTCTTGGTCCGCGCGATGTCGCGACGAACCTGACGCACCCGCGCCGTGTTTTCGAGCTGGCCGGTCGCCTTCTGGAAGCGCAGGTTGAACTGCTCCTTCTTCAGGCCCAGCAGCTGGTCCTGCAGCTCGTCGGCGGTCTTCGTCCGAATGTCGGAAGCCTTGGTCATCTGTTCCTCCGTCACTCAGCGATGCGCTCGACGAAGCGCGTCTTGATCGGCAGCTTCGCCGCCGCCAGCCGAAGCGCTTCACGGGCGATATCCTGGCTCACGCCATCGATCTCGAACATGATACGGCCGGGCTTGATCTTGGCGGCCCAAAAGTCAGGCGCGCCCTTGCCCTTACCCATGCGGACTTCGGTCGGCTTCGACGAAACCGGTACGTCAGGGAATATGCGAATCCACACCCGGCCCGCACGCTTCATGTGACGGGTGAGCGCGCGACGCGCGGCTTCGATCTGACGCGCGGTCACGCGCTCCGGCTCCAGGGCCTTAAGCCCGAACTGGCCGAAATTGAGGTCAGTTCCGCCTTTCGCAACGCCGTGAATACGGCCTTTGAACTGCTTGCGGAACTTCGTGCGCTTTGGTTGCAGCATGTCGCGCCTCTTATTCCTTCATCACTCTGTTCACGCCGCGTCGCGGCGCGACGAGCGACCACCCGAAGATTCACTTTCCGCCTGGCGCTTATCCTGCGCCATCGGATCGTGCTCCAGGATCTCGCCCTTGAAGATCCAGACCTTGACACCGCAGGTGCCGTAAGTCGTGAAGGCGGTGGCCGTACCGTAATCCACGTCCGCGCGCAAGGTGTGAAGCGGCACGCGCCCTTCACGATACCATTCGAGACGGGCGATTTCCGCGCCGCCGAGACGGCCCGCGCAGTTGATACGAATGCCTTCCGCGCCCAAACGCATCGCGGACTGGACCGCGCGCTTCATGGCGCGACGGAACGCCACACGGCGCTCAAGCTGCTGCGCAATCGATTCGGCGACAAGGCGCGCGTCGATTTCGGGCTTCCGAATCTCGACGATGTTGATGAAGACTTCCGAGTTGGTCATCTCGGAGACCTTCTTGCGCAGCTTGTCGATATCCGCGCCCTTCTTGCCGATCACCACGCCCGGACGGGCGGAGTGGATCGTCACCCGGCACTTCCGGTGCGGACGCTCGATCACGATCTTGGAGACCGCGGCCTGCTTGAGCATCTTCTGCAGCACTTCACGGATCTTGATGTCCTCGTGAAGCAGCTGGCCGTATTCGCCCTTGCTCGCGAACCAGCGCGAGTCCCAGGTGCGGTTGATGCCGAGCCGGAGCCCGACCGGGTTGACCTTCTGACCCATCAGGCCTTCTCCTCGACTTCACGCACCACGATGGTGATATGCGAGAACGGCTTCTCGATCCGGCTCGCACGACCACGGGCACGGGCGGCGAAGCGCTTCATGACCAGGCCCTTGCCGACATGAGCCTCGGCGACGATTAGATCGTCGACGTCGAGCTCGTGATTGTTCTCGGCATTGGCGATCGCCGATTCCAGGCACTTCTTCACGTCGCCGGCGATCCGCTTGCGCGAGAACTGAAGGTCGGCCAGAGCGGTCGCGACCTTCTTGCCCCGGATAAGACCGGCGACGAGGTTGAGCTTCTGGGGGCTGACGCGAAGGTTACGCGCAACCGCCTTGGCTTCCGTATCCGCGAGCGTGCGCGGACGAGCTGCCTTTCCCATGACCCTGCCTCTACTTCCGCTTGGCTTTCTTGTCCGCTGCATGCCCGTAATAAGTACGGGTAGGCGCGAACTCGCCGAACTTGTGGCCCACCATGTCCTCGGAAACCGAAACCGGGACGTGCTTGTTGCCGTTATAGACGCCGAAGGTGATCCCCACAAACTGCGGGAGGATCGTGGAACGGCGGCTCCAAATCTTGATGACGTCGTGTCGACCCGACGCGCGCGCGGCATCCGCCTTCTTGAGGAGGTAGCCGTCGACGAACGGACCTTTCCAGACCGATCGAGACATAGTTCAGTTTCCCTCGCTCACTTCTTGCGGGCGTGCCGGCTGGACACGATGAACTTGGTGGTCGACTTGTTCTTCCGGGTCTTCTTGCCCTTGGTGGGGAAACCCCAGGGCGTGACCGGATGACGTCCACCCGAGGTGCGGCCTTCGCCGCCGCCATGCGGATGGTCGACCGGGTTCATCGTGACGCCACGATTGTGCGGACGACGGCCGAGCCAGCGCTTGCGACCGGCCTTGCCGAGATTGGTGTTCATGTGGTCCGGGTTCGACACAGCGCCGACCGTACCCATGCACTCGCCGTGAATCAGACGCTGCTCACCCGAATTGAGGCGGATGATCACATAGCCCTGGTCGCGGCCGACGATCTGCGCGTAGGAACCGGCGGAACGGGCGATCTGACCGCCCTTGCCGATCTTCAGCTCGACATTGTGCACGATCGTGCCGACCGGCAGGTTGCCGAGCGGCGCGGCGTTGCCGGGCTTCACGTCGACGCTCTTCGAGGCGACGACCTGGTCGCCGATCGAAATGCGTTGCGGGGCCAGGATATAGCCGAGCTCGCCGTCCTCATACTTGATGAGGGCGATGAAGGCGGTGCGGTTCGGATCGTACTCGATACGCTCCACGGTCGCCGCAACGTCGCGCTTGGCGCGCTTGAAGTCGACGAGGCGGTAGGCCTGCTTGTGGCCGCCGCCGCGGAAGCGCACGGTGATGCGCCCGGTGTTGTTGCGGCCGCCCGCCTCCGACTTGCCTTCCGTCAGCGTCTTGACCGGCTTGCCCTTGTACAGGGACGAGCGGTCGACGATGACGAGCTGGCGAAGGCTCGGCGTTACCGGCTTGAAGGTTTTGAGCGCCATGTCTCTGGTCCCTTAATTCCGGCTCACAGACCCGTCGTGATGTCGATGGAGTGTCCCTCGGCGAGGGTCACGACCGCCTTCTTCACGTCGTTCTGCACGCCCTTGCGGCCCTTGAAGAACTTCGTCTTCCCCTTGCGGACCAGCGTGTTGACGCTCTCGACCTTCACATCGAAGAGCTTCTCGACCGCTTCCTTGATCTGCGGCTTGGTAGCCGTCAGAGCAACCTTGAAGACGACCTTGTTGTGCTCGGACGCCATCGTGGCCTTCTCGGTGATCACCGGGGACACGATCACGTCGTAGTGGCGCGGATCGAGACTCATTTGAAGCGCGCCTCCAGAGCGTCGACAGCCGCCTTCGTCAGAACCAGGGTCTGACGGCGCAGGATGTCGTAGACGTTGATGCCCTGGACGGGCAGCACGTCGAGATGAGTGACATTGCGCGAGGCCAGGCCGAAATTGGCATCAACCTCGGCGCCGGACACGACGAGCACGCTCGACAGGCCGAGGCCCGCCAGACGCTCCTTCAGCAGCTTCGTCTTCGGCTCGGACAGCACCGCATCGTCAAGGACGATGATCTGCTGATCCTTGGCCTTGGACGACAGCGCGTGGCGCAGAGCCAGCGCGCGCACCTTCTTCGGCAGCTCGCTCGCATGGCTGCGGGAGACCGGACCGAACGCCTTGGCGCCGCCACGGAACTGCGGAGCGGAAGCCGCACCGTGGCGAGCGCCGCCGGTGCCCTTCTGCTTGTACATCTTCCGCTTGGTGCGGTTGACGTCAGCGCGCGACAGCGTCTGGTGCGTGCCGGCCTGGCGACGCGAGAGCTGCCACACCACGCAGCGGTGCAGAATGTCCTGCCGCGGCTCGAGACCGTAGATCTCGTCCGACAGGGTGATGGAGCCGGCCTCGGCCCCTTCGAGAGTCTTGACGGCGAGTTCCATCACACGTTCTCCTCGGCCGCAGCCTCGGTCGCCGGCGCAACGTCAGCCGCCGGCTCGTCGCTGGCCGCTTCCGCGCCCGGCAAACGGAACTTGCCCGGCTTCGGCGCGGCTTCCGGAAGCTTCTTCTTCACCGCGTCGGCCACCAGGATCCAGCCGCCCTTATTGCCGGGCACCGCACCCTCGACCGCGATCAGACCGCGCTCGACATCGGTGAGCACGACCTTGAGATTCTGGGTCGTCACCGTCTCGTGGCCCATATGGCCAGGCATCTTCTTGTTCTTGAAGGTCTTGCCGGGGTCCTGACGACCACCAGTCGAACCAATCGAACGATGCGAGACCGACACGCCATGGGTGGCACGCAGGCCGCCGAAATTGTGGCGCTTCATACCGCCGGCAAAACCCTTGCCGATGGAGGTGCCCGTCACGTCGACGAACTGGCCGACCACGAAGTGATCGACGGTCAGCTCGGCACCGACCGGAATAAGGTCGGTTTCCTCGACGCGGAATTCCGCCATCTTGCGCTTCGGCTCAACCTTCGCGACCGCGAAGTGGCCGCGCAGAGCGCGGGTGGTGTTCTGCGGCTTCGCCTGACCGACACCGAGCTGGACGGCCGTGTAGCCGTTCTTCTCGAGCGTACGGTGGGCAACCACCTGGCAATTATCGACTTTCAGCACAGTGACCGGAACATGTTCCCCAGCATCGTTAAAGATGCGGGTCATGCCGACCTTCTGGGCGATGACGCCTGACCGCATGGCCGTGTCCCTTCGCCTTCTCTCAGAGCTTGATCTCGACGTCGACACCCGCAGCGAGGTCGAGCTTCATCAGCGCGTCCACGGTCTGGGGGGTCGGGTCGACTATGTCCAGCAGACGCTTGTGCGTCCGCATCTCGAACTGCTCACGGGACTTCTTGTCCACGTGGGGAGAACGATTGACCGTGAACTTCTCGATCCGCGTCGGCAGCGGAATGGGCCCGCGAACCTGGGCGCCCGTACGCTTGGCCGTCGAAACGATTTCGCGCGTCGAGGCATCCAGGATGCGGTGATCGAACGCCTTGAGGCGGATCCGAATATTTTGGCCGTTCATTGACTTCAGGCTCCCAGAGGGCTCGTCAGTCGGGCTCAGTAACGAGCTCCACGAAAAAGGGGCGCAGGCGTTCCAGCGCCCCTCGGGATTGTCGATGTCACTCGATGATGGAGGCGACGACGCCGGCGCCGACGGTACGGCCGCCTTCGCGGATAGCGAAGCGCAGCTTTTCTTCCATCGCGATCGGCACGATCAGCGCCACGTCAACCGTGATGTTGTCGCCCGGCATCACCATTTCCGTGCCTTCCGGCAGGGTCACGATGCCAGTCACGTCCGTCGTCCGGAAGTAGAACTGCGGACGGTAATTGGTGAAGAACGGCGTGTGACGGCCACCCTCTTCCTTCGTCAGGATGTAGGCTTCCGCCTTGAACTTCGTGTGCGGCTTCACCGAACCCGGCTTGCACACGACCTGGCCGCGCTCCACGTCCTCGCGCTTCGTGCCGCGAACCAGAATGCCGACATTGTCACCGGCCTGGCCCTGGTCGAGCAGCTTGCGGAACATTTCAACGCCGGTCACCGTCGTCTTGATGGTCGGACGGATGCCGACGATCTCGACTTCCTCGCCCACCTTGATGATGCCGCGCTCGACGCGACCCGTCACCACCGTGCCGCGACCCGAGATCGAGAACACGTCCTCGATCGGCATCAGGAACGGCAGGTCAACCGGACGCTCCGGCTGCGGGATGTAGGCGTCGACCGCCTTCATCAGCTCCAGAACCGCGTCATGGCCCAGCTTGGGGTCGCCATTCTGCAGCGCCACCAGCGCCGAGCCGCGGATGATCGGGATGTCGTCGCCCGGGAAGTCGTACTTCGACAGAAGCTCGCGCACTTCCAGCTCGACGAGTTCGAGGAGTTCCTCGTCGTCAACCTGGTCGCACTTGTTCAGGAACACCACCAGCGCCGGCACGCCGACCTGACGGGCGAGCAGGATGTGCTCGCGGGTCTGCGGCATCGGGCCGTCGGCGGCCGAAACCACCAGGATCGCGCCGTCCATCTGCGCCGCGCCGGTGATCATGTTCTTCACATAATCCGCGTGGCCGGGGCAGTCGACATGCGCGTAGTGGCGGTTCGTCGTCTCGTACTCGACATGCGCCGTCGAGATCGTGATGCCGCGCGCCTTCTCTTCCGGCGCCTTGTCGATCTGGTCGTACGCCGTGAACGTCGCGCCGCCCGTCTCCGCAAGAACCTTCGTGATCGCAGCCGTCAGAGACGTCTTGCCATGGTCAACATGGCCAATCGTCCCGATGTTGCAGTGAGGCTTCGAACGGTTGAACTTCTCTTTGGCCA
>NZ_FMTP01000007.1 GCF_900100155.1 Ancylobacter rudongensis
AAGCCGATGCAGAACGGCTTCATCGAAAGCTTCAACGGCCGATTGCGGGACGAGCTGTTGAACGAGACGCTGTTCTCCAGCCTGCCCCAGGCCAGAGCCGCTCTCGCCAAGTGGCAGCTCGACTACAACACGGCCCGGCCGCACTCCAAGCTCGGATGGCAGACGCCAACGGCCTTCGCCTCAACGTTCCACCCGCGGCGGGATCAGACGATCCTCACCATCAACGGCTCCGCGTCTGCCCCCGCCGCTCCGCACGCCCGACAGGGCAAATCCAACCGTCAGAACGAACTGAAAGCTGGATAGAAGTTGGGGGCAACGTCAGGCGGGGTCGACATCAGCGACATCGTCCGCTGTCCCGCGGCGCAGGACTTCTGATCGCTCGCGAAGGCTAGCGCCATGGGACTGGTCGCCACGGCGAACTCTGCTCACCCGGTCGAGAATCAGGCTTCCGCCGTCATCCGTTGCCGAAAGTGCTCCTGCAACAGCATCAGGAAGGCTCGCACGGCAGGGTTGGCGCGGCGGCTGGCCGGCCAAAGCGCGGTGATGTTGTGCCGCTCGACGGCGAAACGGGGGAGCACGGGGACAAGTTCGCCACGCGCCACATAGGGCGCAGCGATGAAGGTGGCGCTCATGCCGATACCGCCGCCGGCCGCCAGCGCCGCAACCAGCGCGTCGCTGGCATCGACGACAATGCGGGAGGACGGTACGATCTCGATGACGCGGTCTCCCATCTGGAAGGGCCAGCGGAACGCCTCGCCCGTGCTCTGGTAGCGCATGCTGACCGTGTCGTGCCTCTCCAACTCGTCGGGATGCTCGGGCGTGCCGTGCGCGTCGAGATACGCCGGGGACGCGAAGCAACATAGGCGATGCGGCGCCAGCGGGCGTGACAGCAGGCTTGAATCGGCGAGGTTGCCGATCCGCACCGCGACGTCGAATCCCTCGCCGGCGATGTCAACGATCTGGTCGCTCAGCCGCAGATCAACCTGCACCCTGGGGCAGAGGGCACGGAAGGCCGGCAGCGCCGGGGCGATGACATGGAGACCGATCGGCAGCGGCGCGGCGATCCTCAAGGTGCCCGACGGCTCGGCGCGCGCCGCCATCGCCATCTGCTCGATTTCTTCGGCATCCCGCAGCAGCCGCAGCGCACGCTCATGCAGCGCCCGGCCCTCATCCGTCAGTGTCAGCGAGCGAGTGGTGCGGGTGAAAAGAGCGATGCCCAGATGCCGCTCCAGCCGCTGCACGCTCTTGCTGACGGCCGAGGGCGAAATCGCCAACGAACGGGCGGCGGTGGTGTAGCTGCCAAGTGACGCCGCACGTGCAAAGGCGATGAGGCCTGTCAGGCGGTCCAGACCCATTTGTTCCTTCATAGAACAATTAAAGCGATTTCAACCGTGATTATCAATGCCAACGCCTGGGCATAGAGGAGTGGACGATCGGACACGCGTGAGGAGGTTTCGATGAACGAGGGGATGAAGGCGGTGCGCCTGCACGGTTTCGGCGGGCCCGACGTGCTGCGCTATGAGGAGGCGCCGCGGCCGGAGCTGCGGGCCGGCGAGATGATCGTGCGTATACATGCGGCCGGGATCAATCCGCCCGACGTATATCTGCGCGAAGGCTACGCGATGCTGCCGCCGTCATGGCGCCCGCACATGACATTCCCGCTCATTCCGGGCACCGACATGTCTGGCGTGGTCGTTACTGTTGCCGACGATGTGACGGGTTTCTCCCTCGGGGACGAGGTGTACGCAATGGTGCGTTTTCCAGCCGGACTGGCGGGCGGCAGCCGCGCCTATGCCGAGTATGTCAGCGTGCCGGCGTCGGAGGTGGCGCGCAAGCCTGTCGGTATCGATCACATGCAGGCCGCTGCTGCGCCCATGTCGCTCCTCACGGCATGGCAGTTCCTGGTTGAGCTCGGGCACGACGAACCCAACCCGCTCCAGCCGCATCAACATCAGCCGGTGCCGCTGGCCGGCAAGACCGTACTGGTGAACGGTGCGGCCGGTGGCGTGGGGCATTTCGCCGTGCAACTGGCGAAGTGGAGGGGCGCTCATGTCATCGCCGTCGCCTCCAGCCGGCATGAGCCGCTTCTGCGCGAGCTCGGGGCCGACGCTTTCATCGACTATACCAAGACGCGGCCGGAAGAGGTGGCGCAGGACCTTGATCTCGTCATCGACACGATCGGTGGGGAGAGCTCCGGGCGGTTTCTGCGCACGCTCAAGCGCGGCGGCGCCCTGTTTCCGGTGTTCCCACTGGGTTTCGAGGGAGCCGAGGAAGCTGCGCGAAGGGGCGTCACCGTCTCGGCGACGCAGGTCCGCTCCAGCGGCGCTCAATTGGGCGAGGTGGGGCGGCTGCTGGCGGAGGGAACGGTCCGCGTCCTTCTCGACAGCACCTATCCGCTCGCCGCAGTGCGCATGGCGCATGAGCGGGCGGCGCAGGGGCACGTGCAGGGCAAGCTCGTGCTGAAGGTGTTGTGACTTCCGTTGGCCCGGCCTGACGATCAAAACGTCGTGCCGGAATGGAACTGGCCTGCCGCCTGTGCGTTTTGGCAAGTCGAAGTTCCGTCCGGCTGGGGTTCGGGACTAACGCTTGTGTCATGGGGTTTGACGTGCGGCTGGACGAGACCGTCGTTGCCACCGATCGTGCATTTTTTGCCGGGGGTGGGGCACTTGCGCGCCGCATTGTGGAGTTTGACTGGGCTTCCACGCCGATCGGCCCTCTTGAAGCTTGGCCCTTGAGCCTGCACAACACCGTCAGCCTGATGCTGGCCAGCCCCGTGCCGCTCGTGCTGCTGTGGGGCGAGCGCGGCGTAATGATCTATAACGACGCCTATTCCGTTTTCGCCGGCGGGCGCGACAGCGGCCTCCTGGGGTCGAATGTCCGGGAGGGCTGGCCCGAGGTCGCCGACTTCAACGACAATGTCATGCGGGTGGGCCTGTCGGGCGGGACGCTTAGCTATCGTGACCTGCCGCTGACCCTGCACCGCGACGGTCATCCCGAGCAGGTATGGCTCAATCTGGACTACTCGCCGGTCGCGGGCGACGACGGCACGCCCGCCGGTGTCATCGCTGTGGTGGTGGAGGTGACGGACGCGCATCGCACCCGGGTCGCCCTGGAGGAGAGCGAGACGCGGCTGCGCTTCCTCGATGCGCTTGGGCGTGCGGTGGCCGAATGCCGTGACGCGGGCGAAATTCTCGCGATCACGACCCGCATGACCGCCGAGCATCTCGGCGTCTCGATCTGCGCCTATGCCGACATGGACGAGGACGAGGATGGCTTCACCATCCGCGGTAACTGGCATGCGCCCGGCTCGCTCTCTCTCCTTGGCCATTATCGCCTCGCCGATTTTGGCAGCCGTGTCTTCGGCGAGCTGAAGGTGGGCCAACCGCTGATCATCCGCGACACCGCGTTGGAACTCTCCTGGCAGGAGGCCGCGGCTTTCGCGGCCCTGGGCATCGCCGCGACGATCTGCATGCCGCTGTTCAAGCAGGGGCGTCTCATCGCGCTGATGGCGGTTCACGACAAGGCGCCACATGACTGGTCCGACTATGAGCTGAGCGTGATCCGCGAAGTGACGGAGCGGTCCTGGGCACATATCCAGCGGGCCGGTGCCGAGGGCGTCCTGCGCGAGCGCGAGGCCCATCACCGTCAGATCCTCGACAGCGCCATCGACTATGGCATCGTCGCCACCGATCTTGAGGGACGCTGCACGCTGTGGAACCGGGGCGCCGCCGAGATGCTCGGCTGGAGCGAGGCCGACATGCTTGGCCAGACCATGGATATCTTCTTCACTCCTGAGGATCGTGAGGCGGGTCGGCCGAAGGCAAAGCGCGGCGAGGCGCTCGCCTCTGGCCGCGCCCATGACGCGCGCTGGCATCTCAAGCGCTCGGGCGAACGCTTCTGGGGCCTGAGCGAGATGATGCCCCTGCGCGACGCGGCGGGGACGCCGATCGGCTTCGTCAAGCTCATCCGGGACCGGACAGCAGAGTATGCCGCGCAGGAAGCGCTTCGCCAGAGCGAGGAACAACTGCGTCGGGCCCAGGCGGCCGGTGGGGTCGGGCTTTTTTCCATCGACATCACCAGCAACGTGATCCACGCCACCGCCGAATTCTGCCGCCTCTTCGGCCTCCCGCCAGCGGCAGAGATTCCCGCGCCGATGGTCGAGCGGCTGGTGGTGCCGGAGGATGCCCTGCGCATCTCCAATCTGGCGAGTCGCGAGGCGGGGGTGGCGCTGCTCGATGCCGAGTATCGTATCCGCCGGCACGACACGGGCGAGGAGCGGATCATCGCGCGCAAGGCCGGCTATGAGCGCGACGAGGCCGGTCGCCCCGTCCGCATGGTGGGTGCGGTGCAGGATGTGACCGACCGGCGCCAGACCCAGATGGCGCTGGAGAAGAGCGAGGCGCAGTTCAGCGCCCTGGCGCAGAACATGCCCAACCAGGTGTGGACGGCCCGTGCGGATGGTGCGCTCGACTGGTTCAATGACCAGATCTACGTCTATTCCGGCGCCGCACCCGGCAGCCTTGATGGGGAGGGCTGGACCGACCTCGTGCATGCCGACGACCTGCCGCATGCGCGCGAGCGCTGGTCGCTGGCGGTGGCCTCCGGCGAGACCTATGAGACCGAGATGCGCCTGCGCGAGTCCAGCGGCACCTATCGCTGGCATCTGGCGCGCGCCGTGCCGTTGATCGATGCGAGAGGCATGATCAGCGCCTGGGTCGGCACCAATACGGACATCGAGGCCCAGAAGCGTGCCGAGGAAGCCTTCGCCCAGGACCGCGACCGGCTGTGGCGGATCAGCCAGGACCTGATGCTGGTCTGCGATTTCGAGGGCACCATAACGGCGGTGAACCCCTCCGCGGAACGGCTGCTCGGCTGGGACGAAGGCGAGATGACCGGCCGGAAGGTCGCCGACTTCCTCCATCCGGAAGATCTCGACGCCAATACCCGCGAACTGGCCAGTTCCTCGGCCGGGCTCGCCACCTTCGCCTTCGAGAACCGCTACCGCACCAAGGCGGGCGAGTACCGCCTGCTGGCCTGGAGCGCCGTTCCCGGCAATGGCCGCATCCATGCGGTGGGGCGCGACGTTACCGAGCAGAGGGCGGTCGAGGAGGCGCTGCGCCAGAGCCAGAAGATGGAGGCGGTCGGCCAGCTCACCGGCGGCATCGCCCATGACTTCAACAATCTGCTGCAGGGCATCACCGGCAGCCTCGACATTCTCGGCAATCGCATTGCCCAGGGCCGCACCGACGATCTGGCGCGGTGGGTCGGTGGCGCGCGGACCTGCGCCGATCGCGCGGCCGCGCTCACCCACCGCTTGCTGGCCTTCTCGCGCCGCCAGCCGCTCGACCCGCGCCCGGTGCGCGCCAACCCGCTGGTCGCCTCGCTTGAGGACATGCTGCGGCGAACGCTGGGCGAGCGGATCGAGCTGGAGCTGGTGCTCGGGGGCGGCCTCTGGCTGACGCGCTGCGACCCTAACCAGCTTGAGAGCGCCATTCTCAACCTTGCCATCAATGCGCGCGATGCCATGCCGGAGGGTGGCAAGCTGACCATCGAGACCTGCAACGCCCATCTCGACAGCCTGTTCGCGGCGCGTGAGCGCGAGGTAAAGCCGGGCCAGTATGTCTGCATCTGCGTCACCGATACCGGCACCGGCATGAGTCGGGAGACGATGGCCCGCGCCTTCGAGCCCTTCTTCACCACCAAGCCAATCGGGCAGGGCACCGGGCTCGGCCTCTCCATGGTCTATGGGTTCACGCGCCAGTCGGAAGGCTATGCCCGCATCTATTCGGAGATCGGGCAGGGGACGACGATCAAACTGTACCTGCCGCGCTATCGCGGCGAGGAGGAAACCGAGGAGGGCAGCACCGGCCTTGGCGACGCCCCGGCGTCGGAAGCCGGGGAGGTCGTCCTGGTGGTCGAGGACGAGCCTGTCGTGCGCGGGCTTATTGTCGAGGTGTTACACGAGCTGGGTTACCGCGCCATCGAGGCCAGCGATGGCCCGAAGGGGCTGGAAATCCTCCAGTCGCGCCGGTGCATCGACCTTCTGATTACCGATGTCGGCCTGCCCGGCCTAAATGGGCGACAGGTCGCCGATGGTGGGCGCGTCTCCCGACCCGGGCTCAAGGTGCTGTTCATGACCGGCTATGCCGAGAATGCCGCGCTGGCATCCGGTTTCCTGGAGCCGGGCATGGCGATGATCACCAAGCCTTTCGCCATGGATATTCTGGCCACCCGCATCCGCGAGATCATCGAGAAATAGCGCCCGGCGCGCCGAGGGTGCGCCGGGCCGCGGAAGAGTGTTGCTTATTAATTCGGCAGCTATGCCTGCGCCTTGGCATCTGCCTATCCAACAATCGGTGCGCCCTCAGACAAGTCCCCGCGACCTCTCCTGCGTCACACTTCGGGCCTCGCTATCCGTCTGGCCGTCCTTCGGGGCACGCTAGCAGAGGAGAAGTTACGTGGCACACGCTCTCGATTTCCGTTGCGGCAGGCGCCGCCTGTCCGTCGTCTCCCACCTTCGCTCGGCCCTCTTCGGCGCCCTTGGCCTCGCCCTCGCCACCGGGGGACTGACCGCCGGCCTGCCGCAGATGGCGCAGGCCGCCACGCCGGAAGCCTGCGCGGCGCTGCAGGCGAAATATCCCGACCTCAAGGGCAAGACGCTGGTCAACGCCATCAACCCGCACACGCCGGGCTATGAGACGATCGACCCCAAGGACCCGACCAACTATATCGGCTTCGACATTGATCTCGGCGAGGCGATCGGCGACTGCCTCGGCTTCAAGCTGACCTATAAGGCGGTGACGTTCGCCTCGCTGCTGACCACGCTGCAGGCCGGTCAGGCCGATATCGTCATCTCCGACATCTACGCCACCAAGGACCGCGCCAAGGCGGCGGACTTCATCACCTATCTGAAGGTGTATGACGGCGTGCTGGTGGCCAAGGGCAACCCGAAGAAGATCACCGGCATCGACACCTCGCTGTGCGGCGCGGTGGCGGCCGAGAACACCGGCTATGTCGAAGTTCCGCTGATCCAGGCGCTGGAGCCGGCCTGCAAGGCCGCGGGCAAGCCGGCCCCGGAAATCCTGCTGTTCGACAACAATGCCAACTGCATCCAGGCGATCCTTGCCGGGCGTGCCGACACCTACATCAACGACGTCAATACCGTCGACGGCGCAGTGAAGGCCTATCCCGACAAGCTGGAGAAGGCGACGGCGGTGACGCTGCCCTATTCGGTCGGCATCGCCGTGCCGCGCAACAACATCCCGTTCCGTGATGCGGTGATGTCCGCGCTTGGAGAGCTGCAGAAGGCCGGCGTGCAGGCGGAGCTGATGAAGAAGTGGAACCTGCCCACCGATCAGCTCGAGACCCCCAAGCTGGTGCTCGCCGACTGATCGCTCCGACGCGCTGACACCGGCGGCCGCGCTCCGCGCGCGGCCGTCGCTCTCCTCCGTTGCGAAGAAGGCCGATGGATCTCTTCCTGCATTATCTGGGCATGCCCTATCTCCTCGACGGGGTGGGCTACACGCTCCTCATCACCGTGCTTGGCCTGCTCGGCGGGCTGGTCATGGGCGTCGTCCTCGCCGCCATGCAGCTCTCGCGTTTCCGCACGCTGGCGATCGTTGCGCGGGCCTATGCCATCGTGTTCCGTGGCACGCCGCTGATCCTGCAGATGGTGTTTTGCTACAACGCTCTGCCGCTGATCGGGATCAAGCTTTCCGCCATCTCCGCCGCCAGCCTGGCGCTCGCCCTCAACGAGGCGCCGTTCATCGCTGAAATCCTGCGCGCCAACGTGCTCGGCGTCGAGCGCGGGCAGGTGAGTGCCGGTCAGGCGCTGGGCATGACGCCGGCTGCCATCATGCGCCGGGTCATCGCCCCGCAGGCGATACGCTCCATGGTGCCGGCGCTCGGCAACGAGGCGGTGAGCGCGCTGAAGAACTCCTCGCTCGCCTCCGTCGTGGCGGTGCAGGAACTGACCCTGCGCTCGACACAGCTGGCCTCGGCCACCTTCGACTTCTTCTCCATCTTCTTCGCCTCCGGGCTGATGTACCTGGTGCTGACCGGCGCGATCGCGGTGATCCAGATCGTCGTCGAGATGCTCCTCGATCTCGACCGTCCGCCGCCGCGCGAACAGCTGCGCCGCTTCCTGCGCGCCCTCGTGCCGGGTCGGCCGGATGCCGCGCCCGAACTGGCGGTTGCCGCCACCGGGGTGACCCAACTGGATGTCGCTCGCGAAATCGTCGCAGAGATTGCCGCCGATCCACTACCGCCGGCCGTGCCGAAGCATGCAGCCCCCGCGCGAGATCCCGTCGCGCGTGCCGCACGCCTCGCCGCCAACAACATCGCGGTGGAGGTGCGGGGGCTGCGCAAGAGCTATGGCGCGCAGACCGTGCTCGACGGCATCGACCTGACCGTGCGGGCCGGCGAGGTTGTGGCGCTGCTTGGCCCTTCCGGTTCCGGCAAGTCCACCCTGCTGCGCTGCATAAACCGGCTGGAAGGTTGGGAAGACGGCACCATCCGCGTCGGCGGCCAGTCCCTCGGCGTTGATGAGAACGGGCGCCCGCTTTCGCCCCGACTGACCGCGCAGATGCGCGCCAGCGTCGGCGTCGGCATGGTGTTCCAGCAGTTCAACCTGTTTGGCCACCTGACCGCCCGTGAGAACATCGCCGGCCCGCTGCGCTGGGTGCAGGGGCTCTCGCGCTTCGACGCCGACCGGCGCGCCCGTGACCTGCTGGAGCGCATCGGCCTTGCCCACCGGGCCGACGCGCTGCCGCGCCATCTCTCTGGCGGCCAGCAGCAGCGCGTCGCCATCGCTCGCGCCGTCGCGCCGGCCCCGACCGTGCTGCTGCTCGACGAGCCGACCTCCGCCCTCGATCCCGAACTGGTGGGCGAGGTGCTGGAGGTGATCCGCCGGCTCGCGGTGGAGGAGGGGCTGGCCATGATCATCTCCACCCACCAGCTGCGCTTCGCCGGCGATGTCGCCGACCGCATCGTGTTCCTTTCCGGCGGTGTCGTCGTCGAGGAGGGCCCGGCCGCCCGCGTTCTCAGCGCGCCGCAGCACCCGCTCACCATGCGCTTTCTCAGCTCCATGACAGCCGAATAGGCGCGACGACCCACGCGCCACTCTTCAGTTCCGAGGTTCGACATGACCAAGCATCATCTGCCCGCCACGCCCGACACGGTTCACTGGGGCTATTTCAGCAAGACCCTGGCGCCCGTGCTCACCTTGAAGTCCGGCGACAGGGCGGTGATCGAATCGATTACCCACCACGCCAATGACGACTATGCGCGGATGATCGAAGGCGACCGGGCGGCAGAGGAGATCTTTCTCTGGACCAAGGACCAGAAGACCCTGCGCCGGCGCGGCGCCGGAGCAACCGACGGTCCCTTCACCTATGGGGCCGGCGAGGGCCTGGGCGTGCACCTGCTCACCGGGCCCGTGGCGGTGGAAGGCGCAGAGCCGGGCGACATCATCGAGGTGCGCGTCATCGACACCTGGCCACGCCCGAGCGCCAACCCCGCCTATGCCGGGCGCTTCTTCGGCTCCAACCCGGCCGCCAATTGGGGGTTCCAGTACAAGGACCTGATCGAGGGCCCCGCGCCCCGCGAGGTTGTCACCATCTATGAGCTCGACATGGGCGAGGCGGTGGTGAAGGCGCTCTATTCCTATCTCTGGACGCCGCAGATCGACCCGGACGGCATCACCCACCCGACCATCGATTATCCCGGCGTGCGGGTCGACCACGACACCATCGACAAGAAAGAGGGCATCCTGTCCGGCATCAAGGTGCCGGCGCGGCTGCATTTCGGCACGATGGGCCTCGCCCCGGCCGAGGCCGACTTCGTCTCCACCATTCCGCCGAACTACACCGGCGGTAACATGGACGACTGGCGCATCGCGAAGGGCGCGCGGATGTACTACCCGGTCGCCGTGCCGGGCGGGCTGTTCTCCTGCGGCGACGCCCACGCCACGCAGGGCGACAGCGAATTGTCGGGTACCGCCGTCGAGATTTCGCTCACCGGCGAGTTCGAGTTCATCCTGCACAAGAAGGTGGAACTTGGCGGCACCATCCTGGAGGGGCTTACCCACCCGCTTCTCGAGAACGACGAGGTCTGGTCGGTCTATGGCTTCAGCGTCGCCAATTATCTCAGTGAACTCGGCCCCGACCACCAGAGCGAGATCCTCAAGCGTGGCAGCCTCGACAGCGCCATGCGCGACGCCTTCCGCAAGCTGCGGCGCTTCCTGATGACAACGCAGAAGCTCTCGGAGGACGAAGCGATCTCCCTGATGTCCGTGGCGGCCGATTTCGCCGTCACCCAGGTGGTCGATGCCAATTGGGGGGTCACGGGCTCGATCCGCAAGAGCATCTTCCCGGCACGTTGACAGCGCCGGCGATCCAGGCTCGGTCGACGGCACGGCAGAGGCACGCTTCTTGCTGGCGGAAGGCGCTGCTGGCAGCAAGCCCTGCTGGCAGGAAGCCATGCCGAGGCGCCGCCGATGAACGCTCAACCCTTCACTAGCGAGTCCTATTCGGGCGACGCGGGCGAGGCCGCGTGGCAGGATGTGCTGCGCGGCTTCGGCCTCCAGTCGCTGGGTGCGCGGCAGGGATCGCCCGCCCATGCCAGCGCGCTCTCGCGCCTGTCCTCGAGCGGCGTGCGGCTGGGCAAGTTCTCCGCCGATGCGCAGAGCCTGCGCTCTCTACCCTCCCGCGCCGGCCTGCCGCTGTTGCTGATGCCGGTGGAGAACAGCACGGTGCTGGTGGTCGGCGAGGATCGGCAGATCGTTGCTGCCGGTCAGCTCATCCTGGCGCCGCGCGGAGCGGACTGGCAGTTGCAGTTTCAGCGCGGGTTGCGGGCCGTGGTCCTCTCCGTGCCGGCGGAGGCGTTTCGTGGCCGTAAGGTGCCGCCATTGGCGGCGGTCCAGCCGCGGGTCTTCGGCGCGGAGGGGCTGGCAGACATTGTGGGCCGCACCGCGCTTGCCACCGCCGAGGCGCTCAATCGGCTCTCCGAGGCGGAATGGGAGGCGGTGGCGCAAAGCGCCGCCGAGCTTCTGCTCGCTCTGTCCGGCGAGCTGGTGGCGGCGACCAGCGACCCGTCCTCCAGCCGTGCGGCGCTGCTTCAGCGCCTTTACGCCGCCATCGAGCGCAGCATGGGTAGCGAGGACATTTCGATTGCCGATATCGCCCAGGCCGAGGGTATTTCGGAACGCTATGTGCAGAAGCTGTTCGAGGGAACGGGCGAGAGCTTCAGCCACTATGTGCGCGAGCGCCGTCTGCAGCGCGCCTGGCACGACCTCGCCAACCCGGCCGAGGCGGCGGTTCCGATCGCCGAGATCGCCTATCGCTACGGCTTCGCCGACGCCGCCCATTTCAGCCGCCTGTTCCGCGAGCGCTTCGGCCTGCCGCCGCGCGAACTGCGCCGCCGCGAGGCGGAGCGGCAGACGCACAGCGCGGTGGCGAGCGGCCAACGGGGCTGGCCACAGGAGGCGCTTGCCCAGCTCAGGGCGCGGCAGGCCGCGGGGCCCGCACGCCGGCCAACGCTGCGCGAGGACGGGGAGGCGGGGGCGCCTGTACCGGGGGGGGCGGCACGGCACTATCTCCCGGTTTATGCCCAGCATGTGCACTGGGGCTATTTCAGCCGTTCGCTCGACCCGCTGATCGAGATCGCTTCCGGCGACATCGTCACCATCGAGACGCTGACCCAGCACGCCTCGGACGATCCCGAGCGCATGATCGAAGGCGATCCGGGCGCGGAAAGCGTGTTCCACTGGACGCCGACCGACAAGACGGTGAACCGGCGCGGTGCCGGCCCGCTCGACGCCTCGGTGTTCGGGCGCGGCGCCGGGGAGGGGTTCGGCGTGCACATCTGCACCGGCCCGATCGCCGTGCACGGGGCGCAACCGGGCGACGTGCTTGAGGTGCATATTCTCGACATCGAGCCCCGCCGCTCCCGCCACCCCGCTCATGCCGGCCGGGTGTTCGGCAGCAGCGTCGCGGCCTGGTGGGGCTATCACTACTCGGAACTGCTCAGCGAGCCGCATCCGCGCGAGTGCGTGACAATCTACGAAATCGTCACGGAGGCGGACGAGCCCTATGCCGAGGCGCTGCATTCCTACCGCTGGGAACCGCAGACCGATCCGTCCGGGGTTCAGCATGTGCTTTACGATTATCCCGGCGTGCTGGTGCGGCCCGGTACGGTGACGTTGCAGACGAACGTGCTCGAGGGGGTGCGGATTCCGCTGCGGCCGCATTTTGGCGTGATCGCGGTAGCGCCGCGTGAAGCCGAACTCGTCGATTCGGTGCCGCCGGCCTATTTCGGCGGCAATCTCGACAATTGGCGGCTCGGCAAGGGGGCCACGGTGTATCTGCCGGTGTCGGTCCCCGGCGCGCTGCTCTCTGTCGGCGACCCGCACGCGGCGCAGGGCGATGGCGAGCTGTCGGGCACGGCGATCGAATGCTCCATGACCGGCACCTTCCGAGTGACCTTGCACAAGAAGGCCGACATTGGCGGCACCGTGCTGGCGGATCTGACCTATCCGCTGATCGAGACGCCGGAAGACTGGGTGCTCACCGGCTTCAGCCATCCCAATTATCTCGCCGAGTTCGGCGCCAGCGGCCAGAGTGAGGTTTATGCCAAATCCTCGCTCGATCTCGCCATGCGCGATGCCTTCCGCAAGATGCGGCGCTTCCTGATGACCACGAAAGCACTGAGCGAGGACGAGGCCGTTGCCTTGATGTCGGTGGCGGTGGATTTCGGCATCACCCAGGTGGTGGATGGCAATTGGGGCGTTCATGCCATTCTGAGCAAACGGCTTTTTGCGCAGCATGAGTCCGGCGAAGCAGCGCCCGAAAGCTGATAGATACCGCCGCAGCTGGGCGCTTCCTCGGGCAAGACTCCGGGTCTGTGGCTTGTGCCCAACTGTCACGCTCGCGCGACGGCTCTTGTTTTTGTGCAGTGCAGCAACAATCTGGGTGTGGGGGCGTTAGCGTCATGCCGTCCAGCCGCTGGGCGCCGCAGCCAGGAGATCTCCCTTGCGGACAATGTCGGATACCATGGCCCTTCTCGCCTCGCTTGGCGCGGGACAGGGCACTCCCTTCTCGGCAGGAAATGCGCCCGGCCGCCTGCTGGCGCTTGGCGACTTCGGATCGAACCCCGGGTCTCTGAGAGGTCTCTACCACCGGCCGGCGGATCTGCCGGAAGGCGCGCCGCTCGTGGTCGTGCTGCATGGCTGTAAGCAGAGCGCGGGCGAATATGACCATCGCGCCGGCTGGTCCGAACTGGCCGATCAGGCCGGTTTCGCGCTGCTCTATCCCGAGCAGAACCACGGCAACAATCCTAACATGTGCTTCAACTGGTTCCGTCCGCGCGACGCGCGGCGCGATTCCGGCGAGGCTCTGTCCATCCGCCAGATGATCGAAGCGATGGTCGAGACCCACGGGCTCGATCGCGGCCGTATCTTCGTCACTGGACTGTCCGCCGGCGGGGCGATGGCCAATGTGATGCTGGCGACCTACCCCGAGATTTTCGCCGGTGGGGCGATCATTGCCGGGCTGGCCTATGGCCGCGCCACGACCGTACCGGAGGCGTTTGACTGCATGCGCGGGCAGGGCACGGCGTCGGATGAGGAACTCTGGGCGCTGCTACGGGAGGCATCGGCCCATGCCGGTCCGTGGCCGCGCGTGGCGATCTGGCAAGGCACGGCCGATCATACTGTCGCGCCCTCGAATGCCGACGACATCGCCGCGCAATGGCGCAGCGTGCATCATCTGGGTGACACGCCGACGCGCGAAGAGGTGTCTGGCGGCCGCGCCCGGCGCGTCTGGTGCAACGGCGCCGGTGAACCAGTGATCGAACTGAACACGGTCGCCGCCATGGGCCACGGCACGCCGCTGGGCGAGGATCTCGGTGTCCCCGGCCCCTATATGCTGGATGTCGGTATTTCCTCGACGCGCGAGATCGCCCGCTTCTGGGGCATCGAGGCTGAGGAGCAGGCGGGGGCCAAACCGTCGCCCACGTCCGGGAAGCGCCGTCCGGCGGCACCGCCGGTGCCCGCAATTCGCTCTTCCCGCCCGCAGGGCGAACGGCCCGAGGCTGATGCGCCGGGCGCTTCGTCGCGGCGGTCTTCCAAGGGAGCGGACGGCGTAAAAGGCATCATCGAGCAGGCTCTGCGTGCGGCCGGGCTGATGCGTTAGCACCCTTATCGGTGAGGTGGAAACACGTGGTCGATAGCTGCGATCTGCTCTCACAGAGCAGGGGGCATTTCTCGCCGCGAAAGGCGATCCGCTTTCACGGAAGCGGCGCGAGCCATCCTGCACGCGCCCATCGGATGTCCTGCCGTGCGCGGGACGAAAACCGAGATGCGGCAATATCCGTCGGTTGTATTGCTTTGCTTTTGCCTTGTTTGAATCGCAATTCAAACGTACAATAGAAATTGTCCCTGATTGAACTGACGCAGCAGTGCTGCATATCGGTGGTTCAGGATTTCGAAATTTCGACGGGCAGACAGGTGGTGCCGGTGCGGCGCCCGTGTTTTCCGGCCTCATAGCGGCATTTGTCCTCCCGCGATCGCCGATTTACTGACGGTCATCGGACAGTTCCACTTTGGGCAAAGCCGGCGCGCCGTGCGCCTCTTTCCGCATGCCCTATTGCCGCGTCACCAGACCGGCCCGTGGCGACTTAACGGTCGCCCTTCCGCCTTTACAAAGGACGACACGTCATCATGACCGCCGCAAATTCCGCGAACCGCCGCGAGCCCGCCGTCCACCGCGATCCGACGATCCACCTTTTCGCGGTCGGGCAGGTTGTGCGGCTGAGGGGCGGGTATGGCGTTTTCACCTCGCGCGTGGGCGACATCTACCGCATCACCGCCACGCTGCCGCCGAGCGGGAATGCGCTGCAATACCGTATCCGCAACGAGCGCGAGCAATATGAGCGCGTGGCGCCCGAAGACAGCCTTGAGGCGATGCGCGCGGCCGAGCCCGGTGAGGGCGACGCGCTGATGGACCGGACCTTCAGCCGCTGACGTCCGCACAGCCGGTGGCCGACGGGGACGCACCGCGATGAAGGTCGTGATCGAATTCTACCGCACGCGGGCTCAGGACAGTGCGCATGCGGTCGTCGGTCGCGAAACCGTCGAGGTGAATGACCTGGACGGCGCCATCGAGATGGCGCGGGCCCTGGCCAGTGCGCTCGACATGCCGCAGCAGCCCGACGCCGTTTCCATCGTCGATAGCGAGGGTCGCGTGCTGCTCTCCAGCGCTTTCGACAGCTTCCAGTGCCTGGATGAGGGGTCGACGCCATGACTGGAACGGGCGTGAACGTTGAACGCGACGGCAAGGCAGCTGCGAATGGCGGTTGGCCCGCCGCCTGCATTGTCTTGCGCTGTGCCGAGGGAGCCAAATCGTGACACTGATCTTCCCCAATCCGAGCCGCAGTTTCGACAGCGCGCGCGGCGCCGTCCGGTTCACCGGCTATGACGGCATGTTCGAAGTGCCTTTCCTGGTCGAGATCGCAGCCCTAGGCAAATCGGCGGCGGAGTTGCGCCCGTCGGACGGGCTGGAGGCGACCTGCCTGTCTGCCTTCGACACGCTGCGCACCTCCATCTACAGCGCTGCTACCAGAGCTTATTCGGAGGGCCGCCGGGGCCCGCTGACCTTGACGTCCGCCGACATCCGCTGAACCTCCAAGCCGATCGGGCGGATGCCGCCGGACCGGCCCTGGCGTCGATTGCACCCGACGAGGCCAGCAATCTGATCCATACTCCGCACAGAGCTCCGTTTCCGGGAACACTTCATGCTGATCCGCTACGGCTACGAGATGACGCTTACCTGCCCACGGCCGACCGCGTTGGTATGTCTCCTCTCGGTTCACGAAGAGCGCGGCCCCGACATCCGGGCGCCCGAGACCTTCTTCACCACGCCGGATGTGCCGTCCTCCACCTATCGCGATCTGTTCGGCAATCGCTGCCGGCGCCTGGTCGCGCCGGTCGGCGATTTGATGATCTGGGGTGATGCGACGATCGAGGATGACGGCCAGCTTGACCCCGTGCATCCCGAGGCGCGCGAAGTGCCGGTGCCTGAACTGCCGGATGAGTGCCTCGTCTATCTCCTCGGCAGCCGCTATTGCGAAACGGACCTGCTGAGCCAGACGGCCTGGGATCTCTTCGGCACGCTTTCGCCGGGCTGGGGGCGGGTGCAGGCCATCTGCGACTTCGTCAATGGCCATATCCGATTCGATTACCAGCAGGCCCGCTCGACCCGATCGGCCTTCGATGCCTACAGGGAGCGGGTCGGCGTGTGCCGCGACTTCGCCCATCTGGCGGTGGCGTTCTGCCGCTGCCTCAACATTCCCGCCCGCTATGTGAACGGCCATCTCGGCGATATCGGTGTGCCGGTCGTCGACCCGATGGACTTCAGCGCCTGGATCGAGGTTTACCTGGACGGCGCCTGGCACACCTTCGATCCCCGCAACAATGTGCGGCGGATCGGCCGGATCGTCGTCGCGCGCGGGCGCGACGCGGCGGACATTCCGCTCGTCAACTCATTCGGGCCGCATGTGCTGAAATCATTCCGCGTGTGGACCTACGAGGTCGACGGCGCGCCGCAGACATAGGCATCCGCCGGCGCGCGACGCTTCAGCCCTTCTTCTTCTTCGGCAAGGTGATCGGCGTGGAGAGCCCTTTGGCGAGGCTGGGCGCCACCGCCTCGGGGGCCTTCACCTTCTTCGGCTTCTTGGCTTCGCGATTGCTGCGTTGTTCCTTAGCCATGACGATTCCTCTCGGTCCCGGTTAAAAAGCGCTGTGGACGAACGAAAAGCCCCGCAACCTCAGGGAGGAGCGGGGCTGACAGGCGCGGTGCGCCTTGTCGCTTCTGCCTTCTCGTTCCGGCCGCCAGTACATCCGTGGTCGACGCGGTAGGAGAAAGGGCGATGTCGGCAAGGCCCTCGACGGGGCCGCCAACATCAAGCCCTCAGCTGAGCGCTTCGAGCTTGTCGGCGGTCATCTTGCCGCTGCGCTGGTCGGTGACGAGCTCGAAGCCCACCTTCTGACCTTCGCGCAGATCGCTCATGCCGGCACGTTCCACGGCGCTGATGTGAACGAACGCATCGCTGCCGCCGTCATCAGGCGCAATAAATCCAAAGCCCTTCTGGGCGTTGAACCACTTAACGGTTCCCACGGTCATGGAAAACCCTTTCGTAATTATAGACATAGCGTTCCCGCAAAAGCTGCGGGTCGTCGAAATTGCATTTTCAGGGATAAAAAGCCGCGCGACACACATGCATTCATGTATGAAAACTGGGCGCATTCACCGTCTATCGACCAAATCAATATGCGCCGCAAAGGGCCATTATTCAAGTCCCTTTACTTTTAAATATGGAGGTGGTGCCCGGGCCAGTATTTTTGCGTCGTCGCCGCAAAAGAATACATATCCGCCTTGTCACTTTGAGGCGCCACGGCAATACCGACCTGCGGCAAGAGGGCGGCTGGTGCCCGCGGCTGTGCGCGCAGCCTTCGTCTTGTTGCGCTGGCATCTTCGTGCTTGTGATCGCGCAAGGGGCGCTCCAGCGCCCCGTATCATCGGGCTTGAGGAGCGCACATGATCATCGAGATTGCCGAACTGCGGATCAAGGCGGGCGAGGAAGCGGCCTTCGAGGGAGGCGTGGCCAAGGCGGTGCCACTGTTTCAGCGCGCCAAGGGCTGCCAGGGCGTTGCCCTGCATCAGGTGATCGAGACGCCCGGCGTCTATCGGCTCGTGGTGCGGTGGGAGACGCTCGACAACCACATGGTGGATTTCCGCAATTCCGAGGACTTCCAGCTGTGGCGCGGCCTGGTTGGGGCCACGTTCGCCGCGCCGCCGGTGGTGACGCATGAGCGCGTGGTCGATCTCGGGCCGTCCATCTGACGGCGACGGCCGTCCGTCAGGCGGTACTGTGTCGGTAAGGCGAGGGCGGCCCGGTCGCGCCGGGCCGCTCAGCCATCAGATGAGGCTGACCTTGCCGGTGGCAAGGTCGTAAAGGCCGCCGACGACCTTCAGCTTACCATTGGAGACGAACTCGGTAATGATCGGGGTCGCCTTCGACAGTTCGCGGACGTTGTAGCGCACATTCTCGATGATCGCCGCGTTCAGCGGATCCTGCGGGTTGTCCTTCAGCGCGATCTCGACCGCCGGCTTGATGCTGTCGATCAGATCGTCGAGATGTCCAGGCAGGCTGATATTCTCCTTCACGACCTTGATCGTAGCGTCGACGGCGCCGCAATTGGTGTGGCCAAGCACCATGATGAGCGGCACGCCGAGGAACTTCACGCCATATTCGAGGCTGGCGAGACCGTCGACATTGACGAAATTGCCGGCGACGCGAACGACGAACAGTTCGCCCGGCCCCTGGTCGAAGGCGAGTTCCGGGGCGACGCGCGAATCAGCGCAGCTCACCAGGCCGGCGAAAGGATACTGGGCCATGGCGCGGGCGGCGCGACCAGCCGAGAAATCCTTGTTGTTCATGGTGTTCGAGGTGTAGCGCCCATTTCCGTCCATCAGCCGCTTCAGCGCCTCGTCGGGGCTGATGGCGTTGGGTGCTGCTTCTTGCGCCCAAGCGCCGACGGGTAGCGCCACGCCACCGAGAAAAGCGGCCGAGGCGAGGCCAAGGCCTGCGGTGAGCGCCTTGCGACGCGACATGGCGAAAGTGTGATCGTTGCACATGGGTGTTTCTCCCGGGGGCGTATCGTGGATGAAAAAAAAATCCGGCGCGCGGCCGCCAACGGAGGTGCCCCCCTTGCCTTGGTACCTCCGTGCGCGACGTGTTCCAAGTATTTCTGGGCGCAGCGGGCAAACCAGCCCAAACTTTGCAGGTATGCCAGGTGTCCAGAAGCGCGCTGGAGCAGGGATCACGCGGGCCGACCGGCCGGGCGGCGGCCGGCCTGCCGGAGGGTTTTGGCGCGCGCGTCGACCAATTGCTGCGTCATCCCGGCCTGCGCCCGGCCATCTCCGGATATTGCTACGGAATGGCCGCCGGCCCGGCCGTGCGCTGGCCCTATTACAAGCTGTTCGACCAGCTGGGGCGTTATCTCGTCTGCTTCATGCTGATCCACAATTACTATCACTGGCGCCTTGGGGGCGGGCCGCCACCGACGCTCTCCGCGCTGCAAAAGGTGGCGGGGGCCAGTCCCCGGCAGACCGCTGGCTTCGTTGCGGCGCTCCGGGCCGGGCGATTGGTCGAGGTGGAGGCCGATCCTGCAGACCGGCGTGCCATTCTCCTGCGCCCCTCGCCGGTGGTCATCGCCGAGATCGGCCGATCCCTGCGGCTGTTCGTCGAGGCGTTGGACCGGCTCGACCCGCCGTCGGATCCGTCGCGCCGGGCCCGCGACGCCCGGCTGGAGGATGCCGATTCGCTGGGGGAGCTGATCGCGCGCTCGGCGGCCTTTGTCCTCGCCAATGGCACGCTGCTGCATCCTTTCCCCGGCGTACTGTTCTTCGCCCAGCGCGATTGCGGCTACCCGCTGCTGACGGCCGTGATCGCCAATCACTATGCGCAAACGGTTGAAGGTGCCGCGACGCCGGGACCGCTGCGGCGGCGGGACCTGGCCGACCGCTTTCAGGTGTCAACTGCCCATATCGGCAGCCTTTTCGCGGAAGCGGAGGCAAGAGGCTGGTTCAGGATTGCGCCGGGGGGGCACCTCGGTGCCATCGACGCGGCCTTCCTTGCCGAGTTTGAACGCTGGTCGGTCTGGCAGATGGTGCACTGCGAGTGGCTGGAGCAGCCGGATCGCACGAAGAGTGCGCAGCTATAGGTTCTATGGTGCCGCCGTGCGGCTGTTCTCTGCCGGTAAGGCGGGGTTGCGGTGCGGTTTCCGTTGGGGCTCCCGCGACGAAATGCGCCGGACGTTTCATGGCGGGTGGGCTGGACCTTTCGCCCCCTAGGATCATTCTAAAGGTAGCGCTAACATCCGCGCCTCACCCGCAAGCGCCTCGCATAAGGGCGCCGGATAATGACCATCGCCTGGAAGGACGCCATGAATCGCTTCGTCACCACAGCCGCCCTGCTCGTGCTCGGTACCACTGCCGCGCTGGCCCAGAGCCCGGAGGGCGATCCCGACAAGGGCGCCAATGTCTTCAAGAAGTGCATGGCCTGCCATGCCATCGGCGAGAATGCCAAGAACAAGGTCGGCCCCGAGCTGAACGGCATTGTCGGCCGCAAGATGGGTTCTGTCGAAGGCTTCAACTACTCGGACACGCTGAAGGAGCACAACGCCAAGGGCGACGTGTGGACGGCGGAAGTCCTCAGCGCTTATCTTGAGAATCCGAAGGGCTACATGCCCGGCGTGAAGATGGTGTTCGCCGGCCTGCCGAAGGAAACCGACCGCGCGAATCTTGAGGCGTATCTCGCCCAGTTCAACCTCGACGGCACCAAGAAATAGCCATCCCGCCTCCCTTGGGGAGGCCGCTGATGCAGGATGCTCCGATGCCGGTCCTGCCGCGCGTGCATCGACGCGGCCTGCTCGCTCTCTGTGTCGCGCTTGCGGCCGGGGGCGGGCGGGCTGCTTCCGTTCGCGCCGAGAGCCTCCCGGAGGCGCGCGGGCCCGGCGGCGCGTTGCCGCTGGAGCAGATCGCCGAAGGGGTGCATGTCTTCCGTGCGCCCTACGAGTTGATCGCTCCGTCCAATGACGGGGCGATCGCCAATATGACGCTGATCGTCGGCGACGAGGCGGCGGCCGTCATCGACACCGGCAACAGCTATCGCGCCGGTGCGCGCTTTCTGTCAGCGGTGCGCGCGGTCACCGACCGTCCCCTGCGTTATGTCATCAATACCCACATGCACCCCGACCACACGCTGGGCAACGCGGCCTTCGCCGGGGAGGGGGTACGCTTTGTCGCCCACCACAAGATGCCGCGCGCCCTCTCTCTCCGGGCCGAGACCTATCTCGCCCAGGCCGAGCGACTGCTCGGGGCGCAGGCGGAGGGGACCCGGATCGTGTTGCCGGACCTGTTGGTGGAAGACCGCCTGACCCTCGATCTCGGCGGGCGGCCGCTGGAACTGCGGGCCCACCCGACCGCGCACACCGACAACGACCTCACCGTGTTCGACGTGGCCAGCGGCACTTGGGTGATGGGCGACCTGCTCTTTGTCGGCCACATCCCGACGCTCGACGGCAGCCTTGAGGGTTGGCTGACTCTTCTTGACCTGTTGGCGCAATCGCCTGCCAGGCGTGCGGTGCCGGGCCATGGCCCGGCCAGCGTCGTCTGGCCGCAGGCGAGCGACGCCGAGCGGCGTTATCTCGCGGCGTTGCGGCGCGATATGCGCCAGTTGATCGAGGAGGGTGCGCCGATGAGCGAAGCGCCCGCACACGCAGTTGTGTCCGAGCGCGGCGACTGGGCGCTTTTCGACGAGTTCAACTCCCGGAATGCCATTGCTGCCTATCACGAGCTGGAATGGGAGTAACTTGCTGCAGTGCAGCATTGGCGCAGAGGTAAAACTGCCCGGAATTCCGTGGTTGCTGCTGGTATAATGTATATTTGTTCGCTCTTGCAGCAAAATCATAATAAGAGCTCTTTCTCATAAGAGTTCTTATTGCCAGTCCGAGGGATTCGGATTAGCGTAATCTCGTCTTCGGCTTCAACGGCAATCGGGAAGAAGTTCCCGGGTCCGGTTCGCAGGCCAGCTTGGGGCGGGACGCCCCCGTGAGATCCGGCTGTTTCTCCCTCCAGCCGGTCGTGACACGCTGTCGAAGACAAAAAGGTCAGACGGCAAACAAGCCGCGGCGGGTCGTCCGTGCATTCGGTCGGTCCCGGAGGATCGTTCACGAGGAGAATAAGCATGCGCAAGTTTCTTGCGACAGCACTGCTGGGTGCTGCGGCGGTCTATGCTTGGCCCGCAACGGCCAATGATGGGCTGGTAAGCATCATCAAGGACCCCAAGCAATGGGGTATCCAGACGGGCGACTACGCCAATACCCGCTATTCCAAGCTCGACCAGATCAATGCCGGCAATGTCGGCAAGATCCAGGTGGCCTGGACCTTCTCGACGGGCGTTCTTCGTGGCCATGAGGGCGGTCCGCTCATCATCGGCGACGTCATGTACGTCCACACGCCCTTCCCCAATATCGTCTACGCCCTCGACCTCAATGATGACGGGCGCATCATCTGGAAATACGAGCCCAAGCAGGACCCGAACGTCATTCCGGTGATGTGCTGCGACACGGTCAATCGCGGTCTCGCCTATTCCAACGGCATGGTCTACCTGCACCAGGCTGATACCACCCTGGTCGCGCTCGACGCCAAGACCGGCGAGAAGAAGTGGTCGGTCGTCAATGGCGACCCGAAGAAGGGCGAAACCAACACCGCCACCGTCCTGCCGGTGAAGGACAAGGTCATCGTCGGCATTTCGGGCGGCGAGTTCGGCGTGCGCTGCCACGTTACCGCCTATGACACCAAGACCGGCAAGCAGATCTGGCGCGGCTATTCGATGGGTCCCGACGATGAGATGATCGTTGATCCCGAGAAGACCACGGCACTCGGCAAGCCGATCGGCAAGGATTCCTCGCTGAAGAGCTGGGAAGGGGATCAGTGGAAGATCGGCGGCGGTTGCACCTGGGGCTGGTATTCCTACGACCCCGAGACCAACCTCGTCTATTACGGCTCGGGCAACCCCTCGACCTGGAACCCGGCTCAGCGCCCCGGCGACAACAAGTGGTCGATGACCATCTGGGCGCGTGATGCCGACACCGGCATGGCCAAGTGGGTCTACCAGATGACCCCCCATGACGAGTGGGACTTCGACGGCGTCAACGAGATGATCCTGACGGATCAGCAGTACGACGGAAAGCCGCGCAAGCTGCTGACCCATTTCGACCGTAACGGTTTCGGCTATACGCTGGATCGCGTGACGGGCGAACTGCTCGTCGCCGAGAAGTTCGATCCGGTGGTCAACTGGGCCACCAAGGTCGACATGGACAAGAACAGCCCGACCTATGGTCGTCCGATGGTCGTGTCCAAGTACTCGACCGCCCAGCAGGGCGAGGATGTGAACACCAAGGGGATCTGCCCGGCGGCGCTCGGTACCAAGGATCAGCAGCCGGCGGCCTTCTCGCCCAAGACCAACCTGTTCTACGTGCCCACCAACCACGTCTGCATGGACTACGAGCCGTTCCGCGTCAGCTACACGGCGGGTCAGCCCTATGTCGGCGCCACCCTGTCGATGTATCCCGCGCCGGGCAGCCATGGCGGCATGGGTAACTTCATCGCCTGGGACAACACCAAGGGCAAGATCGTCTGGTCGCTTCCCGAGCCCTTCTCGGTGTGGTCGGGTGCTCTCGCCACCGCCGGCGACGTCGTGTTCTACGGTACCCTCGAAGGCTATCTGAAGGCGGTTGACGCCAAGACGGGCAAGGAACTCTACAAGTTCAAGACCCCGTCGGGCATCATCGGCAACGTCACCACCTATGAGCACAAGGGCAAGCAGTACATCGCCATCCTGTCGGGTGTCGGTGGCTGGGCGGGCATCGGCCTTGCGGCCGGCCTGACCGACCCGAACGCCGGTCTCGGTGCGGTGGGTGGTTATGCCGCCCTGTCCAACTACACCAATCTCGGCGGCCAGCTCACCGTGTTCGCGCTGCCGAACTGAGCCAGGGGACGGCGGGCTTCCACGGAACGCCCGTCCTTTCCGAGACGAAGAAGGGGCCTGGCCGCCGGTTCATCCGGTGAGCCGGGCCCCGACGTCTCGGGGCCTGAGACTTTATAAGACTCTTAGAAGAAATCCAAAGCCGCGAAGCGGCGCCCTTGGGCGCCCGCCGATATGCCCGAAACGGCCCCCTGCGGCGCCTTGAGGAGACTGCTTCATGAAGAATTCCGTTCGCGGATGGTCTGTTTCCGGCATGCTGCCGGCATCTGCCGGCGCGTCGGCGCTGATCCTGGCCGCCGCCCTGTCCTTCTCCGCTCCGGTCCATGCCCAGCAGCCGGAGGCCGCTCCGGCAAATGCTCCTGCGCCCGTCGAGAAGGAAAAGGACGAACTCGGCAAATACACCACGGCGGATGGCGACCCGATCTACAACATCCAGCCCGATGGCACGCTCGACTGGTACACCTACTCCGGCTATCGCCGCTACCACGCCGAGTGCCATGTCTGCCACGGTCCCGACGGCATGGGCTCCAGCTACGCCCCGGCGCTCGCCAACTCGCTGAAGACGATGACCTATCCCGAGTTCATGGAGATTGTCGTCAACGGCAAGCAGAATATCGGCGTCGGTACGGCCGACCAGGTGATGCCGGCCTTCGGCGAGAACAAGAACGTCATGTGCTATCTCGACGACATCTACATCTATCTCAAGGCCCGTGCCGATGGTGCCCTCGGCCGCGAGCGTCCCAGCAAGCGCGAGGACAAGACCAAGGCGTACACGGCAAATGAGAACCAGTGCTTCGGACGACCGAGCTGACGCCATGGCAATCGTGGCGCAGCCGGCACACAGCCTTCGCTCGGCGCGCATGAAGGGGAGGGCCGTGGCGGCGTTCGTGACGCTCGTCGCCCTCGCCGCCCTTTCCTCGTCGGCCTCTGCCCAGGTCGCGGATCTGGTTGACCGCTCGACGCTGCGCGTCTGCGCCGATCCCGCCAACATGCCCTTCACCGATGAGGAGGGACAGGGCTTCGAGAACAAGATCGCCGAACTCATGGCGTCGAAGCTCGGCCTGGCGCTGGACTACACCTGGTTCCCGCAGGCCACTGGCTTCTACCGCATGACGTTGGGGGCCAAGCGCTGCGACGTAGTGATGGGCTATGTGGCGGGCGGCGACCCGGTGTTGAACACAAACGCCTATTATCGCTCGGCCTGGGTATTGATCGCCAAGAAAGACGGCGACCTCGCCGGCATCGACACGCTTGAGGACCCCCGCCTGAAGGGGCGTCGGATCGGCGTCATCGCCGGCACGCCGCCCGGCGACCTGCTCACCCGCAATGGCCTCATGCCGATGGCGCGCCCCTATGCGCTGGTAGTTGACCGCCGATTCGAGAGCCCCGCCGAGGCGATGATTGCCGATATCGATTCAGGTGAGATCGATGCTGGCATCCTGTGGGGCCCCATTGGCGGCTACTACGCCAAGAAGTCGGAGATCCCGCTCTCGGTCGTGCCCTTGGTCAAAGAAAAGGGCGACCCGGCGTTGGTCTACCGGATCACGTTCGGAATTCGCCCAGGCGAACTGAACTGGAAGCATCAGCTCAACGCCTTCATCAAGGAAGAGCAAGGGGCGATCAACCGCATCCTGCTCGACTATGGCGTGCCGCTGCTCGATGGTCAGAACCGCCCGATCGAAGCGGCGCCCTGAGCCCGCAGGAGGCGGCGGTGAAGGAGTATCGGACCGATCACTCGCTGCGGCGCCTGGCCTGGTTGGGTATCGCCGGGCTGGCCGCCGTTCTCTACGCCTTTGCCCCGGCCGCCGGTCGGGGCGAGGAGATCGTGCCCGAGCCGGCGGGCTACCGCATGGACGTCTACCGGGCCCCGACGCCAGCGACGCTGAAGGGCGCTCGGGTGATCGACACCGCCGAGGCCGAGCGGCTCTGGCGGACCAAGGCCGCGATCTTCGTCGACGTGATGCCGCGCGACGTGAAGCCGCCCAACCTTCCCCCCGGCACGCTCTGGCGCGACAAGCGGCGCGACCATCTGCCGGGCAGCGTCTGGTTGCCCAATGTCGGCTATGGTGCCCTGACCGCCGCGACCGACGCCTATTTTCGCGCCCATTTGCAGGCGCTGGCCGGGAGCAATCGCGCCGCACCGCTGGTCATCTATTGCCAGACCGATTGCTGGATGAGCTGGAACGCGGCCAAGCGCGCGATCGAGGAATATGGCTATTCCAATATCGCCTGGTACCCGGCCGGCAGCGATGGCTGGGCCCGGAGCGGGCTGCCGCTGGAGCAGGGGCAGCCCGCCCCCTGAGCGCCGCGATCCGCGCTCGATTCCCACCTGGTCATTCCATCTCCGGCCGCAGGTCGTCCTGCCAAGGAGAGGGCGCCCCGGCCGCCAAGGGCCGGGACGCCGTAGGTCACGGCATCTTTTCCTGAATGGCCCGCGCGAGAGCGAAGATGCGTTGTTCCAGCAGAACCGGGCTTTCGCACACGGCTGTCATCGACTGCTGGCGGGCGTCGTAGATGCGGGTGTCCCAGAGCAGTTGCTTCTCCAGCTCCAGCGCTTTGGCATTGTCCAGTTCGGCACCTGCGGCCTTCTTGGCCTTGGCGACAGCCAGGCTCTCTTCCTTGATCCGCTTGGAAAGCTCGATCTGGTGCTGCGCGTAGCGCTCAATACCGTTCATGATCCGGCTGCGGCGCGCATTGATCTGATCGAACACGCCCGCGAACAGCAGGGTGAGCCGTTCCTTGCGATCGGCACCGAGCGTGCTGGCGAAGGCGTCGATCTGCTTGGTGGCTTCGTCGATCGGCGTGCGCTGGGCTGCCAGCACCGGCACCAGCTCGGCGACATGCCGGTCGTCCTGCCATTTCAGATTGTCGATCGGCGGCCCGGACCACATCTGTCCGGCGGCCAGTTCGGGCACTTTGCGCTGGATGCATGGCCAGAGCCCTCCCGTCGGCGCCGTCGCCGCAAAGCTGGGCGCGACGCCGGCGAACAGAAGCACGGGAACGGTGAGGTAAAGGCAGCGCAGGGAAGATCGGAATGTGGGCATGGGCTTTCCTCGAGATTTTGTCCGGAAACTCTGTGGCTTCCGTTTCGGCTTGGCCGGCTCTGCGGGCTCATTTGGCAGTCTCTGGCCCGCCACGGCGAGCCATCACGCCAGCGGAAGGATCATAGGCCAGTATCGAGGCCGCGAGGAACACCGATGCGCAGCCCGCCACCACCAGTGCCGGCAAGGGGGCGAACTGGCCGTAGAGGGCGAAGCGGATCAGTTCCACGGCATAGGTGAACGGATTGAGGGTGCATATCCACCACAGCGTCAGGCTGCTCTCCTGCACCCGCCAGAGAGGGTAAAGCGCGGAAGAGGCGAAGAACATCGGAAAGATCACGAAGTTCATCACGCTGGCGAAGTTCTCCATCTGCCGGAACAGCGAGGACATCAGCAGCCCCATGGCGCCAAGCATCAGCCCGGTGAGTAGTAGCGCCGGGATGACGGTGAAATAGCCGATGCGCGGCAGCTCCACCTCCCAGAACCAGGCGACGGCGAGAAAGGCGTAGACCTGCAGCAGGGAGACGCAAATGCCGGCGATCAGCTTGCACACCAGCAGGTACCAGCGCGGATAGGGGCTCACCAGCAGGATGCGCATCGCCCCGACCTCGCGGTCATAGACCATGGAGAGCGAGGACTGCAGCCCGTTGAACAGCTGGATCATCGCCACCAGGCCGGGCGTCACATAGACCTCGTAGAGCACGTAGGTCTCGTAGGGCGGGATGATCGAGACGCCCAGCACCGAGCGAAAGCCGGCGGCGAAGATGAACAGCCACACCAGTGGGCGCACCAGCGCCGACAGGAAGCGACCACGCTGGTTTAGGAAGCGCAGCCCCTCGCGCCAGCAGATGCCGGTCAGGACGATGAGGAAGCCCGCAAGCGGCAGGCGGAAACGGGCCGGGCGCGGGGAGTGTTCGCTCATGCCGCCGCTTCCCCGGTGTCGTCGACAAGGCGCAGGAAGGCCGCGGAGAGGTCCTCGCCGCCGGTCTGCGCCAGCATGCCCTCATAGGTGCCATTGGCGCGGACCCGTCCGCGATGCAGCACCACCACCCGGTCGCCGGGGGCGATTTCCTCGATGATATGGGTTGCCCACAGCACGCCGATGCCCTCGCTCGCCACCAGGCCCCGCACCTGGGCCACCAGCGCCGCGCGGGAGGCGATGTCGAGCCCAACCGTGGGTTCGTCGAGCAGCAGGAGGCGAGGGCGGTGCATAAGCGCGCGCACGATCTCCACCCGGCGCATCTGGCCGCCGGAAAGGTTGCGCACCCGGTCGCGGGCGCGGTCGGCGAGCCCATCCTGTGCGAGCAGCTCCATCGCTCGCCGGCGTCCGGCGCGAAAGCCGACGCCGTGCAGCGTCGCATGGTAGAGCAGATTGTCGAGCACGGAGAGTTCGAGGTCCAGCGTCCGGGCCTGGAACACCACGCCCAGGCGGCTCAGCGCCGCGGCCGGCTGACGGCGGACGTCGAAGCCCAGCACATGGATGGCGCCGCTGCGGTTGTCGTAAAGGCGGGTGATCAGCGAGAACAGCGTGGTCTTGCCGGCGCCGTTCGGGCCGAGAAGCGCGGTGAAGCTGCCGGCGGGAACGTCGAGGCTGACATCATCCAGCGCCTTGCGGGCGCCAAAGGCATGGGTCACGCCGCGCACATCAAGGGCCGCCACGCCGGCCTCTGGCACGGTCGGAGGAGAGAGGTCGCCAGTCCGGGCCGTCATGGCATCTCCCGTGTCGAGAGAAGAAAAGTCCCCGGCGGGTAGCCGGGGACAGTGTTCACGAGGATAGCAGGAAAATCGGCGCCAGCAGCGCTACTTGACGATGAACTCGCCCTTCATGCCGCGCTCTTCCATACCCTTGCAGTACCAGGCGAAGGTGCCGGGCTTGATCGGCACGAAGAACATTTCGGCCTCGCCCTCTTCCTCGAACTCAAGCTCGGTGAGGTGGATGGCCTTGATCTCCATCCCGCCAGCCTCGACCTTGCGCAGGAAGATGCTCTGGAACAGGCCTGGTGACTGCCAGGCGCATTCCTTCTTGCCGGTCGACTTGATCATCAGCGAATAGGACTTGCCGGTCTCCAGTTCATACTTGGTCTGCGAGACGCCGAAGCCGGAATTGCCGGTGCCGACGGTCAGTTCCTCCAGTTCGACCGGCTTCAGGGTCAGGTCGCCCTTGGCATAGGCGAGGCCGGTGAAGGCGAGGGTCGCAGCAGTGGCGGCAAGGATCAGGCGGGTCTTCATGGTGGTTCCTCCGAATTGGCTGATTGATTGATCTTTTGCGGTCACGGCACCACGACCACGCCCCAGGGCGCGCGACCGACGGTGAGGGACTTCGTGACCTTCTGGTTGGCGACATCAATGACCGAGATGTCATTGGAGTTGCCGTTGGTCGAGAGCAGGAACTTCTCGTCCGGCGTGAAGCCCAGCTGCCAGACGCGCTGGCCGACCAGCAGGTAATCCTCGACTTCGAACGTCTTTGCGTCGACGACGGCCACGCGGTTGGCCGGGCCGAGGGCGACGAAGGCCTTGGAGCCGTCCTTGGTGATGCGTACGCCGACCGGCTGGATGGCGTCGTCGGCCACGCCCGGGATCTTGAAGGCGATCTTCTTGATGATCTGCCAGTTGGACGGATCGATCACCGCCACCGTGCCGCCGACCTCCGCCGACACCCAGAGCTGCTTGCCGTCCTTGGAGAACTCGGCAATGCGCGGGCGTGAATCGACGAGGATGTTCTCGATGATCTCATTGTTCGCGGTGTCGACCACATGCGCCATGTTGGTCGTCTCGGAGGTGTTGACCATGTATTTGCCGTCGGGGCTGATGCCCATGCCTTCCGGCTCGACCCCGACCGGGATTTCGGCGATCAGCTCGTTGTTCTCGACATTCACCACCGTGACCATGTTGTCGTCTTCGTTGGCGATGTAGAGCGGGTTCCCCGAGGGATGGAGCACGAACAGCTCCGGGTCCGGGCCCGAGCGCAGGGTCTTCACCAGCTTCAGCGTGGCGGCGTCATAGACCTCGACGCGGTTGTCGTCGGAGGCGCAGACATAGATCAGCTTGCCATCCGGGCTGGCGATGATGCCGCGCGGGCGCCGGCCGGTCTTGATGGTGTCGATGACCTTCAGCGTCTCCATGTCGACGACGCTCATCGTGTGGTCGCGCTCATTCGTGATGAAGGCGCGCGGACTGGCGGCGGCGGGCAGCGCATCGACCAGCATGAGCCCCGCAAGGGTGGCCATGCTCGTGGACAGCAGGATCTGTCGTTTCATCGTTTCCTCCAGGCAATCGTTTGGTTTTATTTGAGCTTGCAGAGCGACTCAGGACGATCGAAGCCGAGCGTGTCGAGCGGCGAACTCTGGTGCAGGAAGCCGGCCTGCGGCGAGAGCGTGACCGTGTTGGTGGCATGGGTCAGCAGGATCGGCTGGCGCAGCTGCTGGTCCCACGGGCGGAAGGTGGCGGCGACGCCCTTGAACACCGGCAGGTCGTAGTCGGCCGAAAGCATCTGCGCCTTCACCTTGCCCGGGTCGCTGTTGCGCGTCTTCAGGCTGGCCGAGCCGATGGCAAAGGCGCCCTGCCACATCTGGAAGTCCAGCGGCTGCATCATCCGCTTGGATTGCTTGAAGAAACGGCTCTGCAGCTGCGAAGCGCCCCAGTTCTCCATCGTCGGGTGCCAGGAAAGGGCCATCAGCCCCTGCGTGCCGGCGATCGGACGGGGGAGCCAGGTGTTGTAGGGCAGGATGTCGCCGAATTCGCCGAGCTCGTCGGCGACGATCAGCATGTCGTACTCGCCCACCTGGGTGCCGCGGGGCACTTCGGACTGGGCGGTGGCGCGCGCGTCCGGCCCATAGTCCCAGGTCTTTTCGGCGACGATCTTGGCCCCGAACTTCTTGGCCGAGCGCCGTGCCGCCTCGGC
Organism: Ancylobacter rudongensis; assembly: GCF_900100155.1. GTDB lineage: Bacteria > Pseudomonadota > Alphaproteobacteria > Rhizobiales > Xanthobacteraceae > Ancylobacter > Ancylobacter rudongensis. The sequence goes on from NZ_FMTP01000007.1 coordinate 30,550, forward strand.
ATAGAGCTTGTCATTGTCAGTGCGCCCGACCATCAGGAACCAGTTCTGCCAGCGTTTGGTGACAAGGAACTGGGCGAGCGCGTCGGTCAGCATCGAGCGGCTGGGCGCGATGTGGAACACATTGGCGCGACAATCCTGCTGGCGCAGCCGGTCATCGGGTGCGCCGACATTGATGAAGACGATGTCGCGGTCCTTGTAGGTGTCGGCGATCTTCAGCAGCGCGCCCGGCGGCACGTCGAGCAGGATGAAGCGATTGCCCGCCTCGATGAGCTTTTCGACGGCCGGGAGCGGGTCGCCATCGGTTGGCACGATCTCGCTCGACAGCTTGTAGTCGAGCTTGAGGAAGCGGCCACTGGTGAGATTGTCGCGAATGCCGAGCTCGGCGCCGGCGATGCCGAGGTTGTCGGGCGGCATCTGCAGCGGGGCGATCCAGGGCGGCGGCTCCGGAATCTGGCGCACCACGCCGATGAGGAAGGTCTGCTCCGGTCCGATGGCTGTCGCCGGCTTGGCCGCCAGCGGCGCCGCCGGGGATGTGGGGGGCGCGCCATCCTGCGCACCGGCGGGTACAGACGCGCACATCATCGCAAAAAGCGTCGCGCCGACGGCGCTTGCCATCCTGGTCATCAGCCTTTCCATCCCGCGGCTTGCTTGGTCCGGGACATTGTCCTCGGAACTTTTCTCGTGAGCCTTGGGGAAAACTCTACGCAAACAAAAACAAGCATTCAATAAAATTGCGAGTATAAGAAACTAATAAGAGAACGTAACGTTCCTGTTAGCGATAGCATAGCGGAAATATTACAGTCGGGAACTTTTTCCCGGTAGGTTACAGGAGGACTTCTTGGCGATATGATCAACCCGCCCGGGAAGAAATCGCCGCGGGAGAGGAAAGCCGAATGAGAGTTCCAGTCCGCGCGCGCCGCGCCCTTGCCATCGGACTTACGACCATGGCTTTGCTGGCAGCCGTTCTCAGCTTCAGCCCCGCCGCCCATGCGGCGACACGGGTGGTCGTGTTTCAGTTCGAGCTTCTCGACACCAGCGGCGAATTCGACCCTCGCGGTCCCAAGCCGGACGAGGTGCGCCGGCTCAACCTCATCACCGACGAGATGCGAAAGCGCTTGCAGGGCGCCGGCTACGATCTGGTCGAACTGTCCCCGCAGGCCGCGCAGATCGAGGAGGCGACGCCGTTCCGCAACTGCAATAGCTGCGAGCTCAAGATTGCTCGCGCACTCGGTGCCGAGATCGAGGTGATCGGGCTGGTGCAGAAGGTCTCGAACCTGATCCTCAACATCAACTTCCAGCTGCGCGATGTCGCCACCGGCCAAGTCCTGCGGGCCGGCAGCGCCGATATCCGCAACAACACGGACGAATCCTGGCTGCGCGGCGTCTCCTATCTGATACGCAACCGCCTGCTTGATCCGCCGCTCACCGGGAAAGCCGCACCATGATCTTTGTCGGTAGCCGCGCCGCGCCGTCCCGCCGTGGCCTGCTCGCTGCGGCTGCCGGCCTCCTTGCCGCGCCGCTCCTTGCCCGCGCGCAGGAGGCCTCGCCGCTCGGACTGCGCGTGGGTGCGCTCAAATTCGGTACGCTCAACTGGCTGGTTGAGACCATCCGCGCCGAGGGGCTCGACCGGCGCGAGGGATTGGCGCTGGAAGGCGTCGACTTCGCCAGCGGGCAGGCAACTACCGTGGCGCTGCAGGCCGGGGATGTCGATCTCATCGTCAGTGACTGGCTCTGGGCCCTGCGCCGCACCAGTGACGGCGAGCCGATGCGCTTCGCCCCCTTCTCCAATGCGCTCGGCGCGGTGATGGTGGCGGCGGACGGGCCGGTGAAGACGCTCAACGATCTGCGTGGCCGCCGGGTCGGCGTCGCCGGCGGGGCGCTCGACAAGAGCTGGCTGCTGCTGCGCGCCTATGGGATGGCGAAAAGCGGCATGGATCTCGCGCGCGCGGCCGAGCCGGTCTACGGCGCGCCGCCGCTGGTGAGCGAGCAACTGGCGCTCGGGCGGGTCGACGCGGTGCTCACCTTCTGGCCGTCGGCCGCGCGCCTGGACGCGCGTGGCTTTGCCCGGTTGGTCGATGTCGGCGAGATGATTGCCGGGCTCGGCATCGCACCGGTGCCGCCGCTGGTCGGCTTCGTCTGGCGAAATGCGGTCCTGGCGGAGAAGGGCGCGGCCATCGCCGCCTTCCTGCGCGCCGCCGCGGCCGCCAATCGTGTGTTGGCGAGCAATGACGCGGCGTGGGAGCGGATCCGCCCGCTGATGCAGGCGGCCGACGACGCCGAGTTTGTCCGGCTACGCGACTATTACCGCGCCGGCATCCCCGGCAGCTTCGGCGAGGCGGAGCGCGCCTCCTGCGCCAAGCTCTACGAGGTGCTGGCGCAGATCGGCGGGCCGGAACTGGTCGGGCCGACCCCCCGTTTCGACCGGACGCTGTTCGGCCCTGTCGGCGAGTGAGACCGTGTCGACGCCAAAACGACTTCTGCTGACCGCCACCTCGCTGCTGGCGCTGCTTCTATTCTGGCAGATCGCGGCGTTATGGGCCGATTCGCGCCTGCTTCCCGGTCCGCCTGAGGTGTTCGAGGCCATGGTCCGCGCCACGCGGACCGGCGTGCTGCCCGAGAGCATCGCCATTACTCTGGCGCGGGTGGCGGCAAGCTTTCTGATCGCCATGACGCTTGGCTCGGCGATCGGCATTCTGCTGGGTCGCTCGGTGGCGCTCAACGAATTGTTCGGGCCCTGGGTTGTCGTGCTGCTGAACCTGCCGGCGCTGGTGGTCATCATCCTCTGCTATGTCTGGTTCGGCCTCACCGAGGTGGCGGCGATCACGGCGGTGGCGATCAACAAGATCCCCAATGTCGCGGTGACGATGCGCGAGGGCGCGGCGGCGCTGTCGCGCGATCTCGACGAGATGGCGCAGGTCTACCGCCTGCCGCGGTTGCGTGCGCTATGCCACGTCACCCTGCCGCAACTCGTACCCTTCTTCGCCGCCAGCGCCCGCTCCGGCCTGGCGCTGACCTGGAAGATCGTGCTGGTGGTGGAGTTGCTCGGCCGCTCGAACGGTGTCGGCTTCGAGCTGCAGACGGCGTTTCAACTGTTCGATGTCGCTGGCATTCTCGCCTATGCGCTCGCCTTTACGGCGGTGGTGCAGCTGATCGAGATCGGCCTGCTCCAGCCTTGGGAACGCCGTGCCAATCGGTGGCGGCGATGAGTGCGGTTGCCATCGACATTGCGGAAAAGCGCTTCCGGGCGACGGCGGGCGGGCCGGGCCGGGAGGTTTTTCGCGGCTTTCGCCTCGATGTCGGCGCTGGCGAGTTCGTCGCTCTGCTCGGCGAGTCCGGCCTCGGCAAGACCACGCTGCTCAACATCGTCGCCGGGCTCGATCGCGACTACCGTGGGTCGGTCCGGTTCGGCACGGTGTCGCCGCGCCTTGGCTATGCTTTCCAGAATCCCCGCCTCCTGCCGTGGCGCACCGTTTTGGAGAATGTGGCATTGCCGCTCCCCCCAGGGGAGGAGGGGCGGCGACGGGCGCGGGCGATGCTGGGCGAAGTTGGGCTCGCCGATCTCGCCGATGCCTATCCCGAGCGCCTGTCGCTGGGTCAGCAGCGGCGCGTGGCGCTGGCGCGCGCCTTCGCCATCGAGCCGGACGTGCTGCTGATGGACGAGCCCTTCGTGTCGCTGGACGAGGCCGGGGCGGCGCGGCTGCGCGACCTGCTGCGGCGGCTGCTGGCCGGGCGCCCGGCGACGGTGCTCTTCGTCACCCATGACCGGCGTGAGGCGGTGGAACTGGCGAACCGCATCGTGGTGCTGGAAGGTGCACCGGTGCGTATCGTCCGGGATCTTCCCCTCGCGCTGACGTCGGCGGAGCGGGCGAGCTCGGCGCGCATCGACGAGGTGCGGCGAGCGCTCGGCGCTCAGGCGCAGGGCTGACCGCGCGCGGGACGCCGGTGCGCAGTGCAGAGGCGCCGGCTCAATCCACCCGAGACGCACCCGAAGAGCTCACGCATCAAAGAACATGCACCAAAGAAAAAGGCCCGGAGCAGTGATGCCCCGGGCCAGATGTGCTGTGTCGGCGTGAGAGGGCGGAACCCGCCGCCTCCGTTGCGCAAGTGGCGGCGGCTGCCGCTCACTTGTTCAGGAATATCGCCGCCAACCGCTGGAGCAGGCCCTTCGGATACTGGGCCGCGGGCGGAGCTGTTGTCTGCCCAGGGTTGCTTCCGATCTAAGCGGCGAAGGGGTGCTTGGCCGAAGCGGCCTGAGCCAGAACGTCCTTCACCTTCGGCTCGCCATCCACGGCGCGCTTGAGCGCTTCCTTGGTGGCTTCGTAGTTGAACTGCTGGATCTTGGCGTCGTCCGCCGCTTCCCAGTGGATGAACACGCCGACCGAGATGAACAGGTCGTCGGCTTCGTCTTCCGGGATCACGCCTTCGGCGACGCTGTCGACGACGGCCTTGGCCACCGCATACTGGGCCGGGCCGAACATCTGGACGGCCTGACGGGCGTCCTTGATCGTCACCTTGTTGAACAGGATGGTGTTCGGCTTGGCGAGCAGGTTCGGGGTCACGACCGCGAGCAGCGAGGTGAAGCCGTCCTTGTTGTTGGTCAGCGCATTCAGGAAGGCGCTTTCGGCCGCGGAGCCGCGCGGTCCAATGATGAGGTCGATATGGGCGACCTCGTTGCCGTCACCCACCAGCGACTCGCCGATGAGCACCTTGTTGATCTTGGCCATCTATTCCTCCCAGAACGGGGTTGCATGACAAGGGACGGGAATTGTCCCCCGATGTCCCGGCTATCTTTGTTGCAGCGTTTGGAACACCAAACCGGTTGGCCCGATAGCGCGACCAGACACGTTACGGCGAGAGACTAGGCCCGCTTCGCCTTTATCTGCAAGGGATTCTTCATCCGTGTGACGCTCGCTTATTCGCTTGCCCCATGGTTTCTTGTCGCGGGACGCTAATGGTCCTAAGGTTGCGGATTATGGCGGCACGACCAAAAATGCGGCATACTCCATGCCGCGCGAAGTCGAGGCGCTTGCCCAGGCCAAAGGTATCTCGGGCGAAGGCCTCGGAAGCTTGGCGGGAACAAAAGTTGCTGCGATGCGGCATGACAAGATGATCCAACTGCCGCGTGCGGCGTAAGAGATCGGGACCAGCCATAGGGAAGGCGCTGGGGCGGTATCGAACTCACGCCACGAGGAGTTTGTAGTGGAGCTCATTCTGTCGATTTGCCTCATTGCCAGCCCCGGCACCTGCCGCGAGGAGGCTGTGTCCGTAGGGTTGGAGAGGCCGCCGGCGCCCGTGCAGTGCCTGGTCGGCGCCATGCCCGTCATCGCCGAGTGGCGTGAGACCCATCCCAAGTGGAAGGTGCTCAAATGGCGATGCGCGGCGCCCGGTTCCGCCGGTCGCGAGATCTGAGCGCCGGCCCGTTCGCCTGGAGTCCTGTTGCACCGCAGCGTGCGTGCGCGCAGCGTCCGTGAAATCATCGGTGCGCCATCATGTTTGGGATGGCGCCATTCGGTGAGACAGCATGGGGCGTGGCTTGTTCTCGTCGCTCAGGGCGCGCATGGCGCTGCTCTTGTCCGTTGCCGTGCTGGTCACAGCCGCGTCGACGCTGGTGCTCGTGTTCGCGCTTGGCGCGGCCAGCAACCAGCTTGACCGACTGGTCTCTGCGCAGAACCGGCTGGAGTTGCTCTCGGCGATTTCCGGGCGCATCGGCGATTACGCGCTGATGGCGCTGCAGACGGCGCAGCAGCCGAGCACCCGCACCCATGAGGCGCTGGAGACGGCCCGCCGCGGCACGCGCGATTCGTTCGCCCGATTCGAAGCCGCGCTCGCCGAGGATGTCAGGCGCTTCCAGGATGAGGAGCAGCGCACCCTGATGGCGGCGCGCAGCCGCACCGTTGCCCGGCTGAAGGCTCAGTTCGAGGTGCTGGACCGACAGGTGGAGAATGCGCTGGCCAGTCCGGACGCAGCCACCGGCGTGCGCGTGGTTCTCGACGTCTTCGCCGCCGGGTTCGGCAGCCCGCTCACCCAGGCAATGGAGGAGGAGCGCACGACCGCCCACGCCACCCAGGGCGAGGTGCAGATGCTGCGTGACCGCACGCTCCGCTGGGGGCTGATCGGCCTGGCTCTTACCGGCCTTCTGGCGGTGGCGCTCTACAACCTTCTCGGCCGCTCTCTGGTAAACCGGGTCGCTGATGTGTCGGCGGCTGCGGCGGCGATCGCGCGCGGGCGTTCCGACACCCGCGTCAACGTCACCGGGCATGACGAACTGAGCCTCGCCATGGCGCGCTTCAACCGCATGGCCGTACATCTGGCCCGGCGCGAGGCGCGCCTGGTGGCCGCGCAGAAGCAGCTGCAGGAAATTGTCGATGCCCGCACGGCGGAACTGCGCGCCGCCAATACGCGGCTGGAAAATGTCGACATGGCGCGTCGGCGCTTCTTCACCGATGTCAGCCACGAACTGCGCACGCCGCTCACCGTCATCCTCGGCGAGGTCGAGATCACGCTGCGCCCGCAGCGCCCGCGCGAGGAAGACCTGCGCGCCGCGCTGCTGGTGATCCAGTCACGCGCCCGCCGCCTGCACCGCCGGGTGGAGGACCTGCTGCGCATCGCGCGCTCGGAGAGTGGCCAGATCGAGCTCGACCGCTCGCTGTTCCTGGTGTCGGATCTGCTGGCCGAGGTGTGCGAAGGCATGGCTCCGGTGGCGCGGGCTGGCGGGCTGGTGCTGGAGGCGGACGGGGGCGCCGAGGGTCTCGCCGTCGACGCCGATCGCGAATGGTTGCGCCAGACCTTCGACGGTCTCGTCGCCAATGCGGTGCGCCATTCGCCGCCGGGCGAGAGCGTGCGACTGGCGGCGCGGCGCGAGGGTGACGAAGTGGTGATCGAGGTGCGTGATCATGGTACTGGCATTCCGCCGGACGAGCTGCCTCACGTGTTCGAGCGGTTCTGGCGCGGGTCAGCCGGCACGCGCGAAGGCACGGGATTCGGCATAGGTCTCGCCTTGGCGAAGTGGATCGTCGACCGCCATGGTGGACGCATCGCTCTTGAAAGCAGCACGGGAGAGGACGGGCAGCGGCGCGGCACCTGCGTCGTGGTGCGCCTGCCGCTCCCCGTGCCAGACATCACACTGGAGGCCGCCCAATGAACATTCTGGTCGTGGAGGACGATCCCGATATCGGCTCACTGCTGAGGCGCGGCTTTTCCTCGGAAAGCTATGATGTCGAACTGGTCGGGGACGGCGAGGCGGCGCTGCGGGTGGTGAATGGCAAGGCCTGGGGAGCGATCATCCTCGACGTGATGCTGCCGGGCCGTTCCGGCATCGAGGTGTGCAAGGCGCTCCGGGCCGGCGGGCAGACCGCGCCCATCCTCATGCTCTCCGCCCGCTCCAGCGTGAACGAGCGCACCGAGGGACTGCTGGCCGGCGCGGATGACTATATCGTCAAGCCTTTTGCCTTTGAGGAGTTGCTGGCCCGCGTGAAGGTCCAGGCCCTGCGTCGCAGCAATGCCGGCACCGAGCCGCGCCGGCTGGAGGTTGGCGCGCTGTCGCTCGACCTCGACACCCGGCAGGCGCAACTCGGGGGCACGCGGGTGCGGCTGACCGAGCGCGAGGTGGAACTTCTCGCGCTGCTGATGCGTCATCCCGGCGAGCCGCTGTCGCGGGCCGACATTTTCGCCGCACTCTGGGCGGGACATGGCGGCGCCTCACTCAATGTCGTCGATGTCTATGTCGGCTACCTCCGGCACAAGCTCGCCGAGGCGCTTCCCGAGGGTGCGCACCTGATCATGACGGTGCGCGGGCGTGGCTTTATGCTCGAAGCCGAGGAGACCTGAACGGCTTACGAGAGAGAAAGCACCGGAAATGGAGTGGTATTATGTGCGCCAGAACGAAAGATGACAGGGTCTTCTTGACGGATGGCGAAACGATCCTCACATTACTGATGCGGTGTAATATCCGCAAAGCAACTCAATCTCTTATGAACTTCTTATGAAGTAGTTTGAGATTGAATAATCGAGGAGGAAGATATGGCCTGGACTGCTCCCCGCATTGTTGAAGTCTGCGTCGGCATGGAAGTCAACGCCTACTATCCGGCTGACTTCTGAGCCTACTAAGGGACGGGATGGCGTAAAATCGGCCCACCGATGGAAACGTCCCCGTCCCGCTTCAAACTCGTGATCCTTGGGTCAGCCGCGGGCGGTGGTTTCCCTCAGTGGAACTGCCGCTGTGTGGTTTGTTCGCTTGCTTGGGCGAATGATCCCCGTGTGAAGCGGCGCACCCAGGCGTCGATTGCCGTCAGCGCCAATGGCACGGATTGGGCTCTTATCAATTGTGCGCCCGAAATCCTGTCGCAGCTGCAAGCGACACCCGCGCTGCATCCGCGCGAGGGTCTGCGGCATTCGCCTCTCACATCCGTGCTGCTTACCAATGCCGATATCGACCATGTGGCGGGCTTGCTGAGCCTTCGCGAAGCGCAGCCCTTCACGCTCATGGCGACGCCCGGCGTGCATGGGGTCCTTGCCGGCAGCAGCGCCTTCGATGTGCTGGCGCCGAACGTGGTTGAACGGCGCCCGGTGGAGCTGGGCTCATCCTTCGATCTGGTCGCCGGGATACGGGCCACCATCTTCCCGGTGCCCGGCAAGATCGCCCTCTATCTCGAAGCGCGTGAGCAGGCTGAACAAGGTTCGCTCACCACCGACAGGGAGGGCGAGCAGACCATCGGCGTCGAGCTCACGGCCGGCGAGCGGCGCGTCCTTTATATCCCCGGTTGCGCGGCCATGACCGATTCGCTGCGGGCACGCCTTGAAGGCGCCGATGCCGTGCTGTTCGACGGCACGCTCTGGCGTGACGACGAGATGATCCGCGCCGGGGTCGGCACCAAGACTGGCGCGCGCATGGGGCATATGTCGATGTCCGGCGAGCACGGTTCAATCGAGGCCTTGAGAAACGTCAATGTCGACCGAAAAATCTATGTTCACATCAACAACACCAATCCGGTGCTCGTTGATGGCTCGGAAGAGCGGATAACGGCGAATAAAGCCGGATGGGAAATCGCTCAAGACGGGATGGAGATTGCCCTATGACCACGCTTTTGTCGCCCGAAGAACTGGAAGCGCGCCTGCGAGATGTCGGCACGCGCCGCTATCACAGCCTGCATCCCTTTCATAAGCTGCTGCATAATGGCCAGCTAACCTTTGGGCAGGTTCAGGCGTGGGCGCTGAACCGCTATTATTATCAGGCGATGATCCCGGTGAAGGATTCCGCTATCCTCGCCCGCATGGAGGAGCCGGAGCTGCGCCGCGTCTGGCGCCAGCGCATCGTCGATCACGATGGCGACCATGAGGGGGAGGGCGGCATCGCCCGTTGGCTGGTGCTGACTGACAGCCTCGGTCTCGACCGTCACACCGTCACCTCGCTGCGCGGCCTGCTGCCGGCGACGAAGTTCGCAGTGGATGCCTATGTGCATTTCGTGCGCGAGAAGACCCTTCTTGAGGCTATCGCCTCTTCGCTCACGGAGATGTTTTCGCCTGGCATCATCGGCGAGCGTGTGGCCGGCATGCTGAAGAACTATGATTTCGTCTCCAAGGACACGCTGGCCTATTTCGACAAGCGCTTGACCCAGGCACCGCGTGACGCCGATTTCGCGCTCGACTATGTCAAGCAGCACGCCCGAACGCCGGAGCAGCAGGAGCAGGCGATCCGCGCGCTGGAATTCAAGTGCGACGTGCTCTGGGTGCAGCTCGACGCGCTGTACTTCGCCTATGTCGATCCGAAAATGGCCTATCCGGGTGCGTTCGTCCCGAAGGAGGGGTGATGACAGCGACTCTTGCCGCAACTGGCGTTCCCAAGCTCGCGCGTGGCGTAAGGCTGCGTCACGACGAGGCGCGCGGCCAGTGGGTGCTGTTGGCGCCTGAGCGCGTGCTCAACCCCGACCCGGTGGCGGTAGAGATCCTGAAGAAGGTGGACGGCGCCCGTTCCATCGACACGATCGTCGATGAGCTGGCGACCGCCTTCACTGTCGAACGTGCAACGGTGGCGACCGATGTCGATGCTTTCCTTGCCGGCCTCGCCGAAAAGGGCCTCATCGAGGTGACGTCGCCAGTGATCGGGGATGCCGCGTCATGAGCCTGATCGAAGAACCCCGCGGACGCGTGGAGGTGCCGGTTCGTCCGGCGCCTCCCATTCCCTATGGCATGCTGGCGGAGCTGACGCATCGCTGTCCGCTGCAATGCCCCTACTGCTCCAACCCGGTCGAACTCGACCGGCGCAATGTCGAGCTCGACACCGAGACGTGGCTGCGCGTATTTTCCGAGGCCGCCAAGCTCGGCGTTTTGCAGGTCCACCTTTCCGGCGGCGAGCCCACAGCGCGCCGTGATCTGGAGCAGATGATCCGCCACTGCGTTGAGGTGGGGCTCTACACCAACCTGATCACCGCCGGCGTGGGGGTCACCCCGGAGCGCCTGCAGTCGATTTCCGATGCCGGAATCGACCATGTCCAGCTCTCCTTCCAGGGCGCCACGGCTGAGATGACCGACAAGGTCTCGAATTTCCGTGGGGCGCATGAGCGCAAGCTCGCGGTGGCGCGCGAGGTGCGGAGGCTCGGCCTGCCGCTCACCGTCAATTCGGTGGTGCATCGCGCCAATATCCACCAGATCCCGGATTTCATCGAGCTGGCGCTGGCGCTCGACGCACGACGCATCGAAATCGCCCATTCGCAGTATTATGGCTGGGCGCTGCGCAACCGCGGGGCGCTGATGCCGACCCGCGATCAGGTGTTCTGGGCGCTTGACGTGGTGGAAGAGGCGCGGGTGCGGCTGAAGGGCGTCCTGACCATCGACGCCGTGGTGCCGGACTATTACGCCAAGTACCCCAAGCCGTGCATGAATGGATGGGGGCGCCAGTCGCTCAACGTCACGCCCTCCGGCAAGGTGCTGCCCTGCCATGCGGCCGAGACCATTCCGAGCCTCGATTTCTGGAATGTGCGCGAGCATTCGCTGACCGATGTCTGGCTGAATTCGCCGGCGTTCAATGCCTTCCGCGGCACCGACTGGATGCCCGACCTGTGCAAGAGCTGCGAGCGCAAGGAAATCGACTGGGGCGGCTGCCGCTGCCAGGCCATGGCGATTGCCGGCGATGCCGCTGCCACTGATCCCGCCTGCCATCTCTCGCCGCTGCATGCCGACCTGTTGGCGCTCGCCGAGGCCGATGCCGAGGGCTCCGACATTTATGACTACCGGCGCTACTTCCAGCCGGACCGCGCCAGCTGACCGGAGATTACCCATGTTGCGTCTGGCGATCCGCACTGCGGCGGCCACCTCGTTCACTGTCTTTCTTGCTTCAGCCGCGCTCGCCGCGCCGACGGCTGCCGAGCTGTTTTTCGAGCAGCCCTATTTGTCGAAGGTCGCGGCGGGCACCACGCTCACCTATGCCTACAAGCACGTGACCGCCGAGGCCAAGCTCGGCGACGGCTTCGAGGAAACGCTCGAAATGAAGGTGGGGGCACCCGCCGACGACCCCACCAAGCGGATCGCCGACGTGCTCATCCATCGCGGTGACAAGGAAGGCGAGGCCGGGCCTTTTCCTACCATGAACGGCAATCCGATCGCGATGATCCTTCTGGAACGCGACGTGAAGGAACTTGCACAGCTGAGCAAGGGAAGCCCGTTCTATCTGCGCAACCGGGTGCGCGAGCATCTCTCCTCCGGCACGGTCACGCCGGCGCGCTTCTCCTTCGACGGTCGTGAGGTCGAGGGCTGGAAGCTCACCATGCGTCCCTTTGCCGAGGATCCCAACAAGGACAAGCTGCTGGAACTGGCCGGGCGTCGCTACGAATTCCTGTTCTCCGACGCTGTCCCCGGTGGGCTCTATTCCATCGACGTCGTCACGCCGAAGGCAGCGGGCGATTCCAACATGATCGAGACCAGCCTGACGCTGACCGGCGCCTCCGTGGCACCGGCGGTGAAATAGGCGGCCGCCTCCAGGAGGAAATGACCATGGCGAACACACGCCCCGTGCGCGGACGAAAGGCCTTCCGCCTCACCGCCACCGCTCTGATGTTGACGGCGCTTGGTGCCGCCCCGGTGCTGGCGCAGGACATGCTGTCGCCCGGCCTTACCGCCGGCGCCCGCAAGCCGCCCCCGCAGGCGCCGCAGGCCGGTCTAATCAACGATTATCCCACCGTTGCCCGCGCCGACTACGTGTTCGGCTGCATGGCGGCCAACGGCCAGACCCGGCAGGCGCTGGAAAAGTGCTCGTGCTCGATCGACACCATCGCCACCATCCTGCCCTATGAGCGCTATGAGGAAGCCGAGACCATCATGAGCGTTGGTCAGGTGGCGGGCCAGCAGGCGGAGCTGTTCCGCAACACCGGTATTTTCAGAGACATCGTCGCCGATCTGCACCGTGCACAGGCGGAAGCGGAAGTGACCTGCTTCTATTGAGAGAGACCGGGCTGTGCCTCTCGCCGCAGCCCGGTCTTTGCCCGCATCTGCAGCAGCTCAGCTTGCCGGCTTAAGCGCGCCCTCGAATTTGCGCCCGTCCGTATCGCCAGCGTCGACATGGATCTCCTTGCCCGCCGGGTCATAGGAGACGCGGATGGCGGGGTCCTCGCTCAGCGAGATGCCGCCCTCCATCGCGAACACCAGCTCGTCCCCCTGTGTCACGCGGATGTTGTCGACGAACTTCGCCGGGATATAGGCCCGGGTCAGCGGGTCCATCTGCAGGCCGGAATAATTCGGGTGGCGGATCATCAGCTGAAGCTGCGAGACGCGGCTTGCCTTGCTGGCGTCGCCCAGCCCGTCGGCCTTCACCGATTTCAGCTTGAGCTGGCCGAGATTCTTCAGGGCCGCCTCCTCGTCCTTCATCGCCGGGGCGGAGCAGCCGCCGGAGGCCTTCACATAGCTCTCGGCCATGTGCAGCCCGCCATCACTGGTTTCGGCGATGGCTCGCACATAGGAATAGGAGTTCACCCGCAGCCGCGTGCCGAGCGCGACATCGCGGCGGTTGCCGCCAAAGGTGAAGGTGGCGGCGAGCGGGGCGGGGTTCTCGTCGACAATGAGTGTGAGCTTGGCGATGGTGCGCGGATCGCCTTCGGGGAGCACAATTTCGACGTCGATCGGCACCATGGCGGCGTCCTCCGCCCGCTTGGGAGCCGAGAGGCGCACGAGCGGGCTCGCCGCTTCGATTGGCCGCTCGCCGAACACGTCCGGCTTGAGCGATTTCCAGCTGGCGTCGGCCCCCGCCTCCTGTGCGGCGGCCGCACTGACCGCGAGTGCGGAGAAGAGGGTAACGGTAAGTAACAGGCGGATACGGCGATGCATGGCGACCTCCCGGCCTGCCGGATCGTTGGCCGTCCGGCGGTTCAACGCATCATACACCTTTCCGGCGTTGAATTGCAGTCAACGAACACGCGAGCGTGCCGCCGATTGCGCAGCGTAAGCACGGCGGTCATCCTGAGGCCATCGCCCTCGCTTGGAGTGACCGAGATGCTCTCGCGCCGTTCTGTTCTCAAGGCCACCGCCGCGCTGCTGACGGTGCCGCTCGGTATCGCCTTGCCGGAGGCGGCACAGGCGCAATCCGCGCCGAGCAACCGCCCGCCGGCCCCACGCCGCGAGCCGCGCCCGCCGGCGCGGCGTGGCTACACCTGGGTGTCGGGGCATTGGGCCTGGAAGCCACGCCGGGGCTGGGTGTGGACGGCGGGGCACTGGGAGGAGAACCGTCGAGGGTTCGAGTTCGTCGGTCCGCGCTGGGTGCTGCGCCGCGGTCAATGGGTCTACGAGCCCGGCCGCTGGGTCCGCAGTTGGCGCTGAAGCCGGTGCGCGGCTGGGTTGTTCTCCCCAGTGATACCTAGCTCTGCGCGATTGTGGGGGCGAGGCTGCGGCGGTAATTTCGTCCATTATTTCATTTGGGGGAATCGACCGATGTCCAGATCTGTTGCCGTGAAGCTCACCGTCGTCGCCGTTGTCGCGCTGGTCGCTGCGGGTTGTTCCAACACCCAGCGCCGGACCGGCACCGGTGCGCTGATCGGCGCCGGCACGGGCGCGGTCATTGGCGGCATTGCCGGCGGCGGCACTGGCGCCGCCTGGGGCGCGGGCATCGGCGCGGTGGCTGGTGGCGCCATCGGCGCGGCGACCGCCAACTGATCACTGCCGGGCTCGACGCCATCGTTCTTCAAACGCCGTGCCGTCCCCGCTATGACGGGGGCGGCAGTGCGAGGAGATGGGTGTGAGCGTTACGATCTACGGCATCAAGAACTGCGACACGATGAAGAAGGCGCGCGCCTGGCTGGATGGTCGCGGCGTTGCCTATGTCTTCCACGACTACAAGACGGCGGGCATCGACGCCGACCGGCTCGGCGAATGGGCCGGGAAGGTCGGGTGGGAGCTCCTTCTCAACCGCGCCGGCACGACCTTCCGCAAGCTCTCCGAGACGGAGAAGGCCGATCTCGACGAGGCCCGCGCGCTCGCCCTGATGCAGGCGCAGCCCTCCCTCATCAAGCGACCTGTGCTCGACATCGACGGCACATTGCTGGTGGGCTTCAAGCCGGAGGCTTATGCGGAGCGGTTCGGCTGAGCGGTGGAGCGTCCCTGGGGTCGTCATCCCGGACGGGCGTCAGGCCGATCCGCGATCTGTGCCCGCATAGAGAGCGATACCGCCTCTCCGCTTCGCACTGGCCGGGATGACGGTGATGGGGATCGTCAACCTGGAAAGCTGGCCACCGAAGACGCCATCCACCCCTTGATCCGGCGCGGCTTCCCTGCCACATCCGCCTGCATGAACGCTCTCTCCAATTCCGCCGCGTCGCCCATCGCCACCGAGGTGGCGCGTCGCCGTACCTTCGCGATCATTTCGCATCCGGACGCGGGCAAGACCACGCTCACCGAGAAGCTGCTGCTGTTCGGTGGCGCGATCCAGCTCGCCGGTCAGGTGCGGGCGAAGAAGGATCGGCGCTCGACGCGCTCGGACTGGATGGCGATCGAGCGCGAGCGCGGCATTTCGGTCGCGACCTCCGTGATGACCTTTGAGTTCGACGGCCATGTGTTCAACCTGCTGGACACGCCGGGCCATGAGGACTTTTCGGAAGACACCTACCGCACACTGACCGCCGTCGACGCGGCGGTGATGGTGATCGACGCCGCCAAGGGCATCGAGGCGCGCACCCGCAAGCTGCTGGAAGTGTGCCGGCTGCGTGACATTCCGATCATCACCTTCATCAACAAGATGGACCGCGAAAGCCGCGACCCGTTCGAAATCCTCGACGAGATCGAGAAGACGCTGGCGCTCGACACCACGCCGATGACCTGGCCGGTGGGGCAGGGGCGCGACTTTGTCGGCACCATGGATATCGCCACTGGCGGCATGCGGCTGCTCGACGGCGACGAGGGCAAAACCGGCCCGCTGCGGCAGATGAGCATGGCCGACATTGCCGCGCTGAACGTCACGCTCAACGAGGCGACGCTGGCGGAGGAACTCGGGCTGGTGCGAGAAGTGTGCAACCCGTTCGAGCTCAAGGCCTTTCTCGAAGGGCATCTGACGCCGGTCTATTTCGGTTCGGCGCTGCGAAATTTCGGCGTCGGCGACCTGCTCGAAGGGCTGGGGCGCTATGCCCCGCCGCCGCGCGCGCAGCAGGCGGACAAGCGCCGCGTCGAGGCGGAAGAACCGCGCATGACCGCCTTTGTGTTCAAGATCCAAGCGAATATGGACCCCAACCACCGCGACCGCATCGCCTTTGCGCGGCTGTGCTCGGGAAGGCTCCAGCGCGGCATGAAGGCCAAGCTGGTGCGCACCGGCAAGCCGATGAGCCTTGCCACGCCGCAATTCTTCTTCGCCCAGGACCGCCAACTGGCCGAGGAAGCCTATGCCGGCGACGTGGTCGGCATTCCCAACCACGGCAATCTGCGCATTGGCGACACGCTGACCGAGGGCGAGGACATCAATTTCATCGGCGTTCCCTCCTTCGCACCGGAAATCCTGCGCCGGGTGAAGCTGCCGGACGCGATGAAGGCGAAGAAGCTGAAGCAGGCGCTGCAGGAAATGGCCGAGGAAGGCGTGGTGCAGGTTTTCCGCCCCACCGATGGCTCCCCCGCGCTGGTCGGCGTGGTTGGCCCGTTGCAGCTCGACGTGCTGAAGAACCGGCTGGAGGCCGAATACGGGCTGGAGGTCGGGTTCGACATGTCGGAGTTCCAGCTCGCCCGCTGGGTGTCGTCGGAAGACCCGAAGAAGCTCGACGACTTCGCCGCCGGCAACCGGCTGTCGACGGCGGAGGACCTGGATGGCGATCTGGTCTTCCTCAGCCCGTCGGCCTTCATGATCGGCTACACCGGCGACCGCTGGCCGGGCATCGTCTTCACTGACGTGAAGGATGTGAAGAAGGCCGCCTGAGCCTGCCGCCCTGCGGTCCGGCCTTTAGCGGGCGACGACGATCCGCGTATTGGCGCGGCCATACTGGCTGACGAGGGCGAAGAGCGCCTTGGCATTGCTGGGGTGCAGCCGCACGCAGCCATGCGAGGCGGGGCGGCCGAGCCGACGCAGGTCATTGGTGCCGTGAATCGCCCAACCCTTGTAGAAGAAGATCGCATAGGGCATCGGCGCATTGTCGTATTTGCGCGAGAAATAGCGCTTGTGCATGCGCTCGGGCCGGTAGGTGCCGAGCGGTGTGCGATAGCCTTTGCGAGCGGTGGAAACCGGCCAGGCATGGCGCTCGACCCCCTCCACCAACACCACCATTCGCTGCTTTGAAAGGCTGATCTCCACCCGCACGTCGGGGGGCGGCGGAAGCACGACCTCCAGAGGGGTGGAAGGGTTCCCGATGGACGCGGCTTGCGTCGGCTGTGAAGCGGCGGGGGAGGGCGGTGGAAGCGAGGTGGTCTCTCGCGGCGTGGTCGAAACGGAAGGGGCGGAGAGTGCCCCTGGGGTGGCTGTCGAGGGAGGGCTCATCCCCGGTGGGGCGGCAACCGTCGCCGGCGCGTTGGTGGTAACCGCCTCCGTCAGTTCCGTCGCCAGCGGCGCCTCGGTGGCCGCGGCCAAGAGTGGCTGCGCGCGCGCCGAAGGTGCGAGGGCCAGCGACAGGCCCAATGCGAGAATCGCCAGCGCGCATTTCATTCCGGTTCCCCCCCAACCGACGACGTCATCATTCTGACACGCGACCCTCGGGCAGGGGAGAGTGGACGCCGTTTATGGTTTACACATCCCGGTGTGATCCCGAGGCGACTGGCTTCGGCGGGCCGGGACAAAAAGTCGGCTCCTAACCGGATGGCGCGGCGATTGGAAACGATCTAGCGTGCGCGCCATCGCACACCGGGGAGCACGATCATGATCCTGATGCTGGCGGGGCTTGCCCTGTTCGTCGCCATTCACATCGTCGCTGCGCGGCGCAAAATGGCCACGGCGGTTACGGCACAATTCGGTGTCACCACCTACCGGATCGTGCACGGCGTGCTCGCGATTATCGGCGTGCTGATGATCGCCTACGGTTTCGGCCAGTGGCGGGCGGAAGGCCCTGCCCAGCTGTATAATCCGCCCGTGGGGCTGCGCCATCTCGCGCTGCTGCTGATGCTGTTCGCCTCCATCTTCGCAGTGGCGGCGCTGGTGCCGAGTCACATCAAGGCGCGCCTGAAGTTCCCGTTCCTGGTGGCGATCAAGACCTGGGCGCTGGCGCATCTCATCTCCAATGGCGATGCGGCGACAGTGACGCTCGCCGTGGTCATCCTCGCCTGGGCGGTGGTGCTGCGGATCATGGCCAAGCGCCGCGCCGCGCCTCTGCCGGTTGCTCCCGGAAACTGGTGGGGCGACCTCGTTGCGGTCGGCGGCGGGCTTGTGCTTTATGCCATCCTCAGTTTCTGGTTCCACCCCTACATTGTCGGGGTGCCGGTCATGGGCTGAGCAAGCCCTTGCAAGAAAACGAGGAAACCGCCTGACATGTCCGTCCAGTCCACTGCCCGCCGTCTGACCGCGCCTGATATTCGGGCGCGCAAGGGCGGAGAGCCGATCGTCTCGCTGACCGCCTACCACGCCCATACCGCCCGCCTCGTCGATCCGCATGTCGACTTCATGCTGGTGGGCGATTCGCTCGGCATGGTGATGCACGGCATGGAGACAACCGTGCCGGTCACGGTCGAGATGATGATCCTGCAGGGGCAGGCGGTCATGCGCGGCTCGGCACGGGCACTGGTGGTGGTGGATCTGCCATTCGGCTCTTATGAGGGCTCGCCGCAGCAGGCCTTCGCCACCGCAGCAAAGGTGCTGAAGGAGACGGGCGCCGGCGCGGTCAAGCTGGAAGGCGGGCGCCGCATGGCGGAAACGGTGCGCTTCCTTGCCGATCGCGGTGTGCCGGTCATGGGTCATGTCGGCCTCACCCCCCAGGCGATCAACACACTCGGCTCGTTCAAGGCGCTCGGCCGCGACGAGGCGAGCGCGGCGCTGATTCTCGATGATGCCCGCTCCATCGCCGATGCCGGCGCCTTCTCCATCGTGTTGGAGGCGATTTCCGAGCCGCTGGCCCGGCAGATCACTGAGGAAGTGGCGCCGCCCACCATCGGGATCGGTGGTTCGCCCGCCTGCGACGGGCAGATTCTCGTGCTTGAAGACATGCTCGGCCTGTCCGACCGCGTGCCGCGCTTCGTCAAGAAGTTCGCCGAGATCGGCCCGGCCATCGGCGCGGCGGTGGAGGCCTATGCGAGCGAGGTGCGTGCCCGCAGCTTCCCCGGTCCGGAGCATGTCTACGCCCCCAAAAAGGGCTAAAACTCCCAATGTCATGGGTGAAACGCGCGGCGCCGTCCATGGCCGCCGCGCGATTTGCCTTGTTGAAGCCGCATCGGTAGTTTACGCGGCCCTTTCCAGTACCGGCCCCGCTTCCCTGCGGCGCCTTTCCGACGAGTGCCCACGGACGCGACATGGCTGACATCTTCAACGAGATCGACGAGGACCTGCGCCGCGAGCGTTTCGGTCGGCTATGGACGCGCTACGGCGCCTACCTCATCGGCTTCGCCGTGCTCATCGTGGTCGCTGTCGCTGGGTGGCGCGGCTATGAGTGGTGGCGGCTGCAGCAGGATCAGGCCGCCGGCGCGCAGTTCGAGGCGGCGATGCAACTGTCTGCCGAGGGCAAGACCGCCGAGGCCGAAGCCGCCTTCGCGGCGCTGGAGAGGGATGGCACGCCCGGCTACCGCATCCTGGCGCGTTTCCAGGCAGCCGATGAACTTGCCAAGACCGATCGCGCCGCGGCGGTTGCTGAATATGACGCGCTGGCGCGCGACCCTTCGATCAGCCCGCTGATGCAGAATGTGGCCCGGATACGCGCGGGCCTGCTGCTGGTCGATACGGCACCGCTGGCCGATATCGAGGGCCGGATGAAGCCGCTCGACACGCCTACGGGGGCGTTCCGCCATTCGGCGCGCGAGATCATCGGCCTCGCCCAGTACAAGGCGGGCGACTATGCGGGCGCAACCGCCACGTTCACCACCATTCTCGGCGATGGCGAGACGCCTCCTGGCCTGCGCCGCCGTGCGGATCTGATGCGGACGCTTTCGGCCGCCTCGCTGCCGGTGCCGGCCGCTGCTGCCCCCCCGGCACAGACGACCCCTGCGGTCGCTGAGCCGGCTCCGGCCGCAACGCCTGCCTCGCCCGAGGTGCCCGCTGCGGCGCCCTCGACATCCCCGACATCCGAGCCGGGGGCGGTCGCCCCCGCCGCGCCGTGAGGAGATGCTGATGCGCTATGAAACGTTCCCATTACGCTCGCGCCTGCGCCGCGCCTTGCTGCTGCTGCCGGTGCTCGGCCTCACGCTCGGTGCCGCCGGCTGCGAGACGCTGGACACGCTGAACCCGTTCAACGAGCGCGAGAAGCCGCTGCCGGGCGCCCGCCAGCCGGTGTTTCCCGAGGGCGTGCCCGGGGTCGACTACAACCAGGCGCCGCCGCAGCCGGCGAACTCCGCCTACAATCCTTACCAGAACGAGCCGCCGGCCGCGGGCGCGGCGTCCGCCGTCAGTCCCGGCGCAGCCCCGGCTGAATAGAGCTGACGGGCGCGGAGGCCCATCCCTTCCATGACGATGACCGTCGCGATTGTCGGCCGGCCGAATGTCGGCAAGTCGACGCTGTTCAATCGCCTCGTTGGCAAGCGCCTGGCGCTGGTCGACGACCGGCCCGGCGTAACGCGCGACCGACGCGAGGGCGATGCCCGGCTCGGCCATCTTTCCTTCCGTATCATCGATACGGCGGGGCTGGAGGAGGCCAAGGCCGAATCGCTTGAAGGCCGTATGCGCGCGCAGACCGAGGCCGCCATCGCCGATGCCGATGTGCTGCTGTTCATGATCGACGCCAAGGCGGGCATCACGCCAAGCGACCGTTCCTTTGGCGAACTCGCCCGGCGCTCCGGCAAGCACACCATCCTCGTTGCCAACAAGGCCGAGGCGAAGGGCTCCGAAAGCGGCACGCTGGACGCCTATGCCCTGGGACTGGGAGAGCCGGTAGAGGTTTCCGCCGAGCATGGCGACGGCATGGGCGACCTTCTCCGTGCGCTGGCGCTTTGCGTGCCGGACGAGGGGGATGAAGAGGAAGACTCCGACGCCGGCCGGCGTATCCGCGTCGCCGTGCTCGGACGTCCGAATGCCGGCAAGTCCACCCTGATCAACGCGTTGCTCGGTGAAGATCGGCTGCTCACAGGGCCGGAAGCAGGCATCACCCGCGATTCCATCGCCGTCGACATCGAGCGCCACGGGGTGGAACTGCGTGTCTTCGATACTGCCGGCATGCGCAAGCGCGCCCGCATCGAAGACAAGCTGGAGAAGCTCTCCGTCGCCGACGGCTTGCGCGCCGCCCGCTTCGCCGAAGTCGTCATCGTGCTGATGGACGCGACCCACCCCTTCGAGGAGCAGGATCTTCGCATCGCCGACCTTGTCGAGCGCGAGGGCCGGGCCGTTGTTCTGGCAATCTCGAAGTCCGATCTGGTGAAGGATCAGCAAGGCTTCGTCACCCGCATGCGGGAGGAGGCCGATGACCGGCTCTCGCAGGTCAAGGGCGCGCCAGTGGTGCTGGTTTCAGGACTGACCGGTGAGGGGCTCGACCGGCTGGTGCGTGCCGTGCAGCAGGCGCATGAGGTGTGGAACCGCCGGGTCGCCACCAATCCGCTGAACCGCTGGCTGATCGAGACCACCGACCAGCACCCGCCGCCGGCGGTTTCAGGTCGCCGCATCAAGCTGCGCTATATCACCCAGCCCAAGGCGCGGCCGCCGAGCTTCGTGCTGTTCTGCTCGCGCGCCGACGCGCTGCCGGAAAGTTATGTGCGCTATCTCGTGAACAATCTGCGTGCCAGCTTCGACCTGCCCGGCGTTCCGATCCGGCTGACGCTGCGCGAGAAGGACAATCCCTACGCCGAGAAGGAGTAGGTGGAATAAAAAAGGGACGGCGCGAGCCGTCCCTTTTTTCTTGTCGGCCATTCACAAGCACTCAGGCCGGAATGGGGTAGGCTTTGAGGCTGTGGCTGGGAAAGTCATAGAGCCGGCCGGTTTCCTCGAAGCTGGGCAGGCACAGGGCGAAAATCGCCTGCGCGACTTCGTCGGGCGAGGGGAGCGTGTTCGGGTCTTCGCTCGGGAATGCCTTCGCGCGCATGCGGGTGCGGATAGGGCCCGGGTTGATCAGGTTGACCTTCAGGCTGGAGATGTTCTCCACTTCCGCTGCCCAGGTGCGCGCCAGCACCTCCACCGCCGCCTTGGTGACGGCGTAGGGGCCCCAGAACGGCCGCGCCTTGTGTGCCGCACCGGAGGAGACCATCACCGCCCGCCCGGCGGTGGAGAGCCGAAGCAGCGGGTCCAACGAGCGGATGAGCCGCCAGTTGGCGGTGAGGTTCACGGCAAGCGCGTCGTTCCACTCCTTGGGGTCGACCTGCGCCAGCGGAGTCATCGGGCCGAGAACGCCGGCATTGCCGACAAAAATGTCGAGCTTGCCGAAACGCTCATAAAGCGCGCCGCCGAGCCGGTCGATGCCCTCGCCATCCTTGATGTCGAGCGGCACCAGCGTCGCCGTGGAGCCGGCCTTGACGATCCGGTCGTCCAGTTCCTCAAGCGCGCCACTGGTGCGGCCCACCGCTACGACATGCGCACCAGCCTCGGCCAGCGCCAGGGCGGTCGCATGGCCGATGCCGCGCGTGGCGCCGGTGACGAGAGCGATGCGGCCGTCGAGCGGACGCGCGGCAGGCTCGGCCGCGGGGAGGTCGGTCATGGCGGTTCCTCGAAGTTCAGCTGTTGTCGGTCATGACCACGGAGGGCGCGGAGCGTCGGGCCGGGCCGTGGAAGACCGCTTCGATGTTGTTGCCCTCGGGATCGAGCACGAAGGCGGCGTAATAGCCGGGGTGATAGTCGCGCAGGCCCGGGGGGCCGTTGTCGCGCCCGCCAGCGGCAAGCGCGGCGGTGTAGAAGCGGCGCACCGTCTCCTCGTCGGCCGCCTGGAAGGCGATATGCGCCCGCCCGGTCGGCGGTACGCCCGGCGAGACGAAGAGCTCGTCGGCGAAGAAGTAGCCGTCGCCCTCGACCAGCGGCACCCCGAGCACCGCAAGCACCGCCGCATAAAAACGGCGGCAGGCCTCATAGTCGCTGACGACCAGCGAGACGTGGTCGATCAGCCGCCCGCGGTGCCATTCGCGCAGCTCGACCATTTCGGTCAGCTCGCCTCGGCCAGCAGCGAGAGCTGGCGCGGCGACACTTCGCCCTCGCGATCGGAGAGCAGGGTGGGGTATTCGCCGGTAAAGCAATGGTCGGTGAATTGCGGGCGCAACGGGTCGCGGCCCTCATAGCCCATCGATTTGTAGATGCCGTCGATCGAGAGGAAGGCGAGGCTGTCGGCACCGATATAGCGGCGCATGCCTTCGAGGTCGTGGGTGGCGGCCAGCAGCTTGTCACGGTCGGGCGTGTCGATGCCGTAATAGTCGGGATGGGTGATCGGCGGCGAGGAGATGCGGAAATGTACCTCGCGGGCGCCGGCCTCGCGCATCATACGCACGATCTTCACCGAGGTGGTGCCACGCACGAGGCTGTCGTCGATCAGCACGATCCGCTTGCCTTCGACCACCGCGCGATTGGCCGAATGCTTCATCCGAACGCCCTGGTCGCGCACTGACTGGGTCGGCTGGATGAAGGTGCGGCCCACATAGTGGTTGCGGATGATGCCGAGCTCGTAGGGCAGGCCTGACGCCTGCGAGTAGCCGATGGCCGCGGGTACGCCGGAATCGGGAACCGGCACCACGAGGTCGGCATCGGCCGGTGCCTCGGCGGCAAGCTGCATGCCCATGGTCTTGCGGACCTGGTAGACGGAATGCCCGCCCACAACCGAATCCGGGCGAGCGAAATAGATGTACTCGAAGATGCACGGGCGGGGCGGCACGCTGCCGAAGGGACGAAGCGTCTCCACCTTGTCGGAAGAGAACACGATGACCTCGCCAGGCTCGATGTCCCGCACGTGACGCGCACCAATTATGTCGAGGGCGCAGGTCTCCGAGGTCAGGATCGGGTGGCCGTCGAGCTCGCCGAGCACCAGCGGGCGAATCCCCAGAGGGTCTCGGGCACCCACCAGCTTCTTGTTGGTGAGGCCGACAAAGGCATAGGCGCCTTCCAGAGAGCGCAGCGCGTCGATGAAGCGCTCGGTGAAGCGCGGACGCTTGGAGCGGGCGACGAGGTGCAGCATCACCTCCGTGTCGGAGGTCGACTGGCAGATCGCGCCATCACGGATGAGCTGGCGGCGAAGCGTCAGCCCGTTGGTCAAATTGCCGTTATGGGCAATGGCGAAGCCGCCACCGTCGAGCTCGGCGAAGAGCGGTTGGACGTTGCGCAGGATGGTCTCGCCCGTCGTCGAATAGCGCACATGGCCAACTGCGATATGGCCGGGCAGCCGCTTGATGGCTTCCCCATCAGAGAAGGCGTCGCTGACCAGGCCGAGCCGGCGCTCTGAGTGGAAACGCCTGCCGTCATAGGTGGTTATGCCGGCTGCTTCCTGGCCGCGATGCTGAAGCGCGTGCAGGCCGAGGGCGGTGATCGCCGCCGCATCGGGGTGGCCATAAATGCCGAACACGCCGCACTCCTCGCGCAGCGTGTCCCCGTATTCGTCGTAGAAATCGCCCGCTTCCGCCGATTTCGGCGCCACGTGATCACCCATCAGATCGGCCATAGGATCTTCGCTCCTCGCGCAGTTCAAGGCTGCGCCCGCTCCACTGTGCTCAAAAGCAACTGCGCCCGGGACGCTTGTCCCATGGGCGCGGTCGAATTAAGGCGCCGACGGCGTCACCGGGCTCGGCGTGGCCGGCGCGGTGCCCGGTGCAACGGGCTCAGGCGGCGGCTCGGTCGGCTCGGCGTCCTTCGAGCTGCGCATCTCGCGGATGAGGCTCTCGGGGTCTTCCGGCAGAATGGAAATGAGCCAGTCACCCGCACTTTGCAAGACCAGCTTGGTCCGCGCGTCGCGAATCCACTCCGGCTGACCCTGCTCGTTCTGGACCAGCCAGTTGAAGAACAGGAAGGCCACAACCATTATCAGGAAGCCGCGGGCGAGGCCGAACAGGAAGCCGAGGGTGCGGTCGAGCGCACCGATGCGGCTGTCGAGAACGAGGTCGGAGAGTCGCACCGTGATGATCGAGACGATCAGCAGGGTGACGATGAACAACGTGCCGACCGTCGCCGCCATCGCGAAGGTGTCGTTGGCGATGTACTGCTTGGCGAAGGGCAGGGCGTGCGGATACGCATAAAGCGTCACCAGCGCCGCCGCGACCCACGAGACGATGGCGAAGACCTCGCGCACAAATCCGCGGACCATGGCGAGGAGGCCGGACACGACCATCACGGCGATCAGGATGATGTCGAGGAGCGTCAAGACGATCTCACCGTGGTCGAAGTGGTGTGCACGGGAACGCACAGCGAATCTGCGCCTTCCGGCCCCGAAGGAGGCAGTTGGGACGTATAGCGCGGCGCCGGGCGCGCGTCATCCCTCTTGCTTGGGTGCGGCGGGGCGGCGCGGTCCCTTGGCGGCAATGGCGGCGACGATATCCCCAAGAGAGCCGATGGCGTCGATGGCGAGCGGCGCCTCCGCCGGCTCGCGTCCGCCCGCGCCCTTGGCCGCCGGCGCCACGGCGCGGGTGAAGCCGAGCTTGGCCGCCTCCTTCAGCCGCGCCACTGCGTGCGGCACGGCGCGCACCGCGCCGGTGAGGCTGATCTCGCCGAAATAGACGCTGTCCGGCGGAAGCACCGTCCCTGCCAGCGAGGAGATGAGCGCCGCCGCGACGGCGAGATCCGCTGCCGGCTCGCTGATGCGAAAGCCGCCGGCGACGTTGAGATGCACGTCATGAGCACCGAGCTTGATGCCGCAACGTGCCTCAAGTACCGCCAGCACCATGGACAAGCGGCTGGGGTCCCAGCCAACCACGGCCCGGCGCGGTGTGCCGAGGCTGGTTGGCACGACCAGCGCCTGGATCTCCACCAGCACCGGGCGCGTGCCCTCCATGCCGGCATAGACCGCCGTGCCGGGGGCCCCGCTGTCACGGTTCGACAGGAACAGTTCGGACGGGTTGGCGACCTCGGACAGGCCGAGGCCGGTCATTTCGAACACACCGATCTCGTCGGTCGGCCCGAAGCGGTTCTTCTGCGCCCGCAGGATGCGGAAATGGTGGGCGCCGTCGCCCTCGAAGGAGAGCACGGCGTCGACCATGTGCTCGACCACGCGCGGGCCGGCGATCTGGCCGTCCTTGGTGACATGGCCGACCAGGATGACAGCGGCGCCGGCGCGCTTGGCGTAGCGGATGAGGATCTGCGCCGAGGAGCGCACCTGTGTCACCGTGCCGGGGGCGGATTCCACCGTGTCCGTCCACATGGTCTGGATCGAATCGATCACCACCAGCGCCGGCCGGCGGCCTTCCGACAGCGTGGCGACGATGTCCTCGACATTCGTCTCGGCAGCGAGTTCTACCGGGGCGCCGGCAAGGCCCAGCCGCTCCGCCCGCAGGCGCACCTGGGCGACGGCTTCTTCGCCGGAGACATAGATGATGCGGTGCCCGGCGCTGGCCAACGCGGCGGAGGCCTGGATCAACAGCGTCGACTTGCCGATGCCGGGGTCGCCACCGATAAGCAGCACCGATCCCGGCACAATGCCGCCGCCGGCCACGCGGTCGAGTTCGGAAATGCCGACCTGCACCCGGGGGGCATCCTCTGAGGTGCCGGTAAGACTCTCCAGCGCGATGAGCCGGCCCCGGCGTCCGCCGCGCAGATTGGCCGGCATGGTGTCGGTAGCCGTCGCCTCCTCGGCGATCGAATTCCACGCGCCGCAGGAATCGCATCGGCCCTGCCAGCGCGAATGCACCGCGCCGCAGATCTGGCAGATGAAGGATGCGGTTCGCTTTGCCATGGGTGGACTGTTCCGCTTCGCCGTGTTCGCGGACTTCTAGCCCAATAAGGCGGGCACGCGAAAGTCATGAAGGGAGAGGTATCGGCGGAAACCGCCTATGGCGCAACTCTTGCGTTTGTCTGAATACAGTCGCACTGGTATCGGATGAAGTTTGTCTCGTATCTTTATGATTGTTTCGAAAATGCCAGTCATTTCACGATTTAATTATCGATATCTGATCTGCTTCATCGTGCTTTTGCCGTGCACGCTTTGCATTGGCAGCTTTTTTCTGTGGCTGTGGCGCCGCTCCTTTGTCTGGCGGGTCGACGAGGGAGGCGTCACGCTGTGGTCGGGACGGCATGAGCCCTGGCAACGGGTGCGCGGCTATCAGCTCCGCAAGAGGCTTGAGGCGGCGGGGCCCAGCATCACGCGCGTCGACCTGCAGTTCGTGATCGGCCGAGCTTTCGTCAGCCCGGCCTGGCTTCAAAACGGCGATGAGGTGGTGGAGGCGTTGCGCATCGGCTTTCGCGACAGGGTGGCGTCGGGGCGCAGGCGCTCCAGCTATAGCCAGCGGCGGTGATAGCGACGGCCCAGTGAAGTGAGGATCTCATAGTCGATCGTGTGCGAGTGCCGCGCCAGATTGTCGAGCGTCAGCCCGTCGCCCAGCAACGTGGCGAAATCGCCTGGCTGGACCGCGTCCTCGTCGATCTCGGTGATGTCGACGGCGAGCAGGTCCATCGAGATGCGGCCGATCAGCGGGCAGCGTCGGCCGGCGACGACGGCTTCGGCGCCCGGCCGCAGGTCCGAGGCGCCGGCGAGGCGCGGAATGCCGTCGGCATAGCCGGCTGAGAGGATGGCGACGCGCGACGGGCGGATGGCGGTATGGGCACCGCCATAGCCGACGGTTTCACCCTCATGCACATGGCGGATGCGGGCGATGCGCAGTTCCAGTCGTACCACCGGGCGTAACGGTGCGACATCCACCCGTGGGCGTCCGCCATAGACGGCGATGCCGGGCCGCACCAGATCGAAATGATAGGCCGAATCGCTCACCGTTCCGGCGGAGTTCGCCAGCGAGGCGCGCACATCTGGAAACAGAGCCGCGATGGCGCGGAAATCCTCAAGCTGGCGCGCGTTGAGCGGGTGATCGGGTTCGTCGGCGCAGGCGAGGTGGCTCATGAGCAGCGCGACAGGAAATCCGAGCTCGGCACGGCCTTCGGCAACGCTCACCGCTTCCGCGGGGGTCAGTCCCAGGCGGTTCATGCCGGTGTCGACGTGGATGGCGGCAGGCATTTCTTCGCCGGCACGTGCGCAGAAGGCCCGCCAGCGCGCGATTTCCGCCGGGCTGCCGAGCACCGGCCGGAGGTTGCGTTCCAGATAGGCTGCCTCTGTGTCGGGGAACAGGCCGTTGAGGACGAAGATCTCCGCCTCGGGAAGCAGGTCGCGCAGGTCACGCGCCTCACTGAGCAGCGCCACGAAGAAGCTCCGCGCGCCCGCCTGCCACAGGGTTCGGGCGGCGGCGGCGAGGCCGATTCCATAGCCGTCGCCCTTCAGCACGGCGGCGCAGGCGGCCGGCGCCGCGCGGCGTGTCAGTTCCTGATAGTTCTCCGCCAGCGCCGAAAGGTCGATGGTGAGACGTCCGCCGGCTTCGGCAAGCGGGATATCGTGGGCACTCAAGACTGGGCCCTCACGGCTCGGGCAGACGGTCGGACTGGACCAGATTGGAGAAGCGGGTGAACTGGGGTTCGAACGAGACCTTCACCGTTCCGGTGGGGCCGTGGCGCTGCTTGCCGATGATCACCTCGGCGACGCCCTGCGCCGCCTTCATGTCCTGATCCCACTTGAACCATTCCTCGGTGCCTTCCTTCGGCTCGCGGCCCTTGAGGTAATATTCCTCGCGGTACACGAACATCACCACGTCGGCATCCTGCTCGATTGAACCGGATTCGCGAAGGTCGGACAATTGCGGACGCTTGTCGTCGCGGCTCTCGACCTGACGCGAGAGCTGGGAGAGCGCCATGATCGGCACGCTCAGCTCCTTGGCCAGCGCCTTAAGGCCGGTGGTGATCTCGGTGATCTCCTGCACGCGCCCCTGCGAGGAGCTCTTGGAGGAGCCGGTGAGCAGCTGGAGATAGTCAACTACCATGAAGTCCAGGCCGCGCTGGCGCTTGAGACGTCGGGCACGTGCGCGCAGCTGGGCGATGGAGATGCCGCCAGTGTCGTCGATATAGAGCGGGATCGTCTGCATCATCTGGGCGCAGCTGGCGAGCTTGTCGAATTCATGCTCGGAGATGTCGCCTCGACGGATCTTGTAGGAGGCGATCTCGGCCTGCTCGGCGAGGATACGGGTGGCGAGCTGCTCGGCCGACATTTCCAGCGAGAAGAAGCCGACCACGCCGCCGTCGATCGCGCGGATGGAGCCGTCCGGCAGCGTCTCCGAGTTGTAGGCCGCCGCCACGTTGAAGGCGATGTTGGTCGCGAGCGAGGTCTTTCCCATCGCCGGACGGCCGGCGAGGATGATCAAGTCGGACGGCTGCAGCCCGCCCATCATCTGGTCGAGATCGCTGAGGCCGGAGGCGGTGCCGGACAGGTGCCCGTCGCGCTGGAAGGCGCGGCTCGCCATGTCGACGGCTTCCTTCAGCGCGTCGTTGAAGCGCATGAAGCCGCCATCGTAGCGGCCAGTTTCGGCGAGCTCGTAGAGCCGCTTTTCGGCTTCCTCGATCTGCTCCTGCGGCGTGGCGTCGATCGGGGCCTCATAGGCCTCGTTGACGATTTCCTCGCCGATGTGGATCAGGTCGCGCCGCACCGAGAGGTCGTAGATGGTGCGGCCGTAATCCTCGGCATTGATGATCGTCGTCGCCTCGGCGGCGAGGCGGGCGAGATATTGCGGGGCGGTCAGCCCGGCGGCGTCGAAATCGCTGGGCAGGAAGGTCTTCAGCGTGACCGGCGTCGCCACCTTGCCAGCGCGGATCAGCGCCGACGTGGTCTCGAAGATGGCGACATGAATCGGCTCGAAGAAATGCCGCGGCTCGAGAAAGTCCGAGACCCGGTAGAACGCCTCGTTATTGACGAGGATCGCACCCAGCAGCGCCTGTTCCGCCTCGATGTTGTGCGGGGCGGTGCGATAGGACGCGTCGGTCTCCGCCGGGGGGCGGTTCGGAGAATCGAGCATGGCTGTTCCGGGTGCGGGTGGGTCGACGCAACAGCTAGCGCCGCACCGGGGAGAAGTCCGGGACGAATCGCGCCCTGCCTATTTTGTCTTGTGGAGGGCCTGTGGAAAGCTGAATCTCGCTTGACGGGTTTCGGCCACCGCTGGCCCGCGCCCTTGCGCGGGCAAGTGGTGGCAGGCTACTCGCCGGCCAGCCGCAGGCCGGGGCGGCTCTGGTTTTCCATCTCGCGCAGCGCCGCCTCGCCCTCGGCGATGTAGTTGCGCGTCAGCGGCACCACCCCCTCGCGCCGGGCAAGCTGGATCTGGAACACCATCATGCCCTGGTGACGGAAGGCCATTTCCGACGAGGCGAGATAGAACTCGAACATCCGCACGAAGCGTGGGTCGTAGAGCCGTTCCACCTCCTCGCGATGGGCGAGGAAGCGTTCGCGCCAGGCCTTGAGCGTCTCGGCATAGTGCAGGCGCAGAATCTCGATGTCGGTGACGAGCAATCCCGCTTTCTCCACCGCCGGCAGCACCTCGGACAATGCCGGGATGTAGCCGCCGGGGAAAATGTACTTGGCGATCCATGGGTTGGTGATGCCGGGCCCTTCGGAGCGTCCGATGGAGTGGATGAGGGCGACGCCGTCCTCCTTCAGAAGCTCCGCGACCTTGCTGAAATACTCGTCATAGTGGCCGACGCCGACATGCTCGAACATGCCGACCGAGACGATCCGGTCGAACGGACCGGGCACGTCCCGATAATCCTGCAGGCGGAAGTCGGCGCGGCCGGAAAGGCCCCGCTCCTCCGCGCGCGAACGGGCGACGCCGAGCTGCTCCTGCGAGAGCGTGACTCCGGTGACGCGGGCACCCGCATGGCCAGCGAGATAGAGGCCCATTCCGCCCCAGCCGCAGCCAATGTCCAGAGCTGTTAGGTTCGGCCGGTCAAAGAGCAGCTTGGCCGCAATGTGCCGCTTCTTGGCCAGCTGCGCGTCGTCGATCGATTGGCCGGGCGCTTCGAAATAGGCGCAGGAATATTGTCGGTCGGCATCGAGGAACAGTGAGTAAAGCCGCCCGTCCAGGTCGTAATGATGGGCGACGTTCTTCTGCGAGCGCTCAGGCGGGTTGAACTGGGCCAGACGGCGGAACAGGAAGCGTAGCCGCATGAAGAACTGCGCGCTGGCGCTCGGCACCTGCAAGCCGACCTGCGACATCAGAAGGGCGAGCACTTCGGCGATATCGCCCTGCTCGACCACCATGCCGCCGTCCATATACGCCTCGCCGAAGGTGAGCTCGGGGTCGAGGACGATCTGACGTTGCCAGGCATCGGAGGTGAAGCGGACAGTAAGGGGGGCGCCGCTGCCGTCTCCGAAAACGGTACGGGTGCCGGAAGCGAAAATAACGGCGAGGCAACCACGGCGCACGATGCGCTCGAGGACCTTGGCGAGCAACCGTTCCATCGGCCAATCCCAAAGTACTGGCAGTCGGCGACGACAAACCGAAAAGGCTCGTCTCCGCGGGAAGACTGCCTGCCCATGCACTGGGCATGTCTGTTATCTGCCACTCATTGCATCACAACCTCATCAGCCTCGCAACATGGCAAATACTGCGCTGAACGCAAAAAAGCCCGGCCGAAACCGGCCGGGCTAAGCCTTTTGACGTATGACCTAACGTAAAAGCTTCAGGCCTGCTCGGCCTCAGCCTCCTCGTCGGCCTCGACATCGGCTTCTTCGACATACGCGTCTTCGTCCTCGTCATCGCGGACGACGCTGAGGTCCTCACCGCGCGACTGGCGCTGGGCTTCCTCGGCGCTGCGGGCGACGTTGGCGCGGATCGACACCTCGACCTCGGGATGCAGCGTGACCGGCACTTCGTGCACGCCGATGGTCTTGATCGGCTGGTTGAGGACGATCTGGCGGCGCTCTACCGAGAAGCCGGCGGCGGTCAGGGCGTCGGAGATGTCGCGGGTCGAGACCGAGCCGTAGAGGTGGCCGGTTTCGCCAGCCTGACGGACCAGGATGATCTCGGTGCCCTTCATCTTCTCGCCGACCTTGGCGGCCTCGGACTTGAGCTCGAGGTTGCGGGTCTCCAGCTGGGCCTTCATCGATTCGAAGCGGCCCTTGTTCTCCTTGGTGGCGCGCAGCGCCTTGCCCGAGGGCAGGAGGAAATTGCGGGCATAGCCGTCGCGCACGCGAACGACTTCGCCCATCTGGCCGAGCTTGGCGACACGCTCAAGCAGGATGACTTCCATTTCAGTTCTCCATTCAATGCGTCAAAGTGGAAAGGTTGAGTGAGTTCAGACGTCGTTGGCGGCCGGCGGGCGCCCCGGCGGGCCGCCCTTTCGAAACCGCTGGCGCACGCCGAACAGCGTTTCGGCGAGGCCGAGCAGCGCGAGCAGCGCGAAGGGCCAGCCCAGCGCGAGCGCGGCGATCCAGACGGTAGCGATGACCAGAGCGCGGCCGGCGGCGCCGCGGGTGATCCAGTGGATGGTGGCGAGGCCGATGAAGGCGAAGGCCATGACCAGGGTGGAGGTCAGCAGTTGCGCCAGCAGGCCGATGAACCCGCCCGCGAGGTTGGTGGCGATGAAGGTGCCGACGAGCAGCACGGCCACGGGACGCGGCACCGAAATCGTCGCGAGATCCGGCCAGGGGCGCATCAGGCGGCCGGAGAGGCGGGAAATATGGGCGGCAAGCCAGAGATTGCCGATCTGTGTGACCATGGTCACGACGGCTGCCGCTGGCGGCATGACGAGGACCAGCAGGTCCACCATCCGCTCGACATCCGGCCCGCCGGCACCAGGGCTTTTCTCGAACATCTCCTGGAACAGCGTGCGCAAGGCAGCCTGGTAGCCCTCGACGCTGCCGGCCACCAGCGGGATCAGTGCCGCCACCGCCAGGCAACCGAGGATGGCGGCGGCCAGCACCACACGGCCGACGGGGAACCATTCGAGCGGCGCGCCAGGCTCCGGCTCGCGCGCCATCAGCGCGAGATAGGAGAGCACATAGGCGGGAAGGCCGACGCCGGCGACATAGGCGAGGAGAAGCTCGACACCGAAGAACACGCCGATGGCCACGGCTGCCGCGGACGCGGCGATCAGCGCCGAGACATGCGTCCAGCCAAGGCCGACGATCAATACCGGCAGCGGAGCGAGATAGAAGAGGGGGAGGGCGAGCGGGCTGCCGGTCGCAACGGTGGCGACCATAAGCGCGGATGCCGCGCCGGCACCCAGCGCTATGAGCCAGTTCATAATCATCGACACGCTGTCCCGCCCTTAGCGGTTAGGGGAGG
This sequence comes from Ancylobacter rudongensis, assembly GCF_900100155.1. Classification (GTDB taxonomy): domain Bacteria; phylum Pseudomonadota; class Alphaproteobacteria; order Rhizobiales; family Xanthobacteraceae; genus Ancylobacter; species Ancylobacter rudongensis. The sequence continues at coordinate 63,322 of NZ_FMTP01000007.1, forward strand.
ATCATCGTCCGCCCCAGCCAAGACCGCCGGAAGCCCGGGGCCTGTTGTCATTACACTGCACGAAGCGTCCCCGGCCTTGGCCGGGGACGAAGGCGTTACGCGATCAGCGGATCACGAAGGGCAGCAGGCCGAGGAAGCGCGCGCGCTTGATCGCCTGGGCCAGTTCGCGCTGCTTCTTGGCCGAGACGGCCGTGATGCGCGAGGGAACGATCTTGCCGCGCTCGGAGATGTAGCGCTGCAGCAGCCGCACGTCCTTGTAGTCGATCTTCGGCGCATTGGCGCCGGAGAACGGGCAGGTCTTGCGACGGCGGAAGAAGGGGCGACGGGCGCCCGAGGTGTTTGCGGCTGCGCCGCCGGTGCCACCGAAAGCCATCACTCAGTCTCCACGCTGGCCGGAGCCTCTTCGCGGTCACGGCGCGGGCCGCGATCGCCACGATCACCACCACGGTCGCCGCCGAAACTGCGCCCGCCGCCGCCGAAGCCGCGATCACCGCCGAAGCCGCGATCACCGAAGCCACGATCGCCACGATCGTCGCGGTCGCGCTTCTGCAGCATGACCGACTGGCCTTCTTCGAGCTCTTCGACGCGGACGGTGATGAAGCGAAGAATGTCCTCATCGATACGCATCTGGCGCTCCATCTCGGCCACGGCGGCCGGCGGCGCGTCGATGTTCAGCAGCGAGAAATGCGCCTTGCGATTCTTGCGGACGCGATAGGTAAGGGTCTTCACACCCCAATACTCGACCTTCGGGACCGAGCCACCATTCGCCTCCAGCACGCCCTTGAAGCGTGCCGTGAGTTCCTCGACCTGCTGCGCCGTTACATCCTGGCGCGCGAGGAACACGTGCTCATAAAGAGCCATGTTTCGTGCCTTTCCTTTGTTCCGCACTATTGCGGCCATCCTCCCGACGCCGAGCCCTTCGAGCCCGGAAAGGCTCGAATATTCTCGAAGGCGGGGACACGGGACGACGCGAATCCTCGGATACGCTGCCACGCCCGGCAAAAAGCCATGCGCAACCGTCCGTTCAGCCCCCGGCCGGGACTGACAGTGCGCGGGCTTATACGCGAAAAGAGCGGGAAATCAAGGTTCGATGGGCCGTCCCGCGGGCGAGCCGGTGAATGTGGGGCCTCTGTTCGAGCTCTGAACGTATCATAATACGCGCTTGCTCCCGCAGCCGCTTCCCTCTCTGTGGCGGTTCAAGCGGCTCGGTCGGGGCCGATCCGGCGGCGAGACGCGGTGCGGCAGAGGCCGGGAGGCGGCCGGCAGCTTGACACGGGACGCAGGGCGTTGTTCCTGCGGCCGCCGATTCAAAGAGGAATGGATATCGCAACGTCATGAGCATCGCTTTCGTTTTTCCCGGTCAGGGCAGCCAGGTCGTCGGCATGGGCAAGGCCCTCGCCGATCAGTTCCCGGTGGCGCGCGCGGTGTTCGACGAAGTCGATGCGGCGTTGGGCGAAAAGCTCTCCGCGATCATGTGGGACGGGCCGATTGAAACCCTGACCCTGACGGCGAACACCCAGCCCGCCCTGATGGCCGCCTCGCTTGCGACGCTACGTGTGCTGGAGGCCGAGGCCGGGCTTGATCTGGCACGTGATGCCGCTTTCGTGGCGGGCCATTCGCTGGGCGAATATTCCGCGCTCGCCGCCGCGGGCTCGCTCTCGATTGCCGATACGGCGCGGCTGCTGCGCCAGCGCGGCACCGCGATGCAGGCGGCCACACCCGTGGGTACGGGTGCCATGGCAGCGATTCTGGGTCTCGACTTCGACAAGGTCGCCGCCGTCGCCGCCGAGGCCGCTCAGGGTGAGGTCTGCGACATCGCTAATGACAATGCGCCCGGGCAGGTCGTTGTCTCCGGCAACGCCGCTGCCGTCGAGCGTGCCTGCGAGATTGCCAAGCGCGAGGGCGCCTCGCGCGCCATTCTGCTGACCGTCTCCGCCCCCTTTCATTGCCGCCTCATCACCTCCGCCGCCGACGCCATGCGCGAAGCGCTGGCCGGTGTCGAGGTGCATGCGCCGCGCGTGCCGCTGGTCGCCAATGTGACGGCAGCCCCCGTCAGTGCGCCGGACGAGATTCGGTCGCTTCTGGTCCGCCAGGTGACGAGCACGGTTCGCTGGCGCGAATCCGTGGCCTTCATGGCCGAGCAGGGCGTTACCCGGCTCGTCGAGGTCGGTACCGGCAAGGTGCTTGCCGGCCTCACCAAGCGCATCGCCCGTCAGGTGGCCGCCGTGAGTATCGGCGCACCCGAAGACGTCGCCGCCTTCGCCGCTGCGCCGGCGCAGGCTTGAGACAGCAATTCAGGAGGTTCCCATGTTCGATCTGACGGGGAAGACGGCACTCGTCACCGGCGCCACCGGCGGGATCGGCGGAGCCATCGCCAAGGCGCTGCACGCGCAGGGCGCCACGGTGGCGCTCTCGGGCACCCGCCGCGAAGTCCTTGAGGCGCTCGCCGCCGAGATGGGCGAGCGGACCCATGTCCTGCCCTGCGACCTCTCGAATATCGAGCAGGTTGAGCAGCTGGTGCCGCAGGCCGAGGAGGCCATGGGTGACATCGACATCCTGGTCAACAATGCCGGGATCACCCGTGACGGCCTGTTTGTGCGCCTGACCGACGAGATGTGGGACACGGTGATCGCGGTGAACCTCACCGCCGGCTTCCGGCTGACCCGCGCCGCCGCCCGGTCCATGATGCGCCGGCGTACCGGCCGCATCATCGGCATCACCTCCATCGTGGGCGTGACCGGCAACGCCGGCCAGGGCAATTATGCTGCCGCCAAGGCCGGCATGATCGGCATGTCGAAGGCGCTGGCCAAGGAAGTGGCGGCGCGCGGCGTGACGGTGAACTGCATCGCCCCGGGCTTCATCGCCACGCCGATGACCGATGTGCTCAACGACAAGCAGAAGCAGGCGATTCTCTCCGCCGTTCCGGCCGCGCGGCTGGGCTCGCCGGAGGATATCGCGGCAGCCGCCGTCTACCTCGCTTCCAGCGAGGCTGGCTATGTCACTGGGCAGACGCTGCATGTGAATGGCGGAATGGCCATGATCTGACGAGGCTCACCCAGAGCGCAGTTAACCCGCCCTTTACGGTGCTGGTTTTGGCGTTTGAAGTGTGCTAACAGCCGCCTCGGCTCACAGGGTCGAACCCCGCAACACCATTGCGGAATTGTTCGAGGCATCCTGTAATCGGGGCAAAAAAGCAGGCCGCCAACACCGCGTTCGCGCGGGGGCCAAATGGTATAACGTAGCAACCTCCGGATACGGACGAGGGTGAACCGATGAGCGATATTGCCGAGCGCGTGAAGAAGATTGTAGCCGAGCATCTGGGCGTTGAGTCCGAGAAGGTTACCGAGAATGCGAGCTTCATCGACGACCTCGGCGCCGACAGCCTCGATACGGTCGAGCTGGTCATGGCCTTTGAAGAAGCCTTCAACTGCGAGATTCCGGACGACGCCGCCGAGACGATCCTGACCGTCGGCGACGCCATCACCTTCCTGGAAAAGAACGCGGCCTGATCGCCGCTCTCGCGCGCTGCGGCGGTTCGCCCGTCGCGGCGCCTACTACTCTGAAGTTCTCCGGAGACATCGGATGAGGCGCGTCGTCGTTACCGGCCTCGGCATGGTGACGCCGCTCGGATGCGGCGTCGACATTACCTGGCAACGCTTGTTGGCCGGAAAGAGCGGGGCTGGCCGCGTCGAGAATTTCGACGTCTCCGACCTGCCGGCCAAGATCGCCTGCCAGCTGAAGCGGGGCGACGGCACCGACGGCACCTTCAATCCCGACCAGTGGATGGAGCCGAAGGAGCAGCGCAAGGTCGACGACTTCATCATCTACGCGATGGCGGCGGCCCGGCAGGCGCTTGATGATGCCGACTGGCATCCGACCTCCTACGAAGACCAGTGCGCCAGTGGCGTGCTGATCGGCTCGGGCATTGGCGGCCTTCAGGGCATCGCCGAAACCGCCCTGCTGCTGCAGGAGCGCGGGCCCCGGCGCGTCTCCCCCTTCTTCATTCCCGGCCGCCTGATCAATCTGGCTGGCGGCTATGTGTCGATCGAGCACGGTCTCAAGGGACCCAACCACGCGGTTGTCACTGCTTGCTCCACCGGCGCGCACGCCATCGGTGATGCGGCCCGCCTGGTGGCCTTCGGCGACGCCGACGTGATGGTCGCCGGCGGTACCGAATCGCCGATCAACCGGCTTGCGCTGGCGGGCTTTGCGGCCTGCCGTGCGCTGTCGACAAGCTATAATGACACCCCGGAAAAGGCCTCGCGCCCCTATGACAGGGACCGTGACGGCTTCGTCATGGGCGAGGGCGCGGGTGTCGTTATCGTCGAGGCGCTGGAGCACGCCCTTGCGCGCGGCGCCAAGATCTATGGCGAAATCGTCGGTTACGGCCTCTCGGGCGACGCCTATCACATCACCGCTCCTTCCGAGGATGGCGACGGCGCCTTCCGCTGCATGACGGCGGCGCTGAAGCGGGCGGGGATCACCCCGGCCGAGATCGACTACATCAACGCCCATGGCACTTCGACCATGGCCGACGAGATCGAGCTCGGTGCGGTGCAGCGCCTGCTCGGCAACAGCGCCGCGACGGTGTCGATGTCGTCCACCAAATCGGCCATCGGTCATCTTCTTGGCGCGGCCGGGGCGGTGGAGGCGATCTTCTCGCTGCTGGCGATCCGCGACCAGATTGCGCCGCCGACGATCAACCTCGACAATCCGTCGATCGAGACGCCCATCGACCTTGTGCCGCATACCCCGCGTGAGCGGCAGATCGACTATGCGCTGTCGAACTCGTTCGGCTTTGGCGGCACCAATGCTTCCGTTGTCTTCAAGCGCTACGCGCACTGAGCGCGGCGATGCGAACGCTGGGGAAGCGCGGCGCCTAGGACGGGCGGTTTCGCGCTTTCGCCATCTTTTCGGGTAGTCTGCCAGTGCGTTGCGCTGCCCGCGAACGCCAGGCGAGGCTCCCGATGACCGATCCGATCTCCCCGACGCCGCCGGGAAAGACTCCCGACCCGCACAAGGCATCGCGCCGGGCGAATCACCCTCTCGTTGTCGCCGGTAGCATGGTCTTCACGCTCCTGGTCGTTGCTATCGTCCTGGGTGGCGGGGCCCTGTGGATCGGCAAGGAGCGCTTCTACGCGCCGGGCCCGCTCGCAGCTGACAAGGCAGTGATCGTGCCAAACGAATATGGGGTGATCGACATTGCCGATCTTCTGCTCAAGCAGGGCGTGATTGACGACAAATGGGTCTTCGTCGGCGCAGCGGTCGGTACCCGTGCCTCCGGCAAGCTGAAGGCGGGCGAATATGCCTTTTCCGCCGGCGCCTCAATCCAGCAGGTCCTGGACACCATCGTTTCCGGTCGGGTGATCGAGTATACCGTCACCGTTCCCGAGGGCCTGACCAGCGACCAGATCGTCGAGCGGCTGCTTGAGGTAGCGGAGTTGTCGGGCAGCGTGCGGCAGGTGCCGCGCGAGGGCAGCCTGATGCCGGATACTTACAAAGTCACGCGCGGTACCTCGCGCGAGGATGTGCTGCGGCGCATGGCCCGCACGCAGGACACGACGCTGAAGGAAATCTGGGAAAAGCGCGACCCCTCGCTGCCGCTGAAATCGCCGGAAGAATTGGTCATCCTTGCCTCCATCGTAGAAAAGGAAACCGGCGTTCCCGAGGAGCGGGCCGAGGTGGCGGCTGTGTTCGTCAACCGGCTCAACAAGAAGATGCGCCTGCAGTCGGATCCGACGATCATCTACGGCCTGGTGCGCGGCAAGGGGCGGCTGGAACGTCCGCTGACGCGCACCGACATCACCTCGCCGACGGCGTTCAACACCTACACGATTCCTGGTCTGCCGCCGGCGCCGATCGGTAATCCCGGCCGCGCCTCTCTGGAAGCCACCGCCCGGCCGGCAAAGAGCGACAACCTTTATTTCGTCGCTGACGGCACGGGCGGGCACGCCTTCGCCGCCACACTCGACCAGCACAACAAGAATGTGGCGCGCTGGCGCCAGGTCGAGCGCGAGCGCAAGGTCGATCCGGCGGCGCAGCCGGCCGGAACGTCGGGGACGACTGGCGCCAACGCCGTCGACTGAGCCCAATGTCTTCGCTGCCGGCTTGAGGCTGGCGGCGGCCCCCGTTATGGTCCGGCCGCCGTCTGGGGACGGGGCAGGGGGATGGCATGACGCTGGCCAGCATGACGGGTTTCGCACGCACGCAGGGCATCAGCGGCGCGTGGAGCTGGGCCTGGGAACTCAAATCGGTCAATGGCAAGGGCCTCGATGTCCGCCTGCGGCTTCCCGGCGGATGGGACGGCCTGGAGGCGGGCCTCAAGCAGTCCGCCGCGCGTGTGCTCTCACGCGGCAACGTCAACGCCAACCTCTCGCTCACCCGGGCGGACCCCGAGGTCAGCGTCCGCGTCAATGAGCATGTGCTGCGGACCATCGCGCAGTCGGTGGGTCGTGTCGCCGAGGAACTCGGCGCGCCGCCGGTGCAGCTTGAGAGCCTTCTGGGCCTCAAGGGTGTGCTGGAGGTCAGCGAAGCGCAGGAGAGCGAGACGGCGCGGGCGGGGCTGGAGGCGGCTGTTCTGTCCGGCTTCTCCCAGGCGCTCGCCGAGCTCGCCGCCATGCGCGCGCAGGAGGGTGCCGCCCTCGGCCTCGTGCTCAGCGAACGGCTCGACGGGATTGCCGCGCTCACTGCTGCCGCCGAGGCCAACCCGTCCCGCCGGCCGGAGGCGATCCGCGCCAAGCTCGCCGAACAGCTGCGGGTTCTGATGGACACCAGCGCCAGCTTCGATTCGGACCGGCTGCATCAGGAAGCACTGATGATGGCGTCCAAGGTCGATGTGCGCGAGGAACTGGACCGGCTGGTGGCCCATGTCGCCGCTGCCCGTGCCATGCTAGCCGAGGGCGGCGCGATCGGCCGCCGTCTCGACTTCCTCGCCCAGGAATTCAACCGCGAAACCAATACGTTATGCTCCAAGGCTAATGACGTGTCGCTGACCGCCATCGGGCTGGAGCTGAAGGGGCTGGTCGAACAGTTCCGCGAGCAGGTCCAAAACATCGAGTGAGGGACAGGGTGAGCGACAGCAACGAGAACGCCGCAAGCCCCGCGGCCGCCATTGGCGGCCGGCGGGGGCTGATGCTTATCCTTTCCTCGCCCTCAGGAGCGGGAAAGTCGACCCTGGCCCGGCTGCTCCTGGAGCAGAACCCCGACATCTATCTCTCCGTGTCGGTGACGACCCGGGGACGGCGACCCAGCGAGGTCGAGGGCGTCCATTATCACTTCCTCACGCGTGAGCGCTTCGAGCGGCTGCGCGACGCCGGCGATCTCCTGGAATGGGCTGAGGTGCACGGCAATTTCTACGGCACGCCGCGCGAGCCGGTGGAAGCCGCCCTGTCGGCCGGCAGGGACGTGCTCTTCGACATTGATTATCAGGGCGCCGAACAGCTCTACGAGAAGATGCGCCAGGATATCGTCGGCGTGTTCATCCTGCCGCCTTCGGCGGCAGAGCTGAAGACCCGGCTGGAGCGGCGGGCCGAGGATGCTTCGGGCGTGATCGAGAAGCGTCTGCGCAACGCGCGTACCGAGATCGCCCACTGGCGCGACTACAATTACGTGCTGGTCAATGCCGACCTGAACTCGACCTTCGCCAACCTGCGCAACATCCTTCTGGCCGAGCGCCTGCGTCGCGAACGCCAGCCCGGTCTTGAGCCGGTGATCGAGCGGCTGGACCACGAACTGGCGGAACTGGCGGAGTAGGGGTTCCCTCCCAACGCCGCCCCGACGCCGATGCCGCTGCTCACGGTCGGCCGGCGCCGCCGGCCTGCCGCATCGCCACCCACTCATTGGCGAGGGCTACGAAGCCCTCGACCGTCACACGCTCGGCGCGTTCGGTCGGGGCAATGCCGGCCGCCTCCAGCAGCGCGCCGGTATCGACCCCGAGGCTTTTCAGGCTTTGGCGCAGCATCTTTCGACGCTGGCCGAAGCCGGCCTCGGTGACGCGCTCCAGTGCCTTAAGCGAGCAGGGCAGGGGGGCGCGGCGGGGTGTGATGTGGACCACTGACGACGTGACCTTGGGCGGCGGGACGAAGGCCGAGGGCGGTACGTCGAAGGCGATGTGCGCCTGCGCCCTCCAGCCGGTCAGTACGGCCAGGCGGCCATAATGGTCGTCTCCCGGCGCGGCGACGATACGCTCGGCGACCTCGCGCTGGAACATCAGCGTGAGGCTCTCATACCAGGGCGGCCAGGGATCGACCGAGAGCCAGCCGACCAGCAGCGGCGTGCCGACATTGTATGGCAGGTTGGCGATGATGAGGGCACGCTCGTCCGCCGCGAGAAGGGCGCGGTAGTCCGTCTCCAGCGCATCGCCCTCGATGATCTCCAGCCGGCCGGGATAGTTTGCCGCTACCTCGGCCAAGGCGGCCACACAGCGGGAATCGCGCTCGATGGCGATCACGCGCCGCGCCCCGAGAGCAAGGATCGCCCGTGTCAGGCCGCCGGGGCCAGGGCCGACTTCGATGACGGTCAGCCCGTCGAGCCGGCCGGCGGTGCGGGCGATCTTCGAGGTGAGGTTGAGGTCGAGCAGGAAATTCTGGCCGAGCGACTTCAGTGCCGAGAGCCCATGATCCCGGATGACGTCGCGAAGCGGCGGCAGATTATCGATGCTCATCTGACGACTTCAGCCTTCCGCTCGTGCGGCGTCGCTCTCGCTGAGCCGGCGCGCCAGAAGCAGCGCCTCGATCAGGCTGGAGGGATCGGCGCGCCCGGTTCCGGCGATGGCGAACGCCGTGCCATGGTCCGGCGAGGTGCGTATGAAAGGCAACCCAAGCGTGACGTTGACAGCGCGATCGAAGGCGAGGGCCTTGGCCGGCGCCAGAACCTGGTCGTGATAGGCGCCGATGGCGGCATCATATGTGGCGCGGGCGGCGGCGTGGAACAGCGTGTCGGCTGGCAGCGGCCCGCGCGCATCGATCCCCGCCTGCCGCAGCGCCGCCACGGCGGGGCGGGTGACATCCTCGTCCTCGCGCCCGAGCGTGCCGTCCTCGCCCGCATGCGGGTTGAGCCCGCAAATGGCGAGGCGGGGGGCTTTGATGCCGAAGCGATGCCGCAGATCGTGGGCAGTGATGCGGGCGGTCTCAATGAGTAGTTCACGGGTGAACAGGCGCGGCACATCCGCCAGAGGCACATGGATCGTAGCGGGAACGACGGCGAGGTCCGGCGACCAGATCATCATCACCGGGCGCGGCGCCGGCGAGGCGGCGAGATAAGCGAGATATTCAGTATGGCCGGGAAAGGCGAAGCCATCGGCATACAGCACGGCCTTGGAAATCGGGTTCGTCACTACCGCGGCGGCACGCCCGGCTTTCACCAGCGCCACGGCGCTGTCGATCGCCGCACAGGCGGCGGGAGCGCTGGTGGTATCCGGCTGGCCTGGGGCGGCGGTCGCCGCCGGGCCCGCGCTGACGACAGGTAGCGCGGTGGGGAACAAGGCGGCGGCGTCTTCGGGCGTGCATTCTTGAACCGGCACGGCGAGGCCGAGAGCTTCCGCCCGGCGGCGCAGCAGGCCTGCATCGCCGGTAACGAAGAAGGGTGGCAAGGCACGCGATTCCCGCATCAGCCAGGCTGCGAGGGTGATGTCGGGGCCGATTCCGGCCGGCTCGCCCATCGTCAGAGCCAAAACGGGCGAAGGGTGTGCCATCGACCGATCAGCGATACTGGATCATGGCGGACTTGCGGGCATCGTCCAGCAACTTCTTGGAGACCGAGTCGAACTGCTTGTTCTCAAGCTCGGTGCGCACCTCACGCTTCTGCGCGCTCTCGCCGACCACTTCGCGGCGATTGCAGATCGCGATCATCTCAATGCCGGCGCGGGTGACTTCCGGTGCGGTCATCTGGCCGACCGGCGTGTCGTCCATGACCTTTCGCACCGGTGCGCTCATGTCGGCCGAGGTGCGGATGACCGGGTCGCGGACCACCGTCTCGCGCATCCCGCGCGCCGTCTGGACGCCGGTTTCGCAATCCTTGAACTGCTTGCGCAGGTTGTTGGCCTCGGCCATGCGCTGTGAACGCTCCCCGGGGTTGGCCGTGCGGCCGACGACGAGGACGATCTGGCGCACCGTGTACTCGGTGGTGCGCTGGGCGCGGGTGAGGTCCTCGCCCTTCGACTGAAGCGCCGCGAAGACGTCGGAATCGCGGATGGTCGAGGCCGAGGAGAAACGGCCCCGAACATAATTGTTCCAGACATAGTCGGCCCGCATCTTCGTCTTGAGCATGCTGGCGTCGAGGCCGGACTGGGCGAGCGCCTGGGTCAGCTGCTCCGGTGAGCGGCCGCTACGGCTGCCCATGCGGGCGAACATCTTCTCGATCTCGTCCTTGTCGGCAGTGACGCCGAACCGCTCGGCGGTGACGATCTTCAGGCGCTGATCGATCAGCTCTTCCAGCGCCTGCTTTTGCGAAAGGTTGCGCCGCTCGGTGAGCTGGGCGAGCTTGATGCGCTGGGCGACATCGAAGCTGGTGATGGGTTGCCCCTGCACCAGGACAAGTATCTGCTGGGCTCTGGCCGGCGCGGGCGGGAGCGTGGTGACGGCGACGACCGCGCAGCCAAGCACCAGCGCGCGGGCGAGCGGTCCCACGACGCGATGACGACCGGCGCGCCAGCCATCCCGTATCAAAGACCGTCCGAGCATTTTCTCTCCACTCTTGCTGTCGGCAGGCGCCGGGGCTTTCCCCATTTACAAGTCCCGCCGTACCCGCGCTGTTCTGGTCGGCGGATGTGGCGTCAATGCGACGCCAAGGCCTAATCGCTGCTTCCGCTCGACCCCACATCGGTGGAGAAGCCCGCCTCGCCCAACGTCTTCAGCGTGAAGGTGACGAGGACCGTGTCGACGCGCTCGCGATTGCCACTTTCAGTGTAATCCGAACGATAGCTGAGCGCGATGCCGAAGCATTCATCGATATAGGAGATACCGAACAGCGTGTAGTCGATCTCGTCGAGATTGAGATTGTAGCGCGCGGCCGCCTGCAGGTTCCAGTTCTCGCTCAGCTTCAGCGTGCCGGTGCCGAGAATGCCTTCGCGCTCCTCGTAATAGCCGAGCAGGGGCTGGGCTGTGTACAGCCCGTAGAGCGCGGAGACTGTCAGCTGCTTGTTGATAACCGCCCGGCCTTCGACCTCGTAGCGCTCGACTGACCAGTCGCTGTTGTCGAAGCGGAAGCGGTTGATGAGCGAGAAATTCGCGGTCGGCTGGTAGTAGAGCCGAGCCACATAGTCGGAGGCATCGTCTTCCAGGCCAGATTCGGCACCGGTGTTCGCCATGTCGTAATTGGCGTAGGAGTTGGTGCCGAACAGTTGGTAGGACTGGCCGAACAGGGCGTTGATCTGCCCGCCATCATTGAAATTGGCGGTGTACTGGATGCCGACATTGGCGCGCCCGCCGCCTTCCACACGGTCATAGCCGGAATATTTGTTGATCTCGAACAGATTGGTGTCGTCGAAGATCAGGCTCTGCGCGTCTTCGTTCGGCAGCTGGCCGATATGGGTCTCATCCGGCCGGATGATGACCTGGGCGATCGGCTCGATGGTCTGGGTTCCCCAGTTCTGCACCGCGATGAAGGGGTAGCGGTATTCGAGACCGACGGCCGGCATGGCGCGCACGAGCTGCGTGTCGCCGCCGGTGCCGAGCCACGGCTCGTCCTCGGTCTGGGCCTGCACCGAGGCGACATCGAGCTGCATGTTGAAGAACGGCGTCCAGGTCTGGCCGGCCTGGTCGATGAAGGTGCGGCGCCAGTCGACCACGCCGGACAGGCGGCTGTAGCTGCCGACCATGCCGCGCATCAGGCAGGCGTCGCGCAAGCTCACGCCGGACGGAATTCGCGAGATGTCGCACTGGTTGGTGGGCCCGTCGTAAAGCTCCGGCACGAGCGGCGCATAGGCGGCGGAGGTGGCGCGCAGGTCGATCTGGTCGCGCGTCAAGCTGGTGAAGTTGATGTCGTAGCTGAACTGCCCGCCGAAGATCGAATCGCCCAGCGTCTTGCTGTAGTCGAGTACGGGGTGGATGACCGGCTGCTGCGACTCGACGTCATACGAGGTCAGGCCGGTGAAATACATCGCCCGCAGGTCGAAATAGGAGCGGTCGCCCTGGCCGACGAGATAGATCTGCGAGGTGACCTCGCGCGTCGTCGCGCTGATGAGGTTGTAGTCCTGGAGGAAGGTTTGGTCTGACATCAGCCAGCCGTCCCAACCCCAGTACCAGTTCTGGTTGATGTTGAAGCGGCCGTGCGTCTCGACCACGCCGCGCTGATCGCGATCACCGGGCTGGCCCTGGAACTCGTCCCTGTCCATTTGATCGATGCCAGCCGCGCGGATGCTGTAGCTGCCCGTTTCCAGCCGGTGCCGGAACTCAGCGTCGAGCAGCACGCCCTGCTTGGAGACGATCATCGGCGAGAACGTCACGTCCATATTGGGCGCGATGTTCCAGAAATAGGGGATGGTCGCGCCGTAGCCGATCTCGGAAGTGCTCACGAATTGCGGGATCAAAAAGCCGGACTTGCGCTTCACCGTCGGATCGGGCGCTTCGAGATAGGGAACCCACGCGATCGGGATGCCGAGGAACTCGATCCTGGCATCCTCGAAGTAGATCATCTGTTCCTTTTCTTTATGGATGATCTTGGCGGCCTTCACCTGCCACATCGGCGGCTTCTGAGGATTTTCCTTACAGGGTTCGCACGGCGTGTAGGCGCCGCTGGTCAGGACGGTCGTGTCGCCATTCTCGCGATCGGCGCGGGCAGCGACGAAATGCATGTCCTCTGGCGAATCGATGCGCAGCGAGTTGACGAAGCCGTTGCTGAAGTCCTGCGACAGGTCGAGGTTGTCGGCAGCGATGACGGTGCCGTCCTTGTCCTTCAGCCGCACGCCACCTTCGGCACGCAGCCGGTTGGCGTTGCGATCATAGACGACCCGCTTCGCTTCAAGGACCGCGCCGTCATAATAGATCTGGACGTTGCCTTCCGCGATCACCTCGTTGCGGGTGTTGTCGTAGACAAGCTCGTCGGCCGTCACGAGCATCTTCGCATTGGGGTCGGTTTGCCGCGTGACCAAGCCACCGACGAGGCCGGCGGGCTGCGCCGCCGTTGTCTGGGCAGCATTCGTCTGGCCAAGAGTCGTCTGACCATGAGCAAGCGTCGCCGGGCCGAAGGCGACCAACGCAACGGAGCCTGCTCCGAAAATCGACGCACAGACAGACCGGCGCAGGCGACTTCTCAGCCGCGGGATCGCCGAATCTGCCTGGCCGGCTATCACGTTGCCGACCTTCATCCGTCCTCCCGGTGAAGCAGGATGAGAATGCCCATCAATGCTCCTACGCCCGCTGGAAACCACGCTGCTATAATGGGATGCACAATCCCTGCCTCACCGAGGTCCTCGGCGAGCTTGGTGAAAACATAAAGCAGAAAGCCGGCCGCGACGCCACCGAGAATCGTCTGGCCGATGCCGCCGAACCGGAACACGCGCAGGCTCACCGAGGCGGCAATCAGCACCATCGCCAGCAGCAGCGCGGGTCGCGCCAGCAGGCTCTGATATTGCAGCCGATAGCGTTCCGCGCCAAATCCGACCCGGGTCGCGGCATCAATGGCGGCGGGCAGATCCCAAAAAGGCACGGTCTCGCTCTGAAGCGATTCCTGCACCTGATTGGGCGTGAGATTGGTAGCCAGCATGTACACGTCGTACTCCTGCAAACCTATTGCCGGAGTTAATACGCGCGCATTTTCCAGCCGCCACGCCCCGGGATCGAGCACGGCGCGGCGGGCCTCAATGCGCTCCAGCAGCTTGTCGTGCGTGTCGAACAGGAAGACGTTGACGCCGGTGAGTTCGCGTCCGCCATTGCTGGTGGCCGCCGCCTGGATGATGGCTTGTCCGTCGATGCTCTGCTGGCGCAGCCAGAAGCCGCTGCGGCCGGCCGCGAACAGGCCGGTCTGGCGGTTGAAGATCTCCGCTTCCAGTCGGCTCGCCCGTTCCTTGAACAGGGCCGAGACAGGGTTGTAGACCGTTGTGGAAAACGTGCCGAGCGCAACGGCAATCAGCGCCGCAGGAGCGATGAATTGCCAGGCCGAAATGCCAGCGGCGCGCGCCACCACCAGTTCCAGCCGCCGTGACAGCGTGAGGAACGTTCCGATCGCGCCGAACAGCACAGCGAAGGGCAGCAACTGCTCGGTGAAGAATGGCATGCGGTAGAACACCAGCAGCAGAAGCGTGCCGAAATCGACATCGCGCTCGCCGACGCGCCGGGACAGTTCGAGCAGGTCGATGAGCATGATCAGGCTGGCGCAGCCGACGAAAATGCCCATCACCGAGGTGATGAACCGGCGGCCGAAATAGAACCCCAGCGTGCGTCCGATCATGCCGCCGCTCCGCTGCCGGTGATTTCATTGTGATCGCGCATCGGCGGCTCAGTTCACGGTCGCGCGCACGACGCGCTGGGCGAGGCGGTCGATCCTTATGCGAATCGCTTCCGGCATGCGTGGCTTGAAACGCCCGCTTAGCGAGATCATCGCCCCGATGATGAACACAATCGGCACAAGGTACACGACAGGGATAAGGGCGGGCTCCGTGCGAACCTGGTTGACCAGCCCGAAGCTGGTAACCTGCAGGAAGATGATGAAGGGGGCGGTACCTGCCAGGGCCAGGCCACGTCCTTCGCGGGTGGTGCGCGGTTCGGCGAGCGCGGCGCAGGCTATGGCGAAGAAGGCGAGCACATAGAGTGGCAGCGAAAGCCGCCGGTGAAGCTCCTCGGTAAACCGTCCCGTGCCCTCGATCCTGACGACCACATCCTTCGGGTCGGGGCTCCAGAGGTCACGGAAGGAGCGCTCCGGCGCGCGGTAAACGGTCGGCTCGCCGCTATTGGTGAAGGGCGAGAGGTCGAAGGCGTAGCGCTGGAACTCGACCACATTACTGTCCGGCTTGCCGGGGGTGCGTCGGTGGATGGCTCCCTCTTCCAGAACCAGGAAGGTGCCTTCGGCGGAGTCGATCACCTGGCCACGCTCGGCGAGATAGGTGTTCACTTCCTTAGGATCGCGCGCATCATTGATGAAGATGCCCCCCAGCACGCCGTTGGCGTTGCGCTCGCGCACATGGAACACCATGCCCTGGGACAGGGTGGTGAACCGGCCGGGCTGGGCGATGAAGGCGACCACATCGGCGCGCACCCGGGTAATCTCATAGCGGAACTGGCGCATCGCCGCCGGCACAAGTTCGATCGACAGCGCGGCGCAGCCCGCCGCCACCAGCAAGGCGAGAATCACCAGCGGCCGCAGGAATCGCCAGGTGGAAATGCCGGCCGCGCTTGCCACGACGATTTCGGAATCGCTGTTCATCCGGAAGAGCGTCTGTGCCACCGCCATGAACAGCGCCGCCGGCGCCAGGCCGAGGATGAGGGCCGGCAGGGCGAGGGCGGTAATGACGACGAAGGCAATGATCGTCTGGCCCTGCGTGGTCATGATGTCGAGTTCGCGCAGGGCCTGCGTCACCCAGATCATGGCGGTCAGTACCAGCAGCGTTCCGAGGAAGGCCGTTGCGGCCGAGCGGAACACATAACGGTCCAGGCGGTTCATCGAGCGGCGTATCCTGATCCCTGTCGGTGAATGCCCGCTGCCCCGGCGTGGCCATGCTTGCGCACGATGCATAATTGGCTGAGCCTTCCGGCGCAAATCGGGCGGCGGCGCGTTGGCCCCGCGGCCCGTTTGAGGCTCGTCCCCCGTCGCACATTCGGCTAAAGAGAACGAACAAAGCCGTGACCAATCAAGGTGCCCCGATGCCCGACCATGTGAAGATCAGTTTTGCCAAGCTTCCGGCCACTCTGGAAGGGCTCGTCGTCCTCCTGGCTGCGGAGCCGGCCGAGGGGGATGCGCCGGACTTTGCGCCGGCCGTCGAAACGCTTCTGGCGCCTGCGGCCACGCTGGTGGCAAGCGCGATGCAGGCGGATCGGTTCACCGGCAAGTCCGGCAAGGGGCTGGATATCCTGGCGCCGGCGGGGCTGGACGCCTCTCGCCTCATCGTCATGGGGGTGGGCAAGGCGGCGAGCCTCAAGACCTTCGACTGGCTCAAGCTCGGCGGGGCCATCATGGGGCGCCTGCCCGCTTCGGCGAAGGAAGTGAGCGTCGTGCTGGCGTTGCCGGGCGGCGAGGTGCCGGCCGAGGCGGCGGCTGAGCTGGCGCTCGGCCTGCGTCTGCGCGCCTATGCCTTCGACCGCTACAAGACCAAGAAGAAGCCCGATGAGGCGACGGCGAAGCCGAAGCTGACTCTCTATATAGAGGACGATGCCGCGGCCAAGCGGGCGTGGAAGAAGCGCGAGGGCATCGGTGAGGGTGTGGTGATCGCCCGCGACCTGGTGAACGAGCCCGCCAACGTCCTCACCCCCACCGAATTCGCCAAGCGTGCCGGCGATCTCGCCAAGGTCGGCGTCGATGTCGAAGTGCTGGGCGAGAAGGACCTGAAAAAGCTCGGCATGGGCGCGCTGCTCGGTGTCGGCCAGGGGTCCGCCGAGGAGACCCGCGTCGTGGTGATGCGCTGGAACGGCGGAAAGGCGGGCGAGGCGCCAGTCGCTTTCGTCGGCAAGGGCGTTGTGTTCGATACGGGCGGCATCTCGATCAAGCAGGCTGCCGGCATGGAAGATATGAAGGGCGACATGGCGGGCGCTGCCTGCGTCGTCGGCCTCATGCACGCGCTAGCGAGCCGAAAGGCGAAGGCCAATGTGGTTGGCCTGATCGGCCTCGTCGAGAACATGCCCGACGGCAAGGCGCAGCGACCCGGTGACATCGTCACCTCGATGTCCGGCCAGACCATCGAGATCATCAACACCGACGCCGAAGGCCGCCTCGTGCTCGGCGATGTGCTCTGGTACGCCAAGGAGCGCTTCAAGCCGCAGTTCATGGTGGACCTCGCCACGCTCACCGGCGCCATCATCGTTGCTCTCGGCACCGAGCATGCAGGCCTGTTCTCCAACAACGACACGCTCGCCGAGCGGTTGACCGATTCTGGGCTGACCACGGGTGAGAAGGTGTGGCGCCTGCCGCTTTCCGCTGAGTACGACAAGCTCATCGATTCGAAGTTCGCCGACATGAAGAACACGGGCGGGCGCTTCGGCGGCTCGATCACGGCCGCGCAATTCATCCAGCGCTTCGTCGGTGACGTGCCATGGGCGCATCTCGACATTGCCGGCACCGCCATGTCCTCGCCCGCCACCGAGTTCAACCGCAGCTGGGGTTCGGGCTGGGGCGTGCGCCTGCTCGACGATCTGGTGGCGCGTCACTACGAATCGTGACGCCCGCTTTCCGGCGGCCGCGTGGGCAGGGATAGGGAGCTCGTTTCATGAGCGAAGTGTTCTTCTATCACCTGCAAAGCCGGCCGCTGGACGCCGCCTTGCCCCAGCTCCTGGAGAAATGCCTGGAGCGGGGATGGCGCTGCGCGGTGCAGGCGACCTCCCCGGAGCGGGTCGAGGCGCTGGACGCTCTCCTCTGGACCTATGACGAGAGCTCTTTCCTGCCGCATGGCACCGACCGCCAGGCCGAGCCGGCGCGCCAGCCGATTCTTCTCACAACAGACGAATCAAATCCCAACGCCGCCGTGGTCCGTTTTCTGATCGACGGCGCCGCGATTCCCGATCCCGGCGCCTATCAGCGGGTGATCCACCTGTTTGACGGCAACGATTCCGATGCCGTCGCGCCTGTTCGCCAGGCCTGGCGTGATGCGCGTGCCGCCGGGCACGACGTGACCTACTGGCAGCAGGACGCCAATGGGCGCTGGCAGCGGCGCTGATTGGGGCCCCGCAGTGGCGCCGCTTGCCACAATTGCCGCGCCGCCGCTCCCGCGTGTTCCCGTTAATCCTTGATTTACCGACGCTTTTCGCAAGGCGGCGTCGGGTTCCATCCAGGAGCGGGGTGGCGTGAAAATTGTGTCTCGATGGCAACACTTCGTTGCGGAATGGGCAGGAGGGGCCGTTTGGTACCACTTTGGCTTTGCACCGCCCGGTGGTTTCGAACAGTATCGCTGTGGGTGCCGCGCCGTGCGGCGGGTCCTGACAATTGAAAACCCAACATTGGTCCAATTTGGGGGAGAATGAAATTGAAGACGGTCATTAAGAATGTGCTGCTCGGTTCGGTTGCCGGGCTTGCTATGGTCGGGACTGCTGCGGCGGCCGATCTGCCTGTGAAGGCGAAGGCTGCGGAATATGTGAAGATCTGCTCCACCTACGGCGCGGGCTTCTACTACATCCCCGGCACCGACACCTGCCTGAAGGTTGGTGGCTATGTCACCGCCGACACCTACTACACAGACATCGACGCCAAGACGAGCGTCAACACGCCGACCTTCTTCGGTCGTACGAACTACGATCCGGATGGGCAGAGCTACTTCCTCACCCGCGTCGGCGTTCAGCTCGATGCCCGCACGCAGACCGAATACGGCACCCTGCGTTCGTACTTCGAAGGCCGCTTCAATGCGGGTGAAAACTACGGCTTCGGTCAGGAAATCGACACCGGCGCGTTCAGCTTCAGCGACGGCATTCGCAACCAGGCTGAAATGAAGTACGGCTACATCCAGTTCGCTGGCTTCACCTTCGGTCGCGCTACTTCGGCGTTCGACTTCTGGGCCGGCGACGGCTGGCAGGGCATTCAGCCGGGTTCGTTCTATTCCGACACCACGCTGAACGTGATCCAGTACACCGCTGACTTCGGCAACGGCTTCTCGGCGACCATCGCCCTCGAAGATTCGTATGGCCGTGAAGACGAGTTCGCGAACTTCGAAGAGCTCAGCGGCCAGCAGGTTCCCGATATCGTCGCCAACATTGCCTACGAAGGCACCTGGGGTGCGTTCAAGGTGTCGGGCGCCTGGCACCAGATCGGTGACTACGACCCGATCGATCTCGTCGATCCGCTGCTTTACAGCAACGATGACTCTGGCTGGGCCGTTCTCGCCGGCGTGCGCTTCGACTTCGCTGAAACCACCACCCTGTACGTTGAAGGCGCTTACGCCTCTGGCGCTCCGGGCTATCTCGGCCTCGCCGGCACCATGCCGGTCGTCGATGCCTACGGCAATGCGGTTTCCGGCTGGTACGTCGGCGGCGCTCTGATCCACTACTGGACCCCCTCGGTGTTCACGGGTCTGGTCGGCAGCTACACGCAGACCGACAACTTCGCTGTTGACTACCTTGTCACCGATGGCACCGACACCTACGAGGGTATCTCCTCGACCGACTTCACCGGCTACAACGTCGGCGTCAACATCGGTTGGGTTCCGGTTAAGGGTCTGACCCTTGTCCTCCAGTACGACTACCTGAGCGCTGAATACTCGGGCTCGGACATCTCCGAGCTGGTTTCCTACTCGCAGGAAGCCACCCAGAACCGCGTGACCTTCTCGGCCAAGCGTTCTTTCTGATCTCTTCCGAGATTGGCTCTACGGAAAGCCCCGGCCTTGTGCCGGGGCTTTTTGCTTTTGGGATGGTGCTTTTGAACGACGCGCCTTCAAGCAGCCGTGCAGGAGGTGGTTCTTCTCGGGAATGGGGCGAGGGCTAACCGCCGCCGCCGAATTGGCACGGTTAGGGCCAAGGCGGCGATAGACGCAGGGGCGCGCTTCGCACCCAAGAGGCACTAAAGCACACCGGAGTTTTCGCTAGGATAGGCGGGCAGCGTCTAGGACGCGGTCGCCTCGTCGAGGCGGGCGGACGCGTGCAACCAGTCTTCTTCCGCCTTGGCGAGGGCTTCGGCCGCCGCCGCGCGCTCCCGGGCGAAACGCTGGGCCTCAAGCGGCGCACGCGTATAGAGCGCATCCTCGGCGAGCTTGGCGTCGAGCGTGGCGAGACTGCGCTCCAGCTTCACCATTGCCGCCTCCAACTCCTTGATGCGCTTGCGCAGTGGGGCGGTCTCCGTCCGCCGGTCCGCGGCTTGCCGCCGCTCATCGGCCCGGGTGCCGGACGCCTCCTTGCGTGAGGACGACGCGCTGCGACCGACGACAAGCTTTTGATACTCGTCGAGGTCGCCGTCATAGGGACGCACCGTCCCCTCCGCGACCAGCCACAACCGTTCGGCGCTGGCGTCGAGCAGGGTGCGATCATGGCTGATGAGGATGACGGCGCCGGGAAAATCGTTGATCGCCTCGGTCAAGGCCTGCCGCGCGGCAATGTCGAGATGGTTGGTCGGCTCGTCCAGGATGAGCAGATGCGGCCCGTGAAAAGCGGCGAGGCCGAGCAGCAGCCGCGCCTTCTCGCCACCCGACAGCGCCGCGATCGTCGTATTGGCCGTCTGCCCGGAAAAGCCCATCTCGGCCGCGCGCGAGCGCACCTTGGCCTCCGGCGCCTCCGGCATCAGCCGGCGCACATGGTCGTACACGGTCTCGCTGGCCACCAACTCATCCAGCTGGTGCTGGGCGAGATAGGCGATCTCCAGCCCAGCGGCCCGCACCATCGTTCCGCCCAGCGGCGCCAGCCGGCCGGAAATCAGCTTTGCAAAGGTGGACTTACCGTTTCCGTTCGGGCCGAGCAGGGCGATGCGGTCGTCATGGTCGATGCGGAGCGTGAGGCCCTTCAGGATCGGCTTCCCCGGCTCATAGCCGGCGGAAACGCCATCGAGCGTGAGAATGGGCGGCGAGGGAATGCGCTCGGGGTGCCGGATCGAGATGGCGGCGGCAGCCTCGGTTGCAATGTCGGCGAGAGGTGCCATCCGCGCCAGCGCCTTCAGCCGGGATTGCGCCTGCTTGGCCTTGGTCGCCTTGGCGCGGAAGCGCTCGACAAAGGCTTCCATATGCTTGCGCTTGGCTTCCTGCTTCGCCCGTGCCTTCTGGTCGACCACAAGCTTCTCGGAACGCTGGCGCTCGAAGGAATCATAGCCGCCGCGCCAGAGGGTGAGCTTGCCCTGGTCGAGATGCAGGATGAACCCCACGGATTCATTGAGCAATTCGCGGTCATGGCTTACGATGAGCACGGTGCGGGGATAGCGGGCGAGGAAGTCCTGCAGCCACAGCGTGCCTTCGAGGTCGAGATAATTGGTCGGCTCATCGAGCAGCAGCAGATCCGGCTCGGCGAAGAGCAGGGCGGCGAGCGCCACACGCATGCGCCAGCCGCCGGAGAATTCCCAGCAGGGCCGCTGCTGGGCGGCATCGTCGAAGCCGAGGCCGGCGAGAATGCGTGCTGCGCGGGCCGGGGCGGCGTGGGCGTCGATGTCGACAAGGCGCAGCTCGATCTCGGCGATGCGCGCGGGATCCGTGGCATCCTCGCGTTCCTTCAAGAGCTTGGCGCGCTCGATATCGGCGGCGAGCACGACGTCGATCAGTTTCTCGGGACCCGCCGGGGCCTCCTGTGCCACCTGGCCGATACGGGCTGCGGTGGGAATGCGGATATCGCCGCTCTCCAGCTCCAGATCGCCGGTGATGGCGCGGAACAGCGTGGTCTTGCCGGTGCCATTGCGGCCGACAAGCCCGATCCGCGCGCCTTCCGGCAGCGCCACCGAGGCGTGGTCGATGAGAAGCCGGCCGGCGATGCGGAGGGAAATGTCGTCGAGGATGATCATGCCCGTCTTGTGCCGCGCCACGCGCCGCCGGGCAAGAGAGACGGCGGATCAAGCCGCCGTTCACCCCTGGCGGGAAAGGCCCCTCTCGCGCTGGAAGGCGATGAGGTCGAGCGAGGGCGCCGCCGCGTTGCCGAGCAAGGCGCTGACGAGACAGTGAACCTGGCCGCGATGATGGGTCTGGTGATTGAACACATGATCGAGAATCGTCGCCAGCTGCTGGGTGAAGCGGGTGCCGGCGACATTGGCGTAAGTCGCATCAGATGCCAGCGTCGTGGCGTCGAGGCCGGCGACATAGGCCGCGATGCGCGCATCTTCCGCAGCGCGGGCCTGGGCCAATTCCGGCAATGTTTCGAACAGGATAGCGTCGAGCCCGGCAGGCTCGTCGCCGCTGCCGGTGATCCGGCGCAGCCACAATTTGTCGCCGACGAGAATGTGATTCAGCGTGCCGTGCACCGAGCCGAAGAAGGCGCCGCGGTCGGCCCGGTACTGCGCCTCGCTCAGCTGGGCAGCCGCGGCGTAGAGGCGCCGGTTGGCCCACTCATTATAGGCGGCGAAGTCGCGGTAGCGGTGGGTGACGAGCTGCTCGTAGGCGTGTTCGGACGGAGTGGCGGTCATCATTGCGGCGATCCCCATGGTGCCGGCCAGCGCCGGAGGCGGGCGCCAGCCCCTTGCCTCGATGGTGCCGTGGCGCGCGGCCACTTTCCAATTCCGTCTGATGATGGACGCCATCACCGCGACCGCTGGGAGCGTGTAAGTCGCTGGCAGGCAAAAGAAAACGCCCCGGCCCTGCGGGAAGCAGGAACGGGGCGTTTTGCGTCGGGCCGCCACCGGGTCGGCGGGAACGGCGGCTGCCGTCGGCTTTCCGTTGCCGGAATGAACGTATCTTGCACGTTGCCGGGCAACGGTTGCTGAACGGGCGGTTGGCGGTTGTTCATCCGGCGGGGCGCGGACAAAAAAGTGCCCCGGCTCCTTGGGGGAGAAGCCGGGGCTGATGGGCTCGCGTTGGGGCTTGGGGGAGTGGGGATGCCGCGAGCCTAACCTTGTGAAACGAGTGAAGCGTGAGGCCGATGAGGTGGAGTGTTAGGCCGATGAGACCGAACAGGCCAGGTAAGCGATGAGTGGGCGAACGGTTCAGGCGAAACGCACCAGCCACACCCGCCAAGGCAGCCGGAAAGGGGGGGCCTCAGTAGCAGACGGGACGCTCGACCTCGACCATGCGGCCGGCATCACTCACCCAGCGCGACTGCATCACGCAATCGCCGGCGACCTGCTCAGCGGGAATTTCCACGGTCGCGACCGGCAGCTGGCGCTTGAAATAGCCGGTGGCGTCGGCAGCGCCCACGAACAGGGCGGTGAACCCCATGACGGCGGCAACAGCACTGATGGCAATGGCCTTGTACATCTCGGCACCTCATCCACCTTGCCGGTGGAAGGGCCACCGGATTTATTCAGTCCTTAACGCGCTCAACCCTGCGGAACGAAACTCCAGGCACAGAAGCTCTCTTGCTGCGCCGCCGCAATCTGCGGCGGTTGCAGCGGAACGACAGGTATCAGGTCCGGTCATTCGTCTGCGTCTCTTTCGGTCCGTTAACACCCACTTAACGTGCGTACTCCCGGAAGAGTTCCAAGAGGTAATCATCAAGTCGTGAACGCCGATTATTCGGCGAATACGCAGCGCCGCTCTTTCACCCAGCGCGGCGCCCCCTGCGTGAACACGGCACGGCGCTCCAGGAAGCAGGTCTTGTAGCCGGCCGGCTGGCGCGACGGGTCGGTCGTCGCGTCGGCGACGGGCAGGAAGGGGAGGGCGAGAAGGCCGACAAGCACGGCCGCCAGAGCCAACGCGGCGACAACACACTTCTTCATGGACTGCATCCTGGGCTGCGGCACCGGCCGCTTCGTTGCTAAACAAATGAGCGTGCGACGGTTCCACCGCAAGGCGGGGATTTCGGTTCCGAACGATGCGCTGCGGGATGGGCCGGGGTCTTGTCGAAAACGCCGCCCGCGCTTCTCTTGTCCGCAGGCGGAGGCGCCGCTATAAGCCGCTGCGAACCTTTCGCCCCCTTGTATCTTCAGGAAGCACGTCATGGCGCTCGAGCGCACTTTCTCCATCATCAAGCCCGACGCCACCCGTCGCAATCTCACCGGCGCGATCAACGCCACCATCGAGAAGGCGGGCCTGCGCATCGTCGCGCAGAAGCGCATCCTGCTCACCCGCGCCCAGGCAGAGACCTTCTACGGCGTCCACAAGGAGCGTCCCTTCTTCGGCGAGCTCGTGGATTTCATGATCTCCGAGCCGATCGTCGTGCAGGTGCTGGAAGGCGAGGACGCCGTCGCCAAGTATCGCGAAGTGATGGGCGCCACCAACCCGGCCAATGCGGCCGAGGGCACCATCCGCAAGGAATTCGCCCTCTCGGTCGGCGAGAATTCGGCCCATGGCTCCGACAGCCTGGAGAATGCGCAGATCGAGATCGCGCAGTTCTTCGCCGGTAACGAGATCGTCGGCTGATCGCTCTGGTCCGCTGCCCGCAAGGGTGGCAGGGCCTTGAAAACGCACCCCGTCCGGTCCGCCGGGCGGGGTGTTTCTTTGTGCGAAGCAGCGTAGACTAAGCGTTCGCAGCATCGATAATTGACAAAATGCGGTATTCGGGCTTGGCCACCGCATGGATTATTATGTATGTTCCCTAGATGGGCGCTGCGGGGGTCCGGCCATGGAGAAGTGGCCCGCAGCGGGGATGCCGTTTAATGGCGCGCCAAGAGCGCCCGGGAGTGGGCCCGCCGGAGCCACCTCCTCTTGCCTCACCAGAAAAAATGGCGCGCCAACGCCGAAACAACTGACTGGAGTTCCGCCCGCATCCGGGCGGGAGGTGAGGGAATGACCACATGGATTACCTTGAGCCGCTTTTCTGGCTAGCACTTCTCAAAATCATCTGGATCAACGTCCTGCTGTCCGGCGACAACGCCGTCGTCATCGCGATGGCCTGCCGCTCGCTGCCCGACAAGATGCGCCGCACCGGCATGATCCTCGGCGCCGCCGTCGCGGTCGGCATGCGCATCGTGTTCACCGCCATCATCGCCGTGCTGCTGGGCCTGCCCTGGCTGCGCATCGTCGGCGCGCTGGCGCTGATGTATATCGCGGTCGACCTCGTGCTGCCGGAAGAGGGCGAGGAAGGTGGCGTCGCCGCGCATGACAATCTGTGGCGCGCCGTCGGCACCATCGCCGTCGCTGACCTGGTGATGAGCCTCGACAATGTCGTCGCCATCGCCGCCGTTGCCGATGGCGACTGGACGCTGATCATTATCGGCCTGGTCATTTCCATCCCGATGATCATTGCCGGCGCGGCGCTGATCATGGGCCTGCTGGCGCGCTTCCCCTTCCTGGTGTGGGCCGGCGCGGCGCTGCTGGGCTGGGTCGCCGGCGAGATGTTCGTCTCGGACATCAAGGTGCTGGACTATTTCGGCGAGGCCATGGTCCATCACTACGAATACGCGGCGGCGGCCGCCGGTGCGGTGATCGTGCTCGGCACCGGCTGGGCGATCTCCCGCTTCAAGGGCGGGACTCACGCTGCGGGCCCGCACGGCTCGTGAACTGAACGGGGCTTCCCTCCCCCTCGACGCCCGCGACTCGTCAAGAGCGCGGGCGTCGGGCGTTTCAGGGGCGATTTCTGGCGTAAATAATAATGTATGCCAGAGATGGGGCGGGTGTTCCTGCTGACATCTGAACAAGACCGACGATCAGAGAGGACACGATGGATTTCTCAAGCCCGATCTTCTGGGTGGCGTTGCTCCAGATCATCTGGATCGACCTGCTGCTTTCCGGCGATAACGCCGTGGTCATCGCGCTGGCCTGCCGCTCGCTGCCCGAGAAGCAGCGCAAATGGGGCATTCTGCTCGGCGCTGGCGCGGCGGTGGGCCTGCGCATCGTCTTCGCGCTCGTGGTCTCCTACATGCTCGGCGTCCCGTTCCTGAAGGTCGTCGGCGGCGTGCTGCTGTTCTGGATCGCCATCAAGCTGGTGCTGGACGAGGGCGCCGAGGGCCATCATGTCGAAGGCGCCGACAGCCTGTGGAAGGCGGTGCGCACCATCGCCATCGCCGACGCGGTGATGAGCCTCGACAATGTGGTGGCGATTGCCGCCGCGGCGCGCGGCCATGCCGAGCTGTTCATCTTCGGCCTGCTGCTGACCATTCCGCTGATCGTGTTCGGCTCGCAGCTGATCCTCAAGCTGATCTCGCGCTTCCCGATCCTGATCTGGTTCGGCGCGGCGCTGCTCGGCTGGATCGCCGGCGAGATGCTGGTCAGCGACAAGGTGGTGCTGGAGACCATGCAGGGTATGGCCCCGTGGCTGGTCGACGTGATCACCGATCCCGAGGACCCGGTCGGCCTGAAGCCTTCCGCCATCCCGCACTATCTGGCCGCTGTGGTCGGCGCGATCTTCGTGATCAGCTTCGGCTGGATCGTGAAGAACCGTCGCGGCGAGGCGACCGCGCACTGAGCGCGACCTCTGTCGCTTGAGGTGTAAAAACAGGAGGCGCTCCGCTAGGATAGCGGCGGAGCGCCTTTTTCATGAATCAGCACATCCTGCCGACCCGCACTGGCTATTCCGCCTGTCCGCATGACTGCCCCTCCACCTGCGCGCTGGAGATCGAGGTGGAGGATGGCCGCATCGGCCGCGTGCGCGGCTCGCGCGCCAACAGCTTCACCGCCGGCGTCATCTGCGCCAAGGTCGCGCGCTATGCCGAGCGGGCCAACCACCCGGACCGGCTGACCCAGCCCCTGCGCCGCATCGGGCCGAAGGGGGAGGGGCGCTTCGCCCCGATCTCCTGGGACGAGGCGCTGGACGAGATCGCCCACCGCTTCCGCGACGCTGAGCAGGCGCACGGGCCGGAGGCGGTCTGGCCCTATTACTATGCCGGCACGATGGGGCTGGTGATGCGCGACGGCATCAACCGGCTGACCCGCGCCAAGGGCTATTCGCGGTTCTTTTCCTCGATCTGCGTCAACCCGGCCTGGAGCGGCTTCCTCGCCGGCACCGGCAAGCTCGCCGGGCCGGACCCGCGCGAAATGGCCAAGAGCGATTTCGTGGTGATCTGGGGCACCAACCCGGTGTCCACCCAGATCAATGTGATGACCCACGCCATCCGCGCCCGCAAGGAGCGCGGGGCGAAGATCGCCGTGGTCGATGTCTACCGCTCACCGACCATGGAGCAGGCCGACATCCCGATCCTGATCCGGCCCGGCACCGATGGCGCGCTCGCCTGCGCGGTGATGCATGTGCTGTTCCGCGACGGACTGGCCGACCGCGCCTATCTCAAGGACTTCGCCGATGACGCGGCCGGGCTGGAGGCGCATCTGGCCACCCGCACGCCGGACTGGGCCGAGGCGATCACCGGCCTGCCGGCGGATGAGATCGAAGCCTTCGCCCACGCCATCGGCCGGACCAAGAAGACCTTCATCCGCGCCGGCTACGGCTTCACCCGCTCGCGCAATGGCGCGGTGGCGATGCATGCGGTGAGCTGCATTCCCACCCTTACCGGCGCTTGGAAGCATGAGGGCGGCGGGGCGTTCCACTCCAACAGCGCCATCTATGGCTGGAACAAGCGGATGGTGGAGGGGCTGGACATCCCCACCAGCGCGCGCGAGCTCGACCAGTCACGCATCGGCGACATTCTCACCGGAGACCCGGAGGCGCTGCTTGGCGGCCCGCCGGTCACCGCGATGCTGATCCAGAACACCAACCCGGTGTCGGTCGCGCCCGACCAGGAGACGGTGCGGCGGGGCTTTGCCCGCAACGACCTGTTCGTCGCCGTGCATGAGCAGTTCATGACCGAGACGGCTGCCATGGCCGACATCGTGCTGCCGGCGACCATGTTCACCGAGCATGACGACCTCTATCAGGGCGGCGGCAACCAATATGTCATCCTCGGCCCGAAGCTGGTGGAGCCGCCGGGCGAGTGCCGGACCAACCACGCGGTGATCGTGGCGCTGGCCGACCGGCTCGGCGCCGCACATGAGGGGTTCCAGATGAGCCCGCGCGACCACATCGACTGGCTGCTGCAGGCGAAGGGGCGCGGCACAGTGGAGGAACTGGAGGAAAAGCGCTTCCTCGACGTGCAGCCGGATTTCGACACCGCGCATTATGTGAAGGGCTTCAACTGGCCGGACGGCAAGTTCCGGCTGAAGCCGGACTGGGCGCATTCGCGCTTCACCTCCCCGGGCAAGTTCGGGCCGTATCGCGACATGCCGGAATGGCCGGACCATTGGACTGTCATCGAGGAGGCGAATGCGGACTACCCGTTCCGCCTCGTCACCGCGCCGGCGCGCTCCTTCCTCAACTCCAGCTTCACCGAGACCGAGGGCTCGGTTGCCCGCGAGAAGCGGCCGGAGCTGTTGCTGCACCCCGAGGATGCGGCGGCGTTGGAGGTGGGCGAGGGCGAGCTTGTGCGCGTCGCCAGCGCGCGGGGCGAGGTGCTTCTGCATGCCCGCCTGTTCGACGGGCTGCGGCGGGGCGTGGTGGTGGCGGAATCGATCTGGCCGAACCGCGCCCATGCTGGCGGGCGCGGCATTAACAGCCTCACCGGCGCCGACCCCGTCGCCCCCGCCGGCGGCGCGGCGCTGCACGACAACCGGGTGCGGATCGGGAAGGTGTAGCTATGTGGCTCACCGAGCGCGCCGGAGCTAGTATCCGGCTTCGGCCCATAGCATGGCCTCCTGATGGCGCTTCAGTTCTTCGAGAGACACAGGGAGTCTTTTGAGGTCAAGCAGGTACATCGGAATCTGCCATAAACGATAAAGAGTCTGTACATGCTTTTCTTCAGCTGTTTCGAGTGGCAGACTTTCGGCAATAGCGCGTGCAAGTAAACGTTCGAGAATTTTCCTAATGTCCTCGAAACCTTCTTTATCCTGGAACGTAACCGTGCCCCAAGTCTCAGAGGTTGCCTGTAGGCCAGCCTCGGTAGTGAGGCCCAGTTGATGCAGTGCTTCAACTAATTGAAGCGAAGGGGGAGGCCAATCTCCAATCGATACACCGTCGTGAACGACAGGCGCGCTCCAAACTGGATCGCCATTCTCGAATGCTGCAATATCAACGTATAGTTGGCTTTCCCGCCGATACTCTTCCCAATTAGGCAGGATGTACTCACCCATATTGCCTTCAAGATAATGGGTGCGTCGAGCTGTATCTACATATTCCTGAAGTTGTTTAGTGTCGACGGGTTTCCAGCTGGCTGCATTGGCATAGATCATTCGGGCAAGGTGATTGTAGAACCAGCTCAGCATCGGTGTCAGGCGATCTTTCATCAGTGCTGAAGGGCAGCGAACGATGTCCATCAGGATCAAGCCCTTAGCGGCCTCTTCTTCTGCAAAGCCTTCTAGGACCTCGCGCTCACGCGAATGGCCCTGCAGCGCCTGAGCAGCCGACCAAAATCCAAAGGCGCTGTCGCGTATCAGCGGAAGGCCTTCCGCAATGAAGCCCAGCTGTGCCTTGGGCGACATTTGCGCCAAGCGATTTGCCTGCCTAAGACCGATGTTCACCTTGCTCATGGATAACCTCCGGCAAGGACGCTATAGCGGCGCTTGGCCGTTTGCATCATCAGTTGGGAGCTTAAGCCAGAAACAGCTCGACATGGGGCGCGGCGGTTTGTCCGAGATAGAGGAGCGACGGCTGGAGAACGACACGATGCTGCTAGCGGCGCGGCACGACGGTGGGCATCGTGTGCGCGCACGCGATGCGGCCGGCAGCGGGGAGGGCCACCCCGCCTCGGCCGCGACATGCGCCGCTGTCGCAAATTTACGACCCAAGAGGTGGTAACTGAGGGGAACCGATCGACGCTGGCGGCGTCATATCGACATCTTTCCTCGCAGCGGAACCGCCCCATGAGATTCAACGTCGCCTCTCGGCTCGCCTATGAGGTGCGCGACAGGGCCGTCTTCATCCTCAACATCGAGGCGGCGGCGCTGCGGCACCAGACGATTCTGTCGGAAACGCTGAACCTCACCCCCGCGCTCGCGCTGGAGCGGCACGAGCTGGCGGGCGGCACCCGGCTGGTGCGCGTGGTGGTGGAGCCGGGCCTGTTCGAGGTCGCCTATGACGCCAGGGTCGAGCTGGCGATGCTCGATGCCGACCCCTCCCATGTCGGCGAGACGCCGGTGGCGGAGCTGCCGCTGGGGGTGGTGCCCTTCCTCAACCCCAGCCGCTACTGCCAGTCGGACCAGCTCGGGCGCTTCGCCTATCACCAGTTCGGCGGCCTGCCGCCCGGCCATGAGCGGGTGACGGCGATCTGCAACTGGATCTACGACAATGTGGAGTATCTGAGCGGCAGCACCAATTCCGAGACCTCGGCCTATGACACGATGGTGCAGCGCGCCGGGGTGTGCCGGGATTTCGCCCATCTCGGCATCGCCTTCTGCCGCGCACTGTCGATCCCCTCGCGCTTCGCCAGCTCCTATGCCTGGCAGCTCGACCCGCCGGACTTTCACGCCGTGTTCGAGTGCTATCTCGACGGCGCCTGGTATGTGTTCGACCCCACCCGCAAGGCCGCACTGCAGGGGCTGGTGCGGATCGGCGTCGGCCGCGACGCGGCGGATGCCGCCTTCGCCACCATCTATGGCGACGCTGTCATGACCGATATGCAGGTGTCGATCGCCCCGCTCGACGAGGTGGCGCATGCCGCGCCGACGCTGCGAGCGGTGGGGGTCGCGTAGACGCTCAGCCGACCGGCGGCACGACCAGCGCCGGCGGGGCGAGGGTGAACTCGTCAATCGTGACGCGGCCATTCTCCAGCCGGGCGCGGCCATCGGCGACGAGGCGCAGCGCGGCGGGATAGACGATATGCTCCTGCGCCAGCACGCGCGCGCCGAGCGTGTCGGGCGTGTCGCTCTCCAGCACCGGCACGGCGGCCTGAATGAGGATGGGACCGACATCCATTTCCGGCGTGACGAAATGCACCGTGCAGCCATGGATGCGCACGCCCTCGGCCAGCGCCCGCTCATGCGTGTGCAGGCCCTTGAAGCTCGGGAGCAGCGCCGGGTGGATGTTGAGCATCCGTCCCGTCCATTTTTCCACGAACGGGCCGGTGAGCAGGCGCAGGAAGCCGGCGAGGCAGACGAGATCGGCCTGCTCCTCCACCAGCACCGCGTCGAGCGCGGCGTCGAACGCGGCGCGGTCGGCATGCGCCTTGTGGTCGACGACGCGGGTGGGGATGTTGCAGGCCTGGGCGCGGGCAAGGCCATGCGCGTCCGGCCGGTTGGAGATCACCACCGCGATCTCGGCCGGAAAGTCCGGCGCCGCCGCCGCCTCGATCAGCGACATCATGTTGGAGCCGCGCCCGGAGATGAGGACGGCCACGCGGGGTTTGGTCATGGCGCCGTCCGGCTCAGAGCGGCGTGTGGAGGGTGAGCGTGCCGTCATAGACAGTGTGCGCCGCGCCCTCGCCGGGCTCGATGACGCCGAGATGCACCACTTCCTCGCCGCCCTGCGCGAAAGCATCGGCCACGGTCTCGGCGTCTTCCGGGGCGCAGACCACCACCATGCCGATGCCGCAATTGAAGGCGCGCAGCATTTCTTCCGGCGCCACATTGCCGGTCTGCGCCAGCCAGCGGAACACCGGGGGGAGGGTGACGCCGTCAAGGTCGATGCGGCCGATCGTGTGCTTGGGCAGCACGCGCGGCAGGTTCTCGGTGAGGCCGCCGCCGGTGATGTGGGCGAGCGCCTTCACCTTGCCGGTGGAGCGGATGGCCGCGAGCGCCGACTTCACATAGAGCCGGGTGGGGATAAGCAGCGCCTCGCCCAAAGTGAGGCCGCGGGCGAAGGGGGCGGGCGAATCCCAGCCGAGGCCGGACAGCTCGACAATGCGGCGCACCAGCGAATAGCCATTGGAATGCACGCCTGACGAGGCGAGGCCGAGCAGCACGTCGCCGGGGCGCACATTGGGCGAGGGCAGCAGCTCGCCGCGCTCCACCGCGCCGACCGAGAAGCCGGCGAGGTCGTAGTCGCCTTCCGCATACATGCCGGGCATCTCAGCCGTCTCGCCGCCGATCAGCGCGCAGCCGGCCTCGACGCAGCCCCGGGCGATGCCGGCGACAATGGTGGCGCCGACCTCGGGGGCCAGCTTGCCGGTGGCGAAATAATCGAGGAAGAACAGCGGCTCGGCGCCCTGCACCACGAGATCGTTGACGCACATGGCGACGAGATCGATGCCGATGGTGCCGTGCCGGCCGGTCTCGATGGCGATCTTCAGCTTGGTGCCGACGCCGTCGGTGGTGGCGACGATGAGCGGGTCCTTGAAACCGGCGGCCTTGGGGTCGAACACCCCGCCGAAGCCGCCAATATCGGCATCGGCGCCCGGCCGGCGGGTCGCCTTGACCAGCGGCTTGATGAGATCGACCAGCCGGTTGCCGGCATCGATGTCGACGCCCGCATCGCGATAGCTGAGGCCTTTTTCCGTACCGGTCATCATGCGTCCCCGAACAATGCTCGCGGATTAAACGCTTATGGCGCGGCGGGCAAGGTCGCGGGCGGCTTTCCCCCGCACGGCGCGGCCTCAGCCCCGGCGCCCGGCATGCTCGATGCCCAGCGCGGTGAGGCCGGCGGCCAGCCCCCAGAAGGCGGAGCCGAGGCCGAACAGCGACAGGCCCGAGGCGGTGACCGCCAGCGTCAGCACGGCGGGAAAGCGCTTGGCCGTGTCGCCCATCGCCGAGGCGAGCGCGTTGACCAGCGGGCCGAGCAAAGCCAGTCCGGCGAAGGTCGCCACCAGTTCGCGCGGCAGGGTGGCGATCAGCGCCACCGCGCCGGCGCCGAAGCCGGCGAGCACGACATAGCTCAGCGCATAGAACGGCGTCGCCAGCCAGCGCTTTGCCGGGTCGGGATGGGCGTCCGGCCCGGTGCAGATCGAGGCGGTGATGGCGGCGAGGTTGCTGGTCAGCGAGCCGATCGGCGCCGTTATCAGCGAGGCGATGGCGGTGGAGGCCAGGATCGAAGGCGCCGGCGGCTTGTAGCCGGCCGCCTGCAGCACGGCGAGGCCGGGCAGGTTCTGCGAGGCCATGGTGACGATGTAGAGCGGGATGCCGACGCCGATCATCGCCTGCAGGTCGAAGCGCGGCACGATCAGCTCGATCGTCGGCCACGGCACGCCATCGGGCAGCGGGCCGACCCGGCCGAGGACGAAGGCCAGCGCGATGCCGAGCACCAGCACCGCCAGCACGGCGCCGAACGGGCTGATCCGCCGCGCCACCAGGAACAGCAGCACCAGCGGCAGCACCAGCAGCGGGTCGACCTGCCCGGCGGAGAACACGCCGGTGCAGAAGCGGAACAGCACGCCCGCCAGCATGGCGGCGGCGATCGCCACCGGCAGGCGCTGCACCAGCGCGCCGAGCGGCTTCACCGCGGCGGTGACGAGGATCAGCGCGCCGGCGACAAGGAAGGCGCCCACCGCCGGCTCGATGGTGAGGCCGTGCGAGGCGGCGATCAGCGCCGCGCCGGGCGTGGTCCAGGCGGTGATGATCGGCATGCGGTGGCGCCAGCCGAGCCAGGCCGAAGTCGCCGCCATCGACAGGCACAGGCCGATGACGCCCGAAGTGATCTGCCCCGGCGTGGCGCCGAGCGCCTGCGCCGCCGCGACGATGAGGGTGAGCGTGCCGCCAAAGCCGACAAGGGCGGCGACGATGCCTGAGGTGACGACAGAGGAGCGCATGCGGCAGATCCGAACGGTGCGCCGGGCTGGCGCGACGCCGCCTTTTGGCACGCGCGGCCGGCGCCGTCATCAAGGATGGCTCACGCCGGCGGAGCGAGGCCGCCGAGGGGAATGAACTCGGGCGAAGCCTCCTCGGCGGCTCCGCCGTTCCAGTCGCCCAGCCAGCGCTCCACCCGCAGACCGGCCTGCGCGATTCGCCGTTCAAGCTCGGTGCCCGGGGTGAAGCGGATGCGGCTCTGCGCGCTCAGGGTGCGCCCGTCGCCCAGGCGATAGTAGGTGCCGTAGGTGACGACGCCCGAGGCTTCATCGCAGCTTGCCGTGTTCCAGGCCTCGACCCGGCCATGGGCGGGGTGATCGACCCACCGGCGCGAATTGTGCGGCTGCCACTCCTCCCACTCGCGGGCGGCCGGGTTGCGGCTGTCGAAGATAAAGCGCCCGCCCGGCGCCAGATGTGCCGCGATGGTCGCGAGCACGGCGCGCTGGTCGTCATCGGTGAGGAAGACCTGGAAGGCGTGCCCGGTCAGCACGATGAGATCGAAGCGCTGCCCCAGGCGCAGCGTGCGGGCATCGGCCTCGATCCACACGGCGCCGTCGCTGCCCGGGCGGGCACGGGCCACGTCGAGCATCGCGGCAGCCGGATCGACGCCGACGCGGACAGGGTTGGAGAGTCCCGCCAGAAACGCACCTGTCCCGCAGCCGAGATCGAGCACGCAGTCCACCTCCCGGGCAAGGCCGGCGCAGAAGCTGCGGTCCATGCCCCAATCGTTCTCGGTATCGTAGAAGGCGACGAGGGACGCATCGGTATAAAGCGGGTCTTCCATCACGCGCTCCTCCAGCCGGCCTCCTGCCTTCTGCCACGGAGGAACGTCCACCGCCATGTCGCGTTAGGGAAGGTTCTGTGAATGGCGGGGGCGCGCGTCCCGGCTGTGCGGCTTGTGCATCGCACGCGCGCCGTTTTCCTGTATTTATGTGCGCGAGGCGGCGTCGGCAGGCGCGGACCCGGGCGAGAGGCGGTTCACGAATGGCGTGGCACAAGCAGGTGATGTTCTGGCTGGCGATGCTTGGCCTGTTCATTGCGGCCGCATGGCTGCTGAGCAGCGTGTTGCTGCCCTTCGTCGCCGGCCTCGCGCTCGCCTATTTTCTCAACCCGGTGACGACGCGGCTGGAGCGCTGGGGCGTCAACCGGCTGGTGGCCTCGCTGGTGACGA
The DNA here is from genome assembly GCF_900100155.1 of Ancylobacter rudongensis. Lineage (GTDB taxonomy): Bacteria > Pseudomonadota > Alphaproteobacteria > Rhizobiales > Xanthobacteraceae > Ancylobacter > Ancylobacter rudongensis. Next base: position 97,755 of record NZ_FMTP01000007.1, read on the forward strand.
TCACCCTGACGCTGCTGCTGGCCATTCTGCTGATGCTGCTGGTCGTGCCGATCTTCGGCTCGCAGCTCGCCGCCTTCATCCAGCGCCTGCCGGAATATATCGGCAAGCTGCAGAATCTCTTGACCGGCGAGGGCGAGAGCGCGGCGTGGCTGCGCGATTTCGTCGGCGACCGCATGCCGAGCGTCCAGTCCGGGCTGAACGAGCTGGTCTCGCAGGGCGCGACCTACATGCTGACCCTGATCCAGGGGCTGTGGACCGGCGGGCAGGCGCTGCTCTCGGTGTTCTCGCTGCTGGTCATCACCCCGGTGGTGGCGTTCTACATTCTCAATGACTGGTACAGCATGGTCCACAAGGTGGATTCCTGGCTGCCGGTGCGCCACCGCGCCACCCTTCGCAGCCTTGCCCGCCAGATGGACGGCGCCATCGCCGGCTTCGTGCGCGGCCAGTCGCTGGTCTGCCTCATTCTCGGCAGCTTCTACGCCATCAGCCTGACCATGACGGGGCTGAATTTCGGCTTCGTCATCGGCTTCGTCTCGGGGATCATCACCTTCATCCCCTATGTCGGCTCGCTGACCGGCCTCGTGCTGGCCGGCGGCGTCGCCATCGTGCAGTTCTTCCCGGACTATTCGATGATCGCCATCGTCATCGGCATCTTCGTGTTCGGCCAGTTCATCGAAGGCTACATCCTCTCGCCCAAGCTGGTGGGCGACAGCGTCGGCCTGCACCCGGTGTGGCTGATGTTCGCCCTGCTGGCCTTCGGCTACATGCTGGGCTTCCTCGGCCTGCTGCTGGCGGTGCCGCTGGCGGCGGCGGTGGGGGTGCTGGTGCGCTTCGCCATCAACCAGTATCTGGAAAGTCCGCTCTATACGGGGGAGGGCGAGGGGGAACTGCACAGCGCCCCCGCGCCGGTGCCCTTCCTGCCCGAGAGCCGGGTGCGCTGAGCATGGCCAGCCGACAGCTTGCCCTCGATCTGCCCCATGCTGACAGCCGGTCGCGGGACGATTTCCTGCCCGGCCTCGCCAATGAGGCGGCGCTGGCGCTGATCGAAGCCTGGCCGGACTGGCCGGCCCGCGCCGTCGCGCTGGTGGGGCCACCGGGTTCGGGCAAGTCGCATCTGGCCGCCATTTTCGCCGAGGCGGCCCATGCGCCTGTCATCCCGGCGGCGGCGCTCGACATCGCCGCCGTGCCCGGCCTGCTCGCCAGCGGCGCGCTTGTCGTGGAGGATCTGGGCGAGGGGCCGGTGCCCGAGGCGGCGCTGTTCCATCTGCTGAACCTGGTGGGCGAACAGAAGGCGGGCCTGCTGATCACCTCGGCGCGGCTGCCCTCGACCCTTTCGGAGGGCCTCGCCACCGCCGATCTCGCCTCGCGGCTGCGGGTGCTGCCGGTGGTGCGGCTCGGCCCGCCGGACGAGGAATTGCTGGCGGCGGTGGCGGTGAAGCTGTTCGCCGACCGGCAGATCCTTCCCGATGAGGCGCTGCTGGCCTACCTTCTGCCACGGGTCGAGCGGTCCATTGCCGGGCTGCGCGACGTGGTGGCCGAGCTCGACCGCGAGGCGCTGGCGCGCAAGCGCCCGCTGACACGGGCGCTCGCCGCCGAGCTGCTGCGGGCGCGGGCGGATTCGTCCGACGAGACCGATCGGGCGCCCGGCGAAATTGTCCTCAACGACTTGACCATAGGTTAATCCCGACATGTCATCCAGCCGTCACGATGCCCGGCGACCTTCGCGCCGGACGAAGCGGGCCCCCCGCAAAGAGGATGGAGTGGCGACGGTGAGCGAGACGGAAATGCAGGGCGAGCCGATTGTCGAACTGACCGAGATGCCCATTCAGCCGACGGTGCCGCCCCGTCCGCTGGAAGACGAGCTGATGAAGTCGCCGGAGCGCTTCATCAACCGTGAACTCTCCTGGCTCGAATTCAATCGCCGTGTGCTGGAGGAAGCCGCCAACACCGAGCACCCGATGCTGGAGCAGCTGCGCTTCCTCTCCATCTCGGCCAACAATCTCGACGAGTTCTTCATGGTCCGCGTCGCCGGCCTGAAGGAGCAGGTGCGCGAGGGCTACACCGCCCGCAGCCCGGACGGGCTGAACCCGATCGAGCAGCTGGCGCGCATCGGCGTGGCGGCGGCCGAACTCGCCGAGGACCAGCAGGCGCGCTGGCGCGGGCTGCGGCAGTCGCTGATCGGCTGCGGCATCGTGCTGGTGGACGGCGCCGATGTGGAGAAGGCCGACCGGGCGGTGCTCGACGACTTCTTCCTCGCCCATGTCTTCCCGGTGCTGACCCCGCTCGCCATCGACCCGGCGCATCCCTTCCCGTTCATTCCCAATCTCGGCTTCTCGCTGGCGCTGCAGCTCTCGCGTATCCATGACGGTCGCCGGATGAACGCGCTGATCCGCGTGCCGGCGAAGATCGACCGCTTCATCCGCCTGCCGGATGGCGAGGGCGGGGTGCAGCGCTTCATCACGCTGGAGCAGATGATCGGCCTGTTCATCGGCCGCCTGTTCCCCGGCTATCAGGTGAAGGGGCAGGGCGGCTTCCGCGTCATCCGCGACAGCGACCTCGAAGTCGAGGAAGAGGCCGAGGACCTGATGCGCCAGTTCGAGACGGCGCTGAAGCGCCGCCGGCTGGGGCAGGTGATCCGGCTGGAGATCGACGCCTCCATGCCGGAGGAGCTGCGTGTGTTCGTCGCCCGCGAGCTCGGCGTGGTCGAGGACGAGATCTTCCTCGTCGACGGCGTGCTGGCGTTGAACGAGTTCAGCCAGCTGGTCGGCGTCGACCGGCCGGATTTGAAGTTCAAGCCGTATAATCCGCGCTTCCCCGAGCGCATCCGCGACCATGCCGGCGACTGCTTCGCCGCCATCCGCGAGAAGGACCTCGTGGTCCACCACCCCTATGAATCCTTCGACGTGGTGGTGCAGTTCCTGCGCCAGGCGGCCCGCGACCCCAACGTCGTCGCCATCAAGCAGACGCTCTACCGCACCTCTTCCGACAGCCCGATCATCAAGGCGCTGGCCGAGGCGGCGGAGGCCGGCAAGTCGGTGACGGCGCTGGTGGAGCTGAAGGCGCGCTTCGACGAGGAGGCCAATATCCGCTGGGCGCGCGACCTGGAGCGCGCCGGGGTGCAGGTGGTGTTCGGCTTCCTGGAGCTGAAGACCCACGCCAAGCTCTCGCTGGTGGTCCGCCGCGAGGGCGGGGCGCTGTCGAGCTACTGCCATGTCGGCACCGGCAATTATCACCCGATCACCGCCCGCATCTACACCGACCTGTCGTTCTTCACCGCCGACCCGGCGATCGGCCGCGACGTGGCGCGCATCTTCAACTTCATCACCGGCTATGCCGAGCCGGTGGGGCTGGAGAAGCTGGCCATCGCACCGCTGACGTTGAAGAAGCAGATTCTCGACCATATCGACGCCGAGATGGAATTCGCCAAGGCCGGCAAGCCGGCGGCGATCTGGCTGAAGATGAACTCGCTGGTCGACCCGATGATCATCGATGCGCTCTACCGCGCCAGCCAGGCCGGTGTGCCGATCGACATCGTGGTGCGCGGCATCTGCTGCCTGCGTCCGGGCGTGTCGGGCCTGTCGGAGAATATCCGGGTCAAGTCGATCGTCGGCCGCTTCCTGGAGCATGAGCGCATCTATTGCTTCGGCAATGGCCACGGCCTGCCCCATACCGGGGCGGCGCTCTACATCTCCTCGGCCGACCTGATGCCGCGCAATCTCGACCGGCGGGTGGAATCGTTGTGCCCGATCACCAACGCGACCGTGCACATGCAGATTCTCGAACAGATCATGGTCGCCAACCTGCAGGACAACCAGCAGAGCTGGCGCGTGTTGTCGGATGGCTCCTCGCAGCGCATAGTGCCCGGCGAGGGCGAGGAAAAGTTCAACGCCCAGCAGTATTTCATGACCAATCCGAGCCTGTCGGGACGTGGCAAGTCGCTTAAGGAATCCTCGCCCCGCAACCTCCTACGCCGTCGCGATCGGACGTGAGCGCATGAGCGAAGTGTTGCGTGATGCCGGACACGGCCTGTTGTCCGGCATGTCGGTTGCCGTCATCGATATCGGTTCCAACTCTGTCCGCCTCGTCGTCTATGAGCGCCTGTCGCGCTCGCCGACGCCGATCTTCAACGAGAAGGCCTCCTGCGGGCTCGGTCGCGAGGTGCTGACCACCGGCCGGCTCAACCCGGACGCGGTGGAGAAGGCGCTGGCCGCCCTGCGCCGCTTCCGGGTGCTGTGCGACCGCATGGGGGTGGGCAAGGTCTATGTGCTCGCCACCGCGGCGGCGCGCGACGCCGCCAACGGGCCGGACTTCGTCGCCGCCTGCACGGAAATCTGCCGCACCGAGGTGGAGGTGCTCTCGGGCAAGCGCGAGGCGCAGCTTTCCGCTCTCGGCATTCTCTCGGGCGTGCACCACGCCAATGGCGTGGTCGGCGATCTCGGCGGTGGCTCGCTGGAACTCGCGGACCTGCAAGGCCAGCGCATCGGCTCGGGCGTGACCTTTCCGCTCGGCGGGCTCGCGCTGCAGGACACGTCCGGCCGCTCGCTGAAGAAGGCCGACAAGATCGTCAAGGACCTCCTGACCAAGGACCCGCATCTCGAACATCTCAAGGGGCGCACCTTCTATGCGGTGGGCGGCACCTGGCGCGCGCTGGCGCGGCTGCACATGTTCCAGCGCGGCTATCCGCTGCATGTGATGCACGGCTACATCATCCCCGCCCGCGAGGCGCTGGAGTTCTGCCGGCTGGTGCGGCAGGTGCCGATCGACACGCTCTCGCGCATCGACACGGTGTCCGATGTCCGCCGGCCGCTGCTGCCCTATGGCGCGGTTGTGCTGGAGCATCTGATCCGCATCGGCAAGCCGACCAATGTCTTCATCTCGGCGCAGGGCGTGCGCGAGGGGCTGCTCTATGAGCTGCTGGAGGTCGAGGAGCGCCAGCACGACCCGCTAATCACCGCCGCCGCCGAGCTGAACGAAGTCCGCGCCCGCTCCCCCGCCCATGGCTGGGAGCTGATTGACTGGACCGACCAGTTCATGAAGAGCAGCGGCATCGACGAGAGCGTCGAGGAAAAGCGGCTGCGCCATGCCGCCTGCCTGCTCTCCGACATCAGTTGGCGGGCGCATCCCGACTATCGCGGCGAGCAGAGCCTCAACCTCATCGCCCACGCCTCCTTCATCGGCGTGGATCACCCCGGCCGCGCCTTCCTGGCACTGGCGATCTATTACCGGCACATGGGGCTGATCGACGAGGACCTGTCGCCGCGCATCCGCGAGCTGGTGTCGGCGCGGCTGCTGGACCGGGCCCGCATTCTCGGCGCGGCGATGCGGGTGGCCTATATCCTCTCCGCCGCCATGCCGGGCACGCTGCCGCTGACGCCGCTGTCGGTGGAACGCGGCAAGCTGGCGCTGCAGCTGCGCGGCGAGCTGGCGCCGCTGAGCGGCGACCGCATCGCCAACCGTCTGCGCACGCTGGCCCGGCTGATCGGCCGGGAATCAACGGTTCTGGCAGGGTAGGGTTCGGCCGGGGGGCTCCGCTCCGGCTCGATTTGTCCTGTCCGCACCGCTAGAAACCCTGCTGATTGCGCAGTCTTGCGGCGGCGGGTGCGCAGGTCGGCCCGCTAGCAGGCGCCGGCGGCGCGCTCACTCCTCGGGGGTTGCCCGGTCCAGAGCGGCCCGCTCCAGCGCCGTCCGTTCGATGGCGATGACGCGGCCGCGCTGCATGGCCAGCGCCAGCCGGCCGGACTTCAGCGCCAAGGCGCGATCGCCGAACAATTCGCCGCGCCAGCCGCGCAGCGCGCCGACATCGGGCTCGTCCTCGGAGGCGATGCGCTCCAGATCGTCCACCGTGGCGATGATCTTGGCGGCGACGCCGTGCTGCTCGGAGGTCATGCGCAGCAGCACCTTCAGCAGCTCCACCGTCGCCGAGGCGCCGTTGGAGAGCGGCCGGTCGCGTTCGATGCGCGGCAGGGTCTTGGGGTCGCGGGCAAGGCCCGCCTTCACCGCCTCGACGATCATCTCGCCGGCGCGGGAGCGCTCGAAGCCTTTGGGGATGGCGCGCAGCTGGCCGAGCTTCTCGATCGTGGTCGGGTGCTGCGAGGCGATCTCGCCGATCACATCGTCCTTGAGGATGCGCGAGCGCGGCGTGTCGCGGGCCTGCGCCTCGCGCTCGCGCCAGGCGGCGACTTCCATCAGAACGGCGAGGTCCTTCGGCTTGCGGGCGCGCGAGCGCAGCCGCTCCCAGGCGCGCTCGGGCTCCTGCCGGTAGGTGTCGGCGGAGGTGAGCACCGCCATCTCCTCGCCCACCCAGTCGGCGCGGCCGCGCTTCTTCAGGTCGGCGTCGAGCTTGAGGAAGACGTCGCGCAGATGGGTGACGTCGGCTTCGGCATAGGCGACATGGGCGGCGGAGAGCGGGCGGCGCGACCAGTCGGTGAAGCGCAGCGACTTGTCGAGCACCTCGCCGGTGAGGCGCTGCACCAGCTGGTCATAGGAAATGGAGTCGCCATGGCCGAGCACCATGGCCGCGACCTGGGTGTCGAACACTGGGTGCGGGATGATGCCGGCGAGGTGCCAGACGATTTCGATGTCCTGCCGGCCGGCGTGGAACACCTTCAGCACATTGGCGTCCGACATCAGCGCGAAGAACGGCGCGAGGTCGATGCCCTCCGCCAGCGCGTCGACCACCAGCGCCTCGTCCACGCTGGCGAGCTGCACGACGCAGAGCTTGGGCCAGAAGGTGGTCTCACGCAGGAATTCGGTGTCGACGGTGATGAACGGGTGGCGGGCGAGGCGTTCGCAGGCCGCGGCGAGTTCGTCTGTGCTGGTGATCATGTTCATGTTGATTTTTACATATCGGAGTCGGAGCGCCGTTTCGACCCCGAAACATGCCGCAATTTGGCGAAAGGATTAACCATTCGCGGCTACGAGTCGCAAAGGCTTTCCGGCGGGGTGCCCGCCATGACTGGGGGATATCGATGAAAAAGACCGCCTTCGCTCTCGCCACCGCCGCTCTGGCGCTGTCTTTCGTGCCCGCTTCCGCCGCCGAGCGGGTCAAGGCTGGCGTGCTGGTTTGCAATGCCGGTGCCAGCATCGGCATGCTGATCGAGTCCAAGCAGGAACTGACCTGCACCTACACCCCGGCCGATAACGGCCCCGAGCAGCGCTACGCCGGCACCATCAAGAATATCGGCGTCGAACTGGGCGTTACCGGCGGCGGCGTGCTGACCTGGGGCGTGCTGGCGCTGACCAAGTCGGTAGCCCCCGGCGCGCTGGCCGGACCCTATGGCGGCGTGACCGGCGACGTGGCGCTGGGCGTCGGCATCGGCGCCAATGTGCTGGTCGGCTCCGACAAGTCGTTCGCGCTCAACCCGATCTCCGTCGAGGGCAATGTCGGGGCGTCGCTGGCGCTGGGCGTGGGCGGGCTGAACCTGCGCTACGTGCCCTGATCGCTTGCGGCCGGCGCCGCCTTGAACACAAGGCGGCCGCCTGTCCTTCTTGACAAAGCCGAGCCTCGCATGCACCCCTCCGCGCGCCCCGCGTGAGGGGTGTTTTGCTATGTCCGCCACGTCTCGGCGGCACCAACTCCGGGAAGACGCCATGCACCGCTATCGCTCGCACACCTGTGGCGCCCTGCGCGCCAGCGATGTCGGCTCCACCGCGCGGCTCTCCGGCTGGTGCCATCGCATCCGCGATCATGGCGGCGTGCTGTTCATCGATCTGCGCGACCATTACGGCCTGACGCAGGTGGTGGTCGATCCCGACAGCCCGGCCTTCAAGCTGGCCGAGACGGTGCGTGCCGAGTGGGTGATCCGGGTCGATGGCCGGGTGCGCTCGCGCCCCGCCGGCACCGAGAACCCCGAACTGCCCACCGGGCAGGTGGAGATGTACGCCACCGAGATCGAGGTGCTGGGCCCGGCCGCCGAGCTGCCCATGCCGGTGTTCGGCGATGTCGAGTACCCGGAGGAGACGCGGCTGCGCTACCGCTTCCTCGATCTGCGCCGCGAGAAGCTGCACAAGAACATCATGACCCGCGGCGCCATCGTCGATGCCATGCGCTCGAAGATGAAGGGCCAGGGCTTCTTCGAATTCCAGACGCCGATCCTCACCGCCTCCTCGCCGGAAGGCGCGCGCGACTTCCTGGTGCCCTCGCGCCTGCACCCCGGCAAGTTCTACGCCCTGCCGCAGGCGCCGCAGCAGTACAAGCAGCTGATCATGATGAGCGGCTTCGACCGCTATTTCCAGATCGCCCCCTGCTTCCGCGACGAGGACCCGCGCGCCGACCGGCTGCCGGGCGAGTTCTACCAGCTCGACCTGGAGATGAGCTTCGTCGAGCAGGAAGACGTTTTCGCCGCGGTCGAACCGGTCATCACGGGCGTGTTCGAGGAATTCGCCGACGGCAAGCCGGTGACGAAGAACTGGCCGCGCATTCCCTACGCCACCTCGATGCAGAAATACGGCACCGACAAGCCGGATTTGCGCAACCCGATCGAGATGCAGGACGTCTCCGAGCATTTTCGCGGCAGCGGCTTCAAGGTGTTCGCGCGCATGCTGGAAGACCCGAAGAACCGGGTCTGGGCCATTCCCGGCACCGGCGGCGGCTCCCGCGCCTTCTGCGACCGCATGAACTCGTGGGCGCAGGGCGAGGGCCAGCCGGGGCTTGGCTACATCATGTGGCGCGAGGGCAATGAGGGCGCCGGGCCGCTCGCCAACAATATCGGCCCGGAGCGCACCGAGGCGGTGCGCGCCCAGCTTGGCCTCGGCGCCGGCGATGCCGCCTTCTTCGTCGCCGGCAACCCGGAAAAGTTCGTCCGCTTCGCCGGCCTCGCCCGCACCAGGGTGGGCGAGGAGCTGAAGCTGGTCGACCATGACCGCTTCGAGCTGGCCTGGATCGTCGATTTCCCGTTCTACGAGTGGAGCGAGGACGACAAGAAGGTCGACTTCTCGCACAACCCCTTCTCCATGCCGCAGGGCGGGCTGGAGGCGCTGAACAACCAGGACCCGCTGACCATTAAGGCGTTCCAGTACGACATCGCCTGCAATGGCTATGAGATCGCGTCGGGCGGCATCCGCAACCACCGCCCCGAGGCGATGGTGAAGGCGTTCGAGATCGCCGGCTATGACGAGGCGACGGTGCAGGAGCGCTTCGGCGGCCTCTACCGCGCCTTCCAGTATGGCGCGCCTCCGCATGGCGGCATGGCGGCCGGCGTCGACCGCATCGTCATGCTGCTGTGCGGCACGACGAATCTGCGCGAGATCTCGATTTTCCCGATGAACCAGCAGGCGCAGGACATTCTGATGGGGGCGCCGAACGAGGCGAGCCCGAAGCAGCTGCGCGAGCTGCACATCCGCACCAACCTGCCGGAGAAGTAGGCCGCTTCGCCTGCCGGCGAGGTGCGGCGGGCGGTGGTCATTGACGAAAAAAGGCGGCCACCGGCCGCCTTTTGTTTGAGCCGGGCGCGGCTGCCTAGCGCGCGGGCAGCGTCTCGACATTCAGCTCGTCGACCAGTCCCAGCGGGTCCTCGCTGTTCAGCGCCTCGACGATCAGCAGCACCGGCAGCGGCTCGTGGCGCGGGGTGATGCGCAAAGCCAGCGTGCCCATCGGCTTCTGCACGAAGCGGACGAAGGCCTCCACCGCCGGCCCGAGTTCCGGCCGGTCCGTTACCGCCTGCGCCAGCAGCAGGTCGGCGAAGCCGGCGAAGAGCTGGCGGATGTCCTCCGGCTTCAGCCCCTGCTCCTTGGCGGCGGCCTCAAGCTTCTGGTCGTAGAGGCCGGCATCGGTGACGGTGAGGTCGAGCGCGCCGAGATTGACCTCCATCGCCCCGGCCAGCGCCTCGTCCGGCTGGGTGGAGAAGACGGAATCGTCCACCGCGCTCAAGGTGAGCCTGGCGTTGAAGGAGAAGGCGTCGGAGACTTCGATATAGGCGGGGTCGACCAGCACGCTGTCGTCCGCCTCGTTCCAGGCGGCGCCGAAATCCATGGCGATGCTGGCCCGGTCCACCTGTCCCGGCACCAGCGCGAAGGCGGAATTGCCGGCGTTGATCATGGCGGTCGGCCCGCTCATGCGCAGCGTGGCGGAAATGCGGGTCGGCAGGGCGTCCGGCTCGGCGGTCCAGGTGAGGGCGAATCGGTCGATATTGAGCGGCGAGCCCTGCTCGGTAGGGGACACCACATTGGTGATTTCGACCGACTCGACGGTGTTGAAGAACGGCGCCGGCCAGCGGCCGATATCGGCGGGATTCTCCGCCCCGTCCGCCAGCAGCGCCATCAGCGTGCCGGCCTTCAGGCCGCCCATCGCGAAGCGCCCCATCTGGAAGGCCTCGCCATCGGGTCCCTTGGCGGTGAGCTTCTCCAGCGCGAAGTTCTCCATCCGCCCGCCATCGATGGTGCCGACGGTGAAGGAGCCGAGGCCGAAGGCGAAGCCGCCTGGTGCCGCGCCTTCCACCCCTTCGGCGGCCATGCCGCCTATGCGCACGCCTTCGTCGTAAATGACAGCCGCCATCCGGAAAAGCGCGGCGGTTTCCTCGGGCGGGGCCTCGGCGCCTGCGGCCGCGATCTTCTCCAGCTGCTCACGGGCGGCGAGCAGCTCCTCCACGGGAATCGCGGAGGGCCGGATCGCCACATCCGTCATCGACAGGCGCGCAATGCGCTGCGCCACCCCGCCTTCCAGGGTGACGTCGTAATTCTCCATGGCGACGGAGTCGTGGATGGTGATGAACTGGTCGCTGGCCTCGCGCAGCTCGGAATCGAGCAGGATCATCATTCCCGCCACGTCGAAGCCCTTGATGTCGACGCGCCCGATCGAGCCCTGGCCGATGCTGCCCGACGGGCCGGCGATGGTGAAGCGCGAGGGCTCGGCCGTCAGGGTGGCGAAGCGCCCATTGGCGAGCTGTCCCAGCTGGATGTCCCCATTTGTCTCTTCACTGGTCACGCGCGCATCGCCTGTGCCGGCGGTGCCGGTGCCGGTGGAGGCGGGGATGTCGATGCGCTCGGCGGTGATCTTGCGCAGGAAGTCGAGGGCGATCTGCGGCGGGCTGCCATCGACCGACGCCTGGGTGGGGAATTCCAGCGCCGTGATGGCGACGCGCGGCGCCTTGTACTGGCTGATGTTCGGCGCGCCGAGCAGGAGCGGCGGGCTGAGGGCGACATCGCCCAGCTCCACCGTCTGCGCGAAGACCCGGTCCGCACCGCGCTGCGCCACCCCGTCGGCCACCAGCGAGCCGATCTTCAGCGCGCCCTGCACCGGCCCGACGAGCGAGAGGTCGGCCAGCTCGAAGCGTCCGGCGAACAGGTCATAGTTCACCTTGCCGACGCTCGCCTCGACCCCGCCCGCCCGTAGCGTGCCCAGCGCCGCCTCAACCTGGCTGCGCGCCTCATGGTTGACATAGGCGGTGAGGCCGAAATAGCCGCCGACGCCGAGGACGACGAAGGCACTGAGAGCAATGAGAAACGGCTTGCGCATGCGAGGCTGACCTGGGGGCGGGATCTGGGGACGTGCCGGGGAACGGTTTGAGGCGGACGGGCTGGCAGTGTCGTGCCGGCCGATGGCCCACCTTAAACCAACCGTCCAAAGTCCAGCACCAGAAAATGGGAAAGGGCGTTGTGCCCGTGAGCAGAATCCCTATGCTCCCGCGCCAAGCTCCGGGGAAGGAAACACGATGGCCTCTTACATCTCCGACGATCTGCGCTCTGGCGCCATGTTCTACCACCGCCACCCGCGTCCCGGTAAGCTTGAGATCCAGCCGACCAAGCCGCTCGCCAACCAGCGCGATCTTGCCCTGGCCTATACGCCCGGCGTCGCCGCCGTCTGCGAGGCGATCGCCGCCGACAAGTCGCTGGTGGCGGAACTGACCGCCCGGCAGAACCTCGTCGCCGTGGTCTCCAACGGCACCGCCGTGCTCGGCCTCGGCAATATCGGCCCGGAAGCCTCCAAGCCCGTGATGGAGGGCAAGGCGGTCCTGTTCAAGAAATTCGCCGGCATCGACGTGTTCGACATCGAGATCAACGCGCTGGAGCCGGACCATGTGGTGAGCGTGGTCGCCGCGCTCGAACCCACCTTCGGCGGCATCAACCTCGAAGACATCAAGGCGCCCGAGTGTTTCGAGATCGAGACCCGGCTGCGCGAGATCATGAAGATCCCGGTCTTCCATGACGACCAGCACGGCACCGCGATCATCGTGGTGGCGGCGATCGTCAATGCGCTGTTCCTCGGCGGCAAGAAGCTGGAGGACGTGAAGATCGTCACGTCAGGCGCCGGCGCGGCCGCCATCGCCACGCTGAACCTGCTGCGCTCCATGGGCGCCAAGCTGGAGAACATCTGGGTCACGGACATTGAGGGCGTGGTCTATGAGGGCCGCGAAAAGCTGATGGACCCCTATAAGGGGGTGTTCGCCCAGAAGACCGAGCTGCGCACGCTGGCCGAGGTGATCGCCGGCGCCGACATCTTCATCGGCCTCTCCGCCGGCGGCGTGCTGAAGCCGGAAATGCTGGCGGCGATGGCCGAGCGCCCGCTGATCATGGCGCTGGCCAACCCGACGCCGGAAATCATGCCCGACCTCGCCCGCGAGGCGCGCCCGGACGCGATGATCTGCACCGGCCGCTCGGACTTCCCCAACCAGGTCAACAATGTCCTGTGCTTCCCCTTCATCTTCCGTGGGGCGCTGGATGCCGGCGCGACCACGATCAATGAGGAGATGAAGGTCGCGGCGGTCAACGCCATCGCCGAGCTGGCGCGCGAGACGCCCTCCGACGTGGTCGCCCGCGCCTATGGCGGCGAGACGCCGGTGTTCGGCCCGGCCTCGCTGATTCCCTCGCCCTTCGACCCGCGCCTCATCCTGCGCATCGCGCCGGCTGTGGCACGGGCGGCGATGGAATCGGGCGTTGCCAAGCAGCCGATTGCCGATTTCGACGCCTATCAGGAGCAGCTCGACCGCTTCGTCTTCCGCTCCGGCCTGGTGATGAAGCCGATCTTCGCCCTCGCCAAGCAGGCGCCCAAGCGCGTGATCTACGCCGAGGGCGAGGATGAGCGCATCCTGCGCGCGGCGCAGGTGGTGGTGGAGGAGGGCATCGCCCGCCCGATCCTGATCGGCCGTCCCTCGGTGGTGGAGACCCGGCTGCAGCGCTTCGGCCTGTCCATTCGCCCCGGCCGCGAATTCGACCTCATCAACCCCGAGGACGATCCGCGCTACCGCGACTATGTCACCACCTATGTCGAGCGCGCCGGCCGGCGCGGCGTGACGCCCGAGCTCGCCCGCACGCTGGTGCGCACCACGCCGACGGTGATCGCGGCGATCGCGGTGGTGCGCGGCGATGCCGACACCATGCTGTGCGGCGTCGAGGGGCGCTTCACCCGCCATCTGCGCCACATCCGGACCATTATCGGCCTGGCGCCGGGCGTGCGCGACGTGGCGGCGCTGTCCATGCTGCTGACGCAGAAGGGCGCGTTCTTCCTCTGCGACACCCAGGTGCAGGCCGACCCCACCGCCGAGGACCTGGCCGAGATGGCGCAGCTCGCCGCCGCCCATGTCCGCCGCTTCGGCATCGAGCCGAAGGTGGCGCTGCTCTCGCATTCCGACTTCGGCAGCCGCGACGACGACAGCGCCTTGAAGATGCGCCGCACCCTCGACCTGATCCTGCAGCGCGCCCCCGACCTGATGGTCGATGGCGAAATGGAGGGCGACAGCGCGCTGGTGCCGGAAATGCGCGAGCGGGTGCTGCCGGGCTCGCGCCTGCAGGGCGTGGCCAACATCCTCGTCATGCCCAATCTCGACGCCGCCAATATTGGCTACCAGATGGTGAAGGTGTTCGGCGATGCGCTGCCCGTCGGCCCGATCCTGCTCGGCCCGGCGCGGCCGGCGCATGTGCTCACCCCCTCGGTGACGGCGCGCGGCATCGTCAACATGACCGCCATCGCGGTGGTGGAAGCCCAGCACGCCTGAGCGCGGCGCGCCGCGCCGGCCCCGCGTGGCGGTTCACCGTGCGAAAAGGCCGGAGGCGCGCCCCGATAGCGCGCTTCTGCGCCGGGGCGGCCTCATGATACCCTAAAGGTCCGGGCCCGACTCGCGCGCGGCGGCTTGCCGCGCGCTGCGGTGTCTCCGGGCCTTGCGCGGGAGTCGGAGGACGGCCTCGCCCCAGCGGAGATCTGACCGATGCGTGCCCTTTTCTCGCTTGCGACGCTGGCGCTGGCCGCCGGCTTTCTCGGCTTCGCACCCGGAGCGGCGCGGGCCAATGACACCGCGGTCGGGGCGATCATCGGCGGGACGGCCGGCGCGATCATCGGCGGCGCCACCACCGGCAAGGCTGGCGGCGCGGTGGCCGGGGCGGTGATCGGCGGCACCGCCGGGGCGATCATCGGCAACCAGAGCGACAAGAAGAAGAACAAGAACAAGTCGTACTACTACTGGTCCGGCGGCAAGTGCCTGTACCGCTACCCCAACGGGCAGGTGATCAAGGTCAGCAAGAACTATTGCTACTAAAGCATTTTCGAGCGGAGTAGCGTCCGGTTCGCGTGAAGAAAATCCGTAAAGACAAAAACCTGGAGCCGGTCCGGTGAACCGGCCTTCACCGGACCGGCTCTAACCCCCGGCCAGGGCGGGCAGAGGTCCCGTCCGTGCGCATGGGAAATGACGCAGCGGCACTTTTTCGCCCACCGGTTGCTTTATGACCTAAATGTGGCGGGTTTTGCCGTGGAATTGACATATTTCTGACCAAGCTAACCGCAGCGCGAATTCGCCAGACGCGAGGTGCCGCAAGGTGCCGCCGGCTGGCGGGGCTCGGCGCAATTCGGCGGGTGCCGCAGGTGCTCGCCGGTGTCTCACTGGTCTCGAAGGTTGTCTCTGATGGCGGATACCGGCACGGTTAAGTGGTTCAACGAGCAGAAGGGCTACGGCTTCATTCAGCCCGACAATGGCGGCAAGGACGTTTTCGTCCACATCAGCGCGGTGCAGCGCTCGGGCCTGCAAAGCCTGCGCGACGGCGACAAGATCTCTTTCGAGTTGCAGACGGACCAGCGCTCGGGCAAGACCTCGGCGGTTGATCTGCGTCCGCTCTGACGCGGCGCGGGCTGGAATCGGACGGTTTCGTCCGGTTAGATTCAATACAATGTCGTCGTTCCTTGGAGCGACGACATTTCGGCTGCGGAAGCTCTGCATCTACCATCCGCGCCTCTTGCAAACACGGCCATTCGCGGTAGTCTCTCGCGCAGACTTTGGCTGGACTCTGGGCCGTTTCACCTGCGGGTGCACGTTCAGCTTTTCTTCCAAATTCGACCCAGCGGCGGGGCCGTGCCTGCGCCGGATGTGCAACCTCGATACGTGAGACTATCCTAATGTCTACCCAGACCGGCACCGTGAAGTGGTTCAACGATCAGAAGGGCTACGGCTTCATTCAGCCCGATGGCGCTGGCAAGGACGTTTTCGTCCACATCAGCGCGGTTCAGCGTTCGGGCCTGCAGGGCCTGCGTGACGGCGAGAAGGTGTCCTTCGAGCTGCAGACCGATCAGCGCTCCGGCAAGACCTCGGCGGTCAATCTCCGCGTCGGCTGATCGCAGGCCGGCCCTGGCGCCGGCTTTTGCGTAAACAAGGGAAAGCCGCTGGCCCCGCCGGGCCGGCGGCTTTCTTTTTGGGCTAGAGCATTTCGAGTGAACCGGGTTTCGGTTCGCGTGAGAAAATGCGTGACAACAAGAGCCTGGAGCACATCAGGCGAACCGGCTTTCCCCGGACGTCCTCTAGGGCGGAGGAGGTGGGGCGAGGCCGAGCCCCTGGACGATCGTCTTCATGCGGGCGACGCCTGTGTCGAAGCTGTGGCGTTCACGCATGCGCCGCAGCCCGCTATCGGAGAGCCGTTGCCAGAGTTCTTCGTCCCGGTAGGCGCGAACCACGAGCTTGGCGAATTCAGCGGGGTCATCGGCCACAAGAATACCGCCATCCTCGTAGAGCCTCATTCCCTCGGCCGCGATTGACGTGCAGATGCAGGGAACGCCGTGGCACAGGCTTGAGATAACCTTGCCCTTGGTGCCAGCGCCGTAGCGCAGGGGCGCAACGGTCAGCCGCAACGCTTCGAAAGTCTCGCGGAGGTCAGCGACATGGCCGATGAAGACCAGTCCCCGGTCGGTCCGTCTCCGCAGGTCGTCGGGCATGTCCGCGCCCATCAGATGGAATTGCGCATCCGGCAGCTCGCGCAGCACGAGGGGCCATATCGAATCCAGAAAATGCCTAACGCCGTCGAGATTGGGCAGGTGCCGATAGCCGCCGATAAAGCCAATATGGCGTCGCGCCGCGAAATCTGCGCGCCGGCCGGGAACGTCTCGGATAAGCCGAACCTCGTAGACGGGGGCGCCCGGCACTTCTTCTTCGAGAAGCTTCAACTCCTCATCCGATACGACGATCGCCGCGTCGGCAAGCCGGATCAGGTCCAACTCCCTTTCCCGCGTATGAAGCGCTTCATCGATCTTTGCGCGATTCCCTTCGAGGCTGCCTTCCCGGCGTTGTCTGACGTAATGAAGATCTACCGTATTGAATATAATCTTGGAGTGTCGGCTATGCGCGCGGACAGTTTCGAAAAATTGTCCGCCATGATGAACGCGCGAAAGGAATACGAGCTCGAATAACGACCCATTTGCACGTATAAAGTCAAATATACTTGATGCGTAAGTGTCATCGACAGCGATAGCGCCCGTTCGTTCAAGGCTTTCCTTGGCCGCTCTCGCAATCTCATTCAGCGCTTTGGATTGAAAATGGCTCTTTGCCACAAAATAGACGCTGTATCCCATCCGCTGAAAGATACGGACGAAATTGATCGCATCGAGCGATCCGGAATCGCGATCCGGCGTTGGATAGACGCTGTCGATGATGAGAACGCACCGGCGGCCCTCGGGCGTCAGCTTCCCGGCGAGGGTGCGATCTGACGGCGCGGCGGGCGCGGTGGATGGACCAAAAGCGCTGGGAACGAGGGTAAAGGGCGGGGGACTGGAAGGCCGACGATGAGCCTTCGGCAATGCCAGGTAGTCTTCGCTTTCCATCCATTGCCGGAACGGTGGCGTAGGGACGCCCTGGCGGATGACCCAGGACCGGAAGATACGGCGCGGCTTGCCATTGTTGTGGAACAGGATGCGCCGCAAGCCGCGAGCCGGCTTGCCATCGCGTCGAAACAGCACCCTGCCGAGAAGCGAGCGCTGGTGATCCGACGACTGGCCGGGCAAGCGCTCCAGCTCCCGCAGGCGCTGCTGGCTGGTTCGCAGTTCCTCCAGAATGCCGTCGAACAGGCGCTGCTGCTGCGTCGCGAAGTCGGCCAGAGCCTGCGCGTCGTCGAGGGCGGTTGGAGACGTGCCGGCGTCCGCTCTCTCTTCCTGGTGCCACCGCAGAACGTCGATCAGCCCCGATGCACGAACGAGCAAAGGTGCGCGCAGCAGGCTCGGCAGCAGGCTTGGCAGCCTGATCGACGGCGCGATGACGGTGTCGTAATGGCGCCGTGCCTCGTCGATACCGGCGACGAATTCGCAGGGAATATTGAGCGATTGCGAGATGTCCTGCCATTTGAACGGCAGGTCGATCGTGTCGGCGCGCCAATAGGCAAATGGTCGCCGATAGGCCGCGGCGACCAGGCAGGCATGCATGGCCGAGCCCAGTACGAAATCGGCCGAGAAAATGGCGTCGATGACATCGGTCAGCGCCTTTTCGTTGTTCTCGATATTGGGCCGCACGACAACATCGCAGCCGGAAGCGGCAAGAAGGGTGCGATCGTCTCGCTTGTCGTGAAAATGGGGCACGCAGATGGACTTGCCCGCCAGCCAGTCCAGCTTCTGCGGGCGGTAGAGCGCCGGCAGAAGGAAGGCCGGATCGCCCTGCGGCGCGAATGCGCCAAGCTCAAGCTCGGAGGCGCTTAATGGTCCGCGGACGGCTTGAATCTCGACGGCCGGCCATTTCTCGCGAGAGAGACCTCCGGCTTCACGGATGCCGCATCCCCAGAAAACCACGGGGTGGCCACTCTGCGCCCGCAGCGGAACGAACATGTCGTCCATCACGCTGCCTATAATGTGAACCCCTGAAACATCGGCCCGATAGCCGAAGAACAGACGTGACACGAGATATTCCGACAGGAAATCACCGAAATTCTGCGTATCTTCGCCCTTCAACCAATAAAGAATATTGGATTTATTCGAGCGTTTCATATCAGGGCGACCACAGGACTAAAACGCAACGTTCATAGCATCGATGGTATTATTAGCCCAGACTCTCATATCGATAAGCTCGAATGATGCATGTTGAGACGTCGACAAGCAGGTCCGCAGCCCTTGCCAAACTAGACGGTAGCGACGCGGGAGCCAGCAGGCCTGGTTTTGGACATCCGTTCACCGTTCGCCCGGGACGGGAAGGGGCATCCGGGGGCGGGTGACGTGCGGCTTGTGCAGAGACCACGGGTCACCTCGTGGTCGCGCATCTCGCGCCATTTCCGCCTGAAACCGTTCGCTCAACCCTCAGAAAGGGTGAGCGAACGGTTTGCGCCGTTGTGCAGGATTCAGTGACGCATCCGCCTAAGCAGCGGTCAGTGCGTCACGAGCACCCCGTCGTCGAGCCACAGGTCTCGCACTTCAGGCAGGTGCCGTTGCGCACCATGGTGAAGTTCTGGCACTCGGGGCAGGATTCGCCCTCATAGCCCTTGGCGCGGGCCATGGCGCGGGCTTCCGCCTTGGTCGGGCCGGCCGCCGGGGCCGCCGCAGGGGCGGACCAAGGGAGGGCGTCGGTGGCGCCCAGTTCCGGCTCGTCCTCGTCCAGCGGCTCGGCCTTGAGCGCGGTGGCGCCCTGGATGCCGCCGCGTAGCGCGGTGACGTTGGAGGCGGCCGCGCTGGTGGGCGCGGTGGGGGTGCCGGCCGGCACCACCATCAGGCTCACATTCTTGCCGCGCATCAGCCCCTTGGAGACCATGCGCGAGGCGGCCGAGGTCGGCGAGGCCTTGCCCTCGTCCACGCCCTTGCCCAGCGCGTCGAAATGCGACTCGCCCGGCTCGACATGGCCGAGCTCGTGGCGGCCGAGATAGGACACGGCGAGCTCGCGGAAGATGTAGTCGAGGATCGAGGTGGCATACTTGATCACCTCATTGCCCTGCACCGGGCCGGCGGGCTCGAAGCGGGTGAAGGTGAAGGCGTCGACATATTCCTCCAGCGGCACGCCGTACTGGAGGCCCAGCGACACCGAGATGGCGAAATTGTTGATGAAGGAGCGCAGCGCCGCGCCTTCCTTGTGCATGTCGATGAAGATCTCGCCGAGGCGGCCATCATCATATTCGCCGGTGCGAAGATAGACCTTGTGCCCGCCGACCACCGCCTTCTGGGTGTAGCCCTTGCGGCGGTCCGGCATCTTCTCGCGGTCGCGCATGGCGATGACGCGCTCGACGATCTTCTCCACCACCTTCTCGGTGATCTGGGTGGCGCGGGCGGCGGCGGGCTTCTCCAGCAGCGCCTCGACCGCGTCTTCCTCGTCATCCTCGTCGGAGATGAGCTGCGAGTTCAGCGGCTGGGAGAGCTTGGAGCCGTCGCGGTAGAGCGCGTTGGCCTTCAGCGCCAGGCGCCAGGAGAGCAGATAGGCCTCCTTGCAGTCCTCGACGGTCGCCTCGTTCGGCATGTTGATGGTCTTGGAGATCGCGCCCGAGAGGAAGGGCTGCGCCGCCGCCATCATCAGAATGTGGCTGACCACCGAGAGGTAGCGCTTGCCGATGCGCCCGCACGGATTGGCGCAGTCGAAGACGGGATAGTGTTCCGTCTTGAGGAAGGGCGCACCCTCCAGCGTCATCGCCCCGCAGACATGGATGTTCGCGGCCTCGATGTCCTTCTTGGAGAAGCCGAGGAAGGGCAGCAGCTCGAAGGCCGGATCGGCCAGCTTGTCGGCGGGAACGCCGAGCTTGGCCAGTGCCTCGTCGCCCAGCGTCCAGCGGTTGAACACGAACTTGATGTCGAAGGCCGCCTTCACGCTGCCGTCGATCTTCGACAGCATGGCGTCGTCGAAGCCCTTGGTGCGCAGGGTCGAGTGGTTGATCGCCGGCGCCTGGGTGATCGAGCCGTGGCCGACCGCATAGGCCTCGATCTCGGCGAGCTGGCTCTCGGAATAGCCGAGCGTGCGCAGCGCCTCCGGCACGGCGCGGTTGATGATCTTGAAATAGCCGCCGCCGGCCAGCTTCTTGAACTTCACCAGCGCGAAGTCGGGCTCGATGCCGGTGGTGTCGCAATCCATCACCAGGCCGATCGTGC
The DNA here is from genome assembly GCF_900100155.1 of Ancylobacter rudongensis. Taxonomy (GTDB): domain Bacteria; phylum Pseudomonadota; class Alphaproteobacteria; order Rhizobiales; family Xanthobacteraceae; genus Ancylobacter; species Ancylobacter rudongensis. Next base: position 117,985 of record NZ_FMTP01000007.1, read on the forward strand.
CGGTGGGCGCGAGCAGCGTGGTCTGGGCGTTGCGGTAGCCATGCGCCTCGCCGAGCGAGAGGGCGAGGTCCCACGTCGCCTTGGCACGCTCCACGAGCAGCGCCTCGGGCACCTTGGCATGGTCGAGCGGCACCGGGTTGGTGCTCAGCCCCTCATAGCCCTCGCGCTCGCCATAGGCGGCGCGCCGGTGGTTGCGCATCACCCGCAGCATGTGGGCGGCGTTGGGCTGATATTCCGGGAACGGGCCGAGCTGCTTGGCCATCTCGGCCGAGGTGGCATAGGCGACGCCGGTCATGATGGCGGTGAGCGCGCCGCAATAGGCGCGGCCGGCGTCCGAATCATAGGGGATGCCGGAGGTCATCAGCAGGCCGCCAATATTGGCGTAGCCGAGGCCGAGGGTGCGGTAGTCGTAGGAAAGCTGGGCGATCTCTTTCGAGGGGAACTGCGCCATCAGGATCGAGATTTCGAGCACGACCGTCCACAGCCGGCAGGCATGCTCATAGCTCTCGACATCGAACGTGCCGTCCGCATTGCGGAACTGCAGCAGGTTCAGCGAGGCGAGGTTGCACGCCGTGTCGTCGAGGAACATGTATTCCGAGCACGGGTTCGACGCGCGGATCGGGCCACCGGCCGGGCTGGTGTGCCAGTCATTGATGGTGGTGTGGAACTGGATGCCGGGATCGGCGCAGGCCCAGGCGGCGTGGCCGATCTTCTCCCACAAATCCTGTGCCTTCAGCGTCTTCACCACCTTGCCGGTGATGCGCGAGGTCAGGTTCCAGTCGGCATCGGCCTCGACCGCGTTCAGGAAGGCGTCGTCGACGCGCACCGAATTGTTCGAGTTCTGGCCGGAGACGGTGAGATAGGCCTCGGAGTCCCAATCGGTGTCGTAGATCGGGAATTCGATGTCGGTGTAGCCCTGCTTGGCGAACTGCACGACGCGGCGGATGTAGTTCTCCGGCACCTGCGCCTTCTTGGCGGCGCGGATCTCGCGCTTCAGGGCGGGGTTCTTCTCCGGCTCGTAGCAATCGTCGCCTTCGCCCTCGCAGTTCACGCAGGCCTTCATCACGGCCTTCATGTGCTTGGCGACGGTCTTGGAGCCGGTGACGAGAGCGGCGACCTTCTGCTCCTCCTTCACCTTCCAGTCGACATAGGTCTCGATGTCGGGGTGATCGACATCGACCACCACCATCTTGGCGGCGCGGCGGGTGGTGCCGCCCGACTTGATGGCGCCCGCCGCGCGGTCGCCGATCTTGAGGAAGCTCATCAGGCCGGAGGAGCGGCCGCCGCCGGAGAGCTTCTCGCCCTCGCCGCGCAGGGCGGAGAAGTTGGAGCCGGTGCCCGAGCCGTACTTGAACAGGCGCGCCTCGCGCACCCACAGATCCATGATGCCGCCATCGTTCACCAGATCGTCGGAGACGGACTGGATGAAGCAGGCATGCGGCTGGGGGTGCTCATAGGAGGTCTTGGAGCGGGTGAGCTTGCCGGTGACATGGTCGACATAGAAATGGCCCTGGCTGGGACCATCGATGCCATAGGCCCAGTGCAGGCCGGTGTTGAACCATTGCGGCGAGTTCGGCGCCGCCATCTGCATGGCGAGCATGAAGCGGTGCTCGTCGAAGAAGGCCTGCGCGTCCTCTTCCGAATCGAAATAGCCGCCCTTCCAGCCCCAATAGGTCCAGGTACCGGCCAGACGATCGAAGACCTGGCGGGAATCGGTCTCGCCGGTGAAGCGGTCCTTCTCGGGCAGGGCGCTGAGCGCCTTCTCGTCGGCGACGCCGCGCCAGAGGAAGGACGGGACGGTCTCTTCCTCGGCCTTCTTCAGCCGCGCCGGCACGCCCGCCTTGCGGAAGTACTTCTGCGCGATGATGTCGGTGGCGACCTGCGAGAAATGCTCGGGCACGTCGATGGCTTCGAGACGGAACACCACCGACCCGTCGGGATTGCGAATCTCGCTCGTCGCCTTGCGGAACGCGATGTCCGCATAGGGTGAACGGCCGGCCTGCGTGTAACGGCGCTGGATGCGCATTCTGGTTCGTCCCCGGTTCGGGCGGACCTGTCCGCGGCCCGCGTGTCGATCTTCAAAGCCTCGGACCTGCGTCCGCATACCCCGTCATCCCGGAATCGAACGGCTGGAGGGCCGCACCGTTCCGGTGTGTTGTTGATACGCACGTGGAACGCATAAACGCCCCGCCGGAATGTGGTACCGGCGATGGAGCCCGCTTCAAACTGGATGATGCCGGCCCGCAAAACCTACGCTGCGGCCGACGGCGCCAAACTGGCCGACTCCCTCTGACGCGTCAACCTTACGTCACAAACTCTAGTGTGGAGTATGTGAAAAATCTCTAAATGTAGATGGTGAGGCAACAGTCCGGCCGCCAGGGCCGAACGCCAATCCGTGGGGGATTCGCTCCCTGAGTCCAGAGCCAATGCGCGCCTGCGTGACAGGGCGGTGAACAGTGGGGATGACGGGCATCACTGCTGTCTGTGCAATTGCCATTGCCTCTTCGCACGCTGGCACGGATGCGCTGACCCATCGGCATCTGGACAGCGGCGGCAGGGGGCCCCAAATGGCTGCCAACCCAGCCATCGAACCCGGCCCCTTGCATGACCTCCGCCCCCGACGCGCCCCCCGCCGCCGGCGCCCTGACCTTTTTCCTGCTGGCGCTGGCGGCCGGGCTCGGCGCCGCCAATCTCTATTACGCCCAGCCGTTGATCGCGCTGATCGCCGACGATATCGGCCTCGACGAGACGCTGGCCAGCCTTGTCGTCACGGTGGGGCAGCTTGGCTATATCGTCGGGCTGCTGCTGCTGGTGCCGCTTGGCGATATTGTCGAGAACCGGCGGCTGATCGGCGCCATCCTGCTCTGCGCCGCGGCGGGGCTGGGCCTCGCCTTCGTTTCCACCGCGCCGGCGCTGTTCCTGCTGGCGGCGCTGGTGTTCGGCATCGGCTCGGTGGTGGCGCAGGTGGCGGTGCCCTTCGCCGCCCATCTCGCCCGGCCGGAAGAGCGCGGCCGCAAGGTCGGCAGCGTGGTCAGCGGGCTGATGACCGGCATCTTGCTGGCCCGGCCGGTTTCCTCGCTGCTGGCGCACTGGTTCGGCTGGCGGGCGGTCTTCCTCCTCGCCGCGCTGGCGATGCTGGCGCTGGCGGTCGGCCTGCGGCTTGCTCTGCCGGCGCGCCGCCCGAGCGGGCGCTCCAGCTATCGCCGCCTCGTCGGCTCGCTTTGGCCGCTGCTGCGGACGCAGCCGGTGCTGCGCCGGCGCGCGGCCTATCAGGCGGCGATGTTCGGCGCTTTCACTTTGTTCTGGACCGCCGCGCCGCTGGAGCTCTCGGCGCCGGCCTTCGGCCTCGGCCAGCAGGGCATCGCGCTGTTCGCGCTGGCCGGCGCCGCCAGCGTGGTGGTGTCGCCGCTCGCCGGCTGGCTGGCCGACCGGGGATTTGCGCGGTTGGCGACCGGCGCGGCGCTGCTGCTGGCGATCGCCGGCCTGCTCGTCACCGAGCTCGGCGTCGCTATTTCTTCAGTGGTCGTGCTGGCGCTTGGCGCCATCGTGCTCGACTGCGCGGCGACGGCCAATCTGGTGTTCGGCCAGCGCGCCATCTTCATGCTGGCGCCGGAGATCCGATCGCGGCTCAACGCGCTCTATATCGCCACCTTCTTCTTCGGCGGCGCGCTGGGTTCGGCGCTGGCCAGCCCGCTCTATGCGCTGGGCGGCTGGGGCGCGGTGACGGCGGCGGGCAGCGCGGTGCTGGCCCTGGCGCTGGCCTATTACGCCACCGAGTTCCGCCAGCGTGGTTAAGCGTCACGCCGAGGCGCGTGCGGCTGGACTTCGGGCGGTGCGGGTGGCATGTTCCGCGCGAGATTTACGGCCGGCGCAGGGACGAATTTCGTGAAGCTTTCCGACTTCATCACCGAGACCTTCACCTGGTGGAACGCCCAGACCATGGGCACGCGCTTCCATACCTGGCGGTATGGGGAGTTCGTCGGCACGGACGATTTCGGCAACCGCTACTTCCGCACCAAGGGCGGCAAGATCGACCCCGCGCTCGGCTTCGAGCGGCGCTGGGTGATCTATAACGGCGTTGCCGAGGCCACCGCCATTCCGCCGGGCTGGCACGCCTGGATGCACCAGCGCTCCGATGTGCCGCCGAGCCAGGAAACCTATGTGCCGCGCGAGTGGGAAAAGCCGCACCGGGCCAACCCGACCGGCACGGTCAACGCCTATCACCCGCCCGGCTCGGCCATCGGCTTCGGCCATCGCCCGGAAGTGACGGGCGACTACAAGGCCTGGACGCCCGAGTGAGGCTCGCCACGCCGGCAGGGCAGGCGGGGCCGCACGCGGCATTTTCGCGCCCGCCCCGACATCGCCGCATTGCCCGGCATCTTGGCCCCCAGCGCGCGCCGGAGGGCTGGTGCGCTTCGCGAGGCTTTCCGGTGCACGGCATTTCCGCTTTTCGACCGTTCCTGCGTTCCGCGCTGCTCGCGGGAGCGATGCTGGCCGGGCTTGCCGCCGCCGCGCCGCTCGCCGCCCAGCAGAGCTGGCAGGGCGGGGTCGAATCGCAGCCGCTGGCGCCGCCCCCCGGTGCGATGGACGGGCCGGTGCAGGACCCCGATTCGCCGCCCGGCGGCGTCGGTGTGCCCTCGATCATGGACGACCCCGATGCCGGCGCGCCGCGCGCCCCGGCGCAAGCCCCGGCGGAAGTGCCGGGCCAGGCCACCGTCGGCCCCAGCGGCGATATCGAGGTGATCCAGCCGCCGGAACAGAAGGTGGAGAACCGCACGGCGGTGTTCTCCGGCCTCGACAAGATCACCGGCCGCATCACCAGCTTCGACGTGTCGATCAACGAGACGGTGCAGTTCGGCGCGCTGCGCATCACCCCGCGCGCCTGCTACACAAGGCCCGAGACCGAGCAGCAGAACACCACCGGCTTTGTCGAAATCCAGGAGATTTCGCTGGATGGCAAGGTGCAGCCGCTGTTCGGCGGTTGGATGTTCGCTTCCAGCCCCGGCCTGCACGGCGTCGAGCACCCGATCTATGATGTGTGGCTGACCAACTGCAAGCAGACCGACCCGGTGATCGCCTCGCCCGGCGGCCAGCAGTAGAAATCCCCTTCGCCCGCTTCCAGCGCCTGCGCCAGCAGGCGGTGATACTGGCGCCTCGGCACCTCGATGGCGCCGAAGCTCTTCAGATGGTCGGTGACGAACTGGGTGTCGAGCAGCACGAAGCCGCCCTTCTTTAGCCTCGCCACGAGATGCACCAGCGCCACCTTCGAGGCGTCGCGGGCGGTGTGGAACATGCTCTCGCCGAAGAAGGCGCGCCCCAGCCGCACGCCATAGAGCCCGCCGACCAGCGCCCCGTCCTGCCACGCTTCCACCGAATGGCAGTGGCCGCGCGCATAGAGGTCGCAATAGAGCTTGCGGATGCGCCGGTTGATCCAGGTCGAGCCGCGCCCGTCGGCGGGGGCGGCGCAGCCGTCGATAACCGCCTCGAAATCATGGTCGATGCGGATCTCGAACCGGTCCGAGCGGATGGTGCGGGCGAGACGGCTGGAAATGGCGAAACCGTCGAGCGGGATCACGCCGCGCCGCTCCGGCTCGATCCAGTAGAGGCCGGGATCGTCGGCACTCTCGGCCATCGGGAAGATACCGCAGGCATAGGCCTTCAGCAGCACTTCCGGGGTGATCTCGACCTGGTGTTCGCGCGGGCGTGACATGGCGCCAGCATGACGGAGATGCGCGGCGCTGTGAAGGCGGGGGAGCGATGGCTCGCCTTGTGGCGGACATGAAAATGGCCGGGACGAGCCCGGCCATGACGTCGTTCGGCGTTAAGGCTGAACCCACAGTTAGAGACTAACAATGGGACCAGTATCAGGCGCCCGGCTCACCCTCGGCAAGGAAGTGTTCCAGCCAGTGGATGTCGTAGGCGCCGCGCTTGATGTCGTCGTTCTCGACCAGTTCGCGGAACAGCGGCAGCGTGGTCTCGATGCCTTCCACCACGAACTCGTTCAGCGCCCGGCGCAGGCGCGCGAGGCATTCCTCGCGGGTGGCGGCGTGGACGATCAGCTTGCCGATCATGCTGTCGTAATAGGGCGGGATCGAATAGCCCTGATAGACCGCCGAATCGATGCGCACGCCGAGGCCGCCCGGCACATGCCAGTAGCCGATCTTGCCCGGCGAGGGCCGGAAGGTGCGCGGGTGCTCGGCGTTGACCCGGCACTCGATGGCATGGCCGCGCAGCACTACATCGTCCTGGGTGAAGCTCAGCGTGTCGCCTGCGGCGACGCGGATCTGCTCGCGGATCAGGTCGAATCCGGTGATGGCTTCCGTCACCGGATGCTCCACCTGGATGCGGGTGTTCATCTCGATGAAATAGAACTCGCCATTCTCGTACAGGAACTCGATGGTTCCGGCACCGAGATACTTCATGTCACGCATCGCCTTGGCGCAGGTCTCGCCGATGCGGGCGCGCTGTTCGGCGGTGATGGTCGGGGAGGGGGCCTCCTCCAGCACCTTCTGGTGCCGGCGCTGCAGCGAGCAGTCGCGCTCGCCCAGATGCACCGCATTGCCCTTGCCGTCGCCGAACACCTGAATTTCGATGTGGCGGGGGGTGCCGAGATATTTTTCGATATAGACCGCATCGTCGCCGAACGCGGCGCGGGCTTCCGAGCGGGCGGTCGAGAGGGCGGAGGACAGTTCGTCTTCCGAGCGCGCCACCTTCATGCCGCGCCCGCCACCGCCGGCGGCGGCCTTGATCAGCACGGGATAGCCGATCTCGCGGGCGACCTTGATCGCCTCGTCGTCAGAGGTGACGCCGCCCTCGGAACCCGGGACGCAGGGAATGCCGAGCGCCTTGGCGGTGCGCTTGGCCTCGATCTTGTCGCCCATGACGCGGATATGCTCGGGCTTGGGCCCGATGAAGGCGACGCCGTGGTCGATGAGGATCTCGGCGAAGCGCGCATTCTCGGAGAGGAAGCCGTAGCCCGGATGCACCGCTTCCGCGCCTGTGATCTCGCAGGCGGCGAGCAGGGCGGGAATGTTGAGGTAGCTGTCCTTGGCGGACGGCGGGCCGATGCACACGCTCTCGTCGGCCAGCTTCACATGCATGGCGTTGGCGTCGGCGGTGGAATGAACCGCCACGGTGGCGATGCCCATTTCCTTGCAGGCGCGCAGCACGCGCAGGGCGATCTCGCCGCGATTGGCAATCAGGATCTTGCCGAACATCAGGCGCGCCTCACTCGATGATCAGGAGTGGCTCGCCATATTCGACCGGCTGCGCATTCTCCACGAGGATTCGGGTCACGGTGCCGGCGCGGGGCGCGGGAATCGCGTTCATGGTCTTCATCGCCTCGACGATGAGCAGCGTCTGGCCTTCCTTCACCACCGAGCCGACATCGATGAAGTACTTGGCGCCGGGCTCCGGGCCGAGATAGGCGGTGCCCACCATCGGCGAGGTGACGAGGCCGGGATGCTTGGAGATGTCGTCCACGGCCGCCGGCGCCAGGGCGGCGGGTGCCGGCGCGGGAGCGGCGGCCACCGGGGCCGGCGCAACCGCGACCGGGGCGGCGGCATAGACGGTCGGCGCGGCGCGGACGACGCGGATGCGCAGATCCTCGTGCTGCACCTCGATCTCGGTGAGGTCGCTTTCGGAGAGCAGGTTGGCGATCTCGCGCACCAGCGCGGGGTCGATGTTCGGCTTGTTGGTTTTCATCATGATCCCGTGACGGTGGCTCGCCCGTCTCCCTCAGCTGATCTTGCCACCGGCGGTGGCGAGCGCATCGATGGCGAGCCGGTAGCCATCGATCCCCAGCCCGCAGATCACCCCACGGGCGACCGGCGAAATAAAGGAATGATGGCGGAAGGCTTCGCGCGCGAAGACGTTGGACAGGTGGACTTCGACGACAATGAGGCCGACCGCCTTGATGGCGTCGGCAAGGGCGACGGATGTATGGGTATAGGCGGCCGCGTTCAGCACCACGCCGCGCGAGCCGCGTGCTTCCTGCAGGAAGGTGACGAGCTCGCCCTCGTGATTGCTCTGGCGGAACACGAGGTCCAGCCCGTGGCGCTCGCAGGCGGCGCGGCAGGCAGCTTCGACATCGGCGAGGGTCGCATGGCCGTACACCTCCGGCTCGCGCGTGCCGAGCAGGTTGAGGTTCGGTCCGTTGAGAACATGCACCGTGTCGGGCATCGCGCCTCATTCAGCCAGCCGCCGGCGGCCCCATGCCGGGACGGCCGCGGGGTTATAGGCAATGGCTGGCCCCGCGCCAAGCCCCGCCGCGCTTTCCGCGGGATTATCCCCGGCGGGCGGGGTGAGCGGGCCCGGCAAGAGTCCGGTGCCGCACGGGGCGCCACCGGGCCGGGATCAGCACGATTCGGACATCAGCACTGGGTGATCAGCACTGGGTCTTGCCGCAGCTGCGCACCGAGGCGATGGCGCCCTTGAGCTGGTCGTGGCCGACCGCGCCGACCACCACCTGGTCGCCCAGCACATAGCTCGGCGTGCCGTCGATGCCGAGCGCCTCGGCCAGCTGCAGGTCGTCCTGCAGGGTGGCGTTGACCTCGGGGTTCTCCAGCGCCTTCTCCAGCGCCGCCTTGTCGATGCCGACCGCGACGGCGGCCTCTATCGCCTTGTCCTTGTTGGCCTGCCCGCGCTCGCCGAGCAGCTTCTTGTGGAAGTCGAAATACTTGTCCGGCGCCGTCAGCCGCACCGCGACGCCGACCCGCGCCGCTTCCACCGATCCCGGCCCGAGCACCGGGAATTCCTTGAGGATGACCTTCAGCTTGGGGTCGCCCTGGATCATCTCGGTGAGGTCGGTGAGCGCGCGCTTGCAGTAGCCGCAATTGTAATCGAAGAACTCCACCAGCGTGACGTCGCCCTGCGGGTTGCCGACTACGATGCCGCGCGTGGTGTCGTAGATGCGCGGCTTGAGCTCGGCTACGGCGGCCTCGCGCTGCTTGGCCTCGGCGGCGGCCTGGCGCTTCTGCAGCACCATGATCGCCTCCTGGATCACCTCGGGATTGTTGACGAGATACTCGCGGATCACGCCCTCGAATTCCTTGCGCTGGGCGTCGTCCAGCGCCGAGGCGGGCGTGTGGGCCGCGCCGAGCAGCAGGCCGGCGGCAAGGCCGAGCGCGAGGGTCGCGCGGCCGGCGCGGCGGAAGAGGCTGAGGGGCGACATGGGGTTCTCCAGAGGGAAGGGGGCGCGCGCGGTCATTTACTGGCCGGCTCTCTTGCTGCGGGCGTTGCGGTCCACCGGCGGCTTGTAGTTGACGATGTCGTCCGCCTTCAGCCAGCCCGGCGTGCCGAGCTTGAAGCCGTTGCGGGCCCGGGTCGCCAGTTCGCGCGAGAGGCGGAAGTCGCCGCTCATGAAAGCGGCCTGCGCCGAGGCGAGGTCGGCATTGGGAATGTCGCCCTTGCGGCCATAGGCCATGGCGAGATAGCGCCAGCCGGCCGGCGAGGAGGGCTCGCGCTGCAGGCTGAAGGTCAGTTCGCGCACCGCCTCGTCCATCGACGCCTTGTCTTCATTGGCTACCAGCGCCTGGCCGAGCAGCATGCGGATCAGCGGGTTGCCGTTGGACAGCGCCACCGCCCGGCGCAGCGGCGGCACCGCCTCGCGCGCCCGGCCCGCTTCCAGCAGCGCCTGACCCTTCAGCTCGTAGAAATAGGGGTTGTTCGGCTGCTCGGCGATCAGCGAATCGATCTGGTTCAGCGCGTCGGGAATGCTGCCGAAGCGGTAGCCTGAAATCGCCCGCGCGTAGCGCGCCGGCATTGAAGTGTCCGAGCGCGGATAGGTGCGGCTCACCGAATCCGGCGGCTGGGTGAAGCCGACCAGCTTGGCCCGCATCATGTCGTGCCGCGCCTGCAAAGAGGGCGAATCCTTGGCGTCGTAATAGGGGCTCTTCTTCGCCATTTCCGTCAGCAGCGCGATGCGCTCGGTCGCCATCGGGTGGCTGAGCACATAGGGGTCGATGCGCTGGCTCAGGAACATCTGGTCGTTCTGGAAGCGCTCGAACGTGGTCAGCATGCCCTTGGCCGACTGCTTGGTGGCGGTGAGGTACTTCACCGCCGCCTGGTCGGCGGAGGCTTCCTGCCCGCGCTGGTAGGACAGCAGGGTGCGGCGGATGACCTCCTGCGGTGCCATGACGGCGCCGGCCGCCGCCCCGCCCATATTGGCGCCGCTCGCCGCGCCGGCCGCGACACCGCCGGCGGCCAGCAGCATGGCGACGATGGAGGCGGTCTGCGCCGTCTCCAGCTGCTGGCGCATATTGGACAGATGCCCACCGGCGATATGGCCGGTCTCGTGCGCCAGCACGCCGATGATCTCGTTCGGCACCTTCGACTGCTTGAGCGCGCCGGTGTTGATGAAGATGCGCCGCCCGTCGGCGACGAAGGCGTTGAAGCTGTCGCTGCCGACCAGCACCACCTGGATGTTCTGCTGCTGCAGGCCGGCGGCCTTGAAGATCGGGCGCGTATAGTCGCGCATCAGCGTCTCGATCTCGGCGTCGCGGATGATGTTGGGCTGGCGGCTCTGCGCCTGCGCCGGGCCGGCGGGGGCGAGAAGCGCGGCTGCGGCCAGAAACGTGGCGCCACGCGCCAGCCTGGCGGCAAGGCGCGCCGCAGCGCCGGCGCGGCGGCGGGCCGGGGCGATCGAGGTTCGCGCAAGCGAGGGGTTGTCAAGCAGCAGGGAAGGCATCATCCATCGACACAGTGGGTTCGCGGCGAACTGACGCTGTCGCGACGGCAGGGTCAAGCCTCGGCCTCATCATCTTCTATTGAACATCCGCCGAAACGGCCCGGAAAATGCGGCGGCGATACGGCAGGTTCGGCAAGGTTCGTACATATGAGCGCATCCCCTTCCTCTCCCCGCCTCGAGGCCGCCGCAAGTCTGGCAGGCGGAGGTCTGGCCGGCGCTTCCCGCCGCAGCGAGATCGCGCCCTTCATCGTCATGGACGTGATGGAGCGGGCGGCGCGCATCGAGGCGGCCGGCGGCCATGTCATCCATATGGAGGTCGGCCAGCCGGCGGCGCCGGCGCCCTCCACCGCCCGAGAGGCGGCGCGCCGCGCGCTCGACCATGGCCGCATCGGCTACACCACCGCGCTCGGCATTGCCTCGCTGCGCGCCCGCATCGCCCGCCATTATGGCGAGACCTATGGCGTGGAGATCGACCCGGCGCGGGTGGTGGTGACGACGGGCTCCTCCTCCGGCTTCCTGCTCACCTTCCTCGCCCAGTTCGAGCCGGGGGACCGGGTGGCGATCGCCAATCCCGGCTATCCCCCCTATCGCCACATCCTCACCGCGCTCGGCTGCGAGCCGGTGCTGATCGAGACCGACGCCGCCTCGCGCTGGGTCATCACCCCCGAGGCGCTGCTGGAGGCGCACCGGCGCACCCCGCTGAAGGGCGTGCTGGTGGCGAGCCCCGCCAACCCGACCGGCACGATGATGCGGCCCGAGGCGCTGGCCGAGCTGGTGCGCACCGCCGAGGGCGCCGGCATCCGCTTCATCTCCGACGAGATCTATCACGGGCTGGACTACGCCTTCCCCGCCTCGACGGCGGCGGCGATCAGCTCGGAGGCGACCATCATCCATTCCTTCTCGAAATATTTCTGCATGACCGGCTGGCGGGTCGGCTGGATGGTGATGCCGGAAGGTCTCGTGCGCGCGGTGGAGCGGCTGCAGCAGAACCTGATGATCTCGGTGCCGACGCTCTCGCAGATCGCCGCCGAGGCGGCCTTTGACGGCGCGGCCGAGATGGAGGCGGTCAAGCATGGCTATGAGGAGAACCGGCTGATCCTCACCACCGGGCTGCCGGCGGCCGGCCTGCCGGAATTCCTGCCCGTCGACGGGGCGTTCTATCTCTATGCCGATGTCTCGCGCTTCACCGACGATTCCGCCGCCTTCGCCCGGCGGCTGCTGGACGAGGCGCATGTGGCGGCGACGCCGGGGGTCGATTTCGACCCGCATCGCGGCCACCATTATCTGCGCCTGTCCTATGCCGGCGCCCCGGACGACATGCGTGAGGCGGTGCAGCGCATCGGCGAGTTTTTGCGGAAGGGGTGACGGGCGAGGCTGGGAGCGGGCGGGCCGGCGTCCTTCGAGGCTCGCTGCGCGCGCCTCGGGATGACGGGCCACTGCCCTCTTGCCCGGGCTTGACCCGGGCACCCAGCGGTCCCGCTGCGCCACACAGTCTGGGTCCCCGGGTCAAGCTCGGGGATGAGGGAAGCGGGGGCGGCGTCTACCCCGGAATTTACCGTTCCATCACCGCCGCGTCATAGGCGGCCTGGGCGGCGAGGATGGCGTCCATATTGTGCTCGGCCCAATGGGTGAGGGCGGCGGCGGTTTCCGCCAGCGCCCGGCCGAGCGGGGTGAGGGCGTATTCCACCGTGACCGGCACGGTGGGGTAGACCGTGCGCGTGACCAGCCCGTCGCGCTCCAGCTTCTTCAGCGTCTGCGACAGCACCTTCTGCGAGATGGCCTTGATGTCGCGCCGCAGGTGATTGAACCGCACCGGCCCATCCTCCAGCCGGTCGAGGATCAGCAGCGCCCATTTGTCGGCCAGCCGGTCGAGCACCAGCCGGGTCGGGCAGCGGTCCTCATAGACATTGTAGGCGTAGCGCATCGCGGTCTCCGTCGCTGTCGTCCCGTGGGCTGGTTTGGCGGGGCGGTTTCCTCGACGCCACCATGTGAGCCGCAGGTGCTCTCTTCCGGTCTCTCTAGGGAGAGAGTATGTAGTCCATCGAAACATGGTTTCCAATGGATACTGAGGAGAGCGACAATGACAGGCAAGATTCTGGTGCTCGGCGCGAGCGGGCATGTCGGCCGCCCGCTGGTGAAGGAACTGCTGGCCCGTGGCGAGAGTGTGAAGGCCGCCTCGCGCGGCGGCCAGCCGATCGACGGCGCCGAGAGCGTCGCCTTCGATTTCGCCGCGCCGGATTTCGCGGCGGCGTTTGACGGCGTCGACCGCGCCTTCGTGATGCTGCCGGGTGGCTATGTGAATTCCCGGGAGCTGCTGATCCCGGTCATCGAGGCCGCCGCCGCGCGCAAGGTGAAGGTGGTGCTGCAGACCGCGCTCGGCGTCGATGCCGACGATGCCATTCCCTATCGCCAGGTCGAACTGGCGCTGATCGCCTCCGGCACGCCGTATGTGATCCTGCGGCCGAACTGGTTCACCGACAATTTCCTGAACTTCTGGAAGCCGGGAATCGACCATGCCGGCGTCATCGCCGTGCCGGCGGGCGAGGGCAAGTCCGCCTTCATCGACGCCCGCGACATCGCCGCCAGCGCGGCCCGCGTGCTCACCAGCGATGCCTTTGACGGAAAGGCGTTCAACCTCTCCGGGCCGGAGGCGCTGAGCTATGCCGAGGCGGCGGCGGTGCTCGCCCCGGTCATGGACAAGCCGGTCGCCTATACCCCGGTCGATGACGACACCTTTGTCGGCATTCTGACCGGGGTCGGCATCGGGGAGGATTATGCCCGCTTCCTCGCCAGCATCTTCTATCCCGTGCGCGAGGGCTGGACCGCCGGCGTCACCGATGCGGTGCAGACGCTGACCGGCCACGCGCCGCGCTCGGTCGCGCAATGGGCGCAGGACCACGCGGCGGCGCTGCGGGCGTGAAGGCGCGCGCCCCTGTCTCTCGGAGCTTTTCCGGGAGACAGGGGCGCCGCCTATGCCGCCACCTGCTCGGTGATGACCTCGAAGCGCTGCAGCATGTGCGGCCCGAAGGTGTGGATCATCGGGATATCGGCGGCGTCGCGTCCGCGCGCCACCAGCACCCGGCCGATGCGGGGCACGTTGTGGCGGGCGTCGAAGGTGTGCCAGTGGCCGCCAATATAGGCCTCGAACCACGCATTATAGTCCATCGGCGCCGGGTCCGGCGGCACGCCGATATCACCGAGAAACCCGTTGCAGTAGCGGGCCGGAATATTCATCGCGCGGGTCAGCGCCACCGCCAGATGGGTGAAGTCGCGGCAGACGCCGACGCGCTCGTTGAAGGCCTGGGCGGCGGTGCGGGTGTTGCGGGCGAACTGGTAGTCGAACCGGATCTGGGCGTTGACGAAATTGCAGATCTGCTGGACCCGGTTCCAGCCGGGGGCGTAGCCGCCGAACAGGTTCCACGCCACGCCCGAGAGTTCGTCCACCTCGCAGTAGCGGCTCGGTAGCAGGAATTGCAGCACCTCGGGCGGAAGCTCGGCCGGCGCGTGCTCGATGGCGTTCTGGTCGAACACATCGAGCGTGCCGGGATCGGCGACGTTGAAGCGGCTCTCGAAGCGGGCGCCGCCGGACGGGATGACCAGGCGCCGGCAGATATTGCCGAAGCTGTCGTCGTAGTCCTCGGTGGGAACCGGACTGCCATCGCTGAGCGCGGTGACGCTCATCGTCGCGACATCGATGATGTCGCCCTGTCGTTCCGGGTGCGCGTCAAGCAGGGTGATGCCGGCGGTCGGCTGGTTGCAGACGACCTCGATCCGGTACCCGCATTGTATGGTGATCATCCGCGCCCCGCATCGCTTTCATTGCAGGGCAGAACACCGCTCGCGGGCGGAGGTTCCAGCAGGGGGTGCCGAGATTGCAGGCATGTTGAAAGACAAAAACGGCGCCGTGAGGCGCCGTTTTCATGAGCGGGGCAGGGAGGTTCCTGCCGATACCTAGTCGGCGAGGATCACTCGCCGAAGATCTTGCGCTGCCACCAGCCGGTGCGGCGCGGGCGATCGGGCTCCGGCTCGGCCGGGGGCGCCGCCTCGATGGGGGCGGGCGCGCTGGCCGGCGCCTCGTCCGAAGACGCCTCGTCCGCCGGGGACGCGACGGCCGGCTCACTGGCGGGGGCGCTGGCCTCGGCCGGTGCTTCCGGCGCGGCGGCTTCCGCCGGCGCGTCGCTCGCGCTGTCGCTCTCGGCAACGACCGGGGCCTTCTCGCGCACCGTCGAGCGACGGCGGCGCGGCTTCGGCTTGGCAGCCTCCGGCGCATCGGCGACTTCCGCAGCCGGGGCGTCGGCGGCGGGAGCGTCGGCGACAGGTGCGGCTTCAGCCGGCGCGGCTTCAGCCGCAGGGGCCTCAGTCGTCTCGGCCGCTGCCGCCTTGGTGCGGCGTCCGCCGCGACGGCCGCGACGCGGCTTCTCGTCCTCGGCAGGTGCGGCGTCGGCCGGCGCTTCGGATGCGGCTTCGGCCGGAGCCTCGACCGGAGTCTCGGCGGGGGCCTCGACCGGCGTGGCGGTCGCTTCCTCGGCCAGAGCCACAGCCTGCTCGGCCGGTTCGCCGGCGAGAGGTGCTTCGGCCGTCACCTCGGGTGCCGCGTCGGCGCGCTCGCTGGAACGCTCCTCGTCGTCACCCTCGTCGCCGTCATCCTCGAACTCGGCGCCGGACATGTCCGATCCCGCCTCGCCCTCGGCATGGCGCTCGCCATTCTCGCCGTTCTCGCCATTGGCACCACCGCCGCGCCGACGCCGGCGCCGACGGCGCCGACGGCGTCCGCCATCGCCGGCCGGGTCGCCGGCCGCGGGCGCCGGCGGGGTGCTGCGGCTCTCGCCGGCTTCGGGCTCGGCGGCGGCTTCCACCGTGGCCTCGGCTTCGCTCTCCGCCTCGGCTTCCTCGGCGGCGGCGAGGTCCATTTCGTCCTCGGGCTCGAACACCAGCTCGGGCGGACGCGGCAGCGGGATCGGGTTCAGCACCGCTTCGCCCTTGTCGATGGCGAAGGGGGTGAGCCCGGTCAGCGTCTGGTCGGCCGCGATGGTGATCAGCACGCCGAAGCGCTCTTCCAGCTCGTGCAGATGCGCGCGCTTGTGGTTGAGCACATAGAGCGCGTTCTCGGCGCGGGTGCGGATGACGAGGTTATGCGTGTTCGAGCGCTGGAGAATGTCCTCGGCGCCGCGCAGCATCTGCAGCGCGACCGAGGGCGAGGAGCGCACATGGCCGGTGCCGCCGCAATGCGGGCAGACCTCGGTGGAGGATTCCAGCACGCCGGTGCGGATGCGCTGGCGGCTCATTTCCATCAGGCCGAAATGCGAGATGCGGCCAAGCTGGATGCGGGCGCGGTCGTTCTTCAGGCAGTCCTTGAGCTTGCGCTCCACCGCCCGGTTGTTGCGCTTCTCGTCCATGTCGATGAAGTCGATCACGACAAGGCCGGCAAGGTCGCGCAGGCGCAGCTGGCGGGCCACCTCTTCGGCGGCCTCCAGGTTGGTCTTCAGCGCCGTGTCCTCGATATTGTGCTCGCGGGTCGAGCGCCCGGAGTTCACGTCGATGGAGACCAGCGCCTCGGTCGGGTTGATGACGAGATAGCCGCCGGACTTCAGCTGCACCTGCGGCAGGAACATCGCGTCGAGCTGGCTCTCCACCCCGAAGCGGGTGAACACCGGCTGCAGATCCTTGTAGACCTTCACGTTCTTCGCATGGCTCGGCATGAGCATGCGCATGAAGTCCTTGGCCTCGCGATAGCCCTCGTCGCCAGCGACCAGAACCTCGTCGATGTCCTTGTTGTAGAGGTCGCGGATCGAGCGCTTGATCAGCGAGCCTTCCTCATAGACCAGCGAGGGGGCGGTGGAGCCGAGCGTCAGCTCGCGGACATTCTCCCACAGGCGCAGGAGATATTCGAAGTCGCGCTTGATTTCCGGCTTGGTGCGGTTGGCGCCGGCGGTGCGCAGGATGACGCCCATGCCCTCCGGCACTTCGAGGTCGGAGGCGACCTCCTTCAGCCGCTTGCGGTCCTCGGCCGAGGTGATCTTGCGGGAGATGCCGCCACCGCGCGCGGTGTTGGGCATCAGCACCGAATAGCGGCCGGCGAGCGAGAGATAGGTGGTGAGCGCCGCGCCCTTGTTGCCGCGTTCTTCCTTGACTACCTGCACCAGCATGACCTGCCGGCGCTTGATGACTTCCTGGATTTTGTAGGTGCGAGCCCGGCCGCGCGGGGCGCCGCGCTCGGGCATTTCTTCCATGGCGTCGTCGGAGCCGACCTCGTCGACGATCTCTTCCTCGTCGGCGATCTCCTCGATCTCGCCGCCGCCTTCGCCGCCCGTCTCGTCCTCGGAGGAGGAGCGGCGGCGGCGCGAGCGGCGCGCCGGGGCGGCGTCGCCCTCGCTCTCGCCGGCCGCCTCGACGGTGGTGTCTTCGGAAACGCTCTCGTCGCCCTCGGCGGTCTTGGCCGCGCCGCGCGCCCGGCGGGGACGGCTCTTGGGCTTGTCCTCGTTCTCGGCCTCGGCATCGCGCCGCTGCTGGCGTTCTTCCTCGGCGAGCAGCGCCTGCCGGTCGGCGACCGGGATCTGGTAATAGTCGGGATGGATCTCGCTGAAGGCGAGGAAGCCATGCCGGTTGCCGCCATATTCGACGAAGGCGGCCTGGAGGGAGGGTTCTACCCGCGTGACCTTGGCGAGGTAGATATTGCCGCGCAGCGGCTTGCGGTTGGCGGCCTCGAAGTCGAATTCCTCGACTCGGTTGCCGCGCACCACCACCACCCGAGTCTCCTCGGGATGGGTGGCGTCGATGAGCATCTTGTTGGCCATTGAACTCTCATATGGGGCCACGGCCGCGTCGACGTCGCCAGCGACGCCGGACGGCTCAAGCCGTGCCAGTAAGCGGAAATTGAAAGCGTGAAGAGGATGCGGCGGTGAGGACGGGGAGCCTCGCAGGCGGGGCGCCGACGCGGTGCGCAGGTCACGGGCCGGCGGGCAGGTGCGCGGCGGAAAACCGCCCTGCGCACGAGACCCACACTTGCCGGCTGACGCATCATCGTTGGTTGCCGTCCTTACACGACCGAACAGGGCAAGCCGCGACCGCGCACGATCCGGCTCAAGGCAGATGGCCGCGAAGGCGCGTGGGGGACGACACGACGAAATGCGCCGCGCCAGGACACCACGTCCACTCGTCCGTGAATGACAAAACCGGGCCGCGTTCCCCCTGGCGCGCAGTCATGACGACCGCCAAGGCACGGCTACGGGTCCTGAACGGAATTCGCGCCTTGTGCCGGGCCGCTCCATCGCTGGGCAGCCCTTCGCCGCAGGGGCCGCGAGAGCCGGACGTCGACGGGCGACCGGAATGCGAACCATATGCGTGCTCTTAATAGCGGCATGCGTGCCGATTTGGCAAGGATCGTGTCCGACAGGGTCCGCTCGTCTCCCGTTGCCCGTCGGACACGGCGGCCGGGCGAAGCGGCGCCGGGTGCCACGGCCGGTTAACGGTTCGTTGTTATTTCGCTAGAAAGGTCGGGAGCGCGGGACGGTCGCCGCGCCGGACGGCCGAAAGGGGAGACGCGGGCAGACATGGTGTGGCGAACGGGCATGGGGAAGATCTGTCTGGCGGCGGCGCTTGCGCTGTTGCCGGCGTGGCTTGGCATGGCCCCTGCCACCTCCCGTGCCGCCGGCGCCAGCGACCCGGTGGTGGCCAGCGATGCGCGCCTCGCCGGCGATGGCGAGCGCACCCGGCTGGTGATCGACCTGTCGCGTGCGGTGCCGCTCGGCGCCTTCACCCTCGCCGACCCCTATCGGGTGGTGGTCGACATTCCCGATGTCATCTTCGCGCTGCCGGCCTCGGCCGGGCAGGAGGGGCGGGGGCTTGTCGCCGCCTATCGCTTCGGCCTGTTCGCCCCGGGCAAGGCGCGCATCGTGCTCGACGTCACCGACCCGGTGACGGTCGACAAGGCCTTCGTGCTGGAGCCGATGGACGACCAGCCGGCGCGGCTCGTGATCGACCTCGTCAAGACCGACCGCGCCAGCTTCCTGCAGGCGGTGGCCGCACCGCTGCGTGCCACCGAGCCGCCGGAAATGCCGCAGGCGGAAGCCGCCGTGCTCGGCGACAACCGTCCGGTCATCGTGCTCGATCCCGGCCATGGCGGCATCGATCCCGGCGCGGTCAATGCCAAGTTCGGCGTCACCGAAAAGGAGCTGGTGCTCACCATCGCCCGCCTGCTGGAGCAGCGCCTGACGGAGGCCGGGCGCTACCGCGTGCTGCTGACACGCACCAAGGACACCTATGTCTCGCTCGGCCAGCGGGTGCGCTTCGCCCGCGACAACGGGGCCAGGCTGTTCATCTCGCTGCACGCCGATTCGCTCGGCTCGCGCGATGGCGATGTGCGCGGGGCGACGATCTACACCCTCTCCGACCGCGCCTCCGACGCCGAATCGCAGCGACTGGCGGATGCGGAAAACAAGGCGGACATGATTGCCGGCCTCGATCTTTCCGAGGAGCCGGCGGATGTCGCCGGCATATTGTTCGACCTCGCCCAGCGCGAAACGCGTAATTTCTCCGCCCTGTTCGCGCGCAGCCTTGCCGGCAGCGTCAGCGGCGTGGCGCGGATGCACAAATCACCGCTCAAATCGGCGGGTTTCAAGGTGTTGAAGGCGCCCGACGTGCCCTCCGTATTGTTCGAACTGGGGTATCTTTCCAGCGCCAAGGACCTCGAACTCATGACATCGGCCGCATGGCAGGCTAGTGTGACCGAGGCCATGGCGGTGGCGGTCGATGCCTATTTCGCCGCGCAGGGGCCCGCTGAGGGGACTCCCGTGGCGTTGCCGGCCAGCGTCGGCCGGACGGGCGGCGATCCACTGGCGGCGACCGGGCCTTGAACGGTCGCGATTAGGCCATAGTTGCCGCGCACACGCTGCCCTTCGGGCGACGACCACATTCGGACTCTTATCGCGCTACCGCGCGGGGGTGTTCTCAGCTTATTGGGGGCCTGGCCGTATGCGGCTGCTTCTGCGGTTCTTGGGGTTCATGTTCGCGCTCGGCACGATCGTCTTTGTGATCGGCGGGGCGGCGGCCGGCTATTTCGCATGGAAATTCTCGCAGGATCTGCCGGACTACAGCCAGCTGCAGAACTACGAGCCGCCGGTCATGACCCGCGTCCATGCCGCCGATGGCTCGCTGCTGGCCGAATATGCCCGCGAGCGCCGGCTCTATCTGCCGATCCAGAACATCCCGCCGCTGGTGAAGGACGCTTTCCTCGCCGCCGAGGACAAGAACTTCTATTCCCATGGCGGCATCGACCTCACCGGCATCGGCCGCGCCGCCTTTGCCTTCGTGCAGAATTACGGTTCCGGCCGCCGCCCGCAGGGCGCCTCCACCATCACCCAGCAGGTGGCCAAGAACTTCCTCCTCACCAACGAGGTCTCGATCGACCGCAAGGTGAAGGAGGCGCTGCTGGCGCTGCGCATGGAGCGCGCCTACTCCAAGGACAAGATCCTCGAACTCTATCTGAACGAGATCTATCTCGGCATCGGCTCCTATGGCGTCGCCGCCGCCTCGCTGCTCTATTTCGACAAGTCGGTCTCCGAGCTGACCATCGCCGAGGCCGCCTATCTCGCCGCCCTGCCGAAGGGCCCGAACAATTATCACCCCTTCCGCCGCCACGACGCCGCCGTCGAGCGCCGCAACTGGGTGATCGATCGCATGGCCGAGAACGGCTACATCACCCAGCAGCAGGCTGACGAGGCCAAGAAGACCGACCTTTCCGTGACCGTGCGCCCGACCGGCGCGCATATCTTCTCGGCCGAATATTTCGCCGAGGAGGTGCGCCGCGAGATCTTCGAGCGCTATGGCGAGGACAAGCTGTATGGCGGCGGTCTCTCGGTGCGGACCTCGCTGAATCCCAAGCTCCAGCAATATGCCAAGCAGGCGCTGCTCGACGGGCTGACCCGCTATGACGAGCAGCGCGGCTTCCGCGGCCCGGTCACGCGCATCGAGACGACGGGCGACTGGGGTGCGCGGCTCGCCGATGTGCGCACCTTCACCGACATTCCCTGGCGGCTCGCCGTGGTGCTGGATTCCGACGCCAAGGGCGCGCGCATCGGCCTGCAGCCGCAGCGCGACCGCTCCGGCGTGCTCGGCACCCAGCGCGATGTCGGCATGATCACCGCCGACGGCGCCAAATGGGCGATCCGCAACGCCAAGGGCGGCGTCGCCGGCGTCCTCAAGCCCGGCGACGTGGTCTATGTCGAGCCGGTGGACGGCAAGCCCGACCAGTGGCGCCTGCGCCAGCAGCCGCAGATCGAAGGCGCGCTGGTTGCGATGGACCCCTCGACCGGGCGCGTGCTGGCCATGGCGGGCGGCTTCTCCTTCGATGAGAGCCAGTTCAACCGCGCCACCCAGGCGCAGCGCCAGCCGGGCTCGTCCTTCAAGCCCTATGTCTATGCGGCGGCGATCGACAATGGCTACACGCCGTCCAGCGTCGTGCTGGATGCGCCGTTCGAACTGGCCCAGCAGGGGCAGGCGACGTGGCGGCCGGAGAATTATTCCGGCAAGTTCTATGGCCCGCAGACCCTGCGCTTCGGCATCGAGCAGTCGCGCAACGTGATGACGGTGCGGCTGGCGAACGATCTCGGCATGCCGCTGATCGTCGAATACGCCAAGCGCTTCGGCGTCTCCGACAATCTTCTGCCCGTGCTCTCCATGTCGCTCGGCGCGGGTGAAACCACCGCGCTGCGCATGGCCGGCGGTTATTCCATGTTCGCCAATGGCGGCAAGCGCATCAAGCCGACGCTGATCGACCGAATCCAGGACCGTTACGGCAAGACCATCTACCGCCATGACGAACGCGAATGCCGCGGCTGCGACGCCGCCGGCTGGTCCGGCCAGAACGAGCCGGTGCTGATCGACCGGCGCGAGCAGGTGCTCGACCCGATGACCGCCTACCAGATCACGTCGATGCTGGAAGGCGTGGTGCAGCGCGGCACCGGCACGGCGCTGAAGGTGCTCGGCAAGCCGATCGCCGGCAAGACCGGCACCACCAACGAGGAAAAGGACGCCTGGTTCGTCGGCTACACACCTGAACTGGTGGTGGCGGTGTATCTCGGCTTCGACACGCCCAAGCCGATGGGCAAGGGCTCGACCGGCGGCCAGCTCGCCGCCCCGGTGGTGCGCGACTTCATGAAGCTGGCGCTGGCCGACCGGCCGGCCGTGCCGTTCCGCGTACCGCCCGGCATCAAGCTGATCCGCATCAACCCGAAGAGCGGCCTGCGCGCCGGCCCGGGCGAGGGCTCGATCCTGGAGGCCTTCAAGCCGGGCACCGCGCCGCCGGACAGCTATTCGATCATCGGCGCCACCGATGCGGCGGGCAATCCCATCGGAATCAACCCCGACGCCGAACGCGCGGTCGGCGCCAGCGGCACGGGCGGGCTCTACTGAGGCGCGTTCGCGCCCGGATCTCCGGATGCCGGGTGCGCCCTTATTTCTGCCACTTTTGGCTTGAAGCGCCCTGTGGTTGCCTTTAGCGTTACGACGTCTAGGGGGATCGTCGTCCGTTGCGGCTTCTGCCTGCGGCTTGGGCTGCCGCGCAGTGCCGCTGGCGCACGCAAGGGGGCTGGCATGGTGCACCGCTATCGGGGGGACGGGCGCACTCGCTCGCCTGCATGGCCCACGCGATTGACCTGCATCGTGATCGCACTCTGGCTGCTGCCGCTTGCGAGGGCCTCGGCGGACAGCGACTGCGACAGCATCGACTCGTGCAATGAGAAGCTCCTCGAGAACTTCGGCAAGTTCCAGCACGAGGCGGCGGGTCTCGACATTCTCGAGCAGAACCTGGCCACGGAGGAGCAGATCTATGCGTCGTCCAGTGCTGCCGACAAGCAGCTGGCGGCCATCAACAGCCAGTTGCAGGGCAACGTCCTCTACTACAACATCTGGAACATGGCGCGCCCCGATCTGAGCGTGCTGTTCAACGAAGGCTCGCTTCTTTCGCCGGGAAACAATTTCCCGACCGGCTCGGCCTATCAGACCATTACTGAGCAGGCGCTTGAGCTGACCGGCGAGATTGCCGGCAAGATGAAGACCCACTTCGCGGACGATCCGAACCGCGCCAGCTACAGCGTCTACGGCGTGCTGCCGCAATATGCCGGCGAGGCGGCGGGCGATCCGCGCCCCTTCGTGGTGTCGGAGGCGATCAACGGCAATCCCTGGACCGTGGAGCAGACCTCCGCCCTCGCGGTGACGATCCAGCAATCCGCCCAGGTGCCGGCCGGTTTCCAGCCGCAATATTGGGGCGAGTATGTCTCCAGCCCGGCCTTTCCGAGCGGGCATTCCACAGCCGGCAACACACTTGCCATCCTCACCGGAATCCTTGCGCCGGAATACTACAAGGACTTCCTCATGGCCGGCATCGAGTTCGGCGTGAGCCGCAATGTGTTCGGCGTGCATTACCCGCTGGATGTGATCGGCGGACGGCTGATCGCCACCTATAATCTCGCCATGTGGCTCAATGGCACAGATTACGGCGTCGGGCCTGCCGATGTGGACGCCGCGAGCGCGTCGCTTCAGGCCTATATCGGTTCCGGCGGCGGCTCGCCCTATGAGGCCGCGTGCCGCAACAACATTGTCGGCTGCATTCGCGCCGGGGCCATTCCCTCCTCCGAACAGTTTCGCGAGGCCCGCGACCTCTACACCTACTACATGACTTATGGTCTGCCGGACTTTTCCGACACCGGGGAGGCGCCGGTGGTGCCCGAGGGCGCCGAGGTGCTGATCGCCACCCGCTTTCCCTATCTGAGCGACGCCCAGCGGCGCGAGGTGCTGGCGACCACCGAGATCGCCTCCGGCAGCGCCCTCGACAATGGCAGCGGCTGGGCCCGGCTGAACCTTTTCGCTGCGGCGGACGGCTTTGGCGCGCTCAATTGCGGCGGCGAGGGGGCGGATGGCTGCATCCAGGTGATCGACCTGGACAGTTCGGCCGAAGGCTACGGCGCGTTCGACGTCTGGGCCAACGACATGACCGGCGATGGCGGCCTGGAACTGGTGGGCGATGGCATCCTCGTCCTCGCCGGCGCGAGCAGCTATTCGGGGGGCACCAGCGTTCAGGGCGGCACGCTGGCGATCACCGGCAGCATTGTCGGTTCGGTCGAGGTCGCGTCCGGCGCACTGCTCTACAATGCGGGAACGATCGGCGCGGCGGAGCTGGTCAATGAAGGGGCGGTGCTGAACGATGGGCTCATCGAGGGCAGCGTCCTCAATGCCGGCATCTTCGGCAATAATGGGCGGGTGACGGCGAGCCTGGCGAATTCCGGCGTGCTGTTCGGGTCCGGCTCCATTGGCGGCGATCTCGTGGCGACGGCCGACAGTGTCACCGCACCGGGCAACTCGATCGGCACCATCGAGGTCGATGGCGACGTCACCCTTGCCGCCGGCGCGACCTACGCGGCGGAGCTGGGGCAGTTCGGCGCGGACCTGATCGCGGCGGGCGGATCGGCGGAGATCGAGGGCGCGCTTCTCGACCTCGACGTCGCCCCCGGCACCATCCTCGGCCTGCGCCAATACGCGGTGCTGACGGCGGCGGGGGGCGTGAACGGCGCCTTCGTGCTGGTGGACGATCCGCTGACCGCCTATCCCTTCCTCGACGTGAAAGTGGACCCCGAGGATGACCGCGTCGTGGTGGAGACCTACCGCAGCGCCGTCGCTTTCGCCACGCTGGCGAACACGCCCAACCAGATCGCGGCGGCGCGCAGCCTCGATACCGCGCCGCTGGACAGCGCACTCGGCGATGCGGTGCTTTCGCTCAACGCCTCGACGGCGCCGGCAGCGTTCGCGGTGCTGGCCGGGGACGCGGGCGCCTCGGTAAAGAGCGTTCTGCTCAATGACAGCGTCTTTCTGCGGTCGGCCGTGATCGACCGGCTGAGAACCGCCGGTTCCGCCTCGGCACCGGCCGGCATGACCGTGGCGCCGCTCGCCTATGCCGCGCCCGCCGCGCCGATGGCCGGCATTCCGCTGAAGGCCGAGCCCGCCCCGCCGCCCGCCATCTCGGCCCTGTGGGCGGAAGGCTTCGGCGCCTGGAGCACCTATGACGGCAACGGCAATGCCGGCACGCTCGACAGCCAGACAGGCGGCTTCCTCATCGGCGGCGACACGCTGATCGACGACTGGCGGGTGGGCCTGCTTGGCGGCTACAGCACCACCCAGTTCGACAGCGGCGCGGCGAGCGCCTCGGGCCAGAGCGACAACTGGCATCTCGGTGTCTATGCCGGCCGTTCATGGGAGGCGCTCGCCCTGCGTACCGGCCTCGCCTATAGCTGGCAGCAGGTGGACCTGTCCCGCACCGTCATCCTGCCGGGATTCGCCGGATCGCAGAGTGCCGACTACGATGCCGGCACCTTCCAGGCCTTCGGCGAACTCGCCTATGGTATCGATCTGGCCATGGCCCGGCTGGAGCCTTTCGCTGCTCTCGCCTATGTGCAGCTGAACACCGATGCCTATGGCGAAACGGGCAGCGAGGCCGCGCTGCGTGTCGACGGTTCCAGCACGCAGACCAGCTTCACCACGCTCGGCCTGCGCCTCGCGGCGCCGATCCCGCTGGGGGCGGTGGCGGCGACCTTCAATGGCAGCCTGGGCTGGCGGCACGCTTTTGGCGATGTGGTCCCGACCCAGACGCAGTCCTTCCTGATCGGCGGCCTGCCCTTCACGGTGAGCGGCGTGCCGCTCGGCGAGGATGTGGCCGTGGTCGAGGCCGGGCTCGAACTCGCGCTCGCGCCGGCCGCCCGGCTCAACATCTCCTATGGTGGCCAGTTTGGCGACGGCTTCAGCCAGAACGGGCTGAGCGCCGCGCTGAGCGTGCGCTTCTGAGCGCGCCGTCGTCCGGCGTACTCAGCCATCATAAGGCCAGGCCTTGAACGCCTCCTGCGCCTCGGCGCGGGCGGCGAGGCGGGCGAGCGCCGGAAAGGCATCGGCCGGCAACAGATCGGGCAGCATCCGGGTGGTGAAGGTCCAGCCGATGGCGGCGGTGATGTCGGCCTGCAGCGGCGCCGCGCCGAACAGCCAGCCCTCCGCCGTGCCGATCTCGTCGTCCAGCAGGCGGTAGGCGGCGAGCAGCTGTTCGTTCACCCGGTCGAGCCAGGGCTGGTGGCGCTTCTCCTGCGGGCGCAGCTGGTTTTCATAAACGATCTGCACGCTCTTCTCGCAGGCGGCCAGCGCCAGGCCGATGATGCGCTGCGCCCTCGCATGCGCGGCCAGATCGTCCGGGACGAGCGAGCGGCCGGCCAGCTTCTCGGCATGTTCGATGATGAGGGTCGAATCCATCAGCACGACGCCGCCATCGGTGATCAGCGTCGGCGCCTTCACCACCGGGTTGATTCCTTGGAAGCGCTCGTAATGGCGGAACACCGACACCGACTCGTGGGTGAAGGGCAGGCCGAGAGTGGTCAGCGACACCGCGACGCGGCGCACATAGGGCGAATCGAGCATGCCGACGAGATGCATCTGTTGGTCCTTATCCCAGGGTTCGCCGCATCCTAGGCCCGCCCGCGCGTCCCGCAAGCGGCCCTTGGCGGCTCGCCCGGACCCAACCGCAGCGCGGGGCGTTTACACTGTGCGGCAACGCCTCTATTTTCCGCCGCCTTCAATGTCCTATCGAGAGTAGCCATCATGCGCGCCGAGCTCGCCGCGAGCGTCGACGAAATCCGGGAAGCCGCCCAGTTGCTGCGGCAGCACATCGATTTCGACCGTTCCAAGGCCCGCCTTGCCGAGCTGAACGCGCTCGCCGAGGACCCCAATCTGTGGAATGACCCCGAGCGCGCGCAGAAACTGATGCAGGAGCGCGGCACGCTGGAGGACGGGCTCGGGGCGCTGGAGCGTATCACCCGCGAGCTTTCCGACAATGTCGAGCTGATCGAGATGGGCGAGGCCGAGGGCGACGCTTCCATCGTCGACGAGGCGGCCGGCGCGCTGGCCAAGCTGAAGGCCGAGGTCGCCCGCCGCCAGCTGGAAGCGCTGCTCTCCGGCGAGGCGGACGCCAATGACAGCTATCTCGAAGTCCATGCCGGCGCCGGCGGCACCGACAGCCAGGACTGGGCGCTGATGCTGCTGCGCATGTATACGCGCTGGGCCGAGCGCCGCGGCTTCAAGGTGGAGCTGGTGGACGAGCAGGCGGGCGAAACCGCCGGGCTGAAGTCGGCCACCATCCTGGTCAAGGGCCACAACGCCTATGGCTGGATGAAGACCGAGGCCGGCGTGCACCGGCTGGTGCGCATCTCGCCCTTCGATTCCAACGCCCGGCGCCAGACCTCCTTCGCCAGCGTCGACGTCTACCCGGTCATTGACGACCGCATCGTCGTCGACATCAAGGAAAGCGACCTGCGCATCGACACGATGCGTTCGGGCGGCGCCGGCGGCCAGCACGTCAACAAGACCGAATCGGCCGTGCGCTTCACCCATATTCCCACCGGCATCGCCGTGGTGGCGCAGGGCGACCGTTCGCAGCACAAGAACCGCGCCACGGCGTGGGAGATGCTGCGCGCCAAGCTCTATGAGATGGAGCTGAAGAAGCGCGAGGCGCAGGCGGCCGCCGACCAGGCCGCCAAGACCGATATCGGCTGGGGCCATCAGATCCGCTCCTATGTGCTCCAGCCCTACCAGCTCGTTAAGGATCTGCGCACCGGCGTCACCTCGGGCACGCCGCAGGAAGTGCTGGACGGCGATCTCGACCCGTTCATGGAAGCGGCGCTGGCGCAGCGCGCCTATGGCGGCGGACCGGCCAGCGTCGAGGATGTCGACTGATCGACATAGATCGGCGAGGCGCCGGGCGCGCCCCGCCTGTTGCCAGAGCGCGCGGGGCGTCAGAGCGCCCGCGCGGCGGCGAGCACCTCCTCGGCATGGCCGGCGACCTTCACCTTCGGCCAGAGGCGGGCGATCTTTCCCTCGCGGTCGATCAGCACGGTGGTGCGCTCGACCCCCATATATTTGCGGCCATACATGCTCTTCTCGCCCCACACGCCATAGGCTTCGAGCATGGCATGGTCCTCATTGCCGGCGAGGTCGAAGGTGAGGCCCTCCTTGGTGCGGAACTTCGCCAGCGCCGTGTCGGGATCGGGCGAGACGCCAAGGATGCGGGTGTCGGCCGCGTCGAAATCGGCCTTGAGCCGGTTGAAGTCATGCGCCTCCACCGTGCAGCCTGACGTGCCGGCCTTGGGGTAGAAATAAAGCACCAGCTTTCGGCCCCGGCAGGCGGCGAGCGACAGCACCTCGCCCGAATCGGTGGTCAAAGTGAAGTCGGGTGCGGGAGCTCCCACTTCTATCTCGGTCATGTGCCTTCCTTTCGGCGTGTTTGGGGGTGATCGGCTGGGGTGGCTTGCCGTTAGGGCTTGCCGATGGACGTACCGGCCGGCCAATTGTGCGGAGCTATCAGCAGGATGTCAGCATGCAGGTGGATAAGGTGTCGCCGCCTGTGTTGCGCGCGGGCATTATGACCCAGCCTCAAGGATTCGTGCCGTAGATGACAGAGAAGACGACGCACAGGTCGCCGACGGCCGGCAAGCGCCAGGTGAAGCGCCTTCGCGTCAAACGGTCGCCAAAGGTCTGCGCCGCGCCCGCCCGGCGGCGGCGCTGGCTGCGCATGTGCGTCTGGTCGGGCGGCTCCACCTTCGTCCTCCTCGCCGCCGCGATCGCCGGGATCTACCTTCTCTTCAGCGCCGGCGTGCTCACCGTCGACATGGCGCGCCCTTATGTCGAGCGCACCCTTGAGGCGCGGCTCGGGGCCGGGCGCACCGTGCAGATCGGCGCTATCGTCGCCGAGCGGGTGCCGGACGGGGGCATCGTGCTGCACGCCGCCGACATCACCGTGCGCGACGATGATGGCGACCTCATCGCCACCGCGCCGCAGGCCGAAGTGGCATTGCAGGACAGCTGGCTGCCCTGGTTGATGCAGCCCGAGCGGGTCGATCTCGTCGGCGTCCGGCTCAACGTGTTCATCGATGCGCAGGGGCAGCTCTCCATCTCGACCGAGGCGGATGCCGCCGACGGCGCCCGGGTGCAGCCCAAGCTGCTCACCACCGTGCAGACGGTCGATCCCGCGGCCGACCAAACGGCGGAGCCCGCAGCCGGAACCGTGCCCGCGCCGGTCGACGCCCCGGCCGCTGCGGAGGGGGCGCCGGGTGTCGCAGCGGCGGAGGGCGAGGTTCCGACGCCTTTCGGTCCGCTTCGCCTCGCCAGCCTTGCCGCGCTCGCCCGTCAGTTCGACGAGGGCGGGCTCGATGGCGGCACGCTGAGCGAGATCGGGCTCAAGGAAGGCATCCTTGTCATCCGCAACGAGGCCAGCGGGCGGGAATGGACCTTCGACGACATCGACCTGTCGCTGTCGCGCCCGGAACAGGGCGGCGTCACCTTCGACATTAAGGCCGGCGGCATGGATGGGCCGTGGTCGGCCCGCGCCACGGTCGGCGCTCTCAATGAGGGCCGCCGCGACCTGGAACTGGAAGTGCGGGATCTCGCGCCGCGCGATCTGCTGATCGCCGCCGGCAAGGCCGGGGCGGATATTCTCGCCACCTCGCCGCTGTCGATCGATTTCGTCGCCACCATCGACCCGCGTGGCGTGGTGCTAGCGAGCAGCGGGCGACTGGCCGCCGGGGCGGGCGAGCTTCAGCTCGGCTCCGATGCGGAAGGGCGGATGCTGGTCGACGAAGCGGTGCTGGCCTTCTCGCTCGATCCGGCAGCGCGGCGGATCAATCTCACCTCCGTCACCGCCCAGGCAGGCCCCTTCGGCATGGATCTCGCCGGCACGGTGGACATTCCCGCCGACAGCGCCGGCCTCTGGCGGCTGCACACCCATTCCGCGCGCGCCAGCTTTATCGGCGGCGGCCCGCACCAGACACAGGTGCCGCCCTTTGTCCTCGACGACATCGTGTTCGACCTGTCCTTCGATCCGGTGGCGCAGCGCGCCAGCATCGATCGCGGTGAGCTGAAAGGACCGCAAGGCGGCATCACCCTGGGCGGCGCGCTGGAACTGGCGGGGCCCGCACCCTCGCTCTCCATGACCGTTACCGCCACGCCGATGACGGCGACCTCGCTGATCCGGCTATGGCCGGCCGTGGCCGCGCCGGCGCCGCGCAAATGGGTTTACGACCATCTGGTTTCAGGCGATGTCAGCGAGGCGAGGATCTTCTTCAACGCGCCGCTGGACTCCATCGGCAAGAAGGATCATCCGCTCGCCGATGAGGGGCTGAGCATCATCATTGCCGGCACCAATGGGCGCTTCATCCCGGTTCCCGGCCTGCCGCCGATCATCGACGCCGATGTGGCGGTGAAGATCACCGGCCGCACCGCGCATGTGACGGTGGCGAAGGCGGCGATGCAGACGCCGGGAGAGCGCCGGCTGGAGATTGGCGAGAGCATTTTCGACATTTCCGACACCGCCCCGCCCAAGCCGGAGGCGAAGGTGCAGGTCAATGTCAGCGGCCAGGCCGCCGCCGCCATCGAACTCGCCGGGATTCCGCCGCTGCGCGGGCCGACCTATGTACCGATCGAGCCGCAATCGGTGTCGGGGACGATCAAGGGCACGGCGCAGATCAGCGTCAAGCTGTCCGACAACATCCTCCCCTCGGATATCGACTACGCCTTCGACGCCACGCTCAGCGATTTCGGCGCGTCGAAGATGGTATTCAACCAGAATCTCGACGACGCCACGGTGCGCGCCTTCGTGACCCAGGCGGCGACCGTGGCGCGCGGCGAGGGCAAGTTCGGTGGCGCGCCGGCCAGCTTCGACTATAGCCGCCCCGCCAGCGGCGACATGACGTTCGCGCTCGCCGCCTCACTGGACGACGCCGCGCGGCAGAAACTCGGCTTCGAGCTTCCCGGCATGTCCGGCACGCTGGGGGTCAAGCTGGCGGGCACGGTCGGGACGAAGGCCAAGACGGCCGATGTCGAACTCGACCTCACCCGTGTGAAGCTCTCGGACCTGGTGCCGGGATGGACCAAGGCTGCCGGCAAGCCGGCAAAGATGACCGCCAAGGCCGTCATCACCTCCGGCGGCACGCGGCTCGACGACCTGGTGGTGACGGGCCAGGGGGTGGACATTCGCGGCACGGTGGAACTCGATTCCAAGGCGGCCGTGGTCAGTGCCAACCTACCGACCTTCAAGCTCTCCGACGGCGACAAAGCCAGCGTGAAGCTCGAAAATGCCGACGGCACCTACAAGGTGACGGTGCGCGGCGAGGTGATCGAGGCGCGTGCCTTCCTCAAGCAGCTCACCGACACGCCTCCCAGCGGCCCCGGCACGTCCCGCCCGCCCGACATCGACCTCGACGTCAAGCTCGGCGTCGTCGTCGGCAATAATGGCGAGGCCATGCGCGACGTCGCCCTGGTGATCTCGCGGCGCAATGGCGATCTGCGCGCCTTCTCGCTCGGCGCTCTCGTCGGCCGCACCGGGGGCGTGACCGGCGAGCTGAAGGCGCAGGGCAATGGCCGCCCGCAGCTGCGGGTGGCGACCAGCGACGCCGGGGCGCTGCTGCGCTTCATCGACCTCTACCCGAAGATCTATGGCGGCGATCTCTGGATCGATGTCGACGCGCCGGCGGGCGATGGCCGGCCGCAGAGCGGCGTCATCAATGTGCGCGACTTCGTGATCCGGGGCGAGGCCGGGCTCGACCGGCTCATCGCCGCCGCGCCGGCGACCATGCGCGACGGGCGGCCGCAGCCGGGCTCGGCGATCTCCTTCCGCAAGCTGCAGGTCGATTTCCAGCGCTCCGCCCAGCAGATCAGCCTGCGCGACGGGGCGATCTGGGGCCCGTCCATCGGCTCGACCTTCGACGGCACGCTCGATCTCGCTAATGACCGCGTGTCGGTGCGCGGCACCTATGTGCCGGCCTATGGGTTGAACAATCTGTTCAGCCGCCTGCCGGTCCTCGGCTTCTTCCTCGGCGGCGGGCCCAATGAGGGGCTGGTCGGCGTGACCTATGAGATTGTCGGCCCGGTGTCCGGCCCGACGCTGCGGGTGAACCCGATCTCGGCGGTGGCGCCGGGCTTCCTGCGCAAGATCTTCGAGTTCCGGCAGGCCCCCGACCCGACCCCGCCCGCGGTGGTGCCGTCGCGCTAGCCTCTTCAGGGCGCCATCCCGGCCGCAGCGCAGCGAAGAGCCGGATCGCTACCCGATATTGGCGCACGGTCCCGGATCGGCCTCCGGCCGTCCGGGATGACAGGCGATGGCGAGCGCGGCCCGCCTTGCCGCCTAAACTGGCTTCAGCAGCACATGCTTCTTCTTGCCGAGCGAGAGCTTGATCACGCCTTCGGGCGTTAGGTCGCGCTCGGTCAGCACCGCCTTCTCGTCGGTGACGGTGGCGTCGTTCACCTTCAGCCCGCCGCCCTTCACCTGGCGGCGCGCCTCACCATTGGAGGCGACGAGGCCGGTTTTCTCGGCGAAGGCGGCGAGCACGCCGATCCCCGCCGCCAGCTCGGCCGCCGGCACGTTAACGCTCGGCAGGTCGGCGGCGATGCCACCTTCTTCGAAGGTCTTGCGCGCGGTTTCGGCCGCCGCTTCCGCCGCCGCCCGCCCGTGCAGCAGGGCGGTGATCTCGGTGGCGAGCAGCTTCTTCACCTCGTTGATGGCCGAGCCCTGCGCTTCCTGCGCGAGGCGGGCGATCTCGTCCATCGGCAGGGTGGTGTAGAGCTTGAGGAAGCGCTCGACATCGGCGTCCTCGGTGTTGCGCCAGTACTGCCAGAACTCATAGGGGCCGAGCATGTCGGCGTTCAGCCACACCGCCCCGTTCAGCGACTTGCCCATCTTGGCGCCGGAGGCGGTGGTCAGCAGCGGCGAGGTGAGGGCGTAGAGCTGCGGCGTGCCCATGCGGTGGCCGAGATCGATGCCGTTGACGATGTTGCCCCACTGGTCGGAGCCGCCCATCTGCAGCCGCACGCCATGGCGCTTCGACAGCTCGACGAAGTCATAGGCCTGCAGGATCATGTAGTTGAATTCGAGGAAGGACAGCGACTGCTCGCGGTCCAGGCGCGTCTTCACGCTATCGAAGGACAGCATGCGGTTGACCGAGAAATGCCGGCCGACATCGCGCAGGAATTCCAGATAGTTGAGGTCGCGCAGCCAGTCGGCGTTGTTGATCATCAGCGCGTCGGTGGGGCCCTCGCCATAGCTAAGGTAGTTCGAGAAGACACGCTTGATCGAGGCGATGTTGGCCTCGATCGTGTCCACCGTCATCAGCTGGCGGGCGTCGTCCTTGAAGGACGGATCGCCCACCATGCCGGTGCCGCCGCCCATCAGCGAGACGGCGCGGTGGCCGGTCTTCTGCAGCCAGTGCAGCATCATGATCTGGATCAGCCCGCCGGCATGCAGGCTCGGGGCGGTGGGGTCGAAGCCGATATAGGCCGTGACCGTTTCCTTCGCGAAGAGAGTGTCGAGGCCCTGTTCATCGGAGATCTGATGAATGAAGCCGCGCTCGCTGAGGGTGCGGAGGAAGTCGGATTTGAACGTGCTCATATCGGGCCTGCGGGCATCAACGCCATGTTAGGAAGGGGCAGGTGATTTAACAGTTTCGCGCAGCGAAAGCACCCCGAGGGCAGAGATGGATCGGCCATTGATGGCGATTGGGCTGATGAGCGGGACCTCGCTCGACGGCATCGACGTGGCACTGATCGAGACCGATGGCGAGACCATCGCCTCGTTCGGGCCGGGGCGGACCTATGTCTATGCGCCGGAGACGCGGGAATTGCTGTTCCGGGCGATGGCGGACGCGCGCGACATGACCGACCGCGATGCCCGACCCGGGATTCTCGCCCGCGCCGAGCGGCTCTCGACGGAGCGCCACGGCCAGGCGCTGGCGGCGTTTCTCAAGGAGTTTCCGGCCTATAGGGAGGTCGACGTCATCGGCTATCACGGCCAGACCGTGCTGCACCGGCCGGAGAATCGCCTGACCGTCCAGCTCGGCAATGGGCCGGCTCTGGCGCGGGAGGTCCGCGGCATGACCCGCGGGCGCGGACCGGCGCTGGTCTATAACATGCGCGCCGCCGACGTCGCGGCGGGCGGGCAGGGGGCGCCGCTGGTGCCGGTGTATCACCGCGCGCTTGCGCGCGGGCTGGGGCCGCCCAAGCCCCTGCTGGTGCTCAATCTCGGCGGGGTGGCCAATGTCACCTATGTCGACGGCCGGCGCGATCCGATCGCCTGCGATACCGGCCCGGCCAATGCGCTGATCGATGATTTTCTGAAGGCCCGCACCGATCTGCCGTTTGACGACGAGGGCCTCATCGCCGCCCACGGCACGGTGGCTGAGGCTGTGGTCGATCGGCTGATGACGCACCCGTTCTTTCACCGCCCCCCGCCGAAATCACTGGATCGCAACGAATTTCGCGCCTGGGTCAACGAACATGCCGGGCTCGATGGCATGAACACGGCGGATGGGGTGGCGACGCTTACGGCGCTGAGTGCGGCGAGCGTCGGGGCGGTGCTGCCTTTTCTGCCGGACCGACCGACCCGACTCATCGTGGCCGGCGGGGGGGCGCACAACACGACGCTGCTGCGGATGCTGGGCGCGCGCACCGGCATCGAGACGGTGTCCGCCGACGCGGTCGGCTGGTCGACCGACGCGCTGGAGGCGCAGGCCTTCGCTTTCCTGGCAGTGCGGGCGCTCAAGGGGCTGGCGCTGAGCTTTCCCACCACCACGGGCGTGCCTGAGCCGATGACGGGTGGCGTCATCGTGCCCCCGCCGGCTGCATGAGCTGCACCGCACGCTGCAGAACCGGGGGGGCTGCAGCAAAGCTGAACGGTAGGTTCAGAAAAATTGAAAACGGTACACAGAATGTCGCAGTATTCCTGAAACGCAAGCGTGCGATGCAAAATCGTATGATGCGGTGCACAATATTCCATGTAGTTTGACGGCTCCCGGAAGTCCGGCTCGCCAGGCAGGCAGCTTCCTCTTCAACACGCCTGGACAGAAACTTTGGAGCCTTCGACATGCGCAGCCTCAGCCGCGATATTCTGCCGCTTGCCGTCGCCGGCGGCCTCATCGCCGTCGCCGTCATCGCCCCCGTCCGCGCCGCCGACAAGGCCGGCCTGAAGCCGGCCACCGCCCAGACCATCAATATCGGCTATGTGAACGGCGTTGCGTATTACACGCCCCAGGCCGACGGTTATCACGTCGTCGCCACGCTGACCGTCGCCGGTGGCGCCCCGATCCGCGTCTCCGCCACTCTCCAGCCCGACCAGGTGGTCAGCTTCTCCGTGCCCGGCGCCGCCGACACGGCCGAGAGCATCGTCCAGATCGCCCGCCATGGCGACGCGATCACGCTGACCAACCCGCCGACCCGGCTCGTGCTCAACTGAGCCTCGCCTCATCCACCTCGTAAAAAGCCCGGCGTTCGCAGCGCCGGGCTTTTCGTTTGGTGGGCCTGCCGGGGGAGGGGCGGCGGGCATCCGCCTCGACCGTGGCGTGCCTTGGCGGGCTGCGACGGTTCCTGTAGGTTCGCGATCCGAATATGTGCCGGGCGGGGGACGCCAGTTTGCTCGGGTCTTTGGCGAAGAATCTCTTGCCGCCGTTCATCAGAAAAGAGCTGTCGAAGCGCAGGTGGCAATGGCGGAGCTATCTGGAGAGCCGCCGTAACCGGAATCGACGCGCGGCCGATGTGTTTTCCCAGATTTACCGCGAGAACACATGGGGCGATGGCGAGACACGCTTTTTCTCAGGTGCCGGATCGCGCGGGCCGTTCGTCAAACTATATTGCGATAGAATAAACGAGTTCATCAAAGAGAAGAATATTAAGTCTGTGCTCGATATTGGGTGCGGTGATTTCTATGTCGGTAGAAATCTGATCTGCGAAGACTATACCGGAATGGATGTTGTTCCGGACCTTGTGTCTTACAACAATGCGACGTTTGGCGGGCCGGGGTGTCGCTTCATCTGCGCGGATGCCGCGGGCGACGGGGATCTGCCGACGGCGGACCTTGTTCTCGTCCGCCAGGTCTTTCAGCACCTGTCCAACCGGCAGGTCGAGACGATTCTCGGCAAGCTGGCGCCTTTTCGCCATGTCATCGTCACGGAGCAGCAGCCTGCCGCGAGCGACTTCGCCATGGTCAATCGGGATCATGTGCACGGCAACGGCACGCGCCTGTTGCACGGCTCCGGCGTCTATCTGGAGCTTCCGCCCTTCAGCCGCAGCGTCGAATTGCTGCTGGACTGCGCCGGCGATGACCGTTCGGGCGATGTCCATGGGCGCGGCCCGATCCGCAGCTTCCTCGTCCGGGCCTAGCCCTGGCGCCGTGTCTCCGTTCGGCCTGAAGCGACGGACGGGGGTGGCCGGTCAGCCAGCCCCGTCGTGCCGTGCGGCCGCTCAGGCGGCGCTGGTCTTCTTGGCCGTCTCGGGCAGGCGCTTGTCGAGATAGGCGCCGACGACCTCCATCAGGTCCTCGGTCTTGCCGTCGAAGAAGTGGTTGGCGCCCGGCACGGTCTGCTGGTCGATGACGATGCCCTTCTGCGTCTTCAGCTTCTCCACGAGGCCGGTGACGGCGGAGAACGGCACCACTGCGTCCTTGTCGCCATGCACGAACAGGCCGGAGGACGGGCAGGGGGCGAGGAACGAGAAGTCATAGAGATTCGCCGGCGCGGCGATGGAGATGAAGCCTTCCACCTCCGGGCGGCGCATCAGCAGCTGCATCCCGATCCAGGCGCCGAAGGAGAAGCCGGCGATCCAGCAGGCGCGCGCATCCGGGTTGATCGACTGCGCCCAGTCCAGCGCGGCAGCGGCATCGGCCAGTTCGCCCTGGCCATGGTCGAACGAGCCCTGCGAGCGGCCGACGCCGCGGAAGTTGAAGCGCAGGGTCGAGAAGCCCCGGTTCACGAACTGGTAATAGAGGTTGTAGACGACCGGATTGTTCATCGTGCCGCCGAACTGGGGGTGCGGGTGCAGGATGATGGCGATGGGCGCATGGCGCGCCTTGGCCGGCTGGTAGCGGCCTTCGAGCCGCCCCTTCTCGCCGGTGAAGATAACCTCGGGCATGAAGTTCGTGACCTTGAATGCGGCGGGGCAAGGCGAGATTGGTCCGGTGGGCCGAAAACCCGTTCCGGCCTGCGTCCCGAAAGACTGCCTTACCGCATGCGCCTTGACGACCTGGGGCGGGAGCCCTAACTTATTAGAATAATTCTAAATATCTACGTTGAGTTGCGGCCGCGTCGCGTTCAACCTGCGCGCGACCGTGCACCCTACGAAGAAGACGGGACGGTCAGCTATGCCGGACGACGCCTGAATTTGCAAGCTTTAGCGCAAAGGAAGGGGCAGACGGCGCAGCGGCTTCCTATATAGGAGAGGCAAACGGAACCACGAGCCCCCAGAGACATGAACGCACGCACCTATCTCGACCATAACGCGACATCCCCGGTTCGCCCGGAAGCGCGTGAGGCCCTGCTGGCGGCGCTGGACGCCACCGGCAACGGCTCCTCCGTGCATGCCGAGGGCCGCGTCTCGCGCGGGACGATGGATGTGGCGCGGGCGCAGGTGGCGGCGCTGGTGGGCGGCAATCCGGCCGGGGTGATCTTCACCTCCAGCGGCACCGAGGCCGACGTGCTGGCGCTGACGCCCGATTACCGGCGCGGCGAGGAGTCACTGCTCCATGACGTTCTGCTGGTCAGCGCGGTGGAACATGCCGCCGTGCTGCGCGGCCACCGTTTCCCCGCCGACCGGGTGGAGGTTCTCCCCGTTGATGCGCGCGGCCGGGTATTGCTCGACGCGCTCGACGCGGCGCTGGAGCGCCATTCCGCCGCCGGTCGCCGGGTGCTGCTCTCGCTGATGGTGGCCAATAACGAGACCGGGGTGATCCAGCCGCTGGCGGAGGCGGCGCGCCGCGCCCACGCCCATGGCGCGCTGGTGCACACCGACGCCGTGCAGGCCGCCGGGCGCATTCCGCTCTCGCTCCCCGCGCTCGGTGCCGACATGATGTCTGTCTCCGCCCACAAGCTCGGCGGTGCGCCGGGTGTGGGGGCGCTGATCCTCGCCGACCCGGACCTTCGCCCCGCGCCGCTGATCGGCGGGGGCGCGCAGGAGCGGGGCCGGCGGGCCGGCAGCGAGAACGTGCCGGCCATTGCCGCCTTCGGCGCGGCGGCGCAGCGCGCGGGCGACTGTGTGGAAGCCGATGGCGTGCGCATCAATGGCTTGCGCGAACGGCTTGAAGACGCTCTAAGGTGCGAGTTTCCCGAGCTTGTCCTGCTCGTGGGCGATGTCGACCGGCTGCCGAACACCTCGTGCTTCGCGCTGCCGGGCGTGCCGGCCGAAACCGTTGTCATCGCCCTCGATCTTGCGGGCGTGGCGGCGAGCGCCGGTGCCGCCTGCTCGTCGGGCAAGGTGGCGGCCTCGCATGTGCTGGGGGCGATGGGCGTGTCCGAGCGCATCGCGCGTTCGGCGATCCGCCTGTCCTTCGGCTGGTCGAGCGGGGAAGAGGATGTCGACCGGGCGCTCGGCGTGTTCCGCCGGGTGTTGCCGGGTCTTTTGCGTCGCCGCGCGGCGGCGTGAGGTGTGAGATTTGCGCGGCCCTCGGGCGGCGCAGGACGACGCGGGCGGTGCCGCACTCCGGTGGCCGCCGGCGGGAATGGTTGACCTGACCCGCGGGCCTTGACCCCGCGTGGGAGAGGAGATGAGACGATGCCGGCCGTACAGGAGACAGTGGACCAGGTCCGCTCCCTTGATGTCGATCAGTACAAGTACGGGTTCTTCACCGAAATCGAGACGGAAAAGGCCCCGAAGGGCCTGTCCGAGGACACGGTCCGCTTCATCTCGGCGAAGAAGAACGAGCCCGAATGGATGCTCGAATGGCGGCTGGAGGCGTTCCGTCGCTGGCTCACCATGCGCGAGCCGGACTGGGCGCGGGTGAGCTACCCGCCGATCGACTATCAGGACCTCTATTACTATTCCGCGCCCAAGCGCCCGAGCGAACTGTCGATCGACGACATCGACCCCGAGATTCTCGCCACCTATGAGAAGCTCGGCATCCCGCTGCGCGAGCGCGACGCGTTGCTCGGCATTGCCAGCGGCGGCACCAAGGTCGCGGTCGACGCGGTGTTCGACAGCGTCTCGGTCGCCACCACCTTCAAGGAAGAGCTCTCCAAGGCCGGCGTGATCTTCATGCCGATCTCCGAGGCGGTGCGCGAATATCCCGAGCTGGTGAAGAAATATCTCGGCTCGGTGGTGCCGGTGACGGACAACTACTTCGCCACGCTGAACTCGGCGGTGTTCTCCGACGGGTCGTTCGTCTATGTGCCCAAGGGCGTGCGCTGCCCGATGGAGCTGTCGACCTATTTCCGCATCAATGAGCGCAACACCGGCCAGTTCGAGCGCACGCTGATCATCGCCGACGAGGGCGCCTATGTGAGCTATCTCGAAGGCTGCACCGCGCCGATGCGCGACGAGAACCAGCTGCACGCCGCCGTGGTTGAGCTGGTCGCGCTCGATGACGCCGAGATCAAGTACTCGACGGTGCAGAACTGGTACCCCGGCGACAAGGACGGCAAGGGCGGCATCTTCAACTTCGTCACCAAGCGTGGCGATTGCCGCGGCGACCGTTCGAAGATCTCCTGGACGCAGGTGGAAACCGGCTCGGCGATCACCTGGAAGTACCCGAGCTGCATCCTGCGCGGCGACAATTCGCAGGGCGAGTTCTACTCGATCGCCATCTCGAACGGGCGCCAGCAGGTCGATAGCGGCACCAAGATGATCCATCTCGGCAAGAACACGTCGAGCCGCATCATCTCCAAGGGCATCGCGGCGGGCTATTCCGACAACACCTATCGCGGCCTCGTCACCGCCCACCGCAAGGCCACCGGCGCGCGCAACTTCACCAATTGCGACAGCCTGCTGATCGGCGACAAGTGCGGGGCGCACACCGTGCCCTATATCGAGAGTAAGAACTCCTCCGCCCAGTTCGAGCACGAGGCCACCACCTCGAAGATCTCCGACGACCAGCTGTTCTACTGCCGCCAGCGCGGCCTCGATCCGGAAGAGGCGACGGCGCTGATCGTCAACGGCTTCGTCAAGGACGTGCTGCAGCAGCTGCCGATGGAGTTCGCGGTCGAGGCGCAGAAGCTGATCGCGGTGAGCCTCGAAGGCTCGGTGGGCTGACGGCCCGTCCGTAATCGTTCTCCCGGACGCGGCCCTGCCGCGATCCGGGATCGCTCCCAGATTTCAGCGCGCTCCCGGCGCCCCGCTCCGGCCGGTCGACGCGCATCAGATACGGAACACTGACATGGCTCTGCTCGACATCGACAACCTCCACGCCAAGATCGACGGCGAACACGGCAAGGAAATCCTCAAGGGCCTCTCGCTCAAGGTGAATCCGGGCGAGGTGCACGCGATCATGGGGCCGAACGGTTCCGGCAAGTCGACGCTCTCCTACATCCTCGCCGGCAAGGAGGATTACGAAGTCACCGACGGCACCGTCACCCTCGACGGCGAAGACCTTCTGGAGATGGAAATCGACGAGCGCGCCGCCAAGGGCGTGTTCCTCGCCTTCCAGTACCCGGTGGAAGTGCCTGGTGTTGCCACCATGACCTTCCTGCGCGCCTCGCTGAACGCGCAGCGCAAGAAGCGCGGCGAGGCGGAGGTCTCCACCCCGGACTTCCTGCGCTTGGTGAAGGACAAGGCGGCGCATCTCGGCATCAACCAGGACATGCTGCGGCGCGGCGTCAATGTCGGCTTTTCCGGCGGCGAGAAGAAGCGCGCGGAAATCCTGCAGATGGCCATTCTGGAGCCGAAGCTCTGCGTGCTCGACGAGACCGATTCCGGCCTCGACATCGACGCGCTGAAGGTGGTCTCCGAGGGCGTCAACGCCCTGCGCTCGCCCGACCGGGCGATGATCGTCATCACCCATTACCAGCGCCTGCTGAACCACATCGTGCCCGATTTCGTACATGTGATGAACAAGGGCCGCATCGTCCGCTCCGGCGGCAAGGAGCTGGCGCTGGAACTCGAAGCCAATGGCTATGCCGAGTACCAGCAGGACGCGGCGTGAGGTGGCTGAGATGAACGCTGATATCCGTCCGATCCGCACGCAGGCCGAGCAGGCGATCCTCGCCTCGCTCGCCACCGTGCCGGAAGGCGGCGACCGGCTGGCCGATCTGCGCCGCGCCGCCGCCCGCTCCTTCGAGGAGAACGGCCTGCCGCACCGGCGGGTCGAGGAATGGAAATACACCGATCTGCGCAGCCTCATGCGCGAGGCGGTGCCGGTGGCCGGCGCGGCCGCCGTCGCCGAAGCGGACGCCCGCGCGTGCCTGCTGCGCGGCGTCGAGGCGCGCCGCATCGTCATCGCCAATGGCGCTGTCGTGCCGGAGCTTTCCGACCTCGCCGATCTGGAGGAGGGGCTGAGCCTCACCACCTTCGCGGCGGCGATGGCGGCGGGCGACGAGGTTCTGAGCCGGATCGGCGGCATCGTGCCGAGCCGCTACGACGCCTCGCTGGCGCTGAACACCGCGCTGGCCCGGGACGGCGTGGTGATCACGGTCACCCCTGGCGCGGCGATCGCGCGGCCGGTGCATGTGGCGCATGTGTTCGCCGGTGGCACGGCGGCGGCGATGTATGACCGCTCGCTGGTGGTGGTGGGGGCCGGCGCCTCCTTCACCTATGCCGAGAGCTTCGAGGGGGCGGACGGGCTGGCCTATCAGGCCAATTCCGCCACCGAATTCGTCGTCGGCGACGGCGCCCATCTCGATGTGGTGCGGCTGCAGGAGGAGGGCGCCTCGGCGTTCCACCTCTCGACCCTGCTGTTCGATGTCGGGCGGGACTCGAAGGTGCACGCCTTCACCTTCGGCCTCGGCGCGGCGGTGGCGCGCACCACGCTCTACGCCACCCTTTCGGGCGAGGACAGCCATGTCGGCTTCAACGGCGCCACCCTGCTGAAGGGCCGGCAGCACGCGGATTCGACGCTGTTCCTCGACCATCAGGTGCCGGGCTGCGAGAGCCGCGAACTGTTCAAGACCGTGCTGGACGACAGCGCGCGCGGCGTGTTCCAGGGCAAGATCGTCGTCCGCCAGGCGGCGCAGAAGACCGACGGGCGGATGATGAGCCGCGCGCTGGTGCTCGGCGACGAGGCGGAGATGGACAACAAGCCGGAGCTGGAAATCTTCGCCGACGACGTGCAGTGCGGCCATGGCGCCACCTGCGGCGCCATTGACGACGATCTGCTGTTCTATCTGCGCGCCCGCGGCATTCCGAAGAAGGAGGCGCAGAGCCTCCTGGTGCAGGCCTTCGTCGGCGAGGCGGTGGAAACCGTCGAGCATGACGGCCTGCGCGAGGCGCTGGTGGAGCGCGCGGAAGCCTGGCTCGCGGCGCGGGCGTAAGGCGGGACGACGAGGCGGGCATCCTTCGAGGCTCGCTTCGCTCGCACCTCAGGCAGACGTTGCCCTTTAGAACCACGTCATCCTGAGGTGCCGGCCAAAGGCCGGCCTCGAAGGATGTTCGCCCGTGTGGCGCCAGAAAGGTCGATCGATGACCATCACCCTCCACCCCGCCGTTGCCAACGGCACCTATGATGTCCAGCGCGTGCGGCAGGATTTTCCGATCCTGTCCAAACAGGTCTACGGCAAGCCTCTGGTCTATCTCGACAACGCCGCCTCGGCGCAGAAGCCGGTGCAGGTGCTGGACCGGATGCGCTTCGCCTATGAGAACGAATATTCCAACGTCCATCGCGGCCTGCACTTCCTCGCCAATGCGATGACCGAGGCCTATGAGGAGGCGCGCGAGCGCTGCCGCGCCTTTCTCGGCGCGCCGACGCTGGATGAGGTGATCTTCACCCGCTCGGCCACCGGCGCGCTCAACCTGGTCGCCTCCTCGCTCGGCCAGTCGATCGGCGAGGGCGACGAGATCGTGCTCTCGATCATGGAGCACCATTCCAACATCGTGCCGTGGAACTATCTGCGCGAGCGCAAGGGCGCGGTGATCAAATGGGCACCGGTGACGGAAGACGGCGCCTTCGACCTCGACGCGTTCAAGGCCCTGCTGACCGAGCGCACCAAGATCGTCGCCATCACCCATATGTCGAACGTGCTGGGCACAGTGACGCCGATCAAGGAGATCGCCCGCCTCGCCCACGAGGTCGGCGCGCTGGTGGTGGTCGACGGGTCGCAGTCCGCCGTGCACATGCCGGTGGACGTGGTGGATCTCGACGTCGATTTCTACGCTGTCACCGGCCACAAGTTGTATGGGCCGACCGGCATCGGCCTGCTCTATGGCAAGCGGGCGCTGCTGGAGAAGATGCCGCCTTACGAGGGCGGTGGCGAGATGATCCGCACCGTCACCGAGCAGGGCGTCACCTATGGCGAGCCGCCGCACCGTTTTGAGGCCGGCACGCCGCCGATTGTGCAGGCGATTGGGCTCGGCGCGGCGCTGGCCTATATGGAGAGCCTCGGGCGGGAGCGCATTGCCGCGCATGAGGCCTCGCTCGGCGCCTATGCCCGCCAGCGGCTGGCGCAGATCAATTCGGTGCAGGTTTATGGCGACGCGCCGGGCAAGGGCGCCATCTTCGCCTTCGACGTGAAGGGCGCCCATGCGCACGACATCGCCACCGTGATCGACCGCGCTGGCGTGGCGGTGCGTGCCGGCACCCATTGCGCGATGCCGCTTCTGGGGCGATATGGTGTAACGGCGACGTGCCGGGCGTCGTTCGCCCTCTACAACAC
This sequence comes from Ancylobacter rudongensis, assembly GCF_900100155.1. Taxonomy (GTDB): domain Bacteria; phylum Pseudomonadota; class Alphaproteobacteria; order Rhizobiales; family Xanthobacteraceae; genus Ancylobacter; species Ancylobacter rudongensis. The sequence continues at coordinate 161,299 of NZ_FMTP01000007.1, forward strand.
GCATGAGGAAGTCGACGCTCTCGCCGACGCCCTCATCAAGGCTCAGGATCTTTTCGCATGAGCGAAACCCACACGTCCGACAGTCCGAACGCGCCGGCGGTCCAGTCCGGCATTCCGGAGGAGGAGCTTGTGCGCCTGACCGACGATATCGTCGCGGCGCTCAAGACCGTCTATGACCCGGAAATCCCGGTCGACATCTATGAGCTCGGGCTCATCTATAAGGTCGACATCGCCGATGACCGCCAGGTCGCGGTCGAGATGACGCTGACCACGCCGAACTGCCCCGCCGCTGCCGAACTGCCCGGCATGGTGGAAGGCGCGGTGGCCAGCGTGGGCGGCGTCTCCGGCGCCAGCGTCAACCTCACCTTCGATCCGCCCTGGGACCAGGGCCGGATGTCCGAGGAAGCGCGGCTGGCGCTCAATCTCTGGTGAGCGCGACGTCGTGAGCGAAACCCCTGCCGCACCGCCGCTCTCCGGCGTGGTGGAAACCGGCCTCTATGTCGACGACCTGCCCCGCGCGCGCGACTTCTACGAGCGCGTGCTGGGCCTCCGGCCGATGATCGCGGATGAGCGCTTCTGCGCCTACAATGCCGGACCCGGCAGCGTGCTGCTGCTGTTCCTGCGCGGCCAGACGCTGGAGCCTGTCGTGATGGCGGAGGGCACCATTCCCCCGCATGACGGCCACGGCCCGCTGCACTATGCGTTGGCGATCCCGGCGGGCGCGCTGGCCCATTGGGAGCAGCATCTCGCCGTTCAATGCGTGGCGCTGGAGGGACGGGTGAACTGGAAGGGAGGCGGCGTCAGCCTCTATTTCCGTGATCCCGATGCGAATCTGGTGGAACTGGCGACGCCGGGGCTGTGGCCGAATTATTGAGGCGGGTGCGTTTGCGTTGTGCGCGTCCTCGCTTGAGGCTCGCTTCGCTCGCACGTCAAGATGACGTGGCTTGAGCCGGCGATGCCCCTCCGCCTTCGCCCTTGCCTGCGCGCCGCCCATCCCCCATCTTAGACGATACCGATCCGCCGGCCTTGAACCGGCGTCGATTAGGAGACAGAACACGATGACCCAGCCCCAGACCCGTCCCCGCCCGCAGGTAATGACCCTCACCGACGCCGCCGCCGAGCGCGTGCGCGCGGTGATCGCCCGTTCGGAGAAGCCGGTGGCCGGCCTGCGCATCGGCATCAAGAATGGCGGCTGTGCCGGCATGGAATACACGATGGAATTCGCCGAACAGGCGGGCAAGTTCGATGAAGTTGTCGAGGACAAGGGCGTCAAGGTGCTGATCGACCCCAAGGCGATCCTGTACCTGCTCGGCACCCAGATGGACTTCAAGGCCGACAAGCTCTCCGCCCAGTTCGTGTTCAACAACCCGAACCAGACCTCGGCCTGCGGCTGCGGCGAATCGGTTGCCATCACCCCGGTGCAGCCCGAACCGGCCGACGCCAGCGCCTGACCTTCGGGCGATGGACGAGGCCGGCATCGCCGACATCTTCGCCGCCTTCGGCCCCGTGCGCTGTCGGCGGCTGTTTGGTGGGCTGGGGCTCTACGCCGATGGCGTGATGTTCGGCCTCGCCGTCGACGGGCGCATCTTCCTAAAGACCGACCCCGGCTTCGCCGCCGACCTCGCCGCTGCCGGTGCGGAAGCCTTCAGCTATGACCGCAAGGACGGCCGACGGGTGAGCCTGTCTTACTGGTCGCTGCCCGAGGCGGCGCTCGACGATGGCGAGGTGGCGGCGGCGCTTGCCCACCGCGCGCTCGTCATCGCCCGTGCCGCGGCGGCAGGATCGCCGCGCCGCCCGCGCCTGCGCTGAAACGCGCATCGCCGGGGAACCCGTCCGCTGCGTCGGTGTTGCCTGTGGTACCCGGCGGTGCCGGGGTCCCGATGCGCAAGGAGCGGACCGCATGAACCTCGACACTTTCGGCGACCTCGATGGGCTGGGCGATCTTCTCGTCCTTTACGGGCTCAACGTGATCTATGCGCTGGCGCTGCTGCTCATCGGCTGGTGGCTGGCGAGCGTCGCCGAGCGGCTGGTCGTGCGCGCCTTCGCTGCGACGCGGCGGGTGGACCCGACCATTGTCGGCTTCCTCTCCAGCGTGGCGCGCTACACGGTGCTGGTGTTCGTCGGCTTGGCCGTGCTGCAGCGCTTCGGTATCCAGACCACCAGCCTGATCGCCGTGCTGGGCGCCACCTCGCTGGCGGTCGGCCTTGCCCTGCAGGGCACGCTGTCCAATGTCGCCGCCGGAGTGATGCTGCTGCTGTTCCGCCCGTTCAAGGTCGGCGATTCCGTCGAGGTCGGCGGCCAGAGCGGCACCGTGAAGGCGATCACCCTGTTCACCACCGAGCTGGCGGCGGGCGATAATGTGCAGGTGCTGATGCCCAATGGCCGGGTGTGGGGCTCGCCGATCGTCAACCGCTCGGTCTATGGCGCGCGCAGCTTCAGCTTCGCGCTGGAACTGAGGCCGGATGCCGATATCGAGGGAGTGATGGAGAAGGGGCTCGCCTTCCTGCGCGCCGATTCCCGCGTCTCGCAGCAGCCCGGTCCTTCCGCGTCCATCGCAAAAATGGCGCTCGACCGGGTGGAGATCGGCTTTTCCGGCTGGGCCGCCGCCGGCGATGCCGGCGGGGTGCGTGGCGACCTGATCCGTCGCCTCAGGGACATTATGCGCGCCCCGGCCGCTGCCGCGCCACGCAAGGCGCGCCCATCGGCCAAGGAGAGTCAGGTGACGGAGAGCCGGCAGGCGGAGAGCCAGGCGACCGTCGAACTGGCGGAGGCCGGGTCGGCCCTGCCGCGGCCGAAGGCCGGCGAGCCGTTCAGCCGGCCTTGATCTTCACCGGCCGCAGCAGGAAGGCCGGCAGGTGCGAGGTATCCGCCGGCTCGTCCATCGGCGCCCGCTCGGAACGGCGATGAGTGAGGGGCGTCACCGGGGCCCGGGCGGGAGCCGGGGCCTGCTTTTCGCGGGTGCGCTCGCGCGGTTCCCTCGGTTCCCGCGATTCGCGCGGGGCGGGGGCGGGCGCCGCAGCCACGGGAGCGGCCGCTACAGGCGCGGACTCGCCGTCCTTGCCCCGACCACGACGGCGGGCCGGCTTGGCGGTCGGCTTCACCGCCTCGTCGGCGACAGCGGCGAGCGGGGCCTCGATTGCCTCGACCGGCACGGGAGCCGCCTCGGCATCGCGGCGACGGGCGGGGCGGGCACCGCGGCTCTCGCCGCCATCCTCGCGCTCGCGACCGGCGCTGCGACCGCCGCGACCCTTCTCGCGGGCGGGCTTCTCGCGCGATGTCTTCTCGCCAGCGGCCTTCTCGCGGGTCGGGCGGGCACGCGGCTCGGAAGCCGGCACGCTGTCCAGCCCGGCGCCGTCCTTCCAGTCGATCGGGCGGCCGATCAGCTTCTCGATCGCTGCCAGCGACTTGACCTCGCCTGCGGTGACGATGGTGAAGGCGGCGCCGGCGCGGCCCGCGCGGCCGGTGCGGCCGATGCGGTGGACATAGTCTTCCGCGTGGTGCGGCGTGTCATAGTTGAAGACGTGGCTCACGGCGGGAATGTCGAGGCCGCGCGCGGCAACGTCAGACGCCACCAGCAGGGTGGCCTCGCCGGTGCGGAACTGGTCGAGCGCCTGCATGCGCGAGCGCTGGTCCATGTCGCCATGCAGGCAGACGGCCTTGTAGCCGTGCCGCAGAAGCGACTTGTGCACCACGGCCACTTCGCTCTTGCGGTTGCAGAAGATGATGCCGTTCTGCAGGTTGTCGGCGGTGTTGATCAGGTGGCGCAGCGTGTCGCGCTTGGTGAAGTCTTCCTTGCCGGAGGCGACGAGCAGCTGGGTGATCGTCGAGGCGGTGGAAGAGGGGCGCGAGGCTTCGATCTGCACCGGGTTCGACAGGAACTGCGAGACGAGGCGCTGGATCTCCGGCGGCATGGTGGCCGAGAAGAACAGCGTCTGCCGGGTGAACGGCACCAGCTTGCAGACCCGCTCGATGTCCGGGATGAAGCCCATGTCCAGCATGCGGTCGGCCTCATCGATGACGAGGATCTCGATGCCGGAGAGCAGCAGGCGGCCACGCTCGACATGGTCGAGCAGCCGGCCCGGCGTGGCGATGAGGATGTCGACGCCGCGCAGCAGCTTGGCATCCTGGTCGCCGAAGGAGACGCCGCCGATCAGCAGGGCGACGTTGAGCTTGTGGTTCTTGCCGTAGCGCGTGAAGTTCTCCTCGACCTGCGCGGCGAGTTCGCGCGTGGGTTCAAGGATCAGCGTGCGCGGCATGCGGGCGCGGGCGCGGCCCTGCTCCAGCAGCGTCAGCATCGGCAGGGTGAAGGCAGCGGTCTTGCCGGTGCCCGTCTGGGCGAGCCCCAGCACGTCGCGTCGCGCGAGAATGTGCGGGATGGCCTGCGCCTGAATCGGCGTCGGCTCGGTGTAGCCCGTATCGGCAACGGCCGAGAGCACCTTGTCGCTCAGGCCCAGTTCGTTAAAAGGCATCTGGATCAATTCTGCGGCTGCGCACCGCACACCGGCTCCCCGAGCCGTAACCGGGGATGGTTGCATCGTCGTCGCGCGGAGCGCATCAGTCGGATATGGTATGACGACGCGTTGCACCATAGGCATAACGCTCGGAAAGTCAACGGATTTGGCCGCTGTCAAGGGCATTTCGGCATGTTCCGGCCCCGGTGGCCCTCCCAGGGGAAGGCAGGCCGGGCGATGAGCCGTGCATTCGTCAAGGAAGACAGCGGTGCCGACACGCTGCCAGAACGCCCGGTGAGCACCAATCGCAACCTCGTTACCCGCCGGGGACTGGCGCAGATCGACGCCGAACTGGCGCGCCAGCGCGAGGCCCTTTCCGCAGCCGGCGCCCGGGGCGACCGGGACGCGGTGGCGGCAGCGTCGCGGGAACTGCGCTACTGGTCGGCCCGCCGGTCCAGCGCCGAGCCGGTCGACCCGCCGGCGGAGGGCGAGGCCATCACCTTCGGCATGGCGGTGACGCTGGAGGATGCGAAAGGCGGGCAGCGCCGCTTCCGCATCGTCGGCGAGGACGAGGCAGACCCGGCGCAGGGCCGCATCGGCTGGGTCTCGCCCGTGGCCCGCGCCCTGCTGGGCAAATGGATCGGCGACGAGGTGGCCCTGCCGGCGGGGTCGGTGGAGATTGTCGCCGTCGATCCGCACCCGGAAGAGGCGTGAGCCGTGCTGATCTCCGCGCAAACCCTGCTCGTCTTCGTGCCGGCCGCGCTGGCGCTGAATCTCACCCCCGGCAATGACATGCTGTTCTGCCTCGGCCAGGGCATGCGCTCGGGCCCGCGCGCCGGCATCGCCGCGAGCCTCGGCATCGCCACTGGCGTGTTCCTGCACAGCTGCGCGGCGGCGGTCGGGCTGGCGGCGCTGCTGGCGGCTTATCCTGCGGCGTTCGAGGTGCTGCGCTGGGCCGGCGTCGCCTATCTCGTCTATCTCGCGGTGCAGGCGCTGCGCGGCTCCGGCGGCGTGCTGGCCGCGCCGACCGCGCCGGTACGGGCCTCGGTGAGCAAGGCCTGGCGGGCGGCGGTGCTGGTCAGCCTGCTCAACCCGAAAGTGGCGGTGTTCGTGCTGGCCTTCCTGCCGCAATTCGTCGACCCCTCGCGCGGCAGCGCGTTCGCCCAGTTCATGGTGCTGGGCCTCATCCTCAACATCGGCGGCACGGTGATCAACGCGTTGGTAGGCGCCTTCGCCGGCGGGATCGGCCGCTGGCTGGGCCGTCGCCCGAGCTTTGCCCGTCTGGCGGAGAAGCTCACCGGGTTGCTCTTGCTCGGGATCGCGGCCCGTATAGCATTGGAGCGGCGGGGGTAGGGAGGAAGGCGGCGCACTGCCGACCGCCGTCCCCGTCGGCACGTGCGGGTGGACGATGGGGCGGCTGAACGAGAAGCATCACCGGCGTGTTGTGCAGACCGAACTGTTCGATGCCGGCTGGTATCGGGCGCGGCATCCCCATCTCTCGGGTCCGCCGGCCCGCCTGCTCGACCACTACCTCACCATTGGCTGGACGCAGGGCGCCGATCCCTCACCCTATTTCGACGGCACCCACTATCTCGCCACCCATCCCGACGTCGCGGAATCCGGCCTCAACCCGCTGCTGCATTATGCGCTGTGGGGCGAGGCGGAGGGACGTGCCTTCCAAGCTGTCGACGAGGCCGATGCGAGGATGGCGGAGGTGGCGTTCTCGGTCATCCTCGCCACCCATGATCGCGCCCAGATCATCGAGGCGGCGATCGATTCCGTCCTCGCCCAGACCCATCGGAATTTCGAGTTGGTCGTCGTCGATGACGGCTCGACCGACGGGACAGAAGAGCGGCTCAACGCCCGTTATGGCGCCGAGCTGGCGCAGGGCCGGCTGGTCTATCTCCGCTTTTCCCGCACGCTCGGCGTGTCGGCGGCGCGCAATGCCGGTCTGATGCTCGCCCGCCATCCGTGGATCGCCTATATCGATTCCGACAACACCATCCGCCCGCACTTCCTCGCCACCTTCGCCCGGCGCATCGTCGGGCGGGATGGGGCGATGAGCTTCTATGCCCGCTTCCGCCGCACGAGCGAGGCAGTCATCGTCGGCGGCCCGTTCGATCTGGAGCTCTTGCGGCAGGGCAACTACATCGACCTCGGCGTCTTCGTCCACCACATCACCTGCTTCCGCGAACTGGGCGGCTTCGACCTCGGCCTGCGCCGGCTGGTCGACTGGGATGTGATCTTGAAATATATGCAGCGCTACGCCCCGGTCTACATCAGCGACGTGCTTTTGGACTATCGCGACCGCGACGGCGCCGAGCTGAACCGCATCTCCGACAAGGAACCGCTCTCGCTGCCGATGGCGCGCATCCTGCGCCGCTACGGGGCGCGCGCCACCGTGACGACGGCCATCATCTGCTACAATCAGAAGGACTTCATCGCCCAGGCGATCGAGAGCGCGCTGGCGCAGACGGGCGATTTCTACCACGACATCGCTGTCGTCGATGACGGCTCGACCGACGGCACCACTGAGATCGCCCGCGACTACTGCGCCCGCCATCCCACGACCATGCGGATGATCGGCGATGGCATCAATCGCGGCATATCAGGCAATTTCAGGCGCGCCTTCGCGGCGGCAGGCGGCGAATATCTGGCGGTGCTGGAGGGCGACGACTACTGGACCGATCCCGCTAAGCTCGCCCGCCAGATGGCGTTCCTGCGCGAGAATGCGGACTGCTCCATGGTGTTCTCGAAGATCGAGATCGAGACCCCCGGCACGCCGGGGCGGGCGACGCTGCCGCGCCAGGACAAGCTGCGCAAGAGCAAGCTGGACGGCACGGATTTCCTCGCCGAGCCCAGCCTCAACCTGATCGCCAATTTCTCCTGCTGCCTGTTTCGCACCGACATGATGAAGACGCTGCCCGATGGGCTGTTCCGCCACCGGCTGAGCGAGATCGCGCTGGCCTTCCATCTCGAAAGGCGCGGGCGCATCGGCTATCTCGGCCAGCCGATGAGCGTCTACCGCCAGCATCCCCAGGGGGTGTGGACCGGCGCCACTCCCGAGGAACAGCGCGCCAGCGGCCGGCTGGTGCGCGAAGCGGCCAAGGCGGTGGCCCGCGAGGACTACAAGCCCGCCCTCCAGGCGATCATCGACACCCGCTACGCCCCGCCCGCCTGACGGGGGGAGCGCATCGTTTCAGATGTCCAGCAGTTCCTCATTGGCGAAGGCGGCGCGCTCGGAGATGAAGGCGAAGCGGCTTTCCGGCTTGTTGCCCATCAGCCGCTCGACAATGTCGGCGGTCATGGCGCGCTCGGCCTCCTCGATGGTGACGCGCAGCAGGGTGCGCGACTTGCGGCTCATCGTGGTTTCCTTGAGCTGCGCCGGCATCATCTCGCCCAGGCCCTTGAAGCGGCCGATATCGACCTTGCCGCGCGAGGAGAATTCCTTGGCGAGCAGCTGGTCGCGATGCGCCTCGTCGCGCGCATACAGCGTCTTGGCGCCCTGGCTGAGCCGGTAGAGCGGCGGCACGGCGAGAAACAGGTGGCCGTTCTCGATCAGCTTCGGCATCTGCCGGTAGAAGAAGGTGACGAGCAGCGAAGCGATATGGGCGCCGTCGACATCGGCGTCGGTCATGATGATGACCCGCTCATAGCGCAGATCCTCGTCGCGGTACTGCGCCCCGGTGCCGGCGCCCAGCGCCTGCACGAGGTCGCCGAGCTGCTGGTTCGCCGCCAGCTTGTCCCGGCCGGCGCTGGCGACGTTGAGGATTTTTCCGCGCAGCGGCAGCACGGCCTGGGTCTGGCGCTCGCGCGCCTGCTTGGCCGAGCCGCCGGCCGAGTCGCCCTCGACGATGAAGAGTTCCGAGCCCGCCGCCGAATTGTTGGAGCAGTCCGCCAGCTTGCCCGGCAGGCGCAGCTTGCGCACGGCCGTCTTGCGGGAGATTTCTTTTTCCTGCCGGCGGCGCAGGCGCTCCTCGGCGCGCTCCACCACCCAGTCGAGCAGGCGGTTGGCCTGGGTCGGGTTGCCGCCGAGCCAATGGTCGAACGGGTCGCGCAGCGCCGCCTCGACAATGCGGGTCGCCTCGGCGGTGGCGAGCTTTTCCTTGGTCTGGCCCTGGAATTCCGGCTCGCGCACGAAGACCGAGAGCATGGCGACGCAGCCGGCCATGACGTCGTCCGCCGTGACGATGGCGGCGCGCTTGGCGCCGCCGGTGCGCTCGGCATGGTCGCGCAGGCCCTTCAGCAGCACGGCGCGCAGGCCGGTCTCATGCGTGCCGCCCTCGGCGGTGGGGATGGTGTTGCAATAGGAGGAGATGGCGCCGTCCGCATCGCCCAGCCACGCCACCGCCCATTCCGCCGAACCATGGCCGCCGGGCCGCGTCGTCTTGCCGGAGAAAATGTCGGGATGGACGCGGGTGCTGCCCTCAATGTCGGCGGCGAGATAGTCGCGCAGGCCGCCGGGAAAGCGGAACACCGCCTTTTCCGGCACATCGGTGCCGGCCACCAGCGCGGCGTCACAACTCCAGCGGATTTCGACGCCGCCGAACAGATAGGCCTTGGAGCGGGCCATCTTGAACACGCGGGCCGGCTTGAAGCGGGCGCTCTCGCCGAAGATCTGCGGGTCCGGGTGGAAACTGACCCGCGTGCCGCGCCGGTTGAGGATGCGCCCGACCTCCTGGATCGGGCCCTGCGGCTGCCCGCGCGAATAGGTCTGGCGGTACAGCGTCTGGCCGCGCGCGACCTCGATCTCAAGCACGTCGGAAAGGGCATTGACCACCGAGACGCCGACGCCATGCAGGCCGCCCGACGTCTCGTAGACCTTGCTGTCGAACTTGCCGCCGGCATGCAGCGTGGTGAGGATGACCTCCAGCGCCGACTTGCCGGGATATTTCGGGTGTTCCTCGATCGGAATGCCACGCCCATTGTCGGTGACGGTGAGGAAGCCGTCCGTGGTCAGCTCCACCTCGATGAAGCTGGCATGGCCGGCCACCGCCTCGTCCATCGAATTGTCGATCACCTCGGCGAAGAGGTGGTGCAGCGCCTTCTCGTCGGTGCCGCCAATATACATGCCCGGCCGGCGCCGCACCGGCTCCAGCCCCTCCAGCACCTCGATGTCGGCGGCGGTGTAGCCAGCCTCGCCCGGCGTGCCCTCGCGCGGCGCGGCGGGGCGCGCGCTGGCACGCGGACGCGGGGCGGGAACGGCGGCGAAGAGGTCGTCAGAATTCGACATGGGTGCGGGCGGTCTCGTCGTGGTCAGGAACCGATTCGGTCTTCCTAGCACTATGGCAGGCGTGGCGCGAAACCGGAACGCTCCGTGAACATGGGGCCTATGCGGCGGGGATCGTGCCCCACCGTTGCGGCCCTGGGGCTTTCCCGGGACAGAGAGCGTCAGCGCATCAGCCGCTTGCGGTTGGCGCGCACCTTGCGGCCGTAAAGCGCGACGATTTCCGGACCCACCGCGTCGAGCCGGCCGGCCGCCGCCGCCTTCACCAGCCGGGCATTGACCTCGCCCAGCGCCAGCGTCTTCTCCGTCACCATGAGTAGCGCTTCCGCCCCAGCGGCGGCATCGCCGCGCGCCAGCCGGCTCATCCGCTCGGCGATCACGATCTGCATGTCCATGCCGAGCCGAGCGAGCTGCATGCCGGTGGTGAACCAGGAGAGGGGAGAGGTCATCGCAAAGGCTCCGGCCGGTGAGAGGCGGGAGGAGAAGCCGGCACGGCACGGTTCCGTTCCGGCCACCGGCGCGCAGCCGCCATGCGTGGGGCGAGCCCCTCTTGTCTTTCGTCGGACATGCGAAAGGTGTAATGGCGCAAATTCACGCGCGCCTTCCCAGATGAACGGGCGGGCGCCAGCAGCAAGGGTGCCACATGACGGACAGCAAGGCGCGGATCGCCATCCTCGGGGCTTCGGGCTACACCGGCTCGGAACTGCTGCGCCTGCTGCTGCGCCATCCCCGCGTCGAGATCGTCGCGCTCACCGCCGACCGCAAGGCCGGGCAGGCGGTGGCCGACGTGTTCCCGCAATTCGCCCCGTTCAAGCTGCCGGACCTCATCACCATCGAGCAGGTGGCGTGGAAGGACGTTGACCTCGTCTTCTGCGCCCTGCCGCACGGCACCACCCAGCTGGTGATCAAGAACGTGTTCGAGACCGCGCCGCATGTGAAGGTGGTCGACCTCTCCGCCGACTTCCGGCTGCGTGACGATGGCGCCTATGAGCGCTGGTACGGCCATCCGCACCAGGCGCTGGAGCTGCAGCAGGAAGCCGTGTACGGCGTGGTCGAACTCTACCGCGACGACATCCGCAAGGCGCGGCTGGTCGCCAATCCCGGCTGCTACACCACGACGGCCATCCTGCCGGTGGTGCCGCTGATCGAGGCCGGCGCCATCGAGCCCGAGCACATCGTCATCGACGCCAAGAGCGGCGTGACCGGGGCGGGCCGTGCGGCGAAGGAGAACCTTCTGTTCACCGAGGTGACGGAGGGCATGCACGCCTATGGCGTCGGCAGCCACCGCCACATGGCCGAGCTGGACCAGGAATTCTCCAAGGCCGCCGGCCGCACGATCGCGCCGAGCTTCACGCCGCATCTGGTGCCGATGACGCGCGGCATCTACGCCACCATCTACCTGAAGACCGGCGCCGGCGTCGGGGCCGAGGGCGTGCACCGGGTGCTGGCCGACTTCTACAAGAGCGAGCCCTTCGTGCATGTGCTGCCGCTCGGCCAGGTGCCGCAGTCGCGCTTCGTCAAGGGCTCGAACATGGCCTTTATCGGCGTGATGAAGGACCGCGCGCCGGACCGGGTGATCGTGATCTCGACCACCGACAATCTGGTGAAGGGCGCCTCCGGCCAGGCGGTGCAGAACATGAACCTCGTGCTCGGCTATCCCGAGACGCTGGGTCTGGAGCAGATCGCGCTGTTCCCGTGAGGGGCGGCCGTCATCCCGGACGGTCGCAGGCCGATCCAGGATCGCAGGATCGGGGCCGTCCCGATAGCTGCCCGACTCCGGCTCGAAGCCGCGCTTCGTCCGGGACGACGGAAATGCAACGACCACGGCGAGCGCCGTTATCCTGAGGTGCGGGCCGCAGGCGAGCTTCGAAGGATGTTCGTCAGCCTAAGACGATTGCCGGTCGCGAGAGGCCAGCCTCACGACTTCACCTTCACATAGCTGCCCGGCGCGTCCTCGATCGCCTTGTAGGGGCCTTCGCCGGGGATGCGTTTGGCGGCGGGCACGCGGGTGCCGTCCTGCGCCTCGATCCAGGCCAGCCAGTCGGGCCACCAGGACCCGGGGTGCATCTGCGCGGCGGCGATCCAGTCCTCCAGCTTCCCGGCCGCCGGTCCGCCGGTCCAATACTGGTACTTGCCGCGCGCCGGCGGGTTGATGACGCCGGCGATGTGGCCGGAGCCGGCCAGCACGAAGCGGCCGGGATTGCCGAATTTCTGCAGGCCGAGGAACACCGAGGCCGCCGGGGCGATGTGGTCCTCGCGCGTCGCCACGCTGTACATCGGCAGGTCGATCGCCTTGAGGTCCAGCGTCTTGCCGGCGAGCATCAGGCTGCCCTGCGCCAGCTTGTTGTCGAGATAGCAATTGCGCAGATAGAACGAGTGATTGGCCGCCGGCAGCCGGGTCGAGTCCGAATTCCAGTAGAGAATGTCGAACGGGAAGGGCGCCTGCCCCTTCAGATAGTTGTTCACCACATAGGGCCAGATCAAATCGTTGGCGCGCAGCATGTTGAAGGCGTTGGCCATCTTGCGGCCTTCCATCACCCCCGATTCCAGCATCTTGCGCTCAAGGCTGGCGATCTGCTCCTCGTCGATGAACACTTTGAGGTCGCCGGCAAAGGTGAAGTCGACCTGGGTGGTAAGGAAGGTGGCGCTGGCGAGGCCGGGCTTTTTGCCCGTGGCCGCCAGCCAGGCCAGCGTCATCGCCAGCATGGTGCCGCCGACGCAATAGCCCACCGCGTGGAAATCCTTGGTGCCGGCCGCCTTCTTCGCCACCTCAAAGGCGGTGAGCACACCGTCCTTCATATAGTCCTCGAAGCCCTTGGCCGCGAGTTCCGGGCCGGGGTTCACCCACGACACCATGAACACGGTGAGCCCATGCTCCACCGCCCAGCGCACGAAGGATTTTTCCGCCGTCAGGTCGAGCACGTAGAACTTGTTGATCCAGGGCGGGATGATGACAACAGGCGTCGCCAGCACGGTGTCGGTCTGCGGCGCGTACTGGATGAGCTGCATCAGCTCGTTCTGGAAGATCACCTTGCCCGGCGTGACCGCGAGATTCTCGCCGACGCGGAACTTGGAATCGTCGGTCTGGCGGATCTTCAGATCGCCACCTCCGGCCTCGATATCCTCGGCCAGCATCTTCATGCCGCGCACCAGATTCTCGCCATTGGAGGTGAGCGTGGTGCGCAGCAGTTCCGGGTTGGTCAGCACGAAATTGGAGGGTGAGACCGCGCCGGCGATCTGGCGCACATAGAACTCGGCCTTGTGCTTGGTGCGGGCGTCGATCTCGGCTTCCTCGACCATGTCCGCCGCCCAGTTGGCGGTGAGCAGATAGGCCTGCTTGATGGCGTCGAAGAAGGGGTTGGACTTCCACTCCGGGTCGGAAAAACGCGAATCGCGCGTGGTCGGCTCGACCACCGGGCGGGTCTTTTCGCCGCCCAGATTCTTCAGTGCCGTGGTCCACAGATCAAGATAGCCGCCGATCAGCCGCGACTGCGCCTCCAGCGTGCGCTGGGGATCGGCGAGCCAGTATTCCGCGACATTGCCGATGGTCTTGGCGACGTCGGCCAGGTCCTCGGCCACCTCGTCGCGGATGCGTCCTTCCTCGCGCGGGCGCAGATAGGCGGCCATGGCCCGCCCGCCTTCCTCCACCATCTTCGCCAGATTGGCGGCGAAGAGTTCGAGGTCGATCGGGCTGGTGCGGGCGGCATCGGGTGCGGCGGTGTCGGCAGCGGGTGCGGCGGCGGCCGGTTGGGACGGGGAGGGCGGAGCGGTCGCTCCAGCGTCCGCCGGTTTCGGTGCGGCTGCGGGGCGTGGCGGCGTCGCCACCCTTTTGCGCGGGGGCTTCGCCGCCGGCTGGCGCGGCGCCCTAGCCGGCGCCGGTGATTCGGTTGCGACCTTGCTTGCCGCCGGCTTTTCCGCCGCCGTCTTCTTCGTCACGGCTTTTTTCGCCGCCACCTTGCGCGCCGGCGGTGGGGCGGGGGGCACAGGAGCGGGGGCTGCCGCCACAGGAGCCGCAACCGGCTTCGCCGCCGGCTTGCGAACGGTCTTCTTCGCCGCCGGGGCGGGCGTCTCCCGCGCCTCGGCCGGGGCGGCCTTCGTCCCCGGCGCGGACTTCGCCGGTGTGGACGGTATCTTGCTGGTGCGTCGGCTGCTCACCGCTTGTCCCCGCGGGTTGGTGCGTTCATAGGTGGCCATAATAGACGCGCGATCGGACGCTAGCGAGTGCGTAACGGGCCGTACATGCGCACGCTGACGCATGGGCCGTGCGACACATGCTCGGGACGGCGCAGGGGAGGAGACCAGAGTGGGTCACGGTCAAGGCAGGCAGGGCGGCGCAGGCGCCGGCCGGATGCACCTTCTTGCGGGCGGCGCCCTGGCGGCGCTGCTGCTGGCCGGCTGCGCCTCGGCGGACGGTCCCTCGGCGGGGATCACCGAGGCGGCGCTGGCGCCGGCGGCGGACAGCGCCGAATCACCCGGCGCGCCGGTGGCGGCGTCCGTGGCCACTGCGCAGGCCGATCCGCGCGCCGCTGCTGGCCAGTCGCGCGCCGCGCCGCCGCCAACCGGGCGCGTGAAGCCGCCCGAGCTGGCCTATCCCACCTTCGGCGCCCCGGCGCAGATCGGCGACCGGCCGGTGCTGACCCAGCAGCAGCGGGACGCGATGCAGAAAAATCTCGAAAACCTCGCCAGCCAGCGCGAGAAGGAGATGCTTCGGCAGATCGAGGCCGACGAATAGGCCGGCTGGCGGGCAGCGGGCACGATTACCATTGTTCTGCCCCTTTGGGCTGACATCCGTCGCTGTGCGGGCGCGCGAAGGGTGATATGAAGCGCGCGTGACGCCGCCGCCGGGGGATACGGGGCGGCCCTGGAGCTTGAGACCCATGACCGATTTTCATCGCATCCGCCGGCTGCCGCCTTACGTGTTCGAGCAGGTCAACCGGGTGAAAGCTACCGCCCGCAATGGCGGCGCCGATATCGTCGACCTCGGCATGGGCAACCCGGATCTCGATGCTCCCGCCCATGTGGTCGACAAGCTCAAGGAGACGATCGGCCGCCCGCGCACCGATCGCTATTCCGCCTCCAAGGGCATTCCCGGCCTGCGCCGCGCCCAGGCGGCCTATTATGAGCGCCGTTTCGGCGTGAAGCTGAACCCCGACACCCAGGTGGTGGCGACGCTCGGCTCCAAGGAAGGCTTCGCCAATATGGCGCAGGCGATCACCGCCCCGGGCGACGTGATCCTGGTGCCGAACCCCAGCTACCCCATTCACGCCTTCGGCTTCCTGATGGCCGGCGCGGCGATCCGCTCGGTGCCCTGCGAGCCGGGGCCGGAATTCTTCCACGCGCTGGAGCGCGCGGTGGCGCACTCGATTCCCTCGCCGCTGGCGCTGGTGCTGTGCTACCCGTCGAACCCGACGGCGCAGGTGGCCGATCTCGATTTCTACCGTGATGTCGTCGCCTTCGCGAAGAAGCACGACCTGATCGTGCTGTCCGACCTCGCCTATTCGGAAGTCTATTTCGACGACAACCCGCCCCCCTCTGTGCTGCAGGTGCCGGGCGCGATGGATGTGACGGTGGAGTTCACTTCCATGTCCAAGACCTTCTCCATGGCCGGTTGGCGCATGGGCTTCGCGGTGGGCAATGACCGGCTGATCGCGGCGCTGGCGCGGGTGAAGTCCTATCTCGACTATGGCGCCTACACGCCGATCCAGGTCGCGGCCACGGCGGCGCTGAACGGCCCGCAGGACTGCATCGCCGAGATGCGCAGCGTCTACAAGAAGCGCCGCGACGCGCTGGTCGACAGTTTCGGCAAGGCCGGCTGGGAGATTCCCGTGCCGACCGCCTCCATGTTCGCCTGGGCGCCGATCCCGGAGAAATTCCGCCACCTGCGCAGCCTCGAATTCTCCAAGCTGTTGATCGAGAAGGCGGATGTCGCCGTCGCGCCGGGCGTCGGCTTCGGCGAGCATGGCGATGACTATGTGCGTATCGCCCTTGTGGAGAACGAGCAGCGCATCCGCCAGGCGGCGCGCAACATCCGCCGCTTCCTTGAAACCGGCGCGGAAACATTGCACAACGTCGTCCCTCTCGCCGCGGCGCGCTAAGGCCCGGCCCCTTCGGGCGGCGCCGCATTCGGAACGTTTGTTGAGTTCGGACACATAATGGCGCCGCCGCTGAAAATTGGCATCGCCGGCCTCGGTACGGTCGGCGCGGGTGTGGTGCGCATGCTGGCCCGGCGGGCGGAGGCGATTGCCGCGCGCGTCGGGCGGCCGGTCGAGGTGGTGGCCGTCAGCGCCCGCGACCGTTCGCGCAACCGCGATTGCGATCTCACCGGCCCGCGCTGGTATGAGGACGCGGTGGAACTCGCCCGCGACCCTGATATCGACGTCTTCGTCGAGCTGATCGGCGGCCCGGACGGCGTTGCCAAGGCGGCGGTCGAGGCCGCCATCGCCGCCGGCCATTCCGTCGCCACCGCCAACAAGGCGCTGCTCGCCCATCACGGCGTCGAGCTCGCCGCCGCCGCCGAGGCCGCGGGCGTGGCCATCCATTTCGAGGCGGCGGTGGCCGGCGGCATCCCGGTCATCAAAACCCTGCGCGAGGCGCTGCTCGGCAACGAGATCACCCGCGTTTCCGGTATTCTCAACGGCACCTGCAACTACATCCTCACCCGGATGCAGGAGGAGGGGCTGTCCTTCGACATGTGCCTCGACCAGGCGCAGAAGCTCGGCTACGCCGAGGCCGACCCGACCTTCGACGTCGACGGCTTCGACACCGCCCACAAGCTGGCTCTGCTCGCCGCGCTGGCCTTCGGCGTGAAGCCGGACCCGGAAGCGATCCATATCGAGGGTATCCGCTCGATCACGCTGGCCGATATCGAGGCGGCGGACGAGCTGGGCTACCGCATCAAGCTGCTCGGCGTCGCCGCCCGCATCGGCGGGCAGGTGGAACTGCGCGTGCACCCGACCATGGTGCCCAAGCACTGGCCGATCGCGCAGGTCTCCGGCGTCACCAATGCGGTGGCGATCGACGGCGACGCGGTCGCGCTCACCCTTGTCGGCCCCGGTGCCGGTGGCGATGCCACCGCGTCGGCCGTGGTAGCGGACCTGTGCGATGCCGCCGCCGGGAAGGGCGGCGCGCCCTTCGGCTGGAAGGCGTCGTCGCTGCAGCCGGCCGAGAAGGCGGCGATACGCCGTCACGAGGGCGGCTATTATATCCGTCTCGCCGCGGTCGACCGGCCCGGAACGGCGGCCGCCATTGCCCGCCATATGGCTGAGCAGAACATCTCGCTTGAGTCCATAATGCAGCACCGTCGCGGCCGGCCACATGGTGGAGAGCGCGCGGAGAGCGCGGAGGACCCGGCACCCGTGGTGCTGATCACCTACGCCACGAATGAGGACGCGGTGCGCCGCGCGATCGAGGCCATCGAGATTGATGGCGTGATCGCCCAGCCGCCGCAGGTGATACGTATCGAGAAGGACTGAGGGGGCGGGGACGATGGCGGAGATTAGGGTCAAGGCGGACCAGGCGCTGGAGCGCATCCTGACGCTTGAGCTGGTGCGCGTCACCGAGCGCGCGGCGGTGGCATCCGCCAGCCTGCGCGGGCGCGGCGACGAGAAGGCGGCGGACAAGGCGGCGGTGGACGCCATGCGCCGCGAGCTGAACCGCCTGCCGATCGCCGGCCGCATCGTCATCGGCGAGGGCGAGCGCGACGAGGCGCCGATGCTGTTCATCGGCGAGGAGGTCGGCACCGGCAAGGGCCCGGCGGTGGACATCGCCGTCGATCCGCTGGAAGGCACGACGCTGTGCGCCAAGGACATGCCCGGCTCCATCGCCGTGATGGCGATGGCCGAGGGCGGCACCATGCTCTACGCGCCCGACGTCTACATGGAAAAGATCGCCATCGGCCCCGGCTACCCCAAGGGCACGATCAACATCGACGCCAGCCCCGAGGACAACATCCAGTCGCTGGCCCGGGCCAAGGGCGTCAAGCCCTCGGAGATCACCGCGCTGATCCTCGACCGGCCGCGCCATGCCGCGATCATCGAGGCGGCCCGCCGGACCGGCGCCGCCGTGCAGCTGATCGCCGATGGCGACGTGGCGGGCGTGATCCACACCACCAACCCGGATGAAACCGGCATCGATATCTATCTCGGCACCGGCGGCGCCCCCGAGGGCGTGCTGGCGGCGGCGGCGCTGCGCTGCATCGGCGGCGAGATGTACACCCGCCTCATCCTCGACAGCGAGGCCAAGCGCGAGCGTGCCAAGAAGATGGGCGTGGCTGATCCGAAGAAGATCTACACCATCACCGACATGGTGCGCGGCGACTGCCTGATCGCGGCGACCGGCGTGACGACCGGCAATCTGCTCAAGGGCGTGAAGTATGAGCGGGGGGTGGTGAAGACCCACACCGTCGTCATGCGCTCGGCCACCGGCACGGTGCGCTGGATCGAGGCCGAGCACCGCGACCTTTCCAAGTTCCATCTCGGCTGAGGCTGCCCGCTGTCATCCCGGACGGCCGAAGGCCGATCCGGGACCGCATGCAGAATGGAGAGCGATCCCCGCTCTCCGCTGCGCTGCGGCCGGGAGGACGAGAACTGGGGTGCGGGGCGCTTCGGCGCCCCTTTTTCATTTCGCCGTGTGGTGCCGAGCACCGGAACGCCGCCCCTCATCGCGCGCTTTGGTCGTGGCGCGGTGTGCTGTATACCAGAGCCGTGCGCAGGCGCGGCCCGTCAGGGGCGCCCCGCACCCGAACGCCAAGCCAATTGCCAAGGGAACGACCCATCATGACCGCTCCTCATTCGCTGCTTCCGCCCCTGCTGACCCAGATCGACGCGCTGATCGGCGCCGAGAAGTACCAGGAGGTCGCTGAGGCCTATACGGCCTTCGTCAAGGAGCACCCGACCACCAACTACCTCGCCTCCGAGCCGATCCCGTTCAAGCTGAACGTGGCGTTCTCGACCAAGTACGGTTCCTCGGCCACCAACACCTTCACCCTGCGCAACACCACCTGGGCCTCGGATGTGAAGGCCGCGCTGAAGGCCGGCCCGAGCGAGTTCGCCGCGCTGGTCGCCAAGTATGAGGGCGAAGTCGCCGAGATCGCCAAGGGTGCGAAGAAGGTCGCGTGAGCCACTGAAGGCTGCACACGTTTTGCGGAAAGGCCGGCCTCGCGCCGGCCTTTTTCATACGGGGCCCGGTCGCTTGCCACTTCACCGGGGCCGGTCCTTCCTCACCGGTCCGTCATCCCGGCCGAAGCGCAGCGGAGAGCCGGGATCGCGTGACATCAGCCTGCGATCCCGGATCGGCCTCCGGCCGTCCGGGATGACGTGCACAGGTGGCAGGTCACCCCGCCTTGGCCACGTCCTTCAGGAACGTGTCGACGCCGAGCTGCACCATGTCCGGCTGCCAGGCGTGCGGGCCGGGGTGCTCGACATAGGTCAACTCATAGCCGGCCGGGCGCAGCTTGGCGGCATGGGAGCGGCCGGCGGTGGTGATCGGCGTCTGGGTGTCGTTCTGGCCGTGGGCGATGAACACCTTGGGCGCGCCCTCCTGCGCTAGAACGGTCATGAAGCCGGCGGAGGAGGCGAGGATGTGGGTGACGATCCGCCCATTGCTCAGCCCGGTGGAGAGCGAATAGCTGCCCCCATCCGAATGGCCGGCAAAGGCGAAATGGGTGGGGTCGAGCGAAAAACGCGCCGCCACCTCGGCCAGCGCGAGGTCGAGCCGCTCCAGGTCCGGCCCGTTGCCGGCAATCACGATATCCCAGGTCGGCAGCAGCGATTGCGGCACCAGCAGCAGGAAGCCGCGTGCCTCCGCATGCGCCCGCAGCATCGGCAGGATCTTCTCGGCGCTGCCGCCGCCGCCATGGAACAGCGTCACCAGCGGCGTCGGGCGGGCCGGGTCGATGCCCTCGGGCACGATCAGCACGGCGTCGCGGGTCTCGAACAGGCCGAGATCGTGGCGGCCGGGCGCGAGCGCCGGCTTCGACGGGGCGGCATGGGTGAAGGCGAGGCGACCGAGCAGGGACAGGTTCAGCATGGCGCGCACCATAATGGGCTCGCGCGCCCGTGCAACCCGACCGGATGCCGCGCCATGAGGGGCGCGCAGGGCTGGCATGGCGGGGCGGGTCTTTGCAGATGCCGGGCGGTGGACTATCAGCCGATCTGCCGCCGTGCGACTCGCCGCGCGGGGCATACGGCTCGCCCAGGGGCCGTCATCTCGTCTCCTGCCGCCGCCGGTTCTCCATGCCTATCACGCACAAGCTGCTCGCCCTCACCGTCATCGGCGTGTGGGCGCTGAACATGATCGCCGTCAAGCTCGGCATCGCGGAAATCCCGCCCATGATGATGAGCGCGCTGCGCTTCGCGCTGGTGGCGGCGCTGCTGTGCCCGGTGCTGCGGATCACCCGCGACCAGTTCCTTGGCGTGCTGCTGGTGTCGTTCACCTTCGGCACGGTGCATTTCGGCCTGCTGTTCGCGGCGCTGGCCAATTCAGAGGCGGGCACCAGCGCGGTCATCATCCAGCTCGGCGCGCCGATCGCCACCCTGCTCGCCTGTTTTGTGCTGAAGGAGCGGCTCGGCAAGGTGCGGCTGGCGGGTCTTCTCGTCTCGGTGGCGGGCATCGGGCTGATCGCCGCCGGCCCGACCCTGCCGCCGCCGCTCTCGCTGGTGCTGCTGCTGGCCAGCGCCACCGGCTGGGCGGTGACGAATCTCATCGTCAAGGAGCTCAAGGGCGTGCGGCCGATGACCATGATGGGCTGGTCGTCGCTGCTGGCGATCCCGCAATTGCTTGTTATGTCGTGGATCTTCGAATCCGACCGCTGGTGGATGGTGACGACGGCGGGCTGGCATGGCTGGTTCTGCGTGGTCTACAGCGCCATCGGCTCGTCGATCATCGGCTACGGCATCTGGTACTGGCTGCTGCAGCGCCATTCGATCAATGCCGTCGTGCCCTATTCCATGCTCAACCCGCTGCTCACCGTGCTGTTCGGCATCGTGCTGATCGGCGACGATCCCTCGCCGGTGAAGATCATTGGCGCGCTGGTCATGGTGGCGGGCGTCGCCCTCATCCTGCGCCGGCCGCGCAATCTCCCCGACCCGACCCTGCCGGACACCGCCTGAACATGCGAAGGCCGGAGCGTTTCCGCCCCGGCCCCGATGTCACGCGCGAAGACGGCTCACTTCGCCTTCAGGAACTCGCCCACTTCCAGCAGGATCAGCTCGTTGTCATCCGCCTTCGCCGGGTCGCGCGAGGAGGAGAAGGGCAGGTTGTTGTCGTTGCCGACCACGATGTGGGTGGCGTCGACCACGTCGACATTCTCGATGGTGAAGAAGGGGAAGGTCAGCATGCCGTCATTCAGCGGCTTGCGGGCCTTCTTGTCCGGGTCGGCGATCTTCATCAGGTCGATATGGCCGATTTTGCGCACGCTCTGGCCGGAATTGGCGTCGGTCAGCTCGATCTTGACGATGCGCTTGAACTTGGCCAGGTCGTGGAAGCAGTCCGGCCCCTTGGTCCCGGCGGCGCAGGCCTTGTCGGCCGTGCCCTCGCCATTGTCGCGCTCGATGATGAGGCCGGTGGTGCCGTCGATCATGTTGAAGTCGCCGATGGCGTTGCCGTTCTGCTCCAGAACGTACTGCCACATGCGGCCCGTCCACTTTTCCGCCGCCACGTCGAATTCGAGGATCGGCAGGAATTCCTTGCCGTCCGCCGTCTTCTGCCAGTCCTTCTTGTCGGCGTCCCACAGCGGGCCTTCGAGCAGGGCGTAGAGGTATTTTCCGTCCTTGGAGGCCGCCATACCCTCATAGCCCTTGGAGCGGCGCGCGTTGAAGGCGGCGGGGGCGTTCGGCGCGGCGGGGGAGGCGACGGCGTAATGGTCCGGCGAGCGCACCGGGGTCTCGCCGGCCACGGTTTCGAACACCGCCTGCACCTGGCCCTGCTTGTCGGCCTTGATGAGATAGGGGCCGAATTCCTCGCCGATCCAGATGTGGTCGCCGATGATCTGGAAGCTCTCAAGGTCGAAATCGGCGCCGGTCAGATAGCGCTTTTCCGTGCCCTCATGGACGATGCGGAACGGCACCTTCTTGTCGGGATCGGTGAGGAAGACCGTCTCGACCGGCTGGAACGCGCCGGTCGCCCAGTCGACCGTGTAGTGGCGCAGGAACAGCGCCGCGTCCGGGCTGTTGGCCTTCGAGCCGAAGCCGTTGTCGGTGATGATCCAGAAGCTGCCGTCCGGCATCACCTTGATGCCAGAATGGCCCTGCACCGGCTGGCCCTGGAACGGCACCGAGACGCCGGTGGGGCGGCCCGCCGACTTGCCCATCACCGTGCCGACGGCGTCGACGCGGGTGCCGGAGGTGAACTTGCCGGAGACCTTAAGGTCGGCCGGCGCGTCGTCCGGCATGGCGAGGAAGGTCTGCGCCGGCAGGACGGCATGGCCGGCCAGCGTGGCGGGAAAGGCCTCGTCGGCGCGGGCGCCGGTGGCGAGCAGCGCGAGAGCGGCGCCGGTGAGCAGGGACAGGCGGAGCAGGGGGAGGGGCATGGCGCGTCTCCTTTGGGGGGCAAGAGAGATCGGCAATGCCTGAGGTCCGCACTGCCGAGTGGCCTTCCTGCCCCCCGCCCGTGTCGGCCGCGCAACGGCGCGATGACAGATAAATGAACCCCGCGGCCCATCCCCGGCGGCGGCAAAGCCGGTCGACGCGGCATGGCTCTCGACGCGGGCGCGTTGTTCGGGCTTATCCTGCGCGCCATGAGTCTCGTTCTTCCCACCGCCGCCCCGCCGCCGCGTCCCTTTCTCGGCGTCTCCCGCTCCGCCACCGGCCGCTTCTGGCGCGAGCGGCTGGACGCGCGCGGGGCGCAGACCACGCTCGCCATCGTGCAGCGCCACGGCGTGCCGGAGATTCTGGCCCGCGTGCTGGCCGGGCGAGGTGTCGCCATCGACGCCGTCGAGGCCTGGCTCGACCCGACGGTGAAGCGCCTGCTGCCGGACCCCGATACGCTGACCGCCATGCCGGCCTGCGTCGCCCGTCTCGCCGATGCGGTGATGCGGGGCGAGAAGGTGGCGGTGTTCGGCGATTACGATGTCGACGGCGCCACTGCCACCGCCCTGCTGGTGGAGGTGCTGCGCGCCGGCGGGCTCGATCCGGCCTTCCATATTCCCGACCGCATCTTCGAGGGCTACGGCCCGAACATCCCGGCCATCGAGGCGCTGGCCGAGCGCGGGGCGACGCTGCTCGTCACCGTCGATTGCGGCACGATGAGCTTCGAGCCCTTCGCCCGCGCCCGCGAGCTGGGGCTCGACGTGGTGGTGATCGACCATCACCAGGCCGGCGAGGAACTGCCCGAGGTGGCGGCGCTGGTGAACCCCAACCGCGCCGACGACCTTTCCGGCCTCGGTCATCTCTGCGCCGTCGGCCTCGTCTTCGTGGTGGCCGTCGGGCTGCTGCGCGAGCTGCGCCAGCGCGGCTGGTGGACGGCTGAGCGCCCGGCGCCGGACCTGCTCGCCAGCCTCGATCTCGTGGCGCTGGGCACGGTGGCGGATGTGGTGCCGCTCCTCGGTCTCAACCGCGCCTATGTCACCAAGGGGCTGCTCCAGCTGCGCAAGCGCGAGCGGCCGGGACTGACCGCGCTGATGGACGCGGCCCGCCTTTCGGGGCCGCCCAAGGCGTGGCATCTCGGCTTCCTGCTCGGGCCGCGCATCAATGCCGGCGGGCGGATCGGCGACGCCACGCTCGGCACCAGGCTGCTGCTCACCCGCGATCCGATCGAGGCGCAGATGATCGCTGCCGAACTCGACCGGCTCAATTCCGAGCGCCAGCAGGTGGAGCGCGCCATTGTCGCGGAAGCCGAGGCGGAGGCGGAGGCGGCGCTCGGGCTGGCCGATGTGGGCGCGGTGGTGCTCTCCAGCGGGCAGGGCTGGCATCCCGGCGTGGTCGGGCTGGTGGCGGCGCGGCTGAAGGAGAAGTTCGGCCGTCCCGCCTTCGCCATCGCCTTCACCGGCGAGACCGGCGCCGGCTCGGCCCGTTCCATTCCCGGCGTCGATGTCGGCCGTGCGGTGCGCGGGGCGGTGGAGGCCGGCATTCTGGTGAAGGGCGGCGGCCACGCCATGGCGGCCGGCCTCACCATCGCCCGCGCCCGGCTCGGCGATCTGCGCGCCTATCTCGAACAGGCGCTGGCTGAGACGGTGGAAGAGGCGCGCGCGGCAGACGAGATCCTGATCGACGGCGCCCTCTCGGCGGCGGGGGCGACGCCTGAGCTGGTGGAGCTGGTCGAGCGGGCCGGGCCCTTCGGCGCCGGCAATCCGCAGCCGGTTTTCGCCTTTCCCGCCCACCGCGTCGTCTATGCCGAGCCCGGCAGCGCCGGCCAGATCCGGGTGCGCCTGCGCAGCACGGATGGCGCGACAATCTCAGGCGTGGTGTTCCGCGCCGTCGACACGCCGCTGGGCGCGGCGCTGCTGGACGCGCGCGGGCAATTGCTGCATGTGGCCGGCACGCTCGATCTCGACACCTGGCAGGGCCGCACCCAGGTAAGCCTGCGCATCACCGATGCCTGCTCACCCGAAATCGGCTGACATATCATGGGATTGGGGACCGTTCTGGAATCAGGGCGCGAGTATCTGGCCCCTCTCTCCGTCCTATTGAATCGGAAGCTGAGCCGGTGACGCCAGAGACCGGAAACGACTCACGAAATCCGCTCATCGCCATCATCGGCGCCGGCCCGGCCGGGCTGATGGCGGCGGAGGTGCTGGCGCGCGCCGGCTGCGCGGTGACGATCTATGACCGCATGCCGTCTCCGGCGCGAAAATTCCTCATCGCCGGGCGTGGCGGGCTGAACCTCACCCATTCGGAAGACCGCGCGGCCTTCCTCGCCCGCTATGGCGCCGCCGCCGATTGGCTCGCGCCGATCCTCGACGCCTTTCCGCCGGCCCGTCTGCGCGAATGGGTGGAAGGAATCGGCGAGCCGACCTTTGTCGGCTCCAGCGGCCGGGTGTTTCCGCGCAGCTTCAAGGCCTCGCCGCTGCTGCGGGCCTGGCTGGCGCGGCTCGACGGCCTCGGCGTGGTGCTGAAGAGCCGCCACCGCTGGCTCGGCTGGACTCGCGACGGCGCCCTGCGCCTTGCCGGGCCAGAGGGCGAAATGGAGGTGGCAGTGGACGCGGTCCTGCTCGCGCTCGGCGGCGCCAGTTGGCCGCGCCTCGGCAGCGATGGCAGCTGGGCGGAACTTCTGTGGGAGCAGGGGGTGGAGATCGCCCCGTTGCGCCCGGCCAATAGCGGCGTGCGGATCGACTGGTCGGCGCCGTTCCGCGCCCGCTTCGCCGGCGCGCCGCTCAAGCGCATCGCGCTCTCCCTCGGGCAAGCGCGGGTGCGCGGCGAGGCGATGATCGACGGCGCCGGGCTGGAGGGCGGCGCGGTCTATGCGCTCTCCGCCACCCTGCGCGAGGCGATCGCGCGCGAGGGCGCGGTCACCCTCCAGCTCGATTTGCGCCCGGATGTGAGCGAGGACGCGCTGGCCGCGCGGCTCGCCGCCAGCCGCAAGGGCGAATCCATGTCCAACCGCCTGCGCAAGGCGGCCGGCCTCTCCCCCGCCGCCGCGGGCCTGCTGCGCGAGGCCGGACCGCTGCCGGCCGATCCGGCCGTGCTGGCGCAACTCATCAAGGCGCTGCCGCTCACCGCCACCGGCATGGCCGGGCTGGAACGGGCGATCTCCACCGCCGGCGGCGTCACCCGCGCCACGGTCGGCGACCAGCTGATGCTGAAGGCGCGGCCGGGCGTGTTCATTGCTGGCGAGATGCTGGACTGGGAGGCGCCGACGGGGGGCTATCTGCTGCAGGCCTCGTTCGCCACCGGCCATGCGGCGGCCTGCGGGATGCTGGCGCGGCTTGGGCAACAGGCGCCGGAACAGTGGAGCGGCCGATGGGAGGCAGGGGAGCCGGCGAGCCTCGCCGAGGAATGGTCGCGGGACGACGGCTGAGGGAGCGCGTGCCGCCGTCCCGCGTGGTTCACGAGACCTGCCGGGAAGTGGCCTCGCGAAATCGTTGCCGGGGGAGTGGCGCCGCTTGATGTATTCGCGGCTTCTCTCCGGCGTTGATGGGATGAATACGCGGGTTCTTCGTCATGAACAATGATTATCTTCCGGTATTTTTATAGTTCTAAACTAATGGCGGGCGTTTTACTTTGGGCGGCGGGGTCGGGCGAGCCCGCTTGCGCCGGAGCGGCGGCGGGCTTACCTGCTGACGGGGAGCGCTGCGTGCGGGCGCGTGCGACACGAATGTGCAGGAGGCACGATGGCACGTCTGTTCTTCCGCCGGGGCGCCAGCGCCGAGGCGGCACCCGACGCCGCCCGCGAGCTGGCCGCGAAGGCGCGGCTCATCCTCGGGGTGGACGAGGAGACCACCATTTCCATCAGCGAGATCGCCTGCGGCGATCCGGCCTGCGGCGGGGCGGAAACCGTCGTGCTGGTGATGCGTCCCGGCCGCCGCACCGAGGCGGCAAAGCTGATGAAGCCGCTCTCCACCGTCACCGAGGCGGAACTGGCGGAGGCGTTGCAGCCTCTGTGTGACGCTACGTCATTCATCGCGAGCTGACGGGAAGTATTTCGCCGCTAGGCGACGATGGCGGTTAGAGTTTATCCCGCTGTTTCAAAGTGAAACAATTCCAATCTACGGACGAAGACTTGCGACCGATTTCGCCGGTGGCGTAGGAGTCTCCCGCTGAAGCGCCTCGGGGGCGCGGGAGGAGACCAACCATGCGAGCCAGATCACTGTTCGCCACGCCGCTCGTCGCGGCCTTCGCGCTGGGGGCGGCCTTTGCCGTCGGTCTGGCCGCCGCCGACACCCCGGCGCCGAAGGTGAAGGATATCGTTGCCACCTATGCCGACATCGCCGAGGCGATGTACACCGACAGCCTGACCACCGCCAAGGCGCTGCAAGGCGCGGTGAACACGCTCATCGCCACGCCGACCGAGGCCAATCTCGACGCCGCCAAGGCCGCCTGGAAGGCCGCCCGCGTGCCCTACCAGCAGACCGAGGGCTATCGCTTCGGCAACGCCATCGTCGATGAGTGGGAAGGCCGCGTGAACGCCTGGCCGCTGGATGAAGGCCTGATCGACTACGTCGACAAGAGCTATGGCGACTCGTCCGACGAGAACCCGCTCTACACCGCCAATGTGATCGCCAACACCAAGATCCGCGTCGGCAAGAAGACCATCGACGCCACCAAGATCACGCCGAAGCTGCTCGACAGCCTGCAGGAGGCCGGCGGCGTCGAATCCAACGTCGCCATCGGCTACCACGCGATCGAATTCCTGCTCTGGGGCCAGGACCTCAACGGCACCGGGCCCGGCGCCGGCAAGCGCCCGGTCACCGACTACGACACCGCCAACTGCACCAATGGCCATTGCGAGCGCCGCGCCGCCTATCTCAAGGCTGCCACCGACCTTCTGGTGAGCGACCTCGAGGACATGGCCAAGTGGTGGGGCAAGAAGGGCAAGGCCCGCGCCGCCGTGGTGAAGCAGAAGGACAAGGCCGCGCTGGGCACCATCCTCACCGGCCTCGGCTCGCTCTCCTATGGCGAACTGGCGGGCGAGCGGATGAAGCTCGGCCTCATCCTGCACGACCCCGAGGAGGAGCATGACTGCTTCTCCGACAACACCCACAACTCGCATTATTACGACGAGCTGGGCATCGCCTCCATCTACCGGGCCAAGTACACCCGCGTCGACGGCTCCGTCGTCGAGGGCGCGTCGGTGGCCGCCTACGCCAAGGCCAAGGCGCCGAAGGCCGCCGAAGAGGCCGAGGCCAAGATCGACGCCGCGCTCGCCGCGCTCAAGGCGATCAAGGACGAGGCCGACAGCGGCAAGCAGGCCTATGACCAGATGATCGGCGAAGGCAATGCCGAGGGCAACGCGCTGGTGCAGAAGGGCGTCGATTCGCTCGTCGCCCAGACCCGCGCCCTTGAAGGCGTGGTCGGCGCGCTCAAGCTCAAGATCAAGGTCGAGGGCTCGGACAGCCTGGACGATCCCTCCAAGGTCGGCGAGTGAGGCGGCCATGAAAACCGGCGGCGCGGGTCTCTCGCGCCGCGCCTTTCTTGGCGCGGGCGCGGCGATCGGTGGGCTGGCGCTGCTCGCGCCGACCCGCACCGGCGCCGCGCGCGCGCCCTTCGACCCGCAATCCTTCGCGCCGACGCGCGAGGTGACGCTCACCGCCGGCGAGATGGAGCTGAAGCTCCTCGGTCCCGACAAGCCCGCGACCCGCATCCTCGCCTATGACGGCATCCCGTTCCAGACGCTGCGCATGCCGCGCGGCACCCGGCTCAAGGCGACCTTCGTCAACGGCATCGACGAGGGCTCGACGCTGCATTTCCACGGCATCCGCATGCCGAACGAATTTGACGGCGTGCCGACGCTGACCCAGCCGCTGGTGCAGCCGGGCGGGCGCTTCAACCACCTGCTGCCGCTCGACGATCCCGGCACCTTCTTCTTCCATCCCCATTGCGACGAGACCGGGCAGGCCGGCAAGGGTCTCGCCGGCGTGCTGATCGTCGAGGACACGCGCGACCCCGCCTTCGACGCCGAGCATGTGCTGTGCCTGAAGGACTGGCGCCTCGCGCCGGATGGCCGCTTTCTCGCCCTGTCCGAGCCGGAGGGTGCCTCGAAGGCCGGCACATTCGGCGCCACCCGCACGGTGAACGGCGCGGCCGCGGTGGAGCTGACGGCGCCCGCCGGCGGCCATGTCCGGCTGCGCATCCTGAACATCGATTCCACCCGCATCATGGATATCGGCGTGGAGGCCGGCGGGGCGAAGGATGCCGAAGCCTGGCTGATCGCGGTGGACGGCCATGCGCTGACCCCGGTGCGGCTCGACGATCTTCCCGATGGCGTCTGGCGCATGGGGCCGGCCCAGCGCATCGACCTCGATATCCGCATGCCGGCCAACGGCTCGCCGGTGACGCTAGGCGACTACCGCGCCGCCGACATCTACCAGTTCGCCACCCTCACCGCCGCCGGCAAGGTCGCCAAGCCCCGCAAGGGCCCGCTCGCCTTGCCGAAGCCGGAACTGCCGAAACCTGACGTCAAGAAGGCGTCCCGCCTGTCCTTCACCCTGCAGCAAGCGACTGGGCAGGCGGTGAAAGACCTCGCCCTGCCGGCGGACGACCCGCTCGCCAAGGCGCTGATCGATAGCCTGTGCGTCGGCTCGACCACCTATTGGGGCATCCAGTCCGAATCCTGGCCCACCGGGTCCAACCGCAACGTGCCGCCGCCGCTCGCCCGCATGGCGACCGGCGGGTCCTATGTGGTGGAGATCAAGAACGAGACGCGCTTTCCCCATCCGGTCCATCTGCACGGCCACGCCTTCGAGGTGCTGAGCTCCAGCCTCGATCGCCTGCCGCGCCACTTCGCCGACACCGTGCTCGTCCAGCCCGGCGAGGCGGTCGAGATCGCCTTTGTCGCCGCGCCGGGCGACTGGGTTTTTCACTGCCACATTCTGGAGCATATGGAGACCGGGATGATGGGCTGGTTCCGGATCGTGTGATGGAGCGCCATCACGGCCGACAAATCAGCGCGGATGCCGCCTTCGGCGGAGGCTCCCCTGGGTCCCGGATCGGCGCTCCGGCTGCGCCTCCGCTGGTCCGGGACACGGCCTTATTTCCCGGACAAGCGGCGCGGAGCGCGGCGCCGATCCGGGCCCCAGCGAAGACTCCGCGCAGCGGCATCATCCGCAGCGCGGTCCTGCTCTGCGCCCTGCTTGTCTCCGCCTCCGCACCTGCCACGGCAGAGGACGGCCGCCTCGACGCCGCGATCGGCAAGGCGCTGTTCGAGCGGCCCTGGGTGCCGGCGCCGAGTTCCACCCGCGCCAATGATGGGCTCGGCCCGCTGTTCGATGCGCGCTCCTGCTCGGCCTGCCACCCCGCCGGCGGCGGAGCCGGCGCGACGGCGCTGGACGCCGCCGGCCGCCCGCAAGGGTTGGGGCTGGTGCTCTCCCTGTTCCGCAGCGATGGTCGCGGCGATCCCGTCTATGGCCACCGGCTGGAGACGATGACGCTGCCTGGCGTGCCGGCCGAGGGCGCTTTCGCGGTGGTCGTTGAGAACGGCCGCCGCATTCCCCGCATCGAATCATCAGGCTATGGCCCGCTCGGTTCCGCGACCCATATGTCGCTGCGCGCCGCGCCTGATCTGCGCGGGCGCGGCAAGCTGGAATTGGTGGACGACGCGGCGATCCTCGCGCTGGAAGACCCCGATGACCGCGACGGCGACGGCGTGCGCGGGCGGGCCCGCCGGCTGCAAACGCCCGAGGGCGGCTCATCGATCGGCCGCTTCGGCTGGAAGGCGAGCCACCCGACGCTGGCCGGGCAGGCATCGGAAGCCTTTTCGCTCGATCTCGGCCTGTCGACGCCGCTGCGCCCCGAACCCTGGGGCGACTGCACCGACCTGCAGACCGCCTGCCGCAACGCGCCGCAGGGCCGCGAAGAGGAGGGCGAGCCGGAGATTTCCGACGCCATCGTCCAGCGCCTCGTCACCTATCTCCGGGCGCTGAAAGTGCCGGAAGGCGGCGACGACACGCGCGGCAGGCGCCTCTTCGCCGCCACCGGCTGCGCCACCTGCCACCGCCCGGCGCTGCCCACCCGCGCCGGCGGCACGGTGGCGCTGTACACCGATGTGCTGCTGCACGACATGGGCGAGGGGCTGGCCGACCCCGCCGGTGTTCCCGGCGCGGCGGCGGCGGAATGGCGCACCGCGCCGCTCGCCGGGCTCTCCGGTGCGCTGGATCGGGGCGTCGGCCTGCTGCATGACGGCCGCGCCGCCGATGTCGCGCAAGCGGTGCGCTGGCATGGCGGCGAGGCATCAGGCGCGCGTGCCCGTTTCGAGGCGCTGGGCAAGACCGAGCGCGCGCGGCTGATCGACTATGTGTCTTCTCTCTAAAGCGAGGCCTTGCCCATGAACCGATCCCCCGTCGCCGTGGCGCTGGCGCTGGCGAGCCAGATCGGGCAGGCCGCTCAGGGCGTGCCGGGCCTCGCCACCGCCACCACGCTGCTCACCACCCTGTTCATCGGCCGCGCCCATGCCGCGCCGGTCTCCGCCCCCGAGATCGTGCAGAGCTGGCTGCTGCCGCGCTACGACACGCTGCTCGCGAGCGCCAAGGCGCAGCAGGCGGCGTGGGACGATTTCTGCAAGGCGCCCTCGGCGCAGGGCGTGAAGGAACTGAAGGCGCGCTTCCAAGCGGTTTCCGAGGGCTGGTCGGCGGTGGAGTTCATCACCTTCGGCCCGGTCATGCTGTCGCTGCGGCCGGACCGCTTCAACCTGTTCCCCGAGCGGCGCAACGCGGTCGGCCGCTCGGTGGCGGAACTGCTCGCCGATCCCACGGACGAACGGCTGCAGCCGCAGCGTTTCTTCCGCCTCAGCGCCGCCGCGCAGGGCCTGCCGGCGCTGGAGCGGCTTCTCTATGATGAGGGTGCCGAGGCCGCCTTGGTGGCCGGGCCGGAGGCGGCGCGGCGCTGCGCGCTGGGGCAGGCGGTGGCGTTGAATCTGGTGACGATTGCCGGCGAGATTCGCGCCGGCTGGGGCAGCCCGAGCGAGGGGCTGCTGGCGCAGCTCATCGCCGGCAAGGCCGATCCGGTCTATTTCCCCGACCCCAACGCCCTGCTCAGCCAGATCGTCACCGACCTTGCCGGCGCCTATCAGCGTGTGGTCGACCAGCGGCTGCTTGTTGTGCTGGGCAAGAACATCGACGAGGCCAAGCCGCTGCTCGCCGACCGCCGGCGCAGCGGGCTGTCGAAGGAGACCATCGTCGCCATCGTCACCAGCGCCGGCGCGCTGGCGCAGGCGCTGAGCACCGGGCTGGACGCCAAGGATCAAGCGGGCCTCGCCGCGACGCTGCAGGTGGCGCAGGCGGCGGCGCAGGGCCTGCCGGAGGATATTGGCGACGCTGCCACCACGCCCGAGGGCCGCAAGGCGCTGCAGGCGGCGGTGGCCGCGTTCAAGGCGGCGCAGGCCGGCATCGCCCGGCCGCTGGCGGCGGGGCTTGGCGTGCCGCTCGGCTTCAACGCGCTCGACGGCGATTGAGGGCGGCGGACATGGGCCTCATCGACCTTACTCGCCGCTCGCTCATCGGCACCTTCGGCGCACTCGCCGCCGCGCCGCGCGTGCTGTTCGCCAGCAATGCGGCGCATGCGCGCGACCATCTGCTCGATGCGGAGTGGCTGGCGACGGCGGGCGTGGAGGGCGGCTTCGCCCCCGTGGTGCTTTCCCCCGACCGGGAGGCGACGACGGTCGGCGCCGCGACCCAGCGCCTGCACTGGGTGGAGCCGAGCCCGGACGGGCGCACGGCGGTGGCGGTGGCACGCCGGCCCGGCACGACAGCCGTGCTGTTCGACCGCCGCGCTGGCACCGTGCTGGCGAGCTTCGAGCCGGGCGAGGGGCGGGTGTTCTCCGGCCATGGCCGCTTCATCGAGGGCGGACGGCGTTTCCTCGCGGTGGAGATCACGCGCGCGGACGGCGCCGGCGTGGTGACACGCCGCGTCGTCGAGGCGGGCTTCGCGGTGGAGGCGGAATGGGCCTCGGCCGGAATCGGTCCGCACGACATGCTGCCGGCAGGTGGCGCGCTCGTGGTGGCCAATGGCGGCATCGAACCGCACACGCCGGAAGCGCTCGGCGCCGAGATCGCCGGCTCCGGCATCGCCCGGCTGGACCCCGCCACCGGCGCCGTGCGGACGACCGCGACGCTCAGTGAAGACCTCGCCTCGCTCTCGCTGCGCCACCTCACCTCGGGCGCGGACGGCTTCACCGTGGTGGCGGCGCAGGACCTGCTGGCCGACGGCGTCGCCCGCCCGCTGCTCCACGCGGTCGAGGGCGAGGGGCTGCGCGCCTTCGACGCGCCAGACGAGGCGTGGCGGGGACTGCGCACCTATGTCGGCTCGGTGTCGCTGGATGCCTCCGGCGCCTATGTCGCCGCCGCCAGCCCGCGCGGCAACCGTGTGGCGCTGTGGCGGCGCGACGGGCGCTATATCGGCGCGCTGCCGCTGGTCGATGGCTGCGGCCTCGCCCCGACCCGCGACGCCGGCCAGTTCCTCGCCACCAGCGGGCTCGGCGAGACGGTGCTGATCGGCACCGATGGCGACGGCGTCGGCGTCATTGCCCGCCGCTCCGGCGGCCCGCGCTACGACAATCACGCGGTTCTGGTGGGCTGAAGGCTGCCGCCGGCACGCCGCGTTTTGCGGATGCCTGAACCGCCGGAACGGGATAGAACGCGGCGGCTTTGCCCCATCGCTTCCTGTCCCGTTCCGGTCCCGTGCCATGAATTCCCTCTTCGCCGCCCTGCCGACCACCGTGTTCGAGACCATGTCGGCGCTGGCCCGCCAGCATGACGCGGTCAATCTTGGCCAGGGCTTTCCCGACGACCCCGGCCCGCGCGATGTGCGCGAGAAGGCGGCGCAGGCGGTGCTGGACGGCTGGAACCAGTACCCGCCGATGATGGGCACGCCGGAGCTACGCCGGGCGGTGGCTGATCACTACCGCGACTGGCAGGGGCTGGACCTCGACCCGGAGTCCGAGGTGATGGTCACATCAGGCGCCACCGAGGCGATCGCTGGCGCGCTGCTGGCGCTGATCGAGCCGGGCGACGAGGTGGTGCTGTTCCAGCCGCTGTACGACGCCTACCTCCCGCTCGTGCGCCGCGCCGGCGGCGTGCCGCGCCTCGTGCGCCTGGTGCCGCCGCACTGGCGGCTCACCGAGGAGGCGCTGGACGAGGCCTTCACCCCGCGCACCAAGCTGGTGCTGTTCAACAACCCGCACAACCCGACGGGGCGGGTGTTCGACGCCGGGGAACTCGCGCTGCTCGCGGGCTACTGCATGCGCTCGGACGCGGTACTGGTGAGCGACGAGGTGTGGGAGCATGTGATCTTCGACGGGCGCGAGCACCAGTCCGTCCTCGCCCTGCCGGGGATGCGCGAGCGCAGCGTGAAGATCGGCTCGGCCGGCAAGATCTTCGGCATGACCGGCTGGAAGGTCGGTTTCGTCTGCGCCGCGCCGGAACTGATGCGGGTTCTGTCGAAGGCGCACCAGTTCCTCACCTTCACCACGCCTCCTTCCCTCCAGCACGCCGTCGCCTATGGGCTGGGCAAGGAGCGGGACTGGTTCCTCGGCATGCGGGCCGGGCTGCAGCGCTCGCGCGACCGGCTGGCAGACGGGCTGACGGCACTCGGCCTGCCGGTGCTGCCTTCGGCCGGCACCTATTTCCTCAATGTCGACCTCGCCCCGCTCGACCCGCACCTGCGCGACGAGGCGTTCTGCCGGTCGCTGGTGGCGCGCGAGGGCGTGGCGGCGATCCCCGTCTCGGCCTTCTATGCGCAGGACCCGGTGGAGAGCGTGGTGCGCCTGTGCTTCGCCAAGACCGACGCCACGCTCGACCGGGCGCTGGAGCGCCTGAGCACGCTCAGCCGCGCCTGATGAGAGGAGTGCACCGGGTCGTCTCCCGGCGTGCGCCCTTCACTTGGGCGAGGTGCCGGCAGGCGCGCCTCACGGTACGCAACGGCGACAGACGGCGATGGCGCGTATATCGACACGCGAAGTCACGGCCGATTGAACAAAAACCGGGCAGTCCACCACCGCTATACCGCGCCTGTGCAATCAATGTGCCGATGCGCCCATTTTCTTGGCAATATGCCGCTGGGTCAGAGGCTTCCGCACGATGTTCGCATCGGAAGGTCTCTCAACCTCCCCATTCCCGCCCTTGGCACGCGGGTTGCAGATGCTCCCTCTGGCACGCGGACGGGGGTCCTGCGTGTGTACTCCAGAAGGGAATAAAGATGCTGAACATGTTCACGCATGCCCGGCGCATGGCCGGTCGCGCGCTTGTGGGTGCGGCTGCGCTGGCGCTGGCCGGAGGCGGTGTTGCAAGCGCTCAGGAGACGATCAAGGTCGGCGTGCTGCACTCTCTGTCCGGCACCATGGCGATCAGCGAGACCACGCTGAAGGACACCGTTCTGTTCATGGTGCAGGAGCAGAACGCGGCCGGCGGCGTGCTCGGCAAGAAGCTGGAAGCCGTGGTGGTCGATCCCGCCTCGAACTGGCCGCTCTTCGCCGAAAAGGCGCGCGAACTCATCGCCAAGGAAAAGGTCGCGGTCGTGTTCGGCTGCTGGACCTCTGTGTCGCGCAAGTCCGTGCTCCCGGTGTTCAAGGAGCTCAACAGCATTCTGTTCTACCCGGTCCAGTATGAGGGCGAGGAGAGCGAGCGCAACGTGTTCTACACCGGCGCCGCCCCGAACCAGCAGGCCATTCCGGCCGTCGACTATCTGATGGAAAACGAAGGCGTGCAGCGCTGGGTGCTGGCCGGCACCGACTATGTCTATCCGCGCACGACCAACAAGATCCTTGAAGCCTATCTGAAGTCGAAGGGCGTCAAGGAAGAAGACATCATGATCAACTACACGCCGTTCGGTCATTCCGACTGGCAGACCATCGTCGCCGACATCAAGAAGTTCGGCTCGGCCGGCAAGAAGACCGCTGTCGTCTCCACCATCAATGGCGACGCCAACGTGCCGTTCTACAAGGAGCTCGGCAACCAGGGCATCAAGGCGACCGACATTCCGGTCGTGGCCTTCTCGGTGGGTGAGGAAGAGCTCGCCGGCATCGACACCAAGCCGCTGGTCGGCCACCTCGCCGCGTGGAATTACTTCCAGTCGGTCGACGTGCCGGAGAATGCCGAGTTCATCAAGAAGTGGCAGGCCTACACCAAGAACGACAAGCGCGTGACCAACGACCCGATGGAAGCCACCGTCATCGGCTTCAACATGTGGGTCAAGGCGGTCGAGAAGGCCGGCACCACCGATGCCGACGCCGTCATCGACGCGCTGATCGGCGTCACCGTGCCGAACCTCTCCGGCGGCTTCTCGGCGATGATGCCGAACCACCACATCACCAAGCCGGTGCTCATCGGCGAGATCAAGGACGACGGCCAGTTCGACATCGTCGAGCAGACCCCCGGCCTGATCGTCGCCGAGGAGTGGTCCCCCTATCTGGAAGGCTCCAAGGACCTGATCGCCGATTGGCGCAAGCCGTTTTCCTGCGGCAACTTCAACGTCAAGACCGGCAAGTGCGGCGGCGCCGGCCAGTGAGGCCGGCCCGCGGGCGGGAGCCTCGCGCTCCCGCCTGACGCGCCCTGAGACGTCCGGCCGCCCGCGCGGCGGCCGGATCCCGGCCCGAGCACCGGGCCCTCGGGCTAGTGAATTCGGCGAGGAGCTGCCACCAACAGCGCAGGCTCGACCGGAGCCCCTGCCCACCGCGTACCGCCGTCGCCGCCGGAGCCCCGCTCCGGCCACCCGCAGCGCCACATCGACGGACGATGATGACCTCAAGCGCTCGCCTATCCCGCCTGCCTCGCGTGCTCTGTGCCGCGCTCGCCCTCCTGTTCGCCGCCGCGCTCGTGCAGCGCGTCGAGGCGCAGGACATCAGCGCCGCGCTGGGCCAGCTCACCACCAACAAATATGACGATACCGAAGCCGCGCTTGGGGCGCTGGCGCTCAGCGGCAGCCCGGCCGCCGCCGGCATCGTCTCCGCCCTTGCCGATGGCAAGCTTTTTTTCGGCGGCACCCCGCCGCGCGTCTTCATTGAAGGGACGGGCGGGGCGCTGCTCGACCCGCTGACGATGCAGCCCGTCGCCGACGCGCCCGCCGTAAAGCCGGTGCGCGTAAACAACCGCATCCGCCGCGCCATCGACGCCGCCAGCGGCGCCCTGTCGCTGGTGAGCCTTGATGCCGCCAAGCGCCGGGAAGCGGCACTCGCGGTTGGCCGCTCGCGCGACGAGGCGGCGCTGCCGGCGCTGGAGATGGCGCTCGGCAAGGAGACCGACCCCAAGGTCAAGTCGGCCATGAACCTGGCGCGGGCCTCGATCCTCATCGGCAAGGAGGGCATCACCCCCGCCGAGCGGATCGCCGCCGTCGAGCTGGTCGGCGCCGAGGGCAACCAGGACGCGCTCGCCATCCTGCGCTCCGTGCCCGAAAGCGCGGCGCCCGAGGTGAAGCAGGCCGCCGCTGCGGCGATCGAGGGCATCGAGCGCAATCTCGCGCTGTGGGGCGTGGCGCAGAATGTCTGGTACGGGCTGTCGCTCGGCTCGGTGCTGCTGCTCGCCGCGATCGGCCTTGCCATCACCTTCGGCGTGATGGGCGTCATCAACATGGCGCATGGCGAAATGGTGATGCTGGGCGCCTACACCACCTATGTGGTGCAGGAGGTGATCCGAACCTCCTATCCCGGCCTGTTCGACGCCTCGCTGCTGATCGCGATCCCGCTCGCCTTCGTCTTCACCGGCCTGATCGGCGTCCTGATCGAACGCACCGTCATCCGTTTTCTTTACGGCCGGGCGCTGGAAACGCTGCTCGCCACCTGGGGCATTTCGCTGATCCTGCAGCAGGCCATCCGCACGATTTTCGGCCCCACCAACCGCGAGGTCGGCGCCCCGAGCTGGATGTCCGGCAGTTTCGAGATCGGCCATTTGTCGATCACATCCGGCCGGCTCTGGATCATCGTCTTCGCGCTGATGGTGTTCTTCGCGCTCCTCGCTACCTTGCGGCTGACCCGAATTGGCTTGGAAATGCGAGCGGTTACGCAGAACCGCCGCATGGCGGCCTCCATGGGCATCCGCACCAACTGGGTCGACGCCATGACCTTCGGCCTCGGCTCGGGCATTGCCGGCATGGCCGGGGTGGCGCTCAGCCAGATCGATAATGTGTCGCCGAACCTCGGGCAGAGCTACATTATCGACAGCTTCCTGGTCGTCGTGTTCGGCGGGGTGGGCAATCTGTGGGGCACCCTGGTCGGCGCCATGACGCTCGGCGTCGCCAACAAGCTGCTGGAGCCCTATGCCGGCGCGGTGCTCGGCAAGATCTCGTTGCTGGTCATCGTCATCCTCTTCATCCAGAAGCGCCCCAGAGGCCTCTTCGCCCTCAAGGGGAGGTCGATCGAGGCATGAGTACCTCCCCGATGAACATGACTCGTCAGCCCGCCCTGCTCGGCACCAGCGGCATCATCTTCCTTGCGGTGCTGGTGGCTGTCTCGGTGCTGGTGCCTGTGCTCAACCTCGCCGTGGCGCCGGATTCGGCCGTGCATGTGCCGACCTATGTGGTCTCGCTGCTCGGCAAATACCTCACCTATGCGCTGCTGGCGCTCTCGGTGGATCTCATCTGGGGCTATGTCGGCATTCTCTCGCTTGGCCAGGGCGCGTTCTTCGCGCTCGGCGGCTATGCGATGGGCATGTATCTCATGCGCCAGATCGGCACGCGCGGCGTCTATGGCGACCCGGTGCTGCCGGACTTCATGGTGTTCCTCAACTGGAAGGAACTGCCCTGGTTCTGGTATGGATTCGATATGTTTCCCTTCGCGGCGCTGATGGTGCTGCTGGCGCCGGGCCTTCTTGCGCTGGTGTTCGGCTGGTTCGCCTTCCGCTCGCGCGTCACGGGTGTTTACCTCTCCATCATCACCCAGGCGATGACCTTCGCTCTGCTGCTGGCCTTCTTCCGCAATGATATGGGCTTCGGCGGCAATAATGGCCTGACCGACTTCAAGGACATTCTCGGCTTCAACATTCAGGCGGACGGCACGAGGCTGGTGCTGTTCGTGCTCTCGGCCCTGGCGCTGGCGCTCGGCTATGTGCTCTGCCGCTTCCTGGTGCGTTCGCATTTCGGCAAGGTGCTGGTCGCCATCCGCGATGCCGAGACGCGGGTGCGTTTCACCGGCTACCGGGCGGAAAACTACAAGCTGGTCGCCTTCGTCGTCTCCGCCATGCTGGCGGGCATCGCCGGCGCGCTCTACGTGCCGCAGGTCGGTATCATCAACCCGTCGGAATTCTCGCCCGCCAACTCGATCGAGATCATCGTCTGGGTGGCGGTAGGCGGGCGCGGCACGCTGGTGGGGGCGGCGCTGGGGGCGGTGCTGGTGAACTACGCCAAGACCTATTTCACGTCAGGCATCCTCGCCCCGTACTGGCTGTTCATGCTCGGCGGCCTGTTCGTCGCCGTCACCCTGTTCCTGCCCAAGGGCATTGTCGGCACGTTCTATGAGTGGCGCGAGAAGCGTCGCCAGCATGACGACATTCCCGACGAACCGCTCGCCACGCCCCGGCCGGCTGAGTGAGGGAAACCGACATGACCGCTACCGCAACGCTCGCCCCCGCAACCGCCGAACTCGCCACTGCCGAGCCGGCCCCGGCTGCCAAGAAGGAACTGACCGAGGCGCTGCTCTATCTCGACGCCGTCACCGTCACCTTCGACGGGTTCCGGGCGCTCAACGCGCTGTCCTTCACCGTCGATCCCGGCGAGATGCGGGCCGTCATCGGCCCGAACGGTGCCGGCAAGACGACGATGATGGACGTCATCACCGGCAAGACCCGTCCCGACCGGGGCGACGTGTTCTTTGATGGCGGCATCACCGACCTGACCAAGCTGGATGAGACGCAGATCGCCACGCTGGGCATCGGCCGCAAGTTCCAGAAGCCGACCGTGTTCGAGAATCATACGGTGCTCGACAATCTGCGCCTTGCGCTGAAGGGCCAGCGCCGGGCGCTGCCCAATATCTTCCGGCGCGAGAGCGCGGCGGCGCGCGAGCGCATCGACGAGATCTTCGAGACCATCCGCCTAACCGAGCATCGCGACCGGCTGGGCGGGGCGCTGTCGCACGGCCAGAAGCAGTGGCTGGAGATCGGCATGCTGCTGGCGCAGGACCCCAAGCTGCTGCTGGTCGACGAGCCGGTCGCCGGCATGACCGATGCCGAAACGGCGCAGACCGCCGAGCTTCTGCGGGCGATCAACGCCAACGGCCACTCGGTCGTGGTGGTCGAGCACGACATGACCTTCGTGCGCGATCTTGGCGTGCGGGTCATGTGCCTGCATGAAGGCTCGGTGCTGGCCGAGGGCACGCTCGACCAGGTCAGCGCCAATGAGCGCGTCATCGAAGTGTATCTGGGACGCTAGGGCTCATGCTGGAAGTTCAGGACATCAACCTCTTCTACGGCGCGGCGCAGGCGCTGCGGGGCGTCTCGCTGAAGGCGGAGCCCGGCAAGGTCACATGCGTGCTCGGTCGCAACGGCGTTGGCAAGACCAGCCTGATGCGCGCCATTGTCGGGCAGGCGCCGGTGGCGAAAGGGTCCATCCGTTTCAATGGCGAGGACATCACGACCCTCGCGCCGTCCGAGCGGGCGCGCCGCGGCATCGCCTTCGTGCCGCAGGGGCGCGAGATCTTTCCGCTGCTGACCGTGGCGGAAAATCTGGAAACCGGCTTCGCACCGCTCAAGCGTGCCGAGCGTTTCATCCCCGACGACGTGTTCTCGCTGTTCCCCGTGCTCGATTCGATGATGCGCCGGCGCGGCGGCGATCTCTCCGGCGGCCAGCAGCAGCAGCTCGCCATCGGCCGGGCCCTCACCATGCGGCCCAAAGTGCTGGTGCTGGACGAGCCCACCGAGGGCATCCAGCCCTCGATCATCAAGGATATCGGCAACGCCATCCGTTACTTGCGCTCCAAGGGCGACATGGCCATCGTGCTGGTCGAGCAGTATTTCGACTTCGCCAAAGAACTCGCCGACCATTTCATCGTGATGGAACGCGGCGCGGTGGTGATGTCGGGCGACGGCGCCGCACTTGAGGATCCCGATGTTCGCAACCGCATTGCCGTCTGAGCCCGCCGCCACCATTCCGGTCGAGCGGCGCGGGCAGGGGCGGTTGCTGGTCGAGGCACGGGCGCTGGACGGGCGCACGGTGCGCGGGCGGATCGAGGAGGAGGGATTCGCCCGGGTACGCTTTCCCCGCTCCGGCCGTCGGGGACGGGCGCTCGAAGCGGTGATGATCAACACTGGCGGCGGGCTCGCGGGCGGCGATGCCGCGCAAAGCTGCCTCCATGCTGGGCGCGATGCCCAATTGGTGGTCACAACCCAGGCCGCCGAGAAGATCTACCGCTCCGACGGGGCGACCTCCCACATCGCCGTCGAACTCACCGCCGAAGCGGGCGCCAGCCTCCACTGGCTGCCGCAGGCGACCATTGTGTTCGACGGGGCGCGGGTCGAGCGCTCCATCGTCGCCGAGGTGGCACCCGATGCCCGCCTGCTGCTGGTCGAGCCGGTCATTCTCGGCCGCACGGCGCGCGGCGAGCGGCTCTCCTATGGCCGGCTGCACGATCGCTGGCGTATCCGCCGGGGCGGAAGGCTGGTCTATGCCGATGGGCTGCAGCTTGATGGTGATATCGCCGCAACGCTGGACCGCCGCGCCACGGCCGGCGGCTGGGCGGCCTTCGCCACGCTGCTCCTTGTGTCCCCCGATGCGGAAAGCCGCTTGGAGGTCGTCCGCCACGCCCTCGGGCTGGGGGAAAGCGAACAGGACGGCATGGCCCGCGAACTCCCCGATGGTCTTGATGCCGGGGCGAGTGCCTGGGACGGCATGCTCTCGGTGCGCCTGCTGGCCCGCGACGGCGCGCCGCTGGAGACCGCCATCCGGCGGGCGATCGCCGCGCTGGGTGTCGGCGAGGTGCCGCGCATCTGGCACTCCTGATGCAAGCCACCCTCTAATGAACTGACGTTAGCGTCTGAAGAGCCGGAGACCGATCGATGAACCTCAGCCCGCGGGAGAAGGACAAGCTCCTCGTCGCCATGGCGGCCATGGTGGCCCGCCGCCGCCTGGAGCGCGGCGTGAAGCTCAACTACCCCGAGGCGGTGGCGTTGATCACCGATGTGGTCGTGGAAGGCGCGCGCGACGGCAAGACGGTGGCCGAGTTGATGACGCTCGGCACCACCGTGCTGAGCGGCGACCAGGTGATGCCGGGCGTCGCCGAGATGATCGTCGAGATCCAGGTCGAAGCGACGTTTCCGGACGGCACCAAGCTTGTGACCGTGCACGAGCCGATCGCCTCCAGCCATGGTGCCGGTTCGCCGGGCGAGATGCTTCTGGAGGAGGGCGAGATCGAGCTGCTGGCCGGGCGTGAGTTCGTCTCCGTGACCGTCGCCAATACCGGCGACCGGCCGATCCAGGTGGGCAGCCACTACCATTTCTACGAGACTAATCCGGCCCTCGCTTTCGAGCGGGAGAAGGCGCGTGGCATGCGCCTTGCGATCGCGTCGGGAACGGCCGTGCGCTTCGAGCCGGGCCAGAGCCGGGAGGTGACGCTGGTCGCGCTCGCCGGCAAGCGGGAGGTCTACGGCTTCCGCCAGGACGTGATGGGCAAGCTGTGACGCCGCTCGCCTAGGACCTGCCGCCTGAAGGCTCCCGCCGCACCGCTGCCCCTTGCCGAAACGGATCGCCCCATGTCCATCAAGATTTCCCGCGCCTCCTATGCCGAGATGTTCGGCCCGACCACCGGCGACCGTGTGCGCCTCGCCGATACCAGCCTCGTCATCGAGGTGGAGAAGGACTTCACCGTCTATGGCGAGGAGGTGAAGTTCGGCGGCGGCAAGACCATCCGCGACGGCATGGGCCAGTCGCAGGTGACGCGTGCGGCGGGGGCGGTGGACACTGTCATCACCAATGCGCTGATCCTCGATCACTGGGGCATCGTCAAAGCCGATATCGGCATCCGCGATGGGCGCATCCACGGCATTGGCAAGGCCGGCAACCCGGATATCCAGCCCGGCGTCGACATCGTCATCGGCGCCTCGACCGAGGTGATCGCGGGCGAGGGCAAGATCATCACCGCCGGCGGATTCGACTGCCACATCCATTTCATCTGCCCGCAGCAGATCGAACATGCGCTGATGAGCGGCGTCACCACCATGTTGGGCGGGGGCACCGGCCCGGCGGCGGGCACCAACGCCACCACCTGCACGCCCGGCCCGTGGCACATCGAGATGATGCTGCGCGCCTTTGACAGCTTCCCGGTCAATCTTGCCTTGTCCGGCAAGGGCAACGCCTCGCTGCCGGGCCCGCTGGTCGAGCAGATCGAGGCGGGCGCCTGTTCGCTCAAGCTGCACGAGGACTGGGGCACCACCCCGGCGACGATCGACAACTGCCTCTCGGTGGCGGACGAGTACGACATCCAGGTGATGATCCACACCGACACGCTGAACGAGAGCGGCTTTGTCGAGGACACCATCGCCGCCTTCAAGGGCCGCACCATCCACGCTTTCCACACCGAAGGGGCGGGTGGTGGGCATGCGCCCGACATCATGAAGGTGGCGGGGCTGCCGAACGTGCTGCCGTCCTCCACCAACCCGACGCGGCCTTTCACGATCAACACGCTCGACGAGCATCTCGACATGCTCATGGTGTGCCACCACCTTGACCCGCTGATCGCGGAGGATCTTGCCTTCGCTGAGAGCCGAATCCGCAAGGAGACCATTGCGGCGGAGGATATCCTGCACGATCTCGGCGCCATCTCGATGATCAGTTCCGAC
Source organism: Ancylobacter rudongensis (assembly GCF_900100155.1). Lineage (GTDB taxonomy): Bacteria > Pseudomonadota > Alphaproteobacteria > Rhizobiales > Xanthobacteraceae > Ancylobacter > Ancylobacter rudongensis. Next base: position 204,314 of record NZ_FMTP01000007.1, read on the forward strand.
AGCCAGGCCATGGGCCGGCTGGGCGAGGTCATCACCCGCACCTGGCAGACCGCGCACAAGATGAAGCTGCAGCGCGGCCTGCTGCCGGGCGATAGCGAGCGCAACGACAATGAACGCGCCAAGCGCTACATCGCCAAATACACGATCAACCCCGCCATCGCGCATGGCGTCTCCCGCCATATCGGCTCGGTGGAGAACGGCAAGCTGGCCGATCTCGTGGTCTGGACGCCGGCCTTCTTCGGCACCAAGCCGGACATGGTGATCAAGGGCGGCACCATCGTCGCGGCGGTCATGGGCGACCCTAACGCCTCGATCCCGACCCCGCAGCCGGTGCACTACCGGTCGATGTGGGGCGCCTATGGCAAGGCGCGCACCGCGACCTGCCTCACCTTCGTCTCGCAGGCGGCGATCGACCTCAATGTTGGTCACAAGCTGGGGCTGGAGAAGCGCACGGTGGCGGTGGAGAATGTGCGCGGCGGCATCTCCAAGGCGTCGATGATTCACAATCATGCGACGCCGCATCTGGAGATCGACCCTGAAACCTATGAGGTGCGGGCCGATGGCGAGCTGCTGACCTGCGCGCCGGCCACCGAACTGCCGATGGCGCAGCGCTACTTCCTGTTCTAAGTGTGGACGCAACTGCTTGGATCCGGCATCCCTTAGGACCGACCCATGGGTTGGCACTTCGGGATGATGCCCGATCCGGTGCCACGTCATCCTGAGGTGCGAGCGCCGCGAGCCTCGAAGGGTGCCTGAACACAGCGCCGTCACGTCTACCGGAGTTCTGTCATGATCCGTGCCCGCACCGTACTTCCCGCCGGCAGCTGGGATGCCGCCACTGCCGCCGACCGCGTCGTGCTGCCCCATGATGGGCGCTACCGCCGGCGCATCGCCATTCGTGGCGAAGGCGACGTGGCGTTTCTGCTCGATCTCGACGAGGCGACGCGGCTGAAGGATGGCGACGGCCTGTCGCTGGAAGACGGGCGCGTGGTTGCCGTGGTCGCAGCCGAGGAGCCGGTGGCGGAGATCGTCGCCCGCGACGCCCATCATCTCGCGCGGCTCGCCTGGCATCTCGGTAACCGCCATGTGCCGGCCGAATTGCTGGCCGACCGCATCCGCATCGCCCGCGACAGCGTGCTGGAGGAGATGGCGCGCGGTCTTGGCGCCAGCGTCGAGACCGTCGACGCGGCGTTCGAGCCCGAGGGCGGCGCCTATGAGGCCGCCGAGGCGCATGGCCACCACGCGCACGGCCATGCCCATGACCACCATGACCACGCGCATGGCGACGATTGCGGCTGCGGCCATGATCACCACGAGCACGACCACGCCGGTCATGACCATGCCCATCACGATCACGGCCATCACGACCATGGCCATGAGCCGCACGCCAAGGCGCGCGATGTGCTGCATGTCCAGGGCGAGACGCCGGCCCACGAGCACGGCGCCGGCTGTGGCTGTGGGCATGACCATGGCCACGATCACGCGCATGGGCACGCGCACGACGATCACGGCCATGCCGCTCATGATAGCCATGGCCACAAGCACGGCCATTAGGGGCAGCCGATGAGCGAGGCCGCTGCGGCGCCGGCCGGCGCCTCGCCCGATCTTCTGGCGCTGTTCGTCTGGCTCTCCCCGGCCTATCCTGTGGGCGCCTTCGCCTATTCGCATGGGCTCGAATGGGCGGTCGAGACCCAGGCGATCAGCGACCTCGCCTCGCTGAACGGATGGGTCGACGACCTGCTCCGTCATGGCGGCCCCTTCGCCGATGCCGTCCTGCTGGTGCATGCCTTCCAGGCGGTGCAGGCGGGGGACGATGGGCGCCTGCGCGACGTGCTGGAGCTGGCATCGGCCTTCGCCCCCTCGCGGGAGCGCCAGATGGAGACGCTGAACCAGGGCGACGCCTTCCTCGCCGCGACCCGCGCCGCCTGGCCGGCACCGGCGCTGGAACGAGCGCTGGCGCTCTGGGACGGGCGCGTCGCCTATCCCGTGGCGGTGGGCATCGCCGCCGCCGCGCACGGCCTTCCACTGCCGGCGACGCTGTCCGCCTATCTCTCGGCGGTGGCCGCGAACCTCATCTCTGCTGCCGTGCGGCTCGTCCCCCTGGGCCAGACCGATGGCAACCGGGCGCTCGCCGCCGCAACACTGACAGTGCGGGCGATCGCGCCGCTGGCGCCCGCCACGCCGCTGAACCAGCTCGGTGGCGCGGCGCTGAAATCCGATATCGCGTCGATGCGGCACGAGACGCAGTACACGCGCCTGTTCCGAAGCTGAAGGAAGGGAATTTCCATGGCGAGCGAGACAAGTGGCCCGCTCCGGGTCGGCATTGGCGGCCCGGTCGGCTCAGGCAAGACGGCGCTGATGGAGGCGCTGTGCCGGACCTTCCGCGAGCGGTACGATCTCGCCGCCATCACCAACGACATCTACACCAAGGAGGATGCCGAGATCCTCACCCGCGCCGGGGCGCTGCCCGCCGAGCGCATCATGGGCGTTGAGACCGGCGGCTGCCCGCACACGGCGATCCGCGAGGACGCCTCCGCCAATCTCGCCGCCATTGCCGAGATGCGCGGGCGGTTCCCCGCGCTCGACCTCATCCTCATCGAATCCGGCGGCGACAATCTCGCCGCCACCTTTTCGCCGGAACTGGCCGACCTCACCATCTATGTGATCGACGTCTCCGCCGGCGAGAAGATCCCGCGCAAGGGCGGCCCGGGCATTACCCGCTCGGATCTTCTGGTCATCAACAAGGTGGATCTGGCGCCGATGGTGGGCGCCTCGCTGGAGGTGATGGACCGGGATTCGCGCCGCATGCGTGGGCGCCGGCCCTTCGTCTTCGCCAATGTGCGCGCTGGCGACGGTGTCGCGGAGGTCGCGCGCTTCATCGAGGAAGCCGGCGGGCTTGCCGCCACCGCGCCCGACAGGCGCGAGGCGACCGCGCCGGCCTGAGGGGGTCGGCCGCCCGGCCGGATGGCGTCCCGGCGGCCACATCAGCCGATATCGTGTGTCTCGTGGGTCCCGCGGATGCGGCGCGGGCTTTCCGTCTGCTATGGTTTCATCGGCTTGGAAGGGATTCCACTCGATGAAGTCATTTGCTGCGGGCCGTAAGGCACGTTCCGCCCCGCTCTATTCCCCACGCGGCCCGCGCCTTCCTGATCGGATCGTCGAGCTTTTCGAGGCGTGCTGTCGCACCGACCGACGGGCCTGCCTGTTCCTTGTCGGGCTGTGCCTGGTGGCCCTGTTGCCGGGGTTCTTCTCGATCCCGCCGGTCGACCGGGATGGGGCGCGCTTCGCGCTGATCAGCCGCCACATGGCGGAAACGGGGAACTTGTCCGAGACGAGGCTCGGCTGGGAGGCCAAGCGCACACAGGCCCTTGGCCTGCACTGGCTGCAGGCTGGGGTGGTCAAGGCGGCCGAACTGGTCGGGGTGCCCGACGCACCCACCCGCATCTGGCTCTATCGCGTGCCCTCCCTTGCCGCCGCGATCGGCGCCGTGCTGCTGACGTTTTGGGCAGCGTTGGCCTTTACACATCGCCGAGCCGCCGTTCTGGCCGCCAGCCTGCTGGCGAGCAGCGTCGCCCTTGGCGTCGGCGGCCGGCTCGCCGTGCCGGAAGTGTTCCTGGTAGGGTCCGTCGCGGCGATGATGGGAGCCATGGGCCGTCTTTATCTGGCGGAGCGCCAGAGCCGGGGCGCCGGGGACTGGCGACAGTCATCGCACGAGGCTCGGCTGGCCTTCATCTTCTGGTCCGCGCTTGCCTTCAGCCTGTTCACCAAGGGGCTGGTAACGCCGCTCTATGTGGTGCTGCCGCTGGTGGCGCTGGTGGCGGTCGACCGATCGGCGCTGTTCCTGCGGCGCGCCCGCTCCTATGCCGGGCTCGCCGTGATCCTCGCCGTCGCCATCGGCTGGTTCCTGCTGCGCCGCTATGGCCCCGCCGAGACGCAGGCGGAATTCGTCGTGCGTACCCTGCTCGGGCCGGTGGCCGGCGAGTATCAGGGATTTGCCGGCCTGCCGGGTGTCTATCTGCTGCTGTTCTTCGCGCTGTTCTGGCCGGCGGCGCCGCTGGCGGCCCTGGCCTTTCCCATTGTCTGGAAGGCCCGCCGCATTGGCACGGTGCGTTTCCTGCTGGCCTGGGTGGTTCCGGTCTGGCTGCTGTTCGAGATCTTGCCGACCAAGGTGCCGGCCTATGTAGCGCCAACCCTGCCAGCGATCGCGATACTGATCGCCCTTGCGGTGGAGCGCGGCGCGCTGGCTCTTGGCAACATGCGTCTCGCCCGCGTGCTCTGGCTGTGGCCGCTGCTCGGCGCGGTGATCGCCGTCGGGGCGTTGCTGGGCATGGCGGTGTTCGACCGGACGACCAGCGTGCTGGCCTGGCCGCTGCTGCTGATCGGCTTCTTCGCGCTGGTGATCGCGGCGGCATCGGTGCGCGATTATGGCGTCGAGAAATCGGCGCTGGTCGCCATTGCCGGCATGCTGGTGTCCGGTTTCGGGGTGATGCAGCTCGTGCTGCCGAACATTGACAGCTTCTGGATGGCCCCGCGCGTGGCGGCCGCGGCGGCGCGCGAGCCGTGCGGCGCCGGCGCCGGCCCCATCGAGGTGGGCATTGCGGGCTTCAACGAGCCGAGCTTCGCGCTTCTCATGCCCAACGCGCCGCGTTTCCTGGACGGGGCGGCGGCGGCCGATTTCCTCAAGGTCGGCGGCGCCTGCCGGGTGGTCTTCGTCGAGCGGCGGCAGGAACTACGCTTTGCCCGGCGGGCGGAGGCGATCGGCCTGCGCATCCAGCGCGGGGCCGATCTGCGCGGCTTTGACTACAATGGCCTGCGCGAGGTGCGGCTGGCCCCCTACCGGCCGGGATGAGGGCAGGGCCATTGCCCCGGGGGATCATCCCATCACCCCGGGGGATGCCGCCGCCCGTCAGCGTGCCGCCGCGAGCGCCGCAAAGCCGGAGTCGAGATCGGCGATGAGATCGGCGGGGTCCTCGAGGCCGATCTGCAGCCGGATGGCCGGACCGCCCGGGTTCCACCGGGTCGCGGTGCGGTAGCTGCTGCAGTCGAAGGGTATGGCCAGGCTCTCAAAGCCCCCCCAGCTATAGCCCAGCCCGAACAGCGCAAGGCTGTCGAGAAAAGCGTCCACCGCCGGCTTGGGCGCAGGCTGGAGAATGACGCTGAACAGGCCGGAGGCGCCCTTGAAATTGCGCTTCCACAAGGCGTGCCCCGGATGTTCCGGCAGGGCGGGGTGCATCACCGTCAGCACCTCCGGTCGCCCGGACAGCCAGCGTGCCACGGTGAGCGCCGATTGCTGGTGTCGCTCCAGCCGCACCGCCATGGTGCGCAGCCCACGCGCGGCCAGGAAAGCATCTTCGGGCGCCACTGTCATGCCGAGATCGCCATGGGCGAGGTGGACCCGGCGGAAGGTTCGTGCATTGGCGGAAATGGTGCCGATGTTCAGGTCCGAATGGCCGCCGAGATATTTCGTGCCGGCCTGGATGGACACGTCGACGCCGAAATCATGCGGGCGGAAAAACAGCGGCGTTGCCCATGTATTGTCCATCAGCGTGGTGATGTCGTGCGCGGCGGCAGCGCCGACGATGGCCGGGACGTCCTGGATCTCGAAGGTCTGCGAGCCCGGCGATTCCATGAAGATCGCCCGCGTATTGGGGCGGATGAGGCCGGCGATGTCGCCGCCGATGAGCGGGTCGTAATAGGTGGTCGCGATGCCGTAGCGCGTCAGCACCTCGTCGCAGATCCGGCGTGTCGGCTGATAGGCGCTGTCGACCATGAGCAGATGGTCGCCGGCCTTCAGCACCGCGAGCAGGGCGATGCTGACGGCGGACAGGCCGGAGGGGGTGAGCACGACCCCGGCGCCGCCCTCGATCCGGGTGAGCGCGGCTTCCAGGCTCTCGACGGTCGGGTTGCCGCGCCGTCCATAGGTGTAGCGCCCGGTATGGCCTTCGAGGTCGGCGACGCTGGGGGAGAGGACGGTCGATCCCCGGACGATCGGGGTGTTCACGAAGCCGTCATGGCGAAAAGGGTCGCGTCCGGCGAGGACGAGTTCGGTCTCCACCGAAAGGTTGCCGGGAAAGGTGCTTTTTGTCTTGTTCGCCATGGTTGTAGCCTGTTCGAGCCAGTTTATCGAAGGTCGCATAGGGAACGGAGCGGTGTTGCCCCGTCAAGCGCTTGACCGGACCGGGTTGCGGCGCTCTGATGACGTTGCGTCTGCCGTGGTGGTGCCCGAGGGGGTCTTCTGGGCGCCGTCAGACGAAGGAAGCAGGCATGACACATTGCCCGATGCCATCGGCGGCATGCGAATTGCCTTTTCTGTCACTCGTGCCGCTCGCGTTTCCGCAGCGGATACGTCAGCTCCAATCCGAATGAAGAAGGCTGCCATCATGAAACGCCTCCTCTCCACGTTCGCCCTTGCGGGTGCCATGGGTCTCTGCGCGTTTGGCGCGCAGGCCGCCACGAAGCTCGAGCAGGTGAAGTCCAAGGGCTTCGTCCAGTGCGGCGTCAGCCAGGGGCTGCCCGGCTTCTCCAACCCCAACGACAAGGGTGAGTGGAGCGGCCTGGATGTGGAATTCTGCCGCGCCGTCGCCGCCGCCATCTTCGGCGATCCGAGCAAGGTGAAGTTCACGCCGCTTTCCGCCAAGGATCGCTTCACCGCCCTGCAGTCCGGCGACATCGACATCCTGTCGCGCAACACCACCTGGACCATCACCCGCGACACCTCGCTGGGCCTGAACTTCACCGGCGTCACCTATTATGACGGCCAGGGCTTCATGATCCGCAAGGACAAGAAGGTGAACTCGGCCCTGGAGCTCTCCGGCGCCTCGGTCTGCACCCAGACCGGCACCACCACCGAGCAGAACCTCGCCGACTATTTCCGCGCCAACAACATGACCTATGAGGTCATCGCCTTCGCCACCAACGACGAAGTGGTCAAGGCCTACGACGCCGGCCGCTGCGACGTGCTCACCACCGACCGTTCCGGCCTTGCCGGCGAGCGCCTGAAGCTGACCAATCCCGACGACCACATCGTCCTGCCCGAGATCATCTCCAAGGAGCCGCTCGGCCCGGTGGTCGCCCATGGCGACGACCAGTGGTTCGACATCGTCAAGTGGGTGCTGTTCGCCCAGCTGAACGCCGAAGAGCTTGGCGTCAATTCCAAGAACGTCGATGAGCAGCTCAAGTCCGCCGTCAACCCCGAGATCAAGCGCCTCCTCGGCACCGAGGGCAAGTATGGCGAGGGCATGGGCATCGGCAATGACTGGGGCTACCTGATCATCAAGAATGTCGGCAACTACGCGGAAATCTATGACCGCACCGTCGGTCCGGACACGCCGCTGAAGCTCGCGCGCGGCCTCAACGCGCTTTGGAACAAGGGCGGCATCCAGTACGCGCCGCCGATCCGCTGAGGGCTCTGAAACCGGAGGCTCCCGACCAATCGGGAGCCTCTTCTCTCTGGTAGAACCGACATCAAGTTCGGCGCCGGAGGCATTGGGGGCCTCGATCCGAGGCGAGGGGGACTATGACGGATTTGGCTGGGCCCGTCGGCGGGCATGCGAAGAGTTCATTCATCAACGACCCGAAGGTTCGCAGCATCGGCCTTCAGCTGATCGCTCTCATCGTGGTCATCTTTCTGGGCTGGAGCTTCACCGAGAACGCCCGTGACAACCTGGCGGCACAGAAGATCGCCACCGGCTTCGGATTCCTGGACAATACGGCTGGCTTCGGCATCAACCAGACGCTGATCCCCTACAGCGAGACCTCGACCTATGGCCGCGCCTTCGTCGTCGGCCTGCTCAACACGCTGCTGGTGGCGGTGGTCGGCATCTTGCTGGCCACCATCATCGGCTTCCTGGTCGGCATCGGCCGCCTGTCGAAGAATTTCGTCGTGCGGACGCTCTCAACCGTCTATGTCGAGGTGCTGCGCAACCTGCCGCCGTTGTTCCAGATCCTGTTCTGGTACCTGGCGGTGCTCAGCGCGATGCCAGGGCCGCGCAACAGCATCAGCCTGTTCGGCGAGGTGTTCATCTCCAATCGCGGCATCATCATTCCGCGCCCGCTATTCGGCGATGGGGCGGGCATCGTCGTATGGGCGATCGGTCTTGCCATTCTCATGGCCATTCTCTTTCGCCATTGGGCGGCAAGCCGCCAGGAGGAGACTGGCCGCTATCTGCCGGTGCTGTGGATCAATCTCGGCCTGATTATCGGCCTTCCGCTCCTCGCCTTGATCGCCACCGGCTTTCCGATCAGCTTTGAAGTGCCGGAACTCAAGGGCTTCAACTTCGTCGGCGGCGTGCAGGTGATTCCGGAGTTCGTCGCGCTCACCGTGGCGCTGGCGACCTATACCGCCGCCTTCATCGCCGAGAATGTGCGTTCCGGCATCCAGTCGGTCAGCCACGGCCAGACCGAGGCGGCGCATTCGCTCGGCCTGCGGCATGCGCAGACGCTGCGCCTGGTGATCATTCCGCAGGCCATGCGGGTGATCATCCCGCCGCTCACCAGCCAGTATCTCAACCTGACGAAGAACTCCTCGCTGGCGGTCGGCATCGGCTATCCCGACCTGGTTGCGGTGTTTGCCGGCACGGCGCTCAACCAGTCCGGGCAGGCGATCGAGATCATCGCCATCACCATGGGCGTCTATCTCGTGCTGTCGATCATCACCGCGACGATCATGAATGTGTACAACAAGCGCGTCGCGCTGGTTGAACGGTGAGGGCCCGGCCATGAGCATGACCTTCGACGACGGGACCTTCATCCGCAACGAGATGGCACCGGCCCTGCCGCCGCCCACGCAGCGGATCGGCGCTCTCGCCTGGATGCGGGAGAACCTGTTCTCCGGCGTCCTCAACACCCTGCTGACTGTGTTCGGCATTTTTCTGGTGGCGCTGATCGTGCCACCCTTCGTCCGCTTCATGTTCATCGACGCGGTGTGGACCGGGGAGAACCGCGAGGCTTGCCTGGGGCCCGAGGTTGGTGCCTGCTGGCCCTTCATTCAGGCCAAGTTCGGCCAGCTGATCTATGGCTTCTATCCGATCAGCGAACGCTGGCGGGTCGACATCGTCTTCGCCGCCGGCGTGCTGCTGCTGGTGCCGCTGATGGTGCTGAGCTGGCCTTTCAAGCGGATCAATGCGTTCCTGTTCTTCGTTGCCTACCCGGTCGTCGCCTTCGTGCTGCTGACCGGCGGCAACATCAACGCCTCGGCCTTCCTGCTGGAGCGCTTCGGGCTGATCCGCGGCCTGGTCGGCGATGCCGAGATCGGCGGAATCAACCTCGTGTTCTGGGTTGATTATGTGCTGACCGCGCTGCTCGTCATGGCCGCGATCGGTGGTCTGATCGCGGCGCTGGGCGGGAGCGGCCGTTCCGCCGCCCGGACGACGTTCTGGGTCTTCCTGGCGTTCGGCCTGCTCATCTTCATCTGGGACGTCGATGTCGGCCTCGACTATGTCGAGACCCGGCAATGGGGCGGGCTGCTGGTGACGCTGGTGATCGCGGTGACGGGCATCGTCGCTTCGCTGCCGCTCGGCATCCTGCTGGCGCTGGGGCGGCGCTCGCAGATGCCGGTGGTCCGGCTGCTCTCGGTGATCTTCATCGAGTTCTGGCGTGGCGTGCCGCTGATTACGGTGCTGTTCTTCGCCACCTACATGCTGCCGCTCTTCCTGCCACAGGGCACCAATCCGGACGCGCTGCTGCGGGCGCTGGTCGGCGTTGCGCTGTTCTCCGCCGCCTATATGGCGGAGGTGGTGCGCGGCGGTCTGCAGGCGATCCCGAAGGGGCAGTATGAGGGCGCGATGGCGGTGGGGCTCACCTGGAGCCAGATGATGCGCCTCATCATTCTGCCGCAGGCGCTGACCCTGGTCATTCCCGGCATCGTCAACAGCTTCATCAGCCTGTTCAAAGATACCACGCTGGTGCTGATCGTCTCGATCTTCGACTTTCTCGGCCAGCTCCGCGCCTCCTTCACCGACCCCAACTGGGCGACGCCGGTGACGCTCTACACCGGCTTCGCCTTCGCCGGGGTGGTCTATTTCCTCTTCTGCTTTGGCATGTCGCGCTATTCGCTCTTCGTGGAGCGGCGGCTGAACACCTCTCACCGGCATTGAGAAACGGAGAAACCCAACATGAGCGAACTCCATTCGACCGTTTCGCCCGTCGAACTGCACGCCGTCCATACGCCCGCGGGGCGGGAGGTCGCCGTCGATCTTGTCGGCGTGCACAAATGGTACGGCGAATTCCATGTGCTCAAGGACATCAATCTGAAGGTGCATCGCGGCGAGCGCATCGTCATTTGCGGGCCATCGGGCTCGGGCAAGTCGACGATGATCCGATGCATCAACCGGCTGGAGGAACACCAGCAGGGCACCATCGTCGTCGACGGCATTGAGCTGACCAACGACCTCAAGCGCATCGACGAGATCCGCCGCGAGGTCGGCATGTGCTTCCAGCACTTCAACCTGTTCCCGCACCTCACCATTCTGGAGAATTTGACGCTGGCGCCGATCTGGGTCCGCAAGATGCCGAAGAGGGAAGCGGACGAGCTGGCGATGCACTTCCTCACCAAGGTGAAGATCCCCGAGCAGGCGCACAAATATCCCGGCCAGCTCTCCGGCGGCCAGCAGCAGCGCGTCGCCATTGCCCGCGCCTTGTGCATGAAGCCGAAGATCATGCTGTTCGACGAGCCGACCTCGGCGCTCGACCCGGAAATGGTCAAGGAAGTGCTGGAGACCATGGTGAGCCTGGCGGAAGAGGGCATGACCATGCTGTGCGTGACCCACGAGATGGGCTT
>NZ_FMTP01000008.1 GCF_900100155.1 Ancylobacter rudongensis
GCAGCGGACGTCACCACTTCTTTCCCAGCAGATCCTTCAGCGCGACGTTGTCCAACATGGCGTCGGCGAGCATGCGCTTCAGCTTGGCGTTCTCATCCTCGAGCGCCCGCAGCCGTTTGGCCTCCGACACATCCATCCCGCCGAAACGGGCCTTCCACTTGTAGATGCTGGCGTCACTGACCCCGTGCTTCCGGCACAGGTCCGAGACCGGCACCCCAGCCTCGTGCTCCTTCAGGATGCCGATGATCTGCTCTTCCGTGAAGCGGCTGCGCCTCATGTCCTGGTCCTCTAAATGGGCCAGAACGAACTTCAATCTGGATTAGACAGGAGGGGCAACGTCACGTGCGCCGGCGCGAACAGCGCCGGGACGCAAGGCAACGGTAGGGCCGGTCAGCACCGTCGACCGGCGCAGCAGGGAGGACGCCGAAACGGCGTGCGGAAGGACAGGATCGGGGCGACTTGGCGTACCATAGGTTTGCGGAACACGCCTCCGTCCGGCGCGCCATACGGCGCACCCCTGAGTGGTCCAGGTTTGTCAGACGAGGGCGCTGCGCGAGGCGGCACCGTTGTCAGACGAGAGAAAACACCAGCGGCGGTTCGCACGGATGATGCGCGTCGCGGGACGGCCAGACCGGTCGGCGGCAAGGGGCAGCCACAGCCAAGTAGACGGGAGCATACAACGCCGGGCAATCAGCTCGGCGACCAGGACCGGCGGCAGGGCGAGATCGACGCGCAAGGTGAAGAGCGGGCAATGGGGAACGGCGCGCACTCCCAGCCAATTGCTTCCCCAATGCCCAGCCATTCCCAGAACCCCGCAGGGATCATGGCATCGGCAGCAGCGCTTGCACAGGGTTAAAAGACCCTTGAGCGGCCCCTTGGACATTACGTCCAAGTCCGCGTAGCAGCGTTATGCAGGCGGTGATCAGCAGGGAAACGGGAGGCGCAAGGCGCCTCCCTGCCGTAGCTGTCACGCCGCGTCGTAAAGCCGACGCTCGAACAGCGGGGTGCCGCGCAGGCCATGCAGCGCCTTGGCGGCGGCCAGCACGGCGAGGTCGACCAGCGGCTCGACGATGATCACCAGCATGTAGGCGGCGCCGAACGTGCCGATCGACGCCGCGTTCTCGACCGTAAGCCCGTGGCCGTAGAGGGCCCAGAACGCCACCCAGACAACGATTCCGGCCTGGTAGGTGGTCGAAAGTGCCAGCGCCTGCCTGTACGTGATCTCCACATAGGGCGTGTTCGGCTGGACCAGTCGGGAGGACAGTGAGGCCAGTGCGAACAACGGCACCAGCAGGGTGGTGACGTTCATGCCGTATTGCGGCAGGTCGAACGGCGCGAAGAACACGCCCTGGATCGCGAGGCCGGCGGCAAGGCCGATGGCGGCGGGCGCCACGCCGAAGATGAGGAACAGCGTCGAGCCGAGGATGAGATGCACCTCCGACACGCCGACCGGATGGTGCGGCAGAACCTCGAAGAAGCCGAAGACGAGTGCCGTGGTGGCGAGGCTGCGGGCGATGAGCGAGACGACGCCGCGCTCGGCCACGGCGTCGGCCGCCAGCTTGAGCGTGTAGGCGCCGGCACCGGCCGCCGTCACGTAGCTGAGCCAGATCTTTCCTTCGGCCACAAGGCCGGGTTCGATATGCATGATGTTCTCCTGCGCCGTCTCACCCGACGGCACGTGTTGGATTTGTCATCCATGGCCGGTCTCCTGACTTGCGGGTCACAGCATGCCTTCCGCCTTCCCGGTCCGCGCCCGAGGGCGTGGTCCAGTGGCACAGTGGAAGGCCGCTCACCGCTTACAGTCGCGGGGGCGGTCGGGGCTTCGGGCGAGGGACCTCGCGGTCCTCGTGCCCTACCCCGTTCCCGTTTCATCCGGAAAGGTTTCCCCTCCGGACACCATGGAGAATCGATGGGTGCATCGACACCATGCATAAAACAGCGGGCTGTCACCTTACGCAAGCGGCGCTGATGTCGGCGGCGACGGGAGACACGGGCTCCGCCATTTTCACCGCGCGGCTCGCGGTCTATGCTGGCGCCATGTGCGCGGCCGAGGCCATCCTGCCGATGCGCCGGCCGCCGGCCCGCTCCTGAAAGGGGAAAGCCGCCATGCCCCACCTCGTTCGCTTCCTGATCCGTCACGCGCTGATCGGCGTCGGCCTCGGCGCCCTCTTCGTCGGCACGCTGGTGCTGCTGGACGTGGCGCGGCTCGGCACGCTGATGACGCAGTCCTCGTCCGGCCTCATCGCGCTGATCGTGCTGATTTGCGCGGTAGGCATCACCTTCGGCAGCGTGCAGATGGGGTTCGCCATCATGCTGATGGGCGATGACGAGGAGACCCCCGGCAAGGGCCGCCGGGCGCGGGCGCACGCCGCCCTGATGAAGCCGGTACTGGCGCGCATCCGATCCCGCAGCGGAGCCACCGGGCATGAGTTCCATCGCTCCCGACACCTGTAGCGGCGGGCGAGGGCGCCCGTTATCTGCGGGGACGCCCTGGGCACCGGCTGGACGGGCGCCCCACCTCGCTGAAGAACCTCGAAGCGGAGCGGATCCACGAGACGCTGGTGGAGGCCGACTTCAACATCTCCGAGACCGCGCGGCGGCTCGGCGCACCGGCGCACGCTGGCGCGCTGGCTGGAGAAGCGGCAGGTGAAGTGAAGGGCGCCGCGCGTTCAGCCCTTCAGCCGGTACAGCCCGACATCGATGGCGCCGGCGCGGAAGCCGCCTTCGCAATAGGAGAGGTAATATTCCCACAACCGCCGGAAATCGGTGTCGAATCCAAGCGGCTCGATCTGGGGCCAGGCGCTGAGGAAGCGGGCACGCCAGGCGCTGAGCGTCTGCGCATAGCCCTCGCCGAAGCACTGGGTTTCCACCAGTTCGAGCCCGGCCTGCCGGGCGTGCTCGGCGATATGCGCCTTGGTCGGCAGCATGCCGCCTGGGAAGATGTGGCGCTGGATGAAATCGGTGTTGCGGCGATAGGCTTGGAAGCGGTCCTCGGCGATGGTGATGACCTGCAGCACCGCCGTGCCGCCCTCATTCAGGCAGGCACGCAGCTTGGCGAAATAGGTCGGCCAATAGGCTTCGCCCACTGCCTCCAGCATTTCGATCGAGACGACGCGGTCGTAGCGCTCGGCGACGTCGCGATAATCCTGCAGCCGCAGATCGGTGCGCCCCTCAAGGGCGGGATCGGCGGCGAGCATTTCCTGCGCATAGGCAAGCTGCTCGCGCGAGAGGGTGATGCCGGTGACCTGCGTGCCCGCCCGCGCCAGCGCGGCGGCGAGCGCGCCCCAGCCGCAGCCGATCTCCAGCACGCTCTGGCCGGGCTGAACCTCCAGCATGTCGACGATATGGGCGAGGCGGGCCTGCTGCGCGGCCTCCAGCGTCTGGCCGGGCGCGACGCGGATGGCGGAGGAATAGCTCATGCCCGCATCCAGCCACGCTTGGTAGAACGCGTTGCCGAGGTCGTAGTGGAACGAGATGTTGCGGCGGCTGCCGGTACGGGAGTTGCGGCGCAGCCCATGCCGCAGACGGTTCCACAGCCGCACCGGCGGCAATGCGTCGATGCGGCCGGCGAGAACGGGCAGGTTGTGGGCGGCCAGCTCGATGAGGGCCGGCAGGTCCGGGCTCGACCAGTCGCCGGCGATGAAGGCATCGGAAAAGGCGATGTCGCCCCCCGTGACCAGCCGGCGCAGCGCGCGCCAGCGGTGCAGCACCAGCGTTGCCTCCGGCCCGGAACGGCCCCCGCGCCCGATGAGCCGGCGGCCCTCCGGCGTCACCACGATGAGGCTGCCCACCGCAAGCTGGCGCAGCAGCCGCGCCAGCACGGCCTCGCGCCAGCCATGGCGCACGCTCCTGGCACCGGCGCGCGCCGCCGGCGATTCGAGGGTGTCGGGCACGTCGGTCGGGAGATGGGCGAGAGTATCGGCGTCACGCGGCATACGGCTCTTTCCTCAGGGTCGGTGCGCGGGCGAAATGCTGACGGGCGAATCGGGTGCTTTCGGGCGCGGGCGCAGGCCGATGCCCTTGGCCCATATCCTCAACGCCTCCCAATGGATTCCGGCGATCACTTTAAGCGTCAACAGCGGATAACTTAGCATGACCCGCAAAAGCTGGCGGTCGTTCAAGGGGCGGCGCGTGGCGGTCTGCACCGCGCTCAGCACCGGCCCCTGCGCATCGCTGGCCAGGATGGCGATGCGCAGGCCCTGGCCGGGCGGGGTGATGCGGAAGGAATAGGTCAGGCCCATATCCATGAAGGGCGAGACATAGAACCGCTTCTCCGCCTTCTGGCGCAGGGGTGCCGTCTCGTTCGCGCCGACCGGGATCAGGTAGGAATGGCGCTGGCCGAAGGTGTTGTTGACCTCGTAGAGCAGCGCGATCAGCGAACCGTCGCGGCGGTAGCAGAAATACACGCTCAGCGGGTTGAAGGCGTAGCCGAACAGGCGCGGCAGGGTGAGCAGCCGGATCGCCCCGCCATCGGGCTCCAGCCCGGCATCGGCGAGCAGGTGCTCGACCTGCGCCTTCAGCGGCCCGGCCTCGGGATCGGCGTAGTCGCGGTCGTGGAAGCTGAACACGTTGAAGCGGTTGCGGGAGAACAGGCGCAGCCTGGCGTCCAGCCCGGCGATCTCGTCGAGATCGAGCAGCAGCGAGAACAGGCGATAGGCCAGCCGGTGACGGCGCGGCTTCAGCCGCACATGCATCACCTCGCCGGCATAGAGCGCCGAGGCCTCGCTCATGCGACAAGCTCCGCCAGGGGCTGCACCGCCGCGTCGCGCGGCAATGCGATGCGGCCGGATTCGTCTGCCACCGTCCATGGACGCCGTACTCCACCCAGCGCCTCGGCCACCGCGAGCCCGGCCTGCAGCCCATCCTCGTGGAAGCCGGCGCCGAAATAGGCCCCACAGTACCACATCCCGCCTTCGCCCTGCAGCGACCAGAGCCGCTGCTGCGCCGCCATCGCGCCGCTGTCGAACAGCGGGTGCTCATAGCTCGCGCGGTAGAACACCTTGTCGTCGGCGGGCGGCTCCACCGGGTTGAGCGTGACGAAGAGCGGGTTGCTGTCGGGGATATCCTGCAGACGGTTCATCCAATAGGTGACGCACAGCTTTTCCCCGGCACGCCGGTCGGCGAGGTAGTTCCACGCCGCCCAGGCCGCCCGGCGCCGCGGCATCAGTTGGGGATCGGCATGCAACACCGCCTCGTTGCGGCTGTAGCGGAAGGCACCGAGCAGGTCGTGCTCGCGCGCGGTCGGCGCCTCCAGAAGCGCGAGGGCCTGGTCGGCATGGGTGGCGATGACGACATGGTCGAAAGGCCGTTCATGGCCGGACGCGTCGGTCACGCTGACCCCGCCGGCGCTGCGGCGCACCGCGCGCACAGGGCCGCCAGCGACGACGCGGCCGCCAAAAGCCTCGCGCAGGCGGGCGACATAGCAGCGACTGCCGCCGGTCACGGTTCGCCACACCGGGCGATCGGTCAGCTGGAGCAGGCCGTGATTATCGCAGAAGCGGACAAAGGCCGCGACCGGGTAGCGCCCGACGTCGGCGGCCGGGGTCGACCAGATCGCCGCCGCCATCGGGTACAGGTGATCGTGACGGAACGCCGCGCCATAGCGATGGGCGTCGAGATAGGCCTCGAGGCTCTGGTCGCCCATGGTGGCGAGATGGCGCGGCGCGTTGCGGTAGAAGCGCAGCAGGTCGGCCAGCATCGAGCCGAAGCGGGGCGAGGCCAGGTTGCGGGGCTGGGCGAACAGGCCGCGCAGCCCCGAGCCGGAATATTCCAGCCGGCCGCCATCCAGCGACACCGCGAAGGACATGTCCGAGGCGTTCGTCATCACGCCGAGATGAGCGAACAGCGCGGTGAGATTGGGATAGGTCTTTTCATTATAGACGATGAAGCCGGTATCGACCGCAACGCCCTGCGCCTCCACCGTGTTGGAATGGCCGCCGAGCCGGTCCTCGGCCTCGAACAGCGTCACGTCGTGGGCCTTGGACAGCAGCCAGGCCGCGGACAGCCCGGAGATGCCGGCGCCGATCACGGCGATGGTTTGCGCCGCGCCGGGCACGAAGTCCTGACGAATGTTCATGGAGCGAAAAATCCAGACGGTGGAGCCGGAAGCGAAGGTTGTCTAATGTGTACGCCACCGGCACGGCGCTGGATCACTCGCGAGCGGAATGATCCAGCGGCAGAGCCGGTGCGTAGAAGGGTGCATGAATGCCTCGCTCGAACATGTCCGGCCCACGGAGCCACGCGCAACTTCGCCCCAGCGGCGGAGGCCGGAGGTGACGCGTCTCATGAAAGATGATGGCGTGCCGGATGGCGCGGAGCTGGCGCGGCTGATCGACAAGGTCGCCACGGAACGCGACCGCCAAGCCTATGCCCGTCTCTACAGCTATTTCGCCCCGCGCCTGAATGCCTTTCTGCGGAAATCCGGCCTGCCGCCCAACACGTCAGAGGAGATCGCCCAGGAGGTGATGCTCTCGGTCTGGCGCAAAGCGTCCTATTTCGACCCGACGCGGGCCGGGGCGGCGACGTGGATCTTCACCATCGCCCGCAATCTGCGGATCGACCATCTGCGGCGGATCAGGACCGCCGCCGCCGGCGAAGACGAGCAGGGTGAGGTCGAAACCGCCCCGTCGGGGGAAACGCTGCTGCTGACGGCCGAGCGCGAGGCGCGGGTGCGCGAGGCGCTGAAGACCCTTTCCGACGAACAGGCTACCGTGCTGCGCCTCTCCTTCTTCAGCGAAAAAGCGCATTCGGAGATCGCCCGCGAGCTCGGCCTGCCGCTCGGCACCGTCAAATCCCGCGTGCGCCTTGCCCTTGGGCGGCTGCGCGTTCTGCTGGAAGGCCAATCATGACGATCCGTCATCACGCGACCGACGAAACACTGATGCGCTATGCCGCCGGGCAACTGCCCGCCGGGCCGGCGCGGGTGCTCGCGGTCCATCTTGCCGGCTGCCCGTGCTGCCGTTCGCGCCTCGGCGAGTTCGAGGCGGTGGGCGGGGCGCTGCTGGAGGCGATGCCCCCCGCCCCCATGGCGCCGGACGCGTTTGCCGCCGCGCTGCGCGCGATCGACGCGCAACCGCAGCCGCTCGCCACTGCGCCGCTCGCGCGCGCCCGCACGAAGCCGGACGCCCCGGTGACACTGCCCGGTGGCGCGCCCCTGCCCGCCGCGCTGCGCGATTGCGAGATCGGTCCCTGGCGCTGGATCGGCCTCGGCGTGCGCGCGAGCACGGTGAGGCTGCCGGAGGATCGGCAGGCGCGGCTGACGCTGCTGCGTGTCGGGCCGGGCCGCAAGCTGCCCGAGCACGGCCATGTCGGCACCGAGTTTACCCAGGTGATTTCCGGCTCCTTCTCCGACGGCTATGGCCGCTACGGGCCCGGCGATCTGAGCGAGATGGACCAGGAGATCGAGCACCAGCCGATCGTCGACCCCGAAGGCGAGTGCATCTGTCTCGCCGCGCTGGAGGGCAGCATGCGGCTGAACGGCTTCTTCGGCCGGCTCGTCCAGCCCTTCGTCCGGCTCTAGGCATGCGCGCGGCGCTGCTGCTCGCCTTCGCCCTGTTGATGATGGCACCCGCCCGCGCTGCCGAAGGCCCCGTTGCCCTGCTCAATGCGCTGGCGCGGCTTGAGCCGGTGCGCGTTACCGAAGACCTTGCTTATGCCGACGGCGCCCGGCATCGGCTCGACGTCTACGCGCCGGTGTCGGGCGTTACGAAGGGCCTGCCGGTGGTGGTGTTCTTCTATGGCGGCAGCTGGGATTCCGGCGAGCGGTCCATGTACCGTTTTGTTGGCTCGGCGCTGGCGAGCCGGGGCATGGTCGTGGTCATTGCCGACTACCGGCTCTATCCGCAGGTGCGCTTTCCGGCCTTTGTTGAGGATGGCGCGCGGGCGGTGCGCTGGGCGCGCGACAATGCGAGTGCCTATGGCGGCGCCCCTTCCCGCCTCGTGCTCATGGGCCATTCGGCCGGCGCCCAGATCGCCGCGATGCTGGCCTTTGACCGGCAATGGCTGGGCAAGGTGCGACTCGATCCTCGGCGCGATGTCGCCGGGCTGGTGGGACTTGCCGGACCCTATGATTTCCTGCCGCTGAAAAGCGCCACGCTGAAAGACATCTTCGGTCCGCCGGCCGGGCGCGGGCGCAGCCAGCCGATCAACTTCGTCACCGGCGAGGCGCCGCCCGCCTTTCTCGCCACCGGCGCCCGCGACACCACCGTCGATCCCGGCAACAGCACGCGCCTCGCTGCGCGCATCCGCGCCGAGGGCGGCGAGGCGAACCTCAAAGTGTATAAAAGGGCGGACCATCGGCTGATCATCGGCGCGTTCTCCCCGCCGTTGCGCCTCATTGCCCCGGTGCTGGACGATGTGACCGGCTTTGTCGGGCGGGTGACGGCGCCGGAGACGAGCCGATGATGCTGCTCGCCTCCTTCGCCGCCCTGGCCCTCGGCCTCTGCCTCGCCATGGCGGGCGCGTGGTGGGCGGCCGAGCGCAGCGGCAATCATGGCTGGGTGGATACGGTGTGGTCTTATTCCACCGGCGTCGCCGGGGTGGCGGCCGCTCTGCTGCCGTTGGGCGACGAGCCTTGGGCGCCGCGCCAGTGGCTTGTGACGGCGCTGGTGGCGCTGTGGTCGGCGCGGCTGGGCACGCATATCCTGCAGCGCACGCTGCAGGGCCATGACGATCCGCGCTATGCCGATCTGCGCCGGCAATGGGGCGCGTCGGCCTCGCAAAGGCTGTTCCTGTTCCTGCAGGTCCAGGCATTGGCCGGGCTGGTGCTGGTCGTCGCCGTGGCGGCGGCGGCGCATAACCCGCTGCCGTTCTGGCGGGCGGGCGACGGGCTAGGGGTGGCGCTGTTCCTCGGCGCGGTGGCCGGCGCGGCGATCGCGGATCGACAGCTGGCGCGCTTCCGCGCCGATCCGGAAAATCGGGGGCGGGTGTGCGATGCGGGACTGTGGGGCCTGACGCGCCACCCCAATTACTTCTTCGAGTGGCTTGGCTGGACCGCCTATCCCGCCATCGCGCTCTCGCTTGCCTATCTGCCGGGCTTGGCGGCGCTGCTCGCGCCCGCGCTGATGTATCTGCTGCTGGTGCACGCCTCCGGCATTCCGCCGACGGAAGCGCATATGCTGCGCTCCCGAGGCGAGGCGTATCGCGCCTATCAGCGCCGCGTCAACGCCTTCTGGCCGGGCTGGCCGGGTCGTTCCCCTACTCGGTGACGGCTCGGGTGATGAGCATGCCGGCCGTCGTCGCCATGGCGGTCGCGAAGGTGCCCCAGGCGAGATCGATCGCCGTCATTGCCGCCGGCCAGTTGCGCAGGGTCGCATGGTTGGTGAGGTCATAGGTGCCATAGGCGACGAGGCCGAGAAAGGCACCGAGCATCAGCGCCGTGGTCCAGCGGCCGGAGGCCAGCGCCGGCTGCACCGCGAACACCACCACGCCGGTGACATAGAGCAGATAGAACAGCACCGCCGGCGGCCAGTTCGGCTGCTCGGCCATCAGATCACCGATCAGCGGGCGATAAACGCGGTTTGCCATGAAGCCGAGCCAGAGCGCGTCGAGCGCGAGGAAGACAAGCCCGGTCGATAGGTAAGCGACGAAGAACTGCATATGCGCGCCTCTGGAGCGGTGAAGGGTGATCAGGAGGGTACGGGGCGCCGCATCGCCCGGATCAGTTCCCGCCATCGGCGGAAATAGCGCGTTCCGGACGCGGGAACGAAGTGTCACAGCCTTTGTTGTCGGCCGAGGCTTGGGACATCACGCGACGGAGACCGACATGGCTGAAAAGAACCTTGAAACCCTGTTTCACGAGACCCTGAAAGACATCTATTACGCCGAGCGCAAGATCCTGAAGGCGCTGCCGAAAATGGCCCGCGGCGCGCAGTCGCCGGAGCTCAAGGCGGCGTTCGAGAAGCACCGCGACGAGACCGAAGGCCAGATCGAGCGCCTGCAGCAGGTGTTCGAGCTGATCGGCAAGCGCCCGCAGGGCAAGACCTGCGCCGCCATCGAGGGCATCCTTGAAGAAGGTGAGGAAATCCTCGAGGAATTCAAGGGTCAGCCCGCGCTCGACGCCGGCCTCGCCGCCGCCGCGCAGGCGGTGGAGCACTATGAGATCAGCCGCTACGGCACGCTGAAGCGCTGGGCGCAGGTGCTCGGCATGAAGGAGGCCGTCAAGCTGCTGGACGCCACGCTGAAGGAAGAGTCGATGACCGACGACGCCCTCACCAAGCTGGCCGACCAGGTCGCCAACCAGAAGGCGCTCAAGGCGGCGTGAGGCGGCGGAGCGGCGCGCAGACGGCACGGGATTCTGTGCCGGCAAAGCAATCCGGGCCGGCGCTCCGCGCCGGCCGATGCCCGCCGGACTAGAGACGCCCATGTTCTCGCCCATCTATGTGCGCCTCGCCCTGGGCACGCCGTCATCTGGGTCGTCAGCTCCTTCTCCGTTCTGGAGGATGAGCCCCCGCAGCAGTCTCGGCCGCCCGCTCATATCGTCGCCATGACCGCGGCCGTCTGACGGCTGGGGGTCGACGGCCTCGAAGGCGCGCGCCCGGCGAAGGGAACGGATCGCGCTTTGGCCGGTTAGTCCAGCATATGCGCTCGGCTTTACCTTTTCCGTCGCCATCAGCGATGGTTTCGGCCGGTCCTTTCCGTCCTGGGTCGGGCGCCACGCGCCCACCTCAGGTCCGAAAGGCTCGCTCATGCGCTTCCCCTTCTCCACCTTGGCCACCGCGATCCTGCTCGCGCTTGTCGGACTGTTTCTCGCCGGCGGCGGACTATGGCTCGTTAGCCTCGGCGGCAGCTGGTTCTATGCGGCACTCGGATTCGGCCTGCTGATCTGCGCGGCGCTGGTGGCACGGGCGCACCCCGCGGCACGCCTGGTGTTTGCCGCGCTCCTGGCGGCAACGCTGGGCTGGGCACTGTGGGAGGTTGGCTTCGACTGGTGGCCGCTCGCCGCGCGCGGCGGGGTGGTGGTGCTGCTCGGCCTGTGGCTGCTGACGCCATGGGCGCTGGGCGGCCTGCGCCGCTGGGACGGAACGCGGATCGCCCTCGCAGCCACGCTGCTGGTCTGCATCGGCGTCGCCGGAGCGGCGCTGCTGCGCGATCCGCACGCCATCGAGGGCCGCCTGCAGGCGCAAACCGGTGGCGCGACCGTTCCCGACGGCAATGTGCCCGACGGCGAGTGGCACCATTACGGGCGCACCCTCGCCGGCCAGCGCTACACGCCGCTGGCGCAGGTGACGCCAGAAAATGTCGGCGAGATGGAGGTGGCGTGGACCTACCGCACCGGCGACATAAGGGGGCCGGAAGATGTGGCTGAGACCACGTATCAGGTAACGCCGCTCAAGATCGGCTCGTTTCTCTACCTCTGCACCCCGCACCATATCGCCATCGCCCTCGACGCCGAAACCGGCGAGGAACGCTGGCGCTTCGATGCCAATGACGGCCTCGATCCCAACCGCCAGCACCAGACCTGCCGCGGCCTTTCCTATTATCGCGATCCCAGCGTGATCGAGACCGATCTCACGGCCGCCCCCGCCTGCACGGCACGGGTCTATCTGCCCACCTCCGACGCAAGACTGATCGCGCTCGACGCCCTGACGGGAGCCATTTGCCCGGGCTTCGGTAACAACGGCACGGTGAATCTGTGGGCCAACATGCCCAACCAGCAGAGCGGCTTCTATTACTCCACCTCGCCGCCGACGATCGTGAACAACCGCCTCATCATTGGCGGCTCGGTGAACGACAATTACGATGTGAAATCGCCCTCGGGCGTCATCCGCGCCTATGACGCGCTGACCGGCGACCTTCTCTGGGCGTGGGATTCGGGTAATCCCGACCGCACCACCCCGCTCGGGCCGGACGAAACCTACACCGCCAATTCGCCCAATAGCTGGTCGGTGTTCAGCGCCGACCCCGCGCTCGGCCTCGTCTACATCCCGCTCGGCAATGCGACGCCGGACCAGTACGGTGCGAATCGCAGCCCGGCGGTGGAGCGCTTCTCCTCCTCCGTGGTGGCGCTCGACATTGCCAGTGGCGCGGTGCGCTGGGTGTTCCAGACCGTGCATCACGACCTCTGGGACATGGACGTGCCGGCGCAGCCGGTGCTGGTCGACCTCGCCACCGCGCAAGGCACCACGCCGGCGCTGGTGCAGGCGACCAAGCAGGGCGACATCTATGTGCTCGACCGGCGCAGCGGCCAGCCGATTCTCCCGGTGAACGAGGTGGCCGCACCCGACGGCGCCGTCGAGGGCGACTGGACCGCGCCGACCCAGCCGGTCTCGGCGCTGAGCTTCGCGCCCGAACCGCTGCGCGAGACGGACATGTGGGGCGCCAGCCTGCTGGACCAGCTGGCCTGCCGCATCATGTTCCGCCAGCTGCGCTATGAGGGGCGCTACACCCCGCCCTCTCTGGAAGGCACGCTGGTCTATCCCGGCAATTTCGGTACCTTCAACTGGGGCTCGGTGGCCGTCGACCCGGTGCGTCAGGTGTTGTTCGGGATGCCGACCTATCTCGCCTTCACCTCGCAGCTGGTGCCCTCGGACGAAATCGACGCCGACGAGCAGGTGAATGCCGGCGAGGCGGGGCTGAACGTGAACGCGGGCGGCGAATATGGCGTGCGCATGGGCCCCTTCGTCTCGCCGCTCGGCCTGCCCTGCCAGGCCCCGCCCTGGGGCTATGTCGCCGGGGTGGACCTGCGGACGGGCACGAAGGCCTGGATGCACAAGAACGGCACCATCCGCGATGCCGGGCCGTTCCCGTTGCCGCCCATTCCCATGGGCGTGCCCGGCATTGGCGGGCCGCTGCTCACTGCCTCGGGGGTCGCCTTCCTCGCCGCCACCATCGACGACTATCTGCGCGCCTATGACGTCGCCACCGGCACCCAGCTCTGGCAGCAGCGCCTGCCGGCGGGCGGCCAGGCGACGCCGATGAGCTATGAGGCGGGCGGGCGCCAGTTCATCGTGCAGGTGGCCGGCGGGCACGGTTCCATCGGCACCAAGGCGGGCGATTATGTGATCGCCTATACGCTGCCGCGCTAGAGCATTCTTGAACCACGTGGGCTTCCGGTTCGCGTGACGAAAATGCTTAAAAAGCAAAGACTTGGCGCACATCCGGTGAACCCGGCTCACTGGATGTGTTTTCGCGGAGCAGCCGGCGGGACGCCTGGAGAGGGGTTGCGCCGGTGCCGGCGCCAATGCTTGGATGGCGCACTCTCGGCAGGTCGCTCTCGGCTGAACATGCGGAGGGGGCGGGGGCGCCATCAATAGGATGAGTTTGCCATGGCCGCAGGGGACACACGCGAAGAACGCCACTCTCCCAACCTGGTCGGCACCGAGGACGAGCGGATCGCGCAAGCGCCCTCCGCCGGTCCGCATGTCGTGATCGTCGGCGCCGGCTTCGGCGGGCTGCAGGTGGCGCGGGGCCTCGCCGGTGCGCCGGTGACTGTGACGCTGATCGACCGGCACAATTATCACTGCTTCCAGCCGCTGCTCTACCAGGTGGCCACGGCCACGCTCTCCCCGGCCGATATCGCCTGGCCGATCCGTCACATTCTCTCCCGCCAGACCAACATCACCATGCTGATGGCCCGGGCGGAGGGCGTGGACCTCGCCCGCCGCGAGCTGCTCACCAGCGAGGGCCCGCAGCGCTTCGATTTCCTCGTCCTGGCCACGGGGGCGACGCACTCCTATTTCGGCCATGAGGAATGGGCGCGCCATGCGCCGGGGCTGAAGGATATCGAGGACGCCACCCAGCTGCGCCGGCGCATCCTGCTGGCCTTCGAGCGGGCGGAGGTCGCCTCCGATCCGGACACCCGCCGGCGGCTGCTGAGCTTCGCCATCATCGGCGGCGGGCCGACAGGGGTGGAGCTCGCCGGCTCCATCGCCGAGATTTCACGCCACGCGCTGGCGCCCGACTTCAAGCGCGTCGATCCGCGCACCGCGCGCATCCTGCTGATCGAGGCGGGCGAGCGGCTGCTGCCCGCTTTGCCGGAACGGCTTTCCGCCCATGCGCGCGAAAGGCTGGAGGCGATGGGCGTGGAGGTGCTGACGGGCCGGCCGGTCATCGACATCGGGCCCGACCATGTGACCCTTGAGGGCGGCGAGAGCCTGCCGGTCTCGACCAAGATCTGGGCGGCGGGCGTGCGCGCCTCGCCGGCAGCGCAATGGCTGGGAGCCGAGACCGACCGCGCCGGGCGGTGCCGCGTCGAACCCGATCTCAGCGTACCGGGCCAACCGGATATTTTCGTCATCGGCGACGCCGCCGCGACGACCGACGCCAAGGGAAAGCCGGTGCCCGGCATCGCCCCCGCCGCCAAGCAGATGGGCACCCATGTCGCCCGGGTGATCAAGGCGCGCCTTGCCCGCACGACGGCGCCGGGCTTCCACTACCGGCACGCCGGCGACCTCGCCACCATCGGGCGCAACGCGGCGGTGGTGAAGCTGGGGCGCTTTGAGCTGACGGGTTTCCTCGGCTGGATGTTCTGGGGGATCGTGCACGTCTATTTTCTGGTCGGCGCGCGCAACCGCATTACGGTCGCCATGTCCTGGCTGTGGAACTACCTGACCTATCAGCGCGCGGCGCGGCTGATCACCGGCGACGTCGAGCCGCCGCCCGTGCGTGAACGGGAGCAAAGTCCGGAGAGCGGGCACCCGCCGGCGTGAGCCGACCGCTGGACTCAGGCGAAGCAGCGGGCCAGCGTCGCTTCGTCGTCCAGCACCTCGAAATGCAGCACGTTTCCGGCCATGTCGGTGGGGCGGATGGAGATCCAGCGCCCGGCCTCCGTCACCAGCAAGGCGCGGCCGGCGCTTTTGGCCTCGGCAATCACCGCCACTTCGGAGCGCACCTCGCCCACCGGCCCCTGGCTCTCGAACCGGATCTCAAACCGTGCCGTGGCGGAGCCGAAGCCGCTCGTGCGCAGCCATCCCTTGGCTTGGATCGTCCTGACCATCTGCTTGGCTCACGCTGGAGACTCGGAATGATCGCACCACGTGCGCTCTACGAACACGGTGCCGCTGCGGATCAATTTCGCGCCAGAAACGCCTGTCCGCGTCGCCGAAGGCCGCGACCCTTGTTCCCCCGTCACCTGCGGCAATGCGGTTGGCCGCTGGCGGGTTCCCCTGTGCTGCAAATGAGATAGCTGGAAAAGCGCGACGCGGCCGGTCCGACGGCTGCGACAATCGCAAGGCCGACGGGGCAATGGTATCTCCGGCCCACCCGCGCGGGGTGGGCGCATGTTAGAGTTCGCTATCGTCGGTGAAGACAAGCAGGCTGGCGACTGAGAGACCACGGGGCCGTTCTCGTCGCGCTTTCGCAAACTCCAAAGCGAGGAGCCGGCGCATGCCTTTCGAGATTTCGGAGCTCACCAGCCCCTTCGCCATCGACGAGGCGCTGGCCGGCGCCGCCTATGAGCCCGAGGACGTGGAACTGCTCGACACGGCGTTCGCCCGGGCCTGCGATCAAGTCGCCGAACGGCTGGTCATCGGCGAGGGCATTCGCAGCCTTCTGGCCTTCGCAATTCTCGAAGGGGCCAAGTCCGGCCTGCGCGACCCCGAGCATCTCACCGCCTTCGCCCTGCGCGCCCTGCCCAGTTTCCGCGCGCAGGAAGAGATTCGCTAAGGCCGGGCCGCGCGATCAGCCGCCCGTTGGCTCGAAGATCGCCTTCGCCACCCGGGCATGGATGCCCCAATTGCCGTCGGCGACCTGGGTGACGCCGAAATCGACCGCCACCGACATCAGCGAAATCGCCTCATCCTCGTCCAGGCCGTAGCGTTCCATCAGGAAGTTGCGAGTGGCGCGCGAGGCGCTGCGCAGCGCCCGGCTGAGCGAGGAACGCTTGAACACTTCGGACTGGGCGTTGCGGCCGAGCTCGCGGAGATAGTTGGTGTAGCTGAAGCCGTGCAGCAGCCAGGCATCCGGCGTCTCGATGAGCGGCGCCGCCAGCCCGTTGAGAAACACCTTCTCCGTCTCACCGCGCTTGTGCAGCACGAGCCGCACCTGCCCGGTCAGCGAGCATTCGAGCGCCGTGCCGCTGATCTCGCCATCGCCCTGTGCGAGATGCGGATCACCGAGTGAGAGCAGCGCCCCCGGTACCGCCACCGGCAGATAGACCCGCGCGCCCTTCCCCGCCCGCCAATTGTCGATATTGCCGCCGAAATAACCG
The DNA here is from genome assembly GCF_900100155.1 of Ancylobacter rudongensis. Lineage (GTDB taxonomy): Bacteria > Pseudomonadota > Alphaproteobacteria > Rhizobiales > Xanthobacteraceae > Ancylobacter > Ancylobacter rudongensis. Next base: position 16,148 of record NZ_FMTP01000008.1, read on the forward strand.
GGCGGCACCGAATCGACGATGTCGGTCTCGCGCGGGGCGACCGCGATGAAGCCGAGATGCGGGCGCACCGGAATGCGGGCGCCCTTCAGCACGCCTTCGCGCTTCTCGATGCGGGAATGGTCGACCGGCACGCCGGGATAGTCGATCGTCTCGTGCACGACGCCGAACGGGTCGGTCTGCGGCACCCAGCGGAAGGAATAGACCGCCTCGGCAAAGCCGCTCTCGCCAGCCGCGTCAGTGCGGTAGACGGTGATCACCTCGCGCTTGCGCGGCTCGTCGAGAATGTCGTCATGGTGGAAGCCCCAGGCGGCCGCCGCATTGGAGCCGAAGGCCTGACCCGCATAGGCGGGGTTGGCGCAGGGACGGGGGCGCAGATCGAGGATCTCCACCTCCAGCACATCGCCCGGCTCGGCGCCGTGGACGAAGATCGGCCCGGTGCAGATGTGGACGCCGAAGCCCTCGCCCGCCCCGCGCCCGAAGATCGAGGCGTTCACCGGGCCGGCGCCGCGCCGGTCCACGGCCTTGAAGTCGCGCGTCCAGCGAAAGACGCTTTCGGCGCCGGCATCAAACTGGATCATCCGCTCGGCATCGTCCGAAGCATGCTGGGTCAGGGTCTCGACCGTCACCCGCGCGCCCGAGCGCACCCGCAGCACCGGCGGAATGGTGCGCGAGAGATAGCCCCAATGCACGGTGTCGCGCGATACCGGCAGATGATGCTCGCCGGGCGATCCCGGCTCCGGCGACGTCCGTCCCGCCACGGCGCTCTCGGGCGCGGCGGCGTCCGTCCCCTCCGCGTTCGGCCCGGTGGGCGCGGCGGAGAGCGGACCCGGCCGGACCGGGCGCGAGCCCGAATGCATGGGACGGCCCCGGGTCCAGCGGGTCTCCACGGTGGAACCGGCGGACTTGCGGTATTCGCGCGGCGAGATGGCGTAGGCGGTGCTGAACACCCGGCTGAAATGCGCCTGGTCGGCAAAGCCCCAGCGAAAGCCGATCTCGGCGATCGAGCGGTCGGCATGCTGGGGATTGACCAGATCGAGCCGGCACTGCTCCAGCCGGCGGTGGCGGACATAATCGGAGAAGGAACGGTCCTGGCCTTCGAACAGGCGCTGGATATAGCGCGCCGACAGGCCCTCCGCCTTGGCGATATCCGCCACTGACAGGTCCGGCTCGCGCAGCCGCGCCTCGATCTGCCCGCAGACACGGGCGAAATGAGCGGCCTGGACCTGGGTGGCCGTGTCCTCCTCCGGCCGCGCCTCGGCCAGCAGGGCGGAGAGCACCAGCTCGGTGATGGCCGGCTCGGCCGCCATCACGTCGCCATCCTCCATCATGGCGAAGTTGGCCGCGAGGGCGCGCATCATCGGCCGGGCGGCGAGCGCGGAAATCGATTCACCCAGCACCAGGGTCGGCACGGTGGCGGCGCGGCCGAGCCGACCCACCAGCCTCTCCCGCGGCAGGCGCAGCAGCAGCAGCTCGAAATCATTGCGGAACTGAACCGAGAAGCGCGTCGCCGGATCGCAGACCCACAGATCGCCATCGGCGAATTCCGCCGCGCGGCGGCCGGAATCGGTGAGGTGGCCGCGACCATAATTGACGAAGCCGATCAGGATCTGCGGCTCGGCCTCGGCCAGAGGGACGAGATCCTGCGCTCGCGAGCGCAAAAGGGCGAAGGTGGCCTGGGTCGGCGACCGCTTGATCGACACCTCGCCGAAATGGAACACCGCGTCCTTTGGCATCCGCGCCGCCAAAGCGAGCCCGGCCAGCGTCTCGCGCCAGGCGGCCTCCTGCTTGCTGGCGGGAAAGGCGTTGATCGAAATCGGAGCGGCTCGGTTCATGCGGGCGGTCTACACGGTGGGAGGCGATTTCCGCAGTGAAGCACTTTGACGAACGGCGCACAAAAACTTGTCGCAGCCCCGTAGCCCGCCGGCGCACAAAATCGCGTCAATCGACTATATGTAATTGTTTCTACAAATTTATTTTTCCTGAGACCGGGAACACTGTAGTGCTCCTTACCCAACCGCTGCCCCCAATGGGGCATTGCCCGCACCGAAAGGCAGCGCTTCTCTAGCGCCGATCAGGACGCGCCGCAGGCACTCGGCGCCCATCGTATCAAGGGGAACAACATGGATCGCCGTGGATTTCTGGGGGCCGGTCTTGCCGGCACCGCCGCTGCCGTCACGCTCGCCGCGCCGCACGTCGCCCGTGCACAGGAGACGTTCAGCTGGAAGATGACCAACGCCTATGGTCCCGGCGCGCCCTTCTATGTCACCGGGCCGGGCAGCCCGACCTATTTCTGCGATCTGGTCGGCAAGATGTCGGGCGGGCGCCTGACCATCCAGCATTTCGCGGCCGGCGAACTGATCCCGGCGCTTGAGGGCTTCGACGCCGTGTCTTCCGGCACGGTCGAGATGAACGCCGCCAATTCCTATTTCTGGGCCGGCAAGGTGCCGGCGGCGCAGTTCTTCACCTGCGTGCCGTTCGGCCTCAACTTCCAGGGCCAGAACGCCTGGATCTACCATGGCGGCGGCCTCCAGCTGTGGGAAGAGCTCTACGACCCCTTCAACCTCGTGCCGATGCCGCTGGGCAATACCGGCGTGCAGATGTCCGGCTGGTTCCGCAAGCCGATCGAGAAGGTCGAGGACTTCAAGGGCCTGAAGATGCGCATCCCGGGCCTGGCCGGAAAGGTCTATGCCCAGCTCGGCGTCGACGTGAAGCTGCTGCCCGGCGGCGAAATCTTCCCGGCGCTGGAACGCGGCGTGATCGACGCCGCCGAGTTCGTCGGCCCCTATCAGGATCGCCGGCTGGGCCTGCAGAAGGCCGCCAAGTACTACTACACCACCGGCTGGCACGAGCCGAGCAACGTCACCGAGCTGATCGTCAACAAGATTGCCTGGAACTCGCTTCCGGACGATCTCAAGGAAATCGTCCGCGCCGCCGCCGCCGCCTGCAACGTCATCAGCCACACCTGGTGCGAGGCGACCAATGGCGAGGCGATGACTGACCTCGTGAAGAACCAGGGCGTGATCGCCGGCCCCTACCCGACGCCTGTCGTTGACAAGCTGCGCGAGGTGACGGCCACCACGCTGCAGCAGCTCGCCGACTCCGACCCGAAGATCAAGAAGGTCTACGACTCCTTCAGCAAGTTCGCGGCGGAGCACAGCCAGTGGGCCGGCTTGTCGGAAGCGGTGTACCAGACCCAGATCCGCAGGGGCTCATGAGCGGCACGCTTGAAAAGATCGCCCGCGGCCTCGACGCCATCGTCGAGGCCTGCGGCTGGGTCGCGGCGTGGACGGGCTTCGCGCTCGTCCTCGTCATGGCCGGCAATGTGTTGATGCGCTACGTCTTCAGCACCGGCTCGGTGGCGATGCAGGAGCTGGAATGGCACCTGATGGCACCGCTGACGCTGCTGTGCATCGCCTACACGATCAAGCATGAAGGCCATGTGCGGGTGGACATCTTCTATGCCCGCCTGCCCCGGCGCGTGCGCCAGTCGATCGACCTGTTCTCGGCGCTGTGCGTGGTGGCGCTGTCGGTCATCGTGATCGTGCTGTCCTGGCGCTATGTGATGCAGTCCTACCGCATCGCCGAGGGTTCGCCCGACCCCGGCGGACTGCCCTACCGTTTCATCATCAAGGCGATGATCCCGGCCGGCTTCGCGCTGCTGCTCCTCCAGAGCCTCGCTGCAAGCCTGCGTGCGCTGATCCCCTTCCTCGGCGGTGAGGCTGAGCCTCCCGCGCAGGTGCCTGCCAATGCCCGTCAATGAAATCCTGGCGATCGCCTGCATCGCCTCCTTCTTCGTCATGCTGCTCATCGGTGTGCCGGTGGCGCTCACACTGGCGATCAGCGGCTTCTTCTTCGGCTGGCTCGGCTTCGGCACCACGTTGTTCGCCTTGCTGCCGGCCCGCATCTATGGCGTCACCGCCAATTACACGCTGATCGCCATCCCGCTCTTCGTGTTCATGGGCGTGATGCTGGAGAAGTCGCGGCTCGCCGACGAGCTGATGGAGGTGATCGGCCATCTCTCGGGCAGCCTGCGCGGCGGCATGGGGCTGGGCATTGTGCTGGTCGGCATGCTGATGGGCGCCACCACAGGCATTGTCGGCGCGACCATCGTCACGCTCGGCCTGCTCACTTTGCCCACCCTGCTGCGGCGCGGCTATGACCGCAGCCTGTCCTGCGGCGCCATCTGCGCCTCCGGCACGCTCGGCCAGCTCATTCCGCCCTCGACCATCCTCATCCTGCTCGCCGACATTCTCGGCGAATCGGTCGGCACTCTGTTCGCCGCCGCCCTCATGCCGGGGCTGCTGCTCACCGGCATCTTCTGCGCCTATATGCTGCTCGTCGGCGTCATCTGGCCTGAAAAGGTGCCGGCCATTCCGCTCGCCGAGCGCCAGGCGATGCCGCGCCGGCAGCTCTGGCTGACGGCGCTGAAAGTCGGCCTACCGCCGATCGGCCTCGTGCTCGCCGTGCTCGGCTCTATCATCGGCGGCATCGCCGCGCCGACGGAAGCCGCCAGCATGGGCGCGCTCGGCTCCATCCTCGTCGCCGCCTTTGCCGGACGTTTCACCCTGCGCACCCTGATCGACACGGTGCAGACCACGGCGCGCATCACCGCGATGATGTTCTTCGTGCTGATCTGCTCGCAGGTCTTCGCGCTGGCCTTCCGTGGGCTGGGCGGCGAGCGGCTGGTGCATGACGCCTTCTCGATGGTGCCCGGCGGCACCGACGGCATTCTCATCTTCATGCTGCTGATCATCTTCGTGCTCGGCTTCTTCATCGAGTGGATCGAGATCAGCTACATCGTGGTGCCGATGTTCCTGCCGCTCATGCAGGCGGCCGGCGTCGACCTGATCTGGGCCGCGGCGCTGATCGCCACCGTGCTGCAGACCTCCTTCCTCACCCCGCCCTTCGGCTGGGCGCTGTTTTACCTGCGCGGCGTGGCGCCGCCTGAAGTGACGACCGGCGACATCTATCGCGGCGTGCTTCCCTTCATCGGTCTTCAGATCTGTGCCGTGGCGCTGGTCTTCACCTTCCCGGCGGTAGCGACCTGGCTGCCGAAGGCGATCGGCTGGTAGCCGGAGTTTACGTGACATGCTGAACACTGTTCGTGCCCGCCGTGGCATGGTGACATCACCGCATCATCTCGCCAGCGAGGCGGGACTGCGGGTGCTGCGCGAAGGCGGCAATGCGGTTGAGGCGACGATCGCCATGGCGGCGGCGCTGGCCGTCGTCTACCCGCACATGACCGCGATTGGCGGCGACGGCTTCTGGCTGATCGGCGCGCCGGGCGAGACGCCCGTCGCCATCGACGCCTGCAGCCGAGCGGCGGCGGCGGCGATGCCGGAACTCTATTTCCGCGCCGGGTTGGAGGCGATCCCCCAGCGCGGGCCGCTCGCCGCCAACACCACCGCCGGCACGGTCGCGGGCTGGGGCGAGGCACTGGCGCTGAGCGGGGAGCGCGGCGGCACGCTGCCGCTCGCGCGCCTGGTCGAGGACGCGGTCTGGCACGCCCGCAACGGCTTCGCCGTCACCGCCAGCCAGAGCGAACTGACCGCGCAGAAGCTGCCGGAACTCGGCCATATCTCCGGCTTTGCCGACACCTTCCTCACGAACGGCGCCGCGCCGGCGACCGGCTCCACCATGAAGCTGCCGGCGCTGGGCGAGACCCTGCACCGGCTCGGCATCGAGGGGACCGAGAGCTTCTATCGCGGGGCTCTGGCGCGCGAGATCGCGCAGGATCTTGCCGCCGCTGGCTCGCCGGTGACGCTGGACGACCTCGCCGCGTGCCGCGCCAGCCGGGTAACGCCGCTATCGGTGAGGCTGCCGGGCATCCAGCTCTTCAACTTTCCCCCGCCGACGCAGGGGCTGGCCTCGCTGATGATCCTCGCTCTGTTCGGCCGGCTCGGCGTGAGCGAGGCCGAGGGCTTCGCCCATCTGCACGGGCTGGTGGAGGCGACCAAGCAGGCCTTCCTCGTGCGCGACCGGCTTGTCGGCGATCCCGATTCAATGCCGGGCGACCCGCGCGACTGGCTGACCGATCAGGCGCTCGACACCCTCGCCGCCCGGATCGACCCGGCGCACGCCCGGCCCTGGCCGGCGCCGCCCTCCGCTGGTGACACGGTCTGGCTCGGCGCTATCGATGGCGACGGGCTGGCGGCCAGCTTCATCCAGAGCATCTATTTCGAATTCGGCTCAGGCATCGTGCTGCCACAGACCGGCATCGTCTGGCAGAATCGCGGCTCCAGCTTCGCCCTTGCCGGCGACGGGCCGCGCGTGCTGGCGCCCGGCCGCAAGCCGTTCCACACCCTCAACCCCGCCATGGCGCAGTTCGAGGATGGCCGGCACATGGTCTATGGCACCATGGGCGGCGAGGGCCAGCCGCAGACACAGGCCGCGCTGTTCTCGCGCTACGGCCTGTTCGGGCAGGAGCTGCAGGCGGCCATCACCGCCCCGCGCTGGCTGCTGGGCCGCACCTGGGGCGCGGAAACGGTGACGCTGAAGCTGGAAGACCGCTTCCCCCCCGCCGTCACCGACGCCCTGCGCGCGGCGGGGCACGAGGTGGAGACGGTGGCGCCCTTCGATGCCATGATGGGCCATGCCGGCGCCATCGTCCGCCAGCCGGACGGAAGGCTGGAAGGCGCGAGCGACCCGCGCAGCGACGGCGCCGCCATGGGGTTCTAGGCCCCGGCCTCACGCCCCATGAGCGTGTGGAAGCCTGCAGGACAAGAAAAAAGGGCCGCGTTTGCGGCCCTTTCAAATCGCCCAGAGGAGAGAGGCGCTCAGAACTTGTAGTTCAGGCCGACCTTGGCGGTGTGGAAGGTCGTCTTCGTGTCGAGCGTGCCGGTCACGCCCTCGGCCAGGAAGCCGCTGAACGCAGACGTCTCGCCGAGATCGACATAGAGATACTCGGTCTTCAGCGTCCAGTTGTTGTTGATGGCGTATTCGAAACCGGCACCGGCGGTCCAGCCCCAATTGGTGTCGTCAGCGGATTCGCTGAGCAGGAAGCCCGGTCCGGCGACGCTGATGCTCGACTTCACCTTGCCATAGGCCGCGCCACCCGTGCCGTAGACCAGCAGGTTGTCGAAGGCGTAGCCGAGGCGGGCGCGAATGGTGCCGAACCACTCGACTTCCGAGCCGGCATTCGCCGAGAAGCCCGCCGGGAGGAGCGGAATGGCCAAGCCGGCGTCCAGCTTGCCCTCAATGCCCGACCACTGGAAATCCGCCTCGACACCGAGCACGACATTGTTGGCGAACTGGTAGTTGTAGCCGATCTGCGCGCCGCCGAAGAAGCCGCTCGAATCGAGCGTCGCCGAGCCGCTCGCGACAGGCACGCCGTCCGACGCCACCGAGAACGGGTATTCGAACTCGTTGCCGCCATAGCCCACATTGGCGCCAAGGTAGAAGCCGGTCCAGGAAAACACCGGCTCGACCACAACCACTTCAGCCTTGGTCGGATAAGGCAGATCAGCCGCGATGGCAGCGACCGGCATGGCGGCGCTCATCAGGACAGCACCCAGCAGTATATTCTTCATTTCGCGTCCCCCAGTCAGATTACATTGCGGCAATTTACCCATTCTGAGGGATTCGCGTAGTGCAAATATGCAACACCCGCTCAAATTGAAACCATATTCAGTGCAACACCGTACCATAGTACGTCATATTGTATTATTTTACCTCGCTCAATTATTGTCCATTGCATGGTGCCATGATGCCTCTTGCCATTCGGAGAGTCCGCTGATTTGAGCGTCATGATGACTTACTCAAAGGCATCGCGAGAGCATTCCTAGAGAGCGGCGCGGGTGCCCCCAGTGCCGCACTGGCACCGCTTTTGCTAGCTTCGGCGTCCGGCCGCGCGCATGAAGGGCCGCACGCCACTTCCATGCTCGAACAGGCCATCCATGGGACCCCAAGTCGTACCCGTCGCTTCCGATCCAACCTGCCCGCCCGACGCCGATGTCGTCATCGTCGGCGGCGGCATCATCGGCACAACAAGCGCGCTCTATCTCGCCGAGCGCGGCCTCAAGGTGGCGCTCTGCGAGAAGGGCCACATTGCCGGCGAGCAATCCAGCCGCAACTGGGGCTGGTGCCGGCAGGCCAAGCGCGACCCGCGCGAATTCGAGCTGATCCGCGAGGCGCTGCGCCTATGGCGCGGCATGGACGCCCATATCGGCGCCTCGACTGGCTTTGCCACGACAGGCATCCTGTTCGCCGCCAATGACGCGAAGAAGGAAGCCTCCTTCGCCGAATGGGTAAAGGACGCAGCCGGCGCCGGCATTGCAGCCGAGATGCTGTCGGGCAGCGCGCTCGCCCGGCATATGCCCGGCGATACCAAGCCGCCGCCGGCCGCGCTCTGGTGCGCGTCCGACGGGCGGGCCGAGCCGCAAAAGGCGGCGCCGGCGATCGCCGAGGCGGCGCGCAAGCGCGGCGCCATCATCCTCACCGATTGCGCGGTGCGCGGCGTCGAGACCGGCGGCGGCCGCGTGATCGCCGCCGTCACCGAGCGCGGGCGCATCTCTACGCCCAATGTCGTGGTCGCCGGCGGAGCGTGGACGCGGCGTATTCTCGCCGATGTCGGCATCGCCCTGCCGCAGCTGAAGGTGCGCGCCAGCGTGCTGCGCACCTCGCCCGTGCCGGGCGGCCCGATGCCGGCGCTGTGGGACCATGATTTCGCCTTCCGGCGCCGGGAGGATGGCGGCTACACCCTCGCCAACGGCCATGTGAACGTGGTGCCCATCGTGCCGGACAGCTTCCGTTTCGCCCTCCCCTTCCTCCCCGCGCTGCAGATGGAATACGCCTCGCTGCGGCTGCGGCTCGGGCCGCGCTTCATCACCGAATGGCGGGAGAGTGCGCGGCGCGCCTTCGATGAACCTTCGGTCTATGAAGCGGCGCGGGTGCTCGATCCGGCGCCGGACCACGGTTATCTCCAGCAGGCCTTCGCCGCGCTGCAGCGGCGCTTCCCGGCCTTTGCCGGGGCGCGGATCGTGCAGAGCTGGGCCGGCTTCATCGACGCGACACCCGATGCGGTGCCGGTCATTTCGCCCGTCGACACTGTGTCCGGCCTGATCGTCGCCACCGGCTTTTCCGGCCACGGCTTCGGCATCGGCCCGGGCGCCGGCCATCTGGTCGCCGATCTCGTCACCGGCGCCACGCCAATCGCCGACCCGCAGCCCTATCGCCTCTCGCGCTTCTTCGACGGCTCGCGCCCGCGCCCGATGGCGGGGCTTTGAGAACACCGGCCCCGAGCGGAGACATCTGATGGTCGAGACCCTTGCCCGCCGCCCCATGCCGCGCTCGCTCTACCGGGAGACCGCGCCGCCGGCGCCGGAAACCGCCGCGCTGGCGGGCGATGTCACGGCGCAGGTGGTCATCGTCGGCGCCGGTTTCACCGGCCTCTCCGCCGCGCTGCACCTCGCCGAATCCGGCATCGACACGGTGGTGCTTGAGGCGAGCCAGATCGGCTGGGGCGCCTCCGGCCGCAATGGCGGACAGGTCAATCCGGGGCTGAAATGGGAACCGGAGGAGTTGGAGCAAGCCTTTGGCGCCGATCTCGGCGGGCGAATGGTGCGGCTCGGCGATGAGGCGCCCGGCCTCGTCTTCGACCTCATCGCCCGTCACCGCATCGACTGCGCCCCCCGGCGCGGCGGCACGCTGCGGGCCGCCCTCTCCGAACGCGCCGCCAAGGGGGTGCGCGAGTTCCAGCGGCAATGGGCGGCACGCGGCGCCGATGTGGTGATCGCGGAGGGCAAGGAGATGGCCCGCCTCACCGGCACCGGCTTCTATCCCCTCGGCGCCCATGACCGGCGCGGCGGACAGGTGAACCCGCTCGCCTATTGCCGGGGCCTCGCGCGCGCGGCACTCGCGGCCGGCGCCCGACTGTTCACCGATACGCCAGCCACGCGGCTGGGGCGGAGTGCCGGCGGCTGGGAGATCGCGACGCCGAACGGCCTGGTGCGCGCCGAGCGGGTGATCCTCGCCACCAATGGCTATAGCGACGACCTCTGGCCCGGCCTGCGGCGCAGCGTGATTCCGGTCTATTCCTCGGTCACCGCCACCGAGCCGCTGCCGCCGGAGCTGGCGGCGCCGCTCATGCCGAACGGCGTGGTGCTGTACGAGATGTCGGCCTCCTATGCCTATTACCGGGTCGATGACGCCGGCCGCTTCGTCATGGGTGGGCGCAGCGTGTTGCGGCCGGCGACCGCTCGGCAGGATTTTCGCGCGCTCGTCGATCACGCCACCCGGCTGTTCCCGGTGCTCAAGGCGGTGGAATGGACGCATCGCTGGAATGGGCAGGTCGCCGTCACCTGGGATAACCTGCCGCATCTGCACGAGCCGGAGCCGGGGCTGACCATCGGGCTCGGCTATAATGGCCGGGGCGTCGCCATGGCCACCGCGACCGGCCGCATGCTCGCCCGGCACGCCGCTGGCGGCGGGCGGGAGGCGCTCGACCTCCCCGTCACCCGCATCAAGCCGATCCTCGGCCATGCCGCCTGGCCGCTGGCGGTGAAGGCGCGGCTGAAATGGGACCGGCTGCGCGAGACCTTCCAGCGCTGAAGCTCTCGAGCGCGGAGGGGGCGGCGCCGCCGTCAGCCACCGGTGCCGCGCAGGCGCTCGGAGCGGCGGCGCAGCAGTTCCAGCGTCAGCATCAGCAGAGCGGCGAAAAAGACCAGCAGCGTCGCGGCGGCGGTAATGGTTGGCGAGATCTGCTCGCGAATGCCGGAGAACATCTGCCGCGGCAGGGTGCGCTGGTCCGGGCTGGCGAGGAACAGCGCCACCACCACCTCGTCCCAGGAGGTGACGAAGGCGAACAGCGCGCCCGATGTCACACCTGGGGCGATCAGTGGCAGGGTGATGGTGCGGAACGTCGTCCAGGGCGAGGCGCCGAGCGAGGCGGCGGCCCGGGTCAGCGTGCGGTCGAAGCCGGTGAGGGTCGCCGTCACGGTGATGACGACGAAGGGCGTGCCGAGAATGGCATGGGCGAGGATGAGGCCGAGATAGGTGTTGTTCAGCCCCACCGCCGCGAAGCCGAAGAACATCGCCACCGCCACGATCACCACCGGCACGATCATCGGCGAGATCAGGATCGACAGGATCAGCCCGGCAAAGGGGACATTGCCGCGCGACAGGCCGAGCGCGGCGAGCGTGCCGAGCCCGGTGGCGATCAGCGTGGCGAATACCGCGACGATGCCGCTGTTCTGCAGCGCGATGCGCCAGCGCTCATCGGTGAAGAAATCGACATACCAGCGCAGGCTGAGGCCCGGCAGCGGATAGGTGAACCAGGGTTCGCTGGAGAAGGAGAGCGGCATGATCACCAGGATCGGGCCGATCAGGAACAGGAACACCAGGGCGCAGAAAACCGCGAAGAGGAAATAGGTCAGCTTCTCGCGCGGGGTCGCATAGGAGGGTGCCAGCATGTCGATCAGCCCAGCTTGACCTTGTCGATTCCGACGAAGCGGTTGAACAGCGCGTAGAGCGCCAGCGTGATCAGCAGCAGAATGGCGCCGAGCGCCGAGGCCTGCCCCCAGTTCATTTCGCGATTGGTGTAGAGCGCGACGAAATAGCTGACCATCTGGTCCTGCGGCCCGCCGACCAGCGCCGGGGTGATGTAGTAACCCAGCGACAGGATGAAGGTGAGCAGGCAGCCGGCACCGACTCCGGGCAGGGTCTGCGGCATGTAGACCGAGACGAAGGCGGTGAGCGGCCCCGCGCCGAGCGAGCGCGCCGCCCGCAGATGCGAGGGGGGAATCGACTTCATCACCGAATAGATCGGCAGGATGGTGAAGGGCAGCTGGATATGCGTCATCGCCAGCACCGTGCCGAAACGGTTGAAGATGAGCTGCACCCGCTCGGTGGTCAGGTTCAGCGCCAGCAATATGTCGTTGAGCACGCCATTGCTCTGCAGCAGCACGATCCACGCGGTGGTCCGCACCAGGATCGAGGTGGTGAAGGGCAGCAGCACCAGGATCATCAGCACATTGGCGTGGCGAGGGGGCAGGATCGCCAGCAGATGCGCCACGGGATAGCCAAGCACCAGCGTCGCCAGCGTCACCAGCAGGCTGATCCAGATGGTACGGATGAAGATATCGACGAAGATCGACTGGTCGGCGAAATTGCGGCTCACCGCGCCTTCGGCATCCTGGCGCAGGTCGAGCGAGGTCAGCAGATAATAGGGCGTGAAGGTATTGCCGGCCCGCTTCATGATCGCCCAGAAATCAACTGAACCCCATTCGGGATCGGCGGCGATGAACTTCTCCCGCCACGGCCCACCGCCGCCGGCATCAATCAGCCTTCCGGCCTTCAGGAAGCGCGAGCGGGCGCCCGGTACTTCGTAATTGATGCGCTTGCCGACCAGCGCCGTCGTGCGGTCCTTCTGCGTCTGCACCAGATCCTCGGCGAATGCCGCGAACACGTCCTCGCCGGGGGTCTCCCTTCCGTCCCATGCGTCCAGTGCCGCGATGGTACGCGGCATCGTCTCGCGCACCTCGGTGTTCTCTACCGCACGCAGCAGCATCAGCCCGATCGGCAGCGCGAATACTGCCAGCACGAACAGCAGCAGCGGGGCGACGAGCGAGAAGGAGCGCGCGCGATTGACGCGCTCGGCGCGCCTGAGCTTGGTCTTGAGCGAGGTGCGGTCCACGGCGGGTCCCGCCTCGCCTTCCAAGGTGGCCACGGTCATAGGAAATCCCCCTCGGCTGGTGCCGCGCCGTCCGCCCCTGGAGCCGGTTCGATCGGGTGGAATGACCTGATCGAACCGAAGGGAGTCGGCAGCGCGATCGATTTCCGGCCGGGACACCGAGAGTCCCGACCGGCCGTCACATCATGGCGCGTTCGGGGGAGACCCCGGCGCGCCAGGGATCACTGGGCGATCCAGGTGTTGAAGCGCTTCAGCAGCTCTTCCTTGTTGTCGCCCCAGAAGACGGGATCGTTGGCGAGCGCGGTCTTGGCATTTTCCGGCGCGGTCGGCAGGTCCTTGAGGATTTCCGGCGAGACCAGCGGGGTGGCGGCGAGCAGCGCGGGGCCATAGGAGATGTATTTGGTCTGCGCCGCCTGCGCCTCGGGGCTGGAGGCGAATTCGATGAACTTGTAGACCGCGTCGAGATCCTTGACGCCCTTCGGGATCGCCCACAGGTCGTAGTCGAGCAGCTGGCCGTCCCAGACGATCTTGAAGTTCTTCTTGTCCACCTTGTTGGCGTTGAAGATGCGCCCGTTCCAGGCGGTCGCCATCACCACTTCGCCCGAGGCGAGCAGCTGCGGCGGCTGGGCGCCGGCCTCCCACCACACGATGTCGCTCTTGATGGTGTCGAGCTTCTTGAAGGCGCGATCGACGCCTTCCTTGGTCTTCAGCGTCTCATAGACCTTGTCGGCGGGCACGCCGTCGGCCATCAGCGCGAATTCGAGATTGCCGAAGGGCGTCTTCTGCAGCGAGCGCTTGCCCGGCCACTTCTTGGTGTCGAACAGGCCGGCGATGGTGGTCGGGCCGTCCTTAATCTTGTCGGCGTCATAGGCGTAGATGGTCGAATAGATGATGGTCGGGATGCCGCACTCGAAGGTGGAGCCCTTCACGAAGGCGGCCTCGCCGCCGAATTTGGAATAGTCGATCGGCGTCAGGAACCCCTCGTCGCAGCCCTGCTGCGCGGTGGCGGCGTCGACGTCGACGGCATCCCAGGTGGTGTTGCCGGATTCGACCATGGCGCGGATGCGCGCCGCCTCGCCATTATACTCTTCCTGGACGATCTTCACCCCGGTCTTGGCGGTGTAGGGCTTGTAATAGGCCTCCTCCTGGCTGGTCTGGTAGGCGCCGCCCCAGGAGGTGATGGTGAGGCTGTCCGCTGCGAAGGCGGCCCCGCAGGTCGCCGAAAGGGCGAGCGCGGAGAGGGTCATCGTCAGCGACTTCAGCGGCACGAGCGACTTCAACTGCATGGTCATTCCCTTCGGATCGGTTGGCGGGAGGCGTCAGGGGGCAGGCGTCAGGCCGCGTCGAGGGCGCGGCAATCCTGCGCGCGCCATCCAAGCGGTATGCGGGAGCCGACAGAGAAGACCGGCCGGTCCTCGACATTGCCGACTTTCACGACCACATCGGCGCCGCTGTCGAGCACGCAGCGCACGCGCACATGGTCGCCGAGGTAGATCATCTCGGCGACCACGGCCTCGAAATGGTTGTCGAGGGGACCGCCGGGCGGGGCGATCTTGACCCGCTCGGGACGGATGGAGAGCAGGCAGTCCTCGCCCACCCGCGCCGCATCGGTGAGGGTGGCGGTGACGACATCGCCATTGGCCAGCACGACCGAGCACAGCGTGCCATTGGCCGCCTCGATGCGGCCGGGAAGCCGGTTGTTTTCGCCGATGAACTGGGCGACGAAGGAATTGGCGGGGCTTTCATAGAGTTCGGCCGGCGGGGCGACCTGCTGGATGATGCCGGCATTGAACACGGCGACGCGGTCCGACATGGTCAGCGCCTCGCTCTGGTCGTGGGTGACATAGACCACGGTGATGCCGAGGCGCTCATGCAGATGGCGGATCTCCATTTGCATGTGCTCGCGCAGCTGCTTGTCGAGCGCGCCGAGCGGCTCGTCCATCAGCACCAGCTTCGGCTCGAATACCAGCGCCCGGGCGAGGGCGACGCGCTGCTGCTGGCCACCGGAGAGCTGGCCCGGCATGCGCGTGGCGAAGCTGCCCAGATGCACCATGTCGAGCGCCTTGGCGACACGCTCGGCGATCTCCGACTTCGGGAGGCCCCGCACCTTCAGGGGATAGCCGACATTCTGCGCCACGCTCATATGCGGGAACAGCGCGTAGTTCTGGAACACCATGCCGATGTTGCGCTTCTCGGGCGGCAGCGAGTCGATGCGGGCGCCGTCGAGCATGATGTCGCCGGAGGTCGGCGTCTCGAAGCCGGCGAGCATCATCAGCGTCGTGGTCTTACCCGAGCCCGACGGCCCCAGCATGGTGAGGAACTCGCCGCGGCGGATGCGCAGGCTGAGGTCCTTCACCACAAGCACTTCGCCGTCATAACTCTTCTGGACGCCGGCGAACTCGACGAAACTCTCGCTGGCACTGACCGGAAGCTTCATGGTTCCTCCTCAGACATGCCGGGCGAGGAACGTTTCGTTCCCTGCACGGCGCATCAGCCTTTCCGCATGTGCCGGATTCGCCGCAGGTGCCGACATACGGCCAGACCCCCTCGGCTTGCGCACCCCGTTCCTTCCGCAAGCGGCATGCCAAGCTGAGCCGAGCGTGCCGCCCGACCAGCCCAGGGGGCGATAAAATCGTTATGTAATAGCTACTTGTCGTATAATTTCTGGGGGCGTCGCAGGCGGAAATCGCAGCAGGATGTCCGCGTGGGCGCGTGGGACGGCGCCGATTGCGGCACGCATGCCCCGGCGTATCTGGCCCGCCTGGAAGCGCGAGAAGCTGATGCTGATTAATAAATGAGCTAGCCTGTTTTACGGGCTAGGCGTGCGAGGATACCGCGGGAACCCGCTGATTCCGCCCGTCCGGCGGACACGAGCAAAGGCCGCCCGCGGCGCAGGCACGGAACAGGAAGCATCAGGCGGCATGCCCAATCCGTCATTCCCGCTGAACACAGGCGACCTCCGCCTAAGCTGGCGGCGGCAACCGGGAAGAATGACCCTTTTCGATGCGCCGGCGGGGAGGTCGGGGAGGCTGGCGACCAAGGGGGCACCCAAGCACGAACGGCCCGACCGCCGGGCGGTCGGGCCGTCTCGTCGTTTGGCGGCGACGGCTTTCGGATGCCGTCAGAGCAGCGATTTGGCGAGCAGCATGTGGACGCCCTTATTGCCGTCCACCATCTGCGTCACCCGCAGGTTACCGGCCAGCGAGCACAGCATGTAGGCCTGGTTGCGCGAGAGATTGGTCCGCTCGCACACATGCTTGACCATTTCCCGCGTCGCCTGCTTGGCGGCATCGTCGAGATCCTCGTCAAGGCCGATCGACATCAGGTGGGTGGCGCTCTCGGCGAAGGGCCAGTCGAGCCGCATGTCCTTGCGCAGGGTCAGGCGGAACGTGCCGGTGACGCCGGTTTCCAGCGCGGTGATGCACACCTCGCCATCGCCCTGCACGCCGTGCCCGTCACCGGCGAAGAACAGCGCGCCCTCGTTGAAGACAGGCAGATACAGCGTGGTGCCGGCGCGCAGTTCCTTATTGTCCATGTTGCCGCCAAAGGCACGCGGCACCGGCGAGCCGCAGCGGCCCCAGGCCGGCGGCGGGGCGGTGGCGATGATGCCGAAGAACGGGTCGAGCGGAATCTCCGTGCCCCACGGCATGACGCAGACATTCCGCGCGTGATCGACCACCGGGTGGATGGTCTCGTAGTCGGTGAACTCGTCCGGCAACGTGCCGAGCAGCGGCAGGATGGAGACGAAGCCCCAGTCCTGGCGCACCTTCACGTCGAGAATGTCGACCTGCAGCGTATCGCCCGGCTTGGCGTCCTGCACATAGACCGGGCCGGTGATGAAATGCGGCCCCGGCCCGGGCGGCAGCGTGTCGAGGGCGGCCATGTAGTCGGCAGGAACCGGCAGGTTGTCCGGCAGCGTCTCCTTGCCGCCCGCGGGGAAGGAGTGCAGCGTCACCACATCTCCGGAGGCCACCTCCAGCACCGGCGGCGTGGAGCTGTCGAGATAGCCCAACACCATGTTCTCCGGTGTGGCGGGGATTTCGAAGCGGCGCGACATTGGAAGCTCCTGGGAATCTCTGGGATAGGGGTTCAGACGGCGATGAAGCGGGAGAGGTGATCGCGCGTCATCGTCTCGGCGCGGCCGGCCTCGACGATGGCGCCACGCGAGAGGATGACAAAGCCATCAGCCGTGTCGATGGCGAAATCGAGATATTGCTCGACCAGCAGGATCGACAGCCGCCCCTTCAGCGCCCGCAGCACCTCGCCGATCAGGGCGACGATGTTGGGCTGGATGCCTTCGGTGGGCTCATCGAGGATCAGCAGCTTCGGCTGGGTGACGAGGGCGCGGGCGAGCGCCAGTTGCTGCTGCTGCCCGCCCGAGAGCGCACCGCCGGGCCGCCTCCACATTTCGCGCAGCACCGGGAACAGGTCGATCGCCTCGTCCATGGCTGGCGTGCCATAGGTGCCGTGCGCGCGGGCGGCGGCCTCGACATTCTCGCCCACCGTCAGTTCGGAAAAGATCTCGCGGCCCTGCGGCACATAGGCGAGGCCGGCGCGGGAGCGCCGGTGCGGCGACCAGGCGGTGGCGTCCGCGCCGTCGATGCGGATGGTACCGGCGCTCGGAGCGAGCAGGCCCATCAGGCATTTGAGCAGGGTCGACTTGCCGGCGCCGTTGCGCCCGAGCACGGCGAGACACTCGCCCGGCGCGATCTCGAAGCCGATCTGGCGCAGCACCTGCGCCGAGCCGTAATGCTGATCGAGACCTTCCACTGAGAACCGCATACTCATCGCCCCAGATAGACTTCGACCACCGCCGCGTCGGCCCGGACCTTGTCCATCGAGCCTTCGAACAGCGTGCGGCCCTCGTGCAGCACGGTAACGCGGTCGGCGATGCGCTCGACGAAATCCATGTCGTGTTCGACCACGACAATGGCGCGGTCCGGTCGCTTCAGAGCGCGCACCAGCGCCGCCGTGCGCTCGGTCTCCTCGTCGGTGAGGCCGGCGACCGGCTCGTCGAGCATCAGCACCTTGGGGTCGGAGGCCAGCACCATGCCAATCTCCAGCCATTGCTTCTGGCCATGCGAGAGCTCGCCGGCGAGGCGGTGGGACTGGTCGACAAGCCCCACAATCTCCAGCACCTCGCCGACGCGATCCTCCAGCGCGGGGGCGTCGAGGCGGGTGCGGAAACCGACATCGGCGCCGATGGCGATGTGCTGACGCACGCTTAACCCCTCGAAAACGCTCGGCTTTTGGAACTTTCGTCGCAGGCCGGCGCGGGCGATGGCGGCTTCGCTGAGGCCAGTGAGATCGATGGCGCCATCGAACAGCACCCGCCCCTGCTTCGGCCGGGTGATGCCGGAGATGACGTCGAGCAGCGTGGTCTTGCCGGCGCCGTTCGGGCCGATGATGGCGCGCACCTCGCCATAATCGATCGCGAGCGACAGCTCATCCAGCGCGCGGAAACTGCCGAAGCGAACGGTGAGGCCGTCGACCAGAAGCGCGGTCAGGCTCATGGCCGCGCCTCGCCCATATCGGCGGCCAGGCGCTTGGGCCCCATGGGACGCATCAGCTTGAATTTCGCGAGGTCCATCAAGCCGTTGGGGAAGACCAGCACCACCAGGACAATCAGCCCGGAAAGGATGAACGGCCAGATCTCGGGCGCGGCGAAGGACAGCCAGAACTTCACCGCATTGACCAGCAGCGCGCCGATCACCGCCCCCACCAGATGGCCGCGCCCGCCGATCGCCACCCACACCGCGATTTCCAGCGACAATTCGGGCGAGAGCACGCGCGGATTGATGATGCCGACCTGCGGCACATAGAGCATGCCCGCCAGCATGGCGATGAGGGCGGAGAGGCACCAGACGATGAGCTTGAGCCGCAGCGTCTCGTAACCCATTGTTCTCAAGCGCGTTTCGTCGTCGCGCGTCGCCAGCATCAGCGCGCCGAAGCGGCTTTTCACCAGTCCGTTGCAGCCGGCCAGCACCCCCGCCAGCACGAGAAGCGAGACGACGGCGAGGGCGGTGATCATGCCTGACGTGCCCATTGGCCAGCCGAACAGGACCGTGAACCCGGTCATGCCATTATTGCCGCCGAAGCCGGTGTCGTTGCGGAACATCAGCAGCATGGCGACATAGACCAGCGCCTGGGTGATGATGGCGAAATACACGCCGCCGACCCGCGAGCGGAACGAGACATAGCCGAAAAGACCGGAGATCAGCGTGGTTATCACCACGGCGGCGGCCAGTGCATAGGGGAAGAACTCAAATCCGTCCCAATAAAACGGGAACTCCTTCCAGCCCATGAACTGCAGGAAATCGGGCACCGTGCCGGTGATTTCAAAGGAATGCTTGAGAAGATACATGGCGATGAGGTAGCCGCCCAGCGCGAAGAACAGTCCGTGGCCGAGCGACAAGATGCCGAGATAGCCCCAGATCAGGTCGAGCGAGATCGCCAGAACGGCGAAGGCGGCGAGCTGGCCGATGGCGTTGGCGAGGTAGCGCGACAGCGCGAACTCGGTTCCGGCCAGTCCCGCCATGGCCAAAGCGACCAGGACGATGAGGCCGATGAGGTGGACGATCGGTGCGGTGAGGCTGAACAGACCGAAGCGGTTCATTTGCGGCGCCCCTTCACGGCGAACAGGCCCTCGGGCCGCCATTGCAGGAAGGCGATGATCATCAACAGCACGATCACCTTCGCCGCCACCGCCCCCCAGAGCGGCTCGATCAGCACGTTGATCTGGCCGATGCCCAAGGCTGCCACCACCGTGCCGGCAATGGTGCCGACCCCGCCGAGCACCACCACCATGAAGGCGTCGATGATGAAGTTCTGGCCCATTTGCGGGTTCACCGAATAGATCGGCGACAGCGCCAGCCCGGCGAGCCCCGCAAGGCCCGAGCCGAGGCCGAACGCCATCATGTCGACCCGCCGTGTCGGGATGCCGATGCAGGCGGCCATGTCGCGGTTCTGCGTCACCGCGCGGATGTTGAGCCCGAACGGCGTGCGCCGCACCAGCCCCCAGGTTAGCGCCAGCGTGACGATGGCGAAGGCGATGGCGAACATGCGGTTCCAGGTGAAGATGAAGTCGCCGATCACGGGCACGCCGCCGGTGACATAGAACGGCGTCTCGAATTGCAGGTTCTGGGTGCCGAACACCACCCGCACCAGGTTCATCAGGAACAGGCTCACCGCCCAGGTGGCGAGCAGGCTCATCAGCGGGCGCTTGTAGAGATGGCGCAGCAGGCTCGCTTCCAGCGCGATGCCGATGGCGGCGGTCACAAAGAAGGCGACCGGGATGGCGAGCACCAGATACCAGTCGAGCAGCGAGGGCGCCGCCACCCGCAGCCCCTGCTGCACCAGCCAGGTGACATAGGCGCCGATCATGATCAGCTCGCCCTGGGCGAGATTGATGACGCCCATCAGCCCGAAGATGATGGCGAGCCCGATCGCCGCCATGAACAGGATGGAGGCGAAGCTCAAGCCATTATAGAGCGTCGCCAGCACGTCGCCGATGGCGATGCCGCGTTCGATGCGCAGGGTGGCGTCATCCACCGCCGCGCGGAAGTCCGGGCTGGCGGCATAGGCGGGATCGGTGGTGAGCGCGGACACCTTCGTCAGCGCGCGTCGGCTCGGCGTGTCGGCAATGCGGGCCAGCGCCCTTATGCGGGCGGCCGGGTCGGCGGCATTGAGCGCGGCGGTCTGGGCGAGGGTTTCGATGTCAGCCTTCAGCCCGGCATCGGTCTCCGAGGCGGCGGCGGCGTCGAGCAGGCCCTCGGGAATCAGCGCCGGGCGGCGCTCCAGCGTCTTCAGCGCCGCCGCGCGCTGGGCCGGCTCGGGTGCCGCGCGCAGGGCCAGCGCCGCGTCGGCAAGCTCATAGGTCGCCCGGTTCTTCAGGCTGAGAACGGGGGTGCGCGCCTCCCCCGCCGCCGGGCGCGGGGCGCGGGTCACGGCGTCGAGGCCGCTCTCGGTCAGCACCGCGCCGGCCTCGTCGCAGGCGAGCTTGCGGTCGATCACCGCGCGGGCGAGCGGCACGGCGAAGGCGCGGTCGGCCGCGTCGCCGGACATGGCGAGCCCGGTGAGCACGGCGGCCGCCTCGCCCATCGCGCTCGCATTGCCGCACAGATTGCCGATGAGGCCGGCGCGGTCGAGCGCCTGCGCCCGCGCCGTGGGGGCGAGGAGCGGGCCGCCGGCGACAAGGCCGACGAGGAAAAGAACAAAACGCGCCAGCTTCATCGGAAACTCAAGGCGGCGCATGGCGGTGGAAGGCCATGTGCGGCGGGTGAAAGGCAGGGACGGCACGGCGCCGTACCAGAATGGCCGAAGGCCGTACCGGGATCGACCCAAGAAGACGGCGGGCAATCCCGGCTCTCCGCCTCCGGCGCGGCCGGGAGGACGGCGTGCTGGCTTACTCAGCCATAGGGGCTGAACGGCACCGGCTTGGGCGTATCCTTCGACTGCCAGAGAATGTCGAAGCCCTGGGCATCATTGACCGAGCCGATGAACACGCCGCGGGCGACGTAATTGTTTTCGCCGGTCATCGAGATCTTGTAGCCCGAGGGGCAGTCGAAGGTGAGGCCGGCAAAGGCCTTGGACACTTCCGGCACGTCGAAGGAGCCGGCCTTCGCTGCCGCCATCGCCCACAGATGCACCGAGTCATAGGCCGAGACCATCGGGTCGATCGACACCGTGCCGGAGAACGGCACGTTCTTGGCCTTCACATAGGCGGCCCAGTTCTTCAGGAACGCCTCGTTTGCCGGGCCCTTGGCGTTCTGCAGATAGGCCCAGCAATTGAGATGGCCGACCAGCTTGGCGGTGTCGAGGCCTTCAAGGTCGGCCTCCACCATGTCGAGGCCGAGCACCGGAATATCGGTGGCGAGAATGCCCTGATTGGCGAATTCGCGCATGAAATCGGGAATCGAATTGCCGACCACGGTGAGCACCACCACCGGCTGGCCGCCGCCCTCGTCGGCGAAGGCGCGGATCTGGTTCACAAGGGTCTGGAAATTGGAGAAGCCGAAGGGGACATATTCCTCCTTCCAGGCGCTTTCCGGGATGCCCTTGGACTTCCAATAGCCCTTGAGCTGCTTGTTGATGGTGCGCGGCCACACATAGTCCGAACCGAGCATGAAGAAGCGCTTGGCCGAGACGCCTTCCTCGCCCATCAGATAATCCACCGCCGGCAGCACCGAGCTGGCGGGCGGCGAGTTCACATAGACGACGTTCTTGGAATTCTCGTCGCCTTCGAAATGCAGGGGGTAATAGAGCAGGCCGTTCTCCTGCTCGACCACGGGCAGCACGGTCTTGCGCGACACCGAGGTCCAGCAGCCGAACAGGGCGGAAACCTTCTCCTGCTGCAGCATCTGCTTGGCCGACTGGGCGTAGAGCGGCCAGTCGGAGGCGGGATCGGAGACCAGCACGTCGATGGTGCGCCCGTTCACCCCGCCCTTGGCGTTGATCTCGTCGGCGGCCATCTTCACCACATAGTTCAGCCGGCCTTCGAGATTGGCCATGGTGCCGGAGGAGGAGAACAGGCAGCCGAGCTTGACCGGGCCGGACTGCGCCTGCGCGTTGCGCAGGAAGGCCGGGGCACTGAGCGGGGAGGCCAGCCCGACGGCGGCAAGGCCGCTGGCCTGAAGGAGGGAACGCCGCGTGATATTGACCATGGACCACACCTCAATGTTCGGAAGGTGGGCGGATTGTGTGGAGGCGGGGCGCGGGCGCAACTTCATATAATGTTCAGCCCTGCCCAAAGCGGCGCCATAGCATGGCCCCGACGCGGCTTTCTGGCAGGATTGCCAGATAGGCCCCGTGCCGGCCGTGCCGGAGCCCGGCGGACGGGCCGGATGTCGACGCGCGGCGATGCGCGGCACGCAGCGGGCGCGGTGGCGCCCGGCAAGGTGAGGCGCCGGCCCGGCAGAGGCAGCTGAGAAAGTGCATTCACCTCGGCGGATCGCGGGTCTATAGTGCTGCTCACGAGAAGCGCACGCTGAAATTATGTGCGCCAACCGACGCGGGCCGCGGGGGCGGGGCCCGGCGCGCGTCGGCTGATCGCGATGATCTATCCGTGTCCGAATCCTGAGGACGAGCCGATGCGACGTTCGCAGTTCACCGACAACGAGATCCTCCACCTCATCCGCGAGGCCGATGCCGGCGTGTCGATCCCCGAGATCTGCCGCACCGCGCAGGTGTCGCTGCGCACCTTCTACCGCTGGCGCCGGCGCTTTGGCGGGCTCGACCAGGCGGCGGTGGCGCAGATGAAGGAATTGCAGGCAGAGAACCGGCGGCTGAAATCGCTGCTGCAAAGCCTCTCGCGTCCGCAGCGCCCGCCGGCCGGCGGCGAGGCCGGCTATCCCGGCGACGCCCGCCTCCAGCCCGCCCGCGCCTCGGCACTGGCGGCCGAGCGCTGCGGCGGCGCCGTGGTCGGCCGCTTCGCCTCGGTGCGGGTAACGCGCTGAGCGCCGTCCCTTAGCCGGCTACGCCTCTTCGCCCCGACCGCGTGTCTGGGCGTGGAAGATCAGCCGGTTGCACACCAGGATCGCCAGCAGCGAGCCGACCCCGACCAAGGTGAAGATGGCGTTGACCGAGGGGGTGAAGCCGAAGCGCATCTGATTCCACACCCAGATCGGCAAGGTGGGCGAGGTGCCGGCGAGGAACAGCGTCACCATCACGTCGTCGGCCGACAAGGTGAAGCCGAGCAAAGCCCCGCCGATGATCGCGCCCCGTATCGAGGGGAACAGCACATGGACGAAGCTCTGCCAGTGATTGGCGCCGGAATCCATCGAGGCTTCCAAGAGCGCCCCGTCCAGCCGGCGCAGCCGGGCGAGGATAATCATCAGCATCACAGGCATCACGAAACTCGCCTGGCCGATGACAATGCGCCCGACGCCGGAGGGAATCTGCGCCAGCTGCGTCGCCAGCACCATGACGATGCCGAGCACCACGCCGGGGATCGCCACCGGCACCGCCAGCGCGAACTCGAAGAAGCGCGCCCGCCGCACCCGGCCATAATGCAGCGCGAAGGCGAAACCGGTCGCCGCCACGCCTGAGACCAGCACGACCAGGAAACCCACGATCAGGCTGCGCTGCACCGCCGCGAGCATCGGCTGGTCGCCCGCCAGCTCGGCGTACCAGCGCAGCGTCGCCCCGCTGAGCGGGAAGGCCTGCACGGTGGAATCGTTGAACGACATCAGCACCATGATGGCGAGCGGAGCGTAGAGGAAGAGATAGGGCAGCGCGAACAGCACCCTTCCCCCCGCCCGCAGCAGGCGCTTGCCGGAGGTGAGCCGGTGCGTGGCCGCCGGCGGGCGGGCGCCCTCGTCGCCCGTCAGCACGCCCCGCGTCTGCCCGGCCCACATGACGAGGGCCAGGACCACGCCGACGCTGACCATCAGGCACACCGCGATCGCCGCGCCATAGGGCCAGTTATTGGCGATGCCGAATTGCGAGGCGATGACCATGCCGATCATCGTGCCGTCAATGCCGCCGACCATGGAGGGGGTGACGTAGTCGCCGACCGTCATCAGGAAGGCGAGCGAGAAGCCGATGGCGACGCTCGGGCGCGAGAGCGGCCACACCACATGGCGGAAGGTCTGCCAGGACGAGGCGCCGCTGTCCTGCGAGGCCTCGATCAGCGCGTGCGGGATCTTCTCCAACCCGGTGAAGATGGCGATGAAACAGAACGGAATCGAGATGTAGGTGTAGGTCAGCAGCACCGAGAAGCCGGTATAGAGAAACGCCTCGCTCGGCTGGTCGAGCAGGCCGCTGCCGACCAGCGCCGAGTTCAATATGCCGTTCTGGCCCAGAATCATCCGCCAGGCGAAGACCCGCATCAACAGGCTGATCCAGAGCGGGATGATGACCAGCAGCACCAGCACCGAGCGGTTCTTCTGCACCACGCGCGCAGCGTAATAGGCCATGGGATAGGCGATGAGGCAACCGATGGCGGCGGCGCCGAAGCTGGTGGCCAGCGTCTTCACCAGCAGGAACTGGAAGCTCGATGACTTCCATAAGCGGAGATAGCTGGCAAAGGACGGGTCGAAGACGATGAACCCATTGGAGGTGCGCAGGAAGCTGGTGCCGATAAGCAGCAGGTTCGGCACCAGCACGAGGGCGATGAACCAGGCATAGACCGGCCAGCCGAGGACGCTGATCCGGTGGAAGCGCAGGGAGCGTGCGGGGGCGAGGGGCATGTCGGAGGCGATGTCAGCCATGGAACACCGTCGCCTGGCCGGGATCGAACATCACCCGCACCGGCCGGCCGGGACGGTAGCCCTCGCCGCCCATTGTGGGCACGGCGGCGATGATGCTGTGGTCGCCGCAGCGCACATTCACCTCCAGCGCATTGCCGAGGAACAGCACGTCCTCAACCACACCCTCGATAGCGCAGGCCTCGCCTGAAGGATGGCCGGCATCGGCGAGGCGCACGCATTCGAAGCGGATCGCCATCCGCGCCGGGCCGGAGCGCGGCACCGACACACCGGGTAGCACCCGCCCGCCGAGCAGGGCGGTGAGGTTGCCCTCATGCGGCGCCGCCTCGATCGGCAGCAGGTTGGAGCGGCCGACGAACTGGGCGACGAATTCGGAGGCCGGGTCGAAATAGATCTCCCGCGGCGTGCCGAGCTGGGCGATGCGCCCCTCGCTCATGACCGCCACCCGGTCGGACATGGACAGCGCCTCGCCCTGGTCGTGGGTGACATAGACGAAGGCGATGCCGAGCTCGCGCTGCAGCGAGACCAGCATGTGCTGCATCTGCTGGCGCAGGCGCAGATCGAGCGCACCGAGCGGCTCGTCGAGCAGCAGCACGCGCGGCCGGCAGACGATGGCGCGGGCCAGCGCCACACGCTGGCGCTGGCCACCCGAGAGCTGATGCGGCATCCGGGCGGCGAAGTCGCCCATGCTGACGAGCGCGAGACAGTCGCGCGCCTTGGAGAGGCGCTCGGCCTTGCGGGCGCCGGCCATGCGCAGAGGATAGGCAACGTTCTCCAAGACGCTCATATGCGGAAACAGCGCATAGGACTGGAACACGGTGCGCACATCGCGGCGGAAGGGCGGGACATCGGTGATGTCCACGCCGTCCATCAGCACGCGCCCGACATCGGGCCGCTCGAAGCCGGCGATCATGCGCAAAAGCGTGGTCTTGCCCGAGCCGCTGGGCCCGAGGATGGAGAAGAACTCGCCCGGCGCCACGGTTAGGGAAATCCGGTCGAGCGCCGGCCGGGCCGCCCCGTCATAGGTCTTGTCGATGCCGGCGAGCGCCAGGATCGCCTGCGAAGTCTTCGCCATCTCTCGTGCTCCGAGTTGCAAGGTCAGCAGGCGCGCGTCAAAGCGTGCCGGCCTTGAAGTCGTTCCAGATCTGCAGGCGCCGCTCGAAATCTTCCGGCTTCTGCAGGATCACCAGCTTTTCCCAGAAGTCGCCGGCCTGCGAATCGGGAATGTTGGTGCGCTTGAGCGTCGCTTCGCTCACGCCGCCGGCCTTGGCTTCGGCAAGGTCGAGCACGCCATTATTGGTCGAGGCCTCAATGAATCGGGCCTGCCACTTGGTCGAGAGATTGTCGTTGATGAACTTGTAGACGATGTCGCGGTCGCCCTTCTTCGAAACGCCGGTGCAATCGATCCAGGTGGGCGTGCCCTCCTTAGGCAGCGAATAGGCGAAGTTCTTGCCCTTGTCCTGTAGCGAGGTGACGACCGCGATGTTCTGGCAGTAGCCGAGAAGCGCCTCGCCGGCGGCATAGATGGTGACGGCATCGTCGAAGCCGCGGGCAATGGTACGGATCTGGGGGCGCAGCGTGCGCAGCGCCTCCTCGCAGGCGGCGAAATCAGCGTCCGTGAGGTTGAACGGGTCCTTGGCGCCGACCGAGAGCGCGATCATCGGAAAGCAGATGGTGCAATCGTCGAAGATGTTGACCTTGCCGCGATATTTCTCGTCCCACAGCGCCCTCCAGCTGTCCGGGGCGGCCATCGCGTCGGCATTGTACATCAGCGGTTGGGTGCCCCAATTATAGGGCACGGCGACGACCTCGCCGCCCACATCGGTATATTTCTTCCAAGCGAGATTGGGGGTGATGTTCGCGATGTTCGGCACCTTGGCGGTGTCGAACGGCACGATCAGCCCCGCTTCCTTGAAGCGCGGCAGCGAGCCGGTCTCGATATACATCACATCCGGCTGCACGGCGCCGGAGAAAGGCTGCGAAAACAGCTCGTCGACCGAGCCGATAACCACCGGCTTCACCTCGACGCCATTGGCCGCGCTCCATTCCTGGCACCAGGCGGGATCGTGATAGGTTTCCCAGGTCAGCAGCACGATCGGCTCCTGCGCATAGGCCCGGCGCAGAACGCCGGGGGCGGCCAGCGTGGCGACGGCCGCGCCCATGCCCTTCATGACGTTGCGCCGCGACGGCGCCCACTCTCCAGTATGGAAGGTCATTTTTTTCCCCTGTGTTCGGCCTTTGCGGCCGACATCCGGTTCGGCAACTCTCGTGCCATCCGGATTTGTCCTAATCTTTGAAGATGATTCCAAATTTATGGTGGCTTTGAATAGCTGATACAAAGCTTAAAAGAGGCTATTTCGCCTATGTTGCCGGCTGATGGAGACGAAATACCACTCATTATTGCGACAGTGTCGCATCGCGACGCAACCGTGAGACAGGATCGCGCGAAGGCGGCGCTGTTTCAAGGATGAGCCGGCGGCTGTCGCAACAGCGCGACAGCCGCCAGCGACACGGCGGGGCGGCTCAGCTCACGATGCGGTAGCGCTGGAGCTTGCGGTACAGCGTGGCGCGGCTCAGCTGCAGCGCGGCGGCGGCGGCCTTCACATTACCGCCACAGCGCGCCAGTGTGGCGACGATGGCGTCGCGCTCGGCGCAGGCGATGGCGTGGCGAGCGCTGCCGGCCTCGGCGGTCCTGTCTTCGCCCGTCTCGCCTGGCACGACGGCGCCGGCCATGACGGCGCCGGGCGCCGGTGGGACCGGCGGCGCGGCCAGGCCCGCCGCCGGGACGGCCGGACGGATGGCGATGTCGGCGGGGCCCAGCACCGTGCCTTCGCAGAGATGGACGGCGCGGTTGAGTGCGTGGCGCAGCTCGCGCACATTGCCCGGCCAGTCATGCGCCATGAGCAGGGCGAGCGCTTCCGGCGACAGAGTGAGCCCGCGCCCGGCATCGAGGCTGGCCAGCACGTTTTCGATCA
Organism: Ancylobacter rudongensis; assembly: GCF_900100155.1. Taxonomy (GTDB): domain Bacteria; phylum Pseudomonadota; class Alphaproteobacteria; order Rhizobiales; family Xanthobacteraceae; genus Ancylobacter; species Ancylobacter rudongensis. Next base: position 43,957 of record NZ_FMTP01000008.1, read on the forward strand.
ACGCCCGCCGGTCGCTGCGCGCGCGCAGGGCGGGAATGTCGATCACCGCGCCGGCGAGCCGGTAGTAAAGGTCCTGCCGGAACTGGCCGCGGGCGACCTGGGCTTCCAGGTTCTGGTTGGTGGCGGCGATCACCTGCAAATCGACCCGGCGCGGCTTGCCCGTGCCCAGCGGCGTGACCTCGCCGGATTCGAGCACATGCAGCAGCCTTGTCTGCTGGCTGACCGGCATGTCGCCGATCTCGTCGAGGAACAGCGTGCCGCCATCGGCCTCCACCAGCCGGCCCGCATTGCCCTCGCGCCGAGCGCCGGTGAAGGCGCCGCTGCCATAACCGAACAATTCGCTGTCGATCAGCGTGTCCGGCACGGAGGCGCAGTTGAAGGCGACGAAGGGCGCAGCCCGGCGCGGGCTTTCCTCATGGATGGCGCGGGCGAAGGCGTCCTTGCCGACACCGGTTTCGCCGAGCAGCAGGATCGGCAGCGAGCCACCGAGCACGCGCCGCACGAGGCGCACATTGGCCGCCATGCGGGCATCGCCGCCGGCGCAATCGTCAAGGGTGAGCACGCGCGGCGCCGCGCGGGGCGGCAGCGCCGCAGGGGCGGGCGCCGGGCGGGGGCGGGCCTCGGCGACCGGGGCGGCTCCGGCGAAACGGTGGCCGGCGCCAGCCGTCGGTGCCGGCGCTTCCAGCGGCCCGCTGAGCGAGACGGAGATGGCATCGCCACCCTTCTGCAGATGCAGCGTTAGCTCGGTGCCGCCGAGCCGGGACAGGTCGGCGAGGCGGTGGTCGCGCTCGAACACCGCCCACAGGCTGCGCACGCGGGCAAGCTGGATGCGGTCGCGCAGCATGTCGCGGGCGGCGTGGTTGAGCCCGACCAGCTGAAAGTCGCCGTCCACCGCGATCAGCCCGTGATCGACCGCGCCGATGGCGAACTTCAGAATGAAGCAGCGGCGGAAGGCCTGGCGGAACATGCGCTCGCCGATGCGGTCGGCGAGGCTGGAGGACAGGCCGAGCACCACTTTCAGCGTCTCGCGCTGCAATTCGGGATTGCGGATCGAGATGTTGATGGCGCCGATAAGCTCGGCATCCGGGCCGAACAAAGGCGCGCTGGCGCAGGAGAGCGCGGAGAATTCGTAGAAGAAATGGTCATTGGTGAGCACCCCCACCGGCCGGCGCTCGACCAGACAGGTGCCGATGGCATTGGTGCCGGCGGAAGGCTCGGCCCAGGCGGTGCCAGGCCGCTCGACCTCGCTGTAATAGTCGGGATGGTAATTGGCGCGCTCGGTGATGATGTAGCCATCGACATTGCCGAGGCTGATGGAGAAGCCGGACACCGAAACGGCGCCGAACAGGGCGTCGATTTCCGGGCGGGCATAGTGGATCAGTTCGTCATTGGCCTCGCATTGCCGCTTCAGCTCGGCATCGCTCACCGCCTCGATGCGGAACTTGGCGCCGGGATCGAAGCGGTAGCCATCCATGCAGCGCCGCCAGGAGGCGGCCATGGAATCGGCGGCGCGGGGCGCCTGGAAATCGCCGCTGGCAGGCGCAAGCTGGTTCGCACTCGACACGATGCGCGCGACATGGCTGCGCAAATCCAGCATCGCCGCCTCCGGTTCCGAGCCCCCGCCTGATAAGCCCTCGCTTAAATTGTGCGCAGCACAAAGTTTAATCGTCAACCCGCTTCCTCCTCACTCGGCGCGGAAACGAAGAAGGGCCGGCAGAGCCGGCCCTTCACTCAGGCGAAGAGCATGCGCAGGTGGTCGTTGAGGAAGACCCCGTCCGGGTCCATCTCCCGGCGCAGCCGCTTGAAGGCGTCGTATTTCGGGTAGAGCCGCTCCAGCCGCTCCGGCGTCATGAAATGGTGCTTGCCCCAGTGCGGGCGCCCGTCATAGCGATCGAGAATGGCATCGGCGTCGCGCAGCATGGCCCAGCTCGCCTCCTCGAGCGGGCCGGAAATGGACAGGGCATAGCCGTCGCGCTCCGCATAGGCGGAAAGATAGGTGTCGTCGCCCTTCACCGCCCGGCACTCGACGGGATAGACCGCCTCCGGATACTTCGTCTGGAACATGTGCCGCACTTCGGCGAAGCACTCCTCGAAGCGGCCGAAGGGTACGGCGTATTCGATCTCGCGGAAATTCGGCACGTAGTCATTGGGGTAGATGATGGAGGAATGGTCGAACTCCTCCCCCGGCCCCAGTTCCGGCGCCGGATCGGCCACCGGCACCGGGTTGTAGGTCCGCATGTGGCAGAAATCGAAGTCGCGCGTCGTCTTCGAAGGCACCGCGCCGCCCGGCAGCTCATAGAGATCGGCCGATTCCTTCCGCGGCAGCCAGAAGAACCAGAAGGTGCGGTTCGCCTCCAGCAGCGCATGCAGGTTACTGAGGCAGTCCTCGGTGTTGGTGTTCCAGGAGCGCTTGTGGATGTTGTAGGACGGCACCGCCTGGAGCGTCAGCGACACCACCAGCCCGAACATCCCGATGGAGGTGCGGAACGCCTTGAACAGCTCGCCATCGGCAGCGGTGAGGTCGCGCAGCTCGCCCTCCGCCGTGACAATGCGGGCGCCGATCAGCTGGGTCGACATGCAGGCCAGCGTCTTGCCGGCGCCATGGGTGCCAGTCATCAGCGCGCCGATCACCGCCTGACGGTCAATGTCGCCCTGGTTGTTAAGTGACATGCCCTGTTCGCGCAGATACTTGGTCAGCGCGCTGACGCGCAGGCCCGGGCGCACCGTGACCTGCAGCTTCTCCCGGTCGACCGAGACCACCTGATTGAAGGCGTCGAAGTCGATATGCACGCCCGGCGTCGGCACGATGGCCGGGTTGGAATGGCCGGCGCCGCTGGCGCGGACCGGCAAGCCGAGCCTGCGCGCCTCTCTGACGATGGCGCAGACTTCCTCCTCGCTGGTCGGACGGGCGGTGTAGCGCGGCACGAAATACTGCTCGCCAAACCAGTTCCACCAGAGTTTTCCGGGCTGCAGCAGCCCGGCCGTATCCGCGCTCGACATCTTCGTTCTCTCCAACGTTTCAGACGGCGATCGCCGGCAGATTCTCGCCGAGCGCCGCATTGACGATGGGCATCACGCGCCTGGCAAGCAGTTCCATCGAGCGGCGCATGGCCGGCTTGTCCTCCCATTCATGCGAGGTCATCATCAGCGTGCCAAACGGGCCGACCTCCTCGCGCAGGGCGAGGATCTTGCGCGCCACCGTCTCCGGGCTGCCGTAAATGACGAAATGATCGCGCACCATCTGCGGCGTGATGGTGGCGGGATCGGTGTCGCGGAAGGGGGCGAGCAGGCCCGCCGCGCCCATGCGCTGATACACCTGGAACATATAGTCATAGTACCAGTCATAGGCGCCGCCGGCCTTCTTAACCACGCGCTCGGCCTCCTCATCGGTGTCGGCGACATGGATTGAGCGGGCGACGCGCCATTTCGAGCCATCCGGCGTCTTGCCGAGCTTGGCGAGTTCGTCGCAATAGGTTTCCCAATGGGTCTTCACTACCCAGGAGGCGACGAAATTGGCTGAGATCGGCATAAAATCGTTGCGCGCAGCGACGCGCATCGAGCCGGAATAGGGGCTCGACACCGAGACCGCCAGCGGGGGGTGCGGCTTGGTCAGCGTCTTCGGCAGGATGCCGACGCCAAGGTCCGGCCAGTAGCTCTTGGAAAGCTTCACGTTCCAGAATTTGCCCTCGATGTCATAGGGCGGATCGGAGGCCCAGATCTTCTTCATGATGGCAATGGAATCGAGCATCATCGCATTACGGTCGGCATCCTCCATGCCGAACACCTCGAAATCCGAGCCGAGGCCGCCGGTGCCGATGCCCAGCAGCAGCCGGCCGGGCGCGAGATGGTCCAGCAGCGCGACATGCGAGGCCGCCATCACAGGGTGATAGAGCGGCAGCGGCAGCACGCCGGTGCCGAGCTTGATGCGCTTGGTCTGCGGCGCCATATGCGCCAGGAACATCAGCGGCGAGGAAATCTGCTCGATCTCCGCCGAATAATGCTCGCCGATCCACGCTTCCTCGAAGCCCAGCTCGTCCGCCAGCTTGAAGGCCTCGATATCCTCGGCCAGGGCGGTGGGATAATGCCTGTTGACCGAATGAAGCGGCATCATGAAGAAGGAAAGCAGCACGACGGTCTCCCTTGACTGCGACCGGCAACGTGCCGGCAAAGCACCCTTCGGCAAGGCCCGTGCCAGAGACTTAAACCTCTGATTTAGAACCACTCTTCACGATGAACCCGCCACCCCGGCGCCGGCCTGTCTCATTGCGGAGAAAGCCGGCGCGCGGCTGCGAATCCCCGCTCTCAGAACCGCGTGGCGGCGAAGGGGGCGAGATCGAAGGCGGGCGGGCGCCCGGCGACGAGGTCGGCCACCGCCATGCCGGTGCGGGCGGCGGAGGCGAGGCCGACATGGCCATGGCCGAAGGCATAGACCACCTCCGCGCAGGCGCTGGCCCGGCCAATGACGGGCAGCGAATCCGGCATGGAGGGGCGGAAGCCCATCCAGCGCGACACCCGCGCTTCCGGGTGGTGCGGGGCGAGCCCGGGAAACAGCCGCCGGCCGAGGGTGAGCAGATGCGCCGCCCGCTTCCAGTCCGGCGGCGCCTCCAGCCCGGCGAACTCCACCGTGCCGGCCATGCGCAGCCCGGTTTCCATCGGCGTCGAGACGAATTTGGCGCTGGCGTCGAGGATCGGCCGCGCCGGCAGCGTTTCGGGATCGGCGATCAGCACGTGATAGCCGCGCTCGGTGTCGAGCGGCACGTCATCGCCGAGGCCGGCGGCGAGCGGGCGGGAATGGGCGCCGCAGGCCACCACCGCCGCCTGGGCGGGAATGAGGCCGGCATCGGTTTCGATGCCCCTGAGCCGTCCGCCCTCCACGGCGAAGCCGAGCGCGCGGGCCTGTATGACGCGCCCGCCATCGCGCTGGAAGGCGTCGGCGACGGTCCGCACCAGCCGGTTGGGGTTGATCGTATGGCCGCATTGGCGGAACAGCGCGCCGATCGTGTAGTCGCGGGAGATCGCCGGCTCGAACGCCCACAGCTCCGGCCCGCGCAGCACCTCGTAGGGGATGTCGTTGGCGCGGCGCAGCTGGTAGCCCATCGCGTCGCCGGCGAAATCGGCTTCGCTGCGGTAGACGGCGAGGAAGCCCTCGCGCCGGATCAGCGCCTCATTGCCAGCATGGCGCACCAGCGGCAGCCAGGCGCTGTAGGAATCGTCAAGCAGGGGCTTCAGCGCCCTTGCCTGCGCTTCCACCCGCGCCCTGGTGCCAGCCTTGACGAAGCGGACGAGCCAGGGCGCCAGTGTGGGAAGATAGCGCCAGCGGATGGAAAGCGGGCCGAGCGGATCGAGCAGATATCCCGGCACCTTCATCAGCGTGCCGGGCATCGACATCGGCACCACCGAGGAGGGGGCGAGCACGCCGGCATTGCCGAAGGAGGCGCCCTCGCCGATGCCGCCGCGCTCGACCAGCACCACGTCGTGCCCCTCGCGCAGGAGGAAGCTGGCGGTGGCGACGCCGACCGCGCCGCCGCCGATGACGGCAACGGTGCGTGCGCTGCCGGGCTTCAGGTAAGATGTCATGGTTCAGGCCGCCTTGATGAACCGGCGCGGCATTCGCCGGGGGTGATGAAGCGCGCGCGGAAGCCGCCGGGAAGCGGCCTGCGACGCGCGCTGACATCTACGCCGAGCCACGCAATGGAAAACGGATACGATACCGATTAGATAAAAGCTTGATCGATCCAAGTATAGATGAAAAATAAACTTCGATTTTTTCTCACAGCTGAGACAGCAACGTCTCAGGCGTGAGACGTGGGGTCGCGCGGCGGATGGCGGCCGGCAGGGGGCGTCGAGCGCCAGCGAGAGGCGGGACCGGGGTGGGAGCTCCCCTCGCTGGCGCCGCCGTCGGAGAGGCGCTAGCGACGCCACCGACAGCCCGGATGGCACCCGTCTCGGGCGCGCATCACGGGTATACGGCTACGGGTCGCTGGTGGTTCACAGCGCGGCGGTGGCCATCATCTCCACGCGGTTGGCACCCTCCCCGGCGAGGCGGGATTCCACCGTGGCGCGCGCCGGGGCGTTGGCGGCATCGACCCAGCCGTCCCACACCGCGTTCATCGCATCGAAATCGCCGATGTCGTGCAGCCAGATGGTGACGCGCAGCAGCCGGCTGCGGTCGGTGCCGGCATCGGCGAGAAGCGCGTCAATCTGCGCAAGCACGTCGGCGGTCTGGGCGGCGACATCGGGCGTCTTCTCCCGGGCGACGACACCGGCGAGATAGACCGTGCCGGCATGCACGACGGCACGCGCGAGCCGGCCAGTGGAGGAAAGGCGCTGGATGGAGTGATCGGACTTCATGGCAACCCTGAAGCTGGACGAAGAGAAAGGACGCGTCGGCGCGCCCGGCCCGCCCAGCGCAATGGCCGTGCCAGACGCGCGATCGCCGCGCGTGCAAGGTTTTGCCGGAAGCATGCGGCGCGCCGGGATACGGGATGAGACACGGGCTGTGAGACCGGCGCGCGGCTGCGACACCGGGTGAGACACGGCCCCGCCCTGCGTCGCCGTCCGGGGCCTCGTCGCCATGCCCCTTGCTCGCGGCGGCCGGGCGGGCGATGACACGCCGGGGCACGGGCGCGCTGGCACGCATCGTGCCCAAGGCCCGCCGCAGTGGCGGCCTTTCGGCCGGACGGGGTGTTGGGAAGACGCATGAGTGAGTTGTCGGTCGCGGCTGAACGGCGTGCGCTGTTCGCCTCGCGCGTGGCCGTGAGTGCCATTTTCTTCGTCGGCGGCTGCGGGCTGACGCTGTGGGCGACCTATATCCCCATCCTCAAGGCCCGCGCCGGGCTCGACGACGCGCAGATCGGGCTGGTGCTGATGTGCGTCTCGCTGGGCTGCCTGTGCGGCATGCCGGCGGCGGGATTCCTGCGCCCGCGGCTTGGCCCGCTGCGCGCCGGGGCGCTGGCCGGCCTCGCCTTCGCCGCCGCAAGCTTCGGCCCGGCGCTCGGCGTCACCCTGCCGCTGCTGGCGCTGGCGGCGGCGGTGTTCGGCCTGTGCTTCGGCTTTCTCGATGTGTGCATGAACTCGCATGTCTCGGCGCTGGAGCGCGAACTCGGGCGGCCGATCATGTCCTCGGCGCATGCCTTCTTCAGCCTTGGCACCGTCGCCGGGGCGCTGGCCGGCGGCACGCTGATCGGCTTCGGCTTCGCTCCCCCGCTCGGGATGGGCCTGGCCAGCGCGGGGCTGGTGCTGCTGGCGCTGGCGGCGATGCCCTGGCTCTGGCTACCGGAGCACCATGTGCGCGAGGCGGCCGACACCTCGGTGTTCCGCCTGCCCAACCGCACCATGGCGGGGATCGGCGTGCTGACCGTGCTGGCCTTCGTCATCGAGCTGGCGCTGATCGACTGGGGCGCGCTCTATCTGGTGCAGGCGATGGGCGCCGCCCCGGCGCTGGCGGCGTCGGGCGTCGCCGCCTTCTCGGTCGCGATGACCACCGGCCGGCTGCTGGGCGACCGCGCCACCCGCGCGCTGGGAGCGGTGACGACGATCCAGATTTCCGCCGCCATCGCCTTTGCCGGCGTGGCGCTGATCGTCTTCGCCCCGACCACGCTGGCGACGCTGCCGGGCTTCGCCATTGCCGGGCTCGGCATCGCCAATCTGGTGCCGATCCTGTTCTCGCTGAGCGGGCGCATGCCCGGCATTCCGCCCAATGCCGGCATCGCCATGACGGTGACGATCGCCTATGGCGGCGGGCTGTTCGGCCCGCCGCTGATCGGCTTCGTCGCCCATGCGCTGGATCTGCGCGCCGCCTTCATGATGCTGACCGTCGGCGCGCTGGTGATCGTCGTGGCGGTGCGCGCGGTCATTCCGCGTGCCGTGCGCCATTGAAGGCAGAACGGGCCTAGGCCAGCTTCATCACCACGGATTTGGTCTCCAGATAGGCGTCGAGGTGCTCGGTGCCGGATTCGCGGCCATAGCCGCTCGCCTTGTAGCCGCCGAAGGGCACCACCGGGTCGAGCCCCCCATAAGTGTTGACCCAGACCGTGCCGGCGCGGATCGCCTTCGCCATGCGGTGGGCGGTGGAGAGGTTGGTCGTCCACACCCCGCCACCGAGGCCGAAGGGCGTGTCATTGGCGATGGCGGCCGCCTCTTCCGGCGTGTCGAAGGGGATGGCGGCGGCGACCGGGCCGAAGATTTCCTCCTGGGCGATCCGCATGGCGTTGCTGACGCCGGACAGCACGGTCGGCTCGAAGAAATAGCCGTTCTTCAGCGCGCCCTCGGTGAGGCGCCGGCCGCCCGCCGCTGCGGTGACGCCCTCACTGATGCCGATCTCCATATAGGAGGTGATGCGCTCCAGCTGCCGGGCATTGACGATCGGGCCTATCTGCGTCGCCGGATCGAGGCCATTGCCGACCTTGAGCGCGCGGGCATAGGCGGAAACGCGGGCGACGAATTCCTCATAGATCGGGCGCTCGACCAGCAGCCTTGTGCCGGCGACGCAGATCTGCCCGCTATTGGCGAACACGCCCATGGCGGCCCCGGCGACGGCGGCCTCCATGTCGCAATCGGCGAAGATGATGTCGGGCGACTTGCCGCCCAGTTCAAGCGTCACCCGTTTGAGATTGGTCTTCGAGGCCTCGACGATCTTGCGGCCGGTGAGGTCCGAGCCAGTGAAGGCGACCTTGTCGACATCGCTGTGCCGGGCGAGCGCGTCGCCGGCGGTCGGACCGAAGCCGGGCACGATGTTGACGACGCCGGCCGGCACGCCGGCTTCCAGCAGCAATTGCCCGAGCCGCAGCGCAGTGAGCGGGGAGTCCTCGGCAGGCTTGAGCACCATGGTGCAGCCGGTGGCGAGCACAGGGCCCATCTTCCAGAGGGTCGAGGTCAGCGGCGCGTTCCACGGCGTGATGGCGCCGACCACGCCGACCGGCTCCTTCAGCGTGTAGGTGAACACCTCGCCGGGCAGGGAATTGGGCAGGGTGCCGCCCGCAATGACGGTGCACATGCCGGCATAGAACCGCGGCAGGCCGATCGCGCGCTGGCGGCGGGCCTGCATGGCGGAGATCGGCGCGCCCATATCAAGCACGTCGATCAGCGCCAGCGTGTCGAAGTGCTTCTCCACCAGATCAGCGAAGCGCAGCAGGCACTGCTGGCGCTGGAACGGGGTGAAACGGCTCCACGGCCCGGTGAAGGCGCGGCGCGCGGCGGCCACGGCCAGGTCGATATCGACGACGTCGCCCTCGGCGACCTCTGCCAGCACCTCGCCGGTGGCGGGGTTGAAGGTCTTGAAGGTCTTGCCCGAGAGCGCCGGGACGAACTGGCCGTCGATCAGCAGCCCCTTCGGCAGGGGAGCGATGATGTCGGCAATGGGGTTCACGGTGAGGGTCATGTCAGGGCTTTCGGCAACGATCAGGGATGCGGGCGATGCCGCAAGGCCCGTGCCAGCGGTGGTCGGCGGCGCGGGCGGGGGCCGCGCGGGCGGGTGCCGGCGGGGAAGGCATTGGCGTCACTGGGTTTTGGTAGCGCTGGAAGGCAGTTCACGCGGCCGGCATGGCGCGGCGCACCCGTCTCAGAACAGCGACATCTGTCGCAGCACGGCGCCTGACGGGCGGGCGGCGGACGGGGATTTTGCCGGCAAAGTCAGGACAAACGGGCAGCCGCGCGGCTGGCACGCGGCTTGCGGTTGCCTCCACGATGCGGCCAAGGCGCGCCGCGAGGTGGAGTTCGCCATGATCGACCCGACAGATTTCAAACAGGGCATGCGGCGCCTCGCCGCCGGCGTGTCCGTTATCACCACCATGGAGAACGGGCAGCCGCACGGCTTTGTCGCGACCTCCGTCACCTCGGTGGCGGTCGATCCGACGCCAACGCTGCTGGTCTGCGTCAATCGCAACGTGTCCTGCCACGACGTGATCGGCGCTTCGCGCAGTTTCTGCGTCAACCTGCTGGCCGAGCCGGATCTGGAGCTCGCCAAGGTGTTCGCCTCCTCGGCGCACCGGCATCTGCGGTTCAGCACCCATGAATGGCGGGCGCTTGCCACTGGGGCACCGGCGCTGATGGGCGCGCTGGCGAGCTTCGACTGCGAACTGGCGGAAACGGTGAGCGTCCACAGCCACAGCATCTTTCTCGGCCGGGTGGTCGCGCTCCATCTGCCGGAGGGGCCGCTGCACCCGCTGATCTATGCCGGCGGGCAGTTCGACACGTTGGGCTCGCGTGCCCGGACGCTGTAGCGCGGGCACGACGGGCTGGCGCGCCCGGACGCTTTAGGCGCTGCGGCGTCCACAGGCTGTGCCGGGCGCAAGATGGCGCATGGCGAAGGGCGGCAACGTTGCATACAATGCGCTGTCCGCCGCCCTTTTTCTCGCCACCCTTTCCCCAGCCGTTTGCCAAGGGTCTTGCCGATGCCGCGCGATCTCACCTTCACCCTTGACGCGCTGCGGGCTGCCTATGCTGGGGGGCTGCGGCCGGAAGCGGTGGTGGAGGAGGCGTTCGCCCGGCTCGACGCGCTCAATGATCCCGGCATCTTCCTGCATCAGGCGCGCGCCGGGGCGCTGGCCGAGGCGCGCGCGCTCGGCAGCCCGGACGGGCGCCCGCTCTGGGGCATTCCCTATGCGGTGAAGGACAATATCGACGTCGCCGGCATGCCGACCACGGCGGCCTGCCCCGGCTTCGTCCATCTCGCCGGGGCGGATGCCTTCGTGGTGGCGCGGCTGCGGGCTCTGGGCGCGATCTGCCTCGGCAAGACCAATCTCGACCAGTTCGCCACCGGGCTGGTGGGGGTGCGCACGCCCTATCCGGTGCCGCGCAACGCGATCGACCCGGCGCTGGTGCCGGGCGGCTCCTCCTCCGGCTCGGCGGTGGCGGTGGCGCGCGGGCTGGTGGCGTTCAGCCTCGGCACCGATACGGCCGGCTCGGGCCGGGTGCCGGCGGCGTTCAACGACATTGTCGGGCTGAAGCCGAGCCTCGGGGCGCTGTCCTCGGCCGGCATGGTGCCGGCCTGCCGCACGCTCGACACCGTCTCGCTCTTCGCCCAGAGCGTCGCCGAGGCGTGGGAGCTGTTCGCGCTCACCGCCGGCTTCGATGCCGCCGATCCCTGGTCGCGCCGGATGCCTGCTCCGCCCACTCCGCGCCTCGCGCCGCTGCCGCTGCCGGCGGCGACAGTGGCGGTGCCGGACGAGGCCAGCCTGCGCACCTTCGGCGACACCGCGCAGGCGAGCCATTTCCGCGCCACGGTGGAACGGCTGCACGCAAGCGGGGCGCGCATTCGCGAGATCGACCTCGCCCCCTTCTACGCCGTGGCCGAGCTGCTCTATGCCGGCCCCTGGGTCGCCGAGCGGGTGGCGGCGGTGGGCGCGCGGCTGACCGAGGCGCCGGAGACGCTGCACGCCACGACGCGGGCGATCCTCGCGCCGGGGCTGAAATTCTCCGCCGTCGACGCCTTCAAGGGGCTCTACCGGCTGGAGGAGCTGCGGCGCAGCTGCGCGCAGGCGCTGCAGGGGGCGAATCTCCTCTGCGTGCCGACCATCCCCTGCTTCGTCACGCTGGAGGAGGTGGCGGCCGACCCGTTCGGGCCGAACAGCCGGCTCGGTACCTACACCAATTTCGTCAACCTGCTGGATATGTGCGGCATCGCCGTGCCGACCGGGCCGCGCCCGGACGGGCGCCCCGGCAGCCTCACCGTGCTGGCTCGCAGGGGCGAGGACGCGCGTGCCGCCGCGCTGGCGCTGTGGGTCGAGCGCGGAGGGGCCGCCGCGTCCGCCGCCGTCGGGCCGACGGAAAGCGAGATCGCCGAAGACGAGATCGCGGAAAGCGAAATCGCGGCTGTGGAGATCGCGGAAGACGAGATCGCCCTTGCGGTCTGCGGCGCCCACATGTCCGGCCTGCCGCTCAATGGCGAGCTGACCTCGCGCGGCGGGCGCTTTCTGCGCGCCGGCCATACCGGCCCGAACTATCGGCTGCACGCCCTCGACGGCGGACCGCCGGCCCGGCCGGGGCTGGTGCGCGTCTCCGAGGGGCGCGGCGGGCCGATCGCGGTGGAGATCTGGGCGCTGCCGCGCACGGCTTTCGGCGATTTCCTCGCCGGCATCCCCTCCCCGCTCACCATCGGCACGGTGGAGTTGGAGAACGGCAGCACGGTGAAAGGCTTCCTGTGCGAGCCGCACGGCCTGCGCGGCGGGCGCGACATCACCGCGCTGGGCGGCTGGCGGGCGGCGCTGGCCGAGGGTTAGGCGCCGCTAGCCCTTGGCGCTAGCCCTTTGCGCCCTGCCCGCGCGCATAGACATCCTCGTAGCGGATGATGTCGTCCTCGCCGAGATAGGTGCCGGTCTGCACCTCGATCAGCACCATTGGCACCTTGCCGGGGTTCTCCATCCGGTGAACGGCGCCGAGCGGGATATAGACCGACTGGTTCTCGGTCAGCAGCCGCGGCTCGCCATCAATGGTGACGCGCGCCGTGCCCGAGACCACGATCCAGTGCTCGGAGCGGTGGTAATGGCTCTGCAGCGACAGCGCCGCGCCGGGGTGGACGACGATGCGCTTGACCTGGAAGCGCTCGCCCAGCGCCAGCGTCTCGAACCAGCCCCAGGGCCGGTGGTCCCTCGGGAAATGCTCGGCCTGCCGGGCGCCGCGCGCCTTCAGCGCGGTCACGGCCTGCTTCACCTCCTGCGAGCGCGAGCGATCGGCCACCAGCACCGCGTCCGGCATGGCGACGACCAGCATGTTGGTGAGGCCGATGCCGACCAGCTCCAGCCCCTCCGCCTCCGAGCGCAGCAGCGAATCGGCGCAGTCGATGGCGGTGACGGGGCCATGGGCGACGACATTGGCGCCGTCCGCCACGCCCTCGCGCATCACCGAGGCCCAGTCGCCCAGATCCGACCAGTCGCCGGCGAAGGGCACCACGTCGAGATTGTCCGAGCGCTCCATGATGGCGTAGTCGATGGAGATATCCTGCGCCCGCTGCCACGGCTCCGGGGCGAGACGCAGGAAATCGAGGTCGCTGGCCGCCTCCTCCACCGCCTGCCGCACCGGGGCGAGCATATCGGGCGCATGCGCCGCGAAGGCCTTCAGCGCGGTCTCGACCGAGAACAGGAAGATGCCGGCGTTCCAGAGATAATGCCCGTCCGCCAGCATGGCACTCGCGCGCTCGGCGTCCGGCTTCTCGACGAAGCGGCGCAGCGGCACCGGGGCAAGGGCCTCGCCCTCCGGCGCATGGGAAAGCTCCAGCCAGCCATAGCCGGTTTCCGGCCGGGTCGGGCGGATGCCGAAGGTGACGATGCGCCCGGCCTGCGCGGCGGGCAGGCCGGCGCGCACCGCGGCGGAAAACGCCGCGCTGTCGGGCACCACCTGGTCGGAGGGCATCACGAGGAGCAGCGCGTCGGGATCGCGCGCCGCCAGATAATGCACGGCGGCGAGAATGGCGGGAGCGGTGTTGCGGGCGCTGGGCTCGATCAGCACCGCGCCGGGCGCAATGCCGGCCTCGCCGAGCTGCTCGGTGACGATGAAGCGGAAATCGGCATTGGTGACGATGAGCGGCGGGCACACATCCGGGCCGGACAGGCGCCGGGCCGCCGCCTGGAACAGCGTCTCGCCCTCGCCCAGCTTGACGAACTGCTTGGGAAAGCTCTTGCGGGAGAGCGGCCACAGGCGCGTGCCCGAGCCGCCGCAGAGAAGAACGGGATAGAGATGTGCCATGAAGCCTTGAAGGTCGCGGTGAGCCGTTCGGGGTCGCGGTGAGCCGTGCCCGCGCGGGAAGTGTGGGCGGCGCGCGGGCGAAAGGCAAGACAGATCAAAAAGCAAGACAGATCAATCGTCTTGATCTCGCGCCGCGAAATCCGTATCGCCGAGGGCGGCGCGCCGGGGTCCCGCCTGCGCCGACGCACGGAAAGGCCCGGCCATGCTCACCTGCTTCAAGGCCTATGACATTCGCGGACGGCTCGGCGCGGAGCTGAACGAGGCGATCGCCCGCCGCATCGGCCGGGCCTTCGTCGAAGGGCTGGGGGCGAAAAGGGTGGTGATCGGCCGCGACTGCCGCGCCTCCTCGGAAGCGCTGGCGGCGGCCTGCATCGAGGGGCTGGTGGCCGGCGGGGTCGAGGTGCTCGATCTCGGCCTGTGCGGCACCGAGGAAATGTACGCCGCCGTGACCGACCTCAACGCCGATGGCGGCATCGAGGTGACGGCCTCGCACAACCCGATGGACTATAACGGCATGAAGCTGGTGCGCGCCGGCTCCGCCCCGCTCGACACCGCGACCGGGCTGGCGGCGATCCAGGCGCTGGCGGAAGGCCCCGACCTGCCTGATGTGCCCGGCGGCCACGTCCGGCCGGCGGAAGGCGCCCGCGCCGCCTATGTCCAGCGTGTGCTTTCCTTCGTCGACACCGGCGCGCTGCGCCCGCTGACCCTGCTCGTCAATGCCGGCAATGGCGCGGCAGGGCCGACCTTCGATGCGCTGTCGCAAGCGCTTGCGGCGCGCGGGGCGCCGCTCAGCTTCGTGCGGCTGCACCATGAACCGGACGGGCGCTTTCCCCACGGCATCCCCAACCCGCTCCTGCCGGAGAACCAGCCGGTGACATCCGAGGCGGTGGTGGCGGCCGGCGCCGATATGGGCGTCGCCTGGGACGGCGATTTCGACCGCTGCTTCCTGTTCGACGAGACCGGGCGGTTCATTCCCGGCGAGTACATTGTCGGCCTGCTGGCGCAGGTGTTTCTCGCCAAGGAGACCGGCGCCACCATCGTCCACGACCCGCGCGTGATCTGGAACACGCAGGACCAGGTGGCCCGCGCCGGCGGGCGGGCGGTGCAGGCGCGCACCGGCCACGCCTTCCTCAAGCAGGCGCTGCGCGACACCGGTGCGGTCTATGGCGGGGAAATGTCGGCGCACCACTATTTCCGCGACTTCATGTGCTGCGATTCCGGCATGATCCCCTGGCTCCTGGTGGCCGAACTGATGGGGCGCAGCGGGCAGACGCTCAGCGCGCTGGTGTCGGCCCGCATGGCGGCCTTCCCCTCCTCCGGCGAGATCAATTTCCGGCTGAAGGACCCCGCCGCCGCGGTGGCGCGGGTGGAGGCGGCGTTTGCCGGGCTGAACCCGGCACGCGACGAGACCGACGGGCTGTCGCTCGACTTCGGCGACTGGCGGCTCAATCTGCGCCGCTCCAACACCGAGCCGCTGCTGCGGCTGAATGTCGAGGCCAGGGGCGCGCCGGAAACGGTGGCGCGGCGGGTCGAGGAGATCACCGCCCTGATCGAAGGCGGCTGACGCTCAACCCGGCGGCAACGCCGCCACCACATGGTCCGGCCAGGGGTTGCGCCCCTCGCGCAGGAAGGTGAGCGTGTCGCGCCAGAAGCCGTCCGCATGGCTGTCGTGGAACAGGCTGAAATGGCCGATCGCCGCGCGGCCATAATCGGCGGGGGCGAGGCGGACCAGCGTGCGCCGGGCGCCGGTGTAATAGGCCAGCGTGCGGGTGAGCGCCGGCACCGTGCCGAGCGGATCGTCGCTCATCGCCACGGCGAGGATTTCGGCCCGCACGGCCGCCATGCGCGCACGCGCCGCCGCGCGCTCGGCCCGGGGATGGCTGGCTTCGAAGCGGGGGCCGCGAAAGCTCCATTCATGGGCGACGCCGGCGGGCAGATCCTCCAGCCAGCCGAGCCGCTTGCCGGGGAAATAGCCGAAAAGCGCGGTGAGAGCCGGCATGGCGACATGCCATTTCAGAAACAGGCCGGCGCGCTGGCGCGGGGCATAGTCGCGCCACCACGCATATTGCGCGCCCATGGTCAGCATGCGGGTGATGGCGGCGCCGCTCGGCGCGAGGCCCGGCAGGAAGCCGCCGATGGAATGGCCGACGACCATGAGCGGCGCGGCGGACTGCGCCGCCAGGAAGCCCAGCGCCGCGTCGACATCGCGCTCGCCCCAGTCGCGCCAGCGATAAGGTGAGCCGCGCAGGCGGGCGGGGCGGGACAGGCCGATGCCGCGATAGTCGAAGGTCAGCACATCGAAGCCATGGCCGGCGAGGAAGCGGGCGTAGCGGTGGTAATAGCGCGCGGCCACGCCGGTGGCGGGGTTGATGACCACCGCGCCGTGGATCTGGCCCGCCGTCGTCGCCGGCCAGACATGGCCGCCAAGTTCAACGCCATCCCGGCAGGCGATGCTCACCGCGCGCGGCGTGCCAAAGCCCATGCTCCTGCCTCCCGTCACCCCCCGACATCGGACCGACGGTCGAAAGCCGCCCCCGCATTTTTGGTAAGTATAGCTGCCCTGAGGCTGCGGAAGGCAACAGCGATGAAGGGCGCCGGCAGCCCTCAAAATGCGTTCGGCCCGGTCAGGGGACCGGGCCGACAGGCTTGAAGGGCGGTGCCGTGCTCAGCCGGCGGAGCGCATATTGGCTTCCACCTGCTCGCGGATCGCGGCGGCGCCGTTCCGGGCGGCGAAGCTCTCGGTCATGTTGCGGCCCTCGACGACGGTCTGGGCGGAGGCGGGCGCCGGGCGGGTGGCAGCCGCTTCGGCCGAGACCGCGCCGAGCACGAGCGAGGTGGACAGGACGGCCAGGGTGAGGATCTTGTTCATGGCGGTTCTCCTGATTTCCGGCCCGCGGGATGCGGCGCCGATGACCAGGAGGTTAGGCGGGGGTCCGGCGCGCCGGTATCACGCCTGCGCTTAGCCGGATAATCCATGGATGTGGGCGACCCCATCCCTTGGGATGATCGCGCACACCGCCTCAGCGAAACAGCAGCGCCAGCCGGCGCCGGAGATCGCGCGCGGTGCGGCGCAGGCCGGCCTTGAGCCGGTCCAGCCGCAGCGCCGCCACCACCCGGTCGCGCAGCGTGGCGAGGGTGAGGATCACCCAGGCCATCCAGGGCAGGGTCATCAGCTTGGCCCGGCCGGCGGAATAGATGCGCTCGATGATGACAAAGCTGAGGAGATAGGCGATGAGGAACAGCACCGTGCCGGCCTTGGGCCAGCCGCCGGCGATCCACACCAGCGCGACGAATTTCAGCGGCTCGATCGTGGCGTAGGGAACGGCCAGCAGCACAAGAATGGTCCAGACCGAGCGGGCGGCGACCCAGCGCTCGAAGGCGTGCATGATCTTCAGCGCCGCGAGGCGGGCGATCAGCGGGCGGTAGAGCGGGCGCACCAGCTCGTCGAGCAGGATCAGCGGCGCGCAGATCAGCCGAAACAGGAAGCCGAGCGCGACCCGCACCGGGCGCTCGCGGAAGCGGGCGCGGCGGCGCGGGTGCGAACGGGGCCCCTCGCCGCCAGGCGGAGAGGCAGCCGGAACGAGAGGCGCGGGGGGCGGAGCGGGTTCCATCCTCACCTTATCGGCGCGAAGCCGCGCCATGGCTAGAGCACGCCCTGGCTGTCGCCGGCGCGAGGGTGCGAGCAAAGGCGGAGGACGGGCGCTACAGGTCGAGATCGAACCGGATCCGCGCCCGGCCGCGCAGCTGGCCGCCAATGCCCTTGGCCCGCATCTCGGTGAGAATGTCCGGCGCGTGGTGTTCCTCGCCGATCGCGTGCAGCAGCGTTTCCAGCTCATGCAGGTGATATTGCGAGCGATAGACCAGATCGCGCTTCATCAGCGGCGCGCCAAGGAAACGGCGGTAGAGAAAGCCGCCCGTATGGATCTGCGAGCGGGCCATGACGGCGTCCAGCAGCTGAGCGACCAGAGGCTCCTGCCGCAGCCTCGCGCCCCGCAGCGCCGGCCGCAGGTCGATCGGCAGATAGGGCGCGAGGTCGCGCAGTTCCGCCGGATCGAGGCCATTGAGCGCCTCGCGCAGCCGCGCCGGGGTGAACAGCACCTCGACCGAGCGCGCCTGGCGGATCATGCAGCGCGAGCTGCGCACCTCGCCCTTGTTGATCGCCCACCGGCGGACATTGACCGGCAGGTAGCGCTGCCAGAAGCGCTGGTAGGCCGGCTGCTCCAGCACATGGCGCGAGATCGAATAGCAGAAGGACTGGATGTGGTGGTGATGGTCCCAGTTCTCATAGGTCGCGCAGATATCGGACGGCGAGGTGGCGAGCCTCCGGAACATCTCGACGAGGCCGGCGCGGAGATAATAGACGCTGTCGTTCAGGACCAACAGCCGCTCGGGCGGACGCCCGGCGAAGGACAGGATGGCGTCGCGGTAGCCCCCCATGTCGAAGCCGGCATTGTTCCGCAGCATCAGCCGGTCCACCCAGGGGGTGAGCTCCGCCAGCCGCGCCTCGCTCAACGGATGGTTGACCACCAGCGTGACGTTGATGCCGGCCTGCGCCAACGCCTCCAGCGCGTTCGTCACATACCAGGGGGTCTGGTGCGGCTGCCAGATGAGGAAGACCGCGTGCACATTGCCGGGATGGTGCAGCTGGCCCGCAAGCTCCACCGGGACGGCCTCGCGGCGCAGCAGCCGGTCAAGGCGCGCCCGCAGGATCGGCAATCGGTAGCTGACGAGACGGACATAGGCCCTGCGGTAGTGCTTCTTGATATTCATCGATCGCTCGCCGTAAGCCGCCCCTGCCCGGCGACAGCGTCTGCTCAGGCGCCGGCATCACCGGAGCCCCATGGCATCCCCCTTACCATATGGAAGGCGTCGCGCCGATCCCACCGCCGGGCGGGCCCGCAGGCGAGGAGCGCCCCCCGCCTCAGGCGGCCCGGTGGGCGACCTCCAGCGCCCGCAGGCTGCCGGTGGGGGCAACCTCTTCCGGCGTCGCGCACAGGCCGCGCCGGGCGAGCCAGCGCCCGAGCGCCGGCTCGGCGGTCAGCACCGCGAAGGGCACGGCGCCCATCAGGCCAACCAGCACCGGCAGCGCCCAGGGAAGAGTCCCCGGCGCGAAGGCGGTGAGCAGGCCGGCGAGAGCGCCGCCGAACAGGAATTGCGGCCACAGCCCGGCCAGGGCGGTGCGCCAGGACAGGCGCTGGGCATCGCGCGACTGCGCCTCCCAGGTCACGGTGCGGCCGAACAGGAGGCCGACCATGAACAGGGCGATGCGGAAGGCCACCACCGGGCCCAGCAGCACCGAGAAGACGAATTCCGACAGCGCCCCGCCGACCAGCCGGCCGGTGCCGCCATAGCGCCGGCGCTCGCCTTTTCGCAGCAGCACGTCGAGAAAGCCGGCGACCTTCGGCGCCAGGCTCATCGCGAACATGGTGGCGAACAGAGTGAGGCCGAGCGCGGCGGGAAACGGGCCGTCGGCCCGCTCGGTATCGAACACCTTGAGCGCGGCGAGGGCGATGAAGGCCATCCAGGCGACCGCGCCGACATACATCAGCATCGCCCAGGCGATCTGGAACCGGCTCATCGGCCGGAGCCCCGGCAGGGCGATCAGCCGCCAATACTGCATGTTGCCCTGGCACCAGCGCAGGTCGCGGCGGGTGAATTCGGTCAGATGCGGCGGGTTCTCCTCGAAGCTGTCCATCTCCTCCGGCAGCACCCGCACCTCATAGCCGGCGCGGCGCATCAGCACCGCCTCGATCTGGTCGTGCGAGAGGATGTGGCCGGAGAGCGGGCCGGTGCCGGACAGGACGGGCAGGTGGCAATGCGCCTTGAACGGGGCGACGCGGATGACGGCATTGTGCCCCCAATAGGGCCCACAATCGCCCGCCCACCAGGACGCGCCCATCGTGTAGGAGCGCATGCCGTGGCGCATGCCGAACTGGAAGATGCGGGCAAAGGGCGAGGGCGAGGGCAGGCCGACGACGAGGCTCTGCAGGATGCCGAGGCGCGGATTGGCCTGCATGATGCGGATGAGGCGCAGCGTGGCGGAGGCGCCGAGGAAGCTGTCGGCATCGAGCACCAGCATCAGCTCATAGCCATCGCCCCAGCGGTCGAGAAAGTCGCGGATATTGCCGGCCTTGAACCCTGAGTTCTCGTTGCGGCGGCGGTAGTGAAGCGCCGCGTCCTCGCCAAGCTCGGCCTGCCAAGCGGCGAACAGCGCCTCTTCAGTGGCGGCGATGGCGGGTTGGGTGGTGTCGGAGAGCACGAACCATGCGAAATTTGCGCCGGCGCCGCTGGCGGCGATCTCGCTTTGCATGGCGCGCAGCCGGGCGAAGGCGCGGGCGGGGTCCTCATTGCGCAGCGTCATCACCATGGCGACGCGCGAGGTGATCGCCGCGTCATCCGCGGCCCGCCCGGCATAGGGATAGACCGAGCGCCGGGCATCGCCCGGACCGTGCAGCAGCCACAGGCCGATCACCGCGTTCCAGAAGCCGAGAATGGTCCAGGGGGTGGAGAGGCAAAAGGCCAGCAGCAGGAACCCGTCCAGCACGGTGAAGCCGCCATGGCCGAGCAGATGGGCGAACAGGGCGACGAGCCCGGCATAGGTCGCGCCGATCAGGGTGAAGACCAGCGCCCGCCGGCGGAATAGCTGCCGCAGCGACTGCACGCCGGTCGGCGTCCGGTACTCCGCCCGTTCGGCGGGAATGAAACGCCCTTCGGCGACCTTCTCATCCAGACTCATGCGGTCCTCTGTTCGACCAACCGAACTGCCCCTGCGGCACTTCGCTGAGCTTGTACGCAGCCCGGGGCGGACGGTTCACGCGGTTTTGGGGATCTAACCGGACCGTGATGCTGTTATGCACGCGAATACGGCAGGGGAGTGCCCTTTGGTGATGGTCGGAAAGTCTGAGACAGCCGGGCAGCTCTGGTGCGTGGCGCCGGGGCGCTACGAACTGCGCCGCGCCCCGCTCGACCCGGCCGGCGACGACACGTTGACCGTGCGCGCCCTCGCCTCGGCGGTGAGCCGGGGCACGGAGCGTCTGGTGCTGGAGGGCGCGGTGCCGGCGAGCGAGCACCAGCGCATGCGCGCGCCGTTGCAGAACGGCGATTTCCCCTTTCCGGTCCATTATGGCTACCAGAGCGTTGGCGTGGTGGAACAAGGCCCGCCGGAATGGCTGGGCCGCACCATCTTCGCGCTCCACCCGCATCAGGACCTCTATCGCCTGCCGGTCGCGGCGGCGATGGCGGTGCCGGACGGGCTGCCGCCGGAGCGGGCCACGCTGGCGGCGAATATGGAAACCGCGCTCAACGCGCTGTGGGATTCCGGCGCCGGGCCGGGGGACCGCATCACCATTGTCGGCGGCGGGGTGATCGGCCTGCTGCTGACCGCGCTCGCCGCCAAGCTTCCCGGCGCCGAGGTGACGCTGGTGGACGTGAACCCCGCGCGGGCCGCGCTGGCACAAGACTTCGGCGCCGCTTTCGCCCGACCCGATGCGATCTCCGATGATGCCGACCTCGTGTTCCACACCAGCGCCAGCGCCGCCGGGCTGACCACTGCGCTGGCGGCGGCGGCGTTCGAGGCGAAAGTGGTCGAGGTGAGCTGGTATGGCGGGCACGCGCCCACCGTGCCGCTGGGGGAAAGTTTTCACAGCCGGCGGCTGCAACTGATCGGCTCGCAGGTGGGTTCCGTATCTGCATCGCGTCGGCCACGCTGGCCGCATGCGCGCCGGCTGGCCAAGGCCCTCGCCCTGCTCGACGATGCGCGGCTCGACCAGCTGGTCACGCATGTCGTCGCGTTCGACGAGGCGCCCGAAAGACTGCCGGCCCTGCTGACCGAGGGCGAGGACGCGCTGGCGATCCTGCTCGATTACCGATGAGGAATTCCATGTACTCTGTCGAAGTCCGCGACCGCATCATGATCGCCCACTCGCTGCCCGACCGGTTCTTCGGCCCGGCGCAGGGGCTGCACGGCGCCACCTTCGTGGTCGATGTCGCCTTCTTCCGCGAGGCGCTGACGGCGCAAAACGTCGTGGTCGATATCGGCGCCGCGCTCGACGTGCTGAAGCAGACGCTGGCGCCGCTCGCCTACCAGAATCTCGACACGCTGCCGGACTTCGCCGGAAAACTCACCACCACGGAGTTTCTCGCCCGGCACATTTTCGACGCGATGGCCGCCGCCGCCAAGGCCGGTGCGCTGGGCGCGGAAGGGCATGGGCTGTCGAAGATCCGCGTCACCCTGCACGAGACCGACCTCGCCCGCGCCAGCTTCGAATCCGGCCTCAGTTGAGGCGCCCGGCGTGACCGGCTTCGCCTTCGCCATTCCCGGCGATATCGGCCTCCCCACCGGGGGCTATGCCTATGACCGCCGGGTGATCGCGGAAGCGCCGCGCGCCGGGGGCAGGCTCACCCATGTCGCGCTGCCCGGCGGCTTCCCCTTCCCCTCGCCGGCGGAGCTGGAGGCCAGCGCGCAGACCCTGCGCGCCCTGCCGCCCGGCCAGCCCGTGCTGATCGATGGCCTCGCGCTCGGCGCGCTGCCGGCGCCGCTGCTGCGGGCGCTTGACCGCCCGCTGGCGGCGCTGGTGCACCACCCGCTCGCGCTGGAGAGCGGGCTGGATGCGGGCCAGCGCGCGCAGCTTTTCGCCAGCGAGACGGCGGCGCTGGCGCAGACGCAGGCGGTGATCGCCACCAGCCCCGCCACCGCCCGGCTGCTGGCGCAGGACTATGGCGTGCCCGCCGCACGGCTGAGCGTCGCCCTGCCCGGCACCGACCCCTGCCCGCGCGCCACCGGCACCGGGCGCCCGGTGCGGCTGCTGGCGGTGGGCGCGGTGATCCCGCGCAAGGCCAATGTCGTGCTGGTCGAGGCGCTGGCGACCCTGCGCGCGCAGGACTGGACCTGCCATATCGTCGGCGCCACCGATCGCGACCCTGCGGAGACCGCGCGGGTGCAGGCGCGCATCGCCGCCCTGGGTCTGGGGGAGCGTATCCGCCTCACCGGCACGCTGCCCTCGGAAGCGCTGGCCGGCGAATTCGATGCCGCCGATCTTTTCGTCACCGCCTCGCTGTTCGAGGGCTATGGCATGGGGCTGACCGAGGCGCTGGCACGCGGCCTGCCGGTTGTCGCCACGCGCGCCGGCGCCATTCCCGACACCGTGCCGCCGGCGGCCGCGCTGTTGGCCGAACCGGGCGATGCCGGCAGCCTCGCCGAAGCGCTGCGCCGGCTGCTCGACGACCCGGACCGCCGCCGTCGCATGGCGGACGAAGCGTGGCACTATGGTCATTCCCTGCCGACCTGGACGCAGACTGCCGCGGTGCTGATCGCCGCCCTGAAGGAGATGCCCCGATGAGCGGCTTTGCTGCCGACTGGCTCGCCCTGCGCGAGCCGGTGGACCACGCCTCCCGCAACCCCGCGCAGGCGGCGCGGATGCGAGCCCATTTCGCCGAACGCGAGGCGCTCACCATCGTCGATCTCGGCTGCGGCACCGGCTCGAATCTGCGCGGGCTCGCCGGCGAGCTGCCGCCCCGCCAACGCTGGCACCTGATCGACGGCGACCCGGCGCTGCTGGAGCGGGCGCGCAAGGACCTTGCCGACTGGGCCGAGACGGCGCGGCCAAGCGGCGACGGCCTTGAACTGCACCGGGACGGGCGGGTGATCGAGGTGCGCTTCGAATGCGCCGACCTCACCGTCCGCGACCTCGACTTCGCCGATGTCGGGGCGGAGCTGGTGACGGCCGCGGCGCTGTTCGACCTCGTCTCCGAGGACTGGCTGGAGCGCCTCGTCGCCCGGCTGGCGGCGCGCAAGCTGCCGATCTATGCCGTGCTGAACTATGATGGCGAAGCCGAATGGCTGCCGGCCGCGCCACTGGACGGACGGGTGATCGCCGCCTTCAACCGCCACCAGCGCGGCGACAAGGGGTTCGGGCCGGCGCTGGGCCCGGCCTCAAGCGAGGCACTGGCGCAGCTGCTGCGCCAGCACGGTTACACATACGGGGCCGGCACCAGCCCGTGGGTGCTCGGCCCGGCCCATGCCGCGCTGATCCGCGCCCTCACCGACGGCTTCGCGACGGCGGCCGGCGAGATCGAGCCGGCACGGCGGGCCGAATTCGCGGCATGGGCGCAGGCGCGGGCGACGGCGGAGACGGTGAGGATCGGCCATCGGGACATCTTCGCCCATGCCTGAGGCGCGCCGGTGCTGCCGCCTCAGAAGGGCGGCCACATCCGCGCCATCACCCCGTCGCGCTTGAGGAAGCGATGGTAGAGCGCGGCAGCGATATGCAGCAGCGCTAGCCCCCCGAGAATCTTCGCCAGCAGCCCGTGCAGGCCGAGAATGCGCTTGGCAAGCGCCTCGTCCGGCGACAGCAGCGCCGGCACATCGAACAGGCCGAACACGTTCAGCGCCGGATAGGCCGACACCCCGGCCCAGCCCAGCAACGGCACGACCAGCAGCAGCGCATAGAGACCGGCATGCACGGCGCCTGAGGCCAGGCGCTCGAACGGGGTGAGCGTCGCCTCCGGCGGCGGGGCGCCGCGCAGCCGCACCAGCACCCGCAGCACGATCAGCCACAGCACGAGGAAGCCGATGAATTTGTGCAGGCTGTAGAGCGAGCCCGTCAACGCATCGAAGCCGGTCGCCTCGCCGCGCGCCACCATGTAAAGCCCGAGCGGGATGAGGCCGATGACGATGAGCGCCACCACCCAGTGCAGCGCGCGGGCCGTGGTGCCATATCGCGCAGGCACGTCCGGCACGTTCCGATCAGAAGCCGACATGCGCCCCTCCCTCGCCGGTCCGCCGCAGGTCACAGTCGCAAAGAATATTGCCGTCGTCGAGCAGATAGGTATCGACGCGCGGGCGCAGCGCGCCCTCCAGCCCGTCGATCGGCTTTAGCGCGAGGCCGACGCGGCCCGAGCCGAGAATGATCGGCGCGACGCAGACATGCAGCCGGTCGACCAGCCCGGCGTCGATGAAGCGTGAAATGGTCGACGCCCCGCCCTCGATCAGGATGGTGCGGTGGCCGCGCACCGCCAGCGCGTCGATGAGCTTTGCCGGCTCGAAAAACTCCGCTTCCCCCTCCGGGCCGATGCGGTCGACCTCGTTGGGCCAGCCAGCGCTATTGCGGGTGAACACAATCCTGTGACATCCGTCCGCCTCCAGCCATTTGGCGTCGCGCGGCGAGCGGCCGGTGCGGTCGATAACGGCGCGCGCCGGGCTGCGGCCGGGAACGCGGCGGGTGGTAAGCCGGGGATCGTCCGCCATCACCGTGCCGACGCCCACCACCACCACATCCACCAGCGAACGCAGCCGGTGCAGATGGTCGAGGCCGCACAGGCCATTGATATCGCGGGATTTTCCAGTCGGAGTCGCGATCCGTCCATCCAGCGATTGGCCGAGCTGGGCGACCACGAAGGGCGTCGTGCGCGGCCGCAGGATCGGCTCGTAGAGCGCGGCCAGCGGATCGATCGGTATCTCGCGTCGATTCAAGGTAGCCCCCCGCAGCTTTGACATGAATCACTCCCGGCGCGATGCGCGGGCACTGGCAGCATTGGTCCGTTCGCGCCCTACATCCGTAACTACTACGTGCGAGATGCGGAAATGGTGCAGCGGAAGAGGCCTCAAATGACCAATAGCGCGGCGGGCGAAGGTACGATTGCGAGCCTCTTCGGCGACAGCTCCCTGACCGAGGCGGAGCGCGCCATCGCCGAGATGCGCGCCGGGCGCCCGGTCATTCTCGCGCAGGCCGGTCGCCTCTTTCTGGTCGCCAGCGCCGAATTCGCCGATGCCGGGCGGCTGGCGGCGCTGAATGAACTGACCGGCGGCGCGCTGCAGCTGGTGCTGACCCCCGCGCGCCTGCGCGCGCTCGGCCGGCCGGAATGGGCACAGCCGATGGCGATCCCGGCCTCGGAGCTCGCCAGCGCGCGGGTGCAGGCGCTGATCGCGCAGGATATGAGCGGACTGGCCGGCAACGGGCTGGACGAAGATCTGGTCGAGCCGGACCAGTCTGCTGCTGCCGCGCTGCAGCTCGCCACCCTCGCCCTCATGCTGCCCGCCGTGCTGATGGGCCCGCTCGCCCCGGCGGCGCTGACCCTGCCGGCGCTGACCGTGCGGGCCGAGGCGATCACCGGCTTCGGCGAGGACCGCGCGACCCGGGTGGAAATCGTCTCGCGCGCCCCGGTGCCGCTGCTCACCGCCCGCAATTGCGAGTTCGTGGTGTTTCGCGGCGGCGAGGGCATGCGCGAACAGGTGGCCGTCATCGTCGGCACGCCCGATCCTGCGCGGCCGGTGCTGGTGCGGCTGCATTCGGCCTGCCTGACCGGCGACCTGTTCGGCTCGCTGCGCTGCGACTGCGGCGACCAGCTGCGCACGACGGTCGCCTCGATGGCGAAGGCCGGCGGCGGGGTGCTGCTCTATCTCGACCAGGAAGGCAGGGGCAACGGCATCGCCAACAAGATGCGCGCCTATCGCCTGCAGAGCGACGGGCTCGATACCTATGAGGCGGACGAGACTCTCGGCTTCGATCTCGACGGCCGCCGCTTCGACTTCGCCGCCGCCATGCTGCGCCAGCTCGGCTTTGAGAGGGTGGTGCTGATGACCAACAACCCCGAGAAAATCGCCGCGCTCACCCGCGCGGGGCTGCAGGTTTCCGGCGTCGAGCGCGCCCACGGAAGGCGCGGCGACGACAATATCCGCTATCTCGCCGCCAAGCGCGACCGGGCCGGCCATTTCCTCGATCTCGACGCGCTCGACCACCACGCGCCGACCTCCTGCGGCTGACGGCGCCGCCGCCCTTTCCTTTGCTTCGCGTTCCCCAGGCCTTCCCGTTGAAGGCCCGCCTCAACCCCGGCTCCTCCGAGCCGGGGTTTTTCTTTGTCGACCGGGCGGCCGCCGCACACGGCGTGGTGTCGAATGCAATATGGCGACATTAAATTGTTGACACTTTACACTCGCGGCGTAGGCTCAGCGCATGTCGTCCTCCTCCGCCGCCCATGATGTCAGCTTCCTGCGCCTCACCTCGCTGCCCATGCTGCTGGAGCGCGAGATCGAGAGCATGATTCTCGATGGCCGGCTCAGCATCGGCGGGCGGATCAACGAGAACCAGCTCGCCGCCACCTTCGGCGTCAGCCGGGGCCCGGTGCGCGAGGCGCTGCGCTCGCTGGAAGCGCTGGGGCTGGTCGAGCTGCTGCCCAATCGCGGCGTGTTCATCCGCAGCCTCGACATCGCGCAGGTGGTGGAGATGTATGGGGT
Organism: Ancylobacter rudongensis; assembly: GCF_900100155.1. Classification (GTDB taxonomy): domain Bacteria; phylum Pseudomonadota; class Alphaproteobacteria; order Rhizobiales; family Xanthobacteraceae; genus Ancylobacter; species Ancylobacter rudongensis. The sequence goes on from NZ_FMTP01000008.1 coordinate 70,868, forward strand.
GCGCGCGGCGCTGTTCGGCTATGCCGCGCAGCTTCTCGCCGGCCGGATGGAAGCGGGCGTGGTCGCGCCGCTGCGCGCCATGCTGGATGAGATGGCGGAGGCGGCGCGGGCGCATGATTTCGACCGCTACTACCCGCTGAACTTCGCCTTCCACGACTTCATCGTCGAGCAGGCCGGCAATGGCGTGCTCACCGCGCAATATCGCGGGCTGGTCAAGCAGCTGCGTCTCTACCGCGCCGGCAATCTGATGACCGGCAACACGCTGGAGCTTTCCAACGAGGAGCACGCCCGCATCGTCGCGGCGATCGAGCAGGGCGATCCCCTCGCCGCCTACCAGACGAGCTTCGACCATGTCGAGCGCGGCAAGGAGCGGCTTCTGGCCCGCTCCGTGTCACTCGCCCATGCGGAGGAGCGCCGCGCCTGACGACATATCAGGCGGACCGCCCGCGCCAACGGGAGACGCCGATGCGCTGAGAACGTGACGTCACACCATCATCGGGAGACCGCCCGGCAGAGGCGGCCCCGCACCCTGGGAGGAAGTCCATGCGAAAGACCCTGACCGGCCTTCTGGCCGTACTCGCCATGGGGCTCGGCACGCTGAGCCTTCACGCCGAACCGCTCGCCTATCCGCACAAGGTCGTCACCCTCGTCACTCATTCGAGCCCCGGCGGCGGCAGCGACGTGTTCCTGCGCGAGCTGACCAAATATCTCGGCAAATATATCGGCGCGACCTTCATCGTCGAGAACGTGCAGGGCGGCAGCGGCGCCAAGGCGGTGGCGCGCGTGGCAGGGGCGCCGGCCGATGGCAGCGTGTTCTATGCCACCACGCCGACCTATATCTACACTTCGCTGCTCTCCAAGCCGTCCGCCACCTATAAGGACCTGGAGCCGCTGGTGAATCTGTTCGCCGACAGCGAGGTGATCTACACCCGCACCGATGGCCCCTTCAACACGCTGCAGGACGTGATCGACAAGGCGAAAAAGGAGCGTGGCCGCTGGGGCGCCGCCAACCCGGCCTCGCTGGAGCGCCAGGCCGCCGAACAGCTCAAGCGCGCCGCCGGCGTCAACGCCGCCATCGTCACCCATGAGGGCGGCGGCGACATGATGCTCAATGTGATGAACGGCACGCTCGACATCGGCATCGGCGAGATCCAGGAGCTGCGCTCGCAGCTCGCCGCCGGCACGATCCGCCTGCTCGCCACCTTCAATCCCGAGCGGATCCCCGAGAAGCCGGACGTGCCCACCGTGAGGGAAAGTGGCTACGACGTCTCGCTGGTGAAGTTCCGTGGCCTCGCCGGCCCCAAGGGGCTGCCGGAGGATGTCACCAAGGTCTGGGACGTGGCGATCAAGAACGTGCTCGCCGACCCCGATTACAAGAAGCGCTACACCGAAGAAGTGCTGGTGCCGAACTTCATCCCGCACGCGCAGTACCAGGCCTTCATTACCAACTTCGCCGACACGACCGAGGCGTTCCTGAAGGAAACCGGCGCGGTCAAATAGGCCCTCGCCCCCTGCGGCGCCGGCGAAGCCTCCGGCGCCGCGAACTGGAAGCCGCGCCGGCAAAGCTCCCGGCGCGGGGACCACGAACCGACGCCGGCAAAGGGTCGGCGCCGCGCGCTGCCCTCTCCGCCTCGAGGAACGCACCATGAAACGGGACTTCCTGAGCGGCGGCGTCCTCGTCGCCCTCGCCGCCGCCTATTACATCGCCACCGGCTCGATCGCCGAGAGCACGCTCTCGGACGAGATCGGCGCCACCGGCCTGCCCCGGCTGCTGGCCGGCCTGCTCGCCCTTATCGGGCTGGCGCTGATCGCCCGCACCGCTTTTGTCGCCTACGCCGCCCGCCGCGCCACGGTGCCGGCGGCTGTTCCCGCCGAGGAAGAGGAAGGCGCGCCCCTGCCGCGCGCCATCGGCCTTCTGCTGATCGGCGGCGCCTATGTCGTGCTGCTGCCCGTCATCGGCTACTTCCTCGCCGTCGCTCTGCTGATCGGCGGCGTCGCGCTCTATGAGGGTGCCGCCCGCAGCTGGGTGGTGCCAGCCGCCGCACTGGGCGGGGCCACGCTCTACTGGGCGATCTTCGTCAAGCTGCTGGGCGTTCACCAGCCGGCCGGCACCCTCTTTCAGGGATGGCTCCTGTGACCACTTTCTGGGACATCGTCCATCTTCTCACCGCCACGCCGCTGGTGCTGGTCGCCATAATGGGGCTGACCTGGGGCATTCTGGGCGGGGCGCTGCCGGGCATCTCGGCCTCGATCACCATGGCGCTGGTGCTGCCCTTCACCTACACGATGGACCCGGCGATGGCGATCGCGCTGCTCGCCTGCGTCTATATCGGCGCGGAATATGGCGGCTCGATCCCGGCCATCCTGATCCGCACCCCGGGCACCAATTCCTCGGCGGCGACGGTCATCGACGGCTATGAGCTGAACCGGCAGGGACGGGCCGGCGAGGCGCTGGGCATCTCGCTGATGTCCGGCGTGGTGGGCAGCCTGTTCGGCCTCGCCATGCTGGCGCTGCTGACCGAGCCGCTGTCCTGGCTGGCGCTGGCGTTCCGGCCGACCTCCTATTTCGCCCTCGGCATTCTCGGCCTCAGCGTCATCGCCTCGATGAGCGGGGATTCGCTGCTGAAGGGCCTCGCCTCGGCGGTGGTCGGGCTGATGATCGCCACCGTCGGCACCGACCCGATCTCCGGCGTCACCCGCTTCACCTTCGACGTGGCGGACCTGCTCAGCGGCGTCGAGCCTGTGGTGGTAATGGTCGGCCTGTTCGCGCTGACCGAGCTGATGAGCCAGTCCGGCTCCACCACCGTCACCCAATTGGGCGGCTCGATCCGCATCCGCCTGCCCGGCTGGGCGATGATGCGCAAGCTGCGGCGCTCGCAGGCGATCGGCTGCTTCCTCGGCCTGTTCGAGGGGCTGACGCCCGGCGGGGGCGGTTCGGTCGCCGCCTTCATGTCCTATAATGAGGCGCGGCGCTGGTCGAAGACGCCGGAGAAATTCGGCAAGGGGTCGGAAGAAGGCATCGCCGCGCCGGAGGCGGCCAACAACACCGTCGCCTCCACCGCGCTGATCCCGCTGCTGAGCTTCGGCATTCCCAGCTCCAACTCCACCGCCGTGCTGCTCGGCGGGCTGTTGATGCACGGGCTGCTGCCGGGCCCGCGCCTGTTCGAGCAGAACCCGCAGGTGATCGACAGCCTCTATGTCGGCTCGCTGATCGCCATCATCGCCCAGATCGGCGTCGGCGTGCTCATCCTGCCAGCCTGCATCTGGCTGGTGAACCGGCCGCGCCCCTACCGCGCCGGGTTCATTCTCGCGCTCATCCTGTCGGGCCTGTTCACCCTCAACAACAGCCCGTTCGATCTCGGCCTTGCTTTGGCCCTCGGCCTTATGGGCTATCTGATGCGGCTCGCCCGTTTCCCGGTGCTGCCGATGATCCTCGGCGTCGTGCTCGGCCACATGGTGGAATCGAGCTATCGCCGCTCGCTGGTGCTCTCGGGGGGCGACTTCCACATCTTCGTCGAGGACCCGATCGCCGTCGGCCTGCTCGGCGCCGCCTTGTTCTTCATTGCCTTCTCGCTGGCCCGCGAATACCGCGACGCGCGCCGGACCCAGCTGCAGGAAACCCATTCGTGAACCAGCACCGCGCGCTCTCCGAGGACACCGTCGCCGGCCGGCTGGCGGCCTTTGCCGTCAGTGCCGCGCCCCCGCCGGCCGCCGAGGCGGTGAGCCGGCGCCTGCTGCTCGACATTTCCGGCCTCGCCTTCGCCGCCCGGCACGAGACTTATACCAGCGCCGCGCGGGCCAGCGCCGCCGGCACGGGGCCCTGCACCGCCATCGGCCATGCGCAGGGGCTGAACCTCTACGACGCCGCTTTGGTCAACGGCACGGCGGCGCATGGCGAGGATTATGACGACACCTTCGAGGGCGGGCCGGTGCATGCCGGCGTGGTGGTAGTGCCGGCGGCACTCGCCATCGCCCAGCATCGCGGGCTGGACGGCACGGCGGTCATGCGCGCCATCGCCATCGGCGCCGAGTTGATGAGCCGGCTCAGCCTCGTCGCGCCGCAGGCGATCCACAAGGCAGGATTCCACCCAACGGCGGTGATCGGCGCCATGGCGGCGGCGGCTTCCGTGGGCGCCGCCATCGGGCTTGACCGGGCGCGCCTCGCCAACGCGCTGGGCATTGCCGGGAGCCTTGCCTCCGGCATCATCGAATATCTCGCCGACGGCTCCTGGACCAAGCGGCTGCACCCCGGCGCGGCGGCACAGGCCGGGCTGCGCGCGGCGCTGCTGGCGGAGGGCGGCTTCATCGGGCCGGCGAGCGTGTTCGAGGGCGGACACGGTTTCTTCCGCGCCTTCGCCCCCTCCAAACCGGCGAATTTCGGGCCGCTGCTGGACGGGCTGGGCGAGGACTGGATCATGCCGACCATCGCCTTCAAGCCCTATGCCTGCGGAACCATGACCCAGCCCTTCATCGACTGCGCCATCGCGCTCGCTGGCCAGGGCGTGCGGGCGGAGGAGATCGTCCGCCTCGTCTGCAAGGTCGGCGAGGGGACGGTGCACCGATTGTGGGAGCCGCTGGCCGCCAAGCAGGCGGTGCCGAATGGCTATGCCGGCAAATTCTCCACCCCCTTCTGCATGGCGGTGGGCTTTCTCGACGGGGCGGCCGGGCTGGTGCAGTTCACCGACGCACAGACGCTGCGCCCGGATGTGCGAGCCCTGGCGGCGAAAATCTCCTACGAGATCGACCCCGCGGATGAGTATCCAAACAACTTCACCGGGCATCTCCGGGCGACGCTGACCGACGGCTCGGTGCGCGAGATCCGCCAGCCGCATATGCGCGGCGGCGCGCGCGAGCCGCTTTCCGATGCCGAGCTGATCGCGAAATTCAACGCCAATGTCGCCTTTGGCGGCGGCGACGCAGCAGCGGCGGAAGCACTCTTTGCGGCCATAAACGCCATCGCCGCCGGCGGACCGGTACGGATGGGAGAGAGCGCATGAGCGCCCTTGCGGAAGGTGCCGCGCGCCCCGTCGCCATCGTCACCGGCGGCTCGCGCAATATCGGCCGTGCCATCGCTCATGCGCTGGGGGCGGCGGGCATGGCGGTGGTCATCGTCGCCCGCTCGGACCGGGACGCGGCCGAACAGGTGGTGCATGAGCTGGAGGCGCTGGGCACGCCGGCGACGTCGGTGCTGGCCGACGTCGCCCGCGAAGCCTCCGCCGATCTCATCGTCGCCCATGTGCTGGAGCGCTTCGGCCGGCTCGATGTGCTCGTCAACAACGCCGCCATCCGCCGCGAGAAGCCGGTGGAGGCGATGAGCCTAGCGGAATGGCGGGAGATCACCGGCATCTGCCTCGACGGTGCCTTCCTGCTCTGCCGCGCCGCCATCCCGCATCTCGCCGATTCGCCGGCGGGCGCGATCATCAATATTGGCGGCCTCACCGCCTATACCGGCGCCCCCAACCGCGCCCATGTGGTCGCCGCCAAGGCGGGGCTGGACGGGCTGACCAAGGCGCTGGCGGTGGAGCTGGCGCCGCGCGGCATCACGGTGAACCTGGTCTCGCCCGGCCGTATCGGCACCGACCGCAGCCACGCCTCGGCCGAGAAGAACCCGGCCCACCATGCCCGCAACCAGACCCTGCTGGGGCGGGAGGGCACGGCGGAGGAAGTGGCGGCGATGGTGGCCTATCTCGCCGGCCCACAGGCCCGCTTCCTCACCGGCCAGACGATCCACGTCAATGGCGGCGCGTTTTTGCCCTAGTGGGGAGCGCCACCCAGGAGGACGCAAGCCGCCATGCTCGGGGATGTGAGCCTGCTGCATTATGCGCTGGTGGCGGCGGTCGCCTTCGTCGCCGGCATTGCCGGCGGTGTCACCGGCTATGGGCCGGGCCTGTTGATGCCGCCCATCCTGCTGCCGATCATCGGCGCCGAGGCGGTGGTGCCGGTCATCGCCGTCTCCGCCATGCTGTCCAATACCAGCCGGCTGTTCGCCTTCCGCCGCGCCTTCGATCCGCGCCGGGCCGCGCTGGTCATCGCGGTGGCGCTGCCGACCTCGGCGCTGGGGGCCTATGGCTATACCCGCCTGTCGGGGGCCGGCGTGTCGGTGGTGATCGGCGCGGTGCTGATGCTGGCCATTCCCGTCCGCCACTGGCTGGGCCGTTTGAAGGGCCATCTCGACGGGCCGGGGCTGATGGCGGCGGGCGCCGGCTTCGGGCTGCTGATGGGCGGCACGGCCGGCACCGGCGTGGTGCTGCTGTCGATCCTGCTGGCGGCGGGGCTGAACGGCGCGGCTGTCATCGCCACCGATGCCGGCATCTCGCTCGTGCTCGGCGCAGTGAAGGTGGCGGTGTTCCAGGCGGCCGGCGCGCTTTCCCCCGCCTCCTGGGTGATGGCGGTGCTGATCGGGCTGGCGGCGACGCCGGGCGTTTTCCTCGCGCGACGGCTGGTCGGCACCCTGTCCGAGGGCGCCCATATCCGCGTCCTCGACGCCGTGGTGATCCTCGGCGGGCTGGTGCTCACCCTCCAGGGGCTGCGGGCGCTGGCGATGTGACGCTCCGGCCGCCGCCATCCGACGAACTGGCCGACCGGCGCGCAATCAGCTAATCAGGCCGGCCGCGCCGCCGGTGGCAACAGGCCGCCATCGTCGCCGGGCAGGAAACACGATATGTACGCCGCCACCTTCCCCGCAACCCATCGGGCCAGCCCGCGCGACTGGCTGGCGCTCGCCGTCATCGCGGTGCCGTGCCTCGTTTATGCGATGGATTTGACGGTGCTCAATCTCGCCGTGCCGCATCTGGCGCTCGATCTGGCGCCCTCGGCGGCGCAGCTTCTGTGGATCATCGATATTTACGGCTTCATGGTCGCCGGCGCGCTGATGCTGATGGGCACGCTGGGCGACCGCATCGGCCGGCGCAAGCTGCTGCTGATCGGCGCGGCAGCCTTTGCCGTTGCCTCGGTGCTGGCGGCGATGGCGCGGAGCGCCGAACAGCTCATCCTCGCCCGCGCCTTGCTCGGCCTTGCCGGGGCGACGCTGGGACCTTCAACCCTTTCGCTCATTCGCAACATCTTTCTCGACGACCGCGAGCGCACCTTCGCCATCGGCGTGTGGATCGCCTGCTTCTCGTCGGGTGCGGCGCTCGGGCCGCTGGTCGGCGGGGTGATTCTGACCTATTTCTGGTGGGGTGCCGTCTTCCTCGCCGCCGTTCCGGTCATGCTCGCTCTGCTGATCGCCGGACCGCTGCTGCTGCCGGAATTCCGCGACGAGACCGCCGGCCGGCTCGATATTCTCAGCGCCGCCCAGTCCGTCACCGCCGTGCTGGCGCTGGTCTATGGCATGAAGCGCATCGCCGAGCATGGACCCGGCCTGGAGGCCGGCGCGGCGCTGGCGCTGGGGCTGGTGGTCATCGGCTTCTTTATCGCCCGGCAGAAGCGCCTCGCCGACCCGATGATCGACCTCGCTTTGTTCGCCCATCCCGGCATCGGCGCGGCGCTGGCGATCAACGTGCTGGCGATGATGGGGGTGATGGGCATCTTCGTGTTCATCTCGCAATATCTGCAGCTGGTGCTCGGCATGAGCCCGCTGGAGGCGGGGCTGTGGACCGCGCCTTCCGGCGTGTGCTTCGCCATCGGCTCGATGGCGACGCCGCGCCTGGTGCGCCGCTGGCGGGCGGTGAATGTGCTGTCGGTGGGCCTCGTCGCGGCGATTCTGGGCTTCCTGCTGCTGACCCAGCTGCGGGCGGAGGCCTCGCTGCCGGTGCTGATGGGCGCCATCGTGCTGATGTGCCTCGGCCTGTCGCCGGCCGGCACCATCACCACCGATCTGGTGATGCGCCTCGCCCCGCCCGAGCGCGCGGGCGCCGCCTCCGGCATATCCGAGACCAGCTTCGAATTCGGCGGCGCCATCGGCATCGCCTCGCTCGGCAGCCTGGTGGCGGCCAGCTACCGGCTGAGCATGGAGGGCGCCGCCCTGCCCGCCGGCATCCCGCCGACGCTGCTGGAGCCGGCGCAGCACACGCTGGACGGCGCCGTCACCGCCGCCGCGAAGCTGCCCGAGGCGCTGGCCGCGCCGCTGCTGCAGGCGGCCCATGGCGCCTTCTCCCACGCCATCGACCTCGCGGCGCTGGCCTGCGTCGCCACGGCGGTGCTGGCGCTCATCGTGGCGCGGACCCGGCTGACCCGGGTGCGGTAGGCGACCCGGAGACGCTCAGGCGCTGATCTCGTCCACCAGCCGCGCCAGCATCACCTCGCAGCGGGCAAGCTGGTCGCGGCTGACATATTCGTCCGGCTTGTGGGCGTCGCGAATATCGCCCGGCCCGCACACCACGGTGGGAATGCCGAGCTTTTCCCGGAACAGGCCGCCCTCGGTGCCGAAGGCGATCTTGCGCAGCGGACCCGGGCCGGTGAGCCGGCGCACCAATGCCACCACCTCGGCCTCCGGCGGGGTCTCCAGCCCGGGATAGGCGTTGACGATGTCGATGCTCACCCCCGTGCCGGCAAAGCGCGCCTGTGCCGTCCGCGTCAGTTCCGCCGCCTTGTCGAACAGCCGGTCCATCAGAGAAGCGGGATCGTCGCCGGGCAGGTTGCGGATCTCCATGTCGAGCGTGCAGGCATTCGGCACGATGTTGAGCGCGGTGCCGCCCTGGATGGTGCCGACATGGACGGTGGTGAAAGGCACGGCATAGGCGTCGTCGCGCGGGCCGGCGGCGAGCTCGTCCTGCATCGTCCGTATCTCGCCCACCATGTCGGCGGCGAGGTGGATGGCGTTCAGCCCTTCCGGCGCGTGGCTGGAATGGCATTCGCGCCCCTGGCAGGTGACACGCGCCGCCAGCTTGCCCTTATGCGCGACCACGGTCTCCAGCATCGTCGGCTCGCCGATGATGCACAGCGCCGGCAGGTCGTCGGCGCCCATGAGGCGCTCGATCAGCCCGCGTACGCCAACGCAGCCGATCTCCTCGTCATAGCTGAACGCCAGGTGCAGCGGCCGAGTGAGCCGGCGTGTCGCTGCCGCCTCCGCCGCCGCCAGCACGCAGGCGAGAAAGCCCTTCATGTCGCAGCTGCCGCGCCCGAGCAGATGATCGCCGCGCGCGGTGAGGCGGAACGGGTCGCTGGTCCAGGCCTGCCCCTCCACCGGCACGACGTCGGTATGGCCGGACAGCAGCACCCCGCCACCACCGGGCGGGCCGAGCACGGCATGGAGATTGGCCTTGGTGCCGGCCGCGTTGTGCACCAGCGTCAGCCGGGCGCCGAGCGGGGCCAGCAGATCGCGGACATAGTCGATAAGCGCGAGGTTGGAGTCGCGGCTGACGGTGGGAAAGGCGATCAGCCGTTCTAGGATTTCGATCGGGCGGGAGGTGGGCATAGCGGGCCGGCTGGTCTGGTGGCAGGGCGGGCAGAATGACGGCCAGCGGGCCGGCGGCAAACCATTAAATTGGCATGGTCTCGATCGGAAAAGCTGAGGCCGGCGGTACAACCGTCGCGAAAACGGGCACGCAAAAATTCTAGTCACCGCTGCTTGGTGGAGCGACGCCGCGCCCCTAACATGCGCCGCCCAGGAGGGGCCTGACGGAGAGCGAGCGGATGAACCAGCAGACCGGCAATATGCGCGTCGATGGCGGGCGGCTATGGGGCAGCCTGATGGCGATGGCTGAGATCGGTCCCGGCCTTGCCGGCGGCAACAACCGGCAGGCGCTGACCGATGCCGACCGCGAGGGGCGCCTGCTGTTCCAGCGCTGGTGCGAGGAGGCCGGAATGGTGGTCGGCGTCGATGCCATGGGCTCGATGTTCGCCCGCCGCGAGGGGACCGAGGCCGACGCGCTGCCGATCCTGATCGGCTCGCATCTCGACACCCAGCCCACGGGTGGCAAATATGACGGCGTGCTCGGCGTGCTGGCGGCGCTGGAAGTGGTGCGCACCTTGAACGATCTCGGCATCCGCACCCGCCGGCCGGTCGAGGTAGTGAACTGGACCAATGAGGAAGGCTCGCGCTTTCCCCCCGCCATGATCGCCTCCGGCGTCTATGCCGGTGTCCACACGCTGGACTGGGCCTATGACCGCACCGACGCCGCCGGCCTGCGCTTCGGCGACGAATTGGAGCGGATCGGCTTCAAGGGCGCGGAGCCGGTGGGCCAGCGCAAGGGCCACGCCTATTTCGAGCTGCATATCGAGCAGGGGCCGATCCTCGAAGAGGAAGGGGTCGATATCGGCATCGTCACCCATGGCCAGGGGCTGCGCTGGGTCGAGGTGACGCTGACCGGGCGCGCGGCCCATACCGGCACCACGCCGATGGACCGGCGGCTCAATGCCAGCCTCGGCGCCGCCCGCATCATCGACCGCATCGAGACCATCACCCGCGCCCACGGGCCCAACGCAGTGGGGGCGGTGGGGCAGCTGGTCTTCGCGCCGAACTCGCGCAACATCCTGCCCGGCACGGTGGTGTTCACCGCCGATCTGCGCCATCCCGATCTGGTGGCGCTCAACTCTATGGCGGAACAGGTGAAGCAGGCGGCGCGCGAGGTGGCGGCCGATCTCGGCATCGGCGTCGCGATCGAGGAAGTGGGCGCCTTCGACCCCACCGCCTTTGACGAGGATTTGCTGGCGGGCCTGCGCGGGGCGGCGGAGCGGTTGGGCTATTCGCACCGCGACATGGTGTCGGGCGCCGGCCACGATGCGTGCTGGGTGGCGAAGACCATGCCCTCGGCGATGATCTTCTGCCCCTGCGTCGACGGGCTCAGCCACAACGAGGCGGAGGAGATCACCCCGGAATGGGCCGGCGCCGGCACCGATGTGCTGCTGCAGGCCGTGCTGCAGGCGGCCGAGGTGGTGGAGTAGGGGCTCGACCAGAGAACGATGAGGCCGATCGGCCCGGAAGCTTAAGTGTTACGGACACCCCCAGTATAATTTATATTGGGGGTGATCTCGAAAATATGCTTCGAAATCAACGCCTTTAATTCCGATGACATGCGCTTCTCGTTCACCGAGAGAGTCCATGTAATCGTGTATAAGGATAAACTGACAGTCAACCAGGCTTCCATCTAGGAGATGTACGGAACATTTATCAGAATCATATTCCTGGTTCCCTTCACCATCCACGATGCTCGCGTGACGTTTTGGGTCGTATGAGTCTCCTGGAATAAATTCACCCAAGGCGACCCCCATTGGGGGATCGAGTTTGTTCAGGTCACAGCGGCCGATGATCGTACCTGCATAAACGATATCCACCAGCATGGTCGGTTTTCCTGGACAGATTCGCTATCTCTGCCGGCCTCTAGCCCGGCGAACGCCAACAAGCTGAGTGCGCTGAAGCCCATTGCCCTGGACGTTTACGATCCTGCGGACCCCTCCGACCTCGGCGGCGGATTCCACTCGCCCGCCTCCGCCCCGCTATCCCTTGCGCCAGAGCGCGGCGCCGCCGGTCAGGCCGGCATCGTTGGAGGCCAGGCTGACATTGGCCGGCAGCTCGATCTCGACATGCTTGGCATTGCCGCCGCCGAGATAGAGATGGTCGTAGTGCAGCAGCACATAGACCAGCTCGATCACCCGCTTCACATGGTGGTTCCAGTGCTTCTTGCCGTGCGCCTCATAGGCGGCGACGCCGAGATATTCGTCATAGGTCAGGTTGTCGTGCACCGGATGGTGCGCCAGCTCCATATGCGGCATCAGCTCGCCGTCGCGGAACAGCGCCGTGCCGCAGCCGGTGCCGAGCGTCATCACCATTTCCAGCCCCTTGCCGGAGACGATGCCATAGCCCTGCATCTCGGCATCGTTGATCAGCCGGGCGGGGGCCTTGAGGCGCGCCGCCATCGCGTCGGCCAGCGCGAAGCCGGCCCAGAGCTCGGTGCCGAGATTGGGCGCGGTCAGCACCTTGCCCTCGCGCACCACGCCGGGGAAGCCGATGGCGATGCGGTCGAAAGCCGGGTGCTTGGCCGCCATTCCGGCATAGGCGTCGAGCAGCGCCTCCGGATGGCAGGGATGGGGCGTGTCCACCCGCTCGCGCTCGGAGATCATGGTGCCATGATCGTCGATGACGGCGCATTTCAGCCCGGTGCCGCCGATATCGACCGCGAGAATGCCCGCCGCGCCGCCGGCGGCCGTCGTGTCTGTCATAGGGTTCATCCTCTCACTTCGACGCCTGCGCCGGCTCGGCCACCCGCCGGCTCACCTCATGGTCGTCCTCATCCGCACTGGCATGGAACAGCGCGCCATCGCCATCGACGGTGACGACGAAATCCTCGCCCTCCCACGTCCCGGACTCGGTCCAGAAGAAGGTGAACCGAAGGTGCCGGCCATGCTGTTTGACGGTGGTCGGAAGGTCGGCGATGTGAAAGCCGAAGCCGGTGGGCCGCGTCGGCGTGTCCTGCGTCGTGGTCCAGCCGTCGAGCGACCAGTGGATGACCGCCGGCGCCGGCAGCTCCACCCGCAGGGCGAGGCCGGCGGGCACCGAGCGGAGCTTCTGGTTGAAGTGCCAGAGCCGGCGCGGCGAGGTCACCTTGTCGACGAGATAGCGCTGCACGGTCTGCGGCGGCGTGTCGAACACCTTGCCGTCGCGCAGCGAGCGCATCAGCTTGATATGCTCGGAATGGGCCCAGACCAGCGGCATCGCGCTGCCCGAGGGGCGGCCCTTGAACAGTTCGCGGGCGGGAATGTCGTCCTGGTCCCACACCTGCTCGGGCAGCAGTCCGCCGGGGCCGGCGCAATCCTCCAGCGTGACCAGGAGCTGGCCGGCGCGCACCAGATTGCCGGCGGCGATCTCGTAATGGGCGCGCTCGCCGGTGAGCAGCGGCCAGGCCCGGCCGACGCCGGTGCCGTCGAAGGGCGAGCCATCCTCATGCTCGCCATAGCCGTCGCCATTGTAGCGGTACCAGACCGGGCCCTGCGGCAGCTCCACCTTCAGGATGGCGTCGATCGCCTTGATGGTGGCGAGGATGCGCGGGTCGTCCGCCGCGCGCAGCCCGAAGCGCACCAGCGCCAGTGCGTCCGGCGAGATCAGCTGCGCCGCCGGCCGGTCGCTGTCGCCCGGCGGACGGTTCTTCACCGGCACGAAGCCGTCGAGCGGGGACGCGGCGTCGGCGGTTTCCGGCGGGGCCACGCGCACATAATAGCCCTCGACCCCGAGCTTGTCCGCGAGGTCGGTGCCGGTGGCGAAGGTCCAGTGCTCGATCGAGTCGTTCCAGGCGTCGGCCTTCTCGCGCAGATACTGCGCCTCGTCCTTGCGGCCGAACAGCTCCATCATCTCGGCGGCGGCCAGAAGGGCGGAGATTTCCGCCGCCAGGGTGAAGGGCGAATAGCCGGCATCCTCCTCCCAGCGGTCCTGGCCGGTGACGGGGCCGTTGAGGACGATGAATCGCGCGGCGCGCTCGATCATGTCCATGTAGCCGTCGAGCTCGCCGCGGGCGAAATGGCCGCCGCGGCGGATCATGTCGGCAAGCAGGATGGGAAAGGCGCACTCGTCCATCTGCACGCCGCCCCAATAGGGAACGCCGTCGAGCCAGACATTCTGCGACCAGTGGCCGTCAGTCTCCTGAATGCTGCGCAGATAGCCGAGCACCGCCTTGGCCTCGTCGGTGGCGCCCGCCGCCAGCAGGCCGCCGGCGTTCTCGACCAGATCGCGCGGCCAGACGAGGTGATAGCCGCCCAGATCCTCGTCGCCCTTGTTGAAGCCCCAGGGAATGGAGAGGCTGGCGATGATGGCGCCCGGCACGGAACTCGGCTGGTGAGTGGCCAGCACAATGGTGCTGGCGCGGTAGGAATTGATGTTGGAGCGGTTCTGCGGATGGTCGAGCGGCAGCAGTGTGCCCTGCCAGGCGCGCCAGCCCTGCACATAGGTGCGGCGCAGCTCCTCAAAGCCTTCCTGCAGGCTGGAAACGGTGCGGAACCCCGCCTCCTCCGGCCGGGCGCCGAAGCCGAGCGCGACCAGCATCTCGCCATTGCTGGCGGCAAGGTCGATCTCGGCGCTGAGCGCCACATTGCCGGATTCGGCACGCTGGTAGCGCTCGTCCAGCTCACCGGAGCGGGCGAGCTGCTGCCAGCCATCGGAGGTGCCGACATAGCCCACCGAGCGGGCCTTCCACGGTACCGAGCAGGCGAGCGCCAGCGACTGGCCATGCCGGCCGGAGGCGAACAGCATCGGCGTGCCCTTGTAGTCGCCGACCCAGCCGGTGTTGTCGGCGCCGGCATTGATGAGATGCGGCGCCAGCAGAGCGAACAGGCGGTAGTCGGAGATATCGCCGATCAGCGCCTCGAAGGTGATCTTTTGAATCAGCACTTCCCGGCGTGGATCGGTGAGGATCTGCTTCTGGATGCGCCAGCGCCCGTCATTGGCGGTGTTGAGCAGGTGGTAGGCCGGCACGCCATGCTCCAGCACGCCGACCTCGTGCTCGGCGTCGCGCTTCTCCTCGGCGAAATAGCCGTCCGGGCCGGTGACGAGGAAGCCGAAATCGCGGGTGCAGGCGGTGTCGACGCGGGGGTAGTAGATCTCGTTGAGGATGCCGTGACTCAGTGTGAACCACAGCCGGCTCGCCGCCGTGCGGGCGGTGCCAACGCCGACCTTGGCGCTCGATGTCCAGCGCGCCGGTCCGCCGGGGCCGCCGGGCGGTGTGAGATCTCCATCGGTGCTCATCGCTTTCCCCACTCACGCGCCCATTGCAATGGGCGATCCTTGCCTTGGCGGGCCGGGCCAGCCCGGCGCGCGCGCCTCCCGTGCCCCACCGAGGAACCTGCGAGAGATTTCCGATGGGGTCAATCGCCATCGCTCCCGGGGAGAAGGCGGGCGGAAGCTAGAAGCTGACCCGCACGCTGGCCTCAACGCCATTGTCGCGCAGCCCGTCGCCGAACTGGCCGGTGTACTGCACGCCCAGATGCAGCCTGTCGCCAGCGTGGGCGACCAGCCCCGCCTCCAGCAGCGCCGTGTCCCGCGCCAGCGGCGCGCCCGTGGTGGTGAAGGCCGGCCCGCCGGCGAAGCGGACTGCGAGCGCGGGCAGCGTGTCGCCCCAGCCGTGCTGCCAGCCGGCGGAGGCGTCGAGGCGCAGGCCAAGCGTCGCCCGCTCCACCAGCGGCATGGAAAGCCGCGCGCCGAGCGTGCCGAAGCCGGCGCTGGTGTCGAGCCCCGAGACGGCCAGCGCGGCGCTACCGCCGGCCTCGCGGAAGCCATCGCCCTCCAGCGCGACATAAGCGAGGCTGGCGAAGGGCTCCAGCGTCGCACCCGGAAGTGCGAGGGCGTAGCCGAGCTCGCCGAAGAGCTGGCCGGTGCCGGCGCTCATGTCGGTGGTGAGGCTCTCGGCCAGGCCCGGCAGAGCGAGGCTGCGGTGGGCGGAAATCTCGCTCCAGCCATAGGCGCCGCCGAGCCGCAGCGCCAGCGGGCCCCAGCTGCGCCCGCCATAGAGACCGAGCGTGTAGGTATCGATGCCGTAGGACGCGGCGAGCGCACCGGCCCCGATGGAGCTGTGGCTGTAGCCGCCGAACGCACCGATCCGCCAGACATCGAGAAACAGCCGGTCGAGACCGGCATGGAAGCCGCCAATGTCGCGCGACAGGCCGGCGCTGGCCGGGGTGGCGGCGACATCGCCGAAGGCGCCGAAGCCCTGCAGCCAGAGGTCCGTGCCCGTGCCGGGCGTGGGTTCGACAAGGCGGGTGCCGTCATCGGCGAAGCTCGCCACCTGCATCCCCGGCGCGCCGGCCCCACCGGCAGCCGCCCGCAGCCGGTCCAGCGCCGCCTGGCGGGTGAAGCGGCTGTCCTGCAGCAGAACGGTTTGAAGCGAGGCGTAGCCCTGGCCGGAGAGCCGGTCGAAGGCGCCGCGCGCGGCGGTGAGGCTCGGCAGCCAGGCGGCGGAGGCGACCAGCGGACTTTCCGGGTCCATCCGATCGAGCGCCGCGCCGACGGCACGCTGGTTGGCGGTGAGGCCGGCGGAGGCGAAGGCGCGCGACTTATCGACCCGGAGCGCGACGTCGCTTTCACCTGTGACCGCCGTGACCGAGGCAAAGACGGAGGACGGCCCCGCAAGCGCGGCGAAGGCGCCCGCGATCCCCTCGCCCGCTGTCAGCACCGAGTAGCTGCCGAAGGGGGCGGGATCGAACAGGCCATAGGCGAGCGTGCCGCCGATCTCGGCGGTGCCGCTCACCGCCAGAAGGTCGGCGCCCGCTGCCCCGAGCCGCACATTCAGCCGCGCCGCGTCGGTCGCCGCATAATCGCCGGCGAGCGTGAGCGTGCCGAGCGCGCCGGCCGCGCCCGGGGCGAGCGTGCCGCCGGCATGGACATAGCCCCAGGCCGCCTGGAGGGTTCCGGTGCCGGAGACAACGCCGCCAAACTGCAGCAGGCGGCCAGTGTCCAGCGCGCCGCCAATGGCGAGGCTTCCGCCGGCCAGCGCGGTGTCGAGCAGCACCTCCAGCCGGGTGGCGGCGGCGATGTCCAGTTGGGCGTCCTCATGGGACAGGGTGAGCCGGTCGATGGTCGGCGAGAGGTCGAGGCGGACCTGCGCGGCATTAGCGAGCGTCACCTCATAATAGCGGCCGAGCGTTCCATAGCCGGCGAAGTCGCCATCCGCATTGTCCGGCGTCTCGTGGCGGCCGAGCGTGTCGGTCCAGCGCGCCGCCTCGCTCCAGGCGAAGGCACCGGCGGCGGCGGTGGTGGTGCGCAGCGGGTTGGCGGCGGCGAGCCAGTCCGCATGGTCGGCGACGGCGCCGTAGGTGGCGAAGTTTCCATAGGTGTAGATGTACTGATCGGGATTGTCGGGGTCGGGGATTCCGCCTGTTGACGTGACGCCGATCTGGATCAGCCCGCCATCCGGCCCGACCATGAACAGCGGTCCGCCGCTGTCGCCCGGCGCGGTGAGGCCCTCCCAGGCCGGCACCGGAGCGTCGAGATTGAAGTAGTTCGGATCGTCCGGGTTCAGCGGGTCGCGAAACTGGAGATTGAGGAGATAGCCGCCATCCGGCAGCGTCTCGATTTGCCCGAGCGTGTTGGTGACGGCGCGGCGGCGGTCGTCATAGCCGAGATTGTTCTGGGTGCCGGTGCCGATCTCACCGTAGCCGGCCACCCACACCACATCGCCGACAGCGGGCAGCTGAGCGGGCGAGGTGGCGAGCGTCACCGGCGCGATCTCGGTCACCGGCCGGGCCAGCGAGATCAGCGCGACGTCATTATAGGGATAGCCGGCGGGAGCATAGGCCGGATTGACCGCGACGCCCGTGATCGCGCGGTCATTGGCGGTCGGCTGCGTCGAGTCGGGGGAAAAGCGGACCTCCACCTCGTTGAACCAGCTGAGCACCACGCCGGTCTCTTCGCTCAGCGCGCAATGGGCGGCGGTGAGCACGGTGCGGGAATTGATCAGCGTGCCGGAACAATGCGAGAGGCCGTCAATCGAGACCGCGACGACATTGGAAAACTGGTTTTCGCTGTCGTACCAGTTCTGCACCCCTCCGACGGCCTCGGCATCCACATCGTTGAGATAGATCGCACCCGCCGGCGCGGCGGCGAGCGAGGCACAGCCCAAGGTGAGAAGAGCCGCAAGGCGCCTCCCGGTCCGTCCCGTCCGGCCACCAGCGCGCCGCCGGAAGTGGGTTTTCGCCGCCGATCGCCCGCCTTTTGTCCCCACGCCGCCTTCCCTCGCCGCGACACCTTCCGCAGCGATAGCCCGAATTCCGCCGCGCTCACAAGCGCGCCGGGCCGGCCTCGCGGCTCTTTATGGCAGGGGTGGTAACGGGCGGGGAGGTGCTGGCGCGCAGCACCAGTTCGGTGGGCAGTACGATGTCGCCCTCCGGCGCTTCGCCGCCGATCATCGCCAGCAGGCACTGCGCCGCCCGTCGGCCGATCGCCTCGCGCGGCTGGCGGATGGTGGAGAGCGCCGGCGTCATGTGCGAGACCAGCTCGATATCGTCGAACCCCATCACCGAGACGTCGCGCGGCACGGCGAGGCCGCAATGCTGCACCTCGCCGATGAAGCCGCAGGCCATGGCGTCGCTGGCGAGGAACACCGCCGTGGGGCGCTGCTCCGCCGGCAGAGCGAGCCAGGCTTCGCCGGCGAGGCGGCCGGAATCGAGGCTGAAATCGCCGGGAAGCACGAGGGGCGGCGGCAGGCCCTGCGCCGCCAGCGCCTGCTCGGTGCCGGCAAGGCGGGCCTCGCTCAACACATTGCCCGGCGGCCCCATCACATGGCCGATGCGCCGGTGGCCGAGGCCGATCAGGTGCTCCACCGCAACCCGCGCCGCCGCGCGGTTGTCGATCTTCACCCGTGGCGCCTCGATGCCGGGTATCCATTCGCAGGCCAGCACGATCGGCACCCGACGCTTGAGGCCATCGGCCGGCAGCGTGCCGTCGAGCACGATCAGCCCGTCGGCGCGGCTCGGCTCGGCATAGCCGAGCAGGGTTTCCCCGCCCATGGCGCAGGTATCGGCAATCAGCAGATTATAGCCCGCCCCCGCCAGCACCGCCGCCATGCCGGCCAGGATCTGCGAGAAGAACGGGTTGGACAGGTTCGGCACCAGCGCCACCACCCCGCCGGTGCGCCGGTGGCGCAGATTGCGCGCGGCGTGGTTGAGCCGGTAGCCGGTCTGGCGGATCGCCTCCTCCACGCTGCGACGCGTCTCGGCGCTGACCACGTCGGGATTGGAGAGCACGCGGCTGACCGTGGCGGTGGAAACGCCGGCGAGCCGCGCCACGTCCACGATCTTCGGTCTCTGGTGCTGCATGGCCACTCCATAGACGCGCCGGGGGCTCTCTGGCAATGCGCTCGCGCTGCCGTTGCGGCATTCCCGGCCACACCCTCTTGCAATCGATTACAAGCCTCCGTTAGGCTGAATGCAACCGATTACAAAAATCAACGGTTGGCCGGCACGCCGGTCGGGAGGAAAACATGCGGACCATCAAGGGACCGGGCCTGTTTCTGGCCCAGTTCATCGGCACAGACGCGCCCTTCGACAGCTGGCACAACATCACGCGCTGGGCAGCCGGATGCGGCTATGCCGGGGTGCAGGTGCCGACCAACGACCCGCGCATCCTCGATCTCGACCAGGCCGCCGCCTCGCGCGACTGGTGCGCGCAATGGGCCGGGCAAGGTTCGCAGAACGGCGTCGTCGTCACCGAATTGTCGACCCATCTGCAGGGCCAGCTGGTGGCGGTGCATCCCGCCTATGACGCGATGTTCGACGGCTTCGCGGCGCCTGAGGTGCGCGGCAACCCCAAGGCGCGGCAGGAATGGGCTGTGGACCAGATGAGGAAGGCGCTCACCGCCTCCAAGCATCTAGGCCTCACCGCGATGGTGACGTTCTCCGGCGCGCTGGCCTGGCCCTATATCTATCCCTGGCCGCAGCGCCCGGCCGGGCTGGTGGAGGAAGCGTTCGACGAACTGGCCCGCCGCTGGCGGCCGCTGCTCGACCATGCCGATTCCTGCGGCGTCGACCTCTGCTTCGAGATCCATCCGGGGGAGGATTTGCACGACGGCGACACGTTCGAGATGTTCCTGGAGCGGGTGGACAACCATCCGCGCGCCAAGATGCTCTACGACCCCTCGCATTACGTGCTGCAGCAGCTCGATTATCTCGACCATCTCGACATCTATGCCGAGCGCATCGGCATGTTTCACGTCAAGGATGCCGAGTTCAATCCGACC
Organism: Ancylobacter rudongensis; assembly: GCF_900100155.1. GTDB lineage: Bacteria > Pseudomonadota > Alphaproteobacteria > Rhizobiales > Xanthobacteraceae > Ancylobacter > Ancylobacter rudongensis. The sequence goes on from NZ_FMTP01000008.1 coordinate 90,463, forward strand.
GGCCGCAAGGGCGTCTATGGCGGCTACCAGCCCTGGCTGAAGCGCGCCGGGCGCTTCCGCAGCCCGGGTGACGGGCAGGTCGATTTCGGCGCCATCTTCTCCAAGCTGGCGGCGATGGATTTCGATGGCTGGGCGGTGGTGGAATGGGAATGCTGCCTCAAGCACCCCGAGGACGGCGCGCGCGAGGGGGCCGCGTTCGTCAAGAACCACATCATCCGCGTCACCGAGAAGGCGTTCGACGATTTCGCCGCGGGCGCCACCGACCGCGCCGCCAACCGCGCGCTGCTGGGGCTGGACCGATGAGCGGCCCCTCGGCGAACGCCCCGCTGCGGCTCGGCATGGTCGGCGGCGGTTCGGGCGCCTTCATCGGCGCCGTGCACCGCATCGCCGCCCGGCTGGACGGCGAGTTCACCCTCATCGCCGGGGCGCTTTCCTCCACCCCGGAAAAATCCCGCGCCTCGGGCGAGGCGCTGGGAATCCCGCGCGTCTATGACGACTACCTCGCGATGGCCAAGGGCGAGGCGCGGCGCAAGGACGGCATTGAGGCGGTGGCGATCGTCACGCCCAACCACATGCATGCCGGCCCGGCGATCGAGTTCCTCAAGCGCGGCATCCACGTCATCTGCGACAAGCCGCTGACCGCGACGATGGCCGAGGCGAAGAAGCTGGCCAAGGTGGCGGAACAGGCCAAGGCGCTGTTCGTGCTCACGCATAACTACACCGGCTACCCGATGATCCGGCAGGCCCGCGCCATGGTGGCGGCGGGCGAGATCGGCCGCGTCCGGCTGGTGCAGGTGGAATATGTGCAGGACTGGCTGACCGAGGCGGCGGAGAAATCCGGCTCCAAGCAGGCGGAATGGCGCACCGACCCGGAACGCTCCGGCGCGGGCGGGGCGACGGGCGACATCGGCACCCATGCCTATAACCTCGCCTGCTTCGTCTCCGGCCTGACGCCGGAAGCGCTGGCGGCGGACCTCCAGACTTTCGTGCCCGGAAGGGCGCTCGACGACAACGCCCATGTGCTGCTGCGCTTTGAGGGCGGGGCGCGCGGCATGCTGTGGGCGAGCCAGGTGGCGCCAGGCAATGAAAACGGGCTGCGCCTTCGCGTCTATGGCGACAAGGGCGGGTTGGAGTGGGCGCAGGAGGACCCGAACTATCTCTGGTTCACCCCCTTCGGCGAGCCGAGGCGCCGCATCACCCGCAATGGCGCCGGGGCGGGGCCGGAGGCGGGCCGTGTCTCGCGCATCCCGCCCGGCCACCCGGAAGGCTATCTGGAAGGCTTCGCCAACATCTATGCCGAGGCCGCCCGCGCCATCCGCGCCCACCAGAAGGGTAAGGCGGCGCCGGAAGGCGTGATCTTCCCGACGCTGGCGGACGGGCTGGCGGGGATGCGCTTCGTCGAGGCCTGCGTGCAGTCCTCGCGCCGCAATGCCGGCTGGGTGACGCTGTGAGCGCCGCCCCGGAGCGCGCGGCCGCCCCAGTGCTCGAACTTGTCGATGTGCGCAAGAGCTTCGGCCCGATCGAGATCCTGCACGGCATCGACTTCGCGCTCCATGCCGGGGAAGTGCATGCGCTGATCGGCGAGAACGGCGCCGGCAAGTCGACGATCATGAAGATCCTCGGCGGCTTTCTCGCGCCCTCCTCCGGCGCGGTGCGGCTGGACGGCAAGCCGGCGCCCTATTCCAGTGGCGCGCAGGCGGAAGCGGCCGGCGTGGTGGTGATCCACCAGGAGTTCAACCTCGCCCCCGACCTCACCGTGACCGAGAACATCTTTCTCGGGCGGGAGCTTGGCGGGCTTTTTCTCGACCACCGGGCGATGCGGGCGGGCACGCAGGCGCTGCTCGACGAGCTCGACAGCCCGATCCGCCCGGAGGCGCGCATCCGCGACCTGCCCGTCTCCGACCGGCAGATGGTGGAAATCGCCAAGGCGCTGGCGCGCAAGGCGCGGGTGCTGATCATGGACGAACCTTCCGCCGTGCTCACCCATAAAGAGGTGGAGGTGCTGTTCCGCCAGATCGAGCGGCTGCGGGCGCAGGGCGTGGCGCTGCTCTACACCTCGCACCGGCTGGAGGAGATCACCCGCCTCGCCGATCGCGTCACCGTGCTGCGCGACGGGGCGGTGGTGCGCAGGGCCGGGCGCGGCGAGCTGACCGAGGACGGCATGGCCACCGCCATGGTCGGGCGCAAGCTAGAGGATATCTACCCGCAGAAGCGCCACCATGCCGGCGCGGTGGCGCTGGAGGTGAAGGGGTTTTCTGTGCCGCCGCTGGTGAAGGACATCTCTTTCTCCCTGCGGCGCGGCGAGGTGCTGGGCATCTCAGGCCTGGTCGGCTCCGGCCGCACGGAACTCGCCGAGGGGCTGGTCGGCCTGCGCCCGGCGACGGGCGAAATTCTGCGCCACGGCGTGCCGGTGCGGGTCGGCTCGGTGCGCGAGGCCGCCGCCTGCGGCATGGCCTATCTCACCGAGGACCGGAAGGAGCACGGGCTGCTGCTCGACAAGAACCTCGCGGTGAACCTCACCCTCTCGACGCTGGCGCGCTTCGGCACGCCCTTCATCGATGCCGGGCGGGAGGAGGCGGCGCTGACGCGGGCGATCGGCGAGTTCGACATCCGCGCCCCGCGCCGCGACATGAAGGTGGGCAACCTCTCCGGCGGCAATCAGCAGAAGCTGCTGTTGGCCAAGACCATGCTCGGCGACCCGGAGATCGTCATCATCGACGAGCCGACGCGCGGCATCGATGTCGGCACCAAGAGCCAGATCTACGCCTTCATCGACGCGCTCGCCGCCGAGGGGCGCAGCGTTGTCGTCATCTCCTCCGACATGCCGGAAATCCTCGGCCTGTCCGACCGCGTGCTGGTGATGCGCCATGGCCGGATCGCTGGCGAGCTGGAGGGCGAACGCCTCACCGAGAACGCCGTGGTGCGCCTCGTCATGGGCACCAATGAACAGGCCTCAGGGAGCGCCGCCCATGTCTGATATCCCGCGACCTGACCTCACGCGCGCCGACACCGTGCGCGCCGACACCGCGCCGCCCTCCCTCGGCTCGCGCCTGCCCGGCCTGTCGGCGCTCGGCCCTTTGCTGGCGCTGATCCTGCTGGTGGCGCTCGGCGCCTATCTCAACGAGAACTTCCTTTCCGCCGGCAACATCACCAATGTGCTCGCCCGCTCCGCCTTCATCGGCATGATCGCGGTGGGCATGACCTTCGTCATCACCTCGGGCGGGCTCGACCTCTCGGTCGGCTCGATGGCGGCCTTCATCGCCGGAGTGATGATCCTCGCCATGAACGCGCTGCTGCCCTCGATGGGCGTCGGCGTGCCGCTGATCCTCGCCGGCATGGCGATCGCGCTCGGGGCAGGTTTCCTAGCGGGGCTCGGCAACGGGCTCTTGGTGACGAAGGCACGGATCGAGCCCTTCATCGTCACGCTCGGCACCATGGGCATCTTCCGCTCGCTGGTGACGTGGCTGGCCGATGGCGGCACGATCAGCCTCGATTTCGGCGTCCGCCAGCTCTACCGGCCGGTCTATTATTCCGGCCTGTTCGGCGTCGCCTGGCCGATCCTCGCCTTCGCCCTGGTCGCCATCGCCGGGCAGGTGGCGATGCGCCATACGCGCTTTGGCCGCTACTGCGAGGCGATCGGCTCCAACGACAAGGTGGCGCTGTACTCGGCGGTGAATGTCGAGCGCATAAGGCTGATGACCTATGTGCTGCTCGGCCTGCTCGTCGGCCTCGCCACCATCATGTACGTGCCGCGCCTCGGCTCGGCCTCCGGCTCCACCGGCATGCTGTGGGAGCTGGAGGCGATCGCCGCCGTCATCATCGGCGGCACCGCGCTGAAGGGCGGCTATGGCCGCGTCTGGGGCACGGTGATCGGCGTGCTGATCCTCAGCCTGATCGACAACATCCTGATCCTGGCCGACCTCGTCTCGCCCTATCTCAACGGGACGATCCAGGGCGTCATCATCGTGCTCGCGGTGGTTCTCCAGCGCAGCAAATCATCATCCGCCTGAGAGCGGAGACAACGGGAGGAAAAACACAATGGAACGCAGGACATTTCTCACCACCGCCGCCATCGGCGCGGCCACCGCCGCCACCGGCGTCTCGCTGCCCGCCATGGCGCAGGGTAAGAAGGCGGTGATCGGCGTCTCGATCCCCTCCGCCACCCATGGCTTCATGGGCGGGCTGAACTGGCACGCGCAGGACACCATCAAGCGGCTGAAGGCGACCTATACGAACCTTGAGTTCGTGCTCGCCACCGCCGGCGCGGTCGGCAAGCAGGTCAACGACATCGAGGACATGGTGGCGACCCGCAACATCGACGCGCTTGTCGTTCTGCCCTTCGAATCCGAGCCGCTGACCAGCCCGGTCAAGGCGGTGAAGGACGCCGGCAAATGGGTGACGGTGGTCGATCGCGGCCTTTCCCAGGCCGGCATCGAGGACCTCTATGTCGCCGGCGACAACACCGCCTTCGGCCGCGTCTCGGGCGAGTATTTCAAGGCCAACCTCAAGCCCGGCGCCAAGATCGTGGTGCTGCGCGGTATCCCCACCACGCTCGACAATGAGCGGGTCGAGGCCTTCCAGGCCGCCATTGCCGGCTCGGGGATCGAGATCCTCGACATGCAGCACGGCAACTGGAACCGGGACAAGGCGTTCTCGGTGATGCAGGACTACCTGTCCAAGCACAAGCAGATCGACGCGGTATGGGCGGCCGATGACGACATGGCGATCGGCGTCATGGAGGCCATCGCCCAGTCCGGCCGGCAGAAGGAGATGTGGATCGTCGGCGGCGCCGGCATGAAGCAGATCATCAAGCGGGTGATGGACAAGGACCCGCAGATTCCGGTCGACGTGTCCTACCCCCCGGCGCTGATCTCCACCGCGCTCGAGGTCACGGCGCTGAACTTCGTCTCCGCCACGCCGGTCTATGGCCGCTTCATCATCGGCTCGACGCTGATCACGGCCGAGAACGCGGCGCAGTTCTACTTCCCCGACAGCCCGTTCTGAGGGCGACACCCACCGCTCGATCCGGAGGGGGCCGCGCGCCCCCTCCCCCGGCCGACATCATGCTAGTCTCGCGGCATGATCGAGTTTGACGGCGACGCGCTCGCCCTCGCCCCCCGGCTGATCGGGATGACGTTGCTGGTCGACGGGGTCGGCGGCCTCATCGTCGAGACCGAGGCCTATCTGCGCGGCGACCCCGCCTCGCACAGCTTTCCCGGCCCCACGCCGCGCAACGCGGCGATGTTCGGCCCGCCCTTCCATGCCTATGTCTACCGCTCCTACGGCCTGCACTGGTGCTTCAACGTCGTGGCGCAGGACCAAGGCGCGGTGCTGATCCGGGCGCTGGCGCCGCTGGCCGGGCTTGAGCGCATGGCGGCCCGCCGTGGCGGGACGACCGGGCTGTGCACCGGACCCGGACGGCTGACACAGGCGCTCGCCATAACAGGCGCCCTCGATGGCGCCCCGCTCGACCGGCCGCCCTTCGACTGGCGCGAGCGCGAAGGCACGCCCGATATCGTCAACGGGCCGCGCATCGGCATCACCAAGGCGATGGACGAACCCTGGCGCTTCGGGCTGCGCGGCTCGCCCTTTCTCAGCCGGCGCTTCGCCTGACCCTCGCCGAATACCCCTGGCCGGTAGCCGGCGAAGCGCGGCGACCGGCGCAGACTAATCCGCGCCGTGAATGCGCCCTCGCCGGCAACGAAACCCCTCCCCTGCGGTTAATGACGCAATGGCCGATCACCGATCGCACGCCGAGGGAGCGCAGACATATGGCACGCAAGAGCAAGGGGGCCGCAGGGGCAACCGCTCGGATTCACGACCAGACGCTGACGCGCGGCAATGGCGACGAGCTGCACCAGTTCGCGCAGGGCGACATGCCTGTCATGACCACCGCCCAAGGCGGCCCGGTCGCGGACGACCAGAACACGCTGAAGGTGGGCGCGCGCGGTCCGGCGCTGATCGAGGACTTCCACTTCCGCGAGAAGATGTTCCATTTCGACCATGAGCGCATTCCCGAGCGCGTGGTGCATGCGCGCGGCTATGGCGCCCATGGCTATTTCGAGACCTATGAATCGCTGGCCGAATACACCCGCGCCGACCTGTTCCAGCGCCCGGGCGAGAAGACCCCCGCCTTCGTGCGCTTCTCGACCGTGGCAGGCTCCAAGGGCTCGTTCGACCTCGCTCGCGACGTGCGCGGCTTCGCGGTGAAGATCTACACGCAGGAAGGCAATTGGGACCTCGTCGGCAACAACATCCCGGTGTTCTTCATCCAGGACGCGATCAAGTTCCCCGATATCATCCACGCGGTGAAGCCGGAACCGGACCGCGCCTATCCGCAGGCGCAGTCGGCGCATGACAATTTCTGGGACTTCATCTCGCTGACCCCGGAATCCATGCACATGATCATGTGGGTGATGTCGGACCGGGCGATCCCGCGCTCCTTCCGTTTCATGGAAGGCTTCGGCGTCCACACCTTCCGGCTCGTGAACGCGAAGGACGAATCCACCTTCATCAAGTTCATCTGGAAGCCCAAGCTCGGCCTGCAATCGGTGGTGTGGAACGAGGCGGTGAAGATCAACGGCGCCGACCCCGATTTCCATCGCCGCGATCTTTGGGAGGCGATCCAGTCCGGCGATTTCCCGGAATGGGAATTGTGCGTGCAGCTGTTCGACCAGGATTTCGCCGACAGCTTCGATTTCGACGTTCTCGATCCGACCAAGCTGATCCCGGAAGAGATCATCAAGCCGGTGCCGGTCGGCCGGCTGGTGCTGGACCGGATGCCGGACAATTTCTTCGCCGAGACCGAGCAGGTGGCGTTCATGACGCAGAACGTGCCGCCGGGCATCGACTTCTCCAACGACCCGCTGCTGCAGGGGCGCAACTTCTCCTATCTCGACACCCAACTGAAGCGCCTCGGCAGCCCGAACTTCACCCATATCCCGATCAACGCGCCGAAATGCCCCTTCGCGCATTTCCAGCAGGACGGGCACATGGCGATGCGCAACCCGGTGGGGCGCACCAACTACCAGCCCAATTCGCGCGGCGAGGGCCCGCGTCCCGACCCCGTGCGCGGCTTCCGCTCCTTCGCCGAGGAGATCGACGCGCCGAAGGTGCGGCTGCGGCCGGAGAGCTTCGCCGACCATTACAGCCAGGCGCGGCAGTTCTTCAACAGCCAGACCGGGCCGGAGCAGACGCACATCGCCATGGCGCTAACCTTCGAGCTGAGCAAGGTGGAGGATGTGATCATCCGCGAGCGGATGGTGGCGCATCTGCTCAACATCGACGAGGCGCTGGGCGCGACGGTGGCCGACAAGCTCGGCATCGACACGCTGCCCAAGCCCGCCGACGCGGCCGTGACCCCGCGCGACGACCTCCCCGCCTCGCCGGCGCTCAGCATCATCCAGAACGGGCCGAAGAGCTTCAAAGGCCGCAAGGTCGGCGTGCTGGTCAGCAATGGCTGCGACGGCACGCTGCTGACGGCGCTGCAGGCCGCGCTGGCGGCGGAAGGCGCGACGATGGAGCTGGTGGCGCCGAAGGTCGGCGGCGTGGAGACCGCCGACGGTACCAAGCTTCCCGCCCACCACATGATCGATGGCGGCCCCTCGGTGCTGTTCGACGCGGTGGCGCTGCTTTTGTCGGAAGAGGGCGCCGAGCGGCTCACCGGCGAGGCAGCGGCGCGCGACTTCGTGGCGGACGCCTTCGCCCATTGCAAGTTCATCGGCTTCACCGCCGCCGCCCTGCCGCTGATGGCCAAGGCAGGCGTCGCCCCCGATGCCGATGAGGGACTGATCGCGCTGGAGGAGGACGCCTCGGTGGACGCCTTCATCGAGAGCTGCCGCACACTGCGCCTGTGGGCGCGGGAAGCGGCCGTGAAGCTCTGACGCCACGGCGGGGCGGCACATACCGGCGCCGCCCCGCCTTTTGCACGCACCGCGCCAGATGAAGATCGCCACCTTCAACGTCAACGGCATCAATGGCCGGCTCGCCGTGCTGCTGCGCTGGCTGGAGGAGGCCCGCCCGGATGTGGTGTGCCTGCAGGAGCTGAAGGCGCCGGATGCGCGCTTTCCCATCCGCGCCATCGAACAGGCCGGCTATGGCGCTGTGTGGCACGGCCAGAAGAGCTGGAACGGCGTCGCCATCCTCGCCCGCGGGCGCGAACCGATCGAAACAAGGCGGGGACTGCCGGGCGATCCCGAGGACGAACAGGCCCGCTATATAGAGGCGGCGGTCGAGGGGCTGCTGATCGGCTGCCTGTATCTGCCGAACGGTAACCCCGCGCCGGGGGCGAAGTTCGACGCCAAGCTGCGCTGGTTCACGCGGCTGACGGCGCATGCGGCCGAGCTGCGGGCGCTCGACGTGCCGGTTATCCTCGCTGGCGACTACAATGTGATGCCGACCGACCGCGACGTGTATAAGCCCGAGCGCTGGGTGGACGACGCGCTGTTCCGGCCGGAGGTGCGCGCGGCCTTCCACGCTCACCGCACAGGGCTGGACCGACGCGCTGCGCGCGCTGCACCCCGATGCGCGCCTCTACACCTTCTGGGACTATCTTCGGAACGCCTTCGGACGCGATGCCGGGCTGCGGCTCGACCATCTCCTGCTGAGCCCCACGCTGACGCCGCGACTCGCGGCCGCCGGGGTCGACCGCGCCGTGCGCGGCTGGGAGAAGGCGAGCGACCACGCCCCGGCCTGGATCGAGCTTACCCCCATGCGCCCGGCGCGGCGGCGCGGCGGCGCAAGAGCGCCGGCTAGCTATTTCAGCCCGTCGAGATGGCTGCGGATATGCGCGGCCTCGGCTGAGGTGGTGGCAAGGCTGATCGCGGTCATGAAGCCCTCGCGCGCCTCCCTTGTCCGGCCGAGCTGCATCAGCAGCGCCCCGCGCAGGCCGTGATAGTGGAAATAGCCGGCCAGCCGGTCGCCCAGCGGCTCCACCATGGCCAGCGCCGCCTCCGGCCCGCGCAGCTTGGAAATCGCCACCGCGCGGTTGAGCGTCACCACCGGCGAGGGCTGCAGGATCTCCAGCGTGCCATAGAGCAGGTCGATCTGCGCCCAGTCGGTCTCGTCAGGTGTTTCCGCCCGCGCATGCAGCGCCGCGATCGCCGCCTGCACCTGATAGGCGCCGGGCTGGCGGTGGCGCATCGCCTTGTCGAGCAGCGCCAGCCCCTCGCCGATCATCGCCCGGTTCCATAGGGCGCGGTCCTGTTTGTCGAGCAGGATCACCGCACCCTCGGCATCGAAGCGGGCAGAGGTGCGGGCGTGCTGCAGCAGCATGAGGGCGCAAAGACCCATGATCTCCGGCTCGGCCGGAAACAGGCGCAGCAGCAGCCGGGTGAGGCGGATCGCCTCCTCGCACAGCGGCTCGCGGGCGGCGGCCTGGTCGCCGGCGGCGGAATAGCCCTCATTGAAGACGAGGTAGAGCATCGCGGCGACCGCGCCGAGCCGTTCCGCCCGCTCCACCGGCCCCGGTGGCTCGAACGGCACCCCGCCCTCCCCGCTTTGCGCTCGGGCGATGCGGGCCTTGGCCCGGGTGAGGCGCTGTTCCATCGCCGCCTCGCTGACCAGAAAGGCGCGGGCGATCTGGCCAACGGAAAGCCCGGAGACGATGCGCAAAGCGAGCGCGATCTGCTGCGTTGATGGCAGCTCGGGATGGCAGCAGATGAACAGCAGGCGCAGCACGTCGTCGCGGTAATGCGCGCCATCCATCCGCGCGGCGACCTCCGTCTCGGCGTCCTCGGTGTCGGAAAAGACTTCCTCGGGCGGAAGTTCGCTCTGCCGGGCGCGCCGACGCACCGTGTCGAGGGCCACGTTCCGCCCGACAAAGATCAGCCAAGCGGCGGGGTCGCGCGGCGGTCCGTTCTGCGGCCAGCTCTTAAGCGCCCGCAGGCACGCTTCCTGGAAGGCTTCCTCGGCAAGGTCGAGATCGCGGAAATAGCGCAGCAGCGCCGCGAGAGCCTGAGGGCGCGCCGCCGTGAGCGTGGTGCCGATCGTGCGCGCCTCATCCATCAGGGTCGTGCGCCGCCGTCGACGAACAGCCCGACCGGACGCACCTCATAGCAGCCGCCGGGATTGGCGGCGCCGAGCTCGCGGGCGATGCCGAGCGCCTCTTCAAGGTCGGCGCAGTCAAGAATGTAGAAGCCGAGCAGCTGCTCCTTGGTCTCGGCGAACGGACCATCCAGCACCAGAGGCGGGTCCTGGTCCTTGCGCAGCGTGGTGGCGGCGGTGGTGGGCAGAAGGCGCGCCGCCGGGCCGAGCTTGCCGGCGGCCGCAAGCCGCTCATGGACGATGCCGAGCCGCGCCATCACGGCGTCGTCCTCTTCCTTGGTCCAGGCGCAGACGACGTCTTCCTGATGATAGCAAAGCAGGGCGTAGAACATGGGGCACCTTTCGTGAGGCAGGGATCAGCCGCCGCTGATCGCGGTGATGACGAAGACATCCGCCCCGGGGGCGAGCGGGGTGGTGAGACGGGCGCGGCGCCCTCCGACGAAGACGTTGATATGGCGCCTTATCGCTGGCGTCTCGTCGCAGATGCGCTCGCGCATGCCGGGCCAGAGCGCGTCGAGCCCGTCGACCATCTCGGCGACGCTGGCAGCTTCCAGCGGCACGAGCCGGTCGGCGCCGGGAAACAGCACCACGAGATGCGGCGGCAGGTGCACGAGCACGGGGGCGGGCGCCGCCTCCGAAGCCGTCCCCGGCCCTTGCGCGCCCATCGCCTTCACCGCTCCAGCACCAGCGTTTCGACCGAGGTGATGGTCGGCAGATGCGGGGCGAGACAGTCCCAGGTCGCGCCCTCGTCATTGCTGGCATAGAGCCCGCCGGCATTGCTGCCGAAATACACCCCGGCCGGCTCCAGCGTGTCGGTCGCCATTGCCTGGCGCAGCGCGTTGAAATAGGCGCCGCCCTGCGGCAGGCCGGTACGCTGCGCCTGCCAGCTGGCGCCGGCATCGCCCGTGCGCCACACGGCGGCGTTGCCCTCCGGCATGAACCGCCCCTTGATGTCGCCGTTCAGCGGGATGAGATAGAGCCCATCCGGGTCGCGCGGATGCACCGCCGCCGGGAAGCCGAAGGAGGAGGGCAGGCCTTTCTCGATGCTCTCCCAGCTGCGGCCGCCATCGTCGGAGCGGTACATGCCGCAATGGTTCTGCTGGTACAGCCGCCCGCGCCCGCCCGGCGCCATGACGAGGCAGTGCACGCACTGGCCGAATTCGGGATAGTTCTGCCCCTCCGGCATGAAGTCGGCGCGGGTGCCCCGGTTGCGGGCCTCCCAGGTGAGCCCGCCATCCTCGCTGGCGAACACGCCGGCGGCTGAGATGCCGACCCAGATCTTCTTCGGATCGGCGGGGTCCAGCACCAGCGAGTGCAGGATCAGACCGGCACCACCGGGGCTCCATTCCGGCCGGCTCGGGTGCTTCTGAAGGCCGTCGAGATGCGTCCAGCTCTCCCCGCCATCGGTGCTGCGGAAGAGGCCCGCCGGCTCGACCCCGGCATAGAGCGTGCCGTCGCCAGCTACCGCCAGGCTCCAGACGGACTTCACCGGGTCCTGCCCGGCCTCATAAGCGAGGCCCTGGCTCGAATGGGTCCAGCTGGCGCCGAGATCGGTCGATTTCCACACCGCCGGGCCGAACCATTCATTGCCGCCGCCGGCATAGAGCGTGCCGCTGGCGGGATCGGCGACCACATGATTGGTCGGCCAGGTCTCGCAGAACGGGCCGCGCAGCTGCCAGGAGCGCCGCGCCGCGTCGCTCTCCAGCACAAAGGCGCCCTTGCGGGTGCCGACAAGGACAAAAACCTGCCGTGCCATTGCCCCCTCCCCTCAACTCGCCACGACCACGACCAGCCAGGACACACCGAAACGGTCGACCAGCGAGCCGAAGGCGGGGGCGAAGAAGGTGGGGCCGAGCGGCATAGTCACCTGCCCGCCCTCCACCAGGGCGGCGAACCGCGTCTCGGCCTCTTCCTTTGTCGCGACCGACAGCGCCAGCGAGACGCCGGCAAAGCCCGCCGCGTCCGACTGGCAGCCATCGGAGGCCATCAGCTCGGCCTCGCCGACGCGGAAGCTGGCATGCATCACCTTGTCGTCCCAGCCCTCCGGTATCATGCCCGGCGGCGGCGGCTCGGGCGCCTCGCCAAAGCGCATCAGCGCCGTCACCTGCGCCCCGATCGCCTGGGTGTAGAACGCCAGCGCCTCCTCGGTGCGCCCGTTGAACATCAGATAGGCCTGCACGTTCATTGCGGTTCTCCCTCTGGCCCGCCTCGACGAACCAAGGACGAAGGGCGGGGCGCGGAACCGACAGCGCCACGGAAAAAAGATGCGGGGCGTGTCGGGGCCGGTGAAGGCCGTTCGTCCTTCGGGCACGATCCACCCATCAGGAGGCTCACCCGCCATGCCCAGCACGATACGCCTGCACCGCGTCCTCGCAACCAGCCCGGACAAGCTCTACCGCGCCTTCACGGAGGCGGACGCGTTGGCGAAATGGATTCCGCCGAACGGCTTCACCTGCACCGTGCATCATCTCGACGCCCGCGTCGGCGGCTCCTTCCGCATGGCGTTCCGCAACTTTACCACCGGCGCCAGCCATGCCTTCGGCGGCACCTATCAGGAGCTGAGCCCCGGCCGCAGCCTGCGCTATACCGACCGCTTCGACGACCCCGCGCTTCCCGGCGAGATGCAGGTGAGCGTGAGCTTGCGCGAGGTGTCGGTTGGCACCGAGCTGGAGGTCGTGCAGGCGGGCATCCCCGACGCCATCCCGCCCCAGGCCTGCACTCTCGGCTGGCAGCAGTCGCTGGAAAACCTCGCGCGGCTGGTCGAGCCGGAAATCCCCGGTTAGCGACGCCGGCGGCGAGGGATCGCCGGCCTACCAGCGCGCCAGGCGTGGGGCGAGAACAGCGCCGGCCACCGCGAGGCCGGCAATGGCCAGGCTGTACCAGGTGGCAACAAAAAGCGGGGAATCGTCCGGGCAATGCGCGGCATAGAAGGCGCCCGCCATTCCCCCGGCCAGCAGCCCGGCCACCGCCCCGGCCAAAGCCGGGCGCGTGGGCGCGCCATGGCGCAGCACCGCCAGGAACACCACCAGCGGCGCGGCGCCGATCAGCGGTATGAAGGTGAGGCAGACCCGGGCATTGACCCCGATCAGCCGTTCCGCCCAGTCGGACGAGGGAACCGCCAGCAGTTCCAGCCCCACGGCGGCGATCAGCAGCAGCGGCCCGGTCAGCAGCCAGCCGAGCGGCGCGCGCGCCGCCTCGCCCGGCCGCACCAGCCGGCGCAGCAGGACGAACGCGCTGGCGGCCAAGGCGAGCGTCACCACGAATTTGAACACGAAGCGCGCCGTCTCCAGCGAGGCCAGCGCATCGGGGCGCGGACCGAGGGCGAGCGCGAACACCGCACCCGCCAGCACAAGCGCGAGCCCCATCGCCACGCGCCAGGCGGTGCCCAGCGGCAGTGCCTGGCGGCGTGTATCGGCGGCCATCGCCCGGATGAGGTCTTGCGTGTTCATGTCACTCGCGTCCAAATCGCCGCGCGATCGCGGCCAGTCCCCGGTGCAGCGCCACCCGCACCGCCGTCTCCGTCATCTCGAATTTCCGCGCGGTCTCCTCGACAGAGCGGCCGTCGACCGAAATCGCCGCCACCACCGAGCGTTGCGTGGGGGCGAGGCCCTCCAGTGCCCGGCCGATGTCGCGCTCGCTCACGGTCTCGACCTCGGGCTGGGCAAAGGTCTCGGCAATGTCGTCGACGTCGATTTCCACCCGCCGGCCGCGCCGGCGGAAGGCGTCGATCAGCTTGAAGCGCGCAATGGCATAGACCCAGGGCAGCACGGGCGCCTCGGGCAGCCATGTATGGCGCTTCAGATGGATCGCCAGCAGCACCTCCTGCACCACATCTTCCGCATCGACCCCGCCATGGGTGATCTTGCCGCGCGCATAGGCACGGACAAGGCCCGCAACACGGTCGAGAAACGCTGAATAGCAGCGCTCATCGCCCGCAATGGCGGCGCGGAGCAGATCGGCAAGTTCGCGCTCGTTCTTGCCGGTCAACGCCGGTCTCTCCTTTTCGCGCGCCCGGGCCGCCTTGTTACGGGAGGGCGGAAATAATCTCCAACCGCTACGCCTACCTCATCACGAATTCGTGTCGAAGAGGAGCGTAACACCGGCGCCCCTTGTCTCGAATGGACCGATGCAGGGTCAAGCACGGCCCGCCGCACCGTTCAACAGGAGACGACCATGAACCGCCCGACCCTCGCTCTCGCCCTTGCCGGCTCGCTCGCCACCGCCCTTGCCGGCGCCGCCTTCGCCGCCCCGCTGTCGCCGGAAAAGATGGTCGGCAACGAGAAGTGCTACGGCGTCGCCCTGAAGGGCCAGAATGACTGCGCCGCGGGCGCCGGCACCACCTGCGCCGGCACCTCGACCATGGACTACCAGGGCAATGCCTGGAAGGCGGTTCCCAAGGGCACCTGCGTGACCATGAAGGGCGGCATGCATATGGGCTCGCTGACCCCGATCAAGAGCTGAGCCGACCCGGGAGGCCCGCGCCGCGGGCCTCCTCCTCCCGTGATCGCCCCGTCCACCAGCCGCGAGACACGACGATGAACGCTGTCGCCTGCGAGGACTTTCACGCCCGCGAAGGCTATCCGACCCTCAAAGGCCTGCCCGCCCGCGCCGGGCTCGGGCTCAAGCCCGAGCACTACAGCCATGTGCTGGAGGCCCGGCCGGATGTCGGCTTCTTCGAGGTCCATGCCGAGAACTACATGGGCGCCGGCGGACCGCCGCACCATTATCTGGAAGCGGTGGCCGGCCTCTACCCGCTCTCGCTGCACGGCGTCGGCCTCTCCATCGGCGCGGCGGGCCCGCTCGACACGGCGCATCTGCGCCGGCTGCGCGACCTGATCGACCGCTACCGGCCGCAGAGCTTTTCCGAACACCTCGCCTGGTCGACGCACGACACCGGCTTTCTCAACGACCTGCTGCCGCTGCCCTACACGCCGGAAACGCTGGCGCGGGTGAGCCAGCATGTCGACGAGGCGCAGCAGGCGATCGGGCGGCAGCTGCTGCTGGAGAACCCGTCGACCTATCTGCTGTTCGCCGAGAGCACGATCGACGAAATCGATTTTCTGGAGGCGGTGGCCGCCCGCACCGGCTGCGGCCTGCTGCTCGACGTCAACAATGTGATGGTGTCCTGCGTCAATCACCGACTGGACCCGGCGGCCTATATCGACCGCTTCCCGGTCGAGCGCGTCGGCGAGATTCACCTCGCCGGCTATGACGAGACCGTGGACGGTGCCGGCGACCGGCTGCTGATCGACGCCCATGGCTCGCCGGTCAAGACCGACGTCATGGCGCTGTACGACCTCACGCTGGCCCGCACCGGGCCGGTGCCGACGCTGATCGAATGGGACAATGACGTGCCGGCCTTTCCCACGCTGCACGCCGAAGCGGTGCGCGTCGACGCGCTGATCGCCTCGCAAGCGGCGCGGCGCAATGTGCTGAAACGGGCGGGCTGAGCCATGGACTTCGCCACAGGCCAGCATGCCTTCGCGCAGGCGCTGCTTCATGCCGACGCCCCCCTGCCCGTGGGCCTGACGGGCGCAAGCGGCACCGCCGACGCCGCACGCTTCGCGGTCTATCGCAACAATGTCCATGTCGGGCTGACCCGGGCGCTGGCGCAGCGCTTCGGTGTGACGGAACAGCTGGTGGGCGCGGAGTTCTTCGCCGGCATGGCGCGGGCCTATGCGCAGGACCGCAAGCCATCCTCGCCGCTGATCATCAACTATGGCGACGATTTTCCCGATTTCATTGCCGGCTTCGGCCCGGCGCAGGCGCTGCCCTATCTCCCCGATGTCGCCCGGCTGGAGGCAGCCTGGACGCAGGCCTATCACGCGGCGGATGCGACCCCGCTCGCCCTTGCCCGGCTCGCCAGCCTCGCCCCGGAGGCACTGGCAGGGCTCGTTCTGTTTCCGCATCCTTCCGCGACGCTGCTGCGCTCGCCCCATCCGGTCGGGGCGATCTGGGCGGCGCATCAGGGCACGGAGCTCGCCGACATCGAGGCATGGCAGCCCGAGACCGTGCTGGTCGTGCGGCCGGAGATGGCGGTGAACGTCCATGTCCTGCCGGCACAGGACGGGCTGTTCGCCGCCCGGCTGTTTGCCGGCGGCACGCTCGGCGCGGCGGCGGAGGCCGCGCTCACCGAGCAACCCACCTTCGATTTCGGCGCCGCATTGGTCGGCCTTCTCAGCCTCGGCGCCTTTGCCGACATTCACCATGGGGACGTGCCATGACGATCGAGACTCGTGTCCTGCCGCAGCGCCGGCCGCTCCCGCTTCTCGCGCCCATCGCGCGGGCGGAGGGACTGCTGGCGTCGATCCCGTCCGCTTTGCCGCTCCTGGGCCTGCGCGTCGCGCTGGCGGTGCCGTTCTTCCTGTCGGGCCTGACCAAATGGGATGGCTTCCTCACCCTGTCGGCCGGGGCGCATTTCCTGTTCGAGGAAGAGTTCCGGCTGCACCTGTTCGGCGGCAGCTATGCCTATCCCTTCCCCACCCTGATGGCGGCGGCGGCGGGAACCGGCGAGATCGTGCTGCCGCTGATGCTGCTGTTCGGCCTCGGCACCCGTTTCGCCGCGCTCGGCCTGCTGGTCATGACCGCCATCATCCAGCTCACCATTCCCGAGGGCTGGGCGAATTTCCATCTGCCCTGGGCCGCTATGGCGTTCGCGCTGGTGGTGTTCGGCGGCGGCCCGCTCGGGGTGGAAGGGCTGTGGCGGCGGTCGTCCCCGTCACAACCTTGAGATCGCCACCGGTCAGCTGAACTGGGTCAGCGTGTCGAGGTCTTCCTGGCTGAGGTCGAGCGCCGCGAAGTCGCTCGGCGAATAGCGGCGCTCCGAGCGCGCCGCTACCGAGCGGCAGGCCTCGGCCTCGTCGCGAATGGCGGCGAGCAGGCGCTCGATGGTCGCCGCGTTGTGGCCGGCGCCGAATTCGCAGCGAATGACCAGGGCGCCGCCCTCCTGCCAGCAATTGAAGGCGAGGCGGTGCGGACGCGCCGCCTGCGCCGCCCGCTCGCGGCCGGCGCCCAGCCGCACCAGAGCGAGGCCGGCATGGCCGAAGCGGCTGATGTCGCCGAGAAAGTTGAACGACACAAGCGGCCGCGCCCCGGTCAGCGGCACGGCGGCGGTGCGCAGCAGGCCGTAGCCCATGGAGCGCCCCGCTGCGGCCCGCGCCAGATCCTTGACCGCCAGCAGCCAGCCCGGCAGGTCGCTCGCCTGCCCCGGCAGCGCCAGTGGATAGCGAGTGGTGAACCAGCCAATGGTGCGCGACAGGTCGATGGCGGCATCGCCCGGCTCGCGGCCATGGCCTTCCAGCTCGATCTGGAGCGCTCCCCCCGTCCACTGCACCAGCGGGCGGGCGATGAGGGCGAGCGCGCTCTCCTGCGGCTGGTGGCCGAAGCGCTCGGTAAGATCGGCCAGCAGCGGCTGGCACAGCGCCGCCTCCAGCCGCAGATCGCGGGTCTGCGCCGCGCCCTCAACGTCCGGCGCGTCCGGGTGATCGAGCGGAACAGCGGTGGGTGCCTGCGCCACCTGCTGCCAATAGGGGCGATCGGCCTCGAAGGCCGCCCCCATCCCCGCCTGGTGGCGGCACCACCATGACCAGGAGGTAGGCGGCGCCAGGGCCGGCTGCGGCGGGTCGGACAGCGCCTTGGCGAGATCGTCGGCGAGGATCGCCCAGGACACCATGTCGAAGACGAGGTGGTGCACGGCGAGGACGAGATGCAGCACCGCGCCGGCCTCGATCATGCCGGCGGCGAACGGGCGGCCCGCCATGGGGTCGAGCATCGCCACCAGCCGGTCGGCCATCGCGTCCTCGGTCGGCGACACATCCCGCCCGACCGGCACCCGCTCGCGCAGCAGAGCGGGCAGGGTCGCCGCGCCCTCGACCTGCTGGAGCGGCGGCGGCCCCTCCTGCAGGCGCACGCGCAGCCCGTCATGGCGCTGCATCGCGCCGGCCAGCGCCGCCTCGACCGCCTCGGCCTTTGTGCCGGGGGGCAGGTCGAACACGGCGGTGAGCGCCCAGTGCCGGCGGTCGGGCATGGCGAGCCCCATGAACCAGTCCTGGATCGGCGTCAGCGGCACCGGCTCCGTGACCGGCCCGCGCTCCTCCGCCGCGCCGGACGACGCCGGCTTGATGAGCGCGGCCAGCGCGCGCGGCGTCGGCGCGGTGAAGATCTGCGCGGGGGAGAGTAGCCAGCCCGCCGCCCGGGCCTTGCCGGCCAGTTGGATGGCCATGATCGAATCGCCGCCCAGCGCGAAGAAATCATCGTCCGGGCCGATGGCGTCCGCCGCGCCGAGCGAGGCGAAAAGCTCCCGCCACAGCGCCAGAACGGTGGCGAGCGGGTCCTGCGCGTCAGCGGGCGCGGCGGGCGCGACGCTTTCGCGCGGTGGCGGCGCGGCGAACAGCGCCCGCAGCGCCGCCCGGTCGACCTTGCCATTGGCGGTGAGCGGCAGCGTCTCAAGGAGGAGCAGGCGTGACAGGCGCTGCGCCTCCGGCAACGCCTCGGCGAGCAGGGCACCGAGGCTCTGCGCGCTTTCCCCCGGCGCCACCGCCGCGCCGACAAGACGCACCGTGCCGTCTTCTTCGCGCAGCGCCAGCACGGCGGCATCGCGCACCCCGGGGCAGGCGCGCAGCTGCGCCGCCACCCCATTGGGATCGACCCGGTGGCCACGGATCTTTACCATGTCGTCCTTGCGACCGAGAAAACGGATCAGCCCGTCTTCATCCCGGCTGCCGAGATCGCCGGTGAGGTAGGCGCTCGCCCCGTCGGCCAGCCGAACGAAGCCGGCGGCAGTGGGTTCGGTATCTGCGGTCGGCGCGGCATCGGCCGGCTCCACATAGCCCAGCGCCACGCCCGCCCCGCTCACCCGGATTTCGCCGGTCTCACCTGGCGCCAGCACGGCGCCCTCCCCGTCGACGATGTCGATCCGCGCGTCGCCGAGCGGAGAACCCACCGGCACGCGGTCCGACGCCTGCGCGCCGGCGGCAAGCGCCGGCGTCACCTCCACCATGGTGCAGCCGATAGTGGTCTCGGTCGGGCCGTAATGGTTGAAGACGCGCAACTCCGGCCGCAGCGCCTTCAGCCTCTCGACCAGGCCGAAGGTCAGCACGTCGCCGCCTGAGATCAGCGCCTGCCGGGGCAGCAGGGCCGCCGCCTCGGGATGCGCCATCAGCGCGGCGAGATGGCTGGGGACGATCTTCAGCACGTCGGCCGGATGGTGCGCCATCCAGTCGATGAAGGCGGCAGGGTCGCGGGCGGTCGCGGCGTCCACCACGTTGAGCGTGCCGCCGGAGGCGATAGCGCCGACGACGCTGGTATAGCCGAGATCGGCGGCAAACGAGGTGGCGATGGCAAACACCTGCGGGCCCGGGAGGGCCAGCCGGTGCAGCAGCGCCTGCGCATAGGCATCGAGCCCGCCGCAGGACACCCTCACCCCCTTCGGTCGCCCGGTGGAGCCTGAGGTGAACAGGATATAGGCGAGATCGTCGGCCGTGCAGGTCGCCCGCGAGGGCGGCGCTATCTTTGCCGGATGACGGCTCCAGCCGAGCACGGGCACCGTGGCCGGCTCGCCCTCAAGGGCGCCATCCGCCACCAGCACCTTAGCACCACTTTCGGCGAGAAGCCTGGCGCGGTAATCGGCAGGATAATCCGGGTCGAGCGGGACGAAGGCCGCACCCAGATGGCTCGCCGCCGCCATAGCCACCAGCGGGCCGGCGCCGCGCGCGAGGCAGAAGGCGACGCGATCGCCGCGCCGCACGCCCTGCACCGCCAGCCGCATGGCGAGCGCGCCACTGGCGCGCGCCAGCTCCGCCCAGCTGAGCGTGCCCTCGCGGTCGACCACCGCCGGTGCCTCCGGCTGCAGCGCCGCCCAGTGCGCGACGTGATCGGCGAGGCTGGTCGGCGGCGGGGCGACAACCGGGGCCGCCTCCGGGGCCGCCTCAATGGGGGCCGTGCCGATTGTTTCCAGCAAAGCGCGGTAGCGGGCGACCCAGCCCTCGACGCGCGTGGTATCGAACAGGTCGGTGTTGAAATTGGCCTCGACCACGAGGCCCTCCTCGCTGGATTCGAGGTTCCAGTTCAGGTCCCAGCGCACGCTGCCATGGGCATTGGCGCGGATGGAAGGCGCCAGCCCGGCAAAGGGGGCCAGCTTCTCCACCCGGTCGAGGTTGAACGATACGCTCGCCAGCGGCGGGCGGGAGGGGTCGCGCCGCACGCCGCTCGCCTTGACGATGGCGGAGAGCGGATAGGCGGGGAAGGCCATCGCCTGCGCCATGGCGGCGCGGGTGGCCGTGAGCGCATCGCCCCCCAGGCCGGCAAGCCGCACCGGCACGGTGGAGATGCAATAGCCGGTCAGTCCCGGCTCCCCGACCAGCGGCTGACCGGCGGCGAAGATCGCCACCACCAGATCGTCCTGGCCGGAAAGTTCCGCCAGCAGCTGGCCATAGGCGGCAAGGCACAGGGTGAAGAGCGAGCAGTCGAGCCCCCGCGCCCGTGCCGCGAGTTCGGCGGCGAGGTCGGGCGATAGCAGCGCCCGCGCGGTGCCGCCCACATAGGTCTGCAGCGGCGGGCGCGGCCGGTCGGTGGGCAGGTCCAGCGGGGCCGGCGGGCTGGTGAAGACGGCTTGCCAATGGGTGGCCGCTTCCGCGTCGGCGGCGGCGTCGCGGGCAAAGGTGGCGAAGCGCTCATAGGCGACGGGCGCCGGCAGCGCTGCCTCAACCCCCGCCAGGCGCGCGGAGTAGAGAAGGCCCAGCTCATTGGCCAGCACCTGCAGCGACCAGCCATCGGTGACGATATGCGGCTGGATCAGCGCCAGTGCCGTCTCGGCCCCGCAGCGCAGCAGTCCTGCCCGCAGCTGCCCGGCGCGCGCCAGATCGAACGGCCGCGCCGCCGCCTGCCGCACCCAGGTGTCGACGGCGACGTCGTCGAGCAGATCGGCCTCTTCCAGCGCCACGATGGCGTGCGGCTCGATCACCGCCTCGCCGCCGCCGTCGGAAAAGCGCATCCGCAAGCTGTCATGGCGCGCCACGAGATCGGCCAGCGCCGCGTTCAGCGCCGGCGCATCGAGCGGCCCGGGTAGGCGCAGCACCAGCGACTGGTTATAGGCGGCAGCGCTTTCCGGGCTGAAGGCGGCGAGCGTCCACAGCGCCTGCTGCCCGGGGGCGGTGACGATGGTCCGAGGCGCGTCGGGCGCGGCCGGCAGCGACGCCCCGCCCATCAGCCCGACAGTGGCGAGGGCGCGGGCGCTCTCCCGCACCGCCCGCTCCACCGTGTCGAGGTCCTCCTCGCTATGAGCGGTGGAAAGGAAGCAGGTGCGCCCCTCCCAGACATAGACCCCGCGCGAGATCAGCTGGCTGTAGAACAGGTCGCTCGCCCCGGAAAAGCGCAGCACGGAGGAGAAGTGCTCCACCCGCAGCGGGCTGCCATCTTCCTCCAGCGCCGCGTTGAGCCGGTGGCACAGCGCCTGCGTGCGGGCGTTCAGCTGCTCCTGCAGCGCCGGGCCTGACGCCTCCAGATGGCCGAGCATGGCGGAGGCCGCCGCCATGGCGAGCGGGTTCTTGTTGAAGGTGCCGGCAAAGAAGGTCCGCTCGGCCTTGGGGCCGCCGGCGCCCTCCAGCGGCCAGACGCCGCCGTCGATGCCGTCGAGAAAAGCCCGTTTGCCGGAGACGACGCCGATGGGCAGGCCGCCGCCGACGATCTTGCCATAGGTGACGAGATCAGCCCGCACCCCGGCCCAGGCCTGCGCCCCGCCGGCGGCGACGCGGAAGCCGAGCAGCACCTCGTCGAAGATCAGCGCCGCGCCGGTGCGGGAGGTGAAGCCGCGCAGCCAGTGCAGGAAGTCGCGCGGCTGCAGGCCCGGGCGCCGGCTCTGCACCGGCTCGACGATAACGGCCGCCAGCCGGTCGCCCAGCGCTTCCAGCGCGCTCTGGCTGCCCTCGGGGTCGGCATAGTCCAGCACCACCACATCGGCCAGCATGCCGGGCGGGGTGCCGCTGGCGAGCGGCAGGCTGGCGCCGTCCGTGCCGGAACGCGCCAGCGTGCCGTCGAAATGGCCGTGATAGGAACCGGCGAACATCGCCACTAGTGAGCGGCCGGTGGCGTGGCGGGCGAGGCGCAGCGCGGTCATGACCGCCTCGGTGCCGGTGTTGCAGAACAGCACTCGCTCATTGCCGGTGAGCCGGGCGATGGCCGCAGCGGCCTCGCCGGCCTTCTCCGCCTGCGGGCCGAGGAACAGCCCCTGCTCGGCGATCTGCCGCTGGATCGCTTCCACCACCATGGGCGGGTTGTGGCCGAGCAGCTGCACGCCGAAGCCCATGGTGAGGTCGACATAGTCATTGCCGTCGGCATCGACGACATGGCTGCCCTGCCCCTTCACGCCGATGATCGGGTAGAGCAGCGACTTGGTCTCCGGTCGGAAGCCCGCCACCGCCCGGCTGTCGGCCAGCACCGCGCCATAGGCTTCGCGCTGGTGGCGGGAAGCGCCATGCGTGGCACCGTAGCGGGTTGCGAAATCGGTGATGAAGCTGGCCGCCTGCGGGCTCAGCGTTTCGGCCGGCGGGGCGGGAGGAGCGTCCGGCGGGGGCAGGGCTGGGCTGGACACATGGGCCTCCGTCGCCGCACCCATAGCGGCAGAGTTCGGGATGGCGGAATTCGGCGGAGTCGAAACGGCAGCGGCGGGGTCGGCGGCAGAGGTCGAGGCCTTGGCCTCCACCTCGCCCAGCACGCGCTCCAGCAGCGCCCGCGGCGTGGTGAGGGTGGTGAACAGCTCGCGGCGCGGAATCGCCACCTTCCACCGCCGCTCCAGCGTGGAGAGCGCCTCGGTGAGGGCGAGCGAATCCACCCCCAGCGTGAAGAAGCCGGCGTCGCCGGCAAGCGCGGCCTCGCTCAGCTGCAGGCTGCGGCGCAGGCTGGCGGCGATGCCGACGCGGATCTCCTCGCGGCTCGGCGCCGGGGGGGCGGTCACGACCGCCGCCGCGGGGATCGCGGGTGCGTGCAGGGCGAGCGGCGCCACCGGCCGCCGGGAGGGAGCGTCAACCCAGTGGCGTTCGCCGGCGAAGGGATAGGGCGGCAGGTGCGCACGCGGCGCGCCGCTGGCCGGCCATTCCACGTCGAGGCCGGCGACGAACAGGCGGCACAGCGCCAGCGCCAGCGTCTCGCCCGCCGCGCGGTTGCGGCGGAGGGTCGGTGTGAAGCGGACGTCACGGCCCTCGAAGCCGGGGGCGCGCTGGGCGAAGCCGACCAGCGTCGCCGCCGGGCCGATTTCCACCACGACCTGCACGCCCTCGCCCGCCATCGTCTCGAGGCAGGCGCCGAAGCGCACCGGCTGACGGATCTGCCGCCCCCAATAGGCGGGATCGCGAAGATCGGCGGAAAGGTCGCCAGTGACGTTGGAGACCAAGGGCAGGCGCGGCGCCGACAGCGCCGCGCCGCGCACCTTCGCCTCGAACGGCGCCACCACGGAATCCATCAGGTGGGAATGGAAGGCGTGACTGGTGGCGATGCGCTGGCTGCGGATGCCCTGCGCGTCGAGAGCGGCGAGCAGGGCGGCCAGCGCCTCGCTCTCCCCCGACACCACCACCTCTTCCGGCGCGTTGAGCGCGGCGATGTCGAGCCGGGCGTCGTAAGGCTCCAGCAGCGGGGCGAGGCGTTCCCGCGTCGCGAACACGGCCGCCATCTCGCCCATGCGCGGCAGCGCGCCCATCAGCGCGCCCCGCGCCGCCACCAGATCGAGCGCCGCCTCGAAGGGCAGCATGCCGGCGACGCAGGCGGCGGACCATTCGCCCAGGCTGTGGCCGGCGAGCATATCGGGCACGATGCCGAACGCCTTGAGCCGCTCGGCCAGCGCGACTTCCAGCACGAACAGCGCCGGCTGCACCTCGGCGGTGTCGGTCAACGGCTCGCCTGCCGGGTCGAACATGCGCGCGGCGAGATCGACGCCGAGCTGCACGCCGGCCGCATCCACCCTGGCGCGGAAGGCCGGGTCGGCCTCGTAAAGCTCCGCTGCCATGCCGGGCCACTGGCTGCCCTGGCCGGAAAACAGGAAGGCGATTTTCGGTCGCTCGGCCATGGCTTGGCCGGTAGCGCCCAGCGGCGGCGTCTCGCCCTCGGCAATGGCGCGCAGGCCCGCCAGCGCCTCCTCATGGGTGCGCGCCAGCAGCGCGGCGCGATGGGGAAACCGCCCGCGCCCGGCGTTCAGCGCCGCGGCGATGCCGGCCAGCGAGGCCTGCGGATCGGCGGCCAGATGATCGGCCAGCCCGGCGGCCACCCGGCGCAGGGCCTCTGCATCCGGGACGGAGAAGGCAAGGATGGCCGGCAGCGGCGTGTCGTTGGCGGCCGCCTCGACCGGCGGGGCCTGTTCGAGAATGAGATGGGCGTTGGTGCCGGAAAAGCCGAAGCTGCTCACCCCGGCCCGGCGCGTATCGCCGTCGGGCCAGTCCATCGCCCGGTCGACGACGTGCACGGGGAGTTCGTTCCAGGCGATGCGCGGATTGGGCTCAGACTGGTGCAGCGTGGCCGGCAGCCGCCCGGCTTCCAGCGCCAGCACCATCTTGATCAGGCCGGCAATGCCGGCGGCGGCCTCCAGATGGCCGATATTGGTCTTGGCCGAGCCCAGCAGCAGCGGTGCGGCGCGCCCCTCGCCATAGGCGGCGGCGAGCGCCTGCACTTCGATCGGATCGCCCAGCGGCGTGCCGGTGCCATGGCACTCGACAGCCTGCACCTCCCGCGCCGACAGGCCGGCATCGGCCAGCGCGGCGGCGATCACCGCCCGCTGGGCGACGCCATTGGGGGCGGTGAGCGCGCTGGAATGGCCGTCATGATTGATCGCGGAACCACGGATGACGGCGCGGATGGCGTCGCCGTCGCGCAGGGCGTCGGAGAGGCGCTTCAGCACCACCAGCCCGCCGCCCTCGCCGCGCACATAGCCATCGGCGCCCACGTCGAAAGTGCGGCAGGCATGGCCGGGGCCCAGCATGCCGGCGGCGGCGAGCGCGGCGGTGACATCGGCGTCGAGTGTAAGGTTCACCCCGCCGGCCAGAGCGAGGTCGCATTCGTCGCTGCGCAGCGCGCGGCAGGCCGCATGCACCGCCACCAGCGAGGAGGAGCAGGCGGTGTCGATGACGAGGGCCGGGCCGGTGGCATCGAGCCAATGGCTGATGCGCCCTGCGGCGATCGAGCCGGCATTGCCGAGAATGGCGGCGGGCGACAGCGTGTCGGTCGCCTGAAACCGGGCCTCATATTCATTGGCGCCGAGGCCGAGGAAAACCCCGGTGGCGCGCGGCCGCCGGGCGGCATCGGCATAGCCGGCATCTTCCAGCGCCTGGAAGGCCAGCATCAGCGCCAGGCGATGCTGGGGGTCCATGGCCTCGGCCTCCATTGGCCGAAGGCCGAAGAAAGCGGGATCGAAGCGCTCCACCCCCTCGATATAGCCGCCGGGCGGCAATCCTTCGCGCTCCGGCCGGTCGGCGGGAGCGGCACGGACGGCGTCGTGTCCCTCGAACAGCAGCGCGCCATAGGCGGGGGCGGAGGCGGCCTCGGCGAAACGGGCGGCAAGGCCGATGATCGCCACCGGCTGGCGCGCCCGCGCCGTCTTGGCCCGCAGCGCGTCGATGCGCCCTTCCAGCGCCAGCATCAGATCGGTGATCTGTTCGGGGTGCAGCCGGCTCAGCCGGGTCAGCAGGCCCGCGCGCCGATCCTCAGTCATGGCCACGGGCGCCTCCCTCAATCAGCGACAACAGTTCTTCCAGGTCGCCGCCGGCACCCGGCGGCGGGGCTGGTATCGAAGGCGAGGCTTGCGCCGGGCTCGCCGGTGGCACCCCGGTCAGATGCGCCACCATGGCGGCAATGGTCGGGTGGTCGAAGGCGAGGGTCTGCGGCAGGGCACGGCCGAGATGGGTGCCGAGCGCCCCGGCGAGGTCGACCGCATCGAGCGAGGTGAGGCCGAGCTCGCCGACGCCGCGATCCACCGGCACGGCGGAGGCCGGCAGGGCAAGCCGGCCCGCCAGCCAGTCGCGCAGCCAGTGCTCCAGCGCCGGCGCCTCCATCGCAAGGGCCCTTGCCGGGGCGGCCGGCTGGGGTTCTCGCGCCGCGTCGAGAGCTTCTTGCCGCGCGCTGCGCCATTCGGCGATGACGGGCAGCGCGCCCTCGCGCCAGGCCTGCCGGTTGGCGGCGCGCTGGATCTTGCCGCTGGAGGTGCGCAGCACCGCGCCGGGTTCCACCAGCACGATGCGGGAGAGCTGGAGCTCCAGTGTCTGCCACACCGCCGCGCTGATGGCGCCGAACAGCGGCGCCGGGTCGGTGCGGCGCTGGGTGCGCTCCAACTCCTGCACCAGCACCACCTGCTCCCCGCCGGCCTCGCCGACCAGACCGAAGGCCGCGCCGCCGCCCGCGCGCAGCGCCGGATGCGCGCCCTGCGCCACCCGCTCGATATCCTGCGGGTAGTGATTGGCGCCGGAGAGGATGATGAGGTCCTTGATGCGGCCGGTGACGCACAGCTCGCCGTCGATCAGCGCCCCGAGGTCGCCGGTGCGCAGATATCCGGTCGGTTCGTCCTCGTCGGCCACCCGCACGCCAAAGGTGGCGGCGCTCTCCTCCGGCCGGCGCCAATAGCCGCCCGCGATGGTGGGGCCGCCGAGCCAGATCTCGCCCACCCGGTCGGGCGGCTGGCGGCGCCCGGTCTCAGGATCGACGATGGCGACCGCCACATCCGGCAGCGGCGCGCCGCTGCCCGGGATCAGGTGGCGCCGGGATGCCGCGCCCGCCTCGGCGATGCGCCCCGCCTCTAGCGCGGCGGCATCGAGGGGAAACAGCCGGGGCGCCACGCCCACGGGGCTGGCGGTGACGGCCAGCGTCGATTCGGCCAGCCCATAGGCGGGGGCGAACGTCTCGCGGCGAAAGCCGTGCGGGCCGAAGGCGGTAATGAAATCCTCCATCACCTGCGGATCGATCGGTTCGGCCGCGTTCATCGCCATGACGAGGGAGGCGAGGTCGAGCCCGGCGCGCGCCTCGGGCGGGATGCGGCGGGCGCACAGATCATAAGCGAAGCTGGGCGCCGCCGTGTGGGTGCCGCGGAAGCGGCTGATCGCCTCCAGCCACAGCAGCGGGCGCTGCAGGAAGCTGTTCGGCGCCATCTGCACGACCGGGCAGCCGGAATACAGCGTCTGCAGCAACCCGAAGATCAGGCCGAGATCATGGAAGGCCGGCAGCCATGTCACCATGGTGCTCGCCGGCGACAGGCCCCACGCTTCTTCCATCCGCGCCATGTCGGCCATGAGATTGGCGTGGCTCACCTCAACCCCCTTGGGCAGGGCGGTGGAGCCTGACGTGTACTGGATGAAGCAGGTGGCGGTGGGGTCTACCGCGCGCAGGGGAGTGGCCTGCGCCGGATCGCTGTCGATGTCGCCGACATCCTGCCAGCGGATCGCCGCCAGCTCAGGACTATCGGCCTGCCAGAGCGCGGACTGCTCGGCCACCCCGCCGCCGGTCAGGGCAATGGCGGCGCCGCTGTCGGTGGCCACCGCCTGCAGGCGCTGGATCAGCCGGTGCCGGCGCGGCGGGTTGATCGGCACGGCGAGGCGCCCCGACCACTGACAGGCGAGGAACGCCACCAGGAAGTCGACGCAGGGCTGAAACACCAGCAGCACCGGCGCGCCGGGTGCGCTCTCGCGCTCCAGAAAGCCGGCGACGCGGGCGGCCCGCGCCGCCAGTTCCGCCGCGCCGCAGCGCTCGAACACCGCGCCATGGCTGTCGAGGAAAGTGATGGACCAGCGGTCCTCGGGGCTCTCGGCCAGCGCCGCCAGCCGGGTGGCGATGGTACCAGCGGGAAGGACAGCGTTCATAGCGTCGGCACCTGCAGCTTCAGCCAGGCATAGTGCTTCATCATCGCCTCGTAGCGCGGTGTGAAGGTGGACACGATCCGCTGCTCGATCTCCGGATGGGCGGCCAGCAGCCCGCGCAGCGTGGCGTGGTCGATGGTCAGCAGATGACAGGGCTTGCGCGTGACCACGCGGGTGAACTCCTCGGCGTTCTCCAGTGCCGCGTTTTCACCCAGCGCATCGCCGGCCTCCAACACCTCTACCGACATGAAGGTGCCGTCGGGCAGGCGCACGCTCTGCTGCGCCTCGCCTTGGGTGATGAAGATCAGCCGGTTGGCCGGCTGGCCATCCTCGATCAGCACCGTGTCGGGGCCCACCGTTTCCACCGTCATGCGGGCGAGCAGGCGTTCAAGGAACTCGGCCGGCACACCCTGCAGCAGGGGGCGCTTGCGCAGCCGGTCGAGCAGCTGCTCGCGCGGCACGGCGCCTTCCGCCCCGGCGATCACACTGCGCTGCCACAGATCGGCATAGACGCCATCGGCGTCGAGCAGCGACTGGTGGGTGCCGCTCTCCACCACCCGGCCCGCCTTCACCACATAGACGAGATCGGCTTGCTCGCACTGGGTCAGGTCATGGGTGACGGCAACCACGGTGCGCCCCTGCGTGACCTTGCGCAGCGTCTCCTCCACCGCCACGCGGCTGGCCGGATCGAGTGCCGAGGTCGCTTCGTCGAGCAGCATAATCTGCGGGTCATGCAGGATGGCGCGGGCGATGGCGATGCGCTGGCGCTGCCCGCCCGAGAGCTTGCTGCCGCCCTCGCCGACATCGGTGTCGTAGCCGTCGGGCAGGGACATGATGATGGGATGGATGTCGGCGGCCTTGGCGGCAGCCTCGACCTCGGCATCGCTGGCGTCGAGCTTGCCCATGCGGATGTTCTCCCGCACCGAGGTCTGGAACAGGATGGTCTCCTGCGGCACCAGTGAGATAAGCGAGCGCACCTGCTCCTCCCCCAGAAGGCGCATGTCGACCCCGTTCACCCGGACATGGCCGCTGCCGGGCGAGAACTGGTTCTCGATCAGCCGCAGGATGGTGGACTTGCCCGAGCCGGACGGCCCGACCACCATCACCCGTCGCGGGCACTCGATGGTCAGCGACACCTTGTCGAGCGTCGGGGCGCTGCCGTCATAGCTGAAGCTCACCTCGTCGAAGCGCAGCGAATTCACCTTGCCGCCGATGGATTCCGGCCGCTCGGGATCGGGGGCGGCGTCGGGCTTGCCGAGCAGCGCCTGCACCCGCTCCAGCCCGCCGACGCCCTGGATCAGCAGCGGCAGCTGGGCGCCGATGAAGCCGGCGGCGCCGCCGATGGTGAGCAGAAGCGTGATGAAGGCGACGATCGTGCCCGAGGACACCTCGCCCTCGACCGACTGCATGGCGCCGAGGCCGATGACCAGCAGCTGCGCCGCGCTGACGCCGAAGCTGGTCATGCGGCCCACAAGGCCGGACGAGAAATACTGGTGGTAGCTCGCCTTGAACAGCCGGCCCAGTTGCCCGGTGAAGAGCTTGGCCTGCAGCTCGCGCAGGCCGAAGATGCGGATCACCCGCTGCATCAGCAGGGTTTCCTTGACCACATGGGCGACCTTGGCGTCCTCGGCGCCGCGCTCGTAATTGTAGCGCACGGCGCGCTTGCTGAAGCCCCTCGGCAGCCAGAACGCGATCAGCAGCGAGACCAGGGTGGCGATGGCGAGCTGGGTGTCCAGCGAGAAGGCCACCACCACCGAGCCGATCAGCATCAGCCCCTTGGAGAACAGGCCGGGCACCGCCCAGATCACCGCCTTCTCCACCACGGTGATGTCGTTGGAGAAATCGGCGATGATCTCGTCGGTGTCGGAACTGGCAAGCTCGCGCGCATCCATGTTGTTGATCTTGGCGAACATGCGCGCGCGCAGGTCATTGAGGATGCGCGGGCCGAGCTTGGCCACGGTGTAGTCGAGGATCACGCCGAAGAACGACGCCGCCAGGAAGCCCCAGGTCAGATAGGCGAGATAGGTGCGGATGACCGCGACATTGCTGGGCTTGATGCCCTCGTCGAACAGCGCCTGCAGCCAGAGCGGCACATAGACGGCATAGAGAATCTGCACCGCATTGGCGAGCAGGAACCAGAACAGCAGCAGCTTGTGCCGTGCCGCCGCCTTCGCCACCCACGCCAGCAAATGGGTCGGGCCCCTCTCGGGCGTGCCGGCGCGAATGGCGTCCTGCCATTTCAGCTCCAGCGCCCCGGCGGAGATGCCGGCCACGGCCAGGCTTGCGGCGTCCACATTGCCATTGGCGCCCATCTTGCGCCCGAACTTGATGAAGCCGCGCGGCCCCTTGGACTGCAGCAGATATTCGACGAAGGCCGCCGCCCGGCGCACATCCTTCTGGTCCACATCCGGCAGCAGCAGCCGGCTCGCCAGACCGTTGAGGTCATGCGCCTCGGTGCGCGGAATCCGCACCGGCGCGGGCTTCTTGCCATCCTCGCGCGCCACTTCCAGCAGCACCGAATGCAGCAGGCCGAGCCCCAGCAGGCCCCAGGCGCCGGTAGGCATCGCCAGCTTGTAGGTGAACAGGTGATGCGCCAGCCGCCGCACCGGGTCACGCCGGGCCTCTTCCGGATTGGCGGCCATGGCGGCGGCGATGAAGCCGCTGTCCGGCTTCATCGCCAGCCGGTCGCAGGCAAGCCCGTAGAGGCGCTGCAGCTTATGCTGCACCTCATCCTCGGTCTCGTGTTTCTTGAACCAGTCGAAATGCCGGTTGGACATGGCGGCTCTTTATGATTCGCGTGCGGGCAGGAAGAGGGCGGAGCGCCCGGCGAGCGTGTAGACCTCAGCGGCCGGGCGCGCGGAGGCGACCAGTTCACTGACGAGGCGGGCGAAGGCGGCGGTGGCGCCGCTCCAGGGAAAATGGCCGGCGTCCAGAGCGTGGAAGCCGACGGGCCCGGCGCACACCTCGCGCCACGCCTCGCATTCGGCGACGGACACCGAGGGGTCGGCGGTGAGGCGGATGACGGACGCCGCGCAGCGCAGCGGGGCTGCGTCGCCCAGCCGATAAGTCTCGCACGCTTCGAGATCCGCCCGCAGGGCCGTCTCTTCGCGCGCGCCGATGAGGTCGCCGAGGTCCGGCCCAATAGCGCCGAAGCACTCGCGCAGCTCGGCCAGCAGCACCGCCCGCGGGAGACGATGCAGCGGCGCCTCAAAGGGTGGGCGGCTTGGCGAGCGGAAGCCGGAGACGACCAGACGCAGCCGGGGCGCGCGGGCGGCATCGCCCCGCTCCAGCGCCAGCGCCGTCTCGAAGGCCAGCAGGGCGCCGAAACTGTTGCCCAGCAATGTGAGCCCCGCCCCTTGCGGCGCGAGGTCGGTTCCAAGCTCGGCGGCAATCTCCTCGGCGACGCGGGCCGCGAGATGGCGGGCGTCCGCCACCGGCGCTCCGGGAACATCGGGCGCGTGGCCGGGCAGCGCCACCGTGGCGATGGCGAGATGAGCGGGCAGGGCGGCGGCGAGGCCGAGGCAGGACAGGACGCTGCCGCCGGCATGGGGAAAGCAGATGAGCACCGGCGCCCCTGCCGGCCGGCGGACCCAGCGCAGCAAGGCGGGGGCAGCGGCTTCCGGTTGGGCCCGGCGGCTCGTCGGGATCAGATTCATGACAAAATTCGCCAATGGACAGCACCCACCGATGTGCCGCACCGTGGCCGCGCGGTGACCCATGACCGCTCCGTTGCACGGCTCGCCCTTCGCGCGGCGGGCGCTGCCCCACGGGGGAGTGTCCCGGGAAGACGGCTCAGCCGCACACATGTCCAGGAGGATTCATGCCGAACGACACCTCTCCCATCGACGAGGCCCTGATAGAGACCCTCGACCGCGACGGGGCCATCTGCCTCAGGGGCGCCTTCGGGCCGGAATGGGTCGATCTCGCGGCGGAGGGCATAAGGCGCAACATCGAGAGCCCCGGCGCCCTGTTCCAGAGCTTCTCGCCCAATGACAAGGGCGCGTTCTATTCCGACATCTGGTCGCGCCGGCACATTCCCGAGCTCGAAACCTTCGCGCTCGAATCGCCGTCCGCCGCCATCGCCGCCCGCTGCCTGCGCACGCCGGCCGTGCGGCTGCTGCAGGACACCTGGTTCTACAAGAGCCCCGGCACTCAGGCCCGCACGCCCTGGCACCACGACAATGTCGTGCTCGGCCCGTTCTGCTCCATCTGGGTCGCGCTCGACCCCATCCCGCGCGAAGCGGCGCTGGAGTTCGTCCGCGGCTCCCACCGCTGGAACAAGCTGTTCATGCCGGCGAACTTCTTCGAGGGCGAACAGGAGGCGCTGCCGGCGGTGGAGGAGTTCTACGCCCGCTATCACGGCGAATTCGACATTTCCGCCAGCGACACCTTCTCCCGCGTGCCCGACATCCAGGGCCACCGCGAGGAATACGACATTCTGAGCTGGGACATGGAGCCGGGCGACTGCCTCGTCTTCCACGCCCGCACGCTGCACGGCTCGCCGGGCAACACGCTCGACCATGACACACGCCGCATGGTGACGCGCTGGGTCGACGAGACGGCGGTACTGGCGCCGCACGGCCGGACCGTGGTCGACCGGTTGGTGGCCGAGGGCTTCGAAGTCGATCTCGCGGTCGGCGCGCCCATTCGTGGAAACCTCTTCCCGGTCCTCTCGCCCCTCGGCTGAGCGGCCAAGCGGCCGACGCGCGCCATATCCAAAGGGCGCCGCGCCCGGTCGGGCCGGCCGCCGGCTGCACCGACCGTCGCGATCCGTTGCGCAGCCGGCATCGTTCCGTGCAGGGACCAACAGGTGTGCGCCCTCGCCTCGGCGCGGATCGTGGCCTACTTCCTCTACGGAATCCATCAGCAGATACCCATCATCGCCCATGCAGCGCCGACACCCGAGCCGGCGACCGGCGCGGCCCGTCGCCCGGTGCCGACCGCGACGGCCGGCCTCGCGACAAGACCGTCGTCCTCGCTACACGCGGGGATTGATGTGTCGATGGAGACGAACTCGAAGTCGACTGAGCTAGACATGATACTCTGGTTGTGTGGAGCATTCGTGAATTGCTAGAACCTTATTGTTCGCCTTGCGAGAAAATACTGAGAACGGAACAAAAATAGACAGTTGCCGATCCCCCCTCCTCACTGTATGCCATCATTCGCAACTCTGGCTGGAGAAGATCCTGTGGCAAGTATGTTTATGACGATCTCTCGTTGTCACGTTAAGGCGGGTAGCGAGCAGGATGCGCGCGCGCTTCTCGAGAAGGAAATGCTCCCCAACGACGGCAAGAAGCCGGGCGACGTCATCGAAGGTCTGGTCGGTTTTGGACTTATGAAGTCCAAGAAGGACCCGTCCATGTATGGCATCGCGACTGTGTGGGAAAGCGAAGCTGCTTTCGACAAGATGGCAGCCAATCCCCGCGCCAAGGACGGCGGTGGCATCGTCGAGAAGCTGCAGAAGCTTTGCGACGGCGACATCAAGGGTGAAGGCTTCTACATCGAAAGCCTCTGATACTTCCGGCGGCGGCCACGGCCGCCGCCGGCTTCCTGCGTCGCCCGAGCTGGTGACGCAAGCATAGATTGTAGATTCTGGGTCATTTCGTGCATGGCAGGCACGGCTCGGCGCCTGCAGGCCCGGCGGTCTTTCGACGGCATACGGAATGAACGCCGAAAAGCAAATCCCGCGGCGTCTACATTTTGACGAACGCGCGGCACTGCACTTTTCTTCAAAAGGTTGTGATGTGGCCCGAGGTCCGATCGACGACATCTATGGCCTGACCGATCTGCAACGCGCGATACTGGTGCGATGCGTAAGTTATCCTGACCAACCACTCTTCATGGGCCAGTGGTGGGCCGTGCTGGCCGGCCCGCTCGACGCCGACGCCTTCGCTGCCGCCTGGTCCGCTGTCGTCCAGCGCCACAGCGCGCTGCGCTCGGGTTTTCACTGGGAGCTGAAGGGCGTGCCGGCCCAGGTGGTGGTCGCCGCACCCGCCTTCGAGGTCGAGCGTCTCGACTGGAGCATGCGCCATGACTGGCGCGCCGCCCTCGACGCGCTTCTGGACGAGGACCGAGCCACCCCGTTCGACCTGCGCCG
The DNA here is from genome assembly GCF_900100155.1 of Ancylobacter rudongensis. Taxonomy (GTDB): domain Bacteria; phylum Pseudomonadota; class Alphaproteobacteria; order Rhizobiales; family Xanthobacteraceae; genus Ancylobacter; species Ancylobacter rudongensis. Next base: position 124,423 of record NZ_FMTP01000008.1, read on the forward strand.
CCCGCCGCTGATGCGGATACGCCTCGTCACCCTGGCACCCCACGGCCCTGCGCCGTGCCATCTTCTGGTGTGGACGCGCCATCACCTCGCGGTGGATGGCTGGTCGTTGGGTGAGATTCTGGACGAGGTGCTGGCCCTGTATCGCGGCGACACGCTGCCGCCGGCCCTCTCCTTCCGCCGCTATGTCGAATGGTGGCAAGGCCGCGACGACGCCGCGGCGCGGCGCCACTGGAGCGCAGCGCTTGCCGGCCACACGCCGGATTCGACGATCCGCAGCTCGACCGTTTCCGCCCCGCGCATCGGCGAGGCGCTTCATGTCCTCTCCCCCGCCCTCGCCGAGCGGCTTGCCGCACTGTCGCGGGCCGAGCGGCTCACGCTCAGCACTCTGGTGGAAGGCGCCTGGGGGCTGGTGCTGGCCCGCACCGAGGGCACCGACGACCTGGTGATGGGCTGCGTCGAGACGGTGCGCCCGCCCGAACTGCTGGGTGATCGCACCCAGCACATGGTGGGACCGCAGATCGGCGTGCTCCCCAGCCGCGTGCGCCGCGACGCCACGCCCCTGCGGCGCTGGCTGACTGAGTTGCAGCACGCCCGGGCCGCCGGCCGCGAGGCCGGGCCGCTGGGGCTCGACACCATGCGCGAGCTGCTCGCCCTGCCGAACGATGCTCTGCCGCTGCGCAGCCTGATCGCGGTGCAGACCTATCCGCTCGCGCTCGCCACCGCCTTCCGGGAAGCCGGGCTGGACATGCTCGCCAGCGGCGACGTCACCCTGCCGGACATGCCGCTCAACCTGATGGTGGAGATCGGCGAGGCCTTCGAGCTGCGCCTGATGGTTGACCAGCAGCATGTCTCGCTGGCGCAGGCGCGCCAACTTCTCGACATGCTCGCCACGGCGCTGGAGCGTCTCCCCGACCATCTCGATGCGCCCGCCAACGCGCTGGACGTGATGCCCGAGGCCGTAGGCCGGGACATCGCCGCCGCCCTGACCGGGCGGCCTCTGCCCGCGCCAACGGGCACGGCCCTCGACCTCATCCTGGCGCAGATGCGCGCGCGGCCGGAAGCGCCCGCCCTCATCGCCCAGGGCCGTGCCTGGTCCTATGGCGAGATGGGCGCTCGTGCCGCCGCCATTGCGGCCGGGCTTGCCGCGGCCGGAGTAAGGCCCGGCGACCGGGTAGCGGTCATGCTGGAGCATGGACCGGACGCGGTCGCCGCCATTCTCGGCATCCTCTGCGCCGGCGCCTCCTATGTGCCGCTCGACCCGGAGGCGCCGGCGGAGCGGCGGGCGATGATCCTCGAGAGCGCCGGTGTTGCCGCCCATGTCAGCCGCCGCACCCTCGCCGACAAGGTCAGCGGGCTTGCGACCCTGATGGTGGAGGACATCGCGCCGGAACCGGCCGATCTCGACGCAGTGACGCGGCCAGCGGTAACGGACGAGGCCTATGTCATCTTCACCTCCGGCTCCACCGGGCGGCCGAAGGGGGTCAGCGTCGGCCACGACAATCTGCGCACCCATGTGGCGGCCAGCGCGGCGGAGAATGCCGACCTGCCGATCGGCCGCTTCCTGCTGACCTTTCCGCTGTTCTTCGATGGTTCGGTGACTGGGCTGTTCTGCACCCTGTGCGAGGGCGGCACGCTGGTCTTGCCCGATGCCACGCAGGCCCGCGACGTCGACCGGCTGCTGGCGCTCATCCGCGAGAGCGCCGTCACCCATGTCTGCCTGACCCCCTCGCTCTGGGCGCTGCTGCTGGAGGCCGCCGGCCCGCAGGGCCTGCCCGGCCTGCGGATGGCCAAGGTGGCGGCGGAGCCCTGCCCGCCGGCCCTGGTGTCCGCCCATGCCGCCCGCGCCGCCAATGCCGTGCTGTGCAACGAATACGGGCCGACCGAGGCCACGGTCTGGGTTTGCGTCGAGCGCTGCCGGCCGGAGACAACAGGCGCCAGCGTCGCCATCGGCCACCCCATTCCCGGCACGCGCCTGCATGTGGTGGATGCCGAGGGCCGGCCCTGCCCGTTCGGCACCATCGGCGAACTGGTGGTGAGCGGCCCTGCCGTCGCCCGCTTCTATATCGGCGCGGAGGCGGGAGTCGTCCTGCGCACCCCGCTCGGCGGCACGGGCGCCGCCCCTGCCTACCGTACCGGCGACCGGGTTTCGCTCGACTTTGACGGACGCCTGTTCTTCCATGGCCGCCGCGACCGGCAGGTGAAGATAGCCGGCTATCGCGTCGAGCCCGGCGAAGTCGAGGCCGCGCTTCAGGCCTTGCCCGGTATTGTCGACGTGGCGGTGCTGGCGGACGAGCCCGAGGGCCGGCCGGCCCGCCTCGTCGCCCACATCGGCGCCGGGCCGTCCACGCCCGACGATGAGGCGTTGCGCCGGCTTCTCGCCGCCCGGCTGCCGGCCTACATGATCCCGCACGCCTTTCTCCGCCAGGCCCGCCTGCCGCGTACGGCCAATGGCAAGGTGGACTTGGCCGCTCTTCCGCCCGCGCCGATTGCCGACAGCGTCGAGGCCCCGCCTGAGGGCGCCTTCGAGACCGCGCTCGCCGCCTTGTGGAGCGAGGCGCTGGGAGGCGTCCGGATCGGGCGGCACGCTCATTTCTTCGCTCTCGGCGGCAGTTCGCTGCTCGCCATGCAGATGATCGCCCGGGTGCGCCGGGAACTGGCGCCTGCCGCGACCCTGGCCGATCTGTTCGAGGCGCCGGAACTCGCGGCGCTGGCGGAGCGGCTGGCGGCGGCGGCGAACCGGCCCGAACCCGGCCCCACCCTCGCCGGGCGCCAGCGCGCCCGGGTGGAGTTGCCCTCGTGACCCTCCTCCCCGTGGCGGGAGACCGCTGATGGCGAGCGGCTACATTGCCGGCCTCTCCTTCGGCCAGCGGCAGATCCGCATGGCGGAGCTGCTGCGGCCGGGACGCACCTTGTTCGCCATGCCGCTGCTGGCGCGGCTCTCGGGGCAGGTGGATGAGGCGGCGCTGCGCGCCGCGCTCGCCGCGCTGATCCGCCGCCATGACAGCCTGCGCGCCAGCTTTCCCCTGGTGGACGGCGCCCCGGTGCAGGCGGTGGCCGATGAGGTCGCGCTCCCCCTGACCGTGGTCGCCACGGAGCTGCCCTTCGCCAGCCCGGCCTTCGCGGCACTGATGGCGACAAGGGCCCAGGCTCTGGTGGACGCGCCTTTCGACCTGTCGGCCGGCCCGCTCGCCCGCTTCCTGCTGCTGCGCGCCGCCGATGACGGGGCGGCGCTGGTGGCGGTGTTTCATCACATCATCTGCGACGGCGCCTCGCTCGACCTCTTCCTCGCCGAGCTGAAGGCCGGCTATGACGAGGCGTTGGGCGCCGGCACGGGGCCTCGCCCGGCGCTGCCGCTGCAATTCCCCGATGTCGCCGATTGGGAGCAGGAGAGTTTCGGCTCCGGTGGGCCGGCGCTGGATGCGGCTATGGCTGCGTGGCGCGAGGCGCTGCAGGGTGCCCCGGCGCGGCTCGATCTGCCCTATGACCGGCGGCCGGGCAGCCTGCACGGTGCCCCCTCGGCCCAGGCAGAACTGCACGTGCCGGGCGATGTCGGTGCACGGCTCGCGGCACTGGCCCGCCAGGAGGGCACCAGCGCATTCAGCCTCTACCTCGCCATCCTGTTCGCGGTGCTGAGGCGCTGGAGCGGGCTGGACGATCTCGTCATCACCATTCCCGCCGCGCGGCGCGACCGGCCCGAGCTCGCCGAGATGATCGGGCTGCTGGTCGATACGCTGCCGATCCGCGCCTTGCTGACGGCCGACACCCGCTTTCCCGCACTGGTGGCGCAGGTGCGCGACGCGCTGCGCGGCGCCATGGCGCATCGCGACCTGCCCTTCGAGCGCATCGTCGAGGCGAGCGGCGTCGAGCGGCGCGGCGAGGCGGCGCCCTTCCTGCAGGTGCTGTTCGGCGCGGCGCAGCCGCCCGCCGCCCCGCTCACCGCGTGCGACGGCACGGTTTTCGAGCCGCTGCCCGAGCAGCTCGACCAGGAGGCAAAGGCGGATCTGTCGGTGGTCTTCGCGAGCGGCGAGGACGGGCTGCGCCTGTGGTGCCGCTACGATGCCAGCCTGTTCGAGGCGCAGACCATAGAGGCCGTTCTCAGCGCCTTTGGCCGCCTCGCGCAGGCGCTCGCCGTCGAGCCGGACCAGCCGGTGCTGGAGGTGCCGCTACTCGCGCCCTCGGATGGCGCAGCGCTGGTGGCGCGCTTCAACCCCACCGCCCTTGCCTATGAGCGCGAGGCGAGTGCCATCGACCTGTTCTTCCGCGAGGCCGAGCGTCATCCCCACGCGCCAGCTATCGAGGAGAACGGCGTTGCCCTGAGTTATGGGGAACTCGCCGCCCGGGTGCGCCGGCTGGCGACGGTCCTTGCCGCGCGGGGCCTGGGGCAAGGCGACGTCGCCATCCTCGCTCTGCCGGTCTCCACCGCACTTATCGAGGCGCAGCTGGCGGTACTCACGCTCGGTGCGGCCCATGCCCCGATCGACCCGAGCTTTCCGGCCGAACAGCGCGACCAGCGCGCGCGCTGCGCCGGTGCCCGGCATGCCGTGGTGCTCGATCCCGCGCAGGCGACAGCCGGCTGCGCCACGCTCGACTGGGCGCAGCTCAAGGCCGAGGCGGACACCGCCGCGCCGCATCCGGGATGCGCGGTGAGCGCGCAGAGCCCGGCCTATGTGATGTTCACCTCCGGCTCCACCGGCGCGCCCAAGGGCGTGTGCGTGCCGCACCGCGCCATCGTGCGGCTGGCACGGGCACGCCGGCTGGCCGCGCCTGGGCTGCGCGCTGCCGTCTATTCCAACCCCGCCTTCGATGCCTCGACGCTGGAAATCTGGCTACCCCTGCTCAATGGCGGCACGCTGCTGCCGGTCGACCGCACCGTGGTGATGGACCCGCGCGCGCTGCGCCTGTTCCTGGCCGAGGCACGGGTGTCGCTGCTCTGGGTAACGGCCGGCCTGTTCCAGCAGATCGCCGCGCTCGACCCCGCCGCCTTCGCCGGCGAGCGCGTGGTCATAACAGGCGGCGACGTGGTCAACCCGGTGGCGGCAAGGGCCGTGCTGGCGGCGGGCCGCGACCAGGGGCTGGTGCTGCTCAATGGCTACGGCCCGACCGAGAACACCACCTTCAGCACGCTGTTCGACATTGCCGGCCTGCGCGAAGACGAGCTGAGCATCCCCATCGGCACGCCGATCTCCAACAGCACCGCCTATGTGCTGGACCCCACGGGCCGGCCGCTGCCGCCGGGTCTTGTGGGCGAGATCTGGCTGGGCGGCGACGGCCTCGCCCTCTTCTATGCCGGCGATGCGGCACTGACCGCCGAGCGCTTTCGCCCCGACCTGTTCGCCGGCGCGCCCGAGGCGCGCATGTACCGCACCGGCGACCTCGGCCGCTGGCGGGCGGACGGCAACATCGTCTTCCTCGGCCGCGCCGACAAGCAGGTGAAAGTGCGTGGCTTCCGCATCGAGCTCGGCGAGATCGAGGCGGTGCTGGCACTGCACCCGGCGGTCGGCGGCGCGGCGGTGCTCGCTCCCCGCCGTCCGAGCGGCGAGCGCGACCTCCTCGCCTATGTCGCGCCCAAGCCGGGCCTGACGCTGACCTTGGGAGAGTTGCGCGCCCATCTGGAGACCCGCCTGCCGCGGCAGATGCTGCCGCATGCCTTCATGGTGCTCGACACGCTGCCGCTGAACGCCAATGGCAAGGTCGATACGCGCGCGCTGCCGCCGATGGAACTGGTCGAAAGCCCGGCCGAGCCACCGCTGGAACCGCGCACGCCCGAGGAGCGGATTCTGGCCCGCATCTGGGGGGATCTGCTCGGCAGCGCCGCAGAGAGCGCCGAGAGCCGCCCGCTTGTGGGGGTACAGGACAATTTCTTCCATGTCGGCGGCGATTCCATTCTCACCATCCGGCTGGTGGCGCGGGCTTTTGAAGCCGGGCTCGACATCGAGCTGAAGGATGTTTTCGAGCAGCCGACGATCGAGGGCCTCGCCGCCATCGCGCTCCGCCGCAAGCGGGCGGTGCAGGCGCAGGGCCACGGCGCCCGCCACGGGGCGGAGCTGATCGCCGCCGCCTGCGATCCCGGCAATCCCTGCCGCTTCGTCAGCGTCACGGTCGCAGCGAAGGTCTCGGCGGTCGATCTCGGCTATGCCATCCAGCGCCTGGCCGAGCGGCACGACGCGCTGCGCCTCATCCGGGTGGAGGATGCGAGCGGACGCTCTTTGGCTGTCTCGGATTTCCTCCCCGCCGTGCCGGTGCGCTTCGTCGACGTGGCCGCGGGCACGCTCGACGACCTCGACGGTTGGATCACCGAACACGGCGCCCGGCTGGCGCGCGGTATCGACCTCGCATCGGGGGTGACCATCGCCGCAACGCTTGTGAAGCAGGTAGCCCCCTCGGGGACCGGCTCCACCGTGGTGCTGGCGCTGCATGAGGCGGTCGCGGACGATCGCGCTTTGCTGCTGCTGGCCACCGAGCTTGAAGCCGCGCTGGCGGCGGGACCCGACAGCGCCCGCCAGCCGGCGCCTTCGCTGAGCTTCTCCCATTGGCTCGCCTGGCTCGCCGACCACGCCGCCAGCCCCCGCGTGCGCGAGGCGGCGATCGCCTGCGAGGCCGCGCAGGCCGAGGCCCCGCCGGATGGGTTCGCCGCCACCGCCCCCACTTTTGCCGCCGCGCAGCGGCTGCTGGATGCTGGCACCTCGCGCCTGCTGCTGGAGGAACTGCCGGGACGGCTCGGGCTGTCGCTGCTGGATGTCCTGCTCGTCGCGCTCGGCGAGGCGGTGGGCGGCGCTCCTGCCATCGAGCTGGTGGACGGCCGCCGCACCCTGCCCGCCGGCGCGCCGGAAGCCGCCGGCCTCGTCGCCAATCTCGACACGCTGCTGCCGCTGCAGGCCTGCGCACCGGGCCGCGCGCTCGATCTGCGGCTGCGCGAGGCCAAGATGGCCCGCCAGCGCGCCGAGCCACTCGGCCTCGCCTTCAGCGCCGTGCGTTCGGCCTTCCGCCTCGCCGCACCCACCATCAGCCTCGCCTTGCTGCCGGCCCCGGCGCAGGACCCGGCGATCCGCCTGCATCCGCACATGCCGAACGTCTCGGCCTCCATCCGCGCCGGCCTCACCGTGCGCGTGACGGGCGGGCGCCTCGCACTCGGCTGGTCGCAGGCCGCGCCCGCCCCGACGGCGCAGGCCCGGCTGGACGCGATCGCGCAGGCGCTGCACGCCATCGCGCAGTGGGCGCAGGGACAGACGGGGCCGCTGCTCACGCCGGGCGACTTCCCCCTCGCCGGCCTCGACGCGCCGACGTTGGGCACGCTGGCCGGCACCCTCGGCGATATCGAAGACATCTACCCGCTCTCGCCGATGCAGGAGGCGATGCTGCTGCATTCGCTGAGCCGGCAGGGCTCGGCGGTGAATTTCGAGCAGAGCTGCATGCGCTTCAGCGGCACGCTCGACATCGCCGCCCTGCGCAAGGCCTGGGCGCTGGTGTTCGAGCGCCACCCGGTGTTGCGCACGGTGTTCCGCTGGCGCGGGCTGGAGCGCCCGCTGCAGCTGGTTCGCCGCAACGCCCGCCCGCCGGTGGAGCTGGAAACCTGGCCAGTATTCAGTGCCGAGCGTCTGGAACAGCGGCTGGCGGAAGACCGCGCCGAGGGCTTCGATCTGGAGGCCGGTCCGCTCGCCCGGCTGATCCTGATCCGGGTGAGCGCGAGCGAGGCCTATCTCATCGCCAGCTTCCACCACATGCTGGCGGATGGCTGGTGCCTCGCCCAGCTGGAACGTGAGGCCCGCGCCGCCTATGAGGCGTTCCGGCGCGGCATTCCGCCGGCGCTGCCGCCGCCGGCGCGTTTTCGCGATTTCATCGCCTGGACCGCCACGCTCGAACGCGACGGCATGCGCGCCGCTTTCGTCCCGCTTCTCGCCGGGGCGCCGCCCCAGCCGGCGTTGCTCGCGGCGGGCAACGGCGCGGCCGCCTATGTCACGGTCCGCCGCCAGCTTTCAGTGGCGCAGAGCAAGGCGCTGAGCGACCTCTCCCGCCGGCGCGGCCTCACCATAGCTGCTCTGGCGCATCTGGCCTGGGGGCTGTGGACGGCGGCCCGGCGCGGCGTCGACGACACGGTCTTCTGCACCACGGTTTCCGGCCGGCCGCCACAGGTGCCGGGCGTCGAGCAGATGGTCGGCCTGTTCATCAACAACCTGCCGGTGCGCCTGCGCTTCACGCCCGAAGCGCCGCTGCTCACGCTGGCGCAGGAAATGCAGCGCCAGATCGCCGCGCTGCAGTCGCAGGCGCAGCTGTCGCTGATGGAGGTGGCCGAGGCCGCCGGCCTTGGCGACCGCGCCTCCTCGCTCTTCGACACCCTGCTGGTAGTGGAGAACATGCCGGCCGGCTCGGACGCCTGGACCGGCGCCGGCGGGCTGCGGGTGGAAAGCGTGCACAACGCGCTGAAATCCGCCTACAGCCTCACCGGCGTGGTCGTGCCGGGCGAGCGCATTGGCCTGTCGCTCGTGCTGCCGGACACGGATGGCACCGCCGAAGCTCTCGGTGAGGAAATGATCACCGCGTTCGCCGCGCTGTTCGCCGCCCTTCCCGGCGCCATCGAGCAAACGGTCGCAAGGGTGCCGCTCCCCGCCGCCGCCCCGGTTGCCCGCGCGGTGGAGGACGGCGCGCCGGCGGAACGCGTGCAGGCGGAGGGGCAGGCGCCCACGCCCGTCCACGCCAATGCCATCGAGGCGGCGGCGCTCGACGTGCTCTCGGCCATCCTCGGCCGCCGGCTGGGCGTCACGGATGACGTGCTCGATGCCGGGCTGACCTCGCTCGGCCTGGCAACGGCAGCCGCCCGCCTGTCCGAGCGCCTTCGCCGCCCGGTGCCGGTCACGGCGCTGATCGAGCACCGCAGCGCTGCTGGACTGGCCCGCGCCCTCTCGCGCGCAGGCACCTCGGAGCCGGCATGGGACGCGGTGGTGCCGCTCACCGGCGGAGACGGCGAGCCGTTCATCTGCGTCCATCCCATCGCCGGTGATGTCAGCGCTTTTCTCGACCTCGCCCGCGCCTTTCCGCCCGAGACCGCCTTCTGGGCGATTCAGGCGCCGGGGCTGGAGCCGGGTCAGCAGGCGCCGGAAAGTGTTGCGGCGCTGGCGGAGGCAAACCTTGCCGCGCTGGCCCGCCGGGGTGTGCCGGCCCCGCGCTTTCTCGGCGGCTATTCCTTCGGCGGCATCGTCGCCTATGAGATGGCGTGCCAGCTCAGCGCGCGCGGCACCCCGCCCGAAAGGCTCGTCATCATCGACACCCCCGCCCCGCTCGGCAGCCGCTCCGTGCTGCCGCCGGACCCGGAACACGCACAGGCGCACTGGTTGCTGCGGATGGCCGAGGTGCGCGCCCGCCACCACGGCACCCCGCTCGACCTCAACGTGGACGATCTGCTGCCGCTGGACGAGAAGGCCCGCTTCGCCTTCGCGCGGGAACGGATGAGCGCCGCCGGGCTGATCGCCCCGGAATCCGATGCCGCCTCGCTTGGCCGCGCCTATCGCGCCAGCCGCGCCCTCTATGAGGCTTTCCTGGCCTATGCTCCTGCATCGGGCGCGCCGCGCGACCTGCCGCTGTGCCTGGTGCGTGCCGGCAGCCCGCATCAGGGCGACCTCAGCGAGGCCGATCGGGCGATTCTCTCAACGCCCGACATGGGCTGGTCTCGCCTTAATGATCGCCTGCTCGGCGTGGAAACGGTCGGGGGCGATCATGTGTCCATGCTGTCCGGCGCGGGGGCGGTACAAACGGCTGGGGTCATCGCTTCTTTTCTCGACATGTCCTTCCCTGTGCGCAGGTAGGATGACGCCATGGGCGCCCCCCCGATTCGCACGCGACAGACAAACGAACATGGTCCCCGGGAACGTGGTCACCGCCATGCGCGCCCGGCCGTCGCCATGGCGCTCGCGCGGCTGAGCGCCCTTGCCGCCCCGCTGCTGCTGGCCGGCTGCATGGTGGGGCCGAATTTCCAGGCGCCGCCAGCGCCCGCCGTGGGCGGCTACACCGTGGAACCGCGGCTCAAGCCGGCCATGGCGACCGATGTGGTGGGCGGCGCCCCACAGAGCTTCGTCAACGCGCTCGATGTCGGGGGGCAGTGGTGGCGGGAATTCAACTCGCCGCAGATCAACGCCTTCGTCGAGGAGTCGGTGCGCAACCACCCGGATGTGCGGGCGGCGCAATATGCCCTGCGCGCGGCGCGGGAGACGACGCTGCAGGTGCGCGGCCAGTTCCTGCCGCAGGTGAGCGGCAACGTCTCGGCCACGCGTGAGCAGATCACCGCCGCCTCCGGCGGAACGACGGGCGCCCCAACGCTCTACAATCTCTACGAGACGACGGTGAACGTCTCCTACACGCTCGATGTGTTCGGTGGCATTCGTCGGCAGGTGGAATCGGCCGAGGCGCAGGCGCAGTATCAGCGCTTCGAGATGGAGGCGACCTATCTCACCCTCGTCGCCAATGTCGTCACCACCGCCATCAACGATGCCTCGCTGCGCGCCCAGATCGCCGCGACACAGGCGATCGTCGAAGCGGAGACCGACCAGCTGCGCCGCGTTCAGCGCCAGTTCGAGGTGGGCGCCGTCTCGCAGGCCGACGTGCTCGCCCAGCAGACGACGCTGGCGCAGACTCAGGCCACCATGCCGCCGCTGCAGAAGCAGCTGGCGCAGGGCCGCAACCAGCTCATGGCCTATCTCGGCCGGCTGCCCAGCGAAGACCGCGGCGAAAGCGTCGATCTCCGCAGCCTGCGCCTGCCGCGCAAGCTGCCGGTGAGCCTGCCCTCCGACCTCGTGCGGCAGCGGCCCGACATTCGCCAGGCGGAGGCGACGCTGCATCAGGCGGCGGCGACGGTGGGCGTCAACACGGCCAATTTGCTGCCTCAGTTCACCCTCACCCCCTCGGTGAGTTCGCAGGCGCTGACCGTCGGCCAGCTGTTCACGCCGCAGGGCCTCGCCTGGACCGCCGCCGCCAGCATCGCCCAGACGCTGATGGACGGCGCCCAGCTCTACCGCACCAAGGAAGCCAGCGTCGCCGCCTTCGAGCAGGACTATGCGCTGTACCAGAGCACGGTGCTCACCGCCTTCCAGAATGTGGCGGACGCGCTGCGCGCCGTGCAGTACGACGCCGCGACCCTGCGCGCCCAGGCGCTGGCGGAACAGTCGGCGCTCGACAGCCTGAAGATGGCGCAGGAGCAGTTCAAGGTCGGCGCCATCGGCTACGCCATCGTCATTGAGGCGCAGCAGGCCTATCAGAACGCCGTCATCGCCCGCATCCAGGCCCAGGCCTTGCGCTACAACGACACGGTGGCGCTGTTCCAGGCGCTGGGCGGCGGCTGGTGGAACCGCGTCGACGAGACCAGCGACGCCGCCATTCGCAATGGCGGCTATTTCGAAGGGCCGGATGGGCCCGCCCTCGCCGCGACGCGGCCGGGCCTGCCTGACCTGCCGCCCACGCCCGAGCCCGGCACTGCCAAGGAGAAATCCCGGTGAGCAAACCGCGTGTCATCTTGTGGCTGGCCGTCGCCGCCCTCGCCGGCGGGGCCTTCTATATCGTCAAAGAGCGCATGGCTCCGGCCGGCGCTCCGGCCCATGGCGGCGCCCCGGCGCAGACGGTGGCGGCGCAGACGGCTGGGATGCAGACATGGCAACCGACCATGGAGCTGGTGGGCGAGCTGCGGGCCTCCGAGGGCGCCGATCTCTCGCTCCAGGTCTCCGGCATCGTGGAATCGCTGTCCTTCGAATCCGGACAGACGGTGCAGGCCGGCACGCCGCTGCTGCAGCTGGTCGCGGAGGACCAGGTCGCCAAGCTCGCCTCGCTCAAGGCGACCGCCGAACTCAACGCCATCATCCTGAAGCGCGATATCGAGCAGCTGAAGATCAAGGCGGTGAGCCAGGCCACGGTCGATACCGACGAGGCCAATCTGAAAAACTCGCAGGCACTAGTGAAGCAGCAGGAGGCGCTGGTCTCCTATTACACGCTCAAGGCGCCGTTCACTGGACGGCTGGGCATTCGCAATGTCGATCTCGGGCAGTATCTGAGCGCCGGCACCGCCATCGTTACCCTCCAGGCGCTCGACCCGCTCTTCGCCGACTTCTTCGTGCCGCAGAAGTTCTTCGGGAAACTGAAGGTGGGCGAGCCGGTGAAGGTGACTGTGGATGGGTATCCCGGCCAGTCCTTTGCCGGCGCGGTCAGCGCGATCAATTCCAAGGTCGAAAGCGGCAGCCGCAATGTGAAGGTACGGGCGACGCTGGCGAACCCGGACGGCAAGCTGGTGCCCGGCATGTTCGCCAAGGTCGCCCTCGACGTCGGCGCCGCCGAGCGGTTCGTCACCCTGCCGCAGACGGCCATCGTCGCCAATCCCTATGGCTCGACCGTGTTCGTGCTGGAGAAGACCCCTGACGGCAAGGGGCTGGTGGCGCGCGAGACCTTCGTCAAGCTGGGGCAGGCGCGCGGCGACTTCATCGCCGTCACCTCCGGGCTGAGCGAGGGCGAGACGGTGGTGGTGGCCGGCCAGATCAAGCTGCGCAACGGCACTCCCGCCGTGGTCGACAACAGCCACATTCCCAAGGTCGAGCTTGATCCGAGCGTGTCGGACTGACAGGAGCGGACAATGCCCATCACCGACATTTTCGTCCGCCGCCCGGTGCTCTCGCTGGTGGTCAGCGCGCTGATCCTGGTGATCGGCGTGCGCGCGATGTTCGCGCTGCCGATCCTGCAATATCCGGAGATGCAGAACGGCGTGGTGACGGTGACGACCACCTATGCCGGCGCCGATTCCGACATCATCGCCGGCTTCATCACCTCGCCGCTGGAAAACGTGATCGCCCAGGCCAACGGCATCGACTACATGACCTCGTCCAGCCAGACAGGCGTCAGCTCGATCACGGTCAACCTGCGGCTGAACTACAATACCGGCGATGCGCTGACCGAGATCAGCACCAAGGTCAGCTCGGTGCTGAACCAGCTGCCGAACGGCACCCAGCAGCCGATCCTCGCGCTGAAGACCGGCTCGACCATCGATGCCATGTACATCGCCTTCTCCAGCACGGTGCTGGCTGAGAACGAGGTGACGGACTATGTCGCCCGGGTGGTGCAGCCCAAGCTGCAGGCGGTGGCCGGCGTGCAGGTGGCGGAAATACTCGGCGGCAAGAACTTCGCCATGCGCGCCTGGCTCGACCCGGACAAATTGGCCTCGCTCGGCCTTACCGCCACCGATGTGGCGACCGCGCTTGAGACCAACGACTACATCGCCGGCGTCGGCACCACCAAGGGCCGGCTGATCCAGGTGAAGCTCTCCGCCGCCACCAATCTGCATTCGGTGGAGGAGTTCCGCGAGCTCATCATCAAGAACGTCGACGGCGCGGTGGTTCGACTGAAAGACGTGGCGGACGTCACGCTCGGCAGCGACGACTACGATTCCCGCACCAGCTTCGACGGCAAGTCCGCCGTCTATATCGGCATCCAGGTGGCGCCCTCGGCCAATCTCCTGAATGTCGTCGCCGGCGTGCGGGAGATGCTGCCGACCATCTTCGCCGATTTGCCGACCGGCCTTTCCGGCACCGTGCTCTACGACGCCACCGATTTCGTCAACACCTCGATCCACGAGGTGGTCAGCTCGCTGTTCGAGGCAGCGCTGATCGTCACGCTCGTCGTGTTCGTGTTCCTCGGCTCCTGGCGCTCGGTGTTCATCCCCATCGTCGCCATCCCGCTCTCGCTGATCGGCAGCTTCGCGCTGATGCTGGCCTTCGGCTTCTCCATCAACCTGCTGACCCTGCTCGCTCTGGTGCTGGCCATCGGCCTAGTGGTGGATGACGCCATCATCGTGGTGGAGGGGGTGAACCGCCACATGGAGCAGGGCCTCAAGCCGGTGGACGCCGCCATCGCCGCGGCGCGGGAGCTGGCGGGGCCGATCATCGCCATGACCGCGGTGCTGATTGCCGTCTATGTGCCGGTCGGTTTCCAGGGCGGCCTCACCGGCTCGCTGTTCACCGAATTCGCCTTCACCCTGGTGGCGGCGGTGATGGTGTCGGCGGTCATCGCCCTGACGCTGTCGCCGATGAGCTGCGCCTATCTGCTGGCGCCCTACGACCCTTCCGCCCGCACGGTGGAGGCGCGCATGGTCCGCACCATCGACGGCGCGATGAAGGCCGTCACCCGGGTCTACCGCGCCGCGCTCTCCGCCTCGCTGCACGTGCTGCCCCTCACCGTGCTGTTCGGCGCCCTCGTGCTGTCGAGCATCTACTGGCTCTATTCCAACTCCACCTCCCAGCTGGCACCGCCGGAGGATGAGGGGGTGATCCTCACCATGATGACGGCGGCGCCGAACGCGACGCTGGAGCAGCGCGAATTCTACGTGCAGCAGATCTACGACATTCTCGACAAGCGGCCGGAAACCGACCTCGTCTTCCAGATCGACATGCCCGGGCAGGTCATCGGCGGCTGGGTGCTCAAGCCCTGGGACGAGCGCAGCGTCTCGGCGCTGGCGCTTGCCCCGCTGATCCAGCAGGAGTTCAACAAGATCGCCGGCGTGCGCGTCGCCGCCTTCCAGCTGCCGCCCCTGCCGGGTAGCAGCGGCCTGCCGATCCAGTTCGTGCTGAAATCCAACGACACCTATGAGCGGCTCTACGAGGCCTCTCAGAACTTCCTCGCCGAGGCGATGAAGAGCGGCAAGTTCATCTTTCTCGACAGCGACATGAAGATCGACCAGCCGCATGCCGCCATCCATTTCGACCGCGACAAGGTGTCGGCGCTGGGGCTGAACATGAGCGATGTCGGCGCCGCCATGGCGACCATGCTGGGCGGCAACTACGCCAATTATTTCGATCTCGGCGGCAAGTCCTACAAGGTCATCCCGCAGGTCAGGCAGCAGCACCGGCTCAACACCGACCAGTTGCTGAACTATTACATCAAGGCCTCCGACGGCACATCGGTCCCGCTGTCCACCATCGCCTGGATCGAAACGAAGACCGTGCCGCAGTCGCTCAACCATTTCCAGCAGCTCAATTCCTCGACCATCGCCGGCATCGCCATGCCCGGCGTGTCGGACGGCGAGGCGCTGGCGGAGCTTGAGGCCATCGCCGCCCGCTCGCTGCCTTCGGGCTACAGCTATGATTTCGCTGGTTCCTCGCGCCAGCTCGAGCAGGAATCGAACGGCTTCGTCACCACCTTCGCGCTGGCGCTGGTCATCATCTTCCTGGTGCTGTCGGCGCTGTTCAACAGCTTCCGCGATCCGCTCGTCATCCTGGTTTCGGTGCCGATGTCGCTGGCCGGCGCGCTGGTGTTCATCTGGCTCGGCATTGGCGGCGCCACCATCAACATCTACACCCAGGTGGGCCTGGTCACGCTCATGGGACTGGTGAGCAAGCACGGCATCCTGATGGTGGAAGTGGCCAATACGCTGCGCAAACAGGGCCTTGCCAAGCGCGAAGCGGTGATCGAGGCGGCGACCATCCGCCTGCGGCCGATCCTGATGACCACGGCGGCGATGGTGCTGGGCGTCACGCCGCTCATCATCGCCACCGGCGCCGGCGCCAATTCGCGCTACAATATGGGTCTGGTCATCGCCTCCGGGCTTTCCATCGGCACGCTGTTCACGCTGTTCGTGGTGCCCGCCTTCTACCTGCTGCTGAGCCATCGCGACGAGACCGCGCCGGCGACAGCGGCGACGTCCGCCTCGGCGTGAGATGACCGCCCTCGACACCGGCCCTTCGGTCTTCGCGCGCGAGGCCGCCTTCAACCTCCACGTCGGCGGCCGCACCCTCGCCTGCGCCATGTCGCTGGTGGACGCGCCGCTGGAGGCGCTGGACGCGGCGGTGCCCGAGAAGCTCGCCCCCGAGGAGGCGGCGCTGCTGACCGAGCGGCTCGCCCCCGCCCGGCGCCAGTCGCTGCTCGCCGGACGATGGGCGGCGAAGAACGCCCTTGGACGTCTCGCCCCCGGTACCGCCGCCCGCGACATCCGTATCCTGCCGGGCCTGCTCGGGCAGCCGGTGGCGACGCTGCCGGGCCGGGCCAATCTGCAGGTCACGCTGGCCCATGCCGGCAATGCGGCGCTCGCCGTGGCGCATCCCGAATCCTGCCCGATGGGGGTGGACCTGGAGCGCGCCAGGCCGGAGCAGCTCGGCGCGCTGCGTGAACAGACGACGCCGCGCGAGCGGGAACGAGCGCACGCCGCCCTGCCCTCAGATGAAGCCCAGCGCCTGCTGCTGCTATGGTGCCTGAAGGAAGCGCTGTCCAAGGCGCTGCGCTGCGGGCTGACCGTGCCGTTCCGCCTTCTGGAGGTGGCGAGCCTCGCGCCCCTTCCGGGCTGCGTGCGGGCCCGTTTCGAGAATTTCGCCCAGTATGAGGGCACCGCCTGCACCGCCGGCCCCTTTGCCCTGGCGGTGGTGCGCCCGCACATGGCGCACTGGGAGGACGGCAACGGGCCCGCCCCTCCCGTCCTCCTGCAGGACTGGCTGGCCGAGCTCGCCTCGCGGCATGAAGCCACCAGCCCATAACTCCGGGCAGCCGGGAAGGCTGATCCCTCAGGATCGCCACGGCGCTATGAGGTGAACGGCTGCCGTCCTATCGCAGCCGCGACAACGTCCTGCGTCAACAGAACCCGTCCCACATCGCCATCGACCACCAAGACCGCGCGCAGGTTCTCCGCATTCATCCGTTGCACGACGGTCGCTAATCGATCGCGGCTGGAGCATTGCGGCACGTCATCAGTCGACCCGGATCGGGCGACAAGCACGGCTTGGCAACCCGTCCCGAACCCGGGCCGCGCGACATAATCAACAATGTCGCGTTCGGTGAGCAGGGCGATCGCGCGACGATGGCCATCGATGAGCACGAGGGCTGGCAGGCCCGCAAAGCCCATCAACGCAACGGCGGATTCAATCGGCTCATCCGCCGCCAGCTCAATGGCGGGCGCGGCATTGCCGCACAGAATATCGCGGACGAGAAGCGTCATACCGCCCTCTTGGTTCCAGCAGACGTCGTTGGATCCCAAATACAGTTGTGCACCAGGTTAAACTACTTGAATATCTCTTTCTTAAGATTAGAAAAAAAGGCGGAACTATCGTCTGCGTTTGCTTCTCGCACTTCACTCGTCTCGCGCAGACCTGATACGGTATCTTCATATGATTCGAACGCGTCAGAAATCGCCGTAAAACGGACCGTCGATTTCACGCCGTCATCTTTCGCCAGGAGGCTCCAGCACAGACTCTCATAGTGCGGCGGGCCGCTGTGTTCACCGAGCAACTCGGTCGCCACCGCGCGTGCCGCAACCGCGGCCTGGCTATTGGCGGCAGAAGCGGATTTCGGCATCTGTCCGGCGTGCGCGGCATCGCCGAGCACGAAGATGCGCGGATCGAAGACGGAGCGCATGTCCTGCGCCCCTACCGGGCAGAAGCCCGTCGCGTCCGCGAGCGCGGATGCAACCGCAATCTGCGGTGCCGTCTGCACCGGGATCACGTTCACCAGCGCACAGTCGCGATAGGTTTCGAAACCTGTCTCGACACTCATGGTCGATGGATCGACCCGTTTGACGCCTTCATGGATGGAAGGCGGCAGCCACTCGATCATGCCTGGATAGTAGTTCTGCCAGGCATCGAGAAACAACGCCATCTTTGCGAAGCGTTCCTTGGCATCGACGATGAAAATCCGGCATTCGCCGCGTCCTGACGCCTTCAGCGCCGCGGCCATCATTGACGCCCGCTCATAGGGCGCGGGAGGGCATCGCGACGGATCGGGCGGAGGCAGGATCACGATCCGCCCGCCGTCCGGGATCGCGTCGAGCTGCCGCTTCAGCAGATGGAACTGTTCGGCTCCCTTCCAGGCGTGCGGCATGACGGCGGCGGCCTCTCGGCTCCACCCCGGCACGCTGTCATAATCGAGCCCAATGCCGGGGGCAACGATGGCCAGTTCATAGCCGAGCCGGCTACCATCTGCGAGGATCACCTCCCGGCGGTCGCGGTCGAGCCGCACGGCGCGTGCCGCCACCCATCTTATGCCGGAGCGGCGGGCGAGCGCGTCATAGCCGGACCAGATCTCCTGCATCTCGGCCATCCCGCCGAGCACAAGGTTCGAGCGATAGAGCGCGAGATAGCCCGGCGCCGGCTCGACCAACACGATCTCGGCCGCGCCCCTGAGAAGAGCGGCGGCATAGGTGGCAAAGGAAGCGCCCGCCACGCCGGCGCCAATAATGACAACGCGCGCCGGCGCCGCCCGTGCCACATGCGGCAGGGCGAGCCCGCCAAGAACGCCCAGTATCAGCGCGCGCCGCGTCTGCGAGGTCGGCACCGGCCGCCTCATCCGACCTTCATATAGGCGAAGCCCTTGCCCTGGAGCGCGGCGCAGGTGGCGACGCCGGAAGGCACGAAGGAGATGAAGTCGGCCTGCTTCGCGCGGGAGAGGTCGAGCTGGTTCCGCTTGAAGGTGATCTCGCAGAGATAGACCTTGAGGCCGGTCTTCGAGATCGCCTCGGCGCGGGCGAACAATTCCGGCGGGAGCTTTTCATCGGCCCACATGGTGCCGTCGAGACTATCGAGGAAGAACTTGATGCCGCCGGCATGCACCACCAGCACGATCTGCAGGGCGAACGGGTCCGCCCCGTAGACGGAATAATGGTTGCCGATATTGTTCAGCGTCTGGGCGAAGCGGTCGGGATCGCCATAGTCACAATGGTAGAGGCAGGCGACCTCGGCGTCTTTCTGGATGTCCTCCAGCTGGACCCGCGCGGGCGCAGCGGCGGCCCTGTCGACGGTGAGCGCGGCACCGCCCGCGGCGAGGCCGGCCATCATGGTTCGGCGGTTCAGCTCCAGCTTTGGCATGGCGTTCTCCTACCTGAGGGGCGGCCGCAGCAGCAGGCGTGCCGCAACAGCTTCATTCGACCGCGCCGGCGGGCTTGTCGCCTTCCTTCCCGGCATCGGGCGTCACGTCGAGCACTGCGGCATGGCTCGTGATCTCGACCTTGGGCTTGCAGTCCTTCATGCAGGGAGTGGCTTTCCAGAATGCCTTTTCCGTGGTCTCCCGGTCGTCATCGTAGAAATTGGGCCGGTTGGGCAAGGCCACCGTCGGAAAGTTCTCCTTCGTCAGCACATAGTCGTCCGGCACCACGTCGTTGAGATAGAGGAGATAGGCGACGATGGCATAGACCTCGTCCGGCTGCAGCGTCTGCGCGGCGCCGAACGGCATGGCGCGGTGCACATAGTCGAACACTGTCGAGGTGTCGGGCCAGAAGGAGCCGATGGTCTTTTCCGGCCGTTCGGATGTCAGCGTGCCCTGTCCGCCGGCCAGCACCGGCCAGCGGCCGACCCCCTCGCCGAATTCGCCATGGCAGGCGGCGCAGTTGTTCTGGAACAGTTCTTCGCCCTGCGACACCGAGCCCTGGCCCTCGGGCAGGCCGAGGCCATCCGGGCGCACGTCGATGTCCCAGGCCTTGATCTCCTCCGGCAGCGCCGGCCGGCCGAGCTTCACCGCGTCCGCACTGGCAAGGCCCGTGAAGGCCAGGAGAACGGCGCCCGCGACAGCGAAGGACCTAGCTGACCTCGACATTCTCCGCCTCCCCGTTGCTGCGCACCAGCCAGGTCTGGATGCCGTTATTGTGGTAAATCGAGTTTACGCCGCGCACGGCGCGAAGCTCCGCCTTGGTCGGCTGCACATAGCCGGTGTCGTCCATGGCGCGGGACTGCAGCAGCAGTTCCTCGCCGTTCCAGTCGACATCGAGATAGAAGCGGGTCATGGAGCGCGGCAGCGCCGGCCCCTCGATCCGGGCGGTCGTCCAGTTCTTGCCGCCGTCCAGGGTAACGTCGACCCGGGTGACGGTGCCGCGCCCCGACCAGGCGACACCGGAGATCACGTTCGGCCCCCTGGCGTGCAGCGGCGCCTGCGGGCTCGGGCTGGTGACGACCGATTTGGCGTCCATGATGAAGGTGAAACGGCGCGAGCGGCCATCGGCGAGAAGGTCGGTATATTTCGAGGTTTCCTCGCGCTGGCCCCAGGGCTGATCGCCGACTTCGATCCGGCGCAGCCACTTGATCCACATATTGCCTTCCCAGCCGGGGACGACGAGGCGCAGCGGATAGCCCTGTTCGGGGCGCAGCGCCTCGCCATTCATCGCCCAGGCGACGAGGCAGTCGTCCATCGCCTTTTCCAGCGGGATCGAGCGCGTCATGGCCGAGGCATCGGCGCCCTCGGCGAGCACCCATTTGCCCTTCGGCTTCACCCCCGCCGCTTCGAGGAAGGCCCGCAGCGGCACGCCGGTATAGACGACATTGTGGATCATGCCGTGGGTGTACTGGCAGCCATTGAGCTGGGCGCCGCGCCATTCCATGCCGCTATTGGCGGCGCATTCGAGGAAGTAGACGCGGTTGGTGCGCCCCGGCATGCGCTTGATGTCCTCCATGGTGAACACCAGCGGCTTGTCGACCAGTCCATGGATCATGAAGCGGTGACGCGTCGGATCGATCTCCGCCTCGCCGCCATGATGACGCACGAAGCACAGCCCGTTCGGGGTGATGATGCCGTCGAGGGCATAGAGGGGGGTGAAGCTTACCGAGCTTTCGCTGCTGGCGGTGAGCCACGTAACCTCCCGCCGGACGACGTCTTTCTCGAACGGCGAGGGAACACCATAGGGGTGGTTGTTCACGCCGGCACCGAGCGCCTGCGTCCAGGGCGGCAGGTTGACGATATCAGGGTCCGGCGTCGCCTCGGCGGCGGCAGGTTGCACCCCGACGGCCGCGCAGGCACCGGCAAGGCCGGCGAGGGTGAGAAAGCGGCGGCGATCCACACGCGATCCCGGCTTCATCTGGTTCATCGCATCCTCCCGGACGGATAGTCACATTCGAATTTATGAATTAATTGGGCGCGCATCGAAGCCTCCGCCGTCGCCTCAGGCACCGGAGACCTTGACCGAGGCCGTCGGCGCGATGTCGACAGTCCGGGTCGCGGCGACGTAGCGCTCCACCAGTTCCCAGATCGGGGGACCCTCCACGCCCTGGTTGACGCTGGCCCAGCCGGCGACGGCATAGGTTTTGGATGCGTCAAGCGGCTGACCGGTCTTGAGGTACGTCAGGTCGCTGATGCGCTTGCCCATGGGCTGGCCGATATCGATGGCGTACCCGACGCCGCCGACGCGCACCATGTCGCCGCCGCCCTGGAAATAGGGGTCGGCATTGAAGATGTTGTCGGCGACATCCTCCAGCACATCCTTGAGCTGCTGGCCGGTCATCATGTTGCGGTAGCAGGCGGGATAGGTGATGGCGGTGGCGTTGGCGATTGCCTCGAAGGTGATCGGATCGCCGGATCGCAACGTGCCGCCCCAGCGAAAACCGGGCGAGAGGGCGATTTCGGCGTCACGCTCCGTGAGCATGGCCTGGCAGATCATGTCGTCAAAGGTGCCGTTGAAATTTCCGCGCCGGTAGAGAAGGCTGCCCGCCTGGCCGACCACCCGGCCGAGATCGGCGGCATAGGGCGCGCGCAGCTCCTTCACCAGCGCCGCCATCTCCGGGTCGGGCGCGATGGCGTCGGAGAAGACCGGCAGCAGCCCGTAACGGAAGCCGGCCACCTTGCCGTCCCTCACGTCGAGGTCGAGCCGGGAGATGAACTTGCCGTGCGAGCCGGTGGCGATGAGGAGCGTCGAGCCGACCATGACCGGCGCCGGCAGGGCATCATGGGTGTGGCCGGTAAGGATCACGTCGATGCCCTTTACCCGGCCGGCGAGCTTGCGGTCGACATCGAAGCCATTATGCGAGAGCAGGACGACGACCTCGGCACCGGCGGCGCGGGCCTCGTCCACCTGCTTCTGCAGATCCTCCTCGCGCAGGCCGAATTCCCAATCGGGTATCATCCAGCGGGGATTGGAGATCGGCGTGCGCGGAAAGGCCTGGCCGATGACGGCGATCTTCGAGCCGCCGCGCTCGAACATCTTGCGCGCCTCGAAGACCGGCTCCTGCCATTCCATGCTGCGCACGTTCTGGGCGAGGAAGGCGAAGGGCGCCTTCTCGACGATCTCCTGGACGCGCGCCGTGCCATAGGTGAACTCCCAGTGTCCAACCATCGCGTCGAGGCCGAGCGCGCCGAAGACGCGCACCATATCCTCGCCCTTGGTCTGCAGCGAACTCCAGCTCCCCTGCAGCCCGTCGCCGCCGTCGAGCAGCAGGACATTGCCCTCACCGCGCGCGGCACGGATGGCCTTGATCAGCGTGGCGATGCGGTCGGCGCCACCCATGCGCCCATAGGTGCCGGCCAGCGTGTCGAAGTCGAGGCTGGTGAGTGCGTAGGCATCCGGGCCGCCGGCGGCGATCTTGTAGTAGGCGAGGAAGGCCTCGTCGACGAGGTGCGGCGGCAGGCCACGCGCCTCGCCCACGCCGATATTGACCGAGGGCTCGCGGAAATAGATCGGTTCGAGCTGCGCGTGCAGGTCGGTGGTGTGCAGGATGGTCAGCGTGCCCACGGGATCGAAGCGCAGTATGTCGTCCTGCGTCATCTTTCCCGCGCGGGCCGCCTGGGCGAAGGCGCCGCGAGCGCCGGATGCAAGCATACCGGCAGCCATCGCGGCGATCACGAAATCGCGGCGTGAAATCATCTGGCGAGTCTTCCCTGCTGGGCGCCGGCATGCGGCCGACGCAGACGGATCAGGCGACGGTGAGCTTGGCGCCCGCCGTCTGCTCGGAGCCGTCATCGTCCTTCCAGGTGAAGGTGAATTCGCCCGATTCCGACGCCTTGTAGAAAAAGGCCTGATAGGGATTTGCTGAAACGGAGGTAAACCAATCCGCCTCGAAGAAGGTTTTGCCGTTGAAGCTGGCGGTGAACCTGTTGATGATGGCGCGCGGGATGGGCTTACCCGTGGAATCCTTGCGCTGTCCCGTTTCCATCTCGTGTGAGATGAGAGTCTTGATCTCGATGATCTCGCCGGCCTTGGCCCCGGAAGGCACCTTGATGCGCGGCTTGGACTTGATGGCCATGTTGGCGTTTCCTTGTCGTTTCCCCTGGCGTCTTTGCGCGTGGCCGCAAGGGCCATACGGGTCGTTCAGCCGCCGCAACCACCGATGGTCACCTTCACCTGCGCCTTGGCGGTGTAGAGCGCACCATTGGACATCTCGGCCACGGCGACCACGTTCTGCGTCTGGGCGAGGCGCATGCGGACCGAGGCCGCCGCCTTGCCGGATTGCGGGGTGAACCGGTAGGTCACGACCTGCGGCAGCGGGTTGCCATCGGCGAAGACGTGAACCGCCTTGACATAGTCGCCATCAGTCATCGGGCTTTCCACATCGATATTGAGCGGCACGACGAGGCCGTTCTCGGCGATCTCGGGCAGGTCGAGCTTGATCTTGCCGTCCGCCATCGGCTTGTCGCCATAGAGCTTCTTCAGCTCGGCAGCGACCGCTTCCTCGGTGGCCAGGACCAGGCGCGGAGCCAGCGCCGCCGCCAGCAGCGCGGTCAGTCCAAGCCCCATGGTTTCCCGTCGCGACGGAGTCCAACTGCGAAGTTGCATCAGGCGTCCTCCTGCTGGCGTCGAGCACCAGCGCTTTGTTTTTGCTTTGATTTTGTCGTCAGCGAGCCTTTTTGGCCGGCAGCGAACATACATATTGTGATATTAAATTTTTTGAATGTAAAGTGGGCTATCGAGCGATCGCCAAAGCCTATCATCGCTCGCCACGCAGGCCGCTTCAACACTCTCGCGAGAAGGGTGCGGCGCGGCTCAACAGCTGGGGAAGCACATGCCCAAGGAACCGATACGACTCAAGGAGTGCCTGCGGCCCACCCGGCGATTCATCGCCGGCTGCCTCGCCCTCTGCCTCCTCGCCCTGCCCTTCATCCTCACCACCGCGCAGGGCGCGGAGGACGAAAGCGAAAAGGAGATCGAACGCTACCGCCAGATGATCGAGGACCCGATGGCCAATCCGGGCTACCTCAATGTTGATCGCGGCGAAGTGCTGTGGAGCGAGCCGCGCGGGACGAAGAATGTCTCGCTGGAGAGCTGCGATCTTGGCGAGGGACCGGGCAAGCTGGAGGGCGCCTACGCCCATCTGCCGCGCTATTTCGCCGATGCGGACAAGGTGATGGATCTTGAGCAGCGCCTGCTCTGGTGCATGCAGACGATCCAAGGCTTCGACACCAAGCCGATCGTCGCCAAGCCGTTCTCCGGCCCTGGCCGGACCTCCGACATGGAGGACCTCGTCGCCTTCATCGCCAACAAGTCGGACGGCATGAAGATCGACGTCGCGCTCGCGACGCCGCAGGAACAGGAAATGTACGCGATCGGCGAGGCGCTGTTCTTCCGCCGCTCCTCGATCAACGATTTTTCCTGCTCAACCTGCCATGGCGACGCGGGAAAGCGCATCCGCCTGCAAGCGCTGCCGCAGCTCGACGTGCCGGGCAAGGACGCGCAGCTCACCATGGGCACCTGGCCGACCTATCGCGTCTCGCAGAGCGCGCTGCGCACCATGCAGCACCGCATGTGGGACTGCTACCGGCAGATGCGGATGCCGCCGCCCGATTATGGCTCGGACGTCGTGACCGCGCTCACCCTCTACCTGACCAAACAGGCCGAGGGCGGTGAGCTCAAAGTGCCGTCGATCAAGCGCTGAGGGAGGCGAAGATGACCGTTCACACCTTTCTGACGCGCGCGGCGCTGACCGGCGCGGTGCTCCTCTCCCCCTTCGCCGCCACGGCGCAGGACGCGGCCAAGACTCCCACCGTTGATCCCGCGCGCGTCGACGCGGTGGTCAAGGCAGGGTTCACCAAGCTGCCGGAGGGCTGGGACGCCCGCCTCCAGCAGGACGAGACGCAACGCATCTGCTCGCTCACCCGCAACAACCCCTCGCCCGAACAGGCGAACGCGATTCTGAAGGCGGAGGAAGTGCGGATCATCTTCCCGCAGGGGTCCGTCCTCGGCGACTGGAAGGAGGGCGCCAAGGTTGCCCAGAACGGGCGCGGCGGGCAGTTCAGCGATCCCCCGGGCACGGTCAGCGGCGGCAATTGCTATGCCTGCCACCAGCTCGACCCGAAGGAGGTGAGCTATGGCACGCTCGGGCCCAGCCTCACCGGCTATGGTCGCGAGCGCAAATTCGACCCGGAGGACGCCAAGGCCGCCTTCGCCAAGGTCTATGACGCCCAGGCCTCGCTCGCCTGTTCCAGCATGCCACGCTTCGGCACCAACGGCGTGCTGACCGAACAGCAGATCAAGGATGTCGTCGCCTATCTGTTCGACCCGGAATCGCCGGTCAACAAATAGTCACGGCGCCTTCTGCGCCGCCAGCCACGCCTCGAAGCCGACGCTCTCATAGGCGCCGGCTTCGACATAGCGGAACATGGCGAGGAATTCCGGCTTGGGCAGCAGGCCCGGTAGCCGGGCGACCTCGAACACCTTGCCGTCCCGCGCGCCGAAGAACTGGAAGGTGGGTGTCGCCCTCACCGCATACTGACCCGCAAGGGCCTTCTCCGACAGCGTTGCGCCCCCGAAGACCGTCACCTCGCGGGCGCCGAAAATGTCGAGATGGACGACGCTGAAATGGTCGCGCACATAGGTTTCGATCGCTGGATCGGCGAAATACTCCGTGTGCAGCCGCTTGCAGAGCGGGCAGCCGCGCTGGCTCCACTGCAGCGCGAAGCGCTTTTCCGCCGCCGTCGCGGCCGCGAAATCCTCGGACAGGTCGAGGAAGCTCTCCTCATACCAGTCCTGCACGTAGAGACCGTCATCGCCGAGGCGCGCGGCAGCAAGGCCGGCGGCGGGCGCCAGAAGGAGCGCACCCGGCCCAAGGGCGAGCGCGCGGCGGGTCAGGCGACTATTCATGATCGACTCCAGAGCGTGGCGCACCTCATCCGATCGCGCCAAGGGTGGGGAAAGCATCGAGCAGCCAAGCGGACAGTTGCGGCATCCAGCCGCCGATGAAGACGACGCCGGTGGCGACCAGCAGCACGCCGGAGGCCTTCTCGACCAGACCGAGGCGCGAGCGCATCGCCGCCGACCAGCGCAGGAAGCCGGTCGAGAACGCCGCGGCGGCGACGAAGGGCAGGCCGATCCCGGCGGCATAGGCCGACAGCAGGAGCACGCCCTTGGCGAGCGAATCCTCGGTGCCGGCGAGGATGAGGATCATCGACAGGATAGGCCCGACGCAGGGTGTCCAGCCAAAGCCGAAGGCAAGCCCGACCAGATAAGCCCCGACCGGCCCGGCGGGCGCACGCGCCACATCCGGGGCCACCCGGCGGTAAAGGAGTGGAAGGCGCAGCAGACCGAGGAAATGCAGACCGAAAAGGATCAGCATCGCGCCCGCCACCAGGGTCAGCACCGGCGCGTGCACGGCGAGCCACTGGCCGATCTGCGTGGCGGTGGCGCCGAGCAGGATGAAGACGCTGGAAAAGCCGGCGACGAAGGCGGCCGAAAGCGCGACCAGCCGCCCGCGCGTCACTCCCTCACCCGACAGGCCGCGCCCCGCCCCACCGAGAAAGCCGAGATAGGCCGGCACCAGCGGCAGCACGCAGGGCGAAACGAAAGACAGGAGGCCAGCCCCGAAGGCCCCCGGCAGGGTGATGTCTAGCGACACGGCGTTTCCCCACGGCCCGCTCCGCTCTGCGGCGGATTGACCATCGAATTCATATTCGAATGCGTTTATATAATGAAGACGAGGCGACGTCACCGGGCGGAGATCATGCAGGCGCGGTTTCACGGTAATCTGAGCGACAAGCGCCGCGCGGCTCTGGCCCGCGTCGCCATTGTCATCGCGGCCGGCATGGTGGCGTGCGGCGCGCGGGCGGATGCGGCGCGCGCGGCCGAATTACTGATGTTCGAACAGGCGGGCTGCGCCTGGTGCCAGCGTTTTGAGCGCGAGATCGCGCCCGTCTATCCCCACACCGAGGAAGGGCGGCTGGCGCCGTTGCGCCGGATCGAGCTCGGCGACGAGGAAGCGGCGCTCGCCGATCTTACCGCGCCGGTGCGCTACGCCCCGACCTTCGTGCTGGTCGAGGACGGGCGGGAAGTCGGCCGCATTCCCGGCTATGCTGGCGAGGAGGCCTTCTGGGGTCTGCTCGCGGCGATGACGAAGAAACTGCCCCGGACTCCGTGACGCTGTTGCGCCAGGTGAGAGTCCAGTAAGCTGGAGTTGAAAGCGACGTGGTGATGACCGGAATTGTCTCGAAACGCCTAGAGGACGAGCTGCGCGACGGCCCGGAGGTTTCGCCCGAGCTTGACCGCCTGATGCGCAATGCGCGCGAGGCCAGTGACTTCCTCAAGGCGGTGTCGCACGAGAACCGCCTGCTTCTGCTGTGCCTGCTGGCAGAACGCGAGCGGTCCGTCACCGAGCTGGAGAACATCCTGTCGCTGCGCCAGCCGACCGTCTCGCAGCAACTCGCCCGACTGCGGCTGGACGACCTCGTCAGCACTCGTCGGGATGGCAAGACAGTCTATTACAGCCTGGCCGACGAGGATGTGCGCCGTCTGATCAGCGTAATCTACGACATCTTCTGCGGAGCCAAGGAAGACTGAGCCGCTTAAGCGCCGGCCGAGACGGGCACCAATGCCCGCGGGAGCCATGGGACGGGAGGACCAGGCGCAATGGACGACCTCAATGCATGGTGGGCCGCCCTTGCCGGCCTCGCCATCGGCGCGGCCGTGGGTTTCACCACCCGCCGCGCCCGCCTCTGCAGCTTCGGCGCCATCGAGGACGCGCTGGTCGGTTCCGACACGCGCCGCCTGCGCGTCTTCGGCCTGGCCCTCGGCATCGCCCTCGCCGGCACGCAGTTCCTCGTGCTGACCGGCCTGCTCGATCCGCAGGCGACTTCGTATGTCCCCAGCGCCTTGCCCTGGATCGGCATCGCGGTGGGTGGAGTGATGTTCGGCCTCGGCATGGCGCTGGTCGGCACCTGCGCGTTTGGCAGCTGCATCCGGCTCGGCTCCGGCGATCTGCGCAGCCTGGTCGTGCTTCTCGTTTTCGGCGTGACGGCCTACGCCATGCTGCGCGGCACGCTGGCTGACTACCGGATCGGCTTCGGCGAGGCCTGGGCTCTCGCGATCCCGCGTTCCGGCCTGGCGGACCTGCCGGCGCTGGCCGAGCCTGTTCTTGGCCCCTCAAGCCGCGCCGTTCTGGCGGCGATCCTGGCGTCGGTCCTCATCGCGTTGGCGATGACCGATGCTCGGCTGCGCAAGGCGCGGCGCCTGCTCGTGGCAGGGGCGACGCTCGGCGCCGGTGTCGTCTGTGGCTGGCTGGCGACGCAATATCTGGTCGACGAGTTCCTGCAGGCGGCACGGCCGCAGAGCCTGACCTTCGTCTCGCCGGTGGCGATCACCCTGCACGGGATGCTGCTCGACGGTGCCACGCTGCTGAATTTCGGCACCGGCTCGATCGCCGGCGTGATCCTCGGGGCCCTCGCCGCCGCGCGGGTGGGTGACGAGTTCCGCTGGGAAGCCTTCGACGATGCGCGCGAGATGAAACGCCATCTGCTGGGCGCGGTGCTGATGGGCGCCGGCGGCGTGCTGTGCGGCGGCTGCACCATCGGGCAGGGAATCACTGCCGGTTCTCTGCTCGCCTTGTCCTTCCCGCTCGCGGTTGGCGGCATGATGCTCGGCGCCCGGCTCGGTATTGCCTTTCTGGTCGAGGGGCGCGCACTGTTTTTTCTCCCGCGCCGGCCCACCGCCCGTTCGCGCCTCGGCGGAGGGCGGCGGGCACGTTCATGAGCGCAGTTCCGCTCTGCAGCACTCATCCCGTGTAGGGCCGCAGCCGGTTCAGCAGCGCATCTTCCGGGAAGGCGCCGACAAGCCGCGTGCCGGGCTGTTCGGCGCGCGCGCGGGCATCGGCAACGAACAGGGTTGGAGGCCCCTCGGCCGCCAGAAGGCGCAGCAGCGCGCGGGACTCCCCGTTGCTGGCGGTAACGTCCACCTTGACCAGCGGCACCCGGCGCAGCGCGGTACGGACGCGGGCGGAGGCCAGCACCGTCGCGTCGACCGCTTTGCAGATCGGGCACCAGCGGGCGGACACATAAACCAGCACATTCGCATGGCGCCCCGACAGAAAGGCCAGGGCCGAGCCGAAATCGGCGACGCTGGCGACGCTCGTCCGGGCCACCGCCGCGTCGGCCCGTCCCGCCGGCAGCCCGGCCAACGCCAGCAGCAGGGCGCGGCGGCTGAGGGCCGGCAGGGCGACGCTGTGCGCGAGGGGGCGTGGGCTCATGGCGTTCCCCCTGTTGGTGATGCAAGGCAGAGTCAGCGGGCGGAGGCGTCAATGCCGGCCTGCAGCAGCTCCGGCGAAATCTCCCCGACATGCAGGTCGGCCAGCGTGCCGTCGGCGCGCAGGAACAGGGTGACGGGTATGCCGGCGACAGCATAATGGCGCTGGACCTGCAGCGCCGGGTCGAGCAGCACATGCGTGAGGGCGAGCCCCTCGCCCGAGAGATAGCCGCGGATGCGCTCGGGCCCCTCCGCCTGGTTGACGAAGACGAACGCCACCGCGTGGTTCGCGGCCGCCGCGCCCGCCAGCAGCGGCATTTCGCGCCGGCAGGGCGGGCACCATGTCGCCCAGAGGTTGACCACGACCGGGCGCCCGCGAAAATCGCTGATCGCCAGCGGAGGCCCGTCCATCTGCTCCAGCGCGACCGTCGGCGCGGCCTTGCCCAGCGTCGCCCGGGTCAGTTCGCCGATGCCGCCCCAGAACAGCAGGCCGAGGGCGGCGGCGGCGGCAAGCGACGCGGCTGCCCGCCATGAGCGGATGGCCAAAGCGCCCACAGCACTGGCATGTGCGCGAAGCCCCCCTGCCAGACGGAAAGGATCCGCGCCGGATCCTGCGAGAAACTGCCCCAGTGCTGTGCGACATGACCCATCCGGGCGCCGAGCAGACCGGCCAGAAGCGCCCACCATGCCGCGCGCCCCAGGCCGGGGGCGAACCGGCGGTCGAGCAGCGTGGCCAGCAGCAGGAACGCCGAAAGGCCGAGAATCGCGGCAAGCCGGTCGCCCGCAAAGATCAGTGGGCCGAGGCTTATGGTTGGCATGAAGGGCGGGCTCCGGGCTCGAACGGTCGAGCGCGGCAGGTTCACAGCCCAGCTTAAGCGAGGCTTAAGCCGCCGGCCCGCCGGGCCGCACGATACGGGCGAACTGCGCGGCGCTGCGGTTGCGGGGGCGCGGCGCGGCGGCCGGCTCCACCACCAGCGGGGCCGGCGGCGGTGTCAGAATCGTCGCGTCGCCGGCACCGAACTGCGCTTCGATGCTGCGCACGCACAGCGCAACGCTGGCATCGGCCAGCCGGTAGAACACCTGCTTGGCCGCCCGCCGCGTGGCGACGAGCCCGGCCCGCCGCAGCTCGCCGAGCTGCTGGCTGAGCGCGGGCTGGCCGATGCCGGTGGCGGCGTCGATTTCGCCCACCGTCATCTCGCCGGTCTGGAGGTGCGACAGGATCATCAGCCGCTGCGGCTGCCCATAGCTGCGCAGCTTCTCGACCGCCTTGTCGGCTTCCTCGCGGGTCAGCGGCATGGCGTTATCCTTGGTCGAGCGTGCGGCAGAACCAGGCCGGGTCCTCGTCCGCGAGCGCCGTCTCGTCGGAGAGCGGGCGCAGCACGGGGTCGCCGGGCTCCCAGCCCTCGGGCGTGACCGCGTCCCCCGGCTCGACCCGCTTGAGCGCGGCGGCGAGGCGCAGCATTTCCCGCGCCGAGCGACCGACCGACATCGGGTACCAGCTGATGGCGCGGACGATGCCTTCCGGGTCGATGAAATAGCTCGCCCGCACGGTGGAGGAATCCTGGGCCGTCTCGTCCAGCATGCCATAGGCGCGGGAGATGACGAGCGAGGTGTCCTCCACCACCGGGAAGGGGACGTCGACACCGAAAGCGCCGCGGATCGCTCGCAGCCAGCCGAGATGCGAAAACAGGCTGTCCACCGACAACCCAAGCAGCGCCACGCCGAGCGCCTCGAATTGCGGCGCGAGCCGGGCCAGTGCGATGAACTCGCTGGTGCAGACCGGGGTGAAGTCCGCCGGGTGCGAGAACAGCACCAGCCAGCGGCCGCGATAGTCACTGAGCTCAACCTGCCCCTGGGTCGAGCGGGCGCTGAACACCGGCGCGGCATCGCCGATCCGCAGCGGACGCGGCGCGGACACGGCGATTCGGCTTTCGGAAGGAAGTTCCCCTGTCATGCCCTCTGATTGCCCTTAGCGAGAAAGTGACGCAATACGGATTTACAATTACACACATTATGTAAATATGAAATCAATGAAACCGTCGGAGGGACGTCCATGCCCACTGCCATCGCCGATCCGCATCTCGACCAGGCCGCCGCCCAGATCCGCGCCGCCGGCGCGAGCGCCAACCGCCTTGCTGTCGAGGCCTTCTTCGACGAGCCGACCAACACGGCGAGTTATGTGATCCACGACCCGGCCACCCGGCGGGCCGCCATCGTCGACAGCGTGCTGGATTTCGACGCGGCTGCGGGCCGCACCTCCACCGCCTCAGCGGATGCCATGATCGCCTTCGTGCGGGAGAAGGGGCTGACGGTCGACTGGCTGCTAGAGACCCACGCCCATGCCGACCATCTGTCGGCCGCGCCCTATATCCAGCGCGAGCTCGGCGGCAAGCTGGCCATCGGGCGCGAGATCATCACCGTCCAGAACGTATTCGGGAAGATCTTCAACTTCGGCACCGAATTCGCCCGCGACGGCTCCGAATTTGACCGGCTGTTCGAGGATGGCGACACCTTTGCCATCGGGTCCATCCCCGCCATCGTGCTGCATGTTCCCGGCCACACGCCCGCCGACATGGCCTATGTGATCGGCGATGTCGTGTTCACCGGCGACACGCTGTTCATGCCGGACTTCGGCACCGCCCGTGCCGACTTCCCCGGCGGCAATGCCCGCCAGCTCTACCACTCGATCCGTCGCCTGCTGGCGCTGCCGGACGAGACGCGGTTGTTCCTGTGCCACGACTACAAGGCGCCCGGCCGCGATAGCTATGCGTGGGAGACCACGGTCGGCGCCGAGCGCGCCGGCAACATCCACGCCCGCGACGGCGTGGACGAGGACGCCTTCGTCGACATGCGCACCAAGCGCGACGCGACCCTCGCCATGCCCAAGCTCATCCTGCCCTCGGTGCAGGTGAACATGCGCGCCGGCCACCTGCCCGAGCCGGAAGAGAACGGGCGACGCTACCTGAAACTCCCTCTCGACACGCTCTGAAACGGCGACCGGCCGGCGCGCCAACGCCGGCTGGTCGCCGCGTCGCTCCCAACACGATTGAGGAAACCCCATGACGCCGAAACAGATCGTGCCGGAATTTCACGTGTGCGGCCCGTTGGACGACGCCTCGCTCGCGCGGGCTGCCGCCGGCGGCTTCCGCGCCATCATCTGCACCCGGCCCGATGGCGAGGAGCCGGGACAATTGCCGGCGGGCGAGGTTGCCATCCTAGCCGAGGCGCTCGGCATGGCCTTCGTTCATATCCCGGTGACGCCCGGCAGCTATACCGAGGCTGACGTGGCCGAGATGCGCGCCATGCTCGACCGGCTACCCGGCCCGGTGCTCGGCTATTGCCGCACCGGCAACAGGGCGGCGACGCTGTGGGCGCTCGCGCAGGCGGACCGGCAGCACCCGGACGCGATTCTCGCGCTGACGTCTGCCGCCGGCATCGACGTCTCCGGCCAGCGGGCCCGGCTCGCCGCGCGCGCCGACGCGCCCCGCCCCGGCGCGCCCAAGACCTATGACGTGGTCATCGTCGGCGGCGGGGCGGCCGGCATCGCCACCGCCTCCAGCCTGTTGAAGCGCCGGCCCTCGCTCGACATCGCCATCGTCGAGCCAGCGGAGTGCCATTTCTACCAGCCGGGCTGGACCATGGTCGGGGCTGGCGTGTTCAAGCCGGAAACCACCCGCGTGCCGATGGGCGCGGTGATGCCCGACGCCGTCACCTGGATCCGCCAGGCCGCCGCCGGCTTCCTCCCCGAGGCACGCGAGGTGGCGCTCGCGGATGATTCGTCCGTGCGCTACCGCGCGCTGGTCGCCGCGCCCGGCCTGCGGCTGGCCTGGGAGGCCATTCCCGGCCTGCCGGACGCGCTCGGGCGCAACGGCGTGACGTCCAATTACCGCTTCGACCTCGCGCCCTACACGTTCGGCCTCGCCAGCACGGTGAAGGCGGGCCGCGCGCTGTTCACCCAGCCGGCCATGCCGATCAAATGCGCCGGCGCCCCGCAGAAGGCCATGTACCTGTCCTGCGACATCTGGCGCGGTGCCGGCGTGCTGCCGCGCATGGAGGTGGAGTTCCACAATGCAGGGGGCGTGCTGTTCGGCGTGCCGGCCTATGTACCGGCGCTGATGGAGTATGTGGAGCGCTATGGCATCGACCTGAATTTCGGTTCAACCCTCGTCGCCGTCGACGGCGAGGCGCAGGTCGCGACCTTCGAGCGCAAAGGTGCAGATGGCGCCACCGAGCGGGTCGAGCGCTCCTTCGACATGCTGCACGCCGTGCCGCCACAGAAGCCGTTGGATGTTGTGGCCACCAGCCCGCTGGCGGGAGCGGGCGGCTGGATCGAGGTGGATCCGGCAACGCTGCGCCATGCGCGCCACCCGGACGTCTTCGCCCTCGGCGACGCCACCAACACGCCGAACGCCAAGACCGCCGCCGCCGCCCGCAAGCAGGCGCCCGTCGTGGCGGTGAACGTGCTTGCGGCGTTGGACGGCAAGGCGCCGGCCGCCCAATATGACGGCTATGGCTCCTGCCCGCTCACCGTCGAGCGCGGCAGGATCGTGCTGGCCGAATTCGGCTATGGCGGTGCGCTGCTGCCCACCTTCCCGCGCTGGATTCTCGACGGCACCCGCCCCACCCGTCTCGCCTGGCTCCTAAAGGACCGCATGCTGCCGCCGATCTACTGGCACGCCATGCTGAAGGGCCGCGAATGGCTGTGCGAGCCTCAGCCGCTTGCTGCGGCGCCCGGCCGCGAGGCCGCCTGATGCTGGAGCCGCTGCAATACGGCCTTGGCGCCGGTGCCGGCGTTCTCGTCGGCTTCACCCTCGGGCTGGTCGGCGGCGGCGGCTCCATCCTCGCCGTGCCGCTGATGGTCTATCTCGTCGGCGTGCGCAATCCGCACATCGCCATCGGCACCAGCGCCTTCGCGGTCGCCATCAACGCGGCGGCGGGCCTGCTCAGCCATGCCCGCGCCGGCACGGTGAAGTGGCGCTGCGGTGGCATGTACGCCACCGCCGGGATCGTCGGAGCCTTTGCCGGGTCGAGCCTGGGCAAGCTTATCGCTGGCGAGAAGCTGCTCTTTCTGTTCGCCCTGCTCATGCTGGTGGTCGGCGTCCTGATGCTGCGCGGGCGCGGAAATCCGGCCGAGCCGGGGGCGGAATGCAACCGAGCGAAGGCGCCGAAGGTGCTCGGCTTCGGCCTCGGCACCGGCGCCTTTTCCGGCTTCTTCGGCATTGGCGGCGGTTTCCTCATCGTCCCCGGCCTGATCGGCTCCACCGGCATGCCGATCCTCAACGCGGTCGGCACCTCGCTGGTGGCCGTCACCGCCTTCGGCCTCACAACCGCCTTCAATTATGCACTGTCCGGGCTGGTGAACTGGCCGCTGGCCTTTACCTTCATCGCGGGCGGAGCACTCGGCAGCGTCGCCGGCATGAAGCTCGCCCAGCGCCTCTCTGGTCGCACAGGGCGCCTCACCACCGTGTTCGCGACGCTGATCTTCGCGGTGGCGAGCTACATGCTGTTCAAAAGCGCCTCGACCCTGCTGGCCTGATCCCCTCAGCCGGCGCGCCGTCGCCGTTGAACGACACATCCATGCCGAAAACGCCCCGAAGGGCGTTTTTTGACTATCTGATTTTCTTTGGGAAAAACTGGAGCGGGCGATGGGATTCGAACCCACGACCCCAACCTTGGCAAGGTTGTGCTCTACCCCTGAGCTACACCCGCCCGCTCCGCCGTCCCGCGCCGCTTTGTCTGCGGCCCCGAACGGGCCGTCTCTATGCCCCAGCCTCGCGGAGAATGCAACGGGGTTTCGCAGATTTCTCACAGGCCGATGACAGCGCCGGTTTCAGTCCGGCGCGACGGGCTTTTCCCGCTCAAAGCGCACGGCGGGTAAACGCGTCGGCGAGGCCGGTGCCGTCGCCGGCCCGCTCCAGCCGGCAGTGATGAAACAGCTCACCCGCCTGGCGTTCGGCCTTCAGCCGGCGCACCACGACCCGTTCGCCGGGATCGATATTGCCGTGGAAATACACCTCGCGCACACGCGTGGTCGCCAGCGGCGCGCGGCGGCCGTCGAACTGCCATTCGGCCTGGTCGATGAAGGCGATGAAGCTGGAGAAATAGAGAAAGCCGGCGCCGTTGAAATCCTGCGCCGGGCAGGGGTCGATCTCCAGCACTGCTTCCTGATCGTGGGACTGGCTGCATTCAAATCGTGCGTCCTGCGACGTGCGCCCGGCCCGGAAGGCGGCGGCTCGGGCGGCAAGCGCCGAATCGCTCCGGCCTCCACCCGTGCGGGTCGGCGCAGGCAAGCCATCCAGCGCCACCCGCGCCACCGTATGGTTGCCGCCGCCCGGCGCCCGGCGCACGAAAGCAGACACCAGATGCACCGTGCCGACAACACGCCCACAGCAGGTGAGGTCATGCCGGCTGGCGCATTGGGTGCGGGAGATGCGGCGCAATTGGCTGCGCAGCGTCAGCCGGTCATTCTCACCCAGCGAGGCGAAGTCCGCATTCTCCACCGCCAGCGCGCTGAACGCGGCGTAGACCGGCGCACCGTCGGCAGCGCGGAAGTCGGGCACGGCGCGGCCGGCCAGACGCGCCAGCCCCATCCAGTGGCGATGGCCCAGTTCCTTGAGCAGCCACGTTTCCGAGAGCCCGCCGAGGCAGAGCTGCGGCATGCCGAGCAGCACCGTATCTTCCACGACGGGCGCCGGGGTAGCGGCGAACGACCCGGGAGGGAGGACGAGGTTCATGCGGCGCTTCCCCGCCGGGCCTGCCGCGCCCGCGCGTCGATATGGGCGACGATGTGCGCGGCATCGCGCCCGACGCTGCCGAAGCGGCCGGAGCCCCAGGTGTGCAACCAGGGCAGGCCGATGAAATACACGCCCTCGCGCGCCGTGATGCCGCGACGGTGCTGGGGATGGCCGGCGCCGTTGAACACCGGCGCGTCGAGCCAGTGGAAATCGGGCCGGAAACCGATGCACCAGACGATCGAGGCGATGCCGGTGACGGCGAGGTCAAGCACCCGGCGCTCCTCCGGCGGCTGCCAGACCGGCTCGTAGACCGACGGCGGCGGCGCCTCCAGCCCCTTCGCGGCGATATGCCGGTCGATGGCGGCGTTGATGCCGTTATAGGTTCTGTCGGCCTCGTCGAGTGCCGATGCAAGGTTCGGCTCGAAAAGGAGTCTTTCCCCGTCAACGTCGCGCAGTGCGCCGTAGAGCTCCATGCCCTCAAGGGCAAATTTGCGCAGGTCGATGTCGCGCCCGCCATCGCGGCCGGTGACATAATGGTTGGTGTTGTCGCGCACGCCTTCGCGCAGCGGGTGCTCTTCCACAGGCATGTCGTAATAGCCCATGTCGGCAAGCCAGGTGACGACGTCGCGGCCGCGGTAAAAGCGGGCGCAGCGCGGGGCATTGCCCACCGCCAGGAACACCTTGCGGCCGGCCAGGTGCAGATCCTCGGCGATCTGCGCGCCGGACTGGCCTGAGCCGACCACCAGCACCGGGCCGTCGCGAAGCTGGCCGGCATTGCGGTACTGCGCCGAGTGGATCTGCACGATCGCCGGGGGCAGCCGCTCGGCCATGCGCGGCACGATCGGCTCGTGATAGCCGCCCGACGCCACAACCACATTGTCGGCGCTGAAATCGCCCGCGCTGGTGGCGACGAGAAAGCCACCCTCCGGCCGGGGCGTCACCCGCCGCACGCTCACACCCTCGCGAATCGGTGGATCGACCTTGGTCCGGAACTCTCTGAGATAATTAAGGATTTCGTCCTTTTTCATGAAGCCGTCCGGCTCCGGGCCGGCATAGGGATGGCCGGGCAGGTCGCACTGCCAATTGGGCGTGACAAGGCAGAAATTGTCCCAGCGCTGAGTTTCCCAGGCGTGCATCGCCCGGTGCTTTTCGATCACCAGATGGTCGATGCCCTGCCGGGAGAGATGATAGCTGGTCGACAGGCCGGCCTGTCCGCCGCCGACGATGACGACCGTATAATGCGCGACGCGGTTCTCGTTCATGGGGTCTCTCCGGCTCAGTCGTCGAAGGATTCGACGGCGACGCGGGCGTCGGGATGGGTGGAATAGGCGCGGCCTGCGGCCTCCAGCCGAACGAGCTGACCCAGTGCGCGCGAGCAGGGAAAGCCGTAGCGCGCCTCGACGCGATCGCTGGCGATGGTGAGCGCCTCACGCGATTTCGCAAGGAATTCCAGCAGCTTGTAACTCTCACCGGGGACGAAATAGTCCTTGATGACCAGCGAGGGCGAGTAGCAGGCCTCGACCGTGCCGTCCGGCCAGCGGATGGAGAAGCGCATTTCAGGCATGGGCGGGCTCCGCGAGGGTCTCGTAGATGGGCAGGTGGGCTCGCGCGGTGGCGGCCCAGTCGAAACGGGCGGCGGCCTGCGGCCCCTTTTTCGCAAGGCGCGCTAGGGTTTGCGGCTGCAGGGCCAGCATCAGCGCGTCGGCGATCGAGGCGGGATGAAGCGGATCGCACCACACGGTTTCGTTCTCGCCGATATGCTCGGTGAAGGGGGCTATGCGCGAGACCACGGTCGGCACGCCGCAGGCCATCGCCTCCAGAGCCACCAGGCCGAAACCCTCCTTCACCGAGGGGAAGGCGAGCACGTCGGCGAGGCGGTAGAGCGCCGGCATATCGGCCTGCGCCTGCGGCCCGGCGCGGATCACCGCCTCCGCCGGCAGGCCGAACGAAGCCAACAACGCTTTGAATTCATTGAGATAATCGTGATGGTCGAGCACGCTGGCCCCGCCGGCGATGACGAGCTGGGCGCGCGGGTGCATGGCCCGGAGCTGAATGAAGGCCTCCAGGATGCGGCAGCTGTTCTTGCGCGCCTCGACCCCGCCGACGCTGAGCACGACGGGGCCGGAGCCGAGGCCGAGACGGGCCGCCAGCGCCGCCTCCCGGCCGTCGGGGACGGGCGTGAAGCGCTTGATATCAATGCCGTTTCCGACCAGCGTGGCCTCGATTCCGAACGTCTCGGCGAGCAGATCCTGCCAGAGATGGCTGACGACGAAATGCTGATCGGCGGCGAGAATCGATCGATTTTGCAAGGCGTTAAGCGCGGGGTCGCGGAAGGCGTCGATATGGTGGACCGTGCGGGCGAAGCCGGGGATGAGGCCGCGCTCCTTCAGCGTCGCCAGGGCGTTGGCCGAGATGCCGTCCTGGGCGTGAAACACGTCGAAGCGGCGGTTCGCTACTTCGTTGAAATAGCTTACATATTCGTCGATGCGCTGGCGCACCATCGCCGCCACGTCGCCCGGTGCCGGCGCGGCGGGGACGCTCACCGTCGCGCACAGGCTCGGTCGGAAAAAACCCGCGCCGCGCGGATCCGGCGCATGCACCACCGCCTCGAAACCCAGTCGTACCAACGCTTCGCCGAGTTCCAGCGCGTGGACGACGCCGCCGCGCGGGTTGGTGGAATGGGCGAGAAGGGCGATGCGCAGCGGCCGCGTCATGCCGCGTCCTCCGCCGGCCCGCAGCCGATGAGCGGCGCACGGGAAAAATCCCATATCGTCTCGCGGCTTAGGCCCTGTCTCACCGTGACCTTCCGCTCCGCCGTCACGGTGCCGATGGCGGCCGCGGCGATGCCGCGTTCAGCGAGGGTGATCAGGACGATTGGGAGGACGGTCAGTGCGATGGGAATGATGTAGCCGAAGCTCGGGAAGGTCATCAGCCAGCGCACGGGATCGACCCCCTCGGGCGCCGGCACCGCGTCGAGGTCGATCTCGATGCCGACCCCGGACCCCTCCGCCAGCATGGCGGCGGTGCCGACGATTCCCGCCTGGCTGATGTCCTTGCCGGCGCAAGCGAGCCCGGCCTCGGCGAGGCGCGGCAGCAGGTCGAGATCGCCGCGCAGCCGCTCCGCCGGGGCGCCGGTGGCGGCGTCCCAGTTGGAAAAGGGCTCGCGGTAGCGCCCGCGCAGGTCGATCGCCGCCACCAGCACCTCGCCGGGGCGGGCGTCGAAGGAGGTGAGGAGCTTGGTCGCCCGGCCGAGCACGGCGACGGAGAGCTGGCCGCGATCGCTCGCCAGATTGGTATGGCCGCCGACAATGGGCACGCCGAAGCGCTGCGAGGCGGCGCGCAGCCCCTCCAGCACCGGGGCGGCGCCGTCCTCTCCCTTCGCCCACACCGCATCCACCACCGCGAGCGGGCGCCCGCCCATGGCGGCGATGTCGGAGAGGTTGACCATCACCCCGCACCAGCCGGCGAACCAGGGGTCGATGGCGACGAACTCGTTCATGAAGCCTTCGATGGCGAACAGCAGATAGCCCTCGCCATCGGGGATCGCCGCGCAGTCGTCGCCGACGCGGATGGCCTCGCGCCCGTCAAAGCCGAGCCGGGCGGCGGCGCGAGCGATATCGGCCTTGGAGGCGAGGCCGGAAGAGGCGCGTAGCCGGCTCACCACCTCGGAGAAGGCGTTGTCGGAGAAGGTGGTGGTCGGCGCGCGCGCTTGCATGTCACGCCGCCCGTCTTGGCTGGGCGTGGAAGCCGGTTTCGGCATCAAGGATCGGCGGGTAATGCGCGAGGTCGGCCTGCATCAGCACATGCGGCCGGCCGTGCAGTTGCTTTTCCTCGACCATGTTCCAGTGCAGGCGGCGGAACAGCAGCGCGTTCTGGGCCTGCACATGGGCCAGAAACCGGGTGCAGCCGCGGGCATGGGCGGAGGAAACGGCGAGGCGGATCAGCGCCGCGCCGAGCGCGCCGACCTTGCGATAGTCTTCCGCCACCGCGAGCCGCGAGCCCCACCACAGGCCCGGTTCGGCCTCGTGGATGCGCACCGTGCCGACCACATCGTCGGCCAGCAGGCCAAGCAGCGAGACGGCGACGATGGGAATGGCGGTGTCGTCGATCGTATCGCGGTCGTCGCCGGCGAACAGGCCCTGCTCGTCGCAGAACACCTCATGGCGCAGCCGCGCGGCGCCGCGCTTCTCCCAGGTCGCGGTGGCGAATTTCACCTGGAAATCGGCGGCGCGGAAGGGGCGGAAGGTGCCGTACATCATGCGCAGCCCCCCTGCCGCATCTCGCCTTGCCGCAAGTCACCTTGCCGCACGTCATCCCGGCCAAGCGCCTGCCGCTCATAGGTGGAGAGCGCCGAGCAGGCGCCGCATTTGGCGCAGCCGGCCTTCACCTCAATGGATTTCAGCCCCGTCGCCAGCAGCATCCCCGAGAGCGGGCCGAGGATGGAGTTCATGAAGGCGGGCGTGGGCGTCGGGTGGCTTTCCAGCGGCGTGCCTGAGATCGGCACGAAGGGCACCACGAAGGGATAGACCCCCATGCGGGTGAGCCGGTCGCAGACGGAAAGGATGTCCTCTCGGCTGTCGCCGAGCCCGGCGAGAATATAGGTCGACACCTGCCCGCGCCCGAACACCGGCACGGCGGCGGCAAACGCTGAGAAGTAGCGCCCCACCGACACCTGCGCCTTGCCGGGCATGATCGCCGCGCGGACCTCTTCGGTGCAGGCTTCCAGATGCATGCCGAGCGCGTCGGCGCCGGCCTCGAACATGCGGGCGAACCAGGCATCGTCGTCGGGCGGCTCGCACTGCACCTGGATCGGCAGGTTCACCGCCGCTTTCACCGCCGCCGCGCTCTCGCTGAGCATCGCCGCGCCACGGTCCTTGCCCGGCGGGGTGCCCGTGGTCATCACCATGTGCTTGACGCCATCCAGCTCGACGGCGGCTTTGGCGACTTCCGCCAGCTGGGTCGGGGTCTTGCGCTCGATGGTGCGGCCGGCGGCGAGCGACTGGCCGATGGCGCAGAACTGGCAGGTCTTGGTGCGGCTCTGGTAGCGGATGCAGCTTTGCAGCACCGTGGTCGCCAGCACGTCGCGCCCATGCAGCACGGCGATCTTGGAATAGGGAATGCCGTCCGCCGTGGAGAGCCCGTAGAATTTCGGCTGCAGCGGAAACGACACCTCGCCCAGCACCAGCCCGTCGCGGCTGATGCGGCTGCGGCCGAAAGCGTCCGGTTTCTCGACGAGATAGGGGCTCTCGAAGGCCGGCGCGGTGTGGACGGGGACCATCACCGTCATGCCGTCCAGCGTCATCGCCTTGTGGTCGGAAGGCCCGGCCCCGCCCCGGCGGCTATCCGCGCCGGCGCGGGGATCGACCAGCCGCACCCCGTAGGACTGCAACTCGTTGATCAGCTGCTGCGTCGGCAGCGGGCTAGGCCCGCTCGCCAGATCCATCGGCTTCATCGGAAACGCTCCCTGTCAGGACGGGGAAGGGGACATCGGCATCGGTGTGGACCGGCACGGCCGGGCGTGTGTCGTGGTTGAGGCTGAGCAGTTCCGGCCGGGCGTAATGGCCGACCGAATCCATCATCCGCTTGCGCTTGGTGATGAGCGCCATGTCGAGATCGGCGATCAGAATGCCCTCGCCCGTGGTGAGCGGGGGCACGACATGGCTGCCCTCGGGCGAGATGATCGCGCTCATGCAGCCACCGGTGAGGGCCTTGCGCAGCTTCTCGTCGGGGGAGATGCGGGCGATCTGTTCGTCGGTGAGCCAGCCGGTGGCGTTGACGACGAAGCAGCCCGATTCCAGCGCGTGGTGGCGGATCGTCACCTCGATCTGCTCGGCGAAGATCGGCCCGACCAGCGCGCCGGGGAACTGGGCGACGTGGATTTCCTCGTGCTGGGCCATCAGCGCGTAGCGGGCGAGCGGGTTGTAATGCTCCCAGCAGGCCAGCGCGCCGACGCGGCCCACAGCGGTGTCGACCACCTTCAGCCCGGCGCCGTCGCCCTGGCCCCAGATCATCCGCTCATGAAAGGTGGGGGTGATCTTGCGGCGCTTCAGCTTGAGCGCGCCATCGGCGTCGAAGATCAGCTGGGCATTGTAGAGCGAGCCATGGTCGCGCTCATTCACGCCCAGCACCACGACGACGCCGAGCCGGCGGGCGGCAGCCGACACCGCCTCCGTCACCGGGCCGGGGACGAGGACGGCGTTGTCATAGAGCCGCAGATGCTCCGCCCCGGTGAGCACGGGGGGCAGCACGAAGGAGAAATAGGGGTACCAGGGCAGGAAGGTCTCGGGGAACACGACAAGCTGCGCCCCTTTGCCGGCCGCCTCCTCCAGCGCCGCGAGCACGCGGGTGAGCGTGCCCTCCAGGCTGTCGAGGGAGGGGGCGATCTGCACCGCGCCGACGCGGACGATGCGTTTTTCGGCGCCGGGTCTTTCGACCATGTCGGTTCTCCTTGCCGTTGGCCGTCATCCCGGACGGCGGCACTGCCGCCGATCCGGGAGCGTGCCTTCGGCGCTGCGGATCACAGCGTCCAGGTATCGAGGATGAAGGCGTTCTCGCGGCGGTGCAGCAGCACGATGTCGAGCACATCCAGCGGGCTAATCGGCACGATGC
This sequence comes from Ancylobacter rudongensis, assembly GCF_900100155.1. Classification (GTDB taxonomy): domain Bacteria; phylum Pseudomonadota; class Alphaproteobacteria; order Rhizobiales; family Xanthobacteraceae; genus Ancylobacter; species Ancylobacter rudongensis. The sequence goes on from NZ_FMTP01000008.1 coordinate 166,900, forward strand.
CGGGGATCAGCGCGCCCTCGCCATGGCCGTACAGCGCCTGCAGGGCGAAGCGGCAGGCATAGACCTTGCCGCCATCGTTCAGGATCTTCTCGATGCGGTTGTTGAAGTTGAGATGGCCGGGAAAGGCCTCGTCGCCGAGCTTGGGGAAGCCACGCTGCACGCCCAGCGTGACGCCCGGCCCGTAGAGCAGCACCGAGGTCTCGAAGCCCTTCTGGATCAGGCGCGAGGCCTGCAGCAGGTTGACGAGGCCGATCGAGCCCTCGAAGGCGACGGTGTGGAAGGTGACGAGCGCCTTCTCGCCGGGGGCGGCCTTTACGTCTTCGAACTTCTTGTCCTCGTAATCGACGAGGATGTCGCCCTTGGCATGGGCCGGCACGGTGATGGTGGCCATGTCGCTCTCCTTGGATGGAACAGGCCGGCGGGAACCGGCCCCCAGAGGAAATGCAATCAAGATGCCAATTGATCGAACACCGAAAGAATCATCAAAACAATCAAATTACATACAATACTACATTCAATGTAGCTAAGCCGGCCGGAGTCGATCTGGCGAGATTGCGGGCGGACGCTTAGAGAAACGGCGGGATACTGCCCGCTTCCTGCGCAGGCGAGGGCGACGGCTCCGGTACCGCCCTTACGCAGCAAGTTGTGGACCAAGGGTGACAGGCCACCTTTGCAACATTATACAGTCAATCAGGGCGAGCTAGGATGAATGCCGTCCTCCCGGCCGTGCGGTGCGCTGCGGCCGTCCGGGATGACGACAGGTGCGGGATGACGACAGGTGAAAGACGCATGGCCGACTGGATTCCCGACCTCGCCCGCTCCGACAAGCCGCGCTACCTCGCCATTGCCGACCTGATCGGCGAGGACATCCGCGCCGGGCGGCTCGCCATCGGCGACCGGCTGCCGCCGCAGAGAAAGCTCGCGGCCAAGCTCGACATCGACTTCACCACCGTGGCGCGCGGCTATGTCGAAGCGCAGAAGCGGGGCCTGGTCGAATCCCGCGTCGGCCAGGGCACTTTCGTCACCGGCACGCCGCGCCCGAAGACCCGCACGGCGCGCGCGCCCAAGCCCGGCACCGTCGACCTATCGATGAACCTGCCGCCCGAGCCGGACGACCCGGCGCTGATCGAGCGCATGCAGGAGGGTCTCGCCGAGGTGGCGCGCGATCTGGTGGCCCTGCTTCGCTACCAGGGTTTTGGCGGGACCGTGGCGGACAAGGACGCCGCCTCGTCCTGGCTCGGCCGGCGGGCGCTGGTGCCGGCGCAGGAGCGCATCTTCGTCACCCCGGGCGCCCACCCCGCTCTGCTCGGCATTTTCGGCCTGCTGGCCCGGCCGGGCGATGTGATCCTGTGCGAGGCGATCACCTATCCCGGCGTGCGCGCCATCGCCGCCCAGCTCGGCATCAAGCTCGTCGGCCTGGCGATGGACCTTGACGGCATCGACCCCGATGCTTTTGCGAGCGCCTGCCGCGAGATGAGCCCGAAAGCGCTCTATCTCAACCCGACGCTGCAGAACCCGACCACGCTGACCATTCCCGAGGAGCGGCGCGAGGCGATCGCCAAGGTGGCGCGGCGCTTCGGCGTGCCGATCGTCGAGGACGACGCCTATGGCTTCGTGCCGCCGCACGGGCCGCCGCCACTGGCGGCCATCGCGCCTGATCTGACCTGGCACATTGCGGGGCTGGCCAAATGCATCGGCGCCGGGCTGCGCGCGGCCTATGTGGTCGCTCCCGAGGCCCGCGCCGGCTACCCCTTCGCCAGCGCCCTGCGCACCGCCAATGTGATGGCCTCGCCGCTCACCACCGCGCTGGCGACGCGCTGGATCGAGGACGGCACTGCCGACACGCTGCTGCGCTTCATCCGCTCGGAGACCGCCGCGCGGCAGGCGCTGGCGAGCGAGATTTTGCCCGCGGGCAGCTTCCGCGCCGACCCGCTGAGCTTCAACCTCTGGATCGAACTGCCGGCGCCGTGGACCCGCTCGGCCTTTGTCGGCCATATGCGCTCCACCGGCATCGGCGTGGTGGCGAGCGACGCCTTCACCGTCGCCGGCCCGGCGATCGAGGCGGTGCGGGTGTGCCTCGGCGGCCCGGCGACGCGGGCGCAGATCCGCTCGGCGCTGGATTTCATGGCGCACGCGCTGGAGGAATCGCCCGAGGTGGTGTCGGCTGTGATGTGAGCGGGCCGCTCACGCGCCCCTCATCCCCGGGCTTGACCCGGGGACCCAGCCCGGCCGGTCGCGCCAAGACTCAAAGTCTGGGTGGCCGGGTCAAGCCCGGCCATGAGGCGAGACGATAGGCCCCCTCACCCCAGCGCCCGCGCCGCCTCAACGAGCCGGTCGACATCGCCCTCCGACGTGGCGAAGGAGGTGACGAGGCGCACCACGCCCGCGCCCCAGCGATCGGTGTAGAAGCGGAAGCCCTGCGCCAGCAGGCCCTCGCAGATGGGTTGGGGCAGGCGGACGAACAGCATGTTCGCCTCCACCTCCCCCTGTATCTCCACCCCGGCAATCCCCGCGAGGCCGGCGGCCAGCCGCGCCGCCATCGCATTGGCGTGGCGGGCATTGGCGAGCCAGAGGTCGTCTGCGAGATAGGCGTCCATCTGCGCAGCGAGAAACCGCATCTTCGAGGCGAGGTGGCCGCCGCGCTTGCGGCGGAAGGCGAGCTCACTGGCGCGGGCGGGATCGAACAGCACGATCGCCTCCACCCCCAGCGCGCCATTCTTGGTGGCGCCGAAAGAGAGGATGTCCACCCCCGCCTTCCAGGTCATCTCAGCCGGGCTGGCGCCCAGCGCCGCCACCGCATTGGCAAAGCGCGAGCCGTCCATGTGCAGGGGCAGGCCGGCGGCGCGGCACACCGCGCCGAGGGTGGCGGTCTCCTCCATCGAATAGAGCGTGCCGAGTTCCGTGGCCTGGGTGATCGAGACGCAGGACGGCTGCACGCAATGCACGTCGCCGCGGTTGCGGCGGGCGGCGTCAGCCAGCGCTTCGGGATCGATCTTCGCGGCCGCGCCCGGCACATGCACCAGCTTGGCGCCGCCGGTGAAGAATTCCGGCGCGCCGCATTCATCATTCTCGATATGGCTGTCGGCATGGCAGAGCACCGCGCCCCAGGGCGGGGTAAGGACACTCAGCGAAAGCGCATTGGCGGCGGTGCCGGTCGAGACCAGCAGCACGCTCACCTCGCGCTCGAACAGGGCGGAGAGCTTTGCCTCGACGCGGGCGGAGATCTCGTCGGCGCCATAGGAGGGCATCGGCCCGTCATTGGCGGCGGCGAGCGCGGCCAGAATGGCGGGGGAGATGCCGGCGACATTGTCGCTGCCGAAGCCGGGCGGGCGGGAGGCGGACGGAGAGGCTGCGGGGGTCTCGGTCACGGCATGTCCTGATCATGGGCGGCGCAGGCCCCAAGGGCGACACCCGCACGCCCCTGCTTGTCAAGTGCGCGCGGGAGGCGTTCCGTGCGTCAGTTGCCGGATGGCGCCTTCCGGCGGGGTTGGTTTAAGTGGACCGCATGAGTGCTGCCAGAAGTGCCAATGACCACGTCGTCGCCGACCAGGAGGCGGTGTTCGCCCTGCTCGCCGACCCCGCCACCTATGGCGTCAGCGAACCCGTCCGCCGCATCGACACCCATGGCGCGGTGGTGTTTCTCGCCGGCGCCGATGTCTACAAGGTGAAGCGCGCGGTGCGCTTTTCCTTCATGGATTTCTCCACGCTGGACAAGCGCCGGCACGCCTGCGCCCGCGAGCTGGAGCTGAACCGCGCCACCGCGCCCGCGCTCTATCTCGGGCTCACCCCCATCGTCCGGCGCGACGGCGCGCTGCATCTGGGTGGCGAGGGCGAGGTGGTGGAATGGGCGGTGCACATGGCCCGCTTCGACGAGACCGCCACGCTCGACCAGGTGCTCTCCCGCCAGGGCCTTTCGCCGCCGCTGATCGCGGCGCTGGCGCAGGCGGTGGAGAGCGCGCACCGGCAGGCACCGGTGGTATCCGGCACCTCCGGCCGGGAATTGCGGGCGGTGGCGCGCAATGTCGTCGCCGGGCTGCGCGAGGCGCCCGATATCCTGCCCCCGGCACGGGTCTCGACGCTGGAGGCGGCCTTCCTTGAGGCTTTCGACCGGCTGGAGCCGCTGCTGGCGCGCCGCGCCGCGGCGGGCGAGGTGCGGCGCTGCCATGGCGACCTGCATCTGCGCAATATCGCGCGGATCGACGGCGCGCCGGTGCTGTTCGACGCGCTGGAATTCGACGAGGGGCTGGCGACCATCGACCGGCTCTACGACCTCGCCTTCCTGATCATGGACATCGCCCAGCGGGGGCTGGCTTTCGCGGCCAATGGGCTGCTCAACCGCTATCTCATCGCCTGTGGCGAGGCGCCGCCCTATGACGGGCTGGCGGCGCTGCCGCTGTTCCTCGCTTTGCGCGCGGCGATCCGGGCGCAGGTGGGCGCGGCGGCGGTGGCCTTTCGCGACCCGGCCGGCCAGGCGCAGGCGGGCGCGGAGGCGCGGGCCTATCTCGCCTTCGCCGAGGACGCGCTGGCGCCGCGCCCGGTGAAGCTGGTGGCGGTGGGCGGACTTTCCGGCTCCGGCAAGAGCACGCTGGCCGCCGCGCTGGCGCCGCATGTCGGCCCGCTGCCGGGCGCGGTGCATCTGCGCTCGGATGTCGAGCGCAAGCGCCTGCACGGCACGCCGGAGCTGGAGCGCCTGCCGCAGGAAGCCTATTCGATGGAGGCGACGCAGCAGGTCTATGCCGTGCTGCGGGAGCGGGCGGAGGCGATCCTCGCCGCCGGCCATGGTGTCATCGTCGATGCCGTGCACCAGCGCCCTGATGAGCGCGCCGACATCGCGGCGCTGGCGCATGAGTGCGGGGTGGATTTCCTCGGCCTTTGGCTGGAGGCGCCGGTGGAGGCGCTCACCGAGCGGGTTGAGGCGCGGCGGGGCGACGCCTCCGACGCCACGGCGGAAGTGGTGCGCTGGCAGGCCGGGCGCGAGGCCGGGCCGCTCGACTGGGCGCGGCTGGAGTCGACGCAGGCCCCGGCGCAGCTGCTGGCGCAGGCGCGGGCGCTGCTGGAAGGGTGAGACCTATTCGCGCGCGACGTCGGAGGGCTTATTTTTCGGCGGCGCGGGCGCGGGCGTCCTCGACCACGTCCTTGAAGCCCTGATAGTCGAGCGCGGCGGCGACCTTGAACGGGCCGACCAGATAGACCGGGGTGCCCGGCAGGCCGAGCGCCTCCGCCTGCTCATTATTGCGCTTGAGCAGGGCGCCGATCTCGCCGGCATGGGCCTTGAGGTCCTTGGCGAGCCTGTTCCGGTCGATGCCCGCCTTGGCCAGCGCCTCGCTCATGCGCTCGGTGGAGGCGCGGCCCGGCAGGTTCATCAGCGTGGTGTGGGCAAGGACGTATTTACCCTGGTAGTTGGCGGCCAGAGCGAGCTGGGCGGCGACGACGGAGGATTCCGCCAGGATCGGCCAGTCCTTGTAGACGAGGCGGATCCTGCCATCCTCGCGCACCAGGCGCTCCAGCTCCGGCAGCGACTTGCGGCAATAGCCGCAATTATAGTCGAAGAAGGCGACGATGGTGACGTCGCCCTTGGGGTTGCCGAAGGTCGGGGTCTGCGGGTCGTGCAGCAGGGCGTCGACATCGAGCGGCTTGGCCGCGGCGGGCGGCGGCGACACGTCAGGCGTGGCGGCAAGCGCCGGCAACGAGGCGCAGAGCAGGGCGCCAGCGGCGGTGAGGAGCAGCGCGCGGCGCTTCATCGGAATGTCCTTTTGCCTGTGCCGCGCCGGAACGGGACGCATCCGGGAAGCCTCATCGCGGACGCAGCCCGTCGAGGATGAGGCGCTGCACGTTGCGCGTAGCCTCTTCGACAAAGGCCTCCTCGTCCAGCCCCCTGCCGAGCAGGGCGTCGATCTGCGGGGCGAAGTCGGCATAATGCTGCGTCGTCGCCCACAGGGCGAAGATGAGGTGATGGGGATCGACCGGCGCCAGCTTGCCGGCGGCGATCCAGCCGGCGATCACCTCGGTCTTGGCGTCGACCAGCTGCTTCAGCGCGGTTTCCAGCTCGGGGCGCAGCAGCGGCGCGCCCTGCACCACCTCCAGGCAGAACAGCCGCGAGGCTTCCGGATGGGTGCGCGAGAAGCGAATCTTGCGGCTGATATAGGCGCGGATGCCCTCGACCGGGTCGGTCTCCACCTCCAGCGCGCGCAGCGGATCGAGCCACTGGTCGAGCAGCCGGCTGAGCACGCCGACATAGACCTCTTCCTTGGAGGCGAAATAATAGAACAGATTGGTCTTCGACACGGCGGCGGTGCGGGCGATCTGCTCCACCGTGGTGCCGTGCAGGCCGTTGCGCGAGAACAGCGACAGCGCCGCGTCGAGGATGGCGGTGCGCTTCTCGGCGATACGGCGCAGGCGGTGGGGCGTCTTGGCGCGCAACGGTTCGGGGCGCGAGGCTTCGCCGCGCGAGGGTTCGGCGCGCGCACCGGCAGCGTCCGCCGCCGGCGCGGCGCGCGAGGCTGCCGGCCGGGCCGTGCGGAGAGGCAATGAGACGGTGGGACGCGCGGCTGTCAACAAAAGCTCCCGCCTTGACCAGTGCCCTGACATGGCACGGAAACGAAAGCCGCCGCAATATGCCGCGCGCCGCCACGTCGATTCGGCCGGCGGCACACCCCGGCGAAAACGCTCGGGCCACGACCTGAAAAAGACGACCTGCCACAGACCATCTGCCACAGACGATCCGCGAGAGACATCGACCATGGCCGCGACCTATGACCGGACCTCCCGCCTGCTGCACTGGCTGGTGGCCGCCCTGGTCCTCGTTCAGTTCGCCACCGGCTGGAGCTGGGGTTACTTCCCGCGTGGCTCGGAACCGCGCTTCTACCTGTTCAACCTCCACATCTATGCCGGCTACCTCATCCTGGCGCTGGCGATCGCGCGCATCGGCTGGCGGCTGCGCCACCCGGCGCCCCCCTTGCCCGCCGGCATGGGCCGGCCGGCCGAAATCGCGGCGCGGGCGACGCATGGCCTGCTCTATCTGCTCATTCTGCTGCAGCCGATCCTCGGCGCGGTGACGATCACCGCCTTCGGCAAGGCGCTGGGCTGGACCGGGGCGGTGCATGTGGCGCTGGCCTATGTCATCGCCGCCATCGTCGTGCTGCATGTGGCGGCGGCGCTGTGGCACCAGTTCGTGCGGCGGGACGGGTTGATCCTGCGCATGCTGCCGGCCCGGCGCTGAGGGGGCGGCGATGCGTCTGTTCCCGCCGGTCCTCGCCGCCACTCTCCTGCTGGCGCTCTCGGCCCTGCCGGCGCCGGCCCAGCCGGTCTCGATCACCGCGACGCCGATCGAGCGCTTCGACGCCGGCGGCGCCATCCGCTTCGGGCCGCTGGAATTTCGCGGCGGGCTGGTGCTGTCGTCGCCCTCGTCCGATTTCGGCGGCCTCTCCGGGCTGGTCGTCGATGGCGACGGGGCGGAGTTCCTCTCCGTCACCGACAAGGGCATGTGGCTGTCCGGGCGGATCGTCAGCGAGGGCGACCGGCCGGTCGGCATTGCCGATGCCGTGATGGCGCCGATGAAGGGACCGGGCGGCAAGACGCTAGCGGCGCAGGGGCGCGGCGATGTCGAGTCGCTGGCGCGGGTGCCCGCCGGCACGCTGGTGGGGATCGAGCGGACGCAGGAAGTCTGGCTGTTTCCCGGCCCCGACCCGTTGAAGGCGACGGGCCGCAAGCTGATCTCCGACCCCGCCCTGTCGCGGCTCGGCGGCAATCAGGGGCCCGAGGCGCTGCTGGTCCCGCCCGGCGGGGTGCCGGCGGCGGTGGTCGTCATCGCCGAGGAAAGCCCGGACGATCCCGCCGCCCTGCCCGGCTTCCTGTTCGGCCCGCTCGGCAAGCCCAAGCCGATGGGGCGCTTCACCGTGGCCCGCAGCGACGAGTTCGCCGCCACCGATGCCGTGCTGGCCGATGATGGCCGGGTCTATCTGCTGGAGCGCCGCTTCGACCTGCTGCGCGGCGTCGCCCTGCGGCTGAGGCGCTTTCCGCTCAGCGCGATCACGCCCGGGGCTTTGATCGAGGGCGAGGTGCTGCTGACTGCCAACCGGCTGGCGGCCATCGACAATATGGAAGGGCTCGCCCTGCACCGCAACGCGGCGGGCGAGCTGATCCTGACCCTCATTTCCGACGATAATTTCTCCCCGCTCCAACGCACGCTGCTGCTGCGCTTCGCGCTGGTCGAGTGAGGAGAGGGTTTTTGAAGAGCGATCCGATCTTCAGGATCGGACCGCGGGCGCTCAGCGCGCGGTGCTGTCGGCCGGGGCGCCGGCCCAGGGCTTCAGCCAGCCCATCAAGGCGCCATAGGGGATGAGCGCGAGCAGCGCGAAGCCGAACTTCACCAGGAAGTCGAAATAGGCCAGCCCCATCCACAGCGGCACGGTGATGCCGGTGGTGGCATAGGTGACGGGGAAGGACATGTCCGCGTCGCCGGCAAAGGCGAGGGAGAAGAACAGCGCGGTGTCGACCGCCGAGCCGAACAGGCTGCCGGCCAGCGGCGCCTGCCACCAGCTCAGCCGGCGCAGGCGATTGAACACGCCGATATCGAGCAGCTGGCCGAACAGGAAGGCGGTGCCGGAGGCGAGCGCGATGCGCGGCGTCGCCAGCCAGATCGACAGCAGCACCGCGAGGGCGAAGCCGGCATAGACCACGCGCCGCGCCCCGGCAGGGCCGAAGCGGCGATTGGTCAGGTCATTGACCAGAAAGGCCAGCGGATAGGTGAAGGCACCCCAGGTGAGGAAATCCTGCAGGCCGAACTGCTCCACCGGGTGCTGGACAAGCACGTTCGAGGCCGCCACCACCGCCATCATGGCGATGACGGGAATGGCGAGCCGCGTGAACGGGATGTTGGTGCCGGCGACCGTCATCGCTCAGGCAGCGACGGCGACGCTCGCCTTGGCGACGGCGCGCTTCAGCTCGGCCGCCTTCGGCGACAGCTCTTCGGTGTGGGCCTTGAGCAGGAACGCATCGAGGCCGCCACGATGATCGACGGTCTTCAGGGCGTTGGCGCTCACGCGCAGCTTCACCGACCGCTTCAGCACGTCGCTGGTGAGCGTAACGTTCACCAGGTTCGGCAGAAAGCGCCGACGGGTCTTGCGGTTGGAGTGGCTCACGCGATTGCCGGACAGAACCGCCTTCCCGGTAAGTTCGCACCGACGCGACATCGTGGACATCCTTGTATCAAAACCGTTGCGTCGTAGGCCGTATAGTCCGCCCGACGATCCCGCATCCGGTATCCGTGGAAATTGAGAGCGCTCCTATAAGGGCCGGTCCCTGTGCCGTCAAGGCCGGGGAGCGCGAAGGCGCGTCGACGCCTGCCCGCTGGCGCGTTCGTGACAGGCCGAGTCACAGTTCCGCCGCCTTCCCCACACATCCGAAACAGGGATAGATTCACGCTTCGGCCCTCGGGTCGCACGATTCGGGAATGTGCCTTCATGATGCGGGTGTGCCTCACGGCCTTTCTGGCGGTCGCCGTCGCGGGCGCGATGGTTGCGCAGGCGCATGCCGACGGGCGGCTGGAGGCGCGCTACCGCATGTCGCTGGGCGGGCTGGAGCTTGGCCGCGCGGCGCTGCTGATCGAGGTCGACGACACCTCCTATATCGCCTCCGGCAGCGGCCGGCTCACCGGCGTCGTGCAGGCGGTCTCCTCCGGCAAGGGCACGGCGGGCGCGCGCGGCGCGGTGCGCAGCGGCGAACTGGCCCCGCGCAGCTTCGCCATGGAAGCGGTGTCCGACAAGAAGACCGAATCCATCCGGCTTGTCATGAATGGCGGCGGCGTCACCGACATGCGGGTGGAGCCGCCGGTGGTTCCGTCCCTCGACCGGGTGCCGGTGGCGGACAAGGACAAGAAGGGCATCTTCGACCCGATGACGGCGGCGCTGGTTCTGGTGCCGGGCACCGAGGACCCGCTCTCGGCCAAGGCCTGCGACCGCACCCTCTCCATCTTCGACGGCCGCCACCGCTACGACCTCGCCTTGAGCTATGAGCGCATCGACGAGGTGAAGGCCGAGAAGGGCTATGCCGGCCCGGCCGTGGTCTGCCGCATCGCCTATCGCCCGGTCTCCGGCCACAAGCCGAACCGCGCAGGCGTGAAATACATGATGAAGAACAAGGACATGTTCGTCTGGCTGGCGCCGGTGGCCGGCACCCGCGTGCTGGTGCCGTTCCGCGCCTCGGTGACGACCGCCATCGGCATCGCCCAATTGGAGGCGGAAGCCTTCGAGACCCGCCCGCTGGTCGGCACCCGCTCCACCCCGGCCAAGGCGGGGCTGCCGTAGCTCTGCCTCAGCCGGCGGCGCCGACGATCAGACGCCGCAGCGCCGTGTCGCTGACGTCCTCGAGATCAAGCAGCGCCGCATAGGCATCGCCAGCGAGGCCGAGCACCTGCGCAAAAGCCGGCTCGGTCTTCGCCCCGGCCCGGCGCCGCGCCATCACCTGCCGGCGCAAGGCCGCGCCGCCAAGCTCCAGCAGTCGTTTCTCGATGCGGAAATGCCGCCAGCCGGCCTGCTGCGCCACCGGGCGGGGCGAGGCGAAGACCTCGAACGGCCAGCCATGCGCGGTGAAGGACGCCACCACCGCTCGCTCGCCGGAGCGCCATTGCCGCAGGCCGAAGCATTGCTCGTGGCGAAAACCATCCCACATGAGGGTCGTGAACGACAGGAAATCGGGCGCACAGCAGACGATGTCGATGTCGCTGGTCGGGACGTCGAGGCCGAGCGGCGGCGTGCCGACGACATGCGGATCGAAGGCGGCGAGCGCCGCCAGCAGGCCCGAATGCGCCAGCGCCGTCGCGAAATCCGGTCGTACCGCCTGCGTCATGATATTCGGCCCGATGACCCGCCCCGGCATCGGGGATGAAGGACGGCTCGCCGCGGGTTGCCGCCTCGTGCTAAAAGGGCCGCCCTTCCGGCCCGACGGATCCATTGTCGTATGAATATCGCCGCCCCGCCGGGGAATGCCAGTACGTTCAGATCCCAGTCCCTTCCCCTGCCGCCCGGCCAGCGCGCCCGCGGCGTGACCGCCGTGCTCGGCCCGACCAATACCGGCAAGACCAGCCTGGCGATCGAGCGCATGCTCGGCCATTCCTCCGGGCTGATCGGCCTGCCGCTGCGCCTGCTCGCCCGTGAGGTCTATGGCAAGCTGGTGGAGCGGGCCGGCGAGCACAATGTCGCGCTGATCACCGGCGAGGAGCGGATCAAGCCGGACAATCCGCGCTACTGGGTCGCCACGGTGGAGGCGATGCCGCGCGACCTCGACGTCGCCTTCGTGGCGCTGGACGAGATCCAGATCGCCTCCGATCTCGACCGCGGCCATGTGTTCACCGAGCGGCTGCTGAACCGGCGGGGCCGCGAGGAGACGCTGCTGCTCGGCGCCGCCACCATGCGCCCGCTGGTGGAGAAGCTGCTGCCGGGCGTGAATATTCTGGTGCGCCCGCGCCTGTCCAACCTCACCTTCGCCGGCGAGAAGAAGATCACCCGCCTGCCGCGCCGCTCGGCCATCGTCGCCTTCTCCGCCGACGAGGTCTACGCCATCGCCGAGCTGATCCGCCGCCAGCAGGGCGGGGCGGCGGTGGTGCTGGGCGCGCTCTCGCCGCGCACCCGCAACGCCCAGGTGGCGATGTACCAGAATGGCGACGTCGATTATCTCGTCGCCACCGACGCCATCGGCATGGGGCTCAATCTCGATGTCGACCATGTCGCCTTTGCCGGCGACACCAAATTCGACGGCTGGCAGTTCCGCCGGCTGAACCCGGGCGAGATGGCGCAGATCGCCGGTCGCGCCGGCCGCGCCCAGCGCGACGGCACCTTCGGCACCACCGGGCGCTGCGCGCCCTTCGACGCCGAGATGGTGGAGCGGCTGGAAGCGCACGCCTTCGAGCCGCACCGGATGCTGCAATGGCGCAACAGCGTGCTCGATTTCTCATCCATCGAGGCGCTTAACCGCTCGCTCGCCATTCCCCCCCGCGAGGAAGGGCTGACCCGCGCGCCCACCGCCGACGACGTTCTGGTGCTGGAGCGGCTGGCCCGCGACCCGGCGATTCGGCGCCTCGCCACCGGCGCCCAGGCGATCGAGCGCCTGTGGGAAGCCTGCCAGCTGCCGGACTACCGCAAGGTCTCTCCGGCCTCGCATTCCGACCTGGTGGCGACGGTCTATGACGACCTGATGCGGCGCGGACGGCTCTCCGCCGACTGGTTTGGCAAACAAGTGGCCTTGGCGGACCGAGCGGAAGGTGACATAGACACCCTGTCGGGACGTATAGCGCAGGTCCGTACCTTGACCTTCGCAGCGAACCGGCCGGATTGGCTCGACGACCCGGAACACTGGCAGGGTGTCACGCGGCGTGTGGAGGACCGGCTTTCCGATGCGCTTCACGAGCGGCTCGCCCACCGCTTCGTTGATCGCCGGACCAGCGTGCTGATGAGACGCCTGCGAGAGAACGCGATGCTCGAAACAGAAATCACCAAGACCGGCGACGTCGTCGTTGAAGGCCATGTCATCGGGCATCTGCTCGGTTTCCAGTTCGCGGCGGACGCATCCGCCGGCGGGCCGGAGGCCAAGGCGTTGCGTGCCGCCGCGCAGAAGGCGCTGGCGGGAGAGATCGAGACGCGGGCCAGCCGCCTCTCGGAGGCGCCCGACGATGCCTTCGTGCTCTCCACCGACGGCACGCTGCGCTGGATCGGCGATCCGGTGGCCAAGCTCATTCCCGGCGAGGAGGTTCTCACCCCCCGCCTCAAGGTCATTTCCGACGAGCACCTGACCGGCCCCGCGCGCGATGCCGTGCAGGCCCGGATCGAGCTGTGGCTGAAGGCCCATATCGAGAAGCTGCTCGGCGCGCTGATCGCGCTCGGCAAGGCCGAGGACGTGGCCGGCATCGGCCGTGGCATCGCCTTCCAGCTGGTCGAATCGCTCGGCGTGCTGGAGCGCCACCGCGTGGCCGAGGAAATGAAGGCGCTGCCGCAGGAGGCCCGCGCGGTGCTGCGCGGCCACGGCGTGCGCTTCGGTGCCCACCACATCTACATTCCCACTTTGCTCAAGCCGGCGCCGCGCGCCCTCGCCGCCCAGCTCTGGGCGCTCAAGCATGGCGGGCTGCAGCAGAAGGGGCTCGACGAGCTGCCGCATCTGGCCGCCTCCGGCCGCACCTCCATTCCGGTCGACCCGGAAATCCAGAAGGGCCTCTACCGCGCCGTCGGCTTCCGCGTGGCGGGCGAGCGCGCGGTGCGGGTCGACATTCTCGAGCGCCTCGCCGACCTCATCCGCCCGGCCCTGGCCTGGCGGCCCAATGCGCCCGGCGAGAAGCCGGCAGGCGCGTTCGACGGCAATGGCTTCATCGCCACCGTCGCCATGACCTCGCTGGCCGGCTGCGCCGGCGAGGACTTCGCCTCGATCCTGCGCTCGCTCGGCTACCGCATGGAGCGCCGCCCGGCGCCGGTGGAAGCCCCGGCTGAAACACCTGCCGAAACCCCGGTGGCGGCCGACGCCCCGGCGGAGCTTGCCGCCGAGACGGTGACGGACGCGGTGGCGACCGAGGACAGCGCGGCGGACGCGGCTGTGGCCGAAGCCCCCGCTGCCGAAGCGGCTGCGGTCGAGGTGCCGGTCGGCACCGATGTCGCCTTCGACCAGACGGTCGAGCCGGCGCTGGAAGAGGCGCCCGCCGAGGCCGAGGCCCCGCGCGACGCCCTGCCGGTGGACGCTACCGCCGTCAGCGGCGAGGTGTTCACCGACCCGGTGTTCGACCAGACCGTCGAACCGGCGCTGGAGCCGGCGACGGAAGCCGAGCCCGCTTCCGAAGAACCCGCTTCTGTCGAGGCCGCTTCCCTCGAGGCAGCCTCCGTCGAGAATAGTGACGCCGCAACGGCGGCGCCCGCCGTCGACGCACCGAGCGAGACCGCCGAGGCGGCGGCCGACGCCCCCGCCGAGCCGGCGATGATCGAAATCTGGCGTCCGGGCCGGCCGCCCGGGCAGAACCGCCCGGCGCACCAGTCGCGCCGCGGTGGCCAGGGCGCGCGTGAACCGCGCGAGGGCGCCCGTGCCTCGGCGGAAGGCGCCGCCCCCGATGCCCGGCGCGAGCGCCCCCAGGGTGATCGCCCCGAAGGCGAGCGTGGCCGTCGTCCGCCCCGCGAGGACCGGCGCGAGCCCCGTCCCGCGCGTGCGGAAGGCGAGCGCGAGCCGCGCCGCGACGACAATCGCGGCCATGCGGGCCCGCGCCCGCCGCGTCCCGAGCGGGGCGACCGGCCGGAGCGCAGCGCCGGCCATTCCCGGCCGGATTCGCGGCACGAGGCGCGGCATGAATCGCGTAGCGAGCCCCGTCGCGACAAGCCGGTCGATCCGGATTCGCCCTTTGCCGCCCTGCTCGCCCTGAAGGCGCGCATGGAGGCGGAGAAGAAGGGCAAGTAGGCGTGCGGCGCGCCGGCGACGGTTCGGGCCTGCCGGCGACGACCTCGCCGGAGATTGCCGCGCCGGAGGCCGGACCGGAGCGCCAGCGGCTCGATGTCTGGCTGTTCCACGCCCGCTGCGTGCGGACCCGCAGTGCCGCTGCCCAGCTGGTGAAGGCCGGGCGGGTGCGGGTGAACGGCGCCCGCATCACCGCCCCCAGCCAGCCTGTCCGCCGTGGCGACGTGCTCACCCTGTCGCTCGATTCCCGGGTGCGGCTGTGGCGGGTGATCGGATTCATCGCACGGCGGGGGGATGCGCCGACGGCGCTCACCACCTATGTGGAGGTGGAACCGGAGGACGCCTCCCGGCAAGGGCGCCGCGCCGCGCCGGGCAGCCATGCATCCTAGCCATGCGCCGGACCGGGATGTGTGTTGCGCCGCCTCTTGAGGTGCGCTAGGGGAGCCGTTGCGGGGCCTTCTTGCGCGCCTAATTCACATGTCCCGCACGGAGACCGGATCAATGACCTACGTAGTCACGGATAATTGCATCAAGTGCAAATACACCGACTGCGTCTCCGTGTGCCCGGTGGACTGCTTCTATGAGGGCGAGAACTTCCTGGTCATCCACCCGGACGAGTGCATCGATTGCGGCGTGTGCGAGCCCGAATGCCCGGCCGAGGCGATCAAGCCGGACACCGAGCCGGGCCTCGACAAATGGCTGACGCTGAACGCCGACTACGCCAAGGTCTGGCCGAACATCACCGACCGCAAGGACCCTCTGCCCGAGGCGAAGGAATGGGACGGTGTGCCCGACAAGCTACAGTATCTCTCACCCGAACCGGGTAAGCAGGACTGAGCGGGCGGCCCCAACGGCAGGCCCTGAACCTCGCCCGCCCCGGCCGCGCGCTTTTGCAGCGGCCGCGCGGGCGCGTGCGCTGCATTGCGGCAGTATTTTGATTCTCCCCAGATTTGTGCTATATAACCCTTCGTGCAGTCGATTGGGTTTGCCATGGCGCAACGCTCCCGTACCGGAGCGCCCCTCCCGGAATTGATGTCGGGCCTTCGCTCCTCGTGCGGCCACCGCCGCAGGAAGGGCTTCCCTGAGTTTTCCGTCGACGGCTGAAGTACGGCTCCCGCATCCGCGGGGCGCCGGGGTGTTCTTTTCCCTGCGGCCAGGCCGCGGGCGGCAGCGCGCCGAGGGCGACGCGGCGCCGGATGAACCGAGACCCAGGAGCAGGCACAGAATGACGTCGACCAAGAAGCCGCCCAGCAGCAATATCCGCCAGGGTTTCAAGACGGGCGAGCACATCGTCTATCCGTCCCACGGCGTCGGGCGCATTGTGGCGATCGAGGATCAGGAAGTCGCGGGCTTTAAGCTCGAACTGTTCGTCATCCACTTCGAGAAGGACAAGATGACGCTGCGCGTCCCGGTCCCGAAGATCGTCTCGGTCGGCATGCGCAAGCTCTCCGAGCCGGTGGTGATGAAGAAGGCGCTGGAAACCCTCAAGGGCCGCGCCCGGGTGAAGCGCACCATGTGGAGCCGCCGCGCCCAGGAATATGAGGCCAAGATCAATTCCGGCGATCTCGTCGCCATTTCCGAAGTGGTGCGCGACCTCTACCGTTCCGACGCCCAGCCCGAGCAGTCCTATTCCGAGCGCCAGCTCTACGAGGCCGCGCTCGACCGCATGGCCCGCGAACTCGCCGCCGTCGACAATCTGACCGAGACCGAGGCGATCAAGCTGATCGAGCAGAACCTGCTCAAGGGCCCGCGCCGCCTCGGCAAGGGCGAGGTGGAAGCCGATGCGGCGGAAGCCGAGGACGAGGCGGAAGCCGATCCGGAAGAAGCCGCCGCCTGAGGCGAGCCGGCGCCGTGCGGCGCCCCCATCCGATGATCAAGGCCCGGCTCGCGCCGGGCCTTTTTCGTTGGCGCTTCCGCAGCGCGCGCCGCAGGGAACTTCACGCCGGCTGCCGCGTTGTCGCCCTGTTCGGGCAAGGCGCGCCTGCGTGCCGCCATCGCGCGGTGATGCCGGGGCATCGCTTCGCGGCCCGGCAGGTTCGGGGAGACGCGCATGAGCGAAGAAGCCGGCCGCAGCAGCCAGATGGCGCGCAAAGCAATGGCGACGCCATTGCTGGAGCGCGAGCAGGAATACGAGCTCGCCCGCCGCTGGAGCGAGGCCCGCGACGAGACGGCGCTGCACGCCCTCATCCACGCCCATATGCGCCTCGCCCTCTCCATCGCCCGCCGCTTCCGCAATTACGGGCTGCCGATGTCGGATCTGGTGCAGGAGGGCCATATCGGCCTGATGGAAGCCGCCGCCCGCTTCGAGACCACCCGCGAGGTGCGCTTCTCCACCTACGCCACCTGGTGGATCCGCGCCGCGATCCAGGACTATGTGCTGCGCAACTGGTCGATCGTGCGCGGCGGCACCTCCTCCGGCCAGAAGGCGCTGTTCTTCAACCTGCGGCGGGTGCGGGCGCGGCTGGAACTGGCCAATGGCAGCGCGCTGGCCCCGACCCGCGAGGAACTGCACAGCTCGATCGCCGCCAAGCTCGGCGTCAGCGTTCGCGAAGTCGCCCGCATGGATGCGCGGCTGAACATTCCCGACCTCTCGCTCAACGCCCCCGTCGCCGCCGGCGAGGAGGACGGGGCGGAGCGGATGGACCAATTGGTGGCGCCCGACCCGCTGCCCGACGAGGAAGCCAGCCGCGAGATCGACGGCGAACGCCGCCGGCGCTGGCTGATCGGCGCGCTGCGCGGGCTGAACGAGCGCGAGTTCCGCATCATCAAGGCGCGGCGGCTGACCGACGAGAGCGAGACTCTGGAAGTGCTGGGCGCCCGGCTCGGCATTTCCAAGGAGCGGGTGCGGCAGATCGAGAGCCGCGCCATCGAGAAGCTGCGCTTCGCGCTCACCAACGGCCCCGATGTGCCGCGCGGGGCGTTTACCGCGTAGGCGCGAGGCGGCGCCCCCGGCGCCGCGCCGCCCCTACTCCGCTATGATCTTGTAGGGCTCGCCATAGCCGAGCTTGTCGCCGCGGTTGAGCCCGTTGAGGATGAGGAAGCGTTCCAGCGCCTTGTCCTGCACGTCCATCTTCGCGGCCAGGCGCTCGGGCGTGTCGGTGAGGCCGGCGGTGACGATGCGCAGCCGCAGCGGCTTGACGTTCTCCGCCTCCTCGATCGACACCCGGCGGAAGGTTTCCGCCGCGCCGCGGAAGGCGCGGTCCAGTTCCGGCGTCAGCTCGCGGGCGGCGAAGATCAGCCGGTAGACATCGCTGCCGAAGCGGATGGCGAACATGCGGAACGACCACTGGTCGCCGCGCGCCACGGCGGTGGCGGCGGGAAAGCCGTTGAGCACCAGGCTTTCCACGGTGGAGATTTCCACCCCTTCGATCCAGCCCGAGGACAGATATTGCGACAGGCTCTGGTCGCCGGCGACGCGCACCGCGTCGAGCCGCAGCGCCTCGCGCCCGGAGGCACTGGCGCCGAGCACCGCCTGCGAGGTGTTTTCCAGCGTGAAGCCGGCCGGGGCGGTGAAGGTGAAGCCGAGCTTGGGGTGGAAGAAGCGGCTGCCGCGCACGAAGCCCTCCTTCGGGTCGTCGCCATAGACCAGCCCGTCGATCGCCGCCAGATACTGCTTGCGGTCGCGCTCGCCCGGCTTGTCGGGCGAGGCATATTCGCGCGCATTGGCCATGACGATGGAGATGCGCTCGGGCGTTGCCGGATGGCTCGACAGGAAATCGGGCGAATCCGCGCTCGCGCTCTGGTTCATCGAGGTGGAGCGCATGCCGGCCTGCCGGCCCATGGTGGTGAGGAAGCGCTCCGCCCCATAGGGATCGAAGCCGGCGCGGGCGCTGATGCCCACCCCGATGGCGTCCGCCTCCAGCTCCTGCCCGCGCGAGAAGCTGGCGAGCGACACCCGGCTGCGGGCCAGCGCCAGCGCGCCGAGATCGGAATCATTGACCACATCGGAGATCACGCGGCTGACCAGCACCGCCTGCTTCATCTGGTCCTCGCGCGTGGCGGCGTGGTTGGCGATGACATGGGCCATTTCATGCGCCAGCACCGAAGCCAGCTCGGCATTGTCGGAGGACAGGGCGAGCAGGCCGCGCGTCACATAGAGCGAGCCGTTCGGCAGGGCGAAGGCGTTGACCGCCGGCGAATTGAGAATGGTGACGCGGTAATGCAGGTCCGGCCGCTCGGAGGCGGCGACGAGGCGCGCCACCACGCCCTCGATCTGCTTCTGCAGCTTCGGGTCCTTGTAGGCGCCGCCATAAGAGGCGACCAGCCGCTCATGCTCCTTGCGCTGCGCCGGGGTGAGCGCCTCCTCCATCCCCGATTGCGTGGACGGGGCGGCGGCCTGCCGGTCGTCGACCGTGGCACAGGCACCGAGAACAAGCACGCCGCCCAGCAGCAGCACCCGGGAAAGGGCGCGCAAGAGCGCGCGAACAGGCGCGCGAACCGGCGCCCGCATGGGCGCGTGCCGGCGCCCGCGCCACAAAGGCGCCGCCGGCTCCGTTCCGCTCCTGCCCGTCGCTGCCCTCACTCGTCCCCCGTCGGCCGCACCCGGCCTTCTGCCCCGTTTCCCGCCCGTGTCCCGCGCCGATCGATCGCGAGATCGATCTGCTCCGCGCGGCGCAGGGTGATCGCTGGCCCGCCGGCCTCGAACACCGTGCCGCGCAGCCGCACCGATCGCCCGGCCAGCGCCGAGACGTCGAGGCCGCGCGACTCAAACGCCTTCCGCCCCTCGGCCTCAACCCTTGCGGTCATATCCTGACGCCAAACCCGGCCAAAATTGAGGTAATCCACGCGGCTTGTCTTTCCAACGTCAAGAATGTGGCCTGCCACGATTGTGAAGCGGCCCTGCCGGGCGCGCAGGGCCGCGATGTCGCGGGCATCCAGCGGCAGTTCGCGCCACAGGCCGCGCCTCTCGCGGCGAGCGGTGGCCTCCGCATCCAGCCAGGACGGCAGGCAGCCGAGCACGCCCTCCTCCGGCCGCGCCAGCGCCAGCCCCTCGGCGAGCAGCAGCTGCTGGAGTGTGCCGTCATCCCCCTCGCGGCGCACGAGGGCGGCACGGCGGCCATAGCGGTCGCGTCCCGGGCCGGCGGCGAAGGCGATGGCGCGGCCGTCGACGCGCGCCGCGAGTGCCGGGCGCCAGCCGACCGCCGCACCGGCACCGCCGCCCGCCAGCCCGGCCAGCCGCAGCACGGTGCCATCAGTCAGAACGAGATCGCCGCCCGGGCTGACGCGCGCGACCTCGCCCGATTCCGGGGTGAGGTCCGCGCAGCCGGCGGACGCGGCTTGGACAGGTGCCGATTGGGCAGGAGCCGCTTGGACCGGCGCTGTTTGGAGCGGTGCTGTTTGGAGCGGTGCTGTTTGGAGCGTTACGCCTTGCGCCCAGGCGACGTGAGCCGGCAACAGGCCGAGCGCGGCGGCGGCTGTCAGGGCGACCACGCCGCTGCGGCCGCGGCGGCGCCGCGGCGACAACGGAAGCGGTGCGGTCAGGCGCTTGTGCATGACACTCCCGATCGTCCCAAGCCTGATCGTCAGATCCCGGACCCCGCCGGCCCGCGACCAGCCCCCGGCGCCGGGCCGGTTGCGGGGACGGCTCACACGGCGCCACGCCGCAGCCTAGCGCATTTTCGCGCGAAATGTGCTCCGGTGTGCGTGAACAAAATGCGTCGGAACAAAAGCCTGGAACGCATCCGCTGAATCGGCTTTCACTGGGCGTACGCGCGCGCCTGCCGCACCGATCGCCCCTGCCGGCGCCCGGAGCTTCCGCCGCACGCCACCGCCCCGCCCGCGCCCGCGCGTTCCCGCCCTCTTGATCGGAGCCCCCAATTGGGTTCATGTACGCCCGGTCACTCCCGGTAGCTCAGCAGGATAGAGCACAGGTTTCCTAAACCTGGGGTCAGGGGTTCGATTCCCTTCCGGGAGGCCACGTCATCCCCGGCCGCCGGTGTGCGATTGCGAGGACGGGCCGGGAACGCCGAACCCGCTGTCAGCGCGCATAGCAGAACGACAGGCCGGCGTCCGGCGCGGTCAGGACCCCCATCGGGATGCCGTAGATCGCCTCCAGCGGGCCTGGCTGCAGGATCTCCGCCGGCGGCCCCTGCGCGATCAGCCGGCCGCCCTGCAGCGCGATGATGTGGTCGCAGAACCGTGCCGCCATGTTGACGTCGTGCAGCACCGCCAGCACGCCGATGCCGCGCCGGTGCGCGAGATCCCTGATCATGCTGAGGATCTCGATCTGGTGAGCGATGTCGAGCGCGGAGATCGGCTCGTCCAGCAGGAGGCTGTTGGCATCCTGCGCCACCAGCATGGCGATCCAGGCGCGCTGGCGCTCGCCGCCCGACAGCGTGTCGACCACCCTTTCGGCAAGCCGGTCGAGGCCGGTCAGGGCGAGTGCCTCCGCCACCTTGGCCCGGTCGGCGGCACCAAAGCGCCCGAGCGCGCCGTGCCAGGGATAGCGGCCGAGCGCCACCAGTTCCCGCACCAGCAGGCCCGAGCCCGTCGGCGTGGCCTGCGGGAGATAGGCCACCTCGCGGGCGAAAGCGCGGGCACCCCAGTCGGCCAGCGCCCGGCCGCGGAACCGGATCGCCCCCTCGCCGGGCTGCTGGCGCGCCAGCATCTTCAGCAGGGTGGACTTGCCGGAGCCATTATGGCCGATCAGCCCGACACACGCGCCGCCGGGGATGGAAAGGCTGAGCGGGCCGAGCAGCGTGCGGCCGCCCGCCGTGAAGCGGGCCTCCTCGATCTCGAACAGCGGCGCCTCATCCGGCATGGTTCACCCCGAACGCGACGCGCAGCGCGTGATTGATCGAGGCCGGCAGCACCGACATATGCGTCTCGCCGGGCAGGAACTGGTAGGCGGTCGCCAGGCCCGGCACGGGCGCCAGCCGCTCGGCCATCTCCCGCGTATGGTCGACGATCCGGCTCTCCAGGAAGCTGGCAAGGCGCTTTTCGGCGTCCTCGGCCCCGATCTGGAACGGGGCGAGCTGCTGCTCATATTCGCCGACCAGCAGCAGCAGGCGGCGGCCGCCCCGTGCTGTCCCGCCCTGCCCCGCCGCGACGAAGGCCTGCGCCCGGTCGACAATGCCCGCGCCCTCCCACCAGATCGCCGGGCTGGCGGAAATCCAGCCGGCGAAGGCGGCGGGCTGCTGGAACAGCGCGTGCAGCACGAACAGCCCGCCGAATGAATGGCCGAAGATCGACTGCCGGCGCGCATCGACGGGCACGCGGCGGGCGATCTCGGGCTTCACCTCGTTCTCGATGAACGCGAAGAACGCGTCCGCGCCGCCAGTGCGCACCGGCGGGCCGCCCTCGACGAAGGGCGGGTAGGTCTGGCCGGGCGGCGGGCCGAGGTCCCAGGAGCGGCGCAGGCTGTCATAGGCCTCCTCGGTGGGGTAGCCGATGGCGACGATCACCCCGAAGGTGATGCCGGTGCCGAGCGTATAGGGCGCCTGCGCCCGCAGCGCTTCCACCGCGGTGGCGATGACCGCATTGCCGTCGAGCAGATACAGCACCGGCCAGCCCTCGGCCGGCGGCGCGCCCGGCGGGGTGTAGAGAAAGATGCGGTGCGGCGCACCGCCTTCGCGCGAGGCGAGGTCGAACTGCACGGTGCCGGGGATGCGGGCAAAAATCGCGGTCTCGATCGCGGTCTCGGGCGCGGTATCAGTCGTCATGCGCGTTGTCTCCGTGCCAGCAGCCACATGAGGGCGGGGCAGCCGATGAAGGTGGCGGTCAGGCCCGCCGGGATTTGCCAGGGAAAGGCGGCCGTGCGGCCGAACCAGTCCGCCGCCACCATGAGGATGCCGCCGATCAGCGCCGCCGCGACGAGCTGGGGCAGCGCGCGCTGCAGCCCGAGAAACCGCGCCAGATGCGGGGCCATCAGCCCGACAAAGGTCAGCGGGCCGATCACCAGCGTCGCCACCGCCGTCATCGCCGCCGTGGCGATGAGAAGCACATGGTTGCTACGGCGCGGAGGTAGGCCGAGCGCGGCGGAGATCGCCCCGCCGAGCGGGACGATGTCGAGCCAGCGCGCCAGCAGCGGCAGGGCGGCAAGGCTCGCGAGCGCGGCAAGGAGGGCGACAACGGCGTCCGTCGCGGTCGCCGCATAGGTCGAGCCGGTCATCCAGTTGAGCAGCAGCAGGGCGCGGGGGTCGCCGCCCGCCATCAGCGCCGTGACCAGCGCATCGAACATCGCCCCCAGGGCGATGCCGACCAGCAGCACCCGCTCCGGTGCCGCCGCGCTGCCGCGCGCCAGAGCGAGCATCGCCAACAGGGCCAGCAGCGCGCCCAGAGTGGCGGCGCCGAGCTGCGCGGCGCGGCCGATCTCGTTGAGCGTGAACATGGCGATGATGAGCCCGAAGGCGGCGCCCGCGCTCACCCCCAGCACTTCCGGGCTCGCCATCGGGTTGCCGGTCATGCGCTGCAGCATGCCGCCGGCGCAGGCCAGCAGGATGCCGGCCGCGAGAGCCGCGAGCGCCCGCGGCCAGCGCCATTCCAGCAGGTCGCCGCTGACGCTCCAGCCCTCCAGCCCGTAGCCGACGCCGAGCGACAGCCCGACCAGCGCGGCCAGCAGCAGCGCGAGCGCGGCCAGGACCAGCAGCGGCCGGCCGGGGCGACGGACCGCCTCGCCCAGCCCGGCGGGCGGTTGCAGCGTCAGCCGGAGGCGGGGAATCAGCCACAGCAGGAGGGGCGAGCCGATCAGGGCGGTGATCGCGCCGGTCGGCAGCATCTCGCCGAAATCGCCGGCCAGACGCTGCACACTCTGGTCGGCCAACCACAAAAGCACCGCGCCCAGCAGGGTCGACCAGAGGAGGCGGGCGCCGACGCGGCGGGCGCCGGCGACCGTCACCAGCGCCGGCGCCGCCAGCCCGATGAAGCCGATGACACCCACCGTGCCGACGATGAGCCCGGTCAGCGCGACAGCGAGCGCCAGCGCGGCGAGCCGGATCAGCGGCACGGACAGGCCGAGGCCCTTGGCCTGGTCGTCCTCCAGCGTCAGCAGGGTGAGAGGGCGCACCAGCAGCGCCGCGGCCAGAAGGGCGAGCGCCAGCCGGGGCGCGAGGAACTGCGCAATCGTCCAATCCTGCTGGCTCAGCGAGCCGCCGCCCCAGATGAACAGGCCGGCGAGGTAGTGGCTGTTGAACAGCGCCAGCATCGCCGCCAGGGCGCCGCAATAGAGGCTCACCACCATGCCCGCCAGCACCACGGTGAGCGGGGAGAGCCGCCGACGCCAGGACAGGCCGAGCACGAGGAGCGCGGCCACCAGCCCGCCGGCCATCGCGGTCCATTCGCGGCCGACAGCCAGCAGGCCCGGCGCCCACAGCATCGCCATGGCAAGGGCGAGATTGGCGCCGGCGGAAACGCCGAGCGTGGTCGGCGAGGCCAGCGGGTTGCGCAATGCCAGCTGCAGCAGCGCGCCGGCCAGCCCGAGCGCCCCGCCGCACAGCAGGCTGGTGGCCAGGCGCGGGGCAAAGCTGTAGCGCACCAGCATCTGCTGCACGTCCGAGGGATCGGGGCTTGCGAGGGCGTCGATCCAGAGCGCGGGCGGCAGCCGCAGCGCCAGCGTCGCCGCGCTCATGCCGAGAGCGGCAAGCGCCAGCCCACCGACAAGCATGGCGGGACCAAGCCGCAGGCGCTCACCCATGCGCGGGCGTCCCGGCAAGGGTCTGCTCCAATAGCCCGGCGAAGCGCATGGCGGAAGGCAGCATGCCGAACATCAGCGCCGGCGGCATGGCATGCACCCGCCCCGCGCGGACAAAACCGAGACTGTTCCACAGCGGCGAGCGGGCCAGCGCCGCCCGCACGTCGGCGGCGATCGGCTCGACATAGATCAGCCGCGCCTCGGGCGCCCGGGCGAGCTGCTCGATGCCGACGGTGGCGAAACCCCAGTAATTGACCTCGCCCCGCCAGGCATTGCTGAGGCCGCACAGCGTCATCACGTCGTCGAACAGGCTTTTCGCGCCATAGACCCTGACATGGCGCGTATCCATGAAGCTCACGACGAAGACCGGGGTGCCGGAATGGGAGGCCAGCGCCGCGCGGGCCGCGGCCATCCGTGCGACACTGGCATGGATCAGCGCCTGCGCCTGGCTCTCCCGCCCGATCATGCCGCCGAGCCGCCGCGTGGCGTCGACACTGCGGGGATAGGGCGTGCCGGGCTCGGGCGTATAGATCGCGAAGCTCTCGGTGCGGGCGATGCGCGCCAGCACCGGGCCAAGGCGCGCGAGATAGGGGGTGGTGAGGATCAGCTCGGGCTTCAGCGCGTGCAGGAGCTCGAGGTTGGCCTCCTGCGCGGCACCGAGATTGACCACGCCGGGCGGCATCGCCGGCTCGACCACCCAGGTCGCCCATTGATCCGCTTCGGCGATGGCGATCGGCGGCACGCCCAGCGCCAGCAGGGTTTCGGCGAGGCCGTAATCCAGCGAGACGATCCGGGCCGGCGCGGCGCCCGCTCGCGATGGACCGGGCGCCAGCACGGCGCAGGACGCGGCAGCGGCCAGCAGGCCCCGCCGCGTCAGGCGGTGAGCGAAGGCAGGCACGG
Organism: Ancylobacter rudongensis; assembly: GCF_900100155.1. Lineage (GTDB taxonomy): Bacteria > Pseudomonadota > Alphaproteobacteria > Rhizobiales > Xanthobacteraceae > Ancylobacter > Ancylobacter rudongensis. The sequence continues at coordinate 191,846 of NZ_FMTP01000008.1, forward strand.
CGAGCGCCCTACCAGCGATACTTCAGGCCGGCGATGACCGTGCGCGGCATGCCCTGGTAGCAATAGCCGACATCGCAAGTAACGTATTCCTCGTCCAGCAGGTTCTGGGCGTTGATCTGCGCGCTCCAACCCTTGAGACTGGCGGCGAGGTAGCTGAAATCATAGCTCAGCTTGGCATCGACCAGCGTGTAGGCGCTGTTCTGGAAGGTGTTGAGCGAGTCGCCCCAGGTGGCGCCGGTGTAGCGTACGCCGGCACCGATGCCGAGGCCGGCCAGCTTCGTACCCGGCTGGAACTGATAGTCCGCCCACAGCGAGAAGCTGTTCTCCGGCTGGCCCGAGGGGGTGAGCCCGATCGTCTCCGCTTCGCCGGCGACATTGGTGAGGTCGAGATAGGTGTAGGCGCCGCGCACCTTCAGGCCATTGCCCAGATTGGCCACCACCTCCAGTTCAAAGCCCCGTGCACGCACTTCGCCGGTCTGCACCTGGAAGAGCGGATTGGTGTCGTCGGTAACGAGCCCGTCCTCCTGGTTAATCTGGAACACCGAGGCGGCAAGGTAACCGTCGAATCCGGCCGGGGCATACTTCACGCCGGCCTCGATCTGGCGTGCCGTCGTTGGATCAAACGCGTTGCCGTTGATGTCGACGCCGAGATTGGGCGCGAACGAGGTCGCGTAGCTCACATAGGGGGCGATGCCATTGTCGAACAGATAGGTCAGGCCGACGCGGCCGGTGAAGGCGTTGTCGTCGATATTCTCGGTGGTGTTGGCGAGGAGGTCCTCGTCCTTGGTCTCGACCCAGTCATAGCGGCCGGTCATGGTCAGGATCCACCTGTCGAAGGTGGCCTGTTCCTGAACATAAACGCCGAGCTGGCTCTGCGTCTGATCGTAGCGCGCATAATTGAGCGGGGGATCGAAGGTCGGGCCGAGCGGCTGGCCGGTGGCCAGGGAGATGTCCGAGGCGGCGCCATAGCCGATGCCACCATCGAGCGCGAGATAGGAGTAGTCGAGCCCGAACAGCAGCTTGTGAACGACTGGCCCGGTGGCGAAGTCGGCCTGGAGCTGGTTGTCGACAACAAACGAGTCCAGCTTGTCGTGCACGTAGCCCGTATAGCGGCTGGCGGTGCCGGCGGCGAGGTCATAGGCGGAGATGCCGTTGTAACGCACGCTGGTGTCGGCGTAGCCGTAGCGCAGATTCTGCCGGACGGTGAACACGTCGTTGAACTCGTGCTCGGCGAGATAGCCGATCCGGTACTGATCCTGTTCCAGGCTGTTATAGTCGCCGATGCTCTGGCTGAACGGGGCGTTGACGCTGCCGTTCCAGCCGAAATAGGGCATCGCGGCGGGCGTCTCCGAATTCTGGTACTCGCCGAGAAAGGTGATCTTAGTCTGATCATTCGGCTTCCAGGTCACGGCCGGCGCGATGTAGTTCATGTCGTTGACGCCGCCGCCCAGCGTGTTGGGCGAGTCGGCATCGCGCAGCACGCCGGTCAGCCGGTAGAGCAGCGTGCCTTCCTTGTCGATCGGCCCGCCGACGTCGAACTGGCCCTGCCACCAGTCGTAATTGCCGCCCTGCACCTCGACCTCACCGAAGGCCACTTCGGTCGGGCGCTTCGACGTGATGTCGACGAGGCCGCCGGGCGAGCCGAGACCGTAGAGTGCGGAGCTGGGACCGCGCAGCACGGTGACGCTGTCGACGCCATAGGGCTCGACCTTGAAGATCGACATGTTGGCGCCGGGAAGCCGAAGGCCGTCGCGGTAGATGCCGTTATAGGTGACGTCGAAGCCACGGATGGAGAAGGAATCGTAACGGGGGTCGAAACCGATCTCCCCGGTACGCACGCCCGGCGTATAGGCCACCGCTTCCGTCAGCGTCTGCACATTGCGGTCGTTCAGCTCGTCGCGGGTGACGACGGAAATGGACTGCGGCGTCTCGATCAGCGGCGTGTCGGTCTTGGTGCCGACATCGCTGCGCGTGGCGACATAGCCGACCGTGCCGCCATCGCCCTGCACGTCGATCGTGCTGAGTTGGATCGTCCCGTCCGCACTGGCGCCCGCCGCGCTCGTGGCGCTGGGGTCGACGATCGTCACCTGGTTCGGCGCGGTGAAGCGGTAGACGAGCCCGGTGCCGGCCAGCAGGCGCGACAGCGCTTCCTGCGCGGTCAGCGTGCCGGAGACGGCGGAGGAGCGGCGCCCCTCCAGCTTGGCGGTGTCATAGAAGACCTGGACGCCCGCGCGCTGGGCGAATTTGAGCACGCCGCGATTGAGGTCCTGCGCCGGAATGTCGAAGGCGATGCGGGCGGACGCCGCGCTGGCGGGCTGCTGCGCCACCGCAAAGCCGGGGATCGCCACCGAGGCGAGAAGCCCGGCGACCAGACCGACCGCCAATCCATGGCACCGCGCGGGAGCCCCCGTCCAATGTCTCACTCCAGCCATGTCGGCCCATCCCCTCGTGTCAACGGCGCATCTCTGGGGGTGAAGACAACTTGGAGGGCGAAACCCCGTAAAAGTAATTTCAGCTCTAATAGAGCACCGTCACCAGTGGCGGCAGGGAGGAGGCGCTGGCGCCGAGTTCCGCCGTGATGGTGCGGATGACGCCGTCGAGGTCGCCGGTCGCGAACACGCCGCTCACCTTGCGCTGCGCGAGCTGGGCGTTGGCGATGACGATGCGCCCGCGCCGGTAGCGGTTGAGCTTGCGCACGACATCCTCGAGCGGCACGGAATCGAACACCAAGAGGCCCTTGCGCCACGCGGTCGCCTCGTCGAGATCGGCGGCATCGACCGGGCCGAGACCGTGTGACAGGTCGTACTCCACCGCCGTGCCGGGCGAGAGCACGACGCGCTCATCGCCGCGCTCGGGCGTGTCGAACGCGATTTCGATGCGGTGCTCGACGGCCGTGACCCTGGCGCCGTCCTCGCGCCCCTCCACCAGGAACTGCGTGCCGAGTGCGGTCGTGGTGCCCTGGCCGGCTTCGACCACGAAGGGACGGCGCTCGGCGCCGGCACGCGGCGCGGCCTGGAAGAACGCATCGCCGGCGAGCAGGGTAACGCGGCGCGCCTCGGCGCTGAAATGCACCGCGATGGCACTGTCCGGCCCGAGATCGACAAGGCTGCCATCGTCCAGCGTCACCTGCCGCATCTGGCCCGGCGCGGTGCGCCAGTCGGCGGCGAGGGCGATCCACGGATCGCCGATCTGGTAGCGCAGGGCGAGCAGACCAAGGGCAAGCAGGGCGATAACGCCGGCCATGCCGGCACGACCGACGGGCTTCCGGCGCCCTGGGCGCGCCAGCGCGCGCAGCGGGCCGGGGTCGCGGCGCAGCAGATCGAGGCTGCGCCAGGCGCTGTGCGCTTCCTCGAAGGCCAGGCGGTGGTCGGGGTCCGCCTCCAGCCAGTCGCGGAAGGCGTCGCGCTCGGCATCGTCCAGCGGGCGGCCGTCCAGGCGGGCGACCCAGTGCGCCGCGCGCCGGTCGACGTCCGACGCTCGATCCTCGTTCACGTCGTCATCCATGCCGCGTGCCGTCCGTGTCATCGTAAGGGAAGACAACCGGCGGAGCCAAAACCCGTATTTATGTCACCGTCTAGCGTGTTCTGAGCCGCTGCGTCACGTGCTGGATCGCCATCGCCAGATGTTTCTGGACCGAGCTCTCGGAAATCGACAGCGCCCGCGCCACTTCCGACTGGGTCAGCCCATCGACACGGTTGAGCACGAAGATCTGCTGCGTGCGGGCCGGCAATTCGCTGATGAATCGCTGCAGACGCTCAAGCTGCAGCCGGGCATCGGCGGCATCTTCGGGGGTCGGTGCATCGGCGGCGATATCGCCGAGCCATTCATGCGGCACGCTGTCGGTGCGGCGGCGGGCCTCCTGCTTCTTGTGGTTCAGCAGGAGATTGCGGGCAATGGTATAGAGATAGGCGCGAACATCATCGACGCGGGTTTCGGGCCGCTCGATCACCCGCAGGAAGGTGTCCTGCACCAGATCGGACGCCATGTGCGAGTCGCGCAGACGGTACCGGAGATAGCGTCGCAGCTCCGGCCCATGGGCATCGAACGCTATTTTCAGGTCGCCAGTCACTGCGTCGAAACCTCATCCGCCGCATGGGGAATTTTTCATCGCGAGGCTTCACACTTACGTGAGTTTAAATAGCTCTTCAATATCAATAGTTTAGAGTAAATCAAAGGTAGGTTGGCCAAGCTGCGAGGCTCCAGCCCGGCCGAAGGCAAGCGATACCGCCGGCGCCGGACGGCGGGGCGATTGTCACGCCGGGGACAGGCCCTGCCCCAGCGCCTCGATGAAGGCCTGGCAGGCGTGCAGTTCATCGCGGCGGATGAACTCGTTCGGCTTGTGCGCGCGGTCGATGTCGCCCGGCCCGCAGATGATCGAGGCAATGCCCGCCTCCTGGTACAGCCCGGCTTCTGTGCCATAGCTGACCGCCGCCAGGGACGGCGCGCCCGTCAACCTTTCCACCAGACGGGCCAAGGGCGCATCGGCGGGAAGGGAGAGCGCGGGATAATCGCTTAGAGGCTCCCACGTCGCGTCGACGCCGCGCGCGGCGAGCGAGCCGATGACGGCGTGGACGGGTTCGAGCAGCGCGCGCGGTGCAAGGCCGGGAATGGCGCGGGCCTCCAGATCGGCGACACACAGGTCGGGAACGATGTTGAGCGCCTGCCCTCCCCGGATCGTGCCGATCTGCATCGAGGCGTAAGGGGGCTCGAAGGTCGGGTCCTGCGGCCCCTTCTCCAGGGCCTGCGCCGTCTCCACCGCCCGTGCCAGCACCTCGGCCATCAGGTGAATGGCATTGATGCCCTGGTCGGGACGCGAGGAATGGCCGGCGCGCCCTTCGATGCGGATGCGGGCCGCCGCCTTGCCCTTATGGGCGCGCACGCCCCTCATGCCGCTCGGCTCGCCGATGATAGCGCCGAGGGGTGGCGCGCACAGCTCCGGCAGGCGCGCAAGAAGGTGGGGCACGCCCCGGCAACCGGCCTCCTCATCATAGGAGAAGGCGAAATGGAGGGGGCGGTCGAGCCGGCCGGCCTTGAGAGCCGGGACGCTGGCGAGCACCGCCGCGAGAAACCCCTTCATGTCGCTGGTGCCGCGCCCGTGGAGCGCGTCGCCTTCCGCGCGCAGCGTGAACGGATCGGCGCGCCATTCCGCCTCCTCGGCGGGCACCACATCCATGTGCCCCGACAGGATGTGGCCGGGCCGGTCGCGCGGCCCCAGTGTGGCGAACAGGTTGGCGCGGTCGCCTTCCGGGCCGGGCAGAACGCGCACTTCGACGCTATGGCTTTCCAGATAGGCGCGGATCCAGTCGACAATGGCACCGTTCGGCGTGCCGACGACCGAGGGAAAACTCACCAGGCGTTCGAGTATCTGCGCGGCATTCATGAAAGCGGCGTCCGGAATAAAATGTGGCCGGCGGGCTCGAGCGGCCCGCCGTGCGGAGGGTCGCCTATTTCGCGCCGAAATAATTGGCCCGGACGGCCGCGCCGACGAGGTTCACGATCAGGCGGCCGGCGGTGATGCAGGTGATGTCGTTGACATCGGTGGCCGGGGTGATTTCCACCACGTCCATGCCGACCACGCGCCCCTTGTTCACCAGGCCGTGGATCAGGCTTCTGGCCTGCATGAAGGTCATGCCGCCGGCGCAGGGCGCGGCGACGCCCGGGGCGATGCCCGGCTCGAACGCGTCGAGATCGACGGTGATGTAGTAGCGCCCCCCGGCGGGGATCCGGTCCAGCACAGGCTGGATGCCGCGCTCATGCAGCTCATAGGAGGAGATAAGATGCGCGCCATAGGCCCGGGCGGCCTCGAACTCCTCCTGCCGGCCGCTGCCGCTCGCATGCAGGCCGATCTGGAAGATCTCGCCGATATGATCCATTTCCGAGGCCCGGCGGATCGGACTGGACAGCCCGTGTGTGACGCCGTTGATCTCCTCGCGCCAGTCGAGATGCTGGTCGATCTGGATGAGGGTGATCGGGCCCTGGTCGTCGAGCGCCTTCAGCACCGGGATCGGGATCGAATGATCGCCGCCGAGGATGATCGGCATGGCGCCCGAGGCAACGATCTTGCGCACCACCTGCTCAGCGCGCGCGAGATGCTGCTTCAACTCGCGCGGATCGGCATAAACGTCGCCGCAATCCACCGCGCGAATCGGCCGGTTGTCGTAGAGCGGGCCGCCAATGTCGAAATCATAGCGCTCGATGGCACGGAGAATCCGCCCCGTCGCCCGGCGCATCGCCAGCGCGCCGCGGCTCTGGTCGCTGGCGATCTCGCCGAAGGTGTAGGATTCGCCATAGGGGATGCCGAGATAGGCGACGTCGGCGCGGAGCGCGTCGAGATCGGTGCAGGACTCGGAATAGAGAAAGGTCTGATGCTCGGCCTTGGCGGGAATGGTCAGGGGCATGCACGTTTTCCTTGTCGTCGATGTCGCGTTCGTCGCAGGCGCGGCCAATGGCGGGCCGCGCGGGGCGGGCCGGCGGTGGTCAGTGTCCCAGGATCTGGCTGAGGAACAGCTTGGTGCGCTCGTGCTGCGGATTGGAGAAGAACGCTTCCGGCTCGTTCATCTCGATGATCTGCCCGGCATCCATGAAGATGACCCGGTTGGCGACCTGGCGGGCGAAGCCCATCTCGTGGG
>NZ_FMTP01000003.1 GCF_900100155.1 Ancylobacter rudongensis
CAGCAGGGCTGTGAACCGTCCAACGCGCATGGGGCGCCCATTCCTTCCGACTGAATGCAACGCTTCTGAAGTCGCCAGCGCCGCGGGTCATTAATGAGAGCCTTTGAAGCCCTTTGCTTTGCGGCAAGAAGTGGCAGCGACGGCACGTTAAGCTGCCCGGCCGACGGGCCGCAACGATCGGCCCTTTCCCCCAACCCATCCGAGCGGCCAAATAGCTAGTGGCGGACACGCGGCGATGAGCCGTACGTCCAAGAGCGCGAACCAGAATGCCGGAGGTAAGCTCGCGGACGTTGCCTTTCGGCTCACGGCTCATGGCTCATGCTATGCAGCAACCGTGCGGTCGGTGCCCGTGGCATGCGTGAGGTGCAGTTCGGTGGGGAGCATGTCGGCGTGCACCGCTGCTGAGCCGTTGAGCCGTTCGCCGCAGGGCACTGGCCGCTTGCTCGCTGTGCGTCTTTGCCGAGGTGCCTACTTCGCCGCTCCCATCACCTCGTTCGACTGCGTTGATGCTCAATTAGCGCATCAAGACGCCAACGCCATCCGCCGCGCCTACACCCACGCCGCCGAATATTGGGACGAGCGCGTGCGCATGATGCAGGTGTGGGCGGACTATCTCGATGAACTTAGGACGGCGCCGGCGAAGAAGGCGTGAGGCGCCGAGCGACAAGACAGCTCCGTGGCGGCGGAGGCAGGGGTTCGCTGCAATGAGGACGAATGGCCGATAAGGGGCCGGTGGCGGACTTTCCGCTATTGGTCAGGCCTGACGATAAGCGGACATATCTCGAAGGAAGGCCAAGGTCGAAATTGACCCCTTCGCGGACTCTGGGGACGTCCCCTTTTAGGGGATCGAACCAATTTCACTCAAAGCGGAGCGTAGGTCGCCTCAGTTGTTCTAATCGAGTGACCGGCCCGCGTCGTCCCTTCAGAACTGTCGCACGCGGGACGGGTTGATCAGTGCAGATTGACGACTTCAACGCGACGGTTTTCGGCGGCTTCGGGATGGGAGCGGGTCTTGAGCCGGCTCTCTCCAAATCCGACGGCGATCAGCCGCTCCCCGTCGATGCCGTGATGGCGGATGAGATAGTCTCGCACCGCCTCCGCCCGGGATTCGGACAGCTGCATATTATAGGCGTCGCCACCGACGGCATCGGTATGGCCGTTGAGGGCGATCCGCGCATCGACCAGCGAATCGGCCAGCAGCGCCCCGCCCAGCGCATCCAGCTCCACCCACGCCTCCGGCGCGATCTCGGCGGAATTGTAGGCGAAGCGTATCTCGATATCGATGCGCGGCAGGTCGTTGCGCTCGACGATCTCCGCCAGCTTGTCCTTCATCTCGATCCGAAGGCCGCGGGTCGGCAACTGGTCGAGATAGGCCTTGTCTGAGGCTGCCATGGCCGGCGCGGCCGGGCGGAGCGAGCGCGTCGTCGCCTTGGGCGCAGGTGCGAGCGAGCGCACGATGGCGTCGCGGCTCAGGGTCTCGGCCGCGCCCCCCGCCAGCGTCGCCAGGAGGAGAGGCAGGGCGGCCAGTCCGGTGAGGATCGTTCTCATCGCGTCTCTCCTTCCTTGATGTCGCTCGGACCCGTCACCTCGAAGTCGAAGATGCGGCCCTCGAACGGTTCGGCGCGGTAGCGAAAGTGCCACCACTCCCGCGCATAGGGGGCGAATCCGTGCCGCGTCATGGCCTCGGCGAGCCGCTTCCGGTTGGCCTGCGCCGCCGCGCCGATGCCCTTGGCGCCGGCATGGCTGCGTGCGCCGAAGAAGTCGAAGCCGCTGCCCATATCGAGCGGCACCCAGCCCTCGCCTTCCCGGCGCAACAGCCCGAGATCAATCGACCCGCCGCTGGAATGGCCCGAGCGGGCGGCAATGTAGCCCTGCGCGAACAACCGGCTGGCGGGGGCGTCGGGATGGTACACCGGGTCGGTCTTCTGATTGCCCCTCGCCCAGTCGACGAAGGCGCGCACCGCGCGTGCCGGGCGGTAGCAGTCATAGGTGACGAGCCGGAACCCCTCGCCATCGAGGTCGGACTGAACCTTGGCGAGGGCCACGGCCACGGGCGCGGCCAGAATGCAGACCCCGGCCCGGTAGCCAGGCACGACGGCGCCGGTGAAATTGTCGGCACTGGCGTAGCGCATGTCCTGCGCGATGCCGGGCGCCACCTCGCTCAACCGCACGAAGCCTTGGGGCAGGTCGCCGCCGAGGGCCGGCAAAGCCTGGGCGAGCAGGCTCGCGAGACAGAAGGCAGATGCCCCGGTGGCGCCCCGAGGCAGGTTCGGACCGCTCATTCGATCCTCAGCTCGCTGATGGCCGTGTCGCGGTACTTGCTGCCCCGATTCACCGCCGTGATCGACAGCTCGATCCAGGTGACGTCGCCGAGATCACGGTCGAGGATACGCTGCCAGCCGCCACGATCCTGCAGCGCGGCGCCGACCATGTCGCCGCGCGAACTGCGCAGTTCGACGGTCGCCACCCGGTTATTCTTGGTGAAAATGTCGGTATTCTTGTCGTAGCCGTTGATCAGCGACAGCCCCTTGATGCGGGTCGGCCGCTCGAAGAGGACCAGCAGCGTTTCCCCGATCCCGTCGCCGCGCTCACCCTCGACCCACGCCGTCGCCCGATCGCCATCGGCGAGATTGCCGACGCCATAGCCATTGCCGTGCTGCCCCGCGAGTTCGGAGCTGGCGCACAGCCTCGCCGGCCCGGCATCGAAATCGACCTGCCGGCAGCCGATGGCGGATCGTCCGGGCGCGGGGGCGTGGATCACCGGCGGCGGGCTCGGGGCGAGTGCCAGCTCGACGCGCGCGGGCGTGGGCGCGAGCGCGGGAGCCGGAGCCGCCGCCACCGGTCGCGGGGCGGCAGGTCCGGCGCTGCCGGACTGCGGATGGAAATAGAACTCGCCGGTGATTGAGCTGGTCTCCCACGGCACCTGCTTTTCGCCGGTGGCGGCAAGCACCTGTCGGCGCGTGGCCTTGAACACGGACTCGATGGGCAGGCCTCGTGCCTCGCGGATCGCCCCCGCCAGCGCGGCCGCGTAAGGGCTGTTGCCCGCCTCGCCATCGGAGGCGACATCGCCCGGCGAGGTGGCATAGGCGATCACCGTGCCGCGCGGCGCGTCGACCGGCGCGAGGCCGCGCGTCGCCGAGCGCACGGAGCGGGCGAAGGGGTTGTTGCGGCAGGCGTCGAGGACAACGATGTTGATGCGGCTGCCGGCGGATTCGAGCGTGCGCAGCATGTCGTTGGCGTTGATCGTCTCGATCGGGATCTCGTCCTCATCCGCGATCTGCGCCGACACCGGCACCAGATAGTTCTCGCCGCCCACCTGCACCCCATGGCCGGCGTAATAAATGAGCCCCGCCTCGACATTGCCCTCGCGCAGCGCCCGGCCAAACGCCAGCAGGGCCCGACGCATCTGCGTGAGATCCGCGTCGAGCACCTGCGTCACCTCGAACCCGGCCTCGCGCAGCGCGCTCTCCATCAGGCGCGCGTCGTTCTGCGGATTGGCGAGGGGCGAGACGTGCCGATAGGCCGAGTTGCCGATCACCAGCGCGAGGCGGCGGCCCATGGCGGGCGAAGGCAGGGATCCGGCCGGAGCCGAGGGAGAGACGGTTGCCGGCCCGGGCGCATCCGAGGCGGGCGGGATGACCATGGCGGCCGGCAATGCCGCCGCCTCGCCGTCGACACTCCAAAGCGTCACCTCCGGCCCCACCTCCCAGAACGCTGCGCGCTGCCCATCCGGCGAGAAGGCGGCGGCCGCGAAGCCATCCGGCTCACGGTCGGTCAGTCGCGCGGCCGTTATCAGGCGCCCCGTCGCGGCGTCCGCGACCCTGAGCGTGCGGTCGGCGTGCAGTGAGTGAACGCGGCGTCCATCGGAGGAAAAGGCAAGCGCGAGCATGGACCAGCGATCGCCCGGCGTGCTCCAGACCTCGGAACCTCTGCCCGCCTCCCAGACACTGAGCGTGCCGTCGCCCTCGGCGGTCGCAATCCGACGGCCATCGCCGGAGAGAGCGATCCGGCTCAAAGTCGAGGGGGCGGAGATATCGATATCCCGCACCGGGCGACCCGACTTCGGTTCGATCAGGCGCGCCTGATGCACGGTGCCGGCCAGCAGGGCCTTGCCGTCTTGGGACACGGCCAGCCCGCCAATGCCCATCGTCGCGGTCGATGTATCGACCCTCGACCTGTGCACCGGCGCGCCGCTGTCGATGTTCCAGACGCGCAGCGTCTTGTCGTCACCCCCGGCGGCCACGAGGCGCGTGCCCGGAACGAAGACAAGGGCGCGCGGCAAGCCGGTGCCCGCATCGAGGATGTGCAACAGCGCCCCGCTGGCGACATCCCAGAGCCGCACAAATCGGTCGGCGTCCGCGGTCGCCGCCATGCCTCTGTCCGGCGCGAAGGTGGCGGCCATCACACGATCGCCATGCTGATCGAGCCGCCGCACCAGCCGGCCGGACGGCACCTGCCGCAGTTCCAGCGTGCCGTCGTCGCCCCCTGTCAGCATGAGGTTGCCGTCCGGCGAGAAGGCCAGCGCCGACAGCTCGGAATGGCCGGTCGTCACGGTCGAAAGCCGGCGCGGCTCGCCGGCGAGGGCCGCGCCACACAGCGAGGCAAGCGCAACAGCCAGCGACGCGGTGAGCACCCGCAGGATCCGGTGCCGCCGTTCACGCCACTTCCCGCCCGCGCAATTCCTACCCGCCACAGACATTCCGGTCCTCGCCGCCATCGCCGCTACTCCCGAATGGTGAAGGACAGCATGTTGATGGCGGAGCGGCCCTTCTGCTGTGGGGCCGCAGCCGCCTGCGCCTTCTGGCGCTCCACCAGCTTGATGGCGAGGCCGCGCGAGGGCGGCTCGCCGGATTTGGCGATCAGCGCGCGGGCGGCCGCCGCGTCGAGCCGCTCCTTGCCGAGCCCGCCCTCGCGGCAAAACGCCAGCAGCGTCTCATTATAGGCCGGCGTGTCGAAGACCAATGCGCCGACGCCCTCCTGCGGGATGCGGCGAGGCTTGCCCGGTTCCAGGAACGGCGCGCCGATCATCTCCTGTGGGATCACCTCCACCTTGCCGTTGGCCTCGACATACAGCACCTGCAATTCGCAGCGCCGATTGGCCGTCACGTCGAAGCGCAGTTCCTGGTCCACGCGCACCGAGGTTCGGGGGACACGCACGCTGAGCTCCAGCTTGCCGCCCTCCTCCGACGGCCGGTAGGCGTCGTCGCGATAATCGGCGTCCTTGTAGTCCGGCAGGACGACGGCGACGTCGGCGGAGCCGAGCGGATCGACGTCGCGCAGCGCCTTCAGGATCGGGGCGTAATGCCGGTCGACCTCGAAGCGCGGCACCTTCACCCCCGCCTTCAGCTGGGTGAGCCAGTCGATCGCGAGGTTGCGCGCCGTGTCGTCGCGGACCCGCAGCACGGCGCTTTCCATCTCCTCGGGGAGCATGTCGAATTCGGCCGCCAGCTGGTCGGCGTCGAGATTGGCCTCGTAGAGGTCGGCGAACCAGGTCGCCAGCTCCTGTTCGCCCGGCCCGCGCCGGCCCTTCAGCGAGCCGTCCGGCGCCTTCTCGGCGGCGCCTATATGCTCCAGCGCGGCAACGAAGGCGGTTCGGTCCCGGGCGTAGAGGCGATCAAGCTCGATCTGGTCGACATACATGGCCAGCAGCAGCTCCTGCTGCGGCTTGGAGAAGGCGACCGAGCTTTCAATGTGCGAGCGCAACTGGTCGCGCTTGGCGATGATGCCGTCGGAATGGCAGTCCATGCAGGAACGGCCATTGACGATCTCGATCCCCTTGCCGATCGGGCGCTGGCGGAACGACACCACTTCGGTGGGACCGCGATCGATGCGGTCGCCCTTGCCGGTGGAGAGGTAATAGCCCTGCAGGCCGTTCGGCAGCGAGAAGATCATTTCCCCGCCATCATGCTCGAACGGGTCGAGATGGGCCGCGAGCGGGGCCGCGTCGGGAGGCCCGTGCGGATGCGAGCGCAGGTTCTGCGCGTCACGGCTGCCGGCGAAATCGTAGGATTTCCAGTAATAGCCGCCATGCGGCAGGTCGTGGCGTTCCACCAGGCGGTTATGGTCCGAGACGCCGGACGCGCCTTCGAGGAAGGCCGCACGGGCCACCCTCTTGTCCGCGATATTGGCATTGACGTCGACGCCGATGCGCCGCTCCAGCTCGCCGATATGTTCGGGCAGGGCGAGAAGGAGATGGTAGTTGGCCGGTCGCGAGGCATTGGCCATGAACCAGTCGGCCCGGATGAGCGGAATGTCGGTGTCGGTGCCTTCCGTCAGCCCCTTGAGCGCCGGGTCGCGTCCGGCGCTGCGGGCGAAGGGATAGTCGGCGACGAGCAGTTCCCATTGCGCGGGTGTCCACTTCACATCCCGCATGTCGATCCGCAGCAGGAGGTTGTCGGAGCCCTCCACCGCCGGCGGCATCACCAGCTGGGGCCCAAGCGACACCGAATTGAGCATCTTGCGGAAGCTGGCCTGGAACAGATCGAGCCGCCGGGCGAACACGCGCAGATCTTCGCAGGGCGCGATGCCGTTATGGAGATTGTGAAAGCTCGCATAGCGGATGAAGCGGTGATCCTCGGCCGGCAGCCGCTCGAGGTCGGCCAGCGCGGCGCGCTGCATCGTCTCGGTAGTCACCACATCGCGCGTGCGGGGCGGCTTCGACGACGCCGCGACCGGGGCGGGCGCGCTGAGCTGGTCGATCCACGCGCCGAGTTTCTCCAGCTCTTCCGCGCTCGGCTTGGTTCCATAGGGCATGCGCCCGCTGGAAACGCTGGTGAACAGCAGCGAGGCGTTGCGGTTGCCGGGCGCGACGAAAGCGGGATTGGCCGCGATAGAGGCAAGGTCGCCGGCCGGGAAGCTCCCCTGCGCGCTTTCGCCGGGGCCGTGGCAGTTGCGGCAGTAGCGGCCAACAAAGTCATCCGCTGAGGCGGCGAGGTCGTTCATCGCCACGGGCGGGGGCGCGGCGGCGGCGCAGCTCGCCTCGAGCGTCAATTCCGGTGATTTCGGCTTGATTTCCTTATCCGTCAGATAGGCCAGAATGGCGAGCCGGTCCGTCTCCGGCAGTAGCGCCAGCCCGCGCAGCATCTGGCGCTTGAGCGGCGAGGCGACTGGCGAGCCGGAGGGTTTCTTCGCCTCCTCAATATAGGTCTGGAAGGCGTCCCCCTGGGCGAAGGCGGCCATATGCGCCGCCGTGATCGCCGGCGCCGCCTCGCCGCTCAGCCCCTTCTCGCCCTCGAACCGGCGCTCATTGTCGAGGCCATAGGTGAGTGTACGCGGCGTGTGGCACTCGCCGCAGGCACCGACCGCCTCGACGAGATAGCGCCCCCGGCTCTTTTGCGAGCCATCGCCCGGCTGGAAGGCGGGCGTGCCGAAATTGGCGCGCTTCCACAGCGCGACGGTGGCGTCGAGATTGTAGGGAAAGCCCACCACGTGCCGCGGCGTCTCGCTGTCGGACTGCGGCAGCGTCGCGATATAGGCCTTGATGTCGAGCACATCCTCCGGCTTCATCCCGGCATAGGAGGCATAGGGAAAGACCGGATAATAGTTGTGCCCGTCCGGCGCCACGCCGTTGATGACGGCGTTGAGATAGTCGGCATTGCTGAAGCTGCCGGCTCCCTTGGCATGGCCGGTAATGTTGGGCACGTAGAAGGTGCCGATGAAGGTGTCGAGCTTGCGCCCGCCGGAGAGCAGCTGGGTGTTCTCGCCCGAGGCGTGGCAGGCGACGCAACCGGCGGCATTGGCGAGCACCTCGCCATTGGCAAGGTTCGGCGTGTAGGTGGCGAAGGCATCTTGCTTGAACGGCTCGCGCGCCTGCGGCGCCGTGCTCATGAGCATCAGGCCCGCTGCGGCCAGTAGCAGCCGTGCCCCCCTACCCCACAAGCCCGCCTCAGCGCGGCCCTGCCTCAGTTCGTTGCCCCCCGGCATCTCACCTGCTCCCCAGCTTCCCCAGCACTATATGACCAGCGGTAAGATGAACCTCACCTGAATTCAAAGCGTTCGAATTCCACCCGGGACGGGGCCTTGCCCTGCCGGACGAGATCACCGACCAAGCCCTCGCGCATGGCGGAAGGGCCGCAGAACCACAGCTCCGCCCCCGCCGGATCGAACCCGCAGCCGCTCACAATGTGCCCTGCCCCCAGACGCCCGGCTTCAGCGGAAGCGTGCAGCGTGAACGCGAAGCCCGGCTCGGCCCGTGCCGCCGCGTCCAGCCGTTCCCGGTCGATCGCCTCCTCGGCGCCGCGCACGCAATGGAACAGGTGGATCTGCCGGCCCGGCACCGCCAGGGCGCTGTCGAGCGCCGAGAGAAACGGCGTGATGCCGATGCCGCCGGCGATCCATATCTGGCGCGCGCCCCCGCGCGCCGGGTCGAAGCGGCCATAGCCGCCCTCCACCACCATGGCGTCGCCGACCTGCAGCGTGTCGCGCAGGCGCCGGGTGAAATCGCCAAGCGGACGAATGGCAAAGCGCAGCTGCCCGTTGGACCCGGACTCGCCCCCGGCGATGGTGAAAGGATGGGCCTCGCCCAGCCCGGCACGGTCAAACCGAATGAAAGCGAACTGCCCGGGCCGGGCCCGGATGCCGGCACTCGCCGGACGGGCCGTCACCAGCGTCCCGCCCGGTGCGCGTGCGACGCCGGTCACAAGGTAGCGCCGCCCCCGCAGCAAAGGGCGCAACTGGGTGAGGGCGAAGCTGGCGATGCCGATCACCGCCAGAAGGTTGAGATACACCGCCAGCAGCGCGGCGCCGTCGAATGGCCGCTTGATGAAGGCCTGATGAATCGCCACGAGCAGGAACACCAGCCCGAAAAGCCGGTGCGACTGGCGCCAGATGCCGTAGGGAAGCTCGAAGCGCGTGTAGGGAATGCGCTTGACGAGGCTGAGCGCGGCGAGAACCAGCAGGCCATAGAAGGCATATTCACCGAGGTCCTTTGCGAGCCTGTTCAGCCCGGAGGCCAGGGTCAGGCCCTGGAAATTCGGCGCGACCACATAGTGCACCAGCACCAGCAGGACGATCGTGATCCCGAGCGCCCGGTGGACCCGGTACATGCGGTCCAGCCCGTGGAAGACCGGCTCAAGAAAGCGCGGCCGGGTGGCGAGAAAGAGATTGGTCGCCATCGCGGCGAAGGCCGCCGAGGACGCCGACAGCGACAGCCATGTGCCGCCACCGGCCGCGCTCGTTGCCGGTATGGCGAGCAGCACGGCAAGTAGGGCGGGAAGCAGAGCCAGTGCGACCGCCATCCGCTAGCCCTCCCGCCATGGGGGGGCGATGGTGCCGCGCCGGGTCAAAATGCTTTCCGCCCCTTGAGCAGCCGGCACGAGGAGCCGTTGAACTGCGCGGTGGCCACCGTCTCGCTGCCCTGCATGCCGGGAAGCGCGATCATCCCGCCGCCGTCATGGCTAAGCTGCGAGCGACCCGACGCCAGGCTGGCCGTGCAGTCGCCGGCGGCCACCCGTATGCGGAAGACCTTCTCGTATTCACCCGTGGATTCATAGACATCGCCGATATAGCGCTGGCTGAGAACCAGGGTGTCGCCCTGCGTCTGATACATGAAGCAGGTCTGCCCGACGGCGCCGGCTTCCTGATCCAGCTTCTTGCAGGCATATTGCCCGTCCCCGACCCGGAAGGCGTTCTTGACGCGCTCCTTACCCTCGGTGAACACCGCTCCGGAACCGAAATCCGGCATGCTGACGACGAGCTGCTTGCCGACCCTGAACAGGCGGAACGTCGCCGTCTCGTCGGATGTGAAGCTGCGGAGTTTCGGACGCCCGCCCGCCTGCTTCACGGTCTCCCGATTGTGCCACAGCAGCCCGACCTTCGCCTCGACGGTAAAGGCCTCCGGCAGCGGCATGGCGATAGCACCGCCGCTCCAGCAGCCCGCCACGACAATCGCGAGGCTCATGGCAGATCGGCCGAACGCGGCCCGGACACAGGCTACACGACGACGTTCACCCACGATCACACCCCTCCCGTTTCCAAACAACCGCGCGCCGCCAGACCGGCGCTCAAAATGTCTGCCTGCCGTCGATGATCGTGCAGGAACTCGACTTCGCCCGCGCTTTTGCGGATTGGACCACGTCGTAATTGGGCGTCTTGATGGTCATCTTCATCGCACCTGATCGCAGAGCCACCTGGCATGATCGGTCGGCGATATCGAAGCGCAGCGCATAGTCGTAGAAACCGCGCGAATTCAACGCGATTTCGCCGTCATACTTGAACTTTAAGACAAATCCGTTGGCAGCAGGCGTATAGGACACGCAAAAATTGACCTCGCGCCCGCTCGCGTCGGCGGGACCTCTCATCCTGGCCTTCTTGCAGCGATAAGCCCCCCTGCCCGCCAGAAAGGCGACGTTTCGGGTCGAAACATCGCCGGCAGAGACGTCTTCGGTCGTGAAACTCGGGACGCTGACCAGAAGCTCTCCCTTCACCATGAACAGGCGCAGGCCGACCCCCGCATCGATCGTCACGGGACGATAGAACGCCGCATCGGACGCCGGCACACCCGAGGTCGTCAGCGGCCACGCCACCATCACGCGCGCATCGACCGTCTTGCCCGCGGGTATCGGCGATGCACCTGCCCCCGGCGCACTCACGGCGACCACGGCGGCGGCGAGTGCCAAGCCGCCGGCGCGCCGCTTGCCGGAACAGCCCGAGCCCGGCGAAGAGCGAGGCCCTTCGCCGGGCAGCGGGCCGGCACCATATCCACCACTACCAGCCATCGTCAGAACGCCTCCCTGCCCTTGATGAGCCGGCAGGAGCCGCTCGCGAGACGCCCGGTCTGGGCATACCCTGTCGTCTTGCCCACCACGGCGTGGAGCATCTGGGTCAAGTCGCCGCTCACAGCGATCAATTCTACCTGGCACGAGGGAGGCGACACGGTGAGACGGTAGGCCTCTTCGATGCGCCCCTTCCACGGCCCGGCGATCGCATCGCGGCGCAGCCTCAGCGCGACTCCGTTTGGCTCGGCCCGGTAGGTCGCGCACATATCCTCGATGTCGCCAGCGGCGCGAACCTTGACGCAATGCCAGCGCCCGCCCGGCACGCCAATCGCGTCCTTCTTTGCCGGTTTATTGTCTACCGTGACGTCGTAGGTGAAGTCGGGCCGGCTGACGATGAGCCGATCGCGCAGGGCAAAGACGCGGAAATGCCGCGACCAGTCGGAGGACGCCCGCTCGGTCACGCGGCGCCCCTTGCCCTTATCTTCCCAATAGGTCTTGTCGAGAATGATCTCGGCCTTGATCTCCAGCGTCCACCCGTCCGGCAGGCCTGATGCGCGGAGGGCGCTCGGCACGAGCACACCGGCAGCGACCAGCAGGCCACGGAAGGTGCGTCTGACGAATGGGAGACGGATCGCCATCTCAGGGGGCCCTCCAGTCAAGGATAAGCTGGCAACCCATTCGACTCGGACGCGCGACAGCCGGCTGTACCCCTGGGAAGACGATACCGACGACGGCCGCGCCGTCCGCGACGGCACTCGCGCCCGCAGCCTTGTTCTCCTGATGCCCCGTCACTATGCCCCCCTCTTCAGTGTCTCCGGCCGCCCCCGCGCGACCTCAGTCGCAGATCACCTCGTCGATCAGCGTCCAGCAGTTGCGCCCGATCTTGGGCTTCGGCTTGCTCGCGGTTTGCGCCGGCGTGTAGCAGACGCCCTTGGCCGAGAGCTTCTGCCCGGACGGGCAGGTCTTGGCGACGCAGATCCCGCCTCTCACTTCTTCTGCCACCGAGCAGCTCAGCGGGCAGACACGACCATCCATCGCTTTGAGCTGATTCAGGAATTCCGGGTCGGGCTCGCTGTCCGGAAGCGAGCGGTCGGCATGGCGGCGCAGGAGCGCCAGGCCTTGCTCACTCCGGCGGCCCCACACCCCATCCGGTTCGCCCACCGAGCAGCCGAGCCGGTTCAACTCAGCCTGCATCTGGCTGTAGAAAGCGGCATCGAGCGTGACGGGCGCGGCATCGTTCCGCTCCGCAGTGGGCGGCGGCAGCGCCGCCAGAACCTGGGGGACCGGCGCCTGCGCCGGTGCGCTGGCGGCACGTTCCTCCAGCCTCAGGCGGGCGAGATCGGCGAATACACTGCCGGGAAAGGCGTCGATGAAGGCCTGGATCTGCGCCACGTCATCCGTATCGCGAATCCTCGCCCACGCGGCGGCTTCGGCGCCGAGCTGGTTGTGCGGCGCGGCAGATGCCTGCGGAGCGGCCGGTCGGAAGTAGAATTCGTCGCGCAGCGACGACTCCACCCACGGCACCTGCTCCCCGCTCGTGGCGGTTTCGACGTCGACGAGCACGCGCTTGAACACCTGTTCGATCGACAGCCCGTCGGTCTGCATCGCTTTGGTCAGCGCCGCGGTGTAGGGCGAGTTGTTGCCCTCCCCGTCGCTTGCCACCTGCCCGGGGGCGGCGGAAAAGGCGACGATGGCCCCTCCCGACGCCGAGACGCGCGCCAGCCCGCGCGTCGCGGAGCGTGTCTGGCTGGCGAAAGGATTGTTTCGGCACGCATCGAGGATGATGATGCTGGTGGCATTGCCCGCATCGCGCATCTGCGACAGGACGCTGTCGGTCGGCAGCGCCTCCACCTCAAGGTCCGACTCGGTGTCGATGCTGGCCGAGACCGGGACCATGTAGTTCACGCCTCGGGCCTGTACGCCGTGGCCAGCATAATAGAACAAGCCCACCGCGTTCTCGCCCGCCCCCCGAAGCTTGGCGCCGAACGCACGCACGGCCGCCGCCATGTCGGCACGGTCAACATCGAGCGCTTCCACAACGTCAAAATCGAGCTTTCGCAGCGTATCGGCCATCAATGCGGCGTCACTGCGCGCATTCCGCAACGACGAAATCGTGGTGTAGGTGCCATTTCCGATGACGAGCGCCACGCGCTCCTCCGCGCGGGAACTTCGCGGAACAATAAAAACGGCGACCAGCACCAACAGTATAAGTCGGATCATTTCCCTCAACCCGAGTCTTGTAGCTCTCCCCAACAGGGCGGCATTGCAGTATAATGCCAATATGTTCCGTTCCGAACGCAACGTCAAATCAGAAATATTGTCCGCATATCGTTCCCATACCGCGAGCAAACACTCCGACATATACAAATTTTTTGGACATGCGGAATTGTATCGATCCTATATTCGGAAGATTAGGAGTAATATTTTAGCCTTAGCGGCGCTCGAATGTTCGAGAAGAAGCTTCCCGGAATTCATCTCGGCTGCAAAGGGTGCATAACGATTAGGCGCTCGCAGCTTACTGACATATGGACGCGACCACGCGTAAGGAGCATCTGTCGAAAAATGGCGGGATTTGGCACCCGAGGCGAGTGCTGTGCGCATCTGCAAGCCTTGATGATTCGCCGTAATGGCGGGCCTGTTCCATCGTCGGCACGATTGGAAGTTGGTGCAATCCCGATCCTGACTTCCACCGGAGACAGAACTGCGCGAAAGGCTGTGCGAGCTTGCCAACGACCGAAGACGGTTCGATTGTCAGCGGCTGCAGGGGACGCACAGCAGCTGGCGCTTAGCCGATTTGGCCGTATGGTCCACCGTCGTCCGACAACAAGGTGGGACATGACATAAGGTCCGCTTTGCGGGCGGAGCTGAATATCACTTCTGGTGCCAAGGTGCCCACCTGCCCTACCTCGCTAATGTCCGCTTTTGGGCCGCGGCCTTCACCAGATGAATGGCCGAAATGGCGGCGCAAAGCGGACGTCTGAGAGGCCGCTAGAGGGCAGCAAAAAATCATGGGGCGGCGGCTCACGGCTCACACCCTGCGGCGGCCCCACGGCCGGTACCCATGGCATGGGTGAGGTGCAGTTCGGCTGTGACCAATTCGGCGTGTACCGCATGTGAGCCGTTGAGCCCTTCGCCCGCTCGGCGCCTGCTCGCTTTGCGCCTTTGCCAACGTGTTCGATAGGGTGCCGGGTTGGCTCCGCTCTGCAACAGAGGCAAAGCTGCCGACAAACCCTCGCTTGCCGTTGTTGGCCATCAAGCTAATTCGGCAGGGATTTCCGGCCACTTCCGCAGGCGGTCGCTGCCGGCCACATTCAGAGAGACGTCGCCTGCCGCAAAACACATGTTTTCAGGGTCACGCCAGTAGGGGTTCCCGCTGCGGCCATCTACGGTGTGGGTGCTCTGGCTTCAGCGTTGCTGGTTGAGCGCCTGAAGCGCCCAAAAGCGCGCGTCGTGATAGGTCAATGGCGCGCACTCCGAGGTTTCATTGTCGATAACGCGGCCGATGAAGACCGTATGGGTGGCGACATCGTGAAGGGTCTCAAGCTCGCATTCGACCAGCGCAGTGCATCCCTCAAGCAGAGGGCAGCCGGTCTTTCCCAGCCTGTGCGGGATCGTGTCGAACGGCTTGTCGCCGCGTTTCGCAAATAGGCTCGCCAACTCGGACTGG
This sequence comes from Ancylobacter rudongensis, assembly GCF_900100155.1. Classification (GTDB taxonomy): domain Bacteria; phylum Pseudomonadota; class Alphaproteobacteria; order Rhizobiales; family Xanthobacteraceae; genus Ancylobacter; species Ancylobacter rudongensis. The sequence goes on from NZ_FMTP01000003.1 coordinate 14,383, forward strand.
TCGGCACTGAGGAAATTGAGCGCGAAGGCCCGTCCTTGAGTAATCAACTCATGCGAGGCATTGCTGCGATTGACGACCACGAGCACGAGTGGAGGGTCGGCGCTGACGCTGCATACCGCCGTGGCCGTCATGCCATTAAGCCGCGCGCCATGTCGGCTGGTAACGACCGTTACGCCCGCCGCGAGACGGCGCATGGTGGCTCGAAATGCTGCCTCGTCCACACTGGCGCGCGAAGCGGCCTTAGCCGTCCGCTCGCCGCTCATGTCGCGTCTCCCACACCTGCCAGACGCTCGCGCAACGATCCTGCGGCATAGGAGGAACGCAGCCGCCCACTCGCCTGTAGGAGTGGCACCACCTCGTCAACGAAATCCTCGAACGTGTCGGGGAGGAAAGCGGGCGAAATGACGAAGCCGTCGGCGGCACCGGAATCGATGATGGCGATCAATTCGTCGGCCACCTCCCGAGCCGTCCCGACAGTCCGCGGGCACATGATGCCCCGGCCATAGATGCGGCCCGCCTCTGCGATCGTCATGGATCCGTTGCCGGCAATGGAGCGGAGTGCGGCAAGGTTTCCCTTGCTGCCGGTATCGCAGATTTCGTCGACGGTGGCATCCAATGGGAGCGAGCCAAAATCGGCGTTGGCGTGGGCGGCAAGGGTTGACAGGCCGACGCGCGGATCGACCAGGCTGTCGTGCAGATCGCGCTTGGCCTCTGCCTCTGCACGGGTTTTGCCGATGAACGGCATGATGGCCATCATGACCTTGGCCGCATCGGGGGGCCGCCCCTCCACCTCCAGCGCGCGTACCACGTCGGATTTGAACGCGGCCATGCGGGTGAGGCTGGGCTGAAGCGCGAAGATCACTTCCGACCATTTCGCCGCGAAGGCCTTGCCCCGCCCCGACGAACCGGCCTGGATGATCACCGGCCGGCCCTGCGGGCTGCGTGGAATGTTCAGCGGGCCGCGCGAACGGAAGAACGTCCCGGCATGGTTCGCGTAGTGCACCTTGCCGGGGTCGGCATAGAGGCCGCGGGCGCGGTCAAGGATCAGGGCATCCGCATCCCAGCTGTCCCAGAGCTTGAACGCCAGTTCCAGGAACTCGTCGGCCCGATCGTAACGCTCGTCATGGCCGAGATGGGCGGCGAGGCCGAAATTGAGGGCTTCGCCATCGTTCATCGAGGTCACGACGTTCCACGCCGCGCGGCCGCCCGACAAGTGGTCGAGCGTGGCGAACTCGCGGGCAAGGTTGAACGGCGCGTCATAGGTCGTGGAACGCGTCGCGCCAAGGCCGAGATGGGTGGTGACGCTCGCCATGGCGCCGAGGATCGGCATCGGATCCATGCGCGTGGCGTCCTGGTCGCCAAGCCCGATGCCGATCTCATGGCTGTCGCCGTACCGATCCGAAATGGCCAACCGGTCGGCGAAGAAGACGAAATCGAACATGCCACGCTCAAGCGTCCGGGCGATGTCGGCATAGTACGGCAGGGTCAGAAAGGGCGTCTCATGGGCGGGGTTGCGCCAGATGGCATGGCTATGCACCACCGGGCCCGCCACCATGAAGCCACATAGGTGCATCTGCTTGGGATTGCTCATTGTCTAACCGCGTGCCGTCAAGGGCACGCGCCTCCCTGCTGCGCGGCACGAATGCCGCGCGGTTTGATTTCAAGAGGGCGGGATCGAGAGGGGTGTCAGCTCACGACGGCAAAGGGCGTGTTCTTTCCGTCCTTGATGAGCTGGACGTAGAAGGTGCGGTTGAGAGAGTTGCCGGCGTCGTCGAAGTCGCAGGTGCTGCCCGCGCCGTTGAAGTTGATCTTCTTGCCCTCCCGCACCATGGCCAGTGCCTGCACGATGTCGTCGACCGGCTCACCTGGCGGGTTGCACACTTCGCGCACCGACTTGGTCCAGACGGCGGCTTCCTGCGTCTTGGCATGCTCCATCGCCAGAATGGCGATGCAGGCCTGATCCCAGGCATTGCCGGCAAACAGGAAGACAGTGCCCTCCGGCGCGCCCATTTCCTGGACGAACTTCGCATAGGAGGGGCTGTCGATCGGCGGCGAGGGCTGAAGGTGATAGATGCCTTCGGCGACTTCGGGACCTACGGACTGAATGAACTTGCCCTCCGCATCAGCGCCGGTTCCAAGGGCTACCACCTTGGATTCAAACCCGCCGCGATAGATCTCCTTGGAGATGGAGACGAAATCGGTCAGCAGCGGAAGGCAGAAGACGGCGTCATAGCTGGGCGAGAAGACCTTCTCGACCTCGGCGCGGTAGGAGGCCTGGTCGGGATTATACATCACGACCTCAACCACTTCGCCGCCGAGCTTGGCCATCTCGGCCTTGAACGGCTCGATCATGGCCACTACAAAGGGATTCTGCTGCGCCAACACAGCCACCTTCTTGGCGCCGAGCTTGTCCATCACCTTGGCGCCGGCCGGGCCCCACTGCGAACTGCGCGCCTGCAGCCGATAGATCAGCCCCTTGGTCTCGCCTTCGGTCACGGCATCGGCGGCGCAGGACAGCATCTGCACCTTGTCGGATGCCAGAATGACCGGCTTGGCCGCAAGTGCTTCCGGGCTGCCCCAGAAGCCGCCGACCATCTCGACCTTGTCCACTTCGAGCAACTTCTTGCTGGCGGCGACGCTCGCCGTGGCACTGGTCTCGGAATCCTCGATGATCAGCTTGACCTTGCGCCCGCCGAGAATTCCGCCTGCGTTGTTCACCTTGGCGACGACAAGCTCGGCGGCCTGCTTCATGGCCGGGCCATAGGCACCCGTGGCGCCCGAGAACGGCAGCACCATACCGATCGGCACGTCGACCGCCTGCGCGAGGACGGGCGCTCCCAGAGAGAAACCGAGGGGAAGGGAGCCGAGGCCGGCAAGAACCGTTCGGCGGCTCGGTGAGAAAGAACGCTCACTCATCGGGTGTTTCCTTTCCAGAAGGGCTGGACGATGGGGGAAGGTCGTCGTCGACCTGCAATGCGTCGTTGAAGCGATTGAAGAAGCCGGCCAGGGAAATGCGCAGCGTCAGTTCGACGATCTGGCTCTGCGAGAAGCAGCCCCGCAGCCGCTCGAAAACGTCGTCGCGTATTCCCCAGGCGCGCTGAGTGACGAGGCCGGCATATTCGATGACAAGCCGGTCGCTGGCGTCGAAGGCGGGGTGATCGAAGCCGGGCAGGGCCGCGATGGCATCCTCCGGCACGCCCTCCACCGCCAGAAGCGGCTCATGGTGGGCGACGCAATAAGGGCAGGCGTTCAGCTTGGAGACGGTGACCACCGTCAGCTCGACATAGCGCAGCGGGAGGTTGGCATGCGCCCGCAAGGCGAGCAGCATCGAGTAAAGTCCATCGAGGGCAGGCGGGACATGGGCGAGCGTTGCCGCCTGCCCGCGAAAGTTCGCGTAGCCCGAGGCAAAGCGCTCATAGAGCGCGGCCTGGTCGGCCGACAGCACGGAGGATGGAAGGGGGGTGACGCGCGCCATCAGGCAGCCTCCCTCGGCTTTGCGAGCACATCGGCGGCCTTGCGGCGAGCTTCGGGCACGAGGCCCTGCGGGCGCAGGATCAGCTGCAATATGATGCCGACGCCGATCAGGCCGAGCCGCAACGCCGACAATTGGACGCCGTCAATGACCGAGATGAAGTCCTTGAGGAAGCGCGTGCCTTCAAGCAGGGCCATGATCGAACCCGCGCCGACCAGGAGCCCGACATTGGAGCCGCGCCCGCCGGCGATCACCGCCATGAAGGCATAGGAGGTGACGATGGCGGAGAACTGGCTGGGGTCGATATAGGTGAGATAAAAGGCCTGCAGCGCACCCGCGAGCCCCATGACGGCGCCGCCTATGGCGAAGGCCCGAACGCGCAGGGCGAAAACCGGCTTGCCGAGAGCCGCCGAAATAGTGGCATCATCGCGAATGGCGCGCAGCGCCCGGCCGAACGGCGCCCTCGTCCATCCCTCCAGGGCAACGAACACCACTGCCAGCACGCCAATGGCGAAGATGACGAACACGATGTCGCCGCCGAACTGCTCCGTGAGGCTGGCGAAAGGGCGCTGGATATTGGCGATGCCGAGGGCGCCATTGGTCAACCAGCCCTCATTGAGGATGACGAGGCGCACCGCCTCGCCGAAGCCGATGGTGATGATGGCAAGGTAATTTTCCTCAAGGCGGATCGAGAGCAGCGCCAGTCCTGCACTGAGCGCGGCAGCGATAAGGGCAGCGAGGATCATGGCCGGGAGCCAGCCGATGGACGGAGCCGTCAGAGCAGTGGTGTAGGCGCCGATCGCGACGAAGCCGACCACGCCGAAATTGACCAGACCGGCGAGGCCCCATTGCAGATTGAGCGCAAGGCCGATCAGCGCGGCAATGATGACGAGAATGGCGATCGTAATGAGATAGGGGATCATTTTCGCACCGCCTTGGCACTCAACAGGCCGTTCGACCGGAACAGCAGCAGGACGAGGATGACCGTGAAGCTTACGATCTGCCGGTAATTGGTGGGGATGATGAGGGCGGACATCTCTTCCGCTAGGCCGATGACCAGTGCACCCACGACGGCGCCCACGGGTGAGCCCAGCCCGCCCAGTATGGCCGCCGCGAAGATGGGGATCTGATAGTTCCAGCCGATCTGCGGGTCGATTGAACGGTCAAGGCCTGCCAGGACACCCGCAAGGCCGATGAGCGCCCCGACGAGAGCCCAGGTCAGGCGCGCGATCAACCTCCGGTCGACGCCGCGCGTCGCGGCGAGCGAGGGATTGTCCGCAACGGCGCGCATGGCCCGGCCAAGGGGAGAATGGCGCAGCAGCAGGTGGACCAGAACCAGGCAGACGCACACGGTCAGGGCCGTGGTGATCTGCTCCTGATTGATGCGCAGGCCCTCCCAGCGCATCGGCCGGGAGATCGGCACATCGAAGCTGCGGCTGGCATTGCCGAGGAAGAAGCGGCAGATGTTCTCAAGGACGAGCGACAGCCCCATGGACGCGACCAGGAGCGAGATCGAGTCGCGGTTCTTCAGGCGCTCGAACACCAGCTGGTCGGACAGTATGCCCGTCAGCGCAACGGTGGTGGCCGCAACGGCCGCCGACGCCGGCAGGGAAAGCCCCAATTGGGTATTGGCGACCCAGGCGGCATAGGCGCCCAGGGTCAGCATCGCCCCCACCGCGAAATTGGCAAATTTCAGCACGCCGAACACGAGCGTCAGCGCCAGGGCGGGAAGTGCCAGCAGAAGTCCGGTGACAAGGCCATTGAGGAAAAGCTGCGCGACCATGTCAGACGACCTTCGCGAAGAAAAGCTCGCCGAGATCGGCGGCACGGAGATCGGCGGCACGGGCGCGCAGGCTCAACTGCCCGGCGACAAGCACGACGGCCTCGTCGGCGATGCGCAAGGCCGCAGTTACGTTCTGCTCGACCAGCAGCACAGTGACGCCAGCCTCGCGGACACGCAGTACGGCCTCCATGGTCTGGTCGACGATCTTGGGCGAGAGGCCCGCCGACGGTTCGTCGAGCAGCAGGACTTCCGGATTGGCCAGCAGCGCGCTGGCAAAGGCGAGCATTTGGCGCTGGCCGCCGGATAGGTCCCCGGCTCGGGCGCGAAAGCGTCCCGCCAGTTCGGGAAACAGCGCCAGCACCCGCTCGCGCTGTTCCGGCCCCACTCCGGCGCGACCGCGCAGGAACTCGGTGGCGAGCTTGAAATTCTCGCCGATCGTCAGGTTGGCAAAGACGTTCGCTTCCTGCGGGACATAGGCGAGGCCGGCGGAGACGCGGCTGGCGGGCGCCTCGTGGGTCACGTCATGGCCTGTCACCCTCACCGAGCCGCCCCGGACATCGAGCAGGCCGGCGAGGGTCTTCACGAAGCTCGACTTGCCCGAGCCGTTCGGACCGATGACCGCGAGGATGGTCTCGGGGTCCTGACGCAGGTCAATGCCGCGCACAATGTCGCCACCCCGACCATAACCAGCGCGCAGACCTTCGATCGCCAAGGCTGGAATGCTATTCCCCTCGGTCATGCGGCTGCTCCGAGATAGGCTTCGACGACGCGCGGATCCCGCGAAATCTGCTCAAAAGAGCCGGAAACCAGCAGCCGGCCTTCGGCCATCACATGGACGTGGTCGCAAAGCTCCCCGATCAGATGCATGTCGTGTTCGACGATGCCGAAGGTGACGCCTTCCGCTCTCAGTTCACGCACCAGCCGGATCATTTCGAGCTTGAGCGGTGGCGATACGCCCGCTCCGGGCTCGTCAAGAAGAATGAGCTGGGGTTCGAGCAGCAGGGCCCGGGCTATATCGAGGAGCTTCTTCTGTCCGCCGGACAGGCCAGAGGAGGGCTGATCAGCCAGATGCCAGAGCCCGATGCGCTCCAGCAGGGCACGGGCGCGCACGGCATTGGCGTGTTCCTCGGCCCACCATTTGCGCCGCCCGAACAGGGCCGCGCCGACGCCCTCGCCCGACTGATGGCGCGGCGCCAGCAGCAGGTTCTCGAAGACAGTGAGGCTGCCGAGTTCACGCACGATCTGGAAGGTGCGGGCCATGCCCATTTCGGCGAAGCGATGGACGGGCAGCGACGTGATGTCGGCACCCGACAGGTGGACCGTGCCGCTATCGGGCCGGACCAGCCCGGTCATGACGTTGAGCAGTGTCGTCTTGCCCGCGCCATTGGGCCCGATCAGGCCGGTGATGCCTCCGGTGGCGATCGAGAGTGTGCAGGCATCGAGCGCAACGAGACCGCCATAGCGTTTCGTGACCGTGCAGACCTCGAGGAAGGCGGGGCGCTTATCCACCGCGCCGCCCCTTCGCAAGCCGTCCAGTGCACAAACCGTGCGCATTCGATGCCTTTATGACGTGCATTAGCCCATCTTATGTTCAGTATTTTTACGTATGTCAGTGTATATGTGAAGCCTTAGCACCTACAAATTTATAATGTTTTGGTTGAATATAAGTGATATTTATTATTGATGATCCGGACGCTCGAAATCGTTTTGCTGCGAACCTTCGTTCTCATGGTCGAAGAGCGAAGTGTGACGCGCGTTGCTGAGAAATTGGGCCGCACGCAGCCCGCTATCAGCCTCCAAATACGTCGACTGGAGGATGCGGCGCGCCGCCCCCTGTTCGAGAGCAGCCTGCGCCAGCTACGGCTGACCCCATATGGGGAAATGCTTCTTCCCTATGCGCGGGCTGTGCTCCGCATGCATGACGAGGCGCAGGCCAAACTCGCCTCCGATGAGATCGAGGGCCGCGTGACGTTGGCCTGCCCGGATTTGTATGCCGCGTTCCTGCTTCCGGCGACGCTGGCGAGTTTTCGCGCGGCCTATCCTCGCGTCGAGGTGTCGGTCCGCTGCAACCTGACCCGGCAGATCGCCGCCGACATGGACAGCGGCCTTGTCGATGTGGCCATCGTCACGCGCATGCCGGGCGTCCTACCGAAATCCGCCCACGCCACCCATCTTCGCGAGGAGGCCCTGGTCTGGCTCGGCGCCGAAGGGGGGGACGCGCATCGGCGCGAACCTATTCCCCTGGCCTTGCTGCCTGAAGGCAATCTGTATCGTGATCTGGCGCTGATGGAACTCAACGAGACGGGAATCAAGTGGCGCGTCGCCTGTGTCTCGGAGAGCATTGCGGGGCTACAGGCCATGGCGCTGGCGGATGCGGCGATCATCGTCCTGGCCGAATCCGTCTACGCCCGCGGCCTCGTCAATCTTCCCGAGAATTGCGGCCTGCCGGCCCTTCCGCCGGTGGACCTCATGCTCTGGCGTCGACGAGAGGGGCTTTCCGAGGCTGCAGCGCATTTTGCCAGCCACATAGAAGGTCACATATGCAGAGAGCGCGCCTCCCCCGTGGCCTTCGCACCAACAGAGGGCTGACACGGTGCGCGAAGCGCGCGCGGTTCCGCATCAAAACCAGCCTTCGGATTTCGCCCAACGCAACCAATCCGCCTCAACGACATAACAATTACTTCGTGAAGCGGCGGGCATCTGTGTTCCTTCCCAGCACACCACCGATCTGGCATGGGGCCATGCCGGGAGTTGTCTCAACCGAAAACAGGTGTTTTGCGGCAGTCGCCTCAAGCCCCCGGGTGAGCCCTCGTGACCCCTTTTGGACCTGACCGATAATCCCTGCCGCATTGGCCAAGTGGCCAACAACGGCAAGTGATGGTTTGACGGCGGCTTGGCTTCCTGATGAGGGAGTGGGCTGGTACGCGATCGGCCACCTCGGCAACGACGCGCCGCGAGCAAGCGGCCAAGCGCCCTGCGGGCCGAAGGGCTCAACGGCTCAGCTGCGGCGCACGCCGAAATGGTCCCCTTCGAACTGCACCTCACCCATGCCACGGGCGTCGGCCACGCGGTCAGGACATCCCGTGAGCCGCCCCCCATCACTCTTTGCCTCCCCCGAGCGGCCTCTCATGAGCGTCCGCTTTGCGCCGCCATCTCAGTCATTGCCTCTAGCAGCGGCACAGGCCCAAAAGCGGTATTAAGCGAGGTAGGGCACGTCGGCACCTCTGTGCCAGAAAGGATCATTGGCTTCAGCGCCGGTGACGTTGCCCCTCCTGGCTAATCCAGCTTGAAGTTCGTTCTGGCCCATTGAAAGGACCAGAGCACATGAGGCGCAGCCGCTTCACCGAGGAGCAGATGATCGGGATCCTGAAGGAGCACGAGGCCGGGGTGCCGGTCTCGGACCTGTGCCGGAAGCACGGGGTCAGCGACGCCAGCATCTACAAGTGGAAGGCCCGTTTCGGCGGGATGGACATATCGGAGGCCAAGCGGCTGCGGGCGCTCGAGGATGAGAACGCCAAGCTGAAGCGCATGCTCGCCGACGCCATGTTGGACAACGTCGCGCTGAAGGATCTGCTGGGAAAGAAGTGGTGACGTCCGCTGCCGAGCGCAGGGCTGTCGCCCACCTCATGGATGCCCATGGGATGAGCGAACGGCGGGCGTGTAAAGCCACCGGCTTCTGCCGTATGACCATGAGATACAAAGCCAGGCGCGGGAGTGACGCCTCGCTGCGGGAGCGGATGAAAGCCATCGCCCAGGAACGGCGGCGGTTCGGGTATCGCCGTCTCCACGTCCTGCTGCGGCGGGAGGGCTTCCGGGTCAACCACAAGCGGCTGTTCCGGCTCTACCGTGAGGAACGGCTGATGGTCCGCCGGCGGGGCGGTCGCAAGCGAGCGATCGGGACACGGGCGCCGATGATGATCCCGATGCGACCGAACGAGCGCTGGTCGCTCGACTTCGTTGCCGACCAGATGACCGACGGCCGCCGCTTCCGGATGCTGGCCATCGTGGACGATTGCACCCGCGAATGCCTGGCGCTGGTAGCGGACACGTCGCTATCCGGGGTGAGGGTCGCTCGCGAACTCGACAGGCTTCTGGCAGAGCGCGGGCGGCCGAAGATGATCGTGAGCGATAATGGCAGCGAGTTCACCTCCAATGCCATTCTGGCCTGGACTGACGCGGCGAGGGTCGAGTGGCACTACATCGCACCCGGCAAGCCGATGCAGAATGGCTTCATCGAGAGCTTCAACGGCCGCCTGCGGGACGAACTGCTGAACGAAACGCTGTTCTCCAGCCTGTCCCAGGCCAGAGCCGCTCTCGCCCGGTGGCAGCTCGACTACAACACCGCCCGGCCGCACTCCAAGATCGGATGGCAGACGCCAAGCGCCTTCGCCTCAACGTTCCACCTGCGGCGGGATCCGACGCTCCGCGCCATGAATGGTGCCGCGTCCGCCCCCGCCGCTCCGCACGCCCGAGAGGGCAAATCCAACCGCCAGAACGAACTAACAGCTGGATAGAAGTTGGGGGCAACGTCACGCGGGTAGTTCGTTACTTCGGCCGTCCAATCGCGAAAACTGGAGCGAAAGCCGTGCACCGTCACGGTGCTACCAAGGCGCCTCAGGATCATCGCGAGCGCCATATTGGAAAGGGGTGCATCGGATTTCCGCCCCGGAAAAACGTAGTCGCTTGTGACATCGAACCTGCGCGCATCGGCAAGGATCTCCAACGCCCGGGCACTCAGAGGTACGCGGTGTGGCTTCCCTGCCTTCATTCTCACGGCGGGAATTGTCCAAACGCGCTGATCGCGGTCGATTTCACTCCACCGTGCCCCCAACGTCTCGCCGGTGCGGGTGGCCGTGAGAATAAGGAACTCGAACGCCAGCTTCGCGAAGGGGCTCGAATCAGCCTTTCTCAATTGCAGAATGAACTCGGGCAGCTTGGCATAGGGCAATGCCTCGTGATGGCGAACCTGCTGCGTCTGCTTCGGCAAGCCCTTTGCAACACCTCGCACCGGGTTCTCGCCGTCACGATGACCCGCCGCACGCGCCCAGTCCAACACGGCGCCAATGCGCTGCCGCACTCTCCGGGCCGTTTCTGGTTTGCTGAGCCATATAGGGGTTAAAACGCGCAGAATGTCGGGCGTGTCGACCTGCGCTATCGGGACATTACCGATGTCAGGAAAGACATATTGCTGAAGCGTCGAAAGCCATTGAGCGGCATGCTTCGCATTCTTCCAGCTGGCCCGGTGCGCCTCATGCACGTCTACCGCAGCTTCCTCAAAGGTCAGCGGCTTCTGGACCGCCTGTTCCTTCTGTCGCTGGGCGAGTGGGTCGCCGCCCGATCGGGCCAGCTTCCGATATGCCAGAGCCTGCTCGCGGGCCTCGCTCAGACTGACTAACGCCGCCCCACCTAAGCCGATGTCCCGCCGCCTGCCTTGGACAACAGTCCGCAAAAGCCAGCGCTTCGCGCCGGTGGGATCGACAACAAGATAGAGGCCGTTACCATCAGCATAGCGACCGGGCTCTTTGAGCTGCCGCACTTGCACGGCGGTGAGGACTTTCTCGCGATGACGACCGCGCTGCTTCATCAGCATACAACCCACATTTCACCCCACATATTGATCGGGCTGGCGCGGGATTGCAATGGACAATTCCGAACAATCGGCTGTAACTAAGCCATTAATAGTGCTAAGCTTATCGCACGATGGTGGACGGCTCTGGATTTCACGCCGGCTGACGCTCCCTCCGCCATTGACCGCCGATTTCGCTCTGTTGCTCGCTGTTCGAACATATGGCGTCTCGATATCTGAATCCGCGCGCCGTACGAGTTCACCCTGCTGTGCAGCACCGCCTGCATGACGGCAGTGAGTGGAACATGGCAGGCTCGGTCGCCTCCAACCTAATCCCACGCCGCTGCCGACTGCGACCATGGACGGCCTCTTACCTCCTCGATCACGCAGCCATTGGCCGGAAAGGTGGCATGCGCCTCATCATGCTTGGAAGAAAACCGGCACGGCCGCCTCCGAGGAAGCGCGGCCAATTCCGGTAAGCCCGTGGGCGCAGCGCTCGACAGAGAATCTACAGCCGCATGCGGGCGAGATAGCCCCGCTCGTAGAAGGAGACGATCCGCGTCACCGAGAAGGCGATGATGAAATAGATCAATGCTGTCGCCGTGAGAATCTCGATCGGCCGGGCGGTCGCATCGGCAATCATCTGGCCCTGATACATCAGGTCCGCCATGCCGACAGCGGAGACCAGCGCGCTTTCCTTGAACAGTGTCACACAATTGGACAGCAGCGTAGGGACGGCGCGCAGCACCGTCTGGGGCAGCATTACATAAGGCACGCTCACCCGCGCCGGCAGGCCGAGGGCGATGCAGGCATCGCGCTGCTCGGTGCCGATGGATTTCAGCGCCGCGCGGAAGCTCTCGCTGGAAATGGCCCCCATGTAGAGCGACAATGTAAGCACGGTGGAGAACACGTTGCCGAGTTCCATCCCGAGAAGGGCCGGTAGGCAGAAGAAGAACCAGAACAGTTGGATCAATACAGGCGTGCCGCGGAAGATCTCCACATAGGTCGTGGCGATCACCTTCAGCACCGGATGGCCGGCCTGGCGCACCACACTTACGAGGAAGCCTATGGCGAGGCCGAAAGCGAGGCCGAAGGCGGTGAAATACAGCGTGTTGCCGAGCCCGATGGACAGCGCAAGGCGATAGTCCCAGAGGAAGTCGAGGGCGGCGGAGATGTTCATGTCGTCCTTCTCCTCAGGCCAGGCGCGAGCGCAGGCGCCGCTCGAACAGGCCCACGGCCTGCGAGAGAGGGACGGAGAGCGCGAAGTAGATGAAGGCGACCGTGGTGTAGATCTCGATCGGGCGATAGGTCTGGGTTGCTAGCGTCTTGCCCTCATACATGAGGTCGGCAATGGCAACGATCGCAACCAGCGAGGTCTGCTGCAGCAGGCCGATGGTGTTGGTAAGCAGCACAGGGATCGCCATCAGCACCGCCTGAGGCAGAATCACGAACAGTGTCTTCTTCAGCGGCGAAAGCCCGAGCGCCGTGCAGGCGTCGTAATGCGAGGCGGGAATGGACTGGATGGCGGCGCGGTAGGCCTCGGCGTTGAAGGCCGTGATGTTCATGCCCAACGCCAGGATGGCCATGTAGAAGGGATCGAAGAAAACGCCGAAGAAATACGGCACGCAGTAGAAGATCCAGATGATCTGCACGAGCGCGGGGGTACAGCGAAACAGCTCGATGAAGCCGATCGCCACCCAGCGCAGCGGCGCGATGCGGCTCATCACCATCTGGCAGACCAGAAAGCCGCCGATGAGGCCGATGACGGCGCAGATTGCGGTGAGCTGCAGCGTGACCGCAAGCCCCGCCATTAGCGGGTCCCAGTTCGCCGTGATGACCGAGAAGTCCCAGGTATAACGACCCATCGTCTCCACTCCTCAGGAAATGGTCTCGACGTGAAGGACCTTCTTCAGGAAATCCGCGGTGCGCGGCTCGGAGGGGTTGGTGAACATCTTCGCGGGGGGCGCGTCCTCGATGATCCGCCCATCGGCGGAGAAGATCACCCGGGTGGCTATGCGTTTGGCGAACCACATGTCGTGAGTGACGATCATCATCGACATCTTCTGCTCGGCGAGCTCAAGCATCACCCCTTCCACCTCGGTGACGAGTTCGGGGTCGAGGGCCGAGGTCACCTCGTCGAAGAGCATGATCTTGGGGTCGAGCAGCAAGGCGCGGGCAATGGCGACGCGCTGTTTCTGGCCGCCGGACAGCATGCCGGGGAAGGCGCCGGCCTTGCTCTTCAGGCCAAGGCGGTCCAGCAGCTGCATGGCCCGTTCCGTGGCGCTCGAACGGCTTTCGCCGCGGGCGCGCATCGGCGCGAGGATGAGGTTGCCGAGCACGGTGAGATGGGGGAACAGAGTGTAGTGCTGAAACACCATCCCGACCTTGTTACGGACGGGGATATCGACGAAATTGTCCTTCTTTGACTTGGGGTTGGCCTCGATGTAGCGCGCGCCTTCAAGTTCGATGCGGCCCTTGTCAATCTTTTCCAGGCCCATCACGCAGCGCAGCAGCGTGCTCTTGCCACTACCGCTCGGCCCGATGATAACGACGCGCTCACCGGCTTCCATCTGGAAATTGATGTCGTCGAGGACGACCAAGTGCCCGCCGAACGACTTGCGCAGTCCTTGCACGTTCAGGAAGCTGGACAATATGCCGACCCCTCTTTTCTGAAATAGGGAGGCGGACGGCACCGGCTGGTGCCGTCCGCTCCAGAAACCGTCAGCTCACTTGGCGCCGGCGAGATACACTTCGCTCCAGTGCTTGAGCGAGGCGTCCACGGCCCCCAGCGACACCTTCTCTTCGAGGAAGATGTTGAGCACCTGAATGTCGTGATAGGTCAACTGCGGCGGCAGGCCGAAGGAGATGCCCTGCTTCATCAGAGCGGGATGGGCTTCGAGAATACCGACCTTGTCCGCATTGGCGGTCTGAAGCAGCAGATTTGTGGTGGAATCCGCGCCCGCCACGTCTACGCGGCCGGAGAGAAGCGCGAGATTCAGGCCGTTGGCGTCCGGAAGGCGGACGATCTGCGCCTTCTTGAAGCGCTCGGTGACCTTGTGGTCCTGGGCCGAGCCGGACATCACGCCGATACGCATGCCGGGCACGTCGAAGGTTGAGAGATCGCCGGCCGGGTTTTTGGTCTTCTCAGTCGCCAGGAGATAGGCGAAGTTCATCTCATCATAGCCGGCGATGCCGCTGTAATTGATGACGAGGGCGCGAGCCGGGGTGCGGTTCAGCGCCGGCGACATGTCCCACTTGCCCGCCTGAAGGCCGGCGACGACGTTGTCCCAGGTGGTGTCGACGAACTCGATCTTCACCTTGAGCACGTCGGCGAACTGCTTGCACAGGTCGAGATAGGCGCCGCCATACTCGCCGGTCTTGAGGTCCTTCATGACATAAGGCGGCGAGATGGCGGAGGCGCAGCGCAGCGTGCCGCGCTTCTGTACTTCCGACCAGTACCCGTCGGCATGGGCCGGCGCGGCCTGCAGCCCGGTGACGACGGCAAGGCCGAGGGCGCCTGCGCCGATGCCGTGCGTGCAGAGCCTTGCTAACTTTTTCCAAACGCGAGCTAAAGTCATTTCCATGTTCCCCTTTGCGGAAGCCGATAGGCACGCATGATGTCTGTCGAAGCGGGCGATCAGGTTTGGAGCGCTCTTTTTGTTATATCGTATAAATCTTAGCCCCCCTGTCAAATGAAGATTCGCCGGGCGGGGCGCTCATTTGGAGATCCTTACAATCGCCTGAAAATAAAGGAACTTTTCCGCGCCTATGCTGCGATCTCTCTCTTTCCGGGCCCGATCCTGGGTGAAGGGGCGCCCCTTTCTCCTTGCCTCACTCGGCAAGTGTGTCATTTGTTATATAATAGTGGAGGGGATGGATATGCAGCGTCACGCAGGTCGGCGGGTTCTCATCACAGGTGCCGGAAATGGAATCGGCATGGCGGCAGCCGGCTTCTTCGCGGGCGAGGGCGCGCGCCTGTGTCTTGTCGACATCGCCCCCGCAGCGCTGGCCGCCACCATTGCCAAGCTGCCACCGGGCACCGAGGTGCTGAGCCATGCCGCCTCGGTGACTGACGAGGCGGCAATAGCCGATGTGGTCGACGCGATGGTCGCGGCCTATGGCGGCATCGATGCGGTGGTGAACTCGGCAGGCGTTGTGGTGGTCGAACCGGCGCTTGAGGCGCGGATCGACATTTTCCGTGAGGTGATCGAGGTCAATCTGATCGGTACCTGGATCGTCTGCCAGGCGGCGGCGCGCCACATGGCAAAGGCAGGCCGCGGCTCGATCGTCAATATCAGCTCGGTCTATGGCTTCCAGGGCGCCCCCAGCCGCACCGCCTATTGCGCGTCCAAAGGGGGCGTCGTCAATCTCACCAATTCACTGGCGGTGGAGTGGGGTCCGCTCGGCATCCGGGTCAATAGTGTGGCGCCCACCGGCACCCGCACACCAATGGTCCAAGAGTTGATCGACCGCGGCATCTACGATGTCGATGCCGTCTCGCGCCGCACGCCGCTGCGCCGTATCGCCGAGCCAGAAGAGGTTGCGGCCGCCTGCGGCTTCCTCGCCGGCGACGAGGCGGGCATGACGACCGGCCATCACCTCGCCGTCGATGGCGGCTGGCTCGCCAACGGCTTCCTCATGGCGCCCAAGGCGGGCGCCTGATCCCTCGTGCGGCCCTCGCCCGAGGGCCCCATTCCTGATGGAGACCTCCATGGTAAAGCGCCAGAATATTTCCTCCGGCTCTCAGTTCGAGAAGCTCTTCGGCTACTCCCGCGCCGTGAAGGCGGGTAACACGCTGTACATTTCCGGCACTATCGGCATGGACTATGCGGCCGGCAAGATGCCGGAGGATGCGGTCGGCCAAGTGCGCCAGATCATCAAGAATTTCGAGCTTCCGCTGGCGGCCGCCGGCGGTTCGCTCAAGGACATTGTCCAGATCACCACCTACGTGACGGCGCCGGAAGTATTCAAGGAGGTCGGCCCTGAACTCGGCGTGATCTTCGGCGACATCCTGCCGACCAATGCGGCGCTGGTCGTCGCTTTCCCAGTGCCGCACGTGCTGGTCGAAATCTCGGCGACGGCCGTCATTGGCTGTGAATGACCGGCTCCCATTTCACGCGACGTGCATTCCGGCTCGCGTAAAGAAAGTGCATAAAACAAATGGATAGAGCCTTTCCGGTGAACGGGTCTTCCCCGGAACGGCTCTGGAACGGACGGAGATTTCCCATGTGCCAGTCCTGCCATTCCGGCCTGCCCCTGAGCTTCGAGGTCGTGGACGAGGCGGGCATCGTCGCGGCGGCAACCGCCGCGCATGCAAGCCAGCAGGCCTGGCACTTTCATGTGCTGGCACCCCGCTGCACCTTCAGCCCGAAGCCCGGCGCCTACACCTTCCTGTTGGAGTTGACCGACGCGAAGCGGGCGCTCTGCGCCTTCTACGACGACAAGCCGACGGCGGTGAACAAGCAGCTCCTGCCTCTGCTGCACGGCACGGACGCCCTCGCCGACAAGCCGGCCGGGGTCAGCCTGTCGGATGAGGACGAGGCCCTGCTCGCCCTCATCGAGGCGGCGGCGAAGGAGGGCACGAGCTGGCACCATCACATGATGTTCCCGGCCTGCGGGCTAAACAGCTCGGACGGCAAATGGCGACTTTTCGTCGAGATCGACGGAAACGAGCCGGTGACCCGCGACTATGCTGACGAGCCCTCCCGGGTGCTGAACCGCGTCGAGCGGATCTATTTCGGCCTCAACTGAACGTTCCGCACCTACGGAAACGGGCGCCCCCCGCGATGAGGCGCCCGTTCTCGCTAGGCAGAAGCGCGTGGGCTCAGCGCAGATCCTGCCGGGCAAGGGCGGTCCGGGTCGCCTCGTTGAGGGCGTTCCAGGGAATGAACGTGTCCAGCCACGCGGCGGCGCGGCCGGTGAAAAGCACCAGTTCCTCGATCACGTCGTCGATGTCGTCCGGCGCGCTGAGCAGCGCCTTGGCGTCGTCCAGCACCTTACCGGTGGCGTGCATGGCGCAGAAGCCGTCGATGCGCGCATTGAAAGCGTTGATGAGGAAGGACAGCACGCTCGCGCGCTCGGCGGTACCGATGCCGTAGGAGGGGCTGCGCAGGCGCCAGATCAGTTCGTGCAGCTTGCGAAGCTCCCCTTCCGCCATGGCGAGCGGGCCATAGGGGATCATCATCCCCTCCCGGCGCAGCAATGCATACATCTCTTCCGGCGGCGCCTGCCACATCGCCTTGCGCGCGGCCCGCAGGGCATTCAGCCCCGGCGAGGTAAATGACTTTTCTGGCAGAGCGAGGGCGAGCGCGTCCTCATTGGCGGCGAGCTGGGCCAGCAGCGGCTCCTGGCCGTGATTCTCGACCACGCGGCGGCCGAAATCCTTCAGCCAGCCAAGATCCCCGGTCAGCCGCCCGAGCACCGAAACCTGCGCCTTCTCCGCCTGCAGATCCCCGTAGATCAGTTCCAGGAACTGGCGTTCCGGCCAATAAAGGAAGGTGCCAGCCGGAAGGGTGAGGATGTCCGCCGGCTTCTCGATATCGGCCACGACGGGCGCGTGCCAGAAGATGTGCTGCCCTGCGATCTTGGCGCAGTGGATGTCGAGCGCAGCCGGCAAACTGGCGATCACCTTGCCTATAGTTACCGGTGCGAGGTCGGGATAGAGCTCGATCTCGTGCGCGATCCCGTCAAGGTTGAAAGAAAGCGAGGGCATGTGACTGTTATCCCTTGGAGAAAAGCGCACCGCCGACAACCTGCCGGGTCGGGAGCATTTCGATGGTGCTGAGATCGACGAAGGCCGGACTGCTCAGGACATGCAGGATGGTTGCGGCCACATTGGCGGGGGTGAGGCACTCATAGCCGTCATAGAATTCGTCTTCGGTGCCAAGCTGGTCGTGAATGCCGGTCTGCACACGGCCGAGCAGGATCTCGGTCACGCGGATGTGGCTGTCACGCAGATCCACCCGCAGATTGGCCGACATGGCATGCATGGCGGCCTTGGTGGCGCTGTAGAGCGCCGGCCCGGTGCCGGGAACCGTACCGCAGATCGAGCCCAGCAGCACGATGGTGCCGGCATCGGCGGCCTTCATGGCCGGCACCACCGCCCGCAGCAGGTTGACGGTGCCGAGAATATTGATCGCGACGAGGGCCTCGGCGACATCGCCGGGCGTTTCGTGGAGCGGAATCTGCGGCCCGAGAATGCCCGCGCAGTGGATCAGAACATCGGCTGTCTCGTCCGCCAGTGCCGCCATCACCGCGAGCGCATCGCGGATGTCGAGCGTGCGACTGCGGCAGCCGGTTCGGCGGGCGAGGTCGGCGAGGCCGTCCGCATTGGTGCCCAGCGCAAGCACCGCATAGCCCGCCTGAGTGAGCTCGGCGACGATGACGCGACCGATGCCGCCTGTCGCGCCTGTCACGATCGCCGTCGGTTTCATGTCGCCCCCGCTCCGTTTCGGCCGGCGCAGCGGGCGTTTTGCAGGATCAACCGCGCCACCGTTGCCGGGGCCTCGACATGAGGCATGTGGCCGACATGAGGCAGCAGGTGGATGGCCGTTTCGGGGCCGGCGCCGAGCGCGTGGCGCATCGGGATGATGCGGTCGCATTCGCCCCAAATTATCTTCTGCGCCACCGCCACACGGCGCAGCGCCGCGCGCATCTCCCAAGCCTGCGTGCCGTCGGGGAAAAGCCTGTCGGCCAGGGTGGTCTGCGCTCGCCGGTGGTCTTCGCCGCGCGCCTTAAGTGTCGCCTGGACATAGCCGGGCGACACGATGGACGGATCGGCGAAGAGGCGCAGCAGCCAGGGCCTCAGGCTTTCCGCACGGGTCGCGCGGCAGAAGCCATCGAGAAAATCCCCGTCGATCTCCGGGCCTAGCCCCGCCGGCGCGATCAGCGTGAGCGAGCGCAGGGCCACGCGGCCAGTTTCGGCGAGAGCGATGGCGACACCGCCGCCCAGCGAATGGCCAACGAGATGACACTCCCCAATGCCGGTCTCCGTTAGCGCCTGCGCGACGGCGGAGGCGAGGTCTTCAAAGCTGCCGGCATTGGAAAGCGCCGGCGAACGGCCGTGACCAGGCAGGTCCACCAGCACCGCGGCATGGTCGGCGCCGAGTGTCGCGAGTAGAGGCTGCCAGGAGAAGCCGTCGGCGCCGAAGCCGTGCAGGAACACGAAGGGCGTGCGGCTCCCGCTGCCACGCCGGGTGAGGCTGATGCTGGGGGCCGGAGAGGTCGGCCCAGACGCCACGGAATGTCTTTCCGGAGCCTCGCGCGCCCTATCGACGGCCTCGACGTCACGCAGCTTGATGCGGCCGGAGGGGCTGGAGGGGACGATCGCTGACAGGTCGATCCCCCGGCTCGCGGCAATGCGCCGGGCAAGCGGGGAGGCGTTGATCCGTGTCGGCCTGGCAGTGGCGACGGGTGGTGCCACGGGAACGAGGGCCGGCGCAGCGGGGGCGGCAGGAACGGCAGCGGCTGTCGGCGCGGCCGTGGCCGGCGCGCTTTCCACCGTGCCGTCGCGGATGGTGCCGAGCACCGTGCCGATCGCCACTTCCTCGCCGATCTGCGCCCGGATGTCGGCCAGAATGCCGGAAACCGGGGCCTCGATCTCGGTGGCCGCCTTGGCCGTCTCGACGGTGACGACGAGCTCGCCCGCCGCGACGTATTCGCCGGGCGTCTTGTGCCAGGAGACCACGACGACGGATTCCATGTATTCGCCGCCAGCGCCGACGACGGTGATATCTGTCACGGCAAGATCCTCCCCTTCACGGCCGCCCCCTCACTTCAGCGTGGCGCGCGCGGCATCGGCGATGCGCGCGGCGTTCGGCAGGACGGAGAGTTCGAGCGGCTCGGCATAGGGCACCGGCATGTCGGGCAGGGTCACCCGGGCCACCGGCGCGTCGAGGTTGTCGAAAGCGAAGTCCATGATGGTGGCGGAAAGCTCGGCGGCATAACCGCAGAAGCGCCAGCCCTCGTTCACTACCACCGCATGGTGCGTCCTGGCGATGGAGGCGGTGATGGCGTCGAGATCAAGCGGGCGCAGGGTGCGCAGGTCGATCACCTCGGCGGAAATGCCATCCTGCGCCAGGAGTTCGGCCGCCTTCTGGCTCTCCAGCACCATGCGCGACGTCGCGAATATCGACACGTCCGTGCCCTCCCGCACCGTCTTCGCCTTGCCGATCGGCACCAGAAGCTCGGGATCGTCGGATACCTCGTCGCGCAGGTTGTAGAGCAGCTTGTGTTCGAGGAAGATCACCGGCTGGCTGTCGCGGATGGCGGATTTCAGCAGGCCCTTGGCGTCGGCCGGCGTCACCGGCGCCACCACCTTGATCCCGGGAATATGGGCGACGAGGGAATCGAGGCTCTTGGAATGCTGCGCCCCCGCCCCCGCGCCGCCGCCGCCCTGGGTGCGCAGGACGAAGGGCATGGTCACGTTCTGCCAGAGATATTCGTAGATCGAGGCCTGGTTGATCAGTGCGTCGAGCACGAGGGGCATGAAATCGGCATACATGATCTCTAGCACCGGGCGGGTGCCAGTCATGGAGGCGGTAACCGCCATAGCGGCCAGGGCCTGCTCGGAAATCGGCGTGTCGCGCACCCGGCTCTCGCCGAATTCGTCCATCAGCCCCTTGGTGACCTTGAACACGCCGCCATAGCGGCCAATGTCCTCGCCGAACAGGAAGACGCTGGAATCACGCTGCATTTCCTCGCGCAGCGCCTGATTCAGCGCTTCGGCATATCGCATCATCGCCATATCAGACGGCCTCCGGCGCGGTGGCGTAGGGGGAGCTACGGGTGAAGAGCTCGAAAGTCGGCAAGGGGGCCGCGAGGGCCTCCTCAACCGCGGCATCGACCTCGGCGACGGCGCCGGCCTCGATCTGGTCTAGCCGCTCCGCGCTGACGGCATCGGCAAGGCCCCGGCGGCTCACCTGGATGGGATCGCGCCGGTTCCATTCCGCGAGGTCGGCATCGCTCTGGTAGCCGCCCATGTCTGAGGTGGAAAAACCCTGCATGCGGTAGGTCTTGGCCTCGATCAGGGTCGGGCCCTCGCCACGGCGGGCACGCTCCACCGCGGTCGCTACCGCCCGGTACATCGCCACCGTGTCATTGCCGTCGACGATCTCCGCCGGCATCGCGTAGCCGGCGGCGCGGATGCTAAGATCGGCCACCGGCGACTGGACAGTGTGGTGGACAGTTAGGCCAAACTGGTTGTGTTCGAGGATGAAGACGACCGGCAGCTTCCACAGCCCGGCCATGTTCATCGATTCATGGCAGATGCCGGTCTGGGCGGCGCCGTCGCCGAAGAAGCACATGGCGACATCAGCCGTGCCACGCACCTGGATCGACAGCGCCATGCCGGTGGCGGCGGGAATGGAGCCGCCGACGATGGCGTTGCCGCCGATCATGCCGTTGTCCCTGTCGCCGATCAGCATATGGCCGGCGCGCCCGCCGCAGGTGCCGGTGGCGCGGCCGAGGATCTCGGCGGTCACGCCGCGAATGTCGACGCCCTTGCCGATGTAATGGGCATGGCCGCGATGGGTGGAGGTGACGAAGTCGCTCGTGCCGAGCACGGCGGTGGCGCCGATGCCGACGGCTTCCTGGCCGTCGCAGCGGTGGATCGGCCCGCGCGTCCTGCCGGCCTTGTGCAACTCGCCGAGCCGCTCCTCCAGCCGGCGCACGATGACCATCTTGCGGTGCATCTCAAGCTGTTCGTCGAGGGAAGGCGAATTCTTCATTTGCGAACCTCCGATGCCAATCGGGCATCGTTACACGATATATGTTGTAACATATTTGGCGCCAAGTCGACGCCCTTCGCAGCTTTGTCGCCGGATTCAGCCGCCGAGCGCGGAGAGAGCGAGGCTGGCCGCGAAAGCGTCCTCGGTAGCGATGCCGACCGAGATGAAGACGGTGGTCTTCGTGATGTCGACCTGGGCTGTCCCGGCGAGTACCTCGCCGAGTTCGGCGTGAATGGTGGCGCCGGAGAGCAGGATGTTGCCGGATTCCTGGCTCGCCGCGTCCCGCGATTCCACAAGCACGAGGTTCTTCATCACCGCGTCGTCCAGCTCGCGGCCGTCAAGCCCGTTCCAGCCGACCGCGCTGAGATGGGCGCCGGGCTTGAGCCACTCGCCCTTCACCACCGGCTCACGGGCCGAGGTGGTGGTGGCGATCACGTCGGCACCGCGCACTGCGTCCTCGGCGCTGGCATAGGCGGTGGCGCCGATCTCGGCGGCAAAGGCCTGCGCCTTGGCGACATCGCGCGCCCAGACCCGGACCTCGTCGAAGGCACGCACGCGGCGCATCGTCTCGAAATGGCCGTGTGCCTGGATACCGTTGCCGATAATGGTGAGCACTTTCGCGTCCGGGGCGGCGAGCCGGCGCGCCGCCATGGCCGAGACGGCGGAGGTCCGCATCTGGGTGATGTAAGTGCCATCCAGGACCGCCCTCGGGAGGCCGGTCCAGCGATCGAACACCACCACCACGGCATTGTGGCTCGGCAGGCCCCGGTCATGATTGCCGGGATAGTTGCCGACCAGCTTGACCGCGAAGACATCAGTCACCGCTGGCATCAGGCACATGTCGCCCCCGGCTTCGGCATCGATCACCCGCATCCGCACGGGCTGCAGCGAGGCGCCGGTAGAAAAGGCGATGAGCGCCTTCTCCATGGCGTTGATCAGCGTATCGATGTTGAGCACGGCGGCGATCTGGTCTCGGTCGTAATAGGGGAGCATCGCATCCTCTAGAAACGGGCGGGCGAGAAGGGGGTGATGTCGATCGGCGGCGTGCGGCCGGTGGCGATGTCGGCGACGATGGCGCCGGTGACGCAGCCGCTAGACATGCCGACATGCTGGTGGCCGAAGGCCAGGATGATGTTCGCCGTGCGGTTGGAACGCCCAATCACCGGCAGCGCGTCGGGCATGGAGGGGCGGAAGCCCATCCAGCTCGATGACGGGCTTTCGATGATATCAGGCAGGAAGCGCTTGGCCGTGCGGTCGAGATAGGCGTGGCAGGCCGGGTTCGGTGGCTTGTCGAGGCCGGCAAGCTCCACCATTCCCGCGCAGCGAAGGCCCGCGGTCATCGGCGTCATGGCGAAGCCCGCCGTGGCGCTGGAGCAGGTGCGGCTGATGATACCGGCCTGCCCGGCGAACATGATGTGGTAGCCGCGCTCAGTCTCCAGCGGCAGCTTTTCGACGGCACCGCCGAACAGGCGGCGCGCCTGCGCGCCGGCAGCAAGGACGGCCTGGTTGTAGACACTGTCCTGCATGCCGGCGACGCGGATCCGTCCGTCCGGGCGGGCTTCCAGCGTGCGCACCTCGTCGCGCTGAAAGCGCCCGCCCTGGGCGCAGAAATGCTCCACCAGCGTGGCGCAGACATCGACCGTGCTGAGATAGTGCAGGGCCGAATGGAAATACAACGCCCGCACGAACACTGGGGCCAGATTGGGCTCCAGCCGACGGATCTCGGCAGCGTCGATCTCCTGGACGTCGTCGGCGAGCCGTTTGTAGAGCGCGACTTCGCCGGCGCTGGCGCGGTAGGCGGCCTCGCTTTCATAGAGATGGAGATAGCCGCCGCCGCGCATCAGCCGGTCCGCCCCGCACTCGCGGAACAGCGGCAGCGCGTAATCGAGATTGCGCGACAGCAGCGTGTGCATCGCCTGCGCGATACGCGTCACTTCCGCCGCGGTGCAGTGGGAGAGGAACGACAGCAGCCACGGCAGCATGCGCGGCGCGTAGCCCCAATCGATGCTCAGCGGCGAGCCGGCGGCGAACAGCAGCGGGAGCAGCCGCCGGGGAATGGACGGGCTGTTGATCGGCACAAAGGCATGCGGCGCCAGCGCCGCCGCATTGCCGAAGGTCGCGCCCTGGCCGGGCTCGTCCCGATCGATCAAGGTGACGGCGAACCCCGCCTTCTGGAGGTACAGGGCCGAGGAGATGCCGACAATGCCCGCGCCGATGACGGCTATGTTCTGCTCGCCGGGTGCCGGCATGGCGTCCTCCGATCGCGCTCTGCGGATCCGCCTTCGCTCACTTGCCGAGCTGGCGGTTGTACATCCGGGTTCCACCGACGACCTGATGGGTCGGCACCACCTCGATCTGCGAGACGCACACATGCGGGGGCGTGCTCAGTACATATTCGATGGCGTCGGCAATGTCGGTCGCCTGCAGGCATTCATAGGGGTCGTAGAGCAGGGCGTCGGACTTGGAATGGTCGCCGTCGAACATCTCGGCATGCATGCCGGTGCGGACGCGGCCGGGGCGGATCTCAGTGACCCGGACATCGGTGCCGAACAGTTCCATGCGCAGATTGGCGCTCATATTGTGCACCGCGCCTTTGGAGGCGCTGTACATCGGCTGGCCGGCGGAAGGATAGGGGCCGGCGAGCGAGCCGAAATTGACGATATGACCGCGATTGCGTTCCACCATACCTGGGACGGTGGCCGAAAGCGCGTTGTGGATGCCCATCACATTGACGTCGAGGATGCGCTGGGCCGACGCGGTGGGCACCGAATAGAGCGTGCCCGTCACCCCCAGTACGCCGGCGGCGTTGATGAGGATGTCGATCTCTTGGCCGGAGAAGGTGCTGCGCATCGCCTCCGAATCGGTCACATCCATGAACACCGTCTCGACCTCGGGCAGGCCCTTGAGTTCGTCGAGCTTCGCCTGGTCGTTCGACAGGGCGATGGTATGGACGCCATGGCGGGTCAGCATGCGCACCATGGCGGAGCCCAGACCACCGCTGCCGCCCGTGACCAGAGCGCGCATTCCCTTCTCAAGCATGGAGACCCTCCCCTTCACGTGATCCGACATGAAGGATGTTATTTGTTATATCAAGCCTCCGTCAAGCGTCATTGCGGGGAATGCGTGCGCGCATCGATACGACCGTCGATGGGCGCGCCAAGACCGTTTGAACGCGAAATTTCAGCGGTGGCACGGGCCAACCGACCGCTCGGAACCCGGCGGCGCTGCGCGGGTGATTCCGTCGCCCGCCCGCGCCGTCCGCCTCATTCCTCTTCGCGCACGGCGCGATAAAAGGCCTGCGAGGAATATTCGATGTCGTGCGCGATAGCGTCGGCGATCGCCTGCGGATTGCCTTCGCGCACCGCGCGGATGATGGCGATATGGTTGAGAATACCGTCGTCCGTATTGGAAAAGGCGGGGTAAATTGTCTTGATGTAGGACCCGGTGCGCAGCCAGCAACTCTCGATCATCTTCACCAGGAGCGGCATCTTCGATGCCTCGTAAATGGTGAAATGGAAGATCCAGTTCAACTCAGTCAGCAACGTGTAGTTTTTTTCGCGGTTTGCTTCGATGAGCCGGTCGTTGATGGAGCTTATCTCGATGATGTCGTCGCGCGTGATGTTTGGCGCGGCCTCGCGGGCGGCAAGGCTTTCGAGCGAGCAGCGGATCTTGACCAGTTCCCGGATATTCTCTTCATCGAGACGGGGAATATAGATCGAGCCGTTGCTGCCAAGCTCCAATACGCCTTCGGCCGCCAGGTTGAACAGGGCCTCGCGCGCCGGGGTGAGGCTGACTCCGAGCGAGCCGGCCACCGCGCGCAGGGTCAGCTTCTCTCCCGGCTTGAACAGGCCGGCCATGATCGCATTCCGAAGCTGGTCGCGTACGCGCACGCCGAGCGTCTCGGTGCGCTGGAAGGGAGAGAAGTTGGAGAGAGCTTCAACCATCGGTACGTCCCCGGCCAATTTCTTCGTTTGTTATGATATGCATCAAGCGCGTCAAGCTCATAACCTTTGCTGCGGGTCGTTTAAGGCGGGGCCACGCCCTTCCTGTTTCAACGCACGCTCACTGTTGCAAAACTTTTATAACATATTACACTTCGCGCCAGTCGATGCCAAGGTGGCCGCGATGAAGGTAGCCGCAACGCCCAGTCGGCCGCCTCTCGCCTGTCGGTCCGCACGAAGGATCTGGTTGCGTGAAACTTTGCTGGATACACCCCACAACCGCCAGTGACGCCCTCGCCCCGCTCTGGCAGAAGCTGGACGCGGCCGTGCGGCCCGCGCTGCACCAGGGCACCGAGCTGGAGTTCCGCTTTCTGCCCAGAAGCGGCAATTTCGTCCGCTCCGCCTATGCCGAGCACATCAATTCGGTGCACATCGTCGAGGCGGCACTGAAGGCGGAGGCGGACGGGTTCGACGGCATCTTCCTCGGCTGCTGGAACGACCCGCTCTGGGAGGCCCGCGAGGTGCTTTCGGTGCCTGTCGGCTCAGTCAGCGAGCAGTCCATGCTGGCGGCGCTCGCCATGGGCAAGCGGCTCGCGGTCGTCACCGTCTCGCAGAAGACCACGGTTGCGATCGAGAATGACCTGCTGGCCTATGGCCTGCGCGACCGCGCGATCGTGCGTCCGGTACGCACCATCCTGCCGGAATCCGATGCGGATCTGCTGCTCGGCGCGGTCTCCGACCCGTATGCCGCCTTCATCCCGCGCGTCGAGGAGGTGGCGAAGACCTGCATCGCCGACGGGGCCGACGTCATCCTCGTCGGCTGTGCCTATTACGGCCCGCTGCTGCGCATGGCCGGCTACACGGAAGTGCCGGGCACGGGCGTGCCGGTGGTGGATTCCTCGACCGTGGCGCTCAAATATCTCGAAGCCATGACCGACATCGCGATGAAGCTCGGCACGGTGAAGAGCACGCGCCTGCAGCTGCGCCCCCCGCCGCGCGAATCGCTCGACATGGCGCGCCGCAGCCTCTCGCTGATCTGAATCCACTCCTCAACGTCCGAACACAGGGGCCCTCCCATGTCGCTGGCCAGTCCGATCGACAGCAAACTCGAAGGTGTCGTCTGGAAGCGGACGTTGAAGGAGCCCGTGCTCTCCTACCCGACGCTTGCCGGCGAGGAGAGTACCGATATCGTGGTGGTCGGGGCCGGGTTCTGCGGCCTCAATGCCGCGCTCGCCGCCGCCAAGACGGGACAGAAGGTCATTCTGTTGGAAGCCGGCATTGTTGGCAGCGGCGCCTCGGGGCGCAATGGCGGTTACAATGTCCCCCAATTCCCCGGCCCCATCACGCCCGGCGTCGTTGAGGCGGTCATCGGCAAGAAAAAGGGACAGGCGCTTTCCGAGCTGGTGCTCGGCGGCGCGGATGCCGTCTTCCGGCAGATCGAGCGCTACCAGATCAACTGTTCGGCGGTGCAGCATGGCTGGGTGCAGCCGGCCCATTCCGAAGCTTCCCTCGCCAAGGTGAAGAAGGTGTTTGACGCCTGGAAGGCCTGGGGCGCGGATGTGACCTGGCTCTCGCAGGGCGACCTCTCCGCCCGCCTCGGGGCGGCCGGCTATATCGCCGGCTGGTTCAACCCGACCGGCGGCACGGTCAACCCCTATGGCCTGACCATCGGCCTCGGCCGGGCGGCGACCCAGGAAGGCGTTCGCATCTTCGAGAAGAGCCCGGTCGACGGCATCGAGGAAGGCCCCGGCGGCGTCACCGTCAAGGCCGGTCCCAGCCGTGTTTTGGCGAAGCGTGTCATCGTCGCCACCAATGCCTATACCGGCGATTTCCTCCCCGATGTGCAGCGCGCGACCGTGCCGGTCTATCTCTACCACGCCGCCACCCACCCGCTGCGGGCGGAGCTGAGGGCCTCGATCCTGCCGGGTGGGGAGTGCTTCACCGATTTGCGCAAGTCCGGCGGGTTCGGCCGGCTGGACGATGCCGGGCGGCTGATTTCCGGTGGCGCGGTGTTCGCCTTCGGCGATAAGCAGGCCTATGGCATCGCCCATGCGAAGAACCGCATGCGCCAGCTCTTCCCGCAACTGACCGATGCGGATTGCGAATTCGAGGATTACTGGGAAGGCTACTGCGCCGTCACCGAAAGCTACCTGCCGCAGGTGCAGCGCCTGGGCAAGGAGGTGTTCGCGGTGGTGGGCTTCTCCACCCGCGGCGTCAATCTGGCGCAGAATCTCGGGCGGGTGGTGGGCGAGTTCGCCGCCGGCACGCGCAGCCTCGACGAGGTGCCGGTCGCGGTGATCGAGCAGCGGCGCGACGTGCCGCTCTGGGCGCTGAAGGTACGGGCCGCCCGCCTTGTCTTCCCGCTTTACCAGGCCAAGGACCGGCTCGGCCTGAGCTGAGGCGGCCCTTTCCGCCCCGTGCCGTTTGCGCCCGGGAGCGTGGACGGTGGCGGGGTTTCGACTTCCGGCCCATCGGAGCGCACCATGGCGGCCTATGATGTTCTGTTCCAGCCGTTGCAGATCCGCAACCTGACGATCCGCAACCGCTTTCTCTCCACCAGCCACGAGCCCGGCTATGTTCTGGCCGGCGACATCACCGACCGCTACATCGCCTATCAGGCGGAGAAGGCGAAGGGCGGCATAGGCCTGACGCAGTTCGGCGGGGCGACCGCCGTCTCGGCCGAGAACTCGTTCTATTACGGCCAGATCAACGGCTCGGTGGACAAGGTCATCCCGCAGTTTCGCAAGATGGCGGCCGCAATCCACCAGCATGGCGCCCATTGCACGGTGCAACTGACCCATGGCGGGCGGCGCGAGCGCTGGGACCTCACCAACTGGCTGCCCACCTTCTCGCCCTCGCCGTTGCGCGAAATCATCCACGGCACCTTTCCGGCGACCATGGAAGATCACGACATAAGGCGCACCATCGAGAACTATGTCGCCGCCGCGACTCGGGTGCGCGAGGGCGATGTCGACGGGGTGGAGATTTCCTGCCAGGCCGGCACGCTGATCGAGCAGTTCTGGTCGCCGGCGATGAACCACCGCACCGACGGCTATGGCGGCCCGCTCGCCAACCGCATGCGGTTTGGCCTCGATATCCTCGAAGCGGTGCGTCGGCGCCTGGGCGATGATTATGTCATCGGCATCCGCATGCCGGGCGACGAGATGCTGAAGGGTGGCCTCACCCAGGAGGACTGCCTCACCATCGCCTCCACCTATGCCGGCTCGGGTCTCATCGACTTCATCTCGGTGGTCGGCGGGCAGGCCTCCGACTACAAGTCGGAAGCGCGCATCTGGCCCACCATGTGGGTGCCCTCCGCCGCCTGGCTGCCGCTCGCCAAGGCGATCCGGGACGAGGTGCAGGGCAAGGTGAAGATCTTCCACGCCACCCGCATTACCGACGCCGCCACCGCCGAGCACGCGCTGAAGAGCGGGGCGGTGGACATGGTCGGCATGACCCGCGTCTTCATCGCCGATCCGCATTACGCCAACAAGCTGAGGGCGGGCGAGGAAGAGAACATCCGCCCCTGCGTCGGTGTCGGCTACTGCGTCGACCGCGCGATTCGTGGCATCGACGCGCTTTGCGCCCACAATGTCGCGACCTCGCGCGAGGCGACGATCCCGCAAAACGTAGTGCCCGCCGCAGTGAAGAAGAAGGTGGTGATCGTCGGCGGCGGCCCGGCCGGCATGGAAGCGGCACGGGTGAGCGCGCGGCGCGGCCATGAGGTGGTGCTGTTCGAAGCCGGAGAACAGCTCGGCGGCCAGCTTCTCCTAGCGGCACGGGCGACCTGGCGACGCGAGATTTCCGGTATCACCGCCTGGCTCGCGCGGCAGATGGAGATCCTGAACGTCGATGTGCGGCTCAACACCTATGCCGAGGCCGAGGACGTGCTGGCGGAGGGGCCGGACGTGGTGATCATCGCCACTGGCGGTCTGCCCAATCTCGGTCGGTTCGAGGGCGTGGAGCTGGCGGTTTCCACTTGGGACGTGCTCTCCGGCCAGACGGCGGTCTCCGGCACGGTGCTGATCGCCGACGAGAACGGCACCTCCTCGGTCGCCTCCACGGCGGAATTTGCTGCCGCGAAGGGCGCGCGCCTGCACATCGTCACGCCGGACCGCGAATTCGGCCGCGAGATTGGCGGCACGAATCTCGGCGCCCACATGAGCGAGCTCTACAAGCACGACGTGACGATCGAGACCGATACCCGCCTCGTCGCGGTTCGCCGCACCGGCAACGGGCTGATTGCCACGGTGGAGAACACCTATAGCGAGAAACGTCGCGACATCCCGGTCGATCTAGTGATCGGCGACAATGGCACGCTGCCCAATGACGACGTCTACACCGCGCTGAAGCCGCTCTCGCGCAATCTCGGCGAGGTGGACCTGCGGGCGCTCTCCGACGCCCGCGAGCAGACCATCGTCAGCAATAGCGAGGGCCGCTTCTTGCTCTACAAGGTTGGCGACGCCTGGTCCTCGCGCAATCTCCACGCCGCCA
The DNA here is from genome assembly GCF_900100155.1 of Ancylobacter rudongensis. Lineage (GTDB taxonomy): Bacteria > Pseudomonadota > Alphaproteobacteria > Rhizobiales > Xanthobacteraceae > Ancylobacter > Ancylobacter rudongensis. Next base: position 44,366 of record NZ_FMTP01000003.1, read on the forward strand.
TGCTCGACGCGGCGCGGCTGACCCACCCCCTGTGAAACGAGGCCCGGCGATGACGCAGACGCTGACCCAGACATTGACCCATGGCGACATTACCTACCACGTGATCGCGCTTGAGCACTGCCTGAACCTGGTCGAGGGCTTCATCGCCGCCGGCACGAAATGGCATTCGCACGTTCTCTCGCCCGGTTGCGCCTTCAATCCCTATGACGGGTGCTACGCCATCGTCGTCGAGGATGATGGCGCGCATGTTGCCTATATCGCCCCGTCGGAAGGGTTTCCGGAGGTCGACAAGACCTTCGTGAAGATGCTGCATGGCGAGGACATTCTCGACGAGGGCGCGGCGCGGGCGGCCGACCCTGCCGAGGTGGCCGGCTCGGCGCTGCTCAAGCGGGTGCGCGCGATCGACGCGCAGGGCGTGCACTGGCACCACCACATGAACTTCCCCGCCTGCGCCCTGAACCCGCATCACGGGCATTGGGCGATCACGGTGGAGAGCGATGCGGGTACCTTCTCCGAAGGCTATGACGACGAGCCCAAGGCGGTGCTGCGCGAGATCGAGGTGATCTATTTCCGCAACCTCGCCGCCCGCACCGCCGGGGAGTAAGGCGGCGGCGCCTGTCAGGGAAAGTCCTTTATCAGCGCGTCCGCCCGCATCCGCCGGCGCGAGCGCGATTCGCTGTAGAGCAGGAACAGCCCGGCCGTGGTGATGATGGCGGCGCCCACCAGGGTGCGCTCGTTCGGCACGTCGCCGAAGACCAGAAGGCCGAAGCCGACACCCCACAGCAGGAGCGAATACTGGAACGGGGCGAGCACGCTGACCGGGGTGAGCTTGACCGACCGGCTGATCACCAGATGCGCCAGGCAGGCGACGATGCCGAGCAGCAGCAGAAGGCCGATATCCACGGCATCCGGCGGCGTCCACTGGAAGACGGCGAACACCCCGCCGCCGACAAGCGCCCCGAGCGCTTGAAGCGTGGCCAGAGCGGTATCGCTGGTTTTCACCAGCAACTTGTTCATCATCAAGGCGCCCGCATAGCAGAAGCTGCCGGCAAGCGCGTAGAGGATGCCCGGCGAGTACACCGCGACGGAAGGGCCGAGCGCGATCACCACGCCGCCAAACCCGGCGAGAATGACTAGCCAGCGGCGCCAGCCGACCCCGCCTCCCGGCAGGAAGCTGGACATGGCGGCGACATAGATCGGGCCGGCCATGTAGAAGGTGAAGACATCGGCCAGTGGGAGATAGGCGACAGCGGCGTAGAATAGCGCAGTATCGCCCGTCGCCACGCCGATCCGCATGAGTTGCAGCCAGGGGCGATTAATCCGCCCGACGCTGCGCCCCGCCCACAGCATGGGCCCCAGCACCAGGAAGGCGCCGATGGAACGGATCGCCAGAACCTGGCTGACCGCAAATGTCCCGACCAGGATCTTCCCCATCGTGTCGTTGAGGGCGAATAAGAAATTGCCCAGCACCATGAAGATGATGCCGATCCAGAACGCGTTGGCGTTGGCGGGGCTGATCAGGCGATTGAACAGGGGCAGCATGGACCGCCAAGGGGGCGAGGGACCGAGGGAGGAGAGCTACACCGGCCCCTAGCTGCCGCCAAGCTCCACCGAGCGGCGACGTGCGGCATGGACGGCGCGGGCGATGACCGGGTCCACGCCGGCAGGTCCCATGAGTTCGGCAAGCGCGGCGGCGGTCGTGCCGTTTGGGCTGGTGACCTGCCGGCGCAGGGTTGCCGGGTCCGTGTCGCCCTCGCGGGCGAGCCGTCCGGCGCCATAGACCGTCTGCAGCGCCAGCTCGCGGGCGAGGTCGCCCGGCAGCCCCTCGGCAATGCCCGCCCGCTCCAGGCAGTCGATCATGTGGAACACATAGGCCGGGCCGGAGCCCGAAACCGCCGTGACCGCGTCCATCAAGGCCTCGTCCTGGACGAAGCGCACTTGCCCAGTTGCGGAGAGCAGGCGCTGTGCCAGCGCGCGCTGGTCCGGCGAGGCTTGGCCATTCGCAACGCAGACCATCATGCCGGCGCCAATGGCCGCAGGCGTATTGGGCATGCAGCGAATGAGAGAGGTGCGGGTTCCGAGAGCCTCTTCCATGCGCTCCAGCCCCACACCCGCGGCCACGGAAATGACCAAGGCACTGCTCTCAGCGAATCGCCTGATGTCAGGCAGGACCGTGTCCATCTGCTGTGGCTTGACAGCCAGTAACACGACATCGGGTGTGGGCCGAGCGGACACGTCGCCCAACTCCGCCGAGGTCGCGGCGCCTGCCGCTGCCGCGCGTTCGCGCAGCGGCGCGGACGGCTCGACGATGTGGACCTCTATCGCCTCTGCGCCAGTCAGCCAGCCGACGGCCAGCGCGTACCCCATATTGCCGCAGCCAATGAGAAGGACTTGAACATTCGTCCGTGCCGTCATGTCAGCCTCCGCCACATGTTAATTTGTAATTTGTTATAACATTTTGGCGATTGTGACGAGAGGTATTTTGCAGACGTGAGAAGGCGCGCAAAAGGCGCAACGGATGTTCGGTCATTTGGCGGAAAGGGAGAACAAGGGGGCTTAAGCCCATCAGAATCCGAATGTGAAGTGTGTGCAGCGAGCTTAGGCGGAGTTGGATTGCAACACATAAGGCTCATCGTGGTCGCGCGGGCGAGTCAGAATGGGGCACAGAGAGTGCTAGAGCGAACACATAGTTCTCATCTCGATTGCTTCCGGCCCGCCAGATTTTTAGCCTAAGGAACTGATTTACAAGACATTTTACGACTGACTTAGCCCAGCCGCCCTCATTTTACCCCACATATTTGAATTGCTGCGTCGATCGACCGTTGGGCGACCACATTGGCAGGGACCTGCCGGGTCTCCCTAGCGCCAGAAATGCTCTAGCCGTGCCAGAACGGCTCGGCGTCGATGAACTTCCGCCAGCTGCGCCGCAGCGCCTCGGCGGTCTCGATGCGGTCGCGCCCCTGCCAGCCGGTGATGGCGCCGATGGCCTTGTGGACCTGCGGGAGCGACGTGCTCTCCTCCACCTCGCGCAGCAGCGACTGCGTCGTGGTGATATCGTTATCGATGCCGAGAATGTCCTGCAGCCGGGACATCCGCTTCAGATATTTCCGGGCGGCGCCGTCGTGGTCGTAGAGCGGCAGCAGGAACTCCGACCCATAGCGCAGCTTCTTCAGCGTCAGGCGCAGCTCATGCCGGGCCGTCGGCCGCAGTTTACGGAAATTGTGGCCCTGCTTCAGCGCCTTGCGGTGCAGGCGCGTCAATCCGCGCCCGGCGAAGTCGCGGGCCGGCTGGGTCAGCACGGCGAGAGCCTCGACACCGATATCGTTGCGCCAGCTTCGACGCTCGATGACCCGGCCGAGCGAGAGCAGGAAGCGGGTGCATTCGAGATCGATCAGATCGACGCGCACCGCCTGATAACTGCGCGCCCGTGGCGCGGCGGTGGCGGATCGGAGCGCGGTGAAATCGACGCCCGGCAGGTTGGCGCGCTCGATCTCGGCGATGGTCGACGTGGCGAACACGTCCCAATTGCGGGCCGGCCCGAGGGCGCTGGCCAGCCGCTTGGCGTCAAGGCCGAGGGCCTGGAGCGCCGAGGCCGGCACTTCTTTCCTGAACAGCGACAGGGCGGTGCGCAAGCGCCGCAGCGCGACCCGCAGCTGATGAACGCCCTCCGGGTCCTGGCCATGATGGGCCGCCATCAGATTCGCCATCACATGCCATTGGCAGGCGCTCAGAACCTTGGCGATCACATCGTCCGTGGTATCGGCCGGGGCAATGCCTGTCGCAAACGCCTTTTCGGCGCGAGGCGCGGTGCCGAAGGCGAGCGCATAGCCGCGCTCGGCCTTGCTTTGGAACCCGATGCGAACGGCCCCCTGCTCCAGCAGCGACAGGGCCAGCTCATAGAGCGTACCCGCCCCACCCGCTTTCAGTTCCAGTTCGATCTCGCAGACGGCTTCCACCTTCTCGCCGGCGCTCAGCGTTCCCTCATCGAACGCCACCTCGATGACGGCGCCGCCAAAGGCCACGACCTTGGTGTGGCGGCGGATCTTGGTGGTGAACACCGGCACGAGCTCCGCGCCCGGCAGCGTTGCGAAGGGCGCGCCCAGCTCGGCCAGGGGCAGCGCATCGAGCTGCAGGGCGCTATCGGGCACCCGCGCTTCCATCTCGCGCCGCTGCAGCGGGCTCCCCTCGGACGCCAGCTTCAGCGTCTGGACAAACTGCTTGCCGCTACGCCGGACGCGCAGCGAGGCGCCCTGCCGGGCGATCACCGCATCGGGCGTATCGTAATAGGTGGCCTCCAGGCGCCGGACGACGCCCTTCGATGTCGCATTTCGCGTAATGACGGCCGCGACGAGGAGGCGCTGCAGGGTGTCGGGATCCGTGAACAGCTTGAGTTCGACCTCGCGGCCGGCAGCTGCCGGCTCCGGCGCGTCGATGTCGCCGGTGAGTTGAACCTCGGGAGTTTGCTCCGACATGTCGTCTCTCCGCTCGTCCGGGCATACGCCCGTTTGCCGCTACGAAGAGGCCACCTCCCGTCAGCTTGGAAAGCCACCGATAGCGGCTCGCACTGTCACATAAAAGTAGCATTGGCGGATCCGGGGACTCGCGACGACGCCCACTCGCCGCGCAGATTTCCGGGCGGCACGCTGCCGGAATATTGTGTTCCACGGAGCGATGGATCATTCTGGCGCTCCGGTTTGGAGTCGGCAGATAATTTTCGGGCTTTGGAAAACACCCCTCGTCACCCTTTCCGAGGCGCGCGGCCCTGAGGGAATCCGGGTCTACGCCATTGGCGACATCCACGGGTGCCGGCCGCTGCTCGATAAGCTCCTACAGAAAATCGATGAGGATATCGCTCGGTCGAAGCCAGGCGACTGGCGGATCGTTTTCCTTGGCGACTATGTCGATCGCGGCCCGGACTCCAAGGGCGTGATCGACCGCCTGCTCGCGCTACAGGCAGCCGATCCCCGCTACATGATGCTGGCAGGGAACCATGACGTGGAATTCCTCGCCTTTCTCGAGCAACCCGACATCGATGGCGTTTTCGTCAATAGCGGCGGCAACGCCACGGCGCGTTCCTATGGCGTGAAGCTCAATCCCTCGAAGCTGAAGACCGAGGGCGATCTCGCGCAGGTGCATCGGAAGCTGGTGGAAGCGGTCCCCGCCTCGCATGTGCAGCTTCTGCAAGGGCTGCAGCGCGCGCTGTCGTTCGGGGACTATTTCTTCTGCCACGCCGGGGTCCGCCCCGGAACATCCTTGGACCGCCAGGACCCCGACGACCTCCTCTGGATCCGCGCCCCCTTCCTGGACTCCCTGATGCCGCTGGAAAAAGTGGTGGTGCACGGACACACGATCAGCGCGAAGCCGGAGGAGCGGATCAACCGCATCGGCATCGATACCGGCGCCTATCGAACCGGCCGCCTTACCGCGCTGGTCATCGATGGCGACCACAAGGCATTTCTCTCGACCAAGGCATAGGCGCGGCACCCGCCTACCGTAACGCCGAAGGGCGCTGCGTGAGCCCGCGCCCCGGAGCCGAGCGGCCGCGCGTGGCGACCCGGACACGGCCACCCATCGGCAGTGGAGATCGCCGGGCCGGTTAACCACTCGTTAACCGAGATTAACTGAATCTATCCATCAGATGGGAGATTCGATCCGTGAACGCTGTCACTCAAACCGGGCCATCGATCCGTTTCCGTGGACGCTCGTTCATGGCGATGACGCTCGTCGCCGATGTGCCACTGCAGGCTTGGCTGGCCGATTTCGACGTGTGGCTGCAACGCTCTCCCGGCTTCTTCACCGGGCGCACCGTCGTTCTCGACATGGCCGACACGGCGCAGAGCAAGGCCGAGGTCGAGCGCTGGATCGCTGAACTCGCCACGCGCGGGGTGAGGCTGATCGGCCTTGAAGGCGTGCGCCCGAGCCTGGTGGATGCCGGCATGCCGCCGATCCTGCGCGGTGGACGCAACGCCACCCTCACCATCGCCGATGTCGCCGCGCCGCCCCCGGCGCCGCCCAAGCCCCTTGAGCCCGCCAACCTGCTCGTCGAGCGGCGCGTGCGCTCCGGCCAGTCGATCGTCTGCCTCGAAGGCGATGTCACGGTCATCGGTTCCGTCGGAGCGGGCGCCGAGATCATCGCCGGCGGATCGATCCATGTTTACGGCACCCTCGCCGGCCGGGCGATCGCCGGCGCGACCTTCGGCGCCTCGGCCCAGATCTTCTGCACCAAGCTCGAAGCCGAGCTGCTTGCCGTGGACGGCACCTATCGGACCGCCGAGGACATTGACGATGCCTTCCGGGGCAAGGCGGTCCGCGTATCGACCCAAGACGAGACCCTGCAAATTACCGCGCTTTAGGAGCGAAGCAAGACATGGCTAAGATCATCACAGTCACGTCGGGAAAGGGTGGCGTCGGCAAAACGACGACGACCGCCGCCATCGGCGCCGCCCTGGCCCGTACCGGCGATAAGGTCGTCGTCGTCGATTTCGACGTCGGGCTTCGCAACCTCGACCTGATCATGGGGGCGGAGCGTCGGGTCGTCTATGACTTCGTCAACGTCATTCAGGGCGATGCCCGCCTGCCGCAGGCCCTGATCAAGGACAAGCGGCTGGATTCGCTGTTCCTGCTCCCGGCTTCGCAGACGCGCGACAAGGATGCGCTCACCGAAGAGGGCGTCGACCGGGTCATCGGCATGCTCTCGCAGCATTTCGACTGGGTCATCTGTGACAGCCCGGCGGGAATTGAGCGCGGCGCGACGCTGGCCATGCGCCATGCCGAGATCGCCATCGTCGTCACCAACCCGGAAGTCTCGTCGGTGCGCGACAGCGACCGCATCGTCGGCATTCTCGACGCCAAGACGCTGAAGGCCGAGCGCGGCGAGACGGTCGACAAGCGCCTGCTGCTGACGCGCTACGATCATGTCCGCGCGGCGCGCGGCGACATGCTGAAGACCGAGGACGTTCTTGAAATCCTCTCGCTGCCGCTGCTCGGCATCATTCCGGAGAGCAATGACGTGCTCAAGGCGTCCAATATGGGCGTGCCGGTTTCGATTCATGATCCCAACAGCGTGCCGGCCCGCGCCTATCAGGACGCGGCGCTGCGCCTCAAGGGCGAGAACATCGCCATGGAGCTGCCCCGGCAGCGTGGTCTGTTCAGCAAGCTCCTGCGGAGGGCGGCATGACCTTGTGGAAGCGCCTCTTCTCACCCGCCAGCGCCCCCCAGGCGCGGGAACGGCTGCAGATCCTGCTGTCGCATGAGCGTCAGGTGGTCGGCGGCGACGATCTGCTCTCGCGGCTGCGCGAGGACATTCTCGCGGTCGTCGCCAAGCACGTTCCCTGCGAGCAGGACAATGTGAAGGTTCGGCTGGAGCGCGGGACGCCGATGTCGATCCTCGAGATCGAGGTCGAGGTGCGCGGGGACATCAACCTCGCGATCAGCCGCGCGGCCTGACGGGCCGAGCGCACCGCCAAGGCTCATCCAGGTGGCGCCCCCAACGGGCGCTCACCTGGATTTGCCGCGTTCAGGCCGGGGAGGCCCACAGGCTCAACCGCCGTCTTCCTCGGTAAACGACCCGCCTTGCCGATCGAGTTGAGCCGATGTCCGGGCCGTGACGGTGAGCGACGCGCTGACCGCGCGCGCTCTCGCTGCCGAGGAACCAGACCGGGGCCCCACGAGGCGGCCCAAGGCGGAGGGGCTGCCCGGCGCGAGCAGGCCCGTGCGTCCCGGGCGCTGAGATGAGTGCAGCCTTCCCCGGCTTCCTCTGGGGAACCGGCACCGATCGGCGCCACAGGCGGGCGGTGCCCGCTGCACACCGTAGCGTGAAACGGTTCCAAGGAACCGATCCGTCCGCTTCGCCATTGCCCTTTCATCGTCGGAAGGGGGCTCATGCGGATCAGGTCGCTCGTATTCATTGCCGTTGTGCTGGCCGGTGCGGCCGGCGCCTTCTTTCTCGTCTGGCGGCCGGAGATTCCGGTACAGGCGCAGGCGCAGGCGCAGAGCTTCGATCCGGCGCTCATCGCCAAGGGGCGCGAACTGGCTGCCGTGGGCAATTGCATCGCCTGCCACACCGTGCCGGGCGGCGAGGCCTTTGCCGGCGGGCTGGCCATCCCCACCCCCTTCGGCACCATCCACTCGACCAACATCACCCCGGACCGAGAGACCGGCATTGGCGGCTGGTCGCTCGCGGCGTTTACGCGCTCCATGCGCGAGGGGGTGGATCGCGCGGGTAACCACCTCTATCCCGCCTTCCCCTATGATCATTACCGCCTGGTCAGCGACGCGGACAATGAGGCGCTCTACGCCTATCTCATGACGCGCGCGCCGGTGCGGCAGGACGCTCTTGCCAACGATCTCGTCTTCCCGCTGGGATTCCGCCCGCTCATCGCCGGCTGGAAGCTGCTCTTCCTTGAGGCGGCCGGCTTCACGCCCGATCCATCGAAAAGCCAGGAGTGGAATCGCGGCGCCTATCTCGCCGAAGGTCTGGGCCATTGCGGCGGCTGCCACACCCCGCGCAACGCCCTCGGCGCCCAGGACCCCGACCGGCACTTTGCCGGCGGCGAGGCCGAGGGCTGGCAGGCCTATGCGATCAATGCCAGCTCGCCGGCGCCGATCCCGTGGGACCGCGAGGCGTTGGCCTTCTATCTCCGCCATGGCTGGCACGAACTGCATGGCGTCTCGCGCGGCCCGATGGCCGAGGTGACGGGCAATCTCGCCGGCCTGCCGGATTCCGATATCGACGCGATCGCCACCTATGTTGCTGATGTGATGGGCGAGCCCTCCACTGAGCGGCGCCAGCAGGCCGAGCGGCTGCGCCAGGATGTGGGTGCGCCCGAACGCACCGGCGGCGATGCCGACACCCTCGCTGTGCCGCCCGATGTCGCGGGAATGCCCGGCGCGGCCCTCTATGCCGCCGCCTGCGCCACCTGCCATGAAAGCGGCCGGCCGCTGCCTTTCGGCGGGCTGGACTTCCGCCTCAGCACCGCCGTCAACGCACCGAGCCCGCAGAACATCGTCACCGTCACCCTGTTCGGCCTGCCGCCGGCGGATGGGGAGGCGAGTTCCGTCATGCCGGGCTTCGCCGGGGCGCTGAGCGACCAGCAGGTCGCCGACGTGCTGGCCTATATGCGCACCCGCTTCTCCTCCGGCACTCCCTGGCCGGACGTGGCGGAGATGACGCGGCGCACCCGCAGCGGCGAACACAAGGTCGTCGTCCGCCCCTCGGACGGTATCGAGCGGGCCCCCCTCAATGTCGGCGTGGAAATCGGACCATGACGGTGAAGCTGAAGGTCAACGGGGCCGTGCATGAAGTCGATGCCGATCCCGCCACCCCGCTGCTCTATGTGCTGCGCGAGGATCTCGAACTCAACGCGGCGAAATATGGCTGCGGACTCGGCCAATGTGGTTCCTGCATGGTGCTGGTGGATGGCGAGGCGACGCTGTCCTGCGTCGTGCCGATCCTCGCGCTCGGAGAGCGGGAGATCACCACGCTGGAGGGGCTGGGCACCGTCGAGGACCCCGCCCCGATCCAGAGTGCCTTCATCGAGCTGCAGGCGGCCCAGTGCGGCTACTGCATTCCCGGCATGATGATGAGCGCGCAGGCCCTGCTCCAGCGCAACGCCTCGCCCAGCGACCAGGAGATACGCGACGCGCTGCGCACCAATCTCTGCCGCTGCGGCACGCATATGAGGATCCTCGCCGCCATCCGGCGGGCGAGCGAGATGATGAGCGCCGGGGCGCCGTCGAACCGGAGGGCCGGCTGATGACCATCGCCACCAGCCGCCGCGCTTTCCTTCTCGGTTCGGGCGCGCTCGTCGTCTCCTTCTCGCTGGGCGCTGAGGCGCAGGAGGGCGAGGTTCAGGCCGGCACCAGCGCGCCGCAGCCCACCTTCACCGCAATCGACAACGACCGGCTCGATTCCTGGATTCGCGTCGACGCCAATAGCCACATCACCGTTTTCACCGGCAAGGCGGAGCTGGGTCAGGGCATCCGCACCGCCCTCACCCAGGTCGCGGCCGAGGAGCTGGAGGTGGCGCCGGGCGAGATCGAGCTGATCACGGCCGACACCGGCCGCACGCCCAATGAGGGTTTCACCGCCGGCAGCATGTCGATGCCCAATAGCGGCACCTCGATCCGCAAGGCGGCGGCGCAGATGCGGCGCCTGCTGGTCGAGGCGGCGGCGCAGACGCTGGCGGTGGCGCCGGAGAGCCTTACCCTGCAAGGCAAGCAGATCCGCTCCGGCGACCGTGCCCTCTCCTATGGCGAGGTGGCGGCGGCGCTGAACCTTGAGGTTCCCCTCGCAGGCGATCCCGCCCTCAAGGCGCCCGATACGCTGACGGTGATCGGCCGGGATGTCCCCCGGCTCGACATTCCCGGCAAGGTCACGGGCGCCCCCGCCTATATCCAGGATATGCGGCTGCCCGGCATGCTGCATGCGCGCGTGGTGCGTCCGCCCGGCTATGGCGCGACGCTCACGCAGGTCGACACCTCAGCGATCGAGGCCCTGCCCGGCGTCGTGGGCGTCGTGCGAGAGGGCAATTTCCTCGCCGTGATTGCCGAGCGCGAGTTCCAGGCCGTCACGGCGATGCGGGAGCTGGCGCGGCGCGCGCGCTGGAGCGCGGGCACCGAGCTGCCGGAACAGGCGGAGATTCACAACGTGCTGCGGGGCCTCGAAAGCGAGGTCGGCACGGTCGCCGAAGAGGGCGATGCGAACCCATCCGGCGACAAGGTGTTCGAGGCGCGCTTCACCCGCCCCTACCAGATGCACGGCTCGATCGGCCCCTCCTGCGGCATTGCCCGCCTGGAGCCGGATGGGACGCTCATCGTCTGGTCGCATACGCAGGGCGTCTACCCCGATCGGGCCGCGATCGCTGAGATGCTCGGCATGGAGCCGGGCCGCGTGCGCGTCATCCATGTCGAGGGCTCGGGCTGCTACGGCCATAATGGCGCCGACGATGCCGCCGCCGACGCCGCCCTCATTGCCTCCCGCCTGCCGCCGGGTCGGCCGGTGCGGGTGCAGTGGATGCGCGAGCAGGAGAATGCGTGGGAGCCGTTTGGGCCGGCGATGTCGATCACGGTGCGCGGCGCGGTGACGAACGGGCGGATCAGCGATTTCACCTTCGATCTCTGGAGCAACATCCACACCACGCGCCCCGGCGGCGCGGGCGCGCTGCTCGCCGCCCGGCAGAAGTCGGGTCCGGCGACGCCCAATACGCCCCGCCTTCAGATCAGCCCGTCCGGCAATGGCGACCGCAACGCCAACCCGCTCTACACCATCCCCAACAAGCGCATCCTCTGGCACTTCATTCCCGACATGCCGCTGCGGGTCTCGGCGATGCGCGCGCTCGGCGCCTATGCCAATGTGTTCGCCCTGGAAAGCGCCATCGACGAACTCGCCCTGCTGGCGCAGGCCGATCCTGTCGCGTTCCGACTCGCGCATCTGGAGGATGAGCGCGCCCGGGCGGTCGTGCAGATGGCGGCGGAGCGCTTCGGCTGGGAGACGGCGACGCGCGGGCCGGGCCGCGGCAAGGGCTTCGCCTTCGCCCGCTACAAGAACCTCGCCGCCTATCTCGCGGTGGCGGTCGAGGTGGAGGTCGAGCGTGAGACCGGCCGCACCCGTCTGGTGCGCGCGGTCGCGGCGATCGACAGCGGCCAGGCCGTCAGCCCGAACGGCATCCGCAACCAGACCGAGGGCGGCATCCTGCAGGCGGCGAGCTGGACGCTCTATGAGGCGGTCACCTTCGATCGCCGTGAGATCACCAGCGTCGACTGGTCGAGCTATCCGATCCTGCGCTTCGCCAGTGTGCCGGAGACGGTGGAGGTCCATGTCATCGACCGGCCGGGCGAGCCGTTCCTCGGCACCGGCGAGGCGGCGCAGGGGCCTGTCGCGGGCGCGATCGGCAATGCCGTGCGCGATGCCATCGGGTTGAGGCTGACGGACCTGCCCTTCAGCCGGCAACGGGTTCTGGCCGCGCTCACGGCCGGATAAGCGGGCGGACAACGCGACAAAGGCCGCCCTGCCGGGCGGCCTTTGCTGTTTCGTGCGGCAAGAACCGGCGCGGATCGATCAGACGATCGAGAAATCATCCGCATCGAGACGGGCCTTGGTCACGCCTTCCAGCAGCACCGTGTGGTCGCCGCTGTCGTCGAGCTGGATCACCACGCCGTCCTCGCTGTCGAGCATCGCCGCCAGAATGTCGTCGAAGGTCTCGAAGTCGAGGCCGTTGAACTCGATCATGTCCTGCCCGGCCCGGAAATCGACGATCACGTCGTTGCCGGAATTCGCGGCGAACTCGAAGGTGTCACGGCCAAGGCCGCCGCGCAGCATGTCGTCACCGGCGCCGCCGATGAGCCGGTCATTGCCCGACCCGCCTTCGATCTGGTCATCGCCGGCACCGCCGTCGAGAACATCCTTGCCGCTGCCGCCGGAGAGCATGTCTTCGCCCTCGCCGCCATCCAGCTGGTCGTCGCCAAAGCCGCCCTGAAGCGTATCGTCGCCGGCATCTCCCTTGAGGATGTCCTTGCCGAAGCCGCCCTGCAGCGTGTCGTCGCCCTCGCCGCCGTTCAGCTGGTCGTCGCCGAAGCCGCCATTGAGCGTATCGTCGCCGGCATCCCCCTTGAGGATGTCCTTGCCGAAGCCGCCTTGCAGCGTGTCGTCGCCCTCGCCGCCATCCAGCTGGTCGGCCCCCATGCCACCCCGGATGACGTCGTCGCCGGCGCCACCGAAGATCTTGTTGGCCTGCAGCTGGTTGCCGCGCAGCGTGTCGTCCCCGGCGGTGCCGAGCGTCCAGCCTTCATGCGGGTCGGAGGACCCGCCGGCCGGCTCGACCATCACCTTCACGGTGGCGGTGGAGGTGCCGCCCTCGCCATCGGTGATGGTGTAGCTGAACGACGCCTCGCCGGTGAAGCCCTGCGCCGGGGTGAACACCACCTTGCCGTCGACCAGCGCCACCGTGCCGCCAGTGCCCGAGGTCACCGATTGGATGGCGAGCGTGTCGGCATCGGCGTCGGTGTCGTTGGCGAGCAGCAGCGCCGCCGCCAGCGTCGCGGCGATGCCCGCCTTGGTCGAGAAGCCGCTATCATTGGCGGCGACCGGCGCCCGGTTCGGCTGGGCGCGCACCGCGACCGTCACCGTCGCCTTGTCCTGCCCGCCCTTGCCGTCGGAGACGGTGTAGCTGAAGGAGGCGTCGCCGGTGAAGCCGCTCGCGGGGGTGAACACCACCTTGCCGTCGACCAGCGCCACCGTGCCATGCGTCGCCTCCTGCACCGAGACGATGGACAGCGTGTCGTTGTCCGTGTCGCGGTCATTGGCCAGCAGGCTGGCGACCGAGGCGGTCACCGCCTTGTCCTGCAGCGCGTACAGCCGATCATTCTCTGCCGAGGGAATGTGGTTGGGCGCGCCCTCGACCGTGATGCCGACCGTCGCGGTATCGCTGCCGCCCTTGCCGTCGGAGACGGTGTAGGTGAAGGAGGCGGCGCCCGTGAAGCCTGCCGTCGGCACGAACAGCACATTGCCGGCGTCGTCGAGCTTCACCGTGCCGCCCACCGCATTGCCGACCGAGAGAATGGCGAGGGTGTCGCCATTGGCATCGGTGTCATTGGCCAGCAGCAGCGCCGCACTCAGGATCAGCGCCTCGCCGCCGGTGGCGGTGAAGCCGGTGTCGGCCACCGCGTCCGGGGCGGCATTGTCGCCCGGCTCGCCCGGCCCGTCTTCCGCCAGCGAGACCACCGTCACATTGTCGAAGGAAACGCCGGCGCTGTCCCAGGAGAACAGGCCGACCGTGCCCTTGCTCTGGGCATGGTCCTCGATGGCGTAGGCGAACAGCGCCTGGCCGTCGACCGTGGCCTGGATCTGCCCGTCCTTCACCTCGACGCGCAGGTCGAAGGCCTCGCCCGGCGTGTACTTGGCCGGGAACTGGTTGAGATACTTCTCGACCCCGTCCTTGACCTGGATCAGCTGGAACAGGCTGCCCGCGCCGTTGCTCGGGTTGCGGTCATAGTCGCCATTGGCGTCGAGTTCGAGCTTGTAATAGTTGTTTTCGTCTTCGTAGTAGAACAGCAGGCCGAGCGCGCCATTATCCGGCGTCTCGATGGTGGCTTCGACGGCATAGTCGGTCCACTCCTTGGCCGCCGGGTCGTTATAGAGCGCATAGGTGCCCTTGCGCAGCACGTTGACGCCGTCGCCGAGCGGGCTCCAGCCGGTCTTCCACGGATCGGAGTTGGACGCCCCGTTCCAGGTGAGCTGGCGGCTTTTGATGTCGGTCAGCTGGACGAACTTGCCGTCCTGCAATTCCCACTGCGAGGCGGTGCCATCCGGGCCGATGCCGCCGGATTCGCCCTCGTCGACGATGGTCCATTTGCTGAGCGAGGCATTGGAAGCGAAGTCTTCCGCCAGCAGCACGCGGCCGGCGGCGACCGCATCGACCCGCACCGTGTCGGTCGCGGTCTTGCCGCTGGAGTCGGTCACGGTGAGCTTGAGGGCCTGCTCGCCAGTGCCGAGCGTGGCCTGCACCGACTTGCCTTCTGCAACGACATTGCCCTCTTCGTCGGTCCAGACATAGCTGACGATATCGGCGAGGCCGTAGCTGCCTTCCGCGTCGAGCGCCACCGTCACATGGCCGTCGGCGTCGAGGTCGAGCACGCGGATGTCGTCGCCGGCATGGGCGGCGAGCACCACCTTGTTGACGGCGACATTGTCGAACTGCGAGCTGCGCTGGTTGTTCGAATACAGGCCAACCGTGCCGCCGGCGAGCGGGGCGGCGTCCACCACGGTGCCGAACACATTGTGCCCGTCGAGGAAGACGTTGATCTCGCCATCGACCACCGCCACCTTCAGGTGGAAGTCGCGGCTCCAGGGCGTGCCGGCATGCTCGGTGGCGAGCACCGTCTCGGTGCCGCCGGAAACCTTGACGAGCGAGCGCGTGTTGGTCTCGGCGTCGAGCACGACCTTATAGTGGTTCTGCTCGTCCTGATAATAGAACACGACGCCGATGCCGTCATTGTCCGTGGTCTTGAGGGTCGCTTCAAATTCGTAGTTCGACCAGGACTTGGCGGCCGGCTCGCCCCAGAGGAGGAGATTGTCGGCGGTGTCCGACTGCTCGAAGACGCGGCCTTCCAGCGCGTCCTGCCCGTCCGCGACCGTGTCGCGCGAATTCACCGTGCCCTTGACGATGAAGCCGCCGACGCCGGCGCCGATGGTGGTGGCCGCCACCTGGGCGTTGCCGAAATCATCGGTCATGGCCGGGGTGCTGAAGTCGATCTGCACCGAAAAGTCGGTCGGCGCCTCGCTGACGATGCCGTCCGCCTTCACGCCGCCGAGCGCGGCGATTTCCTCGTCGGTGTAGAGCTTGTCGGTGAACAGGAAGTGCGAGACGTAGAGGTTCGAGGTCTCGCCGTCCTCGTCGGTGAACAGCAGCACGCCCTTGCTCAGGTCGATCGTGTAGCGGTCGTCATCCATCGACTGGGTGCCGACCTTCACGCCATCGATGTACTTGGAGATGGTGACCTCGTCGCCCGTGTCCTCGATCTTGAACACCACGCGCTGCCATTCGTCATATTTGAACGCGCCGGTATAGACGCCGCCAATGCCAAGGCCGCCGGTGCCGTCGTCGCTGCTGCGCACGAACAGGTCGCCGTCATTGGTGTTGGTGATGTCGGTCTGCAGGAACGAGGTGAAGCCGCTGGCGCCGTCCGAGGGGATCAGCACGTCATAGACCAGCGTGTAGCTCGACACGAGCGTACCGGCGGGAACCGGCGAGGTCGGGGTCAGCAGCAGGCCCTGGCTGCTGGCGAGCTTGGGGATATAGGTGACGTCAGGCGCGCTGCCGCCGGCGGCGGGCACCGCCGGAACGTCGAAATCCTCGACCGAGTCATAGCTGACGGCAAGATCGCCCTGCGGCGCCAGCGTGCCGGTGCCGAAGCTGGGGGTGGCGCTGCCGGCATTGAAGTCGAACTGCACCGAATTGGCGCTCGGCGCGGTGGCGACGATGCCGCCGGCCTTGGTGCCGCCGAGTTCGGCGATTTCCGCCGCGGTGAACACCTTGTCGGTGACAAGTACGCTGGAGACATAGAGCGGGTTGGTTTCGCCGTCGTCATCAGCGAACAGCACCAGGCCCTTTTCCGGGTCGAGCTTGTAGCGGTCGCCGCTCACCGTCTGGCTGCCGGCCAGCACGCCGTCGATGTACTTCGACAGCGAAAGCGAGCCGTCCTGGTTCTGGCTGTAGGTCACCGCCACGCGGTGCCAGGCGTCATAGGTGAAGCTGCCCTTGTAGTCGCTGTTGGTGCCGATTCCGGCAACGTCGCCGCTCTTCTTCAGGAACAGCTCGGCATCGTCATTGCTGCCGCCACCGTCGATCTGCAGCAGCGCGGTGTAGGTGCCCGCGCCGTCGGCCGGGACATAGATGTCCATCACCACCGAATAGGAGCCGATCAGCGTGCCGCTGGCGGTGTCGAAATCGGCGGTGAGCTTCAGGCCCTGGGTCGAGGAGGCCTTGGGCACACGGGCGAAATCCTCCGCCACCACGGCCGCGCCCGGCAGGTCGGCGATGCCGAATTCGGCTGTTGTGCCGTTGGAGAAGCCTTCGGGCGTGCCGGGGCGGGTCCAGCCCTCGGCATTGCCGTCATTGAAATTGTCGACCAGCAGCGTGTTCTCGTTGGAAACGACGATCAGCACGTCGTCCTTCGAGACATGGCCGGCGCTGTCGGTCACGGTCAGGGTCAGCGCATGGTGGCCGGCGCCCAGCTCCAGCGTGGGCGTGGCGGTGGTGGCGACGACATTGCCGTCGCGGTCGGTCCAGACATAGCTCAGCCCCTGGTCGTTATTGGGGTTGAGGGTCCAGTCGCCGTCGAGCGTGACCTGCGCCTTGTCCTGGCCATTGCCGGCGGTGACGAACTGGTCGTTGCCGGCCTTGGCGATGGCGGGCACGTCGGGCGTGCCGAGATCGACGCCGGTGATGGTTTCCTCATGGCCGCGATAAGGGCCGGTCAGGCCATCGCGGTCGAGTTCGCCATCGCCGCGCACGCTGTCCATATAGTCGTCCAGCGCGGCGAAATAGGTCGAGGTGTAGACCGAGTTATTGTCGGGATCGATGGTGACAAGCCGGATGGCGCCATTGCCGCCGGCGCTGCCGGAACCCTGCCCGGCATCGCTGGTGATCTCGCCCGACACGCCGTTCTGGTAGTTCACCATCATCTGGTAGACGGGATTGCCGAACTGGTCGTAGCTCACCAGCGTCTCGGCGGCATCGCCGAAGATGTGGCCGGAGAAGGTGAAGGTGATGTTGGGGTATTTCTGCACCAGCTCGCGGTACATGGTCTCGCCGTCGGTGGCGCTCTCCGGCGAGTTGCCCAGGCCGTAATCATAGCCGGTGCCCTCGTCATAGAGCGGCGCGCCGGTGGCGTCGTGGCGCCCGGCCCAGGTCATGTAGGAATGGGTGGTCAGGATCACGCGGTGGTCGAGATTGTCCTCGATCACCTCTCCGGCCCAGCGCAGCACGTCCTCGCGCGCGCCGAATTCGAGGTTCAGCACCAGCCATTTGGTGCCGTCGGCGCCGGTGAAGGTGGAATAGGTGTTGTTGGCCAGCGCGGCTTCCTGGTCATAGGTGCCGCCGAAATTCTCGCCATTGGCGTTCTTCAGGTCGTCGACCGAGAAATAGTCGTTGATCCGGCTCGCCTCGAAGCTGCCGGAGACGCCGTCATGGTTGCCGAGCGTCAGGCCATAGGGGATCTCGCCGTTGAGGATGCTGAGCGCTTCCTTGGCATAGGCCCAATGGGTGGGGCTGTTCTCGGTGGTGATGTCACCGACATGGGTGACGAAGGAGATGTTGAGGCTGTCCTTGTTGTCGACCAGCCACTGGGTCATGCCCTTGAAGGTCTCGACCCCGGCCGCGTTGGTGTAGTCCTGCGTGTCCGGCAGCACGGCGATCGTGTAGGCGTTCTCGCCGGTGACGCGCACCCGGACATTGTCGGTGACGCTGGAACCGCCGGCATCGGTGGCGGTGATCTTCAGGTCGGTGTGGCTCAGCGTCTCCAGGAAGTCGATGGTCAGCTTGCCGTCGGCGATGGTCACATTCGCCACCGACGGATCGCTGCTCTCGATCGTGTAGGTCAGGCCTTCGCCGGAAAACACCTCGTTCAGATCAATCACGCGGTCTTCCGAGCCACGCTTGGTCATGAAGTCGAGAATGGGATTGGTGATCGTGACCATGAGCCTTCATTCCTGTTTTGCCGGCTAGCCTTCAGGCCGGACGCCCGCGCCGCAACGCGGCACCCCATGCCGAAAGCCGCACCTCAGCGGATGGTCGGCAGCAGTAAGCGGCGCACATGACAGGTTCTTAAAACCGGACAGCCCCCATCCATCTCAAATAACAATGCCCTGTATGGAGATAACCGACACGCGCCTCGCCCCTCCCCTGGCACCTGCGCGAAGGTTAGGACGCCGCGGACTGTCGGTAACACGGCACCTGTCACAATTCGGAATCTCTTGCCGCGCTAAACTGTCCTTCATCATGTGTTCCCGCGCCCCCGATTCTCCCGTGCAGAAACGTCCGCCGATCTTCAGGACTCCGCAGCTGCCGGCCGCTCGGGGCAGGTTCTCATCCGCAGAAGGCCGCTGAGAAACATGTCGGTTACCCAGCTTCGCGCTTTCCATTTCGTCGCCGCCGCCGGCAGCTATTCGCAGGCCGCGCGCGGCATGGCGGTCAGCCAGTCGACGCTGTCCGGCCAGGTCCGCCAGCTGGAGGCGGCCTCCGGCATGGCGCTGTTCGAGCGCAAGGCGCGCGGCGTCACCCTCACCCCGGACGGGGAGGCACTCTACAAGGTCACGTCGCGCCTGTTCGCCGCGTTGGCGGAGGCGCGCACCCTGCTCAAGAGCCGCACCAATGAGGGCGGGCGCCTGCGCATCGCCGCCGATGGCGTGGTGCATTCGCTGCCGATCCTGCGGGCGCTGAAGCAGCAGCGCCCGCGGCTGGTGTTCTCGCTGATCGTGCAGAACTCCGACAGCGTGATCGAGCAATTGCTGGAATATCGCGCCGATATCGGCATCACCGCGCAGCTGCCCACCGACCCGCGGCTGCATGTGCGCCCGCTCTCCTCGATGAAGATCGGCATCTTCCTGCCCGAGCGGCACCCCTGGACCGCGCGCACCGAACTGTGCCTCGCCGATCTCAGTGGCTGCCCCTTCGTGCTGCGCGAGCGCGGCTCGCGCACCCGCGAGGTGTTCGAGCAGAATCTCGCGCTTCAGGACATTACGCTGGGGCCGATCCTGGAGGTCTCGACCCGCGAGGGCGTGCGCGAGGCGGTGGCGGCCGGCTTCGGCGCCGGCGTGGTGGCCGACCTTGAGTTCGGCTTTGACACGCGGCTGCGCTTTCTGCCGCTGCGCGACGCGCCGATCGCCATCGACGAATATCTCGTCTGCCTCGACGAGCGGCGGCGGCTGCCCATCGTCACGGAATTCTTCGCCTGCGCCGCCGCGACCTTCACTCCTCCCGCATCGCCCGTGCGATCTGGTCCCGAAGCGGCTTGACCAGATAGCTCAGCGCCGTGCGCTCGCCGGTCTGCAGATGCACCTCGGCCGGCATGCCGGGCATGAGTTGCAGCCCGTTCAGCCGGGCGATCTCTTGCGCCGGCAGGGCGACCTGCACGACATAGAAGCTGGTGCCGGCCTTCTCGTCCTTGGTGAGGTCGGCGGCGATGCGCGCCACCGTGCCGGCGAGTTCCGGCGTGGTCTTCTGGCTGAAGGCGGAAAGCCGCACCATCGCCGGCTGGCCGATCGCCACCTGGTCGATATCGGCCGGGTTGACATGGATCTCGACCACCAGCCGGTCATGCTCGGGCACGATCAGCATCGCCGTCTCGCCGGGCGCGATCACACCGCCCACCGTGTGGGTGGCGAGCTCGTGCACCACGCCGGAAATCGGCGCGATCAGCTCCACGCGGGTCAGCTTGTCCTGCGCGGCGATGCGGCGCTCCTGCAGCTCGGCCCATTTGGCCTCGATCTCGCGCAGCTCCTCGATCACCTCGGCGCGCATGTCCTGATCGATCTGAATGATCTGCAGCTCGGTCTCGCTGGTGCGCCCGCGCGAGCGCGCCAGCTCGGCCTGGAGCTGCCCGCGCTCGCCCTCGATGCGCACCTGCTCGCGCTGAAGCGCCCGCAAACGCGTCAGCGGCGTCAGCCCCTTGGCGTGCAGCTGGGTGGCGCCGGCGATCTCCTCGGCGATATAGCCCAGCTCCGCGCTCTTGGCCGCGATCTGGGCGGACAGTCCCTTGGCCTCGTCAACCAGCTGCTCGATGCGCGCGCGCATCTGCAGCACCTGGCCTTCCAGCGCGGCGCGGCGGGAAGTGAACAGGCTGATCTCGCCCTCGATCGCCCGGCCGGCATTCTCCTCCGCCCGGCGCGCCAGCAGCGCGGCGGGGTAGTCGATGCTGTCACGGGAATCGCGCTCGGCCTCCAGCCGGGCGCGGCGGGCGGCCAGCTCCACCAGCTGGGTGTCGACCACGGCGAGATTGGCGCGGGTGACGGTGTCGTCGAGCCGCAGCAGCACATCCGCCGCCTCCACCTTCTGGCCGTTGCGCACGCGGATTTCGCCGACTACGCCGCCCTCAGGATGCTGGATGCGCTTGGCGTGGCTCTCCACCACCACCGTGCCTACCGCCAGCACGGCGCCGTTGAGCGCGGCGGTGGCGGCCCAGCCGCCGCAGCCGACCACGAGGAAGAGCGCGACGATGAGCGCCAGCCACAAATGGCGGTTGACCCCGTCATCAGCCACGCTGGCCGCCGGGAAAAGGCGGGCGAGCCGCGCGCGCAGGCGGGTGAAGATGGTATCGGTCATGCGGCCACCGGCGTCTTGAGAACCTTGCCCAGAACCTGTTCCTTCGGGCCGAAGGCCTGCTGCTGGCCGGCGCCCATCATCAGCACCAGATCGACCGCCGCCAGCGCGCTCGGCCGGTGGGCGATGACGACCACCACCCGCTTGGCCTCGCGCGCCCACATGATCGCCCGCGTCAGCGCCGCCTCGCCATCGGCGTCGAGATTGGAGTTTGGCTCGTCGAGCACGATGAGAAAGGGCTCGCCATAAAGCGCCCGGGCCAGCGCCACGCGCTGGCGCTCGCCGGCGGAAAGCGCGATGCCGCCCTCGCCGAGGCGCGTGTCATAGCCGTTCGGCAGCTTCAGGATCAGCTCGTGCACCCCGGCGCGCTCGGCGGCGGCGATGATGGCGGCGGGCGCGGCATCGGCGCGGAAGCGGGCGATGTTCTCCGCCACCGTGCCGTCGAACAGCTCGATATCCTGCGGGAGATAGCCGATATGGGCGCCGAGCGCGTCGCGGTCCCACTGCTCGATCGCCGCGCCGTCGAGCCGCACGCCGCCCTTGGAGGAGGGCCAGGCGCCGACCAGCCCTCGCGCCAGCGTCGACTTGCCCGAGCCGCTATGGCCGATGACGCCGACGGCGCTGCCCGCCTCCACGGCGAAGGACAGGCCGGCAATGGTCGCCTTCGACTGGCCCGGCGGCGCGACGGCGAGCCCGGCGACATCGAGCCGGGCCTTCGGGGCCGGCAGCGGCATGGTCTGCGGCGCCGGGGGAAACTCCGCCGACAGCGCCGACAGCCGTGCATGGGCCTGCCGCGCGGCGATGAAGCCGCGCCAGTTGGAGATCGCCAGTTCCACCGGCGCCAGCGCCCGCGACGACAGGATGGAGGAGGCGATCATCGCCCCCGACGAGGCTTCGCCCTCGATCACCAGCCAGGCGCCGGCCGCCAGCATCAGCGATTGCAGCAGGAAGCGGAACACCTTGCTCAGCGCCGAGAGGTCGCCCGCCACATTCACCGCCCGCTGATTGTCGCCGAGATAGGCGGCATGGGCGTCGAACCAGCGCGCCCGCATGGTCGCGGTTAGGCCCATGGCGGTGATGGTTTCGACATTGCGGCAATAGGTTTCCGCCAGCCCGTTGCGGGTGGAGGAGCGGCGCGCGGCGATGCGGGTCGGCGCCCGCGTGGCGAATTCGGTGATCAGCATGAAGGCGCAGAGCACGAGGACGCCGACGAGGCCGACCAACCCGAACACCGGGTGGAACAGGAACAGCACGCCGAGATAGAGCGGCATCCAGGGCAGGTCGAAGATAGCGACCGGGCCCTGGCCGGAGAGGAACTGGCGGATCTGGTCGAGATCGCGCACCGGCTGCTGGCCGTTGCCGTCGCGCCCGCGCTTCAGCACCAGGGCGGACATGAGGTCGAAGGAGAGCGGACGCAGCTTGGCATCGAGCCGCATGCCGAGCCCTACCAGCACGCGGGCGCGCAGCAGATCGAGCACGCCCTGGAACGCGTAGAGCACCACTGCGAGGACCAGCAGCGCGACGAGGGTCGGCAGGCTCCGGCTCGCCAGCACCCGGTCATAGATCTGCAGCATGAAGAACGGGCCTGTCAGCATCAACAGGTTGATGACGCAGCTCAGGGCGCCGATGCCGACCAGAACGCTCCGGCAGGAGGCAAAGGCGGCAGCGACGGGTGAAGCCGATGATGGACCGCTCATTGCTTTCATGGACCTGGCACTCTTTGGTCAACCGTTCGGACCGGCCAGACGGCCGATCGCCCGCCGTCCTTAGTGCCCCGGGCTGACAGATGCGTGACGCACGCACCCTCAAGGCCGGCCGGCGACAGAAGACGGTACGTGGCGGGGGAAGACCCCGCCGGCGGCGCTTCGTGCCGCCGGCGGGGCCGGGTTGGAACCGCTAGGTCGCGGTGGGAACCGGCGCTCAGACGAAGGAGAAGTCGTCGGCGCCGAACCCGCTGCGGGTGGCGTGCTCGATGAGCACAAAGGTCTCGCCGCTCGCGTCGAGCTGGAGAACCACGCCCTCATCGGTGTCGACCATGGCCGCCAGCACCTGATCGAAGGTCTCGAAATCGAGCCCCTGCAGCTCGATGCTGTCCTGGCCGGAACGGAAGTCGGTGATGATATCCGCCCCGGAATTGGCGCCGAACACGAAGACATCGCGGCCGATGCCACCGGAGAGAACGTCGTCGCCCTCCCCGCCCTCGAGACGGTCGCGGCCGAGGCCGCCCTTCAGCTCGTCGTCGCCGCTGCCGCCGTCGAGAGCGTCATTGCCGATGCCGCCTTCGAGCACGTCGTCGCCGTCGCCCCCTTCCAGCGTGTCGCTGCCGATGCCGCCGCGAAGCTCGTCGTCGCCGTCGCCGCCTTCAAGCCGGTCATTGCCGACCCCGCCTTCGAGCACGTCGTCACCGGCACCACCGGCAAGCCGGTCATGCCCAATGCCGCCGCGCAGGAGGTCCGAGCCCTCGCCGCCATCGAGCTGGTCGTCGCGAAGGCCGCCGCGAATGATGTCGTCGCCGGCGTCGCCGAAGATACGGACGCTTTCCGTGGACGGACCGCCAAGCACGTCGTCGCCCGCCGTGCCGTGCTGCCAGCCCTCATGGCCCGGCTCTTCCACTTCAGCCGCCTCGACGGCCAGGGTGACGGTCGCGGTGGAGGTGCCGCCCTGCCCGTCGGCGACGGTGTAGGTGAAGGAGGCCTCGCCCTCATAGCCCGCCGCCGCCGTGAACACGACCTTGCCGTCGACCAGCGCCACCGTGCCATGGGTCGCGGCCTGCACCGAGACGATGCTGAGCGTATCGGCGTCGGCATCGGTGTCGTTCACCAGCAGCGCCGCCGCCGCCAGCGAGAGGGCGAGGCCCGCCGTGACCGTGAAGCCGCCGTCATTCTGCGCCACCGGCGCGGCGTTCGGGCGCGGCTGGACGTTGACCACCACCTTCGCCGTGTCCTGGCCGCCCTTGCCGTCGGAGACGGTGTAGGTGAACGAGGCAGCCCCGGTGAAGCCGTCGGCCGGGGTGAACACCACCTTGCCGTCGACCAGCGCGACGGTGCCATGGGTCGCGCCCTGCACCGAGACAAGGGTGAGGGTGTCGCCATCGGCATCGGTGTCATTGGCCAGCAGGCTGGAAGCCGCCAGCGTCACCACCGCCTCTTCCAGGACATAGAGCCGGTCGTCGAGCGCGTCGGGGGTGCGGTTGGCCGCCGCCTCCACGTTCAGCGTGACCGTGGCCTTGTCCGTGCCGCCCTTGCCGTCGGAAACGGTGTAGCTGAACGAGGCCGTGCCGGAGAAGCCGGGGGTCGCCTTGAACAGGACGTTGCCGGCATCGTCGAGCGCCACCGTGCCGCCAATCGCCTCCTGCACCGAGACGAGGACGAGTTCATCGGCATCGGCATCGAGATCATTGGCGAGCAGCAGAGCCGCGGCCAGCATCAGCGAGGAACCCGACGCCAGCGAGAAGCCGTTATCGTTCGCCGCTTCCGGCGCGGTGTTGTCGCCGGGCTGCACCGGCGCATCCGCCAGCGACACCACGCTCAAATCATCGAACGCGACGCCGGCGCTGCCCCAGGAATAGAGGCCGACCGTGCCGGCCTCGAGATTGTGGTCCTCGATGTCATAGGCGAACACCGGCTCGCCATTGACATAGGCCTGCATCTTGCCGTCGACCGTATCGACGCGCAGATGGATCGGCTCGCCGCTGACATAGCGGCCCGGCACCTGGGCGAGGGTCTTCTCATAGCCATCGACCATGCTGCGCAGCTGCCAGAGGCCGCCTTCGCGGTCGAGCTCCATCTTGTAGTAATTTTGCGGGTCCTGGTAGTGCAGCAGGATGCCCAGGCCGTCATCGTCCGGGGTAACGATGGTGACCTCGACCGAATAGTCGCTCCATTCGGCCGCTTCGGGCGCGTTGTACAGGGCGTAGGTGCCCTTGCGCAGCGCGTTGTAGCCATCGCCCAGCGGGCTCCAGCCACGGTTCCACGGGTCGGGATCGGAGGCATTGCCGTTGGAGATCAGCTGGCGGGAGTGAATGTCCGACATCTGGTACAGCTTGCCGTCCCGCAGCTGCCAGTCGGAGGCGCCGCCCAGCGTGCCTTCGTCCACGATCGTCCAGCCGGCGAGCGTGCCGCCCGCGAAGCCCTCGCTCACCAGCACCTTGTCGGCGCCGACGACATCGACCTTGACGTGGTCGCGGGAGGTCTTGCCGGCCGCGTCGGTGACTTCGAGCGTCACCCCCTTGGTGCCGACGGGGAGCGTGAGGACAGCCTCCTTGCCGGTGCCGATCTCCTCGCCATCGAGCAGCCAGCGATAGGACACGATGGCATCCGGCCCGAACGAGCCGGAGGCCGACAGCGCGACCGTGGCGAAGCCGTCGCCATCCCGGTCGATGCTGCGCATGTCGCCGGCGCCATGCGCGGCCAGCGCCACCTCATTGACCGCGACATTGTCGAAGATCGCGCTCTTCTGGTTGCTGGAGAGCACGCCGATGGTGCCGCCGGCGAGCGGCGCGCTGTCGACCACCGGCCCGCCGAAGACGTTGACGTCGTCGAGCAGCACGGTGATCTCGCCATTCACCACGGCGACGCGCAGTTCCATCTCGTCATTGAAGCGGTAGCCGCCCGTGACCGAGGCGAGCACGGTCTCGACGCCGTCCTGCACCTTGATCAGCTGGCGGGAATAGCCCTCGCCGTCGAGTTCGAGCCGGTAATAATTGCTCTCGTCGGCGTAGTAGAACACCGTGCCGATCACATCGTCATCGGTGGAACGGATGGTGACGTCGAACACATAGTCTTTCCACGCCAGCGCGGCGGGGTCGTTCCACACCAGAATCTTGTCGGGATTGTCCTGCGAGTAGTAGAGCGCGCCTTCCGGTGCGTCGATCGAAGCATCGTCATTCTTGCGCGAATGGACGCTGCCCTTCACCTTCCAGAAGCCGGTGTCGGATTCGTCCAGGAAGTCGAGCTGGGCATTGCCGAAGGTGGCGTCGAGCGTGCCGGAGAAGTCGAACTGCGTGGTGTTCGCGTCCGGCGCCTGGGTGAAGATGCCGCCGGCCTTGGCGCCGCCGAGCGCCGCGACCTGCTCGGCCGTGAGCACGCCCTCGGTGAACGACACGCTGTTCACATAGGCGTCGGACATTTCGCCGTCCTCGTCGGCGAACAGCAGGAAGCCCTTCTCGCCATCGAGCTGGAAACGCTCGGCATCCACCACCCGCGAGCCGATGAGGGTGCCGTTCAGATATTTGCTGAGGGTGACGGTGCCGTCCGGGCCCTGGTCCACCACCAGCGCGATGCGCTGCCACTCGCCATAGGCGAAGGCGCCGTCATAGCCGCCGCCGCCGAGCTCGGCCATGCCGGTGCCGTTGTTGCGGCGGATGAAGACGTCGCCGTCGCTGGTGTTGCTGGGGTCGGTCTGCAGCAGCGAGATGTAGCGGCCCTGGCCATCGGGAACCAGCACGTCCATGACGAGGCTGTATTCGGTGATGACGTCGTCATCGCCGGCCGGCGTCACCACGAAGCCCTGCTTTTCCTTCGGCGCGGGGAAGAACATCACCTGGTCGTCGCCGCCCGGCAGTTCGGGAATGCCGTAGGAGGCCGCCGTGCCGATGGTGGTCAGCGCTTCCAGCGCATCACCCTTCTTGTCGACGATGGTGAGCGTGCCCGCGCCGAGGCTGGCGGCGATGTCGCCATTGAAGTCGAACTGCACGGTGCGCCCGTCGCTCACTGCGGCGAGCGGGCCGTCGGCCTTGGCGCCGCCCATATCGGCGATCTCGCTGGCGCTGAACACCCGGTCGGAGAACACGACGCTGTTGAGGTGCCCGTAGCCGCTTTCGCCATTGTCGTCGGCGAGCAGGTAGAAGCCGCCCTCGCCGTCGATCTTCAGCCGGTCCATCGCCACCACCTGCGAGCCGACGAAGGCGCCGTCGATATATTTGCTCAGCGTTGCGGTGGCGTCGTCGATCTTCTCGACGGTCAGCGCGATGCGGTGCCACTGGCCATAGGTGATGGTGCCATGGGCGCCGCGCAGGATTTCCAGCGTGCCGGTGCCGTTGTTCTTGTTCTCGATGAAGATGACGCCGTCTTCGGTATTTTCGAGGTCGTTCTGGAACAGCGAGAAATAGGCGCCCTGGCCGTCATAGACCATCAGGTCCATCATCAGCGTGTAGGATTCGAAGTCCTCGCCGGCGGACGGTTCGAAGCCCGGCTGCACGTGGTAATACTGGGTGCCTTCGAGCGGCGGGAAAGAGAGCACGCCGGCATCGCCGCCCGCCAGCGCCGGAGCGCCGGCCTGCGAGGCGGTCTCAAGGACGGTCGTGTTCGCCAGCAGCGGCCGCACCGTGGTCCAGCCGCTAGCGTCGCCATCGTTGAAATTGTCGACCAGCAAGGTGCGATCGCCGCTGACGACGACGCGGATTTCGTCGCGCGTCACCACGCCGGCGCGGTCCTCGACCTCAAGCGTCAGCTTGTGGCTGCCGACCTCGAAGGAGACGGTCGGCTTCTGGCCGGTGGCGACCACCTGGCCGTCCTTGTCGAGCCAGCGATATTCGACGATCGCGTCGTTCGGGTTGCGCGAGGCGCTCGCATCGAGCACCACCGCGCCCTCATCGGCGCCGGCCGTGGCGGTGGCGAAGATGTCGTCGCCGGCATCGGCCAGCGCCTGCGGCGTCACCGGGCCGAGATCGAGCCCGTCGAGCACCTGTTCGTGCTCCTTGTAGTCGCCCTGCAGCTCGCCTTCGGTGCGCCCGCCGGTGAGATAGCTGTCGAATTCGGTGAAATAGGTTTCGGTCGAGATGGTGCCGGCTTCCGGGTCGACCACGACCAGGCGGATGGCGCCATTGCCGCCGCGCCCGCCATTGATCTCGTTGGCGACGCCGTTCTGGTAGTTCACCAGCATCTGGTGCACCGGCTGGCCATACTGGTTGTAGCTGGTCACGGTCTCGGCGCCGTCGCCGAAGATGTGGCCCGAGAACGTCATCGCCACATTCGGGTACTTGCTGGCCAGCTCGCGCCAGATGGTCTCGCCATCATTGGGGTTTTCGAGCGTGTTGCCCATGCCGTAGTCGTAGCCGGTGCCCTCTTTGAACAGCGGCGAGCCGAGCGGGTCGTGGCGGCCGGCGAAGTTGGTCATCGAGTGGTTGGCGATGATGACACGGTGGTCGGCATGCGCCTCGATGACATCGCCGGCCCAGCGCAGCACGTCGTCGCGCACGCCGAATTCCATCGACATGACCAGCCACTTGGTGCCGTCAGGCGCGGTGAAGGTATGGTAGTTGTTCTTGGAGCTTTCCGGCTCCTGGTCATAGACGCCACCAAAGGTGGGGCTGGTGGCGGCCTGCTTCTCCGGCGAGAACAGGTCGTCGAGATAGACCGAGCTGTGGTCGTTGGCGCGGCCCTGGTCGCTCTGGTCGTGGTTTCCCGGCAGCAGCGAATAGGGGATCTTGCCGTCGAGCTTGCGCAGCGCCTCCTCGGCGATCGCCCAGTTTTCCGCCGTGTTGCGCTGGGTGATGTCGCCGACATGGATGGCGAACTCGATGCCCAAGCTTTCCTGGTGATCGACCAGCCACTGGGTCATGTCGCCGAAGATGTGGTTGAGGTCCGCGTTGGACGTGTAGTCCTGCGTGTCGGGCATCACCGCGATGGTGAAGGCGCTCTCGCTGGCCACGCGCAGACGCACATTCTCCACCGCCGTGGCGCCGTCGGCGTCGGTCGCGGTGATCTTGAGGTCGGTGTAGCCAAGCGTGTCGAGAAAATCGATGGTCAGCGCGCTGCCCTCGATCCGGACCGCGGCGACCGCGGGATCGCTGCTCTCGATCGTGTAGGTGAGGCCGTTGCCGCCGAACACGTCATCCAGATCGATGACGCGATCTTCCGAGCCGCGCTTCGCCATGAAGTCGAGGATGGGGCTGACAATGCTGGTCATTGTTTTCAATTCCCATTGTATACGCGCCCGATAGTGCGCATTGCATGGGCATCGGAAGTAGTTTTCCTACGTGACAGCTTGTTGAATAACTTGGGTCCCGCGCCATTCCGATAAACAATGGGCGGTATCGACATTCTCGATAAGACCCGGATTCTGCCGTGTCTTCCGTTGGCCTCGCCAGATGGACTGACGGACGAGACCGCAACCCTCGGTTAGGCGAGAGGCGTTGGCCGATCGCGCGGGGTGGAAGGACAGCGCGGCCGGGGCTCCTGCCGAGGCCTCAGCGGCTGAGAACCGCGCCGGCCGCCGCACAGACCGCCTCTGTCAGCTGGCGCAGCGCGCGGGTCTGGAGGCGGATCACCGTCCAGTAGAGCGGCACATCGACCCGTTGCGCCGGCACCAGTTCCACCAGCCGGCCGGCGGCGAGGTGGTCCTCCACCATCACGGTCGGGTGCATGCCCCAGCCCAGCCCGACCCGCGTCATGTCGAGGAAGCCGTGGGTCGAGGGCACCCAATGCACCGGGCCGAGCGTCTCGGTGCCCAGGGCCGCCCGCGCCCAGCGCGCCTGCAGGAAATCCCGCCGGTCGAAGCGCAGGCAGGGCGCCGTCTCCAGCGCGGCGGCGGTGACGCCGGCAGGGAAATAGCGCGCGTCGAAATCCGGGCTGGCGCAGGCGGCATAGCGCAGCGCCCCGAGCGGGATCGTCCGGCAGCCCTGCACCGGCTCGCGCTCGGCGGTCACAGCGGCCAGCACCTCGCCGGCGCGCAGCCGGGTGGCGGTGTGGGCCTCATCGTCGAGGGCGAGATCCAGCGACACCTGCGCCACCCGCCCGAAGGCGGCGGCAGCGGCGGGAAACCAGGTGGCGAGGCTGTCGGCATTCACCGCCAGGGGCAGCGTCAGCCGCTCGCCCGCGCCGGCGGCGATGCTGCCGAGCGTCGGCGCCAGATCGTGCTCAAGCAGGCGCACACGATCGAGATGGGCACAGAGGCTGCGGCCAAGCTCGGTCGCCTCGCAGGGCTGGCTGCGGATGATGAGGATCGCGCCGAGCCGCTCCTCAAGCCCGCGCACCCGCTGCGAGACGGCGGACGGGGTGATGGCGAGCGCGGCGGCGGCGCGCTCGAACGAGCCTTCCCGCACCACGGCGGCGACAGCGGCAAGGGCGGGGTAATCCAGCATGAATGAAGTTTTGCTTCATCAGCCTTAGAAGAACAAGTTTTACTTCGGTCTCGCCGCGCGCCATCACCCCGGCATGACCACC
The DNA here is from genome assembly GCF_900100155.1 of Ancylobacter rudongensis. Lineage (GTDB taxonomy): Bacteria > Pseudomonadota > Alphaproteobacteria > Rhizobiales > Xanthobacteraceae > Ancylobacter > Ancylobacter rudongensis. Next base: position 74,346 of record NZ_FMTP01000003.1, read on the forward strand.
CTGCTCCTGCCCTTCACCACCGGCTTCCTGCTCTCGGGCGCCCTCATTATCGCCATCGGCGCGCAGAACCTGTTCGTGCTGCGGCAGGGGCTGCGGCGCGAACATGTCGGCGCCATCGTGCTGTTCTGCGGCACCGCCGATGCGCTGCTGATCGCTGCCGGCGTCGCCGGGGTGGGGGCCTTCCTCGCCGCCCTGCCCCAGCTCACCACGCTGCTCGCGCTCGGCGGTGCCGGCTTTCTCGGCTGGTATGGCGTGCAGGCGCTGCGGCGGATGGCGGCGCCCGAGGCGATGGCGGTCATGGCGGCGGGCGAGACGACGCTCGCCCGGGCGCTGATGGCGACCGCCGGCTTCACCCTGCTCAACCCGCATGTCTATCTCGACACCGTGCTGCTGATGGGGGCGGCGGGCTCCGCCCAGCCCGAAGCGGTGCGGCCTGTCTTCGTCGCCGGGGCGGCGCTGGCGAGCTTTTCCTGGTTTGCCGGGCTTGGCTATGGCGCAAGGCTGCTGCGGCCGCTCTTCGCCCGGCCGGCGGCCTGGCGGGTGCTCGACGCCGGCGTCGGCATCGTCATGCTCACCCTGGCCGCCTCGCTCGTGCTGCGCGCGCTGACCCTGCCGGGCTGAGCCATCGGGCGCACATGGTTGCGGGCCGCCCGCACTCCGGCGATGGTGGCGCAACAAGAAACGTCACAATCCGGGAGAAGGCGGTGAAGCACCGCATATGCGCTCTGGCCCTCATCGGCCTGTGCCTGCTGATCGCGCAGGCGATGCCGGCCGCTGCCCGCCCGCTGCGGATCGTCACCTCGTTCCCGCCCTCGATGATCGAGCTCTACCGCAAGGCGTTTCAACAGGCGCGGCCGGATATCGAGGTCGAGTTCGTCCAGCGCAAGACCACCGCCGCCGTGGCGCTGATCACCGGCGGCGAGCGGCTGGAGGCCGACCTGTTCTGGGCCTCGGCGCCCGATGCGTTCGAGCTGCTGAAGCTGGAGGGCCGGCTCGCCCCGCTCGCCCCGCGCGACACCGGCACCCCGCCTATCGTGGCGGGCTATCCGGTGAACGATCCGTCCGGCATGTATCTCGGCTTCGCCCTGTCCGGCTATGGCGTGGTGTGGAACGAGGCCTATCTGGCCCGCCATGGGCTCAGCGTGCCCCAGCGCTGGCGGGACCTGACCGCGCCGGTCTATCACGGCCATGTCGGCATTTCCTCGCCCTCGCGCTCCGGCACCACCCACCTCATGGTCGAGGCGCTGCTGCAATCGGAAGGGTGGGAAACCGGCTGGGCGGTGTGGCGGCAGGTGGGGGGCAATCTCGCCACCGTCACCGCCCGCAGCTTCGGGGTGGCGGCGGGCGTGTCGCGCGGGCGGTTCGGGGTGGGCATCACCATCGATTTCCTCGCCCAGCCGACGGAGCTGGATGCCGGGCCGGTGCGCTTCAGCTTTCCCGAACAGAAGGTGTTCACTCCCGCCAGCATCGCCCTGCTCAAGGATGCGGTGAATGGGGAGGCCGCGAACGCCTTTGTCGATTTCCTGCTGTCGGTGCCCGGCCAGCTTCTGCTGCTGGACCCCAAAATCGACCGCCAGCCGATCCGCCCGGAATTCTATGCCGATGGCGCCACAGACGGCCCCAACCCCTTCGCGCTGGGCGACGAGGCGGCGACCTGGAGCTTCGACGCCGGCCGCTCCGCGCAACGCTATGAGCTGATCAACATCCTGTTTGACGAGATCATCACCTTCCCGCTCAGCGACGCCGCCGAGATCTGGCGCACCATCTACGAGGTCGAGGCGGCGCTGCTGGCCGCGCCCGACACCGACGCCGCCCGCGAGGTGACGCGGGCACGGGCGCTGCTGGCGCAGATGCCGTTCGGCGAGACCGAGGCCGCCCGCCTCGCCAGCGAGGTCAAGCTGGTGCGGGTGCCGCGCGGCCTGCCGGCCTCGGCGGAACAGACCGCGCTGACCGCGCGCATCCAGGCATGGACCGCGCAGAATCTGGGCGAGGCGCGCGCGGCCGCCGAGGCCGGACGGCGGCATCTGGTCGATCGCGGGCGGCTGCCGGCGCTGCGGTCGGGCAAGGCCGCGCCGTGAGCGGGGAGAGAACGCGCTTCGGCATTGGCGGGCGGCTGCTGGTCGCCTTCATCGGCGTCGGCGCGCTGGCGGTGATCGCCTGCGGCGTCGGCTGGTTGTCCTATGCGCGGCTGTCGTCGGAACTCGATTCGATCGCGCGCGGCCATGTGCCGGCGCTGGTATTCGCCGCCCAGCTTTCGCAGGCCGGCGGACGGCTGACGGCGGCGGCAACCGAGCTGGCCACCGCCGAGCGCCGCGACGCCCATGATCTGGCGATGGAGCGCGCGCGGGTCCGGCTCGGCGACCTGCGCCGCCTGCTGGAGACCGCCCCGAGGGGCGAGGGCGCGCAGGGTTTCGGGGCGTTGCGCCGCCTGGTGGACGCGCTCGGCAGCACGCTCGACGCCGTGGACGAGGCCGCCCGCCGGCGCTTCGACATCGAGGCGCGCACCCGCGCCATCGTCGACGAACTGCGCTGGCTGCAGGCCGACCTGGTGGACGAGGTCGAGCCGCTGGTCGAGGACGCCCGCTTCAATATCAACGCCGCGCTGGAACAGGTGGGACAGGCGGGTGAGGTCGCGCGAGCGGCGCAGCGCATCCTGCGCGACGAAACCTCGAAGACCGAGGCCATCCTCGCCTTGAGCGCGCAGGCGCATCTGTCCATCGGCCTGCTCGGGCAGGTCGCCAGCGTGCGGGTGCCGGAGGATCTGCGCCAGACCGGGCATTTCCTCGGCGAGGCGGTGGACGAGCTGGTGGTCGAGGGCAGGCGGCTGCAGGGCTGGGCCGACAGCATCACCGTGCGCCAGATCGTCGGCCGCCTCGCGGCGCTGGCCGATGCGGAAAGCGGCCTGCCGGGCCTCCGCGTGGCGGAAATCGCGGCGTCCGAGGAAGGGCAGAAGCGGCTCGCCACCAGCCGCGACCTCGCCGCCGAGCTCGGCGGCAGCATCGGCACGGTGGCGCGGCAGATCGAAACCGATGCGCGCGCGGCCGCCGCCCGCGCGGCGGAGGCCATCGTCGTCGGCCGCAGCCTGCTGCTGGCCATCGCCCTGCTCTCGCTCGGCGTCGCCGTGCTGGTGGGCTGGTTCTATGTCAGGCGCAGCCTGATCGCCCGGCTGGAACGGCTCACCCTCGCCGCCGGCGCCATTGCCAGCGGCGGCCCGGTGGACCTGCCGGCGCCGCAGGCGCAGGGCTATTTCGGCGCCGACGAGCTGGACGAGCTGTCCCGCGCGCTCGCCATCTTCCGGCAGACGCGGGACGAGCTGGTGCAGTCCGCCAAGCTCGCCGCGCTCGGCCAGATGGCGGCCGGCATCGGCCATGAGCTCAACCAGCCCCTCGCCGCGCTGCGCTCCCATGCCCATAACGGCGCCGTGCTGCTGAAGCGCGGGCGCACCGAGGACGCGGCGGAAAGCCTCGCCCGCATCGAGGGGCTCACCGTCCGCATGGCGCGGAGCATCGCCCATCTCAAGCGTTTCGCCCGCCGCCCGGAGCCCGACATGGGCCCGGTCAGCCTCGATGCGGTGATCGAGGGCGCGCTGTCGCTGTTCGCCCAGCGCATTGCCGACGAGCATATCGAGATGATACGCGCCATCCCGCCGGGGCTGAACGTCCTTGCCGAGGAGGTGCGGCTGGAACAGGTGCTGGTCAATCTCATCGCCAATGCGATGGACGCGGTTCACAACGCCCCGCGGCGCCGGATCGAGATCCGGGCGTCGCGCGGCGCCGAGCAGGTGAGAATCGAGATCAGCGATAGCGGCACGGGAATTGGAGACGGCATGCACACGGACATTTTCGACCCGTTCTTCACCACCAAGCCGCCGGGCTCGGGCCTCGGCCTCGGCCTGTCGCTGTCGTTCAACATCATCCGCGATTTCGGCGGCCGCCTGCTGCTGCGGGAAAGCTCGCCGGCGGGAAGCACCTTCGCCATCGAACTCAACGAGGCGGCATGACCAGCCCGCCCGACGTGCTGCTGGTGGATGACGACGCCGAGGTCCGCCACGCCTATGGCCAGACGCTGGAGCTGGACGGGCTGGCCGTGGCCCCGGCCGCCGGCGCGACCGCGGCGCTCAAGGCGCTGTCGCCCGGCTTCGAGGGCGTGGTCGTCTCCGATGTGCGCATGCCCGGCATGGACGGGTTCGCGTTTCTGGACGAGGTGCGCCGGATCGATCCCGACATCCCCGTGCTGCTGATCACCGGCCATGGCGACGTGCCGATGGCGCTGCGCGCGTTGCGGGCGGGGGCGTGGGATTTCATCGAGAAGCCGGCCGATCCGGTGCTGCTGGTGGAAGCCGTCCGCCGCGCGCTGGAACAGCGCCGGCTGGTGCTGGAGAACCGGGCCCTGCGCGAAGACGCCGCGCGCGACGACGACGCGGCGGACGATGTGTGGGCCGCCCGGCTCATCGGCCGCGCCGAGCCGATGCAGCGCCTGCGCCGCACGCTCGCCGTGCTCGCCGACACCCGCACCGATGTGCTGATCTTCGGCGAAACCGGCACCGGCAAGGAAATGGCCGCGCGCGCCCTGCACGATTTCGGGCGGCGCCGGGCCGGGCGCTTCGTCGCGGTGAACTGCGCCGCCATCCCCGAGAACATGATCGAGAGCGAATTGTTCGGCCATGAGGCCGGCGCCTTCACCGGGGCGCGCGAGCGGCGCATCGGCAAGATCGAGCACGCGCACAAGGGCACGCTGTTCCTCGACGAGATCGAATCCATGCCGCTGGCGGCGCAGACGCGCCTGCTGCGGGCCTTGCAGGAGCGCAGCATCGAGCGGCTTGGCTCGAATGCGGAGATCAAAGTCGACATCCGCGTGCTCGCCGCCACCAAGGTCGACCTGCTGGCGCAGGCGGGCGAGGGGCGGTTCCGCGAGGATCTGCTCTACCGGCTCAACACGGTGACGGTGCGCCTGCCGCCGCTGCGCGACCGGCGCGAGGACATCCCGGCCCTGTTCCGGCATTTCGTCGCCATGGTCGCCGCGCGCGACGGCGTGCCGGCCCGCCCGGTGGAGGCCGGAACGCTGAGCGAGCTGATGCGCCGGCCGTGGCCGGGCAATGTGCGCGAGCTGCGCAACGCCGCCGAGCGCCATGTGCTGGGGCTAGAGGACGAGGCGCAGCCGGTCTCGGCGTCGTCCCCGGCGCCGGCGGACGGACTGTCGCTGGAGGCGATGATGGACATCGCCGAACGCCACGCCATCGCCCAGGCGCTCGCGCGCCATGGGGGGCGGGTCGGGCAGAGCGCCGAGGCGCTCGGCATCTCGCGCAAGACGCTCTACCTGAAGATGCGCAAGCACGGGCTGGAGCGCGACGCGGTCGAGGACTGAGCGCCGAGGCTGAAACGCCGCCGCGATGTTACCTTAATGACCCATGCGGGCGGCGCGCGCTGTTACCGCGCTGACCCATGCGCGTCCGACCGCATCGACCCTCTCCGCATAAACGCTTGATAGGAATGGTCTTTATCCACCAAGCGCGCCTTGGCACGCGGGTTGCGGAGAGGCACGCGCAGCCCTCGGGCCGCCAAAGCAGACTTTTGGGAGAAAACGCCATGATCCGTTCCGCCGCCCTCGCGGCCACCCTTGCGCTTGCCTCGTTCGCCGCCGCCCCGGCCGCGCTGGCGCAGTCCGGCAAGGTCACCGTCGTCACCTCCTTTTCCAAGGACGTCACCGACCCGATCAAGGCCGCGTTCGAGAAGGCCAATCCCGGCATCTCGCTCGACGTGCAGAACCGCAACACCAATGCGGGCGTGAAATATCTCGACGAGACCCGCTCCAACCCGCAGACGGACCTGTTCTGGGCCTCGGCGCCTGATGCCTTCGAGGTGCTGAAGTCCAAGCAGCTGCTGCAGAAGTTCACCCCCACCGCCGAGGGCATACCCGACAAGATCGGCGCCTACCCGATCAACGACCCCGACGGCTATTATTTCGGCTTCGCGGCGTCGGGCTACGGCATCATGTGGAACACCCGCTATGTCGGCGCCAATGAGCTGCCCGAGCCGAAGGAGTGGAACGACCTCGCCGCCGCGCCCTATTACGACCATGTCGCCATCGCCTCGCCCGCCCGCTCCGGCACCACCCACCTGACGATCGAGACGATCCTGCAGGGCGAGGGCTGGGACAAGGGCTGGCAGACCATCAAGGACATGGCAGGCAACTTCCAGACCATCACCGACCGCTCCTTCGGCGTGCCGGAAGCGGTCAATTCCGGCCAGGTCGGCTACGGCATTGTCATCGACTTCTTCGCCTTCTCCGCCCAGGGCTCGGGCTTCCCGGTGAAGTTCGTCTATCCCACCGTCACCACGGTGGTGCCGGCCAATGTCGGCATCGTCGCCAATGCCCCGAACACCGAGAACGCGCAGAAATTCGTCAACTTCCTGCTCTCGCCCGCCGGCCAGGAAGTGCTGCTGGAGCCCAGCATCCGCCGCCTGCCGGTCAACCCCGCCGTCTACGCCAAGGCGCCCGAGGGCTACCCGAACCCCTTCACCGATCCGCGCTTCAAGTCGATGACGATGTTCGACGTCGAGAAGTCGGGCAAGCGCACGGCGGTGGTCGACACGCTGTTCGACCAGCTCATCTCCTTCCAGCTGGATGACCTGAAGTCGGTCACCAAGTCGATCCATGAGGTGGAGGGCAAGCTCAAGGCCAAGGACAACCCGCAGGCCCGCGCCCTCATCAAGGAAGCGCGCGCGCTGATCGGCGCCGTCCCCGTCACCGAGGAGCAGGCCTCGAGCGCGGAAGTGCGCGCCGCCTTCAGCGGCGGCAAGGAAAAGGGCGCCCGCCAGGCCGAGATCGAGCAGCAATGGGCCTCCTTCGCCAAGGACAACTACGCCAAGGCGAAGGCCAAGGTCGCGGAAGCCGCCGCGCTCGCCAACTGAGCCGCGCGCGGGCCTGACCTTCCCCGAATAGGACGCGGCGCCGGCGCCGCGTCCCCTCCTCCCACGCCATAGCTGGAGCGTGTTGCATGTCGCTCGCCTTCACCCAGGCCCCGGCGCGCCGCTGGCGCGTGCCTGGAACCACCGGCCAGATCGCCCTGGCGCTCGGGCTCGCCGCCTTCCTGCTGGCCTTCCTGCTGGTGCCGGTCGGCTCCGTCATCTATGTCGCCTTCACCGAGAAGGGCAGCGGCAGCTTTACCCTGATCAATTTTGCCGACTTCTTCCGCACCGACCTGTTCATGCGGTCGTTCTGGAACTCGGCCTATGTCTCGGCGATGACCGTGGTGCTGGCCTCGCTGTTCGCGCTGCCGCTGGCCTACATCACCACCCGCTTCGAGTTTCGCGGCGCGCTGATCATCCAGACGCTCGGCTTCGTGCCGCTGATCATGCCGCCCTTTGTCGGCGCGGTGGCGATGCAGCTGCTGTTCGGCCGCAATGGCAGCGTCAACCTGCTGCTGAACGAGTATTTCGGCTTCCGCATTCCTTTCATGGAAGGGCTGAACGGCGTCATCTTCGTCCAGGCCATCCATTATTTCCCCTTCATCCTGATCAACCTTTCCGCCGCCCTGCGCAATATCGACCGCTCGATGGAAGAGGCGGCGCAGAATCTCGGCTCCTCCGGCATGCGGATGTTCCGGCGCATCGTGCTGCCGCTCGCCATGCCGGGCTATGTCGCCGGCGCCTCGCTGGTCTTCGTCAAGGTGTTCGACGATCTCGCCACGCCCTTGCTGCTGAATGTGAAGGACATGCTGGCGCCGCAGGCCTATCTGCGCGTCACCTCGATCGGCCTCACCGATCCGATGGGCTACGTCATCGCGGTGGTGCTGATCGTGGTGTCGGTGCTCGCCATGTGGGTGTCGGCGCTGGCGCTGCGCGGGCGGGACTACGCCACCACCCAGCGCGGCGGCGGCGGGCTCGCCAAGCGCACGATGCGGCCCTGGGAGCAGGTGGTCGCCTATGGCGTCGTCGGCCTCATCCTGGCGCTGGTGCTGGCGCCGCATCTGGGCCTGCTGCTGCTGTCTTTCGCCACCATCTGGTCGTTCAGCCCGCTGCCGGACGGCTTCACCGTGGCCCATTACGCCAGGGTGTTCGGCGAGAGCTCGGTCTATATCAAGAACACGCTGATCTACGCCTCGATCGCCGGCCTGATCGACGTCGTGGTCGGCACCGCCATCGCCTATCTGGTGCTGCGCACCAAGCTGATCGGCCGCCATTGGCTGGACTGGGCCGCCACCGCCGCGCTGGCCGTGCCGGGCGTGGTGCTGGGCATCGGCTATCTTCGCACCTTCTACGATATCCGCCTGCCGGACGGCACGCCGCTGGCGACGATGTGGATCGTGCTGGTCATCGCGCTGGCAATCCGCCGCCTGCCCTATGCGCTGCGCGCCTGCTACGCCGCGCTCCAGCAGATTTCCGTCTCGCTGGAAGAGGCGGCGGAAAATCTCGGCGCCACCAAGCCGCGCACCGTGCGGCGCATCGTGGTGCCGCTGATGATGGGCGGCATCCTCGCCGGCTTCGTCACCAGCTTCGCCACGGCGGCGGTGGAACTCTCCGCCACGCTCATGCTGGTGCAGTCCAACGCCGACGCGCCGCTGGCCTATGGCCTGTATGTCTTCATGCAGTCCGCCGCCGGTCGCGGGCCCGGCGCGGCGCTCGGCGTCATCGCCGTGGTGCTGGTCGCCGCCTGCACCCTGCTCTCGCAATACATCATTGATCGCAACCAGAAGACCACGGGGGCCGCCCGATGAACGCTCACGCCATCACCGACGACGCTGCGGCCGTCCTGCACACGGCGGCGGTCGATCTGCACATTGAGGGGGTGAACCTCTCCTATGGCAGCAACCATGTGCTGAAGAACGTCTCCCTCGACATCAAACCCGGCGAGTTCTTCGCCTTTCTCGGGCCCTCCGGCTGCGGCAAGACCACGCTGCTGCGCCTGATCGCTGGCTTCAACACCGCCGATAGCGGCCGCGTCGTCGTCGGCGGGCGCGACATCAGCGACCTGCCGCCCTGGAAGCGCGATGTCGGGCTGGTGTTCCAGAGCTATGCGCTGTGGCCGCATATGAGCGTCGCCCGCAATGTCGCCTTCGGGCTGGAGGAGCGCGGGGTCAAGCGCGCCGAGATCCAGCGCCGGGTGGCGGCGGCGCTGGAGATCGTCGGGCTCGGCCATCTCGCCGAGCGCCGGCCCTCCCAGCTCTCCGGCGGCCAGCAGCAGCGCGTGGCGCTGGCGCGAACCGTCGTCATCGAGCCCAAGGTGCTGCTGCTCGACGAGCCGCTCTCCAACCTCGACGCCAAGATGCGGGTGCAGGTGCGCCGCGAACTGCGCGATTTGCAGCAGCGGCTCGGCCTCACCACCATCTTCGTCACCCACGACCAGGAAGAGGCCAACACGGTCTGCGACCGCATCGCTGTGATGAATGACGGCGTGGTGCAGCAGGTCGGCACGCCGGTGGAGCTCTATGAGCGCCCCGCCAACCTGTTCGTCGCCACCTTCCTCGGCACCGCGAATGTGCTGGAGGGCAAGGTGGTGACATCAGGCAGCGACCGCCATTTCGAGAGCCTGGGCGGCCTGCGCATCGACATCGCGCGCGATGCGGTGCTGCCGGCGGAGGCACGCCTCGTGTTCCGCCCGCAGGTGGCGAAGCTGTCGAAGGAGAAGCCCGCCAGCGCCAGCGCCTTCGAGGGCGAGATCATGCGCCGGGAATTCCTCGGCAGCGTCATCCGCTTCGGCATCCTCATCGCCGGGCAGGAGATCACCGTCGACGAGGTGTTCCACCCCGGCGCGCGCGAACCGCATGCGATCGGCGATCGCGTCTGGGTGGAAATCCCGGCCTCCTCCGCCCTCTGGCTCGGGCCCGGCACCTAGGCCCCCGCCTTTGCGCCGCCCGCCAGCGCGCCGGCCACCTCGCAACCTTTCCACACGTCAAATGCGGCTCCCCGCCTCTCCCCGGAGGCGGAAGGCCGGCGCCTGCGCGGCGCTGTTCGGGGGTGTGGAATTGGTATGCAGGACAGGTTGACGATCAGTCTATCAACCTGTCATACCAGATCAGATGATCATGCGGCGGCACGAATGTTCGCGCGCGCTCCCCGCTAGGGGGCGATCCGGACAAGGGACCGGCCGTCGCGGCGAACCGTTAAAGGGCTGTGAGACATGAAGATTGCGATCGTCGGCTGTGGCGTGGTGGGCTCGTCCTGGTCTCTGGTCTTCGCCCGTGCCGGGCATGATCTGGCGATTTATGACCGCACCCCGGCGGCGGCCGAGGCGGCGCTCGCCTTTGTCAGCGCGGCCGACGCCGCCCTTGCCGCCCGCTGCCGGATCGCCACCAGCCTCGCTGACGCGCTGGATGGCGCCGACTATGTGCAGGAAAGCGCGCCGGAGCGGCTGCCGATCAAGCAGGCGCTCTACCGCGAGATGGACGCGCTGCTGGCGCCGACCACCATTGTCGGCAGCTCCACCTCGGGCTTTCCCGCCTCGGTCTTCACCGAAGGCCTCGCCAACGCCGCCCGCTGCCTGGTGGCGCACCCGATCAACCCGCCGCACCTCATCCCGCTGGTCGAGCTGATCCCGGCGCCCTGGACCGCCACCGAGACGCTCGACTTTACCCGCGACCTCATGCGCGCCGTCGGCCAGAGCCCGATCACCCTCACCCGCGAGATCAACGGCTTCGTGGTCAACCGCCTGCAGAGCGCGCTGCTGGGCGAAGCGTTCCGCCTAGTCGAGGACGGCATCTGCACCCCGGCCGAGGTTGACGCTGCGGTCGCCGACGGGCTGGGCCTGCGCTGGTGCTTCATGGGCCCCTTCGCCACCATTGACCTCAACGCCGCCAAGGGCGTCGCCGAATACTGCGCCAATCTCGGCCCGATGTATTACGGCCTCGCCAAGGAGCAGGCCGACCCGCGCGAATGGACGCCGGAGCTGGTCGCCGCCATCGAGGCGAAGATGCGCGCCGATGTGCCGGCCGAAGACCTCGCCGCCCGCCGCAAATGGCGTGACGGCTTCCTCGCCGCGATCGTCGAGGCCAAGCGCGAGATCACCGGGAAACTCGGCGCATGAGCGGATTCGGCACCCCGGCCCATCTGCGCCGCGACCGGCTGTCCGACCAGATCGCCAAGGACATCGAGGCGCGGGTGCTGTCGGGCGAGCTCAGCGTGGGCGACCAGCTGCCTTCCGAGCGCGAGCTGATGGCGCATTACGGCGTCGGCCGTCCGGCGGTGCGCGAGGCGCTGCTCTGGCTCAGCAAGACCGGCATGCTCTCGGTGGCGAATGGCGACCGCACCCGGGTGACGGAGCCTGACCCGCGCGAACTGCTGCAGCTGCTGTCGGGGGCGGCCAGGATGTTGGTCGCCCGCCCGGAAGGCATCCGCCAGTTCCAGAAGACCCGCATCTTCGTCGAGGTGGCGCTGGTCCGCGAGGCGGTGCGGCTGGCCACCGATGGCGATATCGCCGATCTCGAAAAGCTGCTGGTGACGAATGAGAGCAGCGCCGGCGACATTCCGGCTTTCTCCGCCAGCGACGACGCCTTCCACCACCGCATCGCCAGCATCGCGCAGGATCCGCTGCTCGATACGCTCTACCACGTCGTGCTGGAATTGCTGGAGGAGCAGCGCCGCTTCTCGCTCAGCCATCCCGACGGGCTGGGCAAGGCGATGGCCGCCCATCGCCACATCTTCGAGGCCATTCGCGACCGCGATGCGGACCGCGCCGAGGCGGCGATGCGCGCGCACCTCGAAACGGTGATCCAGACCTATTGGGACATGCGCGCGCAAACCCAAGACGCCCGCTGAACGGGACGCCCCCTGAGCGGGCGCCCCTCCGGACCGAACATCTGCAAAGGCTCTGACCATGCTTCTCGGCTGCATTGGCGACGACTTCACCGGCTCCAGCGATCTGGCCAACACCCTGTCGAAGCAGGGCATGCGCGTCACCCAATATTCCGGCGTGCCGACCGCGCCGGCCGATCCGTCGGTCGAGGCCGGCGTGGTGGCGCTCAAATCGCGCAGCATTCCGGCAGGCGAGGCTATCGCCCAGTCGCTGGCGGCGCTGGACTGGCTGAAGGCGCAGGGCTGCACCCAGTTCCTGTTCAAATATTGCTCGACCTTCGACAGCACCCCCGAAGGCAATATCGGCCCGGTGGCGGCGGCGCTTGCCGAGGCGCTGGAGGCGCGCAAGGTCGTGGTCTGCCCGGTCTTCCCCGGCGCCGGCCGCACCCTCTATCAGGGCCACCTGTTCGTCCATGACCGGCTGCTGAGCGAAAGCGGCATGGAGCACCACCCGCTGAACCCGATGACGGATGCCGATATCCGCCGCTGGCTGGCGCGCCAGACCGACATGAGCGTCGGCCATGTCGGCTTTACCGAGGTGCGCAAGGGCGCCGCCGCCATTGCCGAGGCGCTCACCCGCGCGGATGCGGAAGGGGCGCGGCTGATCGTGGTCGACGCGCTGTCCGACGCAGACCTGATGGAAATCGGCGCGGCTCTGGACGGTGCCCCGCTCGTCACCGGCGGTTCGGGCATCGCCATGGGGCTGCCGGAGAACTTCCGCCGCAAGGGCCTGTTGTCGGGCGAAGGCAGCGCCTGGCAGGGGGTCGAGGGGCCGTGCGTCGTGCTCTCCGGCTCGTGTTCCACCGCCACCCGAGGCCAGGTCGCCCGCCACCGCGAGGCCGGCCTGCCGGTGTTCGAGATTGCCGCCGATGACGCCGTGGCCGGGAGGCTCGACCCGCAGGCAATCGCCGACTGGGCGCTGGCGCAGGACGCGCGCCCGCTCGTCTTCTCTTCCGCCGACCCGGAAGAAGTGCGGCGCGCCCAGCAGACCCATGGCCGCGAGACCGTGGCGGCGGCGATCGAGACGCTGTTTTCCGCCATCGCTCGGGCGCTGGTCGCCGGTGGTGTCGGACGCCTCGTCGTCGCCGGCGGCGAGACCTCGGGAGCCGTGGTCGAGGGGCTGGACCTCACCTCGCTGGAGATCGGCCCGGAAATCGCGCCCGGCGCCCCCGCGCTGCGCGCCGTTCCGGCCGGGGGCCGCCCGGTGGCGCTGGCCCTGAAGTCAGGAAATTTCGGCGGCGTGAATTTCTTCGCCGAGGCCGACGCCGTTCTGCGCGGCCACTGAAGCCGCGGCCCCGAGCTGATGCGGGCCGCAAATCATAAGATCAAAAGGAGGACGTGACGTGTTGAACACCACCATGAAGATGCTGAAGCTGGCGGTCTTCTCCGCCGTTTCGGCGGTCGCCCTCGCGGCGGCCCCGACGCCCAGCCTCGCCCAGGACGTGCTGAACCTCAAGCTCGGCCACATCCAGTCCGAGCAGGACCTTTGGCATCTCGGCGCCCAGAAGTTCAAGGACGAGCTGGAGAAGCGCTCCAACGGCGCCATCACCCTGACCATCTATCCCAACTCGACGCTCGGCGGCGACCGCGACCTGGTCGAGGGCATGCAGATGGGCACGGTCGATTTCGGCCTCATCGCCGGCGTGCTCGGCAATTTCGCCCCGTCGATCCAGCTGCTGGAACTGCCCTATCTGTTCAAGTCGCAGGATGAGTTCAACAAGGTGGTGAAGGGCAAGATCGGCGAGGAGATCGCCGGCAACGTGGTGGAAACCGCCAATGTCCGCATTCTGGACTGGTGGGAGCGCGGCTCGCGCCAGGTGACGTCGAACAAGCCGATCAACGGCATTGACGACCTCAAGGGCCTGAAGATCCGCGTGCCCGAGATTCCCGCCATGGTGACGACCTGGCGCGCCATCGGCGCCAACCCGACCCCGATGGCCTGGAGCGAGGTCTATACCGGCCTTGAGCAGGGCGTCATCGAGGCGCAGGAGAACCCGATCCCGTTCATCTTTGGCGGCCGGATCAACGAAGTGCAGTCGAACCTGTCCTTCACCAACCACAAGTACGAGTACGTGACGCTGGCGATCAGCGAAATGCGCTGGAAGCAGCTGACCCCCGAGCAGCAGAAGATCGTCGTCGAGGCGGCCAATGCCGCCACGGCGTTCGAAAACGAGCAGGTCCGCACCAAGACCGACGAGATGCTGAAGAAGATGGAGGCCGCCGGCCTCAAGGTCAGCCATCCCGACACCGCGCCGATCGCCGCCGCGGCCCAGTCCGCCCATGACGCCTTCGGCGCCAAGGTCGACCCGGACCTCTACAACCGCATCAAGCAGGAACTCGGGCGGTAGCACACCGGCCCGCGCGGCCCGCGCCCGCCATGCCCGCAACGCAGGTTCGCCTCCGTTGCGGGCATGGCCCTCGGCGTGCCGCCTGAGGGAGAGACGAGCTTGGACAAGCTGGATCGGCTGATACACATATTTCTTCTCTGGGCCATCGGCGCGCTGATGTTCGCCATGATGGGCGTGACCTTCGCGCAGGTGATCTCGCGCTACGTGTTCGAGAACTCACTGAGCTGGTCCGAGGAACTGGGCCGGTACATCTTTGTCTGGATCACCTTCCTCGGCATGGCCGCCGCCTTCCAGTCGAAGGCGCATATCGCGCTGGACTTCCTGGTCTCGCTGCTGCCGGCCCGGCCCTCGCGCGGGCTCGCCACGCTGAACACGCTGCTGGTCGCCGTGGTCGGCCTGGCACTGGTGGTCGGTGGCCTGTCGCTGATCCAGTTCGGCCTGCACCAGCGCAGCGCCGCGCTCGGCCTGCCCATGTACTATGTCTACACGGTCATCCCGTTCAGCGGGGCGGCGCTGCTGTACTTTGCCCTGCGCGCGACCTGGAAGAACATGACCTCCGGCGGAAAGGTCGCCTCATGATCGCCCTTCTCCTCTTTGGCGGCTTCGCGCTGTTCCTCATCCTCGGCGTTCCCGTCGCTTTCGGCATCGCCCTCGCCGCGCTCGGCGCGATCCTCTATCAGGGCTACCCGATGGCCCTGTTCGGCCAGCGGCTGTTCACCTCGGTCGACTCCTTCCCGCTGATGGCGATCCCGCTGTTCATGCTGGCCGGCTCGCTGATGGGCCATGGCGGCATCACACGGCGCATCATCAATCTGGCGCTGGCGCTGGTCGGCAACATCCGCGGCAGCCTCGCCCATGTCGTCACCACAAGCGGCGTCATCATGGGCGGCGTCTCCGGCTCGGGCGTGGCAGATGTCGCGGCGCTGGGCTCGGTGATGATCCCGGAGATGAAGAAGCGCAATTACGATACCGGCTTCTCCGCCGCGCTCGTCGCCTCCTCCGGCAGCCTGGCGCTGATCCTGCCGCCGAGCATCGCCATCATCATCTATGGCGTGTCCAACCAGGCCTCGATCGGCGACCTGTTCCTCGCCGCCATCGCCCCGGGCATCGTCATCGGCCTCGGCTTCGCGCTCTACTCCTATTTCTACGCCGTCCGGCACGGCTATCCCACGGAAGGCCGGGTAAGCGGCGCGGAGAAGTGGAAGCGCTTCAAGGAGGCGAGCTGGGCGCTGATGATGCCGGTCATCATCATCGGCGGCATCCGCATGGGCGTGTTCACCCCCACCGAGGGCGGCGCCGTGGTCGCGGTCTATGCCTTCCTGGTCGGGCTTTTCGTCTACAAGGAATTCACCCTCGCCGACATCCCGAAGATCTGCATGGAAGCGGCGATCGCCACGGCGGTGATCGCCGCCATCATCGCCGCGACCTCGCTGTTCGGCTGGCTGCTGACCAATGCCCGGCTGCCGCAGACCATCGCCGGGGCCATTCTCGGCCTAACCGAGAACAAGATCCTGCTGCTGCTGCTGATCAACGTCATGCTGCTGGTGGTCGGCATGTTCCTCGACAGCGGCCCGGCGATCCTGTTGATGACGCCGATCCTCGGCCCGGTCGCCGCGCATCTGGGCGTCGACCCGGTGCAGTTCGGCCTCGTCATGGTGATCAACCTCACCATCGGCCTGCTGACGCCCCCTGTGGGAACCGCATTGTACCTCGCCAGCAGCATTTCCGGCGTGCCTGTGATGCGGCTGTCGACGGCGATGCTGCCCTTCATCGGTATCATGCTGGCGGTGCTGGGCCTCGTCACCTATGTCCCCGGCTTCACCAGCTGGGCGCTGTCGAACTAGAGCCTATTCGAGAGAATGCGGGGGGCCGGCGCGGCGGACGCGCCGGCCCCCATCCATCGCGTGGAGGAAGAAGATGAGCCGGAACTCCAAGGCCGAACAGCTGTGCGCCCTGTGCAAGAGCCTGTTCGATCGCGGCTATTCCGTCGGCGGCGCCGGCAATGTGTCGGTGCGGCTGGAGGAAGGCGGCTTTCTCGTCACGCCGACCGGCGGCAGCCTCGGGCGGCTGACGCCGGACAGCCTCGCCCAGATCGACGCGGCGGGCACCCCGGTGCCGGGGCCCAAGCCCTCGAAGGAATTCGCCTTCCACCTCGCTTTGTTCGAGGCCCGGCCGGAGGCGGGGGCGATCGTGCACCTGCACTCGACCTATCTCACCGCCCTGTCCTGCCTGGAAGACCTGCCGACCGACAATGCCCTGCGCCCCTTCACGCCCTATTACGTGATGCGCGCCGGCTATATGCCGGTCATTCCCTATTACCGGCCCGGCGCGCCGGAAATCGCCCGCGACCTCGCGGTGGCGGCGAAGGCGCACCCGGTCAACGCCTTCCTGCTCGCCTCGCATGGCGTCGTCGTGCTGGGCAAGGACCTCGAAGACGCGGTCAACAATGCCGAGGAACTGGAAGAGACCGCCCGGCTCGCCTTCCTGCTGCGCGGCGAGAAGATTCGTTACCTCACGGAAGCCGAGATCGCCGACCTGCGCGCCATGGCCCGCTGAGCCGGTCGCTCACTAAGCCGGCAAAAGACCGGCGCCGTGTGGCGCCGGTCTTCTCATTTCTGGAACCGTCGTGAGTGTCAGGCGACCAGGAAGCCGGCGCCGACCGGGTCCTTGCGGTCGATCAGCCAGCGCGCGGTGCCGAGCAGGCCGGCGGTGCCCTTCACCGTCGGGCGCACGGCGCGCACATCGTTGAGGCGGGTTTCCCCGATCAGCTCGCCCTCGAACGTGCCGGTGCCGAGCAGGCCCTCGGAGGTGATCGGCTGGTTGAGCCCGATCACGCCGCGCGCCTCGAACATCGCCATCATCGCGCTGGTGCCGGTGCCGCCGGGGGAGCGGTCGAGCTGGCCGGCGCTGAACACATGCACGTTCTTGTAGAGCGCGCCGGCAATGGTGGGCTCGTGCCAGAAGGTGACGAAGTTGAAATTGTTGATGTGGCCGGCGGTGGGGTGCTGGATCTTCACCTTCTCGCGGATCGCCTCGCGGGCGAGAATGCCGAGACGCGAGAGTTCCGAGCCGTTCTCCGGGCCGATCTTCAGCGCCGTGCCGCGCAGATCGATGATGCCGAAATAATTGCCGCCCCAGACGATGTCGGCCTTCAGCGCGCCGACGCCCGGCAGGTCGAAGGCGATGTCCTGCGCCGCGACATAGGCCGGCACGTTCTCGAAGCGCGTCCACAACACCTCCTCGCCCTGCGTGGCCACTTCCGCCTGCACGAGGCCGGCGGTGGTCTCGAAGCGGATCTTGGTGATGCCGTCTTCCGAGCGGCGCACAAAGCCGTTCGCCACCATCGCCATGGCCACCGCGATCGTGCCGTGGCCGCACATGTGGGAATATTGCGTGCCGTCGATATAGATCAGGCCAGCATCATAGTCGGGCGAGGAGGGCGGGGTGAGGAACACGCCGAACATGTCGCGATGGCCGCGCGGCTCGCGCATCAGCGCGGTGCGCACCCAGTCGTAATTGGCCTCCAGGAAGGCGCGCTTCTCCAGGATGGACGAGCCGGCGGGATAGGGAATGCCGCTATGGATGATGCAGAGCGGCTCGCCCTCGGTGTGCGTGTAAATAACGTCGAAACTATCCTGCTTGCGCATCGCGAAGGCTCCGTTGGACTTAGGGCTGTTGGCGCTCGGACAGCATGTCGAGGCCGATCAGCAGATCGAGAAGGATGATGACGAGCGCAGCCGCGACGATGGTGATCGCGGACACCGCCGCGATCGTCGGGTCGATCGTGTACTGCACGTAGTTGAACATCTTCACCGGGATGGTGTTGAGCGCCGACGTCGTGTTGAAGATCGACAGCTCGACATTGATCCAGGAGGAGATGAAGGCGAGAAGCGCGCCGGAGACGATGCCGCCGCGGATCTGCGGCAGCACGACGAGGAAGAAGGTGGTGAGCGGCCGGCCGCCAAGGTCCGCCGATGCCTCTTCCAGCGCCCGCTGCTCCGGGGTCAGCAGCGGCAGCACCGAGCGCAGCACGAAGGGCATGACGATGACGACATGGCCGACCAGCAGCGCCTCGAAGGAGCGCGCCAGGCCGAAATCATTGCCGAACTGCAGCAGCGCCGCGCCCAGCACCACATAGGGCAGCACGAGGGGCGACATCAGCAGCGAGGACACCGCCGCCCGCCCGGCGAAGACATAGCGCGCCAAAGCCAGGCTCGCCGGCACCGCCAGCAGCACGGCCACCCCGGTCGCCGCCAGCGCCAGCAGGGTTGAGGTGATGAAGGCCGAGACATAGGAGGGGTCGTCGAACAGCACGCCGAACCATTTCAGCGTCAGCCCCTGCGGGGGAAAGGCGAGGTAGCTGGTCTCCGTCAGCGACGCGCCGATGATCACCACCAGCGGCAGCACCAGATAGGCCAGGGCGGCGAGCGCGACGATGCGGATGAGAAGGCGCGCGATCATGCCGCCCTCCGTCCGCGCTCGCCGATCCGTCCGGCGAGGGTGACGAGGATCAGCGTCAGCACCAGCAGCGTCACGCTCAGCGCGCCGCCATAATGGAAATCGAACACCGAGGAATATTGCTGGAAGATCAGCATGGAGAAGACGGTGATCTGCCCGCCCGAGAGCAAAGCAGGCGTCACATAGGCGCTCACCGCCAAAGCGAACACCATGATGGCGCCGGAGACCGCGCCCGGCAGGCACAGCGGCAGGGTGACGAACCAGAAGGTGCGCGCCGGCCCGACGCCGAGATCGGCCGAGGCATCCTCCAGCGCGGTGTCGATCTTGGCCAGCGCATTGCCGACCGAGAGCACGACGAAGGGCATCAAAATGTAGACCATGCCGATCAAAATGCCGGTCTCGGTGCCGAGGAAGCGGATCGGCCGCTCTGTCAGCCCCATCCCCATCAGCCCCTGATTGACCAGGCCCGTGCGTCCCAGCAGCACCATCCAGCCGAAGGAGCGGACGATGTTGGAGGTGAACAGCGGCACGACGATGAGAATGACACAGGCCCGCCGCCAGCTGCGCCAGCGCACGATCCGCACCAGATACCAGGCGAGCGGAAAACCGATCAGCAGGCACAGCGCCGTGGTGGCGAGCGCGATGCGGAACGTCACCCACAGCACGTCCCAATGGTACTGGTCGAACAGGATGCGGGCATAATGGGCGAAGGTCGGGCCGCCCTCGTCGGTGGTGAGGCTGGACAGCGCCACCACCGCCATCGGCGCCAGGAAGAAGGCGGCGAAGAAGGCGAGCGGCGCGAACAGCAGCAGAGCCAATGTCGTGCGCGGCGCGGTCACGGCACTCACTCCGCGATCAGGTGCAGCGCGGCGGGGCGCAGGCCGAGCGTCACCGTGCTACCGGGCGCGAGTTCCGCCCCGGACATGCCGAGCCGCGCCACTTTCAGCACCGCGGCGCCGCAGCGCACGAACAGCGTGGTCAGCGGGCCGATGGCCAGCACCTCCTCGACGGTGCCGGGAAAGGTCGCGACATCGTCCGGCACCGACCCGTCGATAAGGACGATGTCCTCCGGCCGGGCCATGGCGAAGCGCATGCCGGACGCGGCGGGCAGTTCCGCCCCGCCAAGGGCGAGCCGCGCCCGCCCCGGCCCGGCCGGTTCCAGCGGAATGAGGTTCGGCTCGCCGACGAATTCGGCGACGAAGCGGGTCGCGGGCGCGCGGTAGATCGCCTCCGGCGTGCCGGTCTGCTCGATGCGCCCGGCATTCATCACCACGATCCGGTCCGCCATCGCCATCGCCTCCTCCTGGTCGTGGGTGACGAAGATGAAGGCGATGCCGAGCTTTTCCTGAATGTGCTTGAGCTCGATCTGCATGCGTCGGCGCAGCTTGAGGTCGAGCGCGGAGAGCGGCTCATCGAGCAGCAGCAGCTTGGGCCGGTTGACGATGGCGCGCGCCAGCGCCACGCGCTGCTGCTGGCCGCCGGAGAGCGCGCTCGGCAGCCGCGTGCCCATCTCCTCCAGCCCGACCAGCGCCAGGGCCTCGTTCGCCCGTTCCTGCGCCTCGCGGCGGCCCGCCCCGGCGCGGCGCGGGCCATAGCCGACATTGTCGGCGACGCTCATATGCGGAAACAGCGCGTAGCTCTGGAACACCGTGTTCAGCGGTCGGCGATAGGGCGGCGCGTGGGTGATGTCGTCGTCCTCGATGCGGATGCGGCCGGCATCGGGGGTGAGGAAACCGGCGATGCAGCGCAGCAGCGTGGTCTTGCCGCAGCCGCTCGGCCCGAGCAGGGCGATGAACTCGCCGGCCTCGACCGCGAGGTCGACCTCGGCCAGCGCCCTGTGCGCGGCAAAGCTCTTGGAGACGGCGTCGATCGACAGAAGTGGCGGCACGGTTCGTGTCCTCGCGGGAGAGCGGACGGCGCGGAAAAGGGCGCCGTCCGGTGTCGGCGAAGCCAGACTACGCCAGAGCCGGCGCGCGCGGGCCATCACGGCCGCGGGTGCGGATAAGCTCGGCAGGTCGAGGGAGAGGCCCGCCCGGAAGCCTCGCTTGAAAGCTTCGCCCGGGCGGGCCCGCGCCCTGTTAGCGGGCGATCTCGCGGTTCCAGGTGTCGACCAGCTCGGCGCGCTTGGCGTTCACCTCGGTCCAGTTCAGCAGATAGAGGTTCTCAACCGAGCCCTTCGCGCCCCAGGGCAGCTTGGCGGCGGTCTCGGGCGAGACGGTCACACCCTTCACCGACGGGCCGAGGAACAGCTTCTCGGCCAGGCACTGCGAGGCGGCGGGCGTCAGCGCGGTGTCGATGAACTTCTGCGCCATCTCCGGGCGCGGCGCGTTCTTCACCAGGTGCAGGCGGGCATCGGTGGCCCACACGCCTTCCTTCGGCACGGTGAAGCCGATCGGCAGGCCCTTGGCGATCAGATCGAAGGCACCGACATTGAAATGCGCGCCGATGATCGCCTCGCTGCTCTGGAAAGCGTTGGAGGCCGCGCCCGAGGAATCGAAGAACAGCGCCGGCTTCAGTTCCTTGATCTTGGCGAACACCGGGGCGAAGTCGCCGGCCGGGGCGTTCCAGATCTTGTGCAGGAAGAACAGGAACGGCACGCCGGAGGAATTGGCCGGCGAGGGAATGGTCACCGCATCGGCATATTCCGGCTTCCAGAGGTCGTTCCAGGAGGTCGGCGCCTGCGGAATTTCCTTGGTGTTGTAGGTAAGGCCGAGCGAGTAATAGCCGGTGCCGACGGCATAGGTGCCGTTGGCGTTGGTGTAGACCGCCTGGGGCAGGGCGTCCTTCAGGTTGGGCACGCCTTTCTCGGTGATCGGCGCCAGCACGCCGGCGGCCTCCGCCAGCTCGCTCACGCCGCCATCCATCCAGGCGACGTCGATGGTCGGGGCGTCCTTCTGCTGCTGCAGCTTGGCGAGGGTGACGGTGGAGGTGCCGACTTCAGGCACCACCGCGACGCCCGTCGCCTTGGTGAAGGGATCGGCGACGCAGGCTTTGAACGCGTCGCCCCAATTGCCGCCATACCAGGCGACATGGAGAGCCTCCTGCGCCGAGGCCGGCGCGATGGCGGCGGCCAGCGCGAGCGCCGATGCCGTAACAAGACCGGATAAGCGTGCCATGTTGTTGTCTCCCCTCATGTGCAGGCAAGGGCCAGTGTCGTCGCCTGACGCAGCGTTGGCTTGCAGGATCGGGCCAGAAACTTTGATATGAGCGACATGAATTCTGCGCCATCCCTCGCCCCGCGCCCCGACGACGAGCCCCCGGCGGTGCCCGGCCGGCTGTCGCCGCTGCGCGTCGGCTTCGTGCTGCTCGACCAGTTCACCCTCGCAGCGTTTGGCGGGCTGATCGACGCGCTGCGGCTCGCCGCCGACCATGGCGGGCGCAGCCGGCAGATCCACGCCTCCTGGACGGTGATGAGCCTCGACGGCACGCCGCGCCGCGCCAGCTGCGGCGTCGTGGTCTCCGACAGCGCGCCGCTGCTCGATCCCGCCCAGTTCGACTACATCGCCGTGTGCGGCGGCAATGACTATCTCAACGAGCACCCGCCGGCGGCGCTGCTGGACTATCTGCGCCGCGCCGCCGCCTGCCGGGCGCGGCTGATCGGGGTGTGCACCGGCACCTTCGCCATCGCCCAGGCCGGGCTGGCGGCGCGGCGCACCGTCTGCATCCACTGGAACGTGCTGGAGGCGTTCCAGGCGCAGTTTCCCACGCTCAGCGCCGTGACCGACAAGCTGTTCGTCGACGAGGGCGATTTGCTCTCCTGCGCCGGCTCCACCGCGGCGATCGATCTCGGCCTCTATCTCGTCACCCGCCATTGCGGGGCGGCCAAGGCCAACCAGGCGGTGCGGCACATGATGCTGCAGGGCATGCGCCCGCCCTCGCTGCCGCAGCCGCATTTCGTCGCCGATCTCGCTAAAGTCACCGATGCGCGGGTGCATCAGGCGGTGCATTTCATGGAGCAGCGGCTGGACGATCCGCCGTCGATGGACGCGGTCGCCCGCTATGTCGGCTGTTCCACCCGCCAGCTGGAACGCGCCTTCGCCGCGGCGCTCGGCATCGCGCCGGCCGCCTTCCAGCGGCAGCTGCGCACGCATTATGCCTGCTGGATGCTGGAGAACAGCCCGCGCAGCATCACCGAGATCGCCTTCGACTGCGGCTTCTCCGATGCGGCGCATTTCTCGCGCGAGTTCCGCAATGCCTTCGCCGCCTCGCCCCGGCAGTACCGCAGCGCCCGGCTGGCGGCGCGCAAGGCCACGACCTGAAGAAGCACGGAACCCTTCGCCGCCGGCCGAGTTTAACCCTTTGGCGCTATTACCGGCGGCGCTCCCGGCAGCGCCGTTGCGCCCGCCGGTGGGGCATCGCACAGTGCGGGCCGGAACGAAAAATGGGCCGACGATCAGAGGGCGGCATGGCGCTTGTAAAATCCACCAAATTGACCCCAGCCTCCGGCAAGGACGGGGAGCCGCCCGCACGCCGGGTGGCACGGCCCGCACCGGCCCGCCGTGCCGGCGCGGCGCCGATGGACAAGGTGTCCGAGCGCCTGGCGGCGGCCACCGAGGAACTGGCCAGCGGACTGATGGAGGCCTCGGCGGCCGCCGAGGAACTGCGCCGCTCGATGGAACTGATCGCGGCGGGCGCGGACGAGGCCGCCGGCGGTTCGCAGGAGCAGCTCGCCGGCATCAAGGCGGTGGCGGCGACCCTGATCGAGGCCCGCGCCCAGGTGGATGCCGGGCGCCGGCGCACCGAGGCGGTGCAGCTCGTGGTGGCCGAGACCGCGATCCAGATCACCGCCTCCATCCGCTCCATCGAGCGCAATGGCGAGCGCCAGCACGCCTCGGTGGCGCGGATGGAGGAGCTGGAGCGCCGGGCGCGCGACATCGGCGCGATCACCGAGACGGTGGGCCGGATCTCCGACCAGACCAACCTTCTCGCCCTTAATGCCGCCATCGAGGCGGCGCGGGCCGGCGACAAGGGGCGCGGCTTCGCCGTGGTGGCGGAAGAGGTGCGGGCGCTGGCGGAAGTCTCCGAGACGAGCGCCGGCGAGGTGCAGGGCCTGGCCGAGACCATCCAGATCCAGGTCCGCTCCGTCGCCGACGGCGTCAAGGAGGGGGCGGAGGCGGCGCGGGCGCAGGCCCGGCTGGGGGCTACCATCCTCGCCGCGCTGGAGGCGCTGCGCGCCGATATGGGGCACCTGACCAACGGCAGCGACCAGATCGCCACCGCCGCGCTGGAGGCCGAGCGCGCGGCGGCGGAGGCCCAGCGCGGCGCCGCGCAGATCGCCAGCGTGGCGGAAACACAGGCAGCGGCGGCGACGCAGGCCCAGACCGCCATCCAGCAGCAGGCGCTGTCGCTCGAACAGGGCCAGGTCGCCGCCCAGGCGCTGGCCCGCGTGACCGACGGCCTGCGCGCCGGCACGGCGGCGGGGGCGCAGGTCGAGCAGATCGCCACCACCGCCGAGGAACTGTCCGCCACCATCCAGGAACTCTCCAGCGCCGCCGCGCAGATCATGGCGGCGATCGACCAGATCGACCGCGGCTTCCAGCAGCAGGCCGGCGCCACCCAGCAGACCTCCGCCGCCCTGGCGCAGATCGAGGCCGGCGCCCGCCTCGCCCGGGACAATGTGACGGCGGCGACCCAGCGGGTCGCGGCGATGGAGGCGGGGCTCAGCGAGAGCCGCGCCGCGCTGGAGCGGCTGATGGCCGGGGTCGAGGCGGCGCTTGCCGGCACCCGCGCCGGCCTCGCCACCCTGCTGAACCTCGAAGAGCTGGGGCGGCGGATCGAGACGATCGTCGATGCCACCGCGCTCATCGCGGTGCAGATCACCATGCTCGCCGTCAGCGGCTCGGTGGAGGCCGCCCGCACCGGCGAGGCCGGGCGCGGCTTCGCCCTCGTCTCCGCCGACATACGCAGCCTTGCCCGCGACGCCTCCGAGAGCGTTGGCGGCATCAAGGCCCGGGTGCGCGCCATTCTCGATCAGGTCGGCTCACTGCGGCGCGACAGCGAGCAGGCCATTCTCGCCGCCGAGGCCGAGATCCAGGCCAATCGCGGCCTGTTCGGCGCGCTGTCAAAGCTCGATGGCGACGTCGCGGCGCTGAGTGCCGCCAACCGGGCGATCCTGCTCGGCGCGCAGGACATCCTCACCGCCGCCGGCCAATGCGCGCAGGCGGCGCGCGAGATCGCGGCGACAGCGGAAGAAGCGAGCGCCGCCTCCCGGCAGGCGGCGACGGCTTCCTCGCAGCAGGCGGAAGGGGCGGACGACCTTGCCGCCGCCATCGAGGAGATCGCCTCGCTCGCCGACGAGCTGCAGCAGCCCGATGTCTGAGCCACGCCCCGCCGCCGGCCGCGCGCCGCTGCGCTTCCTCACCTTCCGGGTCGAGGCGGCCCATTATGCGCTGCCGGCCGACGAGGTGGCGGAGGTGGTGCGGGTGCCCGCGCTCGCCCGCCTGCCACAGGCGCCGGCCGGCCTTCTCGGCATCGGCAATCTGCGCGGCGCCGCCCTGCCGGTCGCCAGCGCCCGCGCCTTGCTCGGCCAGGGCGAGGCGCCCGCCCCGCTCGCCACCGCCCGCGCCATCGTGCTGCGCGGGCAGAGCCCGGTGGCGCTGGCGGTGGATGCCGTCGGCGAACTGGTGGCAATCGACCCTGACCGGCTGGAGGAGGCGCAGGCCAGCGCGCTGGTGCGGCCCGGCGAGGCGTTCACCGGCGCCTTCCGCTTCCATGGCGAGCGCGACGTCGCCCGCATTCTCGACATCCTGCCCCTGCTGGCGACCGCCTTCGCCCCGCGCGCCCGGCCCGCACGCCCCCCTGCGGCGGGCCCCGCGAGCGCGCCGGCGACGCCGGCCACAGCGGCGAGCGCCGGCAAGCTGATCAGCTTCGAGGCCGATGGCCAGGAATACGCCCTGCCGATCGAGCAGGTGCGCGAGGTGGTGCCGCTGCCCGACGCCGTGACCACGCTGCCGCTCGGCGAGGCGCGCGCCTCTGCCACTGAGGCGGTGGCGCGCGGCGTCATGGTCTATCGCGACCGGCTGCTGCCGCTGTTCGCGCTGCGGGCGCTGCTCGCCCTGCCCCCGGCGTCCGCCACACGCTCGGCCAAGGTGGTGGTGGTGAAGCGCGGCGCGCTCTGGCTCGGGCTGGTGGTCGACCGCATCAATGCCGTGCTGCCGCTCGATCCCGCGCGGGTCGAGCCGATCCCGCCGGCGCTGGCGGCGCGGGTGGGCGGCGAGGCGCGGCTGAAGGCGATCTTCCGCGCCGGCGATGGCAGCCGGCTGGTGTCGATCCTCGATGCCCACACTCTGTTCCGGGAGGAGGTCATGCAGCGCCTCGACACGCACGACGCGACCGAGGCCGCCACCGCCGCGAGCGAGGGCGAGGACGAGGCCTCCTTCCTAGTCTTCCGGCTCGGCGGCGACGAATATGGCCTGCCGATCGCGGCGGTGGACGAGGTGATGAAGGTGCCGGATACCCTCACCCGCGTGCCGAAGACCCCGGCCTTTCTGGAAGGCGTGATCAATCTGCGCGGCGCGGTGCTGCCGGTCATCGACCAGCGCCGCCGCTTCGACATGCCGCCGCTGGCCGAGGCGACGCGCCGCCGGCTGATCGTGCTGCGCAGCGCCCACCACCGCGCCGGCATCCTGGTCGACAGCGTGAGCGAAATCCTGCGCCGCCCGAAGGATTCCATTGCGCCGGCGCCCGACCTCGCCGGCGAGCCGACGCGGCTGGTTTCGGGCATCCTCAATCTCGACCAGGCCGGGCGGATCATCCTCCTCCTCGACCCCGACGAGCTGCTGACCCGCACCGAGCGCGGCCTGCTCGACGCCTTCGCCAAGGCAGGGGCGAAAACCGCGACCCGGCCGGCGGGCAAAGCCGGGCCGAAAAAGGCGTGATCAAGCTTCTGGTCGTCGACGACTCGGCGCTGCTGCGCAAACTGCTCGGCGAGGTGTTCACCCAGGCCGGCGGCTTCGAGCTGCGCTTCGCCCGCGACGGGGTCGAGGCGCTGGAGCAGAACCGCGCCTTCGCGCCCGATGTCATCACCCTCGATCTCAACATGCCGCGCCTCGACGGCCTCGCCTGCCTCGACCAGCTCATGGTCGAGCGGCCCTGTCCGGTGGTGATGGTGTCCTCGCACACGGAAGCGGGGGCGGAGGCGACGCTGAAGGGGCTGCAGCTCGGCGCGGTGGATTTCGTGCCCAAGCCCGCCGGCGCGGTGTCGCTGCACCTTCGCGAATGGGCGCCGGCCCTGGTGGAGGCGGTGCGCGGCGCCGCCCGCGCCCGGGTGCGGCCGAGCCTGCGCCTGCGCGAGAGGGTGCGCCACCGCATCGGCCGTGCCGCTTCCTCCCGTCCCGACGCCATGCCCGCGCCCGGCAGCGGCGAGGCGCATTTCCCCAACGAGGCGCCTCTGCCCGGCGAAGGGCTGGTGCTGGTCGGCACCTCCACCGGCGGCCCGCCGGCGCTGGAGGCGCTGCTGGTGCCGCTGCCGGCCGATTTTCCCTGGCCGATCCTCGTGGCGCAGCACATGCCGGGCAGCTTCACCGGCCCGCTGGCGCGCCGGCTCGACACGCTGTGTGCGCTCAGCATCGTCGAGGTGCGCCGGCCGGTGCCGCTCCAGCCCGGCACGGTCTATATCGGCGCGGGCGATGCCGACCTCATCGTCTCGCGCCGCGCCGGCGGGCTGGTGGCGATGGCCGCCCCGGCGCAGGCGGATTACCTCTGGCACCCCTCCGCCGACCGGCTGGTGCGCAGCGCGATGGAGCATCTGCCGCCTCGCCAGCTGGTCGGGGTGCTGATGACCGGCATGGGCAATGACGGCGCCCAGGCGATGGCGATGCTGCGGGCGCAGGGCGGGCACACCATTGCCGAAGCCGAGGAAACCGCCATTGTATGGGGCATGCCCGGCGAGCTGGTGAAGGCCGGCGGCGCCGAATTCGTGGTGCCCCTGCCGGACATTGCCGCGCGCCTCGAAAAGATGGTGCCGTGAAAGATGGTGCCCCTGAACGCTGGTGCCGTGACATGCCGCTGATCCGCGCCACAGCCGGCGAGGCCGCCGCGCCGCCCTCCGATCGCGCCGCCGATCGCGCCACCCTCGTCGCCGCGCTCCAAAGCGGCAGCGCCGGCGAACGGCTGCACGCCGCCCGCGCTCTGGCCGCCCTGCCCGGTGCGGAGGCGCCGCTGAACGCCGCGCTGCAAGTGGAGGCCGACCCGGCGGTGCGCGAGGTGATCTTCACCGCCTTCGCCCGCCGCGCCTCGGAGGAGGCCGCCGACGCCCTGCTGCCGCTGCTGCGCGCTCGGGAAGCGAGCCTGCGCAATGGTGCGCTCGCCGCGCTTGCCGCCATGCCGGCCCGGCTTTCCGCCCGGCTGCCGGCGCTGCTCGCCGACCCCGACCCCGACATCAGGCTGCTGGCCTGCGAACTGGCACGCGTCCTGCACTCGCCCGAGGCGACCGCCCTGATGTGCGACGTGGTGGAACGCGAGAGCGAGCCGAACGTTTGCGCAGCAGCGCTCGACGTTCTCGCCGAGATTGGCGGGCCGCAGGCGCTGCCGGTGCTGGCGCGCCGGGCCGGGCGCTTCGCCGACACGCCGTTCCTGCGTTTCGCCTTCGAGGTCGCCATCGGGCGGATCGAGGCTTCCTCCGACATAGACCCGTGAGCGCGCGCGTGACCGACGAGGATTTCCGGCGCCTGTGCGAGTTTCTCTACCGGCGCAGCGGCATGGTGTTCACCGAGGCCCGCCGCTACTATGTCGAGCGCCGCCTTTCGGAGCGCATGCGCGCCACCGGCACCCCCTCCTTCGCCAGCTATTTCGCCCGCCTGCGCAGCGACCAGTCGGGGGAGGTCGAGCCGTTCATCAACGCCTTCACCGTCAACGAGACCTATTTCTTCCGCGAGGAGCACCAGCTCCAGTGCCTGAGCACCGATCTCCTCTCCGCGCGCCTCAAGGAGCGCCCGGCGGGGCGGCCGATCCGCATCTGGTCGGTGCCCTGCTCGACCGGCGAGGAGCCCTATTCCATCGCCATCTGGCTGCTCGAACACTGGCCGCAGGTCGACGCCTTTGAGATCGAGATCATCGGCTCGGACATCGACACACGGGCGCTGGAGGCGGCGCGGGCCGGCCTGTTCGGCCGCCGGGCGCTGATGCGGCTGCCGGAGGCGCTGGTCGCCAAGTATTTCGAGCCGGTGGATGATGAGCACTGGCGGCTGATCGCCGATCTGCGCCAGTCGATCGGCTTTTCCACCGTCAATCTGGTGGATCTGGCCCAGACCCGCGCCCATGGCCGCTTCGATGTCATTTTCTGCCGCAACGTGCTCATCTATTTCGACGAGGCCTCGCGGCGCATGGCGGCGGAGAACCTGTATGAGAACCTGCTGCCGGGCGGCTTCATCTGCCTGGGCCACAGTGAATCGATGAGCCGGATCTCGCCCCTGTTCGAGGTGCGCCGCTTTGCCGACGCCATCATCTACCAGCGGCCGGGGGAGCGCGGGGATGGCTGAGCCGGCACGCGCGCGCATTCTGGTGGTCGACGATGCCAGCCTCGTCAGGCTGTATTACCGGCAGGCGCTGGAGGCCGCCGGCTTTGTCGTCGAGGAGGCGCTGAACGGGGTCGAGGCGCTGGAGAAGCTGCTGCAGGCGCCGGCCGATCTCGTCATTGTCGACGTCAACATGCCGCTGATGGACGGCATCACCTTCCTGCGGGCGCTGCGCCGTCAGCCGCTGCCGCTCGCCGCGCTGCCGGCGCTCGTCACCAGCACCGAGGCCGGCCCTGCGGATATCGAGGCCGCCCGGGTGGCCGGGGCCAATCTCTATCTGGTCAAGCCGCTGGAGCCGGCGGCGCTGGTGCTCTACGCCCGGCTGCTGTGCGGGGTGCCGGGGTGAACGAGTTCATCGAGCAGTTCCTCATCGAGGCGCGCGAGCTGGTCGAGCAGGGCACCGCCGACCTGCTGGCGGCGGAGGAGCGCCCGCGCGACGCGGCGGCGATCGACGGCGCGTTTCGCGCCTTCCACACGCTGAAGGGCTCGGCCGGCATCATCGATTTCGCCGCCATGGCCCGCGCCCTGCACGCGGCGGAGGACGCGCTGTCGCAGGTGCGCGCCGGCGCGGTGCCGATCACCGGCGCCCTGATCGGCCAGTGCCTCACCTGCCTCGACCAGGTGGTGCACTGGCTCGACGCCATCGAGGCCACCGGCGAGCCGCCCGACGCGGCCGAGCGCGACGCCGACGCGGTGATCGCGCTGTTTGGTGCGGCAGAGGCCGCCGCGCCGCCTGCCGCCACCGGCCCGGCCGCGCTCGATGCCTGGCTGGCGACGCTTCCGGCGGCCGAGCCCGCAGGCGGGGCCCGCTGCGCCTTCGCCTATACCCCCGCCGAGGACGCGTTTTTTCGCGGCGAGGACCCGCTCGCCACCGTGCAGGCGCTTCCCGGCCTGCTGGCCCTCGACCTCGTCCTTGACGGGGCGACGGTGGACCCGGCCGAGATCGACCCGTTCCATTGCCGGCTCACCCTCTTCATCCTCTGTTCGGAGCCCCGCGCCCGGCTGGAGTTGGCCTTTGCCGGCCTGTCGGGCACGGTCGACTGGCGCGATCTCGCCCCGCCGGCGGCGCCCGGCGCGGGGACGCCCGTCGCCGCCGGCCAGCTGATCGCGGCGCAGATCGCGCTGCTGCGCGGGCCGGAGGACGAGGGTTCTGCCGGCCGGCGGGCAAGCGCCCTGCGCGCCGCATTGCAGGTGCTGCGGGCCAGCGGCCGCGACGTTGAGGCCGCCGCGCTGGAGCGTCTCGCTGACGCCGGCGCGACGCCACAAAGGCTCGCCGACGCGCTGGACGAAGCGCGGGCCGATACGCACGCGGCGCCCTCCCCGTTCGTCCCCGGGACGGAGCCGGTGATCGCCGATGTCGGGGCGCGCTCGCTGCGGGTCGATGTCGAGCGCATCGACGCGCTGGTCCGCCTCACCGGCGAATTCACCGTGCTGAAGACGCAGGCCGCCCATCATGCCCGGCTGGCGGCCGAGACCACCAGCACGGGCGAGGCCAGGGAACTGGCCGCCAAGGAACTGGCGACGCAGCTGAAATCCCATCACGAGACGCTGGAGCGGCTGGTCGGCGCGCTCCAGCATGCCGTGCTCGGCATCCGCGTGCTGCCGCTGCGCCATGTCTTCCAGCGCCTGCCGCGGCTGGTGCGCGACATGTCGGACGCGCTGGGCAAGCCGATCCGCCTCGTCATCGAGGGCGAGGAAACCGAGGCGGACAAGGCCATCGTCGAGGCGCTGTTCGAGCCGCTGCTGCACATTCTGCGCAACGCCGCCGATCACGGCATCGAGCCGGCGGGCGCCCGTGCCGCCGCCGGCAAGCCGGAAACCGGCATCGTCGCGGTGCGGGCCCGCCGCGTCGAGGACCGCCTCACCATCGAGGTCGAGGATGACGGCGCCGGCATCGACACAGCCCGCCTGCGCGCCCGCGCCGGGGAGCGCGGGCTGGCCAGCCCCGCCGTGCTGGCGGCGATGAGCGAGGAAGAGGCGCTGGACCTGATCTTCGCCCCCGGCTTCTCCACCCGCGACGAGGTGACAGGCTATTCCGGGCGCGGGGTCGGCATGGACGCGGTGCGCGTCGCCCTGGCCCGGCTCGGTGGCCGGGTCCGAGTTCACAGCCGGCCGGGCGAGGGCACGCGCCTGGCGCTGAGCCTCCCGGTCAGCGTGATGAAGACCGATGTCCTCTCGGTGGAATCGGGCGGGCAGGTGCTGGGCATTCCGCTGGAGGCGGTAGTGGAGACGGCGCGCCTCCCGCGCAGCGCCATCTCCCGCATCGGTGCGGCCAGCGTCTTCGTCTGGCGCGAGCGCACCCTGCCGCTGATCGACCTCGCTCAAGCCATGGGCCTTGCCCCCGCGCCGGCCGGCGGCGGCGACGCGCGTATCGTCATCACCCGCCTCAATGGCGAACTTGGCGGGCTGGAGGTGGAGCGGCTGGGCGCCCGCATGGAGGTGATGCTGCGGCCGCTGGAAGGGCTGCTCGCCGGCCTGCCCTGCCACGGCACCACCCTGCTCGGTGATGGCCGCGTGCTGATCGTCCTCGATCTCGAGGCGTTGCAGCCATGAGGGAGAAGACATGACGGTACGGTTTGCCGCCGACGGCACGATCCATCTCGAAGGCCTCTGCGGCAGCGAGGAGGCGGAGGCGCTGCTGGCTCAGCTCATCGCCACGCCCGGCGCCGTCGTCGACTGGCAGGGCTGCGAACAGGCGCACACGGCGGTGGTGCAGGTGCTGCTCGCTCTGCGCCCACGGCTTCGCGGCGTGCCGGCCAGCGCCTTTCTCGCCCGCCATGTAGCGCCGGTGCTGAACCGCCCGCCCGCTGGCGGCGTGGCCCGGCTTGAGGCATAGATGCTCACTCGTGACCCACAGCGCGACAATGTCCGCCGGAGCCGTCTCCCCATGCCGTTCCAAGTTCTCATCGTCGACGACAGCAAGCTCGCCCGGATGGCGATCGCCAAGGCCATGAACAAGCTCCATCCCGACTGGGCGCGCAGCGAGGCCAGCAATGCCGACGACGCCCTCGCCCTCGCCGGCCAGCAGCCCTTCGATATCGCCCTTTTGGACTTCAACATGCCCGGCCGCGACGGGCTGCAGCTGGCGTCCGAGCTGCGCGATTTGATGCCCGGCATCGCCATGGCCATCATCTCGGCCAATCATCAGAAGGAAATTATCGCCCAGGCGCATGATGTCGGCGCGATATTTCTCTCCAAGCCCTTGACGGAAGACGAGTTGGGCCAATTTCTCGCTCAGGTGCAGCTGTCCAAGGGAAGCATGTGAGCAACCAGAGCCCCCTTGCCCTCAGCGAGCTGCAGATCGACGCGCTGACCGAGCTGGTCAATCTCGGCGTCAGCCGGGCGGCCGTGAGCCTGCGCGAGCTGGTCGGCCGGCAGGTGCTGCTCTCCGTGCCGCGGGTGACGCTGCTCAGCCGCGACGACGCGATCGAGATCGTCGGCGCCACCGAGGAGAAGCAGCTGGTCGCCGTCCACCAGCTGTTCGAGGGCGACATCACCGGCCGCGCCTTGCTGATCTTCCCGGAGATCAACAGCCTGGAACTGGTCCGTGCCGTCACCGGCGGCGGGCTGCCGCTGGAAGACATCATCGAGCTGGAACAGGAAGCGCTGGCGGAAACCGGCAACATCATCCTCAATGGCTGCCTGGCGACCATCGCCAACATGCTGCACCGCAGCCTCAAAATGTCGTTGCCGGAAATCCTGCGCGGCGACAGCCACGACCTGTTCGAGCTGGCGCCGGCGCCCGAATCTGGCGATGTGGTGCTGTTCCTCTACATCAACTTCGCCGTGCGCGAGCGCGACATTCGCGGCTACATCGCGATGCTGATGGACATGCCCTCGCTGGCCGCGCTGGAAGGGCTGCTCGACGAGTTCATCGAGCGCACAGCGGGCGGAATGGCGCCTGAGGCCAATGCCCCTGTCTGACGATCATCTGGCCCACGCCATTGTCGACGGGCTGGATGGCGGCGTCATCGTCGTCGACCGCGCCGGGCGCGTGGTGGTGTGGAACGCGTGGATCGCCGCCGCCACTCGCCGCCCCGCCGCCGAATGTGTCGGCCAGACGCTGCCGGCGCTGTTTCCCGCCTTGCCGGCGCGCTTTCATTCCGCGCTGGCGGAAAGCTTCGCCTCCGGCGCCGCCAGCCTGCTCACCCATTCGCTGCATCCCGCCGTGTTGCCGCTGCGCACCCGCGCCGGCCTTCCCATGGTGCACAACACCTCGATCCGGGCGCTGGGGCCAAAACCGCACGACTTCTGCCTGGTGCAGGTGGTCGATGTCACCGCCAGCGCCAATCGCGAGCGGGTGCTGCGCGAGCGGCAGAATGCCCGCTACCACGCGGTGGTCGACAGCGCCCATGACGCCATATTGACGCTCGACGCCGACGGGGTGATCCAGCTCGCCAACCCGTCCGCCGCCCGCCAGTTCGGCACCGCGCCCCAGGCACTGGTTGGCGCCACCCTGTCGACGCTGCTGGAGGAGCAGGAGGCCTGGCGCGCCGCCTGGGACAGCGTGCGCGCCGGCACGCCGCTCACCCGCCCGGTGGAAGTCACCGCCCGCCGGCCGGACGGGGCGCCGAGCCATCTGGAACTCACCGCCTCGCGCTGGTCGAGCGATGGGCGCTTCTTCGTCACCGCCATCCTGCGCGATGTCAGCGAGCGCAAGGCGGCCGAGGCCGAGCTGCGCGGCCTCAACCTGACGCTGGAGCGGCGCGTGGCCGAGCGCACCGCCGACCGCGACCGCATGTGGCGCCTGTCCACCGACATCATGGTGGTCGGCCGGCTCGACGGCGTGGTCAACGCCACCAACCCGGCCTGGACCCGCATCCTCGGCTGGGAAGCCGAGCATCTCACCGGCGCCAATCTTCTCGATTTCGTCCTGCCGACCGACCGGCCGCGCCTGCGCGAGATTCTGGCGGCGCTGAGCCAGGAGACCGCGCCGCAGCTCTTCGCGCTGCAGCTGCGCGCCCGCGATGGCGGTGTGCGCTGCATCGAATGGAGCGCGGTGGCCGCCGACGACCTGCTGCAGGCGGTGGGCCGCGACATCACCGCCGAGCGCGAGGCCGAGGAAGCGCTGCGCCGCACCGAGGAAGCACTGCGGCAGGCGCAGAAGATGGAGGCGGTCGGCCAGCTCACCGGCGGCATCGCGCACGACTTCAACAACATGCTCACCGGCGTCATCGGCGCCGTCGACATCATGAAGCGGCGCCTCGCCTCCGGGCGCTTCGACGATCTCGACCGCTTCCTGGAGGTCGCCTCGGTCTCGGCCCAGCGCGCGGCGGCGCTGACCCAGCGCCTGCTTGCCTTCTCCCGCCGGCAGTCGCTGGATTCGCGGCCCGTGCACATCAATGCGCTGGTCGGCTCGCTGCACGACCTGCTGAGCCGGACGCTGGGTGAATCGATCGCGCTCGACATCGCCTGCGACGAGCGGGTGGGCTGGGGCACCGCCGATGCCAACCAGCTGGAAAGCGCCATCCTCAACCTCGTCATCAATGCCCGCGACGCCATGCCCAATGGCGGGCGCCTCACCGTCAGCACGCGCCAGGCCGTGCTGGAAGCGCGCGAGGTGGCCGGCACGCCGGAGGCCAGGCCCGGCCGCTACGTCGTGATCGCCGTCACCGATACCGGCACCGGCATGACGCCCGACGTGCTGAGCAAGGTGTTCGAGCCGTTCTTCACCACCAAGCCGGTCGGGCTGGGCACCGGCCTCGGCCTGTCCATGGTCTATGGCTTCGCCCGCCAGAGCGAGGGCCATGTCGCGATCAGCAGCAGCCCGGGCAAGGGCACCACGGTGGAGCTTTTCCTCCCCGCCGCCGAACCGCCGGGCGAGACGGATGCCGACCTGCCGGCGGCGCTGGCCGAGGGCGACGGCCAGAGCGTGCTGCTGGTCGAGGACGACGCCTCGGTGCGGGTGCTGGTGGCCGACATTCTCGCCGAGCTCGGCTATGCCGCCATCGAGACCTCGGACGCGCCGGGCGCCATCGTCGAGCTCGCCTCCGGCCGCGACATCCAGCTGATGATCTCCGATGTCGGCCTGCCCGGCATGAATGGCCGCGAATTGGCCGAGGTGGCGCGCCGCCACCGCCCGGACCTGCCGATCCTGTTCCTCACCGGCTATGCCGGCGACACGGTGGCGCGCTCGCAGGTGCTCGGCACCCACATGGAAATGCTGACCAAGCCCTTCGCCATCGAGACGCTCGCCGCCAAGATCGAGGAAATGATGGCCGCCGCCGCCTTCCGGGCCGGCCAGCGCTAGGGGCAGGCGCGATGGACACCCGCCATCTCGAAGCCTTCCGCGCCGTCTATGAAAACGGCTCGATGAGCGCTGCGGCCGTGCTGCTCGGCAAGTCGCAGCCGGCGATCAGCAATCTCATCGCCCGGCTGGAGGACGAGATCGGGCTGAAGCTGTTCCACCGCGCCCATGGCAGGCTGGAGGCGACGCCGGAGGCCGAGACCTTCTTCGCCGCCATCGTGCGCACGCTCGACGCGATGGAGCGCACGCTGGCGGTCTCGCGCAATCTCAAGGGCCTGTCCTCGGCGACGCTGCTGATCGCCAGCCCGCCGGGCCTCGCCACCTATCTGCTGCCCCCCATCATCGCCGATGTGCTGAAGGAGAATGCCGGCGCCACCGCCCGCTTCATCACCCGCTCCTCCTATGCGGTGCGCGATCTCGGCACCATCGGCGCCTTCGATGTGGGGTTCGCGGAACTGCCGATCGACATCCATGTCGCCTCGCTGGAGCTGTTCGAGGTGGCGTGCATGTGCGTGATGCGGGCCGACCATCCCCTTGCCGGGGAGCGCTGCGTCGGGCCGGAGCAGCTCGATTCCCAGCCCTTCGTCACGCTGTTTCCCGAGCACATCACCCATATCGCGGCGGCGGAAGCCTTCTTCGAAGCGCAGGCGCACTGGAACGTGGTGGCGGAGGTGGAGTTCTTCGGCACCGCCTGCGTGCTGGTGCAGCAGCTTGGCGCGGTGACGCTGGTCGATCCCGCCACCGCCCGCTTCTTCCAGGCGATGGGGCTGGTGGCGATCCCGTTCCGCCCGCTCGTGCCCTATCGCTTCGGCATGTTCCGCCCGAGCACCCGCCCGCCCTCGCGCATCTCGGTCGCCTTCATGGAGCGCTTCCGCCGCACCGTGGCGCCTGACCTCGCCGCGCCGCGCTGAAAGCGGCGGCACCTCGCCACTCGCCCGCTCAATCCTGAGGCAGCGGCCGCCGCCGGGGCCGACTCCATAACTTTGCTTTATGGATTCCCCGCTATTTCCTGTTTGACGCCGGCGCCAAATAGAACGGAGATCAGCGGGTGAAAACGGCCTGCTTGAGGGAGCCCGCATGACCCACTCGGCGACACGGCGTGTGGCGGAACTCGGCCTCGTCCTGCCCAGCGCGGGCGGCGGCGCGGACTATTACGGCACGCTCTACGGCAAGATGAAGCCGCATTATCTCAGCGACAAGCTGCTCTTCCTCTCCGGCCAGACGGCGGGCGTCGACGCGGATGGCAAGGTGCTGTTTCCCGGCCGGCTCGGGCGCGATCTCACCGTCGAGCAAGGCTATGAGGCCGCGCGCCTCACCGCGCTCAACTGCCTGGGCTGCATCAAGGACGCGGTCGGCGACCTCGACCGGGTGAAGGGGCTGGTGCGCTCGCTCAACTTCATCGCCTGCGACCCCTCTTTCACCCAGCCGCACCTCGTGGCGAGCGGGCTTTCCGACCTGTTCGAGCAGGTGTTCGGCCCGGAGATCGGGGTGGGCGGGCGCGCCTCGATCGGCGTGATGTCGCTGGCCGACGATTACTGTTTTGAGACCTGGGTGACGGTGGAGCTCCACTGACCCCGACACCAACCGAACCAACCACACGGCCAGAAGGCCGGGACCTTCCGCAGCGTGCCGAACGCACCGTCTCTTCCAGAGGAGAACACGCATGACGATCACTCGCATTGCTGCTGCCATGCTCGGCATCGGCCTTCTCGCCTCCCCCGGCATGGCGCGGGCGGAGGAGATCACCATCGGCTTCACCGCCGCGCTCTCCGGCGACTTCGCCGCCTTCGGCCTCAACATGCGCAAGGGCCTCGACCTCGCGGTGGAGGCGCTGAACAAGAAGGGCGGCAACACTTACAAGATCGACGCGGTGGATGATCGCGGCGAGGCCCGCGAGGGTGTGCTGATCGCCCAGCGCTTCTGCTCCGACAAGAATGTCGACGTGGTGATGGGCTATTCCTTCTCCTCCATCGCGCTCGCCGCCATCCCGGTGTTCAACGAGTGCAAGCTCCCCGTCCTGGCCTCCGCCGTCACCAGCCCGGCGCT
Organism: Ancylobacter rudongensis; assembly: GCF_900100155.1. Taxonomy (GTDB): domain Bacteria; phylum Pseudomonadota; class Alphaproteobacteria; order Rhizobiales; family Xanthobacteraceae; genus Ancylobacter; species Ancylobacter rudongensis. The sequence goes on from NZ_FMTP01000003.1 coordinate 111,748, forward strand.
GTCCAATGTCAGCCCCTATTTCCGCCGCAACGTGCTCACCGACGCGGTGCAGGGCGCGATGATGGGCGACTATGCCGCCAAGACGCTGGGGCTGAAGCAGATCTATGTGCTGAACCAGCAGGATGATTACGGCATCGGCGTCGCCAAGGCGTTCTCCGAGGCGGCCGAAAAGGACGGCGCCACCATCGTCGGCACCGAATCCTACCTGCTCGGCTCGAAGGATTTCCGCACCCTGCTGACCAAGGTGCGCGCCGCCAAGCCCGACGCCATCTTCATCGGCGGCTTCTACACCGAAGCGGCGAAGATCGCCGAGCAGGCCCGCGCCCTCGGCATCAAGGCGCAGCTTCTCTCCACCGACGGCGCGCTCAATGTCGAGCTGATGAAGCTCGGCCGCGGCGCGGTGGAAGGCATGATCGTCTACGGCATGTTCGATCCGGCGGTGGCCACCCCGGCGACGGAGGGTTTCCTCACCGCCTACAAGGCGACCTTCAAGGAAGACCCGAGCGCCTGGGCGGCGCTGGGCTATGATGCCGGCATGGCGCTCGGCGCGGCGGTGGAACTCGCGGCCAAGGACGGCCCCGTCACCCGCGAGAGCCTGAACACCGCCTTCGGCAAGCTGAAAGACGTGCCCGGCGTCACCGGCCCCACCACCTTCGACGCCTCGGGCGACCGCGCCGGCGCGCTGTATTTCCTCGAAGTGAAGGACGGCACCTTCGGCCTCGCCCCCAAGCAGCCGTGAGGCCGAACGTCTCCCTCTCCCCGTCGGGGAGAGGGCTGGGGTGAGGGGACAGCCCGGCTACCGACCCGCCCCCTCACCGACCCGCTGACGCGGGCCACCTCTCCCCACCGGGGAGAGGGAAGCCCCGCTCCGCGCAGAACCACCCCCGTTCGCGACCGCGCTGGCCTCGAACGGGAAGCCCCGAAAGGCAACGCAGGCACGCGATGGACTATCTCGGACAGCTGCTGGCGAACGGACTGGTGCTCGGGGCGATCTACGCCCTCGCCGCCGTGGCGTTCACCCTGGTGTACGGCGTGGTGCGCCTGGTGAACTTCGCCTTTGGCGAACTGTTCATGCTCGGCGCCTTCCTCACCGCGTCGCTGATGCTGCCCGAGGTGCGCCTGCTCGGCACCATCGTGCCGATGCCGGGTTTCTCGCTGCCGGTCGCGGCGATGGGCGCCATCACCCTCACCGCCGCGCTCGGCGTGCTGGTCGACCGCATCGCCTATCGCCCGCTGCGCAACGCCCCGCGCCTTGCCCCGCTCATCACCTCCATCGCCGTCTCGGTGGTGCTGCAAAGCCTCGCCCAGACCATCTGGGGCGCGGAGGAGCTGCGCTTCCCCGAATTCTACCTCGCCACCCTGCCCCCGGTGGTGCTGTTCGATTCGATCTATCTCTCGGTGATGGACCTCGTGGTCATGGCGACCGCGCTGGCCGCCATGCTCGGGCTTTCCGCCTTCATCGCCCGCTCCTCGCTCGGCCGGGCGATGCGGGCGAGCGCCGAGGACCAGATGGCGGCGACGCTGGTCGGCATCCCGGTCAACCGGGTGGTGGCCGCCGCCTTCGCCATCGGCTCGGGCTTTGCCGCGCTGGCCGGGCTGCTCTACGCCCAGACCTATGGCTTCGCCCATTCCAGCATGGGCTTCCTGCCCGGGCTGAAGGCGCTCACCGCCGCCGTGCTCGGCGGCATCGGCTCGATTCCCGGCGCGGCGCTGGGCGGGCTGATCCTCGGCCTCGTCGAGGCGCTGGGGTCCGGCTATCTGCCCAACGGCACCGCCTGGAAGGACGCGATCAGCTTCGTGCTGCTGGTCGGGCTGCTGTATCTGCGCCCGCAGGGCCTGCTGGGCAAGCCGGAGCTGAATTCCGCCGGGCGCGGCAGCCTGCTGGGCGGCGCCTCGGAATTTGGAGCGGCGTGGTTGCGCACCTCGTTCGCGAAGGTGGACGGGGCGCTGGCCCGCGCCGCCGCTGGCGGCCCGCGCGCGGCCCTCGCTTTGCTGGCGCTCGCCATCCTGGTCGGGGCGCTGGTGCCGTCCGACTACTGGCTGCGCATCCTCACCATGGTGGTGATCTACGGCATGCTGGCGAGCGGGCTCAATGTCATCGTCGGCTTTGCCGGCCTGCTGGATCTCGGCTTCGTCGCCTTCTGGGCGGTGGGGTCCTACCTCACCTCGATCCTGTTCGTGCTGGTGCTGAAGGACCAGTTCGGCGTCGCCCCGGCCGATATCTGGTGGCTGCTTTATCTCAACCTGCCACTGGCCGGCCTGCTCGCCGCCGGCTTCGCCGTGCTGCTCGGCACCCCGACGTTGCGGCTGCGCGGCGACTATCTCGCCATCATGACGCTCGGCTTCGGCGAGATCGTGCGCGTGGTCGCCATCAACTGGATGGACCTGACCAACGGGCCGATGGGCATTCGCGGCATTCCGGCGCCGAACCTGTTCGGCATCGCGCTCGGCTCGCCGCGCGCGCAGTTCTTCTTCGCGCTGGCGCTGGCGGTGCTTGTCGTGTTCGCCATCGCCCGGCTGGTGCGCTCCTATGTCGGGCGCGCCTGGGTGGCGATCCGCGAGGATGAGGAGGCGGCGGAGGCGATGGGCGTGCCCACCGCCCGCTACAAGCTCTACGCCTATGCCGCGAGCGGCTTTGTCGGCGGCTTCGTCGGCGTGTTCTACGCCCATAGCCAGCAATATATCAGCCCGCTGAACTTCTCGCTGTTCGAGAACATCCTGCTCCTGATGCTGGTGGTGCTCGGCGGGCTCGGCACCTTTGTCGGCCCCTTTGTCGGCGCGCTGATCTGGATCGTGTTCCTGCAGCTGGCGCTCGACCTGCCCTTCGTGCAGGCCTATCCCGAAACCCGCTTCGCCCTGCTCGGCGTGGTGCTGATCGTGCTGATGGTGTTCCGCCCGCAGGGGCTGGCCGCCAGCGCCCGCGTCGCTCTCACCATGCCGGGCGCCCGGCCCGGCGCCCGGCGCGTGAAGGAGGTCGCATGAGAGCGCCCTCCCCCACGCCGCTGCTGCAAGCCCGCGCCATCACCGTGCGCTTTGGCGGGCTGGAGGCGGTCGGCAATCTCGACATGGCCATTGGCCGCAACGCCATTCACGGGCTGATCGGCCCCAATGGCGCCGGCAAGACCACGGTGCTGAACGTGCTGACCGGCTTTGTCCGCCCCACCGAGGGCGAACTCGTCTTCGACGGCGCGGAGATCGGCGGGATCGGGGTCAACGGTTTCGCCCGGCGGGGCCTTGCCCGCACCTTCCAGAACATCCGCCTGTTCGGCGCCATGACGGTGCTGGAGAGCGTGCTGGTCGGCGCCCATCAGCGCTTTTCCGCCAATGCGCTCTCCCTCGTCTTCGGCCGGCGCGCCGCGCGCGATGCGGAAGCGGCGATGATCGCCCGCGCCTATGAGCTGCTCGCCTTTGTCGGGCTGGGGGCAGAGGTGGCCGACCGCGTCGCCACCACCCTGTCCTACGGCCACCAGCGCCGGGTCGAGATCGCCCGCGCGCTGATCTCCTCGCCCAAGCTGCTGCTGCTCGACGAGCCGCTGGCCGGGATGAACGCGGTGGAGAAGGCCGAGATCGCCGATCTGGTCCGGCAAGTGCGGGCGCAGGGCATCGCCGTGCTGCTGATCGAGCACGACATGCAGGTGGTGCGCCGGCTGTGCGACCACCTCACGGTACTGGAATACGGCCGCAAGCTGGCCGACGGCCCGCCGGAAGAGGTGCTGGCCGACCCGGCGGTGCAGGCCGCCTATCTCGGCCGGGCGAGGTGATCCAGATGAGCCCCATCGCACCGATCGTCCACCCCATCGAACCAACACTGCACCCCACCGAACCCCTACTTCAGGTTGCGGGACTGGCGGTTTCCTATGGCCGCATCCGCGCCGTCGACGGGATCGACCTCGCCGTGGAGCCCGGCCGGATCGTGTCGCTGGTCGGCTCCAACGGCGCCGGCAAGACCACGACGCTGATGGCGCTGTCCGGCCTGCTGCCGCTCGCCTCCGGGCGAATTCGCTTTGCCGGAGAAGACATTACCGCGCTGGCGCCGGAGCTGCGGGTGGCGCGCGGCATCGCCCATGTGCCGGAGCGCCGCCGCGTCTTCGCCGGCATGAGCGTGCGCGAGAATCTGGTGCTCGGCGCCTATGCGCGCGGCGATGCCGTTGATATCGCAAGCGATCTCGATCGGATGGTGGCGCTGTTCCCGCGCCTCGGCGAGCGCATGGCACAGCTGGCCGGCACCCTGTCCGGCGGCGAGCAGCAGATGCTGGCGATCGCGCGCGGGCTGATGTCGCGCCCGTCTTTGCTCATCATGGACGAGCCCACCATGGGCCTCGCCCCGCAGATGATCGACCTGATCCTCGACACCGTGCTGGAAATCCGCAAGCAGGGGATGACGGTTCTTCTGGTCGAGCAGAACGCGGTCGAGGCGATGCGCCTGTCCGACCATGTCTACATCATGCGCCTGGGCCGTATCGTCCATGAGGATAGCGGCGCGAATATTGATCCGGAGCGCGTGAAGTCTTTCTATCTTGGAGCCGATTCATGACGGAATACCCTGGCGCTGCGCCCCGGATGCGGCTCGGAACCTTTCTCGGCGTGCCACAGGCGACGTCCGCCAGCGCCGGGCAGATCGCCGTCATCGGCCTGCCCTTCGATTGCGGCACCAACGCCACCCGCATCGGCTCGCGCCAGGGGCCGGCCTCGTTCCGCGCCATGTCGAGCGAGGTGCGCCCGTTCTATCCCCCACTGGCGGATAGCGACCCGCGCGAAGGCGGGCGGGTGGTGGATCTCGGCGATGTCGATGTCGTCGCCTCCGATATCGGCCCGTCCATGGCGGCGATGGAAGCCGTGGTGCAAGAGGTGGTGACGGCGGACGCGGTGCCGCTCTGCGTCGGCGGCGACGGCACGGTGACATTGCCGGTTCTGCGAGCACTGGCAAAGCGTTATCCCGAGCTGGTGCTGATCCATATCGACGCCCATACCGACGCCTATCCCGGCGAGGAGCTCAACACCGGCACCACCTTCACCCTGGCGGCGCAGGAAGGGCTGGTCGACACCAAGCGTTCCTTCCACATCGGCGCGCGCGGCACCATGCTGGTCGGCGGCGCCTATGACCACACGCGCGCGCTCGGCTACCGGCTGATCCCCGGCGAGGACGTGCGCAAGCGTGGGCCGGAGGCGATCGCCGCCGAGGTGCGCGAGGTGGTCGGCACGCGCCCCGTTCACCTGTCCTTCGACATGGATTATTTCGACCCCTCCGCCGCGCCGGGTGTCGCCACCCCCACCTGGGGCGGGCCGCCGGTGGCGGAGGTGTTCGATCTCCTGCACGGGCTGAAGGGGCTGGATCTGGTCGGTGTCGACATCAACACGCTGAGCCCGCCCCATGACGTGCAGGGCATGTCGGCCATGCTGGCCGGCCATGTCGCCGTCATCGCCCTTCATCTCGTCCAGCTCGGCCAGGCGGAACACCGCCTGAATGCCGGGCATCGCTGAACGGAGGCCGTCATGAGCCTGGAAACGACGCTGGTTCCCGAACCCTATGTCTGGTCCGAGCCGCCGCTCGGCGATGCCAAGAGCGCGCCGACCCGCTTCTACACCGACCCCGCCGTGTTCAAGGCCGAGATGGCGCACATCCACATGAAGAGCTGGTTCTTCGCCGGCCGGGTGGACGAGGTGGCGAACCCCGGCGACTTCAAGGCGCTCGACAGCGTCGGCGGCCCGGCGCTGCTGGTACGCGGCGAGGACGGCGTGCTGCGCGCCTTCGCCAATGTGTGCCGCCACCGCGCCTCCATCCTCATGGAAGGCTGCGGCAACGCCAGGAACCTCACCTGCCCCTACCACGCCTGGAACTACCGGCTCGACGGCACGCTGGCCGGCGCGCCCGGCATGCGCGAAGTGCCGAAATTCGAGAAGCCGCCGCACGGCCTCATCCCCATCCGCATGGAAGTGTGGGAAGGCTCGGTCTTCCTCAACTATGACGACAATGCCCCCGGCCTGATGGCCCATCTCGGCAACATGCCGGAGCTGGTCGGCAGCCATAAGCTCGGCGAGATGGTCAAGACCTGGCACATGGAGATCGAGACGAGGTGCAACTGGAAGCTCCTGCTCGAAAACGCCATGGAGACCTACCACACCGGCATCGTCCACGCCGCCACCGTCGGCGCCCAGCGCTCGGTCAGCTTCCCCACCCAGGGCAATTGGCACGTCATCCAGGTGCAGGCCAACCGCTCCATCGCCGTGCTCGGCCAGGAGCCGCCCTTCCCGCCGATCGAGGGCCTGTCCGAGCAGGCGCGCAAGGGCACGTTCTTCACCGTCATCGAGCCGACCGTGCAGTTCGTCTACGCACAGGACTGCATGTGGTGGCTGGCGGTGCGGCCGATCGCGGTCGACCGCTCCGTGCTCTCCGTCGGCGGCTGCTTCCCCAAGGCCTATACCGAGCTGCCCGATTTCGAGGAGCGCGCGGCGCCCTATTACAAGCGCTGGGAAGCGGTGGCGATGGAGGATGTCGACATCCTGCAGAAGCAGCAGATCGGCCTCTCCTCCTGCCTCGCCCGCCCCGGCCCGCTCTCCTGGCGCGACGACATGGTGCTGGCGATGAACCGCTGGGTGATGGCGCAGCTGCCCGCCGACATCGTCGCCGGCATGGCTGAGGGAACCGAGTGAAACCTATGCGTGTGCTGCTCACCCATAACCGCGACCTGCTCAAGCATTTCTACGGCTACAGGGCCGTCGACGCCCTGAAGGCACTGCCGATCGAGCTGGTGATGAACGACAGTAATGAGCCCCTGTCGGGAGACACCCTCGTGAAGGCAGCGGAGGGCTGCGAGGTGGTCATCTCCGACCGCCTCGCAGCCGGCCCGCGCGAGGTGATGCAGCGGCTGAAGGATGTGAAGCTGTTCACCCGCTGCGCCGTCGACATGCGCAATATCGACGTCGACGCCGCCTCCGAGGCCGGCATCCTCGTCTGCAACTGCTCCTCCGGCTATGCCGACGCGGTGGCCGAGCACGCCCTCGCCCTCATGCTCGACCTCGCCCGCAACATCACGCGGGATGCCGAGCGCTACCATGCCGGCGACGCCTCGCATGCGATGGTGTTCGGCCGGCAGCTGGCCGGCGCCCATGTCGGCGTCATCGGCTATGGCTCGATTGGCCGGCGCATCGTCGAGCTGGCTTTGGCCTTCAAGATGAAGGTGACGGTGCATGACCCCTATGCGCGCTTCGACAATGGCGCCGTCATCCCCGTGGGGCTGGACGAGGTGCTAGCCAAGCCCGATTTCGTGGTCTGCGCCGCCTATGCGACGCCGGAAACCGAGCGGATGATGAATGCGGGCGCCTTCGCCCGGATGCGCCGCGGTGCTTTCTTCATCAACGTTTCGCGCGGCATACTGGTCGACGAGGATGCGCTGGAGGCGGCGCTCACATCAGGCACCATCGCCGGGGCCGGGCTTGATGTCGGCGACGGGCCGGACCAGCAGCCCTCGCTGCGGCTCGCCCGCCTGCCCAACGTCGTCGCCACCCCGCATTCGGCGGCGCTGATGATCGAGCCGTCGGAGTTCCAGGCGATGGAAACGGTGGAGCAGGTGAAGGCGATGCTGGAGGGGCGGTTGCCGATCCATGCCAGGAACCCGCATCGCATTCCCAACTGGCTGTCGCGATGAGCGCGCTTGTCCCGGTACGGGCGCCGGCGTTCACGCCGCCTCCGGGCGCGTGCGACTGCCACATGCACATCTATGGCCCGGCGGAGATCTATCCGCCGGCGCCCGCCTCGCCTTTCCCCCCCGTCGCGGGCGGCGACATCGCGGCCTATCTGAAGGTCCGTGCCATGCTCGGCCTCACGCGCGCTGTGGTTGTGCAGCCCTCGGTCTATGGCTTCGACAACCGCGCCACGCTCGACGCCATGGCGGTGCTGGGCGACGATGCGCGCGGCGTCGCGGTGGTGCCGCCTGAGGTGAGCGAACAGGAGCTGGAGCGGCTGACCGGCCTCGGCATACTCGGCATCCGCTTCTTCATGATCGGCGGCGGCGCGCTGGGCTGGGGCGATCTGGAGAGGCTCGCCGCCAAGACCGCCGCCTATGGCTGGCATGTGCAGATGCAGATGGATGGCCGCCTGCTGCACGACGAAGCCGATCGCCTGTCGCGCCTGCCGGGCCGGCTGGTGATCGACCACAATGGCAAATTCCTGGAGCCGGTCGGGCTCGACCATGCCGGCTTCCGGGCGCTGCAACGCCTGCTGGACGGCGGGCGCACTTTTGTGAAAACGTCGGGCGTCTACGAGACCTCGCGCAGCGGTCCGCCCGATTACGCCGATGTCGCGGCGCTGGCCCGCGCACTGATCGCCCATGCCCCGGAGCGCTGCCTGTTCGCCACCAACTGGCCGCACCCGTCCAAGCCCGGCAACCCGCCGGACGACGCAGCGCTGGTCGACCTGTTCCGCGCGCTCTGCGGCAGCGATCCCATTGCGGCGAAAATCATGACAGACAATGCGGCGGAGCTGTATGGCTTCGACCGTCCAACAGGTGAGCAGGAACGCCTCCCGTGATCACGACCCAACGCACCGACTTCTTCGGCCCGGCCCGCCCGACCCTGTTCGCCCGCGATGCGGCGATCGCCACCTCGCACCCGCTGGCAACGGCGGCCGGGCTGGAGGTGCTGCAGGCCGGCGGCAACGCGATGGACGCGGCGCTGGCGGCGGTGGCGGCGCAATGCGTGGTCGAGCCGGCAATGACCGGCATTGGCGGCGACTGCTTCGTGCTCTACGCGCCCAAGGGTCAGCCGACCGTGGCGCTGAACGGCAGCGGCCGCGCGCCGATGGCCGCCAGCGTCGAGGCGCTGAAGGCCGCCGGGCTCACCACCGAGATTCCCCGCACCAGCCCGCATGCCGTCACCGTGCCGGGGGCGATTTCCGCCTGGACGCGGCTGCACGCGGACTATGCCAGCCTGCCGCTCGACCGGCTGTTCGCCCGCGCCATCGACTATGCCGAGAACGGCTACCCCATCACCCAGCGCGTCGCCTTCGACTGGGCCGACGATGCGCCGCTGCTGGCGCAGGACGAAAACGCCAGCGCCTTCTTCCTGAAGGCCGGCAAGCCGCTGCTGGCCGGCGACCGCCACGCCCAGCCGCTGCTCGGCCAGCGCATGCGCGACATCGCCGCCCGGGGCGCGGCGGCCTTCTATGAGGGCGAGACCGCTCAGTCCGTGGTGCGCTATCTCAACAGCCTCGGCGGGCTGCACACGCTGGACGACTTCGCGGCGATGACGAACGGCGCCTTCTACACCACGCCGATCTCCAGCGACTACCGGGGCTATACGGTGGAGGAATGCCCGCCCAACGGGCAGGGCCTGGCGGCGCTGATGATCCTCAACATCCTGCGCGAGTTCGACCTCGGCGAGGGAATGTCGCTGTCCGACCGGGTGCATCTCCACGCCGAGGCCGGCAAGCTCGCCTATTACAACCGCGACGCCCTGCTCGCCGACCCCGCCGCGATGACGGCGCCGGTGGAAGAGCTGCTCTCGCGCGAGACAGCCCGCCGCCTGGCCGCGCGGATCGACATGGGCCGCGCTTTGCCGCCGGCGCTGTGGGACGAGCCGGAGCACAAGGACACGGTTTATATCAGCGTCGTCGACCGCGACGGCAACATGGTGTCGTTCATCAACTCACTGTTCCACGGCTATGGCTCGACCCGTATCGATCCGGCCACCGGCGTGCTGCTGCATTCGCGCGGCGCCTCGTTCCGGCTGATCGAGGGCCACCCCAACGCCATCGCCGGTGGCAAGCGGCCGATGCACACCATCATCCCCGGCCTGCTGCGCAAGGACGGGGAAGCCGTCGGCGTGTTCGGCGTCATGGGCGGGCAGTACCAGGCCTCCGGCCAGGCGGCGCTGCTCTCGGGCCTGTTGGATCGCGGGCTCGACCTGCAGAACGCGGTGGATGCGCCGCGCTCCTTCGCCCATGACGGCGTGCTGGAGATCGAGCGCACCTATCCCGAAAGCCTGCCGGCCGAGCTGGAGGCGCGCGGCCACAAGGTCACCTCAGCCGTCGAGCCCTTCGGCGGCGCGCAGATCATCCTGCGCGATCCCGCCAGCGGCTTCCTGCTGGCCGGTTCCGACCCGCGCAAGGATGGCTGCGCGATGGGTTTCTAAGGCCCGGAGACTGCAAGGCCTGCTTGGTGGAGCGCCTCAGGCGCTCCACGGTCCGAGGCTCTCCGCCACCTCGGCCACACGCTGCGGGCCGCCGAGCCCCATCCAGACGGCGGCAGCGCAGGCGGCGAACAGCTTCTGCACCCGCAGGTCGGTCTCGTCATAGATGTAGCGGGCCTGCGAGGCGGTGTTGAACATGCCGATCACCTCGCCCTTCCACATGACAGGCACATAGATCGAGCAGCCGACCCGCCCGGTCTTGATGATCTGCCGGAAGATCGGGTCGACATCGGTGTTCGGCACCACCGCCGCCTGCTTCGTCTGCACCGTGTGGCCGGGCCGGCTGTCGGTGACGGAGATGCGGGCCCGTCCGAGGCCGAAATTATCGGCAAAGACGATCATGTGGTCGCGGCTCGGCGCGATGAAGAAGCAGGCGGAGACGACGAACTGCGTCTCGCCCGGCTTCAGCGCGCCGGGCTGGTTCACCGCGTCGGGATCGCCGAGCAGCCCGCGCGTGGCGTTGGTGAAGTGGCGCACGCCCTCTTCCGGGTCGCTCTCGCGCCAGGCGGCCTCATTGGCGTCGTGCAGCACCTCGATGGCGCGGGCGTGGAAATCGGCGGGGCGGGTCATGATCTCACTCAGTGGCTGAGGCGGGCGGGATAGGTGTCGGCGGCGATCTCCATGCACTGGCAGCGCCGATAGATGCGCTCGTAATGCGGGGAGATGCGCTCCACATCGGTCTCCGAGGCGGCGAGCTGCGGCGCGATGCGTGTGTGCGCCTCGCGGATCTCGTCGATGATCGCCGCCTCGTCGATGCGCGTGAGCTTGCCGTCGCGCTCGATCACCTCGCCATCGACCATGACGAGGTCGACCTCGGCCCGGCTCGCCGCATAGACCAGCTGGTTCACCGCATTGTTGAGCGGAGTGAAGGGGATACGGTCGAGCCGGTAGCCGACGAGATCGGCGACGCGCCCCGCCTCCACCGCCCCCAGCTCCTTGCCGCGGCCCAGCGCCCGCGCCCCGCCCATGGTGGCGGCATGGAACGCCTCCTCGGCGCCGACCCACTCCGTGTAATCGCCGCGCAGCTTCTGCAGCAGCGCGGCGAGATAGAGCGCGTTCTGCATGTCGGTGCCCTCGATCGAGCCGCAGCCATCGGTGCCGAGACTCACATTCACCCCGGCCTTCAGCAGTTCGCGCACCGGTGCGAGGCCGGAGCCGACCTTTAGATTGGAGGGCGGGTTGTGCTGGATCGACACGCCCGTCTTCGCCAGCAGCTCGATCTCGCGCGGGTTGAGCCAAATGCCGTGGATGAAGGCGGTCTTCGGCTTCATGAAGCCGATGCGGTGCAGATATTCGATCATGGTCGAGCCGTAGAACAGATGGCCCGTCACCACCTGCATCCGCGTCTCCTGCACATGGATCATCAACGGCAGGTCGAAATCGTCCGCCATGCGGCGCACATCGAGCAGAAACTCCTGCGTGCAGCGCTGCGGCGCCGAGGGCGCGGCCATGTAGGCGACGCGGTTGGTCGAGGGATGGTGGTCGCGTGCCAGCCCGCGCACGAAGTCGAGCAGCTCGGCGCCGCTATACATGCGCGTGCCGTCGAACTCGGCGAGCAGGTCCTTGGGGAATTCCTCGTCGACAAAGGGCACGGCGCGGAAGAATGGCTTGTCGAACAGGGTGATGCCGACATTGGCGCGGATGCCGATGTCCTCATAGGCCTGGAACACCTGCTCGACATGGTCGGGGCGGATGCGCGGGCTCTGGTTGGTGTCGTCGCACAGCGTGGTGGTGCCGCTGCGCACCGCCTCGATCGCCCCGATCATGGTGCGCAGATAGACGTCGCGCGGGGTCAGCTCGATCGGCTTCAGCGGCCGGACATAGTTCATCCAGAGCTCAAGCGGCAGATTGTCCTTGCGGCCCTTGTAGAAGCCCTCATGGCTGTGATGATGGCCATTGATCAGGCCGGCCGCGATCAGCAATTCGCGCCCGTCGATCACCGCTCCCTCGGCCGGCTCGCGCGCGCCGGCGGGGCGGATCTCGGTGATGAGGCGGCCGTCGATCTCGATATCGACCGGGCCTGGCGACGGGGTGGCAGCCTCGCCGAGAAGGGCGTGGCAGTTCAGAATCGTGGTCTTCACGCGGCGTCTCCCGATGTGGCGAGGCAGTTCTCATTGGCGGACGGGCGGGATGGCAGCCGCCCCTCCTCCACGGCATGGCAGGCGACGAGCGCCGCCCCGACGCGGAGCGGCAGCGGCCGCTCGCGGGCGCAGCGCGCATTGGCCAGCGGGCAGCGCGGGTGGAAGGCGCAGCCCGTCGGCGGGGCGAGCGGGCTCGGCACCTCGCCGGACAGACGTGCACGGTCGCGTTTCGGCGCGCGCGGATCGGGCACGGTGTCGAGCAGCAGCCGCGTATAGGGGTGCAGCGGCCGGGCGAGGATCTGGCCCGCATCGCCCTGCTCGACCAGCCGGCCGAGATACATCACGCCCATGGCGTCGGCCATGTGGGCGACGACGGCGAGATTGTGCGAGATCAGCAGATAGGTCAGCCCACGTTCGCGCTGCAGGCGCTTCATCAAATTGAGAATCTGCGCCTGCACCGACACATCGAGCGCCGAGGTCGGCTCGTCGCAGACGATGAAGGCCGGGTTCGCCGCCAGCGCCCGGGCGATGGAGATGCGCTGGCGCTGGCCGCCGGAGAACTGGTGCGGAAACTTGGCGGCATCTCCGGGCGCAAGGCCGACGGTTTCCAGCAGTTCCGCCACCCGCGCGTCGAGCGCCGAGCCACGCTGCATCAGCCGATGGGTGAGGATCGGCTCGGCAATGATGCGCCCGACCCGCCAGCGCGGGTTCAGGCTCGCATAGGGATCCTGGAAGATCATCTGCAGATTGCGGCGGTAGGGCATGGCGGCGTGGCGGGTGCGGAAGCCGGCGATATCGACGCCCATGAAGGAGACGCTGCCACCGCTCGGCGGCTGGATGCCGGCGATCGTGCGGGCGATTGTCGACTTGCCGCATCCGGATTCACCGACCAGCGCGAAGGTGGAGCCGCGCGTCACCTCAAAATCCACCTCCTCCACCGCATGCACGGTGCGCCGGCCGGCGCCGGTGACGATCCGCTTGATGAGCGAGGGCGACGCGTCGAAGCGCACGGTGAGCCGGTCGACGGAGAGGATCGTGTCCTTGTGCCCGCTCATGCCGCGCTCCTCGCCACTGGGTCGGCCAGCCAGCAGGCGACCTGCGAGGCGCCCACCGCGAAGGTCGGCGGGCGTTCGCTGGCGCAGCGCACCAGCGCGCGCGGGCAGCGGGGATGAAAGGCGCAGCCCGGCACCGGCGCGTCCGGGCGTGGCATTGAGCCGGGAATCTGCGCCAGCTCCGCGTCCCGCCGGTGCATGTCGGGGATCGAGGCCATCAGCCCGCGCGTATAGGGATGGACGGCCTCGCCGAGCAGGCCGGCCGTCGGGCCGAGCTCGACCAGCCGGCCGGCATACATGACAGCGACCCGGTCGGCGACCTCGGCGATCACCCCCATATCGTGCGTCACCAGCATCACCGTGGTGCCGCGCTCCCGGCACATGGCGCGCAGCAGGTCGAGAATCTGCGCCTGGATCGACACATCAAGCGCCGTGGTCGGCTCATCGGCGATGATGAGACGCGGCTCGCAGCTGAAGGCGAGCGCCAGCACCACGCGCTGGCGCATGCCGCCGGACATTTCATGCGGGTAGCTCGCCAGCCGTTCGCGCGGGGCGGGAATGCCGACCTCGGCCAGCAGCCGCGCGGCGCGCTCCACCGCCTCGGCCGGGGTCAGGTCCAGATGGGTGCGGATGGTCTCGATCAGCTGGTCGCCAATGGTCATCAGCGGGTCGAGGCTGGTCAGCGGGTCCTGGAAGACGGCGGCGATCTCCTTGCCGCGCAATGTGCGCATCGCATCGTCGTCCAGCGTGTCGATCCGCCGCCCATCGAACAGGATGCGCCCGCCGGCCTGATAGGCCGGTCGCTCCAGCAGGCCGAGCACGGCGGTGCCGGTAACGGACTTGCCGGCGCCGGATTCGCCGACGACGCCGAGAATCTCGCCGGCGGCGATCTCGAACGACACGTCGTCGATCGCGGTCATCGCCCGGCCGCGCCGGGCGATCTCGACCCGGAGGCCCTGAACCGAGAGAAGCGCGCTCATGAGGCGAGCTTCGGGTTGAGCGCGTCGCGCAGCCAGTCGCCGAAAATGTTCACCGACAGCGACAGCAGCACCAGCAGCAGGCCGGGAAGCGCGCTGATCCACCAGTCGCCGGAGAACACGAACTCATTGCCGATCCGCACCAGCGAGCCGAGCGAGGGCTGGGTGGAGGGCAGGCCGACGCCGAGGAAGGACAGAGTGGATTCGGTAAGGATGGCCAGAGCGAGGTTGATGGTGGCGATCACCAGCACCGAGCCGAGCACATTGGGCAGGATATGGGTGAGCAGGATGCGCGGCGTGCTTACCCCGGTCACCTTGGCCGCCAGCACATAGTCCCGCCCGCGCTCCACCAGCACAAGGCCGCGCACCGTGCGGGCATATTGCACCCAGAACGAGGCGGCGATGGCGGCGACGAGGATCGGCACCGCCAGCTCGGCGTGGAGCTCCTGCGGCATGGCGGTGCGCGCCACCCCGTCGATCAGCAGGGCGATGAGGATGGCGGGAAAGCTCAGCTGCACATCGGCCGCGCGCATGATGAACGCGTCGAGCACCCCGCCGAAATAGCCGGCCATCAGCCCCAGCAGCACGCCGGCAAGGGCGGCGGCGGCGACGCTGGCGAGGCCCACCACCAGCGAGGTGCGCAGCCCGTAGAGCATGGCCGACAGCATGTCGCGGCCCTGCGGATCGGTGCCGAGCAGATAGACATCGCCGAACATCCCCTCGACGCCGGGCGGCAGGCGGGCGTCGGCGGCATTGGCGGCGGCGGGGTCGAAGGCGTCATACGGCGCCAGGACAGGCGCGCCCATCGCCGCGACCAGCAAAGCGAGGCCGACCAGCGCGGCGAGGATCGCCACCGGCGACCGGCGGAAGCGATAGGCGAGATCGCCCTGCCACCAGTTGCCGACGCTGCGGCCGATCGAGAGGAGGCTCATGCCGCCCTCCTCGCGCCGCCGCCGGACCGCACCCGCGGGTCGATGGCGACATAGGCGAGATCGACCGCCAGATTGATCACGGCGAAGCACAGCGCGATGAGTACGAGATAGGCGGCAAGCAGCGGCACATCGGCGAACTGGATCGCCTGGATCACCAGAAGTCCGAGGCCGGGCCACTGGAACACCGTCTCGACGATGATGGAGAAGGCGAACACATTGCCGAACTGAAGCCCGATCATCGTCACGACAGGCACCAGCGTGTTGCGCAGCGCGTGGCGGTACTGGATCGCGCGCGGCTTCAGCCCTCGTGCCCTCGCGAAGCGGATGAAGTCGGCACGCATCACCTCCAGCATCTCCGCCCGCGCCAGCCGCAGGATCAGCGCCAGCTGGAACACGCCCAGCGTGACGGCGGGCAGCACCAGCGCGCGCAGGCCACTTGTGGTGAGCAGCCCGGTGGTCCAGCCGCCGATCTCCACCACCTGCCCGCGCCCGAAGGAGGGCAGCCAGCCGAGCCAGACCGAGAAGAACAGGATCAGCGCGATACCGATCAGGAAGGTCGGCAGCGCGACGCCGATCAGCGAGGCCGCCATCAGCGCCTGCGCCGCCCAATGGTCGCGGTGGAGCGCGGTCCACACGCCCAGCGGCACGCCGAGGCCGGTGGCGATCAGCATGGAGATCAGCGCCAGTTCCAGCGTCGCCGGGAAGCGCTCGGCGATCAGCGTCGCCACCGGCTGGCCGAAACGGTAGGACATGCCGAAATCGCCGGTCAGCGCATGGCCGACAAAGCGGGCGAACTGGAGGATGAAGGCATCGTCCAGCCCCAGCGCCGCCCGCATCGCCTCGCGGTCGGCCAGGCTCGCGCTCTGCCCCACCATGTTGTTGACGGGATCGCCGACATAACGGAACAGCGCGAAGCTGACGAAGGCCGCGACGAGGAGCACGAGCACGGTCTGCCCGAGCCGTCCGAGAACGAAGCTCATGTCGCGGCCTCCCTTTCAGGACGTCAGTCGACGCTCACCCATTTCAGCTCCAGGCTGTCATCCGAGCGCTGCACCACGTTCACGCCCTTGCGCACGCCCCAGGCGAGGCCGGCCTGATGCACCGGGATGTGGCCATAATCCGCCTTGTCCAGCATCATCGCCTCGAAGATCATGGCGTTGCGCTTGGCCGGATCGACCTCGACCTCGATCTTCTGGGTCAGTTCGTCGACCTTGGGGTTGGAGTAGTTGCCGATATTGTAGGTGCCGACCTTGCCCTCCGGCGTGTTCATCGTGTCCTGCAGCGTCGAATGGGCGTCGTAGCTCAGCGGCTGCCAGCCGATCATGGCGAAGGAGGTGTCGCGGGCGAGCACCTTCTCGAAGAATTTCGAGCGGGTCTGGGCGTTCAGCGTCACCTTCAGCCCAACCCGGCCAAGCATGCCGACGATGGCCTGGCAGATGCGCTCGTCATTGACGTAGCGGTCATTGGAGCAGTCCATGGTGAAGGAGAAGCCGTCGGGATAACCCGCCTCGGCCAGCAGCTTCTTCGACGCTTCCGGGTCATAGGGCGCGGCGCGGTCGTCGAGCTTGGGGTCGTAGCCGTTGATCCCAGGCGCGATCATGGTGCCGGCGATGTGCGAGGTGCCGCCCATGATGCGGTCGCGGATCGCGTTCATGTCGATCGCCTGGTAGATCGCCTGGCGGACGCGCTTGTCCTTGAGGGGGTTCTTGCCCTTGGCGTCGGAGTTCTGCAGCTCGTCGCGGTGCTGGTCCATGGCGAGCATCATGGTGCGCAGCTCGGAGCCCTTCAGCACGCTGGTGCCCTCATTGCCGTCGATGCGCGCGACGTCCTGCTGCGGCACCGGATAGACCATATCGACCTCGCCCGAGAGCAGGGCGGCGACGCGGGTGGCGTCGGACTGGATCGGCGTGAACACGACCTTGTCGACATTGGAGCTCTTCTCGCCCCACCAGTTCGGGTTGGGCACCAGCTCGGTCTTCACGCCGGCCTGGCGCGAGGCGATCATGAACGGGCCGGTGCCGTTGGCGTTGGTGGAAGCAAAGTTCTCCACCTTCGCCTTCACGCTCGCCGGCGCGGTGGCGCCGTTCTTCTCCGCCCAGGCCTTGCTCATGATGTAGGTGGAGGTGATCTGCACCGGCAGGATCGGGTTGGGCTTGGCCATGACGAGATCGACGGTGAGATCGTCCACCTTCTTGATGTCGGTCACCGAGGCGACCGTATAGGCCATGTCCGAGCCGTCCTTCTTCACCCGCTGCAGCGAGAAGATCACATCGTCGGCGGTGAGCGGGGTGCCATCGGCGAACTTCACGCCCTCGCGCAGATGGAAACGCCACACATTGGGTTCCGGCTGCTCCCATTTGGTCGCCAGCGCCGGCACCAGTTCCAGCTTCTTGCCGCGCCCGACCAGCGGCTCATAGACCTGACCGAGCCAGGAGAGGGTGAAGGTCTCGGCCAGCGCGTGCGGGTCGAGCGAGGCGGGGTCGACGCGGTAGGCATAGCGGAAGGTCTTGCCGTCCTGCGCCATGGCCGGGGCCGGGAACAGCACCGGCGCAGCGGCGAGGAAGGCAGCGGAAAGCGCGGTGGTCAGCAAAAGGGGCAAGCGCATGACACGGCTCCTGGAAGGATTTTTTGAATTCATTATCGTGATTAAAGTCTGCAACAACTAAGTGGTCACTTAAATACCAAATAGTAGGCACCACGCCGGAAGCGCGGTCAGGGCGATGCCATCAGGCGCGCCATGCTCTGCACGATAACTATGCAATTTCGTTGATTTCAAAGCACTCAGCCGGATTGACTGATGTCGGCGCTCAGGGCAAGACGAAGGAGAAGGGGCGCGGCGCACATGCAGGTGGACGCCGCGCCCGGTGATCAACGCGGCTGTTGTCGGGTCATTTTTGAATGCAAAATGTCGTCCCTTTCCCCCGGCACCTGATCGGCATGCTGACGCCCTCGTCCAACACCGTGCTGGAGCCCTACACGGCACGGATGCTGGAGCCGCTGTTTCCCGGCGTCTCGGCGCATTTCGGCCGCTTCCGGGTGACGCGCATCGCCCTCGACGACAGCGCGTCCGACCAGTTCCGCCAGGAGCCCATCCTCGCCGCCGCCGAGCTGCTGGCGGATGCGCGCACCGATATCATCGCCTGGAACGGCACCTCGGCGAGCTGGCTCGGCTTCGACACCGACGAGCGGCTCTGCGCGCAGATCCACGCCCGCACCGGGGTGAAGGCCACCAGCGCCATCCTCAGCCTCAACCGGCTGATCGCCGAGCGCGGTGTGAAGCGGCTCGGCCTGGTGACGCCCTATACGGAGGATGTCGGCGCGCGCATCGTCGCCAACTACGCCTCCATCGGCGTTGAGGTGGTCGCCGGGTCTCATTGCGGCATATCCGACAATTTCTCCTTCGCCGAGATCGACGAGGACCGCATCGGACAGATGTGCACGGACGTCGCCGGCGCGGCGCCGGACGCCATCGCCATCGTCTGCACCAATATGCGCGGCGCGCTGGTGGGAGCGCAGGTCGAGCGCGCGCTCGGCATTCCGGTGTTCGATTCCGTCAGCACCACGCTGTGGGGCTGCCTGCGCGAAATGGGGGTCTCCACCGCCCCGCTGGCCCCGTTCGGGTCGCTCTTCGCCAGCCCCTCCGGGGCCGGCCTGGCACTGGCCGGGGAGTGAGAACCATGGCCGCGCCGGCACCGGAAGCGAGCGAGGCCGGCACGCTGCACGAGCAGATCGTCAACAAGCTGCGCGCCGTTTTGCTCAATGGCGAATTGGCCGACGGTGCGCGCATCCCCGAGGCGCAGCTGTGCCTGCGCTTCGGCATTTCCCGCACCCCGCTGCGCGAGGCGCTGAAGGTGCTCGCCGCCGAGGGCTTCATCGAGCTGCGGCCCAATCGCGGCTCCATCGTCGCGCCGATCGACCCGGTCGAAGTGGGCCATCTGTTCGAGATGAAGGGCACGCTGGAACAGATGATCGGCCGACTCGCCGCGGTGCGGGCAACCGCCGAGGACGCCGCCCGGATCGAGCGCGCCCATGCTGCGCTCGCCAGCCCTCCCGAGCCGGCCGCCTATACCGCGCTGAACCAGGAGTTCCACCGCGCACTGGCGCTGGCGACACACAATCCCGTGCTGCTGCAGAGCTATGACAATCTGCAGAAGCGCGTGCTGCGGCTGCGTTTCGTCGTGAACGAGAACCCGCAGCGCGTGCTCGAATCCTTCGGCGAGCATGAGGGCATCATGGTCGCCTTCCGCGCCCGCGCCCGCCTCGATCTCGCCGAGCGGCTGGAAGAGCATAACCGGCTGACCGGCGAGGCGGTGCGGCGCACGCTCAAGGGCGAGAGCGCCTGAGGCTGCGCAGCCGCGCGGGAGCGGATTCCTGGGAGCGAACTCCTGGGAGCGGATTCTAGGCAGCCCCTGCCCGCATGGCGCGCAACGGGTTCCGACTCCTCAGAAATCCCTTCGGCAACAGCGTGTTGAGTGGGCACGATCTGGCCAATCAATCGGCTTTACGACGCGGCGGGCCCGTCGCAAACTAAGTAAACACTTAATTGCGTTGCTCTCGTGCCCTGCTCGCCACCTGGGCCCGACGCCCGGCGATGAGGCGCGCCACCCGTTGAGCAGGGCACCCCGGATCGCACGCCGCCGCACTACCGGCCGGAGGAGGCCCGTCGATGGACCTGATCGTAAGGAATGCCCGCCTTCCCGACGCCCCCGACCGCACCGTCGATATCGGCATCAACGCCGGCCGTATCGCGGTGATCGAGGCCGCTCTCGCCGCCGAGGGCGAGGAGCTGGATGTCGGCGGGCGGCTCGTCTCGCCCGGCTTTGTCGAGACCCATATCCATCTCGACAAATCCTGCATTCTCGACCGCTGCCAGTCGGTGCGCGGCGACCTGCCCGAAGCCATTGGCGAGGTGGCCAAGGCCAAGGCCGGCTTCACCCCTGAGGATGTCTATGCGCGGGCCAAACGCACGCTGGAAAAATGCCTGATGCAGGGCACCACCCATATGCGCACCCAGCTGGAGGTCGACCCCGGCATCGGCCTGCGCGGGCTGGAGGGCGTGCGGCCGCTGATCGAGGAATATCGCTGGGCGATCGACATTGAGATCTGCGTCTTCCCGCAGGAAGGTCTGCTCAACAATCCCGGCACCGACGAACTCATGGTCGCGGCGCTGAACAACGGCGCCCGCGTGGTCGGCGCCGCGCCTTATACGGACAGCGACCCGCATGGCCAGATCGACCGGGTGTTCGAACTGGCGCGCGAGTTCGACGTGGATATCGACATGCATCTCGATTTCGGCCCGAGCGCCGAAAATCTGGACCTTGAGTATGTCTGCACGCTGGCGGATCGCTGCCGCTGGGGCGGACGCACCGCCATCGGCCATGTCACCAAGCTGGCGGGGGCGAGCCCGGCCCGGTTCGAGGCGGCGGCGCGACGGATGCGCGACGCCGGAGTGGCGCTTACTGTGCTGCCCTCCACCGATCTGTTCCTGATGGGTCGCGACTGCGATTGCCACCAGCCGCGCGGCGTCACCCACACCCATAAGTTGCTGCATCACGGGGTGAACTGCTCGCTGTCGACCAACAATGTGCTCAATCCGTTCACCCCGTTCGGCGACTGCTCCCTCACCCGCATGGCCAACCTCAACGCCAATATCTGCCATATCGGCGCCGCCGCCGACATTCGCGAGTGCTTCAACATGATCACCGAGCGCTCCGCCCGGCTGATCAACGCGCCCGACTATGGCCTCGCCCCCGGCAAGGCGGCCGATTTCGTCGTGCTGGACTGCGCGCGTACCGAGGAGGCGGTGGCCGAGCTTGCCCCCGTCCTGTTCGCCTATAAGCGCGGCCGGCGAACCCTGACGCGGCCCGCCCCGGCGCTGCATCGCCCGCAGCCCAACTGAGCAAACCGCATGCCCCCCGACGCCCGCCCACCCGATGACCCCTTCGGCGCCTTCTGTCAGGAGAACCATGTGGCCCGGCCGGCCACAGGCGAAGGGTCCCTGTCCGGGCTCAGCTTCGGTCTGAAGGACGTGTTCGACGTCGCCGGCAGCCGCACCGGCTTCGGCCATCCCGCCTGGCTCGCCACCCATCCGCCCGCCACCTTGACGGCGGAGGCGGTGACGGCCCTGCTCGCCGCCGGCGCCGCCCTGCATGGCCGCACGCTGAGCGACGAGCTGTGCTACTCGATCTCGGGCGAGAATTTTCACTACGGCATGCCGATCAACCCCGCCGCCCGCGACCGGCTGCCGGGCGGCTCCTCTAGCGGCTCGGCGGTGGCGGTGGCCGCTCGGCTGGTGGATTTCGCCATCGGCACGGATTGCGGTGGCTCGGTGCGGGTGCCGGCGGCCTATTGCGGGCTGTTAGGCATGCGCCCGACCCATGGCCACGTGTCCCTTGCCGGCGTCGCGCCCTTCGCCCCGCGCTTCGACACGGTCGGCTGGTTCGCCCGCGACACCGGCTTGCTGATGAAGGTCGGCGCCGTGCTGCTCGGGGACCCACCGGAAGTCGCGGCGGGCACCGGCTTCTCCCGTCTTGTCGTCGCCACCGATGCGTTCGAGCGCTGCGACACAAATGTCCGCGCCGTGCTCGCCGACGGCGTGGCGCGTCTCGCGCGCCTGCTGCCCGCCCGCAGCCAGGCGCCGCTGAGCCCCCTCGGCCTCGACCGCTGGCTCGACATCTTCCGCACCGTGCAGGCCTGGGAGATCTGGCAGTCGCTCGGCGGCTGGATCGAGCGCGAGAGACCCGGCTTCGGCGAGGGTGTCGGCCAGCGCCTCGCCGCCGCCGCCAAGGTCGGCCAGGCGGAGGCGCAGGCCGCACGGCAGCAGGCGGACGCCCTCGCGCAGGAACTGGAGGCGACCCTCGGCGACGCGCTCATCTGCCTGCCAACGACACCGGGCCTGCCGCCGCTGCGCGCCACCGCCTCGGCCGAGATCGAAACTGCCTATCGGGCGCGCGCGATGCAGCTGCTGTGCCCGGCCGGGCTTGGCGGCCTGCCGCAGATCACCGTGCCGGTGGGAACGGTGGATGGCGCGCCGGTGGGATTGTCGATCCTGGCGCGACGCGGCCGGGACATGGCATTGCTGAAGCTTGCAGCGCAGGCTTTCGCCGACCTGCCGAGCCCGCCGGAGAGAAGATGAGTTCCGCCCCGCCCGAGGATGCTGTGCCATCCCCCGCCCGCACGCCCGGCAAGCGCAACGCCGCCGCGACCCGCCAGCGCATTCTTGACGTGGCGAAGGCGGAATTCGCCGAGCATGGCTTCAGCGGCAGCCGCATCGAGCGCATCGCCGCCGGCGCCAGTGCCAATGTCGGCATGATCTACCACTATTTCGGCAACAAGGACGAGCTGTACCTCGCCGCGCTGGAGGCCTCCTACAAGATCATCCGCGACCGCGAGCAGACGCTCGACATCGCCCATGCAGACCCCCGCGAGGCGCTGAAGGCTCTTGTCGAACTGACCTTCGATTTCCTCAGCACCGATCCGCATTTCGTGCGGCTGATCATGAACGAGAACCTGATGATGGGCCGTACCGCCCAGCGCTCGGCCACGATCCCGCACCTGACGCGCCCGCTGCTGGAGCAGCTGCGCACCCTGCTGGCACGCGGCCAGAAGGAGAAGATCTTTCACCGGGAGATGGACGCCGAGAACCTCTACATCTCGATCCTCGGCCTGTGCTTCATCCACGTCTCGAACCGCTACACGCTCGGCAGCATGTTCCAGCGCGACTTCGCCGCACCCGACTGGCTGGCGAGGCGCAAGGCGATCGTGGTCGACGTGGTGACACGCTCCATCGTCGTCGCCCCGGCCAGATGACGCGGGGGCCGGCGGAGAATTGTAGCCGGCAACGAACCCCGCCCGGTCAGACCCCTTCGCGCGCCACCGCCTTCTCCGCGATATCGGCGATGATCTCGCGGCCGCGCAGCATGTCGTCAATGCCGAGATAATCCTGCATGTAGTGGCCGCGATAGCCGCGCCGCTCCAGCTCGCGGAAGATGTCGGCAAAGTCGACATTGCCGGTGCCGGGATAGAGATGCTCCTCGATCTCGCCGCGGTTGTCGGCGAGCCGCACCTCGCCGCAGCGGCTGAGATCCATCACGTCGAGAAAGCCGCGAATGCCGCAGTCCAGCATGTGGGCATGGTTGGTGGTAAAGGACCAGCGCAGCGCCGGCGAGGTCAGCCGCTCGAAATAATACAGCGCCTCCCCCGGGTCATGGACGAGATATTTCACCTCGGCGCCGGCCGGCTCGGGGTTCATGTTCTCCAGCAGGATAGTCATGCCCTCGTCTTCGGCAATGGCACTCATCCGGGCGAGGCGGGCGACGGCGATGTCCATCCGCTCGCGCTTGTCGGCGGTGAAGTGATAGCCGCCATGCATGATGACCCAGCCGGCGCCAATGGCCTTGGCGGCGCGCAGATAGGCGGTCAGATAGGCATCCGTCGCCTCGCTGAGAAAGGGCGAATCCTCCGCCACATTGACCGCCGACAGCGTGTGCAGGCCGAGCGTGACGCCCGCTTCCGCGATCCTCTCCCGGGCGCGGGCAAGACGGGGATTGGCCGGGTCCAGCAGCGCCGGGTCCGGGTCGAGGCAGATATCGAGATAGCGCACGCCATGGGCGATCGCCCAGTCGAGGCCCGGCTCCAGCCCGATCCGCCGGTTGAGATCGATGCCGATGCGGGAGCGGAAATCGTTGTTCATGGGGCTTCTCCTGCACTGGCCGGGCGCGGACGGGAGGCGAGCAGCCCGGCGATCACCGGGATGGCGATGAACAGCACCGCCGCCAGCATGAGCGCCGCCGCGATCGGGCGATTGATGAAGATGAAGGCGGTGCCGTGCGACATGGTCAGCGACTGCCGCAGCGAACTCTCGAACATCGGGCCGAGCACCAGGCCCAGAACCATCGGCGCCGCCGGCCAGTCGAACCGCTTCATGCCCCAGCCAATGGCGCCGAAGCCCACCACCAGCCAGCAATCCTCCAGGCTGTTGGCCTGCGAGAACACGCCGACCAGGCAGATGGCAAGGATCGGCGGGTAGAGCCATTTATACGGCACTTTCAGCAGCCGGGCGAAGACGCCGGCGAGCGGCAGGTTCATGATCAGCAGCAGCAGATTGCCGATATACATGCTGGCGATCACCGCCCAGACCAGCGTGGCGTTCTGGGTGAACAGCTCCGGCCCCGGCCGCAGGCCGAACATGATCAGCG
Source organism: Ancylobacter rudongensis (assembly GCF_900100155.1). Taxonomy (GTDB): domain Bacteria; phylum Pseudomonadota; class Alphaproteobacteria; order Rhizobiales; family Xanthobacteraceae; genus Ancylobacter; species Ancylobacter rudongensis. The sequence goes on from NZ_FMTP01000003.1 coordinate 136,172, forward strand.
CGCCCAGAATGATCGCCGTGGTGCCGGAGCCGGGAACGCCGAGCGCCAGCATCGGCACCAGCGCGCCGGCGGCGGCGGCGTTGTTGGAGGATTCCGGCCCGGCCACCCCCTCGATGGCGCCCTTGCCGAATTCCTCGGGATGGCGGGAGAGCTTCTTCTCCATGATGTAGGCGATGAAGCTGGCAATGGTCGCCCCGGTGCCGGGCAGCACGCCGACCAGGAAGCCGACGACCGAGCCGCGCAGGATCGGCATGCGGCTGCGCCGCCAGTCCTCCCGCGTCGGCAGCACGTTCTTCACCTCCGCCACCGGGCGGGCGGACGCGGCGGTGCAGCTCGCCAGCACCTCGCCGACGCCGAACAGGGCGACGGTCAGCACGATGAACTCGATGCCGTCGAGCAGCCAGACCATGCCGAAATCGAAGCGCGACACGCCGCTCTGCGGGTCGATGCCGATGGTGGCCAGCAAAAGCCCGGCGACGCCCGCAGCCACGCCCTTCAGCACCGAGCGGCCGCTGACCGCCGCCAGCGCGACGAGGCCGAGCACCACGAGGGCGAAATATTCCGGCGGGCCGAAGGCGAGCGCCGCCTGCGCCAGAGGCGGCGCCAGCAGGGTCAGGCCCAGCGTCGAGATGGTGCCGGCGATGAACGAACCGATGGCGGCGATGCCTAGCGCGGCGCCGGCCCGGCCCTTGATCGCCATCTGGTAGCCATCGATGCTGGTCATGACCGTGGAGGATTCGCCGGGCACGCTGATCAGCACCGAGGTGATGGTGCCGCCATATTGCGCGCCATAATAGATGCCGGCGAACATGATCAGCGAGGCGGTGGGGTCGCTGCCGAAGGTGAGCGGCAGCAGCAGCGCGATCGCCGCCGAGGGGCCGATGCCCGGCAGCACCCCGACCAATTGGCCGAGAAACACGCCGAGGAAGCACATCATCAGGTTGTTCGGGGTCAGCGCGGTGCTGAACCCGCCGCCGAGATCCATCAAGGCTTCCATGTCAGAAATCCCAGGTCACGAGCGGAAGGGGAATGCTGAGCCAGTGCACGAACACCAGTGCCAGGCTGGCCGTCACCAGCCCCGCGACCACAGCCGAGCGCAGGAGCGGCAGCTTTTCGACATAGAGATAGATGAACATCATCAGGCCGAAGACCGGCAGCAGGAAGCCGATGAAGCCGAGGCTCGCCACCACCACGACCAGCGCCGCCAGAACCAGCAGCGACTTGGTCAGGGGCTCGCGCTCCTCCTCCTCCGCCTCGCCGAACCACAGCGAGAGCGCCACGGCCACCGACAGCAGGAACAGCAGCGTGCCGTAGACCAGCGGCAGGAAACCTGAATCCGGCGCAAAGCCGGACCACAGGGGATAGTCGAACGCGCCGACCATCCAATACAGGCCGAGCAATGCCCAGCCGACGGCAAAACCCATGTCGCCGGTCAGCAATCGGTGCTTCATCGCCCGCTCCTCAGGCCGGCTTGGCCAGCAGACCGCGATAGAGCTTTTCCTGCGCCGCAAGGAAGGCGACGAAATCGGCGCCGACGATGGGCGCCTCGGTGGCGACATTGTCGGCGATGTACTTCTTCATCGTCGGCGAGGCGGCCACCTTCTCCATCACGCCCTGCCAGTAGAGCTGGGCGGCGGGGTCGACATCCTTAGGCACCGCGATGCCGCGCCACATCTGGAAGTTCGGCACGTCGAGCCCGACCTCCTTCAGCGTCGGCACATCGGGCATGGCGGCAAAGCGGGTGTCGCGGAACACGCCGAGCGCGCGGACCTTGCCGGAGGCCAGCTGGCCCATGAATTCCAGCGGATTGCCGATCGTCCCGTCGACATGGCCGCCGAGCAGGGCGGTGAGCGATTCGCCGCCGCTGTTGAAGTTGACCGGGTTGATGTCCTTGCCGAGCGCCCGCGAGAACACGGTGATCGCCATGATGTCGGTGGTGCCGCCGGTGGAAAAATTGAACGTCTTGGTCGGCTTGGCCTTGATGTCGGCGATCAGTTCCTGAGCGGTCTTGTACTTGGAATCGCCGTTCACGAAGAGCAGGAAGTCGTCGAGCATGAAGTTCATGATCGGCTGGACTTCCGACAGCGTGCGCGCCGCCGGGTTGAGGATCGGCGTGATCTGCGTCGTGCCGTTGATCAGGATGATGGTGTTGGGATCCTTGCGCCGGCTCGCGGCGACATAGCCGATGCCCACCGCCCCGCCGCCACCCGGCCGGTTGTTGAGCACCAGCGACTGCGGGATCAGCTTCTCCTCGACAATGATCTTGCCGACGACACGGGCGAGAAGATCAGACCCGCCGCCGGCGGCGAACGGAATCACCAGCTCGACATCGCGGGTCGGCGCCCAGCCGCTCTGGGCATTGGCGGCGCGCAGCATGCCGCCGCCGGAAGACAGGAGGCATGCCGAAGCGGCCGCCCCGAGCATAAGATCTCGGCGTGAAACAGTCATGGGTCCCCTCCCAGGGCGCGTTTTATTTCTGCGCCGCTTTGGGCGCATTTGAATTATGAATTCAGTTTGCCAGTTTCTTTGGGGAAAGCAAACTGAATCTTCAGTATTCGCCGGGGAGACTAAACCTCAATTACTTCAAGGAAATAGGACTCGTTACCAACGCCCTTGACCCGCGCCAGCGTGGCCAGTTCGCGCGCATCGACGAGCCAGAGAACGCTGCTTGCCGGCGCCCCGCGCGGCCCGCCCGCCACCAGCACAAGGGCACCGTCCGGCGTGACCGCGACGCCGCGCGGGCAGGCAGGTCCGCCATCGGGACCCTCCAGCGCGAGGCGCCCCGCCTCGCGCCACAGGCCATCCGCGCCGCGCGCCAGCCGCGAGAGCGTGCCAGTGCGGAACCCGGCGGCAAAGACGCTCTGCCCATCGGGGGCGAAGGCCACGCCCATCGGCCGGCTGGGTCGCCCGTCATCGCTGCCGATCGCGACATGGAAGGGGGCCGCCCCCTCGCCGCGCCGCAGGGCGGCGAGGTCGAGGAAGCTCACGCTGTTTCCCTCGGCGCCGGTGCGCGGGCATTCCCGGTTGGCGACCACCGCCAGCGCGCCGTCGGGGCTGGCGGCGATGCCGAAAGGCCCGCTCGGCAGCGCCACCCGCGCCAGCGGCGGGTGCGGCGCGCCCGCGAGCACATCGGCCAGCGCAAACACGCTCACCGTGCCGCTGCCGCCGTCGGCGGTGAGCACGAGGTCCGGCGCGCCGCGCGCCAGGGCGATGCCGGCCGGGTTGGGAAAGCCGCCAAACCCCTCATCCGGCGAGGGGCGCGGGCATGGGGTGCCCGCATGCGGCATCTCGAAATTGTGCCGCAGCGCCGGGGTGGCCAGGTCGATCACGCTGATCTGGTAGCCGCCATCCTCACGCCCCGCACCCTCGCCGGCCGCCACCAGCACATGGCGCCCATCCGGCGTGGCGACGCAGCCCACCGGGCCGAACGTGCCGGTCGGGAGCATTGTCGGCGCCGCCGCCCGCCCCGCCAGCGTCGCCCGCAGTTCGAACAGCGCCACGGCGCCGGCATGGCCATGCGGGCACCCTTCCATGGCCTGCAGGGAGGTGGCCCCGGCATGATTGACGACAAGCAGCCGATCGAGCGCCGGCACGGCGACCACGCTCACCGGCAGCCCCACGGCCGGCACGGCTGCGCCGCCCGCATCCACCAGATCGGGAGTGACACGGGGCCGCGAGATCACCGCCCGGTCCGTGTCGTGATGAGCGGGATCGAGCGCCGCGTCGATGTCGACCACGGCGAGGCACGCATCCCAGCGGCCACTCACAAGGGCGAAGCGTCGCGCGCGCGCATCCATGGTCACAGTCGCCCCTTGACCCCAAAGCCGGCGCGCACCTTGCCCCGTCCCCCAGGGATGGGCAATCAGGCCGGCAATCGAGGGGGCGTGGCCTCAGCGTCCATGGGCGCGCCGCCAGGCGGCCGGCGTGGCCCCGGTCAGGCGGCGGAAGCTGCGGGTCAGATGCGCCTGGTCGGTAAAGCCCGAGACCGAGGCGATCTGGGTCAGCGGCAGGTCGGAGTCGGCAAGCAGCGCCTGCACTTTCCGCAGCCGCGCCTTCATGTGCCACTGATAGGGCGGCACCCCGGTCGCCGCCTTGAAGGCGTGGCTGAAATAGGATTGCGACAGGCCGGTCAGTTCCGCCAGTTCATGCAGCCTTATGTTGCGCGAGCAATTGGCCTCGATGAAATCGGTGACGCGCCGGAGCTGGCGCGGCGACAGCATGGCGCGCTGGGCCTGGGCGCCCGACGTGTCGCGGCCGAGGCGCAGCAGGTCGATGAACAGAGCCAGCGTCAGCCCGTCGCCATAAAGATCGTGATGGCGGTCCGGGCCGGTGCATTCCTCGGCAATGAGCTGCGCCAGGGTGAACAGGCGCGGGTCGAGAAAGTCGAGACGCGGCGTCGACAGCCGGTCGTCGGCGAGGTCCTCGCCCAACCGCTCGCTGAGCGTGGGCGCGTGAAAATGCAGATCGAGATGGCGCACCCGCACCGGCTCGTCGATATGCGACCAGATCGGCATGTCGGCGGGCACGAAGCTCATCCGGTGCGGCGCGCGCTGCACCGTGCGGGTGTTGCCATCGGCGGAGAGCTGCACATCCGAGCGCGCGCCCTCGCGCTCCAGCACCACGAACAGCCGGGCGTCGCGCGAGACATAGTGGCCGCGCGCCCCCGCCGCGCAGGCGACATGCCAGACATCGGCGATGATCCCGTTCCAGCGCCGCCAGTGCAGGTCATCCAGAAGGGTGATGCCCTCCACCGACGAGGTCATGCGGGGTTGGAATGTCATCCTGCGTGCCGTTCGCCAAGATCAATGCGGGACTTCATAGATTAGAATCAATATGAAGTATCACTTCGCCTTTTTATGGCGCCATATCCATTCGATGAGAACGCAATAGAAAACACGATCGTCCAAAACACAAGAGGATGCGACAAGAACGGTTGGATGTTCATTGATATGAAGCGGTGTTTCCTGGGGCCGGAGGGAAACGCTTCTTTATAATTCATCTCAACTGTTTCAGAACGGGTAGCATGATGCGCGAACGGCTGGGCCTCTCGATGGTATCGCTGCTGATGGGCAGCGCGGCGGTGATTGTTCCGGCCGGCATGGCGCGGGCGCAGGAACGCGCGGCGGCGATCGAGCTCGAACAGATCGACATCGAAGGTCGCCGGACCACCGACGAGGTCGATGGCTATGTCGCCCGCAGCAGCACCGCCGGCACCAAGACCAACACGCCGCTCATCGAGGTGCCGCAGTCGATTTCCGTCGTCACCCGCGACCAGATGGACGCGCGCGCGGTACAGAATGTCGGGCAGGCGCTCGACTACACCGCCGGCGTCGTCTCGCAGCCCTTCGGCACCGACCCCCGCTTCGACAGCCCGATCATCCGTGGCTTCTCCGCCGACAACAGCATGTATCTCAACGGGCTGAAGCTGATGCGCGAGGCCGGCACCACGGCTCTCGACCCCTACGGCATGGAGCGGATCGACGTGCTGCGCGGCCCGGCCTCGGTGCTTTACGGCCAAGGCAATCCCGGCGGCCTGATCGATTTCATCTCCAAGCGCCCGACCTTCACCACTTTCGGCGAGGTTCAGGCGGAAGCCGGCAGCTTCGACCGCTACACCGGCCGCTTCGACATTGGCGGCGTGATTCCGGACCATTCCGATTTCGCCTACCGTCTCACCGGCCTCGCCCGCGATGGCGGCACCCAGACCGATTATGTCGACGACAACCGCCTGTTCTTCGCCCCGGCGCTGACCTGGCAGCCCTCCACCGACACCTCGCTCACCGTGCTGGCCAACATCCAGTACGACCAGTCGGGCACCCCGGTCGGGCTTCCGGTTCAGTACACGGTGGATGCCGATGGCGGCCTGCGGCTGCCGCGCAGCCTGTTCCTCGGCGATCCCGACTATGACAACTCCAACCGGACCTTCGGCAGTGTCGGCTACGAGTTCAAGCACCGCTTAAACGAGGCCTGGGAATTCCGCCAGAACGCCCGCTACGCGGTTCTCGACTGGGACTATAACAGCCTCTATTACAGCGCGCTCAGCACCACCAACCCGCTGATCGCCAATCGCGGCTCCTCGGACAATTCCGAGGCCCAGCAGACCTTCAACCTCGACAGCCAGCTGCACGGGACGTTCGACACCGGCCCGCTCAGCCATAAGGTGCTGATCGGCGTCGACTATCGGCGCTACACCGAGTCCAACGTCACCGAATTCGGCACCGCCTCGCCGATCAACATCCTGTTCCCGGTCTACAACCAGCCGGTCACAGGCGCGCCGTGGTACACGGCCGACGTGAACGGCACCATCTCGCAGACCGGCATTTACGCGCAGGACCAGATCCGCCTGCAGAACTGGCTGCTCACCGTCGGCCTGCGCCATGACTGGGCGGCCACCGATTCCACCAGCCTGACCAATTTCGGCGACACCGCGCAGGACCAGGACGACAGCGCCTTCACCGGCCGCGTCGGGCTGACCTATCTGTTCGACAACGGCATCGCCCCCTATTTCAACTACTCCACCTCCTTCGAGCCGGTCATCGGCAACATGCCGGCCCAGCTCGGCGGGGCGGCGTTCCAGCCGATGCAGGGCGAGCAGGTGGAAGTGGGCGTGAAGTACCAGCCGGTGGGCTGGAACGGCTTCTTCACCCTCGCCGCCTATGACATCACCCAGTCCAACGTGGTGTCCACCGAGCTGATCGACGGCGTCAGCTATGAGACCCAGCTCGGCGAGGTTGAGGTCCGGGGCTTCGAGTTCACCGCCGTGGCCGGGCTGGCGGACGGGCTCAATTTGATCGCCAACTACACCTACATGAACGCCGAGATCACCCAGGGCGAATATGCCGGCAACCGCCCGGCCAACGTGCCCGAGAACATGGCCAATGTCTGGCTCGACTACACCATTCCCTCGGGCGCGTGGACCGGCTTCGGCTTCGGCGGCGGCGTGCGCTTCGTCGGCGATCGCTACGCGCTGGACGACAACAGCATCTTCCTTTCCTCCAACACCCTGTTCGACGCCGCCATCCACTATGAGAAGGGGCCGTTCAAGGCCCAGCTCAATGTGAACAACATCGCCGACGAGACCTATGTCGCCAGCTGCGGCTTCTTCGGCTGCTACTATGGCGATGGCCGCACCGTGGTCGGGACCCTTTCCTACAAATGGTAGACGGCGCGCATCCAGCGCCGGCCGGCGCGCTCTGGTCCGTGCGCGGGGCGGCCTTCGCGGTTGGCGAGCGGGCGATCCTTGGCCCGCTGACGCTCGACCTGCCGGCCGGGCGTGTCTATGGGCTGATCGGCCCGAACGGTTCCGGCAAGAGCACGCTGCTGAAGATGATGGCGCGCCAGCTCGCCCCCGGCAGCGGCGAACTGCGCTTCGACGGCCGCCCGCTCGGCGCCTGGTCCGGGCGCGCCTTCGCCCGCGAAGTCGCCTACATGCCGCAATTCCTGCCGGCCTCGGACGGGATTAATGTGCGCGAGCTGGTCAGCCTCGGCCGCTACCCCTGGCATGGCGCGCTCGGCCGCTTCAGCCCGGAGGACGAGGCGCGGGTGGAAGCGGCGATCCAGCGGGCCGGGCTCGCCCCGTTCCGCGAGCGCGCGGTGGACAGCCTGTCCGGCGGCGAGCGCCAGCGCGCCTGGCTGGCGCTGATGCTGGCACAGGGGGCGCGCTGCCTGCTGCTCGACGAGCCGACCTCGGCGCTCGACATCGCCCACCAGATGGAGGTGCTGGCCATCCTGCGCGAGCTGGGCGGCGAGGGGCCTGACGGCGGCGCCATGACCGTCATCGTCATCCTGCACGACATCAACCTCGCCGCCCGCACCTGCGACGCGCTGCTGGCGTTGCGCGGCGGCCGGCTTCTCGCCCATGGGCCATGCCATGAGATCATGGAGCCGGAACGGCTGCGCGCGATTTACGGGCTCGACATGGGCGTCATGGCGCATCCCGTCAGCGGCACGCCGATGAGCTACGTGCTGTGAGACCGGGACCGGGCCTCAGCCGCCGCGCCCTGCTCGCGGCCCCACTGGTGCTCCTCGCGCCAGGCGCGCGCGCCGAAGGGACGGCGCTGCGGGTGGCGACGATCGACTGGGCGCTGCTGGAAACGCTGCTCGGCATGGGGATCACGCCGGTGGCGGCGGCCGAGCTGGTGCTGTTTCGCGAGGTGGCGGTGGAGCCGCCGGTTCCGCCTTCCGTGGTCGATATCGGCCTGCGCGGCGCGCCGAATTTCGAGGCGCTCCGGCTCACCCGTCCCAGCCTCATCTTCAGCTCGAACTATTATGCCGAGATGGAGCCGACGCTCCGCCTCATCGCCCCGGTCGAGACCCTCTCCATCTACCGCACCGGCGATCCGCCCTTCGGCCGCGCCGAGGCGGCGGCGGAGCGGATCGGGGTTGTCACGGGGCGGGAGGAAGCCGCCCGGGCGCTGATCGCCCGTGTCAGCGCCCAGATCGCCGCCGAGCGCCAGAACCTCGCCAGCCATGCCGGCCGGCCGATGCTGGTGCTCAATCTCGGCGATTCCCGGCATTTCCGCGTCTTCGGCGCCGACAGCCTGTTCGGCGAGGTCTTGACGCGGCTCGGCCTCGCCAATGCGTGGGGCGAGCGCACGTCCTATGCCGCCTCCGCCCCGATCGGGCTGGAGGCGCTGGCGCGCTTTCCCGACGCCTTCCTCGTCATCCTGCGCCCGGTGCCCCCCGATGCGGCGCGGGTGCTGTCCACGAGCGCGCTGTGGAACGCGCTGCCCAATGTCCGCGACCGTCGCTTCGCCGTGCTCGACAGCGTCGACCCGTTCGGCGGGCTGCCGGCCGCCGCGCGCTTCGCCCGGCTGCTGGGCGCGGCCTTGCGGGCCGAGGGCGAAGCGGCGGGCCGAGGGGGCGATCTTGGCTGAACTGACGCTTCCCCGCCCCACCGGCCGGCGCCCGTTCCATGTCGGGCTGGCGCTTGCCCTGCTCGGCACCGTCCTGTTCGCGCTGGTGCTGGCCCGCCAGCCGGCGCTGGAGGGCCCGCAGGCGACGGCGTTGGAGCAGCTTCTGCTCTGGCACAGCCTGCTGCCGCGCGCCGCGACGGCGCTGCTGGCGGGGGCGGCGCTGGGGCTTTCCGGCGCCCTGCTGCAGCGCGTGCTGCGCAACCCGATCGCCGATCCCTCGACACTGGGCATCGCCGCCGGCGCGCAACTGGCGCTGACGCTCGCTTTGGCCTTCGCCCCGGCTTTGCTCGCGGTCTCCCGCGAAGGCACCGCCTTTGCCGGCGGCATCCTTGCCGTGGCGCTGGTGCTGGCGATGAGCTGGCGGCGCGGCTTCGAGCCGGTCACGGTCGTCATTGCCGGCATGACGCTCTCGCTCATGGCGGGGGCGATGAGCGCGGCGCTGATCCTGGCGCGCGGCGACTATGTGTTCTCGCTGTTCATCTGGGGCGCCGGCGCGCTGCACCAGCAGAACTGGCAGCCGGCGCTGCTGGTCGGCACGCGGCTGGCGCTTGGCGCCGGCGCCGCCCTGCTGCTGCTGCGCCCGCTGGAGCTGATGACACTGGACGATGCCGCCGCCCGCAGCCTCGGCATGGCGGTGCAGGGCATGCGGCTTGTGCTCATCGCGCTCGCCGTCTGGCTGGCGGCCAGCGTCGTCTCGCAGGTCGGGGTGATCGGCTTTGTCGGCCTCGCCGCCCCCGCCTTCGCCCGCCTCGGCGGCGCGCGCCGGCCGGGCGCCGTGCTGCTCGCGGCGCCGCTGATCGGGGCGCTGATGCTGTGGATCACCGACAGCCTGGTGCAGCTCACCGCCAGCAGCGGCGGCGACCTGATCCCGACAGGCGCGGCGGTCGGCCTGCTCGGCGGCCCGCTGCTGCTCTGGCTGCTGCCGCGCCTGCCGGCATCGCCCGCCCGCCCGCCCATGGCCACGGGTCACGCCCGCCGCCTGCGCCGGCCCGGGCGGGCGCTGGCCCTGCTGGCGGCCGGGGCGGTGCTGATCGGCGCGCTTGCGCTGTTGGCCGGGCGCGATCTCGATGGCTGGGCGCTCGCCACCGGCCCGGTTCTGGCCGAGCTGGCGGTGTTCCGCGTCCCCCGCATCGTCGCGGCGGCGGCGGCGGGAGGGCTGCTCGGGGCGGCGGGGGCGATCATGCAGCGGCTCACCGGCAATCCGCTGGCCGGGCCGGAAGTGCTGGGCGTGAGCGCGGGTGCCGGCGTCGGCCTCGCACTGGCGCTCACCCTCTCGCCCGCGCCGAGTGCCGCCCTCCTGCTCGCCGCCAGTGCCGGCGGGGCGCTCGGGGCGCTGGCACTGGTGCTGCTGATGGCGGCCTGGACCGGATTCGCGGCGGAAAGGCTGCTGCTGAGCGGCATCGCCCTCGGCTGCACCGCGCTTGCCCTTCTCTCCGCCGTCTTCGCCGCCGGCGGGCCCGGCAGCTTCCGGTTGCTGGCCTGGATGTCCGGCTCCACCGACCGCGTCGGCGCCCATGAGGCCTGGATGCTCGCGGCCTGCGCGCTGGTGCTGCTGCTGCCGGTCGCCGTTCTCGGCCGCTGGCTTGATATCCTGCCGCTCGGCGCCGGGGTCAGCGCCGCGCTCGGCGTGCCGGTCGGCGCCAGCCAGCTCGCCCTCACCTTGCTGGCGGCGCTGATGACCGGGGTGGCGGCGTTCTTCGTCGGCCCGCTGAGCCTTGTCGGCCTGATCGGCCCGCATCTGGCGCGCCTCACCGGCTTCGCCTCGGGGCGAAGCTTCGTTTTCGCCTCGGCACTTATCGGGGCGGGGGTGCTGCTGCTGGCCGACTGGCTGGCCCGCATGCTGGCCTTTCCCTACCAGCTGCCCACCGGCCTGCTCGCGGCGCTGGTCGGCGGGCCCTACCTCATCTGGCTGCTGCAAAGGGGAGAACCTCGGCATGGCTGACCCTTTCACCGCTGTCGCCCGCATACCCTGCGCGGCGCCGGCGGACCTGCTGGCGCTTCTGTGCGACCGGCTCGAACCGGAAGCGACCCGCCACCGCTCGCCCGACGCCGCACGGCTGGAGAACTGGTGCGGCGAGGTCGATCTCGCGGTCGAGGCCGCCGGCCGTCTCGCCCTGCATGCCCGCAGCGACCGCGAGGACCGGCTGGCCGTGCTCAAGATGCAGCTGGCCGAGCACATCCACGCGGCGGGAGCCGGCACGGTTGCCGCCTTCGCCTGGGAAGGGCATGGCGCGGGCAACCCTTCCCTGCCCTATTTCCGCGAGTTGCGGGTCGCGAGGGCCTGGGAACTGACGCCGCTGATGCGCCGCGTGGTGCTGGAAGGCGACGCCGCGCATTTCGCCGCCGGCGGGCTGCATGTGCGGGTGCTCATTCCCCCTGCCGGCCGTGATCCGGTCTGGCCCCATGCCGCGCCGGACGGACGCATAATCTGGCCCACCGGGCCGGAGGCGCTGACGGCCCGCGTCTACACGGTGCGGGAGGTCGATATGGCCCGTGGCGAGATAGCGCTCGACGTGGTGCAGCATCCCGGCGCCGCCACGCCGGGGGCGGACTGGGCTCGCCGGGCCCGTGCCGGCGACCGGGTCGGGCTGCTCGGGCCCGGCGGCGCCGGCCTGCCGCCCGCGCGCTGGTATCTTCTCGCCGGGGATGAGACCGCGCTGCCGGCCATTGCCCGCATGGTTGCCGCGCTGCCCGCCGATGCCGAAGCGGTTATCCGCCTCGAAGTGGCGGATGCACGCGAGGAGCAACCGCTGCCTTCCGCCGCCCGGCTCGACGTGCAATGGCTGCACCGCGACGGCGCCGCCCCCGGCACGGGCGACCGGCTTGAAAAGGCGGTGCGTGCGCTCGCCTTTCCGCCGGACGCGGAGGACATTCATGTCTGGGCGGGCTGCGAGCAGAAGACCGCGCGGGCGGTGCGCCGGTTCGTCACCGGCGAGCGCGGCCTCGCCAAGCGCCGGTGCGCCATCGCCGCCTATTGGCGGCTTGGCCATCCGGGTATCGATCTGGCCGATTGAGGCCGCTATAAGCGATCCATCATGCAGCTCATCCGGCCGTTCCTGACCTATTACGCCCCCTATAAGGGGCTGTTCATGCTCGATTTTTCCTGCGCCGTGCTGTCCGGCCTGCTGGAACTCGGCTTCCCGCTGGCGGTGAAGCTGTTCATCGACCACCTGCTGCCGGGCCAGGACTGGCACCTCATCGTCTGGGCCGCAGTGGGCCTGCTGGTGATCTACCTGCTCAACGCGGCGCTGATGGCCATCGTCACCTATTGGGGCCACATGCTCGGGATCAATATCGAGACCGAGATGCGCCGGCGCGCTTTCGACCATGTGCAGAAGCTGTCCTTCTCCTATTTCGACAACCACAAGACCGGCCATCTCGTCGCCCGCCTGACCAAGGACCTGGAAGAGATCGGCGAGGTCGCCCATCACGGCCCGGAGGACGTGTTCATCGCGGTGATGACGTTTGTCGGCGCGTTCCTGGTGATGCTCAGCGTCAATGTCGAGCTCGCCCTTCTCACCGCCATCATCGTTCCCGCCAGCGCGCTGATCACCACCCGCTACGGGCGGCGGATGACGGCGAATTTCCGGGCACTGTTCGGCCGGGTGGGCGCCTTCAACGCCCGGATCGAGGAGAATATCGGCGGCATCCGCGTGGTGCAGTCCTTCGCCAATGAGCAGCATGAAAGCCAGCTGTTCGCGGTCGAGAACGCCCATTACCGCAGCACCAAGCTGGAGGCCTACCGGCTGCTGGCGGCCAATGCCTCGCTGTCCTATCTCGGCATGCGGCTCACCCAGGTCATCATCATGCTGGCCGGCACCTGGTTCGTGCTGCGGGGCGAACTGACCAATGGCGGCTTTGTCGGCTTCCTGCTGCTGGTCGGGGTGTTCTTCCGGCCACTGGAGAAGATCGCGGCGGTCATGGAAGTCTACCCCAAGGGCATTGCCGGCCTGCGCTCCTATCTCGACTTCCTCGCCACCAAGCCGGATGTCGCCGATCGGCCGGGCGCAGTCGAGCTGGCGGCCGTCAAGGGCGCCATCCGCTATGAAGGCGTGCGCTTCGCCTATGGCGCGGCGGCGCCGGTGCTGAACGGCATCGACCTCGACATACGCGCCGGCGAGAGCGTCGCCTTTGTCGGGCCCTCAGGCGCCGGCAAGACCACGCTGTGCTCGCTGCTGCCGCGCTTCTACGACGTTACCGGCGGGCGCATCAGCATAGACGGGCACGACATACGCGAGGTGCGCCTCGACTCGCTGCGCCGGAATATCGGCATCGTCCAGCAGGACGTGTTCCTGTTCGGCGGCACCATCCGCGAGAACATCGCCTATGGCCGGCTCGACGCCAGCGAGGCCGCGATCCTCGAGGCGGCGCGCCGGGCGCAGCTCGACGGCCTGCTCGCCGAGCTGCCGCTCGGGCTCGACACGGTGATCGGCGAGCGCGGGGTGAAGCTTTCGGGCGGGCAGAAGCAGCGTCTCGCCATCGCCCGCATGTTCCTCAAGGACCCACCCATCCTCATCCTCGACGAGGCGACCTCGGCGCTGGACAGCGAGACCGAGTGGGAAATCCAGCGCGCGCTGGCGGCGCTCTCGGTCGGGCGCACCACGCTGATCATCGCCCACCGCCTGTCGACCATCCGCACCGCCGACCGCATCGTCGTCGTCACCCGCGAGGGCATCGCCGAGCAGGGCAACCATGCCGAGCTCGTTGCCCGGGGCGGGATCTACGCCCGCATGGTGCGGACCCAATTCGCCGAGGCGGACCGCATCCCGGCGTGAGGCGCGCCGGCCAGGTTCCCGGCCAGCCGAATTTTTCTCCCGATGCGCGGAACCTTCCAGCCGCACGAGAGTTTATCGGCGCTGGTCGGATGTGTCATGCGCGCAGAAAGCGCATCCGACCAGCGGCGTGGCCCGTGGCGCAGCCGCTTCGCGTCGTCTTTTCAAGGGAGTGAGGGCAGCGTGCAGTTCAGGGCGCTCGGGGAGAAGCCGGTCCTTCTCTATGTCCTTCTCGCGGCGTTCACCGCGCTGGTGTTTCTGGCGGATCTGTCGTTTCCGCTCGGCATCGCCGTCTGGGTCGGCTATTTCATCCCGGTAGTGCTCGCCTTTCTCGCCTTGCGCACCCATGTGCCACTCGTCACCGCCGCGGCCATTACCGGCGTCATCGTCACCGGCTTTCTCGTCGACCGCGCCGGCATCGATCCCACCGTCGCCCTGGTCAACCGCACCATGGGCACCGCCACGGTGTGGATTCTGGCGGCGACTGGCTTCTTCTTCATCCGCAACAAGCTTGCCGTTCGCCGCGAGGAGTGGGTTCGTAACGCGCAGGTCGACCTCGCGCGCCGGATGATGGGCGATCTGTCCAGCCAGGAGCTGGGCGAGCGCGTTCTCACCTTCCTTGCCGAGCGGCTCGGCGCGCAGGCCGCGCTGTTCTATGTCCGCGACAGCGACGCCTTCGTGCGCGCCGCCAGCTATGGCGTGCCGGCCGAGGCGCCGGTGCCGGCCCGCATCCGCCGGGGCGACGGGCTGATCGGCCAGGTGATCGCCGACAAGCGCAGCTTCACCGTCGACGCCGTGCCCGAGGGCTATCTCTATTTCGGCTCCTCGCTGGGCAAGGGGAAGCCGGACTGGCTGCTGCTGACCCCGACCCGCGAGGACGACACCGTCAATGGCGTGCTTGAGCTCGGCTTCCGTGGCAAGCCGGCCGTCGAGGCGCTGGAATTCCTGGAACGCACCGCCGGCGCGGTGGGCGTCGCGCTGCGCTCGGCGCAGTACCGCACCCGGCTGGAAGAGCTGCTGGAGGAAACCCGCCGGCAGGCGGAAGAGCTGCGCGCCCATGGCGAGGAACTGACCGCCGCCAATGAGGAACTGCACGAACAGAGCCAGGCCCTGCAGGATTCGCAACGCCGGCTGGAGCGGCAGCAGGCGGAGCTGGAGGAATCCAACGCCCAGCTGGAGGAACAGACGCAGCTGCTGGAAGCCCAGCGCGACGATCTCGCCCGCACCCAGGGGGCGCTGAAGGAGCGGGCGAACGACCTGGCCACCGCCAGCCGCTACAAGTCCGAATTCCTCGCCAACATGTCGCACGAGCTGCGCACCCCGCTCAACGCGCTGCTCATCATGGCGCGGCTGCTGGGCGAGAACCGGCACGGCAATCTGACCGAGGACCAGGTGGGCTTTGCCCAGATGATCGAGACCTCGGGCAACGACCTGCTCACCCTCATCAACGACATTCTCGACCTGTCGAAGATCGAGGCCGGCAAGCTGGAGCTGAAGCCGCAGCAGGTGGAGATCGCGGCGCTGGCCGAAAAGCTCATCCGCAGCTTCGAGCCGCAGGCAGCGCAGAAGGGCATCGCCCTGCGGGCCGAGATCGCGCCGCAGGTGCCGCAGCTTCTGGAAAGCGACCCGCAGCGCCTCGAACAGGTGCTGAAGAACTTCCTCTCCAACGCGGTCAAGTTCACCGCGCAGGGCGAGGTGGTTCTCGCCATCCACACCGATCCGGGCGACCATGTCGTGTTCGCGGTCCGCGATTCCGGCATCGGCATCGCCGAGGAACAGCAGGAGGCGATCTTCGAGGCCTTCCGCCAGGCCGACGGCACCATCGACCGCCGCTATGGCGGCACCGGGCTCGGCCTGTCGATTTCCCGCGAGCTGACCAATCTGCTCGGCGGCGAGATCCAGCTGGAGAGCCAGCTGGGCGAGGGCAGCACCTTCAGCCTGGTGGTGCCGACCCGCTTTCGCGGCATCGTCGTCGACAGCGCCAGCCCGGTGCCGCCCACCCGCTCGGGCCGCCGCAGCCCGGCCGCCCGCAGGGAGGCGCCACGGCCGGCGCCGACCGACGAGGCCGCCACGCTTTCCCCCCGCGCGCCGGCCGGCATCGACGACGACCGCGCCCGCCTCACCGCCGGCTCCCGGCTGATCCTCGTCGTGGAGGACGACCTCGCCTTCGCCCGCATCCTACTCGATCTCGCCCATGAGCTCGGCTTCCAGTGCATCGTCACCACAACCGCCGATGACGGGGTGATCGCCGCGCGGCAATATCTGCCGCACGCCGTGGTGCTCGACATGGGGCTGCCGGACCATTCCGGCCTCACCGTCCTCGACCGGCTGAAGCACGATGCCCGCACCCGCCACATCGCCGTCCATGTGGTTTCCGCCAGCGATTACGAGCAGACCGCCCTCGCCTATGGCGCGGTCAGCTACATGATGAAGCCGGTCAAGCGCGACGAACTGGTGCAGGCGCTGGAGCGCCTCGAATTCCGCATGGCGCGCCTGCTGCGCCGCATCCTCATCGTCGAGGACGACCCCGCCCAGCTGCGGGGCCTGCGCGAGCTTCTCTCGGCCAAGGAGGTCGAGACGGTCGGCGCCGCCACCGCCGCCGAGGCGCTGGCCCGGCTGGAGGGCGAGACCTTCGACTGCATGGTGCTCGACATGACGCTGCCGGACGCCACGGGCTTCGATCTGCTGAGCCGGCTCGCCGACAATGAGGCGGCGGCGTTCCCGCCCGTCATCGTCTACACCGCGCGCGAGCTTACCGCAGACGAGGAGCTGCGGCTGCGCCGCTACTCCAAGTCGATCATCATCAAGGGCGCGAAATCCCCCGAGCGGCTGATCGACGAGGTGACGCTGTTCCTGCACCAGGTGGTGTCCGACCTGCCGGTGCAGCAGCAGAAGCTGCTCGCCACCTCGCTCAACCGCGATGCCCGCCTGGAAGGCCGCCACATCCTGGTGGTGGAGGACGATGTGCGCAACGTCTTCGCCCTCACCTCCATCTTCGAGCCGCACGGCGCCCGGGTGCAGATCGCCCGTAATGGCCGCGAGGCGCTGGAGCTTCTGGAGAAGGCGGAAGGCGGCGAGCCGATCGATCTGGTGCTGATGGACGTGATGATGCCGGAGATGGACGGTCTCACCGCCACGCGCGAGATCCGCCGGCGGCCGGGCTGGGAGACGCTGCCGGTCATCATGCTCACCGCCAAGGCGATGGCGGACGACCAGGAACAGTGCCTGGCCGCCGGCGCCAACGATTATCTCGCCAAGCCGCTCGATGTCGACAAGCTGCTCTCCCTCGCCCGGGTGTGGATGTCGCGATGACCGGCCACACCAGCGTCAGCGAGAAGATCGAGCTCGACCTGCTGGTCGAGGCGATCCACCGTCGCTACCATTATGATTTCCGCTCCTATTCCCGCTCCTCGCTGAGCCGGCGAGCTGAGCTGCTGCGCCAGCGGCTGCACTGCGACACGCTCTCGCATGTGCAGGCGCGCCTGCTGCGCGAGCCGGAGCTGCTGCCGCTCATGATCGAGTGCCTCACCGTGCAGGTGAGCGAGATGTTCCGCGACCCCGCCTATTTCCGCACCCTGCGCGAGGAGGTGATCCCGCATCTGCGCACCTTCCCCTCGCTCAAAGTGTGGGTGGCGGGCTGCAGCGCCGGCGAGGAACTCTATTCGCTAGCCATCCTGTTCCGCGAAGAGGGGCTGGAAGCACGCACCCTGTTCTACGCCACCGACACCAACCCGGTGGCGCTGGCCCGGGCGGAACTCGGCATCTACGATCTCGACCGCATTCCCCTGTTCACCGAGAACCACCGCAAGGCGGGCGGGCGCTCCTCGCTGTCGGACTACTACACCGCCGCCTATGGCGGGGCGGTGTTCGACAAGTCGCTGCGCGCGCGCACCGTGTTTGCCGAGCACAGCCTCGCCTCCGACCAGGTGTTCTCCGAGATGCACCTGATCTCCTGCCGCAACGTGCTCATCTACTTCGACTCGAACCTGCAGGACCGGGCGCTGGGGCTGTTCCGGGACTCGCTGACGCGCGGCGGCTTTCTCGGCCTCGGCATGAATGAGAGCCTGCGTTTTTCGCAGCATGCCGACGCCTTCGCCGCCTTCGCCCCCGATGAGCGCATCTATCGCCGGCTGGCGATGGTGGCGCAGATGGAGACCCGCCATGGCGTCGCCTGAGCCGGTCAAGTTCCTCCTGGTCGACGACGTCGAGGAGAATCTGCGCGCGCTGGAGGCGCTGCTGCGCCGCGACGGGCTGGCGCTGTACAAAGCCCGCTCCGGCGTCGAGGCGCTGGAACTGCTGCTGGAGCATGATTTCGCCCTCGCTCTGCTCGACGTGCAGATGCCCGACATGGACGGCTTCGAGCTGGCCGAGATGATGCGCGGCACCGGGCGCACCCGCCGCGTGCCGATCATCTTCGTCACCGCCGCCGCCACCGACGAGGGCCGCCGCTTCAAGGGCTACGAGGCCGGCGCGGTCGATTTCATCTACAAGCCGATCGACCCGCTGATCCTCAAGAGCAAGGCCGAGGTGTTCTTCTCCATCGCCCGCCAGCATGAGCAGCTGGCCCGGCAGAAGGACGCGCTGGCCCATGCCGCGGCCGAGCTGAGCGGGGCGCTCGACCGGCTGCAGGCCCACACCGACAATTCCCCGCTCGCCATCGTCGAGTTCGATCCCGACATGCGGCTGCTCGGCTGGTCCAAGGGAGCCGAACGCATGTTCGGCTGGACCGCGCCGGAGATGATCGGCCATCCGCTCGCCGATCTCGGCTGGATGCCGGACAGCTGCATCGCCGATCTGGTCACGCTGTTCTCCGCATCTATGGCCGACATCTCGCATGAGCGCGGGCACGACACGGTGCGCTGCCGCACCCGCGACGGCAGCATGCTCGACTGCGAATGGTACAGCTCGGTGCTGCGCCGCCCGGACGGCACGCCGGTGTCGCTGAGCGTGCAGATCCTCGACATCACCGATCGCCGCCGCGCCGAGGAAACCCAGCTGCTGCTGATCGGCGAGCTGAACCACCGGGTGAAGAACACGCTGGCCAGCGTGCAGGCCATCGCCACCCAGACCCTGCGCTATACCCGCAATCCGGACCAGTTCTCCGCCACCTTCTCCGGCCGCATCCAGGCGCTGGCCCGCGCCCATGGCATGCTGAGCGACCGCACCTGGCAGGGCGCCGACCTGATGGACCTCGTGCACGACCAGCTGCGGCTCGGGACGATTGATCCCGCGCGCCTGCACGCCAGCGGGCCCCGGGTGCAGCTCCAGCCGCAGCCGGCGCTGCGCCTCGCCCTGATCCTGCACGAGCTGGCGACCAATGCGCTGAAATATGGCGCCTTCTCCCGGCCCACCGGCCGGGTCGTGCTGGACTGGTCGGTGGAAGGCGAGCAGTTGCAGCTGCGCTGGCAGGAAAGCGGCGGCCCGCCGGTGCAGGCGCCGCTGAAGCGCGGCTTCGGCTCGACCCTGATCGACAGCAGCATGAAATCGGATGGCGGCACCGCCGCCGTATCCTTCCGCAGCGACGGCGTGGTCTGGGACCTCGCCATGAAGCTCGACGGCCCGCCCGCATCGGGCGCGGAACGGGGCGGAAGGGTCCCCGCCGCGCCGGCCCCAGCACCGGAGCGGGTGGCGCAGGCGCTCGATGGCTGCCGCCTGCTGGTGGTCGAGGACGAGGCGCTGGTCGCCCTCGAACTCATCGCGGTGCTGGAAGATGCCGGCGCCACCGTGTGCGGCCCGGCCCGCACGGTGGAAGAAGCACTTGATATGATCGAGGCCGAGAGCTTCGACGCCGCGCTGCTCGACGGCAATCTCCATGGCAAGCCGGTGGATGCGCTGGCCGCCGCGCTGACGAGGCGCGGCATCCGCTTCGCCTTTGTCAGCGGCTATGGCCGGGAGAGCCTGCCCGCCGCCTTCGCCCACGCCCCGATCATCGCCAAGCCGTTCACCCCGCACCAGCTGGTCGAGATCGCCGGCAGCCTGACGCGGCGGGAGGAAAACGTCGTCGCCTTCCCCACCGCCGCTGCCGCCGGGCCGCGCTGAAGGACCGATCTAGCCGGCGAACTGGGCGAGCACGCTTTTGTCGACCTTGCAGATATAGGTGTATTTCGGATTCACCACCTGGGTGCAGCGGGCCTCGGCGATCTGGCCGAGCAGCATGTAGCCTTCCGCCGCCGGGATCCCGTAGTCGTCCTCCAGCCAGTAGATCATTTCCTGGAAGGCGATCCGCATCGCGTCCTCCAGCGGGCGGGCGCAGCCGAGCGTGCAGATATGGGTCGACGTCTCGATGCGGGGATGGCTGAGCCGGGCCGGCGCCTCTTCCAGCGTCACCCGCACGGTGAGCGTGGCGGCGATTTCGATCGCACCCATGCCATTGGCCTCGCCGTCGCCCTGCAGCGCGTGGCAATCGCCGAGGAAGAGATGGGCGCCGTCATGGTTCACCCGGAACATCACGGTGTTGCCGGGGGTGATCTCCTGCACGTCGAGATTGCCGCCATGGGTGCCGTTGTCGACGGTGAGCACGCCGCCATGCACCGGCGCCACGCCGGCGACGCCGATCATCGGGCGCACCGGCAGCTTCACCTTGTCGCTCCAGTGGACGATGCCGTCCTTCACCTCGACGACATGGGTGCGCATGCCGAACTCCTTCTGCCGCACCCAGTCCGGAAACATGCCGATGCCCGGCCACAGCGCGGTGAAGCCGAGCGTGTCGAGCTCCATGCCGATTATTTCCAGCTTCAGCATGTCGCCCGCCTTGGCGCCCTTAACCTCGATCGGCCCGGTGGCACCGTTGACGAAGGGCAGCGACACGTCGGCCTCGGTCAGCTGCTGGCCGAGATGGCGGATGGTGCCGTCATTGGCGTTGATGGCGCACTCCACCACGAAGGTCTCGCCGGGCAAGACGGCGGCGACGAAGGCATCATTGGCCGACAGGGCGTATTTGATGTTGCCGGCCTTGCTGACACGCTGGGTCATGGTCACTCCTTTGGGCACTGACGCGGCAGGTCGAAACGCGCTCAGCCCAGGCGGCGCCAGGGCATGAGCAGCTTTTCCACCTTGCCGACGATGAAGGTGAGGACAAGGGCCAGCGCGATGGTGGCGACCAGCGCGGCGAACACCTTGGGGATGATGTAGAGCGAGCCGGCCTTGAAGATGGCGTGACCGAGCCCTTCCGAGGACGACATGAACTCGCCGACAATGGCGCCGATCAGCGCGAAGCCGACGGTGAGCTTGAAGCCGGCGAAGATATCGGTCAGCGAGGCCGGCACCACCAGCTTGCGGAAGATCTGGAACTTCGAGGCGCCGAGCGTCCGCATCAGGTTGATCTGGTCGGCATCGACGCCCACCGCGCCCTTGTACGACGTCACCAGCGCGACGATGACCACCGAGAGCGTCGACATCGCGATCTTCGAGGTCAGCCCGGTGCCGAACCAGATGATGATGATCGGCGCCAAAGCGATGATCGGGATCGAGCCGAGCGCGATGACGAAGGGCTCGATCACCCGCGAGACGAAGCGCGAATACCACAGCGACAGGCCGATCAGCGTGCCGATGACATTGCCGACCAGGAAGCCCAGCAGCGTCTCCACCCCGGTGACATAGGTGTCGCGCCACAGGCTGCCGTCGCGCGCCATGGTGAGAAGAAAGCCGGCAATGGCCGAGGGCGAGCCGAACATGAACGCCGCCTGCTTGTCGAAGGCGGTCATGTATTCCCAGAAGGCGATGAAGGCCGCCAGCAGCGCGATCTGGCTCGCCAGCACCAGCAGGCTCGCCCGCAGCCGGGCGCGGCGATGCGTGGCAAGGCGCCGAGCGGCGGCGCCTTTCGCCGCCGCGTCGATCCCAGCGTCGGCGGCAATGGGGGACTGAAGGGGGGAACCGTTCATCGCGTTCCTCCTATTGCCGCGTCACGTCGAGATCGGCCCAGATGCGCCTGACGTAATCGACGAAGCCGGCGCTCTCGCGGGCGGCGATCATGTCGGTGCGCTCGGTGCCGAGCGCGATGTCGTACATCGCCTTCACCCGGGTCGGGCGCTTGCTCAGCACGATGACGCGGTCGGCAATGGAGACCGCCTCCTCGATGTCATGGGTGATGAGCAGCACCGAGCGCTGGCTCTCGCGCACCAGCTTGGCGGTGTCGCTCTCGATCAGCAGCTTGGTCTGGAAATCGAGCGCGGCGAAGGGCTCGTCGAGCAGCAGCACGTCCGGCTCGTTCACCAGCGTGCGGGCGAGCGCCACGCGCTGGCGCATGCCGCCGGACAGCGTTGTGGGGTAATGGTCGGCAAAGCCGTGCAGACCGAGCTGGTCGAGCATGACATGGGCGCGCTCCTCGGCTTCCGAAAGCGGCACGCCGCGTATCTCCAGACCCAGCATCGCGTTGCGCAGCGCCGTGCGCCAGGGCAGCAGCAGGTCCTTCTGCAGCATGTAGCCGACGCCGGCGGGCTGGCCGGACATCTCCCGGCCGAACCAGCTGACGCGCCCGGCATCGGGGGCGATGAGGCCGCACAGCGTGTTGAGCAGCGTGGTCTTGCCGCAGCCCGAGGGGCCGACAATGGCGACGATCTCGCCCTCGTTCAGCGTCAGCGAGAGGTCGCCGATGACGGGCACCACCCGCCCGTCGGCATCAAAGCTCTTGGCGACATGCGCGACCACGAGGGGCGGCGCGCCGGCTTGCACCGGTGCGCGCGCCCCTGCCGCGATGGCGGGGGGAACCACCGCGCTCACCCGAGCTGCTTGACGGCCTTGTCGGCGAAGGAATTGTCGATGATCTGGTCGAAGCTCACCGTGCCCTTGATGTTGCCGAGGTAGAGCTGCATGTCCATCAGGTTCTTCCACTGGTCGGGCTTGGTGACGACCGACTGCGCCGGGATCAGATATTTCAGCTCGGCGTCGATCGCCTTGTCGACCACCTCACCCGGCAGGTCGGGGAATTCGAGCCGCGCCACCTTCTTGGCGAAGGCCGGGTCGGCATAGGTCTTGCGCGAGGCCTCCTCGAACGCCGTCACCAGCGCCTGCACCATTTCCGGGTCCTTGGCGATGGTGGTGGGCAGCACCATGATGCCGGTGTTGCAGAACGGGCCGATATAGTTCGAGAAGTCGAACACCACCTTGGAGCCCTGCGCCTCGGCGGCGGCGACGCTCGGCTGATAGGCCACCGCCATGTCGGCCTGGCCCGCCAGCATGGCGCCGATCTCGGTGCCGGGGCTCACCGGCACGATGGTCACATCGGTGCCGAGCTTCAGCCCGGCCTGCTCGACCATGCGCTTGGTGACGGAATAATTGGTGTTCGGCTCCGGCGAGGTGACGACCTTCTTGCCCTTCAGGTCCTTCGGGTCGGAGAAGGGCTCCATCGTCTTCGACACGCCGAAATAATGCGCGCGCTGCACCACCGTGCCGACGACGACGCCGGGGCCGCCATTCTCGCGCGAGATCTGCGCCATGGTGGCGTCGCCAATGGCGAAATCGGCCGAGCCGCCGAGCACGGCGGCGAAGGTCTGGGTGTCGCCGCCGGCGGCGGAGACCTTCATGTCGAGCCCGTGCTTCTCGAAGATGCCGTCATGCATGCCGACATAGAGGTTGATGTAACCGAGATTGTGCACCGCCTCGCTGAAATTCACCGTCTTCAGTGTCGCTGCCGAGGCGCGGGTGGCGATATAGGGCATGGCCATGAGGCCACCGGCCGCTGCCGCCGTGGTCTTGAGGAAATGGCGCCGATCGACGCCGCTGCGGAAGATGTTCGACATGTGCGCTCTCCGGTTCCCGAAATAGTCGAGAGATTGGCACCATGAGAAATCCACGCTCCGCGCGAGACAAGACGAAATAGAGCGCAGCTTTCGGCCGGTTTCCGCCACCGGGGGAACCTCCTCACCATAATGACGCTTTTGACACCCCGCGTGACCAATCGCTGGCACCGCCATGCTCACCTTGCCGGCTTGGCGCCGAGGATTTGCGCGCGCGGCGCCGCTTAATGTCAGAATTGCCAGAATGGCCGCCCGATAAATCAGCACCCTGCCCCGCCGCGTGCCGCCCGCACTTGACCTGCCGCGTTCCCGCGCGCCAAAACGGGCCAGCTC
Organism: Ancylobacter rudongensis; assembly: GCF_900100155.1. Taxonomy (GTDB): domain Bacteria; phylum Pseudomonadota; class Alphaproteobacteria; order Rhizobiales; family Xanthobacteraceae; genus Ancylobacter; species Ancylobacter rudongensis. The sequence continues at coordinate 159,926 of NZ_FMTP01000003.1, forward strand.
GACTTCCAGCGAAACCGGGCAGCAATTGCGCAATCGGACGCCGGCGCGGCGCGCGGGCGGCAATCAGGGCACGGGGCAGGCGCCGGTGACGAGTTTCGGCAGCGCAGAGAACGGTTCCGGCACGTCAGGCACGCCCTGGCGGGTCGGCGTGCTGTTCTCCCGCAAGGGGCACATGCGCGAGCCGGAAACCGAGCATTTCCGCGGTACCGCGCTCGCCATCGAGGAGATCAACCTCGCGGGCGGCGTGCTCGGCCGGCCGATCGAGCCGGTGTGCTACGACCCGGAATCGAGCCCGGAGCTTTACCGCCGCTATGCCGAGCGGCTGCTGACCGAGGACGGCATCAGCACCATTTTCGGCTGCTGCACTTCCTCCTGCCGCAAGGCGATCCTCGCCACGGTGGAACGGCGCAACGCGCTGCTCTGGTACCCCTCGCTCTATGAGGGCTTCGAATATTCGCCGAACGTCATCTACACCGGCGCGGCGCCGAACCAGAACAGCCTGCAGCTCGCCCGCCATCTGCTCGCCCGCTTCGGGCCGCGCTTCTATCTCGTCGGCTCGGACTACATCTATCCCCGCGAATCCAACCGCATCATGCGCGACCTCGTCTCGCGCGAGGGCGGCGAGGTGGTGGCGGAAACCTATGTGCCGGAGCAGCCGCACGAGGACCAGATCCGCCGGGTGGTGGAGGATATCCGCCGCCGCGCGCCTTCCGTGGTGTTCTCCACCGTGGTCGGCCAGGGCGCGCATCTGCTCTACCGGCTGTTCCGCGAGGCCGGGCTCGACCCGCGCACCCTGCCGATCGCCAGCCTCACCATGTCGGAGGGTGAGATCCGCGCCATCGGGCCGGAACTGTGCGTCGGCCACATCACCTCGGCGCCGTATTTCTCTACCGTCGACACCCCGGCCAATCGCCGCTTCGTCGCCGCCTACCGCGCCCGTTTCGGCCGCGACGCGGCGGTGACGATGTATGCGGAAGCCGCCTATTTCCAGATCCACCTCTTCGCCGACGCGCTCAAGCGGGCGAAGTCGCTCGACACCCAGCGCCTGGTCGACGCCGCGCTCGGCACCGAATATGACGCGCCGCAGGGCCGCATCCGCATCGACCCCGACAATAACCACACCTATCTCCTGCCGCGCATCGGCATGGTGAACGAGCATGGCGATTTCGACGTGGTGTGGGAGGCCAAGGCGCCGGTGAAGCCCGACCCCTATCTCGTCGACCACATCTATGACCATGCGTGAGCCGGCCCGCCAGACGGCGCGGAGGCGGCCGGCATGAGCGCCTCGCAGCTGATCCAGAACCTGCGCAACACCCGCGTCGCCGTGGTGCATCCGCGCGACCAGGATGGCGACGATCTGGTGCGCCAGCTCCAGCGCATCGGCTGCCAGGTGCAGGTGGTGTGGCCGCCGCCCTCGCAGCTGCCGCTCCCGCTCGACGCGGTGTTCTTCCTGCTCGACCGCGACACCCGCAGCTCCATGCCGTGGCGCATGGCCGACCTCGCCATCGCCCATATCGCCATTGTCGACTATGAGAACCCGACTGTGCTGAAGGCGCTGCTGGATTCCAGCGCCCATGGCGTGCTCGTGCGCCCGATCCGCGCTTCCGGCGTGCTCTCCAGCCTGGTGCTGGCGCTGTCGCAGCGCGGCTATGAGGGGCGGCTGCTGGCGAAGATCGGCAAGCTCGAAGACACGCTGCGCACCCGCCGCGACGTCGAGAAGGCGACGCGGCTCCTGATGGGCCTGCGCAATCTGTCCGAGGACGACGCCTACCAGTTCCTGCGCAAGCAGGCGACCGCCAAGCGGGTGCCGATCGGCACCATTGCCGGCTCGATCATCAACGCCCATGCGATGCTGGCCGAGCTTGATCGCGACGGCGAGCCGGACAAGTAAGCCTTGCTGCCTAACTCCTAGGCAAATGCGGCTGTGCCCTTAAGGCGTGCATTGTCGCTTGACAGGACCCCGCCGCTGCGCTTCCATAGGTCCAACGCTTCGTGAGCGTGGCGGCAGCGTTGCCGCTCAACATCCAGGCTATGCAGCCCTCGATGGTGCCGAAAGGCACTGCCGGGGGCTTTTTGTTTTCACGCTGCGGACCGCCGCGGCGATCGCAGAGGTGTGCCTCCATGCCGGTCTCAAGCCTTGTCCGCGTCGCCTGCATCCAGATGGAGCCGCGCTTCGGCGACACCAGCGCCAATGTCGCCCACTCGCTTGGTCTCATCGCCCGCGCGGCCGATGACGGCGCCAGGCTGATCGTGCTGCCGGAGCTGGCCAATACCGGCTACGTGTTCGAGACCCGCGAGGAGGCCTTCGCGCTGGCCGAGACCATTCCGGACGGGCCGACCTGCCTGGCCTGGGCGAAGATCGCGGCCGAGCGCGGCCTGCACATCGTCGCCGGCATCACCGAGCGCGAGGGCACGGCGCTCTACAACAGCGCTGTGGTGATCGGGCCGGAGGGCCATATCGGCACCTATCGGAAGATGCATCTGTGGGGCAACGAGAACCTGTTCTTCGAGCCCGGCAATAACGGCTTCCCGGTGTTTCACACCGCGCTCGGGCGCATCGGCGTCGCCATCTGCTACGATGGCTGGTTCCCCGAGACCTACCGGCTGCAGGCGTTGCAGGGCGCGGACATTGTCTGCGTGCCCACCAACTGGGTGCCGATCCCCGGCCAGGCGGAAGGCCGCGAGGCGATGGCCAACATCCTCGCCATGGCCGCCGCCCATTCCAACTCGCTCTATATCGCCTGCGCCGACCGAATCGGCACCGAGCGCGGCCAGCCCTTCGAGGGCCAGAGCCTCATCGTCGGCTACACCGGCTGGCCCGAAGCCGGCCCCGCCAGCCGCACCGGCGAGGAAATCGTCTCGGCCGAGATCGACCTCGGCGCCGCCCGCCGGGCCCGCAACTGGAACGACTTCAACCAGGTGCTGCGCGACCGGCGCACCGATGTCTATGCCGAGATGCTCGGCTCCGACATTTCCCGGGGCTGGTACTGAGCCGGCCCCGCTCCGCCCTCCACCCCAACAAGAACCGCAACCTTCCGGAGAAAGCCTATGTCCCGTAGCTCCCTGCTGATGGCCGGCGTGTTCGCCGCCGGCCTGCTCGCCGGCCCGGCGCTCGCCGCCGACGACACCATCACCATCGGCATTCCCGTCGGCCTGTCCGGCGCCAATTCGGTGGTCGCCCCCTCCGTCGTCCAGTCCGCCGAGCTGGCGGTGGAAGAGATCAACGCCAAGGGCGGCATCCTCGGCAAGAAGGTGGTGCTGGAAGTCGCCGACGACGCCTCCGGCGCGGCCGGCGCGCAGAAGGCCTTCGATTCGCTGATCTTCCAGAAGAAGGTCGACGCGCTGATCTCGATGGAGACCTCGGCCGCCCGCAATGCCGGCCTGCCGATCGTCAATCGCGGCAAGGTGCCCTACATCTACACCTCGTTCTATGAGGGCCGCTCCTGCAGCCCCTACATGTATGTGAACGCCTGGGTGCCCGACCAGCAGGTCGCCCCGATCGTCGACTTCTTCAACAAGGAAGGCGCCAAGACCTACTTCCTGATCGGCTCGGACTACGCCTTCGGCCGCGGCATGCTCGCCTTCACCAAGGAATATATCGAGAAGACCGGCGGCAAGATCGTCGGCGACGAATACGCGCCGATGGACGCTACCGACTGGACCGCCATCCTCTCCAAGGTGAAGGCCGCCAACCCGGACGCCATCATCACCTCCACCGCCGGCGGCGCGCCGAACGTGACCCTGACCAAGCAGCTGCGCGCGGCGGGCATCAAGTCGCTCTATGGCAACCTGGCCGTGGATGAAGGCACCGCCAAGTCGATGGGCCCGGATGCCGAGGGCATCTACATCGCCGGCTCCTACTTCACCAATATCGACACCCCCGCCAACAAGGCCTTCCTCGCCGCGATGGAGAAGAAGTTCGGCGCCGACCTGAAGACCCCGAACGACCTCTCCGTGCCGGAATATGAGGCCGTCTACGCCTACAAGGCCGCGGTGGAGAAGGCCGGCACGACCGACGCCGCCAAGGTGATCCCGGCGCTGGCCGAGGTCGCGGTGGAAGGCCCGCGCGGCACCATCATCATGAACAAGCAGCGCCACGCGCCGCTGACCATGTATCTCGGCCAGGTGAAGGGCGACGGCTCGGTGAGCATCATCTCCACCTTCAAGGACGTCGATCCCGGCGAGCAGTGCCCGAAGCTGAAGTGAGCCCATCCGCGTGAACCACCCGCCTCTCGCCATCGCGACGAGGCGAGTGCGACGTGCGGGGTGAGCGGCGGCGGCTTTCGTGCCCGCCCGCCAATGCCCCTCGCCCCCTCCCCGCCGGGAGAGGGGCGCCCACTTCTCCGCGCGGCCCGATCCTTGCTGCGCGGCTCCCACCCTCCTCGTGAGGCGACCGGCACCGCCGGGCTTTGAGGGATACGCGTCCCCGACGCGCGCCTCTGTACCGGCATCCTTCGCGGCGCGCGGAGCCTGTCCTCGGGCTTGCCAGAGGCAAGACCCGTGGGCGCGCACCTCAGGATGACGTGTCCTCGGATTCACTTACCGACCCGCCGTGCCTCAAACCCAAGGACTTCCGCATGATCGGCCAGATGCTGGACATCGTGACCACCGCCGCCATCCTCTATGCGGTCGCGACCGGGCTGCTGCTCGTGTTCGGCGTCATGAAGATCATCAATTTCGCCCATGGGGGGCTGATGACGCTGGGCGGCTATGCCGCGCTCCTCACCACCCAGGCCGGGCTGAACCCCTGGCTGGCCATTCCCGCCGCCGCGCTGTTCGGCGGCGTGGTCGGCATGGCGATCGAACGCTTCGTCGTCCGCCCGCTCTATAACCGTCCGCTCGACGCCATCCTCGCCACCTGGGGCCTGTCGATCATCATCGGCCAGCTCATCACCATCGCCTTCGGCCGTGGGGTTCAGTTCGCGCAATCGCCGCTCAACGGCACGCTGGACCTGTGGGGCGAGAGCTATTCCGCCTACCGCCTCGCTCTGGTCGGCATCGCCGCCGTGCTCGGCATCGGCCTCACCGCGCTGCTTCAGGGCACGCGGCTGGGGCTGGAGACGCGGGCGGTGATCATGAACGAGGATCTGGCGCGCGGGCTCGGCATCAATAGCGGGCTGGTGCGCTTTCTCACCTTCACCCTCGGCTCGGCGCTGGCGGGCGTGGCCGGTGCACTCATCACCCCGCTGTCGAGCGTCGACCCGGCCATGGGCGTGCCCTGGCTGGTCAACGCCTTCATGCTGGTGCTGGTGTCAGGCGCCTCGCTGGTCAGCCTGCTGTTCGCCTGCCTGGTGCTGGGCGGGGCGCAGGTGCTGGTCGCCACCCATTTCAGCCCGGTTCTCGGAGGTCTCACCATCGCCGTGCTCGCCGCCATCATCCTGCGCATCCGTCCTCAGGGGTTCGCCCGTGACTGAAGCGCGCCGCCTTTCCCTCATCCTCGTCGTCGCCCTGCTCGCACTCGCGGCGATCTTCGCCGGGCCCTATGTGCTCGACACCTATTCGGTCAACGTGCTCACCCGCTCGCTGCTCTATGCGGCGGTGGCGCTGACGGTGGACCTGCTCTGGGGCTTTCTCGGCATCCTCACCTTCGGCCAGTCGGTGTTCTTCGCCTGCGGCGCCTATGCGGCCGGCCTCGTCTCCACCCATATGGACTTCTCCACCTCCAACGCCTTCCTGGCGCTGGGGCTGGGCGTCGGCGGCGCGCTGCTGGTCGCCGCCATCGTCGGCTGGCTCGCCTTCTGGCACGGCGCCTCGGCGCTCTATGCCTCGGTCATCACGCTGGTGCTGCCGATCGTGGCGACGCAGCTGCTCTACTCGGGGGGCACCTTCACCGGCTCGTCGAGCGGCCTCTCCGGCTTCATGAGCTTCGACCTGTCGATGGAAGCCTGGTTCTGGCTCTCGGGCAGCTTTCTCGTGGGAGTGACGACGCTCGCCTATATCTTCGTCAAGAGCGATGCCGGCCGCCTGCTGGTGGCGGTGCGCGAGAATGAGCAGCGCTGCAAATATCTCGGCCTCGATACCTCGCGGCTGAAGATCCTGGTCTATCTCGCCTGCGCCGCCATCGCCGCCATCGCCGGCTATATCTATGCCGGCTATGCCATGGTGGTGGCGCCGGAACTCGCCGGCTTCGTCTTCGGCACCGAGCTGGTGATCTGGACCGCGCTCGGCGGGCGCGGCACGCTGCTCGGCCCGGTGTTCGGGGCACTGATCGTCGACTATGAGAGCGCCCAGCTCGCCGGCGATTATCCCTTCGTCTGGCAGCTCATCATCGGCACGCTGTTCGTGCTTGTCATCGTCGCCTTCCCGCGTGGCCTGCTGCCTGTGGTGTTCGATGTGCCGCGCAAGCTGCTCGGACTCCTCCGCCCGCGCCCCACCACGCCGGCGACATCGGTGACGCTCTCCACCCTCGATCCCGCCGACGCCCAGGGCGTCGAGCCGGGTGAGGGGGCGGCGCTCATGGTGGCCGGCGTGGTCAAGCGCTTCGGCAGCCTCACCGTGCTGGAGGGCATCGATTTCGAGGCGAGAGCCGGCGAACTGGTCAGCCTTGTCGGCCCCAATGGCGCCGGCAAGACCACGCTGATGCGCTGCATCGCCGATGGCGCCGAGCGCACCTCCGGCTCCATCCACGTCAATGGCTACGACATCGGCCGCAAGCCGCCGGAGGCCTGCGTCGCGCTCGGCGTCGGCCGCAAGTTCCAGATGGCCAATGTGTTCGAGACGCTGACCGTCGCGCAATGCCTGCAGATCGCCCGCGTCCGCCATGACCGTCCCTCGGTCTGGCGCCGCGCGCAGGACCTGCAGCTGCCGCAAGCGGCGATGCATGTGCTGGCCACCACCGGGCTGGACAAGCAGCTGTCCACCCCGGCGCATCTGCTCTCGCACGGCATGAAGCAGGCGCTGGAACTCTCCATGGTGCTGGCGCTGGAGCCGCGCGTGCTGCTGCTGGACGAGCCGACCGCCGGCCTCACCAAGACCGAGCGGATGCAGATCGGCGCCATCCTGATCGACCTCGCGAAGAAGCAGGGCCTGTGCGTGCTGCTGGTCGAGCATGATCTCGACTTCGTGCGCGAGATTTCCTCGCGCGTCATCGTGCTGCACCAGGGCCGCATCGTGCTGGACGGCTCGGTGGAGGAGGTGGTGGCCTCCGAGCTGGTCAAGCAGGTTTATGCCGGCTCCGGCCATGCCGGAATCGATCACGAGACGGCCCCCTCCCCGAGCCAGGAGATGCCGGCATGAACGCCCTCTCGGTCGACAATCTCTCCAGCGGCTATGCCGGCGCGGTGGTGCTGCGCGAGGTCAGCCTGTCCCTCGCACCGGGCGAAATCCTCGCCGTGCTGGGCAAGAACGGCATGGGCAAGTCCACCCTGCTGAAAGCGGTGATGGGCTTCCTGCCGAAGATGACCGGCACGGTGGCCATATCCGGCAGCGAGGCAACAAAGCTCTCCCCGCACCGCGTGGCGCGGCTGGGGGTGGGCTATGTCGCGCAGGAAAAGGCGCTGTTCCAGGATATGAGCGTGGAGGAAAACCTGCGCCTCGCCGTGCGGCGCCCGGATTTTGAAGCCGCGCTGGCCGAGGTGGAAGCCTCCTTCCCCTTCCTGCTGCAGCGCCTCAAGCAGCGCGCCGGCACGCTGTCCGGCGGCGAGCAGAAAATGCTGCTCATGGCCCGCTCGCTGGCGACGGGGGCGAAGCTGCTGCTGATCGACGAGATCACCGAGGGGCTTCAGCCCTCCGTCATCGACCGGCTGGCCGGGGTCATCCGCAGCGCCCGCGACCGGCACGGCACCACCATGCTCCTGGTCGAGCAGCATCTGCCCTTCGCGCTCGCCGTGGCCGATCGCTGGGCGGTGCTGGACCGCGGCGAGATCGCCGAGACCGGCGCCACCTCCGAGCCGGAGTCCCGCGCGCGGGTGCTGAAACACTTAAGCGTGTGAGGAACCCGGCATGACCTTCTCCATCGTCGCCCGCTGCCCCGCCTCCGGCCTGCTCGGCGTCGCGGTGGCGACCGCCGTGCCGGCGGTGGGCTCCATGTGCCCGTTCACCCGGGCAAAAGTGGGCGCCGCCTCCACCCAGTCCTGGGTGAACCCCTATCTGGCGCTCGGCGTGCTCGACGCCATCGCCGGCGGGCACGGCGCCCGCGCCGCGCTTGAGGGCGCGTTGGCGGCGGACGCCGCGCGCGAGCTGCGCCAGATCGGGGTGGTGGATCACGCGGGCGAAGCGGCCGCCTTCACCGGCGCGCAGTGCACGCCCTGGTGCGGGCAGGAGATCGGCGACGGTTTTGCCGTGCAGGGCAACATGCTCACCGGACCCGAGGTGATCGACGCCATGGCGAGCGCCTTCCGCGCCAGCGCGGGGCAGAGGCTCGACGAGCGTCTGATGCGGGCAATGGAAGCGGGCGATCGGGCCGGCGGCGACAAGCGCGGCCGGCAATCGGCCAGCCTGCGGGTGCAGGGCGCGGAGGATTATTGCGCCCTCGATCTGCGCGTTGACGAGCATCCCCAGCCCGTCACCGAGCTGCGCCGGGTGCTGGAGATCGCCCGGCTGCAACTCGTGCCGTTCGTCGAGGGCATGCCCCGGCGCGGGGTCAAGGCCGGCCCGGCGCCGGAATCCGTTACCTCAATGCTTGCGCTCGCCCCGCCGGAACGGCCGGGCGGCGGCGGCAGCGGGCCGGGCTGAATCGGCGGCCACGAAAAATGGCGGCCCCTTGCGGGACCGCCACTCTTTTTCAACGCACGCCCTCGGAAGAGGGCCGCACTCATCGGGTGCTGCGGGCGTTCTGCTCGATCTGGTTGGCGATATAGGGCTCGACGCCCTGGGTGTTCGGGCCGTACATGCCGCCGGCATTGCGGCCGTCATACATGGTGGCGGCGTTGCGCCCCTCATACATGGTGCCGTGGCCCTGCTGCGACCAACCCTGATGGCTCGACGCGCCATAATTCTGGGTCTGCTGGGTGCCCGGCGCCCAGCCGGAATTGCTGCCAATGACCGGACGGTTGGTGTCGGCCAGGGCCGGGCCGACAAACGCAGCCGCGAGAACAGCACCCAGCATGGGGATGGAAACGGTCTTCTTCATAATCAACATCCTTTGAACAGAGCGACCCTTCGGCACGTTCGTCAGCGCACAACAGCGTCGCATTGCTTGTTTCAACTCTCATTCACCTCGCCACAGCAAACCTGCGCAGCCGGTGAATCTGCCGGGACAACGTGCGTCCTTCGCCATTGTTTCCACTCGACGCGCGGTTCCAGATCGCAATAGCGTGATGCGCCGCACCTCATCTGCGCCGCGGCGCAGCACGATCGCGGGTTCGGGCCGTTGTCGGGGAAAGACGCGGGCGCTATTCGCCGCGCGGAAAGCGCTGACCGTCTTCCAGCACGTTGAGGTCCATGTGGTTGCGCATATAGCGCTCCGAGGCCTTTTGCAGCGGCTGGAAATCCCAGGGGTAATAGGCGCCGTTGCGCAGCGCCTCATACACTACATGCCGCCGCGCCTGGCTGGCGCGCACCTCGGCGTCGAAGCGGGCGAGGTCCCAGCGGGCGTTCATCGCCGCGCTCATAGCGGCCATCACTCCGGCACAGGCCGGGTCCGCCGCGCGGTTGACCAATTCCTGCGGGTCCTCGTCGAGATGGGTGAGGATCGGCGGGTCGAGGTCGCACAGGATCAGCTTCCACGGCCCGTCGCGCAAAGCGACCAGCGGGGCATAGGAGCCTTCCGCCGCATATTCCATCGGCACCGGCGAGCGCTCCCCCTCCCCCCGCGCCGGCGCGACGAGGCTCTCGCCATCGGTCCAGGGCAGCACCCCGGCGAGATCAAGCCCGACCAACTCAGCCAGAGTGGGCAGCACGTCGAGGGTCGAGGCGGCGCGGTCGATCCGCCCGGCGGGAAGCCCGGGCGCGGCAAACATCAGCGGCACCCGGGCCGAGCCTTCGAGGAAGTTCATCTTGAACCACAGGCCGCGCTCGCCCAGCATGTCGCCATGGTCGGAGACGAAGACGATGAGCGTGTCGTCACTTAGCCGGCAACGCTCCAGCACGTCGAGCAGTTCGCCGATCTTCTCGTCAATATAGGAGATGTTGGCGAAATAGGCCCGGCGCGAGCGGCGCACATCCTCGGGTGTGACCGGGCTGGCGGCATGGTCGCTCGCCAGCATCAGGCGCTGCGCGTGCGGGTCCTGCTCGTCAAAGGGAATGGGCGGCACCACAGGGTCCAGCGCCGGGCAGTCCTCATAGAGGTCCCAGAAGCGCTTGCGGGCGACATAGGGGTCGTGTGGATGGGTGAAACTCACCGTGAGGCACCAGGGGCGGGTGTCATGGCCACGCGCGAGGTCATAGAGCTTGCGGGCAGCGTGATAGGCCACCTCGTCATCATATTCGAGCTGGTTGGTGATCTCCGCCACCCCGGCGCCGGTGACGGAGCCCAGATTATGGTACCACCAGTCGATGCGCTCGCCCGGCTTGGTGTAATCGGGCGTCCAGCCGAAATCGGCGGGGTAGATGTCGGTGGTCAGCCGCTCCTCATAGCCGTGCAGCTGGTCCGGCCCGACAAAATGCATCTTGCCCGACAGCGCCGTGTGATAGCCGGCGCGGCGCAGATGATGGGCGAAGGTCGGGATATCAGAGGTGAACTCGGCGGCATTGTCATAGACCCGCGTGCGGCTCGGCAATTGCCCGGACATGAAGGAGGCCCGCGCCGGCGCGCAGAGTGGGCTCGCCGTATAGGTGTTGGCAAAGCGCGCGGAGCGGGCCGCCAGCGCCTTCAGATGCGGCGCGTGCAGGAACTCGGCCGGGCCATCGGGGAACAGCGTCCCGTTCAGCTGGTCGACCATCAGGATGAGAATGTTCGGGCGCGTCATGGCACGTTCCAGGCGGCAGGCCGATTGTGGACGGGACGGTGGGCGCAAGCAGGGCGCAGGCCGGCAGCGGGCGCCACCGGCCTCCCCACAGGGGTCACAGACCGAGCGAGGCCTTCACCGCCGGCAGGCCGGGTTTGCCGTCAAAGGTGGTCACGCCGTCGAGCCAGGGGCCGAGCGCGGCCGGATTGGCCTTGATCCAGGCCTTGGCGGCAGCCTCGGGGGTCTGCCCGTCATCGAGGATCTTGCCCATCATGGCGTTCTCGGTCGCGAGGTCGAACTTCAGCTGCTTGAAGAAGGTCGCCGCGTTCGGGCACTCGGTCGCCCAGCCCGCGCGGGCGAGGGTCCGCACATCGGCGCCGCCGAAATCAGCGCCGAAATAGGCATCACCACCGGAGAGATAGGTGAGGTCGAAGGTCTCGTTCATCGGGTGCGGCGCCCAGGCGAGGAAGACGATCCAGTCCTTGCCGTTCTGCGAGCGCTTCACCTGCGCCAGCATGGCCTGCTCGCCCGATTCCACCACCTTCCAGCCCTTCAGGCCGAAATCATTGGCCTCGATCATCTTCAACATGTTCTGGTTGGCCGGCGCGCCAGGCTCGATGCCGTAGATCTTGCTGTCGAACTTGTCGGCATGAGCCGCCAGGTCCTTGAAGTCCTTGACGCCGCCTTCCGCGACATAGGTCGGCACGGCGAGGGTGAACTTGGCGCCTTCGAGATTGGTGGCCAGCACGTCCACCGCCTTCGCCTCGTTCAGCGCGTCGATGAATTTCTGCTGCGCCGGCATCCAGTTGCCGAGGAAGACGTCAACATTGCCGTTCTTCATCGACTCATAGCCGATCGGCACCGAGAGCGTCTTCACGTCCTGGGTGTAGCCGAGGCCATCAAGCAGCACGCCGGCGATCGCATTGGTGGAGGTGATGTCGGTCCAGCCGGGGTCCGACATGCGGATGGTCTTGCAGGCGGGCGCGTCCGCCGCCGCAGCGGGGCCGGCGAGGAGAAGCAGCGAAAGGGCCGAAGCGGCCAGCACGGTACGGGTCATCATGAGACACCTCTGGAAGGGGATGAGACGCGCGAAATGTGCAAGGAGCCGCCTTGTGAGACCGGCCGCTTCCTTGCCTCCATCACATCAGGCGGTTAAATGCTTTGGCCTGTGAAGCCCGATATTTTCGATGAAAGACATAAGCTGGCTCTATGTCTGAACGCCAACTCGACCTTGGCTGGATTCGCGTGTTCGAGGCCGTCGGGCGGCTCGGCTCGATCACGGCGGCGGCCCGCGCGCTCGGCCTGTCGCAGCCGGCGGTGAGCTATGTGGTGCGCGAGCTGGAAACCCAGCTCGGCACGCCGCTTCTCGTGCGCGGCCATCGCGGCAGCGCGCTCACCCCAGCGGGGGAGCTGCTGCACCGCGCCGCCCGGGCGGCGGCCGGCGAGATCGACACGGCCGCCCGCGCGGTGCGGCGCCTCAGCCGGCGCCCGGTGGTGCGGCTGTTCACCGATTATGGTTTCGCCTCGTTCTGGATGATGCCGCGCGTCGCCGCCTTCCGGCAGGTGCACCCGGAGACCGACGTGCACATCATCGCCTCCGCCGGCGCGGATCACGGCCTCGACGGGGCGGAGGATGTCGCCGTGCTGTTCGGCGCCCGGCGGGACTTTCCGCCCGAGAGCGTGCAGCTGGTCGAGGAACGGATCTGGCCGGTGTGCAGCCCCGCCTTTGCCGCCCGCCACGGCCTCGGGCAGGAGCCGGCGCGGATCGGCAATCTCCCCCTGCTGCATCTGGAAAGCACGCCGCATCCGCGCTGGTTCGGCTGGAGCGACTGGTTCGCCGCCATGGGGCTGGCACGCGGGCCGGCGGCGAGCGATCTCAGCCTCAACACCTATGGCCTGGTCGTGCAGGCGGCGATGGCCGACCAGGGCGTGGCGCTGGGCTGGGCCGGGCTGATCGACGGGGCGCTGGCCGACGGCACGCTGGTGGCGATCGGCCCGTCGCTGGCGCGCCGTGAAACCGGCTACTGGCTGGCGCCGGGCGCCACCCTGTCGGAGCCGGCGCGCGATCTCATCGCCTGGATTCTCGGCGAGGCGCGCGCGGGCTCCACAGGCCTGCCCGCGCATGAAAAAGGTTCTTGACAAGAAGGTAACTTCACGCGAGCCTAGAAAACGAGCGACGGGCAAAGCTGCCCATTGTCGCGGCACTTTCGGTGAACATTTCCAACGACGGCGTTTTCACGCTGCTGGTTGGTGGCAACGACGCCCACGGCCTGACGGCCGGCGGGCGTTTTTTGTTTTGGGCTTCGGCCCGGGATCGTTTGGGCCTCAGGCCCGGTTGGAGCAAGGCGTGTCGAAAACCGTCCGCATAGGCGTCATGTTCTCGACGACGGGGCCGTACAGCGTGGTCGCGCGGTCGATGCTGAACGGCGCCCTGCTGGCGGTGGCCGAGCGCCCGGCGCCCGGCCTTACCATCGAGCCTGTCGTGGTCAATCCCGGTGGCGAGCTTCCCCGCTACGCCGCGCTGAGCCGCGACCTGCTGCATGACGGCATCCGCCATGTGGTGGGCTGCTACACCTCGTCCAGCCGCAAGGAAGTGATTCCCTGCTTCGAGAAGCATGACGGCCTGCTCTGGTATCCTTCCCATTATGAGGGCTTCGAGAGCTCCAACAATGTCATCTATACCGGCGCCTCGCCGAACCAGCATGTGCTGCCGCTCGTCGACCACGCGCTGGCGACGCTCGGCTCCTCCGCCTTCTGCGTCGGCTCCAATTATATCTGGGCCTGGGAGAACACCCGTATCTTCCGCGAGGCGATGACCGCGCGCGGCGCCCGGGTGCTGGCCGAGCGCTATGTGCCGGTGGGCGACACCGAGATCGACCAGGTGGTCGAGGCGATCCTGGAGGCGCGGCCGGCCTTCGTGTTCAACAACCTGATCGGCACCAGCAATTACGCCTTCTTCCGCGCCTTCCGCGCCGCCTGCGCCGCGCGCGGCATCGACCAGCGCAAAACCTTCCCGGTGGTCAGTTGCACCCTCTCCGAGCCGGAGCTGGAGGAGATCGGCCAGGAGGCGGTGGACGGTCATCTTTCCTCCTCGGTCTATTTCTCCTCGCTCGCCTCCCCCGCCAACGCCGCCTTCACCCGCTTCTATGGCGAGACCTTCCCCGAGGGCCCCACCAGCTCGGCCGATGCGGAAGCCTCCTATATCGCGATGAAGCTGCTGATCCTGTCGCTGGCCGAGGCGGGGACCGATGATGTGGAGGCGGTGAAGGAAGCCGCCACCCGCCAGCATCTGCTCGCCCCGCAGGGCGAGGTGCGGATCGACCCGCAGACCCTGCACGCCTATCTCACGCCACGAATCGGGATTTCAAATGCGCAGGCCCGCTTCGACATTCTCGTCGAAGCGCCCGGCCCGGTGCGCCCGGACCCCTATCTCGTCCAATCCTCGCCGCGCTATGCGGTCGCTGCCCGCAACTCTTCACTGAGAGTGGTAAAGTGATGGCACCTCGGCTGCTGCAGAACTTCAATGGCGGGCGGGCGCACATCGTCACGTCCAGCCTCACCGCGGTGGAAGCGCTGGAAAAGACGCTCGGCAAGCTCGGCGTCGCCACCGTCTATCCCGCGCTGGTCGACGGGCGGGCGCAGATCGACCTCGCGAGCCTGCAGCCCGAGCGCGACATCCTGTTCATCGATGGCGATCTCGACAACCCGGTGGCGCTCGACATCGACGCCGGCGCCCATCATCCCCCAGTGCCGGTGATCGGCCTTGTCGGCGTGGAAGCGCCGAGCCGGCTGAAGCACCTGATCCAGCTGGGCGCCTCGGCGTTCCTGCGGAAGCCCGTGCAGGGCGGCGCAGTCTACACCGCGCTGTTCCTCGGCATCAACCAGTTCCTGTTGCGCGGCGACCTTCGGGCGCGGCTCGACGACATGGATCGCCGCCGGCGGGGACGCCGCGCGGTGGTGAAGTCCATCATCGCCCGCATGTCCGAGGCGGGCGTCGATGACGACGAGGCCTATGAATGGCTTCGGCGCGAAAGCATGCGCTCGCGGCAGACCCTTGAGGCCTATTGCGAGGCGTTCCTGACGGCGAGGGCTGGCCCCCTCGATGAACCGATGCAGCTCCGTCCGGCGGAGTCACGCGCGGAAAGAAGATAACCTTTCACAGGAGAAGAAAATGAACGGGAAGACCATGCGGGGGCTGCGTGCCGCAGCCCTCACGGGGACGCTTTTGCTCAGCGTCGCAAATGCTTTCGCCGCCGATCCGATCAAGCTCGGCGTGCTTGAAGACCAGTCCGGCGACTTCGCCGCCGCGACCATCGGCAAGGTGCACGCCATCCAGCTCGCCGCCGAGGAGATCAACAAGGCCGGCGGCATTGATGGCCGCCCGCTGGAACTGGTGATCTACGACACCCAGTCCGACAACACCCGCTACCAGGAATTCATGCGCCGCGTGCTGCAGCGCGACAAGGTCGACGCGGTCTTCGCCGGCTTCTCCTCCGCCTCGCGCGAGGCCTACCGCCCGATCGTCAACCAGTTCGACGGCCTCGCCTTCTACAACAACCAGTATGAAGGCGGCGTCTGCGACGCCAACATGATCGTCACCGGCGCGGTGCCCGAGCAGCAGTTCTCGACCCTCATCCCGTGGATGATGGAAAAGTACGGCAAGAAGGTCTACACGCTCGCCGCCGACTATAATTTCGGCCAGATCTCGGCCGAATGGGTGCGCAACATCGTCAAGGAGAATGGCGGCGAAATGGTCGGCGAGGATTTCATCCCGCTCGGCGTGTCGCAGTTCTCGCAGAACATCCAGAACATCCAGAAGGCCAAGCCCGATTTCGTGGTGACGCTGCTGGTCGGCACCGCGCAGGCCTCCTATTACGAGCAGGCCGCCTCCGCCAACGTCAACCTGCCGATGGCCTCTTCGGTGAACGTCGGCCAGGGCTATGAGCACAAGCGCTTCAAGCCGCCATCGCTCAAGGACATGTACGTCACCACCAACTATATCGAGGAAATCGACACCCCGGCGTCGAAGGAATTCTTCGCCAAGTTCAAGGCCAAGTTCCCGGACGAGCCCTATGTGAACCAGGAAGCCGAGAACTCCTATCTCGCCGTCTATCTCTATAAGCAGATGGTGGAGCGGGCGAAGTCGACCAAGCGCGACGACCTGCGCAAGGAGATCGCCAAGGGCGATGTCTGCATGGACGCTCCCGAGGGCAAGGTCTGCCTCGACCCGAAGAGCCAGCACATGTCGCACACCATCTATCTCGCCAAGGTCGGCGAGGATCACTCCATCACCTTCCCGAAGGTGTGGGAGGACATCAAGCCGTACTGGCTGGGCGAAGCCGGCTGCGACCTGACCAAGAGCGACCCGAGCGCGCAGTACACGCCCTCCAACCCGCCGCCGAAGAACTGATCTGTCCCCATCTCTCCCCTCATGGCCGGGCTTGACCCGGCCACCCAGAATTCCTGCCTTCACCGGCACGAGGGCTGGATCCCCGGGTCAGGCCCGGGGATGAGGGGTAAGTGGATTTTCGGTCAGGCTTCCGGATGACGGCCCGATCGATCCGGGCCACCTCTCCCCGACGGGGAGAGCTAATAGAAAGCCCCATCCGGCTGCCGCCTTGTTCCCCTCGGCGGCACCCGAAGGCATCGCCCCGGCCCGCCCCCCCAGCTTTGGCCGGGGCGATCGCCTGATCTGCTCACCTGCCGTCCCCTCATCTCCGGGCTTGACCCGGGGACCCAGCTGTCCCGCTGGGTGAGGGGCCCCGGGATGCCATGAACGGCGTCATCCCGACCACCCATCCTTCGAGGCGCAGTTCCCGCGCGGCTCAGGATAAGGTTGTCCCCTCGAAGCGAATGATTAAGGGCCCCACCGCACATGGATGTCGGAACACTCGCCTTCTCCGCGCTCTACCAGTTCGGCGACGCCTTCGCCTTCCTGGTGCTGTCCGCCTGCGGCCTCGCCGTCATCTTCGGCATGATGGGCGTGATCAATCTGGCGCATGGCGAATTCATCATGTGCGGGGCCTATGTCACCGTCTCCGCCGCCCATGCCGGCGTGCCGCTGCCGCTCGCCATCCTGATCGGGGCGCTGGTTTCGGCGGCGGTCGGCGCGCTGGTGGAGATCCTCATCATCCGCCATCTCTATGACCGCCCGCTCGACACCATCGTCGCTACCTGGGGGCTCAGCCTCATCTTCACCCAGGGCACGCTGATCCTGCTCGGCTCCACCATGGCCGGCGTCGGCACGCCCTTCGGCAGCTTCACCGTCGGCGATTATTCCTATTCGCTCTACCGCCTCGTGCTGTGCGGCATGGCGGTCGTGGTGATCGCCGGGCTCTATGCGCTGTTCAACTGGACGCGCTTTGGCGTCATGGCCCGCGCCACCATCCAGGTGCCGCACATGGCGGCCGCGCTCGGCATCGACACCCGCCTCGTCTACAGCCTCACCTTCGCGCTGGGCGCGGGCCTTGCCGGGCTGGCGGGCGGGCTCTACGCCCCGACCATGACGCTGGTGCCGACCATGGGCACCACCTTCATCATGGAAGCCTTCGTCACCGTGGTGGTCGGCGGCGCCGATGTGTTCCTCGGCACCGCGCCGGCGGCGGCGGTGCTGGCCGTGGTCAAGGCGACCATGACCTCCTGGTACGGCCAGCTGGCCGGCCAGATCGGCCTGCTGATGGCCGTCATCATCGTCATCCGGGTGCTGCCGCGCGGCATCTCCGGCTTCCTCCTGCGCGAGCGGGCCTGATCCCGGACACGGAAAACTGACATGAACGCGCTCTCACGTTTCTTCGCCCGCCTCGAAGGCCCGCAGACGCTGGGCCGGGGGCCCGGCTTCTGGATCGGCTTCCTCATTGTGCTGGCCGGCGCCTGCGCCTACCCGCTGTTCTCCGACGGCTACACGGTCGGCAACACGGTGTACTTCTTCACCTGGATCTTCATGGCGCTCGGCCTCTCGCTCATCTGGGGCTATGGCGGCGCGCTGAGCTTCGGCCAGACGGCGTTCTTCGGCATTGCCGGCTATGCCTATGGCATCCTCACCATCAATTTCGGCGCCGCCTATGGCTTCACCTTCGTGGCGCTGCTGTTCGCGGTGGCGATCGCCGCGCTGTTCGCGGCGCTGCTCGGCTATTTCCTGTTCTTCGGCCGCATCTCCGGCGTGTTCCTCGGCATCGTGACGCTGTCAGTGACGCTGGTGCTGGAGCGCTTCATGGCGCAGACGGCGGGGCCGGAATGGAAGATCGGCGCCGCCCGGCTGAACGGCTTCAACGGCATGAGCAACATGCCCCCGCTCACCGTGCCCTGGCCCGGCGGCGACATCGTGCTGTTCCCGGATGTGCAGCTCTATTACGTCGTGCTCGGCATGCTGGTGCTGGTCTATCTCGGCCTGCGCATCCTGGTGAACTCGCCCTTCGGCAATGTGCTCGTCGCCATCCGTGAGAACCCGGAGCGGGCGGAAATGCTGGGCTACGACATCCGCAAATACCAGCTCGGCACCTTCGTCATCGGCGCCGCGCTCGCGGGGCTGTCGGGCGTGCTCTACACCAGCTGGGGCCAGTACATCACGCCCTCCTCCATGGGCATGACCGCCGCCGCCTTGCCCATCGTCTGGGTCGCGGTCGGCGGGCGCTCGGACCTCACCACGACGCTGGTCGGCACCATCACCGTGCTCGCCGTGTTCCAGGCGCTCACCATCCATGGCAGCCAGTACGCGCTTGTGGTGATGGGCATCATGCTGGTGCTGACCGTGCTGCTGGCGCCGCGCGGCCTCATCTATGCGCTGGCCCGGCTCATCGCCCGTCCCTTCTCCAAGCGGCAGCCGGGAGACGCCTGATGCCCATGCTCCAGACCCAGGGCCTCAACAAGCGCTTCGGCGGCCTGCACGTCACCAACAATGTCGACCTGACGCTTCAGGCCGGCGAGGTCCACTGCCTCATCGGCCCGAACGGCGCCGGCAAGTCGACCCTGTTCCGGCTGATCCTCGGCGAGCATCTGCCGAGCAGCGGCACCATCCTGTTCGGCGGCGAGGACATCACCAGCCTCAAGCCGTTCCAGCGCATCCGCCGGGGCATGAGCGTCAAGTTCCAGGTGCCCGGCATCTTCAAGGCGCTGAGCGTGCGGCAGAACCTGGAGATCGCGATGCAGCACCATTATGACCCCGCCGTGCTGGGCGAGGAGATCGACAAGCTGCTCGCCTTCCTCAACCTCACCGCCGATGCCACACGCCTCGCCGGCAATCTCTCGCACGGCCAGAAGCAGTGGCTGGAGATCGGCATGGCGATCAGCCTCAAGCCGCGCCTTTTGCTGCTCGACGAGCCCACCGCCGGCATGTCGCCGGAGGAAACCCATGCCACCGGCGAAATGGTCAAGCGCCTCAACGCGCAGGGCATGACCGTGCTGGCGGTGGAGCACGACATGGCCTTTGTCCGTCAGGTGGCGCAGCAGGTGACGGTGCTGCATCTGGGCAAGGTGTTCGCGCAAGGCTCGATCGACGAGATCGTCGCCAATGAGGACGTCGCCGCCATCTATCTCGGCCAGACCACGGCACACGAAACCGCTCACGAGACCGCCCACGCGACCACGGGAGCGCCCCATGCGTAAGGAAGTCATGCTCTCCACCCTCGGCCTGCGCGCCGGCTATGGCGGCAAGCCGGTGCTGCAGGGCCTCGACATCGAGGTGCGCCAGGGCGAGATCGTCGCCGTCATCGGCCGCAACGGCGTGGGCAAGTCCACGCTGATGAAGAGCCTGATCGGCCTGGTGCCGGCGATGGAAGGCTCGATCGTGTTCGGCGACCGGCCGGTCGAGCAGCTCTCCGCCTTCAGGCGGGCGCGGCTCGGCATCGGCTATGTGCCGCAGGGCCGCGACGTGTTCCCCCGCCTCACCGTCGGCGAGAACATCGCGGTCGGCGGCATGCGCGCGGGCCGCGTCAGCGAGGCCGACCGGGAGCGGGTGCTCGGCTATTTCCCCATCCTGCGCGAACGCTGGAGCCAGCGCGCCGGCACGCTGTCGGGCGGCCAGCAGCAGCAGCTCGCCATTGGCCGGGTGCTGGTGGCCAATCCGCAGCTCATCCTGCTCGACGAGCCCTCCGAGGGCATCCAGCCAAACATCGTGCAGGACATCGCC
Organism: Ancylobacter rudongensis; assembly: GCF_900100155.1. Classification (GTDB taxonomy): domain Bacteria; phylum Pseudomonadota; class Alphaproteobacteria; order Rhizobiales; family Xanthobacteraceae; genus Ancylobacter; species Ancylobacter rudongensis. The sequence continues at coordinate 179,876 of NZ_FMTP01000003.1, forward strand.
CGCATCATGGTGCAGCTCAACGCCGATACCGGCGTCACCGTCGTGCTGGTGGAGCAGAACATCGACATGATCCGGGCGATGGCCCAGCGCTGCTATGTCATGGACAAGGGCCGCGTCGTCGCCGAACTCACCCGCGAGGACCTCGCCGATGGCGAGGCGATGCGCCGCCATCTCGCCGTCTGATCGCACAGCCAGAAATCAAGGAGAACCCCATGTCCTGGCTCCAGAACTCCCTCATGGCACGCAAAGGCCTCGCCAAAGGCCAGGCGGGCGCCACCCACTCCCTCACCGAGGCGGAGCAGGGCAAGTACCACTATGTCTACGGCCCCTATGTCGATCCGGTGCTGCGGGTCGATCCCGGCGCGGTCGTGGCGGCGGAGACGCATGACGCCTTCGAGGGCGCGATCAAGAGCGAGACCGACAACCCGCTGGAGATCCTGAACTTCCCCTATCTCAATCCGCAGAACGGCCCGATCTTCGTCAATGGCGCGGAAAAGGGCGACACGCTCGCGGTCTACATCAAGAACATCGTCCCGCGCGGCCCGCAGCCGGTCGGCACCACGCTGATCATGCCGGATTTCGGCGGCCTGGTGCCGACCAAGGACACGGCGATGCTGAACGCGCCGCTGCCGGTCAAGGTGAAGAAGCTGCATGTCGATGCCGAAACCGGCACCAAGTGGAGCGACAAGATCACCCTGCCCTATGTGCCCTTCATCGGCACCATCGGCACCTCGCCGGAAATCGAGGCGATCACCTCGCTGCAGCCGGATTATTACGGCGGCAACATGGACCTGCCGGATGTCGGCATCGGCGCCGTCATCTATCTGCCCGTCAACATCGCCGGCGGCCTGCTCTATCTCGGCGACTGCCACGCCACCCAGGGCGATGGCGAATTGTGCGGCGTGGCGCTTGAACACCCCACCGTCACCACCATCCAGATCGACCTGATCAAGGGCTGGACCATCCACACGCCGCGGCTGGAGACGGAAGAGTTCATCATGTCCATCGGCTCGACCCGGCCGATGGAAGACGCCACCCGCATGGCCTATCGCGACCTCATCCGCTGGATGGCGTCCGATTACGGCTTCGACGAGATCGAGGCCTACATGCTGCTCACCCAGTGCGGCCGCGTGCGGCTCGGCAACATGGTGGACCCGAAATACACGATGGGCGCCTCGATCCTGAAGTCGTACCTCACGGCCTGAGCCAAGCCCCACTGATCATGGCCGGGACAGCCCCGGCCATGACGGCCTGACACCGACACACCCGCCATCCGAGCGACATTCCCGACCCCGCCGCCTGCACAGGCCGGGCGCCGAACGCTCCCCCTTGCCCGGAGACCGCCGATGACCGCGAAGCTGAAGGTCGCAACCGTCCAGTTCGAGCCGACCATGTTCGAGAAGGAGCGCAACCTTGCCCGCCTCGAAGCGCTGGTCATCGAGGCCGCGCAGGACGGCGCCAAACTGATCGTCACCCCGGAAATGGGCACCACAGGCTATTGCTGGTTCGACCGCGCCGAGGTCGCGCCCTTCGTCGAGCCGATCCCCGGCCCGACCACGGAGCGCTTCGCCGCTCTCGCCCGCGAGCAGGGCTGCCACATCGTCATCGGCATGCCGGAGGTCGATCCGGAAACCAACCTCTATTACAATTCCGCCGTGCTCATCGGGCCGGAGGGCGTGGTCGGCACCCACCGCAAGACCCACCCCTATATCGCCGAGCCGAAATGGTCGGCGCCGGGCGATCGCGGCCATGCCGTGTTCGACACGCCGGTCGGGCGCATCGCCCTGCTGGTCTGCATGGACATCCATTTCATCGAGACCGCGCGCCTGGTCGGCCTCGGCGGCGCCGACATCATCTGCCACATCTCCAACTGGCTGGCCGAGCGCACCCCCGCGCCCTACTGGATCACAAGGGCGGTGGAGAACAGCTGCTACCTCATCGAATCCAACCGCTGGGGGCTGGAGCGCACCGTGCAGTTTTCCGGCGGCAGCTGCGTCATCGGCCCGGATGGGGCGATCGAGGCGGTGATCGACACCGGCGACGGCGTCGCCTGCGTCGAGATCGACCTGGAGCGCGCCCGCGCCCGCCGCATGCTCGGCGAACCCGTGTTCGAGCAGCGCCGGCCGGAGCTCTATATGGAGCTGCCGACCACCACCTTCGCCTGGAATCCGCTCGACTTCTTCACCCTCTACGGCCACCGCCCACTGCCCAAGGGAAGGCGCTCGCAGGTGGCGGTGGCGCAGTTCGCCCCCACCGGCGACGCAAATGCCAATCTCGACCGCATCGAGCAGCTGGCCGCCCAGGCCCGCGCGGACGGGGCCGAACTCGTCGTCTTCCCCGAGCGCGCGATCACCGGCCTCGACGCGCCGGCCGCCGTGCCGGTGGACGGCGCGGCGGTGGCCCGCCTCATCGCCATCGCCACCCGGCATGGCCTGCACCTCGCCGCCGGCCTCGCCGAGGATGAGGGCGGCACGCTCTATAACAGCGCCGTCCTCGTCGGCCCGCAGGGGGTGATCGGGCGCTACCGCAAGACCCATCTCGACGCCTCCGACCATAATTGGGCGACGCCCGGCAATGAGTGGGGCGTGTTCGACACCAAGTTCGGCCGCATCGGCCTGCTCATCGGCCACGACGCCGCCTTCCCGGAAGCCGGGCGGGTGCTGGCGCTGCGCGGCTGCGACCTCATTCTCTGCCCGGCGGCGCTGCGCGGGGCGCTCACCTCAGCCCATGCCGGCACGGCGATCGCCCAGAACTACCCGATCCCAACCGGCGCTGACCCGCATCACTGGCATTTGATGCGGGCGCGGGCGGGCGAGAACAATGTCCACCTCGCCTTCGCCAATGTGCTCGACGAGGCCTCTGGCTATGGCGGCAAGAGCGGCGTGTTCGGGCCGGATACGTTCGAGTTTCCCCGCCGCGAGGCGATCCTCACCGCCGGCGAGGGGGTCGTCACGACGGAGATCGACACCACCAATCTCGACACGCCCTACCCCACAAATGTGGTGCGGCGGAAGGATCTGGTGACGATGCGCCTGCCCCATCACTACCTGCCGCTGATCCGCTAAAGCCGCGCGCCTCATCCACAAGCCACGTCGCGCCGCCTGCGCGGCGTGGCCTTCGTCCGCGTGAGTGAATATGGTCTCGCCTTCCCCTCAAGCGATTCCGTGTTCCGCATGACCGATAAAAGCACCCTCGCCGCCGCCATCGCCCGCCAGATCGCGCAGACGATCGCGCAGGAGATCGGCGCGCGCCCGCAGCAGGCGGAAGCCGCCATCGCCCTGCTCGACGAGGGCGCCACCGTCCCCTTCATCGCGCGCTACCGCAAGGAGGCCACCGGCGGGCTGGACGACACCCAGCTGCGGCTGCTCGGCGAGCGGCTGATCTATCTGCGCGAGCTGGAAGCGCGGCGCGCCGCCATTCTCGACTCCATCCGCCAGCAGGAAAAGCTCACCCCGGAGCTGGAAGCCTCGCTCGCCGCCGCCGTCACCAAGGCGGAGCTGGAGGACATCTATCTTCCCTTCAAGCCCAAGCGCCGCAACCGGGCGGAAATCGCCCGCGAGCGCGGCCTCGGCCCGCTGGCCGACGCGATTCTGGCCGACCGCGCCGCCGTGCCGGCCGAACTGGCGGCCGCCTATCTCACCGAAGAGGTGGCGGATGTGAAGGCGGCGCTAGAAGGCGCGCGCGACATCCTTTCCGAGCAATTCGCGCAGAATGCCGAGTTGCTGGGCCGGCTGCGCGGGCATCTCCGGCAGAACGCCAATCTCCGCGCCCGCGTGGTCGACGGCAAGCAGGAGGAAGGTGCCAAGTTCTCCGACTATTTCGACCATGTCGAGCGCTGGGCCAACGCCCCCAGCCACCGCGCGCTCGCCATGCTGCGCGGGCGCAATGAGGATGTGCTGGCGCTGGAGATCGAAGTCGACGCCGAGGATACCCGCCCGCTGAAGCCAGTGGTGCGGATGATCGCCGAGGCCTACGCCATCGGCGACAAGCTGCCCGGCGACATGTGGCTGATGGAGGTCGCCGGCTGGACCTGGCGGGTCAAGCTCTCGCTGCACCTCTCGCTCGATCTGATGACCGAGTTGCGCGCCCGGGCGGAGAAGGAGGCGATCGACGTCTTCGCCCGCAATCTCAAGGACCTGCTGCTCACCGCCCCGGCCGGCTCGCGCACCACGATGGGGCTCGATCCCGGCATCCGCACCGGGGTCAAGGTGGCGGTCGTCGACGGCACCGGCAAGCTGCTCGCCACCTCCACCGTCTATCCCTTCCAGCCGAAGAACGACGTGCGCGGCACGCAGGCTGAACTCGCCCGCCTCATCCGCGCGCATAAGGTCGATCTCATCGCCATCGGCAACGGCACCGGCAGCCGCGAGACCGAGAAGCTGGTGGCCGAGATGCTGGCCGCCCTCCCCGCCTCCGAAGCCGGCACCAAGCCGCTCAAGGTGGTGGTGTCGGAGGCCGGCGCCTCGGTCTATTCCGCCTCGGCACTGGCGGCGGCGGAATTCCCCGGCCTCGACGTGTCGCTGCGCGGCGCCGTCTCCATCGCCCGCCGGCTGCAGGACCCGCTGGCCGAACTGGTCAAGATCGACCCGAAATCGATCGGCGTCGGCCAGTACCAGCACGATGTCGACCAGTATCACCTCGCCCGCGCGCTCGACGCGGTGGTGGAAGATGCGGTGAACGCGGTCGGTGTCGATCTCAACACCGCCTCCGCCTCGCTGCTGGCGCGGGTGTCGGGCCTCGGCACTGCGCTGGCCGAAGCCGTCGTCGCCCATCGCGACGCCAATGGCCCCTTCGCCAGCCGCAAGCAGCTCAAAGACGTCGCCCGGCTCGGGCCGCGCACCTTCGAGCAATGCGCGGGATTTCTGCGCATCCGCGACGGCGCTGAGCCGCTCGACGCCTCCGCCGTGCACCCGGAAGCCTATGGCGTCGCCCGCAAGATCGTCGCCGCCTGCGGGCACGACCTGCGCAGCCTGATGGGCGACAGCGCCGCGCTGTCCGGCCTCAACCCCGCCGCCTTCGTCGACGAGCGCTTCGGCCTGCCGACCGTGCGCGACATCATCGCCGAGCTCGACAAGCCCGGCCGCGACCCGCGCCCGGCCTTCAAGACCGCCACCTTCACTGACGGCATCGACGACATGAAGGACCTGAAGCCCGGCATGGAGCTGGAAGGCACGGTGACGAATGTCGCTGCCTTCGGCGCCTTCGTGGATATCGGGGTGCATCAGGACGGGCTGGTCCACGTCTCCCAGCTCGCCGACCGCTTCATCAAGGACGCCCATGAGGTGGTGAAGGTGGGCGATGTGGTGAAGGTGCGGGTGCTGGAGATCGACCTCAAGCGCAAACGCATCTCGCTCTCCATGCGCCGCGACGCCGGCGTCGGCGGGGCGAAGCCGCAGGGCGAGCGTGGCCAGGGCGAGCGCGGCCCGCGCGATTCCTCACCGCCCCCGCGCGGCCCCCGCCCGCCGGCCCGAGAGCCGCAAAAGGCGCCGCAGGGCGCCCTCGGCGCGGCGCTGATGGACGCGCTCAAGCGGCGCTGACGCGGGCGTCGCGCTGGCCATCGGCGCGTCTCCTGCCCTTGCGTAAATAGGCGGCGAGGGGCAGTTGGCGACGGCCGATTTTTCGGGCTAAGTCAGTCCCCCAGCGGCGCCCGCTGCACTGGCGCCCCGCATCTCAGGCCCGCATGACCGCGCGCTATGACCTGGAGTCCCGCCCGCCGCACGCCGTCCTGCTGACGGCGGTGGTGCAGCATATGGGGCTGATGGCGGTCACGCTGGTCTTCCCCCTGCTCGTCGCCCAGGCCGCCGGCGCGGACGAGGCGCTGCAGGCGCGCTATCTCCAGCTGGCGATGCTCGCCATGGGCGTGGCGACGCTGGCGCAGGGCTGGGGCGGGCGCCTGTTCGGCCTGCCAAGAATGGGAAGCGGCTTCCTGCTGCCGGCGGTGTTCACCGCGGCCTATCTGCCGGCGGCGCTCACAGCGGCCCGCGCGGGCGGGCTTGAGGCGGTGGCCGGCCTCACCATCGCCGCCGGGCTGACGGAGATCGTGCTCAGCCGGTTCATCCGCCGGCTGCGGCCCTTTCTCCCGGTCGAGATCGTCGGGCTGACCGTGCTGATGATCGGCATCATCCTCGGCATCGTCGCGCTGAAGCTGATTGTCGGCTACGACACCGGCCACCCGCTGGCGCCGACACAGACCGGGCCGGCGCTGGCGGCGCTGGTCGTCATGATCGGCGTCGCCGTGTGGGGCGGGCCGCGTCTGCGCACAATCGCGGTGCTGCTCGGGCTCGGCGCCGGCCTCGCCCTCCACCTGCCCTTCCATCCGCCCACCGGCCCCCTGCACCTCACACCCGAGGATTTCGTGCCCGGAGGGATGGCCTGGCCGCTTTTCGCCCCCCGTTTCGACCTGGTGCTCCTGCCTGGGTTCCTCGTCGGCGCGCTCGCCTGCACGCTGCGCGCCTTCGGCGACGTGGTGGCCAGCCAGAAGATCAACGATCCCGACTGGAAGCGTCCCGACTATGCCGGCATCGAGGCGGGAGTGCTGGCCGATGGGGTCGGAACGCTGGTGGCGGGCCTCATCGGCACGATGGGGCTCAACAGCTATTCCGCCAGCGTCGGTCTGTCGGTGGCGACGCAGGTGCTGGCCCGCCGGGTGGTCATCGGCGTCGGCATTGGCTGGATCGTCCTTGCCTTCCTGCCGCGCGCCGCCACGCTGCTGCTGATTGTCCCGCAGGGCGTGCTGGGCGCGGCGCTGCTGTTCGCCGCCAGCTTCGTGGCGCTGTCGGGCATCGCCATTCTCGGCCAGCGCGTGCTCGATGCCCGGCGCACGCTGACGATCGGGCTGGCGCTGTTCCTCGGCCTCTCCTTCGACGACCTGCCCGGCTTCTATGCCGCGCACCTTCCCCCGGCCCTGCAGCCCTTCATCACCTCCTCGCTCGTGCTGGCGCTGTTGGCGGCACTGGGGCTGAACGCGCTGTTCCGCCTCGGCGCCCGGGCCTCCCACCGGCTGAGCTGGCACGCGCCGGAAGGCGCTGCGCCGCTGCGGCATTTCCTGGCCGAGATCGGCGCCCGCGAGGGCGTTCGGGCGGAAGCGCTGCTGCGCCTGACCCAGCTGGCCGACGAATTCGCCGAGGCGGCGCCGAGCCTCTCGCCCGCAGCGCCGATCGCCGTCGCCGCCCGCTTCGACGAATACGCACTGGAGCTCACCTTTGCGTGGACCGGAAAGGCCCTGACGGCGGGCCCGGCATTGACCCTCGATCCCGACGCCGACGAGGACGCGCAGATGAACGGCGTGGTGTTCGCGCTGATGACCCGCCTTTCCGACCGGATGACGACGTGGGAGCTTCCCGACGACCGGCAGGAACTCACCTGCCGCATCGACCAGTAGCGGCTCAGGGAGCGATCAGCACGATCCAGCCGGCGGCCATCGCCATGCAGGCGAGCGTGACCGGCACGCCGGCGCGGGCGAACTCGCCGAACGAGATTTTCACCCCGCAGGCGGCGGCCTGCTCCACCACGATGATGCCGGCGAGGCTGCCGAAGACGATGAGGTTGCTGGAAAAGCCGGTGCCCAGCGCCAGCGCCGCGCCCAGCGCCTCGGCGTCCTGGCCGGGGGTGAGGAAGGGGATGAGCAGCATGACGGCGGGGTTGTTGCCGACGATGTTGCTCAGCGCGCCGCCGACGAGATAGAGAGCCAGCGGATCGTCGAGATTGAGCCCGGTGGCGCGCAGCCCGCCCAGCAGTTCCTGCGGCAGGCCGGTGGCCGCCATCGCCGCATTGACCACGAACAGCCCCATGATCAGCAGCAGCAGGTCGCCATCGACATGGGCGAGCAGGTCGCGCGAGGCGATCTGGCGGTTGATCAGCAGCACGCCGGCGGCGCCGAGCGCGATCAGTTCGCGCGGCCAGTCGCTGAAGATGAAAGCCGCCACCACGAGGAGCGTCACCAGCCCCGCCTTCGCCGTCTCCACCCGGTTGAGCGGCACCGCGGGCGCGGCCGGCGCGGAGTCCGGGCCCGGCGCCCCGGCGCCCTGCGGCAGAGTCCAGCGGCCGCGATAGATCAGCGCCACGATCCCCCAGACCAGCGGCAGCGAGGCCAGCGCCGGCAGGCCGGCAATGGCGAGGAACCCGTTGAAGGACAGGCCGAGCTGCTGCGCGGCGATCATGTTCTGCGGGCTGCCGATCAGCGTGCCGGCGGAGCCCGTATTGGCGGCGAAGCAGAAGGCGAGCAGGAACGGCACCGGGTTGAGCCCGCGCGCCAAAGTGAGCGAGACCAGCAGCGGCGTCATCGCCACCACCACCACGTCATTGGTCAGCAGCGCCGAGAGCCCGCCGCCGACGCCGACCAGCACCGCCAGCAGCACCGGCGCGCTCACCGGCAGCAGCGCCACGCGTTCGGCGGTCCAGGCATAGAAGCCGGAGACGACGAAGGCGGAAGACACCACCATCAGCCCGAACAGCATGCCGACGCTGGCATAATCGATCGACTCCCACGCCGCCTTCGGGCTGATGCCGCCGGCCACCATCACCGCCAGCGCCCCGACAATGGCGGCGCCGGTGCGGTCGACCTTGAAGCCCGGCAGCTTGCCGAAGCCCATGGCGACATAGACCAGAAGAAAGATCAGGAGGGTCAGGGCCATGGCGGTCACGGTCTCGGCGGAACGGTCGGCGCGGGTCGCCGGAGGCGGCGATGCTTGAACGCCAACGCTTAGGCAGCCGCGCCTGCGGGGGCAAGTCCTCCTACGGGGGCACGTCTTCCTGCGCGGGCACGTCCTCCCGGACGGCCGCCCCGCCGCTCAGCGTTCTTTCGGCGCGCCCGGCGCGATCAGCCGCGCCACATAATGCGACACCATGGCCGGCGCCCGCCGGGGGTTGGCCAGCACCATTCGCCCTCCCGCACCGAACAGCGAGCGGAACGCCTTCAGCGAATGATGCCAGCGCGGCCAGCTGGTGATGCGCTCCAGCATGCGCACCAGCGCCGGGTCGGAGGCAAGCGGATTGGGCAGCCCGAAAAAGCTCTCGGTTAGGGTGAGCAGGCGCTGGGTCGAGCGTTCCCAGCCCGTCTCCCGGACGCGCGCGATCAGCGCTGGGGGCACGACCCCGCCGAAATCGTCATGGATGCGGGTGGCGAAATCGAGCGCCTTCATCAGCGGCACCTCGGCGGTCGCCAGCCGCTCGGAATCGGGGCTGGTGCATTGCGCCAGCGAGCACAGGACCCGCGACAGCGGGTCCAGCCTGGCGATCCGCAGCCCGTCCCAGTCGAGGCTCTCCACCCCGGCGGCGGCGACATCGACCGGCAGCAGCGCCTCATGGGGACCGACGATGGTGCAGTGCAGTTCCACCCGTGCCATCTCGCCCGGATGGAAGAACGGCGGATAATGGCGCGGGCCCGCCACCTCGCTCTCCGAGGCATAGCCCAGCCCCCGCAGCACCGCCATCGCCGCGCGTTGCCGGCTCTCGCCGGCAAACCAGACGTCGAGGTCCATCATCAGGCGTCCGTCGGCGGGGCCGTGCGCCGGCAGCAGGGTGAGCGCCCCCTTGAGCCAGACCGGCTCGAGGCCAGCGGCGTTGAAAGCCGCGCTCAGCACCCGCATCTGCCGCCGGAAACCCTCATTGCGCTCAGTGTTCCAGTCCGCCACCGCCGCCAGAATGTCCGCCACGTCGGCATCCACCCGGTCCTCAAGCCCATGGCGGGCCAACGCGACGGAAAGGGCGGGAAGGAGCCGATGGGTGTCGGCCTGGGCGAGGAGGGCCTGCCAGGGCGGGTCCGACGGCCAGTCCGCCAGCAGTTGGTCGCGGGTGGAGAAGGGCGAGACCAGCGCGCAGAGCTGGCGCAGGCTTTCGAGAGCGGTATTCCGGCGTGGCATGGCGCTTCCCGATAGCTGCTGCAGCGCCACATTGGGCACCAGGTTGGGCGCCGGGGCTTCCGGCGCCGCGCCAACGGTATTGAAGCCCTCCGAGCCGGGCAAGCACGCCGGCGCGCCCGCGACATGACGCCGATAACGGGCCGTGCCGTCGCCGTCAGTTGACGCCCCTTTCCCGGCGGTGCATTTTTACCCCCAGGGCCCGGCCGGTGGCGGACGGGCCGTGCCGCAGCCGACAAGAGGAGAACGCATGGCCACGGACCGCGAACCGACCACCGAGAAGAACGCGCCGGCCCCCGCCACGCTACCGGAAGCCACCGACCCGCGCCGCCGTGCGGCACTGGGCAAGCTCGGCCGCACCGCTGCCTACGCCGTTCCCGCTACGATCAGCCTGATGATGATGTCCCGCTCCGCCCGGGCGAGCTGATGGCGGCAAGGGCCGCGCGCCGTTGCACCATCGGCTCGGTCTTTGGCGCACACCCATTTTGGAGACACGCATGAGCCGCGATGACACGACTGCCGACAGCGCCAAGATCCCGCCCGCTGGTGAGGCCGACATCGCGGCGTCGGCTGTCGTGGCCGATACGCGCCGCCGTGCGGCGCTGTTGAAGCTCGGCCGGGCCGCCGCCTATTCCGTTCCGGCCACGGTCAGCCTGATGGCGATGACCCGGTCCGCCCGCGCCTGCTGACATCCGCGCCGCGGGGTTGGGGCAAGCCATGCCCCGGCACCGATCGCGCATCGGAAATAATCGACAACAGCCCTTCCCGGGGCGCATCTAGAAAGCCGCGCCCCGCCTCGGGAGCCGGCCGCCGATCGCACGGAGTGAATGATGTCCGCAGAAGACGACGCCCGCCCCGTCAAGAAGGCCCAGCCGATCGCCGATGAAAACCGGCGCGCCGCCCTGCGCAAGCTCGGTAAGGTCGCGACCTATGGCGTGCCGGTGACGCTCAGCCTGATGTCGATCCGCCACGCCGCCGCCGCCAGCTAGGAACACGCCGCTTTGTCGGAGGTCGTTCAGTGCGGCGGGCGTCGGGCCCCAAGCCGAGTGCCTGTGCCGGGTGACGGTTCGCGATGACGGACCGCGCTTTCCCGGAAACGACCCGCGACAGCGGCACCGAGCCGCGCTTCTATTTCCGCGTGCTCGACGACCTGCTCTTTGTCTTCGACAGGGAGCGGGAGATGGCGCACGCCCTCAATGCCCCCGCCGCGCGGCTCTTCCTCAGCCTGCCGGACGCCTTCACCGCCCCCGCCGCGCTCGGCGAAGCGGCGGCACTCGGCCCGCAGGACCTGCACGATTGCCTTGCGGCATGGGGGACATTCGGCTGGACCGAGCGGGATGAGGCCGGGCGGGTGCGGCTGAAGGGCCACTCGCCACCCGATCCTGATCCGCCCTCCCCGACCGGGCCGGCCCCGGGTGCCGACGAAACGCTGATCGAGAGCGGCCAGGTGCGGCTCGCCGAACGCTCCGTGGCGTTCCGTCTGCTTGTGGGGGAGTCGCCGACGCCGATAGGGGCCGCCGGCGCCGTGGCGCGGGACGCCGAGCCGGCGGATGCGGACATGCTCGCGTCGCGGCTGGCCAGCGGCCGGCGCATGTTCGGCTTCTTCGGCGGCTTCCTCGATCCGCTGCCCGATCATCATCCCCCTGTGGCGACCATCGACCTTGTCGTCAGCCAGGAGGGGTTCCTCCTGCGTTGCGGCGCGCGCCTTCTGTTCTCCGACCAGGTGGTGATCGCGGTCGGCAAGGCGCGGTTGTGGCTGCTCGACCTCGCTTATCGCGATCCCCGCCCTTCCGTCTTCGTCCATGGCGCCGGGCTGGCGACAGACGAGGGGTCCATGGTGCTGGCGGGGGTGTCCGGTGCCGGCAAGAGCACGCTCTCGGCCTATCTGGTCACACGCGGCTGGCGCTTCGCCACCGACGATTCCCTCGCTTTGGGATTCCGCCAAGGCGAGACGGTGGTTCTCCCATTCCCGGGCGCGATCAATATCAAGCCGGGCAGCCTCGCCACCCTGCTGCCCTTCCACCCGCAACTGGCGGCGCTGCCGCTTATTGGCGAGGGCGAGAAGCGCGGGCGCTACCTCCCGGTGCCGCTCCATCTCCATCTGCGGACTGATGGCGCGGAGAAACGCGTGCGCGGCTTCGTGTTTCCCCGTTTCGAGCCGGGCGCGCCGCTGAGAGTGGAGCCGCTCTCCGCCGCGCGGGCGCTGCTGGAACTGATGGAAGCGGAATTCGATCTTGCCGAGACAGCCGGCGCGGCCGAACTCGACGCCTTCTTCGACACGCTGGAGCGGCTGCCGCGCTACGCCATCGTCTATAGCAACCTCGCCGAGATGGAGGCCGCGCTGCGCCGGCTGGTGGCTGGCGCGGACGCCTGAGTCCTGTGCCAATCCTGGTCAGGGCGCCGGCAGGCGCCCGCCCAGCTCTTCCGCGATATACGTGTCGAGGATGGCGGCGAAGTCCGCATCGCCGACAAAGCCCAGCGCGCGCGCCCGTGCCGCATCGAAGCGCTGCGGCCAGCTTCCCACCACCCGCGCCACCGTCGGGTCCGGCGCGCGGCGGATCAGCCCGGCCACCCGCGCGCCCGCCCGCGCCCGCAGCGCCGCGATCTGCTCGCCCACGGTCACGCTGACACCCGGCATGTTGAGGCTGCGGCGGGCGCCGAGCGGTCCGGTGTCGAGGCTGGCGGCGTGGAGGAGATAGGACACGGCGGCGCGCGGCGAGGCGATCCACACCCGCATCGCCTCATCGACCGGCAGCACCGCCTCCTCACCGTTCAGCGGCTCGCGCATGAGCGAGGAGAGGAAGCCCGACAGCGCCGCATTCGGCCGGCCGGGGCGCACGCACACGGTGGGCAGGCGCAGCGCCAGAGCGTCAATGAAGCCGCGCCGGCTGTAATCGGCCAACAGCAGCTCCACCATCGCCTTCTGCACCCCATAGGAGGAGGACGGCGCGCAGAGATAATCGTCATCAACCACCTCCGGGCACGGCGCGCCGAACACCGCGAGCGAGGAAGCGAACACCACGCGCGGCCGATAGTCCGGCAATGCCCGGATCGCCTCCAGCAGCGCCCGCGTGCCGTCGAGATTGACCCGGTAGCCTTCCTCGAACCGCGCCTCCGCCTCGCCGGAGACGATGGAGGCGAGGTGGAAGATCACTGCCGGCCGGCCCGCCACCAGCTTTTCGGCGGCGCCGGGGGCGGCATAGTCGCCGGAATGGCACTCCACCGCGAAGGGCAGCGGCGATGCCGGCGCGGGGTCGACCACGTCGTGCAGCACGGCGGTCGTCACTGCCGCCCCGCCGAGCCCTTCCGCCGCCAGACGGGAGAGCAGCTTGCGGCCGAGCATGCCGGCGGCACCGAGGATCAGGATCTTCATCGGCGGGTCTCCGTTCAGGACGCCTCGGCTTTTATCAGGCCGCCGGCGCCGCGTCCCGGCGCGCCCGCGCCATGCGGCAGGCGACATCGAACGCCGCCTGGATGGCGCCCCAGCCGGCCTCGCCCTTGCCATAGCGATCGAAGGCGGTGCCGTGCGCCGGCGTGGCGATCGGGATCGGCATGCCGCCATGCACGGTGACGCCGCGCGAGAAGCCCATCAGCTTCATCGCGATCTGCCCCTGGTCGTGATACATGGTGACGATGGCGTCGAGCTCGTCCTTCTTCAGGAACAGCGTGTCGGCGGGGAACAGGCCGAGCACCGGCAGCCCCTGCGCCCGCGCCGCCTCGATGGCGGGGGCGATCACGTCGATTTCCTCGCGGCCGAAGCTGCCATTGTCGCCGGCATGCGGGTTGAGCCCGCACAGGGCGATGCGCGGCGCCGCCACGCCCACCCGCACCAGCGTCGAGTGAATGAGCCGGATCGCGCCGACGATGCGCTCCTCGGTCAGCAGCCCCGCCACATCCTTCAGCGGCACATGGCTGGTAACGCGGCTGGTCCATAGCCCGTCCAGCGCGTTCAGTTCGCCATAGGGGCCGTTGGGCTGCAGCATTTCGGCGAACCAATGGGTCTCGTCGGGATGGCCGAGCCCGCCCAGATGCAGCGAATGCTTGTTCAGCGGGGCGAAGCACACCGCGTCGGTCACGCCGGCCGTGGTGTACTCGATCGCCCGGCGCAGCGTGTCCATGGCGTAGCGCCCGCCATTGGCGGTGGAGACGGCGCGCTCGAACGGCGCCTCGCCCCGGCCGCGATAATCCACCAGCACCGGCACGCCGGGGGAGAAGGCCGGGCGCTCGGCATCGCCCGCCAGCGCATAGTCGAAGCGCGCGCCGCAGATCCGCATGGCTTCTTCCAGCTCGTCACGGTCGGCGACGATGAGAATGTCGGCGGCGTCGCGGTTCGGCGCATGGGCGAGCAGGCGGACGACGAGTTCGGCGCCGATGCCGGCGGGGTCGCCGGGCGCGATGGCGATGCGGGGGGTCATGGCAGTCTCCTTGATGTCGGCGCGAAGCGTCAGGATTGGGCCGGCGCGCCGAAGAACGCCGCGTCCTGCAGGCGGCGCAGCGCCAGCAGTTCGGAGCCCTCGTCCACCGCGATGTCGGCCATGGTGATCAGCTGCCCGGCCGCCACCGGCCGGGCGAGCGTACGGTTGGCGGCGAGGTAGAACGGCGCCGGCGCGTCCGGTGTCAGCGCTCTCGCCGGCACCAGCTCCGCTGTTGCGCCCTCGATCGTGTGGTGATGCCCGCCCATGGCGAGCACGCCGCCGGCCGGCAGGGGCTGGGTGGCGCGGGCGACGAGGTCGAGATGCGGGCGCGGGTCCAGGCCGCCGCTGGAGGCACCGAGCAATGCCGCCTCAAGGATGGTGGTCGCCGCTTCTATGCCGAGCAGATGGCGCGGCAGATAGAGCATGGCGGTGGCACCGGAGCGGGAGACGACATGGCCCTTCTCCGCCAGCATGTCCCAGGTCTCGCGGTCGGTGCAGCGCACCACCACGAACACGCCGCCGGCAAAGCTCGGCTCGTGCGGCGCCCGCAGGCAGTGGAACACGTCGATCCGCTGCTCCCCGGCCAGCAGCCCGCCCTCGGTGCGGCCGGCGAGCAGGTCCGGCACTTCGCTGATGCGGGCGATCGGGGCGTGCAGGTCCGGCCGGTCCGGCAGGAACCCGGTGGCATTGCCGACGACGAGCAGTTCGCACAGGTCAGGCACGGCGCGCTGCGGCAGCATGGCGGCGACCTCCGCCCGCGCGGCGACGATCTCGGCGGCCGGGCGCGTGCCGATGGTGAGATGCGCGGCCATCCCGGGGGCGGCGATGGAGCGGCCATTGCTGGTCAGCTCGTCGGTGGCGGCGTCGAACACGAAGTCATATTCGCTCGACTTGCCGGCGGCGACGATCTCGAAGCCAAGCGTCTGCGCCCAGGTGATAAGCCCGATCAAGAGGCTCGGCTGGTCGCCATCCACCGGCGTCGCCACCACGCCGCGCGCCGCCGCCAGGCGGGCAAGGCCGGGGCCGACCACGCTGTCGAGCTCTTTTGAGACCACGGCGAGATGCTTGCCGGCTTCAAGGGTGAGCCGCGCATGGCGGGCGCCGGCCTCGGGATGGCCGGTCGCTTCCACCACCACTTCGACGGGCAGGCCGAGCACGGTGGCGAGATCGCCCGCCGCGACGAAATCGCCGGCCGCGAAGGCCGCCTGCGCCTCCTCCGGCGTGGTGCAAAGATGAATGCGCGCCGGGTCGATGCCGACCGAGGCCAGCGCGCGGGCGGCGACCTCCGCCTCGCGGTCGACGGCGACCCGGCAGCGCATCATCGGCACGCGCAGGCCCTGCGCCAGGAAGCTGCGGCCGAAGCCGCCAGTGCCGACGACGCAGGTCTCGACCGGGCCCCGGTCGGCGGCGAAATAACGATGGTAGTTCATAGCTTGCCTCGGTGTCGCAGGACCTCGGTCACGGTCCGCCCGCGCGGCGGCGCCGGGAATGACGAGGAACGCGCGCGCGGCGATTCAGCCCGCGCGGGCGCGGATGAATGCAAGCGCAGGACGGCGCCCGCAGCGGCGGCACCTCGCCCTCGACATTTCCTCGCGTTCCGGCGCCTCTTGCACGGGCCTTCGTGAACTCGCGACACATATTGCATGCAATCAGCGGCGGAAATCAACCCGTCTGGACCAATAATGCCGAATGTGCCACGATGTTTGCATGCAATACGCGCCCGACACCGCCACCCCAGAGCCTGCCCCGGAGGCCCGCAGCCTGCGCGGGCGCAGCGCCGCCTTTGTCGCCGAGCGCATCCGCGAGCGCATCCTCTCCGGCCAATTGCCGCCGGGCGAGCGGCTGTCCGAGCGCAGCCTGACCGAGGGGCTGGGCGTGACCCGCACCCCGCTGCGCGAGGCGTTCAAGATCCTGGAAGCCGAGGGCCTGCTCGCCATCGTGCCCAATCGCGGCGCGCAGGTGGTCGAGCTGTCGCCGGCCGATGTCGACATGGCGATGGAGCTGCTGGCCGGGCTGGAGAGCGTGGCGGCGGAGCTGGCCTGCGCGCGCGGCACGGACGAGCAGTTCGCGAAAGTTGCCGGGCTGCACGCCCGCATGGTCGCCTGCCAGCGCGCGGGCGATCTGGTCGGCTATTTCCGCGTCAACCAGGACATCCACCAGCACATTGTCGACTGCGCCCACAATCCCGCCTTGTCGCGGGTCTACCGCACGGAGAGCGCGCGGGTGCGGCTCTATCGCTTCGCCGGCAACCGGGTCAGCGCCCGCTGGAGCCGGGCGGTGAGTGAGCATGAGCAGATTCTGCTGGCGCTGCAGCAGCGGCAGGGCCCGCTGCTGCGCGAATTGCTGCGCGCCCATCACCTCAATGGCTGGCGCGTCACCCGCAAGGTGCTGGAGAACGAGCTGCAGCCGGATCTGTAAGGGCAGGCGCGTTCAGCTGCCGGTCCAGTTCGGCAGCGCCTTGGTCTTGGCGAGGAAAGTCTCGACGCCCCGGCGGAAATCGGCGCTGCCATAGACCTCCGCCACAATCGCCTCGATGTCGGGCAGCGTGCCCAGCGCCAGCAGGCGGATCGTCTCCTTGCTGGCGCGCGTGGTCAGCGGTGCGTTTTCCGCCGCGCGGGCGGTCAGCGCCGCGATCTCGGCATCCATCGCCCCCGGTTCGACGATCTTCAATAGGAAGCCCTTGTCGAGCATTTCCTGCGCGGTGATGATCTCGCCGAGCAGCACCATCCGCTTGGCGATGCCGACGCCGACCGCGCCGCCGATGCGAGCCATGGAGAGCGCGGAGAGGCAATTGCCCAGCGTGCGGCCGATCGGCGAGCCGAAGCGCGCGCCCGGTGTGGCGAGGCGGAAATCGCAGGCGGAGGCGATGTTGAGCCCGCCACCCACCGCCCAGCCATCGACCACGGCGAAGGTCGTCACCGGAATGGCATCCACCGCCGCCATGCATTCGTCGATCCGGTGCTCGTAATCGAGCCCGTCAGTGCCGCTGGTGAATTTCGTGAAGCCTGAAATGTCGGTGCCGGAGACGAAGGCCTTGCCGCCGACGCCGCGAAACACCGCTGCCCGGATCGAAGAATCCTCCGCGATCCGCAGCGCCGCATCGCGCAGGCCGAGCCACATGTCGGTGGTCAGCGCGTTATGCGCCTCGGGGTTGTTGAACCGGACGAAGGCGACGTCGCCTTGGCGGTCGAAATCGATGCGCGGGCTGCTCATCACACAGTCTCCTTGCGGGTCGCGTGCTTCAGCAGCCCCTTCTCCACCAGCTCGCGGCGCAGTTCGGCGCCATGCTCGTCCAGCAGCGGCGGCGGCAGGCGGATTTCCTGCGGCGTCCCGCTCATCTTCACCGGAAAGCCGAGCGCGCGGAATTCGCCCTCCACCGGGTGCGGCACCATCTGCACCATCTCGCGCGCCACCGCCTGCTCGCTTTCCACCGCCTCGCCATAGTCGAGGATCGGCGCGGTCGGCACGCCTGCTTGCGTGAGCGCGTCGATCCACTCTTCGCGGGTGCGGGTGAGGAAGGTCGGCGCCAGCTCTTCCATCAGGGCGAGGCGGTTGGTCACCCGCGCCGCATTGGTGGCAAAGCGCAGGTCGTCCTGCAATTCGGTGCGGCCCAGCACCTTGAGGAAGGTGAGCCACAGGCCTTGATTGGCCGCGCCGATGACGAACCAGCCGTCGGAGGCTTCCACCGCCTGATAGGGCGCCGACATGCGGTTGGCCGAACCGATTGGGGTCGGGGACTTGCCGGTGCCCCACAATTCGGTGGTCTCCCAGATCGAGAGCGCCAGCGCCGCCTCGAACAGCGAGGCGTCGATATGCTGGCCCTCGCCGCTGGTCTGCCGGCCGATCACCGCGCTGAGAATGGCGTAGGCGCTGAACAGGCCAGCACCGAGATCGGCGACGGCGATGGAGTTTTTTGCCGGCTCCATATCCGGGAAGCCATTGGAGCTGAGAATGCCGGACACCGCCTGCGCGATCAAATCGAAGCCCGGCCGTTGCGACCACGGCCCGGTCTGGCCGAAGCCGGAAATGCTGGCATAGACGAGGCGCGGATTGATCGCCTTCAAGGTCGGGTAGTCCATGCCGAGCCGGCCGGCGACGCCGGGGCGGGCATTTTCCACCAGCACGTCGGCGGTTTTCACGAGGGCGTAGAGCACCTCGCGATCTTCAGGCGACTTCAGGTCGAGCGTGATCGAGCGCTTGTTGCGGTTGAGCGCCAGAAAGCCCGGGCTGTCGCTGCCTTTCAGGCGGAAGCCCATGGAATGGCGGGTCGAGTCACCCGTGCCGGGCGGCTCGATCTTGATCACGTCGGCGCCCATATCCGCCAGCAGCATGCAGCAGAAGGGCCCCGCCATCACCTGCGAGATGTCGAGCACGCGAATGCCTTGCAGGGGCAGCGCCATCAGAAAATCCTCCCGTTTCGAGTGCCGTCGACCCGCGCCTTGGCGGCGCGCCGTGCTGGACGGCCTGTTTCTTCGCGGCCGGCGCCTACCGGCCCGCCCCAGTTGGGACGGCCGGCCGGGCGCGAAACGCCCGGGCGGCACGCGCCATCGGTCATTACATATATCCTATATGATTTTGCCGGCGAGCAAAACCCCGCCCCACCCTGCCGGGCGCGGCTCAGCGCCGGCGCGAACGCCCGCGCCGGCTCGTTCCATCGGGCGTGGGCGTCTGCGCGGCGGCGAGGCGCTCCTGCTCTTCCAGCACGACGTTCATCCGCGCGCGCGAGGCTTCCAGATGCGCCCGCATCGCCCGCTCGGCCGCCACCGGGTCGCGCGCCAGCAGCGCTGATATGATCGCCTCGTGCTCCTGCAGCGCCTTGGTGGTGGCGTTGGTCTTGAACAGGAAGCGGAAGATGTGGAGATGGGCGTGCAGCCCCTCCACCGTCTCGGCGATGAAGCGGTTGCCGCTCGCCGACGCCACCAGATGGTGCAGCCTGGCGTCGCCCTCGGCGAACTGGGCATAGGCCAGCTCGTTGCCGGTCTGCGCGTCGGACATCTCCCCGGCAAGGCCGGCGAGGCGCGCCAACGCGCCATCCTCCGCCTTCTGCGCCGCGAACGCCGCCGCCGCCGGCTCGATCAGCAGGCGCAGCTCGAACAAATCGTGCACCTCCCGCCGGGTCAGCAGCTCGGCGGCGCGGAAGCCGACATTGGGGATCTTGTAGGCGAGCTTCTGCGCCTCCAGCAGCGTCAGCGCCTCGCGGATCGGGGTCTGGGAAATGTCCAGCTGCCGCGCCAGCGCCTCGATGCCGATATGCGCGCCGGGGGCGATCTTCATCGTCACCAGCATGGAGAGCAGCTGCTCGTAGGCCAGTTCCACCAGCGACTGCGGATAGGCCGGCCGCCGCTCGTCGAGTGTGACCAGCCGCGCGAAGGACAACGGCTCCTGATTGTTGGCAGCCATGAGAATCGAACCCAAACCCCGGATGATATAAGATATAGGTTTTCATCATTCCCACCAAGCCGGCAGCCGGGCCCGCCTTCACGCGGCTGCCTCCGGGCGGGCGGCGGGCTCCGTGGGGGCCGCCCGCCCGGAGGGCCTTCACCAGTTGACCGCGATATACTTGGCCTCGGTGAATTCCAGCAGGCCGTGATGGGCGCCCTCGCGCCCGAGCCCGCTCTGCTTGACGCCGCCGAACGGCGCCGCCGGATCGGAGACAAGGCCGCGATTGAGCGCCACCATGCCGTAGTCCAGCCGCTCGGCCAGCTGCAGGCCGCGCTTCATGTTCTCGGTGTAGACATAGGCGGCGAGGCCATATTCGGTGTCGTTGGCCATCCGCACCGCGTCCTCGACATCGGTGAACTTCACCACCGCCGCCACCGGGCCGAAGATCTCCTCGCGCAGCAAATCGGCATCAAGTGACACATCGGCCAGCACCGAGGGGGGATAGAAGAAGCCCGCCCCATCAGGCGTCTTGCCGCCGAGCCGCACGCTGGCGCCCTTGGCCACCGCGTCGTTCACCAGCGTCTCGATCTTGTCGATGGCGGCGCGGTTGATCATCGCCCCGCACTGGCTGGCGGCGTCGGTGCCGGCGCCCATCTTCAGCGCGCCCATCTTCGCCACCAGCTTGTCGACGAAGGCGTCGTAGATGCCCCCCTGCACATAGAAGCGGTTGGCGGCGGTGCAGGCCTCGCCGGCATTGCGCATCTTGGCGATCATCGCCCCGTCAATGGCGGCGTCGAGATCGGCGTCGTCAAGCACCAGGAACGGCGCATTGCCGCCCAGCTCCATCGAGCAGTTGATGACGTTGTAGGAGGCCTCGCGCAGCAGGATGCGCCCGACCTCGGTGGAGCCGGTGAAGGAGAGCTTGCGCGTGCGCCGGTCGCGCAGGATGGCGCGGCACACGCCGGCGGGGTCGGAGGTGTTGATGATATTGACCACGCCCGCCGGCACGCCGGCCTGGCGCAATATCTCGCCCACCGCCAGCGCGGTCAGCGGCGTCTCTTCCGCCGGCTTGAGGATGCAGGTGCAGCCCGCCGCCAGCGCCGGGGCGATCTTGCGGGTGGCCATCGCGGCGGGAAAATTCCACGGCGTGATCAGCAGCGAAACGCCGATCGGCTGGTACTGCACCATGATGCGGTTGCCGCCGGCCGGGGCGATCGAGATGTCACCATTGATGCGCACCGCCTCCTCCGCGTACCAGCGGAAGAACTCGGCCGCATACATCACCTCGCCGCGCGCGTCCGGCAGCGCCTTGCCATTCTCCAGCGCGATCAGCTGGGCCAGCCAGTCGACATTGTCGACGATGGCCTGGAAGCAGCGCTGCAGGATAACGGCGCGGGCGCGCGGCGGGGTCGCGGCCCAGCCGGCGGCGGCCGCTTCGGCAGCATTCAGCGCGGCCATGCCGTCGGCGATGGTGGCGTCGGCGACCGAGGTCAGCACCCCGCCGGTCGCCGGGTCGAGAATGTCGATGCGCTGGCCCCCGGCGCCGGGCACCCAGGCGTCGCCGACCAGCAGGTCGGTCGGCACCGGGAAGGCCGCCGCCTCGAAACCGGGAACGAGATAGGTGTTGCCGGCCGTCTGGACCGTCGCGGCTGGAGTGGTGAGGGTCATCGCTTATATCCCGTGTCAGAGGTCGCGCAGGCCGGCGCGTTCGCCTGCAAAGGCGGCCTGGGTGATGTTCAGCATGGCGGCAAGGTCGAGCGGGCGCGGGTTGTTCTTCACCAGCCGCTCTGCCTTCAGCGCGCCGGCGGCCACGTCCTGCTGCTGGTCGGCGCCAAGGCCCAGCGCCTCCAGCGAGCGCGGAATGCCCACTTCAGCGAACAGCTTGGCCACCTCGTCGATGAAGAGCTGCGAGCGCGCTTCCACGCCCATGCTGGCATGGCCGAGGCCGACCACACCGGCCAGTTCGGCGAAGGCGTCCGGATTGGCGGAACGGTTGAACTGCATGACATAGGGCAGTAGCGCCCCCACCCCGTCGCCATGCGAGGTGTGGGTGAGGTTGCCCACCGGGTATTGCAGCGCATGCGCCGCTGCCGTGCCCGAGGTGCCGAAGGCGCAGCCGGCGGCGAGCGAGGCCAGCATCAGCCCCTCGCGCGCCTCGACATCGCTGCCATCGGTGCAGGCGCGGGCGAGATAGCGGAACACATTCACCACGGCGAGCTTGGCGAAATGGTCGGAGAGCAGGTTCTTGCCGATGAACACATGCTGCTCGGTCAGCAGCGGCTCGGCCGGGCGGGTCTTGCTGGTAAAGCCTTCCACCGCATGGGCGAGCGCATCGGCGCCGGAGCAGGCGGTCAGCCCCTTCGGGCAGGTCATGGTCAGCTCGGGGTCGCACACCGCCATGTGCGGAATGATGTAGGGGCTGGCAATGCCGATCTTGGTGCCGCGCCCGCTGTCGAGGATCACCGCCACTGGCGTCACCTCCGAGCCGGTGCCCGCCGTGGTCGGCACGGCGATCAGCGGCAGCACCGGGCCGGGCACGGCGAATTCGCCATAATAAGCGCTGACCTCGCCGCCATGGGTGAGCAGCACCGACACCACCTTCGCCATGTCGATGCAGCTGCCGCCGCCAATGCCGATGATGCTGTCCGGCTTGAAGTCGCCAATGCCGGCGACGCATTCGTTGATGGACTCGATCGGCAGGTCGGCGATGGTGCGGTCGAACACCCGCGCTTCCACGCCATGGGCCTGCAGATCCTTCAGCAGATCGGCAAAGACGGGCAGCTGTGCCAGCCGCGCATCGGTGCACACTAGCGTGCGGGCGCCGATGCGGGCGGCGGCGGCGCCGATGACGTGGCGTTGGCCGCCGCCGAAGAGGATGGTGTGGGGCAGGCGCAGGGCTCCGAACATGGCGGCTCTCACTGGCTAAAGGTTGCTTGATACCTCTTGGAACATGCGCCGGCCGGACCGCCGCATCTCGGCGAGGCCTAGGGTCGGGAGGTCTGGCCTTCCTCGGCGCCGCGCCGGAACAGCCCGCCGAACAGCGCGGTGAGCAGCGGCAGCGACAGCAGCAGAATGCCGATCCCCATCATGGTGGCGACGAGCGACCCCTCGAAGAACACGCTGAGCGAGCCGCCGGAAGACAGCATGGACTGGCGGAAGGCGTCCTCCGCCTTGTCGCCCAGCACCACCGCCAGCACAAAGGGGGCGAGCGGGTAGTCGAGCTTCTTGAACACATAGCCGACGAGGCCGAAGGCCAGCGCCACCCAGATGTCGAAGATGTGGTTGGAGACGGTATAGGCGCCGATCAGGCAGATGATGGCGATGAGCGGGCCGACCACGGTGAAGGGCGCGCGCAGGATCCAGGCGAAGATCGGCACGGTGGCGAGCACCAGCACCACGGCGATGACATTGCCCAGATACATCGAGGCGATCAGGCCCCAGACGAAATCCGGCCTTGTGGTGAACAGCATCGGGCCGGGGGAGAGGCCCCAGATCATCAGCCCGCCCATCATCACAGCCGCCGTCGCCGAGCCCGGCACGCCGAGCGCCAGCATCGGCAGCAGGGCGCAGGAGCCGGCGGAATGGTCGGCGGTCTCGGGGGCGACGATGCCCTCGGGTTCGCCCTTGCCGAAATACTTGCCGCGGCGGGAGAAGCGCCGGCCGAGCGCATAGCTCATGAAGGAGGCCGCCGTCGGCCCGCCCGGGGTGATGCCCATCCAGCAGCCGATCAGCGCGCTGCGCAGCAGCGTCACCCAGTAGCGCGGCAGCTCGGCCAGGGTGCGCAGGATCACCCGCAGGCTGAGCTTGGCCTTCACGCCCTCGAACTTGTAGCCTTCGTCGATGGTGAGCAGCAATTCGCCGATGCCGAACAGGCCGATGACGACGATGAGGAAGGAAATGCCGTTGGTGAGCTGGGTGATGCCGAAGGTCAGCCGCCCCTCGCCCGAGATGGTGTCCATGCCCACCGTGCCGACGGCAAGGCCTAGCATGATGCAGACCAGCGTCTTGAAGGGCGAGCCGCCCGCCATGCCGATGAAGCTGGCAAAGGCCATGAAGTAGACGGCGAAATATTCTGGCGAGCCGAACTGCAGCGCGAAATTCGCCACCCAGCCCGACAGCAGCGTGATCACCACCACGCCGACCATGGCGCCGAAGCCGGCGGAACCGAAGGCGAGAGTGAGCGCGCGCACCGCCTCGCCCTGCTTGGCCATCGGGTGGCCGTCAAAGGTGGTGGCGACGGAGGAAGGCTCGCCGGGAATGTTGAACAGGATCGAGGTGGTCGATCCGCCGAACAGCGCGCCCCAATACATGGAGGTGAGCAGGATGATCGCCGCAATCGGGTCCATGGTGAAGGTCAGCGGCAGCAGCAGCGACACGCCGTTCGGCGCACCGAGCCCCGGCAGCACGCCGACGACGAGGCCGAGCAGGACGCCGATCACCATGATCATGACGTGATGCATGGTGAGGGCGACGACGAACCCGTCCATCAATTGCCCGAAATTGCCCATGACGCTTCCTCAGTCCGTTCTTGTTCTTCAGTAGATGCCGAAATATTCGAGGATGGGTCCCTTGAGCAGCGGGACCATGAACAGCTTCTCGAACACGATGAAGTTGAGCGCGATCACCAGCAGCGCCGCCGCCAGGCTGGTCAGCGTGCGGAATCCGGCGGAAACGCGCATCGTGTAGAAGATGTACAGGCCCATGCCGATATAGAGGCCGAGCCAGGCCGAGATCGCCGTCATCGCCACGATCGGCAGCACGAAGGCCACCAGCAGGCGAAGCCGCGCCCCGTTGATGAACGGCTCCTCGGGCACGGCGCCGGCGTGGTGCACCCCGGCATGCTTCCACACGGTCTGCACCAGGGTGGCGAGGCTGCCGAGCAGGATCAGGCAGCCAATGCCGAAGGGGAAATAGCCGGGCTCGGGCCCGCCCGGTCCCCAGCCAATGCCGTTCTCGGTCGAGCCGTAGCAGATCAGCGCGCCGACACTGCCGGTCAGCACCGCCGTCGCCACTTCCATGGTCTTGCGGGTTATTTCCATCGTCTTCACTCCGCGGGAGCCCGGGACGCCGGCAACACCGGCGCCCCGTCTCGCCCCACCCCGGCACCGGCCGAAGCCGGCGCCCGTCTGGTCCGCCACTCGCGCCGGCCCAGGCCGGCGCGTGGCGTCACTGGCTGGCGGGCAGCAGCCAGTTATTGTCGGCGTAGATCTTCTCGTAGTTCTTGGTCTGCTCGGCGAGGAAGGTCTTCAGCTCGTCGCCGGCCATGAACTTGGTGATCTGGACGTTGCGGGTCGTGTAGTCCTTGAATTCAGGCGTCTCCATCGCCTTCTTCATCAGCTCGGTGTAGTAGGCGACCGCCTCGGGCGGCACGTCGGCGGCCATCCACACGGTGCGCGGCTGCACGAAGTCCTTCACGTCGATACCGGCCTCAACGCAGGTCGGGATGTCGGCCCAGCTCATGCCGTCGGCCACCACGGTCTTGTCGGTGAGGCGGGCGGAGGTGAAGACGCAGAGCGGCTTCTGGTTGCCGGCCTTCCACTGCTCCAGGCTCTCGCTCGGATTGTTGGTGTTGGCCTCGATATGGCCGCCCGCGACCTGGATCGCCGCCTCGCTGCCGGACTTGTAGGGGATATAGGCGAGGTCGATGCCGGCGGCGCGCTCCATCAGCGTCACCACGGTTTCGTCGGCGTCCTTGGCCTTGGCGCCGGCGACGCGAACCTTGCCGGGGTTTTCCTTCGCCTTGGCGACGAATTCCTGTGCCGTGTTGATGCCCGAAGCCTTCGGGTTCGACCACAGGATGAACACGTCGAACACCATGGACGCGACCGGCGTCAGGTCCTTCATCGCGTAGTTCACCTTGGTGCCGAGCGGCAGCACATAGGCGTCCTGGGTGCCGAAATAGACCTTGTACGGGCTGCCGACATTGTCCTCGGCGTAGTTGAACGCCTCGGAGCCGGAGCCGCCCGGCTTGTTGACGACGATCAGCGGGGTCTCGACCAGCTTGTTCTTGGTCAGCGCCGCCTGCACCACGCGGGTGAAGATGTCGGAGCCGCCGCCCGGGCCGGCGGAGACCACCAGCTCGACAGGACGGTTCGGCTTCCATTCGGCCAGCGCCGCCGTGGCGCCGGTGAGGCCAACGGCAAGCGCCGACGCGGTGAGAACGCCCGTGCGGAGCGACGCGCCGTTGCGCAGCGAAGTGATCTTCATGTCGTTTCCTCCCAGTTGCCCTGCGCGTCGCGGCCTCGCGCCGCCCGCCTGCGGGCAATCATTGCGATGTGACGGGCGCGCCTGTGTCGGCGGCCTCTTGTTGCTGTTGCCTCGCCCGGCGGCGGAACGGACCGCGCCGCGTCGAGGGAAGGGGTCGGCCGCCCGCGTCCAGGGGCGGGCGGAACCTTGAGGCGAGCTTCGGGCGAACCACCGGAGCGCCCGTCGCGGGGTGGCGAACCCGCCAGCGCGCCAAATCCTATATCATCTATGATATTGTCTTCGGCGAAGATCAAGCGTCTTTTGTCTGGCGCCGCAGCTAAACGTTCATCTCCTCCGCTGCACGGCGCCCCTTGGCGGGCGCAGGCGTCGCAAAAGACACGTCCCGACGCGTGGCCGGCCCAATTTTGCCCGGGGCGATCTCGCACGCCCCCGGCCAGCGCGGCGCAGGCGCCGCGACGACGCGAGCCCGCCCGCGCAGGCGGCAGGGCTCACGATCCGCAGCGATGCTAAGCGGAGCTGGTATGATAGGTCAATAGGTGGCTAGGGCGAATGCGTCGCCGGGGGCTCAGCCCGCCGGGCGGTC
Organism: Ancylobacter rudongensis; assembly: GCF_900100155.1. GTDB lineage: Bacteria > Pseudomonadota > Alphaproteobacteria > Rhizobiales > Xanthobacteraceae > Ancylobacter > Ancylobacter rudongensis. The sequence continues at coordinate 206,320 of NZ_FMTP01000003.1, forward strand.
GCGGTCCCAATACAGCGCCGCCACCGATTCCAGATGGGCGCGCATCGCCGCTTCCGCCGCGTCGGGGTCATGGGCGGCGATGGCGTCGTAAATGCGCTCATGGAAGGCCAGCGCCATCTCCTTCGCCTGCGCGATCTTCAGCGTGACGCTGCGCTGCTCGGACAGCCACTGCACCACCGCCCGGTGCACGCCGTCGAACAGCGGGTTCTGCGACACCAGCACGATCTCGTAGTGAAAGGCGATGTCGGAGGCCTCGAACGCCGCCATGTCGCCAAGGTCGCGCCGGTTGCGGGCCAGCGCGTCGCCAATGCGGGCAATGTCGGCCGGGCTGGCCTCGCGCGCGGCGTGGCGGGTCAGCGCCATTTCCAGATGCAGGCGCGCATTCTGGAAATGGCGCATGCCGGCGGGATGGGCGAGATAGGAGCGCACCGAGGCCGAGAGTTCATGGATGAAGTGCTTGGGGTCCGGCCGCACCACCCGCGCCCGCTCGCCATTGGCGATCGACACCAGCCCGGCCTTTTGCAGCGACATCAGCGCCTCGCGGATCGCCGGCCGCCCGACCTTGAACTGCTCCATCAGCTCGCGCTCGGAGGGCAGCACGTCACCCTCCCCCAGCGTGCCGTCGAGCATCAGCTGCTGCAGGCGTTCGGCCACATCCTCATAGATGCGGCGGCGGCGGATCGGTTCGATGTCGAGCACGGTGTCTCCCCTGGCTGGTATGAAAGGATCACCGGCCCGGCCGACCTGTCAACCGCAACGTGCCGACGCAAGATGCCCTGCTACCGTCTTACCGCATCTTCGGCTGCACCACGACCGTGGCGGAAAGGCCCGACACCAGTTGCACCCCGGCCGGCAACAGCCCGCCGCGCGCGCCCTCGGCCTGCCCTCACCAGACCAGGGTCGGCGTCGTCACCGGCGCGCACCAGAGGGCGAATTCCTCCGGCGTCAGCAGCGCCAGCGTCACCGACAGCCCGGCCATGTCGAGAGAGGTGACGAAGGTGCCGACCAGCGCCCGCGCCGGAACGATGCCCTGCCCGCGCAGAAAGGCACGGGTCAGGTTATGAGCGAGGTGCAGCTCGATCGGCGGGGTGCCGCCAAAGCCGTTGACGATCAGCAGCGGGCGGGCGTCCGCCAGCGGGGAAAGCTGCGCCAGCACCGGCTCGCACAGCAGCCGCACGATCTCCTCCGGCCCGGCGCGCCCGGTGCGGTAGAGCCCCGGCTCGCCATGAATGCCGACGCCGATCTCCATCTCGTCCGGCCCGAGGGCGAAGGTCTCGCGGGCCGTGTCGGGAAGGGTGACGCCGCGCAGGGCGACGCCCATGCTGCGCAGCCGGCCGGAAAGCCCCTCGCCGAGCGCCTTCAGCTCGGCGAGGTCGGTGCCGCGTTCGGCCGCCGCGCCGAGCAGCTTTTCCACCACCATGGTTCCGGCGACCCCGCGCCGCCCCCGGCTGCGCACGGAAGGGCCATAGGCGGCATCGTCCTCGACGATCACCGTCTCGATGCGATGGCGGTCGGCGGCCATTTCCGCCGCCATCTCGAAATTCATCACGTCGCCATCATAGTTCTTCACCACCAGCAGGCAGCCGGCGCCGGTGTCGGTCTCGTCCATCGCGGCGAGGATCTGGTCAGGGGTCGGCGAGGTGAAGACATGGCCGGTGCAGGCCGCATCCAGCATGCCGGTGCCGATGAAGCCGCAATGCAGCGGCTCATGCCCGGCCCCGCCACCTGAGATCAGCGCCACCTTGCCGGGCGTGAGCCGGCGGCGGCGCACGAACTTGCCCTCAACGCCAAAGGCGACGAGGTCCTCATGCGCGGCGACGAAACCGGCGAGGCTCTGCGCCACCGCCGTTTCGGCGGCGTGGAGGAGTCGCGTCATCCGGTCATCGCCCCCCAGTTGCCATCCATCGCGCCATCGGCCCCGCCCTTTGCCGCACCGGCTCAGCACCGCCCGCCGGGAGTGCCGGCGCCGCACCGCTTCGCGTGCATTCACTCGCCCCCATTCACCAGCGCCGCCATCTTAGCCACGAAGTCGGAAACGGCATCGTCAAACGTCCGGTTCTTCTTCTCATCGCCGAAATCCGGCACCATCAGCGCCAGCGTCCGCATGGTCGAGGCGTCCCCGACCTCCGGCAGCCGGCCGGGATGGGCGGCCTGATAGGCGGCGAGAAAGCGCTCCTGCTCGGCCGGGCTGAAATGGCACACCCGCAAGATGGTCGGCAGGTGCCGGGCCGGCAGCGGCGTGTCGTAGCTCGGGCTGGTCACCTGGGTGACGAAGCTGCGGTGCTTGCCCAGCGCCGCCGCCAGCCGCTGGCGGGTGCCGGAAGGCCGGTTGTCGAGAATGCCGGCGAGCAGGGTTTTATAGGCGATCACCGCCTCGTCGCTGGTCTCGCGCGCCATGCCTAGGCATCCCCCGGCACGGCGACGGCAACACCGGCGCCCAGCGCCGCCCGCAGCGCGGGCAGCCGCCTCGGCGCCACCGAGAGGCCATCCAGGCCGAGCGCCCGCAGGCGGCCGAGCGCCGCCGGCGCGGCGGCGAGGTCGCCGCACAGCGACACCGGGCGGCCGAGCGCGCGGGCGGCCGCGCAGATAAGGTCCAGCAGCCGGAACATCGCCGTCTCCGCTCCCGCATAGAGCGGCGCCACGGCAGGATTGTCGCGCGCCGCCGCTGCGAGATACTGCATCAGGTCATTGCTGCCCACGGAAAAGAAGGCCGCCTGCCCGAACAGGTCGAGCGTCAGCGCGGTGGCCGGCACCTCCACCATGATGCCGAGCGGCGGGCGCTTTCCCTCGATTCCCTGCCGCGCCAGCCGCGCCGCCTCCTCGTCGAACAGAGCCGCCATCGCCGCCAGCTCCGTCGGCAGCGTCACCATCGGCAGCAGCACGCTCACCGGGCCCTGCCCCGCCGCGCGGATCAGCGCACGGGCCTGGATGCGGGCGAGATCGGGATGGGCGAGCAGAAAGCGCACCCCGCGCACCCCGAGCATGCCGGCGGGATCGCCCTCGGCAAGGCCCGCCAGCGCCTTGTCGCCGCCGAGATCGAGCATGCGCAGCGTCACCGGCTTGCCGGCGAGATGGGCGAGAACGCGGCGGTAGACCGCCAGATGGCGCTCCTCGCTCAGCGCCTCCGCCGCGCTGGTGAGCATAAACTCGGTGCGCACCAGCCCCACCCCGTCCACCTCGGCGGGATCGAGCGTGTCGAGATCGGCCAGCGTGTCGAGATTGGCGAACAGCCGGGGCCGGCCAGGGGGGCCGGAAGCGGGACGCGAAGGCGGGGCAAGCGGCGCCGGCCGGGCCATATCGGGCGTGGGGCCGGAGACGGGGGCGACGCGGGGGAGCGGCGCGGCCGGGGGCGGCTCCGGCAAAGGCCTTGACTCGGGCAAGAGCCGCTCGGGGTCGAGGCAGGCCAGCCCCTGCGTGCCGTCCACCAGCAGCGGCTCGCCGCTCTCGCCCGGCAACGACCCGAGGCCGACCACCATCGGCACGCCGCGCGCCCGTGCCAGCAGGGCGACATGGCTCGCCGCGCTGCCGGCGCCGAGCGCGATGGCGCCGCCGCTCGACCAGTCATGGGCGAGAAAGACGCTGGGCGGCATGTCGCGCCCGACATAGACCGCGCCGGGAGGAAAATCGGGGCGGGTGCGGCCGGCGAGCGCGTCGAGCACGCGGTGCTGCAGGTCCATCAGGTCGACGGCGCGCAGGGCGAAGGGATCGACCTCGGCCTGATCGGTCTCATCGGCCTCACTGGCGCTCTCATCGGCCCCAATGGCGCTCTCATCGGCCTCACCGGCCCGATCGTTCCGATCGGTCTCACCGGCCCCGCTGGCGAGCTCTTCGATCTGATCGTTCAGGGCCGCGGCAAAGGCCAGCGCCGCCCCCTCGCCCCGGTCGATACGGGCCAGCGCCGGGGCGAGAAGCTCGCCATCGAGCAGCAATTCGATCTGGAAATCGAGGATGCCGGCGCTTTCCGGGTCGGCGTCGGCGGAGAGCTGGCGCAGCTCGGAAACCGCTCTGTTGACGGCCTTTTTCAGCGCCGCGCGGGCCTCGGCCGCGCTGCCGGCACGGCCAGACGGCGCCGGCGGCTCGCCCGCGCGGTGCACCGGGCCGACCGCCCGGCCGGGCGAGGCGGGATGGCCGCGAAATTCACACCGGGCGGCCATCGGCCCGCCCCTGCTTGCGATCCTCGTCGAAATCGCGCCGCACCAGCCCGCTCAGCGCCGCGACCGCCTCTTCCGCCCGGGCGCCCTCGGCGCGAATTCTCATTTTAGTTCCGCGCCTTATACGGGCGCCGATGATCTTGACGATGCTCTTTCCGTTCAGCCAGTCGCCCGATCCATCCACCGCCACCTCGATGGTGCAGGGGAAGGTTTTCGCCAGCCGGGTGAAGGCAACCGAGGGCCGCGCATGCAGCCCGACCCCATGCGTGACCTCGACTTCCGCCTGGCAGCGATGGGTGGAAGGTCGTCCGATGAGGGGAGCAGGTTCGGCCATCACGCGGACAACTCTTCCGCCGTCGCCACCACCCGCGCCAGCGTCGACCCGCCGGACGCCTCGGCCGCCGCGACCACGGCGCCCTCCACCAGCGGCGCGTTGCAGATGGCGACCTTGGCGGCGCGTGCCGGCCCGAGCATCTCCACCGCCATCTCGCTATTGGTCTCCGCCCCGCCGAGATCGACAAAGATGGCCACACCGGCCTCCGACCAGGCCGCCTCGATAGCTACTAAAATACCAGCAACATGGGTCCCCAAACCGCCCTCGACATTGCCGCCGCTCCAGGCCAGGGGCACGCACCCCCCAACCATCTGCCGCACCATATCGGCCGCGCCCTGCGCCACCAGGGGCGAGTGCGACACGATCACGATGCCTACATTGGCGCCGCGGGCGGTGGTCATGATGGGGCATGCTCCTGGAAATACTGGCAAATCGTCGTGGCGAGCAGGGCGCAACTCGAGGCGCCGGGGTCTTCATGGCCGATCGAGCGCTCGCCGAGATAGGACGCCCGGCCGCGCCGCGCCAGCATCATTTCCGTCGCCTGCGCGGCATTGCGGGCGCATTCGGCAATGCGCAGCGGCGCGGCATGGCCTGCGATCTCCGCCTGAACGGGATAGAGCACATCCAGCAGCGTCTTGTCGCCCGGCCCGGAACGGCCCCGCCGCGCCACCGCCGCGACCGCCTGGGCGAGGATGGCGGCGAAATCGGCCTCTTCCTCACCCGTGGCCAGGCCGCGACCGAGCTCCATAAGCAGCGTTCCATAAAGTGGCCCGGCGGCGCCGCCGATGCTCATGACAAGCACCAGCCCGATGCGCTCCAGCGCCACCGGCAGCGGCAGGGCGGAAATGGCGTCGCGCTCGCGGTACACCGCCTCCAGCCCGCGCCGCATATTGGCGCCATGGTCGCCATCGCCGATGGCGCTGTCGAGCCGGCCAAGGCGCTCGCAATGCTGCTCGATTTGCTCACGACAAAGGCCGATGAGGGCCGTGAGATCGGCGGCATCAAGCGTCATCGGCCTCACTCCCACGCCTCAGCCACGCCCCGCCAGCGCCGCGAACACCTTCGCCACCGCCACCGCGCCGGGATCGGGCGAACCCTCCAGGTCACGTGCGGCAACATAGGCGGCGCGGCCGGCCCGCGCCCGCGCCATTGATCGGGTTGCCTCCGCTCCCGTCGCGGCGGCTTCGGCGGCGGCGATCAGACTGCCGGCGGCGAGCGCCTTCAGGGCCGGCTCGAGCGCATCAATCATCGTGCGGTCGCCGGCAGCGGCGCCGCCATAGAACACAACCCGCTCCAGTCCGGCGCGCAGGGCGTCGGGCAATGTCTCGCCCGCCTCGCGCGCCTGGGCCGAAGCGGTGAAGAAGATGGAGAGCAGGACCCCGCTCGACCCGCCCATGGCAGTGCCGAGTTCGGCGCCGATGGCTTTGAGCGTGGCGGCGGTATCGGCCAGAGGCAGGGCCGGGAGCCGCGCCTCGACGGCGCGGGCGCCGGTGGCGACGGTGGAGCCGGTATCGCCGTCTCCGGCGCGGGCGTCGAGCCGGTTCAGCTCCTCCTCGAGCCCGATGAGGGTCGCGCAAGCGGTCCGAATGACGGCCTCCGCCGCCGCATCGGCGCTGGCAGACAACGCCTCCTCCCGCGGCGCGGAAGGCGCGGCCCACACCTCTACCTTGCCGGCCGCGACCGCCGGGCGCCAAGCGAGCGGCTCGACCGGAGCGGTCAGCGCCGCCTCGCGCGCGGCGTCGAGCCGGAGATAGGAAAGCGAGAAGCCGTTCATATTCAACGCCGTCATCAGCGGCGCCGGGCCGATGACCAGCTTCACCCCGCGCCCGAGCTCCGACCCCAGCAGCTCCTCGGCGATCAGACTCATCTCCAGCGGCGGCACGGCGCCGAGATTGTTGATCAGCAGCGCATATTCGGCGGTGGTGTCGAGCCGGGCGGCAAGGCGCTCGCTCATCAGTGCGACGATGTCGCCGGCCGGCTGCAGCGGGATGCGCTCCACCCCCGGCTCGCCATGGATGCCAAGACCGAGTTCACCCTCTTCGGCACCGAGCCGCGCCTCGAAGGGCTGGCCGGGAATGGAGCACGAAGACAGCGAGACACCGAGAGAGGCGATATCCGCCGCCGCCGCCCGCGCGGCCCCGGCCAAGGTGGCGAGGTCAGCGCCCGTCTCGGCGAGATGGCCGGCGATCTTGTGAACGAACAGCGTACCGGCGACGCCGCGTGGCTGGGGAATATCGGGCAGCGCGATGTCATCGGCGACGATCGCCATCTCGACGAGATACCCCTCGGCGCGGGCGCGTTCGGCGGCGAGGCCGAAATTCAGCCGGTCGCCGGTGTAGTTCTTCACCACCAGCAGGCAGCCCGGCTCGCCTGTCACGGCACGGATGGCGGTGAGCACCGCCTCGACGCTGGGCGAGGCAAAGATCTCGCCGGAGACGGCGGCGGTAAGCAGGCCGCGACCGACGAAGCCGGCATGGGAGGGCTCGTGGCCGGCGCCGCCGCCGGAAATGACGGCGACCTTTGATTTGTCCCAGTCGGCGCGGAGCACGACCTTGATGTCGGGATAGGTGTCGAGCCGGGCCAACCGGCCGGGCGGCGTCGTGCGCAGCAGCCCGTCCAGCGCCTCGGTGACGATGCTGTCCCGCCGGTTGTAGAAATGTTTCATGGCTGCCTTCCCATCCGTTCGACGCGACATCCGGTGCGTGTCCGTCCTCACGCACGTCCGCTATACAAGCCGCTGGCCGTCCTGCCCGAAATAGAGCGGGTTCCGCAATGACAGGCGGATCCGGTCGCCGGGAGACACCGCAATGTCAGGGTCGGCGAGCGTCACCAGCTTCTGCTCGCCCAGCTTGATGTGCAGGTGGTTCTGGTCGCCCAGATGCTCGATCCAGTCGACCCGTGCATTGCCGCCCTCCTCCCGCGCAATGGCGATGTGCTCGGTGCGCGCGCCGATCGTCTTCGTCCCCGGCGGCACTGGCACATCCGACAGAAGGTCGACCGGCAGCAGATTGATGTGCGGCTGGCCCAGCCGGGCGGCGACGTGGAGATTGGCCGGGTCGGCATAGATTTCGCGCGGCGTGCCGATCTGGACCAGACGACCCTCAGCGAGAATGCCGATGCGATCAGCCATGGTCATCGCCTCGATCTGGTCGTGGGTGACATAGAGCAGCGTCGCGCCGAGGTCCCTCTGGATGCGCTTCAGTTCCAGTCGCAATTCGCCGCGCAGTTTGGCGTCGAGCGAAGAGAGGGGCTCGTCCATGAGGTAAATGGAAGGCCGGCGGACCAGCGCCCGGCCGATCGCGACGCGCTGCATCTCGCCACCGGAGAGGCGGGTGGAGCGGTTCTCCAGCTTGTGGTCGATGCGGACCATCTTCGCCACCTCGCGCACCCGTGCGTCGACGGTGGCCGGGTCCATGCGCCGGGCCGGCGAGCGCAATGGAAAGGCGAGGTTCTCGTACACTGTGAGGTGCGGATAGAGCGAATATTGCTGGAAGACGAAGGCGACGTCGCGGCTCGCCGGGGCCAGTCCCGCCATCGGCCGCCCGCCAATGCTCACCGTGCCGGAATCCGGCGTCTCGATGCCAGCGATCAGGCGCAAGGTCGTAGTCTTGCCGGCACCGGTGGGGCCGAGGAGAACCACGAATTCGCCATCCGCAATGGTGAGGTCGATCCCGTCGACCGCGCGTTTGGCCCCGCCTTTGCCGAAGCTCTTGGTGATCCCCTTGAGTGTCACATCAGCCATGGCGGGCCTCCCGGCGCAGCGCGCCCTCATAGAGGGCAGAAGGAATGGCGCGGCCGGAGACGGCGTCGAACAGCGAAAGCCGCTCGCTCTTGAACGTAAGCCCCACCGGCTCGCCGATCCGGTAGTTCTGCTCGGCCGGGAGGCGCGCGCGCACCAGCCCGCCCTCGGTCTCCACCGTCACGATCTGGTTGGTGCCGAGATACTCGCTGCCATAGACCGCGCCGCGCAGCGGCGAGGCGTCGGAAAAACGCACATGCTCCGGCCGCACGCCAAGCGCCAGTTCGCCGGGGGCGACGTCAGCGCGCAGCTCCGGCATTGCCACCTCCGCCGCGCCGATCCGCGCCGTGCGCGCGCCCCGCGCCAGCCCGCCGGTGAAGCGGATGAAATTCATCGGCGGCGAGCCGATGAAGTCGGCGACGTACATGGAAGCCGGCCGGTCGTAGATTTCCTGCGGCGTGCCGAACTGCTCGATGACGCCGTGATTCATCACCGCAATCTTGTCGGCCATCGCCATGGCCTCTATCTGGTCATGGGTGACATAGACCGTGGTGGCGTGGATGCGGTTATGCAACTCCCGCAGTTCGCGCACCATCACCTCGCGGAACTCGGCGTCGAGCGTGCCGAGCGGCTCGTCCATGAGGAAGCACATCGGGCGGCGGACGATGGCCCGGCCAAGCGCCACGCGCTGGCGGTCGCCGCCAGCAAGACCCGACACTGGGCGGTCGAGGATATGGTCGATCTGCAGCAGGCGCGCCGTCTCCTCCACCCGCGCCTTGATCTCCGCCTTCGGCACCCCTTGGGCGAGCAGCGGAAAGCCGATGTTCTTGCGCACATTCATATGCGGGTAGAGCGCGAACAGCTGGAACACGAAGGCAATGTCGCGCTCGCTCGCGCGCCTGTAGGTTACATCCTCGCCACCGAGGCGGATGGTGCCGCCGGTCGGCAGCTCCAGTCCGGCGATCATGCGCAGCGTGGTGGTCTTGCCGCAGCCCGAAGGGCCGAGCAAGGCGAGAAACTCGCCGTCCTCGACGGTGAAGCTCGAATCCTGCACGGCGACGAACTCGCCGAACGCCTTGCGCAGATGCTCGACCCTGATCTCGGCCATGCGCCTACTCCGGAAACTTGGACACGATCATGAACATGAACGTGCCGACGAGAAGGGTGACGAGCGAATAGGTGTAGAGCACCAGCGCGAAGGGCTGGAACAGCATGAGGAAACCGAGCGCGATGATGGTGACGGCCACCGCCTCCATCGGCCCGCGCCGTAGGAAGAAGGGGCGGCGCCCCGGCGGCAGGGTCGGGCTTTGCAGGGTGAGGACGGGATCGTTCATTTGCGCACCGCCCCGAAGGTGATGCCACGCAGCAACTGCTTGCGCAGCAGGATGGTGAAGACGAGGATCGGCACCAGGAAGATCGTCGTACCCGCCGCCACCGCCGGCCAGTCCTGCCCGCCCTCGCCGATGATAGTGGGGATGAAGGGCGGCGCGGTCTGGGCGCTGCCGGAGGTGAGCAGCGAGGCGAAGGCATATTCGTTCCAGGCGAAGATCAGGCAGAAGATGGCGGTGGCCGCGATGCCTGTCGTGGCCTGCGGCAGCACGACCTTGCGGAAGGCTTGAAGCCGGGAATAGCCGTCAATCATCGCCGCCTCCTCATATTCGCGGGGAATCTCGTCGATGAAACCCTTGAGCAGCCAGACGGCGAGCGAGACGTTGACCGCCGTATAGAGCAGCATCATGCCAAGCGCGGTGTCGGAGAGACCGAGCTGCCGGTACATCAGGTAGATAGGGATGGCGACGGCGATCGGCGGCATCATCCGGGTGGAGAGGATGAAGAACAACAGATCGTCAGCCAGCGGCACCTTAAAGCGCGAGAAGCCATAGGCCGCCAGCGTGCCGAGCCCCACGGCGAGGAAGGTTGAGCCGAAGGCTATGATCAGCGAATTGGTGAAGCGCGGCAGGAAGTTGGACGGACCGGCGATCACCATGTTGCGCTCGCGCGTGACCGCGTCGCACATGCCCTCCGGCGGCGGAAGGGACGCGATGTACTCAGGGGTCTGCCGCGTGCGCGTGGTGAAGAGGTTGCAGTAGCCTTCCAGCGACGGCGTGAACAGGATTTTCGGCGGATAGGAAATCGAGTCGGGCGGCGACTTGATCGAGGTGAGGAAAATCCACACCAGCGGAATCATGGTGATGACCGCGTAGAGGATCACCAGCGTCGCGGCGATGCGCTTGGAGCGGGCGCTCGGCTCGACGACCGAATGGGCGGTGTTTGCCGAGCTCATCGCTGTTTCACCCTGTTGAGCGCCTTGACGTAGATATTCGCGAGGCCGAACACGGCGACGAACAGCACTATGGCGAATGCCGAGGAGCGCCCGGTAGCCCACGCCTCGAAGGCATCGCGCTTGAGCGTGATCGAGGCGACCTCGGTGGTCGAGCCGGGCCCGCCGCCGGTGAGGAGGTTCACCATGTCGAACATCTTGAAGTTCTCGATGCCGCGGAACAGCACCGCCAGCATGATGAAGGGCAGCGCCATCGGCACGGTGATCGACCAGAACTGCCGCCAGTTCGAGGCGCGGTCCACCTCGGCCGCCTCGTAGATATAATCGGGAATGGAGCGCAACCCGGCGAGGCAGATCAGCATCACGTAGGGCGTCCACATCCAGGTATCGACGATGATGATCGCCCAGGGCGCCAGGTTGACGCTGCCGAGCATCTGGATCTCGGAGGTCGGAATGCCGGTTAGGAAGGAGACCGCATAGGCGAACAGGCCGATCTGAGGCTCATAGAGAAAGCGCCAGAAATTACCGACCACGGCGGGTGACAGCATCATTGGAATAAGGATGAGCGTTGTCCAGAAGGCGTGGCCACGGAACTTGCGGTCGATGAGATAGGCCAGCGCGAAGCCGATCACTGTCTGGAGAAGGATGGTCCAGAACACGAAATGCGCCGTGGTCTGCATCGAGGCCCAGATATCGGGGTCGTTCAGCACCCGCGAATAATTGCCGAGGCCGACATTCTTGACCTCCGCATTGGGGCGGTTGGCGCGGTAGTTGGTGAAGGAGAGGTAGATCGCCCAGAACAGCGGGAAGATGTTGATCGCCAGCAGCAGCGCGATGGTGGGCGCGATGAACAACCAGGCAATGGCCTTGTCCGAAAGCGCCCGTACCCGCCTCACGAGAGGTTCCGGGGTTGCCCGCACCGCCGCCTCGGCAGCCTTGTCGGCATAGGTGTGTGGGGATGTCGTCACGCGCGCCCTCGCTGGCGTCGGCGGAAAAGGGGCGATCCGGTGGGTCTCGGGATGAGCCGGATCGCCCGCGGGAGGAAGCGGAGCCTACTCCCTCTCCCCGCCGGGGAGAGGATGGGGCGAGGGGCGCTCAACGCGCGGATCACCCGCTCACCGACCCGCTTGGCGGGCCCCTCTCCCGGACGGGAGAGGATCACATGGTCGCGATCTCAGATCTTGCCGTCTTCCTCGAAGATCTCGGTCCAGTCCTTCTCCAGACCGTCGAGTGCTTCTTTCGCCGTGCCCTTGCCGGCGACGACATAGTCATGCACCCGCTTCTGCATCGCCTGGAGAAGCTCGGCATAGGAGGGCTCTGCCCAGAAATCCTTCACGATCGCCATGGATTCGAGGAAGGCGGGCGCATAGGGCTGGCTGGTCTTGAAGTCCGGCGCGTCGACCACCGCCTTCAGGCAGGAATAGCCGCCGAACTGCCACCACTTGGCCTGCACATCCGGCTGGGCGAACCACTTGATGTACTGCAGTGCCGCGTCGCGCTTGTCGGAATAGGACACGACCGAGATGCCCTGCCCGCCCAGCTGGGCGAAATGGTACTTCTCCGCCGGGTTGGGGAAGAAGCCGATGCGGTCGCCGCCCACCTTCTCGTCCTTGTAGAGGCCCGGCCAGGTGAAGGCGAAGTTCATCTGCATCGCCACCTGCCCGGATTTGAAGGCGTCAGCCGATTCCACCATGTAGACGTTGGAGGCGCCCGGCGGGGTGCAGCAATCATAGAGGGACTTGTAGAATTCGAGGCCCTTCACCGCGTCCGGCGAGTTCACATAACCCTGCATATCGTAGGGCTTTTTGGGGTTCTCATACATGAAGCCCCAGTCATAGAGGACGTTGGTCACGCCCATGGTGATGCCTTCCGAGCCGCGCTCGGTGTAGATGGAGGCGCCGTAAACGGTCTTGCCGTCGATCTCGCGCTTCTGGAAGAATTCGGCAATCTGCTTGAGCTGGTCGTAGGTCTTGGGCGCGGCGAGGTCCCAGCCATACTTGGCCTTGAACTCCTTCTGGATCTCGGGGCGCTCGAACCAGTCCTTGCGGTAGGTCCAGCCGACCACGTCGCCCATGGCCGGCAGCGCCCAGTAGTTGGGCGTATTCTTCGGCCATTCGGAATAGCCGACGACGGTCGCCGGAACGAAGTCATCCATCGAGATGCCTTCCTTGGCGAAGAAGTCGTTCAGCTTCACATAATGGCCGTTCTCGGCCGCACCGCCGACCCACTGGCTGTCGCCGATGATCAGGTCGCACAGCTTGCCGCGCGAATTGAGCTCGTTGAGGAAGCGGTCGGCATAGCTCGTCCACGGGACGAACTCGAACTTCATGTCGATGCCGGTCTTGGTGGTGAAATCCTTGGAGAGTTCGACCAGCGCATTGGCCGGGTCCCAGGCCGCCCAGCACAGGGTAAGCTGTTCGGCCTTCGCCGCCTGTGGCGCGGACATCAATGCGCAAACGGCCGTCGCCCCAAGAAGGGGTATCCACTGCTTCAGCATGCTCTCCTCCCAGAGAACGAAGGGGCTTTCTGCCCCTTTCATGGCTCACACTGGCGCAATGCGCGCCGGCACGATTTAGCTTTATGTTTAGCTTTGCTCGATTTGCTCAACATGACAAGAGCAATTCGTTGCTGCAGTGCAGCGGTGCGTCGGAACCACCGGAGCCATCGCCACAGGCCTGCAGGCAGGTCGCGCATCCTCTTTCGGAAAGCGCGCCCCAACGGGGTTGAATGGAGGGCAAGGATGCCGGCCCTGCCGCCGCCCGCAGTGGGTCGCGATGGCCCAGCGGGAGTAGGGCCGCTGGCATGCCAGAAACGCCCCAGATTTGCTGCAATGCACCTAAACGAAGGTTCGCTTCTTTCGATTTTGCGCCCTTGCGACCAAAAATACTTTCGTATAGCGTCGATATGAAGATAAAAACGAAAGCGCTGCTGACCTAAAGCAGCGCACCGGGAGAGGCGCCTTGAACGCTCGTACCTTGGACGAGATCTACGACCTTGCGATCATTGGCGGGGGCGTGAATGGATGCGGTATCGCCCGCGACGCCGCCGGCCGTGGCGTGTCGGTCGTGCTGCTGGAAAAGGGCGATTTCGCCGGCGCCACCTCCTCAGCCTCGACCAAGCTGATTCATGGCGGCCTGCGCTATCTCGAACAATACGAGTTCCGCCTCGTCCATGAGGCCCTGGCCGAGCGCGAAGTGCTGTGGGCCATCGCCCCGCACATCATCCGCCCGCTGCGCTTCGTGCTGCCGCACCATGCGGGCCTGCGCCCCGCATGGCTGCTGCGCCTCGGCCTGTTCCTCTATGATCATCTCGGCGGGCGGAAGCTTCTGCCGGCCACCCGCTCGCTTGACCTGACCCGCGACCCCGCCGGCCGGCCGCTGCGCGAAGGCTATCGGAGGGCGTTCGAATATTCCGACTGCTGGGTCGAGGACAGCCGCCTCGTGGTGCTGAACGCTCTCGATGCGGCTGAGCGCGGCGCCGACATCCGGCGCGGCACACGCGTGATCTCGGCAAGCCGCGAGGCCGAGTTCTGGCGCGTCGAGTTCGAGGAAGACGGCATGCGCCGCGTCGTCAATGCGCGCGTGCTGGTGAACGCCGCCGGCCCCTGGGTGCACGAGGTGCTGGCGCATGTGCTGCGCGCCAACTCGCCCGCCAATGTCCGCCTCGTACAGGGCAGCCATATCGTCGTGCCCCGGCTTTATGAGCATGACCGCGCCTACATCTTCCAGAACGCAGACGGCCGCATAATCTTCGCCATTCCCTATGAGCAGGATTTCACCCTGATCGGCACCACAGACCGCGACTTCGGCCGCACACCGAGCCCGCCGGTGGCGAGCGAGGAGGAGATCGCCTATCTCTGTGCCGCCGCCAGCGAGTATTTCCGCCAGCCGGTGACGCCGGGTGACGTGGTGTGGACCTATTCCGGCGTGCGCCCGCTTTATGACGACGGTGCCTCCAAGGCGCAGGAAGCCACCCGCGACTACGTGCTCGAACTGGACGAGCAGGACGGGCGCGTGCCCGTGCTGTCGGTGTTCGGCGGTAAGATCACCACCTATCGCCGCCTGGCCGAACACGCGATGCAGAAGCTCGCGCCCTTCCTGCCCCGCGCCTCCAAAACGTCGTGGACCGGCACCGCGCCGCTGCCGGGCGGCGATTTCGGCGTGCACGACCAGCCGCGCGTGGTCTCCCAGCTGCTGCGTGCCCATCCTTGGCTCGACGAGCATCTCGCCAGGCGCCTGGTCGTTGCCTACGGCACGCGCGCCATGCGTATCCTCGACGGCACCCGCTCTTCGCATGATCTCGGCCGGGTGTTCGGCGCCGACCTGACCGAGGCGGAAGTGCGCTATCTGATGCGCGAGGAGTGGGCCCGCACCGCCGAGGATGTACTATGGCGGCGTTCCAAGCTCGGCCTGCGCTTCTCTCCCGAGGAGACCGCCGCGCTCGACGCCTTCATGGCAGAGAGCGCTCTGCATGGCGCATCGCCGGCCTCGCTGCGGGGAGTTGCGCAATGACGCTCGAACTCGATCACGTCTCGCTCCGCGTGCGCGGCGTGCCCTTCATAAAGGATGTTTCGCTGCAGTTGGAGCGTGGCAGCCTCAACGTTCTGCTCGGCGCCACCCTTGCCGGCAAGACCAGCCTCATGCGGCTGATGGCCGGGCTCGATGCCCCCACCTCCGGCCGCGTGCGGATGGAGGGACGCGACGTCACCGGCCTTTCGGTGAAGAAGCGCAGCGTCGCCATGGTCTACCAGCAGTTCATCAACTACCCCTCGC
Source organism: Ancylobacter rudongensis (assembly GCF_900100155.1). Lineage (GTDB taxonomy): Bacteria > Pseudomonadota > Alphaproteobacteria > Rhizobiales > Xanthobacteraceae > Ancylobacter > Ancylobacter rudongensis. The sequence continues at coordinate 221,597 of NZ_FMTP01000003.1, forward strand.
TGACCGTGTATGAGAACATCGCCTCGCCGCTGCGCGTGGTCGGACTGCCGCGGGCGGAGATCGAGGCGCGCGTTATCAGCGCGGCGAAGCTACTGAAGCTCGAACCCTACCTGCAGCGTACCCCGCTGGCACTGTCGGGCGGCCAGCAGCAGCGCACCGCCATCGCGCGCGCGTTGGTTAAGCGTGCCGATCTCGTCCTGCTCGACGAGCCGCTGGCCAATCTCGACTACAAGCTGCGCGAGGAACTGCGGGAAGAACTGCCCCGCATCTTCGCCTCCACCGGCGCCGTGTTCGTCTATGCCACCACCGAGCCGACCGAGGCCCTGCTGCTGGGTGGCCACACTGCCACGCTACTGGAGGGTGCCGTGACGCAGTTCGGCCCGACCGCCGAGGTCTATCGCCGGCCAGCCAACCTCGCCACCGCACGGGTGTTCTCCGATCCGCCGCTCAACGCGCTGCGCGTGACCAAGCAGGGCCATACGGTGCTGATGGAAAACGGCACCGTGCTGCCGGCAAGCGGCCCCCTCGCGCAGGTGCCGAACGGTGTCTACACGATCGGCGTGCGCGCTCACCATCTGGAGGTGGAGGATATCGCCACTGCCGAGCGCATGACCGGCAATGGCCTCATCCGGCTTGGCGCCACCATAGCGGTCACCGAAGTCACCGGCTCGGAGAGCTTCCTCCATATGGATATGGGCCAAGAGCGCCTCACCGCTCTGGTTGCCGGCGTGCGGCGTCTGGAGCCCGATGCGCCGGTGGAGGTGCTGATCGACCCCCGCCACATCCTGCTGTTCGGTGCCGACGGACAGGCCATCGCGCCCGCCCGCGACGCCGCGGCCGCCTGAGGGAGAGCATCATGGCCAGCATCACCCTCGACGGTCTCGCCCATGCCTACCGGCCCGATCCGCGCGGTCCGCAGGATTATGCGCTCAAGGAAATCAACCATGTCTGGCGGCAGGGCGGCGCCTATGCGCTGCTCGGTCCTTCCGGCTGCGGCAAGACCACCCTGCTGAACATCATATCCGGCCTCGTTATCCCGACGCGTGGCCGCATACTGTTTGATGATCGCGACGTGACGCGCCTGCCGACCGAGGCGCGCAACATCGCGCAGGTGTTCCAGTTCCCGGTCGTCTACGACACGATGACCGTGCGCGAAAATCTCGCCTTCCCGCTGAAGAACCGGAAGATGCCGCGCGAGGCGATCGCCCGCCGCGTCGAGGAGATCGCCAGCCGGCTTGATCTGAGCTCGGTGCTCGACCGCAAAGCCTCCAACCTCACCGCCGACGCCAAGCAGAAGATCTCGCTGGGGCGCGGACTGGTGCGCGAGGATGTCGCCGCCATCCTGTTCGACGAGCCGCTGACCGTCATCGACCCGCATCTAAAATGGCAGTTGCGCTCCTCATTGAAGGAACTGCATCGCGCGCTCGACCTGACCATGATCTATGTGACGCACGACCAGACTGAGGCGCTGACCTTCGCCGATACGGTAGTGGTGATGCATGACGGTGCCGTGGTGCAGACCGGCACGCCGGAAGAGCTGTTCGAGCGCCCGGCCCACACCTTCGTCGGCCATTTCATCGGCTCGCCGGGCATGAACGTACTCCCGGCGCGAGTTGCGGGCCGCACGGCGCATGTGGGCGATGTCGCCATCGCGCTCGATCACGGCTATGCCGCCCGTCCGACTGGCGAGCGGATCGAACTCGGCGTGCGGCCCGAATTCGCCACCCTGGCGGCGCCCGGAACAGGCCTGCCGGTGAAGGTGACGCGCATCGAGGACATCGGGCGCGCTCGCATCGCCCGCATCGAGATTTCAGGTAACCCTGCCGCCGCCATGGTGCCGGAGGACTTGTCGCTGGACGGCGACAGCGCCGGCCTCACCCTCGATCCTCGGCAAATCCACATCTATGCCGATGGCGTGCTGGTGCCTGGCGAAGCCGCCGGCCGCGAGGGAGTCGCGTGATGGACAAGCCCGTCAACAATGCCGCCTGGCTGCTGGTCGCCCCGGTTTTTCTCATTGTCGCGTTCTCGGCCATCCTGCCGATCATGACGGTGGTGAACTATTCAGTTCAGGATACCTTCGGCAACAACCAGTTCTTCTGGAACGGGCTCGGCTGGTTCCAGGAACTGCTCGATCCCTCGACCGAGCTGGGCGGGCGCTTCCTGGACGCGCTGTGGCGCAACCTTTTATTCTCCGCCATCATCCTCGCCATCGAGGTGCCGCTCGGCATCTTGGTTGCTCTATCCATGCCGCGCGAGGGCTGGAAGGTCGCCGCGACGCTGGTCATCATGGCGCTGCCGCTGCTGATCCCTTGGAATGTGGTGGGCACTATCTGGCAGGTCTTCGCCCGCGCCGATATCGGCCTCGGCGGCTGGGCCATCAACGCGCTCGGCATCGATTACAACTATACAGGCGACCCGCTGGCGGCCTGGATCACCATCGTGGTGATGGATGTCTGGCACTGGACCAGCCTCGTCGCGCTGCTGTGCTATGCCGGCCTGAAGTCCATTCCCGACGCCTATTACCAGGCTGCCCGCATCGACGGCGCCTCGCGCTGGGCGATCTTCACCACCATCCAGCTGCCGAAGATGAAGCGTGTGCTCCTGATCGCCGTGCTGCTGCGCTTCATGGACAGCTTCATGATCTACACCGAGCCCTTCGTGCTCACGGGCGGCGGCCCCGGCAACGCCACCACCTTCCTTTCCATCGACCTCGTAAAGATCGCGCTGGGCCAGTTCGACCTCGGCAAGGCTGCGGCGATGAGCCTGGTCTACAATCTCATCGTGCTGGCGCTGTGCTGGGTCTTCTATACCGTGATGACCCATGCCGGCACCGAGCGCCGGCAGGAGGAGAACCCGGCATGAGTTCGCACGTGCAACCCTCCTCGCGCGCCGGCACCTTCGTCATGGCGCTGTATCTGGCGTTCCTGATCCTGCCGATCTACTGGCTCGTCAATATGAGCCTGAAGACCAATTTTGAGATCAATACAACCGTCTCGCTGTGGCCGAACGAGATCACCTTCGAGCACTACATCAAGATCTTCACCGATTCGAGCTGGTACTCGGGCTACATCAATTCGCTGACCTACGTGGCGCTGAACACCATCATCTCGATCACGCTGGCGCTGCCGGCGGCCTATGCCTTCTCGCGCTACAGTTTCGTCGGCGAGAAGCACCTGTTCTTCTGGCTGCTGTCCAACCGCATGGCGCCGCCGGCGGTGTTCGCCCTGCCCTTCTTCAACCTATACTCGGCCATCGGCTTGTTCGACACGCCCTGGGCCGTGGCGCTGGCGCACTGCTTGTTCAACGTGCCCCTCGCCGTCTGGATCCTGGAAGGTTTCATGTCCGGCGTGCCGCGCGAGATCGATGAGACGGCGGCGATCGACGGCTATTCCTTCCCGCGTTTCTTCATCAAGATCTTCATGCCGCTGATCGCGAGCGGCATCGGCGTCGCCGCCTTTTTCTGCTTCATGTTCTCCTGGGTGGAGTTGTTGCTAGCCCGCACCCTCACCGCCACCAATGCCAAGCCGATCGCGGTGACGATGACGCGCACCGTCTCCGCCGCCGGCATGGACTGGGGCCTGCTCGCCGCGGCTGGCGTGCTCACCATCATTCCCGGCGCGCTGGTGATCTGGTTCGTGCGCAACTACATCGCCAAGGGCTTCGCCCTCGGGCGGGTGTGAGGGAGGACGCCATGGAAAACGCCCCCGCCCCGTTCCTCGAAACCCTCGCCGAGAACACCGCCTGGATGGCGTGGACCTGGCCGACGGCGGCATTCTTCGCCGTCATCGCCAGCCTGCTCGCCATCTTCACCGTGCTGGCGCTGTGGAAGCCCGAGCGTGCCCGGGTGGGCATGCTCGGCATTCCCACCACGCGGGGCGACCGGCTGTTCATCACGCTGCTCGGCAGTGCCTTCATCAATCTCGCCTGGCTCGCGCTGGTGGGACCCAATCTCGGCTGGGCGCTCGCGCTCTGCCTTGTCTACGCGCTGGCGGTGTTCCGCCTCGTGTGAATTCGCCTAAGCGGCAGCAAGCCGCGGAATTCTGGGAAGAAAACGGGAGGAAAGACCCATGTTGCCGTCTAAGAGCCGAGGCCGGCTTCTGCTGGCTGCCAGCGCCATGGCGCTGATCGCCTTCGCCGCGCCCGTCCGCGCGGACGAGGCTGCCGCCAAGAAGTGGATCGACAGCGAATTCCAGCCCTCCACGCTCTCCAAGGACGAGCAGATGCGGGAGATGGAATGGTTCATCAAGGCTGCCGAACCGTTCAAGGGCATGGAGATCAACGTCGTCTCCGAGACCATCACCACGCATGAATACGAGGCCAAGGTCCTCGCCAAGGCGTTCTCCGAGATCACCGGGATCAAGCTCACCCACGACCTCATCCAGGAAGGTGACGTGGTCGAGAAGATCCAGACCCAGATGCAGTCGGGCAAGAACATCTACGATGCGTGGGTGAACGATTCCGACCTCATCGGCACCCATTTCCGCTACAAGCAGGCCGTGCCGCTGACCGACTGGATGGCCGGCGAAGGCAAGGACGTCACCTCGCCCTCGCTCGACCTGCCGGACTTCATCGGCCTGTCCTTCACCACGGCGCCGGACGGCAAGCTCTACCAGCTGCCCGACCAGCAGTTCGCGAACCTGTACTGGTTCCGCTATGACTGGTTCACCAACCCGGACATCAAGGCCAAGTTCAAGGCCAAGTACGGCTACGAGCTCGGCGTGCCGGTGAACTGGTCGGCCTATGAGGACATCGCCGAGTTCTTCACCAATGACGTCAAGGAGATCGACGGCGTCAAGGTCTATGGCAACATGGACTACGGCAAGAAGGACCCCTCGCTCGGCTGGCGCTTCACCGATGCCTGGCTCTCCATGGCCGGCAATGGCGATCGCGGCCTGCCCAACGGCAAGCCGGTCGACGAATGGGGCATCCGCATGGAAGGCTGCCGCCCCACCGGCTCGACCGTCGAGCGCGGCGGCGACACCAACGGCCCCGCCGCCGTCTACTCCATCGCCAAGTATATCGAGTGGCTAAAGAAGTACACGCCGCCGCAGGCCGCCGGCATGACCTTCTCCGAGGCCGGCCCGGTGCCGGCGCAGGGCAACATCGCCCAGCAGATGTTCTGGTACACCGCCTTCACCGCCGACATGGTGAAGCCCGGCCTGCCGGTCATGAACGCCGACGGCACGCCGAAATGGCGCATGGCTCCGAGCCCCAAGGGTGCCTATTGGAAGGACGGCATGAAGCTCGGCTACCAGGACGTCGGTTCCTGGACCCTGCTGAAGTCGACCCCGGTCGATCGCCGCAAGGCGGCCTGGCTCTACGCCCAGTTCGTCACCTCCAAGACCGTTTCGCTGAAGAAGAGCCATGTCGGCCTCACCTTCATCCGCGAGAGCGACATCTGGGACAAGAGCTTCACCGAGCGCGCGCCCCAGCTCGGCGGCCTGATCGAGTTCTACCGCTCGCCGGCCCGCGTGCAGTGGTCGCCCACCGGCGCCAACGTGCCGGACTACCCCAAGCTTGCCCAGCTCTGGTGGCAGGCGATCGGTGACGCCTCCTCCGGCGCCAAGACCCCGCAGGCGGCGATGGACTCGCTGGCGCTCGCGCAGGAATCGGTGATGGAGCGGCTGGAGCGTTCGGGCGTGCAGGGCGACTGCGGCCCGAAGCTGAACGCCAAGCAGCCGATGGAATACTGGGTCAAGCTCGCCAAGGAATCCGGCAATCTCGCGCCGCAGCCCAAGCTCGCCAACGAGAAGCCGCAGGGCGAGACCATCGACTATGACACGCTGATCGGCTCCTGGCCCGCCACCCCGCCGAAAAAGAACTGACGCGGATCGGTTGAACTCCACGCCGGGGGGCATCAGGACTCCGCCCCGGCACCTTGTCCCGGACGCCCCCGCCGTCCGGGACCACCTTTCTCCGTCATGCCGTCCCCCCGACGGCATCCCGCCCGACCAGGACACTCATCCCGGACAGGGGCAAACCCTTCCGGGATGACGCCTTTTCGCGGAGCGCCACGTGACGACCCATCTTCTCGCCATCGACCAGGGCACCACGTCTTCGCGTGCCATCCTGTTCCGGCCCGACACATCCATCGCGGCGCAGGCGCAGCAGGAATTCCCGCAGCACTTCCCGGCGTCGGGCTGGGTCGAGCATGAGGCCGAAGACCTCTGGCAGACAACTCTCGCCACCTGCCGCGCCGTGATGGAGCAGGCCGGCCTCACGGCCGCCGACATCGCTGCCATTGGCATCACCAATCAGCGCGAGACCACCGTGGTGTGGGACCGCAAGACCGGCGCCGCCATTCATCGCGCGATCGTCTGGCAGGACCGGCGCACCGCGGATCTCTGCGCCCGTCTGCGCGGCGATGGGCATGAGCCGCTGGTCAGCGAACGCACCGGGCTGATCCTCGACCCATATTTCTCCGGCACCAAGATCGGCTGGATCCTCGACCATGTGCCGGGCGCCCGCGCCCGCGCCGAGCGCGGCGAACTCGCCTTCGGCACGGTGGACAGCTGGCTGCTGTGGAAGCTCACCGGCGGGCAGGTTCACGCCACCGATGCCACCAACGCCGCCCGCACGCTGCTTTTCAACATCCACACCGGCGCCTGGGACGAAGATCTGCTGGCCCTGCTGCGCGTGCCGCGCTCCATGCTGCCGGAGGTGAAGGACTGCGCCGCCGACTTCGGCACCACGCAGCCGCACTTCTTCGGTGGCGCCATTGCCATTGGCGGCATTGCCGGCGACCAGCATGCCGCCACCGTCGGCCAGGCCTGCTTCCAGCCGGGCATGATCAAGTCGACCTACGGCACCGGCTGCTTTGCCCTGCTCAATACCGGCCCGACAGCGGTCGTGTCGCAGAACCGCCTGCTCACCACCATTGCCTACCAGCTCGGCGGCAAGCGCACCTATGCGCTGGAAGGCTCGATCTTCGTGGCCGGCGCGGCGGTGCAGTGGCTGCGCGACGGGCTCGGCATCATCAAAAACTCGGCCGAGAGCGAAGCGCTGGCGGAATCGGCCGATCCAGCCCAGCAGGTCTATCTGGTGCCGGCCTTTGTCGGCCTCGGCGCACCGCACTGGAACCCCGATGTACGCGGGGCGATGTTCGGCCTCACCCGCAATTCCGGGCCGGCCGAGTTCTGCCTCGCCGCGCTGGAGAGCGTCTGCTACCAGACCGCCGACCTGATCGCGGCGATGAATGCCGACTGGGCGCGCTCGGGCGCGGCGGGCCATCGCACGCCGGTGTTGCGGGTCGATGGGGGCATGGTGGCCTCGAATTTCGCCATGCAGCGGCTCGCCGATCTGCTCGCCGCGCCGGTCGATCGGCCGGTGATCCGCGAGACGACGGCGCTTGGCGCGGCCTATCTGGCCGGCTATCAGGCCGGCATCATGCCGGCACCGGGGCGGTTCGCCGATTCCTGGCGGCTCGACCACCGCTTCGATCCCACCATGCCGGCGGAGACCCGCGAGACGAAGATCGCCGGCTGGCGCGATGCCGTGCGTCGTCTCACCCTACCCTGATCGACACTGCTAAGCCTCTGAAAAGGCTCAGTATCTCTTTACGAACAGGCCGCGCCTCGTATAGACGGCGGCGGCTTCCTCGATGAGGGTGGCGACCCGTTCGGCGCCGTAGTCGCGGCGCAGAAGCGCCGCCCGGTCGAGCAGTTCCTGGGCGCTGCCGGCGCGGCCCGGGCGCAGCAGCTCATAGGTGTCGAGGATCAGTTCCTGCGGCACGCCCACCAGATCGGCGGCGCGCTCGAAGTTCTCCGCCAGCGTCGCGCGCCCGGCGGCGCGGGCGATTTTCGCCTGCAACATCAAGGCCTCAGGGGTGATGGCGATGTCCTCGGCGCCGATCTCGCCGGCGAGCACCGCCTCCAATGTGAGGGCGGAAAGCGGCTTGCCGGTGGGGGTCTTCACCCGCTCCGGGGCCTTTTCGGCGACGGGGTAGAGGTCGAGGTCGCTGACGGATTTTACACTCATTGCGCAGCCTCCGGCGCTCGCATTTCGGGGCGGTAGGCCAGTTCGATGGGGTGGCCGATCGGATCGATGAGACCGGTCTCGATCGCGTAGAGCAGCGCCACCCGCACATGGAAGCGGGCGCCGAGCGCTTCGCCATGGGTGGGCACCACCACCGGCTCGGGCGTCTCGCCGAAGGTGTGGCGGGCGGCGTTGCGGCCGAGCGCGTGGTAATGGTCGAGCCCGGTGAGGGGAGCGTTGGAGAACAGTTCGAGGTTCATGTGCGGCATGCGGTCGGCCTGGTGCAAGACGGTGGTGCCCTTGGCCTGGATGCCGATGCCGAAGCCGGACCCCGACAGCCGCGCGGCGGCGAGGCCGAGGAAGGAGGTGTCGGCGGTGTGCAGCATCCGCACCAGCCGCGCCGTGCCGCCCCCGGCCGTGATGCCGCTGACCAGCGCCGCCACCACATCGACCAGCGCATGGCCGGCCGTGGTCTGGTGCAGCTGGCGGGCGAAGGCGGGGCTGACGCCGATCACCACCTCGTGGTGGCCCGTGCCCTTCTGCGCCGGGCCGGCGGCCACCAGCCAGTCCACCTCCGCGCCGCCGGCGCCAGCGACGACATTCTCCGCCGCCAGCACCCGCTCGCGGGTGAGCACGTTGCGGATGCCCTGCACCGCCTGCCAGCGCTCCTCCGGCATGCGGTAGCCGGTGCCCGGGCCGCGATAATCATTGGGATCATTGATGGCGCTCATCACCCGCCCGTCGCGCACCAGGGCGGAGGTCTGCAGATAGTCGCCGGAAATGCGCTGGCGCAGCATGAGCAGGAGATTTTCCGCCTCCTCGGTGAAGCCGCGCTTGCCCAGCGCCCGCACCACATCGATGGCGGTGAGGCCGCGCGCCTTGATGGCGGCGCTGATCGGCGTCACCTCGCCCGGGGTGTAGCTCACCGTCTCCTCCGAGCCGGAGGCGAACACTACCGACATCATCCGCGCCCGCGGCACGGTGCCGAGGCCCAGCTCTTCCATAACCGCGCCCAGCGCCTCCACCGCCCGCACCCGCAGGCCCAGCACCTGGTCCTCCTCCACCGGGGTCAGGCCGCCATCGGTCTGGAAATCGCGCTGGAGCAGCAGATAGTCCTCGATCTCCTCGCCATTGAACAGCGAGGGGTTGAACGAATTGTCGTATTTCTTGATCGAGCCGAAGCCCGAGCAGATGAGGTCGGAGCCGGCCAGCAGATAGGGCGTGATCTTGGCGCCGACGCGGATTTCCGATTCGCTGGTGCGGCAGTCATTGCCGGAAGCGCATTCGAGCCCGAGCCAGACGGCGATGAGGTTTTCCGCCATCAGCTCGCGTACCCCGCCGGCCATGGAGGCGGTGAGCGGGGCGCCGTCAATGCCGCCATTCTGCGTGCCCTGCACGCCCATGGCCCGCTGCAGGCACAGGCAGCGCGCTTCGAGATAGAGCAGCGAGCGCTGCTCGTGAAAGCCCATCAAGAGTTCCGCCGCCGCGCCCGAGGTGCAGCGGGCCTTGATGCCGCGCGAGGCATAGGCGGCGGTAAGCAGCGCCTTCGACCACGGCGTGTCGTCGCCATCGATAAAGGCGCGCTCTGTGCCATAGACCGACACCGTCTCGGCATAGGAGGAAAGCCCGGCGAGGCCGATCTGCAGCTCCTCCGCCTCCTCGATCGAGCACTGGAACAGCACCCCGCCGCGCCCGACCGCCGCCCCCACCGTGCAGGCCAGCGCATTGGCCCAGCTGTTGGAGGCCACCCGCATCGTGGTCTCGATCTCGTCAAAGCCGAGCGCCACGGTGACGGCGGCATCGGCGGCCAGCTGCAGCGGGTCGTCCTTGGCGTTGGTCACATGCGCCTGATTGCCGGGGGTCTGGCGCTGGCGCATTTTTGAGTAGGCGAAAGCGATTTCCAGCGCCGACAGCCGGCCCACCACTTCGGCGAGCCGCGCCGGGGTGAGGCCGCGCGCCAGCGCTTCGAGTTCATGGCGCGGCACATTGATGTCGACCAGCTTGCGGGCGATCTCGCCCGGGTCCATCGCCATCGCCACCTCCGCCATGGCGGGGTCGATGTGATGGGCGGCGATGAAGGCGTCGAGAATGTCGAAATCGGCCGCCGCCTTGCCGTCCATGACCGTGACTTGGCCATCCTCGATGCTGAGCGAGGGCGCGGGGTCATAGGGGCTGTGGAACACCGAGAAGCCGGCCTCGGGATTTTCCGCCGCGAACAGATCGTGCCGCAGCGGCCGCGCGTCCCACTCGGCGAAACGGCGCCAGCGATTGGAGCTTTGAGGCGCACCCGAGGGGGGCGAAGCGGTTTCGGGCGCGTCAGTCATGCTCAGGCCTCCCGCATGGTCCTCTCCGGGACCCATGTCAGGATAGTGAAGACGGGAGGCGGGATAAAGCCGGCAGCGGCCGCCTGTCCGATGTCCGGCGCGCCGACGCTTTAGAGCACGCGCCGATCAGTTTGCATCGCAAGCTGATCGGATAACGCGTTCTCTCTCCTGGAGTTAGAGGGCGATTTGCCGATCAGATTGATTCAATCTGATCGGATCGCACTCTAGTGGAACCGCACGGCCCGGTGGCAGAGCAGCGGCTCGACCTTCACCTGATTGACGATGGTGAAGTCGCCGGCGAGGCGGCCGACGGCGTCCTCGATCAGGATCTGGACGCCGCGCGAGGAGACGCGGCCGGTGAGGGTGATGATTCCCTTGTCCGGGCAGATGCCGACATCGACCTCGGCGCCCTCCCAAGCCTGATCGACGGCGTGATCCACGGCGTCCCGAAGGCGGCGATAAAGCGCGGCGTCCTGCATGGCATCCTCCCACTTCGGCAGCGGACACATCCGAATGGGCCGCTGGCACAAGTGAATGGGTGAAGCCAAGCACGCCGGGCGGGCCGGCGCCTTGATTTGCCGCAAACCCGCCCTGGCGCTGGATGCCCAGCCCGCGAGGCTCAGCCGGCCGCGACGAGACGCTGTTCCTGCACGCCGAGGCCCGACACCGAGAGCCGCATGGTCTGGCCGGGGGTGAGATAGACCGGCGGTTTCATGCCGAGGCCGACGCCCGGCGGCGTGCCGGTGGAGATGATGTCGCCCGGCTGCAGGCTCATGAACTGGCTGACATAGGAGACCAGGGTCGGCACGTCGAAGATCATGGTGCGGGTGGAACCCGACTGGCGGCGCACGCCGTCCACCTCCAGCCACATGTCCAGCGCCTGCGGGTCGGGAATCTCGTCCGTCGTCACCAGCCACGGGCCGACGGGGCCGAAGGTGTCGCAGCCCTTGCCCTTGTCCCAGGTGCCGCCGCGCTCCAGCTGGAAGCCGCGCTCGGACACGTCGTTGACGACGCAATAGCCGGCGATATGGGCGTAAGCCTCTTCCACAGTGATATATTTAGCCGGCTTGCCGATGACGATGCCCAGTTCGACCTCCCAGTCGGTCTTGGTCGCGCCGCGCGGGATCTCGACATTGTCGTTCGGCCCGACGATGCAGCTTGTCGGCTTGAGGAACACCACCGGCTCCTCGGGGATCGGCAGGCCGGCCTCGCGCGCGTGGTCGGTGTAGTTGAGGCCGATGCAGACGAATTTGCCGACGTGACCGACGCAGGCGCCGAGGCGCGGCGCGCCCTCCACCGGCAGCAACTCCTCCGTGTCGACCGCGCGCAGGCGTGCGAGGCTTTCCGGCAGCAGCACCTTGCCGGCAATGTCGGACACCAGCGAGGACAGATCGCGCAGCACGCCGGCCTCGTCGATCAGGCCGGGGCGCTCATGCCCGATCTCTCCATAGCGAACGAGCTTCATCGGACGTTTCTCCCTGCCGCCAGAACCGATCCGCCGGGCTTTGCCTATACCTTCGCCGGCGAGCGCCCTCAGAGGTACCGGCAAAGCCCGGCGGCGTCGAGGCCGCGGGCGGCGGGTTGGCGTGCCGGCTTGTCGAATCAGGGCCGCTCTCCTATCGCTCGGGACACGGCGCGCCGGCCGTGCGGGAGACAGATATGGGCCATGTGCTGGTGGCCGGAAGCGTCAATGTCGACCGCATCTGGCGGCTCGCCGCCCCGCTGCGGGCCGGCGAGCGGCTGACGCGCAGCGAGGTGACGCTGCGCTGTGGCGGCGGCGGCTTCAACACCGGCGCGGCGCTCCTCGCGCTCGGCCACCGGGTGACGCTTGTAGCGACGCTTTCCACCGACGCCGCCGGCGCCGCCTGCCGCGCCCGGCTGGAGGCGATGGGCTTCGACCTGCGCTATCTGAGCGATACCGACGCGCCCACCGTGCCGCTGGACCTTCTCGTCGACCCCACGGGCGAGCGCACCATCATCGCCCCGGCCACGACCGAGGCGCGCCTTCTCACCGCCCTGCCGGCGATCGAGGCCGACATCGCCTATATCAATGTCCGCCGCACCGCGCCCGGCGTGCTGGAGGCGCTGGCCGCGCGCACACAGGTGGTGGCGCAGATGCCGCTGGAGCACATGGAGCGACGGCCGGCGCAGGTGCTCATCGCCTCCGCCGCCGACCACGCGCTGTTCGCCGGCACGGACGCCTTCGCCCACGCGCGGGCGATCGGCGGCGAGGGGCTGGCGGCGCTGGTGCTGACGCAGGGGGCCGGGCCGGTGGAACTGTGCGAGGCGCAGCGGCGGATGAGCCTCGCCGTGCCGCCGCGCGCCGTGCCGGGCGACACCACCGGGGCGGGCGATGCCTTCGCCGCCGGCTTCATCGATGGCTGGCTGGCCGGCGCGCCGCTGCCGGCGGCGGTGCGGCGCGGCATCGCCATTGCCGGGCGGGTGCTGGCCGGCGACACCGGGTTCGAGCGCCCGGCGCCGCTGCCGCTGACGACCGTGCTGGTCGCCGCCGACTGACCCGCATCAAGGAAGATGGGTTGCCGCGTGGTAAGCTCGGCCTTGGTGCCGACAGGGGCGTCCGCCCGTGCGGCCGAGGAGGACGCCATGTCGCCACGCGCGCCATTGCCCGAGCCTTTCGCCCCGCTGCAGGCAGCGCAGCGCGCCGCGCAGGAGAACTGGCGCCAGACGCAGGCCGGCACGCTGGACCTGCTCGGCTATGGCGTTGCCGAACACCCCTATGAGATCGCCGCCGAGGCGCCGCTGCTGCGGCTGCGGCATTACCGGCAGTCGGCGGCGCCTCTGGCGGCTCCGGCGGGACCGGCGGTGCTGATGATCCCCGCCCCGATCAAGCGCCCCTATGTCTGGGACCTGACGGCGGAGCTCAGCGTGGTGCGCTTCTGCCTCGATCGCGGCATGGACGTGTTTCTCACGGAGTGGCGCCCGCCGGTGGAAGGCGGCGCGCCGCACGGGCTGGAGGACTATGCCCTCGCCCTGCTCGACGCCGCGCGCGAAGTGGCGGACCGGAGCGGGCGGGCGCCGGTGGTGCTCGGCCATTCGCTCGGCGGCACGCTGGCGGCATTGGCGGCCGCGCTGGAGCCGGCGCTTTTTCGCGGGCTGGTGCTGCTCGCCGCGCCGGTGAGCTTCGCGCCCGGCTCCAGCGCCTTCCGCGACAGCGTGGCGGCGCAGGACGCGCGCGCGGGCGAGGACGGCATCCTGCCCGGCGGGCTGCTGGCGCAGTCCTGCGCCCTGCTCGCGCCCGCCACCTTCGTCTGGAACCGCTGGCTGGACGGGGCGCTGAGCCTGACCGATCCGGCGGCGCTCGACCTGCATCTGCGCATCACCCGCTGGGCACTGGACGAGGTGCCGCTGGCCGGCCGGCTGGTGCATGAAATGGTGGACTGGCTCTACCGGGAGGACCGCTTCAGCCAAGGCCGGCTGGAGCTGGGCGGGCGGCTTCTGGGGCCGGAGGCGCTGCGCCTGCCGGCGCTGGCGGTGGTGAACGCCGCCGACGAAATCGGCCCGCGCGCGGCGGTGGCGCCGTTCTTCGCCCGCATGGCGAAAGGCAGCACCGAGATCATCGAGCACCCCACCGAGGTCGGCGTCGGGCTGCAGCACCTCGCCATTCTCGCCGGGCGGCAGGCGCACCGGCAGGTGTGGCCGCGCATCGCCGACTGGATTTTCGCCCGCGCGTGAGCACGCACCTAAACCCGCGCCGTCAGCGCGCGGGCCGCTTCAGCCCGTCCGCCACCAGCTGGGTCCAGATGTCCTCGGCTGTGTCGGCGAAGCGGATCAGACCCACTTCTCCCGCGCTCACCATGCCCTCGTCGATCAGCGCCTGGAAATTGACCACCGAGCGCCAATAGGCCTCGTCGAACAGCACGACGGCCACCGGCGGCGCCTTGCCTGTTATCTGCAGGTTGAGGATCTCGAACAGCTCGTCCAACGTGCCGAAGCCGCCGGGAAACACCACCAGCGCATTGGCGCGCATGGCCAGGTGCATCTTGCGCATGGCGAAGTAGTGGAAGCGGAAGGTCAGCTGCGGCGTGGTGTAGGGGTTGGGGACCTGCTCGTGCGGCAGCGAGATGTTGAAGCCGATGCTGGGCGCCGCCACCTCATAGGCGCCGCGATTGGCCGCCTCCATCACCCCCGGACCGCCGCCGGTGGCGATGACATTGTCGCGGTAGCCGCCCTCGGACACATCGAGCGCGCCGCCGCGCTGCGAGGCGAGGCGCCCGAAAGCCCGCGCCTGCTCATAGATGAAGGGCTGGCGGCCGGGACCGTTCTCCCGCACCCGGGCCGAGCCGAACACCACGAGGGTGGAGCGGATGCGCCAGCGCCGCAGCTCTTCCTCCGGCTTGGCGTATTCCAGCTGGAAGCGCAGGCCGCGCATGGAATCACCGAGGATGAAATCCTGGTCCAGCGCCGCCAGGCGGTAGCTGTGATGGGGGGAGATGTCGTCGTTCACGCCTGTTTCCTTCACGCGCGCATCGCCGCGCGGCTCTCTCGCCTGCGGCAAATACCGGCTCAATCCTCGTCGGGAAAATTGGCGTCGAGCTCGTCCAGCCAGACCTGGGCGCTGGCATCGGAGGGCGCGCGCCAGTCGCCGCGCGGCGAGAGCGAACCGCCGGAGGTGATCTTCGGCCCGTTCGGCAGTGCCGAGCGCTTGAACTGGTTGGCGAAGAAGCGCTTCAGGAACAGCTTCAGCCAGTGCCGGATCTCGGCCCGCGAATAGGCACGGCGGTCCTCGGCCGGAATGTTCGCCGGCCAGGCGCCGCGCGCAGCATCGCCCCAGGCCTGCAAAGCGAGATAGGCGATGCGCGAGGGACGGAAACCGTAGCGGGTGAGGTAGAACAGGTTGAAGTCCTGCAGCGCATAGGGGCCGACCACCTGCTGGGTCGACTGGATGGTGGCGCCCGCTTCCGCCGGCACCAGCTCGGGCGAAATCTCCGTCGCCAGCACCGCCTCCAGCGCCCGCGCGGTCTCGGCCGAGACGTCGCCCGAGGCGGCGACGAAGCGGATGAGGTGCTGGATCAGCGTCTTCGGCACCGAGGCGTTGACGTTGTAATGGGACATGTGGTCGCCGACGCCATAGGTGCACCAGCCCAGCCCCAGCTCGGAGAGATCGCCGGTGCCGACCACCAGCCCGCCTTGCTGGTTGGCGAGGCGGAACAGGTAGTCGGTGCGCAGCCCGGCCTGCACATTCTCGAAGGTCACGTCATAGACCGGCTCGCCGCCGGCGAAGGGATGGCCGAGATCGGCCAGCATCTGCCGCGCCGCCGGGCGGATGTCGATCTCGCCGCCGGTGACGCCGAGCGTGTCGATCAGCGCCCGCGCATTGGCGCGGGTGGCGTCGGAGGTGGCGAAACCCGGCAGCGTGTAGGCCAGAATATCGCTGCGCGGACGGCCGAGCCGGTCCATCGCCCGCACCGCCACCAGCAGCGCCTGGGTCGAATCGAGCCCGCCGGAGACGCCGATCACCGCCCGCCGCACGCCTGACGAGGCGAGGCGCTGGGCGAGGCCCTGCACCTGGATGTTGTAGGCCTCGTAGCAGTCTTCCGCGAGGCGCTCGGGGTCATCAGGCACATAGGGGAAGCGCTCGATCAGGCGTTCCAGCGGCGCCGGCGCAGGCGGGGCGCCGAGGGTGAAGCCGATCCTGCGGAAATCGTCCGCGCCCTCTCCGCACGCGCCCTCTTCGCGCATGCATTCGCCGAAGGTGGTGGTGCGCATGCGCTCCTGCCGCAGGCGCTCCAGGTCGATATCGGCGGCAAGCAGGGTCGGCCCGTCGGGGAAGCGCTCACTCTCGCCGAGGCAGTCGCCATTCTCGAAGATCGCCGCCTGCCCGTCCCAGGCGAGATCGGTGGTGGATTCGCCCGGTCCGGCGGCGGAATAGGCATAGGCGGCGAGGCAGCGGGCGGAATGGCTGGCGCAGAGCAGCCGGCGATGCCGCGCCTTGCCGATGGTGATGTTGCTGGCGGAGAGGTTCAGCAGCACTTCCGCCCCCGCCAGCGCGCCGCGCGTGGAGGGCGGCAGCGGCACCCAGAGGTCTTCGCAGATCTCGACATGGAAGGTGAAGGGCACCGCGCCCTCGGCCCGGAACAGCAGATCGGTGCCGAACGGCGCGTCCTCGCCCGCCACCGCGATCCACCCGGAGGTGCCGAGGCCGGGCGCGAAGTGGCGCCGCTCGTAGAATTCGCGGTAGTTAGGTGGGTAGCTCTTGGGCACCACGCCGAGGAGGACGCCGCGATGAATCACCACCGCTGTGTTGTAGAGCGCCCCCTGCCGGCGCAGCGGCGCGCCGACCACCAGCACCGGAAACAGATCGCGCGAGGCGGCGACGAGCTCGGCGATGGCCGCCTCCACCCGGTCCAGCAGCGCGTCCTGGAACAGCAGGTCGTCAATGGCATAGGAGGACAGGCCCAGCTCGGGAAACAGCAGCACGCCGATGCCGCGCGCCGCGCCCTCACGCGCCAGCGCCAGATGTTCGGCCAGCGCGAAGGCGGGGTCCGCCACCCGCCCGCGCGGCACGCCGGTGCCGATGCGCAGGAAGCCATGGCGGTAAAGACAGTGCGAATCGGCCATTACGCCCTCATCAATGCAATAATAGGCTGATATTTAACCGCTCATGCGCCGCGAACCAGCAAAAGCCGCAGAGGATGTGCGCCATTCGCGCCGACGAGGGCCGCTGCCCGCTCCATGCGGGCGCGGCGCGGCGGCAGGAAGCGCGGCCGGACTCGTCGCGGCCTTGCTCGCGGCAACGGCGCCGGACGCGCAGGCGGCCCAGCCGCCGGGCCCGGCTTCCGCACCTTATGTGAAGGCCTGCAAGGCGGAAGGGCCGGGCTTCGCCTACATACCCGGCTCGGACACCTGCCTGCGGCTCGGCGGCTATCTCTGGGCCGAGACCTATGCCAACAGCTACACCGACTATCCCGCCGCCAATGCGAGGAGCTACTGGGTCTCCACCTTCGGGCTGGTGACGGATGCCCGCACGCGCACGGAATACGGCACGCTGCGCTCCTACACCGATCTGCGGATCATCTGGCGAACCGCCGACCCCTGGGGCGAGGGGGTGCGGGACGGCGTCGACTTCGACCCCTACGACATGCATATCGAGTTCGCCGGCTTCACCTTCGGCTATCTCCAGTCCTTCTTCGACTTCTACGCCAATGCCAATGTGATGGGCACCGACCCGGCGACCATCGGCGACCAGACCCAGCTGCCCGTGCTCGGCTATAGCTGGCACCTGCGGGACGGGTTCCTCGCCCAGCTCTCGCTGGAAGGATCGGCCAACCGCGACAATGGCATCCTGCCTGTCGTGGAATGCGGCGCCGCTGTGGTCGCTGATGACGAGGCGGAGGCGGGAGGGGCGGCGGGCTGGCCAGAGATCGTCGCCACTTTCGGCCAGAGCGGCGACTGGGGAAATTTCCAGTTCTCGGGCGCGCTGCACCAGATCGCGCAATCGCCGGTGAGCGAGCGGATCGGCGCCTCGACCAATGAGTGGGGCTACGCGCTTCAGGCCGGGGTGATGGTCAACCTGCCGGCACTCGGGCCGGGCGACACGCTCTACCTCCAGGCGGCCTATGCCCTTGGGGCGACTTCCTATCTCGGGCTGATCGACCCGAGTGGCCGCTTTTCCGCCCCTGACGCCTTCCAGCGGCTCGACGGCTCGCTGTCAAAGGTGGAGGGCTGGAGCGCGGTCGGCCAGTTCCTGCACAACTGGAACGACGAGTGGAACTCGGCCTTCTTCGCCGGCTATGGCCGGTTCGACATCGCCGACCCGCTGGCGCGGCTCACCTATGGCGCCAGCGGCATCGGCAACTGGAACCTTGGCGCCAATCTCAGCTGGACGCCGGTCGGGCCGTTCACGGTGACGCTGCAATATCAGTACAATCTCTACGAGGCCGACGGCTTCCGCCCCGGCACGCAGGGCCTCCCGCTCGCCTCGCAGGCGGCGAACGACTTCCTGCTGATGTTCGCCGCCACCTTCTGAGCGCGCGGCAGGGTCAGGCGGTGCCCATCTCGTCCAGCGCCATCGGCGATTCCGGCAGCACCTGGCCGCCATCGATCACCATGCCCTGGCCGGTGATGTAGCCGGCTTCCTCGCTGGCGAAGAACAGCGCGGCATTGGCGATGTCGAACACGCTGCCGAGCTTCTTCATCGGCACGCAGGCGGCGGTGGAGGCGATATAGGCCTCGCCCATGCCCTCCATGCCTTCGGTCAGGATATTGCCCGGCATGACGGCGTTGACGGTGATGTTCCACGGCGCCAGCTCGATCGCCGCCGTGCGCATGAAGCCCATCTGCCCGGCCTTGGAGGCGCCGTAATGGGTCCAGCCGGGAAAGCCGGTGATCGGGCCGGTGATGGAGGAGGTGAGGATGATGCGGCCCTTCTTCGCCGCCTTCATCGCCGGCAGCACGGCGGAGACGGAGAGGAAGGTGCCCTTGAGATTGGTGCCGATGACATGGTCGAAATCGTCCCCGGTCATCTCGCCGAGCTTGGCGGCGGGGAAGATGCCGGCATTGGCGCAGAGCACGTCGATGGCGCCGTAGCGCTCCAGCGCCGCCGCGGCCATCGCCGCCATGTCCTCCGCCTTGGTCACGTCGGCGGCGAAGGCGGAGGCGTGGGGGCCGATTTCGGCCGCCACCTTCTCGGCCTCAGTGAGCGCGCGGCTGACCACCAGCACGTTGAGCCCGGCCTGGCCGAAGCGCAGCGCCAGGCCGCGCCCGATCCCCTTGCTGGCGCCGGTGACGATGACGGTCTTGCCTTGAAGCGACATGAACATGGTGCGGCTGTTCCCGATGGAGTTCTGGAGTTTGTTTTCCGGCAAATCATACCGCCGGCGGCCGGCATGCCGTGAAAACAGGCTGCCTTCCTTTTCATCAGGTTGAGCCGCAAATTTAGTGTTGTAAAGCCCAAATCCAGATGTTTAGGATCACACACAGTCCAACATGTCTCCCACATCCGCCCAACGCCGGATGCCGAACGAATGCGCGGCCGCCCAAGGTTCCGCGCCAACAATCCAGAGGGACTTCGAGATGGCGCATATTTCGAGAAGGTCGGTCTTGCAGGGCATGGGAGCGGGCCTTGGCGCGCTCGCCGCCGCCGGTCCGCTGTTCAACGCCAACAAGGCGTTCGCGGCGCGCGAGAAGGAGCTGAACATCCTGTGCTGGGAGGGCTACAATTCCGCCCAGGTGCTGGACCCGTTCCGCTCGCAGACCGGGGCGACGGTGAAGGCGGAAAGCCTGACCAACGACCCCACCATGATCAACCGGCTGCGCGCCGGCGAGATCAACACCTGGGACCTGATCAACGTCAACAATCCCTGGGCACGCAAGGTGATGCTGCCCGAGAAGCTGATCAAGCCGCTGCCCAAGGCCGAGTTCGAGCCGTTCTTCGCCAAGATGATGCCGGAGTTCAAATGGCCCTATAAATGGGCGATGAGCGAAGATGGCTCCGAGCTGATCGGCATGGCCCAGCGCTTCGGGCCCTACAGCTTCGTGGTCAATACCGACAAGATCTCCCGCAAGACCGCGGAAGACACCGGCTGGGACCTGTTCAACGACCCCGCGCTCGCCGGCAAATACGGCATTCTCGAATCCGACGACTGGAACGTCTTCAACATCTTCATCATCGCCGGCATCGACCCGTTCAAGGTGCACACGCCGGAGGAGTTCACCAAGTTCGAGGAGACCGCCAAGCGCGTCTTCAAGGGCGCCAAGCTGATCGGCGACATCGCCTCGATGAACCAGGCGCTGATCTCGGGCGAGATCGACCTGCACATGACCGGCGGCACCTATTCGGTTTCCCCCGCCCGCGCCGACGGCCACCCGAACCTGCGCGGCATCACCCCGCTCCGGGGCCCGCTGCCCGGCGGCAAGGGCGGCATCGCCTGGATCGAGATCACCTCGACGGTGAACAACCCGAACCTGTCGCCGCTGGCGCTCGACTTCCTGAAATATGTGCAGGCGCCCGACGTCGCCCACACCGTGGCCTTCGCCGAGGGCACGTTCAACCCGGTGGCGCAGATGGGCAACAAGGCCTGCTTCGACCTGTTCACCAAGGACGAGCTGGACGCGATCCAGTGGGACAGCCTGCAGGAAGAGATGGACCGCTCAGCCGAGTACGACATCGTTCCGGACTACGACAAGGCGCTCGACCTGATGAACGCCGCCAAGCGCCTGCGGGGGTGAGGCGGAGAGGACCTGAGTCCGTCACCTCATCCTGCCCTCATGGCCGGGCTTGACCCGGCCACCCAGGGGCGACGCCATGCGACGGCGGGAACATCTGGGTCCCCGGGCCAAGCCCGGGGATGAGGGGCGGATCGGAACGATCGATATCCTCGGCCCACCATCGGCGGTGACCACCCGCCCCGGCCCATGACGGAAGACCTGATGCTCCAGACCTCGCCGGCCGCCCCGCAGAGCGCCGAACTGCCGAAGCCGATCCTCCAGCTTGTCGGCATCCGCAAGACCTTCGGCGCCTTCACCGCGGTCGAGAACATCGATCTCGACGTGCGCGAGGGCGAATTCCTCACCATTGTCGGCCCTTCCGGCTCGGGCAAGACCACGCTTTTGCGCATGCTCGCCGGCATGGACACGCCGAGCGAGGGCAACATCACCCTGCACGGCCAGCTGATCAACGACGTGCCGCCCAACAAGCGGCCGACCTGCCTGGTGTTCCAGTCGCTCGCTTTGTTTCCGCACAAGAGCGTCGGCGAGAACATCGCCTTCCCGCTCAAGGTGAAGGGCGTCGACCCGGCCGCCCGCAAGGCGCGGGCGCTGGAGCTGATGCGGGTGGTGCGGCTGCCGGAAAGCTACTTCGACAAGAACGTGATGAAGTGCTCGGGCGGCGAGCGCCAGCGTGTCGCGCTCGCCCGGGCGCTGGCCTATGACCCCGAGGTGCTGTTCTTCGACGAGCCGCTCTCGGCCATCGACTACAAGCTGAAGAAGACGCTGGAAAAGGAGCTGAAGGACCTGCACCGGGAGACCGGCAAGACCTTCATCTACATCACCCATTCGCTGGAGGAGGCGATGGTGATGTCGGACCGCATCGGCGTCATGCGCGCCGGGCGGATCGTGCAGATCGGCACGCCGGAAGAGATCTACGGCGCCCCGGTCGACCGCTTCGTCTGCGAATTCGTCGGCGAGGTGAACACGCTGAAGGTCACGCGCGGGCCGGACGGCGCCTGGCAGGGCGTCGACGTGCCCGGCACCTTCACCTTGGCGCCGCCCCGCAGCGGGGCCGATCTCAAGGAAGCCTTCGTGGTGGTGCGCCCCGAATTCATGCGCATTCTCGGGCCCGGCGAGAGCGCCGACAACCGGCTGGAGGGCGTCGTTTACAACGAATATTCGCTCGGCTCGCGCATCCAGTACCAGGTGCGGGTCGGGGCCAAGGTGATGCTGGTCGAGCTGTCGCGCGGGCGCGCTTTGCCCGCCAGCGCCGACCGCAAGGTGACGCTCGGCTGGGACGCCGCCGACGCCTTCACGCTGGAGAGCTGAGCATGGCCGACCTCGCCATTGCCCCCGCGCGGGAGGCCGCCCCGGAAAGCACCGCGCAGCTGCGCCACGCCCGGATGCTCTCGGTCGGCGCGCGCTGCGCGCTCCCCGTCGCGCTGCTGCTCGGCATCGGATTCTTGGCCCCGCTGGTGGCGATCTTCGGCTATGCCTTCGCCACGCCGCGCAGCTTCGACGTCTTCACCAGCTTCACCCTGGCCAATTTCGCCACCCTGTTCGACACCACCAACACGGTGTGGCTGTCCTTCTTCTGGTCCTGCGGCCTGGCGCTGCTCACGGTGGCGATCCTGGCCGTGATCGCCTACCCCATCGCCTATGGGCTGAACCTCGTCTTCGGCCGCTGGTCGGCGCTGATCAGCGTGTTCTTCGTGTTCCCGCTCTTCGTCTCGGAGAATGTGCGGCTCTATGGCTGGGTGCTCTTCTTCATCAAGAACGGCGTGCTCGACGGCACGCTGAAATGGCTTGGCCTCTCCGGCGGGCCGGAGGTGCTGTACACGCCCGGCATCACCCTGTTCGGCATGGTCTACACCTACCTGCCCTTCATGCTGTTTCCGATGACGCTGGGCCTCGCCCTCGTGCCGCGCGACCTCGTGGACGCGGCGCGCGACCTCGGCGCCGGGCGGCTGTTCATCTGGCGCGAGATCGAACTGCCGCTGGCCATGCCGGGAATCCTCATCGGCATGCTGCTCACCTTCGTGCTCGCCATCGGCGCCACGGCGGAGGCGAAGATCCTTGGCGGCCAGTCGATCATCGTCATCTCGCACGATATCGAGATCGCCTTCACCTATTCGCAGAACTGGCCGCTGGGCTCGGCGCTGGCGGTGCTGGTCACCTTCTTCATCGGCGCACTCACCTTGTTCGCCCTGTCGAAGCTGGACCTCGACCGCATGCTGGGGAGGCGCTGAGCCATGGGCCACAGGCGCACCAATGCCGCCATCTGGACCTGGACGCTGTTTGTCCTCGTCGCGATCTACCTGCCCATTGTCTGCGGGGCGCTGGCGAGCTTCAACAAGAGCCGGTATTTCGGCTTCCCGATCAAGACCTACTCGACCGAATGGTGGCAGAAGACGCTGGATTCGATCGAGATCGGCATGATCGTCAAGACCTCGATCTCGATCGCGCTCCTGGTGACGGTGTTCTCCGTCGTCATCGCCACTTTCGGCGCGCTCGCCTTCGCCCGCTATGAGTGGAAGGGGCGCAGGTTCTACCAGAAGCTGATCCTGCTGCCGATCTTCTTTCCCCAGCCGGTGCTGGGGCTGGCCATGCTGCTCGGCTTCAACGCGGTGGGCATCCAGACCAGCTGGATGACGGCGGTGTTCGCCCACATGATCTGGATCGTGCCCGTGGTGACGCTGGTCATCGCCATCCAGGTCTATGGCTTCGACCCCTCGCTGGAGGAGGCCGCCTATGATCTCGGCTGCTCGCGCACGCAGGTTTTCCGCGAGGTGACGCTGCCGCTGCTGTGGCCGGGCATCTGGTCCGGCATGCTGTTCGCGTTCCTGCTGTCCTGGAGCAATTTTCCGCTCTCGCTCTACACGACAGGGGCCGACTCGACGATTCCCGAATGGCTCTACGCCAAGATGGTCGCCGGCTACACGCCGATGGTGCCGGCGCTCGGCACCATGGCGACGCTGGGCGCGGCGGGCCTGCTGCTGGCCGGCGGGCTGATCGGCCTCCTGCTGCGGCGGCGGGCGGCGGCATGAGCCGGGCCGACCCCCTCGCACGGGCCGAGCGCCGCCCGCCCCGGCTCGACAAGGCCGCCCGGCAGGCGCGCATCCTCGCCGAAATGCGCGCCTCGGCGACGCTGCGCGTCGGCGACCTCGCCACCGAGCTGAACGTCTCGACCGAGACGATCCGGCGCGACCTGTTCGAGCTGGGCGAAAAGGGCCTGATCAACCGCACCTATGGCGGCGCGGTGCGCCCCTTCGCTTCCGAGCCCTCCGTCACCGAGCGGCACGGGCTGATGGTGGCGGAGCGCGAGGCGATCGCCGCCGCCACCGTGCAGCTGATCAAGCCGAAGGAGGTGATCGCCATCGGCGCCGGCGCCACCACCACCCATGTCGCCCGCCGCATGGCCGCCGCCTGCCGCGACCTGACCGTCATCACCCATTCCTTCTCGGTGGCGACGGTGGTGTCCGCCAACCCGACCATCGACGTCATCATGTGCCCCGGCCGCTACAATGCCCGCGAGGGGATGATGGTGGGGGTGGAGACCGGCGAGTTCCTGCAGAACTACAATGTGAACCGCGCCATTCTCGGCATTTCAGGCCTCACCACCGATGGCCTCGCCGATGCCGAGCCGGACGCCGCCTTCGTCTACCGGGCGATGATGAACCGGGCGGCGCAGACCATCATCGTCTCCGACCACCAGAAATTCGACGTGCCCTCGCTCGCCATCTGGGCCCGCATTCCCGACATCCAGCACCTGGTCACCGACCGGGCCCCCGAGGGCGCGGTGGCGCGCGCTCTCGGCCGGGCACGGGTCGAGATTACCGTTGCCGAGACGTGAGCCATGACCCAGCCGATCTATGACGACGCCTTCCTGTCCCGCATCGAAGACGCGCTGCGCGCCGCCCTGCCGCGCTGGGGGCTTTCGGGCGAGAGCGACCTGCGGCTGCTCACCATTTCCGAGAACGCCACCTTCCGCGCCCATGACCCGGCCACGCGGCGCGACGTGGTGTTCCGCGTCCACCGGCCGGGCTATCACAGCCGCGACGAGATCGACTCCGAGCTCGCCTGGCTGACCGCGCTCGGCCGCGAGGAGGTGGTGGCGACGCTGACGCC
This sequence comes from Ancylobacter rudongensis, assembly GCF_900100155.1. Classification (GTDB taxonomy): domain Bacteria; phylum Pseudomonadota; class Alphaproteobacteria; order Rhizobiales; family Xanthobacteraceae; genus Ancylobacter; species Ancylobacter rudongensis. Next base: position 246,190 of record NZ_FMTP01000003.1, read on the forward strand.
GGTACCGCAAACCGATGGCGGCCTGATCGCCGAGCTCGACGAGGGCGGCACGCTGCGGCACGCGGTGGCGTTCGAGCTGGTGGCGGGGCGCGAGCCGGCGGAGGGCGACGACCTCGCCCGCTGGTACCGCGAGCTCGGCGCCATCAATGCCCGCCTGCACCTGCATGCGCGGGGCTGGCAGCGCCCGGCGGGCTTCACCCGCAAGCGCTGGGACTATGACGCCATGCTGGGCGAGGTGAAGCTGTGGGGCGACTGGCGCGCGGCGCTCGGCCTCACCCGCGAGGGCCGTGCCGTGCTGGAGCGCACCGCCACGGTGCTGCGCGCCCTGCTGGACGCGTACGGCACCGGCGAGGACCGCTTCGGCCTCGTCCATGCCGATATGCGCCTCGCCAATCTGCTGGTCGAGGGCGACACGCTGTCGGTGATCGATTTCGACGATTGCGGCTTCAGCTGGTATCTCTACGACTTCGCCTCCGCCATCAGCTTCAGCGAGCACGAGCCCTATATCCCGACGCTGCAGGCGGCGTGGATCGAGGGCTACCGCACCGTCGCGCCGCTCGCCGATGAAGACTGCGCGATGCTGCCGGTGTTCATCATGCTGCGCCGGCTGCTGCTCACCGCCTGGATCGCCTCGCATGCCGAGACCCCCACCGCACAGGCGCTGGGCGAGGGCTACACCCATGGCACGGTCGATCTCGCCCGCGCCTTTCTCGCGACCTATGACGCGCCGGCAATGGCCGCAGCCGGGAGGGTGGCCTCGTGAAGAGCCTTCAGAAGACCGAGGAACTGCAGATCCTGGCGCTCAACGCCTTTTCCGGCGCCACCGGCCCGATGGCGCCGGATGTTGCGGCGCTGGTGGAGCGGCGGCGGCGCAGCTTCGGAGCCGCCTCGGTGCTGTTCTATGACGAGCCGCTGCGCATCGTGCGGGCGGAAGGCGCCACCATCCACGCCTCCGACGGGCGGGCCTATCTCGATTTCTACAACAATGTCCCGACCGTCGGCCATTGCCACCCCAAGGTGGTGGAGGCGGTGCGGGCGCAGCTCGGCACCTTCAACACCCATTCGCGCTATCTGTTCGACGTGGCGCATGACTACGCCGAAAAGCTGCTCGCCACCTTCCCGGCCGAGCTGAGCAATGTGGTGCTCGCCTGCACGGGGAGCGAGAGCAACGACCTCGCTCTGCGGCTCGCCCGCAAGGTGAGCGGCAAAGCGGGCATCATCGTCACCCGCGCCGCCTATCACGGCAACACCGCCACCGTCACCGAGGTCTCGCCCTCCTCCTACAAGACCGGCGCGCCGCCGCGCCATGTCCGCACCGTGCCCCCGCCCGACCCGGCGCTGTTCGGCAATGACGTGGCGCAGGGCTTCGCCGATGCGGTGAAGGCCGAGATCGCGGCGCTGGAGGCGGACGGCATCGGCTTCGCCGGGCTGCTGGTCGACACCATCTTCTCCTCCGATGGCGTCTATGCCGACCCGCCGGGCTTCCTGAAGACGGCGGTGGAGGTGACACGCGCGGCTGGCGGGCTGTTCATCGCCGACGAGGTGCAGCCGGGATTCGGGCGCACCGGCGAGGGCATGTGGGGCTTTTCCCGCCATGGCGTGGTGCCTGACATCGTCACCATGGGCAAGCCGATGGGCAATGGCTACCCGATGGCCGGCCTCGTCACCCGGCCCGATATCCTTGACACCTTCTGCGCCGATGTCGGCTATTTCAACACCTTCGCCGGCAGCCCGGCGGCCTGCGCAGCCGGGCTCGCCGTGCTGGAGGCGATCGAGGAAGACGGCCTCATCGCCAATGCCGCCCGCGTCGGCCGGCATCTCACCGCGCGGCTGAAGCGGCTGCAGGCGCGGGCGCCGATCACCGCCGTGCGCGGGGCCGGGCTTTATCTCGGCGTGGAGTTCGGCACCGAGAAGGGCCCGGCGCCTGACATCGCCAAGGGGCTGATCAACGGGCTGCGCGACCACGGCATCCTCATCGGCGCCGCCGGCCGCTATGGCAATGTGCTGAAGATCCGCCCGCCGCTTTGCGTGACCACGGCGGATGCGGATGTGCTGGTCGACGCGCTGGAGGAACTGCTGGCCTGAGACGGCCGGATCAGCCGAACAGCGCCAGCAGGTTTTCCAGCCGGTCGATCTCCAGGTCGACCGCCTCGAAACCGCCGCCGGTGGGGGTGTAGCCCACCACGAACAGCCCCGCCGCGCGGGCGGAGAGCGCGCCGGAGCGGCTGTCCTCGACCGCGACCACGCTTTCCGGCGGCAGGCCGAGCCGGGTGCAGGCGCGGCGATAGGGCTCGGGATCGGGCTTGCCGGCCGCCACATCGTCGAGGCTGAGCGAGAAGGAGAGCGCGTCGGCAATGCCGAGCGCGGCGATGTTGGCGTCCACCACCGAGCGGCTGGAATTGGAGACGCAGGCCTGCGTGACGCCGAGCTTCGCCAGCGCCCGGATGGTGGCGACGGCGCCGGGCAGGGCGATCAGGCTGTCGCGGTTGTCGACATAATGGGCATTGATCCGCGCCGCCCATTCGGCTTCGGCGACGGCGGCGGGCAGGCGCGGCGATACCTGTTTCCACACATCGCCCATATGGATGCCGCGAAAAGCCTGGTCCGGCAGATCGGAAAGATCCGCGCCGAGCGCCCGGCAGGCGGCCACCAGCGCGCGATGGTGCAGCGGCTCGCTGTCGATCAGCGTGCCGTCAATGTCCCAGGCGACCGCCTTCAGCGCCGGGCGGCTCATGCGGGTCGGCCTTCGAGGCGGCGGTAGAGATCGCGGTAGCGGGCATAGCCGGCGGCATAGGTTTCAGCGGAGGCAGGGTTGGGCTGCAAGGTCTCGCCCTGCTCGACAAAGCGGGAAATGCCGCTCCAGGTCGCCGCGCCGATGCCGACCGCTGCCGTCCAGGCGGCGCCGAGGGAGGAGCCGGGATGGCCTTTCAGCCGGTGCACCGGCTGCTGCAGCACATCAGCGATAATCTGCATCCACACCCGCGAATTCGAGCCGCCATCGGACACCAGCACACGACCGGCGGCATGGCCCATATCGGCCAGCACCTCGACATGGTGGGCGCAGGCATAGGCATAGCCTTCCAAGAGCGCCCGCCAGACATGGCCGATATCGTGCGAGAGGGTGAGCCCGTCGATCACCCCGCGCGCGGCGGGGTCGTGGATCGGGGTCTTCTCGCCGAGGAAATAGGGCAGGATCGTCAGCCCGTCGGCGCCGGCGGGGCGCTGGTCTGCGAGGGCGTCGAGATGCTGGTGCAGCGTCAGCCCGGCCCTCTCGGCCGCCGCCGCCTCGCCGCCGGCGAAGTTGCGCACGAACCAATTCAGCCCCGAGCCGCCGGTCGCCATGCAGCCATTGGGCATGTAGAGGCCGGGAATGAGGTGATAGTCGAGATAGAGCCGCGGGTCCGGCTTCACCTGATCAGTGGCGACCAGAATATCGATGGCACCGCCGAATTTGAGCAGAATATCGCCGCGCTGGGTGACGCCGGCCCCGAGCGCCGAGGCGATCATGTCAGCCGCGCCGCCGATGACAGGCGTGCCGGCGGCAAGGCCGGTCTCAGCCGCGCCCTCAGCCGACATGCGGCCCATCACCTCGTGCGAGGCGGTCTTGCGCGGAATGGCGCTGCGGGGAATGCGGGCCCAGGCGACGAGATCGTCGTCGATGGCGTGGCGGGAGACGTCGATGAAGCCGGCCTCCAGCGCCCAGTTCTGCTCCACCGCCCGCTCGCCGGTGAGGCGCCAGTTCACATAATCATAGGAGCCGAACACGGTGGCGATCTGCGTGAACACGTCGGGCTCGTGGCGGGCGATCCAGCGCAGCTTGGCGGTGACGAGCTGCTGGTTGATGCCGTTGCCGGCCTTGGCGATGAAGCCGGGCTCATCGCGCTCGGCCCGCAGTTCCGCCACCTCCGCCCCGCAGCGTCCGTCGCTCTGCTGGATGGAAGGGCGCAGGAGGGTGCCCGCCTCGTCCAGCAGCACCACGGCCGGCAGCATGCCGGTGACGCCGATGGCGGAAATCTCAGTCGGATCGATCCCGGCGGTGGCGATCAGCTCGCGGCTGAGAGCGCAGACATTGGCCCACCACTCGGCGGGGTCTTCCTCCGCCCAGCCCGCATGTTTCGAGGTCAGCGTCACCGGCCGCGAGGCGACGGCAAGGATCTCCCCCGGCAGCCGCAGCAAGAGGCCGATGGTCGAGGTCGTGCCGATATCGAGGCCGAGAACGCAGCTCTTCATGGGGAGCCTCTTGGGGCGGTGGGCAAGTCTAGGCAGAGAAAGAACTCACCCCGGACAGCGGCGACGCCGCCGGTCCGGGAGGGCGGCGCGCGGTCAGCGGATGGAGTTCACCACATCCATGAAGCGCGACACCCGCGCCTGCTCCACCGCGTTCCAGGTGTTGCCGTCGACCTTGAAATGGGTGCCGATGACCACGCCCGAGGCGACCGAGAAGATGTCGCGGATATTGTCGATGTTGACGCCGGTATTGGCGAAGATCGGCACGTCCTTGACCGTCTCGGCCACCTTCTGCAGATGCGACTGGTCGGCCGGCTGGCCGGTGATCGGGCCGGAGACGAGGATGGCGTCGGCGATGGAGGAGAACACCGCGCTCTTGGCCCGCAGCTCGATCGGCCGCTGGTCGAGCGAATGGGCGAACTCGGCATTGATGTTGAACAGCATCTTCATGTCGTCGCGCTTCAGGTCGTGGCGCAGCCGCGCCGCCTCGGCGCAGTTCGGCTCCCACAGGCCCATGTCGGAAGCGAACAGGCCGGTGAAGATCTCGCGCACGAAGCTGGCGCCTGTCACGGCGCCGATGGCGACGGTGGCGACCGGATCCCAGAGATAGTTGACGCCGAACGGCACCTTCAGGCTCGGCTTCACCGCCTGGACGATGGCGCTCATGGCCGCGATGGAGGCGGGCGAACCCTTGAAGACGTAGGGGCGGTCGTTCTCATTGCCGAACATGATGGCGTCGACGCCGCCGGCCTGCAGCTTCTCGACATCGGCGAGCACGCCCTCGATCAGCTTGTCGAGGCCGCCATCGGCATCATAGAGCGGCGCGCCGGGCAGGGCGCCGATATGGGCCATGGCGATGACGACCTTCTTCTTGGCGCCGAAACACTCGAAAACCATTCCAACTACTCCTTGAGGGGACGGCGCGCGCGGCGCCTCAATGTCCGGCGGCAGGCGGCGCGATGCGCAGCTCGACACGGGCCGCGGCAAGTGCCGCAGCGATGCGCGAGGGCGGCTCGGCGTCGGTGATAAGCAGGTTGATGTCGGCCAGCGTGCCGACCTGGACCAGCGACATGCGCTGGAACTTGGCGCTGTCGCACAGCAGGATCTTGAACCCCGACCGGCGCAGATAGACGCGCTTCATGTCGGTGTCCTCGAAGGAATAGTCGAAGAAGCCTTCCGAGGTGATGCCCGACGTGCCGAGCACGGCGACATCGAACCACAGCTTCTCGAACTGGGCGACGGCAGTGGGACCCCACACCGACATTTCCTCCGGGCGGACGCGGCCGCCGGCGACATAGACTTCCGGCGCGCCGCCATCGAGATGGGTGGAGACGCGCAGGCTGTTGGTGAAGACCTTGAGATGGCCGGCCTCGCGCAGATGCCCGGCCATCAGATAGGTGGTGGTGCCGACATCGATGGCGCAGGTGCGGTAGCCGGCGACAATGCCGGCGGCGCAGGCGGCGATGGCCGACTTGGCCTCGCTGCCACGCCGAAGCCGGGCGTCGAAGCGCGGCTCCTCGCTGTCCATGGCGACGCTGGCCGGCGTCTCCGCCAGCACCGCCCCGCCATGCACGCGCAGCAGACGGCCGTCGCGCTCCAGCTCCAGCAGGTCGCGGCGGATGGTCATGTCGGACACGCCGAGCTCGGCGGCAAGGACGGCGACGCCGACCGAGCCGGCGGCGGCGAGATGATCGAGAATGCGGGCATGGCGCACATGCGAGAGCAGGCGCTGGCGATCCTCGCCCGCGGGCGGCTCGGCCATGGAATGCTCTCGGAAAGACACGTCTTCGGCCATCGCTCCACCCTGCCTGATCGCGGTTCCCTCGCAGAGGAACGGATTCGCGCCCGGTCGGCTAATCCTGTTTAGCTCAGGGATCGCACAAGATCAAACACAAGAATGCACTTGATGTGAGTTCTTGTTCATATAGATTGAGAAGCGAACATGAGGAGCTTCGCATGAGTCCGCCCGCATCCGCCGCGCCCGTCCCCGCCTATTATGAGCTGAAGGGCCGGCTGGCCTTCGTCACCGGCGCGGCGACCGGCATTGGCCGGGCCATCGCCGTGGCGCTGGCCCGGCAGGGCGTGCGGGTCGCCATCGGCGACATCAATCTGGCGGCGGCGCAGGAGACGGCGACGGCCCTCGGCGGCGGCGCCATCGCGGTGGAAATCGACGTGCGCAAGCGCGCCTCGGTGGAGGCCGCCTTCGCCCAGGTGCTGGAAGGGCTCGGCGGCTGCGACCTTCTGGTGGCCAATGCCGGCGTCTCCACCATGCGGGCGGCGCTGGAGCTGACCGACGAGGAGTGGGATTTCAACTTCGACGTCAACACGCGCGGCGTCTTCCTCACCAACCAGATCGCCGCCCGGCACTTTGTGGCGCAGGGCAAGGGCTGCATCGTCAACACCGCCTCGCTGGCGGCCAAGGTCGGCGCGCCGTTCCTGGCGCATTACTCCGCCTCGAAATTCGCCGTGCTCGGCTGGACCCAGGCGCTGGCGCGCGAACTGGCCGCCACGGGCATCCGCGTCAACGCCGTCTGCCCCGGCTTCGTGTCGACCGGGATGCAGTCGCGCGAAGTGGAATGGGAGGCGAGCCTGCGCGGCGTCTCCCCGCAGCGTGTGATCGACGACTATATCGCCCAGACCCCGCTCGGCCGGCTGGAAGTGCCGGAGGACGTGGCCGACGTGGTGGTGTTCCTCGCCTCCGAACAGGCCCGCTTCATGACCGGCCAGGGCGTCAACGTCACCGGCGGCGTCTACACGACCTGAGCCGGCACCCGGCGCGCGATGATCGAATCTACTGTCGTCAGGTTTGAATTAGGACTTGCGATGTTCGATTTTGTTCAACTACACTCCGCCCGCCAACGGCGCACCGGGCGGGGTTTTCCCCTTCCCTCCGCCCCGTGTGGCGGGACCCTGCCGTTGCAGGCAAAGGATCGCTGATGTCGTCGATCGAACTCGATCATGTCTCCAAGCTCTACGCCAACGGCGCCTATGGCGTGCGCGACGTGGACCTTTCCATTGGAGAGGGTGAGTTCGTGATCTTCCTTGGCCCCTCGGGCTGCGGGAAATCGACGACGCTGCGGATGATCGCCGGGCTGGAGGGTATCACCTCGGGCGATCTGCGGATCGGCGGGCGCAGCGTCAACAACGTGCCCCCGCGCGACCGCAACATCGCCGTCGTGTTCCAGTCCTACGCGCTCTACCCGCATATGAGCGTGCGCGACAATATGGGCTTCGGCCTCAAGATGCGCGGCGTCGCCCGCCCCCTCATCGAGGAGAAGATCCGCGAGGCGGCTGGCCTGCTCGGCCTCACTCCCTATCTCGACCGCAAGCCGGCGGCACTGTCCGGCGGCCAGCGCCAGCGCGTCGCGCTCGGCCGCGCCATTGTGCGCGATCCCGTCGCCTTCCTGCTCGACGAGCCGCTGTCCAATCTCGACGCCCAGCTGCGGGCGGAGATGCGGCTCGAACTGGTCAAGCTGCACCGCCGGCTGGGGCGCACCATCGTCCATGTCACCCATGACCAGGTCGAGGCGATGACCATGGGCGACCGTATCTGCATCATGCGCGAGGGGCGGATGATCCAGGTCGGCAAGCCGCTGGAGGTCTATGCCGACCCGGTCGACACCTTCGTCGCCCGCTTCCTCGCCACCCCGCCGATGAACCTGCTGCCCGCCCGCCTCGAAGGGCGCGGCGACGGGCTGGTGGTGAGCGGCGACGGCTTCACGGTCGAGGTGCCGCCGATGCACCGCGCCGCCTATGCGGGGCTGGCCGGGCGCGAGGTGATTTTCGGCCTGCGCCCGGAAGACCTGCACGAGGCGCCGCAGCCCGGATTTTCGCCGATCGAGGTCAGCGTCGTGGCGATGGAGGCGCTGGGGGTGGAGAACATCCTGGTCGGCCAGATCGGCACCGGCGACAAGCCGCTGGAACTCTCCGCCCGGCTGTCGCGCCACTTCACCGCGCCGGTGGGCGCGCGCGTGCCGCTCTATCTCGACCCCCGCCCCATGCACCTGTTCGATCCGGAGACGACGCGGGCCTTCCCCCGTCCCAGCCTCCGCCTCGTGACCAACTGAGGGAGGGGGCAGCATGCGGCGCATCGGACTTCACCTTGGCCTTCTCTTCGCCTGCGCCGTCATTCTCGTGCCCCTGCTCTGGGTCGTCCGCACCAGCCTTCTGCCCGAGCACCTCTCCTATTCGCCGGAGCTGATGCCGGCGGTGACGCTCGACAATTACGTCGCCCTGTTCACCTCCACCCGCTACGGCCAGTCCTATCTCAACAGCCTGATCGTCGCCTTCGGCTCGGTGGTGGTGGCGCTGCCCTTCGCGGCAATGACCGGCTATGCCTTCGCCCGCTTCAAGACCAGCGGGCGGGCGGGGCGCTTCGCGGTGCTGGCGACGCAGATGCTGCCCCCCGTCGCGATCGTGCTGCCGGCCTTCGCGCTTCTGCGCACGGTGGGCCTCACCAATTCGCTGACCGGCCTCATCATCGTCTATGCCGCGGTGAACCTGCCCTTCCTGATCTGGATCCTGATGGGGTTCTTCGAGGGCATTCCGGTGGATCTCGAATGGGCGGCGCAGACCGACGGCGCCACCGCCTGGGGCGCGTTCTGGCGCATCGTGCTGCCGGTCTCGCTGCCCGGCATCGCGGCGGCCGGCGTGCTCGGCTTCATCCTCACCTGGAACGAGTTCCTGTTCGCGCTGGTGCTGAGCGGTCCACAGACCGCGACCGTGCCGGTGGCGCTGGCGGCGCTCCAGACCTCCAACGGCGTGCAGATCGCCAAAGTGTCGGCCGGCGTCGTGCTCGCCGTGCTGCCGCTGGTGATCGCCTCGCGCTTCATCCAGCGCTTCATCGTCCAGGGCCTGACCTTCGGCAGCGTGAAGTGAGCGTGCCTTCCGCCGCGTCCAGTCGGGCGTGCGCCAACGAGGCGGGCAAAGCCCGTACCAGAGGAACAGGAGAACGAGATGCAGTTTAAGTGTAGCCTCAAGGCGGCGCTGCTCGGCGCCACGCTGCTCGCAGTGGCCGGGCCGGCCTATGCCCAGAACGTCACCCTGCGCGCCCTGATGGAGGACGTGCCGGAGACGCAGATCATCGAGAAGCTGCTGCCGGAATTCGAGAAGGAAACCGGCATCAAGGTCGAGTTCGAGAAGATCGGCTATGGCGACATGCACGACAAGCTGGTCGCCCAACTTGTTTCGCCGGAGAGCTACTACAACCTGCTCGAAGTCGACTTCCTGTGGGCGGGCGAGTTCCCCGCCGCCGGCTGGCTGGAAGACCTCAACCCCTATATCGCCAAATCGGGCTTCGACCTGAAGCCGTTCATCCCGTCCATGCTTGACCTGCTCGGCCAGACCAAGGACGCGACGCCGATCCTGCCCATGTACAATTACTCGATGGGCCTGATCTACCGCACCGACCTGTTGAGCGACGCCAAGATCAAGGCGGACTACAAGGCGAAGACCGGCAAGGAGCTGGCGCTGCCGGCAACGCTGGCCGACTATGTCGCGCTCTCCGCCTTCTTCAAGGCCAACACGCCGGTCGTCGGCGCCGCCATGCAGGGCCAGCGCGGCGACCCGAACGCGATGGAATTCTCCAACTACCTGTTCTCCGCCGGCGGCGCCTATCTCGACGCCGACCGCAAGGTGGTGCTGAACAGCCCGCAGGGGCTGACCGCGCTGAAGCTCTATGCCGAGAATGTGCAGAAGGGCGCGCAGCAGGGCGCCCTCTCCGCCACGCTCGACGACACGATGCGGCTGATGTGCGCCGGCGAAGCGTTCAGCATGGTCACCTATTGGTGGATGCTGCCGCAGCTCGACGATGCCGAGAAGTGCCCGAAGGTGGCCGGCAAGCTGGCGCTGTCCGTCATGCCCGGTGGCCATGGCGAGAGCGGCGGCTGGGGCTGGGGCATTCCGAAGAACACGTCGGATGAGTCCAAGGCCGCGGCCTGGAAGTTTATCGAATGGGTGCAGGGCAAGAAGATCTCGGTCGCCCGCGCCATGGAAGGCCATGCGCCGGTGCGCTCGGACGTGTTCGAGGACGCGGCCGTGCTGAAGAAGTACCCCTTCTACAAGACCGGCCTTGAGGTCGTCGCCTCCGGCAAGTCGTTCCCGATCTTCGCCTATTCGGCTCAGTATGAGGACGTGCTGGGCGCCCAGCTCTCGCTCGCCGCCGGCGGGCAGGCCAAGCCCGAGGACGCGCTGAAGGCGGCCGCCGACGGCCTGACCCAGCTGCTCAACAAATAAGCCCATCGGCCGGGACTCTACGTGAGCCCCGCAGGATCCCGGCCATACGGCGCGCCAGCCTTCCCCCTCGTCGGCTGGCGCGCCGGTCTCTTTTCTCGCTTTGCTCTTCACGGAACGGACGACGCGCATGCGCTTTGCGGCACTGGCGGATCGGGACTGGCGCACCGGCTGGGCCTTCGCAGCACCGGGCCTTGTCACGCTGGCCATCGTCATGGGCCTGCCGCTGGTCTATGCGGCGCTGATCTCGGTCTCCTCGCTCACTCTGCTGAAGCCGATGCTGCTGCCCCTCACGGGGTTCAAGAACTTCGCCATCGTGATGAGCGACCCGCTGTTCTGGGACGCGCTGTGGCTGACGATCAAATATTCGGTCATCACCGTGACCGGCGAATTCGTGCTCGGGCTCGGCGTCGCCCTGATGCTGAACCGCGCGGTGACGATGAAGCCGGTCTATTTCGCCATTCTCACCATTCCGATGGCGATGTCGCCGGTGAGCGTGGCGCTGATCTGGCGCATGCTGCTGCAGCCCAATCTCGGCATCGCCAACCAGCTGCTGGAGAGCCTCGGCCTGCCGCGCCTCGACTGGCTCGGCGATGCCGATTTCGCGCTCTGGACCATGGCGGCGATCGACATCTGGCAGCAGACCTCTTTCGTCATCCTGATTCTGGCCGCCGGCCTCGCCTCGCTGCCGCGTGACCCCTATGAGGCCGCAGAAGTGGACGGGGCCTCGCCGCTGCAGCAGTTCTGGTACATCACTCTGCCGATGCTGCGCCCGGTGGCGGCGATCGCGGTCATCATCCAGCTGATCAACGAATTCCGCACCTATGACCTGCCCTATATCCTCACCAAGGGCGGGCCGGGCAATTCCACCGAGGTGCTGAGCTTCTTCGCCTATCGCCGCGCCTTTCTCGGCCTGCACCTCAATGAGGGGGCGGCGGCCGCCTTCGTGCTGCTGCTGATCGTACTCGGCCTCACCATCCTGTTCTTCGCCACGCTGGAGCGCCGGCGCTGAGAAGGCTCTAACTCTTTCGTTTGTCGCGCTTTCTTCACGCGAACCGGTATCCACTTCGCTCGGAAGCGCTAAACACGAAAAAGGGCGCCCGCGACGGGGCGCCCTCTCCTTCGGTGCGCAGCATCGGGGGGTCAGATGCGCGCCGAATTGGCGTAGAAGGGCGTCGGCTCGGCCTCCGGCAGATAGCCCTCGTAGAACTTCTTCACATAGGGGAACACGGCGTGGCCGAGCGCATGGCGGGCAAGCTCGTCCTCGCTGCGCGGCTTGCCCAGCGTGTCGGCGATTTCCGCCAGCACCGCCTCGCGGTCGACCTTGGTGAAGCGCCCATCCTCATAGACCCGCTCGCCATTGATGAAGACGGCGTCCACCGCCCCGGTCTTGGCGCGCTGCACCAGCGCGTCGAGCATCGGGATGTCCGGGTCCTGGTAGGGATAGGTCGCCTTGGTCCAGTTGATCAGCACGGCGTCGAACAAGCGCCCCGCATCCAACCGCCCGATGGTGGCGCCGAAGGCGGTGGTCATCGCGCCGGCCTCGGTCGCCATCTTCACCACCTGCGCGCAGGTCGGCACGTCCGCCTCATCCATGCCGGGCTCGCGGTGGACGCGCAAAGCGAGGCGCAGTTCGGAGAGCATGTCGCGGTCGTCATTGATGCCGGCCTCGTCAAGGCCCATGCCGACAGTGATGCCCTTGGCCTCCCAGCGGTTGAGCGGGGCAAGGCCCGAGCGCAGGCGGAAATTCGACGAGCAATTGTGGCAGATGCAGGTGCCGGTATCGGCGACGATGTCGATGTCTTCCTCGTTCAGCCACACGCCATGGCCGAGCGTCATGTGCGGGCCGAGCACGCCGAGATCGTGGAGATGGCGCAGCGCCGTCTTGCCGGTGCGGCGGCGGGCATATTCCTTCTGGTAGATCGTCTCCAGCAGGTGCATGTGCATCGGCACCCCGGCCGCCTTGGACTTGGCGTCGAGCGCCTGCAGCCCTTCATCCGTGCACCAGTGCAGGTTCGCCGGGGCGAGCTGGATGCGGGTCAGGTCCTGGCCGGCATTCTCGGCCGAGAGCTGGTCGAACAGTTTCAGGAAATCGTCGAAGGGCATGGCCTGCGCCTTCAGATATTTGCCCAGCATCTCGCCAAGATCGGCCGGCAGGCGGGCGCAGAAGGCCTCGTCCGCCTCATAGACCAGCCGGTTCTGCTCGCGCACGGCGTAGCAATAGGAGGCGCGCATGCCGAGCGAGCGGTAGGCGCCCAGCACCTTGCTGGCGGCGCCGTGGATGGCGTCATAGCCGCCCGGCATCCAGCCATGGATGTGCTGCACGGTGGTGATACCGGACGCGATCATCTCGAAGGCGGAGTAGAGCGTGTCCAGCGTCAGGTCGAGCCGGCGCGCCGGCATGCGGCTGGCGAACCACAGCTCCAGCGCGTGGTCGGGCGAGCCGAGCTGCAGCGGCGTCATGCCGACATGGTGGTGGCTGTTGACGAAGCCCGGCAGCATGGCGTGGTCGGGGTACTTTCGCACCTCGGCCGTCGGCGCCAGCTTCTGCATGTCCTCCAGCGTGCCGCTGGCGATGATCACGCCGTCGCGCGACAGCACGGCGCCGTCGTCGATCACCTCCGGGGTGAAACGGTCCCGGATGCCGGTGACGACCCAGCGGGCCTGGACGATCAATTCAGACATGATGCTTCCTCAAACTGACGGGGCAGGCGCAGACGCGCCGCCGTGGCACTGGTGTCCCGGGCATGGGCGAGACATTCGGGATCGATGGAGACGAGGAGCGGCCGGCTGTCGCCGCGCGCGGCGCCGGCCAGACGCGCCCCGTCGGGGCCGAAAGCCAGCGTCTCGCCGTCATGGCGCACCGGCCGGCCGGTGACGGTTTCGGTGCCGAAGCGAGCCGCCGCCACCGCATAGACGGCATTGGCGCGGGCACTCGCCTGCAGTTCGGCGGCATAGAGCCCTTCCGGATCGGAGGGCGCCGGCCCGCCGACCAGCACCGCCACCACATCCGCCCCGGCGCGCGCGGCGGCGCGCCAGCATTCGGGAAAGCGGCGGTCGTAGCAGATGAGCGCGGCAACCCGGCAGGGGCCGACCTCAAGGGTGCGGATCTCGGGCGCGCCGGGCGTGAAATGGTCGCCCTCGCCATAGCTCTCGCCCGGGCCGGCCGGCGGCAGGTGGATCTTGTGCGCCAGCGTCTCGATCCGGCCGTCCGGCCGGGCGAGCAACGCGGCATTGAAGGGCAGCCCGCCCTCGCGCCGCAGCGCCAGGCCGAACAGCACGGCAACGCCGTGCCGCGTGGCCGCAGCCCCCATGCGGGCGGCGGTCGGCCCTTCGCGCTCTTCCGCAAGCAGGGCCCAGTCGCCGGGCGCCTGCGCCGCGACATAGGGAAGGGCAAACAGCTCGGGGAGAACGACGAGGCCGGCGCCGGCGCGGGAGGCGCCGGCAATGCCGGCTTCCGCCTCACGCCAGAGCGGCGCCGGGTCGCGGCCCGCCGGTCCGATCGGCACGGCGGCGAGGGAGAAGGCAGCGGCCATGGCGGCTCACACCGTTTCCTGCTCGGCGAAGGCGCGGTCGACCTCGTCGGCGAGAAGCTCCGTGAACAGGTCGCGATAGGCGTGGTAGCGCGGATCGCGGGATTCGCGCGGGCGCGGCAGGTCGATGGGAACGATGGTCTTCACCTTGCCGGGGCGGGAGGTGAACACCACCACCCGGTCGGCCAGCGAGATCGCCTCGTCGATGGAATGGGTGACGAGCAGGATCGAGGCGCCGCTGTCGCGCCAGATCTGCAACAGGAAGTCCTGCATGCGGGCGCGGGTCTGCACGTCGAGCGCGGCGAAGGGCTCGTCCATCATCAGCACCTTCGGGCGCATGGCGAGCGCCCTTGCGCAGGCGGCGCGCTGGCGCATGCCGCCGGAAAGCTCGTCCGGCTTCTTGTCCAGCATGTCGCCGAGGCCGACGCGCCGCAGCGTTTCCAGCGCGATCTCGCGGCGCTTGACCGGCTGCACATGCTGCACGGCGAGGCCGAAGGCGACGTTGTCGGCAATGGTGAGCCAGGGAAACAGCGAGGCTTCCTGGAAGATCAGCCCGCGCTCGGCGGAAGGCTCGGTGACGGGCTCGCCATCGCAGGCGATGGTGCCGCCGGACACGTCCTCCAGCCCGGCGATCATGTAGAGCAGGGTGGACTTGCCGCAGCCGGAGGGCCCGAGCAGGACGATGAATTCGCCCGGCGCGACGTCGAAGCTGAGATCTTCCAGCGCCTGCACCGGGGCGCGGCCCTCGGGGGTCCAGCGCTTGGAGACGGACTGGATCGAGACGGCGGGGCGGCTCATCGGGCGGCTCCCTGGTTGGGGGCGATCCACCACAGCATCTTGTGCTGCACCTGCCGCAGGGCGAAATCGGAGAGGAAGCCGAGCAGGCCGATGATCGCCATGGTGAAGAAGACCAGCTTGGCGTTGAAGGTCGAGCGCGCCATCGAGGTGATCTGGCCAAGGCCGGTGCCGACGCCAACCGTCTCGGCGATCAGCACCACCATCCAGGCGGCGAACAGGTTCAGCCGCAGCGTCATGAACAGGCTGGGCAGGATGGCGGGCAGGATCACCTTCCAGAAGGTCTGCCGCTGGCTGGCGCCCATGATGCGGGCGACATGGATGTAGTTCTTCGGCACGCTTTCGATCTGCGCCCCGGTCGAGAGCACGATGGCGAAGAACACGGTGATGAAGACCAGGAAGATCGCCGGCACATCGCCAATGCCGAAGACGAAGATGGCGACCGGCAGCCACGCCACTGGCGAGATCGGCGCCAGCAGCAGGATGGTCGGCAGCAGCAGGTTGCGCAGGATCTTCACATAATGGATCGCCGCGCCCACCGCGACGCCGCAGGCAAAGCCGAGCGACAGGCCGACCAGCACGCGCAGCGTGGTCGAGCCCATGGTGAACAGCAGCGGCCAGACGCCGACGCCGCTCGCCACCGAGCCGATGCGGTTCGAGCGGTCGAAGAATTTCAGCGTGCCGGGAATGTCGGAGAGGAACAGGTGCGGCGGCGGCAGCAGCAGCGGGTTCACCATGCCGAAGAACCACAGCGCCTCCCACAGGCCGGCGAACAGGCCGACCGACACCAGGCCCCAGCCGATGGCGCTGAGGCGCCGGCGCAGGGCGGGCGAGAGGAGCGGCGTCTTGATCTTCGGCGCCGGGCGCCCGGCCCCGGCCTCGCCGAGGCGCGTCTGCCCGGCATCTGCGGTCATCGTCATGGCGTCCTTCCAGTGAAGCGGGGCCGGGCCGGAACCCAGGCCCCGGATGGCACGCCCACGGGCCGCGCGGTGCGCCCGTGGAAGGCTCAGCGTGGGGCGGGGGCGGCCGCAGGACAGCGGTGGGGCCCCGCCCAGGCCCCCTCCCCTCAGGGAGAGGGCCGCCGTGCTCAGGCCGACTTCAGCTTGAGGCTGTCATAGACCGGCTTGTTGGCGGCGATGACCTCTTCCAGCAGGCTCCAGTCGAAGGCGCCCTGGTCGGGCAGCTTCTTGACGTAGCCGAGCTCCATCATCGACTGGCCGCGATCGATGATGAACTGGGTCTGGTTGCGCTGGTCTACGACGATCGGCTGCTTCGAGGACGCATCCTCGGCCGCTTCCATGCTGGTCTTGTAGTATTTGCCGACCGTGTCGTTGAGCGCGGCCTGCTTGTCGGTCTCGGCCTGCGACTGCGCGACCATCAGCGCCTTGATGACCGCCTTCACCGCCGCCGGGTTGCTTTCCAGCAGCGGCGTGCGCACGGCCAGCACGCAGTCCGAATAGCCCTTGCCATAGACGTCGGTGCCATCGGACAGCACGGTCGCGCCCTTGCGGCCGAGCACGCATTGCGAGGCATAGGGTTCGATGTGGCAGATGGCGTCGATGGCGCCGGCCATGAAGGCCTGGGCGAGTTCCGGCGACGTGTCGAGATACTTGATCTGCACGTCGTTGAAGGAAAGCCCGGCCTTCTTCAGGTAATCATAGGGCAGGACTTCCAGCGTGTCGGCCTGGAAGGTGCCAAAGGTCTTGCCCTTCAGGTCGGCGGCGGAGGTGATGCCCTCCTTGGCGACGATGATGCAGCCCTCGACGCCGCCACCAGCGACGATCTTCACCGGCGCGCCGGCATCGTAGAGCGTCATGAAGTTCGAATAGGGGATCATCGACATGTCGACGAGACCCGCGCCGAACATGGTGGTGATCTCGGTATTGGACGGGGTCACCACGAAGTCGAGTTCGACGCC
Organism: Ancylobacter rudongensis; assembly: GCF_900100155.1. Lineage (GTDB taxonomy): Bacteria > Pseudomonadota > Alphaproteobacteria > Rhizobiales > Xanthobacteraceae > Ancylobacter > Ancylobacter rudongensis. The sequence continues at coordinate 262,894 of NZ_FMTP01000003.1, forward strand.
GTCCGCCTTGGTCAGTTCCCGCTCCTTGGCGAGGAAGATGCCCATATTGCAGAAGCCGGAGCCGTGCGTCGCCTTGATGGTGGTGCCGGCGGCGCGCGCCACGTTCGGCGCCAGCAGGCTGGCCAGCCCGGCCGGCAGAGCGATGCTCGCCGCCGCGCCCGCCACCGAGGATTTCAGGAAGCTTCGGCGCGAGAAGTTACGATAGAAGGTGCCGTCACGATCACACATGATCCCCTCCGGATCTTGAGAACCGATACGACCCCGCCTTACAGCCCGTTCGTTGTCGAACTGTAGATCACGTCGCTACGGTTGCACACCGCAGCAACGGGACCCGCAGACGGGATCACGATGATGGGCACGCCAACCCGAAAGAGCATTTTCGCCCTGCGCTACACCACAGGTGCGGCGAAAACATCCGCACTATACGAGGCCAATACAGACAACCAAGCGCAAATAAGCGTCAGAAGACCCATCATTCTGACCAAGAAATGAGCGAATACGCTCACTCCCTTTCGCACCCGCCGTCTCCACCGGCCGAGAGCCCGCACCGAACCGCCGCTCAGGCAGGCCGTGCGCACACGCCCCGCATCCCCTGAGCCCGGAGAAGGTCCCTCCCATCCGACGGAGGCCGCCGGACCGGATCGCCCCTCCGGGCGGCCCGCGACCCCGGCCTGACACTTCCTGCGAAGCGGCAGCCGGACCGCATCTGCCGGGGAGTAAAAGACGCGCGGACCGTTGGCGCAATGATTTTTTGTATGTTGAATACAATTTACTCCAAGCGCCTATTCCTACGTCAGAATGTGGCTATAATTGCAGCGTTGGGACCCCTTATCGCGGTGCGCGTGCGTGCTAGGATCGGCGCGGGACGGAACAGATGGACACACCACGGAAGCGAGGGCGCCCGCGCAAGCTGCGCCCAGTCGAGGGCCATGGCACGGAGCGGCTCAGCCGCGCCGGCCTGCACGAACAGGCCGGCCGTCAGCTGCGGGAGATGATCGTCACCGGCGCGCTGGCGCCGGGGGCGCCGATCGTCGAGGCGGACCTATGCGCGCTGCTGGGCATTTCCCGCACGCCGCTGCGCGAGGCCGTGAAGATGCTGGCGGCGCAGGGGCTGGTGGAGCTGCGCCCCAATCGCAGCGCCCGCATCGCCCCCTTCGACGCCAGCCACATCACCGAGCTGTTCGAGGCGCTGAGCAATGTCGAGCGGATCGCCGCCGAATATGCCGCCCAGCGCCTGAGCGCGCGCGAGCTGGCGCATCTGCGCGATCTGCAGGAGACGATGGAAGCGCATTACCGCGCCGGCGACCTCGCCGCCTATTTCGCGATCAACCAGGCGATCCACAGCGCCATCCTGGCCGGGGCCCATAACGCCACGCTGGTCGAGATGCATGGCTGGCTGTTCGCCCGCGCCGAACGGGCCCGCTATTTCGCCCTGGGGGCGCATGCCCGCTGGGCCGAATCGATCGAGGAACACCGCGCCATCCTCGCCGCGCTGGAACAGCGCCAGTCCGATACCGCCGGCCGGCTGCTCGCCGCCCATGTCATGCATACAGGCACCGGCGTGCTGGCACGGCTCGCCGCCACCGCCGGCGCCGCCGCCTGAAGGAACAGCCCTTTGCGCATACTCGTGCTCAATCCCAACACGACCGAAGCGGTGACGCAGATGCTGCTCGCCGCCGCGCGCCCCATGGTGGCCACCGGCACCGTTCTGACCGGCCTGACCGCCCCGCGCGGTGTGCCCTACATCGCCTCGCGCACGGAGGCGCAGCTCGCCGGCGCGCTGACGCTGGAAATGCTGGCCGAGCACCATCGCGGCTATGACGCCGCCATCATCGCGGCCTTCGGCGATCCCGGCCTGCTGCCGGCGCGCGAATTGTTCGACCTGCCGATCCTCGGCATGGCGGAAGCGGCAATGCTGACCGCCTGCACGCTGGGCCAGCGCTTCAGCATCATCACCTTCACCACCACCATGGCCAATTGGTATCAGGACACGGTCGACGCTTACCGCCTCTCCGGCCGCTGCGCCGGCATTCGTGCCCGCAGCCTGCCCTTCTCGGCGATCGAGAATGTGCAGGCGGAGATGGAACAGGCCATCGTCGCGCTCGCCTGCGAGGCGGTGGAGGAGGATGGAGCGGATGTGGTGATCCTCGGCGGGGCGCCGCTCGCCGGCATGGCGCCGCGCCTGCGGGCGCAGGTGCCCGTGCCGGTGGTCGATCCCATCGTCGCGGCGGTGAAGATGGCGGAAGGGCTCGTCACCCTTGCCCCACGCAAGCCGGTGCGCGGCCGCTTCAGCCGCCCGCCGGCCAAGCCGACCACGGGCCTGTCGCCCGCGCTCGCCGCCCGTATCGAACATCGCGACGCACCGGCGGGATGACGGCGCGAGGCGGCGCAGTGGAGCGCTTGCCGCCCTACATATCCGCCGCCGAAAAAATGCGCAGGCGCCGCAGCAGCATCTTCTCCAGCTCCAGGACGACCATCAGCGCCGCGCCGATGCCGATGATCATTACCCCGTCGAGGAGCGCGACCGGGCGGGTGTCGAAGATGGCCTGCATGATCGGTAGATAGGTGAAGGCGAGCTGCGCGGCCACCAGCCCCGCCAGCGCCAGCAGCACCGCCGGCGTGCCCAGCGCGCCGCGCCAGGTGAGCGACCGCATGTGCAGGAACCGCACATTGAACAGGTAGAAGATCTCCATCACGACAAGCGTGTTGACCACCAGGGTGCGGGCCATCTCCAGCTCCTGCCCGCGCCAGAGCGACTGGAAGAACACGGCGAAGGACACCAGGGTGAACAGCACCGAGACCAGCGCCACCCGCCACAGCATGAAGGGGGTGAGCAGGCCCGCGCGGGGCGGGCGCGGCGGGCGCTCCATCACGCCGGGCTCGGTCGGCTCGAAGGCCAGCGCCAGCCCGAGCGTCGCGCTGGTCGCCAGGTTGATCCACAGGATATGCGCGGCCGACATCGGCATGGCAATGCCGAGCAGGATGGCGCCGATCACCGCCAGCACCTCGCCGCCATTGGTCGGCAGCGTCCAGGCGATCATCTTGCGGATATTGTCGTAGACGGTGCGGCCTTCCTTCACCGCCGCGACGATGGAGACGAAATTGTCGTCGAGCAGCACCACTTCCGCCGCCTGCTTGGCCGCTTCCGTGCCCTTGCGCCCCATGGCGATGCCGACATCGGCCTGCTTGAGCGAGGGCGCGTCATTGACGCCGTCGCCGGTCATCGCCACCACCGCGCCGGTGGATTGCAGCGCCCGCACGATGCGCAGCTTGTTCTCCGGGCTGGTGCGGGCGAACACGCTGGTGCGCGCCGCCATATCCACCAGCTCCGCGTCGGACACTGCATCCACGTCAGCGCCGGTGGCGACCACCGGGTCTTCGGCGAGGCCGAGCTGGCGGGCGATGGCGCCGGCGGTGACGCCGTGATCGCCGGTGATCATCTTCACGCCGATGCCGGCGCTGCGGCATTCGGCAATGGCGAGCACCGCCTCGGGGCGCGGCGGGTCGATGAAGCCGATGAGGCCGAGAAACGCGAAACCGTCGCGCACATCGTCGAAGCCAAGGCGCGCCGGCGCCACGGCGAGCCGTTTCATGGCGAAGCCGAGCACCCGCTCACCTGCCGCCGCCGCGCGGGCGATCGCCGCCTCCCACACCCCGCCCCCGGGCACGCCCGCGAGCTTCAGCACCTCTTCCGGCGCGCCCTTGACGAAGATCACCGCCTCGCCTTGCGGGTCGCGATGGAGGCTCGCCATGAAGCGGTAGGCGGCATCGAAGGGAATTTCGTCGATCCGGGCAACGGCGGCGCGCTCACGCTCCGGGCCCAGCCCGGCCTTGACGGCGAGGGCGACCAGCGCACCCTCCATCGGGTCGCCCTCCGCCCGCCAGACGCCATTCTCGGCGTGCAGATGCGCGTCGTTGCACAGCAGGCCGCAGCGCAGCAGCTGTGCCGCCGCCGCGGCCGGCGCCTCGGCCCGATCGCCGCGCGCGGCATCGCCTGGCGCGTCCCAGCTGAGCGCGCCTTCCGGGTCGTAGCCGATGCCCGACACCGTGATGTCGACGAGGCCGACCTGCGCGATCACCAGCCGCCGGGCGGTCATCTCGTTGCGGGTCAGCGTGCCGGTTTTGTCGGAGCAGATGACCGAGGTCGCCCCCAGCGTTTCCACCGCCGGCAGCTGGCGAATGACGGCGTGCTGGCGGGCCATGCGCCGCACGCCGATGGCCAGCGTAATGGTGATGACCGCCGGCAGCCCCTCCGGCACCGCGCCCACCGCCAGCGCCACTACGGCGATGAGCGCCTCGCTCCAGCCATAGTCGCGCACCCCGACGGCGAACAGGAACAGCGCCGCCGCGCTGGCGATGGCCAGCCAGGTGAAGCGGCGTGCGAAGGCGTTGACCTGCCGCAGCAGCGGCGTCGCCAGCGGCTCGACATCGGCGATCAGCCGACCGATGCGGCCGATCTGGGTATGGGGGCCGGTGGAGACGACGATGCCGGCGCCCTGTCCGGCGGCGATGGTGGTGCCGGAAAACGCCATCGAGTGACGGTCGCCGAGCGGCGCCTCCACCGCGGCCGGCGCCTCGTTCTTGACGGCGGCGACGGATTCGCCGGTGAGGATCGCCTCGTCGATCAGCATGCCGCGCGCGCGGATCAGCCGGGTGTCCGCCGGCACCCGGTCGCCGGCCTCCAGCAGCACGAGGTCGCCGGGCACGAGGTCGCGGGCATGCACGCTCTGGCGCCGGCTGGCGCGCATCACAGTGGCGTGCGGCGAGATCATGTTGCGGATCGCCCGCAGCGCCTGTTCCGCCTTGCCCTCCTGGATGAAGCCGACCAGGGCGTTGACCAGCACCACCGCGATGATCACGCCGGCATCGACATAATGACCCAGGGCCAGCGCCGCCGCCGCGCCGGCGAGCAGGAAATAGATCAGCGCATTGTGGAACTGGGCGAGGAAGCGCAGCAAGGGCGGGCGGCCGGGGGACTCCGGCAGCGCGTTGGGGCCGTGGGTGGCGAGGCGCGCCTGCGCCTCCTCCGGCGTCAGTCCGACGCTGGTCACGCCGAGCCGGCCGGCCACCTCTTCATGGGGAATTGCGTGCCAGTGGGCGGGGGCGGGCGGAATCGGAGCGTGGGGGGCATCGTGCATCGGTCGGGGGCGCTCGCTGACGTTGCGTTAGCCCGGAACCTAAAGGCGCGCCCTCCCGGGGCCTAGCGGAGTTTTGCTTACGCCGGCGGGTCGTTGCCCGCGGCCGTCGGTTCAGCGCGGCGCGCGCTTGGCGAGGATGCGCTGGAGCGTGCGCCGGTGCATGGACAGGCGCCGGGCGGTTTCTGAGACATTGCGGCCGCACAGCTCATAGACGCGCTGGATATGCTCCCAGCGCACCCGGTCGGCCGACATCGGGTTCTCGGGCAGCTGGGGCTTGTAGTCGCCCTGGGCGTTCAGGGCGGCGCAGATGTCGTCGGCATCGGCCGGCTTGGCGAGATAGTCGACGGCGCCGATCTTCACCGCGTTCACGGCAGTGGCGATGTTGCCATAGCCGGTGAGGATGATGCCGCGCGCTTCCGGCCGGCGGCGCTTGAGGGCGGAGATGACGTCGAGCCCGTTGCCATCGCCGAGGCGCATGTCCACCACCGCATAGGCCGGGGCGCTGCCCTCGACGCTGGCGAGACCGTCGGCCACGGTTTCCGCCGTGGTGACCATGAAGCCGCGCGTTTCCATCGCCCGGGCGAGGCGCTGCAGAAACGGCCGGTCGTCATCGACGATGAGCAGCGTGCGGTCCTGCGGTTCCATGGCGATATCAAGCATCTCAACGCTTCCCATTGTGCCGGCTGCGGCATCCCGGGGCTCGGTCAGGGACCGCCACCCGCGATGCGTCGCCAATTCGACTTTTGCCGCAGCTTATACCCCGTGGGCAGCGAGAGCAAAATGTCGCAACCCTTCTACGGACGGGCGGGCGCCCCGTTCTCCGCCTCCTGTTCACGATCGCCTGATATGTCGATCAGCTCGCGCGGCCAGCGCACCCCCACCGAAGCGCCATGCGCCGGGGGCGGGCGGTTGACGAAGGTGAGCCCGGCGCCGGTGCGCTCCAGCAGCGTTTTGGCGATGAACACGCCGAGGCCGAGGCCGTTCTGGTCCTCGCCGTCCGATTCCGCGCCGCGCTTCCAGCGGTTGCGGCCGCGGCTGGTGACATAGGGCGCGCCGATGCTGTCGAGCAGTTCGATCGGAAAGCCCGGCCCGTCATCGGTGACGGAGATCGTCACCTCGTCCTCGCTCCAGCTGGCGACGATGCTGACCCGGCTCTCGGCGAAATCGACGGCGTTCTCGACAATGTTGCCGAGACCGTAGAGCAGGCCGGGATTGCGGGCGATGATCGGCTCGCCCGGCGCCCCATTGGGCAGAGTGACGGCGATGGTGATGCCGAAATTGCGGTGCGGTGCCACCACATCCTCCAGCAGGTGGGAGATCGGCATGCGGTCGAACGGCGCCTCGCCGGAATCGAGCGTGGTCAGCCGGCGCAGAATGGCGCGGCAGCGCTCGGCCTGCTCGCTCACCAGCTTGATGTCCTCGCTCATCGGGCTATCGGCCGGCAAAGCCCGCGCCAGTTCCTTGGCCACGACGGTGATGGTGGCGAGCGGCGTGCCCAGCTCATGCGCCGCTGCCGCCGCCAGCCCGTCCAGGGCCGAGAGATGCTGCTCGCGCGCCAGCACCAGCTCGGTCGCCGCCAGCGCCTCGGAGAGTTCGCGCGTCTCCTCCGCCACCCGCCAAGCATGCACGCCCATGAAGGCGATGGCGATGGCAAGCGCCAGCCAGATGCCGAGAAGATAGAGCGTCGGCAGCTCGGGCACCTCGCCCAGCGCCCCGCCGGCCGCCCAAGGGAGCGGCATGTGCCAGAAGCCGACCAGCGCCGCGCAGGCCGCCGCCAGCACGCCGAGCAGAAGGGTGGTGCGCGGGGAGAGCGCCGTCGCCGAAATCAGCACCGGGGCGAGAAAGAGCAGCGCGAAGGGGTTGGACAGCCCGCCGGTGAGGAAAAGCAGCGCGGCCAGCTGCAGGATGTCATAGGCCAGCAGCCACGCCGCCTCCACATCCGACAACCGCCGGGCACCGGGATTGCGCAGCCGCAGCGCCAGATTGAGCCAGGCGGAAAGGGCGACCACCGCGAGGCTCGCCCCGATCGGCAGCGCGAAGCCCAGCAGCCACTGCACCACGACGATGGCGACGGTCTGGCCGGAAATCGCCAGCCAGCGCAGACGGATGAGCGTATCCAGCCGCAGGCCGAAAAAGCGTTCGCCAATGGGATGATCGAGCGAGAGCGACATGAAAGCCCCTTGCGCGGCGCCTCACCGCGCCGTGGCGCCCTCTATAGCGCCACTGCCCGCCCAAGCGCGAGAGCGGGCCCCGCGTTGACGCGAGCGCGAAAGAGCCTATTTATGCTGCAACGCACAAGAACGACGCGACAGCGCCGAACGGGCGGAATGGGCTACGGAGGCTTTCATGGCGATCGGCGTTTTCGGCGATGTGCCCGATGCGGAAGACGTGGTGGCGGCACCCGAGGTGACGCGCGAGGCGGCCTCGGCGCTGGCACAGCCAATGTACTGGATGTTCGAGCTCGGCCACGCCGCCCTCGACCCGCTGCGCATGATGGCCGATGCCGGCCGGCTGTTCTACCGCAACCCCGCCAACCCGCTCAGCCATACCGGCTTCGGCAAGACCATGTCGGCCTCGCTGGAAATGTTCGAGCGCACCACGCGGCGCTATGGCAAGCCGGACTGGGGCATTGAAGAGGTGACGGTCGGCGGCGTTTCCGTGCCGGTCGAGATCGAGACGGTGTGGGAGCGGCCCTTCTGCAAGCTGTTGCATTTCAAGCGTCATTTCACCAACAAGCCGCGCCGGCCGCAGCCGCGCATGGTGATCGTCGCGCCGCTGTCGGGCCATTACGCCACGCTGCTGCGCGGCACGGTGCAGACCCTGCTGCCCAATCACGACCTCTACATCACCGACTGGGTCGACGCCCGCAACGTGCCGGCGGCCGAGGGCCCGTTCAGTCTCGACGACTATATCGACTACGTCATCGAGATCTTCCGCCATCTCGGCGGCGGGGTGCATGCGCTGGCCGTGTGCCAGCCGGCGGTGCCGGTGCTGGCCGCGGTGGCGCGGATGGAGGAGATGGGCGACCCCGACGTGCCCGCCTCCATGGTGCTGATGGGCGGGCCGATCGACACCCGCGAGAGCCCGACGGCGGTGAACCATTTCGCCCAGGAGCGCGGCCTCGACTGGTTCCAGCGCAATGTGATCACCACCGTGCCCTGGCCCAATGCCGGGGTGATGCGTCAGGTCTATCCCGGCTTCCTGCAGCTGCACGGCTTCATGGCAATGAACATGGAGCGCCATCTGAAGGCGCATGCCGACATGTTCGGCCATCTGGTGAAGGGCGACGGCGATTCCGCCGCCAAGCACCGCGAGTTCTACGACGAATATCTCTCCGTCATGGACCTGCCGGCGGAATATTACCTGCAGACGCTGCAGGCCGTGTTCATTGACCACGCTCTGCCGCGGGGCACGATGACCCATCGTGGCGCCCGGGTGGACCCGTCGAAGATCCGCAATGTCGCGCTGCTCACCGTCGAGGGCGAGAATGACGACATTTCCGGCATCGGCCAGACACGGGCGGCGCAGACACTGTGCTCCGGCCTGCCGGACGACATGAAGGCGCATTACCTGCAGCCCACCGTCGGCCATTACGGCGTGTTCAACGGCTCGCGCTTCCGCGCCGAGATCGCCCCGCGCATCTCCGACTTCGTGCTCTCGCACAACTGGCCGAAGAAGGGTCACAACCGGCCGGACGGTGACACCCCGACGGACGGGAAATAACCGCCCGTTTTCCGGCGGCGCGGCGACGGGCGCGATGCTAGCGTCGCGCCATGCTGACCGATGCGCCCCGCGACCTGTTCGACCTCGCTTTGCCGGATGCGGCCACGCTCTACCGGGCGCTGCTGGCGCGCGATGCGCGCTATGAGGGGCGCGCCTATGTGTGCGTCGCCACGACCGGAATCTTCTGCAGGCTGACCTGCCCGGCCCGCAAGCCTCTGGCGGTGAACTGCACTTTCCGGCCGACGATCGGCGCCTGCATCGAGGCGGGCTTCCGCCCCTGCAAGCGCTGCCATCCGCTCAAGCCGGCTGCGGAAGCCGATCCGATGATCGCGGCGCTGCTCGCCGCGCTGGAGGCGCGCCCGGCCTACCGCTTCGGCGAAGACGACATCACCCGCATGGGCTATGACCTCTCCACCGTCCGCCGCACCTTCAAGCGGCAGTTCGGCATGACCTTTCTCGACATGGCGCGCCACCGCCGGCTGCGCGAGGGCTTCGAGACGCTGGCGGTCGGCGGCTCGGTCATCGCCGCGCAGCAGGAGGCGGGCTTCCAGTCCGCCAGCGCCTTCCGCGCCGCCTTCGCCCGGCTGATCGGCTGCGCGCCGGGCGAGATCGCCGGCGAGGGCCGGCTGCTCGCCGACTGGATCGGCACGCCGCTCGGCGACATGATCGCGATTTCCAGCGCCACGCATCTGCACCTGCTGGAATTCATCGAGCGGCGCGGCCTTCCGGCGGAGATCGCCCGGCTGCGCAAGGGCGTGAAGGGGGAGCTTGGAATCGGCAGCGTCCCGCCGACGGAGCGGATACGCGCCGAACTCACCGCCTATTTCGCCGGCCGGTCAGCGGAGTTCACCACGCCCGTGGCGCTGGACGGCAGCGCCTTCACCCGCGCGGTCTGGGCGGAGCTGCGGCGCATACCGGCCGGCGAGACAGCCAGCTATGCCGAGATCGCCCGGCGGATCGGTGAACCTTCCGCCATTCGCGCCGTGGCGCGGGCAAACGGCGCCAACCAGCTCGCGCTGGTCGTTCCCTGCCACCGCGTCATCGGCACCGACGGGGCCCTCACCGGCTATGGCGGCGGCCTGTGGCGCAAGCAGCGGCTGCTGGAGATCGAGGCGCAGTATCGCACCCCGCCAACGCCGGCGGGGTGACGAGGCGGGCGTGCCGGCGCGCTCAGTGCGCGCGGGCGAACATCTCGTTGAAGGAATAGCCGGAGCCGCGCACGGTGCGGATCGGGTCGGGCTGGCGGGGCCGGTTGAGCGCCTTGCGCAGCCGCCCGACATGCACGTCGACCGTGCGCTCGTCGATATAGACGTCCTGCCCCCACACGCCGTCGAGCAGCTGCTCGCGCGAATAGACGCGGCCCGGCGACTGCATGAGGAACTCCAGCAGCCGGAACTCGGTCGGGCCGAGATGCAGCTCGCGGCCGGCGCGGTGCACGCGCTTGGTCTCGCGGTCGAGCTCGATGTCGCCGGCCCGCAGCAAGGTGGAGATGTGCTCGGGCTTGGCCCGGCGCAGCAGCGCCCGCACCCGGGCGACAAGCTCGGGCACCGAGAACGGCTTCACCACATAGTCGTCCGCGCCGGTGGCGAGCCCGCGCACGCGCTCGGTCTCCTCGCCGCGGGCGGTGAGCATGAGGATCGGCATGCGCTCGGTTTCCGGCCGGGCGCGCAGGCGGCGACACAGCTCGATGCCGGAAAGGCCCGGCAGCATCCAGTCGAGGATGAGAAGGTCCGGCACGCTCTCGCGCAGCCGGGTTTCCGCCTCGTCGCCCCGCCCGACATTATCGACCGAATAGCCTTCGGATTCGAGATTGTAGCGGAGCAGGAGGGTGAGGGGCTCCTCATCCTCCACGATCAGTATGTTGGTCGCCATTATGTCGTTCCCGTGCGTTCGCGGGCCGCCGTCGGCGTCAGGCCGGGAACGCGACGCTGGTCAGGCTGCTGGTGTCCTGCTTGGGCCGCTCCTCGGTGAGAAGCTGGCCGGTCACAAGATAGTGGATGGTTTCGGCGACATTGGTCGCGTGGTCGCCGATGCGCTCGATGTTCTTGGCGCAGAACAGAAGATGCGTGCACAGCGAGATGTTGCGCGGATCTTCCATCATATAGGTGAGGAGTTCGCGGAACAGCGATGTATAGAGCACGTCGACCTCGCCGTCGCGCTGCCAGACTTCCAGCGCCCGCACCTCGTCGCGGGTGGCGTAGGCGTCCAGCACCACTTTCAGCTGCTCAAGCACGATGTTGGACATGTGCTCGACGCCGCGCACCAGCTTCTGCGGATGGAACTCGCCGGTGAGGGCGAGCACGCGCTTTGCGGTGTTCTTGGCGAGGTCGCCGATGCGCTCCAGATCATTGGCGATCCGCATGGCGGCGACGATCTCGCGCAGGTCGCCAGCCAGCGGCTGGCGGCGGGCGATGACGAGCACCGCCTTTTCCTCGATCTCCCGCTGCAGCAGGTCGACCGGACCGTCGAGCACGATCACCTTCTGGGCGAGCTCGCTGTCGCGCTTGACCAGCGCCTGGACGCTGTCGGCGACGAGACGCTCGGACTGGCCGCCCATCTCCACCACGCGGCGGCCGAGTTCCTTGAGGTCGGTGTCGAACGACGAGACGATATGTTCGGTCATGGGGCAGGCCTCTCTCGTCGCGGGCTCAGCCGAAGCGGCCGGTGATGTAGTCGCGGGTGCGGGCTTCACGCGGGTTGGTGAAGATCTCGTTCGAGGCGGCGACCTCGATCAGCTCACCGAGATAGAAGAACGAGGTGATGTCGGCGCAGCGCGCCGCCTGCTGCATGTTGTGCGTCACGATGACGATGGTGAATTCCTGCTTCAGCTCGTCGATCAGGTCCTCGATCTTCGAGGTCGAGATCGGGTCGAGCGCCGAGGTAGGCTCGTCGAGCAGGATCACTTCCGGCCGCACCGCGATGGTGCGGGCGATGCACAGGCGCTGCTGCTGGCCGCCGGACATGCCGAGCGCCGAAGTGTGGAGGCGGTCCTTGGTCTCTTCCCAGATCGCCGCCTTGCGCAGGCACCACTCGACGCGCTCGTCCATCTGCGCCTTGGAGAGGCGCTCGTGCAGGCGCACGCCGAAGGCGATGTTGTCATAGATCGACATCGGGAAAGGCGTGGGCTTCTGGAACACCATGCCGATGCGCGAACGCACGACGGTGGAGTCCAGGTCCTTGCTGAGCAGGTCGGCGCCGTCGAACAGAATCTTCCCTTCCGCGCGCTGGCCCGGATAGAGCTGGTACATGCGGTTGAAGATGCGCAGCAGGGTGGACTTGCCACAGCCCGAGGGCCCGATCATCGCGGTAACGCGCTTTTCCGGGATCTCGAAATTGATGTTCTTCAGCGCGTGGTTGTCGCCGTAGAAGAAATTGAGCTTCTCGACCTTGAGCTTGGCCTCGGCCGAGGGCGCGGTGGCGCGGTTGACGGCGGAGGCGATGTCGATCGACGTCTCGGGTGCGAAATTCATGGTCCGTCTCACTTCATCTTCGCCAGGACGAGGCGGGAAAGGATGTTCAGGGTCAGAACCCCGACGGTGATGATGAGGGCGCCCGCCCAGGCCAGGGCGACCCAGTCCTCGAAGGGGCTGGCGGCGTATTGATAGATGGCGATCGGCAGGCTGGCCATGGGCGCGTCGAGGCTGAGCGACCAGCCATTATTGCCGAGCGAGGTGAACAGCAGCGGCGCGGTCTCGCCGGCGGCGCGGGCGATGGCCAGCAGGATGCCGGTGACGATGCCGGCCCGGCCGGCGCGCCAGGTGATGAAGGTCACGACCTTCCACTGCGGGGCACCCAGCGCGAAGGCAGCCTCGCGCAGGCCGATCGGCACCAGATTCAGCATGTCCTCGGTGGTGCGAACCACCACCGGGATGATGATGATCGCCAGCGCAATGGCGCCGGCCCAGCCGGAGAAGCCGCCGAAGGGGACGACGAGTATCTGGTAGACGAACAGGCCGATGAGGATCGACGGAGCGGAGAGCAGCACGTCATTGACGAAGCGTACCGCGTTGCCGACCTGCGTCCCGCGGCCGTTCTCGGCCAGGAAGGTGCCGCACATCAGGCCGATCGGGGTGCCGATGATCAGCGCCACGCCGATCTGGATCAGCGAGCCGACAATGGCGTTGAGAAGGCCGCCCCCGGCGCCGGGCGGCGCGGTGATCTTGGTGAAGACGTGCGGCCCGAGCGCGGGCAGGCCGCGCGCCACCAGGGTCCACAGGATCCAGGCGAGCAGGACCAGCGAGAGCGCGGCGAAGCCGACACTGATCGCCTTGACGGTGTAGTCGGTGGCGCGACGGCGGGCGAGGGATGCCATGTGTGTCTCCACTCAGCCCTTGAGCCGGGACCGGACGAGCAGGCGCGACAGCGCGAGCACGATGAACGAAATCACGAACAGGATGAAGCCGAGCTCCAGCAGCGATTGCAGCTTCAGCGAGCCGGTGGACGCCTCGGGGAATTCGTTGGCGATGGTCGAGGCTATGGTCGCGCCTGGCGCGAATAGCGAGGCCGACATGCGCGTGGCATTGCCGATAACGAAGGTCACAGCCATGGTCTCGCCCAGGGCGCGGCCGAGGCCGAGCATGACGGCGCCGACCATGGCGGTGCGGCCATAGGGCACCGAGACGTTGCGGTAGACCTCATAGGTGGTGGCGCCGACGCCATAGGCGGATTCCTTGATCATCGGCGGCACCGATTCCAGCACCTCGACGAACATGGCGGTGATGAAGGGCAGGATCATGATCGCCATGATAAGGCCGGCGGTCAGCATGCCGGCACCCAGCGGCGGGCCCTGGAACAGCGCGCCGATCAGCGGCAGCGGGCCGAGCCACTCGATCAGCGGCGGCTGCACATAGGCGGCCATCAGCGGCACGATGACGAAGAAGCCCCACATGCCATAGATGATCGACGGGATGGCGGCGAGCAGCTGGATCGCGACGCCGATCGGCCGGCGCAGCGGGCCGGGAGCGATCTCGGTGAGGAAGAAGGCAATGCCGAAGGACAGCGGCAGGGCGATGATGACGGCAATGACGGCACTGAAGACGGTGCCGAACACCATCACGCCGGCGCCGAACACCTCCGTTACCGGGTTCCACGTCGTCGACCAGATGAAGGACAGGCCAAATTCCTGAATCGCCGGCAGGCCGCCCTCGAACAGCATGGCGATGATCAGGCCGAGCAGCAGCAGAACGACAATGCCACTGGTCCAGAGAATACCAACAAACACGGGGTCACTGACCCGGCCCGTCGGCTTGCGTGCGGCGATCAGGCCGGTACCCGCCTGCCTTCCGCTGAGAGTGGCATCCATGTCGTGTGATCCTTGGAGCGCCTTGTCACCCGGAAGCCGCGATCGGCCTGAGGGGCGGCGTGCTGTGACGGAGCGTGGGCGTCGCGGGCGTTAGGGCAGAATACAATTGGCCGAGCCGGACGAAAAGAGGCGGCCGGGGGGCCGCCTCTTCCCCTGCAGGGCAGGATCAGTTGGTCCAGACGGCCTTGCCGTCGGCCTTGACTTCGGTGGCCCACGCCTTGCGCACTTCGTCCGCGACGGAGTCCGGCAGCGGGATGTAGTGCAGCTTCTCGGCGATGGCGTCGCCTTCGGCGCTGTAGGCCCAGTCGAAGAACTTGATGGCTTCGGCCGACTGCGCGGCGCTGCTCGGGTTCTTCGGCAGCAGGATGTAGGTGGCCGAGGTGATCGGCCAGGCGCCTTCGCCGGCGGTGTCGATCATCGAGGCGGCGAAGTTCTTCGCGCCCTTCCAGTCGGCAGCCGCAGCCGCTTCCATGAAGGTCTTGGTCTCGGGCTTCACGACCTTGCCGGCCTTGTTGACCAGGTCGGTGGTGGCGAGCTTGTTGGCGGCGGCGTAGATGAACTCGACGTAGCCAATCGCGCCCTTGGTGTTCTTCACGGTGCCGGCAACGCCTTCATTGCCCTTGGCGCCCGCGCCAGCCGGCCACTGGACCGAGGTCGCGGCGCCGACAGCCGACTTCCAGTCCGAGCTGGCGGACGACAGGTAGCTGGTGAACACGAAGGAGGTGCCCGACGAGTCCGAACGGTAGACCGGGACGATGGCCAGGTCGGGGAGCTTGGCGTCCTTGTTCAGGGCGACGATCTTCGGGTCGTTCCACTTGGTGATCTTGCCCTGGTAGATCTGGGCAATGATGTCGCCATTGAGGGTCAGCGCATGGTCTTCGCCGAGGTTGACGATGGCGACGACCGAACCGATCACGGTCGGGAACTGCAGCAGGTTGGCGGATTCGAGCTTGTCGTCCTTCATCGGCGCGTCGGAGGCGCCGAAATCGACGGTGCGGTTGACGATCTGGTTCTGGCCACCGCCGGAACCGATCGACTGATAGTTCAGGCCCGTGCCGGTCTTTTCCTTATAGGCGGCAGCCCAAGCCTGGTAGACGGGCGCGGGGAACGAGGCACCGGCGCCATTGATGTCGGCGGCGAAGGCGGCGCCCGAAAACACGGCGCCGAACGACAGCGCCGCAGCGCCGAGCAAATGGGTGAATTTCAAGGGTCTTCTCCTTAGGTCGGGAGATCGGCCGCATCGCGGAGAAAGGCCCGGATGCGCGATTGGCCGAAGGGCGGTTAACGTTTCACACGGGAGTCTTACCGCCCGGGCACCAAGGTTCTATGACCCTTCGATGAACTCTTGATGACAGACTAAGCTATTGATAATGCTTGCGTTATCGCTTTGTCGTCGACCCTGTCGACAAACGGACCGAGAATGTCGATCCCCCGCCCGGCACGCTCTCAATGCCCATCTTGCCGCGATGGCGGGCGACGATGTGCTTGACGATGGCCAGCCCGAGCCCGGTTCCGCCCTGTTCGCGCGAATGGGCGGTGTCGACGCGGTAGAAGCGCTCGGTCAGGCGCGGCACATGCTCGGGCGCAATTCCGGGGCCGTAATCGCGCACCGTCACCAGCGCGTCCGTTCCCTCGCGCGCGATGGTGATGTCAACGCGGCCCCCGGCGGCACCGTATTTCAGCGCGTTCTCGACCAGGTTCTCGAAGACCCGGATCAGCTCGTCGCGATCGCCGCGCACCTCCACCGGGTCCGCCGGGTGCTCGAAGGCGATCTCCACCCCGCGCTCGCGGCCGAGCGGGGCCAGCGCGTCGCGGACATGGCTGACCACGGCGACGAGATCCACCGGCGCCTCCGGGCGCAGATGGGCGTTGAGCTCGATGCGGGACAGCGACAGCAGGTCGTCGATCAGCCGCGACATGCGCCGCGCCTGCTCGTTCATGATCTTGAGGAAGCGCTCACGGGCACTGGCGTCGTTGCGGGCCGGGCCCTGCAGCGTCTCGATGAAGCCCGAGAGCGAGGCCAGCGGCGTGCGCAGCTCGTGGCTGGCATTGGCGACGAAGTCGACGCGCATCTGCTCGACACGGCGCTGCGGCGTGAGGTCGATGAAGCTCAGCAGCACCGCTTCGGTCGGCGCGCCCTCGCGCAGCAGGCCGGGACGGATCGGCACGATGTCGGCCCGCAGCCAGCGGTCGATCGGCACGCGCTCGGCGAATTCGATGCGGCGGGCGGCGCCGTCCGCGATCGAGGCCCGCAGCGCTTCCAGCACCTCGGGCACGCGCACGGCAAAGGAGACGGGATCGCCGACCCGCACGCTTGCGAGAAGGCCGACCGCGCCGGCATTGGCGGCGAGCACGGTACCGCGCGCGTCGAGCAGCAGCGCCGCCTCGGGCAGCGCGCGCACCAGCGCGGGGAGCCGTTCCTCGGCGCGCGGGGAGGGCTTGGGCTCGCCGCTGAAACGGGCGAGCGCCGCCGCGACCGGGCGCCGGCGGGTGGGCAGCAGCGCGCCCAGCGCCACCAGGAACCCCACCGTGAACGCCGCGCCCGGCGTCATCGTGCCGGCCCAGCACGCGCCGCCGAGGCCCAGCGCGGCGGCGCCAAGAATCCAGCGCGCGCTAATGAGGCGCTCTCGCAGCGTATCCTCCGTCAATTGCTGCGACTCACCGAGGGCCATGCCCGCACTTCCTGCCCGACAGTCGTGGACGATGTGACTGGACGGCGTTGCTACCGCCTTTTCAGGCGCGCCGTTCTTTCCTGATATGCTCTTGCCGCGCCGGC
This sequence comes from Ancylobacter rudongensis, assembly GCF_900100155.1. Lineage (GTDB taxonomy): Bacteria > Pseudomonadota > Alphaproteobacteria > Rhizobiales > Xanthobacteraceae > Ancylobacter > Ancylobacter rudongensis. The sequence goes on from NZ_FMTP01000003.1 coordinate 279,833, forward strand.
CGAAAGGCGAATCGCCTCAGGGGCGAACCTTCCGCAGCTCGGCACGTTGCACCTTATTGTACAGTTGAAAGGCTTCCATATGACGAAGAAGCCGGCCGCGCCCCGTGCCGCCTCCAAGGGGAAAGCCGCCAAAGGCAACGTCGCCAGCGGCAAGGCCGCCAAGGTCCGCGCCACGGCCGCTGCGCAAAAGCCCGGAGATCGGGAGGCGGCGCTTTCGGCCGCCGTGGCCGCGTTCTCGGTGGAGACGCCCGAACTGCCGCCGGAGATTGCCGCGCACGCCTATGGCAGCGGAGGCTATCCCTACAGCGACCGGCCCAAGCGCAAGACCTATCAGAAGGATCTGCGCGCGCTGCAGATCGAGCTGCTGAAGCTGCAGGAATGGGTCAAGGCCCAGCATGAGCGGGTGGTGATCGTCTTCGAGGGGCGCGACGCCGCCGGCAAGGGCGGCACCATCCACCGCCTGACGCAGCACCTCAACCCGCGCTTCGTGCACGTCGTCGCCCTGGACAAGCCGACCGAGGTGGAAGCCGGGCAATGGTATTTCCAGCGCTACATCGCCCATCTGCCGCGCCGGGGCGAAATCGCGATCTTCGACCGCTCCTGGTACAACCGCGCCGTCGTCGAGCCGGTAATGGGCTTCTGCACCCCCGCCGAAAGCGCGCATTTCCTCACCCAGGTGCCGGTCTTCGAGCAGATGCTGAAGGATGACGGCATCCGGCTGTTCAAGATCTGGCTCGACATCGGGCGGGAGATGCAGCTGCAGCGCCTGCATGAGCGCCATCAGGACCCGCTCAAACGCTGGAAGCTGTCGCCGGTCGATCTCGCCGCCCCGGCGCGCTGGGACGCCATCTCCGCCGCGCGCGACACCATGATCGCGGCGAGCCAGACCCCGGTTCCATGGTCGGTGGTTCTGGCCAACGACAAAATGCGGGCGCGACTTGGAGTCATACGTCAAATCCTCGCCCAAATCCCGTATGAGGGCAGGGATGACCGCGTCGTCGGCACTCCCGACCCCGCCATCGTGCTCGATGGACGTGCCTATCTGGGCCGTCAACCCGCTTGACCAACCGTGAAGGGACCTTGATGCGCCGCCATGGGATCGTCAGCCTGATGCTGGGCATCGGCATGTCGTTCGACATTGCCGCTCTTGCCGCCGAGTCCATGCCGGCACCCGCCGCCGATTACCGCGCACGGGCGCGTGCGGCGCAGGGCATCGAGATGAGCGTGGCGCATCATGAGGGGCATCTGCGCGTCGAGGTCGCCAACGGCATGGTCAGCCTGATCGATCTCGACCGGCGCGGCATGGTGGTGCTGATGGATGTGCCCGGCATGGACCGCATCGCCGTCGAGATGGACATGCCGCCCGGATTCGCCTTTTCCGACGCCAACCGGCTGGGCACCCGCACCGGCACCAGCGAGGCGCTGGGGGAGGCGTGCGACCTATGGCGGTTCGAGGCCAAGGCGCTGAACCAGCCGGTGGAGACCTGCGTCACCGCCGACGGCATCGTGCTCAGGACCACCACCGTGATGGGCGGCAAGCCGGTGGTGCTGTTCGAGGTCACGGAACTCACGCGCGGGCCCCAGGACCCGGCGCAGTTCGTCCTGCCCAAGGGCATGAAGGCGCGCAAAGTGCCGCCCAGCATGCGCAGCCTGCTGCCCGACCTTATCCGCTGACCGGAACGGGTCGCCTTCAGCCGGCGGCGCGGCGACGCTCGGGCTTGTCCGAGGCATCGTCCGGCGCCGCGTCCGGCTCGATCACCGGCAGGGCAGCCAGCGGGTCCAGAGAGACGCCCCGGGTGGCGGCGATGCGACGGCGGCTCATCATCAGTTCGCGGCTGCCCATCAGGATCAGCGCGATGGCGAAGGGCGTCACGTAATAGAGCAGGCGCAGCAGCAGCAGCGCGCCCAGCAGCGGCTCGGTCGCGAACTGCGGCAGCGCCACCAGCATCGCCGCGTCGAACACGCCGAGGCCGCCCGGCGCGTGGCTGGCGAAGCCGAGCAGGGTGGCGGAGATGAACACCACGCCGAGCGCGATCGGGTCGATATAGGGCTGCTGCGGCATCAGCACATACATGGCGGCGGCGCAGAAGGAGAGATCGATGATGCCGATCACGATCTGCAGCAAGGTGAGCTTCCAGCCCGGCAGGGTGACGGTCCAGTGCCCCTTGCCGACGCCGATGCGGCGCGGCTTGAGCCCGACCCACACGACATAGGCGGCAAGCCCGGCGAGCAGCGCCAGCCCGATCAGCCGGTTCACCCAGGGCGGCAGATGGTCGACCGCGCTGGCGGCCCAGGGCTCGATGGTGATGCCGAGGCCGAGAATGGCGATGTTGCCGAGCCAGAAGGTGAGCCCCGTGATGAAGCACAGCTTGGCCACATCCACCGCGCCCAGCCCGTGGGCGGAATAGATGCGGTAGCGCACCGTGCCGCCGGTGAAGGCGGAAAAGCCGATATTGTGGCCGATGGAATAGGAGGTGAAGGAGGCCAGCGCCGCGACCCGGTAGGGCACATGCGGCTTGCCGATGGTGCGCAGGGCGAACCAGTCATAGAAGGTGAGGGTGAAATAGGCCCCCGCCACGAACAGCGCCGCCACGCCGATCCGCCACGGATCGGTGCCCGAAATCGCGTCCAGCACCTCGCCGGGCCGGATATGGCGCAGCATCTCGTAGAGAACGAAAACGGCGATCCCGATGATGACCAGGCTCGCGACCAGACCGAGCGTGTGCCAGCCGAGCCGCGCGCGCAGCCAGCCGGGAATCAGCTTCAGTCCCGTCATTGCGTGCGTCTCTCCCTGTCGCGCCCAGTTGCCGGGCAGCCCTAGCAGACCCGGCGGGCTTGCGAAACACGTTCAGCGGTGCGGCGGCGCATTAACGCACCCACCCGGTTCCGCCGGCTCTCGCATCTGTCTGACGCCAGATGGCGGCGCCCATGCGACGAGGCAATGACAGGCACGTCGGCATGAGCGGGGCCCGGGCCTATAGCCGTACCGGATAGCCGATCTCGATGGTACGCGGGCGCGGCAGGCCGAAGCGGTCGACCGAGCGCTCGGCATTGCGGGCGAGAAAGGCAAAGATGTGGGCAAGCACGTCGCGCACGCCGAGAATGTCATCGGGCGGCATCACACGCTCGTGACCGATGACATAGACCGCCTCGTCGGGATCAATGCCCTGGGCGTAGAGGGCGGGGCCAAGCACGGAGGGAACATCGATCTGCTGCATGTAGCCGAAGCGCACATCGACGCGCAGATGGGCGGCGTCGAGCGGCAGGACCCGGACCCGCTCGTCGACCGGCACGCGGGGGCGCGAGGCGATCCATACCGAGACGATGACGGCACGGGTGAACTGCGTGTTCAGCAGTTCCGACAGGCGTCCAAGCGCCACCGGCGTCATCGCCCCGCCGCGCGAGAGGAAAATGGCGGTACGCGGGCTCACCGCGCAGCCCGGCGGGCGGCCCTTGGCGACGAACTCGTCAAGCGGCTCGGTGAAGCGGCGCTGCTGCAGGCCCACCCCTTCCATGCCGCGTCGCCAGGACACCATGATGACGAGTACCACCGCAGCGATGGTCACGGGCAGCCAGCCGCCATCGTGCAGCTTGGTGAGATTGGCGGTGGCGAAGGACAGGTCGACCACCCCCAGGCCGACGGCCAGAGCGACCAGGGCCGGCCAGGGCCACTTCCAGCGGCGGCGGACATAGGCGACGAACAGGAGGGTGGTCGAGACCATCGCCATTGCCACGGCGATGCCATAGGCGGAGGCCAGCCGATCGGAGGAGCCGAACGACACCACGATGGCCGCGCAGGCCGCCATCATGATCCAGTTGAGCCGGCCGACATAGATGTGCTGGTCGTTGTGCTCGCTGGTGTAGCGAATCCGCATCGGCGGCAAATAGCCGAGCTCGATCGCCTGCTTGGCCAGCGAGAACACGCCGGTGATGATCGCCTGCGAGGCGATCACCGTCGCCAGGGTGGCGAGGATCAGCAGCGGCACCTCGAACATGTCAGGCGCCAGATCGTAGAAGGGATTGCGCACCGACTCGCGGTGCAGCAGCACATGGGCGCCCTGGCCGTAATAGTTGAGCAGCAAAGCGGGCATGGCGACGAGCAGCCAGGCGCGGGCGATGACCGGACGGCCGAAATGGCCGAGATCGGCATAGAGCGCCTCGCCGCCTGTTATCGCCAGGAAGGTGGCGCCGAGAATGACGCCCGCGAGCAGCGGATTGTCGACCAGGATGAGGATGCCATGGCGCGGATCGAACGCCGCCAGCACCTGCGGCGCCTGGACGATGCCGTGAATCCCGAGGGCGGCCAGCGACAGGAACCAGACCAGCATCACGGGCCCGTAGAAGGCGCCGATCCGCTCGGTCCCCGCGCGCTGCGAGATGAAGACGAGCAGGATCACCAGCACCGTGGCCGCCACGATCCAGTGGTCGAGCGCCGGCGCGATCACCTCCAGCCCCTCAATGGCCGATAGCACCGATATGGCCGGCGTCAGCACGCCATCGCCGATGAGCATGGCCGCGCCGACGAGGCCGGCGACCAGAAGAAACAGGCGCTTGCCATTGGCCGAGCGGTGCAGATCCAGCAGCGTGACCAGAGCGAGGATGCCGCCTTCGCCGTCATTGTCCGCCCGCAGCACCAGCATGACATATTTGAGGGTGACGGAAAGGATGATGGCCCAGCTGATCAGCGAGAGCAGTCCGAACACGTCTGCATCGGAAATGGCCGGCCCGCCGACGGCATTGAGCCCCTGCTTGAAGGCATAAAGTGGACTGGTGCCGATATCGCCGAACACCACACCCAGCGCCGCCATCTCCGCAGCGAAGGGAATCGCCCGGCGGCCGGCGAGATGACGTTCAGCCATGGAACCCCCGCTCGCCCTTCGCGCCGCCTCGGCACTGGCCGGTACCGGCCCGGCACGCATGGCCCGGCCAGCCGGCGACGGGCGCGCGGGCGGGACGGGAGATCAATGGAGAAGACGCGATGGGACGGAGCATGAGGGCCGGATTCGCGCAGAACAATGCCGTAGCATCGGGAGCGTCGCAGCAATACTCCGCCGCGCCACCGACGCCAAGCGCCGTCTCGCTGGCGCATCATGATCGTCGGCTCCGACAACCACGCGAATGTGAAGACATGCCGTCAGATCGATGGTGCAGAGCACAATCGGAGATGAGGGAGGGGGATTGGGGGGGCGGTTTAATCCCCCTCCCTCGACCAGCGGGCCCGTGGTGTCCAAAGGCTTGCGGGCTCCTTGGGACCAGGCACGCACTGGTACGTCTGGATCATTAAACGCTTCATCGCCCGCGATCAATATCGACTGAACCGTTCGGTCATTTCGTTCGTGCCCGCCTCCGGACCCCTCTACCGCGTTGCGCAAATGCGCCCGGCGCTCCAAACTGCTGTCGCCGATAAGTCGTAATTGCTCATCGAAATCAGATTGTTCATGGCATCATTACCGGACTTTGCCCATCAACGGATCGAGCGCCGGCCGGCCCGCGGAGGGCACGCCGAACCAGGGCGTGCCGGATCGGCCTCCGGCGCCTCCAGCCCCCCTTCCAGCAAGCACAACCAGATACTGCGCGGTGCACGGGAGGTCTTTCTTGCGTCGGGCTTCGACGGCGCCAGCATGGGCGAAATCGCGCGAGCCGCCGGCGTCTCGAAAGGCACGCTCTATGTGTATTTCGATTCGAAGGAAGATCTGTTCACCGCCCTGGTGACGGATGAATGCACCCGCACCGCCGAAGCCTGCTTCGACCTTGATCCCGACGGCCCCAGCGAGGAGACCCTGCAAGGGCTCGCCAGCCGGTATATCCACGCCATGCTGGAGCCCAGCCATCTCCGCACCGTGCGGATGGTGATCGGCGTCGCCGAGAAGCTGCCCGAGATCGGCCGCGCCTTCCTGCAGGCCGGCCACGTGGAGGGGGTCCGCCGGCTGTCGAAATGGTTGCAGGTCAAGATTGCGCAGGGCGAATTCGTTATCGAGGATGTGGAACTCGCCGCCTGGCAGTTCATGCTGGGCTGCCAGAGCAAGATTATCGTCCCGATGATCTTCGGCGACAATGCTCGCCCGGACGCCACAATAATCGGCAATGTGGTGGACCAGACGGTGCGCTCCTTCATGAGCGCCTTTGCCAGCAAAAAGCAGGCGGCAAATGGCACCGCCCACGGCGCGGCAGCGGCCGAAACGCCCGACCCTTCACCGGCCAGCGCCGACTAGCCCTGGCTAAATGTCGGCGCCAGCGCCGACAGGCCCTCGCGAAATGTCGGGTAGCGCAGCGCGCCGCCGATGAGGGCCCGCAGGCGACCATTGCTCACCCGCCGGTTGTCGGCCCAGAACGACAGCGCCATGGCCGACATCGAGCGCGCGGCTTCCTCGAAACGCTCCGGCACCGGCGGCGGCAGGCCGAGCAGCGCGGCGGCAAAGCGCACCGGCGCGCAGGAGGGCGAAGGCTCGTCATCCACCACATTCACCACGCCGTCGAACCGATGCGCGATGGCCGCCTGAACGGCGCCGGCGATGTCGTCGACATGGATGCGGTTGAACACCTGCCCGTCGCGCTCGATGCAGCGGGCGGAGCCGTCCGCCACGTCGATCAGCGCGTTGCGGCCGGGGCCGTAAATGCCGCCGAGCCGCAGCACCGCCACCGGACGCCCGGCACGGCGGCCCAGTTCCTGCCAGCCGGCCTCCGCCTCGATGCGGCGGCGCGCCCGCGGCGCGGTGGCGGCCAGCGGCGCGCCCTCGTCGATCCAGCCGCCGCCGGCATCGCCATAGACGCCGATGGTCGAGAGATAGACCAGCGGCCCCTGCCCTTCCGCCAGCGCCGCGCCGAGCGGCCCGAGGAACGGGTCGCCCGCCTCTCCCGGCGCGGCGGAGACGAGCACGGCATCGGCCGCGCCGGCGGCGGCAAGCAGCTCAGCGGGGACCTCGCCGTCGAAGCGCAGCATCTCCATGCCGGGGGCGGGCGCGCCGGTGCGGCTGGTGCCGACACGACGGCCGAAAGCCTCGCCATGGAGGGCCGTGAAGCGCTGGGCGCAATAGCCGTGGCCGAGGCAGAGCAGGGTTCCGGTCATGCGTGCACTCCCGCGGGTTCCACCGGTGCCGGCCGCCATTCCGCGCGCACCTCGGGGTCGGTTTCCGTGTCATGGGCCGCGCGCAGGGCGGCGAACTCGGCGGGCGGCAGCAGGCGGGACAGCGCCCACACCGCCGCGCCGCGCACCAGCGGGTGGGCGTCGCCCAGATGCCGCCCGGCATCGACGGCAAGCGCCGCCTCGCCGGAATTGCCGATCGCCACCAGCACGTTGCGCAGAAACCTGGCTCGGCCGATGCGCTTGACCGGGCTCTTGGAAAAGCGCGCCCGGAACGCCGCATCGTCGAGCCGGGCGAGTTCGGCCAGCGGCGGAGCGCGGTTCTCCTCGCGCGCGGCGAGGCGCACCTCGCGGCCGAGCGCGGCGAACTTGTTCCAGGGGCAGGCGGCCAGGCAATCGTCGCAGCCATAGATGCGGTTGCCGACCAGCGGGCGCAGCTCGCGGGGAATGGCGCCCTTCAATTCGATGGTGAGATAGGAGATGCAGCGGCGCGCGTCGATCTGGTACGGCGCGGGAAAGGCGTTGGTCGGGCAGGCGTCGAGGCAGGCGCGGCAGGAACCGCAATGGTCGGTCTCGCGCGCGTCCGGTGGCAAAGCCAGATTGGTGGCGATGGCGCCGAGGAACAGCCAGGAGCCCTTGTCGCGCGAGACCAGATTGGTGTGCTTGCCCTGCCAGCCGAGCCCGGCGGCCTGCGCCAGCGGCTTTTCCATCAGCGGCGCGGTGTCGACGAACACCTTGACCTCGACCGTGCCGGCCGCACCCGCGCGCGGCACGAAGCGCGAGGCGATGCGCTTGAGCTTGCCTTTGATGAGCTCGTGGTAATCGTCGCCTTGGGCATAGACCGAGATCGCCCCGCGCGTGCGCTCCGCCAGGATGGCGCGGGGGTCCTGGTCCGGTCCGTAATTGAGCCCGAGCATAAGAAGAGAGCCGACCTCCGGCCACATGTTTGCCGGCGCGGCGCGGCGGGCGGCGGTCTCCGGCATCCACTCCATGTCGCCATGGGCGCCTTCGGCGATCCACTGGTGCAGGCGCGGACCGGCCTCAGGAATGGCATCGGCGGCGGCGATCCCCATCGCGTCGAAGCCTTCCTCGCGGGCCAGCGCGAACAGATAGTCCCTGGCCGCTTCCGGCGTCAGAAATCCAGATCCGCGTAGCACGGTGCCGGCGGCATGCCCGCCATGGTCAGCGCGAGCAGGGGCCGGAACGCGGGACGCGACTTGATGCGCGCGTACCAGATCTTCGCTCCCTCATCTTCGTCCCAGGGCACGTCGCCGAGATAGTCGACGCTGGAAATATGCGCGGCGGCGGCGAGATCGGCATAGCTCATCCGGTCGCCGGCGAGCCAGTTCCGCGCCTTCAGCAGCCAGCCGATATACTGCAGATGATAGCGGATATTGGCCCGCGCGGCGCGGATGATGGCCATATCCGGCGGGCCGCCGCCAAGTTCGCGCGGGGTGTAGCGCTTGTACACCTTCTCGCGCACCAGCGGCTCGGAGACTTCGGCGAAGAACTTGTGGTTGAACCAGGAGGACAGCCGGCGCACCTCGACCCGCTCGCCAATGTGCACCGGCAGCAGGCGCCGCGCGCCCAGGGCGCTGCCGCGCGTCTCGTCGAGATATTCGGTGATCGGGTCGATGCCCGGCACCACGAAGCCGTCATCCTCCACCAGCACGGGGGTGGCGCCCGCCGGGTCGAGCATGAGGAAATCGGGCCGGCGCTCCCAGACCCGCTCTTCGATCAGTTCCGGCTCGATGCCCATCTCGCCAAGGGCGAGGCGCACGAGACGCGAATGGGCACAGAAGGGATGATGATAGAGCTGCATGTTCCGGGAGGGTTGTCGCGGACCGTCGGCAGGCGGCGCCTGAAATCGGTCTAGAAGGGTTCGCGCCTCATCGCAAGCCATCGCGGCGTCAACATGGCGGGCCGGGCCGCCGGCGGCGGTGAACCCGGCAGCCGTTTTCGGGTTATGGTGTCCACAGGGTTAACATGGAAGGGCCATCGCCATGGAAGGCACGGGGCAAACCGAACCGCCGCACGGCATCTTCGTCTGGAACGAACTGAACAGCCGCGACATCCCGGCCGCCAAGGCGTTCTACGCCGCCGCGCTGGGCTGGAGCTTCACACCAATGCCCATGGAGGGCGGCCCGGACTACTGGATCATCCGCCAGGGCGAGGCGCAGGTGGGCGGCATCTTCCCCCTCGACGGGCCGGAATTCGACGGGGTGCCGGAGCACTGGCTTTGCTATATCGCGGTCGACGATGTCGATGCGCGGTGCGAAAGGGCGGTCGCCGCCGGCGGCACCCTGCTACGCGCGCCCTTTGACGTGCCCGAGGTCGGCCGCATCGCCATTGTGCGCGATTCGCAAGGCGCCGTTACCGGCTGGATGACACCGAAAATGTGAGCGGCGCGGCAGCTTGGGAGCCCGCTAACCTACCGTTATTCCAGACGATTCGGCCGAGCCGTTACGTCTGTGCCATATATGTGCCGTAATCTGGTCGAGCGCCGTACCCGGCGGTCGCCCGCGTTTCATGCCTATCCCTGGGGAAGATCGACACGATGCAGTTCCATATCCCGGTTCCCGCCATTCGCGCCTGCGGCTTCTCCCTTCGCGAGGGGAGTCCCGAGTTCGACGATGTGGGGGCCGGGCTCGACGAAGCGGAAGCGCTCGGCGTCGATATGGTGGAACTGCCGGTCTATGCCTGGCACCTCGTGGTGAACGGGCGCGTCCTCGACAACCGGCTGAACGATCTGGTCCGGGCGCTCCAGGGTCGCCGGCTCGGCTACAGCGTGCACGGCGCGCTGGCCGTCAACCTGATGGACGTGCCCGATCGCCTGGCGCGGCATGAGAAGGTGCTCGCCGCCCATATTGACATCGCCGCCGCCATCGGCGCCCAGCACCTCGTCATCCATACCGGCTTCGTGCGCGACCCCGACGACGATCTGGAAGTCGCCTATTCCCGCCAGCGCGACGCCCTCGCCCGCGCCGGCGACCATGCGGCGGCCAATGGCGTGACGCTGTGCGTGGAGAACATCTTCCGCTTCGTTCACGCCCGCGAAACCGCGACCCCGGCCAAGCTCGCCGGCGAGCTGGCGGCGATCGACCACCCGGCGGTGAAGGCGACGCTCGATGTGAGCCACGCCTATATCCGCTGCACCGATGCGCGGCTCGACCCGCTGGCCGAAATGGCGGCGCTGGCGCCGCATGTCGCCCATTTCCACCTGCACGATTCCTTCGGTCGCCCCAATGAGCGCCGGCCGGCCGACCTGTGGTTCTACGACCCGGCCGAGGCGGTGGCGTTTGGCGAGGGCGACCTGCACCTGCCGATCGGCTGGGGCGGCATCGACTGGGACGCGGTTGTGCAGATGGTCCGCCCGCCCGCCGGCGCCGTCGCCATGCTGGAGCTGAACCCCCGCCACTGGCGCGAACTGGGCGACCAGATCACGGTGCTGCGGGCGCTCGCCGGGCGCTTCCAGCCGGCCTTCGCGCCCGCGCCGTGACTTCCGGGCCGCCCGCGGCGGCCCCCGCGCCGGGCGAGGCTTTCGCGCGGCGCATCTTTTCCACGCACGCTGCTTCTTGCGGCGGAAACGGCCGCCCCCTATATCGGCCACGAACGGCGCGGATAGCGTCGTACCCAATTGTTTGGGGGCCGGTCCGGGGGCACGGCATCCAGTCCGTTCCTCTCCGGGTGCTTCAAGAAGGTCCGGCCGGCCTGCCGGAAGGAGAAACATATGTCTAAAGTCATCGGCATCGATCTCGGCACGACCAATAGCTGCGTCGCGGTCATGGAAGGCACCACCCCGAAGGTGATCGAGAACGCGGAAGGCGCGCGTACCACACCCTCCATCGTCGCCTTCACCGAAGATGGCGAGCGCCTCGTCGGCCAGCCGGCCAAGCGCCAGGCGGTCACGAACCCCGAGCGCACCTTCTTCGCGGTGAAGCGCCTCGTCGGCCGCCGCTATGAAGACCCGATGGTTGAGAAGGACAAGAAGCTCGTCCCCTACCAGATCGTGCGCGGCGACAATGGCGATGCGTGGCTGGAATCGGACGGCAAGAAGTATTCGCCCTCGCAGATCTCCGCCTTCACGCTGCAGAAGATGAAGGAGACGGCCGAGGCCTATCTCGGCGCCAAGGTCGACAAGGCGGTCATCACCGTCCCGGCCTATTTCAACGACGCCCAGCGCCAGGCCACCAAGGATGCCGGCCGCATCGCCGGCCTTGAAGTGCTACGCATCATCAACGAGCCGACGGCGGCTGCGCTGGCCTATGGCCTCGACAAGAAGCAGGCCGGCACGATCGCGGTCTACGACCTCGGTGGTGGCACCTTCGACGTCTCGATCCTGGAGATCGGCGACGGCGTCTTCGAGGTGAAGTCCACCAATGGCGACACCTTCCTGGGTGGCGAAGACTTCGACATGAGGCTCGTCACCTATCTCGCCGACGAGTTCAAGAAGGAGCAGGGCATCGACCTGCGCAACGACAAGCTCGCCCTGCAGCGGCTGAAGGAAGCCGCCGAAAAGGCCAAGATCGAGCTGTCGAGCGCGGCCCAGACCGAGATCAACCTGCCCTTCATCACGGCCGATGCCTCGGGTCCCAAGCACCTGACCATGAAGCTCACCCGCGCCAAGTTCGAGGCTCTGGTGGACGACCTGATCCAGCGCACCATGGAGCCCTGCAAGAAGGCGCTCAAGGATGCCGGCCTCACCGCCGGGCAGATCGACGAGGTCGTTCTCGTCGGCGGCATGACCCGCATGCCCAAGGTGCAGGAAGTGGTGAAGCAGTTCTTCGGCAAGGAGCCCCACAAGGGCGTCAACCCGGATGAAGTGGTCGCCATCGGCGCCGCGATCCAGGCCGGCGTGCTCGCGGGCGACGTGAAGGACGTGCTGCTGCTCGACGTGACCCCGCTCTCGCTCGGCATCGAGACGCTGGGCGGCGTGTTCACCCGCCTGATCGACCGCAACACCACCATCCCGACCAAGAAGAGCCAGGTCTTCTCCACCGCCGAGGACGGCCAGACGGCGGTGACGATCCGGGTCTTCCAGGGCGAGCGCGAAATGGCGGCGGACAACAAGATCCTCGGCCAGTTCGATCTCGTCGGCATCCCGCCGGCGCCGCGCGGCGTGCCGCAGGTCGAGGTCGCCTTCGACATCGACGCCAATGGCCTGGTCAATGTCTCGGCCAAGGACAAGGGCACCGGCAAGGAACAGCAGATCCGCATCCAGGCCTCCGGCGGCCTGTCGGACGCCGACATCGACAAGATGGTGAAGGACGCCGAGGCGCACGCCGAGGAAGACAAGAAGCGGCGCGCGGCCGTCGAAGCCAAGAACCACGCCGAGGCGCTGATCCACTCGACCGAGAAGTCGCTCGCCGACTATGGCGACAAGGTCGGCGCGCCCGAGAAGGCCGCGATCGAGACGGCGCTGGCCGATCTCAAGGCGGCGATGGAAGGCGATGATGGCGAAGCGATCGTCACCAAGACCAACACGCTGGCGCAGGCCTCTCTCAAGCTCGGCGAGGCGATGTACGCCTCGCAGCAGGGCGATGCCGGCAGCGACGAGGCGCCGAAGGACGATGTGGTGGACGCCGAGTTCACCGAGGTCGACGACGACAAGAAGAAGTCGGCCTGATCGACATCTGAGCGCCGCCCCCGGATTCCGTTCCGGGGGCGGATTTCTTTCCGTGGCCGCGCGGCCGTGCCGCAGCCGCCACAGGTAGCGTGAGCCCGGCACGCAGGATCACCGCCGGGGCGTCCTCCGGCAGGTTTCCTGCATGGCGGCCGGTACCGCCCGCCGCGGGAAGCGCCGGCGGCGGCCAAGGATGCGACGGCACAGCGACCCATGTCCAAACGCGACTATTACGAACTCCTCGAAGTCACCCGGACCTGCAGCGATGGCGAGCTGAAGAGCTCCTACCGCAAGCTGGCGATGAAGTGGCATCCCGACAAGAACCCCGGCAACGGCGATGCCGAGGTCCGGTTCAAGGAAATCAGCGAGGCTTACGACGTCCTCAAGGACCCGCAGAAGCGCGCAGCCTATGACCGATTCGGCCATGCCGCCTTCGATGGCGGCATGAGCGGGCAGGGCGGGCCGGGCTTCGGTTCCGATTTCGCCTCAACCTTCTCCGACATTTTCGACGACCTGTTCGGCATGTCCGGCGGCCGGCGCGGCGGCGCCAGCGGCGGCGGGCGTGGCGGGCGCGAGCGCGGGGCGGACCTGCGCTACAACATGGAAATCACGCTGGAGGAGGCGTTCTCCGGCAAGGACGCCACCATCCGCCTGCCGACCTCGATCGTCTGCGAGACCTGCACCGGCACCGGCGCCAAGCCGGGCACCCAGCCCACCACCTGCCGCACCTGTTCGGGCAGCGGGCGCATCCGCCAGGCGCAGGGTTTCTTCACCCTGGAGCGCACCTGCCCGACCTGCCAGGGACGCGGCCAGGTGATCGAGGATCCTTGCCCGGCATGCGACGGCGCCGGGCGCACCACCAAGGAGCGCACGCTGGAAGTGGGCATTCCGGCCGGTGTCGAGGACGGCACCCGCATTCGCCTCGGCAATGAGGGCGAGGCCGGTGTGCGCGGCGGCCCGCCGGGCGACCTCTACATCTTCCTCTCGCTCGCCCCGCATGACTTCTTCCAGCGCGACGGGGCGGACCTGTTCTGCCGGGCGCCGATCTCCATGGTCACCGCCGCGCTTGGTGGCACCTGCGAGGTGCCGACCATCGACGGCGAGACCACCAAGGTGAAAATCCCCGAGGGCACGCAGTCCGGCAAGCGTTTCCGCCTGTCCGGCAAGGGCATGCCGGTACTTCGTAGCCGCACGCGCGGCGACATGTATGTGCAGGTTGTCGTCGAAACGCCGCAGAACCTGACGCGACGTCAGCGCGAACTTCTGAGCGAGTTCGATGCGGAATGTTCAAAGGACACTCATCCGGAATCGAGCGGCTTCTTCGCCCGGGTAAAGGATTTCTTTGCCGGCGATGCCGAATAAGCGGCGAAACGTAATCACTGCGTCATCGCGAGGCCTTAACAGGAGGCTGTCCGGCCTCTAATGTTGGCCCCGGTCTCCTGGCGCGCGGCACCTGCCTCGTCGCGTTGCCGCGCTGCCCTCGCCTCGCCGCCTCGCGTTGCGCGCCTTCCCGCCACGGCTTACCGGAATCGAAGTCGCATGCTCAATCGTTCTGCCTGCCCCTCGCCGAAAGAGCGCCCCGACGAAGTCCGCTTCCTCCAGTCCTGGCTGCAGAACCCGCTGCGTACCGGCGCCGTCTCGCCCTCCGGCCGGGCCCTGGCGCGCACCATGGCGAGCTTTGTCGACCCCGAGCAGGATGGTCCGGTGATCGAGCTCGGCCCTGGCACCGGGCCGGTGACGGCGGCGCTCATCGCCCGTGGCGTCGCGCCGGAGCGGCTGGTGCTGATCGAGTACAACCCGGAATTCTGCAAGCTGCTGCGCCTGCGCTTCCCCGCCGCCACCGTCATCCAGGGCGACGCCTACAACATGGCGCGCACGGTGGACGGCCATCTCGATGGCCCTTGCGCCGCCGTGGTGTCGAGCCTGCCGCTGTTCACCCGCCCGGCGCCCGAGCGCCACGGCCTGCTCGACCAGGCCTTCGGCCTCAGCGCCCCCCGCGCACCCTTCATCCAGTTCACCTATGCCGTCGTCTCGCCGGTGCCGCTGGCGCCGGAGCGTTTCGACGCCCATGTCAGCCAGCGCATCTGGGCCAACCTCCCGCCCGCCCGCGTCTGGGTGTATCGTTCCAACGCCCAGCGCGCGGTGGCGCCGGAGTTGAACGCGGTCGAGGCGTGACGGCCGGTCGCATCAGTCGCGCCATCGCAGGAGGTCGCATGCGTCTGCCCCGCATCGTCGTTTTCGCCGGCTCCATCCGCACAGGCTCCTTCTCGGCCAGCCTCGCCGCGCTGGCGGTGAAGGAACTGGCGCAGATGGCGTGCGAGCCGGTGCGGCTGTCGCTGGCCGACTACCCGATGCCGATCTATGACGGCGACCTCGAAGCGGAAGAGGGCGTGCCGCCCGCCGCGACGCAGCTGCGCGAGCAGCTCGCCCGTGCCGATGGCGTGTTCATTGTCACCCCGGAATACAATGCCGGCCTGCCGCCGCTGCTGAAGAACGCGCTCGACTGGGCAAGCCGGGTGCGCGGCGGCGAGGGCGACGCCTTCAAGGGCCCGGTCTACGCCATCGGCTCCTCCTCGCCCGGCGGTTTAGGTGGCTACCGCGCCTCCATGATGCTGCGCCAGACCCTGGCGCTCGGCCTCGGCTGCCTCGTGCTGGCCGAGCAGGTGATGCTGGCGGGCGCGTCCAGTGCCTTCGACGAGCGTGGTGACTTCAAGGACGAGAAGGCCCGCGAAAGGTTGCGCGCGGTGATGACAGCGCTTATCGAGCAGGCGGCGCTGCGGGCGGGTCTGCGCGCCTAGAGAGACCGGAGCCTTTCTCCTCGCGGAAGTTGGTCGACTTTTGCAGAGAGTACTCAAGCGCGGAGACCGTCTTCATGCACGCCCCCGTTCCCGATCCGCGCGACCGGCTCATCGTCGCGCTCGACCTGCCCTCGGTCGGGGCGGCGGAGAGCATCGTCTCCCGGCTCGGCGACAGCGTGAGCTTCTACAAGATCGGCTATGAGCTCGGCTTTGCCGGCGGCCTCGGCCTTGCCCGCGAGCTGATCGCCGATGGCCGCAAGGTGTTCATCGACTTCAAGCTGCACGATATCGGCAACACGGTGGCGCGCGGCGTCGCCAGCCTCGCCGGGCTCGGCGCCAGCTTCGCCACCGTGCACGCCTACCCCCAGACCATGCGCGCGGCGATGGAAGGCAAGGGGGCGAGCCCGCTGCGCATCCTCGCCGTCACCGTGCTGACCTCCTATGACGCGGCCGACCTCACCGAGGCCGGCTATGCCGCGAGCGTCGCCGAAACAGTGGCGCGCCGGGTGGCGCAGGCGCGCGAGATCGGCATTGACGGTATCGTCTGCGCCCCGACCGACGCGACCTCCGTGCGCGCCGCGCTCGGCCCCAAGGGCGCCATCGTCACCCCCGGCGTGCGTCCGGACGGCAGCGACGTCGGCGACCAGAAGCGCATCGCCACGCCGTTTGCCGCCATCCGCGCCGGTGCCGACCATCTGGTGGTCGGCCGGCCGATCGTCGCCTCGCCCGATCCCGCCGCAGCCGCCCGTGCGGTGCAGGCCGAAATCGCCCGCGCCCTTTCCTGAACCGACGCAAAAGGACCGAGAACAATGGCCAAGGGCTACTGGATCAGCCGCCTCGATGTGCACGACACGGACGGCTACAAGCCCTATCTACAGGGCGCGGAGCCGGCGATCGCCGCCTTTGGCGGGCGTTTCCTGGTGCGCGGCGGCACGCCTGAGGCGCTGGAGGGCACCGCGCGCTCGCGCAATGTCGTGGTCGAATTCAAGGATTACGACACCGCCCTCGCCTGCTTCCACTCGCCGGAATACCAGGCCGCCTACACCCATCGCGTGGCCTCCTCGGAGGGCGAGCACCTGATCATCGAGGGCTATGAGGGCGACCAACCCGCTTCCGGCACCATTTCCGGCCCGGCGGCCGGGCCCGGCACCGGCTATTGGGTGATGCGGATCGATGTTCACGACATGGAGACCTACAAGTCCTATGTCGCGGCCGATGCCATCGCCATCGCGAAATATGAAGGCTGGTTTGTGGTGCGCGGCGGCCGGCACGAGGGGGTGCACGGTGCGGCCCGCTCGCGCAACGTGCTGGTCGCCTTCAAGGACCTTAAGACCGCGCTAGCCTGCTACCACTCGCCGGAATATCAGGCGGCGCTGGCTTTCCGCAGCAAGGCGGCGGTGGCCGAGGTGATCGCCATCGTTGGCGTGTGAGGGCTGCTTTCGGCGGCTTCACGCGGCTTTGTCGCGCCCCGGCCCGCGTGATGGTGGACAAGCGTGGGGAGTCCTGCTATGTGCCCTCACCCTGATTGGCTGCCCGCCATCCCGTAGGTTTCGGGAGACCCGCGCCAATCGCCAGAATTCAACGATGCGCGATACGCGAAGCACGAAAGAGGAAGACACGTGCAGGTTCTCGTTCGGGACAACAACGTCGATCAGGCCCTCAAGGCGCTGAAGAAGAAGATGCAGCGCGAAGGCATCTTTCGCGAGATGAAGCTGCGCGGGCACTACGAGAAGCCGTCCGAGAAGCGCGCCCGCGAGGAGGCCGAGGCCGTCCGTCGTGCGCGCAAGCTGGCCCGCAAGCGCGCCCAGCGCGAAGGCCTGCTGCCCTCGAAGCCCAAGGTCGTTCCCAGCGGCCCCCGCTGAGACGACGCCGGATGGCCCCGGCAGGGGCTGTCGGGACGCAAGAGATTTCCAAGCGCGGTGACGCCAGTCGCCGCGCTTTTTGCGTTGGAGATTCACCCGCATGACATCCGCCGGCACCGTGTCGGACCTGCGCAGGGTCCCCGCCTTCACGGCCGTGGTCGCCGAACGTGTCTGGCGGGCGTGGTGGGAGGCGGACGGCGTGCCGCTTGCCGCCCTGCGCGCCCGGCTCGACGAGAGCCTTGGGCCGAACGCGGTGCCGACGACCTTCGTCGCGCATGAAGGCGCGCGCTTTCGCGGCTGCGTCGCACTCATCGCCAGCGATCTCGACCAGCGTCCGCAACTGACACCCTGGGCGGCCGCGCTGTGGGTGGAGCCTGAGGTGAGAGCGCAGGGCATCGGCGCCGCCCTGCTGGCGCATGCGACCGAGGCGGCGTTCGCGGCCGGCCATGCGCAAGTCTATCTGGCGGCGGAGGCGCCGCTGGCGCCCTATTACGCCGCGCGCGGCTGGGCACTCAGCGAATCGGATGTCGACGGGCTGGAGATTTTCGTCCGGCGCAAGGGCTAGAGGCGACGCCTTCGCTCGGCGCCGCGGCTACTGGCGATTATAGGGAATCGTGTACTCGCCGGCGCGGATGCGCTCGGCCAGGCGCTCGGCAAAGCCGGCGGCGGCTTCCTCGCCATAGGTGGCGACCATCGAGCGGATGGCGGTGAACAGGGCCGCCTGGGCAAGGCAGTCCTCGTCGAGCCCGTCATAGACGGCCTCGTTCCACGCCTCATCGAGATAGGCGAGCGCAGCATGGCGCTCGTCCTCGTGAGCCTGGTCGGCCTTGTCGTCGATATCGAGCGTTCCAGGAAGCTGAGACAAACCAAATCCTCCGCGTGCCGAGTTTCCGCCCTGCGGGGCACGCAACGACCAAACCTTAGCATGCCCCGGCGGCACGTCCGCCCAAGAATTGAAGGACGGTTAATTTGCCGCGGCAAAAATGCGACAGGTGTGACATAATCGTTCGATCGCCCGGCTCCTGCGCCGCGGCTCAGTTGCTGCCGTAGCGGGTCGCAACGTCGCGGGCGAGCTTGGCGCCGGTCTCCAGATAGCGCTGGCTGGCCAGTTCCGCCGAGGGCGTGCAGACGCGATAGACTTGCCGATAGCTCTCATAGCCGGCGTTGAAGGCGCCGGTGAGCTGGCCACGGCGGGCGCCGGCGGGCGCCTCCACATCCAGAAGGCTCTGCATCTCGTCGCGCCAGCGCGTCGCCTCGGCCGCCCCGCAAAGCGGGCGCAGATAGTGCAGGGCGCCAAGGATTTCGGCCAGATGCAGCAGCTCGCCCTCATAGGGCGGGGCACCGCCCTGGGTCGCCTGCGCCGCCGCCGGCCGTGTGGCGAGGGCGAGGGTCGCCAGCAGCAGGGCGAGCAGTAGGGTGACGGGCGCAGTGCGTCGCATGGGCGTGTGGTGCGCCGGCGCCGCGCGAGCGTCAAGAGCCCGCATGGGCCTACTGAGCCTCCGGCGCGTCGTCGGCCCGTGCCAGCAGACAGGCCGCCTCAATGATGCCGGTGAGCCCCTCGGTCGTTTCCTGCGGCAGGGCCTCGGGATCGAACCAGCCGACTTCCGCCGCCTCGGGGCCGATGCGGGGCTCGCCGCCCACCCAACGCGCGGCATGGCTCACCACCACGAAATGGGCGGCCAGCACGCCTTCCCGATCATGCTGGATGATGTCGAGTGCGCCGGCGACGCCGACAATCGCGCAGGTCACACCCACCTCTTCCATCACCTCGCGCGCGGCCGCCTCGGCCAGCGTCTCGCCCGGCTCGACCCGCCCGCCCGGCAAGGTCCACAGCCCCAGCGAAGGAGGCCGGCCGCGCCGGGCCAGCAGGACCTTGCCATCGCGGAAGACGGCGGCGCTGGTGGCGAGCACGGGGCGGGGCATGTTCGGCATGGCGGGCGTCCGGTGAACGAATCAGGCCATCCTATCCGGTTTCGCCCCCGGCGCCGGAAGCGGCAAGGCTTGACCGCGCCCGATTGGAGCCGCATTCGGATCGGAAAATCGGCACGGTTGCAGGCGACGGGGGACAACATGGGCAGGACGGCGACGAACGGACGCAGCGCCCGGCGCTCGGGTGCCCAGGCCCTGCTTCTCGCCGGGGCAACGCTCCTCGGCAGCCTGCCGGCAGCGGCACAGGCCACCGCCCCCGGCCGCCCAGCCAACACCGCCGCCGCCGAGAAGAGCGATCCCGCCTGCGCCCGCTATGGCGCCGGCTTCACCCGCCTGGCCGGGTCCTCCACCTGCGTGAAGATCAGCGGCAGCGTGCAGACCGACCTCTATTCCACCGATGTGAACAGCACGAGCCGGGTCGACGCCCTCGCGCCGGGACTGAAGAGCCGATAGGCCGCGTCCGCCCTCAGCGCCCGAACAGCGCGAAGTAGCGGGCGATCACACCGGCATAGACGCGGGTGAGCGCCGCCACCTCTCCGACCGGCGTCGATTCGTCCACCGCATGCATGCTGGTGCCCACCAGCCCAAACTCGACCACCGGGCAGTGATCCTTGATGAAGCGCGCATCCGAGGTGCCGCCCGTGGTGGAGAGTTCCGGCCGGCGGCCGGTCGCCGCCGCGATCGCCTCGACCACGAGGTCGACGAATTCGCCCGGGGCGGTGAGGAAGCTGTCGGAGGAGCGGGCCTCGAAGGCGAGGGTGAAACGCACCTCGTTGCCGGCTGCCGCCCTCAGGCGCCGCTCGATCTCGGCGGCGAGCGTGTCCGGCGTCCACAGGTCGTTGAAGCGAATATTGAAGCGCGCCCGCGCCTCGGCGGGAATCACGTTGAAGGCCGGATTGCCGACATCGACCGAGACGATCTCAAGGTTCGACGCCTGGAAGTGCGCGTTGCCGCCGTCCAGCGGCTCGGCTTTCAGCGCGGCGAGCAGCTTCACCATGCCGGGAATCGGGTTCTCGGCGAGATGGGGATAGCCGACATGGCCCTGCCGGCCATGCACGGTGAGCGTGCCGGACAGCGAGCCGCGCCGGCCGATCTTCACCATGTCGCCCAGCGTTGCCCGCGAGGTGGGCTCACCCAGCACACAATGGTCGATCCGCTCGTCGCGGTCGGCCAGCCAGCGCAGCAGCTTCTCGGTGCCGTTGATCGCCGGGCCCTCCTCGTCGCCGGTGAGCAGGAAGGAGATCGAGCCCGGCAGCTCCGCATGGTCGGGGTCGTGGCCATGGGCGCCGGCAAAATCGAGCCCGGCCGCGATGAAGGCGGCGACGCCGCCCTTCATGTCGACCGCGCCGCGCCCATAGATGACCCCCTCGTGGATCGCGCCCTCGAAGGGGGGAAAGCGCCAATGCGCGGCATCGCCGGGCGGCACCACGTCGGTATGGCCGGCAAAGCACAGATTGGGGCCGCGCGTGCCGAAGCGGGCATAGAGATTCTCCACATCCGGCGTGTCCGGGCCGGTCAGCGTCACCCGGTGGGTGGCGAAGCCGGCATTGGAGAGCACGGCGTCGAGATAGGCCAGCGCGCCGCCCTCCGCCGGGGTAACGGAGGGGCAGCGTATCAGCGTGCGCAGGATATCGACGGGGTCTGCCGGGGCGGCGGAAACGACGGAAGGGGTGGCGGACATGCGTGATCCTCTCCTCGTCATCCCGGACGGCCGGCGGCCGAGCGGGGATCGCGGGCCGGCCCCATGGCCGCCTGCCGCGAACGGTCCCGGCTCTTGGCTACGCTTCGGCCGGGATGACGGTCAAGCGGGAGCGCGAGGAACCGGCGCTCAGTCGCGCAGCAGGTCGTTGATCGAAGTCTTGGAGCGGGTCTGCTCGTCCACGCGCTTGACGATCACCGCGCAGTAGAGCGAGGGCCCCGGCTGGCCGTTCGGCAGCGGCTTGCCGGGCAGGGCGCCGGGCACGACGACCGAATAGGCCGGCACTTCGCCGATGAAGACCTCGCCAGTGGCGCGGTCGATGATCTTGGTGGTGGCGGAGATGAACACGCCCATGGAGAGCACCGCGCCGCGGCGGACGATGACGCCCTCGACCACTTCCGAGCGGGCGCCGATGAAGCAGTCATCCTCGATGATGACCGGGCCGGCCTGCAGCGGCTCCAGCACGCCGCCAATGCCGACGCCGCCGGACAGATGCACGTTCTTGCCGATCTGGGCGCAGGAGCCGACGGTCGCCCAGGTGTCGACCATCGAGCCGGCATCGACGCGGGCGCCGAGATTCACGAAGGAGGGCATCAGCACCACATTCGGCGCGATGAAGGCGGAGCGGCGGACGATGGCGCCCGGCACGGCGCGGAAGCCGGCGGCACGGAACTCGGCCTCACCCCAGGCCTCGAACTTGGAGGGCACCTTGTCCCACCAATGGGCGCCGCCGGGGGCGCCGGGAATGGCGGTCATGTCGTTGAGGCGGAAAGAGAGCAGCACCGCCTTCTTGAGCCACTGGTTGACGGTCCAGTGGCCGTCCGCGCCCGGCTCGGCGACGCGCGCCGTGCCGGCGTCGAGCAGGGCCAGCGCCTCGTTCACCGCATGACGAATCTCGCCGCCGGTCTCGAAATTGACCTCCGCCCGGTTGTCGAAGGCGGTTTCGATGATGCTCTGAAGCTGGCTCGACATGTCATTCTCCGCTGTTCGCGGGTCTTGTCCGGTCGCCGGGCGCTTCTGTCAACGGTCCAGTCGCATCAGGAGCTCCGAAGGCCGTTCAGGAACGCCGTCAGATCGTCCGTCACCACGTCGATATGGGCGCCGTCGCGGCCCTCATGCTCCCACGCCTCGCGGTCGGCGGGGTTCACGGCAAGGCCCGGCGGCGCCACCAGCACGGTGCGCATACCGAGCATGGCCGGCACTTCGAGATTGCGGGCGAGGTCCTCGAACATCGCCGCCCGGGTCGGGTCGACCTCGAAGCGGGTGAGGAAACCGCGATAGGCGATCTCGTGCGGCTTGGGGTGGAATTCCGAGGAGACGATGTCGTGCACATCGGCGAAGTGCTCGGAAATGCCGAGCTTGGCGAGAACCTGCTCGGCATGGCCGCGCGAGCCATTGGTGTAGACCAGCTTGCGGCCCGGCAGCGCGCCGAGCGCCTCGCCCAGCGCCGGGGCGGCGTCGAGGCTGGCGAGGTCGATGGCGTGGACATGGGCGAGAAAGTCGTCCGGGTCCATCGCGTGCTCGATCATCAGCCCGCGCAGCGAGGTGCCGTATTTCCGGTAATAGCCCTTCTGCAGCGCGAAGGCCTCGTCCAGCGTCAGGCCGAGAAAGTTCGCGATATAGGCGCGCATCTTCATGTCGATCTGCCGCCACAGGTCGAGCCCGGGCGGGTAGAGCGTGTTGTCGAGGTCGAACACCCAGGTCTCGACATGGGAGAAGTCGATGGGTGCGGTGGCGCGGGCTTCGATGGGGGGCGTCGTCATGGCGCCATCCATAGCGAAGACCGGGCCGTCGGGCGAGGCCTTCGTCATCCCGGTTGCTGCGCAGCGAAAGGCCGGGATGACGCGTGGGGTCGCGCGATGTCTGGCGTCAGCGGGTGATCAGCGTGCCGGCGCCGTGGTCGGTCAGCAGCTCCAGCAGCACCGCATGCGGCACCTTGCCGTCGAGGATCACCACCCCCTCGACACCCTGCTCCAGCGCGTAGATGCAGGTTTCCACCTTGGGGATCATGCCGCCGGAAATCGTGCCGTCGGCGATCAGCGCCCGCGCCTGGGCGATGGTGAGCTCCTTGATGAGCTGCTTGTCCGCGTCGAGCACGCCGGGCACGTCGGTCAGCAGCAGCAGCCGCTTGGCGCCAAGCGCGCCGGCGATGGCGCCGGCAAAGGTGTCGGCATTGACGTTGAAGGTGCCGCCGCCCTTGCCGGTGGCGACCGGCGCCAGCACCGGAATCAGCTCGCGACCGAGGATTTGGTCGAGCACCGTGGTGTCCACCGTCTCGGGCTCGCCGACAAAGCCGAGATCGATCACCTGCTCGATGTTCGAATCGGGATCGCGGACCGAGCGCGTCACCTTGGAGGCAACGACCATGTTGCCGTCCTTGCCGGACAGGCCAAGCGCCTTGCCGCCAGCCTCGTTGATGAAGCCGACAAGGGATTTGTTGATCGAGCCCGCGAGCACCATCTCGACGATCTCGACGGTGGCCTTGTCGGTGATGCGCAGCCCGGCGGCGAATTCCGACTTGATGCCGAGCTTGGACAGCATGGCGCCGATCTGCGGCCCGCCGCCATGCACCACGACCGGGTTCACGCCGGACTGTTCGAGCAGCACGATGTCCTGCGCGAAGTCCCGCGCCACCTGCTCGTCACCCATGGCGTGGCCGCCATATTTCACCACGATGATGGCGTCGTCATAGCGCTGCATGTGCGGCAGCGCCTGCACCAGCACGCGGGCCTTGGTGTGATCGTCGATGGTCTCAGCGGTCATGGTGGGTCCGTTGCACGGGTGAGCAAGGGGCGAGACGGGCGCGGGCCACTGGGGGCGGCCGGAGGGAGAGCCCTTCTAGCCGATTTCGATGACGCTTCTCAATCATCGCCTTGTGTCGGCGGCATGGCCGCAGGCCGGGCGGGCGTGCAAGCCATGGCTTGCGCCGGTGAGCCTGTCCGCCGGCCGCCGCGCGTGCCATATCCAGCCGATGGACACGCCCTCCCCCCGCAAGCCCCTCAAGGCCCGCTTCGTTGAAGGTTCGACGCTGCGCCATGTCGCGACCATGACGGCGGCCGGCTCGGTCGGCCTGATGGCGGTGTTCGTCGTCGACCTGCTGAACCTGTTCTACATCTCGCTGCTCGGCGAGGAGGAACTGGCGGCCGCCATCGGCTATGCCGGCACGGTGATGTTCTTCACCACCTCGGTCGGCATCGGCGTGATGATTTCCGGCTCGGCGCTGGTGTCGCGGGCGATTGGCAGCGGGCGGCTCGGTGACGGGCGGCGGCTCTCCACCTCCTCACTCATCTACATGGCGCTCGCCACCGGGCTGATGACGCTCATGATGCTGCCCTTTCTCGGGCCGCTGCTGGCGCTGCTCGGTGCCAGCGGCCGGACGCTGGAGCTGGCGCGGAATTTCCTGCTCATCGTACTGCCCTCCACGCCCCTGCTCGGGCTCGGCATGGCGGCCTCGGGCACGCTGCGCGGCATTGGCGACGCGCGGCGCTCGATGTGGGTCACGCTGTCGGGCGGCCTCGCCACCGCCGCGCTCGACCCGCTGCTGATTCTCTGGCTCGGCCTCGGTGTCGAGGGCGCCGCCATCGCCACGGTGATCGCCCGCGTGGCGATGACCGCCTATGGGCTGAACGCGGTGATCCGGGTGCATCGGCTCGCGGCGCGGCCGAAGCTGGCCGATTTCATGGCCGATGTCGGCCCGCTCTCGGCCATCGCCGTGCCGGCGATCCTCACCAACATCGCCACTCCGGTCGGCAACGCCTATGTCACCTACGCCCTCGCCCCGCATGGCGATGCGGCGGTGGCGGCCTGGGCGGTGATCGGCCGGCTGATCCCGGTCGCCTTCGGCCCGCTCTTCGCCCTCACCGGCGCCATCGGCCCGGTGATCGGCCAGAATGTGGGAGCCGAACGCTATGACCGGGTGCGGCAGACCGTGCGCGACAGCCTGAAGCTGACCCTCGCCTATGTGCTCAGCGTCTGGCTGATCCTGGCGCTGGCCCGCCAGCCCATTGCCGGGGTGTTCGGCCTGTCGGCGGAGGGCGTGGCGCTGGTCGAGTTCTTCTGCCTCTACGCGGCCGGCGCCTATGTGTTCTTTGGCGCCCTGTTCGTCGCCAATGCGGCCTTCAACAATCTGGGCGCGCCGCTGCTCTCCACCCTGTTCAACTGGGGCCGGGCGACGCTCGGCACCATCCCCTTCGTCTGGCTTGGCGGGCGCTGGTATGGGGTCGAGGGGGTGATCGCCGGACAGGCGCTGGGATCGGTCGCCTTCGGCGTCACGGCGCTGATCTGCGCCTTCGCCGTGGTGCGCCGGCTGCATGCCGGCACGCCGCCGCCCACACCGGCAACGGCGCTGGCGGGCCCGGAACTGCCGCCCTTCTCGCGCGGCGAGGACGCACCGGCCATAGAGACCGCTGCGGGGGTCTTCCCCCGCGAGGAGGAGAACGGATAGAGTACGGGAATGAGCGATAGCAGCTTTCCCGACCTCGTCCTGCCCCCGGACGGGCGTCAGTCCGAGACCGCCCGCGGCATCCAGCGCGGCGCGCTGCGCTATCTGGCGGCGCGCGGGCTTGTCGGCGTGCCGGAATTCTGCCTCGCCTCCGGCCGGCGGGCGGATATCGCCGCTCTCGACATGCGCGGCGAGGTGTGGGTGGTCGAGATCAAGTCCTCGGTCATCGACTTCCGCACCGACCGCAAATGGACCGAATACCGCCTGCATTGCGACCGGCTGTTCTTCGCCGTCGGGCCGGACTTTCCGCTCGACATTCTCCCCGAGGACACCGGCATCCTGGTCGCCGACCCGTTCGGCGCCGGGCTGGTGCGCGAGGCGCCGCGCCATCCCATGGCTGGCGCCACCCGCAAGGCGCTGACCCTGCGCTTCGCCCGCGCTGCCGCCGGAAGACTGATGGCGCTGATGGACCCCGAGGCGCTGCGCGGGATCGCGCTTTAGAGGGGATAACCGGCCATGGCGCTTGAAACGCGCCCCCCGCCTCTGCCAGCGTCCCCTTCATGGATCAGCCTTTGAACAGCACCACGTCCGGCGAGGCTCCGAACCCGCCTGCCTCGCCCAAGGCGGCAGGCGATATCGAGCGCGTGACGCCGATGATGGCGCAGTACATCGAGATCAAGACCGCCAATCCTGGCAGCCTGCTGTTCTACCGGATGGGCGATTTCTACGAGCTGTTTCTCGAAGACGCCGAGATCGCCGCGCGGGCGCTCGGCATCGTGCTCACCAAGCGCGGCAAGCACCAGGGCGAGGACATCCCGATGTGCGGGGTGCCGGTGGACCGGGCCGAGGAATATCTGCACAAGCTGATCGCCGCCGGCTACCGCGTCGCCGTGTGCGAGCAGATGGAGCCGCCGGCCGAGGCGAAGAAGCGCGGCCCGAAAAGCGTCGTGAAGCGCGACGTGATCCGCCTCGTCACCCCCGGCACGCTCACCGAGGACGCGCTGCTCGACGCCCGGCGCGAGAATGTGCTGGCGAGCCTCGCCCGGGTGAAGGGCGGGGCGGGCGAAGAGGGCGACGGCTATGTCTACGCCCTCGCCTTTGCCG
Organism: Ancylobacter rudongensis; assembly: GCF_900100155.1. Classification (GTDB taxonomy): domain Bacteria; phylum Pseudomonadota; class Alphaproteobacteria; order Rhizobiales; family Xanthobacteraceae; genus Ancylobacter; species Ancylobacter rudongensis. The sequence goes on from NZ_FMTP01000003.1 coordinate 306,370, forward strand.
ACATCTCCACCGGCTCCTTCCGCGTCGCCGAGACCGACAGCACAAGGCTTTCCGCCGATCTCGCCCGCATCGAGCCGGCCGAATTGCTGGTCGCCGATGCGGTCTATGAGGATGCGGAGCTGCGCCCGCTCTGGCGCTCCCTGCCGGCCGTCACCCCGCTGCCGAAGGAGAGCTTCGACGGCGCCACCGCCGGACGCCGCATTGCCGGCTTCTTCCAGGTGGCGACGCTTGATTCCTTTGGTGTTTTCTCCCGCGCCGAGCTGGCCGCCGCCGGGGCCATCGTCGCCTATATCGAGCGCACCCAGCTCGGCGCCCGCCCGCCGCTCGGCCGGCCGCAGCGCGAGGCTTCCAGCGAGGCGATGATCATCGACCCGGCGACCCGGGCCAACCTCGAAATCCTGCGCACCACCACCGGCGAGCGCAGCGGCAGCCTCTGGGCGGCGGTGGATCGTACCGTCACCTCGGCCGGCGCGCGCCTGCTCGCCCGCCGCCTGGCCGAGCCGCTGACCGACCCGAAACGGATCGCCGATCGGTTCGATGCGGTGGAGTGTCTGGCCGATGAGACCGGCTTGCGCGCCCAGTTGCGCGACCGCCTTGCCGGCGTGCCGGACCTTGCCCGCGCCCTCTCGCGGGTGGCGCTGGGGCGTGCCGGCCCGCGCGACCTCGCCGCCATCGGGCGAGGGCTGCTTGAGGGCACCGCCATCGCCGGGCTGATCGCCGACGCCCCGGCACCGGCCGAGCTGACGCGGGCCGCCGCCGCGCTCACAGGCGTCGATCCCGCGCTGGCGGCGACGCTCACCGCCGCGCTCGCCGACGAACTGCCGCTCAACCGCCGCGATGGCGGCTTCATCCGTGCCGGCTACCAGGGCGAACTCGACGCCACCCGCGCCCTGCGCGACGAGAGCCGGCGCGTGGTGGCGGCGCTGGAGCGGCGCTATGTCGAGGAGACGGGGGTGCGCGCCCTCAAGATCCGGCACAATGCGGTGCTCGGCTATTTCGTCGAGGTGAGCCAGCAGAATGCCGACCGGCTGCGCGAGCCGCCCTTCGACGCCGTCTTCATGCACCGCCAGACCATGGCGGGGGCGATGCGCTTCACCTCCACCGAGCTGGCCGAGCTGGAGGCGAAGATATCCAGCGCCGGCGAGCGGGCGCTGGCGCTGGAGCAGATTCTGTTCGACGAGCTGGTCGGCGCGGTCATGGGCCAGACCGAGGCGATCCGCGCCTGCGCCGAGGCGCTCGCGGTCATCGACGTCACCGCCGGCCTCGCCAAGCTGGCGGTGGACGAGCGCCATGTGCGCCCGGAGGTGGATGACGGGCTCGATTTCCGCATCGAGGGCGGCCGCCACCCGGTGGTGGAGCAGGCGCTGCGCCGCGATGGCGGGCCGTTCGTCGCCAATGAGTGCGAGCTTTCCCCGCCCGAGGGTGCCCGCGCCGGGCGGATCTGGCTGGTCACCGGCCCGAACATGGCGGGCAAATCGACCTTCCTGCGCCAGAACGCGCTGATCGCCATCCTCGCCCAGGCCGGCGCCTTCGTGCCGGCGACGTTCGCCCGCATCGGCGTGGTCGACCGGCTGTTCTCGCGCGTCGGCGCGACGGATGATCTGGCGCGCGGGCGCTCCACCTTCATGGTCGAGATGGTGGAGACCGCCGCCATCCTCAACCAGGCGACGGAGCGCTCGCTGGTCATTCTCGACGAGATCGGCCGTGGCACCGCGACCTTTGACGGGCTTTCCATCGCCTGGGCGAGCCTTGAGCACCTGCACGAGACCAATCGCTGCCGGGGCCTGTTCGCCACCCATTTCCACGAGCTGACCGCGCTGTCCCAGCGCCTTTCCCGCCTCGTCAACGCGACGGTGAAGGTGAAGGAGTGGGAAGGCGAGGTGATCTTCCTGCACGAGGTGGTGCCGGGCGCCGCCGACCGCTCCTATGGCATCCAGGTCGCCAAGCTCGCCGGCCTGCCGCACGCGGTGGTGGAGCGCGCCCGCGCCGTGCTGACCGAGCTGGAGTCCGCCGACCGCGCCGCCCCGACCCAGCGCATCCTCGACGACCTTCCCCTCTTCGCCGCGCTCAACCGCGCCCCGCCTCCCGCCGCGCCGGCCGCGAAGGCGGACCCGGTGGCGGCGGCGGTGAAGGACGCGCTGGCCGGCATCGACCCCGACGAGATGACCCCGCGCGAGGCGCTGGAAGCGCTGTACCGGCTGAAGGCGGCAGCGAAGGGCGGGTAGTCGCCCCCCTGGCGCGAAGCCGCGTCGATGCCCGGGCCGCGCCGGGCATGAATGGGCACGTTCACCCGAGAGGCTTCGCACAGGGCTGGCTGGCGTCGCAACGCCCGCTTCCCAGCACCCCCCGGGTGAACAACCTTCATCGCTTCGACAGCTGGAGCGTTTTCGAGCGAAGTGGATGCCGGTTCGCGTGAAAAACGCGACAAAACAAAGAATTAGATCAGGAAGTCGAACTGCGAACTGTCGAAACTGCCCTGTCCGACGATCTGGAAGCGGAGGTCGGCCTGCGGGTCGAGAGCTTCTGTGGCGGGAAGACTGCGCACCACATAGCCGTCCTCGTCGCGCGAGACGATTTCCGCGCCCTCAATGGCGGCGATCTCGTAGGGCGTGGCGATTTCCAGCGTCCAGCCGTCGAGCCCGGCGCCGTCATCGTGCAGCGTCACCTCGGCGGTAAAGTCGAGGGCGCGCGCCTCCACCAGCGCGATCGACACGTCGATCACATCGTCGCTGAGCGGCAGCGAGGCAAGTCGCAGCGCCGCGCCCTCGGCCTCGCCCACGGCCTTGCCGTTGACGACGAAATCCTCCGCCACCACGCTGGCGCCGCCGGGTGAGGCCTGGAAGCCGAAGCTCACCTCGCCCCCCGCCGCCACCTTGCCGTTCCAGGAAGCGTTACGGATGACATAGTGGTCGCCGACATGGCTGACGATCTGGGCGTTCCAGATGTTGGAGATGTCGAACGGCGCGTCGAATTCGACGGTCCAGCCGTTCAGCGCCGCCTCCGGCGTCAGCGTCATCGCGCCGGTGAAGCCGCTGCCCCAGTTGCTGGCCACGGAGAAGGCGACCGCGTCGCCCCCGGCCGGCGGGGCCGCATCGTCATTCTCGATCGTGCCGCGCCCCGTGCCATCGGCCAGGGTGGCGCCGGCCGGGCTGGAAAGAACGAGGTTGAACGTCTCATTGCCCTCCAGAACGGTGTCGCCGATGGCGGCGACCGTGACCGTCTTGCTGGTTTCGCCCGCCGCGAAGGTCAGCATGCCGGACACCGCCTGGTAATCCTGCCCCGCCACGGCCGAGCCATTGGCGGTGGCATAGCGCACGCTCACCGGCCCCTCGGTGGCCTGCGACAGGCTGATGGTGAAGGTGAGCGTACCGGGCGCGCCGGCGCTGCCCTCCGCCGCCGTCGCATCGCTGATGCTGAAGGACGGCAGAGCGGGCGCTGCCGTGTCGTCGTCCTCGATGATGGCGCTTGCCTGGCCGATGCCGATGACCGCGCCCTGCGCATCGCGGATCACGAGGGTGAAGCTCTCATTGGTCTCGGCAAGGCTGTCGCCTGTTATGGCGATCCGCACCGTCTTGGTGGTCTCGCCCGGCGCGAAGCTCAGCGTGCCGCTGGCGGCGGTGAAGTCGTCGGCGCCGGCGCTGCCGGCGAGCGTCTCGTAGCTGACCGTTATCGCCTGCGTCGCCGCCGCCGAGAGGGTGACGGTGAACACCGCAGTGGCGCCGGCCCCGGCGCCGCCCTCGGTGTCGAGATCGAACTGGATGGGTTCGAGATAGGCGAGCTTGTTGGTGTTCACCGTGCGCCAGTCATCGGCGAGGATGCCGCCGGTATCGCCGGAATTGGGGTTCCACGACCAGTAGGTCCAGCTGATGCCTTCCTGCCCGGCGGAAATGTCGATGGTGCCGTCATTGTCGAAATCGCCGGCCATGTAGGAGGTCAGCGCCTCCAGCCAGGGCGCGTCCTTGGGGTCCTGCAGCTTGGTGCCGAACTCGCCGATCAGCACGGGGGCGATGTTCTCGCGGTAGATGTAGCCCCACATCTCGTCGAATTTTTCCGGCAGCTGCGCGGCGAAGTCCGGATCGCTGAACCAGGGCTGCTCATAGACCGAGTTGCCGTAGTCATGGGCGGAATAGACCAGCTTGTTCGGCACATCGAGTTCGATCGGCCGGTCGCGCACGCCCTGGAGATTGCCGCCCCACCAGTAATTGTCGCCCTCATAGGCGGCGACGCCCTCGACGAAGATCAGCCAGTTCGGGTTGACCTCGCCAATGGCGTTGCCGGCGCGCTCGGCGGCGGCCGCCCAGTCGTTTGCCCCGCCGCCGCCCCAGGTGCCGGCATGTGGCTCATTGTGCAGATCGGCGCCGATGACAGCGGTGCTGTCGGCATAGCGTTCGGCCAGCATCTGCCAGTCGTCGATCCACGCCGCCTCCGTGTAGGTGCTGTCGTACCAGAGTCCGTTCTCGGAGGTGCCGGCGCCGAAGGAGGAGCGGTGATGGTCGAGGATGATCTTCAGCCCGATCTCCTCGGCATAGGCGACGATCTTGTCCATGATCTCAAGCGGCGTCAGGCCGGCAAGATCGGGATTCTGGCTGTAATCGATGCCGCTGGCGCTGCTGGCATGAAGGGTGGCGCTGGCGAAGGGCAGGCGGATGGTGTTGAAGCCCAGCTCCTTCATCTGGTCCATCATGTCGGTGTAGGGCCGGGTCCAGACGCCATGCGGCGAGGCATTGGTGGATTCGAAACCGAACCAGTTCACCCCGGCGATCTTCACCGCATTGCCGGCGGAATCGACGATCTGGTTGCCGGAGGTGGAGAACCAGCCCTCCGCCACGCCACCGCCGCCCGCATTGCCTTCCACCACCGTGCCGCCAGAGACGGAGACGGTGGGCGGCGGCGCCACATCGTCATTGACGATGGTGCCGGTCGCGGCGCCGTCCGCCAGCGTGGCGCCGGAGGGGTTCGAGAGCGTGAGGGTCAGCGCCTCATTGCCCTCGACCACCGTGTCGCCTGTCACAGGCACGCGGATGACCTTCGAGGTCTCGCCGGCGGCGAAGGTCAGCGTGCCGGACACCGCCTGATAGTCCTGCCCCGCCACCGCCGTGCCATTGGCGCTGGCATAGGCAACGCTCACCGCGCTGGTCGCGGCCTTGGAGAGGGTGACGGTGAAGGAGAGAGAGGCGGTGCCATCATTGCCTTCGGTCACGCTCGCATCGGCAATGGCCAGCGTCGGCAGAACACGCGCCGGGTCCGCCCCTCCGCCCGCCGGCACACCGTTGACCACGAAGTCATCGGCGACGATCGCGGCCCCGCCGGGCGAGGCCTGGAAGCCGAAGCTCACCGTGCCGCCTGCCGCCACCTTGCCGTTCCAGGAAGCGTTGCGGATCACATAGTGGTCGCCGACATGGCTGACGATCTCGGCGTTCCAGATGTTGGAGATGTCGAAGGCGGCATCGAATTCCACCGTCCAGCCATTCAGCGCGGCGACGGGCTTCAGCGTCATCGCCCCGGTGAAGCCGGCGCCCCAATTGCTTGTCACCGACAGGGCGAGGCTGTCGCCGGAAGGCGCTGGCGCGGCGGCATCGTCGTTCAGCAGCGTGCCGGTCGCCTCGCCATCGGCGATGGTGGCGCCGGTGGGGGTGAGCAGGGTCACGGTGAAGCGCTCATCGGCTTCCGCCACCGTGTCGCCGATCACATCGACATGGATCTGCTTGGCGGTCTCGCCCGGCGCGAAGGTGAGGGTGCCGGTGGCCGCCTCATAGTCCGACCCGGCGAGCGCCGTGCCGTTGGCGGTGCGGTACTGCACCGTCACTGGCGTGGTGGAAGCCTTGTCGAGCGTGACCATGAACATGAAATGCACATGCGCCCCGTCGCCCTCGGCCACCGAGAGATCGGCGATGGAGAGGGCCGGCAGCACGTCCGGCGCCTGCGCGTCGTCATTGACGATGGTGCCGGTCGCCCGCTCATCGGCCAGCGTCGCGCCTGAAGGCGAGGACAGGACGAGATCGAACGCCTCATTGAGCTCGAAGGTGGCGTCGCCATTGATGGCGACCTGCACGGTCTTGGCTGTCTCGCCCGGCTGGAAGGTCAGCCGGCCGAGGGCGGCCTGGTAGTCCGCGCCGGCCAGCGCCGTGCCGTTGAGGGTGGAATAGTCGACACTCACCACGCCCGCCGCCGCCTTGGACAGGGTGACCGTGAAGCTCATCACGCTCGTGCCGCTCTGGCCTTCGGTGAGCTGGGCGTCCGCCACCCGCAGCGTCGGCACCTCGTTGCCGGCATCGGCGCTCTCGATCAGGCCGCGCCATTTCTGGTAGGTGGCATCCTCCACCGCGACGATGTTGTTGTAGTCGAGCTCCGCCAGCGAGACGCCCGCCAGCGTGTAGGTCTGGTTCTGCCCGACAATGGTGATGACCACCGACCCGCCCACCTCGGCGACGGTGAACTCGGCGGGGCGGAAATACTTGAAGTCCAGCCGGTCCACCGCCGGGTCGAAGTCGAGCACGGCCTTGGTGCCATAGTCCCAGTCGATCAGATAGGTGGTGCCGGTGACGCCGCTCGGCGGCGTGCCGGGGCCGGCGGCGGTCGGCCAGAGATCGCTGCCGACGGTGGGAATGTCGGCCCGGCCGATCACCTGCGAATCCGGCACCGAGGCGAAACCGAGCTGCAGGAAGAGCCGGTCTTCCCGCACCTGCGCGGCGTGGAACAGGAAATTCTCCACGGACAGCTCGGCCACGGTGGTGCCGAGCAGGATCAGCGTCTGCCCGGTGGTGTAGTTGCCGATCACCACGCCCTCGGCGCTGTCCACCATGTAGATCTGCTCGCGCGAGCCGTAATAGCGGAAGTCGACCACATCCGTGTCGGGATCGAAGGCGACACGGTCGATCTGGCCGACCTCATGCGAGCGGGCATAGACGGTGTTCGGCGCGCGGGTGATGCCGTGCTCCCAGGCCAGCGCGCCGCTGAGGTCCTGCCGCAGATGATCGTTCTCGACCGGGGTGAAGCTGTTCACCGTGAGCTGGCCGAGCGAGACGCCGGCAATCAGCGTCTGCCTGCCGCTCCACGGGTCCATGAAGGCGACACCTTCCGGCGTGTCGACGACGATATAGCCATGCACCGAGTTCGCGCCGAGATCGAGCTTGTCGGTGGCGGGATCGAAACCCTCGATGCGCCGCTGGCCGGATTCAGGCAATTCCGCGGAATAGATGGTACCGGACATGCTCTGCCTCTCCTCGCCAGATCGCCGCTCTCACCCGAGCGGTAAGAGAATGCATGAGCCGCTCTCATCATCACCGGGGCACTCCCGGCCACTCGATGAAGGCGGCGCAAAAATCGACGAGTCCGCCAACCCCACAGGGACACCCAGCCACCGCGGCGACGACTAGCCGCCACGGGGTCAGCGCTCGCGAAAGGCGCGGGCGATCTGGTCCTGCAGCGGCTTGACGAGGTAGTGCAGCGGCGTGCGGTCCTGCGTCTGCACAAACACCTCCGCCTGCATTCCCGGGCTCAACGCCTGCGGGGCGAGCCGCGCCAGTTCCTCGGCGGGGATCGCCACACGCAGCGTATAGAACACCGCCCCGCTCTGCGGATCCCGGCTGGTATCGGCGGAGATGCGCGCCACCGTGCCGGCCAGCTGCGGCGTGGTGCGCTGGTTGAAGGCGTGGATGCGGATCTGTGCCGGCTGGCCGGGCGCGATCTGGTCGATATCGGGCGGGTTCACCCGCGCCTCCACCTGCAGCGCCTCACGGGCCGGCACGATCAGCATCGCCGGCTCCGCCGGGGTGATGACGCCGCCCACCGTGTGCACGGCGAGCTGGTGCACGAAGCCCGCGCTTGGCGCCCTTATGTCGACCCGCTTCAGCTGGTCCTCGGCGGCGATGCGGCGCTCGGTGAGTTCGGCCGCCTTGGACTGGATCTCGCCCAGCTCCTTCATCACCTCTTCGCGCAGCACGTCGTCGATCTCGATCACCTGCAGCCGCGTCTCGGCGATCCGGCCCTCGGCCTGCGCCACCGCCGCAATGAGGCGGCCGCTCTCGCCGTCGAGTTCCGCCGCCTCGCGCTCCAGCGCCGCCTTGCGGCTCAGCGCCACCAGGTTCTTGGCGTAGAGTTGGCGCACGCCCGCCAGTTCCTCGGCGATCAGCGCCGCCTGCCGGTCGCGCGCGGCCTGCTGCGCCCGCAGTCCGGCGATCTCGTCCTCCAGCTGGGCGATGCGGCGGGCCAGCTGGGCCTGGCGTCCCGCCCGCGCGACACGGCGGGCGGCGAACTGGTTCTGCTCGGAGGCGATCAGCGCCGCGATATCAAGCTCGCCGCCGCGCGCGGCCAGTTCCGGCGCGACCGCGATCACGGCGAGCCCGTCGCGCTCGGCCAGCAGCCGGCCGCGCCGCGCCGCGAACTCGTCGAGCTGCTGCGTGACCAGCTGGAGATTGGCGCGGGTGATGGTGTCGTCGAGGCGGATCAGCACCGCCCCTTCCTCGACCCGGTCGCCCTCCCGCACGTTCAGCGCGCCGACAATGCCGCCGGTGGCGTGCTGCACCTTCTTCACATTGCCGTCGACGACGAACTGGCCGGAGGCGACCACGGCGCCGGTCAGCGTCGATGCCACCGCCCAGACGCCGACCGTACCGGCGAAGAGCAGCACGGCCGCGCCGCCCAGCAGCGTCAGCCGGCGAAGGGCGGCGCCATGGTCCGACGGGGAGGCGATTGTCATGAGGCCACCGCCGGCTTGAGGCCGGGCAGGTCGGCAACACGGGACTCCCGGGCGAGCTTTGCCAGCACCTCCTCGGTCGGGCCGATGGCCTGGAGGCGGCCCTCGGCCATCAGCGCGAGCCGGTCGAGCCCGGCGATGGCGCTCTGGCGATGGGTGACGACGATCACGATGCCGCCGCGGGCGCGCACGCCCTGCACCGCCCGCGTCAGCGCGGCATCGCCCTCGGTATCGAGATTGGAATTGGGCTCGTCCAGAACGACGAGAAAGGGCGATCCATAGAGCGCGCGGGCCAGCCCGATGCGCTGGCGCTGCCCACCTGACAGGGCCATCCCGCCCTCGCCGATGCGGGTGTCGTAGCCCTGTTCCAGCCGCAGGATGAGCTCATGCGCCCCCGCCGCCCGCGCCGCCGCGAGGATGTCCTCTCCCGTGGCGTTGGCGACGAAGCGGGCGATGTTCTCCGCCACCGTGCCGTCGAACAGTTCGACATCCTGCGGGAGGTAGCCGACATGGCGGCCCAAAGCGTCCGGCGCCCATTGGTCGAGGCGGGCGCCGTCGAGCCGCACCTCGCCCTTGAGCGCTGGCCAGACGCCGACCAGCGCCCGCACCAGCGTCGACTTGCCGGAGGCGCTGGGGCCGATGACGCCGAGCCCCTGCCCCGCCTCCAGCCGGAGCGTGACGCCGGTGACGATCGGCGCGGTGCGGCCGGGCGCCGCGACCACGAGCGCGTCCGCCGTGAGCGTGGCGGCCGGCGCCGGCAGCGGGGTGGGTTCGCGCGCGGCCATTGACGGCGCGTCCAGCAGTTCGGCCAGCCGGCGCCGGCCGAGCCGGGCGGCGATGAAGCCCTTCCAGTTGGCCACCGCGATCTCGATCGGCGCCAGCGCCCGCGAGGTCATGATGGAAGCGGCGATCATGGCGCCGCCGGAAATCTGGTCGTGGATGGCGAGATAGGCCCCGAGCCCCAGCACCGCCGATTGCAGCACCATGCGGAACACCTTGGCGAAGGCGCCGCTGGCCCCGGTCACATCGGCGGCGGCCAGCCAGCCGCCGACATGGCGCTGGTTGGCCTCCCGCCACTTGCCGCCGAACGCCCCGCCCATGCCCATCGCCGTGACCGCCTCGGCATTGCGCCGGCACGCTTCGGCCAGCGCCTCGCGCGCGGCGCGGCTGGCCGACTGGGCTTTCAGCGCCGAACGGCTGGCCCGCTCGGTTAGCAGCGTCAGCGCGACGATGAGGACGCCGCCGCCCAGCGCCAGCAGGCCGAGCCAGGGGTGCAGCAGGAAGCAGCCGGCGAAGAACAGCGGCATCCACGGCATGTCGAACAGTGCGGTGGGGCCCAGCGAGGCGAGGAAGCCGCGGATCTGGTCGAGGTCGCGGATCGGCTGCAGCGCCTCGTCGGCACGCCGTCCGGCGAGCGACAGGCGGCGCGCGGCGGCGAAGGCGAGCGGCGAGACCTGCTCGTCGAAGCGCGCGCCGATGCGGGCCAGCATCTTCACCCGCACCGCATCGAGGTAGCCCTGCAAGGCATAGGCGGCGAGCAGCAGAAGCGACAGGCCGATCAGCGTCGGCACGCTGCGCGAGCTCAGCACCCGGTCATAGACCTGCAGCATGTAGAGCGAACCCGCGAGCATCAACAGGTTGATCACGGCGGAGAAGGCCCCCACCGCGAGGAAGGCCGGCCGGCAGGAGGACAAGGCGCGGGCAACGGGCGGGACGGCCATTGGCAGGTCCTGTGAGCGGTGAGCCGCCGGCAACGCGGCAGCCCAGGCCGCGCGCGACGCCGCACTGTCGAAGGAAGGGGTCGCGTCCATTCGGCGCGCTCTAGGCAGCGCGCGGGAAAGATGCCATGGGCTAGGCACTCCGGCACCGCGACGACGCCTGCGACTCGATGAACGGGGCGCAGAAATCGATGAGGCTGCCGATTGTCCGGTCCCGCCGCCCCTGCCAATCGCCAGCCCGCCCCCGGAGCCCTTCAGGTGAACCTCCTGCCCATGCCGATCGCTGCGTCCGGCTCGTCGTGGCGCCTTGGGTCCTTCGCGCGCATCCAGATCGCCGGCTGGGCGCTGTTCACCCTTGTCGATCTGGTGAACCGCCAGCTGACCTATCAGGACCTCACCGCCGCGCTGTCCCTGAGCGGGCTGACCTTCCTGTTGCTCGTGGGTCTCTCGACCGTGCTCGGCGGCATCTATGACCGCGCCTTCTCCGGGGCGGTGCTCGCTCCGCGCGTCGTCGGGGCCATGGTGCTGCTCGCGAGCGCGGCCTCGGCGCTGGTGGTCGCGACCACCATGCTGGCGCGCCAGATTTTCGGCTGGACCATTCCGGAGTGGGGCGCGCTGGAGGAAATCGCGCTGCCCTCCACCCATTACGCGGTGGCGCTGACCGGCTGGAGCCTGCTGTTCTTCTGGCTGCGGGCCGACCGCCAGCGCCAGGCCGCGCACGCGGCAGCGCTGACGGCCGAGACGCAGATGCTCGCGGCGAAGGCCGAGGCGCTGGCCGCCGAGATCCAGCAATTGCGGCTGCAGATCAACCCGCATTTCCTGTTCAACGCGCTGAACGGCATCGCCGAGGAGGTGCCCGAGCATCCCGACGCGGCGCTGGCGATGCTGCGCGACCTCACCGATTATCTCCGCCATGTCCTTGCCGGCATCCGCACGCCCGTGGTGCCGGTGGGCGAGGAAGTGGCGGCGCTCTCGGCCTATCTCAGGATCCAGCAGGCCCGATTCGGCGTTCGGCTGCGCGTCACGGTGGAGATGGACCCGGCCGCTGCCGGCCGGCACGTTCCCAACAGCCTGCTCCAGCCGCTTGCCGAGAACGCGGTGGAGCATGGCGACCGCTCGGACATGCTGGAACTGAGCGTCCATGTCGGGCTGGAGGGCGAGGCGTTGCGCGTCGCTATCGCCAATACCGGCCGGCTGGAGCCGGCCCATCGCCTGCGCGCCGGGCATGGGCTTGGCCTCGCCAATCTGCGCCGCCGGCTTGACGTTCATTATCCCGGCCGGCACCGCTTCGATCTGCGGGAGATCGACGGCGGACAGGTCGTCGCCACGCTGCTGATCGAGGGGGAAGCGTGCTCCGCATCCTGATCGCCGATGACGAGCCCCTGGCCCGCCGCGCTTTGCGCCGCCTGCTCGCGCCGCATACCGATGTCGAGATTGTCGGCGAAGCCGAGAGCGTGGCGCAGGCGATGGAACTCATCGGCCAGCTGCAGCCCGCGCTGATCCTGCTCGACATCGAGTTCAACGGGGCCGACGGGTTCGACCTGCTCGCCGGCATGGCCGATCCGCCGCGGGTGATCTTCGTCACCGCCTATGCGGAATATGCCGTCGACGCCTTTGCGGTGGAAGCGATCGACTATCTGCTCAAGCCCGTGGCCCAGCCCCGCCTCGACGCGGCGCTCGACCGCGCGCGGCGCCTCCTCGCGGCCACGCCAAAGGGGCACGACACGCTCGAACTGCGCGCACCCGGACGGCTGCTGCGCTGCACGCCCGGCGACATTCTCGCCATCGAGGCGGAGGGCGATTTCAGCCGCGTGCACGTAGCCGAGCAGCCGCCGCTGATGATCCTGCGCAGCATCGGGCAGTTCGAGGCGTTGCTGCCCTCCCCGCCCTTCCTGCGCGCCGGACGCTCCATCCTTATCAATTGCGACCGCATCCGCAGCGTGCAGACGCGCTCGCGCGACGAGGCGCGGGTCGTGCTGGAGGGCATGAGTGACCCGGTCATCCTCGGCCGGGCCGCGGCGGCGCGGCTCAGGCAGGCCCTCGCCGCCCGGCTCTGAGCGGCGGCCTGGCGACGAGGAGGAAGGCACGAGGCCGGCGCTCCTGCCAGCCTCGTGCGGTCTGTCTCCTCACGCCTGGCTGGCGGCCTGCGTCTTCAGCGCGGCCTGGGCGGCGGCCAGGCGGGCGATGGGAACGCGGAAGGGCGAGCAGGAGACATAGTCGAGCCCGACTTCCTCGCAGAAGGCGACCGAGGCCGGATCGCCGCCATGCTCGCCGCAGATGCCGAGCTTGAGCTTGGGCCGCACCGCGCGGCCGCGCTCGGTGGCGATCCGCACCAGTTCGCCCACGCCCTCGGTGTCGATCGACACGAAGGGGTCGACCGCGAAGATGCCCTTGGCGATGTAGGTGCCGAGGAACGTGCCGGCATCGTCGCGCGAGATGCCATAGGTGGTCTGGGTGAGGTCGTTGGTGCCGTAGGAGAAGAACTCCGCCGTTTCCGCGATCTCGCCCGCCATCAGCGCCGCGCGCGGCAGCTCGATCATGGTGCCGACCTGATACTCCAGCGTCACCCCGGTCTCGGCCTCGACCTGCTTGGCCACCGTGTCGATGTCGTGCTTGACGAGGTCGAACTCGCGCTTGCCGGTGATGAGCGGCACCATGATCTCCGGCACCACCGGCTTGCCGGTGCTCTTCTGCGCCGCCACCGCCGCCTCGAAGATGGCGCGCGCCTGCATCTCGGCGATCTCCGGGAAGGCGATGGCGAGGCGGCAGCCACGGAAGCCGAGCATCGGGTTGAACTCGTCGAACTCGCGCTTGCGGGCGGCGAGCTTGGCGGCGCTGACCCCGAGCCCCTGCGCCACCTCGGCGATGTCGGCCTCGGTGTGCGGCAGGAATTCGTGCAGCGGCGGGTCGAGCAGGCGGATGGTGACGGGCAGCCCGTCCATGATCTCGAACAGCTGCTGGAAATCCGAGCGCTGGGCCGAGAGCAGCTTGGCGAGCGCGGCGCGGCGGCCCTTCTCGTCGTCCGCGAGAATCATTTCGCGCACGGAACGGATGCGGTCGCCCTCGAAGAACATGTGCTCGGTGCGCGAGAGGCCGATGCCCTCGGCGCCGAAATTCTTCGCGGTGCGCGCGTCCAGCGGCGTCTCGGCATTGGCGCGCACCTTGAGGCGGCGCACGCCGTCAGCCCAGCCCATCAGCGTGGCGAACTCGCCGGAGAGTTCCGGCTGCAGCGTCGCCACCGCGCCGGCGATCACCTGGCCGGTGGCGCCGTCAATGGTGAGGATGTCGCCCTTCTTCAGCGTGACGCCGCCCGAGGTGAGGGTGCCGGCGGCATAGTCGACGCGGATGGTGCCGGCGCCGCAGACGCAGGGCTTGCCCATGCCGCGCGCCACCACGGCGGCGTGCGAGGTCATGCCGCCGCGGGTGGTGAGGATGCCCTGCGCCGCATGCATGCCGTGAATGTCTTCCGGCGAGGTCTCGATGCGCACCAGGATGACCTTGCGGCCTTGAGTCTTCAGCAGCTCCGCCTCGTCGGCGGAGAACACGATCTCGCCGGAGGCGGCGCCGGGCGAGGCCGGCAGGCCGGCGCCGATCACCTTCTTGTCGGCCTTGGGGTCGAGCATCGGGTGCAGCAGCTGGTCCAGCGCGGCGGGATCGACGCGGCCGATCGCCTCCTCGCGGGTGATGACGCCGTCATGGGCGAGTTCCACCGCGATGCGCAGCGAGGCCTTGGCGGTGCGCTTGCCCGAGCGGGTCTGCAGCATCCACAGCTTGCCGCGCTCGACGGTGAATTCGAGGTCCTGCATGTCGCGGTAGTGCCCTTCCAGCACCCCGGCGATGCGGACGAACTCGGCATAGACCTCCGGCAGCGCCTTCTCCATCGAGGGCTTGTCGGAGCCGGCGCCGATGCGCGCCACTTCGGTGATGTTCTGCGGCGTGCGGATGCCGGCCACCACATCCTCGCCCTGGGCGTTGATGAGGAACTCGCCATAGAGCGCGTTCTCGCCGGTGGAGGGGTTGCGGGTGAAGGCGACGCCGGTGGCGGAGGTCTCGCCCATATTGCCGAACACCATGGCCTGGACGTTCACCGCCGTGCCCCAGCTTTCCGGGATCTGGTGCAGCCGGCGATAGACGATGGCGCGCTGGTTCATCCACGAGCCGAACACGGCGCCGATGGCGCCCCAGAGCTGGTCGTGCGGGTCCTGCGGGAAGGGGCGGCCCAACTCATGGACCACCAGCGCCTTGTAGCGGGCGACGATTTCCTTCCAGTCCTGCGCGGAAAGATCGGTGTCGAGATTATGCCCGTGATCGGCCTTGTAGCCGTCGAGCACTTCCTCGAAATGGTGGTGGGGGAAATCCAGCACCACGTTGGAATACATCTGGATGAAGCGGCGGTAGCTGTCATAGGCGAAGCGGGCGTCACCCGAGGAGGCGGCCACCGCCTCGACGGTGACGTCGTTCAGCCCGAGATTGAGCACCGTGTCCATCATGCCGGGCATGGAGGCGCGGGCGCCCGAGCGCACGGAAACCAGCAGCGGGTTGGCGGGATCGCCGAAGGTGCGGCCGGCGAGCGTGCCGACATGGGCGAGCGCGGCGTCGACATCGGCCTTCAGGCTGTCCGGGTAGACGTTGCCATTGGCGTAATAATAGGTGCAGACCTCGGTCGAGATGGTGAAGCCGGGGGGCACCGGCAGACCGAGATTCGACATTTCCGCGAGGTTCGCGCCCTTGCCGCCGAGCAAGTTGCGCATCTCCGCCGCACCTTCCGCAGTGCCGTCGCCGAAGGTGTAGACCCATTTCGTCATTTCAGATGCCCTGTTGGGTGGGGTCGCCACGCGCCCCGACGCCGTGATGGAAATTCAGCCATGGCTGAAATGTACGCAACGCCAACGGGTTGAGCCGAGCCCCGCGAAAGGTCCCAAGCCTTTTCCCACTCTTGGTCTAGCGTTTTGAGGTCTTCCCTTCAATCCATCATTCGCAGTTGCGTCATGAAGTTTGTGCCCCGCACCGTCGGCCGCCGGCGCGCCGATTGAAGCGGCACGGCCATTGGGGCAGGTTGGCGGGCCGGCAATCCATGAGCCCCGAGAGGAAGATCCGATGATTGGCAATTTGACGCGGCTGGCCCCGCACGTTCTGAGCCTGATGCGCATCATGGCGGCGCTGCTGCTGATGCAGCACGGCACCACCAAGGTGCTCGGCTTTCCGGTCACCCAGATGACCGGCATCAGCCTCGT
The DNA here is from genome assembly GCF_900100155.1 of Ancylobacter rudongensis. Taxonomy (GTDB): domain Bacteria; phylum Pseudomonadota; class Alphaproteobacteria; order Rhizobiales; family Xanthobacteraceae; genus Ancylobacter; species Ancylobacter rudongensis. Next base: position 322,017 of record NZ_FMTP01000003.1, read on the forward strand.
CTCCATGCCCGGCATCGCCGGCATCATCGAGCTGGTCGGCGGCGCGCTGCTGCTGATCGGGCTGTTTTCGCGCGCGACCGCCTTCATCCTCTCGGGCCTGACGGCGGTGGCCTATTTCCTGGTCCACGCGCCGAAGGATTTCTACCCGCTGGTCAATGGCGGCGAACTCGCGGCGCTGTACTGCTTCGTGTTCTTCTATCTCGTCTTCGCCGGCCCCGGCCCCTGGAGCGTCGATGCGCTGCGCGGTGCCGAGCGGCGCTGAGCCGCGATCAGGCGCAAGCTGAAACAGGCCTTGCCCGGAACGCCCGGGCAGGGCCAGCCACCTTCACGCTCGACATGGAGTATCCGGCTGGCGCGCGGAACGCACATCCGCTCCGGCGCGGAGCCGGACAGGCCTGATCAGGTGCCGATAAGGGGAGATGTCGTCGTCAGGGAGAGATTTGGTGGAGCCAGGCGGAATCGAACCGCCGACCTCTTGAATGCCATTCAAGCGCTCTCCCAACTGAGCTATGGCCCCACCGAGGGTGCCGGATGCGTGAAGCGCCGGGGCGCTGCACCTTGGGTTCTCATCCGGACTTGCCGACCCGGATCAACCCGGGGCGGAGTGGTCGTAAAGCATATGGCGGATCGGACTGCAAGCCTCGATTTTAAATCGAGTGATCCATCCCCAGAGCTTTCCTCGTTCAGCTTTCCTCGTCGTCCTCGATGCCGTCGCCGATGAGATCGGTCACGTCATCGTCGGCGTCCTCGTCTTCTTCGAGGAAGGTGTCGTCATCGTCGCTGGCGACCTCGTCGTCGTCGATCTCCAGGTCGTCGTCGACAACCGCCGCCTTGGTCGTGCCGGCGGCTTCCTCGTCGGCGTCCTCGAGCGAGACCAGCTCGACCTCGGCGACCTCTTCCAGATCGGGGTCGGCCACCGCCGCCACGGCCGCACGCGGCGCTTCCGCGCGACCGCGCGTTACCGGCAGGGTGATCGGAACGATCTGGCCAGTATAGGGCGAGATCACCGGATCCTTGTTCAGGTCGTAGAACTTCCGCCCCGTGACGGGGCAGACGCGCTTGGTGCCTAATTCAGGTTTCACCACGGTTTCAGACCTCGGGTGGTGATGGAAAGGGTGCTCCCATTGAACCGCTCGCGGGACGGAGTCAAGCCGCATCTGCGAGGGCCGTGGCGGCAGCAGCGCCCACATGCTAGGAGGGGCGCCCACCACGCCGCCGGGGGAAGGGTTCTGCCGGCGTTGCGCGTTACCGCTCCCGGCCGGGGGCCCGAACTTCACACGACATCCAACTTCGCAAGACCCCTAACTTCACAAGACCTCTAACTTCACAAGACAAGGCTTGAGTGATGAGCAGCACCGGTCACGCCGCCCTCCCCGTTCCCGCCCTCGCCCGCCGTTCCCCGGCGCTCAAGGGCCGGGTGCGCGTGCCCGGCGACAAGTCGGTCTCGCACCGCTCGCTCATCTTCGGCGCGCTGACCATTGGCGAGACCCGCATTTCCGGCCTGCTGGAGGGCGAGGACGTGCTCAACACCGCCAAGGCCTGCGCCGCGCTGGGGGCGGATGTCGAGCGGGTGGGCGAGGGCGAATGGCGGGTGCACGGCCTTGGCGTCGGCGGGCTGCGCGCCCCCGAGGGCGTGCTCGATTTCGGCAATGCCGGCACCGGCTCGCGGCTGATGATGGGCATGGTGGCCGGCAACCCGATCACCGCCACCTTCGACGGCGACGCCAGCCTGCGCCGCAGGCCGATGCGCCGCATTCTCGACCCGCTGGAGCAGATGGGCGTCGAGGTCGTGGAGGCGGCCGAGGGCGGGCGCCTGCCGCTCACCCTCAAGGGCCCGCAGGAGCTGGTGCCGATCACCTATGAGAGCCCGGTCGCCTCGGCGCAGATCAAATCCGCCGTGCTGCTCGCCGGGCTTGGCGCGCCGGGCGAGACCACGGTGATCGAGAAGGAGGCGAGCCGCGACCACACCGAGCGCATGCTCACCCATTTCGGTGCCGAGGTGACGGTGGAGCCCTATGGCGAACATGGCCGCAAGGTGACGCTGAAGGGCCGCCCGGAGCTGAAGCCGGCCCCGATCCGCGTGCCGGCCGATCCCTCCTCCGCCGCCTTCCCGCTGGTGGCGGCGCTGATCGTGCCGGGCTCGGAGGTGGTGATCGAAGGCGTGATGACCAATCCGCTGCGTACCGGATTGCTGATCACGCTCAAGGAGATGGGTGCCGACATCAGCTTCGAGAACGAGCGCGTCGAGGGCGGCGAGAGCGTCGCCGACATCCGCGTGCGCGCCTCCGCGCTGACAGGCGTTTCCGTGCCGGCCGAGCGGGCGCCGTCGATGATCGACGAGTATCCGGTGCTCGCCGTGGCGGCGGCTTTCGCCTCTGGCGAGACGCGGATGAACGGGCTTTCCGAATTGCGGGTGAAGGAGTCCGACCGCCTTGCCGCCGTTGCCGACGGGCTGGCGCAGGCCGGTGCCGCCTACCGCATCGAGGGTGACGACCTGATCGTGACCGGCGCGGGCGGGGCGGCGGGGGGCGGCACGGTGGCCACCCATATGGACCACCGCATCGCCATGAGCTTCCTGGTGATGGGCCTCGCCACCGACAAGCCGTTGAAAGTGGACGATATTTCCTTCATCGCCACCTCCTTCCCCACCTTCCTGCCGCAGATGCGGGGGTTGGGGGCTTTGATCGATTCCGAGGCTGTCGCGGGATGATCATCGCCATTGACGGGCCGGCTGCCTCGGGCAAGGGGACGATCGCGCGGCGCCTCGCCGCCCATTTCGGCCTGCCGCATCTCGACACCGGGCTGCTGTACCGCGCGGTGGGCGCCAAGGCCTTGGCGGACCACGTCAATCTTGATGACGAGGCGGCGCTTGCCGCGCTTGCCGGCGCGCTCGACCCGGCCGCGCTCGACCCCGAGGCGCTGAAAGCGGGCGCGGTGGGGGAAGCCGCCTCGCGGGTCGCCTCCCTGCCTCAGGTTCGCGCCAAGCTGTTGACCTTGCAGCAGGATTTCGCCCGCCAGCCGGGCGGTGCGGTGCTGGACGGGCGCGATATCGGCACCGTCATCGCCCCAGAGGCGGAGGTGAAGCTGTTCGTCACCGCCAGCCCGCAAGCGCGCGCCGCGCGCCGCCATGCGGAACTGGCCGGGCGCGGCGAGAGCGTGACGCTGGACGCCGTTCTGGCCGATATTCTCAAGCGCGATCAGCGGGATAGCGGACGCGCCAACGCGCCGCTGATTCGCGCCGGGGATGCCGCCCTTCTCGACACCACCGACATGAACATCGATGAAAGCTGGCAGGCAGCGCTCGCCCTCGTGGCAGCAAAGCGCTCCGGGAGGGTCGCATGAGCGGGAATAACCGGTTCGATCAGGTGGACGATCAGGCCGATGCGACCGATGTGGCCACACCGGACGCCCGGCTCGCCCGCGGCCAGGCGCGGCTGTCGGAAATCACCGGCCGCTCCGGCGAGGAGGTGATGGCGGCGCTCGGCGATGTCGCCCCGGATTTCGCCCGCTACATTTTCGAGTTCGGCTATGGCGACGTCTATTCCCGCCCCGGGCTCGATTTGCGCGCCCGCATGCTCGCCACCGTCGCCGGGCTGGTGTGCCTGGGCCATGCCGCGCGGGAATTGCGGGTGCATATCGGCTCGGCGCTGAATGTCGGGGCGACGCGCGAGGAGGTGGTGGAGGTGATCATGCAGATGGCGCTCTATGCCGGCTTCCCCGCCGCGCTCGACGCGCTGCTCATCGCCAAGGAGGTCTTTTCCGCGCGCGATGCCGCCCCCGCAGCGGGGTAAGCCATGCGCCATGTGCTGGTCATCGGCATCGGCATGGGCGAGGCGGAAGGGCTCACCGGCCACGCCCTATCCGCGCTCGGACGGGCGGATGTGTTTTTCCTGCTCGACAAATCCGAGGGCGCCGGCGAACTGGTGCGCGCCCGCGAAGAGCTGATCGCCCGCTTCGGCAAGCCGGGCCACCGGGTGGTGCGCGCCCCCAGCCCGAAGCGCGCCCCCGCCTCCCTCGACAGCGCGCGAAACACCTATGAGGGCGCGGTGGCGGACTGGCACGGCGCCCGCGCGGCGCTGCTGGCCGGGCTGATCGCCGGCGAGCTGGGCGAGGACCAGACCGGGGCGATGCTCGTCTGGGGCGACCCGATGCTCTATGATTCCACCTTGAGGGTGCTGGCAAAGGCGCGGGCGCAGGCGGATTTTGCGGTCGAGGTGTTTCCGGGGATCACCGCGCTGCAAGCTCTGTGCGCGGCCCACGCCCTGCCGCTCAACGCCATTGGCGAGGAGGTGCTGCTCACCACCGGCCGCCATGTGGCGGCGGCGACGCCCGACGCCCCCGCCTTCGCCGTGCTGCTGGACGATGGAACCGGGCTCGCCGCGCTGGCGGCGCGCGGGTTTCAGGGCCAGATCTGGTGGGGGGCCAATCTCGGCACGGCGGGGCAGGTGCTGCACGCCGGCACGTTCTCCGAGGTCGCCGGGGCGATTTTAGAGACGCGGGCGCAGGTGAAGGCGGCGCGCGGCTGGGTGATGGATGTGTGGCTGGCGCGGCGGGACGGCTAAAGCCTCGACGGGTAACGCCTCGACGCGGAAAGCCTCGACGGCCCGCCGATCCGGTTCATAATCGCGTCTCCGCTGGAGGAGACGCCAATGCCGCCCGTTCCCGCCCTGTCCCGCGCCACCCCGCCGGACACCGCCCCCGGGCCGGGCGCCGCCCGCGTGGCGGGTGGCAATGCCACCCCCGCGCTCGACTGGCTGGCCGCGCCCCCGACCCATCCGGAGGAGATGAAGGCGGCCTGTGACCTCCGCCTCGGCCCGCTGCGCCTTTCCGCCGGCGCCCGCATGACCCCCGCCGCCGTCCTCGCCAGCGGGGTATGCACCGGGCTGATCCTGCTGGGCGTGGCGGTCGTGGTGCGGGCGGGGAGGCGGTGAGGGGACGCCAAGACAAGCAATCGTATTAGGTCCTCCTCCATCCCGCTAATAATGGCGAGGCGCCGAAATAGCAGTCGGTAGAGGCGAAGCTGATGCCGCTCGAGTCATGAAAAAGGCCGCCTCCGGGCGCCCTTGCTTTTTTGCTATTCCCGACATCCCCACTGTCAACCGGGAAAAGCAAATATTGGGCTGGACTCAATTAGCGAATCCCCACTGGATTGTGGTCGGCTAAAGCGGGCAAGCCTTTGCATCTTCATCACATACTCCACACTAGTGTTTGTGACACACGGTTGACGCGTAGTCTGGAGTCGGACACCGTCACCACAGACGGGTTGATTAGGGGCGCCCAAAGAACACTACCTTGAACCGGGCGGAACGGGGCGGCGCAGGGCGCGATCCTAGATTACTAATTATGCTGAATATTCGAAATCTGAAGGTAAATCATGTACATAATGTACGTCGATGAAAGTGGCGACCCGGGTTTGAATAATTCACCAACTCGGTATTTCGGACTGTCGGGCATTGTAGTTCACGAAAGTCGTTGGAGAGATTTTATCAATGCTTTGATATCATTTAAAAAGACAATCAGGCACGCATACGGGTTTCCTGTGCGATTAGAGATTCATTCGTCTGAAATATTGAATAAGAATCCGTACGGAATCGCAAAGCATAATAGACTTGCAATTTTAAGAAATTTTCTCGATGAATTGTCCAAATTAGATTATATTTCTTTAACAAATGTTATAATTGATAAATCGAATAAACCAGCTAATTACAATGTGTTCGATAGCGCATGGCTTACGTTATTTCAAAGATTTGAAAATACAATGAAATATGGAAATTTTCCTGGGGCATTCCGTAACGACCACGGAATTGTAATAACGGATGCAACGAATGGAAAAGCGCTTCTTCGTCTAGTGCGCCGAATGTCAGTTATAAATTATATTCCAAATCAGCAACATTTCGGTCCAGGGTATCGCAATGTACCAATAATTAAAATAATAGAGGATCCGCACGGGAAAGATTCTAGAGATACGTTACCCTTGCAGGCTGCTGACGTCTGTGCGTATTTTTTGACCCAAAAATATATTCCCAACAGTTACGTAAGGAAATCGGGCGCAAGGAACTACTTCGACCGTTTGCAGCCCATCGCTAACGTGTGGGCCCGAAAAGGGTCCGCCTTGGGGATCGTCGATCTTTAATAAATTAGATCGAGGCCTTAGGCCCAAAAAGGAAGGGGGAGAGCTTACGCCCTCCCCGGGTAGGTCCTACTGCTGAGTTATGCTCAGGTTCAGACCCATTCCCAAATATAGAGAATCTAGCAAATTTTTCAACGTGTTAATTTATCGAATCGGAACAGCAGCTTATGAGCTGCGAGCGTTTCCGGCCACGTTAATAGGTGGACTTGATTTCATATAGGGAGGTTCCCTACGCCCTCCCCCCAGCTCCCACCCCACCCTTGCCCTTGCCCTCCCCTTGCGCTATTGCACGCGCTTGTCCGGGCCACCATCTCATCGAGGCGGTCCATCGGGAGGGCCGGGGGCGCGGGATGCGCGCTCTCCGTGCTTGGAGGCCAGTCCTCCGATCCTGCCTCGCGGCGTGCCCCGGACAGTACCGCGTGCCCATGCGTGACGGCTCCCTCCGGGGGGCCGCGCCCGGGCAGCGTGGCGTAGAGCTTTCAAAGCCTTGTCCCTCACGGCCAGCGCGCCGGGTTCGCCTTTGCGGGTGGACAGCGCCGGGCCTGCCAGTCCCGGCGCCCGTGGAGGAAGAGGCTCATTCAACCCAATCCGGCGCAGATCCTGGCAAGGAGCATCTATGTCCGCTACTCAAACGCTTGCCGCCGCTCGTGACGATTTCGCCGCCATGCTCGAAGAGAGCTTCGGTGAATCGGAGCTCGCCGAAGGTTCAGTCGTCAAGGGTATCGTCGTCGCGATCGAGAAGGATCTCGCGATCATCGATATCGGCCTGAAGACCGAAGGCCGCGTGGCACTGAAGGAATTTGCCGGCCCCGGCCGCGACCAGGACATCAAGGTCGGCGACGAGGTCGAGGTCTATCTCGAGCGCGTCGAGAACGCGCTGGGCGAAGCCGTGCTCTCGCGCGACAAGGCCCGCCGCGAAGAGAGCTGGGTCCGCCTCGAGAAGGCGTTCAACGCCACCGAGAAGGTCACCGGCGTGATCTTCAACCAGGTCAAGGGCGGCTTCACCGTCGACCTCGACGGCGCCGTGGCCTTCCTGCCGCGCTCCCAGGTGGACATTCGCCCGATCCGCGATGTCGGCCCGCTGATGCACAACCCGCAGCCCTTCCAGATCCTCAAGATGGATCGCCGCCGCGGCAACATCGTCGTCTCGCGCCGCACGGTTCTGGAAGAGACCCGCGCCGAGCAGCGTCACGAGCTGGTGCAGAACCTCGAAGAGGGTCAGGTCATCGACGGCGTGGTCAAGAACATCACCGATTACGGTGCGTTCGTTGATCTCGGCGGCATTGACGGCCTGCTGCATGTCACCGACATCGCCTGGCGCCGCGTGAACCACCCGACCGAGGTGCTCTCCATCGGCCAGACGGTCAAGGTGAAGATCATCAAGATCAACCACGAGACCCACCGCATCTCGCTCGGCATGAAGCAGCTGCTCGGCGATCCGTGGGAGGGTATCGAGGCCAAGTACCCGGTCGAGGCCCGCTTCAAGGGTCGCGTCACCAACATCACCGACTACGGCGCGTTCGTGGAACTGGAGCCGGGCATCGAAGGCCTGATCCACGTCTCCGAAATGAGCTGGACCAAGAAGAACGTCCACCCCGGCAAGATCGTCGCCACCTCGCAGGAAGTGGAAGTGGCGATCCTCGAGGTGGATCCGGTCAAGCGCCGCATCTCGCTCGGCCTCAAGCAGACGCTGCAGAACCCCTGGGACGCCTTCGCCGAGAAGTATCCGGCCGGCGCGGTGGTCGAGGGCGAGGTCAAGAACAAGACCGAGTTCGGCCTGTTCCTGGGCCTCGACGGCGACGTCGACGGCATGGTCCACCTGTCGGATCTCGACTGGAACCGTCCCGGCGAGCAGGTGATCGAGGAGTTCAAGAAGGGCGACATGATCAAGGCGGTCGTTCTCGACGTGGATGTCGAGAAGGAGCGCATCTCGCTCGGCGTGAAGCAGCTCGGCGGCGACCCCTTCCAGGACGCTGGCGAACTGCGCAAGGGCGCGATCGTCACCTGTGAAGTGATCGACGTGAAGGATGGCGGCGTCGATGTGAAGATCATCGGCTCGGACATGACCGCCTTCGTCAAGCGCTCGGAACTGGCCCGCGACCGCGGCGACCAGCGCCCGGACCGCTTCGCCGTCGGCGAGAAGTTCGACGCCCGCGTCACCCTGTTCGACCGCAAGGCGCGCAAGGTGCAGGTCTCGATCAAGGCGCTGGAAATCGCCGAGGAAAAGGAAGCCGTGGCCCAGTTCGGCTCGCAGGATTCCGGTGCCTCGCTCGGCGACATCCTCGGCGCCGCGCTGAAGAAGCAGGCCGAGAAGGCGGATTGATCCGCCTCTCTGGAGAAGGCCGATTGATCGGCCTCTCCGGAGAAGGCGGAGCGATCCGCCTGACCCGGCCCGCCTGAGCGCGGATCGACAAAGCTAAAGACGGCCGGCGTGGCGACACGCCGGCCGTTTTGTTTCAGCGGCCGGTGGGCGCCGGCAACGTCATCGCCGCGACGCCGATCGCTACGACGACCAGCCCGAGCCAGGCGGTGGGGGCCAGCGCCTCACCGAGGAAGGCGACACTGATGCCGACGCCGATCGGCACCCGGAGATAGGCCTGCGCCGTGGCGCCCACCGGGCCGAGCGTGCGCAGCAGGCGGAAATACAGCACGAAGGCCGCCGCCGTTGAGGCGAGCGCCAGCGCCACCAGCGCCGCCAGCGAGGCGGGCGAGGGGGTGAACGTCCAGGGCCGGTCCACCACCAGCGCCAGCGGCGCCAGCAGCACGGTTCCGCACAGCAGCGAACCGCAGGCCGGCAGCATCGGGTCCAGCCCGGCAAAGCGGGCACCGAACAGCGCCGCCCCGGCATAGCAGGCGGTGGCGAGGAGAATGGCGAGCGGCGCCAGAACCGCTGACGGCGTGGCGAAGGCGTCCGCACTGAGCGCCTGCGTCCCCACCACCAGGCCGGTGCCGATGAGCCCGCAGGCGACGCCCACCCCCCGCCGCGCCCCGCCGGAGGGATGCCGGCCGGTCGCGGCCGCCATCAGGAAGGCGAAGATCGGCGTGGTGGCGTTGAGAATGACAGCCAGCCCGGCGCCGAGCCGCGTCTCCGCCCAGGCGATGAGGGTGAAGGGCACGGCGCTGTTGAGGCAGGCCTGGAGGAGGAAGGCGCGCCAGGTTGCCCGGTCCGCCGGCAGGCGCAGGCCGCGCCCGCGCAGCACTGCATAGAGCACCGCGCCGGCCAGCGCGGTGCGGGCGGCGATGAAGCTGAGCGGCGGGATGGTCTCCACACCGATCTTGATGAAGCTGTAGGAGGCGCCCCACAGGGTCGACAGCAGCAGCAGCAGGGCGAGTTCGACCGCGAGGCGGGGCTTTTCCATGGGGCGTCCGGCGTTGGGGAGGGACACCCTGACTAGCCCGCCGCGCGGCGCCGACGTTTCGGCGCTGGCCGAAGCCCCAATGGCTGACGAGCGGCCCGCCGGGGGGTTAAGCTTGCGCGATGAACGCCCCTGCCCCCCTCGACGCCACGGCCCACGCCACCCTGCCCCACGCCGCCACGGCCTTCGCCTCTGGCGCCGGCATCGCCGAAATCGCGGCACTGCTGGGCGATCCCGCCCGCGCCAACATGCTGCTGGCGCTGATGGGCGGGCCGGCGCTGACGGCCGGCGAGCTGGCGCGCCAGGCCGGGGTGAGCGCGCCCACGGCCAGCGGCCACCTCGCCAAGCTGGCCGCAGCCGGGGTGGTGGCGGCGCGGCCGCAGGGGCGGCACCGCTATTACCGGCTGGCCTCGCCCGAGATCGCCGAGGTGCTGCACGCGCTGATGCTGGCGGCGACCCTGGGCCCGCCGCGCCATCGCCCGCCCGGCCCGCGCGACGGTGCGCTGCGGCTCGCCCGCAGCTGCTACGACCACCTCGCCGGCCGGCTGGCGGTGGCGCTGCTGGCCGCGCTGGAGGCGCAGGGGCATGTGCGGCTCGCCAATGAGGGCGAGGCGGTGGAGCCGACGCCGCAGGGGCGGGCGTTTCTGGCCGAATTCGGCCTCGACCTCGACGGGCCGGGGCAAACCTCCGGCGCAGATTGCCGCCAAGCCTCACGCCGCCCGCTCTGCCGCACCTGCCTCGACTGGAGCGAGCGGCGCCCGCACCTTGCCGGCCGGCTCGGCGCCGGGCTGCTGGAGCGGCTGCTCGCGCTCGGCTGGCTCGCCCGCGTGCCCGGCAGCCGCGCCCTCACCCTCACCCGCACCGGCGAAGCCGGCCTGATCGCCACCTTCCACTTGCCGCCCGACTGGCGGGAGGGGATGGAGGGCGGCTCAAAATGACACAGCTGAAGACTTTTACCGCGTTTCTGACAATGATCACATGGCTATGGGCCCGGTATTATCGTATTATTGTTGTAGTTTATTTAGCATGCTGCATTGTTTATATTCTATTCGCGATAGATAATGTTGCCATACCAGAGATGGCGCTGAGAGTTGGTTTAGGACTGTTGTCCGTTGGCAGCTTTTACGTGGTATGCGGTTTTGGCAACGCCACGTTCCATCTGCTCTTCTCGCGCGCCCACCGGGCGGAACTGCGTGCCCCGACCTTTGTCGCGTCGGAAGCCGCGCGCCGCTATTTCCTATCGAGCCGGCGCCTGCGGTGACGGCTGGAAGTCACCTCGCGCGGGCCCGTGGCGGCGCCCCCGCGCGTGTCCACCCAAGCCCCCCTTTGAACCCGCGCCGCTCCTCCGCTAGCATCGGCCACCCGGCGCGCGGGGTGGCCGGCGGGCAGGCGCAGAGGGTGACGTTGATGGCGGCGGACATGTCGGGCTGGCCGGGGCGCGTCATCGTCCGCATTGTGCTGCTCAGCCGCTGGGCGATGGTGCCGCTGTTTCTCGGGCTGGCCTTCGCCCTGGCGCTGCTGGTGGTCGCCTTCGCCGCGCGGCTGTGGGCCTTTGCGCTGCAGATCTTCAGCCTTTCCGAGACCGCCGTGATCATGGAGCTGCTCAACCTGATCGACCTCGTGCTGGTCGGCGGGCTGATGGTGATCGTGATCCAGTCCGGCTACGAGAATTTCGTCGAGCAGATCGACCGCCGGCAGGCGCCGGAATCGCCGGCCTGGATGATGCGGATCAGCTTTTTCGAGCTGAAGCTCAAGCTGTTCGCCTCGCTGATGGCGATTTCCGGCATCACCCTGCTGAAGGCGCTGATGCGGCTGGAAACCGATGTGAGCGAGACGCAGGTGCGCTGGCTGATGGCGGCGAGCGTGCTGTTCCTCGCCGCCTATGCGGTGCTGGCCTTCACCGAGCGCTTCGCCGGCACCAGCCGCCGCGCGGAATAGGCCGCGCCCCCGCTCACCTCACCCGCGCCGGGTTGCCCACCGCTGTCGCCCCCGCCGGCACGTCCTTTGTGACCACGGCGCCGGCGCCGATCACCGCATCGTCGCCGATGGTGACGCCCGGCAGGATGATCGCCTTGCCCCCGATCCAAACATTGCGGCCGATGGTGACGGGGCGGCCGAATTCGAGGCCGAGGCGGCGCGCGTCGGGGTCGCGCGGGTGGTCGGCGGTGTAGATGTGGGTGCCCGGCCCGATCTCGGTGCCGTCGCCGATGTGCACCGGCACCACGTCGAGGATGACGCAGTTGAAATTGAGAAAGACGCCCGTGCCGAGATGGATGTTGAAGCCATAGTCGCAGTGGAAGGGCGGGCGGATGCCGGTGCGCTCCCCGACCGTACCGAGCCCTTCCGCCAGCAGCGCCCGCCGCTCGGCGCGCGAGAGGGGGAGCGAGGCGTTGAAGCGCGCCAGCCAGCCGAAGGCGGCGCGTTCGGCGGCCTGAATCTCGGGATCGCTGGCGCGGTAGAGTTCGCCAGCCAGCATGCGCTGCATCTCGCTGCGGGGATCGTCTGCGGCGGGCAGGGCGGGTTCGCTGCGGGTAGGGGGCATGGCCGGCGCTCCGTGGCACATTGCGGGCGCCCTGCTTGGGCGATGGTGGCCGGCGCGGCAAAACACATTGGGTTTCGCGGCTGATACGCGCGGCGCTCCGCTCCCACGCATCCCGTCAGGACCGGGCGTAACGGCGCCGAGGAACGCTGGATCCACGGGTCACGCCCCGGGGATGAGGGCGCTCCGTTGGGGAGGCTCTGCGTCCTTCGAGGCGCGCGGTGCGCGCACCTTGGGATGACGAGGGTTCGCCGGAAGAAGAGGCCGTCAGGCTGAGGTGCCGGCCGCGAGGCCGGCCTCGAAGCCCGCAGACTGTGCCCGGCGCACGCCCCGCCCTTCTCTCCCTCATGCCCGGGCTCGACCCGGGCACCCAGGTTTTGGGCGCGACGGCGGCGAGGCTGGATCCCCGGGTCAAGCCCGGGGATGAGGGGGGCTCTTGATGCCCCCTACAGCTCCGCCCAGCCCTTCAGCTCGCGCTTGACCACCGCTTCCAGCACCTTGATGCCGTCCGGGCTGTCATTGAGGCAGGGGATGAAGTGGAACTTCTCGCCGCCATTATGGTGGAAGATCTCGGCGTTCTCGCCGGCGATTTCCTCCAGCGTCTCCAGGCAGTCGGCGACAAAGCCGGGGGTGAGCACGGCGAGGCGCTTCACGCCGGATTTCGCCAGCGCTTCCACCGTCTTGTCGGTGTAGGGCTGCAGCCATTCGGCGCTGCCGAAGCGCGACTGGAAGGTGAGGCGCAGCTTGCCCTCGGGCCAGCCGAGCCGCTCGCGCACCAGCCGGATCGTCTTGTAGCAGTAGCAGTGATAGGGGTCGCCCTTGTCGAAATATTCCTTCGGAATGCCGTGGAAGGAGGCGAGCACCAGCTCCGGCTCCCAGTCGAGCTTCGCCAGTTCCGAGGTGATGGAATTGGCCAGCGCCTCGATATAGGCCGGCTCGTCCGGCCAGTGCGGGGCGACGCGCAGCACCGGCTGCCAGCGCATCTTCTTCAGCGCGTCGAAGGCGGCGTCGCACACCGTCGCCGAGGTGGCGGCGGCGTATTGCGGGTAGAGCGGGATCAGCAGCAACCGCTCGCAGCCCTGCGCCTGCAGCGCCTCGATGCGCGAGGCGATGGAGGGCTGGCCGTAGCGCATCGCCCAGTCGAAGACGAGGCGGCTATCGCGGGGAGCCAGGGCAGCCCCGAGCTTTTCCGACTGCGACCGGGTGATGGTGCGCAGCGGGCCCTCATCGCGCTCCTTGTTCCAGATCGTCGCATAGTCCTTGCCCTTGGCCTGCGGGCGGATGGACAGGATGATGACGTTGAGGATGAACCACCACAGCACGCGGTTGACCTCGATCACCCGGCGGTCGGAGAGGAACTCCTTGAGATAGCGCCGCATCGACCAGTAATCGGTGCCGTCGGGCGTGCCGAGATTGACGATGAGCACGCCGATCTTGCCGAATTTGACCGGCGGATGGCCGGCGGGCAGCCCGCCATCGGGGCCGGGGTGGAGGGCAACGGAGGCCGCGTCCACCGGAACAGGCTTGGTCATCGGTACTCCCTCGACGGATCGCTGCCGGCAGCTTCTGCCGTGCTTATAGGTGGATGGGCGGCGCATTCCAACCGGACGCATGTCGCAGGCGGGCGCAGGTTTCAGCCGGTGTGTTGTACGCTGCCCGGGGCGCCGGGGTTCAGCGCGGCAGGGGGCGACATGGACAAAATTCACGGCACATTGGGGTTGGTCGGTTGCGGCCAGCTGGGCGCGGCGCTGGCGAGCGCGCTGCTGCGGGCGGGGGTGGTGGAACCGGGCCGGATGTGGATCGCCAACCGGTCCGGGCCGTTGCCGACCCTTGCCGATTACCCCGGGCTGAACTGGACCCGCGAGGTGCCGGTGCTGGTAGAGGAATGCGACACGCTGCTGCTCGCCTTGCCGCCCGCCGCCGGGCGAAAGCTGCGCTTTAATGGTGCCGGGCGGCTGGTGGTGTCTGTCATGGCGGGGGTGGATGTGGAGGCGCTCAACACCATCAGCGGCGGGGCGCGGGTGGTGCGGGCGATGTCCTCGCCGGCCGCCGAAACCGGCATGGCCTATTCGCCCTGGTTCGCCGGGGCGGGGGTGAGCGAGACCGACCGGGCGGTGGTGCGGGCGCTGTTTTCCGCCTGCGGGATCACCGACGAGGTGCCGGAAGAGAGCCAGATCGACGTGTTCACCGCCATCACCGGGCCGGTGCCGGGCTTCGTCGCCGCCTTCGCCGCCAGCGTGCAGGACTATGCGAACGGGCAGGGCGTCGCCCCTGAGGTGGCGCGGCGGGCGGTGGGGCAATTGTTCCACTCCGCCGGGGCGATGCTGGCGACCAGCGAGCGGCCGGCGGCGGATTTTGTGCGCGACATGGTGGACTATGCCGGCACCACGGCGGCCGGGCTGGAGGCGCTGCGCGCCGCCGGCCTTACCGATGTCGTCGCCCAGGGGCTGGAGGCAGCCCGCCGGCGCTGCCTGACGATCGGCACGCCGGAGGGGTGAGGCCGGGGGGGTAAAATAACGCTGGGCACACAACCATGAGAGGTATAATATAGATTAGCTCGTTAAGATAGTGTCAGGAGGGGTGCATGTTCGCATGTAGCCGGTGGCTTCTCAGTACCTTGGGGTGCCTGCTTGTGCTCGGGGAGGCAATCGCCGCGCCCACCTGTCCGGTGCCGGACGCGGTCGCGGCGAAGCTGGCGGGCCGGCCCGCTCTGCTGGTCGAGGAGGGTGGTAGCTGGAAGGAGCTGCGGGTCAATCGCCGGACCAGCCTCGCCCCCGGACCGCGCCGTTTCGCCTATCTCTTTCCCGGCGGCGAGGCCGGCGTGGTGGCGATCAAATTCGTCGATCTGCGCGCCAAGGATGAGTTCAGCGCCACCCAGGTCCGCCTGATCCGGTCCGAATTTTCCGAATGCGGCCTCATTCCGCTCATCCGGGCGCTGCTGCCGCTCTCCAACGCCTATGCCCGTTTCGGCACCCAGGTCGATGTGGCGGACTATGTCCGCTTTCACATGGCGCCACGCGACCAGCCGCCGATCCTGATCGGCTTCCATCGTAACTATCCCGGGCCCGGCGCGAGCTGCCGGCGCACCGACGATGTGCGCGGCGGCAATCGCGAGCAGTTCCTCTATGAAGACCGCTTCACCGACGCCATGGTGGTGTTCAAAGACATGCGGCTGATGCGGCGGGCGGTGGCCGACGGCAAATTCGACCCCAATGATCGGGTGGACGCAGCGCTGCAGAAATACACCCGCTACGCCCGCATCGAGACGCAGATGGGCCAATATGCCGCCGGCGCGGCCTGCATCCCCTTCGTCATCGCGGGCAAACCCGGCGCGCGCTCGCAGCTCTGGCTGAATGATCTCGACCGCCGCGACGTCACCGGCCGCCGGCCCGACAGCGAGCCGGGCTGGGCCATCGAGTGGATGGCGGAGGCGCCATAGGCGGCGCAAGGATGGACAATCCGACCAAATATCTGAGCGAAACCTTCGCCGCCTACCGCAAGATGCTGATCTCGTCGCAGATTCCGCCGGAAAAGATTCCGAAGGAGACGACGAACCTGGAGAACAACGTCGCCGCGCTGGTGGTTTCCAGCATCCTGTTCTTCATCGCCCGCAGCATTGTCGGCACGCGCGGCGACCTGTTCGAGGTTGCGGCGCTGAATCTCGGCCTCGTCATCGGCGTGATCGGCACCATCATGCTGGTGCAGACGGTCGGGCTGGTGATCTGCCGCGACACCGCCGATGGCGCCAGCCGGGTCGACCAGTGGGGCACGTTCTTCGTCTTCGTCTGGACCTTCTCGCTGGTCGCCCTGGTCGCCGACCATCTGCTGATGACGCTGAGCTGGACCCCCGGCGTCCACTCGCTGGTCGGGCAACTGACCAATGGCGACGAGGTGATGACACGTATCGTCTCCTCGGCGGTCTATTCGCTGCTGGCGGTGGGGCTGCTGACGTTCAAATCGCAACGGCAAAGCCCGGGCTTTCACCCGGGCCGTTATTTCCTCGCCGCGATCATCGGCGTGTGCACCAATACGGCGCTGCTGTACTTCTTCGTGTTCCGCCTGCGCGACCTGTGAGGTCACCGCACCAGAATGTTGCGGAACAGCCAGGGGTCGGTGGGGTCGATATCCTCGGGGAACAGGCCGGGGCGGCCGTCCAGCGGGGTCCAGTCGGTGTAGTAGCCCTTCACCGTGCCGAGATAGGGCTTCTGGATCTCCAGGCAGCGGCGATAGTCCATCTCGTCGGTCTCGACGATGCCGGCCTGCGGGTTCTCCAGCGCCCACACCATGCCGGCGAGCACGGCTGATGTCACCTGCAGCCCGGTCGCGGTCTGGTAGGGGGCGAGGTCGCGCGCTTCCTCGATGGTGAGCTGCGAGCCGTACCAGTAGGCGTTCTTGGCGTGGCCATAGAGCAGCACGCCGAGTTCGTCGCGCCCGTCGACGATCTCGTGCTCGGTCAGGATCGACCAGTCGCCGAGCGGCCCGCCCTCGGTGCCGAACATCTCGTGCCAGGACAGCAGCGCGTCGTTGCAGGGATGGTAGGCATAGTGGCAGGTCGGGCGGTAGGCGACCTGGGCGCCGTTGCGGACGGTGAAATAGTCGGCGATCGAGATCGACTCGTTATGGGTGACGAGGAAGCCGTGCTGCGGGCCCAGCGTCGGGCACCAGGTGCGCACCTTGGTCGCGGCGCCGGCCTGCATCAGATAGATCGCCGCGCCGGAGCCGAAATTATGGGTGTGGGCGTTCTCCGGCATCCAGGTCTCGTGCGTGCCCCAGCCGAGCTCGGCCGGCTGCAGCCCCTCGGAGACGAAGCCCTCCACCGACCAGGTGTTGACGAAGGTGCCGAAGGGGCGCGGGTCGCGGGCGCGCTGGGTGTCGCGCTCGGCGATGTGGATGCCCTTGACGCCGACGCGGCTCATCAGCTCCGCCCAGCCCTCGCGGCTGGTCGGCTCGGTGAAATCAAGGCCGGTATCGGTGGCGATGTCGATCACCGCCTGCTTGACGAACCAGGACACCATGCCCGGATTGGCGCCGCAGCAGGAGACGGCGGTGGGCCCGCCGGGATGGGCGCGCTTGGCCTTGAGCATGGATTCGCGCAGCGCATAGTTGGAACGGCTGGCGGGGGTGGCGTCCTTGTCGAAATAGAAGCCGAGCCAGGGCTCGACCACCGTGTCGATGTAGAGCGCGCCCAGCTCGCGGGCGAACAGCATCAGGTCGACCGAGCCGGTATCGACCGAGAGGTTGATGACAAAGCCGCGCCCGCCCGTGGTGAGCAGGGGGGTGAGCACGTCGCGGTAGTTTTCCTGGGTGATGGCGAGCTGGAGGAAGCGGATGCCGCGCTCGTCGAGGAGGGCGCGGTGATCGTCCACCGGGTCGATGACGGTCAGGCTTTCCTTGTCGAAATCGAAGTGCCGCTCCAGGAGAGGCAGGATGCCGCGCCCGATCGAGCCGAAGCCGATGAGCACGAGGGGACCGTCGATTTTTCCGTAGACCGGCCAGACTGACATTCGCGGGGACACTCCTTTGGTTCCAAAAGGCACAGATGCGCGCGCACCATGCGGCGAGCCAGCCTGCCGCGTCAATGGTGACGGGCGCGTGACGGGGCCCCTACCCGGAGGGCGGCGTGGCGTGAGGTCGCCATGCGGCCATGGCGGACGACCATCGTCAGGGGCAATGGCCGGCGGCGGGCCGCGCCGGGCATCAGTGGCCAGGGGTTATTTTGGCCCCGCGTTAATGGCCGGGTTTGCCCTGCGCCTTCACCCGCGCCGCGTCGAGCCGCTCGATGATCGCCTTGGCCACCAGCGTGACCAGCGCGACCAGGGTCAGCAGCGTCGCCACCGCGAAGGCGGCCACCGCGTTATTGTCCTGGTAGAGCAGTTCGATCTGCAGCGGCAGCGTGTTGGTCTGGCCGCGAATATTGCCCGCCACCACCGAGACGGCGCCGAACTCGCCCATCACCCGCGCATTGCACAGCGCCGCGCCATAGAGCAGGGCGAAGCGGACATTGGGCAAAGTGACGAGGCGCAGGATGCGCCAGCCCCCCGCCCCCAGCGTCACCGCCGCCTCTTCCTCCTCCGACCCTTGAGCGATCATCAGAGGGATCAGCTCGCGGGCGACGAAGGGGGCGGTGACGAACAGGCTGGCGAGGATGATGGCCGGCACGGCGAACATGATCTTGATGTCGTGCTCGCCCAGCCACGGCCCCAGCAGCCCCTGCGCGCCATAGACGAAGAGATAGGCGACGCCGGCGATGATCGGCGAGATCGAGAAGGGCAGCTCCACCAGCGCCACCAGCAGGTTGCGGCCGGGAAAGCTGAACTTGGCGATGCACCAGGCGGCGGCGATGCCGAAGCCGACATTGATCGGCACCACGATCAGCGCGGTGAACAAAGTGAGGCCGATGGCGTATTGCGTGTCCGGCGCGCTGAAGGAGGCGGCATAGGCGCCCATGCCGTGCCGGAACGCCTCGGCGAAGATCGCCAGCAGCGGCGCCACCAGCACCAGCACGGTGACGAGCAGCACGGTGCCGATCAGCAGGAAACGCGCCAGCGGGCCGTCGCCGACGCGGATACGGCGCGGGGCGTGGGCGTTTTCGGGGGAGAGCGGTTCGCGGGCCATGGTGTCAGTCCCCCGTGCCGATGCGGCGCTGCTGCCAGAGCTGGAGCATGTTGACCAGGAACAGCAGGACGAAGGCGAAGCCGAGCAGCGTCGCGGCAATGGCGGCGGCGGCCGGGTAGTCATATTCCTCGATGCGGATGAAGGTGAGCAGCGACACCACCTCGGTCTTCAACGGCAGATTGCCGGCGATGAAGATGATGGCGCCGAACTCGCCCAGCGAGCGGGCGAAGCCGAGCGAGGCGCCGGTGAGAAAGGCCGGCAGGATGGCGGGAAAGATGATGCGGGCGAAGATGCGCAGATCCGAAGCGCCAAGCGTGGCGGCGGCTTCCTCGACATCGGCGGCAAGATCCTCCAGCACCGGCTGCACGGTGCGCACCACGAAGGGAATCGAGGTGAAGGCCATGGCCATGGCGATGCCGAGCGGGGTGTAGGCGACCTCGATGCCGATCTGCGCCAGCGGCCCGCCGAACCAGCCGTTCTTGGCGAACAAAGCGGAGAGGGCAAGGCCCGCCACGGCGGTCGGCAGGGCGAAGGGCACGTCGACCAGCGCGTCGAGAAAGCGCTTGCCGGGAAATTCGTAGCGCACCAGCACCCAGGCCAAAGCGAGCCCGTAGACGCCGTTGAACAGGGTGGCGATGGCGGCTGTGGACAGGGTGATGCGGAAGGCGGCCATGGTGCGCGCCCCGCTCATGATGGCGAGGTAGCGCTCCCAGCCGACATCCAGCGCCTGCCAGACCAGCGCGCCGAGCGGCAGCAGCACGATCAGGCTGAGATAGAGCACGGTGATGCCGAGCGAGAGCGGAAGGCCCGGTATGACGCGGTTCAACGGGCGGCTCCTTGCGTCGGTCGCACCGACCGGGGTCGGGCAGCGGTGAAAAGGCAATGGCCGGGACAAGCCCGGCCATGCCGCAGTTCAACGGATAAGTCCAGCAGGAAACGATTATTCACACGGAAACCGCGTGCAAAATCGCTCCCCTCACTGCGCGACGAAAAGCTCGTCCAGCTTGCCGCCGGAGGCGAAGTGGGTCTTCTGGGCGTTGGCCCAGCCGCCGAACACGTCCTCGACCTTGACGAGGCGGACGGGCGCGAACTTGGCCTTGAACTCCTCGGACACCTTGGGGTCGACGACGCGGTTGTTCAGCTCGGCGGCGATCTTCTGGCCTTCGGGCGAATAGAGATAGGTGAGGTAGTCGGTGGCGATCTGGCGCGAGCCGCGCTTGTCGACCACCTTGTCCACCACCGCGACCGGGAACTCGGCCAGCAGGCTCACCTCCGGCACCACGACCTGGAAGTTCTTGTCCTTGTAGGCGTCCTTCACCCCGATCACCTCGGCCTCGAAGGTGATGAGCACATCGCCCTGCTCGCGCTCGACGAAGGAGGTGGTGGCGCCGCGCCCGCCGGTGTCGAACACCACGACGTTGGAGAGCAGCTTCTTGGCGAAGGCGTCGGCCTTGGCCACGTCGCCGTTGAACTTCTCCAGCGCGAAGGCATAGGCGGCGAGGTAGGTGTAGCGCGCATTGCCCGAGGTCTTCGGGTTGGGGAACACCAGCTTCACGTCGTCGCGGACGAGATCGTCCCAGTTCTTCACGTTCTTCGGGTTGCCCTCGCGCACGAGGAAGGCCGGGAAGGAGTACCAGGGCGAGGAGCCGTTCGGCAGGCGGCTCTGCCAGTCCTTGGCGACGAAGCCCTTGTCGACGAGGAAGGTGATGTCGGTGATCTGGTTGAAGGTCACGACGTCGGCCTCAAGGCCCTCGACGATGGAGCGCGCCTGCTTGGAGGTGCCGGCATGGCTCTGGTTGACCTTGATCTCCTTGCCGGTCTTCGCCTTGTAGGCCGGCTCGAACTGCTTGTTCTCGGCGTCGAACAGCTCGCGGGCGATATCGTAGGAGGCGTTGAGGATCTGGTTCGGCTCGTCCGCCCGGGCCTGCGGCGCGATGGCGACAAGGGCGAGGGGCGCGAGCGCGGCGGCGAGGGCCGTGGTCAGGATCAGGCGGCGCGAGAGGCGCATGGGCAGTCTCCAGGGGTCGGAAGGATGCGCGACCGCGACAGGCCGCTATATCCATTAAACTTGCGTGAATTGAATAATTTCACAGTCAATTGTGAGTAGCATGCGGAATGTCGTGACGGAAGGGGTAATTTCAACCCCGCCGCTCGCCTTTCCCGCTCCCGGGCGCGCGCGGCGCCGATGTCGGCCGGCTTCTGT
The DNA here is from genome assembly GCF_900100155.1 of Ancylobacter rudongensis. Lineage (GTDB taxonomy): Bacteria > Pseudomonadota > Alphaproteobacteria > Rhizobiales > Xanthobacteraceae > Ancylobacter > Ancylobacter rudongensis. The sequence continues at coordinate 342,860 of NZ_FMTP01000003.1, forward strand.
GCCAGCGTCCGCGCCGTTCTCGGCGATGCCCTCGCGTCAGGGGGCGGTTCCGTGCTAGGTGGCTCTCTTCATGGAGGCGGCCTTGTCGCTTGAGATCAAAATCTGCGGGCTCAGCACCGCCGAGACGCTGGAGGCGTCCCTCGGCGCGGGTGCGGACATGGTGGGCATGGTGTTCTTCGCCCCCTCGCCGCGCCATGTGGACTTCGCCACCGCCGCCACCCTTGGCGCGCAGGCGCGCGGGCGGGCGCAGATTGTCGCGCTCACCGTCGATGCCGACGACGCCACCCTCGCCGCCATTCTCGACGCGCTGCGCCCCGACATGTTCCAGCTGCATGGCCATGAGACGCCGGCGCGCGTCGCCGCCATCAGGGCGCGCTTCGGCCTGCCTGTGATGAAGGCGCTCGGCATCGCCTCAGCCGAGGACCTTGCCGCGCTGGCCGCCTATGAGGGCGTGGCCGACCGGCTGCTGCTCGACGCCAAGCCGCCTAAGGGCGCCGTGCTGCCCGGCGGCAATGGCGTGACCTTCGACTGGAACCTGCTCGCCGGCCTTGACCTCGCCCGGCCCTTCATGCTGTCAGGCGGGCTCGACCCGGAAAACGTCGCGAGCGCGGTGCGGCTCATCCATCCGCCCGGTCTGGACGTATCCTCCGGTGTCGAACGTGGACCCGGCATCAAGGACCCGTCCCGCATCGAAGCCTTCCTGCGCGCCGCGCGGGCGGCCGAGGCGGAAGGCGGGGCCCGCCGACCCACCGGCGACACACCCGCTGGCGCCAAGCCGACGCCGCCTTCACCTGCCAGAGAGACGAGCCCGTCGTGAACGCTCCCAATTCCTTCCGCACCGGCCCCGACGACAACGGGCATTTCGGCCTCTTCGGTGGTCGTTTCGTTGCCGAAACGCTCATGCCGCTGATCCTCGACCTGGAGACGGCCTATAATGAGGCCAAGGCCGATCCCGCCTACAAGGCGGAGATGGATGCCGGGCTGAAGCACTATGTTGGCCGCCCCAGCCCGCTCTATTACGCCGAGCGCCTGACCGAGCATCTGCGCGCCGGCGCCCCGGCGGGCATGGGCGCCAAGATCTATTTCAAGCGCGAAGAGCTGAACCACACCGGCTCGCACAAGGTGAACAACGTCCTCGGCCAGATCCTGCTCGCCCGCCGCATGGGCAAGAAGCGGATCATCGCCGAGACCGGCGCCGGCCAGCACGGCGTCGCCACCGCCACGCTGTGCGCCCGCTATGGGCTCGAATGCGTTGTCTATATGGGCGCCGTGGACGTCGCCCGGCAGGCGCCGAATGTGTTCCGCATGAAGATGCTCGGCGCCAGCGTCGTGCCGGTTCAGTCCGGCTCGAAGACGCTGAAGGACGCGATGAACGAGGCGCTGCGCGACTGGGTGACGAACGTCAGCGACACCTTCTACTGCATCGGCACGGTGGCCGGCCCGCACCCCTACCCGGCCATGGTGCGCGACTTCCAGAGCATCATCGGCACCGAGACCCGCGAGCAGATGCTGGAAATGGAGGGCCGCCTGCCGGACAGCCTGATCGCCTGCATCGGCGGCGGCTCCAATGCCATGGGCCTGTTCCACCCCTTCCTCGACGATCCCGGCGTGCGGATCTTCGGCGTCGAGGCTGCCGGCCATGGCATTCCCTCCGGCCAGCATGCCGCCTCGCTCACCGGCGGGCGCCCCGGCGTGCTGCACGGCAACCGCACCTATCTCTTGATGGATGGCGACGGCCAGATCGCCGAAGCGCATTCGATCTCGGCCGGCCTCGACTATCCCGGCATCGGGCCGGAGCATTCCTGGCTGCACGACACCGGCCGCGCCACCTACATCTCCGCCACCGATGACGAGGCGCTGGCCGCCTTCCAGCTGGTGGCGAAGCTTGAGGGCATCATCCCGGCGCTGGAGCCGGCGCATGCGCTGGCCAAGGTCGCCGATCTCGCCCCGACCCTGCCGGACGACCATCTGATGGTGGTCAACCTCTCCGGCCGTGGCGACAAGGACATTCCGCAGGTGGCGGACATTCTGGGAACGAGCCTATGAGCACCCGCATCGAGACGCGCTTTCGCGCCTGCGCCGCCGAGGGGCGCGCCGCGCTCGTCACCTTCGTCACCGCCGGCGACCCCGATTTCGACACCTCGCTGGCGCTGCTGAAGGCGCTGCCGGCGGCGGGCGCCGACATCATCGAGTTCGGCGTGCCCTTCACCGACCCGATGGCCGACGGCCCGGCGATCCAGGCGGCGGGGCTGCGCGCGCTCGCGGCCGGGCAGACGCTGGCCAAGACGCTGGCGATGGTGAAGACCTTCCGTGCGGACGACGACACCACGCCCGTGGTGCTGATGGGCTATTACAACCCGGTCTATGTCTATGGCGTCGAGCGCTTCCTCGCCGATGCCAAGGCGGCCGGCGTCGACGGCCTGGTGGTGGTCGACCTGCCGCCGGAAGAGGATGACGAGCTGTGCCTGCCGGCGCTGGCGGCCGGGCTCGACTTCATCCGCCTCGCCACCCCGACCACCGACGACAAGCGCCTGCCGGCGGTGCTCAAGCACACGGCGGGCTTCGTCTACTACGTCTCCATCACCGGCATCACCGGCATGGCGCAGGCCGATCCCACGGCGGTCGGCACGGCGGTGTCGCGGATCAAGCGCCACACCGCGCTGCCCGTCGCCGTCGGCTTCGGCGTGAAGACGCCCGAAAGCGCCGCCGCCATCGCCGCCAATGCCGATGGCGTGGTGGTCGGCTCGGCGCTGATCGACGCGCTGCGCGCCACGCTCGACAGCGAGGACCGGGCGACGCCGGCGACGCTTCCCGCCGTCACCGACCTGGTCGGCCGGCTGGCCGAGGCGGTGCGCGGCGTGCGCCGCCAGGCGGCGGAATAGGCGGCGCGCCCGCAAGGCGCGCGGCGGAATCGCTGTTGCGCCTTTTCATCGCCCTTCTGCGGCATTAGATGAGGGGCGGCCGGCGGCAGGGAAACCCTGTCGCGGGCCGCCGCGCCACCGTCCGGAGCCCGACCGTTGAACTGGATCTCGAACGTCGTCCCCAAGCTGAGCTCCTTCCTGAACCGCCGGGAAGTGCCGGAGAATCTCTGGGTGAAGTGCCCGGAGACCGGGCAGATGGTGTTCCACAAGGATCTGGAGGCGAATCTCCACGTCGTCCCCGGTTCCGGCTTCCACATGCGGATGGAACCGGCGGCGCGGCTGCGCTCGGTGTTCGACGGCGGCAAATGGTACGACATCGCCCTGCCGGCGGTTCCCATCGACCCGCTGAAGTTCCGCGACGAGAAGCGCTATGTCGACCGGCTGAAGGACGCCCGCACCAAGACCGGCGCGCAGGACGCGGTGAAGGTCGGCTATGGCAAGCTGGAAGGCCTGCCCGTCACCGTGGCGGTGCAGGATTTCGGCTTCATGGGCGGCTCGCTCGGCATGGCGGCGGGCGAGGCGATCGTCACCGGCCTTGAGACCGCCGCCTCGCGCGGCACCCCCTTCATCATGTTCGCCTCGTCAGGCGGGGCGCGCATGCAGGAAGGCATCCTCTCGCTGATGCAGATGCCGCGCACCACCTGCGCCATTCAGGAACTGCGCGAGGCCAAGCGCCCCTATATCGTGGTGCTGACCAACCCGACCACCGGCGGCGTCACCGCCTCCTACGCCATGCTGGGCGACATCCAGATCGCCGAGCCGGGCGCGCTGATCGGCTTCGCCGGCCCGCGCGTCATCGAGCAGACGATCCGCGAGAAGCTGCCCGAGGGCTTCCAGCGCGCCGAATATCTGCGCGACCACGGCATGATCGACCTGGTCGTCCACCGCCACGAGATGCGCGCCACGCTGGCCCGGCTCTGCCGCCTGCTGATGCGTGCCCCGGCGCCCGCCCCGCTTGCCGATCAACCCAAGGCGCCGCCGGCCACGCCTTCCGAGGACGCGGCGTCGGGCGAGGCCCCGGCCCTGCCGGCATCCGCGCCGAAAAGTGCCGCTCCCACGAGCGCCTGAGGCCCCCATGACCGCGCTTCCCGCCGCCGGCCCCGGCCCCATCGAGGGGCCGCTGCGGCCGGTGGACGCCATTTTCGACCGCCTGCTGGCGCTGCACCCGAAGCTGATCGACCTGTCGCTCGACCGGATGTGGCGGCTGCTCGACCGGCTCGGCCATCCCGAGCACCGGTTGCCGCCGGTCATCCACGTCGCCGGCACCAATGGCAAGGGGTCCACCGTCGCCTTCATGCGGGCGATCCTGGAAGCCGCCGGCAAGCGGGTGCATGTCTACACCTCGCCCCATCTCGTGCGCTTCAACGAGCGCATCCGCCTCGCCGGCACGCTGGTGGACGATGCACGCCTCACCCAGGCGCTGGCGCAGGCGGAAGAGGCCAATGGCGGCGAGCCGATCACCTTCTTCGAGATCACCACGGCGGCGGCGCTGCTGCTGTTCGCGCAGGTGCCCGCCGACATCCTGCTGCTGGAAGTCGGCCTCGGCGGCCGGCTCGACGCCACCAATGTGATCGACAAGCCGCTGGTGAGCGTCATCACCCCGGTCTCGATCGACCATGTCGATTTTCTCGGCGAGACGGTGGCGGAGATCGCCGGCGAGAAGGCCGGCATCCTCAAGCGCGGCGTGCCGGCCGTGCTCGGCCACCAGCCGCGCGAGGCGCTGGCGGCGATCGAGCGGCAGGCGGCCCGGCTCGGCGTGCCGCTCTCGGTGATGGGCGAGCACTACCAGGCGCATGAGGAGGGCGGCCGGCTGGTCGTCGCCGACGAGGCCGGGCTGATGGACCTGCCGCGCCCGCGCCTTGTCGGGCCGCACCAGATCGTCAATGCCGGGCTGGCGGTGGAAGCGCTGCGGGTGGCCGATCTCGGCCTGCCGGCCTACGCCTTCGAGGAGGGCATGCGGTCGGCGCAGTGGCCGGCGCGGCTGCAGCGGCTCGGCCCCGGCCCGCTGACCCAGCGGGCGCCCGAGGGCGTCGATATCTGGCTCGATGGCGGCCACAACGCCGCCGGCGGGCAGGCGCTCGCCGCCGCGCTGGCCGATCTGGAAGACCGGGTGTCGCGGCCGCTGGTGCTGGTCGTCGGCATGCTGGGAAACAAGGACGCGGACGCCTTCCTGGCGCCGTTCGCCGGGCTCGCGCGCGAGCTGGTGGCGGTGCCGGTGCCCGGCGAGCACAAGGGCGCGGCGCCGGAAGCGCTGGCGGAGGCGGCACGGGCGCACGGGCTCGATGCCTCGACCGCCCCGAGCGTCGCCGCCGCGCTGGAAGGGCTGGCGGCGTTTCCGGTGGGGGCGGCGCCGCGCGTGCTGATCGCCGGCTCGCTCTATCTCGCCGGCGCGGTGCTGGGCGAGAACGGCGCGCTGCCGGATTAGAGCGTTTTCGAGCGAATTGGATACCGGTTCGCGTGAAGAAAACGCGACAAAACAAAGAACTAGATCAACACACGCCGAGACAGAACAGCGGCGCACGACGCGGCGGCCTCGCCCGTCGTCGCGGGGCATCATGGCCGGGCGTCACCCGGCCATACGCGGTCTGGTTCGTGCCGGAAGACGAGAATCCCCGGGCCAGGCCCGGGGATAGACGCTCCTGATCGAGGGGCCGGCGCGCGTCAGCGCGGCGCCAGAACCATGATCATCTGACGGCCTTCCAGCGAGGGCTCGGCCTCGACCTTGGCAATGGTCGCCAGCTCTTCCTTCACCTTGTTCAGCAGCTTGTAGCCCAGCTCCTGATGCGCCATCTCGCGACCGCGGAAGCGCAGGGTGATCTTCACCTTGTCGCCTTCCTCGAAGAAGCGGTGGATGGACTTCATCTTCACCTCATAGTCATGGGTGTCGATGCCGGGGCGAAGCTTGATTTCCTTGATCTCGACGACGTGCTGCTTCTTGCGCGCCTCGTTGGCCTTCTTCTGGTTCTGGTATTTGAACCGGCCATAGTCGAGAATCTTGCAGACCGGCGGCGCCGAATTCGGGGCGATCTCGACGAGATCGAGACCGGCCTCCTGCGCCATCGCGATCGCGTCGCGCGTGAGCACGACACCGAGGTTCTGCCCCTCCTGATCGATGAGCTGAACTTCGCGGATGCGGATGTCTTCGTTGACGCGCGGACCGTCCTTTTCCGGCGCGACGGGTCTCATGGGGCGACGAATGGCGTCTTCTCCTCTGCCATTTCAGATAGTAGCGTTTTCTCCGCGCCTCGAAGGTCGCCGGCCGGCTGATTTCCGCGCGCGTAAAACGGTCGCAGAAGATCGTGACAAACCCGGCAGAAGTCAACGGCGTGACGGCCGCGATCGCATGTAATTACGCATGCCAGCAGCACTTACCCGCCCTGGAGCTCCGTCCTGCTGTTCGCGCGCGATCCCTGGCTGTAAGCCAAGATGGCGCGGCCGGGGCGAATCGCAAGAGGCTGGCGCCGCGCGGCACGCGCACCGCACCCGCCGATGGTTGAGGAAGGACCCTTGATGAACCACCCCGCCGACACCGACGACGCCCCCCACTTTCTCACCGTCGGCGACGACGCCAGGGCCATCGCGGTGCGCGTCACCCCGGGCGTTTCGACCGCCGAAAAGCCGGGCGTCCTGTGGTGCGGCGGCTTTCTCTCCGATATGCGCGGCAGCAAGGCGCAGGCGCTGGCCGCATGGGGCGCGCGCACCGGGCGGCGCATCGTGCGCTTCGACTATTCCGGCCATGGCGAATCGGCCGGCGCCTTCGAGGACGGCACGATCTCGCGCTGGGCGCAGGACGCGCTCGCCGTGCTCGACGCCGAAACGACAGGCCCGCAGATCGTCGTCGGCTCCTCCATGGGCGGCTGGATCGCGCTGCTGCTGGCGCGGGCGCGGGCGGCGCGGGGCGAGACCGGCCGGCTCGCCGCGCTGGTGCTGATCGCCCCGGCGCCCGATTTCACCGAGGAGCTGATGTGGAAGGCGATGCCGGAGGAGGTGCGCGCCACGCTGCTGCAGGAGGGCCGCTGGGTGCGCCCGTCGGAGTATGGCCCCGGGCAGGTCATTACCCGGGGGCTGATCGAGGACGGGCGGGCCAACCTCGTGCTCGGCGCGCCCTTCGCGGTCGGCTGCCCGGTGCGGATCCTGCAGGGCGTCGCCGACCCGGATGTGCCCTGGCAGCACGCGCTGCGCCTCGTCAGCTGCCTGGCCGAGGACGATGTGGTGCTGAGCCTGATCAAGGACGGCGACCACCGCCTGTCGCGGCCCGAAGACATTGAGCGCATCCTGGCGGCGGTGGCGGAAGTGGGGTGAGCCGGGCGCCGGCACGCCGGCCGGTCGCGGCCGGCTTCAGCCGCCCGGCGCCCGCAGGAAGATGATCTCGCTGCTGTCGTAGCGGCGGCGCTCCAGTTCCTCGAAGCCCTCGGGGGCGGCGAAGGCGGCCTCGACCGATTCCTCCACCACAACAAGCGCGCCGGGCGCCAGCCAGCGGCCCGCCAGCGCGCCCGCCACCGCCTTCTCGGCGAGGCCGCGCCCATAGGGCGGATCGCAGAAGACGAGGTCGAAGGCGTCGCTGGCGAACGCCTCGCCGAGCTTGGTCGCGTCGCGGCGGAAGATGCGGGTGATGCCGGCGACGCCGAGCGTCTCGACATTGGCGCGGATCAGCCCGCGCGGCTCCGGCGCCTCATCGACGAACACCGCCAGCTTCGCCCCGCGCGACAGCGCCTCCAGCCCCAGCGCGCCGGTGCCGGCGAACAGGTCGAGCACGCGGGCGCCGTCCGCCGCGTCGCCATAGGCATGGGCGAGCACGTTGAACAGCGCCTCGCGCAGCCGGTCCGAGGTCGGGCGCGTGGCCATGGAGGAAGGGCCACGCAAGGTCCGCCCCTTGAAGCGCCCGCCGACGATCCGCATCGGCCGGCCCGTCAGCTACGCGGCGGACGCCCAGGCTTGCCGCCTGAAGGCCGTCCACCCGAAGGCTTGCCACCTGAAGGCTTGCCACCTGAAGGCCTGCCACCGGCCGGCTTGCCGGCGAAGGGCTTGCCACCCGACGGCTTGCCACCGAAAGACTTGCCGCCTTCCGGCCGGCTGCCGGGCTTGCCGAACGGCTTGCCGCCGGACGGGCGCCCGCCGGGCTTGTCGGCGAAATTCTTGGCGCCATAGCTCTTGCCGCCGCCACCCGCCGGCCGGTCACCGAAGGAACGGCCGCCGGACGGGCGATCGCCGCGCGGGGCGCGGTCGTCGCGGTCCTCGCGGGGCGGGCGCGCCGGCCGGTCGTCGCGGGAACGGAACGGACGCTCCCCTTGCGGACGTGCGCCCTCGGGACGCTCGCGGCGGGCGGGGCGCTCCTCGCCTTCCGGCCGGGGACGGAAGGAACGGGCGGGTCGCTCGCCCTCCGGGCGCGGCGTGCGCTCGCGGAACGGACGCTCGCCTTGCGGGCGCGCGCCCTCGGGGCGTTCGTGGCGGGCGGGGCGCTCCTCGCCCTCCGGCCGGGGGCGGAAGCTGCGCGACTGCTCGGACTTCACCCGGCCGCTATAGGGCCGGCTGGTGCCGGCGCCACGGAAGGAGCGCCCGCCTTCGGGACGCTCCGGCCGGGCCGGGCGTTCGCCGCGCTCGGGACGCTCGCCACGCGGGGCCTCGGAATCGCTGCGGGGGCGGAAGCTGCGCGCACCCTCGGGACGCGGGGCGCGCTCGCGGAACGGGCGCTCGGGGCGCTCGCCACGCTCCGGCCGATCACCACGCTCGGGACGCTCGCCGCGCGGGGCCTCGGAATCGCTGCGGGGGCGGAAGCTGCGCGCACCCTCGGGACGCGGGGCGCGCTCGCGGAACGGGCGCTCGGGGCGCTCGCCACGCTCCGGCCGATCACCACGCTCGGGACGCTCGCCGCGCGGGGCCTCGGAATCGCTGCGGGGGCGGAAGCTGCGTTCGCCGGCCTCGCCCTCGCGCTCGACGCGCGGACGGGCGGGGCGCGGGCCGCCGACCTTGCGGTCGCGGCTGGAGGCGCCGGCCCGGGCGGGCCGCTCGCCGAACGGGCGATCCTCCCGGGCGGGGCGGGCCTCACCGGCCTCGGAAGCCTGATCCGGGCGCTTGCGGAAGGTGCGCTCGCCGCCGCGTTCGCCGCTGGCGGCGGCGGGGCGCTTGCCGGTGCGCACGTTGGCGCGCTCCTCGTCACGGCGGGCGCGTGCGGGGCGGGCGGGCGCGTCCTCGGGCGGGGCTTCGGTGGAGCGCACGCGCTGCACCAGTACCTTGCGGCCCTTGCGGTCGGCAACGACGCCGGCCGTCACGCTCTTGCCCTCGCCCGGCTCGGTGTCGATCGGCAGGCGGCGGTGGCGGTCCTCGGTGCCTTCCGGCTTGGCGTAGCGCGGCTTCGCCGCTCCCTTCGCCGCCCCCTTGGCGCCCCCCTTGGTGGCACGGGCGGGCGCGTCGTCCTCGGCATGGTTGAACAGCGGGCCGTCGAAATCGGCGCCGGCGGCCTTGGACAAGGCCTCGCCGAGCTGGTCGGCGAGGATGCGGGTGCGCACTTCCTCGGCCTCGCCCTGCGGCAGCTCGCCGAGCTGGAACGGACCATAGGAGAGGCGGATCAGCCGGTTCACGTCGAGGCCGAGCGAGCCGAGCACATTGCGCACTTCGCGGTTCTTGCCCTCACGCAGCGCCAGGGTCAGCCACACATTGGCGCCCTGCACGCGGTCGAGCACCGCCTCGATCGGCCCGTAATGCACGCCCTCGACAGTGATGCCGGCGATCAGCGCGTCGAGCTTGTCCTGGGTGATGTCGCCCTTGGCGCGCACGCGGTAGCGGCGCAGCCAGCCGGTTTCCGGCAGCTCCAGCACCCGCGAGAGCCCGCCATCATTGGTGAGCAGGATCAGGCCCTCAGTGTTGAGGTCGAGCCGGCCGACGGAGACGAGGCGCGGCAGGCCGGCGGGCAGGATCTCGAACAGGGTCGGGCGGCCTTCCGGGTCGAAATTGGTCGTCACCACGCCCTTGGGCTTGTGGTAGAGGAACAGCCGCGTGCGCTCCTTCTCCGGCAGCTTCACGCCGTCGACGGTGATCTCGTCCTCGGCGGTGACGGTGCGGGCGGGGCTTTCCAGCACCTCGCCATTCACCGCGACACGGCCGGCCAGGATCCATTCCTCGATCTCGCGGCGCGAGCCGAGCCCGGCGCGGGCCACCACCTTGGCGATGCGTTCCGCCTCGCGCGGGCCCGCCTCCTCCGGCGCGGCCGGGCGGGCGGCGCGGGGAACGCGGTTGACTTCCTTGCGGGGCGGCGTGTTTTTGGGCATGGGGATTGATCCGGTCTCCGGGCGGCGGGTGCTAGCATGTCCTGCGGGGGGATGCGAGCTTTTGGCGAGCTTTAGACGAGTAGAGCCTTGACGAGCGACGATTCCGACGCGGCAGGCGCCGGCAGCGGGCGGGCGCGCCGCGATTTCATGCGGCTTGCCCTCAGTGAGGCGGCGCGCGCCGCCGCCCGTGGCGAGGTGCCGGTGGGCGCGGTGCTGGTGAAGGACGGCACGGTGCTGGCCGCCGATGGCAACCGCACCCGCGAACTTTCCGACCCCACCGCCCATGCGGAAATGCTGGTCATGCGCGCGGCGGCCGTCCGTCTCGGCAATGATCGGCTCACCGACTGCGATCTCTACGTCACTCTGGAGCCCTGCACCATGTGCGCGGGCGCGATTTCCTTCGCCCGGCTGCGCCGGGTCTATTACGGCGCGGCCGATCCCAAGGGCGGGGCGGTGGAAAGCGGCGTGCGCTTCTTCGCCCAGCCGACCTGCCACCACCGGCCGGACGTCTATGGCGGCCTGGGCGAGAGCGAGGCGGCGAGCCTGCTGCGCGGCTTCTTCGCCGGGCGGCGGGAGTAGGGCGGCCCCCGGCGAAACGGGAGCCGGATTCGCGCCCGGAACCGGCGATGGGTCTTAGCCGAGCACCGCCTCCAGCCGACGCTTCACCTCGTCCTTGACCGGCTCGGCCGCTTTCAGGATGGCGGCGGCGCGGAAGAAGTCGAGCACGCGGAAATCATTCACATTCGGGCGGATCAGGATATCCGGCGCCCCCGATTTCAGCTTCTCGCCGACGATCGAGGAGGCCATGATCTGCAGCGTGGCGAACATCGCCTCGAACGGGGCGGGCACGCCGCGCATCTCGGTGCCGTGGCCGCCGGTGATGTCGACCGCGATCACCACATCGGCCCGCGTGCGTAGCAGGTCGAAGGGCAACGGGTTCACCGCCCCGCCATCGACTAGGGTATGGCCCTCCAGCTGCACCGGGCGGATGAGGCCGGGAATCGCCAGCGAGGCCGCCACCGCCGGGCGGATCGCGCCGCTGGCGAAGGTGCGCTCGCAGCGCTCCCAGTAATCGGTCGCCACCACCTGCAGCGGAATCGACAGTTCCTCGAAGGTCTCCGGGACCGCCTCCGGCAGAAACCCGCCGATGAAGCGCTCGGCGTCGATCAGCACCGGGTTGCCGAGGCCGGCGCCGAACAGATCGGAGATGCGCCCCACCCGGGCGGCAAGCAGGCGCTTCATCACCTCGCCGCGGTTCTTCAGCGTGTGGGTGACGAGGTGGCGGATGTCGCGCGCGGGCATGCCGGCGGCATAGACGCTGGCGAACAGCGCACCGATCGAGGCTCCCGCCATGGCGGTGGGGCGCAGGCCAAGATCGTCCAGCGCCTCCAGCACGAGAATATGCGACAGCCCGCGCGCCCCGCCCGAGCCCAGCGCGACGCCGAGCGTCGGCACCCGGTGCGCCGGCGCGCCCGGCACGGTGCCGCCGGCCGAGGAGATGACGGCACCGGCCGCCGCTTCCCCGGCCACCGGGGAGGAGGGCGGGGGAGGCGCCGGCGGGAGGTCGCTTGCCGGCGGGCGCCGACGTCGGCCAGAAGTGGAATCATCCATGGTTTCGCCCATGCACTTCTTCTGCCACGGGCCCGCGGCATTTGTTTGAACATGGGCATGCCCGCGCGGGGACGCCAGAGAGGGCGGCCCGCAATCGACGCGGCGGCAGGGCTTTTCAGCCCTCGGCTTACTCGCCCAGCGCCCGCCAGGCGATGTCGCGGCGGCAGAAGCCTTCCGGCCAGTCGATGCGAGCGATGGCGTCATAGGCGCGCTCGCGCGCCTCGGCGACATTGCCGCCGAGCGCGGTGACGGTCAGCACCCGCCCGCCATGGGCGAGGATGGAATCGCCCTCCCGGCGGGTGCCGGCATGGAACACCTTCACCCCGGGAATGGTCTCCGCCGCCTCCAGCCCGCCAATGCGCGAGCCCTTGCCATAGGGGCCGGGATAGCCCTTCGTCGCCATCACAACGGAAATTGCCGCGTCGGGCTTCAGCGCGACCGGCTGGTCCTCCAACCGTCCGGTGGCGACGGCGGCGAGCAGCGGCAGCAAATCGCCCTCCATCCGCATCATCAGCACCTGGCATTCAGGATCGCCGAAGCGGACATTGTATTCGATCAGCTTCGGCCCCTCGCTGGTGATCATCAGCCCGGCGAACAGCACGCCGCGAAACGGGCTCGCCGCATCGGCCAGCGCGCGCGCGGTCGGCTTGACGATCTCGTGGAGGGTGCGCCGCTCCATCTCGGCGGTGAAGACCGGGGCGGGCGAATAGGCGCCCATGCCGCCGGTGTTCGGCCCCTCGTCATTGTCGAAGGCGCGCTTGTGGTCCTGCGCCGAGCCGAAGGGCAGCACGGTCTCGCCATCGACCAGGCAGAAGAACGAGACTTCCTCGCCGTCGAGGAATTCCTCGATCAGGATTTCCGTCCCCGCCCCGCCCATGGCGAACACCTCGTCGACGCCGGCCAGCGCCTCCTCCAGCGTCATCGCCACGATCACGCCCTTGCCGGCCATCAGGCCGTCGGCCTTGAGCACGATCGGCGCGCCGTGGTGCTGGACGAAGGCGCGGGCGCCTTCCACATCGGTGAAGCGGCCGAAGGCGGCGGTGGGAATGGCGTGCGCCTTGCACAGTTCCTTGGTGAACAGCTTGGAGCCTTCCAGCTGCGCCGCCACCCGGCGAGGGCCGAACACGGCGATGCCCTCATTGATCAGCCGGTCGGCGATGCCGTCCACCAGCGGCGCCTCCGGGCCGACGACAACGAGGTCGATCTTCTCGGCCAGGCACAGGGTGACGATGGCGTCGTGGTCGTCCAGCGGCACGCTGTCGAAACAGGTGGCGAATTCGGCGATGCCGGGATTGCCGGGCAGCGCGAAGAAGGCGCCCATCAGCGGGCTCTGCGCCAGCTTCCAGGCGAGCGCATGCTCGCGGCCCCCTGAGCCGAGCAGAAGAACATTCATGCGGCAACCTCGATCTGCGCGCCCCGGCGGGCGCCTCGCTGAGCGTTTCGCCTAAACGTTCGGGCGGCGGGGAGCAAGGGGGAGCGGCGTCCCACGCCCGTCATCCCGGCTGCAGGCGTAGCCGGAGCGCCGGGATCGTCCACCGGCAAGGCGCCCGATCCCGGCGCGGCCTGCGGCCGTCCGGGATAACGGCGGTGGTGGCCCTCACTCATAGGCCAGCGCCACCACCGGATCGAGCCCCGCCGCCTTGCGGGCCGGCAGGTAGCCGAAGACGAGCCCGGTGAGGAAGGCGCAGGCGAAGGCCAGCAGCGGCGGCATCAGCGAGAGCACGATGGTCACGCCCATCCCCTCCAGCCCCAGCGCGGCGGCCAGGCCGAGCCCGACGCCCACCGCCCCGCCGACCGAGCACACCACCAGCGCCTCGGTGTTGAACTGCAGCATGATGTTGCTCATCCGCGCCCCCGTCGCCATGCGGATGCCGATCTCGCGGGTGCGCTCGGTGACGCTCACCAGCATGATGTTCATCACCCCGATGCCGGCCACCAGCAGCGAGATGGCGGCGACGCAGCCGAGCACGAGGGTGAGCGTGTTCTGCGTCTCCATCGCCGTCTCCAGGAACTGCGCGGTGTTGCGCACCTGGAAATCCTCGGCCTGGTGGCGCTCGGTGAGGGTGCGGGTGATCGCCGCCTCGACGCCCGGAATGTCGCCGGCCTCCGTCACCTTGATCGTGATCGAGTTGAGGAACTGCCGGCCGAACACCCGCACGAAGCCGGTGGAGAGCGGCACCAGCGCCACATCGTCCTGGTCCTGGCCGAAGGCGTTGGCGCCGCGCGGGGCGAGCACGCCGATCACCTCATAGGGCACGTTCTTGACCATGACATAGCGCCCGATCGGGTCATCGGCGCCGAACAGGTTCTGCGCCACGGTCTGGCCCAGCACCGTCACCGGCGCATAGGCGCGCACATCGGCCGGGGTGAACATCACCCCACGGGCCAGCGCCCAGTCGCGGGCGGCGAGATAGTCCGGCGTGGTGCCGGTCACGGTGGTGAAATAGTCCAGCGAGCCGTAGCGCATCGTGTAGCGGCCGGAACGGTCGGGGGCGATGGCCTCGATGCCCGCAATGGTCTTCAGCGCCTCGGCGTCGTCCGGCAGCAGCGTGGCATTGTCGCCGGCGGTGCGGATGCCCGGCGCGCCGGGGCGGACGATGAGAAGATTGGTGCCGATCTGTGAGATGCGCTCCAGCACGCTCTGCTTGCCGCCATCGCCCACCGCCAGCATGGTGATGACCGAGGCGACGCCGATGACGATGCCGAGCAGGGTCAGCGCGGTGCGGAACAGGTTCGCCGTCATCGAGGCAATCGCCATCCGCACCGCTTCCGCCAGGTCGGGCACGAAGCGCGCCAGCCCGCCGCGCCGGGCCGGGCCGGTGCCGGGCAGCGGCGTGCGGGAAGGTTCGTCCTCCCGCCGCTCGTCGGAGACGATGCGCCCGTCCTGGAAGCGCACGACGCGCCGGGCATGGGCGGCGACATCGGGATCATGGGTGATGAGAATGACGGTGTGGCCCTCGGCGTTCAGTTCGCCGAGCAGCGCCAGTACCTCCTCGCCCGAGCGCGAATCGAGCGCGCCGGTCGGCTCGTCGGCCAGAATCACCGGCGCGGCGTTCATCAGCGCGCGGGCGATGGAGACGCGCTGCTGCTGGCCGCCGGACAGCTGGTTCGGCCGGTGCTCGCTGCGCTCGCCCAGACCGAGCCGGCCGAGCAGCGCATGCGCCCGCTCCTCGCGCGCCTCGCGCCCCATGCCGGCATAGATGGCGGGAATGGCGACATTCTCCGCCGCCGTCAGGCTGGGCAAGAGATTGTAGCGCTGAAACACGAAGCCGAAGGCCGAGCAGCGCAGTTCCGCCAGCTCGTCCGGGCCCAGTTCCTTCACATCCACCCCGTCGACGCGGTAGGTGCCGGCCGATGCCCGGTCGAGGCAGCCGATGATGTTCATCAGCGTCGACTTGCCGGAACCGGACTGGCCCATGATGGCGATGAACTCGCCGGGCTGGATCGCCAGCGACACCCGGTCGAGCGCGCGCACCACGCTCTCGCCATTGGGGTAGATGCGGCTGACATCGACCAGCTCGACGATCGGCCGCAGGCCCTCGCCCGGCGGCCGGGGCGCGGCGGCGCGTTCCTCGCTGCGGGTCAGGGCCTCGCTCATGGCGTCAGCCCAGGCGCGGCGGCATGGAGGGGCGCCCGCCGGCCGGGCGCGGGCCGGCCGGGGCGTTGGTGCCTGTGATCACCGTCTCGCCCGGCTCCAAACCTTCAAGGATCTGGGTCTGGCTGCGGTTGGACAGGCCGGTCTTCACCGGGCGCTCCTGCGGCCCCTGCGGGGTCAGCACGCGCACGCTCTGGCCGCCGTCGCGGGCGGTGCGGATCGCCGGCGTCGGCACCAGCGGCACGTCCTTCGCCTCGCCGAGGCGGAAGAACACCTGCGCCGTCATGTCGGTCATCAGCATCAGATCGTCGTTCGGCACGTCGATCAGCACATTGTAGAGCACCACGTCATTGACGATGGTCGGCGTCGGCTCGATCTGCCGCACCGTGCCGCGCCAGCGCCGGTCCGGCAGGCCGAGCGTCGAGAAGGCGGCCGGCGTGCCCACGGTGATGCGCGGAATGTCGCCCTCCGCCACCTGCGCCGTCACCGTCATGGTCTGCAGATCGGCGATGCGCAGCACGATGGGGGCGGACTGGTTGGCGTTCAGCGTGCCGCCTTCGCGGGCGGTGATGGAGACGACGGTGCCGTCCATCGGCGCGTAGATCTTGGTGTAGCCGAGATTGGCGAGGTCGCCGTCCAGCGTCGCCTGCATCTGGGCGATCTGCGCCTTCAGCGCGTCGATCTTGGCCTCGCTGATCTGCTCGGTCGCCATGGCGGCATCGGCGGCGTCCTTGCTGCCGGACTGGTTCTTGAGCAATTGCTGGGCGCGCTCGTTGCGCAGCCTGTCGAGGGTGAGCTGCGCTTCGGCCTGCGCCAGCTGGGCGCGCAGATTGTCCAGGCTGGCGCGGTCGCCGGCGACGCGGGTCTGGTAGACGGTGGGGTCGATCTCGGCGAGCAGGTCGCCCTTCTTCACCACATTGCCGACATCCGGGTGGATGACCCGCAGCTGGCCGGACACCTGCGTGCCGACATCGACATAGGTCTTGGGCTGCATCTTGGCGATGGCGTTGACGCTGATCTCGATGTCGCCGCGGGTGACGACCGCGGTCTGGAAGGCGGGTGCCACCTCGGGCGCCTGCACGCCGGCATAGTAATAATACCCGCCCCCGGCCATCAGCAGGGCGGCGAGCAGCCACGGCCAGCGCCGGCGGCGCCGCCGGCGCGTCGTCTTCTCACCCGTCCAGCTGTTTTCCGCCTTCTGCAACATCACGCCGTTCCGTCCTCGCCGGCCTCAAGGCGTAAGGCTCAAGTCACGGCAAATAAAGTGAATTCGCGGTAATGATGGGGGACAGCGGCAACATTGGAGGCGTTCCAGCGCGCGGGCCGGGGCCTCAGGAATCGCCCGGCCGGTACTCGCCGGTGGCGGGGTCGCGGCGCAGCGTGGCGCGGGGGTCGAGCGCCCCCGCCTTCTCGGCGCGGCGCTGGGCGTCGAGCTCGGTGTTCACCCGGCGCGATTCGCGCACCAGCACCTTGACCAGGGCGGCGGTGCCGAGGGCACCCAGGGCGAAAATGAAGACGGGCGGCATCAGGGTGTTTCCCAGAGGGGGTGGCAGCGGCGCGTCAAAGACCGAAGCGGCTCCATAATGCGCGCTCTTCTGCGGCAGAAATGAGGGCTTCCGCCGCCCCGGCGCCGATATCGGCCGCCGCGCCGCCGCCCATTGCCGCGCTCATCGCCACGCCGGGCGAGCGACGGCCGAACAGGCCGGGCTTCACCTCGATCAGCGGGGTGCGGACCGTCTCGCCATAGCGGGCGCGCAGGAAGCCGCGCAGGTCGCCGATGGCGTCGACGAGGCCGAGCTCCTGCGCCTGCGGCGCCGCCCAGAACTCGCCGGAGAACAGCGTGTCGTCATCGCCCGAGAGCACGTCGCCGCGCCGCGCCTTCACCAGCGCGACGAAGGCGGCATGGATCTCCTGCTGCAGCGCCTTGAGCCGCTCGATATCCTCCGCCTTCTCCGGCTGGAACGGGTCGAGCATCACCTTGCGGGTGCCGGCGGTGTAGACGCGGCGCTCGATGCCGAGCTTTTCCAGCGCGGCGGGGAAGCCGAAGCCGGCGCTGACCACGCCGATGGAGCCGAGAATGGAGAAATCGTCGGCGACGATCTCGTCGGCGGCGCAGGCGAGCATGTAGCCGCCCGAGGCCGCGACATCCTCGACAAAGGCGATCACCGGCAGCTTCTTCTCGACCGCCAGCGCGCGGATGCGCTTGTAGACGAGGTGCGACTGCGTCGGCGCGCCGCCCGGCGAATTGATCACCAGCGCCACCGCCTTGGCGCCCTTCACCGAAAAGGCGCGCTCCAGCGCCCGCGACGTGTTGGCGAAGGTGATGCCGGGCCGGAAGGGGCTGGCCATGCCGATCGCCCCGTTCAGCCGCACCACCGGCACGACGGGCGTGCCGCCGCGCAGCCGGGCGGGCAGGAGGGGATCGAGACGGCGGCGGAGGTCTTGGAAGAAGGATGATGTGGCCATGCCCTAGAGATAGGGTGCGTTCGGCCTTTGCTCAATGCGTCGTCGCGCCGTGGCGGGGCGGCGGTGCGTGGCTCATCCCGGCCCGATCGCCCCGCCCGCCCGCAGCACCTGCTCGGCGGCGGCGCTGGGGCGGCCGTCGCTTCCCGCCAGCACCAGCGCCGGCAGCAGCGCGGGGGGCGTGCGCCGGCCCTTGATGGCGCCGATCAGCAGCCGGTTTGCCGGCGCCTCGGGGGACGGGTGGACCGGGCGGATCGTCACGGCACCGAACCGGCCCTTCAGCCCGGCCAGCAGCGCCTCGATCGCCTCCGGCCGGTGGATCAGCGCCAGCCGCCCGCCCGGCGCCAGCAACCGCTCCGCCGCGCGCAGCCAGGTCTCGACATCGGCATCGGCGATGGCATGGGCAAGAGCCCTGCCGGCATGCGGCGAGGCGCGGTGGCGGGCGGGGTCGTTGAAGGGCGGGTTCATCAGCACGAGATCGGCGGCGCCGGCCGTCGGCACGTCCGGGCCGGAGGAGCGGCCGAGCGTCATGACATTGGCGCAGACCACCCCCACCCGGTCGCCAAGGTCGGGCGTCTGGCGCGCGGCGTTGCGGGCGGCCAGCGCCGCCAGCACCGGGTCGATCTCCACCAGCGTCAGCGTGGCGGCGGGCACCCGGGCGGCGAAGGCAAGGCCGGCCGCGCCGACCCCGGCGCCGAGATCGACCGCGCGCGAGGCTTCCGGCGCGCTGGCGGCGAGCAGCAGCGCGTCATGGCCGGCGCGGTGGCCGCGCTGGGGCTGCAGAAGGCGCAGGCGGCCACCGAGGAACGCATCGTCCGTCAGGGCGGCGTCGGCCAGGGTCGTGCCGGTTGCGGTCGTGTCGGTCACAGGGGTGTCAGTCGCGGCGTCGTCCGCCGGCGCCTCGCCCATCGGCTCGCGTGTGCCATCACTCATGCGTCGCCCAGGGCGGCACCGAAGCCGGCCTCGTCCAGCAGCGCCCGCGCCTCCCGCTCCCGCTCGCTTTCCACCAGCAGCCGGCGCGGCAGCAGGCCGATCGAGCCCTCCATCACGCTCATATGCTGGTCGAGCACGAGATGGCCGATCCCCGCGCTGTCGAGCAGGGCGGCGATGGCGGAGAGAAGGACGACGTCATTGGTCCGGAGCAGTTCGCGCATCGCGCTATATGAGGCAGCAAGCCGCCCGCAAGGCAAGCCGGCGGACAAGCGCGCCGCCTCAGAGCCGCATCTCGGCCCGCACGGCGGGCTCGAAACCCTCATCAAGGCCGAGGCGGACGAGTTCGCGGTACTGAATGGTGAGCTTGCGCTTCAGCGCCGGCATGCCGAGCTCCAGCACGAATTCGGGGTGCATCATCGGAAACGAGGCGAACAGCCGCTTGGCGCGGATCGGCCCGGCCAGCGCGTCGCGGATGCGCAGCGGCGACCAGCCCTTGTCGAGCAGCGGCTGCAGCATCGCCGCCTCCTTGGGGTTGAGCCGGCACTGATAGGCGAAGAGGCGGGCGAGCTTGTCCGGGTCATCCAGCGCCAGCAGCCGGTCGATCACGTCGCGCCAGTGGACGAGGGCGCCCAGCGTGTAGCCGCGCCGGGCGAAATGCCGCGAGAGGCCGCGCTCCAGCCGCCGCACCACCAGGTGCTTGTTGTCGATGAGCGGCATGTCGCGCCAGAAGGCGAGGAAGTCCGCGCTCGCCACCAGCCGCGGCGAAAAGCGCAGGAAATAGGACTGCACATAGTCCCGGCGCAGGCCCCAGCGCGCGACGCCATTGAGATGGAAGCCGAAAATGTCTTCCGTGGCCTCGCGGCAGCGCGCCAGCGCGTCGCAATCGGGACGGAGCGGGAACCACAGGCTGTCATTCATCAGGAACAGCATGCGCGGCTTCACCCCCCGCTCGAACAGGGTGAGGATCCCCTCGCGGAAGCCGCCGAAATCATAGCCGGCATTGGGCCGCTCGATCACCAGATGCGTGACCGCGCCCAGCGTCTCGCGGTCTTCCTCGCGCAGGGGCGCATTGGACACGACGACGCAGGCCATGCCGTTGCGGGCGAAATGGGCCAGGGTGGCAAGGGTGGAGCCGGCAATGCCCCCGCGCGGAAAGATCACCAGAATGGCGACATCGTCGGCAATCGGCTGCTTTCCCAGCGTAATCCTGACGCTGTGCGGGCGCCCTGAATCGTAGTCTCGCCGCCGCACGGAACCGAGAAACATCCACGGGACGCTGGATAGCTTGGAGCGCCAGCGCCCCAACTCCTTGCGGACTTTCAAAAACAACGCCAAGCCCGTGATCCCAGGAGACTCTAGTATCAAGATACTAGTCAATTCCACGTTATCTTCGCAACAGCTGGTTTGATGTTTCCCCCGCGACCGGCCCAAACTCCCGCCAGCCGGCCCGCGCGGGCCGCTCGGCTGGTCGGCGGGGCCCGACGAAAACTTTCGCCTTCTGGCGCGGTAAGCTATGAGGACCCTTCGGGTTACGAGCGTATCGCCGCTCGCCGTCGCCATTGCTGAGGGAGCCTCCTTGTGTCCGTCGCCTACTCCTTCACTCCCGCCGTGACGGGGTCCGAAGCCTCACTGACGGGCATCGTCACGCTTGTGCAGGCCGATATGGGGCGCGTCAACGCGCTGATCCTGTCGCGCACCGGCTCCGACGTGGCGATGATTCCGGAGGTTGCCCAGCACCTCATCTCATCAGGCGGCAAGCGCCTGCGTCCCATGCTCACCCTCGCGACCGGCGCGCTGGCGGGCTATGAGGGCGAGGGCACGGTCAAGCTCGCCGCCTCGGTCGAGTTCATGCACACGGCGACGCTGCTGCATGACGACGTGGTCGACGACAGCGAGATGCGCCGGGGCAAGCTGGCCGCCCGCATGCTGTGGGGCAATGAGGCGAGCGTGCTGGTCGGCGACTTCCTGCTCGGCCAGGCCTTCCGCATGATGATCGAGGTCGGCAACATGCGGGCGCTCGACATCCTCTCCACCGCCGCCGTGGTCATCGCCGAGGGCGAGGTCGCCCAGCTCGCCGCCGCCAAGAATATCGGCACGGATGAGGACGCCTATCTCGCGGTGATTCGCGGCAAGACCGCCGAGCTGTTCGCCGCCGCCTGCGAGGTCGGGCCGGTGCTGGCCGGGCGGAGCGCGGCCGAGCAGGCCGCGTGCCGCGCCTATGGGATGAATCTCGGCATCGCCTTCCAGCTGGTCGACGACGCGCTGGATTATGGCGGCTCGCAGGCCGATCTCGGAAAGAATGTCGGCGACGATTTCCGCGAGGGCAAGATCACGCTGCCGATCGTGCTGGCGGTACGCAACGGCGACGAGGCGGAGCGCGGCTTCTGGCGCCGCTGCCTCGAACAAGGCGAGATCGGCGAGGGCGACCTCGCCCATGCGCTGGGGCTGCTGCTGCGCCACGGCGCCATCGCCGCCACGGTGGAGCGCGCCCGCGCCTATGGCGCGGCGGCCAAGCAGGCGCTCGATGTCTTTCCCGCCGGACCGGCCAAGGACGCGCTGCTCGACGTGGTCGATTTCTGCATCGCGCGGGTGCGCTGACGCCGAGAGCGTTTTCGAGCGACGTGGATGCCGGTTCTAGCCGCGCGGCGCGAAGACGATGAGTGCCGCCCCGGCGAGGCACACCGCCCCGCCCATCAGGTCCCAGCGGTCGGGCCGGAAACCCTCCACCGCCCACAGCCACATGAGCGACGCCGCGACATAGACCCCGCCATAGGCGGCGAAGGCGCGCCCGGCCGCCGCCGCCTCGACCTGGGTCAGCGCCGCGCCGAAGGCGATGAGGCTGAGCACCCCCGGCACCAGCCAGAGGGCATTCGCCCCGTTGCGGATCACCGCCCAGAAGGCGAAGCAGCCGGCGATCTCAAGCGAAGCGGCGGCGGCGAAGAACAGCGCGGTGTGCATCTTTAGCTTCCCGCTTATCCGAGCACGGTGGACTTCACCCACCATTCCGGGTGGGCCGCCGCCACGATCCGCGCCGCGGCGGCCGCCGCGCGGCAGTCGTCGTACAGCGCGAACATCGTCGCCCCGGAACCGGACATCCGCACCAGCCGCGCTCCCGCCGTGGCTTGCAGCGCCGCCTCGACGGCACCGAGCACTGGCGCCAGCGCCCGCGCCGGTGGCTCCAGATCATTGGGCTCGGTGCGCAGCCAGGCGACCAGCCCGGAGCGCGACGCCGCTTCCGGCGCCGGCGCGGCCTCCCCGCAGCACGTGCCCGGCACCAGCGCCAGCGCGCGGAACACGTCGGCGGTCGCCACCGCCACGCGCGGATTGACCAGCACGGCGCCGAAGCGCGGCAGAGCGAGCGGGGTGAGCGCCTCGCCGCGCCCGCCCATCAGGCAGGAGCGGCTCTGGAGGCAGGCCGGCACGTCCGAGCCGGTCTCGAGCGCCGCCTCGAACAGCCTGTTATCGTCGAGCGCAAGAGCGTTCGCCCGCGCCAGCAGCCGCAGCGCCGCCGCCGCATCCGCCGAGCCGCCGCCAAGGCCGGCCGCCACCGGCAGCCTTTTGGCGAGGGTGAAGCGGCCGAGCACCAGCCCGGGCACGCGCGCCGCCAGCGCCCGCGCCGCCCGCAGCACCAGATTATCGCCCTCGCCGGCCAGCGCCGGCGCGCCCGGCCCCTCAAGGGCGAGCGCCAGTTCCGCCCCCGGCAGCAGCGCCAGCCGGTCGCCGGCGCCGGCAAAGGCGAGGAGGCTCGACAAATCGTGATAGCCGTCGGCGCGCCGGCCGAGCACCCGCAAGGTGAGGTTGACCTTGGCGGGCGCGCGCTCGCGCAGCACGGGAAGGGGCGGGGGGCGAACAGACATGAACCGCTTATGCGACGCGCCCTCGCCGGCCGCAACCGCCGCCGCGCCCGCCTCTCGTAGGCCCGGCCCGGCAGGGGGCCTGCCCGCTCTCGCGCGTGATCAATCACCCGCGGGACCGCTCGATGGAGCGCTCCCTTGCACCCCGGGGCGGTTTGGCTGTATAAGCGGGGCATTCAACGATCTCACAAACGATCATCTGATCGGTTGAGAGTGGGTTCCGTCGCCGGGGCCCGCTCTTTTTGCATTGCGGATCGTTAGGCGATCCGACGAGGACGATGAGCGAAACCGAAGCCCACGTGAACGAAGCCACTGCTGATTCGAACGCCCTGCCCGAGGGCCGTCTCGACGAGCCGCGTCTTGTCATCGAGACCGGCCCCGCCGCCCGTGTGGCCGGCATTGTCGGCCCGGTGCTGCAGGGCCTCGGCTTCCGTCTGGTGCGGGCCAAGATCTCCGGCGGCAGCCCGCCGACCCTGCAGATCATGGCCGAGCGCCCCGACGGCTCCTTCGGCATTGACGAATGCGAGGCGGCGAGCCGCGCCATCTCGCCGGTGCTCGATGTCGAGGACCCGATCACCGGGGCCTATAATCTCGAAATGTCCTCGCCCGGCATCGACCGGCCGCTGGTGCGGTTCTCCGATTTCCAGCGTTGGGCCGGCCATGACGTGAAGGTCGACATGGCGGTGCCGGTGGATGGGCGCAAGCGCTTCCGCGGCATCCTGGTCGGCGCGAAGGGCGAGGAGGCGCTGCTGCGCCTGCCCGACGTCGCCGCCGGAGCGCCCGACACCGTCGCCCTGCCCATTTCCGACATTGGCGATGCCCGCCTTGTCATGACCGACGCGCTGATCCGCGAGGCGCTGCGCCGGGACAAGGCGCTGCGCGAGGGCGCCGGCATCGACGAGGACGACATCGACTTCGCCGACATCGGCGAGGTGCCGCTCGACGGCGACGAGGCCGACGAGAATGCCGATGACGACATGTTCGTGGGCGGCGAGGGCGTGGCCCCGCGTGTCGTCCCGCCGAAGAAGATGCCGGTCAAGCAGAAGTCCAAACCGATGCTGAAGCCCAAGGGCGCCGCCAAGCCCGGCAAGAAATCCAACGCCAAACGCAAATCCCATGCGAAGGAGACGCACTGATGGCCGTCGTCAGCGCCAACCGGCTTGAACTCCTGCAGATCGCCGACGCGGTCGCGCGGGAAAAGACGATTGACCGCGGTATCGTGATCGCCGCGATGGAGGATGCGATCGCCAAGGCGGCGCGCTCGCGCTACGGCGCCGAGACCGACATCCACGCCGAGATCAACCCGCGCACCGGCGAACTGCGCCTTGCCCGCCATCTGCTGGTGGTCGAGCAGGTCGACAACCCGGCGGTGGAGATCGACCTTGTCGGCGCGCGCCGGCTGAACCCGGCGGCGCAGATCGGCGATTCCATCGCCGACACCCTGCCGCCGTTCGATTTCGGCCGCATTGCTGCGCAGTCGGCCAAGCAGGTCATCGTGCAGAAGGTGCGCGAGGCCGAGCGCGACCGGCAGTATGAAGAGTTCAAGGACCGCATCGGCGAGATCGTCAATGGCGCGGTCAAGCGGGTGGAATACGGCAATGTGGTCGTCGACCTCGGCCGCGGCGAAGCCTCGCTGCGCCGCGACGAGCTGCTGCCGCGCGAAGTGTTCAAGACCGGCGACCGCATCCGCGCCTATGTCTATGACGTGCGCCGCGAGCAGCGCGGGCCGCAGATCTTCCTCTCCCGCACCCATCCCCACTTCATGGCCAAGCTGTTCGCGCAGGAAGTGCCGGAGATCTATGACGGCATCGTCGAGATCAAGTCGGTGGCCCGCGACCCCGGCTCGCGCGCCAAGATCGCCGTCACCTCGCGCGATTCCTCGGTCGACCCGGTGGGCGCCTGCGTCGGCATGCGCGGCTCGCGCGTGCAGGCGGTGGTGAACGAGCTGCAGGGCGAGAAGATCGACATCATTCCGTGGTCGCCGGACGTCGCGACCTTCATCGTCAACGCCCTCGCCCCGGCCGAAGTGGTCAAGGTGGTGCTCGATGAAGACCGCGAGCGTATTGAAGTTGTGGTCCCCGATGCCCAACTCTCCCTCGCGATCGGTCGCCGCGGCCAGAATGTGCGCCTTGCCTCCCAGCTGACCGGCTGGGACATCGACATCATGACCGAGGCGGAAGAGAGCGAGCGCCGGCAGAAGGACTTCGCCGAGCGCACCACGATGTTCGCCGAGGCGCTCGACCTCGACGAGATGATGGGCCAGCTCCTCGCCTCCGAAGGCTTCGCCTCGGTCGAGGAAATCGCCTATGTGCCGCTGAACGAGCTGGCGAGCATCGAGGGCTTCGACGAGGACACGGCGCAGGAACTGCAGAACCGCGCCCTGGCGCATCTGGCGCAGGTGGAAGCCACCTTCGACGAGCGCCGCAAGGCGCTGGGCGTCGAGGACGCGCTGCGGGAAGTGCCCGGTGTCACCTCGCCCATGCTGGTGGCGTTCGGCGAGAACGACATCAAGACGGTCGAGGACCTTGCCGGCTGCGCCACCGATGATCTCGTCGGCTGGACCGAGCGCAAGGATGGCGAGGTGGTGCGTATCGCCGGCGCGCTGGAAGGCTTCGAGCTTTCCCGCGAGGCCGCCGAGGCGCTGGTGATGCAGGCCCGCGTCAAGGCCGGCTGGATCACCGCCGAGGAGCTCGCCGGCCCGGCTGAGGACGAGGCCGAGCTGGCCGAGACGACTGAGGACGGCGAAAGCCAGGCCTGATCGCTCACCCCGGTCGCCCGCTCCGGCGCGGCATCGGGACCGAAGGGAATGGAAGCGGTGACGGACGAGACGGCCCCCCACGGGGCGGAGCCGGTGGACGGCACCGATGCCGCCGGCACCGACCAGGCCGATGTCGGGCTGACCGATGCCGGCCTGCCGGATGCGGGACGCGCGCCGACCCGTTTGTGCATCGCCAGCCGGACGGTGCGGCCGGTAGAGGAATTGCTGCGCTTCGTCGTGGCGCCTGACGGCACGGTGGTGCCGGATATCCATGCCCGGCTTCCCGGGCGCGGCGCCTGGGTGACGGCACGGCACGCCGTGCTGGCCGACGCCCTGAAGCGGAAGGCGTTTTCGCGCGCCTTCAAGGGCAAGGGACGAACCGAGCCGGGACTGTCCGACATGGTCGGCCAGCTCCTGGAGAAGGATGCCCTGGCCTCCCTCGCCCTCGCCAAGAAGGCGGGGCAGGTGGTGACGGGCAACGCCAAGGTGATCGAGGCGCTGCAGAGCGGCAAGGTCGCGGTGCTGATGCATGCGAGCGAAGCCGCCCCGGACGGGGCGGGAAAGCTCGACGCGCTGGCCCGGCGGATCGGTGAAGCTGCCGGACGGGAAATCGCCCGTATCGACAGCCTGCCGGGCGAACAATTGGACTTGGCGCTAGGGCGGGCAAATGTGGTACATGCTGCGCTGCTCGCGCATCCGACGAGCGCGGGGTTCCTCGCGCGAATGAAAAGGCTCGAAGGCTGGCGCGCGGATTAAGCAGGCTGGCCGACGATAGTGGGGCCTTTCCGCATGAGGCGGAAAGGTACAGGAACGGATACCGAATGACCGATACGAAGAACCCCGGCGAGAAGACGATGGGCGTCGGACAGGGCGGCAAGACCACCCTCACGCTCAAGCGACCTGTCGAGCAGGGCGTCGTCCGCCAGAGCTTCAGCCATGGGCGGTCCAAGTCCGTCGTGGTGGAGAAGGTGAAGCGCCGCGTGCTCGGCCCGGGCGACAAGCCCGAGGCGCCGGCAGCGGCCGCACCGGCTTCGCCGCCGGCATCCGCTCCGCCCGCCGCACAGCCGGCCCGCCCGGCACCGAGCGCGGCCCCGCAGCCGGCCGCGAGCGCCCCCGCGCGCCCCGCACCGGCCGCAGCGGCACCTGCCGCGCCGAGCGTCGCACCCGTGCGCAGTGCCGCACCGGCGCCGAGCGCCGCGCCCGCACGCAGTGCCGCACCCGCTCCGGCGGCGGCGAGCACACCGGCGAACCAGCCTTCCGGCCGGCCGCCGCTGCGCACCCAGCCCTCCCCGGGCGCCAATCTTTCCAGCCCCCGTCCGGCCCCGCAGGGCAGCCGCCCCGGCGGCGTGGTGCTGCGCACCCTGACGGAAGAGGAAGCCCGCGCCCGTACCGCCGCCCTCCAGGATGCCCGCATCCGTGAGGTCGAGGATCGCAAGCGCGCCGAGATCGAGGCCGTCCGCCGCGCCGAGCGCGAGGCGCGCGAGAAGATCGAGCGCGAGGCCGCCGAGGCCCGCAAGCGCGAGGAAGACGCCCGCCGCGCCTTCGAAGAGGAAGCCAAGCGCAAATCCGAGCAGGAGGCGCGCAAGCGCTTCGGCGACGACCAGCCCGCCGCCTCGCCGTCCGGCACGGCGCCCCGCGCCGCCACGCCCGCCAGCCCGTCCTCGGCGCCCGCCGCTCCCGGCGCGCCGCGCGTCGCCACGCCGCGCGGCCCGATGGATGCCGAGGAGGACGATCGTCGTCCGGTCCGTCGCGGTCCCGGTGGCGCCCCCGCGCGCCCCGCCGCCCCGGCCAAGCCGACCCGCCCCGCCGGCCCGGAGAAGAGCCGCGGCCGCCTGACCGTCGTCACCGCTCAGTCGTCCGACGACGAACGCCAGCGCTCCGTCGCCTCGTTCCGTCGCCGCACCCAGCGCATGAGCGGCCATCGCCATGTCGAGGCGAAGGAAAAGATCGCCCGCGAGGTCATCATCCCGGAGACCATCTCCATCCAGGAGCTGGCCAACCGCATGGCCGAGCGCGCGGTCGACGTCATCCGCATGCTGATGAAGCAGGGCCAGATGGTGAAGATCACCGACGTGATCGACGCCGACACCGCCCAGCTGATCGCCGAGGAACTCGGCCACAGCGTGCGCCGCGTCGCCGAATCCGACGTGGAAGAAGGCCTGTTCGACACAACGGATACCGACGAGCACCTGGAGACGCGCCCCCCGGTCGTGACCATCATGGGTCATGTCGACCACGGCAAGACCTCGCTGCTCGACGCCATCCGCAAGGCCAATGTCGTCTCCGGCGAGGCCGGCGGCATCACCCAGCATATCGGTGCCTATCAGGTGACCTCGCCGCTCGGCGGCAAGATCACCTTCATCGACACGCCCGGCCACGCCGCCTTCACGGCGATGCGCGCCCGCGGCGCCAAGGTGACGGACATCGTGGTGCTGGTGGTGGCGGCCGATGACGGCGTGATGCCCCAGACCATCGAGGCCATCAACCACGCCCGCGCCGCCAAGGTGCCGCTCATCGTCGCGATCAACAAGATCGACAAGCCCGATGCCAAGCCGGAGCGCGTGCGCAGCGAATTGCTGCAGTACGAGGTCCAGGTCGAAAGCCTCGGCGGCGACACGCTGGAAGTCGAGGTTTCGGCCAAGGCGCAGATCAATCTCGACAAGCTGCTGGAGCTCATCACGCTGCAGTCGGAAGTGCTCGACCTCAAGGCGAACCCGAACCGCGACGCGGAAGGCACCGTCATCGAGGCCAAGCTCGACCGTGGCCGGGGGCCTGTCGCCACCGTCCTCGTCCAGCGCGGCACGCTGCGTGTCGGCGACATCGTCGTCGCCGGCGCCGAGATGGGCCGCGTGCGCGCCCTGATCGACGACAAGGGCGCCAACGTCACCTCGGCGGGCCCGTCCTTCCCGGTCGAGGTGCTCGGCTTCAGCGGCACGCCGGAGGCGGGCGACCGTCTCGCCGTGGTCGAGAACGAAGCCCGGGCCCGCGAGATCACCGATTACCGCCAGCGCCAGAAGCGCGAGAAGGCGGCGGCCCGTTCCGCCACCGTCCGCGGCTCGCTGGAGCAGATGATGAGCCAGGCCAAGACGGCCGGGCGGAAGGAATTCCCGCTCATCATCAAGGGCGACGTGTCGGGTTCCATCGAGGCGATCACCACCTCGCTGGAGAAGCTCGGTACCGACGAGGTGCAGGCCCGCATCATCCACTCCGGCGCGGGCGGCGTGAACGAGAGCGACGTGACGCTGGCCGAGACGGCCGGCGCGGCGATCATCGCGTTCAACGTGCGTGCCAACAAGGAAGCGCGCGACGCGGCAGAGCGTGCCGGCATCGAGATCCGCTACTACAACATCATCTACGACCTGGTGGATGACGTGAAGGCGGCGATGGGCGGCCTGCTGGCCCCGATCAACCGCGAGACCATGCTCGGCAACGCCCTCATCAAGGAGATCTTCGCGGTCTCCAAGGTGGGCAAGGTCGCCGGCTGCCTCGTCACCGACGGTGTCGTCGAACGCGGCCAGCATGTGCGCCTCATCCGCGACAACGTGGTCATCCACGAAGGCAAGCTGGCGACGCTCAACCGCTTCAAGGATGCGGTCAACACGGTGCATTCCGGCCAGGAATGCGGCATGTCCTTCGAGAACTACCAGGACATGCGCGCCGGCGACGTCATCGAGTGCTACCGCGTCGAGGTCGTGCAGCGCACGCTCTGAGCACACCAGGTGCACGCAACGCTTTGGCCGTTCCCGCACGCGGGGGCGGCCTTTCCACGGGAGCGCGCGGTCCAAGCCCGTTCGCTCCGGTCGCGGCCGGCCCCGATGCCCCCAGGTGCGGGCGGGGCCTTGAAGGTTTGATCGCATGAAGAACAAAGCGAGCTCGGGCGGCGGCCCGAGCCAGCGCCAGCTGCGCGTGGGCGAGCTGGTGCGCCACGCCCTTTCCGATATCCTGTCGCGCGGCGATCTGCCCGATCCGGCGCTGACCCGGGTGGTGATCACCGTGCCCGAGGTTCGCATGAGCCCGGACCTGAAGATCGCCACCTGCTATGTCATGCCGCTCGGCGGCAAGGACGCCAAGGCGGCGATCGCCGCGCTGGCGACCAATGCCAAGCCGCTGCGCGGCGAGATCGGCCGCCGCCTCGCGCTGAAATCCATTCCCGAGCTGCGCTTCCGCATCGACACCTCGTTCGAGGAAGGCTCGCGCATCGACGCCCTGCTGCGCCTGCCTCAGGTGCAGCGCGACCTCGGCGGCGCCGAAGATGGCCCGAACGATCCGAACGACCAAGAGGACGCGGTATGAACGCCCCGCTCGACCCCATCCGCCTGCAGGACGACGCTCCCGAGATCGCTGCGGCCGCGCCGGCCATCCAGGAGTCCCGCGAGGAGGCTCGCGACGAGGCCCGCGAGGCCCCGCGCAAGCGCCGGCCCAAGCGCGATGTCGATGGCTGGGTGCTGCTCGACAAGCCGGTCGGCATGACCTCGACCCAGGCGGTCGGGGCGGTGAAATGGCTGTTCCAGGCCAAGAAGGCCGGCCATGCCGGCACGCTCGACCCGCTCGCCTCCGGCTGCCTGCCGATCGCGCTGGGCGAGGCGACCAAGACCGTTCCCTTCGTCATGGACGGGCGCAAGGTCTATCGCTTCACCGTGCGCTGGGGCATCGAGACCGACACGGACGACAGCGAGGGCCAGCCCACCGAGACCTCCGATCTGCGCCCGACGCGCGAGGCGATCCTCGACCTGCTGCCCGCCTATCGCGGCGAGATCGAACAGGTGCCGCCGAACTATTCCGCGCTCAAGATCAATGGCGAACGCGCCTACGACCTCGCCCGCGACGGCGTCGAGGTCAACCTCGCCGCCCGCACCGTGGTCATCCACTCGCTGGAGCTGGTCGACCAGCCGGACGCCGATCATGCGGTGTTCGAGGCCGAATGCGGCAAGGGCACCTATGTGCGCTCGCTGGCCCGCGATTTCGGCCGGGCGCTGGGCGCGCGCGGCCATATCAGCGCCCTGCGCCGCACCCGCGTGGGCACCTTCCCCGAGGAAGAGCTGATCCCGCTGGCCAAGCTGCGCGAAGTCTCCGAGGCGATGGACGACGCCCCGCCGGCCTTCGCCCTGCGTCCGGTGGAGATCGGGCTGGAGAGCCTGCCGGCGCTGCGCGTCTCGTCCTCCGACGCCGCCCGGCTCGCCCATGGCCAGCCGATCATCCTGCGCGGGCGCGATGCGCCTGTGCTGGAAGGCCCGGTCGCCATCACCGCCGGCGGGCGCCTCATCGCGCTCGGCGAGGCCGAGGCCGGCGAGATCCATCCCAAGCGGATCTTCCATTCCGGCAAGTGACACCCGGGGGGCGCCACGCGCGCCCCTCCTGCTCCTCGTTGCGGCGCGCGCCGCCAGGCCGCGCCGGCAGCTGCCACTAGCACCTGCGGCGTTTTCGTGTATGGTGCGCGCGCGTTGCGGACCTCTCGTCCGCGCGAACCCATTGTTGCATCGACCGTGCTGGACGACATCCCGGCTCGGCCCGCGACACTGGCCCGAAGCGGCGCGAAAGCGCTTCTTCACCCCCTCCCTTATGGAAAAGGAGTTTCCGATGTCGATCACTGCCGAGCGCAAGCAGGCGCTCATCAAGGAATACGCCACCAAGCCGAACGACACCGGCTCAGCGGAAGTGCAGGTTGCGATCCTCACCGAGCGCATCGCCAACCTCACCGGCCACTTCAAGGGCCACGCCAAGGACAACCATTCCCGCCGCGGCCTGCTCAAGATGGTGTCGGCCCGTCGCGGTCTTCTCGACTATCTCAAGAAGACCGAGGAAGGCCGCTACAAGGCGCTGATCCAGCGCCTGGGCATCCGCCGCTGAGTTGACATGCGAGGCTCGCGCCACCCTGGTGCGGGCCTCGCGCGCTGAAAGACGGCGCGGGCGGATGACCCGCCGCGCTGAAGACGCAAGATGCGGCGGGCATGGGGCTCGCCGCGACCGATAGTGAAGCGGCGCGCCATGGCAGGATCGCCGGAGACTTGTGGTCCCGTGGCCCCGCCTTGCTGAAGGCCGCCCGGCCATTCGCCCGAGTCTCTCGCCGTCTTGTCCATGGCCCCGCTTCGGAAAGCCAGAGACAGACATGTTCGATATTCACCGCGAGGAACTCGACTGGGGCGGGCGCACGCTCACCCTCGAGACCGGCCGCATGGCGCGCCAGGCCGATGGCGCCGTGCTCGCGACCTATGGCGACACCACCGTGCTCGCCACCGCCGTTTCCGCCAAGTCGGCGAAGCCCGGCCAGGACTTCTTCCCCCTGACCGTGAACTACCAGGAAAAGACCTACGCCGCCGGCCGCATCCCCGGCGGCTATTTCAAGCGCGAAGGCCGCCCGAGCGAGAAGGAGACGCTTGTCTCCCGCCTGATCGACCGTCCGATCCGCCCGCTCTTCGCCGACGGCTACAAGAACGAGACCCAGGTCGTCGTCACCGTGCTCTCGCACGACCTTGAGAACGATCCCGACATCGTGGCGCTGGTCGCCGCCTCCGCCGCCCTCACCCTTTCGGGCGTGCCCTTCATGGGCCCGATCGGCGGCGCCCGCGTCGGCTTCATCGACAATGAGTATGTGCTGAACCCCACCCTCGACGAGGTCAAGGAATCGGCGCTCGACCTGGTGGTCGCCGGCACCGCCGACGCCGTGCTGATGGTCGAGTCCGAGGCCAAGGAACTCTCCGAGGACGTGATGCTCGGCGCGGTCATGTTCGGCCACCGCCACTTCCAGCCGGTCATCGACGCCATCATCCGCCTGGCCGAGAAGGCCGCCAAGGAGCCGCGCGACTACACCGCGCCGGACCATTCGGCGCTTGAAGCCGAAGTGCGCGCCCTGATCGATGGCGATCTGCGCGCCGCCTACAAGATCGTCCGCAAGCAGGACCGCTACGAGGCGGTCGGCAATGCCAAGGCCAAGGCCAAGGCGCATTACGCCGCGCTCGCCGCCGAAGGCAAGCCGGTGCCGGACGCCCAGGTGCTGGCCGAGGTGCTGAAGGAGCTCGAGGCCAAGATCGTCCGCTGGAACATCCTCGACGAGGGGATCCGCATCGACGGCCGCGACACCAAGACCGTCCGCCAGATCGTCGCCGAGGCGAGCGTTCTGCCGCGCGCCCACGGCTCCGCCCTGTTCACCCGCGGCGAGACGCAGGCCCTCGTGGTCGCCACCCTCGGCACCGGCGAGGACGAGCAGTTCATCGACAGCCTGGAAGGCACCTACAAGGAGCGCTTCCTGCTGCACTACAACTTCCCTCCCTTCTCGGTCGGCGAGACCGGCCGCATGGGTTCGCCCGGCCGCCGCGAAATCGGCCATGGCAAGCTCGCCTGGCGCGCCATCCGCCCGCTGCTGCCGCCCGCGCACGAGTTCCCCTACACGCTGCGCGCCGTCTCGGAGATCCTGGAGTCGAACGGCTCCTCCTCCATGGCGACCGTCTGCGGCACCTCGCTGGCGCTGATGGACGCCGGCGTGCCGATGCGCCGCCCGGTGGCCGGCATCGCCATGGGCCTCATCCTCGAGGGTGAGAAGTTCGCCGTGCTCTCCGACATCCTCGGCGACGAGGATCACCTCGGCGACATGGACTTTAAGGTGGCCGGCACCGACAAGGGCGTCACCGCCCTGCAGATGGACATCAAGATCGCCGGCATCACCGAGGAGATCATGAAGGTCGCCCTCGCCCAGGCGAAGGATGGCCGTCATCACATCCTCGGCGAGATGAACAAGGCGCTCACCGGCGCCCGTTCCGAGCTCGGCGAGCATGCCCCGCGCATCGAGGTGATCCAGATCCCGGTCGACAAGATCCGTGAAGTGATCGGCTCGGGCGGCAAGGTGATCCGCGAGATCGTCGAGAAGACCGGCGCCAAGATCAACATCGAGGACGACGGCACGGTGAAGGTCGCCTCCGCCTCCGGCGAATCGATCAAGGCGGCGCTGAACTGGATCAAGTCCATCGCCTCCGAGCCCGAGATCGGCCAGATCTATGAGGGCACGGTGGTGAAGGTCGTCGATTTCGGCGCCTTCGTGAACTTCTTCGGCGCCAAGGACGGCCTCGTGCACGTCTCGCAGCTCGCCAAGGAGCGGGTGGCCAAGCCCTCCGACGTCGTCAAGGAAGGCGACAAGGTGAAGGTGAAGCTGCTCGGCTTCGACGAGCGCGGCAAGACCCGCCTGTCGATGAAGGTTGTCGACCAGGAGACCGGCGAGGACCTCGAAGCCAAGGCCAAGCCGGCCGACGACGCCGAGGCCGGCGCCGCCGAGTGAGGCGCAACGGGGCGGCGTGCCGCCCCGGTCGCACCGCCTGCGGGGCGACGCCTCAGGGCACCAGATACAGAAAGGGCGGCCTCGCGGCCGCCCTTTTTCGTGTGCCGGTGGGAAGGCGGCGCCGTTCAGCCCGCCCGCACCATGTCGACGAAGCTGTGCACCTCGCGCCGCAGCGTCACCGCCTGCTGCGAGAGGTCGCGGGCTGAGGTCAGCACCCGGTGCGCGGCGGCGGCCGAGGCCTGCGCCGTGCGCTGGACGGCGGAGATGTTGCTGGTGACGTCCTGCGTTCCGCTCGCCGCCTGCTGGATCGAGCGCGCGACCTCGGACGTGGTGGCGTGCTGCTCGGTCATGGCGGCGGAAATCGCCGCTGCCGCGTTGCGCAGCTCGGTGATGGTGTGGCTGAAGCCGGCGATGGCACCCTGAACACCGCCGGTGGATTCCTGAATGCCGGAGATGCGTTCGGAAATGCCGGCGGAGGCCTCCGCGGTCTGGCTGGCCAGCGCCTTCACCTCCTGCGCCACCACGGCGAAGCCCCTGCCGGCATCGCCGGCGCGGGCGGATTCGATGGTGGCGTTGAGGGCGAGCAGGTTGGTCTGGCCGGCAATGGAGCCGATGAGGCCGGTGATGGTGCCGATCTGTTCGGCCGAGGCCTTCAGCTCGTTCATCTGGCCGGTGGTGGCGGCGACCTCGCCGACCGCCCGTTCGGTCATCACGGTGGAATGCTGCAGCCGGTCGCCGATTTCCTGGGCGGCGGCGGAAAGCTCGTCCATCGCTTCCGCCACGGTCTGCACATTGGTGGTGGCGAGCTGCGCCGCCGCGGCGACCGCCGCGGCCTGGCTGGTGGCCTCCTCCGCCGTGGCGTTCAGCGCCTCGGAAGCGGCCTGCAGGTCGCTGGCGGCATTGGCGACCATGTCGACCACCGCTCCCACCGCCGTCTCGAACTGGTCGGCAAGCTGGCGCATTTCCGAGTGCCGGTTCTCGGCGGCGCGCAGCGAGGCGCGATGGGCCTCCTCGCGCAGGCGCTCGGCCTCGCGCAGCCCGTCGCGGAACACGGTCAGCGCCCGGGCCTGCTCGCCGATCTCGTCGGTGCGGGCGGCATGGGGAATGACGGTCTCCAGATCGCCGGCGGACACCTGCTCCATCGCCGCGCTCACCTCGCGCACCGGCCGGGCGATGCCCAGGAAGGAATAGACGCCGGCCAGGATCGCCGCGACGATGGCGATGGCCGAGAAGATGAAGATGCGCGTCATGCCATCCGCCAGCGCCTCTTCGGCGAGGGCCTTGGCCTCGTCGGCCTGGACCCGCGTCTCGTGCACCACGGCGTTCAGGATCCGGTTGGCCTCGCGCATCAGCGGTGTGCTGCTGTCGTTCACCAGTGCGGCGCGGCTGGCAAGCTCGGCGAGATTGTCGTCGATCAGCCGCTTATAGGCATCGAAATCCTTCAGCGCGATCTCCACCGTCTGCGCCACCTGCGGGTTGTCGGCCAGCTGCTGGCCGACATCGGTCAGGATGGTGGCAACCCGGTTCTGCATGGAAGCGAGGCGCTTCAGCTGCTTGGTGTCGCCCTCCAGCATATAGGTGGAGGCGGCGAGGTTGATGTTGTCGACCAGCTGTTCCAGCGGCTGCACGTTGCTGGCCATGTCAGTCTGGCCGAGTTCGAGCATCTGCCCGACGAGGGTGGAGAAATGGGTGCGCGCCCGCATGGCGAGCGCCGGGCGGGCCTCGACCAGCTGCTGCTGCACCACCTCGGAGGCATGCACCTTGGCCGTGACCGCGCCGATCTGGACCAGCAGCTGCTTCAGCTCCACGAAAACCGCGCGATCGTCGTCATGGGTTTCCAGCTCCAGTAGCCGGTCGAGCCCGGCCTGCGCCGTCCCGATATCCTTCTTCACCGCCCCGAGCAGGGCGTCATTGTCCGGATTGGCGAAGGACAGCCGCAGTTCGGTGGCGTTGAGCTGGGTCCGGGTGAGCAACTGCCCAACCTGTTCGGCTTCGTTCAGAATGGCCGCTTGCCGGTCCGAGGCCGCATTGGCCTCCTCGATACTCGACATGGCGTAATGCCGGCTGACGAGAACGCCGCACGACAGAAGAACCAGCAGCACGGACGCGATGCCGAGCTTCATCGCGATGCCCAGTCGCATCGTACCCACGGAACACCTCCACAGAGCATTTAACATGCCGGTAGAGGAGGCCATCTGGCTTGTGCGGAACTTGCCAAGGGACGCGCGACGCGAGGTGGCGGGTGCCTTGGCCGGGTGCCCTGGCCGCCCCCGTGCGTCAGCGGCGGCGCGGCCGCGCGCCGGGTTCAGCCATAGGCGGCGAAGGCGCGGGCCAGCGCCGCGCGGTCCCAGCCAGCGGCAAGCGCGAGGGTGAGCAGCAGGCGCGCCTTGACCCCGGTCAGCAGCCCGGCGGAAAGCGCGCCGCGCGCCAGCAGGTCGATCTCCGAGCCGGGATAGGCATAGGTGCGCTCGAACACCGGCCCCGCCAGCGTCCGGCTGGCCAGCACCACCGGCATGTGCGCGGCGACCTCGCCGAGGCTTTCCGCCATCACCCCCGGCACATGGCCCGCCCCGGCGCCCTCGATGACGAGGCCGGCAAAGCCGAGGCCGGGCACCGCCCGCAAGACCCGTCCATCGTCGCCCATGGCGATCTTGAGCAGCGCCACCGGCGGCAATGCCGCCAGGCCGGCCTCCAGCGTGGGAAGCGCCGGGCGCGCGACGCGGGCCAGCAGCCGCACGCGCCCCTCCGCCACCAGCCCGAGCGGGCCGGCCATCTCGGAGACGAAGGCCGAGGTGAGCGCGGTGTGGGCCTTGCGCACGAAGCGGGCGGCGTGGATCTCGTCATTCATCACCACAAGCGTGCCCAGCCCCCGCGCCGCCTCGCTGGTGGCCACAAGGGCGGCGGCCAGCAGGTTCGCCGGCCCGTCGGCGCCCGGCTGCTGCGGCCCGCGCATGGCGCCGACCACCACCACCGGCCGCTCATCGCCCACCAGCAGGTCGAGCGCGAAGGCGGTCTCCTCGATCGTGTCGGTGCCCTGGATGACGAGCGCGCCGTCGAAACCCTGCGCGAAGCCGGCGCGGATCTCGGCGGCCACGGCGGCGATATTCTCCAGCGTCAGCGAGGCGCTGCCGACCTTCAGCGGCGAGCGCGCCTCGATCTGTGCCAGCTCGCCCAGGCCGGGCACGGCGGCCACCAGCTCGGCCGCGCCCAGCGTCGGCGAAATGCCGCCGCCGGCGCCCGCCGTCATGGTGATGGTGCCGCCGAGGGAGAGGACGAGAAGACGGGGAATCGACATGGAAGGCCCTGACGAAGCAGCGATGGGGCGGCGATCATAGCCGCCCGCCGCCCCGTCTGTCAGGCGTTCACGCCGCCGCGCGCACGCCCGCCAGTTCGGCCGGCATCGGCCCGCCGGTCGCCCAGTCCAGCAGTTCCACCGTGTGCACGACCGGCAGGCCGGTGCCGCCGCCGATCTGCGTCATGCAGCCAATATTGCCGGCGGCGATCACCTGCGGGTCGGTGCGCTCGATATTGGCGACCTTGCGGGCGCGCAGGCGCTCGGCGATCTCCGGCTGCAGGATGTTGTAGGTGCCGGCCGAGCCGCAGCACAGATGCCCCTCGGCCGGCTCCAGCACGGTGAAGCCGACACTGGTGAGCAGCGCCTTGGGCGGGGTGCGCACCCGCTGGCCGTGCTGCAGCGAGCAGGCGGAATGATAGGCGACCCGGATGCCCGGCGCGATCACCGGGGCCGGCAGCTCCTGCGCGGCCAGGAACTCGCTCACATCCCTGGCCAGCGCCGACACCTTGGCCGCGCGTTCGGCATAGGCCGGCTCGGTGCGCAGCATGTGGCCGTAATCCTTGATGGTGGTGCCGCAGCCCGAGGTGGTGACGAGAATGGCGTCCAGCCCCTCGCCCTCGATCTCGCGCATCCAGGCGTCGACATTGGCGCGGGCATTGGCGAGCGCCAGCTCCTCCTTGCCCATATGGTGGGTGAGCGAGCCGCAGCAGCCGCCGCCGCCGGGGCGGACGATCTCCACCCCCATGCGGGTCATCAGCCGGATCGCCGCCGCGTCGATCTCCGGCCGCAGCACCGGCTGGGCGCAGCCATCGAGCAGGGCGACGCGGGCGCGCCGGGCGCCCTGCGCCGGGAAAAGGCGCACGCCCTCATCGGCGGAGCGGGTGGCCGGGCGGGCGGGGGCGAGGCGCAGCATGGCGGCGATCGGGCGCATTCCCGGCACCGCCGCGAACAGGCCGGCGAAGGGCTTGGCCACCATCGCCCCGCCAATGGCGAGGCGGAACAGCGTGCGGCTGGGCAGCACCCGCGCCAGCAATGCCCGGGTCAGCCGGTCCATCAGCGGGCGGTGATAGGTCTTCTCGATATGATCGCGGGCATGGTCGACCAGGTGCATGTAGTGCACGCCCGAGGGGCAGGTGGTCATGCAGGAGAGGCAGGAGAGGCAGCGGTCGACATGCTTGGCGACCTCCTGCGTCGCCGGCCGGTCATTCTCCAGCATGTCCTTGATCAGGTAAATTCGCCCGCGCGGGGAATCCAGTTCATCCCCCAGCAGCACATAGGTCGGGCAGGTGGCGGTGCAGAAGCCGCAATGGACGCAGGCGCGCAGAACCTGTTCAGACCGCGCCGTCTGCGGGTCGGCGAGCTGGGCGAGGGAGAAGTTGGTCTGCATGGCTCACACTCCCGCATACATGCGCCCGGGGCTCAGCACGCGCCCGGGGTCGAAGCCGTTCTTCATCCGGGCGATCAGCGCGCCGGTGATCGGGTCGAGCGGCTGGAACACCTCTTCCGCCGCGCGCGCCGCCGCGCTGGCGCGGATCAGCGTCGCATGGCCGCCACCGGCGCCCGCCACCGCCGCGCGGACGCGCGCGCTGTGCGGCTCAGTGCCGGGCATCTCAATCCAGACCAGCCCGCCGGCCCAGTCATACAGGCAGCGGGCGCCGATCTCCCGCAGCGCCGCGCCCACATGGGGCCCGGCCATCGGCGCCACCGAGACCCGCCACACCACCTTCGCGGTCTCGCCATCGCCCCCCTCGGGAAGCGCGAACGGCGTGACATCGCGCACCGCCTGCCAGAAGTCGCGCGAGGCGTCGGCGTCGAGGAAGGACAGCGTGCCATGGGCGCGCAGCATCGCCTCCAGCTTGCCGCGCCGGTGGAGAATCGAGGGCTGCACCCCCTCCAGCCGCAGCGCGGTCACCGCCGCCCCCGCCCCGGCGATGGCGGGAATGGTCGCGGCGACCTCGGCCGGCAGATGCGCGGCGCCGGAGACGTCGTAATAGGAGCCGACCGCCGCGCTCATCACCGCGCTGGCGGCGGCATCGTCGAGGCCGAGCACCAGCAGCGTCTCCACCGTCTCCGGGCGCGGCAGCACCTTGATGGTGAGCTCGGTGAAGGCGGCGAGCGTGCCATAGGAGCCCGAGAGCCCGCGCGGCAGGTCATAGCCGGTGACGTTCTTCACCACCCGCCCGCCAGCCTTGAACGCCTCGGCCCGGCCGGAAACGGCGCGGATGCCGAGCGCATGGTCGCGCGCCGCCCCGGCGCTCGGCCGGCGCGGCCCGGCGAGATTGCAGGCGATCAACCCGCCCAGCGTGCCCCCGCCCGGCGCCACGCCGAGCAGCGGGCCGAAATCCATCGGCTCGAAGGCCAGCATCTGCCGGGAGGCGGCGACCAGCGCCTCGATCTCCGCCACCGGGGTGCCGGCCCTGGCGCTCAGCACCAGCTCTTCCGGCTCATAGAGGGTGACGCCGGAGAGCCCCTTCAGCTCCAGCGTGGCGTCGGTCTGGAGCGGACGGCCGAGGCGCGCCTTGGAGCCGCTGCCGGCCACATCAAGCGTGCGGGCGTTGGACACGGCCCAGCGCACGGCCTCCACCACATCGGCCTCGTCGCGCGGACACAGCCTCTCGCTCATCTCAAGCCACTCCCGAAAGCGCGGCGAGCCGCGCGGCATGCGTGTTGTGTTCGGCCACCACCGCCGGCAGGTCGATCGTCACCACCTCGCCATGGGCCACCACCGGGCGGCCATGGACATAGGTGAAGGCGGCCCGCCCCGGCGTGCAGAACAAAGCGGCGGCCACCGGGTCGGCGAGCCCGCCGGCAAAGGCGACCTCATCCAGCCGCAGGGCGAAGAAATCGGCGCAATATCCCGGCGCCAGCGCGCCGATATCGCTGCGCCCGAGCACCGAAGCCCCGCCGAGCGTGGCGAGTTCAACCGCCTGCCGGGCGGTCATCCACTCCGCATCGCGCGCGGGGTCGGCGGTGGAGAGCGTGGTGTCCGGCCCTTCCGGCGGGCGCAGGCTGATCTGCAGCCGCGCGAGCAGCATGGCCTGGCGTGCTTCGGCGAGCAGGTTGTTGCCGTCATTGGAGGCCGAGCCGTCGACCCCGAGCCCGACCTTCACCCCGGCGCGCCGATAGGCCATGGCCGGCGCGATGCCGGAGGCGAGGCGCATATTGGAGGAGGGACAATGGCAGACGCCGACCCCGGCGCCGGCAAAGCAGGAAATCTCGTGCGCGTTCACATGCACCGCATGGGCGAACCACACATCTTCGCCCAGCCAGCCCAGCTCTTCCATATAGGCGACGGGGCGCTTGCCGAAGCGCGCCAGGGTGAAGCGCTCCTCATCGATGGTCTCGGCCAGATGCGTGTGCAGCCGCACGCCCTTGTCCCGCGCCAGCGCCGCGCTGTCGCGCATCAGCTCGGGCGTCACCGAGAAGGGCGAGCAGGGGGCGAGCGCGATCTGCAGCCGCGCGCCGGGCGTGGCATCGTGATAGCGGGCAATGACGCGGGCGCTGTCGGCCAGGATCGCGTCCTCGTCCTCGACGCACTCGTCCGGCGGCAGCCCGCCTTTGGACTGGCCAAGCGACATCGAGCCGCGCGAGACCATGAAGCGCATGCCGATCTCGCGCGCGGCGCCGATCTGGTCGTCGACCGCGCAGCCATTGCGGAAGACATAGGCGTGGTCGAAACAGGTGGTGCAGCCGGACAAAGCGAGTTCCGCCAGCCCGACCAGCGTCGCCGTGCGCGAGGCCTCCGGCGTGCGCGCCGCCCACAGCCGGTAATGCGCCCCGAGCCAGCGGAACAGGTTGACGTTCTGCGCGGCCGGCAATGCGCGGGTCAGCGTCTGGTCGAGATGGTGATGGGCGTTGACGAGGCCCGGGAGCACCACATGGCCGGACAGGTCAAGCACCTCGTCGGCGCTGTCCGGCAGCGTCTCGCCCGGGCCGACCTGCTCGATCATCCCGTCGCGCGCGAACAGGCCGCCGCCAGCGATCTCTCGGCGGGCGCCGTCCATGGTGACGAGCACCGTGGCGTTGCGGACGAGCAGGGTCGCCATCAGAAGCGCGGCAAATCGGGGAAGGGCAGCTTGCCGCCCGAGACATGCATCCGCCCCAGCTCGGCGCAGCGGTGCAGCACGGGGAACACCTTGCCGGGGTTGAGCAGCGCCTCGGGATCGAAGGCGCATTTCAGCCGTTCCTGATGGGCGAGGTCGATCTCGTTGAACATCGAGGGCATGAGGTCGCGCTTCTCGACGCCCACCCCGTGCTCGCCGGTGAGCACGCCGCCGACCTCGACGCAGAGCAGAAGAATGTCGGCGCCGAAGGCCTCGGCCTTTTCCAGCTCGCCCGGCGTGTTGGCATCGTAGCAGATCAGCGGGTGCAGGTTGCCGTCGCCGGCATGGAAGACATTGCCGCAGCGCAGGCCGTATTTCTCCGACATCTCCTCCATACGCTTCAGCACCAGCGGCAGCGCCTTGCGCGGAATGGTGCCGTCCATGCAGAGATAATCCGGCGAGATGCGCCCCACCGCCGGGAAGGCCGCCTTGCGCCCGGCCCAGAAGGCGACGCGCTCCTCCTCGCTGGTGGAGGCGCGCAGCGTCATGCAGCCGAGCCCGTTGCCGATCTCGGCGACGCGGTCGATGAGGTGGTTCACCTCCGCCTCCGGCCCGTCCAGCTCGACGATCAGCAGCGCCTCGACATCGAGGGGATAGCCGGCGCCGAGGAAGGCCTCGGCAGCATGGACCATCATCTTGTCCATCATCTCCATGCCGCCGGGAATGATGCCGGCGGCGATGATGGCGGCGACGCAGGCGCCGGCCGCCTCCGAGGAGGGAAAGCCCAGCAGCACGGCGCGCGCCGTCTCCGGCTTCTTCAGGATGCGGACGGTGACTTCCGTCACCACGCCGAGCAGACCTTCCGAGCCGACGATAAGGCCGAGCAGGTCCAGCCCGCCGGAATCGAGGTGCTTGCCGCCCAGGCGGATGATCTCGCCCGTGATCAGCACCATCTCGACGCCCAGCACGTTGTTGGTCGTCAGGCCGTATTTCAGGCAGTGCACGCCGCCGGAATTCTCGCCGACATTGCCGCCAATGGTGCAGGCGATCTGCGAGGAGGGGTCGGGGGCGTAATAGAAGCCCTCATGCGCCACCGCCGTGGTGATGCCGAGATTGGTCACGCCCGGCTGGGCGACCACGGTCCGGTTGGCGAAGTCGATGTCGAGGATGCGGTTGAACTTGCCCATGCCGAGCAGGATTCCGTCTTCCAGCGGCAGCGCCCCGCCCGACAGCGAGGTGCCCGCCCCGCGCGGCACCACCGGAATGCCGTTGGCGTTGGCATAGGCCAGCACCTTCGACACCTGCTCGGTGGTGGAGGGCAGCACGACGACGAGTGGAAGCTGGCGATAGGCCGTCACCCCATCGCTCTCGAAGGGGCGCATCTCGGCCTCGGTGTCGATCACCCCCTCGCCGGGCACGATGGCGCGCAGATCGGCGATGATCCGGGCGCGGCGGGCCAGAACATCGGCCTTCGGCGCCGGCATGACGAGACCGGACATGGCACTCCTCCCAATCGACGTTTTTTGCGACCGGCGCCGGTCGAGTCTGATTTCGATCCATTCTAGGGAAAAGCGCGGCGCCTTCCTATGGTAAAAAAACTAGACCAAGGATGAATGTTGCGTGTTCGGCCCTCGCCGATGACGGGCGGGGCGGGCGCCGCGCGATCCAGACCCTTGCGCGCGATCAAGGCAGCGCGCACCTCTAGCGCCTAAGGCCACTGCCAAAGGCCGCGCATCACCGCCCGGCCAGGAAAAGGGAGACGCGCATGAACGAGGCCACAGAAGGCGCCACCGAGGGAACCAGCGCCGAGACCATCCCCGGGGCGCTCCGCCGCATCCGCCTGCACCTCGCCCGCTCGAAGGAATTTCCCGAAGGCAGCGCCCGCCACGGCTATGAGTTCCTCGCCCCGCTGGACGGCGAGGGCCGGATCGACGCCGAGGCCTGGAAGGACCAGCGCGCGGCCTGCACCGTCACCCGCTTCTGGGCCAATGAGGCGCCCGAGCACGGCAGGCTGGTGCATCGCGCCGGCGGTGTCGGCGGATCGAGCTGGGTGTTCGACTATGAGGAAGACGCCAGCGACGACGACGAGACCGGCTACCGCTTCGGCGACCATGCCTTCGTCCCGGGCGAGTATGTCTCGCTGCGCGACGAGGACGGCGACATGCACACCTTCACCGTGTTCTCGGTGGTGCCGGCCTGAGGGCGAGCCCTCACACACCGACGGCACGGACGCCCGTTTGGGCCCGCGCCGCCGGCGTCCGAAGGCGGTCGGTCAGTTCGAGGTGCCGATTCCCGCCGGCGCGGTCGGCACGGCGCTCGGGGCCGAGGCGGTTTCCGTGCCGGCGACCGGCGCCAGGGCGCCGCTCTGGGTCGCGGCAGCCGGCGCGGGGGCGGCAGGAACGCTGGCGGGGGTGGTGGCAGGGGGTGTGGCAGGTGCCGCGCCCGCCGGGGTCACGGCAGGTGTCGCCGCCGGCACGGCGGCCGCGTCGGCAGGCGCCGAAGCCGGCTTCGGCGTTGGCGTGGCGGCCACGGCGCGCGGGCGCGTCTGCCGCGCCGGGCGCTGGATCATGCCGATGACCTTGTTGTGCAGCTCGGCCGCCTTGTCGATGTTGAAATGGCTGAGGGCGCCCGAACCCGTCAGGTCGATGTTCTCGACGCGCGCGCCGGAAACCGGCTTGCCCGAGCCGCCGGCCTGGTAATAATTCACTACCTTGCCGATCTTGGACGAGGCGGTCATCGCGGTCACGGGATCAAAGGTCACCACCAGCGGCACCGGAACGCCGGCGGCGGTGACGCGGTTGCCCATGGTGACGGCGGCGTCGGCGCCGAGCGAATGGCCGATGATGATGACCGGCGAGGGGCGGCGCTTGCCCATGCTGGCCTGCTCCACCGCATACCGGGTGAGCGTTTCCAGATCGACATAGGAATGCACGCTCGCCTCGATGCCGCGCGCGCGCAGCTTGGCGGCGAGGTCGTCCATGCCGAGCGAGAAGATGTTGGCGAGACCGCGCAGCAGATAGACGCGGGGCTGGTTCGGATTCGGCTTGGACTGGGCCTGAGCCGGAGCGAAACCGACGAACACCATGGCGGAAACGGCGAGGCACACGGCCAAGACCCGCGA
The DNA here is from genome assembly GCF_900100155.1 of Ancylobacter rudongensis. Lineage (GTDB taxonomy): Bacteria > Pseudomonadota > Alphaproteobacteria > Rhizobiales > Xanthobacteraceae > Ancylobacter > Ancylobacter rudongensis. The sequence continues at coordinate 386,985 of NZ_FMTP01000003.1, forward strand.
AAATCTCATGTCACAAATCCCGAAAAGACCGTCTGACTTCATGCTCTGGGGTCCCGACCCTTGCAAACAGATTCTAAATCGCCACCGCTTTGCCGACGGCCTGATGCCGTTGGGCAACAGTGCGGCGGCGCGCTTCGCGGCCCATTTCGCGGCGCGCAGCGGCGACGTCGCTCGCCAACGTCTCCCGTCAACGTCTCCCCCTTGCCAGCGACCCGCGAGCATGCAACCCACTTGGCGGCGCGGAGTTCCCCCGCTGCGGTGGTAGGCGGCGGGGTCAGGTGAGGGAGCAGGCCCGGTGACAGCGAACGCGACGGCCCCGGCCGCCGGCAAGGCCTTTTACGATCATCCGCTGCGCGCCCCGGTGCTGGCGGAGCTGCATGCCCGCCCGTTCGTGGCGGTATCGACCCCCGCCCGCATCCTGCATGTCGCCTTTCTGGTCGACCGCGCGCAGGCGATCGCCGACCGCGCCGCCTTCGCCAGCCTGTGCCTGGCGCGCGGCCAGCCGGCGCCGGGCCGCGACGCCAAGCAGCACCGCGTGGCCTTTGGCCGCTTCGTGCTGCGCTGGGAGCGGCATGCCGAATTCACCACCTATACCTGGGAGGTGCCGGCCGAGGACGTCACCGAGGGCGGCCTGCCGTTCCAGCCCTCCGGCGCCAGCCTGGCCGATGTGCTCACCCAGCTGCCCCAGCCGGGGCCGCTGCTGGTGGCGGTGGACCTGCATCTGGTGACGGATACCGCCGATGCGCTGCCGCTCGACCGGCTGTTCGACCGCACCAGCCTGGCCCGCTCGGATGTCGAGGACGGCTTCGCCGAGATCGCCACCGATTTCCAGCCCGACCCCTCCGGCTTCGTGCGGATCCTGGTGCGCGACCGCGGCATGACCGACGATGCCGCCGGCGCTCTGGTGCAGCGGGTGCTGGAGATCGAGACCTACCGCACCCTCGCCTTGCTCGGCCTGCCGGAGGCGCAGCGCCTCGCGCCCAGCGTCGCCCATAGCGAGCAGGAGCTTTCCGCGCTGACCGAGCAGATGCGCCAGAGCGAGGGGCTCGCCGCCAACAACAAGCTGCTGCACGCGCTGACCGGCCTCGCCGCGCAGCTGGAGGCGGACGCCGCCGCCTCGCTGTTCCGCTTCGGTGCCACCCGCGCCTATGAGGAGATCGTCTCCTCGCGCCTGCGCACCATCGGCGAGCGGCCAATTTCGGGCTACCCCACCTGGCAGCAATTCCTGCTGCGCCGGCTGCAGCCCGCCATGCGGACCTGCCAGGCGATCGAGCAACGCCAGGCCAATCTGTCGGTCAAGCTCACCAGCGCCGCCAATCTGCTGCGCACCCGGGTCGATGTCGAACTGGAGCAGCAGAACCGTAACCTGCTGCAAAGCATGAACAAGCGCGCGCGGATGCAGCTGCGCCTGCAGCAGACCGTCGAAGGGCTCTCGGTCGCCGCCATCTCCTATTACGTCATCAGCCTGCTGCACTACGCGCTGGAAGGGCTGCACACCCGCGCCGAGGCGGCCGGGCTGCATTACGATGTCGGCGTCGCCACCGCCATCGCCGTGCCGCTGGTGGTGCTGCTCATCTGGTCGGTGGTGCGCCGCATCCGCCGCGGCCATGCCGAGGACGATGCCTGAGCGGCGGCGCGGCCCGGCACCTCATCGCCATCCATCGTTGCGACGTACCCGCGCCCCGTGCCACGCTGGGGCATGCCAGTTCTCCAGATAAACATGCAGACCGATGACGGTCGGACGGTCGACCTGCGCGACATCCTCGCGAGCCTGCAGCCGCGCGCCGATCGCTCCCTCTGGGATATCGGCGGCGGCGAGGAGGACTTCTGGGCGATGGGGAGCGACATTCGCCGGCTCAATGCGCTGGCGGCGTCCGGCGAGAAGGTGGCCGGCACGGACCTGTCGACGCTGGCCGAGGGCATTCATCAGCTCATCTGGGGTCAGTTTCGTGTGTTTGAGGATACGAGCCCGGAGCCTTGGGCGATCATCAGCGCCTTCGATGGTTGCTTCTTTGAACTGACAACCGACGATCATGCCGTCATCGCTCTGATCAAAAAGCGTTTTCCATCGACCCGGCCGGCGACATGACGTGAGGCATGCCCGCCCCCGCCCCGAAATGAAAAAGACCCGGTCTCCCGGGGCTTTTTGCTGATGCGTGGCGTGGCGCCAGCGGCGTTTACTGCGAGAAGCCGCCGGTGGAGGGCGCGGGCGCGCCGATCCACTGGGTCTGGCTGTTGTCCGGGGCGGGCGCGGGCGCGCTGGTGGCCGGCGCCGGAGTGGCCGGCGCCGTGGCTGCCGGAGCGGGGGCCGCCGGTGCCGGGGTGGCGGGGGCGGTCTGCACGGTGGAGGTCGGCGCCGAGGGGCTGGTGCGCGGCGCCGCCGTGGCGGCCGGCGCGGTCGCCGGCGCAATCTGGCGCGGCGTGGCAGTGGCGGCGGGCGTCGCTGCCTGGGTCGCGCGCGGGGCCGCCGTGGCGGCGGGAGCGGGACGCTGCGCCTGCGGCTGCGCGCGCGGCGTGGTCGGGCGTGCCCGCACCGGCTTCTCTTCCTTGCCCTGCGGGTCGAAGCCGACATAGAGCACATAGCGCTCGGACAGGCCCGGCGTCGGGCGCGGGAAATTCACGTCGTCCGCCACCAGGCCGAAATCGACCTGCATGACGTTCGGCCCCACTTCAACAGGCACCGAATAGAACTTGGTCCACACCGATTTCGGCGCCGGGCCTTCCTCGACCACGGCGAGGCGGATCGGCACGGTGAGCTTGCCCGGGCCGCCCTTGGGGCCGAGCAGCACCCGGCCCTGAATGCCGACGCGCATGTTCATGTCGGGGGCGGAGAAGCGGCATTCGCGCGAGAACTGGCCGAGCGTCGCCTGGTAGCGCACGCCGCCATCGGAGGGCTCCGTCACCTGCCAGGCCGCCGCGCCGGCCCGCACCTGGACCGGCGGGCAGGTGAACGCGGACGGATCGGCATCGCCTGCTGTGACCGCCGCCGTGCCGGCGCCCACCGTGCCGCTCGCCGCGGCGCTGCCGCCGGTCGGGGCCACGGTGGTGGTTTCCATCGACGAGCCGAAAACGCCCTGGTCGCCGCTATTGCCGGCGCCCATCGGGCCATCATTGCCGTCGCCGCCACCAATGCCGCTGCCAGCGCAACCCGCCAGCAGCAGAGCGAGCGCCGGGAGCGCAAGCCAGTGGTGGGCACGCCCCATCTGCGTCCGCCCGTGCCTGCCTTGGCGGACCGGCCCGTTCACCTGTTCGGCGTTCCCCACGTTCCGGCTCCCAACGTCCCCGATACCCATACGCATACTCCCCGCCGTGGCGGCTGGATGGGCCCCGGCGCCCTCCCCCGCGGCGCCGGATGGCCGATGTACTAAACCCATACGTTCCCGGACGCTCTTATAGCAGGGGATCGGCGACAGGGAACATGCCCTGACGCCCTCCCGTCAAGCTTCCGCGCGGCGTCGGGGGGCGCAAACGCCCGGCCCGTTGCCGCCGTCCGCCGCAGGGGCAGCGGTTCTATAGCGCTGCCCGGGCCGGCCTGCCGTCACTGGGTCAGCCCCTCGGGCTTGCCCACCAGGCTGAACAGCAGCGCGGGATGCTCATTGAGCCGGGCCGCCGCCCGCTTCACGTCGTCCAGCGTCACCGCCGCCACCAGCTGGTTGCGGATGTCGATATAGTCGATGCCGAGCTTGTCGATCTGGATCTGCAGCAGCTGCGAGGCGACCTTGGCCGAGCTGTCGAAGCGCAGGGCGAAGGAGCCGATGAGGTAGCTCTTGGCGTCCTCCAGCTCTTCCTCGCTCGGGCCGACGGTGAGCAGGCGCTGATATTCCGAGCGGATCAGCGTGGCGCTCTCGCCGGCGCGCTCATTCTTGGTCGCGGTGCCGCCGAGGATCAGCGCCGTATGGTCGAGCGGGGCGAGATGGCTGTAGACCGAATAGGCCAGCCCGCGCTTCTCGCGCACTTCGCTGAACAGGCGCGAGGAAAAGGCCGAGCCGCCGAAGATGTGGTTGAGCACGAAGGCGGGGATGAAGTCCGGGTCGTCGCGCTTGAGGCCGATGCCGCCGAAGACGATCGAGGTCTGCGGCACGTCGAGGGTCTTCACCACATCGGTGCCGAGGCCGCGCGGCTCCACATCCGGCACCGGGGTCAGCTGGGCCTTGGCCGGCAGGGCGCCGAACATGGCGTCGAGCGCCGGGCCGAGCTTCTCCGGCGTGATGTCGCCGACCACGGCGATCTTCAGATTGTCGCGGGCCATGGTACGGCCGACAAAGGCCTTGAGGTCGTCGCGGCTGATCGTGGGCACGCTATCCAGCGTGCCGGCCACCGGCCGGCCATAGGGATGGCCGGGGAAGGCGGCGGCCGACCAGCCCAGGCTGGCGAGCGAGGAGGGATCGTTCAGCCGCCGTCGCAGCTGGGCCAGCTGGCCCTGGCGGATGCGCTCCACCGCCTCATCGTCGAAGCGCGGCGCATTCACCGCCAGCGCCATCAGCGCGAAGGCGTCGTCGACATTCTCCGACAGGGTGCGCAGCGAACCGCCGAGGCTGTCGCGCGAGGCGTCGAAGCGCAGTTCGATCGCCTTCTCCGCCATCCGGTCCTGGAAGGCGCGGGAATCGAGATCGCCGGCGCCCTCGTCGAGCAGGGAGGAGGTGAGGCTGGCGACACCGGGCTTTTCGGCCGGGTCCTGTGCCGCGCCGCCGATAAAGGCGATCTCCATCGCCACCAGCGGCAGGGTGGTGTCGTGCACCAACCAGGCCTCGATGCCGCCCGGGCTGATCACCCGCTGGATGCGCGTGGTCTCGGACTGGGCGAGGGAGGCGGGGGCGAGGGCGATGGTCATGAGGGTGGCCGCAGCGAGGGACAGGAGGGAACGGGAAGCGCCGAAGCGCCGGCTTGAGGCGCCGCCGGTCACGAACGGTCCTCCGCCGGCACCGCCGGCTCAGGCAAGGCCGCGGCGGGGGCCGGCTTGACCTGCAGCAGCTGGCTGGTCACGGCGCGGGCGGGCACCAGCCAGCGCCGGGCGGCGTCGCGCACCTGCTCGGCGGTGACGGCCTTCACCAGTTCCGGCCAGATCTTCACGTCCTGCGCGGTGGAGCCGGTGGCGAGCGCGGCGCCATAGATCCGCGCCAGCGTCGCCTGGTTGTCCTGGGCATAGATCGCCTCGGCCACCAGCCGCGTCTTGGCGCGCTCCAGTTCCGCCGGGTCCGGCCCGTCCTTGGCAAGCGCGGCAATGGTCTCGTCCAGCGCGGTCTCCAGCGCCTCCATCGTCACCTCCGGGCGAGGGGTGACGGAGAGGCCGAAGCGGGTATCGTCCAGCGCGGTGGACTGGTACCAGGCGCCGGCATTGGCGGCGACGGCCTTGTCGGCCACCAGCGTGCGGTAGAGCCGCCCGGTCGAGCCGCCGCCCAGCACCTGGGAGAGCACGTCGAGGGCAGCGCTCTCCTGCTTGTCACCGCGATAGGACGGCACGAGATAGCTGCGCGAGAGGCTCGGCTGGCCCACGCGCCCGTCCGCCAGCACCAGGCGGCGCTCGGCGCGCGGCGGCGGCTCCTGCGGGCGGACCCGTTCGGCGGTCTCGGCGCGGCGGGGAACCTTGCCGTAGGTGTCCTCGGCAAGCCTCTTCACCTCCTCCGGCTCGACATCGCCCGCAACGACAAGGATGGCGTTGTTGGGGGTGTAGAAGCGGCGGTAGAAGTCGAGCGCGTCCTCGCGGTTCAGCTTCTTGATCTCGTCTTCCCAGCCGATGATCGGGTGGCCATAGGGGTGGTTGACGAACATCGCCGCCTGCGCCGCCTCGGAAAGCTGCGAGGCGGGGTCGTTGTCGGTGCGCATGCGGCGCTCTTCCAGCACCACGTCGCGCTCGGGCAGCACCACCTCGTCGGTGAGCACCAGGCCGGTCATGCGATCAGCCTCGAAGCCCATCACCGTGCCGAGATTCTGCTTGGCGACGCGCTGGAAATAGGCGGTGTAGTCCTGCGAGGTGAAGGCATTCTCCTGCCCGCCGAGCTTGGCCACCACCTGCGAGAACTCGCCCGCCGGGTGGGTGGCCGTCCCCTTGAACATCAGATGTTCGAGGAAATGGGCGATGCCGGACTTGCCCGGCTGCTCGTCGGCCGAACCGACCCGGTACCACACCATGTGGGTGACAACGGGCGCGCGATGATCGGGCACCACCACCACTTGCAGGCCGTTGCCGAGGGTGAATTCCGATACGTCGGCGGCCTCGGCGCGCGAGGGGGCCGTGGCAAGGCCGGCGGCGGCGCCGGCGATCAGCATCAGAGCGGGCATGAATCTTCCAGTCACAGCTTCATCCGTTTCGGCGGCCGCCCGGAGGACACCGGAGGGCGCGCTGCCCGGGGCTCGGGCCGCGCAGGGCGGGGATCGCAGGTACAATGTAACGACAAATACAATGTAGCGACGAAGCGGGCGGCGCGCGACGCGCGGCGGGCGCGCTTCACCGCGAAGTGAGAGGCCCCGCGGCGGGGCTGCAGTCCGGCGGGGCGCCGGCGCGCGCGTGCCCCGCCCCGTTCAGGCGGTCACTTGTTCGGCTGGGCGCGATCGAACCAGGCCGGCATCTTCCAGTCCTTGTCTTCCGGACGGTCGGACACCACGCCGTATTTGGCGCCGGGGGCGGGCGTCTGGTAGCCGGGCGGCGGCTGGACCAGCGATTCCCGGTCCGGCTCGCCCTCGAACGGGACCGCCTCCTCGCCCTTCTTGTTGCCCCAGCCGAAGAATTCGAGCTGGTTGAGCGACAGGCGGTTGTCGTCATTGGTGCGCCGGTTGTTGAAGCCGGAACCCGTCGCCTTGCCGGCCCGGTAGCCCTTGTCGAGCTCGGCCGGGGTCAGGGTGCGCGCATTGGTGTTGCCGTCGCGGGCGATCGATTCCCACGCCTCGGACCAGTTGGTCTTCTCCGCCTGCTCGCGGACCACCGCGTCATGGTCCTTCGGCCAGGCCGGGTTCTGCGCGATGGCGGAGGCGTCGCGCGGCGGCGGGAGGATGTCGCCGGTGGGCGGCACCACCAGCGGGGCGCGCTCGCGATAATCGATATTGGGCGGCGGCGGCGCCACCAGGCCGAGGCCGGTGAGCAGCTGGCCGGTGAGGTTCATCTCCGGCGGGTCGTCGGCGGCAAAAACCGGCGCGACGCCGAAAGCACCGGCCATCGTGCAGACCATGGCGCCCCGCAGAAGCGCGGCGCGGGTGGCATGAACTCGTTTCGTCATCCGGTCGTCTCCTGCCGGTCGGGTGAGGCGGGCGAGATGCCGCCCCCGCGCGACCGCTCAAGCGTGCGGAAGACCCGATCTCACCTCAGGGCGGCGATTTTGCGGCGCCACCGAAGAAGGAAGCATACAAAAGCACGCCCACCCCGGCAACAATGGCGACATCGGAGAGGTTGAACACGTACCAGTAGAAGCCGAAGGCGTGCAGCGAGATGAAATCGAACACCGCGCCATAGGCGGCGCGGTCGATGGCATTGCCCAGCGCGCCGCCGATCAGCAACCCCAGCGCCGCCGCCTCCAGCCGGTTGTCGATGCGCGCCAGCCAGAGCCAGAACAGCAGGGCGGCCGCCACTTTCAGCCCGCCGAGAACCCACCAGCCCTCCGCCCCCAGCGAGAACAGCCCGTAGCTGATGCCGGTGTTCCACGCCCAGACGATGTCGAGGAAGGGCGTAACGGGGACGATGCCGTCGGGGCCGAAATCGACCCCATTGAGCACGGCGAGCTTGGACGCCTGGTCGGCGACCAGCGCCGCCAGCGCGAAAGCGCCTCCGTAAAGAGTGAACGGACCGGCGAGGCGGAGGTTCACGGGGCGCCGCTCATTCGGCCGCCCGCCGCGCATGCGCACGTTCGCGAAGCGCCAGGGCGTCGCGCGGGGTCACGTCCGGATAGTCCGCATCCGTCCCCACCAGCGGCGAAATCTTCCACGAGCGGGCGCATTTGTGGCCCACCGCCCGGTTCGGCACCACCGCCACACCAGGCACCTCGGGCAGGCGGAAGGCCTCCTTCGGGCCCTCATCGGGCATCAGATGCGCGTCGGAGGTGATGCACACCTCGGCGAGGTCTACCACGCTCACCGCCGCGAACAGGCTGGCGTCGGAGACATGCACCACCGGCGCCGCCTCCAGGCTGGAGCCGATGCGCTTGGCCGCGCGCTCCACTTCCAGCGCGCCGAGCACCACGCGCCGCACCTGGCGGATCTTGCGCCACTCGTCGGCCAGCGTGTCGTCGCGCCATTTGGCCGGCGTGGCGGGGAAGGTTTCCAGATGGACCGAGCCGGTCTCGGAGGGGAAGCGCGCCAGCCAGGTTTCCTCCGCCGTGAAGGGCAGGATCGGCGCCAGCCAGACGACGAGACGGGCGAACACCTCGTCCAGCACGGTCAGGCAGGCCCGCCGCGTCACCGAGGAGATCGGGTCGCAATAGAGCGCGTCCTTGCGCACGTCGAAATAGAAGGCCGACAATTCGCTGGTCATGAAGGCCGTCAGCGCCGCGTTCACCCGCTTGAAGTCGAAGGCGGCATAGGCCTCGCGCACGGTGGTGTCGAGCTCGGCCAGCCGGTGCAGCACCATGCGCTCCAGCGCCGGCATGTCGGCATAGGCGACGCGCTCGGCCTCGCGGTAATGGTGCAGCGAGCCCAGCAGCCAGCGCAGCGTGTTGCGCAGCTTGCGGTAGGTCTCGACCGTGGTCTTCAGGATTTCCGGCCCGATGCGCAGATCGTCGGAATAGTCGGAGGCGCATACCCACAGGCGCAGGATGTCGGCGCCGGAATTCTTGATCACCTCCTGCGGGGCGACCACGTTGCCGACCGATTTCGACATCTTGCGGCCCTGCTCGTCGAGCACGAAGCCATGGGTCAGCACCACGTCATAGGGCGGGCGCCCGCGCGTGCCGCAGCTCTCCAGCAGCGAGGAGTGGAACCAGCCGCGATGCTGGTCCGAGCCTTCGAGGTACATCACCCGGTCGGGCCCGCCGGCAAAGGCGCGGTCGGCCTTGAGGTCCTCGCGCACTTCCAGCGTGAAGGCGTGGGTGGAGCCTGAATCGAACCACACGTCGAGAATGTCGTCGACCTTGGTCCATTCATTGGAACTGTGGTCGGTGCCGAGGAAGCGCTGGGCGGCGCCTTCCCGGTACCAGGCGTCCGCCCCCTCGGTGGCGAAGGCCTCGGCGATGCGGGCATTCACCCGTTCGTCGCGCAGGATCTCGACCGTGCCGTCGCCCTTGTCCTTGACGAACACGGCGATCGGCACGCCCCAGGCGCGCTGGCGCGAGACGACCCAGTCCGGGCGGTTCTCGATCATGCCGGTGATGCGGTTCTGGCCGGAGGCCGGCACCCACTGCACCTTGGCGATGCCATCGAGCGCGCGCGCCCGCAGCGTGTCGCCGGCCGTCGACGAACCGTCCGCCGCCGCGATGTCCTTGTCCATCGCGATGAACCATTGCGGCGTGTTGCGGAAGATGATCGGCGCCTTGGAGCGCCAGCTGTGCGGGTACTGGTGCTTCAGCCTTCCGCGCGCCAGCAGCTTGTCCGCCGCCATCAGCGCCTTGATCACCGCATCATTGGCGTCGCCATCCTTGCCCTTGTCGTCCATGACGCGGGCGCCGGCGAACAGCGGCACATGGTCGTAATAGCGCCCGTCCGGCCCGACCGTGTGCGGCACCTCGCCCAGATGCGCGGACATGAACAGGTTGAAGTCGTCGGCGCCGTGGCCGGGGGCGATGTGGACGAAGCCGGTGCCGGTGTCGTCGGTGACGAAATCGCCGGGCACCACGGGCACGCGGAAGTCGAAATAGCCCTGCGCGCCCTCGACGCCGTTCAGCGGATGGGCGCAGACCAGATGCGTCGGGTCCACCTCCTTGTGCCGCTCCCAGCCGGTGACGCGGGCGGCCTTGAACACCTCTTCCGCCAGCTTGTCCGCGAGGATGAAGTGCTCGCCAACCTTGGCCCAATTGTCGTGCGGGGCTTCCGTCACCTCGTAGACCGCATAGGTCACGTTCGGCGAGAAGGCGATGGCGCGGTTGCCGGGGATGGTCCAGGGCGTGGTCGTCCAGATGACGATCGAGGCGCCCTCATAGGAGGGGAACAGGTGGATGTCGGCGGCCGCGTCCGCCGGTTCCAGCCCCTTGGGCAGGCCGCCGGCGGTGGCCGCGCTCTTGCGGTAGCCGGTGACGGGGAATTTGACGAAGATCGTGGTCGACTGGTGGTCGTGATACTCGACCTCGGCCTCGGCCAGCGCGGTGCGCTCCACCACCGACCACATGACCGGCTTCGAGCCGCGATAGAGCAGGCCGTTGCCGGCGAATTTCACGATCTCGCGGGCGATCTGCGCTTCCGCGTCATAGCTCATGGTCACATAGGGGTGCGACCAGTCGCCCTCGACGCCGAGCCGCTTGAACTCGGCGCGCTGCACGTCGATCCAGCCTTCGGCGAAGGCCCGGCATTCCTGGCGGAACTCGACGACCGGCACCTCGTCCTTATTCTTGCCCTTGGCGCGGTACTGCTCCTCGATCTTCCATTCGATCGGCAGGCCGTGGCAGTCCCAGCCCGGCACATAGTTGGAATCATGGCCGAGCGCGCCCTGGCTGCGCACCACCACGTCCTTCAGGATCTTGTTGAGCGCGTGGCCGATATGAATGTTGCCATTGGCATAGGGCGGGCCGTCATGCAGCACGAAGCGCGGGCGGCCCTCGCCGGCCTTGCGCTGCTGGCCGTAGAGGTCGATCCGCTCCCAGCGCGCCAGCAGTTCCGGCTCGCGCTGCGGCAGGCCGGCGCGCATCGGGAAATCGGTCTGCGGCAGGAACAAGGTGGTGGAATAATCGTGCGCCGTCCCGTCGCCGGCCGGTTCCCCGGCGGGCTCGTTCCCAGTGCGACCATCGCTGTTGCGGCTCGTCATGACGCGCTCCTTGCCATCGCCGCCCGGTTTAAGCGCAGCGCCGGGCGCGTGCAAGGGAGGGGGGCGGAGAGCATGTGCGTGCTTCGAGGCCGGCCTGACGGCCGGCACCTCAGCATGACGACGTCGCTGGCCGCTTGGAAAGGGCCACGTCATCCTGAGGTGCGAGCGGAGCGAGCCTCGAAGGATGGAAGCCGCGAGCCCCCTAGGCCAGCACCGCCCGGGCCCGCGCGCTGTCGATGTCCATCTGCGCGATCAGCGCGTCGATGCCGTCGAATTTCAGTTCCGGCCGCAGCCAGGCGTGGAAGGCGACGGTGAGCACGCGGCCATAGAGGTCGTCGGCGAAGTCGAAGATGAAGGTTTCCAGACGCGGCGCGCCGTCGTCGAAGGTCGGGCGTCGGCCGAAGCTGGCGACGCCCTTGTGCCGCACGCCGTCGATTTCGACCGTCACCGCATAGATGCCATGCGCCAGCGTCACCGCCGGGTCGAGACGCATATTGGCGGTGGGGTAGCCGAGCTCCCGCCCGCGCTTGTCGCCATGGATCACCTGCGCCTCAATCTCGAACGGCGCGCCCAGCATGTGGGCGGCCTGTTCGACACGGCCCTGCGCCAGCGCGGCGCGGATGACGCTGGAGGAAATCTGCGCGCCCTCATCGAGCAGCGGCGGCACGATCTCCACCCCGAAGCCATGCTGCTTGCCCGCCTCGCGCAGGAACAGCGGCGAGCCGCCGCGCCCCTTGCCGAAATGGAAATCGTAGCCGGCCACCACCATGGAGACGCCGAGCTGCCCGACCAGAATGTCGGCGACGAAGCTTTCGGCGTCGCGCGCCGCCAGCGCCGCGTCGAAGGCCAGCACCACCGCCCCGTCGAGCCCGGTCGCGGCGAGGCGCCGGAGCTTCATCGGTTCTGGGGTCAGGCGGAAGATCGGCTCGGACGGGCGGAAGAAGGCGCGCGGATGCGGCTCGAACGTCACCGCCAGCGCCGGCTTGCCGAGCGAGCGGGCCTGGTCGATGGCGGTGCCGATCACCGCCCGGTGGCCGCGATGCACCCCGTCGAAATTGCCGATGGCGACGACAGGCGCGGCAAGAGCCGCCGGCAGCGCGTCATCCATGCGCAGGACGGGGAAGGGATGCGGGGCGGCGGCGGCGTGGGTCATGTCAGCGCTACGCAACGGGAAGGGCGCCCGGGGGATGCGGGGCGGCGAGGAAGAGGCCTGTTAAGTGGCCCCGTCCCGCCCCGGCGTCAATCCGGGGGACTGCGCGGCGGGCGAGGGCGGAGCGCCCGCTACCAGGCGAGACGCGTGGTCACGGCGGCCGGGCGGCCCGGCCCGTCGGCCAGCAGCCGGGCGAGCGAGCGCGGATCGACCTCGGCGCCATGTTCGAGGCCCAGCTCGCCGGCATGAATGCCGGCCGCCACGAACAGGCAGTCAATGCCATGGCCGAGCGCGCCGGCAAGGTCCGTGCGCAGCGCGTCGCCGATGGCGATCGTGCGCGCCTTCTCCACCGGGGCGCCGCGCAGCTTTTCAGCGGTGGCGAAGGCGGTCTCGTAGATCGGCCGGTGCGGCTTGCCGCAGAACACCACCTCGCCGCCGAGTTCCGCATAGGCCTCGGCGATGGCGCCGGCGCACCAGATCAGGTCGCCGCCGCGCTCCACCACGATATCGGGATTGGCGCAGATGAAGGGCAGGCCCCGCGCCTTCGCCGCCGCCAGCGTGTCGGCATAGTCGTCCGGCGTCTCGACCGTGTCGTCGAACAGGCCGGTGCAGACGATCAGCTCCGCCTCCTCGAACGAGGCGAGGGTGAGGTCGAGGCCCTTATAGATGCCGAGATCGCGCTGCGGACCGAGATGCCACATCTTCACCCCCGGCCGCCCGGCCAGCAGGGCGCTTGTCACCATGCCCGAGGTGACGATGGCGTCATAGGCGGTGCGCGGAATGCCGAAGCCGTCGAGAATGCGGGCGACGCCTTCCGGCTCGCGCGGGGCGTTGGAGACCAGGATCACCGTGGCGCCGGCGTCCCGGGCGCGCATCAGCGCCTGCGCGGCGGCCTGCGAACCGAGGACGCCATTGTGCAGCACCCCCCACACGTCGCACAGGACGAGGTCGTAGCGGGGCGCCAGCGCGGCGAAGGACGGAACGATCAGCGGGGTGTTTTCGATATCCATGCGGCCGCGCATGCCATGAGGGCGCGCGCCGCACAAGACCCGTCCCGGCAGGGCAGGGCTGCGGGAACTTATCGGCACCGGATTCACGGGCGGAAAGAGGGGCCGTTGGTGATGACCATGCCGTGGCCGGCGACCTCGTTGGCGCGGGGATAGACGCCGCCGAGCACCTCGTCGAAATGCCGCTTCACGGCCGCGTGGCAGCCGCAGCACAGGCCGCGCAGCCGGTCGACATCGGTGATCCGGATGCGTCCGCGCAGCGGGTCGACCGCGCCGGCCTCCTTCATCTGCCCGAGCACCCGGCTGATATAGGGCCGGCCGACCGCCAGCATGGAGGCCAGCTGCTCCTGGGTCAGAGTCAGCGTTTCGTCGCCGGTACGGTCATGGGCGGCCAGCAGCCATTTGGCGGTGCGCTGGTCGATGGAATGGGTGGCGTTGCAGGCGACCGACTGGAACACCTGCGCCAGCAGGCAGTCGGCATAGCGGGCGAACAGGTTGCGCAGCGGCGGCGAGGTTTCCTTGGCTCGCTCCAGCTCGACGCCGTCGAGCCGGAGCAGCGGGCCTTCCATCTGCACCACGGCGCGGGAGAAGGCCGGCAGCCTGCCCTGGCTGACGATGCCGCCCACCGCGCCCTCGCGGCCGATGCTGGTGATCTCCACCTGCCGCCCGTCCTCCAGCAGCACCATGAAGGAGAGCAGCGCCTGGCCGCAGGGAAAATAGACATGGCGGACATCGTCGCCCGGCTCGTAGAGCACGGCGCCGGCCGGCCGGTCGATGCGGCGCAGATGGCCGCGCAGCAGGGCGAAATCAGCCGGACGCAGGGCGCCCAGCAGATTGTTGCCGCCCGACGAGGTGACGGCGACGCCATGGCCGCCGGCTTCTTCGCTGGTGTCGACGCGCATGAACCTCTCCCCTTTGCGGCGACAACGCACGAGCCGGGGAAATGTTCACAAGCGGACAGAACTCAGATGACGAGTTGGGTACAAACAGGCACACTCGCGCACCAGCGGAAATCGCAGCGCTTTGGGGGAGTCCTGTTCGATGTATGCGACTTCCTTGTCCGGCGATCCGGCGCAGGCGCCCTTCCCTGCGGCAATGGCCGCCGGAGCGGCTTTTCGCCCATGAATGACGGCGCGGCCCGTCAGCGGGATTCGGCAGACGGCATCGGCAAGGGCGAATCAGCCGTGCGCGGCGACGGCTCGTTCTTCTGGTCGCTGGTGCGCGCCGCCCAGCCGCTGCGCCGCCATCCCTGGCTTCCCGATGCGATCGGGGTGGCGATGTTCGCCCTGGCTCTGGCGCTGCGCTTCGGGGTGGATGACGTGCTGCCGCCGGGCTTTCCCTTCCTCACCTTCTTCCCGGCGGTGATCCTCACCACCTTCTTCTGCGGGCTGCGGCCGGGTGTCACCTGCGCGGTGCTGTCGACCTTCGCCGCCTGGTTCTTCTTCATCGGCCCGGCCAACGACATGCAGCTGGACGGCCAGTCGCTGCTGGCGCTCGGCTTCTTCGTCGTCATCGCCGCCATCGACATCACGCTGATCCATTTCACCTTCAGCGCCGCTGACCGGCTGCGCACGGAGAAGGAGACGACCGCCCGGCTCTATGAGAACCAGCGCACCATGTTCCAGGAGCTGCAGCACCGGGTCGCCAACAACATGCAGTTCGTCGCCGCCCTGCTCACCCTGCAGAAGCGCAAGGTGGGGCAGGATGCGCGCCAGGCGATCACGGCGCTGGACGAGGCGCGCTCGCGGCTCGACACCATCGCCCGCATCCACCGCCAGCTCTACGCCCCCGAGCGGCTCGACCTGCCGACCGACCAGTATCTGCGCCAGCTCTGCTGCGATCTCGTCACCGCCTCGGGTACGGCCGGCATCACCTCGAAGGTCGATTCCCCTAACCTGCCGCTCAGCGTCACCCAGCTCACCACCCTGTCCATGCTGGTGGCGGAGATCGTCACCAATTCGCTCAAGCACGCCTTCATCGAGGCCGATTCCGGCACGATCCTCATCACCGTGCTGCCCTGCGGCCCGGACCGCTACGAGATGACCATCGCCGATGATGGCCGCGGCCTGCCGCCCGATGCCGACCTCTCGCGCAGCGACGGGCTCGGCTGGCGCATCATCCAGAGCCTCGCCGCCCAGCTCGGCGGCAAGGTGGAGCTGGCCAGCCGGGTGGAGCCCAGCCGCGGCACGGCGGTGCGGGTGCAGTTCACCGTCGCCTGAGCGCCGGCCCGGCGCCGTGTCCCGGACCAGCCGCGCCGCGCGCGGCGCCGATCCCGGACCCAGGAAAGACTCCGCGCAGCGGCTTCGTCCTCCGCGAAGGAAACGGCAGATGATTTTCTCCTGGGTCCCGGCGCCGCGCTCCGCCTCCGGCTGCGCTGGGCCGGGACACCATAACCCTCTGCCGCCGCGCCGCGCGCGGCGCCGATCCGGGCACGGGGGCGTTCACCTCAGGCGCGCTTTGGCGTAAGAGCGAGCCATCGAGTTCGAGCACCGGCGGGGCAGCTATGACGCAGACCTTCGATCTTCTCCTCAAGGGCGGCACGGTGGTGAACCAGGACGGCATCGCCGCCCGCGATGTCGGCATTCGCGCCGGGCGAATCGCCGGGATCGGCGCGTTCGAGGCCGCGCAGGCGGGCGAGACGGTCGACTGCACCGGCCTGCATCTGCTGCCGGGCGTCATCGACACCCAGGTGCATTTCCGCGAGCCCGGCCTCGAGCACAAGGAAGACCTCGAATCCGGCTCCCGCGCCGCCGTCATGGGCGGCGTCACCGGCGTGTTCGAGATGCCCAACACCAACCCGCTCACCACCTCCGCCGAGGCGCTGGAAGACAAACTGTCGCGCGCCCATCACCGCATGCATTGCGACTTCGCCTTCTTCGTCGGCGGCACGCATGACAATGTGAAGGACCTGCCCGAGCTGGAAATGCTGCCCGGCGTGCCCGGCATCAAGGTGTTCATCGGCTCCTCCACCGGCTCGCTGCTGGTGGCGGACGATCCCGGCGTGCGCGCCATCCTCAAGGTCATCCGCCGCCGCGCCGCCTTCCATTGCGAGGACGAGCCGCGCCTTGAAGAGCGCAAGGGCCTGCGCGTGCCGGGCGATGCTTCCTCGCACCCGGTGTGGCGCGACGAAATCGCCGCGCTCACCGCCACCACCCGGCTGGTCAACCTCGCCCGCTCTGAGGGCAAGCGCGTGCATGTGCTGCACATCACTTCCCAGGAAGAGATCGAGTATCTGCGCGGCCAGAAGGATGTCGCCACCGTCGAGGTGACGCCGCATCACCTCACCATGGACGCCTCCTGGTACGCCTCGCACGGCACGCATGTGCAGATGAACCCGCCGGTGCGCGAGGCGCGCCACAAGGCGGCGCTGTGGCGCGGCCTGTCGGAGGGCGTGGTCGACGTGCTCGGCTCCGACCATGCCCCGCACACGCGGGAAGAGAAGGCCAAGCCCTATCCGGCGAGCCCCTCGGGCATGACCGGGGTGCAGACCTTCGTGCCCACCATGCTCGACCATGTGAATGCCGGCCGCCTGACGCTGGAGCGCTTCGTCGATCTGTCCAGCGCCGGCCCGGCCCGCATCTTCAACATCGCCACCAAGGGCCGCATCGCGGTCGGCTATGACGCCGACTTCACCATTGTCGACCTCAAGCGCCGCGAAACCATCCGCAATGAATGGATCACCTCCAAGGCCGGCTGGACGCCCTATGACGGGGTGGAGGTGACGGGCTGGCCGGTCGGCACGCTCATCCGCGGCAACCGCGTGATGTGGGAAGGCGAACTGGTCGCCCCGGCGCAGGGCGAGGCCATCCGCTTCCTGGAGACGCTGGCGAAGGGGTGAGATTTAACTCTACGGTTGCGGCGATAACCCGCCCTTGTGACCATCCTTCGAGGCTCGCTGCGCTCGCACCTCAGGATGACGTTGCCGATGTGGGGGCGCCCCCGTCATGCTGAGGTGTCGGCCGACAGGCCGGCCTCGAAGCACGCAGGACCCCCAACCTCCCACGGGGTGAATGAGGGCCCCTCTCAATACGTCACTTCCGCCAGATACAGCCCCGCCGAGGGCGCCATCGGGCCGCAGCGCGTGCGGTCGGCTGCCTCCAGCGCGGCGGTCACGTCGTCCGGCGTCCACGCCCCCTCGCCGACCTTCACCAGCGTGCCGACCATGCTCCGCACCTGATGGTGCAGGAAGGAGCGCGCCTGCGCGTGGACGCGGATCTCCATGCCCGGCCCTTCCAGCGGCACGGTTTCCACCGCCAGCCGGTCGAGCGTCTTCACCGGCGAGGCCGCCTGGCAGCCAATGGCGCGGAAGGTGGTGAAGTCGTGCCGGCCGACCAGCCGGGCCGCGCCCAGCGCCATCGCGTCGACATCGAGCGGGCGCAGCACCCGCCAGGCCCGGTTGCGCTCCAGTACCAGGTCGGGCCGGCGGGCGATGATGCGGTAGAGATAGCGCCGCCCTGTCGCCGAGAACCGGGCGTGAAAATCCTCGGCCGCCGGCTCGGCCTCCAGCACCGCGACCGGATGCGGGCGCAGATGCGCGTTCATCGCGTCGCGCACCGTGTCCGGCTTCCAGTCGCGGGCGAGTTCGATATGGGCGACCTGCCCAGTGGCGTGCACGCCGGCATCCGTCCGGCCGGCGCCGTGCACCACCACCTCCTCGCCGGAAAAGCGGCGCACCGCCTCGGCGAGCACGCCCTGCACGGTCCGCCCCGCCGCCTGGACCTGCCAGCCGACAAAGGGGGTGCCGTCATATTCGATGGTGAGCTTGTAGCGGGG
This sequence comes from Ancylobacter rudongensis, assembly GCF_900100155.1. GTDB lineage: Bacteria > Pseudomonadota > Alphaproteobacteria > Rhizobiales > Xanthobacteraceae > Ancylobacter > Ancylobacter rudongensis. The sequence continues at coordinate 404,791 of NZ_FMTP01000003.1, forward strand.
CATGGCGCTCTGTAGCGCCGGAAGGCCGGCGCGTCACCTGCGCAGCCGGAGAGCGTGGCGCTGTCTCCCCTGCCGAACCGGCCGCGCCTCGCCGCGCGTGCCGGCACCACCGATACTTAGTCAGTTGCCTTTTTATGGTTGACGCCGATCTGATCGAGCGATACTAAGTCAAATGCCTTATCATTCAGCGCCGCTTGACCTTGCCTTCCACGCCCTCAGCGATCCCACGCGCCGCGCGGTGATCTCGCGTCTCGCCGAAGGCGAGGCCTCGGTCAGCACCCTCGCTGCCCCTTTCGGGATGGCGCTGCCCTCCTTCGCCCAGCATCTCCGGGTACTGGAGGAATCCGGGCTGATCGCCAGCGAGAAGCGTGGGCGCAGCCGGTGGTGCCGGCTGGTGCCGGCGCGCTTCGCCGAGGCGGCCGATTGGATGGAGGCGGAGCGCCGGCGCGCCGCCGAGCGGTTGGACCGGCTGGAATCCTATCTGGCGAAGACGGAAGAAGGGTGAAGGGCATGACAAGTCTGTTGGAGACCTGGGAGCTGGACCGGGAGATCGTTCTGGCGAGAGTGCTCGATCACCCGCGCGAGAAGGTCTTTGCCGCCTGGATGGACCCCGCCGCCCTTGGGGCGTGGTACGGCCCGGCCGGCCTGCGGATCGAGACCCATGAGGCGGACATTCGCGAGGGTGGCGTGTGGCGATTCGACATGGTCGGCGTGTTCGAGGGCAAGGAGGAGCGTTTCCCCAATCTCATGCGCTTTCTCGAGATCGTGCGGAACGAGCGGATTGTCATGGACTATGGCACGCCCGATCCGGACGATCCCGACCGCTTCCGGATGACCGTGACTTTCGACCAGCAGGCCGACGGCAAGACCGTGCTCACCCTGTGCCAACTGCACCCCAGCCGCGAGCGGCGTGCCGCGGTCATCGGCTTCGGCGCGGTGGGGTACGGGATGCAGACGCTGGACGGCCTCGCCGCCTGGCTGGACCGCTGAACGCCGGCCGGTCACGGTCGGGCGCACCTGCGCACCTACCCCCTCATGCCCGGGCTTGACCCGGGCACCCAGCTTCGACCGCGCGCCACCCGATGAGCACTGGGTCCCCGGGTCAAGCCCGGGGATGAGGGAGGGAGGGCGGACCCGTCCTCCGCCCCCTCTCTCCGCGCCCCCTTGCCCCGGGGCGGCGGCGGGGGCATCGTGCGGCCGCAAACGGAGCCCGCAATGCCCGCCACTGATGCCCACCACGAGAATGTCGACGCCGGCGACCATGTCGTCCTGATCGACGGCTCGGCCTATATCTTCCGCGCCTACCACGCCTTGCCCCCGCTGACCCGCTCGTCCGACAAGCTCCCCGTGGGCGCGGTGGCCGGGTTCTGCAACATGCTGTGGAAGCTGGTGCGGGCCGGGCAGAATGGCGGCGGCTTCGCGCCGCGTCCGACCCATCTCGCCGTGGTGTTCGACAAGTCCGAGCAGACTTTCCGCAAGGACATCTACCCGCTCTACAAGGCGCAGCGCCCCGACCTGCCGGAGGATCTGCGCCCGCAATTCCCGCTGATCCGCGAGGCCACCCGCGCCTTCGATCTCGCCTGTGTGGAACAGAGCGGCTTCGAGGCCGACGACCTCATCGCCACCTATGCCGAGCAGGCCAAGGCGCGCGGCGCCCTCGTCACCGTCATCTCCTCCGACAAGGACCTGATGCAGCTCGTCGATGGGCTCGTGCGCATGTACGACCCGATGAAGGACAAGGCGATCGGCGTCGAGGAAGTGTTCGAGAAGTTCGGCGTCGCCCCGGACAAGGTGGTGGACGTGCAGTCGCTCGCCGGCGATTCGGTCGACAACGTGCCCGGCGTGCCCGGCATCGGCATCAAGACCGCGGCGCAGCTCTTGGGGGAATATGGCGACCTCGACACGCTGCTGGCCCGCGCCGGCGAAATCAAGCAGACCAAGCGGCGCGAGAACCTGATTGAATTCGCCGACCAAGCCCGCCTGTCGCGCCAGCTGGTCACGCTCAAGCGCGACGTGGCGCTCGACGTGCCGCTCGACGACATCGCCGTGATCGAGCCGGAAGGGCGCAAGCTGGTCGCTTTCCTCAAGGCGATGGAGTTCACCACGCTGACCCGCCGCGTCGGCGAGGCCTATGAAATCGACATCGCCGCCATCGAGCCCGATCCCGGGCTGAAGGCGGGGGGCGGTGAGACTGCACTACTGACCGCCGGCCTCGACCCGGACACGCACGAGACGGCGGTGCCGCTGGAGAGCGCGCCGAGCGCGGCCGAGGGCCTTACCCCGCAGGCGCTCGCTGCCCAACGGCAGGCGGAGGCCACCGCCACCCCGGTCGACCGTTCCCGCTACGAGACGGTGACGACGCTCGCGCGGCTGAAGGAATGGATCGCCCGCGCCACGCAGATCGGCTTTGTGGCCGTCGACACCGAGACCACCGGCCTCGACCCGATGCAGGCGGAGCTGGTCGGCTTTTCGCTCGCCACCGCGCCAAACGAGGCCTGCTATGTCCCGCTCACCCATAAGGGCGGCGATGAGGGACTGTTCAGCGAGGGCCTGCTGCCCGGCCAGATTCCGCCCCGCGAGGCGCTGGCGGTGCTGAAGCCGCTGATGGAGGACCCGTCCGTCCTCAAGATCGGCCAGAACCTGAAATATGACTGGCTGGTGCTGAAGCGCGTCGGCATCGAGGTCGCCCCTTACGACGACACGATGCTGCTCTCCTATGTGCTCGACGCCGGCGCCTCGCCGCATGGCATGGACCCGCTCTCCATGCGCTGGCTCGGCCACACGCCGATCAAGTTCGAGGAGGTGTGCGGCAAGGGCAAGGGGCAGATCAGCTTCGACCGCGCCCCGCTCGACAAGGCCAGCGAATACGCCGCCGAGGACGCCGACGTCACGCTGCGGCTTTGGCGGGTGCTGAAGCCCCGCCTCGCCAGTGAGGGCAAGGCCACCGTCTATGAGACGCTGGAACGCCCGCTGGTCGCCGTGCTCGCCCGCATGGAAGCGCGCGGCATCATGATCGACCGGCAGATGCTCTCGCGGCTGTCCGGCGAGTTCGCGCAGGGCATGGGCCGGCTGGAGGCGGATATTTCCGAAATGGCGGGGGAGAGCTTCAACCCCGGCTCGCCCAAGCAGCTCGGCGACATATTGTTCGGCAAGATGGCCATTCCCGGCGGGCGCAAGACGCCGACGGGCGCATGGTCGACGGGCGCCGACGTGCTGGAGGAGCTGGCCGAGCAGGGGCACGAGCTGCCGCGCCGCATTCTCGACTGGCGCCAGCTGCAGAAGCTGAAATCGACCTATGCCGACGCCCTGCCCTCCTATGTCCACCCCGAAACCGGCCGGGTGCATTCTTCCTTCGCGCTGGCCGCCACCACGACGGGGCGGCTCTCCTCCTCCGAGCCGAATTTGCAGAACATCCCGGTGCGCTCGGAAGAAGGGCGCAAGATCCGCAAGGCCTTCATCGCCGCCCCCGGCCACAAGCTGATTTCGGCCGATTATTCGCAGATCGAATTGCGGCTGCTGGCCGAGATCGCCGATACGCCCTCGCTGCGCCAGGCGTTCCAGGACGGGCTCGACATTCACGCCATGACCGCCTCGGAAATGTTCGGCGTGCCGATCGAGGGCATGCCGGGCGAGGTGCGCCGGCGGGCCAAGGCGATCAATTTCGGCATCATCTACGGCATCTCGGCGTTTGGCCTCGCCAACCAGCTCTCGATCCCGCGCGAGGAGGCGGGGGCCTATATCAAGCGCTATTTCGAGCGCTTCCCCGGCATCCGCGCCTATATGGACGAGACCCGCGCCTTCGCCCGCGAACATGGCTATGTCGAGACGCTGTTCGGCCGGCGCTGCCACTACCCCGACATCAACGCCAAGAACCCCTCGATCCGCGCCTTCAACGAGCGCGCGGCGATCAATGCGCGGCTACAGGGCTCGGCCGCCGACATCATCCGCCGCGCCATGGTGCGCATGGATGCGGCGCTGGAGAAGGCCCGTCTTTCCGCCCGCATGCTGCTGCAGGTGCATGACGAACTGATCTTCGAGGTGCCGGACGGCGAGGTCGACGCCACCATCCCCGTGGTGCGCGAGGTGATGGAACTCGCCCCCTTCCCGGCGGTGGCGCTGAAGGTGCCGCTGAAAGTCGACGCCCGCGCGGCGTTGAACTGGGACGAGGCGCATTGAGGGGCGGGCCGGGCGGCGGCCTCTCTTCGGCAGGCACGCTGCGCGCGAGCCCTCATCCCCGGGCTTGACCCGGGGACCCAGCCCATCCACCCGCGCAGGTGCGAAGGCTGGGTGGCCGGGTCAAGCCCGGCCATGAGGGAGTAGGGAGGAGGCGGACACGGCCGGTCCTCATCGTCATCCCGGCCGAGCGCAGCGAGAGCCGGGATCGCGGGCCGGCTTCTCCTGAGAGCGATCCCGGACCGGCCTGCGGCCGTCCGGGGTGACGGCTACCCCCTTCAGAACTCGACGTCCAGCTCCTCCATCTCGTCCGGCTCCTCCCGCGCAGCGGCGGTCCATTCCTGCATCGCGGGAAGCGCCAGCATGGTCTGGCAATAGGCCCGGCTCCTGGGGTCGAGCGCCACGTCGTAGGTGGTGAAGCGCGAGCACACGGGCGCGTACATCGCGTCGGCCAGGGTCGGCGCCGGCCCGAACAGATAGGGTCCGCCATAGGTGTTCAGGCACGCCGTCCAGATGGTGACGATGCGCAGGATGTCGCTATGCGCCCCCGCCCACACCTTGAAGCCGGGGTGGTGCGCCTTGATGTTCATCGGCAGCGCCGAGCGCAGATTGGCAAAGCCCGAATGCATCTCGCCGCTGATGGAACGGCAATGCGCCCGCGCTGCGCGATCGCTAGGCAGAAGTCCGGCCTCTGGCTTCAATTCGTGCAGGTACTCGGCAATGGCCAGCGTGTCCCAGATGCGCAGCCCCTCATGGTCGAGGCGCGGCACCAGGAAGGAGGAGGATTGCAGCAGCAGCTCGGCGCGGATCGCCGGGTCGTCGGCGGAGACGCGCGCCTCCGCCACATCGAGCTCTGCCAGCCGGCACAGCAGAAACCCGCGCAACGACCAGGACGAGTAGTTCTTGCTGCTGATGGTCAGCACCGCGGCCGGCGCGGCGGCCTCGGGGGCGGCCGTTTTCGCCGGCTTCGCCACGGCTTTGGCGTCGGCCTTCACGCCCGCCGCCTTGCTCGGGGCCTTGCGCGGTGCCTTCGTCGTCCCGCGCGCGGTGGGCTTCGAGGCCGGCTTGGCGGCAGGCTTGGAGGTCGGGGTCGGGGCGGGCATGGCAGGCTTCCTGTTCCGGCGGGCGTCCATTGTGCGGCCCGGAGAGCGCAATCACACTTCGTGCCATTCCTGACGGGTGTATGACGGGGCCCGTGCCCGCCCGGGCATCCCCGCGCAAGCCAGCGCTGCCATCCTACCCCGCAACCGCCTTGGCAGCGGCCTTGCATCCGCTCTAGGATGGGTCCGGCAGGACCATTGCCGGCGAACCGTGCGCCCCGCACCGACCGCCGCACATGGACCCTCTGCCGGAGCGCGCATGACCTCTCGCCGCCCACACTGTTGTCGCCCGAGCTCCTGCCGCAAAGGCTCTTGCCGGAAGATTCCCCGCCGATGATCTATGCCGCCTATCAGGCTCAGTCCGACCTCTTCGATCCGATCCGCCTCGCCGCGCGCCTGTCGCGGCAGATGATCGGCACGATGGGCGGCTTCGGTGATACGCCACTGCTGCGCAATCTCACCGCCGCCTGCGAGATGATCGAGCGCGCCGGGCTCAGCCATGAGCGCCCGGCCTTCGACATCGGCACCGTCACCTCAGGCAATCGCGAGGTCGAGGTGCGCGAGGAGGTGGCGCTCACCCTGCCCTTCGGCTCGCTGCTGCATTTCGCCAAGGATGTCGACCAGAAACAGCCGCGCCTGCTGGTGGTCGCGCCGCTGTCGGGCCATTTCGCCACGCTGCTGCTCGACACGGTGAAGACGCTGCTGCCGGAGAACGACGTCTACATCACCGACTGGCACAATGCCCGCGACGTGCCGCTCTCCGCCGGCGGCTTCGGCTTCGACGATTATGTCGGCCATGTCGTGCGCTTCCTGGAGGAGATCGGGCCGGGCGGGCATGTGCTCGCCGTGTGCCAGCCCTGCGTGCAGGTGCTTGCCGCCTGCGCCGTCATGGCGCAGGAGAACAACCCCGCCCAGCCGCTGTCGATGACGCTGATGGCCGGGCCGGTCGACACCCGCATCAATCCGACCAAGGTCAACGAACTCGCCACCTCCAAGCCGATGGAATGGTTCGAGCAGAACCTCATCGCCACCGTCCCGCCCGGCTTCAAGGGCGCGGGGCGGCGGGTCTATCCCGGCTTCATCCAGGTCGGCGCCTTCATGGCGATGAATCTGGAGCGCCATGTGAAGGCGCATGTCGGGCTGTTCGAGAACCTCGCCATGGGCGAGCACGAGAAGGCCGGCACCACCAAGACTTTCTATGACGAGTATTTCGCCGTGCTCGACCTCGCCGCCGAGTTCTATCTGGAAACCATCGACAAGGTGTTCCAGCAGCACGAGCTGCCGCGCGGCGTGCTGACCTATCGCGGCGGCAGCCTCGATTTCCGCGCCATCCGCCGCACCGCCCTGCTCACCGTGGAAGGCGAGCGCGACGACATCTGCGCGGTCGGCCAGACGGTCGCGGCGCAGGATATCTGCTCAGGCCTGCGGCCGCATCTGCGGCGCCACCACATGCAGGCTGGCGTCGGCCATTACGGCGTGTTCTCCGGCCGCCGCTGGAAGGGCCAGGTCTACCCGCTGGTGCGCAACCACATCCTCGCCGCCGACGCCTGAGGCGCCCGGTCGACGGCAGGCGCCGTCATGGCGATCGGTCCATCCAGGCCGGGTCGGGAGGCGGGGAGAGTCAGCCCTTCAGCGCCTTCCACACCAGCTCGGCGGCGGCGAGGTCCTCGATCGCGGTACCGACCGACTTGAACAGGGTGATCTCGTCGGCGCTGCCGCGCCCCTTGGCGGTGCCGGCGGTCAGCTCGAACAGGTCGCCCTGGATCGCGTCCGCCGCCAGGACGCCACTGGCGAGCGGGATGACGATGTCGCCCGCTTCCTTGCCGGCGCCGGCGCGGGTGTCGACGTAAACGCGCGCCCGGCGGATTGCCTCGTCATCGGCCTCGCGCATGATCGGCGTGAAGCCACCGACCAGGTCCACATGCTGTCCGGCTTCGAGGTAGCGCCCCTCCACCAGCGGCTGCGGCGAGAGCGTGGCGGAGGTGACGATGTCGGCCCCCGCAATGGCGGCGCCGCGATCGGCCTCGGCCGTTGCCTCGAAGCCCTCGCTGCGCAGGCTTTCCGCCAGTGCCTCGGCCTTGGCGAGCGTCCGGTTCCAGATGGCGATGGAGCGGATCGGCCGCACGCTGGCATGGGCGCGGGCGAGATAGGGAGCCAGCGCCCCGGCGCCGATCAGCGCCAGCCGGCTGGCATCTTCGCGGGCGAGATAGCGGGCGGCGAGCGCCGAAGCGGCTGCGGTACGCCACACGGTGAGGGCGCGCGCGTCCATCACCGCCAGCGGCTGGCCGGTGGCGCCGGAATTGAGGATGTAGAGGCCGGTAATGCTCTCGATGCTGCGGGCGGCATTGCCAGGGAACACCGTCACCAGCTTGGTGCCGTAGACGTCGTCCTCGGTGCCCTCGCTGGTCCAGGCCGGCATCAGCAGCGCCGTCGCGTCGCCATCGGGGCGCGGCATTGTGTGATGATGGCGCACCGGCACGGTGATGGAGCGGCGGAAGGCGGCCTCAATCGCGTCGATCAGCGCGGGAAAGGACAACAGCCCGGCGATCTCGCCGGACGAGACGAAACGAAGATCGCTCATGAATGGGTCCCGTCAGGCCGCGTCGCGGCGATGGGTGAGCACCGGCCGTGCCGCCGGCTCGCGGCTGGCGGCGCGCAGCGCCTCCACCTCGGCATGGGCGGAACGGGCCTCGCGCGCGGAGCTGCGGGCGGCGCGGCGGTGCCGGCCCTGGCTCAGCCAGGCGGCGACCCCGCCCAGCACGACGCCGATGATCATCGCCGCGAAGACGATGAGGAACAGCGGCGCCTCGATCGCCCAGCCGCCCGGTCCCGTCAGCGGGTCGATGACCAGCGACACCGGGTGGCGATTGGCCACGGCGAGCATGACGAGCCCTACCGAGATCGGCAGGACGATGAGGATCAGCAGCAGACGACGCAGCACGAATTCTCCCTCGGCAGCCTATTCCAGCCGACCTATTCCAGGTCGACGCCATCATTCAGGCGCTCGCGCATTTCCTTGCCCGTCTTGAAATAGGGCACGGCCTTGCCGTCGACATCCACATGCGCGCCGGTGCGCGGATTGCGGCCGGTACGCGCGGGACGGGCCTTCACCGAGAAGGCGCCGAAGCCACGCAGCTCGACACGATCGCCACGCGCGAGCGCCGCGACGATCTCGTCGAGAATCGCATTCACGATGTTCTCGACATCGCGCTGATAGAGATGCGGATTTGCTTCAGCGATCCGCTGCACCAGTTCGGACTTGATCATCGACGCCCCGGCCCCTTTGTTGTTCGGCTCGTCGGTACTCCAAAAAATTGATATTTTGGAAGCTCTTGGCCCCGTCTAGCCGCCCCGAGGGTGCCAGAGGGCCAGAAGACCGTCAAGGCGGGCCTGCACCGCGGCCCCACCGGCCGCATCTGCCACGATACGGGCGAGATCTTCAAGCCCGATCAACGACATCAGCTTGATGGAAATACCGTGCAGCCAGCCGAATTCATCACCGGCGCGGCGCGTGTGCCAGTCGCGGACGGGAAGATCCTTGTCGATGCCCCGCTCGCGCTCCAGCCAGTCGCGGCCGGTGCGCTCGTCGCCGATCTCGTCGATCAGGCGCAGCGGCAGCGCCTGATGGCCGGTGAACACACGCCCGTCGGTGGCGAGGGCGAGCTTGTCGCCCTCCAGCAGGCGCCGCTCGGCCACCAGCCCCTTGAACCAGTCATAGCTGTCCTCGACCAGCGAGCGCACCGCTGCGCGGGCGTCCTCGGTCGGCGGATCGAACATGTTCGGCGCCGCCTTCAGCGGGCTCGACTTGATCTCCTCATAGGAGATGCCGACATTCTTCATCAGTTCGGCGAAGTTCGGGAACTGGAACAGCACGCCGATCGAGCCGACCAGCGCGTTGCGCGGCGCGACGATGTGGTCAGCGCCCATGGCGGCGATATAGGCGCCCGAGGCTGCCATGCCATTCACCACCGCGACGATCGGCTTCTTCTCCGCCAGCCGGCGCAGCGCGTCATAGAGCGCGGCCGAGCCGACCACCGTGCCGCCGGGACTGTCGATGGAGAGAATCACCGCCGTGGCGCCGGATTTGCCGATGGCCTCCAGCATCTCGATCCGCTCGCGCTCATTGCGGATGATGCCGCCAATGGTGACGCGGGCGACATGGGCCGAGGCGCGCGGCAGCACCGCGCCATCGCTCCACCAGGCGAAGGCGCCGAGCCCGCCCAGCAGCACCACCAGCAGCGCGAGCACCCGCCAGAAGGCGAGCTTGCGCCGCAGCCGGCGGCGGGCGAGCACCTCGTCGACGTCCAATGTGCTGGCGGCCATCGCGTCCTCCCACTCTCGGGCCAAGGCGTAGCCGGGCGACGTGACGGGCGCAAGGGCGGGGGAGACGCAGGGACGTCAGCCCGCTACCCGCCGTGCTTGTCCAGAAAGGCCTCGATCGGCAGTTCGCGGAAATCCTCCAGCGCCGCACGCAGCCGGGCATGGTCCCAGTCCCACCAGGCCAGCGCCTGCAGCCGGGCGGCGATTGCGGGCGGGAAGCGCTCGCGCACCGGCCTGGCCGGCACCCCGGCGACGATGGTGTAGGGCGCCACGTCCTTCGTCACCACCGCGCCGGCCGCCACCACCGCGCCATCGCCGATGGTCCGTCCCGGCAGCACGATGGCGCCATGGCCGATCCACACATCGTGACCGATGGTCACGCCCTGCGCGCGGCGCCAGGCGAAGAAGTCCGGCTCGTCCTGCGCGTCGTCGAAATAGGCCGAGGCGCGGTAGGTGAAATGCGACTGGCTCGCCCGCTGCATCGGGTGGTTGCCCGGGTTGATCCGGGTCATGGCGGCGATGGAGGTGAACCGGCCGATGCGCGTATAGGCGATGTCGGAATCGTTGACGACATAGGAATAGTCGCCCAGCTCCACTTCCAGCAACTGGGTGCGCGGGCCGACCTCGGTGTAGCGCCCCAGCGTCGAGCGCGTGACCTCGGCGGTGGGATCGACGGTCGGCACCGGGCCGAGCTTGAGCGCCATGGTCGTGTCTCCGCCTCAGCTGCCGAAGGGAAAGCGGGCGATCAGCCGGAACGGGCCGGCCTCCTGCCGATAAAGGGCGATCTCGCGGACGATGAGCGGCCCGTCGGCGCCGCTGGCGGCGAAATGCTCGGAAAGCTCCGCCTCGGCCAGCGCCCGCTCCTCATCGTCCAGCGTGCCGGTCAACGTCATGTGGAAGCGGAAATCGTCCAGCACATAGGGGTAGCCCCAGCGGGCGAGATATTCCTGCTGGCGCGGGGTAAGCGGCGCCCGCAGGCGCTTCTCGCGCTCAGCCTCGCTCATCGGGGCGCGGAAATCATCGAGCGCGGCCACCGTGCCGGCGGCCAGCCGGTCCAGCGCGGCGCTGGGGGCGGCGAGGCGCAAGGCGAGGAAGCGGCCGATGCTGGCCAGTTTCACCCCAGGGGAGGCGAAGCCGGCGCGGTTCTGGGCGAAGCGGGCGCAGGCGGCCTGAAGCTCCGCCTCGCTGCGGCCGGGCGCGAGCCGGAACGGCGCCTTCAGCGTGCCGTGGAAACCGTAGCGGCGCGGCTCGGCGGTGATCTCGTGCCAGCGCGCGGCATCGAAACGGCGCAGCGGCAGCGGCTCGGCCTCCACGCCGGTCTCCGCGTCATAGCCGAGCGCGGCGGAGCCGAAGCGCCAGAGCGGGCTCTGCGCCGGCGGGGCGAAATAGAGCGCGTAGCGCGGCGTCGCCGGTCTGGGCGCGGCGGGAGTGGCGGCGTTGACGGAGGCGGACAAAAGCGGGCCCTTCAAAAGACGCGCCGGCCGGCGACAAAGACCTCGTCGATCCGGGGCGTGTCGTCGGCAAGACGGAAGCGCACCAGATCGGCCCGCAGCCCCGCCTCCAGCCGGCCGCGATCTTCCAGCCGGGCGAGCCTTGCGGGCGCTGAGGTGACGAGAGCCAGCGCGTCGGGAAGGGTGAGGCCGGCGGTGCGGGTCAGCGCCAGCGCCGCCTGCAAGAGGCTCGCCGGCACATAGTCCGAGGCGAGGGCGTCGAGCAGCCCCTCGCGCGCCAGGTCGCGCATCGACACGCCGCCGGCATGCGAGCCGCCACGCACCACATTGGGGGCGCCGCCAATGGTGGCGAGCCCGCTGTCGCGGGCGGCGCGGGCGGCATCCATCGTGGTCGGGAATTCGGAAATGGTGCAGCCGGCCGCCACCGCCTCGTCGACATGTTCGGGGGTGGTGTCGTCATGGCTCGACAGCACCAGACCGGAGGAGGCGAACAGCGCCACCATCCGGCTGTAATTGTCGGCGACGGCGCCGCGCGCGCGCTCGATGCGGTCGGCGACCTCGGCGTCGATGTCGGCGCCGCCCTTGCCGATGCCGGAGAGATAGACCTTGAGATGCTCGACATTGCGCCACTGGCGGGTGCCGGGCGTGTGGTCCATCAGCGAGGCCAGCGCCAGAGTGGGGCGCCCCAGCGCGGCGTCGACGAGGTCGGGCAGGGTGCGGTCGGTCAGTTCGCAGCGCAGATGGATGCGGTGGTCGACCCGGAACAGGTCGCGCTCGACGCCGGAATCGACCGCATCGAGCATGACCTCATAGAGCGCCCGCCGGTCCGCCTTGGCCTGGTCGAAGCCGCCGGCGCAGATGGCGTCATAGACGGTGGTGACGCCCGAGGCGGCCATCTGCGCGTCATGCGCCAGCGCGGCGGCCCGGGCGTCGGGCCAAATCACCTTCGGGCGCGGCACGAAATGGCCTTCCAGCGCGTCGGTGTGCAGGTCGATCAGGCCGGGGGCGAGATAGGCGCCCTCGCAGTCGAGCGCGGCGGGCAGGTGCGAGCGGCCTTCGTCGATCGCGCGGATGCGCCCGTCCGAATGGACCAGCGTGCCGTCGACGACGCGGTCTTCCAGAACAAGGCGGGCATTGGTGAGAATCACGTCCATGGCGGCGCGTCTCGCATGTTGTTGTGACCGTTCGATGAAGTCGCGTAGGGGCAGATATGTCCGTTCACACCCCGCATGCGCCGCCGTCCGAGCGCCGATCATGCGCGCCCTCCAGCCCCGCCTTGCCGGGATGCAGGATGACCGCCCCGGCAGGACCCATCATGTCGGAAAAGGCTTCGTGGACAATCTCGACATCGTGACCGGCGGCGGCCAATTGTTCGGCGATGGCGCCGTCGAACGCGCCCTCGACGCGTAGATTGAACGGGTCGGCGCTCCCCTCGCGCCCGAGCCGCCAGCGCGGCGCGGCAATCGCCTCGCCGAGCGGCATCCCGAACAGGGCGTAGCGGCTCATGACCGCCGCATCGGTCTGCGGCTGGCCGTCGCCCCCCGCCGCGCCGAAGGCGACGACGCGCCCGTCCGGAAGGCGCGCAAGGCCGGGCGCCGGCGTGCCGAATGGACGGCGGCCGGGCGCGAGCGCGTTCCTGGCCCGGGTGTCGAGCGAGAAGGCGCTGCCGCGATTATGCATCAGTACCCCGGTCGCCGGCAGCACGAGGCCGGCGCCGAACACCCCGTGATTCGACTGGATATAGGAGACCACGACGCCGCTGCGATCTGCCGCGCCGAGCCACGCCGCCGCGCCGGGCATTGCCCGATGCGACCAGGGCGCGGCGCGCTTCGGGTCGATCGCCGCCGCCTCGCGGGCGAGCGCCTCGGCGGTGAAGGCGTCGGCGGGGTCGTGAAGGAGCAGGTCACGCTCGCTCATCAGCCCGTCGCGCACCCCGAAGGCCCGCTTGGTGGCCTCGACCAGAGCATGGACATGGGCGACGCCGTCCGGCCGCGAAACGCCCGACCGGGCGAAAAGGGCGAGGATGAGCAGCGTCGCCAGCCCCTGCGTCGGCGGGGGCGAGGACCAGAGCTCCATCTCCGGCAGCTTGACCGTAAGCGGCCGGCGCGTCACGGCGCGATAGGCCCGCAAATCGGCGCGAGTCAGCGGGCTGCCGGCGCGCTCAAGGTCGGCGGCGATCTCGCGGCCGACATCGCCCCGGTAAAAATCGTCCAGCCCGGCGCCGGCGAGCTGCCCCAGCGTGTCGGCCAGCCGCTCGCAGGGCTGCACCGAGCCGACCGCCGGCACCTTGCCGTCGGGCGCCAGAAAGGCCGCCCGGAAGCCGGGAATCGCCTCAAACGTGACGCTCGTCGCAAGGCCGGCCCTGTACAGAGAGGGCGAGACGGTAAGGCCCGCCCGCGCGTGCTCGATCGCCGATTCCAGCAGCCGGCGCAGCGGCATCCTGCCACCGAAGGCCTGCGCCGCCTCCTGCGCCAGGGCCCAGCCGCCCACCTGCCCCGGCACGGTGAGGGCAGCGAGCGGGCCGCATGCGGGAATATCGTCATGCTCGCGCTCCCTGTAGAAGGAAGCGGTGACGCTCGCCCCGGCAGGGCCGGCGGCATCGATACAGGTGACGCGCCCGGCCGGATCGCGGATCAGCCAGACGCCGTCGCCGCCAAGCTGGCTGAGATGCGGGGAAACAACCGCCAGCGTCGCGGCAGCGGCGAGCGCCGCCTCCACCGCATTGCCGCCTTCTTGCAGCACGGCACGTCCCGCCTCGGTGGCCAGACCATGAGGAGTGGCGACCATGCCGGAGCCGGCGCGCGCGCTCTCGTGATGCTGATCGTGAGCCATTTCGCACTCCCCGCGGCGCCACCGGCGGCCGGCAGCTTGACCCGCGACGCCGGGCATAGCAGGTTGCGCCCCGCCGAAGTAGACGGATTGGGACGCGATGAGCACGGGCCGACGCATTCGCTGGGACAATGTCAGCACGGTGGGGAGCGCCGCCATCCTGCTGGGCGCCGAGCTCATCGGGGCGGGCCTTGCCGCCGGCTGGGCCCTCGCCGCCCTGTTCGAGGCCAGCTGGGTGTGGGAGCTCATCTTCGAGGGCGCCTTCGGCCTGCTCGCCCTCTACGGCATTTATCGCTTCGTGCTGAAGGCCAAGTCGATCGAGCCCTTCGTCGAAGGCTGAGGCGCTGCGCACCGGCTTCGGCGCGCGCATGCCCCCCTTGCACGTCCTGCGCCGGCGCTGCGGTACCGCCCGATCGGCAAGCATGCCGATATTTCGGGCGTATGCGATAAAAACCGCAAAAGCCGCTTGCATATGACAGCGTAGAACCCTAAATCCCGCCCTGCCCAATATTCGCACGTGCCTGTGGTCGCGTGCCGATCGGCGGAAGTCCGGACAAGAGGCCGGAAAGTCGCCAGTCAGATCGGTAGCCGGAGGCGAAACCGGCGCACCTCGCTCTCAGCGGGGAACGTGACTTGAAGCAACGACGTACGGGCTTTTTTGGTCTCTGTCGGCCCTCCAAAGGTCGGGAAACTGAAGAGGCACTACTTCTTGCCGGGCGTGCGGTCGGGTTTCCCGTACCAAGCGAAGGCATCTGACGACGCTGGCGCTCTCCACATGCGCGCAGCGGCGATTTGATGCCACGGCTCCATTCCGAACGGCCATGCGGCACCTGCCGTGCGGTCGGCGGACGGATGCGCATTCCTGCCATCAACGCGGCCCATTGGCGCCGCGGGCGGGTGTTCGCATCCACATGTCCGCTTCATCTGGATCGAAGCTTCGGGTCTGTGGAGACTGCCATGACCGACCGTATTCGCGAATTCCTGCGTACCCGCCGTGAAGATGGCCCCTGCGTCGTGGTCGATCTCGATGTGGTGCGCACCAATTATGCCGCCTTCGCCCGGGCGCTGCCGGACACCCGCGTCTTCTACGCGGTGAAGGCGAACCCGGACGCGGCCATTCTCTCGGCCCTGGCCGAGATGGGCTCCTGCTTCGACTGCGCCTCCGTGGCCGAGATCCAGATGGTTCTCGCCGCCGGCGCCACGGCGGACCGCATCTCCTTCGGCAACACCATCAAGAAGGAGCGCGACATTGCGCGCGCCTTCCAGCTGGGCGTGCGCCTGTTCGCGGTCGATTCCACCGAGGAAGTCGAGAAGGTCGCCCGCGTCGCCGCTGGCGCCAAGGTGTTCTGCCGCATTCTGTGCGACGGCGCCGGCGCCGAATGGCCGCTCTCGCGCAAGTTCGGCTGCGAGCCCGACATGGCGGTCGACGTGCTGGAGCACGCCCACCGGCTCGGTCTGGAGGCGCATGGCGTCTCCTTCCACGTCGGTTCGCAGCAGAAGAATGTCGAGGCGTGGGATTCGGCGCTGGCCTCGGCCTCGGCGATCTTCCGCGCCTGCGCCGAGCGCGGCATCTCGCTCTCGCTGGTCAATCTCGGCGGTGGTTTCCCGGCCAAGTACCTGCAGGACGTTCCGGCCGCCGAGGCCTATGGCGAGGCGATCTTCCGCGCCCTGTCCCGGCACTTCGGCAATGCCATCCCGCAGACCATCATCGAGCCGGGCCGCGGCATGGTCGGCGCCGCCGGCCTGATCGAGGCCGAGGTGGTGCTGATCTCGAAGAAGTCGGACACCGATTCGGTGCGCTGGGTCTATCTCGACATCGGCAAGTTCGGCGGTCTCGCCGAAACGATGGACGAGGCGATCCGTTACCCGATCGTGACGGCGCGCGATGGCGACGCCGTGGAGCCCTGCGTGCTCGCCGGCCCGACCTGCGATTCGGCCGACGTGCTGTATGAGAAGACCCCGGTCATGCTGCCGGTGTCGCTCGCCATCGGCGACAAGGTGCTGATCGAGGCCACCGGCGCCTACACCACCACCTATTCGGCGGTGGCGTTCAACGGCTTCGACCCGCTGCGATCCTATGTGATCTGAGCGGGCCGCGCCCCGCTCTCGTCATCCCGGACGCTGCGGCGATCCGGGATCGCTGGCCGACGACCGATTTCACAATTCCCTGTCCCTCTTTGCCCGGCGATCCCGGGTGTTGGAGGCCGTCCATGTCCACCCTTTCGCTCGCCACCGCCGCCCCCGCCATTTCGCTCGAGACGCCGGCCGACATCGTCCAGCGCGAGGCCCTGCTCGATCTCGCCTTCGGCCGCGCCGCCCGCCTCGCCAAGACCAGCGAGCGCCTGCGCGAAGGCCGTAAGCCGGCTAACGGCCTCGCCTTTGCCTCGCACGGCCCGGACGGGCGCGTGGTGGCGACGCTGCGCCTTTGGCATGTGACCGCCGGCCCCGGCCGCCCGGCGCTGCTGCTCGGCCCGCTGGCGGTGCATCCGTGGTTCCGCGACCGTGGCCTCGGCGCGGCGCTGATGAACACCGCCATCTGCGAGGCGACCCGGCTCGGCCATGGCGCCATCCTGCTGGTTGGCGACGCGCCCTATTACGCCCGCTTCGGCTTCGATGTCGGGCTGACGGAAGCCCTGTGGCTGCCCGGCGCCTTCGACCGCAGCCGCTTCCTCGGGCTGGAGCTGAGCCCCGGTGCGCTCAAGGGCGCGCGCGGCCTGGTCAGCCCGACCGGCGCGCCGGTGGAACTGCCGAGCCTGGGCGAACTGGTGGCGCAGGGCGGGACGGGCGAGCTGCGCCGCTCGGCCTGAGCGTTCCACTTAACCCCGCAGACATAGATCCCCGGGCCGAGCCCGGGGATGACCTCGTTCTGGCGGTAGTCCGGCGTCATCCCGGCCGGAGGCGCCGCCGGAGAGCCGGAATCGGCTGAGGACACGGACGCAAGGCGATCCCGGATCGGCCTTCGGCCGTCCGGGATGACATTTTCAGAACAGCGCCGAGAGCGCCGCGTCAGCCGACGCTGAGCTCGACCGGGATGTTGCCGCGCGTGGCCTTGGAATAGGGGCACATCTGGTGCGCGGCCTCCAGCACCTCCTCGGTCTGCTCGGGCGTCAGCGCCGGCGCCTTCAGCGAGAGCTTGGCGGCGAGGCTGAAGCCGTCATCGCCCTTCACCAGCGACACCGCGACCGTGACGGCGGCGCCGGTCACGTCAAGCTTCTTCTGGTGGCCGACCGCCTCGACGGCCGAGCCGAAGCAGGCGGCATAGCCGGTGGCGAACAGGTGCTCGGGCGTGGTCTTGCCGGAATCGAGCACGCCGTTCTTCGGCATGCCGAGATCGACCGAGACCGAGCCGTCGCTGGTCTGCGAATGGCCGCCCCGGCCGCCAATGGCGGTGGCGGTGCCGGTGAAGAGAACGGTGCCGGACATGGAAATCTCCCTTGAAAATGGCGTAGGCCGGGACAGGCCGGCCCCGCCCTGAACATGGGGCGCCCACCCCGCCGGGCAACCGTGCCGGCGAAATTGCCTTGCGCATCCGCACGGCGGCGGCGAGCCCCACCGGCGCCACCTGTTCCCGTTTCGTTTCTTTGCGCTTGCCCGATCGCCCGGCGCGTCGTACCTCTCGGGCAACCCGCCCGCACCGCCGGGCACCCCAGTTCGGAGCGCGCCTCCATGCCGATCGCGATCCTGAAGGAGCGTGCCGTCGCCCGCATCGCCGGGGCTGACGCCACCCATTTCCTCGACAATCTGCTCACCGCCCGCACCCCCGCGCCCGGCGCGGCGCGCTATGCCGCGCTGCTCGCGCCGCAGGGCAAGATCGTCGCCGACATGATCGTGCTGGCGACCGAAGGCGGCTTCCGCCTCGACATTCCCCGCGCGGTGGCGCCCGACCTTCTCAAGCGGCTGCAGCTCTACCGGCTGCGGGCGAAGGTCGAGATCGGCCTGCTCGACGACCTCGCCGTCGCGGTGGCCTGGGGCGGGGCGGAACCGCTGGTCGACACGCTTTCCTATGACGACCCGCGCCTTCCGGCGCTCGGCCGGCGCTTCCTGCTGCCGGCGGCGGAGGCGGCGCAGATCGCGATGGTGCCGGAAGCCGAATGGCACGCCCACCGCATCGGCCTCGGCGTGCCGGAAGGCGGGCAGGATTATCTCTATGGCGACGCCTTCCCGCACGAGGCCGACATGGACCAGCTCGGCGGCATCGATTTCGACAAGGGCTGCTATGTCGGGCAGGAGATCGTCAGCCGCATGCAGCATCGCGGCACCGCGCGCACCCGCATCATCCCGATGGCGCTGTGCGGGCCGCCGCCGGCCGCGGGCACGCCGATCACCGCCGGCGGCAAGAGCCTCGGCCGCATCGGCTCGGGCGTCGACGGGCGGGCGCTGGCGCTGGTGCGGCTCGACCGGCTGGAGGAGGCGCGCGCCGCCGGCCATCTCGTCGAGGCGGACGGCGCCGCGCTGGTGCCCGAGCGGCCCGGCTGGGCGCGCTTTGCCGTTCCGGGCACGGAGAACGCTTCATGAGGGAGAATCGGCCGTGAAGGTCCATACTCATGAGGACGGGCTGACCCGCTGCGCCTGGTGCGGCACCGATCCGCTCTATGTCGCCTATCACGACACCGAATGGGGCGTGCCCGAATATGACGACCGGGCGCTGTTCGAGAAGCTGATCCTGGACGGCTTCCAGGCCGGCCTTGCCTGGATCACCATCTTGCGCAAGCGCGAAGGGTTTCGCGCCGCCTTCGACGGCTTCCAGCCGGAGATCATCGCCCGCTACACCCCTGATAAGGTGGAGGCGCTGATGCAGGACGCGGGAATCGTGCGCAACCGCTCCAAGATCGAATCGACCATCCGCTCGGCGCAGGTCTGGCTCGACATTCAGGAGCGCGGGCCGGGCTTCTCGAAGCTGCTCTGGGACATCAACGGCCCGGTGCTCGACAATCGCCGCCAGCCGGACGAGCCGGCGCTCGTCACCTCGCCGGTGGCGATCGCCATGTCGAAAGAGCTGAAAAAGCGCGGTTTCAACTTCGTCGGGCCAACCATCGTCTACGCCTTCATGCAGGCGGTGGGCATGGTGGACGACCACGCCGTCACCTGCCACCGCCACGGCGCGCGGGCCTGATGCCCGGCACGATGCGGCACCGCGCCAAAACCGAACCCGACACGGCCGACCCCACCATGATCGACCCCGCCACAGCCCGCCCCCCCGCCCCCGCGTCTGCCGCCAAGCCGCTGCGCGCCTGGCAGCGCATGCTGTCGGGGCGGCGGCTCGACCTGATCAATCCCTCGCCGCTCGACATCGAGATCGAGGACATCGCCCATGGCCTTGCCCGCGTCGCCCGCTGGAACGGCCAGACGCATGGCGAGCACATCTTCTCGGTCGCACAGCATTCGGTGCTGGTGGAGCTGGTGGCCCGGCGGCAGGCGGCGCGGCGCGGGGCCGCTCTCGACCCGCGCTGGCGGCTCGCCATGCTGCTGCACGACGCGCCGGAATATGTGGTCGGCGACATGATCAGCCCGTTCAAGGCGGTGATCGGCGGCGACTACAAGGCGGTGGAGGGGCGGCTGCTGGCGGCGGTGAGCCTGCGCTTCGGCCTGCCGGCGCACTGGCCGGCGACGCTGGTGGCGCGGGTCAAGGCCGCCGACCGCGCCAGCGCCTTTCTGGAAGCGACCCGGCTCGCCGGTTTCGACATCGCGGAAGCGCGCCGCTTCTTCGGCACGCCCTGCCCGCTCGACAGCGCCGACGAGCGGGACTACCTCACGCCGTGGAGCGCGGGCGAGGCGAAAGCCCGCTTCCTCGCCCGCTTTCAGGAACTGGTCGCGGAGGCCTCATGATTCACGTCTGCCCGCTCTCCCGTCTCGAAGAGACCGTCACGCGCACCGGTGCCGAGCATGTGCTCAGCGTGATCAACATCGCGACGCCGGTCACGCTGCCGCCGACCGTGCGGCGCGAGAACCATCTCTTCGTCGGCTTCAACGACATTCTCAGCCCCCAGGAAGGGCTGGTGCATCCCTCGATCGAGCATGTCGAGGCGATCCTCGGCTTCGTCAGGCGCTGGCCGCGCCAGGCGCCTTTGGTAGTGCACTGCTATCTCGGCGTCAGCCGCTCCACCGCCTCGGCCTATATCACCGCCTGCGCGCTGGCGCCCGAGCGCGACGAGGCCGAGATCGCGCAGGCGCTGCGCGCCGCCTCTCCCATCGCCACGCCGAACGCGCTGCTGGTCGAGATCGCCGATGCCGCGCTCGGCCGGCAGGGCCGCATGCGCGCCGCCATCGCCGCCATCGGCCGCGGCCGCGAGGCGATGGAGAACGAGCCGTTCGAGATCCGGCTGGGCTGAGGCCTCTCGCCCGCCCGGCTCAGCCGACCGGCACGCCGGTGGCGGGCAGCACGATGACGCGGGTGCCGGTGGGCACGCGGCGGTAAAGGTCGATGATGTCCTGATTGATGAAGCGCACGCAGCCGGACGACACCTGCGTGCCGATGGTCCACGGCTCGGTGGTGCCGTGCAGGCGGTAATAGGTGTCGCGCCCGTCCTTGTAGAGATAGAGCGCGCGCGGCCCCAGCGGGTTGGTCGGCCCGCCGGGCAGGCCGCCGGCATAGGGGCCGTAGCGCTCGGGTTCGCGGGCAATCATCGCCGGGGTCGGGGTCCAGCCCGGCCACGACGCCTTGCGGGCGACCACGCCCTCGCCGCGGAAATTGAAGCCTTCCTCGCGGCCGACGCCGACGCCGTAGCGCAGGGCACGGCCATTGGCCATGACGAGATAGGCGAAGCGCTCATTGGGATCGACCACGATGGTGCCGGGCTGGTAGCGCGTCGGATACGCGACTTCCTGGCGCAGGAAGCGCGGGTCGATCTGCGTGAGGTCGACCGCCGGCACCGGAAAGGGCTCGTCGGTGATCGCCGCATACATCCGCAGATAATGCGGGTCCATCGCCGGCGGCAGGACGCGGCTCGTCATCGGCTCGCGCGTGGTGACGCAGCCGGCGAGGGCGAACGGCGAGGCAAGGAGAAACAGGCGGCGGTCGAGAAGCATGGGGCGCACGCGGGGATCAAGGAGAGGGGGAACGGTGAAATGCGGCAATGATGCTCACCTACAGGCGAAGCATGGCAAAGTTCGTCAATGCGCCGATCACGGGCGTGTCACTCGCCGCAATTGCGCCGGGGTGTGGCACGGCGGCCGCACTGCGGCTGTAGCCGAACACCCGGGCCCCTTGGGATTGGCTGCCTTTCATCAGTTTTGCTGATTCTCATCCTGAAATTTATTCGTTTTCCATGCCGTATCGCCCGAGGCTAGCTTGGTGGCTGAGGCGGCCTGCCGCGCCGCGCCGATTCGAGGCCCCCGATGTCCGCCCTCACCGACGCCCCCCGGCCCAGCCTCGCCGCCCGCGCCCCCCTGCTGATCGTGCTGTGCGGCTGCCTGATCGCCATGCTCAGCTTCGGCCCGCGCGCCTCCTCTGGCATCTTCATGCTGCCGATGACGGGCGAATATGGCTGGGGGCGCGACACGTTCGGCCTCGCCATCGCCATCCAGAACCTGGTCTGGGGCATCGGCACCCCCTTTGCCGGCGCGGTCGCCGACCGCTTCGGGGTGACGCGGGTGCTGTGGATCGGGGCGGCGCTCTATGCCGCCGGCCTGGGGCTGATGGCCTATTCGGCGACGCCGGGGATGCTGCACCTGTCCGCCGGCGTGCTCGTGGGCTTCGGCCTGTCGGGCTGCTCGTTCAACATCGTGATCGCCGCCTTCGGCAAGATGCTGCCGGAGAAGTGGCGGCCGCTCTCCTTCGGCGCCGGCACGGCGGCCGGCTCCTTTGGCCAGTTCCTGTTTCCGCCGCTGGCGGCGGGGCTCAACACCACCATTGGCTGGCACCAGACGCTGCTCGTCTTCGGCCTCGCCATGCTGCTCATCATGCCGCTGGCGCTGGCGCTGTCGGGCGCGCCATCCGCCCCCAAGGTGGGTGAACGCCCGCAGTCGATCGGCGCCGCGCTGGGCGAGGCCTTCCGCCACCCCAGCTATGTGCTGCTGGTGCTCGGCTTCTTCACCTGCGGCTTCCAGCTGGCTTTTGTGACCACCCATCTACCGGCCTATCTGATGGATCGGGGCCTCTCCATCACCGTGGGCGGCTGGACGCTGGCGGCGATCGGGCTGGCCAACATGGCCGGCTCGCTCGGCTCGGGCTGGCTGTCGAGCCGCATGCCGCGCCGCTATCTGCTGGCGGCGATCTATTTCGCCCGTGGCCTTGCCATCATCGCCTTCGTCCTGCTGCCGGCGAACCCGGTGACGGCGATCGGCTTCGGCATCGTGCTCGGGCTGCTGTGGCTCTCCACCGTGCCGCCGACCTCGGGGCTGGTGATGCTGATGTTCGGCACCCGCTATCTCGCCATGCTTTACGGCTTCGCCTTCTTCAGTCACCAGGTGGGTGGCTTCCTCGGCGTCTGGCTCGGCGGGCTGCTCTATGAGAGCCTCGGCTCCTATGATTTCGTCTGGTGGCTGTCGGTGGCGCTCAGCTTCGCCTCCGCCGCCATCAACCTGCCGATCGTCGAGAAGCCGGTAGCGCGGGCGGCGCAGCCGGCGGCAGGCTGAAGAGCGGCGCGCGTTTGCGCGCTGTTAACCCTCATCCTTCACCATAGGGATTGTGGTACCGAAGGCGTTGCGGCGGGGCCACACCGGCAGGTCGCGTGCCCCGGCAGAGGGGACTGATTCGCCGCGCGGCCTTGACAAGGCAGGCCCTTCGCAGCGCATCGTTAAAACTCCCGAGCGATGGATGCCCTCATGCGCCTGTGTTCTGCCCTGCCGGCTGCCGCCCTTTTCGCCGCCACCCTGGTGGCGCCGATGGCTTCTGCCTCGGCCGAGACGCTGACGGCGCAGGAGGCCCAGCGCTTCGTCGTCGGGCAGACCTTTTCCTATACCTGCTATGAGGGCACGGCCGGTTCGGGGCGCATCCTGCCCGACGGCTCGGTCGCCGGCACCATCCAGATGCGCGGCAAGGGCAATGCGCGTTATGTGACGCTGCCCGCCGGCACCATCATGGTGCGCGGCGAGTCGGTGTGCGCCAAGCTCAAGGGCGTGGCCTTCCAGCCCTGCTTCGAGCTGGAGAAGACCGACAAGGTCAGCTTCCGCGGCAATCTCGCCGGGGCGGACCGGCTGTGGTGCGAATTCAAGCGCGGCGGTAGCGGCCGCACCCGGCTGGCCGAACGCGCCGTGGCGCCCAAGCCGGCGGCGGCCCGCGCCGCGACCGTGCCGGTCGAGACGGCGGAGATCGATCCGATCAAGTAGGCGCCGCCCGCACAGAGGGCGGGTCGGATCTGCCGCTCGGTAGGGTCCGGGCGATTTCTTGAAAACAAAAGCTGCTTCCAGTTCCTGTCGCAGCCGGCCCGCCTGTAGGGCGCACCCCTCAGACGGTCCGTCTCCCGGGCTTGCCGCCTCGGGACGCACGCACCCTACCGCCCGGGGCTGATCGTTACAGAACAGCTTACACCACCGCGCATTGCCAGCAGACGGGAAACGCGGCGTTGGTGTCAATGGCGACCTCATTGCGCAGATGCAAGGGCGCTCGGGTATTCGCGGCTATCGCGTTGCGGCGCGCGTTGAATTACCTCCGAACGACGACAGGCGCCGCCTGCCCCGTTCCTTCAACGCTCCCGCGAGATCCGCCATGATCGATTCCCGTTCCGCCCCTTACGGCGCGCTTGTCCTGCGCGTCGCGCTCGGCCTCATGTGGGTATCCCACGCCCTGCTGAAATATGCCGTCTTCACCATTCCCGGCTTTGCCGGCTTCCTCGGCAGCCTCGGCCTGCCGGAAGCGCTGGCCTGGCCGGTGTTCCTGGCCGAGCTGATCGGCGGCCTGCTGATCATCGCCGGCGTCTATGCCCGCCATGTCGCGCTGCTGCTGATCCCGGTGATGGCCGGCGCCATGAGCGTGCACATTCCCAATGGCTGGCTGTTCTCCGCCGCCGGCGGTGGCTGGGAATATCCCGGCTTCCTGATCGTGGCGTCCTTCGCGCTGTGGCTGATCGGCGATGGCGCCCTGGCGCTGCGCTCGCGTCCGCTGTTCTTCGTCGGCGCCGCGGCGCGCTGATCCCGCAGGCCGCTCAACGAAAAGGGGCGGGTCCCGCGCGGGTCCCGCCCCTTTTTGCGTCAGCCGAGCGTGGCCGGGGCGGCCTCAGCCACCATTGCCCGGCGTCGCGGCATCCTGCGACTTGTCCACCGCCGCCTTCTGCGGCTCGACGGCAGGCGCCGCCTCGGTCTTCTGGATCGTCGCCGTGCCGGCCTTGACGCGCTCGGCCTCGTCGAGGCCCACCGCGATCTTGCGCTCGATATCGGCCAGCTCGTCCGGCTCGGGCTTCAGGTCGCGGGCATGGTTCCACTTGAAGCGGGCTTCCAGCTTGCGGTCGACCTTCCAATAGGCGTCGCCGAGATGGTCGTTGATCACCGCCTCGTTCGGCTTGAGCTCGACCGCCCGTTCCAGCTCGCGCACCGCCTCGTCGTAATGACCGGTGCGGTAATAGGCCCAGCCCAGGCTGTCGATGAAGAAACCATCATCGGGGCGCAGCGCCACCGCCTTGCGGATCATCTCGGTGCCGGCCTCCAGGTTGATCCCCTGGTCGATCCAGCTATAGCCGAGATAGTTCAGCACATGCGGCTGGTTGGGGCTCAGCTCCAGCGCCTTCTTCAGGTCCGCCTCGGACTTGTCCCACTGCTTGGTGCGCTCATAGCAGGTGCCACGGAAGTAATAGAGCACCCAGTCCTTGGCCTGCGGCGTGCCGAGCTGGTCGATGGCGGTGGTATAGACCTCCGCCGCCTCGGCGAACTTCTCGTTCGAGCGCAGCACGTCGCCGAGCGCCATGATCGAGCGCTGATCCTTCACATTGCCGGCAACCACCTGCTTGAGCACGGCGAGCGCGGCGTCATGCTGGTCGATGGCGTCGAGATTGAGCGCGCGCTGCACCTCGGCATTGGTCTTGAAGGGCGAGGAATCAGGCACGGCGGCGTAGAGGGCGATGGCGTCCTCGTGCCGCTTCATCGTCTCGAACAGGTCGGCGAGGGTGATCGCCATCAGCGGCTGCGCGGGGTCGAGCCAGCGGCCGAGCTGCAGATAGACAAGGGCGAGATCCTCGCCGCCCTGCCGGCCAAGCGCCGCGCCGAGGCCGTACAGCACTTCCGCCGCGCCGGCGACCGGGGTGGTCACCAGCGGGGGAAGCGTCTTGCCGGCGTTGAGCTGCTCCAGCGAGCGGGCCACCAGCGGGTCGCCGGGCACCAGCTTGTCGAAGTCCTCATAGGTCGAGATGGCCAGCGCCTTGTCGGCATTGCGCGAGGCCCAGCGCGCATAGGCGTCGACCACGCGCAGGGTGCGCGGATCGAGCTTGAGCGCCGCTTCCAGCCGCTGGCCGGCCTCCTTCTTGATGCCGGCCGCGTCGAGCATCAGCCCGGCGTGGAAATCCTTGAAGCCGGCATACCATTCCGGCCCCTGCAGCGCGTCGATCGCCTTGACACCGGCGCGCGCATCGCCCGAACCGAACTGGCTCCAGGCGCTGAGCAGCGTGGCGTTCAGCTCGGCGATGGCGCCCTGGCCGGAGCGGCGCAGATTGCTGCGGGCGGTGACATATTGCTTGGCCTTGATCGCCCGCACGCCGAGCACCAGCCGGGCCAGCGTGTGCTCGGGCTCGATCCGCACCAGACGCTGCGCCAGACCGACCGCCTCGTCGATCGAGCCTTCCGCCAGCAAGGTGAGGAAGGCGCGCTCCAGTAATTCGCGCTGGCGCGGGAACAGGCGGGCGAGTTCCCGGTAATAGGCGGCGGCGGCAGCCGTGTCGCGCTCGGTGATGGCGAGGCGCGCGGCGAGATAATTGCCGGCCGGCGAGGAGCGGGCGATGAAGTCTGCCGGCGGGGCGTCGGCACGCGCGGGCAGAGCGACACCCAATGCCGTGAGCGTAGCGAGAATGGCCGCTCCCGGCCGCAGCGACAAACGTCGAGACGTCAAGTTGGAACCTCCTGCGGCAAGCGGAGCGCCCCGCGCCACGCGGGTGGCGCCGGGCTCCGGCCTTTGTGGCAGATTGGTCCTTTTTAGCGGCCCCTGCAATAACGGGAGGCTAATGCGGACCGGGCCCGTGAGGGCCCGGCATCACATTTTCAGACCCGTCGGCCAAGAATAAGGCCGATTACCGCAGCGCCGGCCGCAATGCCGAGAACGGTCTTCACGCTGGCGGGAGGCATCCCGGCCGAAGGCGCCGGGCCGACGCCGGGGGCCATACCCGAAGCTGCCGGGGGCACCGCCCCATAGGCACCAAACCCGCCAAGGCTCACCGGCCGGCGCCGACGCCCGCGCAGCAGCGCAACGAGAAGGAAGATCAGGCCCAGCACCAGCAGGAACCCGCCGATAACAAGCGCGGCGGTGAGCGCGTCATAGCGGTCGGCGAGGGCGATGAAGGAGGCGATCATGAAGAAAACCGCCGAACACGCGATCAGCAGGCCGCCAATCGCGCAGATTAGGGCCGTGCGGGCGGCCCTGCGCGCCATCAGGCGGATTTCGCCGCCGAATATCGCCAGCAGAAGGCGAAGCATCACTTGCCCCGCGACAGCAGGCCGAACAGGAAGCCGACACCCAGCGCCGCGATCACCGAGCCATAGGGGTTGCGTTCGATCGTCGCGCCGAGGTCACCGGTCAGCTCCTGGGCGCGCGCCTTGGCGTCGTGCAGGGCGGCATAGCCTTCCTCGGCAAGGCCGGACGCGGCGGCATCCGCCCGAGCGGCGCCCGAGCGGAAGCGGCCGGCGATGGCGTCGGCAGCCGAGGCGCCTTCCGACTTGGCGAGAGCGGTGAGCGTCTCCGTGAGCTTCGCGACATCGCTGCGCAGGGTCGAGAGGTCAGCGGACAGCTTGGCGAAATCGTCCTGCGGCTGGGCCATGGGAATCTCCGGGTAAGGAACAGGGGGTCGACGTGCCACGTAAACGCGGCCGCCGCCGTCATAGTTCCCACTCTAAGCGGTATTCACCGGCGCTGGAACTCGTAGTATCCCGGCCGCCGCCCTTCCCGCAGGGCTTTCGCCTCGTAACGCGTGCCCGGCCAGCCTGCCCAGGCGAGGCGCCAGTCGTCGGCCCGCTCGGCCGTCCAGTCGAAGCGCGCATCGGCGAGAAACTGGCGCAGCGTCCACGCCGCATAGTGCTCGATATCGGTGGCGAAACGGAAATGCCCGCCGGGCATCAGCAGCCGGGCGATGCGGTCGATATTGTCGGCCTGCACGAAGCGCCGCTTCCAGTGCCGGCGCTTGGGCCAGGGGTCGGGATAGAGCAGGTCGATGCGTGCAAGGCTGGCGGCCGGCAAGCGGTCGAGCAGCGGAATCACGTCGTCGCCATAGAGGCGGACATTGGCCAGCCCCTTCTCGCTCACGCTGGTCGTCGCCTTGGCGATGCCGTTGAGGAAGGCCTCGGCGCCGATATAGCCTACATCGGGATGGCGCAGGGCCTCGGCCACCAGATGCTCACCGCCGCCGAAGCCGATCTCCAGCCGCACCTCGCGTACGGGGTGGGGGAAAAGGCCGGCGAGCGGCGCCGCGCCGACATCCTCAAGGCCGATGGCCAGGCGGGGCAGGTCCTGCGCCATGTGGGCGGCCTGTGCCGTGCGCAGCTTCTTGCCCTTGCGCCGTCCATAGAAGGCGGCCTCGCGGGGGGCTCCATCCGCCGGCCTGTCGACGGGCGTGAAGGGGCGGGACTCATCGTCGGCGGTCATGAGGATGCTCGAAACAAAGGCGGGGCGGACATGGCCTGTCCGCCCCGCATAAGCGCAGTGTCTTCCGCGCGCAATCGCGCGGGAGGAAAACTCAGCCGACGGCCGACTTCAGCGCCGCGACGAGATCGGTGCGCTCCCAGGAGAAGCCGCCATCGGCGTCCGGGGCGCGGCCGAAATGGCCATAGGCGGAGGTGCGGGCGTAGATCGGCTTGTTGAGGCCGAGATGCTCGCGAATGCCGCGCGGGCGCAGGTTCATCACCTCGCGCAGCGCGCTCTCCAGCTTGGCTTCCTCGACCTTGCCGGTGCCGTAGAGGTCGACATAGACCGCCAGCGGGTCGGACACGCCGATGGCGTAGGCGAGCTGGATGGTGCAGCGGTCGGCGAGTTCGGCGGCGACCACATTCTTGGCGAGGTAGCGCGCGGCATAGGCGGCCGAGCGGTCGACCTTGGTCGGGTCCTTGCCGGAGAAGGCGCCACCGCCATGCGGGGCCGCGCCACCATAAGTGTCGACGATGATCTTGCGGCCGGTGAGGCCGCAATCGCCGTCCGGCCCGCCAATGACGAACTTGCCGGTCGGGTTGACGTGCCAGACGGTGGACGGGGTGATCCAGCCATCGGGCAGCGCCTGACGGATATAGGGCTCCACGATGCTCTGCACATCGTGCGAGGAGAGGTCGGCATCGAGGTGCTGGGTCGAGAGCACGATCTGCGTCACTTCGACCGGCTTGCCGCCCTCGTAGCGCACCGTCACCTGGCTCTTGGCGTCGGGGCCGAGCACGGTGCTCTCGCCGGAATGGCGGGCATCGGCGAGCAGCTTGAGGATCTTATGCGCGTAGTAGATCGGCGCCGGCATCAGCTCGGGCGTCTCGCGGCAGGCATAGCCGAACATGATGCCCTGGTCGCCCGCGCCTTCGTCCTTGTTGCCGGCCGAATCGACGCCCTGGGCGATGTCGACCGACTGCGCGTGCAGGTGCACGTCGATCGCCGCCTTCTCCCAGTGGAAGCCGTCCTGCTCGTAGCCGATATCCTTGATCGCGAGCCGGGCGATATGGCTGAGGAAGTCCTTGGTCAGCTGGGCCGGTCCGCGCGTCTCGCCGGCGATCACCACCCGGTTGGTGGTGGCCAGCGTCTCGGCGGCCACGCGCAGGTGGCTCGGATCCCAGCCAAATTCCGGGCCGTGCTTGAAGAAGGCATCGACGATCTCGTCGGAGATGCGGTCGCACACCTTGTCGGGGTGGCCTTCGGAGACGGATTCGCTAGTAAAGAGATAGGCTTGGCGGGACACGAGTCGGCTCCTCGATTCTCGGCAGGCGCATTTGCCCGCGCCCGGCCGCGCATCTTTTGCAAGCGCGGTCGGGACGGTCAAGGTTTTAAAGGCGGAATCGTTCGGAAAAAAGAACGCCCCGGTGCTGCGTCCTCACGCGGCCGGGCTCGGCTCGGCGAGGGCTTCCACCAGGTCGACGATACGGCGGCGGACCTTGCTATCGGCGATCTTGAGGAAAGCACGGGTGAGGGCGAGCCCTTCC
This sequence comes from Ancylobacter rudongensis, assembly GCF_900100155.1. GTDB lineage: Bacteria > Pseudomonadota > Alphaproteobacteria > Rhizobiales > Xanthobacteraceae > Ancylobacter > Ancylobacter rudongensis. The sequence continues at coordinate 433,904 of NZ_FMTP01000003.1, forward strand.
GACGAGGCGAGGAAATCCGAGACATAGGCCGGCGAGGCGTCCTCGGCGAAGCCGGCGACGTCGCCGGTCATGGTGGGCGCGCCCTCGAAGAAGAAGGCCACCGGCACGGAGAGCACCTGCGAGATATTCTGCAGGCGGCTGGCGCCGATCCGGTTGGTGCCCTTCTCGTATTTCTGGATCTGCTGGAAGGTGATGCCGAGGCTCTCGCCAAGTTTTTCCTGGCTCATGCCGACCATCATGCGACGCATGCGGACCCGGCTGCCGACATACTTGTCGACGGGATTGGGAGATTTCTTCGTCATCGGCTTCCCCGACTGCAAACAAAAAAATACCTCCCCCCCGGTTCAGAGGGAGAGAAGCAGTGCCCGAGCCCGTGGACAGTCTAGGCGCAGCGCGTTCCGGCGTCGATCAATCTAGACGTGCATAGCTCGCAGACGCAGCACGAGCGCCCCGCAGAGGCAGCCAAGAAGCAACATCCACGGTATCACCATGCCGAATGAGGCATAAGGGGTAGCGGACATAGCTTGCGGGAGGCTGTCGTCCAGTACGCCTCGCACACCCAAGGGTAGAATCGCGCGAATTCGTCCCAGCGGATCGACAATGGCGGAGATGCCATTGTTGGTTACCCGGACCAGTGGCAGGCCTTGCTCGATCGCCCGCAGGCGGGACTGCTCGAAATGCTGGTAGGGGCCCGGGGTGAGGCCAAACCAGGCATCGTTGGATAGGTTGAGCAGAAAGCCCGGCCGCGCTTCCGCCCCGTCGGGCCCCGCGCTGGACGCGGGCATCACCTCGTCGGGAAAGATCGCCTCGTAGCAGATCAGCGGCACCGCGTCGGGCAGGCCGGGAATGGCGAGCAGGCTGCGCGAGGTCGCGGCGGCGAAGCCTCCGCGCAGGCGGGTAAGCGCCTCCAGCCCCATCGCTTCGAGCGTTTCCTGAAACGGCAGATATTCGCCAAACGGAACGAGGTGCACCTTGTCGGCATTGCCGCGGATCGTCCCTTCCGAATCGATCACCCGCACGGCGTTGAACACGTCCGGCCGCTCGCGTCCCGGCACCGGCTGGTAGCGTGCGGCACCTGTTATGAGCGTGGTGCCGCGCGGCAGCATCGCCACGATCCGCGCCAGCGCCTCCGGCTCGCGCTCCAGGAAGAACGGGAAGGCCGATTCCGGCCAGAACAGATGGGTGACGCCGGCAAGGCCCCCCTGGCTCTCGCTGGTGGCGAGATAGAGGTCCATCACGGTGCGGCGGGCGTCGTAGCGGAATTTCTGGTCCTGCGGCAGGTCGGGCTGCATCAGCCGCAGCCGCACGCCGGGGACCGTGCCGATCTCGGTGGTGGCAAGCCGCCATTGCCCGCCCGCCCACAGCGCGGCGAGCAGGCCGACGGCAAGGCCGAGCGGCACATGGCGGCCGCGGCGCTCGCCGGCGGGGCTGAACAGCGCCGCCGGGCTGGCCAGGCAGGCCAGCGTGACCAGGCACAGGCCGATGAGGCCGATCACCGAGGCGACCTGGGCGAAGCGCAGATCGGTGGCCAACGCATAGCCGAAATCGTTCCAGGGGAAGCCGGTCAGCAGCGTGCCGCGCGCCGTCTCCGCCAAGGTGAGGGCGGCGGCAAAGGCGAGAATGCGCCCGGGCCCCCGGGTCCACAGCAGCCGGGCGAGCACACAGCCGAGCCCGGTATACACCGCAAGCGCCGCCGGCAGGCCGATCACCGCGAACGGCATCAGCCACATGAAGACTTCCGCCTGGACGAGAAAAGCCTGGCCGATCCACCACAGGCCGGCGACGAAATAGCCCATGCCGAACAGCCAGCCGGCGAGGAAACTCGCCCGCAGCGCCCGACGCAGCGGCAGATCCAGAGTGCCGTCGATCAGGAACACCAGCACCGGCAGCGTTAGCGCCAACACCGGCCACAGGCCGAAGGGCGGCATGGCCAGCGCCGAGAGCCCGCCCGCCGCGAGGGCGGCGAGCGCGCGCCAGCGGCCGGACGCCGCCTGCAGCCGCTCCGGCGTCAGCATCGACGAAGCGCTCGCTGAACGCCGGGCCGAACGCCTGGCATACCCTCAGGCGGCATCGGTATCGCGGCGCGAATCGCTCCGGGAGGCCTCCCCGGCCTGCTGGGCGGGCGGGGGCAGGGCCCGCGCCGTGGCGCCCGCGCTTCCGCCGCCCGCCAGCCGGGCGTCGGCACCCGCTTCGCCACGGCTCGGCGAAAGGCGCAGCCGCTTCACCCGGCGCGGATCGGCATCGAGCACCTCGATCTCGAAATTGCCCGGCCCCGGCACGATTTCGCCCCGCACCGGCACCCGGCCGGCCAGGGTGACGAGCAGGCCGCCGAGCGTGTCGACCTCCTCGGCCTCCTCGCCGAGCGCGAAGGCCGGGTCGATCATGTCAGCGACATCCTCGAGGCTGGCGCGGGCATCGGCAATGAAGCTGCCATCGGCCTGGCGGGCGATGGTAGGCGTCTCGTCCTCGTCGTGCTCGTCTTCAATGTCGCCGACGATTTCCTCGACCAGGTCCTCCATCGAGACGATGCCGTCGGTCCCGCCATATTCGTCGATGACGAGGGCGAGATGGATGCGGCTCGCCTGCATGCTGGCCAGCAGCTCGATCGAGGGCATGGAGGGCGGCACGAACAGCAGCCGGCGGATCAGCTTGGCGCCGCTGAGTGAGTTGCTGAGATCAATGGCCTTGAGGTTAAAGGCCGGACGGGCCGCCTTGCCGCCGATGGCGGGGGCCTCGGCGATGGCGGCTTCGCGCGGGCCGCTGCGCGGCGCCGCGGCGCGCGGCGATTCGGTGCGCGGCGCCATGGCGCGCTGGGTCAGATAGGTCACGAGATCGCGGATATGAACCATGCCGACGGGGTCGTCGAGCGTGTCGTCATAGACGACGAGCCGCGAATGGCCGGCCTCGGCGAAGACCGCGAGCAGTTCGCCCAGGGAAATGTCCTTCTGCACGGCGACGATGTCGGCACGGGGAACCATGAGGTCGCCGATGCGCAGCTCGCGCAGATCGAGAATGCTCTTCAGCATCGTCCGCTCGGTGGCGGTCAGGTCGGCACCGGGCTCGGCGCTGGTCGCGGCGAGGATGGTAGCGAGATCGGTGCGCAGCGAGCCGGAAGAGCGCCGGCCGCCGATGAGATGGCGGAGCCGGTCGAAAAAGCCGGCGCGGGGCTCGCTGGAACCTCCGCCGGCCTTGCTTCGCTGCCCGGCGCTCGCCGTGGCGCTACTGGAGGCGCCGTTACCGGAAGCGCCGCTACTTGGGCCCTCGCTGCCCCGAGGGGCGGAGGACGAGCTTGAGACAGGTTCGGACATCGCTCTTTGGTTCAGTTGATCGGGTCAGGGGTGAGAACGGGTTCGGTGTCGGCATAGGGGTCGGCAATCGCGAGATCGGCGAGCACGCGGCGCTCCATCGCCTCCATCTCCTCGGCCTCTTCCGCCACCTCGTGGTCGTAGCCGAGCAGATGCAGCGTACCATGGACCGCAAGATGCGCGAGGTGGTCGGCGAGCGGCTTGCCCTCCGCCTCCGCCTCGCGGGCCAGCGTCTCATAGGCGATGGCGATGTCGCCCAGATGGGGATCGCCGCCGGCGCGCGCCACCTCGGGGGTGGGAAAGGACAGCACGTTGGTCGCGTAGTCCTTGCCGCGCCAGTCGCGGTTGAGCGCCCTTATGGTGGCGTCGTCGGTCAGTTTCACCGCGATCTCGGCGCCGTCCACGTCGATCTCGTACTCGGTCATCGCCCCGGCGCAGGCCGCGTTGACCGCCCGCACCACCAGCGCCTCGGCATCGGCGAGCGACGCCCACAAGGCGGCCTCCACCAGCACGTCGACCTCGATGCGCGGCGCCTGGCTCATCGGCGCGGCAGCCCGGCGGGGGCCGCCGCCCGCGCCGCCGCATCCTTGTTGTCATAAGCGGCGACGATGCGGCCGACCAACTCGTGGCGCACCACGTCGGCGGCGTTGAAATGGCAGACCTCGACGCCCTCGACATCGCCCAGCAGCCCCACCGCCTCGGCAAGGCCCGAGGTCTGGCCCGGCGGCAGGTCGATCTGGCTGGGATCGCCGGTGATGATCATGTGCGAGTTTTCGCCCAGGCGCGTGAGGAACATCTTCATCTGCATCGAGGTGGTGTTCTGCGCCTCGTCGAGGATGACGCAGGCATTGGCCAGCGTGCGCCCGCGCATGAAGGCCAGCGGCGCGATCTCGATCTCGCCCGAGATCATCGCCCGCTCGACAAAGGCGCGGTCCATCAGGTCATGCAGCGCGTCATAGATCGGGCGCAGATAGGGGTCGACCTTCTCCTTCATGTCGCCGGGCAGGAAGCCGAGCCGCTCGCCCGCCTCCACCGCCGGGCGGGAGAGAATCAGCCGGTCGACCACGCGGCGCTCCAGCAGGTGCACGGCATAGGCAACCGCCAGCCAGGTCTTGCCGGTACCGGCCGGGCCGACGCCGAACACCAGCGTCTGGCGCTTCAGCGCGCGGATATAGGCGTCCTGCGCGGCGGTGCGAGCCCGCACCGGGCGGCGGCGGAGCTGGATCTCGTCGAAACTCTGCTTCTTGGTGGCGGGGTCGAACTCGAATAATTGCCCCTGCGCGGCGGCCTCGCGCATCACGCCCTCGACATCGCCGGGCTGCAGCTCGCCGCCCTTCTTCAGCCGGGCATAGAGCGTTTCCAGCACATGGCGCGCCTGCTCGCAGGCCTCGCGCGGGCCTTCCAGCGTGACATGGTTGCCGCGCTGCTCGGCGACGATTTCCAGCCGCCGCTCGATCAGAGCGAGGTTCTGGCCGTAATGGCCGAAAAGCTGGCTGGCGATGCGGTTGTCGTCAAAGGCGAGGACGATCTGCCCGGGCGCATCGTCGCCGGACGCCTCCATCCAGCGCGCGGGCGCCGGCACGGGGCGCGGGGCCGCGCGCGGGGAGGCCAAGGCACGTTCGCTCTCGCTACCAGATCCGCTACCAGGTCGACGCACGCTCACGCCTCCAGCTTCTCGCTCTGCCCGATGAAACGCGATTCGCGCGCCGGTCGTTCATTGAAGAACTCGCCGCCGCGCAGCTCGCCTGTGAGATTCTTGGTACTGACCTCGCGCACCAGCGCCTGCGCCAGCGTGCCGATGGCCTCCCTCGGCCCCTCGACGACGATGGACTGGAGATAGGGCGAGCGGCCGATGAGCTGGCCGGGGAAACGGCCCGGCTTCTCGATCAATATGTCGAGGACCCGGCCACGGCAGGCGACGTCGAACGCCGTCTTCTGTGCGTCGAGTAGGGCCTGCAGCGCATGGATGCGCTCGGACTTCGCCTGTTCGGGAACCTGCCCCTCCATGCCGGCCGCCGGCGTGCCGGGGCGGGAGGAATATTTGAACGAAAAGGCGGAGGCGAAGCCCACGCGCTCGACGAGGTCCATCGTGTCGGCGAAATCGGCGTCGGTCTCGCCGGGAAAGCCGACGATGAAATCGGAGGAGAAGGCGATGTCGGGCCGCGCGGCGCGCACCTTGGCGACGATCTCGAAGAACAGCTCGCGGTCATGCTTGCGGTTCATCGCCGCCAGCACGCGGTTGGAGCCGGACTGCACCGGCAGGTGCAGATAGGGCATCAGCGCCGGCAGGTCGCGATGGGCGGCGATCAGCTCGTCATCCATGTCGCGCGGGTGGCTGGTGGTGTAGCGCACGCGGGCGATACCCGGCACCTCGGCGATGCGGTGGATCAGCTCGGTCAGGTTGGCGCTGCGGCCGGCGGCGTCGAGCCCGTGATAGGCATTGACGTTCTGGCCGATCAGCGTGACCTCGCGCACCCCGGCCTCGGCAAGGCGGATCACCTCGTCGAGAATCTTCGGCAGCGGGCGCGAGACTTCCGCCCCGCGCGTATAGGGCACGACGCAGAAGGTGCAGAACTTGTCGCAGCCTTCCTGCACGGTGACAAAAGCCGCCGGGCCGCGCTTGTTGATCGCCGCCCGCGTCGGCGGGGGCAGGAAATCGAACTTGTCCTCGACCGGAAACTCGGTCTCGACAATGCCGGCGCGCCGGTTGCCGCCGCGCCGCTGGGCGTCGGCGACCAGTTCAGGCAGCTTGTGGTAGCTCTGCGGGCCGACAACGAGATCGACGCCGCGGGCGCGCTTGAGGATTTCGGCGCCTTCCGCCTGCGCCACGCAGCCAGCGACCGCCACCATCTGCTGGCGCCCCGCCACCTCCTGCGCCTTCTTCAGCCGGCCAAGCTCGGAATAGACCTTCTCGGCCGCCTTCTCGCGGATATGGCAGGTGTTGAGAATGACGAGATCGGCGTCGTCGGGGCTGTCAGTCTCGACATAGCCCTCCTTCGCCAGCGTGTCCGTCATGCGCTGGGCGTCATAGACGTTCATCTGGCAGCCGAAGGAGCGGACGTAAAGCTTGCGCGTTTCACTCATTGCGTGTCGATCGACCCGTGCCGCACGGCGTCCGGAGACGCGGCGGCCCTCTGCGTTGGCAACCCGAGGGCACGATGGGCGCGCGCTCGCAAGGCGCCCTCATCCATTGCCGCCCGGTCCCAGCTCGGTATCGCGCAGGTCGAGATCGTCCAGCTCTCCAGAAGTGGCGCCCAGAGCTTCTGTGTAACGGGATTCCCGCCAAAAGGAAATGCGCCGGGGCCTTCCCCGCGGGCGCAAAGCCTTAAAAGCCGCAACTTATCCCTCAGCCCGGTCGCCCGGTAAGGGCCTGCGCCAACAGGGTACGCACCGCACGCTCGGCCTCCTGCGCCGCCGCCTTGCGCCCGCCCGCCGCCAGCGTTTCGCCGAAGCGCAGTTCCACCTCGACCCCGCCGCTCCGCAGCACCTCCATCAGATGCGGGGCGAGGTCCATGTCGCCATACCAAGCGAGGCGCGGGCGCCCGGCGCGGCCGAGCGGCAGGCCGGCAAGGCCGACATAGGCGATGGCGAGCGGCTGGATCGTCGCCGCCGGCCCTTCCGCCTCGCCCAGGCTCTGGCGGGCGGCGCCGACCAGCGCCGAGCGGAAGGGCAGCACCCGGTTGCCGTCGCTGGAGGTGCCTTCGGCGAACAGCACCACCGGGTCGCCGTCATTCATCCGCGCCGCCATCTCGCCGGCGACGCGGCCGGTGGCGGTGCGCGAGGAACGGTCGACGAAGATGGTGCGCTGGAGCCTGGCCAGCAGCCCGATGCCGGGCCAGCGGGCGACCTCGCTCTTGGCGACGAAACACAGCGGCAGGCGCCCGCCGAGCACCGGAATGTCCAGCCAGGAGGTATGATTGGCAAGGATCAGCAGCGGCCGCGCCGCCGCCGGCGCGCCGACCACCTGCACCCGCACCCCCACCAGCGCCAGCACGATGCGATGATAGAGCACGGGCAGGGTCCGCCGGGTCGGCAGGCGCAGCGCGAGCGAGAGCCATTGCAGCGGAATACCGATGAGCGTGACGAGCACGACCGGCACGATCACCAGCCAGGCCCGCATGCCCTCACTCCTTCCGCGACGAATCGGACGCCGTGGGGGTTTCCGTGCTCGTCGGCGTGTCGAGCGGCACGCCATAGAGTTCCAGCCGGTGGCCGATCAGCCGGTAGCCGAGCTTGCGGGCGATCTCCTCCTGCAGATGCTCGATCTCCTCGGAGCGGAACTCCACCACATGGCCGCTGCGCAGGTCGATGAGATGGTCGTGATGCTCGTCCGGCACCGGCTCGTAGCGCGAGCGGCCATCGCGAAAGTCGTGGCGGGCGATGATGCCGGCATCCTCGAACAGCTTCACCGTGCGGTAGACGGTGGAGATGGAGATGCGGTCATCCACGGCGATGGCGCGCCGGTGCAGTTCCTCGACATCGGGATGGTCCTGCGCATCGGCGATGATGCGGGCGATCACCCGGCGCTGGTCGGTCATCCGCAGGCCCAGCGTGACGCAGGCTTCCTCAATCGCGGTCGGCTTGTCGTTCATTCCTCGGCCTGCTTCCTTAAGCCCGCATCGGCCGGTCTTTCCGCGCCTGTCCGCCTTATGGCGCAGCAAAGCCGGCAAGGGCAATGGTTTCTCTCAGGCGATGTCGCGCCGCATGGTCAGCGCCGCCACCGGCGCGCCGGCACTGTCGCGATAATAGCCCGGGCGCCGGCCGATCTCGCGAAAGCCGGTGCGGGCATAGAGCTTCAGGGCGGCAGCGTTGCCGTCCTCGACTTCCAGGAACACGGTGCGGTAGCCCTCCGCCGCCAGCGCGCCGAAGGCGGCCTGCACCAGCTTGAGGCCGATGCCGGCGCCGCGCCGCCGGTGGTCGACGGCCACCGAGAGTATCTCCATTTCCGGCGTCACCCCGCTCAGCAGGATGAAGCCGACCGGCGCCCCGGCCGGGCCGTCGGTGGCAACAAGGCCGCGGGTCAGCCGGTTGGCAATGAGGCGCTCGAACTCGGCGGCGTCCCAGCCAAGCCGGAAGGACTGGGCGTGAATCCGCGCCAGCGCCTCGGCATCGCCGGCGCGCAGGGCGCGCAGCGACACCTCGGATGGGCGCCCGCCCGTCATCCAGCCAAGCCATGCCGGCAGCCCGGTCATCGACGGGCAATCCGCCCGCCGGTCTGCGGCTTGGCGTCGGCATCGCGCAGATAAAGGGGCTTGGGTTCGGAGCGGGAGGGGTCGGCGACGCTGGCGATGCGGGCGAGCCATACCGGGTCCGGCGTCGCGGTGGCCCGCACCTCGACCGGGGGCTGCGCGCCGGACGGCCAGGCATCGGCGAGCAGGCCGGCGCCGGAGCCCACCAGCCGCACCGGCCCGTTGGCGACCGAGCGGGCGGCGTCCTTCACGCTCATCACGCGGGGACTCACCAGAATCCGGCCGGCCGGGCCGATCATCTGCAGATAGACATTGCCGTGGCGGGCATCGATGGCGGCGGCCACCGGTACCGCGTCGTCGCGCGCCAGCAGCGGCGCGGCCAGCACCGTCAGCGTCGGCAGGCCCAGGACGGGCTTGCCGGTGGCGAGGCCGAAGCCGCGCGCGGCGGAGATGCCCACCCGCAGCCCGGTGAAGCTGCCGGGGCCGACCGTGACGGCGAAGAGGTCGATCTCGCTGAAATCGGCCCCGGCGCCGGCCATCACCCGCTCGACCATCGGGATCAGCTGTTCGGCATGGCCGCGCGCCATGACGACATGTTCCACCGCCCGGGTCTGGTCGGTGGCCATGTCGTGCAGGGCCGCCGAACAGGCTTCAAGCGCGGTGTCGATGGCAAGGATAAGCATGGGCGACAATCAGCAAGGGCCAGAATCAACAGGGGCGATCATGCGCCCACCATGCTCATGGTCGCCTCGCAATGGAAAGCGGAGCGCCGGCGATCAGACCGGGCGCACCTCGACGACGTCGGGCACGAAGTGGCGCAGCAGATTTTCGATGCCGTTCTTCAGTGTCGCGGTGGAGGACGGGCAGCCGGCACAGGAGCCCTTCATCGCCAGGAACACCACGCCGTCCTTGTAGCCGCGGAAGGTGATGTCGCCGCCGTCATTGGCCACGGCCGGGCGCACGCGGGTGTCGATCAGCTCGCGAATCGTGTCGACCAACCCGGCATCCTTGGCCTCGAAGAAGGCGTCGTCGGCGGTGTGCTCATGGTCCTCGGGCAGGATCGGCTGGCCGGAGACGAAATGCTCCATGATGGCGCCGAGAATGGCCGGCTTGAGATGCGCCCAGTCGCCCTGCGCCTTGGTCACGGTGACGAAATCGGAGCCGAAGAAAACGCCGGTGACGCCCGGCACCTCGAACAGGCGCACCGCCAGCGGCGAGCGGGCGGCTTCATTGGCGTCGCGGGCCTCGAAGGTGCCGTCGCCCAGCACGGAGCGGCCGGGCAGGAACTTCAGCGTGGCGGGATTCGGGGTGGCTTCGGTCTGGATGAACATGTCGGTCTCCTTGCCAACCGGGGTTCAAGGCCGCGGCGACGGGGGAATTTGCTCTTTAGATAAGCTCTCCGGTGGCGCGGGGGAAGGGGCGGGAGACTCCCCGCACCGGCGACGCCGCCTCCCGGCCGCCCACCCGGTCACGCCAGCGCGTCGATCTCGCCATCGGAGAGCGTGCCGGGCACGATGGTGATCGGCACCGGCAGGCTGGCCCACATCCCCTTGGCCAGCGAGGCGATGAGCGGGCCCGGCCCTTCCTTGCTGGTGCCGGCGGCGAGCACGAGGATGGCGATGTCCTCGTCCTCCTCGATGATCCTGTGGATCTGCTCGGCGATGCCGCCCTCGCGCACCACCCGCTCGGGATCGATGCCGGAAATGCCCTGCGCGCGGGCGGACAACAGGTCGAGCCGGGCCTCGGCCTTGTCGGTCGCCTCGGCCCGCATCAGGTCGGCGACGCCCAGCCACTGGCTCGGGGCGTCTTCCAGCTGTAGCACGCTCAGCATCACCACCCCGCCGCCGGTGCGCGCCGCGCGCCGCGCTGCGTAATAAAGCGCGCGGTCGCATTCCGGCGTGTCGTCGGCCAGCACCAGAAACTTGCGGCGGTGGCCCGGCTCGTGGCTTTGGCGCCGGCGCGGCATCGGCTTTTCCCCCGGCGACGGTTCTGACCGGGGAGGCTAGCGCACGAAGCCGACAATGTCCCGCACATTGGCCATGGTGGCATCGGCCAGCACGCGGGCGCGCGCCGCGCCGTCGCGCAGGATGGCGTCGATATGGTCCGGCTCGGCCACCAGGCGCTGCATCTCGGCGCCGATCGGGCCGAGCTTGGCGACCGCGAGGTCGACCAGCGCCGCCTTGAAGGTGGAGAACTGGCCGCCGCCGAACTGCGTGAGCACCTCCTCCTTCGGCACCGCGCCGAGCGCGGCATAGATGCCGACGAGGTTCTCCGCCTCCGGCCGGCCCTTCAGGCCCTCGGCCTCGGAGGGCAGCGGCTCGGGATCGGTCTTGGCTTTGCGGATCTTCGAGGCGATGAGGTCGGCATCGTCGGTGAGGTTGATGCGCGAGAGATCGGACGGGTCCGACTTCGACATCTTCTTGGCGCCGTCGCGCAGGCTCATCACCCGCGCCGCCGGCCCGCCGATCAGCGGCTCGGGCAGCGGGAAGAACGCCTCGCCCAGCCCGTTGGCGGCGATGGAGGGGCCGAAATCATTGTTGAACTTCTGCGCGATGTCGCGGGTCAGCTCCAGATGCTGCTTCTGGTCCTCGCCCACAGGCACATGGGTGGCGCGGTAGAGCAGGATGTCGGCCGCCATCAGGCTCGGATAGGCGTAAAGGCCCACCGAGGCGTTCTCGCGGTCCTTGCCGGCCTTTTCCTTGAACTGGGTCATGCGGTTGAGCCAGCCCAGCCGCGCCACGCAGTTGAACACCCAGGCCAGCTCGGCATGGCCGGAGACCTGGCTCTGGTTGAACACGATGTGCTTGGTCGGATCGATGCCCGAGGCGATGAAGGCGGCGGTGACCTCGCGGATCTGCCGCTTCAGGTCGGCCGGGTCCTGCCACACCGTGATGGCGTGCATGTCGACCACGCAATAGAGGCAGTCATGGCTGTCCTGCAGCGCCACGAAGCGCTGGATGGCGCCGAGATAATTGCCGAGATGCAGGTTTCCGGTCGGCTGGACGCCGGAAAACACGAGCGGCTTGAATTCCATGTCGGGACGTCCTGTGGTCTGCGCCCTGCCGTGCCGCGGGAACGTGCCCCCGGCGCGGGGGCGCTATGGCACGCATGACCTTCAGGGGCAAGTTTCTTCCGGCGTCGGCACACGCGCTATTTGCGCAGGCCCGCGCGCAGCGTGGCGCCATCGACGCCGCCCAGCGCCAGCGCGAGCCCGGCATAGGCTGCGCCCCCCAGCGCGACCAGGCCCGCCAGGGCGACAGCGGCGGCAAGCCCGCCCTGCGCCAGCACACCCTCCAGCCCTTGCCGCGCCGCCACCACCGCCGCCGCCATGGCGAGTGCCGCCACCACCAGCCGCAGCAGTCGGCGGCGCGCAGTGGGCGGCAGCACGATCAGCCGGCGCCGGCCGAGCCCTGTCGCCAGCCCGGCGAGCGCGACCAGGCTGGAGGCCAGCACCCCCAGCGCCGGCCCCGCCATGCCGAGCGCCCCGACGGCGAGAAAGCCGATCACCGCCCCGACGGGCAGGGCCGCGAGGCTGGCAAGGGTGACAAGGCGCGACAGGCCCCGCGCGAAGGCAATCGTGATCAGCACCTTCTCCAGCGCCTGCACCGGCAGGGTGAGCGCCAGCAGCGCCAGCGCGCTCGCCGTCAGTGCGCTGGCCGAGGAATCGAAGGCCCCGCGCTCGAACAGCACCACGACGATGGGGTGGGCCAGCACCGCGAGGCCGAGCGCCGCCGGCAGCGAGAGCGCCAGCGCCGCCGTGATGCCGCCGGCGCCAAGGCTGTCCGCTCCAAGGGTTGCCTCCTCGCGCCCGCTCGCCGCCAGCGCCGGCAGCAGCACCGCCCCGGCGCTGGCGCCGACCAGCCCGAGCGGCAGCTCGACGAGGCGGGTGGCATAGAACAGCGCCGCCACGCCGCCGCCGATTCCGGAAGCCGCCGCCGCCGCAATGAGAAAGCGCAGCTGCGGCAGGGCCGCCGCCAGCAGCGGCGTCGCCGCCCCGGCCAGCAGCGGCAGCGCCGCCTTCAGATCGGCGGCCGCGAGGGCAAGCCTGAAATAGCCGCGCGGCACGGCGGCAAGGTTTAGCGCGAACTGGGTCAGCGCCCCGGCGACCGCCCCCGCCGCCAGCCAGGCCAGCGCGGCGGAGGGGCTCATCGTGTGGGCACCGGCCAGCCACAGCAGCACGAGCAGCGCGATGACCGCGACATTGGCGGCGGCCGGCGCCAGGGCCGGCCGGGCGAAGCGGCCGGCTTCATTGGCGAAGGCGGCGAACACGCCAGCGAGCAGAGCGAGCGGCAGGCACACCACCGCGAGCCGCCCGGCCAGCACCGCGCCTTCCGCGCGCGGGCCGTCCAGGGCGAAGCCCGGCGCCAGCACACTCACCACGGCCGGCATGAACAGGAAGAGCAGGGCGGCAAGGGCGAGGCCGGCCAGCGCGAACACGACCAGCGTGGCGCCGGCCCGCGCGCGGCGCGCCGCCGCGTCCGGCGCCCGCGCCAGATCGGGCAGCAGCGCCGCATTGAGCGCGCCCTCCCCGAGCAGCCGGCGGGCGATCTGCGGCAAAGCGAGCCCGGCGACCGAGGCGTCCGCCACCACCCCGGTGCCGAACAGCGCCGCCACCCCGGCGTCACGGGCAAAGCCGAGCACGCGAGAGGCAAGGGTCAGCAGGGCGACGGTGGAGGCGTGGCGGAGCAGGGCCATCGGCTAGCAATAGTCGGCGGCCGGGGGAAGGGAAAGCGGCACGGAGGTTGCGGGCGGAGTTCCCGGCGCGCCGCTCCCCCTCATGGCCGGGCTTGACCCGGCCACCCAGGTCTCGGTCGAGGTCCAGCCGCAGGCCGCGCGCCTCGTCATGACGTTCCTCGCAGGTGAGCCGCGTCGCGCGCGGCGGCGCCGTTGCGGGATGGGCGCCCGTCTGCTACCGCGTGACCCGCCTTCGTCCCCGGCGAAACCTTGCGGAGAAACGCCGTCCATGACCGTCCCCCAGCTCGATGTGATCGGCTTCGGCAACGCCATTGTCGACGTGATCGCCCGCTCCGAAGAGGCCTTTCTCGATCGCCACGGCATGCGCAAGGGCGGCATGACGCTGATCGACGAGGCGCGCGCCGAGGCGGTCTATGGCGCCATGGGACCGGGGGTGGAAATATCGGGCGGTTCGGCCGCCAACACCATGGTCGGCGTCGCCGCGCTGGGCGGCAAGGCCGGCTTCATCGGCAAGGTACGCAACGACGAGCTGGGCGGCATCTTCGCCCACGACATCCGCGCCGCCGGCGTCGCCTATGCCACACCTTTCGCCAGCGCCGGCCCCACCACCGCCCGCTGCCTCATCCTGGTGACGCCGGATGGCGAGCGCACCATGAACACCTATCTCGGCGCGGCGCAGGACCTGTCCCCCGCCGATGTCGACGAGGCGCTGGTGGCAAGCGCGAAGGTCACCTATCTCGAAGGCTATCTTTGGGACCCGCCGCCGGCCAAGGAAGCCTTCCTCAAGGCCGCCGGCATCGCCCATGCCGCCGGGCGCACCGTCTCGCTCACCCTGTCGGACGCCTTCTGCGTCGGACGCTACCGCGCCGAGTTCCTGAAGCTGCTGCGCGAGGGCACGGTCGATCTCGTCTTCGCCAATGAGGCGGAGCTGATGTCGCTCTACGAGACCGATTTCGACGCCGCGCTGGCCCAGATGCGGCAGGACGCGCGCCACGCCGTCGTCACCCGCAGCGAAAAGGGCGCGCTCGCGGTGTCGGGCGGCGAGCTGGTCGCGGTACCGGCCTTCCCGGTGCCGAAGCTGGTGGACACGACCGGGGCGGGCGACCTGTTCGCCGCCGGCTATCTCCACGGCTTCGCCAAGGGTTTCGCGGCGCAGGAATGCCTGTCGCTCGGCGCCCTGTGCGCGGCCGAGATCATCAGCCATATCGGTGCCCGGCCGGAACGCCGGCTCAAGGACTACGCGGAGGAGAACGGCCTGCGGGTCTGACCCCGGCACAGGCCCCCGGCGCCGGGCGCGGCATAAAAAAACAGGCCGGTGAGGGGCCGGCCTGCTGGAGTTGGGAAGTGCCCCCCGCCCGAAGGCAGGGGGTCCATCGCGGCCCTGCCCGGGGGCAGGGATCGATCGAGGTGCGGCGCGCGCCTAGAACTCGTCGCCGCCGCCGCCGAACCAGTCGCCACCGCCGAAGAAGCCGCCATCATCGGCCGCCCCGGCATCGTCGGCGCCCGCATCGGTCGGTTCGTCGGCCGCCGCCGGCGCGTCGGCCGGGGCCTCTGCGGCATTGGCTTCGCTGCCGCCGAACATGCCGGCAATGGCGCTGCCGAGCAGCACGCCGCCGGCCACGCCCACCGCGGTCTGCGCGGCGCCGGCCAGGAAGCCGCCGCCACCGGGACGACCGAAGCCGCCGGGCGGCTGGGCACCGGGGGCTCCCATGGGCTGGCCGCCCTGCACGGAGCCGGACTGCCAGGCCGGCGACGCGCCGGCCGGAATGGCGCTGGCACCGGCCGGGGCCGCCCCCGTGCGCGGCATCGAGGGAACCGAGCTGCGACGCGCCGGCTCGCTGGAGCCGAACAGCCCGCCGAAGAGCCCGCCGCCGGCCGAACGCGCCGGAGCCGCTTCCTGCGCCTGCTGCACCTGCTGCTCCAGATCCTGGATGCGGGCCTGCGCCTGCTGCAGCGCGTAGTCCTGCATCACGATGGTCTGCGCCATCAGGTAGGGCGCCGCCGGCTGCTGGGCGACGCGCTGGGCGATGAAGCCTTCCGCGTCGGCGTCGCGCGGGCCGGACTGGCGCTCGGCCTCGGCGAGCTTGGCGAAGAGGCCGTCAATGGCCTGTCGGTCCTGGTCGTTCATGGACATGTTCCTTCGCTAATGGGGCGTCTCACTCCCGCTCGCCGGTGAAGTTCAGCAGCAGCTGGAAGATGTTGACGAAGTTCAGATAGAGCGAGAAGGCGCCGAACACGGCGAGCTTCTGCTGCGATTCGGCGTCGAAATTGTCGGCGTACTGTTCCTTAATCGACTGGGTGTCCCAGGCGGTCAGGCCGACGAAGACGAGGATGCCGACCACGGAGACGATGAACTGCAGCATCGTCGAGCCGAGGAAGATGTTGACCACGCTGGCGATCACCACGCCGATCAGGCCCATGATCAGGAACGAGCCGAACAGCGAGAGGTCGCGCTTGGTGGTGTAGCCATAGAGGCTGGTGGCGCCGAACATCGTCGCGGCGATGAAGAAGGTGCGCGCGATCGACGTGCCGGTGAACACCAGGAAGATCGAGGCCATGGACAGGCCCATCACCGCGCAGAAGGCCCAGAACATGGTCTGCGCGCTGCTGGCCGACATGGACTGCATGCGGAACGAGAAGAACAGCACGAAGGCCAGCGGGGCCAGCATCACCACCCATTTCAGCGGGGTGGAGAAGATCGGCACATACAGCGCCGGCGTGGTGCCGACGATGAAGGCCACCGCGCCGGTCAGCACGAGGCCGAGCGCCATGTAGTTGTAGACCCGCAGCATGTGGCGGCGCAGGCCCTCGTCATAAACGGCCTGGTCGACGCTCGCCGTGCGGGACCACTGGAAGCCGGAATTCGGCGTGTTCATGTCAGTCTCCTGATGAGAAGCATCTGGGTTCAGTAGAGCGACCGGGCAAGGCGCGCCGCCGCCCGGTCGAGATCATGGGTATCGGCGGCGAGGCTGCGCTGCGCGACCAGCGCATAGGCCACCTCGCCGATCTGCCAATAGGCGGCGGTGAGGTCGTCCTGCGGCACGGTGGTGGCCGGCACCACATCGAAGCCGCCCGGCCGCACCGCGAACAGCGAGGCGGTGCCGATCTCCCCGGCCTCGACGGTCATCTCCACGCTCGGGCCGAAGGTGGAGGGAAACACCTGCACGTCCTCCACCTTCCAGCCCTCCGGCAATGACGGCATGACGATGGCGGTGGCGGAGAGGATCTCGGCCGGATCGTAATGGCGCGTGCCCGGCTGCGAGGGCATGCCGGCGCGCACCAGGGCGGTGCGGTGCGAGCGCACCGCGTCCTCCAGATAGGCCGGGGGCAACCCCGAGGCGACGACGCGGCTCACGCCGAAATGGCCGAACTGCGCATTGGCCATCCAGCCGGCACCGACCAGCAGCGCCACCATGGCGGCGATGCGCAGCCGGCGGGTCCAGCGCGCCCGCGTGAGCGCGCCCTGCAGCCGCCGCGCCGCTTCCACCGTGGCGAGGCGGGCCGCTGCCGTGGAAGCGGCGCGCGGCGTCTCGGCCAAGGCGAGGCGCAGCTCGTCCCGGATGCGCAAATCGCCCATCACCCGCGAGGCCGCCGTGGGGTTGGCGCTGAGATAGGCCTCGACATCGATGCGGCGGGCGACGCTCAGCTGGTCGTCGACATAGGCCTGCAGGTCGTCGCCGGAGACGGGATCAGCGGGACGGTTCATCCGTACCTCCTACGATGCGCAAATGGTTGGGAGCCGCCGCCGTGCCGTCCTCCATCGCCCGCAGCGTGGCGCGGGCGCGGGACAGGCGCGACATCAGCGTGCCCTGCGGAATGCCCAGCGTGGCGGCGGCCTCGACATAGCCGAGCCCCTCGATGGCGACGAGGTGCAGCACGGCGCGCTGCTCCTCCGGCAGGTCCATGAAGGCGTCGCGCACCTGGGCGAGGCGCACATGGTGCTCCTGCGCCGGGGCGGTGACGCTCTCCGCCCGATCGAGGCTCTCCGCCTCGCGACGGGCCTCGGCCACGCGCGAGCGGCGGCGGTCGATGAAGACATTGTGCAGCACGGAGAGCAGCCAGCCGCGCAGCCCCGCGCCATCCTGTCCCGCGCCGCGCTGCCCCTTGCCGGGGGCGGCGCGCTCCGTGTCGAAGCTGCCGCGCCGCTCATAGGCGCGCACCAGCGCGTCATGCACCAGGTCCTCGGCCTCGACATCGTCGCGCGTCAGCGAGCGCGCATAGCGCCGCATCACACCGAGCTGGGCCGGCACGTCGAAGGGGGTCTCGTCGCGCTTCATGTCCCGTATACGGAGCCGTGGCCGTCCTTCATCCCGCGCCTCGCCGAAAATTTTTCGGCGGCGCGTCCGGCATAGCCCAGCGGCAGAGGCAGGGCCGTTCACAACAGCGAAAGCGCGGTGGGGGCGCGTGCTGCAATGCACCCATGCAGACAGGGCGCAGGCCCCCTGCCGCCAGCGCGCTTGCCGCGCCCGCCGGCGCGGGACTAACTGGCCGGCAACGGCGACCGGCGCCGGCTCAGCAGGGAGTGACGAGGGTGCAGCAGGCGACAGGCGACGGCTCCGGCATCCTTCCCGCGCTGGCGGCGCAGGCGGACGAGCTGGCGGGATGGCGCCGCGCCCTCCACGCCATGCCGGAAACCGCGTTCGAGGAACACCGCACCTCGGCCTTCGTCGCCGAAAAGCTGGAAAGCTTCGGCCTGCCCGTTCACACGGGCCTCGCCGGCACGGGACTGGTGGCGACGCTGAAGGGCAATCGCGGCGACGGGCCCGCGATCGGCCTGCGCGCCGACATGGACGCGCTCGACATTCACGAGGCCACCAACCTGCCCTGGCGCTCCGACACGCCGGGCAAGATGCACGCCTGCGGCCATGACGGCCACATGACCATGCTGCTCGCCGCCGCCCGCCATCTCAGCCAGAATCCCGATTTCAAAGGCACGGTGCATTTCATCTTCCAGCCGGCGGAGGAGAATGAGGGCGGCGGAAAGGTGATGGTCGAGCAGGGCCTGTTCGAGCTGTTCCCGATGCAGGGGGTGTATGGCCTGCACAACTGGCCGAACGCCCCCTTCGGCACCTTTCTCGGCCGGCCCGGCGCCATGTTCGCCGCCTTCGACATCTTCGAGGTGACGGTGATCGGCCGTGGCGCCCATGCCGCCATGCCCCAGCGCGGCATCGACCCGGTGCTGGCGGCGTCCCATCTCGTCGCCCAGCTCCAGTCCATCGTCGCCCGTTCGGTGAACCCGCAGGAAGCGGCCGTCGTCACCGTCACCCAGATCCATGGCGGCGACACCTGGAACGTCATTCCCGACGAGGTGGTGCTGCGCGGCACGGTGCGGACCTTCTCCCCCGAGGTGCGCGACCTCGCGGAGCAGCGCTTCCGCGCCATTGTCGAGGGCGTCTGCGCCGCGCAGGGCGCGCGGGCCGAGGTGCGCTATGACAGGCGCTACCCCTCGCTGGTGAACCACCCGGCGGAATTCGGCCACGCGCTGGCGGCGGCCCACGCCACGGTGGGCGCGGCGGTGGACGCCGATTTCGAGCGCATCATGGCGGCGGAGGATTTCGCCTACATGCTGGAGGCGGTGCCGGGCGCTTATCTCTGCCTCGCCAGCGGGCCGGGCGCCAACCTGCACAATGCCGCCTATGATTTCAACGACGCGCTGCTGCCGGTGGGCGCCAGCTACTGGGTCAATCTCGTGCAATCGCTGCTGGGGCCGGCGGCGCGCGGGTGACGCCTTGAGAGTACGCGTATCGTGACCGCTGCTTCCTCTTCCGCGCCGCCCAATGGGCGCACGCCCTTCATCATCGGGCTCGGTGTCGCCCAGCTCTGCTCCTGGGGCAGCCTTTACTACAGCTTCCCGCAGATCGCGCAGGCGATGGGCACCGATCTCGGCTGGTCGAAGGCCGATCTCTATGGTGCGGCCACTCTGGGGCTCGCTCTGGCCGGCCTCGCCGCCTATCCGGTCGGTGCGGCCATCGACCGGGGCCATGGGCGGGTGATCATGGCCGGGGCCTCGCTGCTCGCCGGCGCGCTGCTGGTGCTGTGGGCGCAGGTGGAAAGCCTGGCGCTGTTCTATGTCGCGGTGGCGGGCATCGGCGCGGTGCAGGCGGCAACGCTCTACGAACCCGCCTTCGCCGTCGTCGCCCGTCGGGCCGGGCCGCTGCGGGCGCGCGCCGGCATCACCGCGCTCACCTTGTGGGGCGGCTTCTCCTCCACCGTGTTCATCCCGCTGATCCAGCTTCTCCTCGACACGCTGGGCTGGCGCGAGACGTTGCTGGTGCTGGGCGCGGTGAACATCCTTGTCTGCGCCACCATGAACTTCCTCGCCGCCGATGCGCGGCACGACCGGGCCGCGCCGCACGCCCAATCCCGCCGCCTGCCCGGCGCGCCGCGCTCGGTGATCGGCCAGGTGATCCGCCAGCCGGTGTTCTGGGCGCTGGCGGTGGCCTTCACCGCCTATGCCGCCATGTTCTCCGGCTTCACCTTCCACATGTACCCGCTGCTGGTGGAGCGCGGATTCGACACGGCGACGGTGGTGAGCGCCCTCGCCCTCATCGGTCCGGCGCAGGTCGGCGGGCGGGTGGTGGTGTCGGTGCTGGCGCCGCGCGCGCCGGTACGGGTGGTGGGGGCGGTCATCGTCGCGGTTTTCCCGCTCGCCTTCCTGGCGCTGGAGCTGATGCCGCCCGACTTCGCCTTCGTGGCGCTGTTCGCGCTCGCCTATGGCGCGGTCAACGGCATCCTCACCATCGTGCGCGGGCTGGTGGTGCCGGAACTGCTGACGCGGCGCGCCTATGGCGCGGTCAACGGGGCGCTGGCGGTGCCCGCCACCTTCTCCCGCGCGCTGGCGCCGGCCGGCATGGCCATGCTGTGGACCGCCACCGGCTCCTATGACGCCGTGCTGGTGGCGGTGATCGCCCTCGCCAGCGTGCTGGCGCTGGGCTTCTGGTGCGCGGCGGCGATGGCGCAGCCGCTCGCGGAGGGGGATTAGCCCGCAAGATTAGCCCGGTAGACTAGGCAGCAAGGCCCATCGCGCCGTCCCAGGTGAGCTTCAGCGAGATGAGGAAGAGCGCGCCCATCACCAGCTTGTAGAACAGCGCCTCGGGGAGGCGCCTCGTGAGCCAGACCCCGACGAAGGTCGCCGCCACCGCCACCGGCATCAGCGCCGCCGTGACCGTCAGATTGGCCGGGTTGAGCTGGCCGAGCGCGGCATAGGGGATGAGCTTGATGGCGTTGATGGCGGCGAAGGCGAGGGTGGTGGTGCCGGCATAGACCATTTTCGGCAGGCGCTGCGGCACCACATACATCTGGTAGGGCGGCGCCCCGCCATGGCTGACGAAGCTGGTGAAGCCCGACACCGCACCCCAGAACAGCCCGCGTGGCACATCCGCCGGCCGCGCCTCACGCCCCGCCCCGCCAAGCCAGCGGATCAGGCAGAAGGCGAGGCCGATCAGCCCGACGATCAGCATCACCATCGCGTCGGTGACGAGGGAGGCGGTGGCCCAGCCGATGCCGATGCCGAGCGTGGCGGCGGGAATGAGGATGGCGAGGTTGCGCCCGGAGAATTCGCGCCGATAGGCCCAGACGCCGAACATGTCGCTGATGACATAGACCGGCAGCAGGAGGCCGGCGGCCGTCACCGGGGACATGAACAGCGCCAGGGTCGGCACGGCGAGCGAGCCGATCATCGGCACCCCGCCCTTGCTCATGCCGACGAAGAAGGCGGCAAGGCCGGCGGCGAGGGCAAAGCCGAGATCGGGCACGAACATGACGGCAGGGACCGGCGGAAGAAACGAAAGAGGAGGGCGCCGCCCTCCTCCGCAGTTCAGGAGCGCGAACGGTTTCAGGCCGCCTTGGCGCCCTCGATCCGCTTGGCGACCAGTGCGCGCAGCGAATTGAGGTCGCGGACGAACTGGCGGATGCCCTCGGAGAGCTTTTCCGTCGCCATCGCGTCCTCATTGAGGGCGAAGCGGAACGCCTTCTCGTCGAGATGCAGCCGCTCCGGCGCGCCCTCGGTGTTGGCGGGGTCGAGCTTGCGCTCCAGCGTGCCCTCGTCGGCGGCGAGCTGGTCGAGCAGCGAGGGGCCGATGGTCAGCCGGTCGCAGCCGGCCAGCGCCTCGATCTCGCCGGTGTTGCGGAAAGAGGCGCCCATGACGACGGTCGGGATGCCGTGCTTCTTGTAGTAGGCATAGATCTGCCGCACCGAGACGACGCCGGGGTCGGTCTCGGCCGTGAACGGGCCTTCGCCCGCCTTCACATGCCAGTCGAGGATGCGGCCGACGAAGGGCGAGATGAGGAAGGCGCCGGCATCCGCCGCCGCCGCCGCCTGGGCGAGCGAGAACAGCAGGGTGAGATTGCAGTCGATGCCTTCCTTCTGCAGAACCTCCGCCGCGCGGATGCCCTCCCAGGTCGAGGCGATCTTGATGAGGATGCGCTCGCGGCCGACGCCACGCTCCTCATAGGCCTTGACGAAGGCGCGCGCCTTGGCCAGCGTCGCTTCCGTATCGAAGGAGAGGTCGGCATTCACCTCGGTGGAGACCCGGCCGGGGACGATCTTCGACAGTTCGGCGCCAAAGTTCAGCGCCAGCCGGTCGCAGGTCGCGGCGACGACAGCCTCCGAGGTGCCGCCCTGCTTGGTGCCCCAGGCGAGCGCTTCGTCGACGAGGGAGGAATAGGCCGACATTTCTGCCGCCTTGAGCAGCAGCGTCGGGTTGGTCGTGCAGTCCTGCGGCTTCAGGCGGCGAACCGTCTCGATATCGCCGGTGTCGGAAACGACAACGGTCATGGCACGCAGTTGGTCGAGCTTGGAGGGCATGGCGCTATCTCTCTTCTCGCGGGAAAGGACCCCCGTGGTCCTGTCCGCAGGCACGGAGCGACGGATCGGCTTCGTTGGACCACATTTGGGGCGCTTTCTTCAAGCTGCGCAATCAATGACGCGCATGTGACGTCTCCCTTGAAGCGGCCTTGTCGCGGCGCCGTGAGAGGCGTAAATCTCTCAACCCGGCGTGCGGCTTGGGCCAGCGGGACCTTCCATGGACGATATTCACTACCTCGAATACAAAATCCTGCTCCGCCCGGAGCGCTTCTTCGATCCGCACCAGTTCGAGGTCTACTGGCACAAGCTGGGCCTGATCGCCCCCGAGTTCAAGGTCGGGGTGACGACGAACAAGGACGGCTTCAAGCGCCAGGTGCGCGAGGTCCTGTTCTACGACACGCCCGATTACGACCTTTACCGCAACGCCTTCATTCTGCGCAAACGCACCTTCTATACCGATGGCTGGCCCGAGCCGGAGCATGAGCTGACGCTCAAGTTCCGCCATCCCGAGCTCGCGGTGGCGGCGGCGGTCGATGTGGTGCCGCATCTGAGCGGCCAGGCCGACATCAAGTTCAAGGAAGAGCTGCTGCCGCTGAAGGACAGCCTGGGCGGCATGCGCTCGCTCTATTCGCACAATTGCGTCCTGCTCAGCCCCGGCCTTGTGCTGAATGAGGGACTGGAGCGCATCACCTCCGTGTTCCCGGAACTGGCCGAGCACTGCCCGGCCGACAAGGCCGCCACCATCTCGCTGGTCAACAACCTGCCGGTGGAAGAGGTGCAGGTGAATGTCGGCTCGTTCGATTTCGGCCATGGGCTTACCGCCAAGGCGACCATCTCGGTCTGGCGCGACCGCGCCACCGAGAGCGCGATCATCGGTGAATTCGCCTTCCAGGCGAAGTTCGACCGCTACGACGCGGTGCATGCCAAGGCCCGCGAGCGCTCGGAGGCGTTCTTCAAGGCGGCGCAGACCCGCGCGCCCGAATGGGTGAAGCTTGGCGCCACCAAGACCGCGCTGGTCTATAATTTCGGCAAGCAGCTCGTGGCCAGCCACGAGGGCTGACGCCGGCCTCCTCGCATCTGGGAACGCCCCCGCCATGAGCCCCTCCCTGCCGCCGGCTCCCGGCGCCGCGCATGCCGCCGACGCCCCTGTCGCCGAGGCGCCCGCCGCCTATGCGGTGCCGCAGGACGTGCGGCTATGGGACATCTTCGTCACCTTCCTGTTCATCGGCGCCATCAGCTTCGGCGGCGGCGTGGTGGCGTATCTGCGGGCCAGCCTGGTGCTGAAGAAGGGCTGGCTCGACGAGGAACATTTCCTCTCGGCGCTGGAGATCGCCCAGGCGCTGCCCGGCCTCAACGCCACCAATATGAGCATCATCGTCGGCGACCGGCTGCGCGGCATCGCCGGCGCCATCGTCGCCTTCACCGGCATGACGCTGCCCGGCGGCAGCATGGTGCTGGCGCTCGGCGTCGCCTATGCCGCCAACGCCCATAACCCCTATGTCAACGCGGCCCTGGTCGGGGTGGGCGCGGCGGCGGTCGGCATGCTCTCGGCGGTCACGCTGCAGATCGGCCACAAGCAGCTCGGCCAGATGCTGAACGTCGCCATCATCGCCGCGACCGTGCTGATGGTGAGCTTCCTGCACATCTCGCTGGTCTGGGTGCTGCTCACCGTCGGGCCGGTGGCGGTGTTTCTGTTCCGCCCGCGCAAGGATGACGCCGGCACGGGCGAAGGGGAAACCTCATGAACGAGAACCTGTCGGTCCTCGGCGTCTTCTCGCTGCTGTCGATCCTCGCGGTGGGCGGCGGCGCCGCCGTGCTGCCGGAAACCAAGGCGCTGGTGGTCGAGACCCATCACTGGCTGAACGACGACCAGTTTCGCGACATTTACGGCCTCGGCCAGGTGGTGCCCGGGCCGAACATGCTGATGGTGATCGTCATCGGCTACCACGTCACCGGCTTTCTCGGGGCGCTGATGGCCTTTGTCGGCTTCTTCCTGCCGGCCGGGGCGATCTCCTGGGCGGCCTCGCGGGTCTGGGACCATTTCGAGGGCTCGCCCTGGCGCCGCTCGCTGCAGCAGGGGCTGGCGCCGCTGGTGGTCGGGCTGATGGCGTCGGGCACCATCTCCATCGCCCGCACGGCGATCGACGGCCGGCTCACCATCATCATCGCCTTCGCTGTGTTCGCCGGGGTCTATTGCGTCAAGAAGATCAACCCGGCGCTGCTGGTGCTCGGCGGCGGGCTGGTCGGCCTCGCGCTGCTCAGCGGCACCGGCGCCGGCATGCCACCGCCCTAAAGCGCCGCCTACCCCCGGCGCTCGGGCAGATAATGGCTGATCGCATGGGCAAGGCCCGGCGCGGTCAGGCTCTGCAGCCACACCTTGCCGGGGCCGGAGAGCCGCACCAGAAACAGCCCGTCGCCGCCGAACAGCGCGTTGCGCACGCCGCGCATCGTCGTCAGCTCAAAGGCGACGCTCTCCTCGAACAGGCCGACATGGCCGGGATGGACGAGCAGTTGCTGGCCGGCCTGCAGCTCATAGGTGACGAGCTCGCCGCTCAGCTCGACAAAGGCGCTGGCCCGGCCGGCGAGCTTCTGCAGGATGAAGCCCTCGCCGCCGAACACCGCCCCGCCCAGCGTCTGCTGGAAGGCGGTCGTCACCTCGATGCCGGGCGTACCGCAGACAAAGCCGTGCCGGTGGACGAGATAGCCGCGCCCGGGCTCGATCTCGATCTCCACGAAGCTGCCGGGCAGCTTGGCGGCGAAGGCGACATTGCCGGGCCCGCGCTCGGCATGGAACTCGGTCATGAACAGCCCGCCGCCGGAGACCGCACGGCTCATCAGCCCGAGCAGTCCGCCCGCGCCGCCCCCTGCGGTGGAGGTGGTGAGCGCGATATCGCCGGACATCCAGGACAGCTGGTCCGGCACGCCGACGACCCGGTCGCCGGGTTCGAGCTGGAGTTCGAGAACGGGGAGCGTGGTGCCGATGATCTTCGAGCGCATGGAAGGTCTCCGGGGGCGGCGCGCGCGGCGCGGCGCGCGGTCAATCGGGGGAGCGGAAGCCGAGTGTAAGCGGCGCGCGGCGCGCTGTCGCCCGCCGGTTGCCCGCCTTGAGAAATTTCCATTGCCGCATGGGGTTACGGCTGGCACGAGGCAGGGCTCGTGCTATCCTGCCTCGCTATCGCCATCTTTCCCTCGGGAGTGCTTCATGCGTCGTCCCTCCGTTACGTCCGTTCTCGCGCTGCTGCGCCGGGCGGTCTTCGCCGCCGCTCTGGTTTTTGCCGCCTTCACCGCCGTCGGCCTGACCACCAGCACGGCCGAAGCCGGCGTCGCCACGCCGGGCCTTGCCTCACCCTCCGCCGCCGCGCTCGATATCCTTGCACCGACGACCGCGCTTACCGAGACCGTGCGCTGGGTCTGCGGTCCGTTCCGCTGCTTCTGGCGGCCGAACTGGAACAACTGGTACGTGCCCCCCTATGCCCGCGGCTGGGGCCCGCCGCTGCGTCCGAACTGCTTCTGGCGTCGCGGCTGGGGTGGCGGCTGGGTGCATGTCTGCCCCTGACGCAGCCCGGCCTTGTTGCGGGTCTGCCGCCGAGGGGCGTGCCTGATCGTGAGAGGAAGGGCGCATTTCGTGCGCCCTTTTTCATGTCCGCACGTTGCCCAGCCACCCCCTGCTTGACGGCCCTTCTGGCCGCCGCTTTCTTGGGCTCCGCCCTTTTCTTGACCGCCCTGCCGCACCCCCGCCCTTCGTCGAAGGAGCGGGAGACCCGAGACGCCGATGACCGATGCCGGTTCCCGCCCGCTTCTGTTCGCCACCTTCGCCACCCTCATCGCCGGCTTTGTCGACGCCGTCGGCTACGCCCATCTCGGCGGGCTGTTTCTCTCCTTCATGAGCGGCAACAGCACCCGGCTCGGCATCCAGCTGGCCGAGGGGCACTGGCCGCTGGCGCTCTTGACCGCCTCGGTCATCGCCAGCTTTGTCGCCGGCGCCTTCTTCGGCACGCTGATCACCGACGCGGTGGGCGAATGGAAGCTGGTCGCGGTGCTCGGCAGCGAGGTGCTGCTGTTCGCGCTGGCGGCGGGGTTGGCCGGCCTTGATGTCGGCCGGCTGGCGCTGCTGCCGGTGGCGCTCGCCATGGGCATGCAGAACAGCGTGCACCAGATCATCGCCGGGGCGGATATCGGCAAGAGCTTCGTCACCGGGGCGCTGTTCGGCCTCGGCCAGGCGCTGGCGCGTTGGGCGCGGGGGCGAGGCAAGCCGGTGGAGGCGCTGGCCTATGCCGGCTCCTGGGCGTCGTTCGTGACCGGTGCCGGCATCGGCGCCACGCTGCTGGCGGCGACCGGGCTTGTGCCGGCGCTGGTGGCTGCGTGCCTTTTGCTGGCAGGCCTCACGGCGACCGCCTTCGCCTTCCACGGCCATCTGGTGAGGCCGTTCGGGCTGCAGGGGGGCGACTGACCAGCGAGTGAGCCGGGCGCCGCGCTCAGTCCCGCGCGCTCAGTTCGCGTTCGCCGCGATGCACGGTGAGCTCGCCCGGGCGCCCGGCGCCGCGCCGGCGGTAGACGCTCGGCCGGCGGTGCTTGAGCGCGCCCCGGCGCGCCCGGCGCCCGCGCACCTCGCCAAGGGTGAGCCGGCCGATCATCGCAGTGGCCGGCCGGTGGCACCCATCCGCCTGCGTCACCAGCATCGGTCGGCCGAGCGCCGCGCTCCAGCCCCGCCATTCCGCCACCACATCGTCGATATGGGGCGCGCTGTAGAGCGTGACCGACAGCGCCGGATCCTCATGCACCAGCACGATGGCGACGCCATCATCCCAGCCCTCCGGATCGAGCAGCGCCACCGCCAGCCCGAGATAGGCGTTGAGCGGGCGCGCCGCCTTCATCGCCACCCCGGCGACGCGGCGGCGCAGCACCACCTCGTCGTGGCCGATCTCGATCTGGCGCCAGCCGTCATCGGCGCCGGCATCGGCGGCGTCGAACCGCAGCGGCCAGTCTTCCGCCGTGGTCGGGCGCGCCAGCGCTACATAGGGCTCGAACGCCGCGCTGGACCCGGCTGGCATCGTCTGTGCTTCCATCTTCCGTTGACGCATCACGCAACTCCCCGCCGATCTTCTGGCTCTGTGGCCTCGGTCGTGGGGACACCCTAGTCGCGGGCGGCTGCCGGCCCGCTTAAGGGACATGGTTGACCGTTTCTTCTCGGCCGGGAATGGCACCTATGCTTGATGAAAGCTTGTCGGAATGGCTCGCAATGCCGATATCGCGTTTGCAATCCTGATCTCTCCCGCGTACTCCCCGCCAATGGAACCCATGTCCACTTTTGCCGCCGACACGCCCCGCCCTGATCCTCTCGCCGATCCGGCGGTGGCGGCGCGGCATCTGGCCGAGGCGGTGGTCGCGGCTGGCGCGGTGGCGGTGGACATGTTCCGCGCCGGCGTGAAGAGCTGGTCGAAGCACAATGATTCCCCCGTCACCGAGGCCGATCTCGCCGTCGACGTGATGCTGCGCGAGCGCCTGAGCCTGGTCGGGCCGGACTATGGCTGGCTGTCGGAGGAGACGGTGGACGAGCCCTCCCGCCTGTCGCGGCGGCGGGTGTGGATCGTCGATCCCATCGACGGCACCCGCGCCTATATGGCCGGGCGCGCCGACTGGTGCGTCGAGGCGGCGCTGGTGGAGGACGGCCGTCCCATTGCCGGCGCCCTGTTCGCCCCCGTCACCGAGGAGCTTTTCATTGCCGTGCTCGGCGGCGGGGCGACGCGCAATGGCCAGCCGATCCGGGTGTCCACCACCCACGCGCTGGCCGGCGCCGTGATCGACGGCCCGGCCCCCTGGCTGGCCCATCTCGACCACGCTGGCAGCTGGCGCCGGGTCGATCGCATCCGTTCGCTGGCGCTGCGCCTCGCCCGGGTTGCCACCGGCGAGCTCGACGCGGCGCTGGCCTCGCCCAACGGCAATGATTGGGACCTTGCCGCAGCGGACCTTTTGGTGCACGAAGCAGGCGGACGACTGACCACGCTCGACAGTCGTCCGCTCGCCTATAACGCGCCGGTACCGCGGCATGGGGCGCTGGTTTCCGCCGGCAGCCTGCTGCATCCGGCTCTCATAGCTGTGGCGCGCTGACGATCCCCGAGCACAGGACGCGACCGGAATGCCCGAGACCACCAGTCCCCAGCTTCTGCACCTCGTCTTCGGCGGCGAGCTGGAGAAGATCGACGGCGTCACCTTCAAGGATCTCGACGCGCTCGACGTCGTCGGCGTGTTTCCGAACTACGCCACCGCCCACGCCGCGTGGAAGGCGAAGGCGCAGCAGACGGTCGACCAGGCGCAGACGCGCTATTTCATCGTGCACCTCCATCGCCTGCTGGATCCGGACGCCAGCGCGAAGACCAGCTGACCGCCGGCATTTCGCATGTGGCGTCGACTGCGCACCTCACCGACGGTCCGCACCGTTCTCGGGCGCGGCATGGCGTCCTATCTGCGCCTGGTCTGGCGGACCCAGCGGGTAGTCATGGAGCCGGCCAATCTCTATGAGCTGGCCGACGCCCAGCTGCCGATGATCCTGACCTTCTGGCACGGCCAGCATTTCCTCACCCCCTTCCTGGTGCGGCCCTATCACCGCGCCAAGGTGATGATCTCGCGCAGCGCCGATGCCGATGTGAACGCCATCGCCGCCGAGGCGCTCGGCATCGGGGCGGTCCGCGGCTCGGGCGCGCAGGGGCGCGATTTCCGCACCAAGGGCGGGTTCAACGCCACGCTGGAAATGATCCGCCATCTGGCTGAGGGCACCAATGTGGCGATGACGGCGGATGTGCCGAAGATCTCGCGCCTTGCCGGCCTCGGCGTCGTCACCATCGCCAAGCATTCGGGCCGGCCGATCTACCCGGTCGCCATCGCCACGTCGCGGCGCATCATCGCCCGCAGCTGGGACAAATCGGCCATCCACCTGCCCTTCGGCCGCGCGGCCGTTGTCGCCGGCGACGGCGTACGGGTGGCGGCCGATGCCGGGCCGGCCGAGCTGGAAGCGGCGCGGCGCGAGGTGCAGCGCCAGCTGGAGGTCGCCACCGCCCGCGCCGAGGAACTCGTCGGCCGGCCGGAGGAGGCAAGGGCGCTCGCCCGCAAGGCGCAGGCCACGGCCACAGGGGCCGTCGATCCCGCGGCCGCCCCGTCGCGCAACGGCTAGCGCGCCATGGACCGCGCCCGCTCTCCCCTTCTCGTGCGCCTCTACCGCACGGCGACCTGGCTCGCGACGCCCTTTGTCGGCCTGTTGCTGGCGCGCCGGCTGAAGCGCGGCAAGGAAGATGGCGCGCGGCTCACCGAGCGCTATGGCCGGGCCAGCGCACCACGCCCGCGCGGGCCGCTGGTGTGGGTGCACGGCGCCAGCGTCGGCGAGATGATCGCGGTGCTGCCGCTGATCGAGCGGCTGCGCGCGCGCGGCTTTCGCGTGTTGTTCACGTCAGGCACGCTGACCTCGGCCCGGCTCGCCCAGGCGCGGCTGCCGCCGGATGTGCCGCACCAGTTCGTGCCGCTGGATTCGCCGCTCTTCCTTCGCCGCTTCCTCAAGCACTGGCGGCCGGATCTGGTCCTGCTGGTGGAATCGGAACTGTGGCCCAATCTCATCCTGGAGGTGAACGCCCGTTCGACGCCGCTGGTGCTGGTCAATGCGCGGATGTCGCCCTCCTCCTTCGCCAACTGGCAGCGCGTCCATGCCAGCGTGTCGGCGCTGCTGGCGCGGGTCGATCTCTGCCTGGCCCAGGGGCCGGAGGATGGCGAGCGGCTGCGCCAGCTCGGTGCGCCGCGCGTCACCGTGACCGGCAATCTCAAATTCGACGCCCCCCCGCCGCCGGTCGACATCGCCGCCTTCGACGCGCTGCGGCTGGCGACCGCCGGGCGCGTGGTGTTCGTCGCCGCCTCCACCCATCCGGGCGAGGAGGAGATCGTCATCGAGGCGCATCAGCGGCTCGCCAAGGAACTGCCGAACCTGCTCACCGTCATCGCCCCGCGCCATCCCGAGCGCGGCACGGCGGTGGTGCAGCTGGCGACGGCGGCGGGATGCCCGGCGGTGCTGCGCAGCGATGGCTACCGGCCCGACAAGGGCACCGCCATCTATGTCGCCGACACGATCGGCGAGCTCGGCCTGTTCTACCGCCTCGGCCCGGTGGCACTGCTCGGCGGCTCGCTGGTGCGCAAGGGCGGGCAGAACCCGATCGAGCCGATCAAGCTCGACACCGCGATCGTGCACGGGCCGCATGTGACCAATTTCAATGCGCTTTATGCCCGGCTCGACGAGGCCGGCGGCGCCGCGCTGGCGACCGACGGGCGCACCCTGGCCGCGGCCATCTACATGCTGCTCGCCGACGGCGCCTCACGGCAGAAGATGATCGCGGCGGCGCAGGTCACGGTGGACAGCTTCGGCGGCGCGCTGGAGCGCACGCTGGGCGCCATCGATCCCTATCTGGTACAGATCAGGCTGGAGAGGCACTGAACGTCATGCGGGCACCCGCTTTCTGGTGGCGTCGGGAACGCGGGCGGCTGGCGCAGCTGCTGGCGCCGCTCGGCGCGCTGGTGGGCGGGGCGACGCTGGCCCGGCTGCGCCGGCCCGGCACCGATGTCGGCGTGCCGGTGATCTGCATCGGCAACCCGACCGTCGGCGGGGCCGGCAAGACGCCGACCGTGATCGAGATCGCCCGTCGCCTCAGCCTGCGCGGCCACAAGCCGGCCGTTCTCACCCGCGGCTATGGCGGCCGGCTGAAGGGGCCGGTGCGGGTCGACCCGCTGCTGCATGGCGCCGACGAGGTGGGCGACGAGCCGCTGCTGCTGGCCCGCAGTGCCCCGACCTTCGTCGCCCGCGACCGCCTCGCCGGCGCGCAGGCCGCCGCCCAGGCGGGGGCGGATGTCCTCATCATGGATGACGGCTTCCAGAGCCCGGCGCTGGCCAAGTCGCTGTCGATCCTCGTCATCGATGCCGGGGTGGGCGTCGGCAACGGCCTGTGCCTGCCGGCGGGGCCGCTGCGCGCGCCGCTCGCCCCGCAGCTGGAGCGGGCGCAGGCGCTGCTCGTCATCGGCGAGGGCGCGCCGGGCGAGCGCGCCGCCCGCGAGGGCTATGCCGCCGGCATCGTGGTGCTGCGCGGAAGGCTGGCGCCGGAAGCGCAGGCGGTAGCGCGGCTGTTCGGCAAGCGCGTGCTGGCCTATGCCGGCATCGGCCGGCCGGCCAAGTTCTTCGAGACGCTGCGCACGCTCGGCGTGCTGCCGGTCGTGACCCGGGCCTTTCCCGATCACCACGTCTATACCGCGTCGGAAGTGCAGGAACTGCGCGCCCAGGCCGAGGAGATGGATCTCCTGCTCGTCACCACCGAGAAGGACGCCATGCGCCTGGCCGGCAGCGAGATCGGCCAGCATCTGATCGAGGTGTCGGACGTGCTGCCGGTGCGGATGGCGCTGGAGCCGCAGAGCGCCAAGGCGCTGGAGCGCATGCTCGGCGGGCTGGAAGCGGGCCCGCGCGAGCATTAGAACACGCTCTTATCGATCAGGCGGCGCGCGTCGCTCGGGATCAGGTCGGCTTGGCCCGCTCCGGATAGAGCCGCGCCAGCACGGCTTCCGGCGTGGCATAGGCCTCCTGCAGGTCGACGCTCCAATAGCGCAGCTCGTCGAGCGGGATCGCCTCGCCGGTCACGGCGCAGCGCACGAAGGTGCCGGGACGCACGACGCGGAAGTCGCCGTCGAGATAGCGCACTTCGGCTTCACCCGAGGCGGAGAATCGTTCGAAGCGGTTCATGGTCCCGCTCATCCTGTCGGTTCGGTTACCGCGACAATAAAGAGCCGGCCGGGGGTCCGGCAAGCCCGTGGCCACTACGTATCGGCGTTGCGGCCCTCAGCTGTCAAACAAGGTGGGCTGGCGGGGCTGGTCCGGCAAGGGGGCCGCGCGCGCC
This sequence comes from Ancylobacter rudongensis, assembly GCF_900100155.1. GTDB lineage: Bacteria > Pseudomonadota > Alphaproteobacteria > Rhizobiales > Xanthobacteraceae > Ancylobacter > Ancylobacter rudongensis. The sequence goes on from NZ_FMTP01000003.1 coordinate 465,813, forward strand.
TTCGCCGGCTTGCGCGCCGGCCGGGAAGGCGAGGGTGGCGCGTCCGGGGCGCTGGCCGTCGCCTGCACCGCCACCCGGCCGTCGCGGAACTCGATCTCCAGCGCGTCGCCGGCATGGATGCCGGCCGCCGCGTGGACCGGCGCGCCGGCGCTATCGCGGACGAGCGCATAGCCACGCGCGAGCACCCCCTTATAGGACAGCGCCGTCAGCAGCTTGGCGACGCCGTCCAGCCGGGCGCCACGCTCGAGCGCCTGCTGGCGCTGGCAGCGCTGCAGCCGCGTGCGCAGATTTTCCAGTCGCTCGCGGCCGCGCTCGCGGCGGTCGCGCTGCGACTGCGCGATCAGGCGCAGCCGCGTTTCGGCGCCGGTGAGGCGCAGCCGGTGAGCGGCGGTGGTGGCGCTCAGCCCGCGCGGCAGCCGGGCAGTGATCGCAGCGAGCCCTTCGCGCCGCCGGGCGAGGGCGGTGGTGAGGATGTGCGGGCCGAAGCGGCCCTCCGTGCGGGTGAGCCGCAGCCGGTGGGCGCCGGCATTCGCCTTGAGCGCCCTCGGCAGGCGCTGTCCGGCCATGTCGAGGCGCTGGCGCGGCACGGCGAGCACCGCATCGGCGCTCGGCAGCAGCCGGGCGAGGCCGCGCAGGTCGCTGCGCCGCCGGTCGATTCCACGAGCGAAACAGGCGCGCAAACGCGCATGCAGCTGCGCCACCTCGGCGACGAGATCGGCCCGCACCGGCACCGCCATCTCCGCCGCCGCCGTCGGGGTGGGGGCGCGCAGATCGGCGGCGAAGTCGATCAGCGTCACATCGGTCTCGTGGCCGACGGCGGAGATCAGCGGGATGGCGCTGTCGGCCACCGCCCGCACCACGCTCTCCTCGGAAAAGCCGAGCAGATCCTCCAGCGAGCCGCCGCCGCGCGCGACGATGAGCACGTCGGGGCGGGGAATCGGGCCGCCGGGAGCAAGAGAATTGAAGCCGCGAATGGCGGCGCTGACCTCTCCCCCGCACGTATCCCCCTGCACCCGCACCGGCCACACCAGCACATGGCGGGGGAAACGGTCGTTCAGCCGGTGCAGAATGTCGCGGATCACCGCCCCGGTGGGCGAGGTGACGACACCGATCACGCGCGGCAGGAAGGGCGGGCGGCGCTTGCGCTCGGGCGCGAACAGCCCCTCGGCGGCGAGGCGGTTCTTGCGTTCCTCCAGCATCGCCATGATGGCGCCGGCACCGGCGAATTCCAGCTGCTCGATGACGATCTGGTAGGAGGATTTGCCGGGAAAGGTGGTGATGCGGCCGATGGCGACCACTTCCAGCCCCTCTTCCGGGCGCAGCTTCAGCCGGCCGAACACGCCCTTCCACACCACGGCGTCGAGCCGGGCATTGGTGTCCTTCAGGCTGAAATAGGCATGGCCGGAGGAATGCGGGCCGCGATAGCCGGAAATCTCGCCGCGCACCCGCACATGGCCGAATGAATCCTCCACCGTGCGCTTCAGCGCGCCGGAGAGTTCCGAGACGGTCCAGTCGGGGGCGTTGGAGACGGGCGATTCGGAGAGGCTGTCGGGCATGGGGAAGTGATAATGGGTTTTGGCCGGGGCGGAAACGGGGCGGCGATGGTGGCTCGTCCGAACTCTCGGGCATTGATCGGCCGGAATGAACGGGTCAAGCTGCGCCATGGGCCCAATCCGTCGCACCATCAATTTCCTGATTGCGCTGTCGATGTCATCGGCAGGCGTTGTCATCACGGCGTATCTGATTTTCTTCGCCGACGGCTGGAGGGGATGGATGTTAATGGGCAGCGGTGTGATGGCTTTTGCCGGCCTCTATTGGCTGTGGGCGGATTTCATAGAGCCGGGTTCTCGCCCGGAGTGCTGACTCACCCGATCCCGACTCGCCCTGCGGCCGTCAGGGATGACGGCGGGTGGCGCGCGATGACGACGATCGGCCTTGGCCGCCACCTTGATCCCCGCCCTTCCCCGGCCTAGGTTGCGCCGCCTTTCCCGCCAACCGCCGGCTCATCCATGATCGATCCCGCTTTGCCGCCGCATATGCGCCCCGACAAGTCGTTCCAGGGGCTCATCCTCGCGCTCCATGCCTTCTGGGCGGACAAGGGCTGCGTCGTGCTGCAGCCCTATGACATGGAAGTCGGCGCCGGCACCTTCCACCCCGCCACCACGCTGCGCGCGCTCGGGCCGCTGCCGTGGAAAGCCGCCTATGTGCAGCCCTCGCGCCGGCCCAAGGATGGGCGCTACGGCAAGAACCCCAACCGGCTGCAGCATTATTACCAGTACCAGGTGATCCTGAAGCCCTCGCCCGCCGGCCTGCAGGACCTCTACCTCGCCTCGCTCTCGGCCATCGGCATCGACCTCAATCTGCACGATGTGCGCTTCGTCGAGGATGACTGGGAAAGCCCGACGCTCGGCGCCTGGGGGCTGGGCTGGGAGTGCTGGTGCGACGGCATGGAAGTCTCGCAATTCACCTATTTCCAGCAGGTGGCCGGCTTTGAATGCGCCCCCGTCGCGGGCGAGCTGACCTATGGTCTGGAGCGCCTCGCCATGTATGTGCAGGGGGTCGAGAACGTCTACGACCTCAACTTCAACGGCCGCGAGGGCGACGAGAAAGTCACCTATGGCGACGTGTTCCTGCAGGCGGAAGAGGAATATTCCCGGCACAATTTCGAGCATGCCGATACCGACATGCTGTTCGAGCAGTTCCGCATGGCCGAAAGTGCGGCGGCGAAATATCTTGAAGCGGGCTGGGAAGACGCCAGCAAGGCCCGCCATCTGATGGCGCAGCCGGCCTATGACCAGTGCATCAAGGCCAGCCACGTGTTCAACCTGCTGGACGCGCGCGGGGTGATCTCCGTCACCGAGCGGCAGAGCTACATTCTGCGCGTGCGCGAACTGGCCAAGGCCTGCGGTGCGGCCTGGCTCGCCACCGCAGCAGGTGGCACCCCCGCGCCCTGACCCACCACCGCCCGCGCGGAGCCGTGTCCATGGCCAGCCTCGACATTGCGCATGGCAGCGATAGCAGACCGGCGACCGCTCCGCCCGCCGCCGCGCCGGCGGGTCCGCGCGCGCTGCTCGCCGGGGCGCTCGGCAATGCGCTGGAATGGTATGATTTCGCCGCCTACGGCTTCCTCGCCGCGATCTTCGCCAAGAACTTCTTCCCCGACAGCGATGCCTTTGTCGGGCTGATCGCGGCCTTCGGCGTGTTCGCCGCCTCCTTCGTCATGCGCCCGGTGGGGGGCATCGTCTTCGGCCATATCGGCGACCGCTACGGCCGGCGGCAGGCGCTGTTCATCTCCGCCGCGATGATGACGGCGTCGACCGTCGCCATCGGCCTGCTTCCGACCTACGCGGCGATTGGCGCGCTCGCGCCGCTTCTGTTGCTGCTGCTTCGGCTGCTGCAGGGGCTTTCCATCGGCGGCGAATACACGACGTCGGCGATCTTCCTGGCCGAGAACGCCAAGGTGCGCCGGCGCGGGCTTATCGCCTCTTTCGCCGGCTGCGGCGCCTCCGGCGGCACGCTGCTCGGCTCGATGGTGGGCGCGGCCACCGCGACACTGATGAGCACCGATGACCTCATCGCCTGGGGCTGGCGCATCCCGTTCCTGCTCGGCATTCTGCTCGGCGGCTTCACCCTCTATCTGCGCGGCTCGTCCGCCCATGGGAATGAGCCGCCGGCGCGGGCGCACCGGCCCGGCCGGCTGCCGCTGATCGAGGCCATGCGCTCGGACGGGCGGGAGATGATCCGCGCGGCGGTGCTCAACCTCACGCTCGGCGTCAGCTTCTACATGCTGTTCGTCTACCTCACGACCTATATGCAGCAGGTGGACGGGCTGACCGAGCGGCTGTCGCTGCAGATCAACACGGTGAGCATGGTCGCGGTGCTCGGGCTGGCGCCGGTTTTCGCCGCACTGTCGGACCGGGTGGGGCGCAAGCCGGTGGTGTGCGGCGGGCTGATCGGCCTCATCCTGTTCTCCTGGCCGTTGTTCCGCCTGCTGGATTCGGGCGATGCGGGCGCCGCGCTTGTGGGACAGCTCGGCTTCGCGGTGCTGGTCGCCGCCTATGCCGGGCCGATGCCCTGCGTGCTGGTGGAGATGTTCCGCCCGGCGACGCGGTGCAGCGCGCTCTCGCTCAGCTACAATCTCGCCCTCGGCCTTGCCGGCGGCACCGCGCCGATGGTGGCGGTGTATCTGGTCAACCGCGAGCAGTTCGACATGGGCCCGGCCGTCTATCTCATCGCGGTGGCGGCGGTCTCGCTCATTGCCGCGCTGACGATGAAGGAAGGGCGCGGCCGCGTGCTTTCCTGAACGTGACGCCTCCCCTCGCGCGGCCCGACGTGCTAGGGCCTGCCGCGACCTTCCCGCAAGGGCGCCCGCCGCAAGGCGCCGCCCGCCAGCCGACGTGACGCAGCGCCATGCCCGATCTTCTGCTCGAACTGTTCTGCGAAGAAATCCCCGCCCGCATGCAGGCCGGCGCGGCGGAAAGCCTGCGCAAGCTCGTCACCGATGCGCTGGTGGAGCGCGGCCTGGTCTATGAGGGCGCCAAGGCGTTCGTCACCCCGCGCCGGCTGGCGCTCGCCGTGCATGGCCTGCCTGCCCAGCAGCCGGACACGCATGAGGAGCGCAAGGGCCCGCGCGTCGGTGCCCCGCAAGGCGCGATCGACGGCTTCCTAAAGGCCGCCGGCCTCACCTCCATTGAGCAGGCGAGCATCGAGAGCGACCCGAAGAAGGGCGAGTTCTATGTCGCCCGCCTGCACAAGCATGGCCGCGCCACGCCTGAGGTGATCGCCGAGATCATCCCGCAGGTGATCCGCGCCTTCCCCTGGCCGAAGTCGATGCGCTGGGGCAAGGGCTCGTCCAGCCCCACCACGCTGCGCTGGGTGCGCCCGCTACAGTCCATCGTCTGCACCTTCGGGCCGGAGACCGAGGAGCCGGAAGTCGTGGCCTTCGAGGTCGACGGCATCCGCTCGGGCGATGTGACGCGCGGCCACCGTTTCCTCTCGGAAGGCACGATCCGCGTGCGCCGGCTGGAAGACTGGATGGCCAAGCTGGAGGCCGCCTTCGTCGTGGTCGACCGCGAGCGCCGCAAGGACATCATCCTCAACGACGCCAAGGACCTTGCACTCGCGCAGGGGCTGGAGCTGGTGGAGGATGCCGGCCTGCTGGAGGAGATCGCCGGGCTGGTGGAATGGCCTGTCGTGCTGATGGGGTCGTTCGACCCGGCCTTTCTCGACGTGCCGGACGAGGTGATCCGCGCCACCATCCGCGCCAACCAGAAGTGCTTCGTTTTGCGGGACCCCGCCACCGGGCGCCTCGCCCGCCGCTTCATCCTGGTGTCGAACCTTGCCGCCAGCGATGGCGGCGCGGCGATCATCGCCGGCAATGAGCGCGTCATCCGCGCCCGGCTGTCGGACGCCAAGTTCTTCTGGGAGACCGACCAGAAGACCAACGCCACCGTGCCGCTGGCGGAACGGCTGGAACGGTTCGGCAACGTCACCTTCCACGAAAAGCTCGGCTCGCAGCTGGAGCGCATCCGCCGCATCGCCGCGCTGGCGCGCGAACTCGCGCCCGTGGTGGGGGCCGACCCGGACCTTGCCGAACAGGCCGCGCTCTACGCCAAGAGCGATTTGCGCACCGAAGTGGTGGGCGAATTCCCCGAAGTGCAGGGGCTGATGGGCCGCTACTACGCCCGGCTGGAAGGTCTGCCCGAGGAAATCGCTGCGGCGGCGGAAGAACACTACAAGCCGCAGGGCCCGACCGACTTTGTTCCCACCGCGCCGGTCTCGGTGGCGGTGGCGCTGGCCGACAAGCTCGACACGCTGGTCGGCTTCTGGGCCATCGACGAGAAGCCGACGGGCTCCAAGGACCCCTATGCGCTGCGCCGCGCGGCGCTGGGCGTGGTGCGGATCGTGCTGGAGAATGGGCTGAAACTGAGGCTGGGGCAGTTCTTTCGTTCGCTGTTCCGATCGGGTATGACCGCGAAAGTTGAGGTCGGAACCACAACAGTTGTAACGGGATTGTTTGGCACGAGAATTTTGGGGGCCGTACTTTCTGATACCGCATTAAGCTTTGAACAAGCGCGCGACCTAGTTTCGGAAACACTGGATATTCAGGCCGAATCTCTGACGACGGACCTCCTCTCCTTCTTCGCCGACCGTCTGAAGGTCCATCTGCGCGAAGCGGGTGCCCGCCACGACCTCGTCGACGCGGTGTTCGCCCTTCCCGGCCAGGACGACCTGCTGCTCGTGGTGAAGCGCGTCGAAGCCCTTGGGCGGTTCCTTTCCACCGAGGACGGCAAGAACCTGCTCGCCGGCACCAAGCGCGCGGCGAATATTCTGCGCATCGAGGAGAAGAAGGACGGCGTCACTTACGAGGGCGGCGTCGATATGGTGCTGCTGCACGAGCCGGAGGAACGAGCGCTGGCCGACGCCATCGCCGCGCTCGGCCCGCAGATCGAGGCGGCGCTGGCCGGTGAGGATTTCGAGGCCGCCATGGCGCTGCTCGCCGGCCTGCGCGCCCCGGTCGATGCCTTCTTCGAGAAGGTGACGGTGAACGCGGAAGACCCGGCGCTGCGGGTCAACCGCCTGCGCCTGCTCGCCGACATCCGTGCCGCCACCCGCTCCATCGCCGATTTCGACCGCATCGAGGGGTAGGGGGCGCGGCCTCTCCCTTCGAGGCGGCCCGCGGGCGAAATCACGCCCTCATCCCCGGGCTTGACCCGGGGACCCAGGGACTTGAAAGCCCAGCCCGTCAGGCTGAGGCGGCGCCGCAGGCGCCCTCGACGCACGCAGGCGCGAAGCAACCAGCCCACCACCGTCCGCAGCGCGCCATCCTTCGCGGCGCGCGGCGCGCGCACCTCAGGATGACGGTGCAGGGGCGGAGCGCTCGGCGCGGACAGCGCCCTCCCCCTGCTTGCACAGACGCGGGCGCGGAACCATCCTGCGCGCGGCGGCTTATGTCGTTACCACCCAGCGGAGCGTCCCATGGATATCAACATCATCGCCATCCAGCCGATCGTCGCGCTGATCGCCGGCATCCTCATCCTCGTGATGCCGCGCCTGCTCGCCTATATCGTCGCCATCTACCTGATCTTTATCGGCATCTCGGGCCTCATCGGCCCCGGCGGATTCGACAATATCGGCCAGCGGCTCGGCATCTAGCGCCACAACCGGACGCGGCGCCGGGTCCTCCCGCCAAGGCGGGAGGACATCTCACGTCACGCCGGGCTAGGCGCCGGGCGCGCGGGGCAGCACGAAGCGCTCGATGGCGTGGGCGACGCCGTCCTCCTCATTGGTGAGGGTGACGAAATGCGCCTGCTGCTTCACCTCCGGCGCGCCATTGCCCATGGCGATGGCAAGGCCGCCGACGGCGAACATCGGCAGGTCGTTCGACATGTCGCCGATGACAGCCACCTCGTCGAGCGCCACCCCATAGTGCCGGGCGAAGGCGCGCACCGCATAGCCCTTGTCGGTGCCGGGCGGTGTCATGTCGAGATATTTGGCCTGCGAGCGCCGCGCCGTGGCGCCTGTGCCCACCAGCGCCTGCAGCTCCGGCTCGCTCGCCGCCAGCATGTCGAAATCGGTCGAGGAGAACACGATCTTGCCGGCGCGGGTGATGTGGTCGCCGAAATCTTCCACCACTGTCGGCTGGAACGCCACGGTGCGGGTCTCCCCGGCGACATAGGTGCTGTCTGGGTCGGTGACAAACCACTCATTGTCGGCGAACACCCAGATCGAGGCGCCGCGCGGCTTCATCAGGGCGATGCCGGCACGGGCCGCCTCGGCGGCGACGAAATGCTCCTCCACCACCGAGAAGTCGCGGCGCAGGATGGAGCCGCCATTGAAGCCGCCGAACAGATCGACATTCAGCGCCTCGACCATCAGCTTCATGCCGCGCGGCGGGCGGGCCGAGACGGCAGCGAAGGCGATGCCGGCGGCGTGCAGGCGGCGCACCGCCTCGATCGTGGCCGGCGTGACCTCCTTGGCCTTGTTCACCAGCGTGCCGTCGACATCCGACACCATCAGGCGGATGCGCGAGGCCGGGGCGCTGGTCGCGCCCCCGCGCTCGTCAATTGCCTCAGCGAGGTTCGATACGCTCATCGCGGGCGATCCCTTTCGAGCGGAAGCCACTGGAAGCCGTCTTGCGCCAGCATCACGTCCGACATCGCCGGGCCGCTGGAGCCGGCGGAATAGAACTGCACCTCGTTCTCGCCGCCGCTGACCGCCTCCAGGATCGGCTCCACCGCCTCCCAGCCCGCCTCGATCGTGTCGGCCCGCTGGAACAGGGTGGGGTCGCCGCACAGGCAGTCATAGATCAGCGTCTCGTAGCCGGTGCTCGGCGCCGCCTTGAAGTAGTCGGCATATTTGAAGCTCATCTCGACATCCGAGAGCTTGACCTTGCGGCCGGGCACCTTGGCGGCGAAACGCAGCGACACGCCCTCGTCGGGCTGGACATGGATCACCATCAGGTTCGGCTTCAGCGCCGTGGGCAGATGGCGGAACAGCACGCCGGGCGCCCGCTTGAACTGGATGGCGATCTCGGTGCGCCGCACCGCCAGCGCCTTGCCGGTGCGAACATAGAACGGCACGCCGTTCCAGCGCCAGGAATCGACGTAGCATTTCAGCGCCACATAGGTCTCGGTGCGGCTGTCAGGATGCACGTCCTTCTCGTCGCGATAGTCCTTCACCGCCTCGCCATTGACGAAGCCGGCGCGGTACTGGCCGCGCACCGCCGCGCCGATCGCCTCGCTCGGGCGCATGTGGCGGATGGCTTCGATCACCTTGGTCTTTTCCGAGCGCACCGCGTCGGCATCGAAGGAGTTCGGCGGCTCCATCGCCGTCATGGCGAGCAGCTGGAACATGTGGTTCGGCACCATGTCGCGCAGCGCGCCTGTCGCGTCGTAGAAGCCGCCGCGCTGCTCCACCGTCACCGTCTCGGCGGCGGTGATCTGGACATGGTCGATATATTCCTTGCTCCAGATCGGCTCGAAAATGCCGTTGCCGAAGCGCAGCGCCATCATGTTCTGAACCGTTTCCTTGCCGAGGAAATGGTCGATCCGGTAAATCTGGCGCTCGTCGGCCACCGCCAGCAGGCGCCGGTTCAGCGCCTTGGCCGAGGGCATGTCGGAACCGAAGGGCTTTTCCACCACGATATGACGGAAGCTGTCCTCCCCCTCCTCCAGCAGGCCGGCGGCGCCGAGCTGCTCGGAGATGGTGGCGAAGAAGCGCGGCGCCACGGCGAGATAGAACACCGCATTCCCGGTCTGCGCCTTGCGCTGGTCCAGCCGCTCGCGGATGCGCCCATAGGTGGCGGGGTCCTCGAAATCGCCGGAGACGTAGAAGATCCGGCTGACCAGCCAGCGCCAGGTCTCGCCTTCGGTATCGACCGAGCCCGGCAGCTCCCGCACCGCGTCGGTCAGGAAGGCGCGATAATCCTCCTCGCTCTGCGCGACATGGTCGACGCCGACAATGGCGAAGTCGTCGACCAGCACGCCCTCATGGGCGAGGTTGTAGAGCGAGGGCAGCAGCAGGCGCTTGGTGAGATCGCCCGAGGCGCCGAAGATGAAAAAGGTCGAGGCCGGTGCCGGCGCCGTATCGGGCGCCAGCACCTTCTTGCCGAGAACGACGGATTCGCTTCCCATGGATTGCTGGCCCGCCGCTCACTTGGACTTGAATTCGGTATGGCCACCGAACTGGAAGCGCATGGCCGACAGGAGCTTCTCGCCGAAGGTGTGGTCCTGGCGCGAGCGGAAGCGGGTGTAGAGGGCGGCGGAAAGCACCTCGGCGGACACAGCCTCCTCGATCGCCGCCATCACCGTCCAGCGGCCCTCGCCCGAATCGGCGACCTCGCCGGGGAAATCGCTCAGCTGCTCGTCCTTGGTCAGGGCGATGGCGGAGAGATCGAGCAGCCAGGACGACACCACGCTGCCGCGACGCCACACTTCCGAGACGTCGGCGAGATCGAGCGTGAAGCGCTCATTCTCGGGCAGGGCGGTCGAATCCTTGTGCCGGAGAATCTCGAAGCCTTCGGCATAGGCCTGCATCAGCCCGTATTCGATGCCGTTATGCACCATCTTGACGAAATGGCCGGAGCCGGCCGGCCCGCAATGCATGTAGCCGTTCTCGACCCGCGAATCGCGGCCCTCGCGGCCCGGGGTGCGGGGAATGTCGCCAAGGCCGGGGGCGAGGGCGGCGAAGATCGGGTCGAGCCGGTCGACCGCCTCCTTGGTGCCGCCGATCATCATGCAGTAGCCGCGCTCCAGGCCCCAGACGCCGCCTGAGGTGCCGACATCGATATAGTGCAGGCCCTTGGGCTCCAGTTCGGCGGCGCGGCGGATGTCGTCCTTGTAGAAGGTGTTGCCGCCGTCGATGATGACATCGCCCGGCGCCAGCAGCCCGGCCAGGGTAGCGATGGTGCTCTCGGTCGGTGCGCCGGCCGGCAGCATCACCCAGATGGCGCGCGGGGCGTCGAGCTTGGCGACGAGATCGGCGAGGTCGGCGGCGGGCCGGTTGCCTTCGCCACCCAGCTCCGTCACGGCGGCCTCGTTGCGGTCCCACACCACGCAGTCGTGTCCCGCCTTGGTGAGACGGCGCGCGATATTCCCACCCATGCGGCCAAGGCCAACGATTCCGAGCTGCATCTGCTTTTCTCCCCGATACGACGCCAGCGCCCGCGAACCCCGCGGTCCGGGCCAGCGCCCGTTGCATTCAAGCCGAATGTCTAGGCCAAGCCTATGCCGACCATGCGACAATTGAAACGGGCCGGGTGAGAAAGCGCCGCCTTTGACCGATGACGGTGCGTTCACATCTCAGGAAGAGAATTCGGTCTCGTGCTTCAGCACGTCCTCGGCCTCGGGGTTGAGCGGGCGGGCGGGACGCTCGGGAGTGATCAGCGGCTCGGGTTCGAGCGGCAGCGGCCCACGATCCTCGCCCTCGGCGAGCTGCCGGCGGAGCCGTTCCAGGTCGCGCTGGCGCACATCGGCGACGGTGGCCTGAGCGGTAGCGGCGTCGATGCCATTGGCGCGCAGGGCGGCCTCACCAAAGGCCAGCGCCGATTCGAAGGTCTCGCGAATCTCGTAATCCACCCCGCGCCCGCGCAGCGCCACCGCATGGGTCCGGTCGAAGGCCCGCGCATGCAGCCGCACATCGGGCATGTTCTGGCGGATGATCTCGACGATCCGGTCAGTGGTCTCGCGCCGGTCGACGCAGATGGCAACGACCCGTGCCCGCTCGGCACCGGCGGCGCGCAGCACGTCGAGCCGGGTGCCGTCGCCATAATAGATGCGGAAGCCGAAGCGGCCAGCGTTCTGGATCATCTCGACATCATTGTCGATGATCGTGACCTCCATCCCCTGCGCCAGCAGGCATTGCGAGACGATCTGGCCGAAGCGGCCGAAGCCGACGACCAGCACCGAGCCATGGGCGTCGCTGAAATCCTCGCTCGGCAAAGCGGCCTTTCGGCGATCCAGCCGCCGCGCCAGCTGCTCACCAAGCAGTGCCACCGGTGGGCCAAGCAGCATGGTCATCGCGGCGCAGGCGACCAGCATGTCGGACTGGCGCGAATCGATCAGCCCAAGCCCGAGGGCCAGCGGAAACAACACGAAGGAGAACTCGCCCGCCGGCGTCAGCACCGAAGCGGAGCGCACCGCGTCGGCCCGCGTGCTGTCGGAGAAGCGGAACACCGCCCACACCGAGACCGCCTTCACCAGCGTGACCAGCAGCGTGCCGATGATCAGCAGCGGCGCGTTGGCGAGCACCACCGGCAGGTTCATCGACATGCCCACGCCCATGAAGAACAGCGCGATCAACAGGCCGCGAAAGGCGTCGATATTGGCTTCGAGCTCGTGCCGGAAATTCGATTCGGACAGCATGACGCCGGCCAGGAACGCGCCCAGCGCCATCGACATGCCGGCCGCCGCCATCAGCGCCCCGGCCCCCAGCACCACCAGCAGCGCCGCCGCCGTCATCACCTCGCGGGCGCCGGACCGGGCGAGGATGCGGAACAGCGGCGTGAGCAGATAGCGACCGGCACCGATGATGAGCAGCATCGCCCCGACGATGATCGCCACATGCCGCGCCGAATCGAGAAAGCTGTGCTCCTCATGCGTGCCCTGCCCGAGAAAGGGCAGCAGGGCGAGCAGCGGCACGATCGCCATGTCCTGGAACAACAGCACCCCGAAGGCCCGCTGGCCATAGGGCTGGGCGAGTCCGCCCTTCTCCTCCAGCAGCTGCAGCGCGATCGAGGTCGCCGACAGCGCCAGCGCCATGCCGGCCACCAGCGCGCCGCGCCAGTCGAAGCCGGTTGCGGCGTAATGGGTCAGCACCGCAATGGCGGCTCCGCTGAACAGAAGCTGTGCCGTGCCCAGGCCGAAGATCGCCCGCCGCAGCGCCAGCAGCCGCGAGACCTGTAGCTCCAGCCCGATGATGAACAGCAGCAGCACGACGCCGATCTCGGCGACGGTGATGATGCGCTCGGGATCATCGAACGCGCCGATGCCGGATGGGCCTATCGCCACCCCGGCCAGCAGGTAGCCGACGATCGGCGACAAGCCGAGCCGGCGCGCCACCGGAACGGCGATGACGGCGGTGGCGAGAAACACCAGCGCCCCCAGCAGCAATCCGTGACCGTCTTCATGCATGGACCCGCCATCCTCCGCCCGCTGCCCAGCCCCTACGTTAGAGGATCGGATGACGCGCGCCGATGGCGGAAGCGTGATGGTGCGGTGAAGAATTCGCGCGCCGGGCCGCAATTGCGTGATTCGGGCGTTGCGAAAAACGCTGGCGGCCCATGCCCTTACGGAAGGCGCAGGGGGCTGGCGCCGACATGGAAAGGCCGGCAGCGCCCCGCGGCGTGCCGGCCTCTGTCTGCAAAGAGCAAATTAGTGGTGGTGCGCGGTCGGGCCGGGCACGTCGACCGTCGGGCGGGCGGCGGGAATGGTGTCGCGGCTGACCTTGGGCAGCGACTTCAGCGCTTCGAGCACGTCCGGCGCCAGCCCCTCGCCGCCCGCAGCGATATGGTCCTCAATGCGGGCGCGCATGCGCGGATCCCAGAAATCCCTGATGTGCTTGGCGACGCCGGTGACGGTCTTTTCGTGGCCCTGCGGCTGGAAAAACTTGCCGATCTGGTTCGCCATATAGACCAGACGTTCCATCGTGTTAGCCGACATGGGCGATACGCTCCTTCTCTGCCCCGTCCAGCACGATGCGATGGGGGTGGGTAAAGACTTCGAATCCATCATCGCGGGCGATGGCGACGAGGGTGATGCCCGCCTTCTCCGCCGTCCGCAGCGCCAGCGCCGTGGGGGCGGACACTGCCACCAGCACGGAAGCGCCGAGCATGGCGGTCTTCTGCACCATCTCGATCGACACCCGGCTGGTCAGCAGCACCACGCCGCCGCCCGCCGCATGACCCTCGCGGACGAGATGGCCGACGAGCTTGTCGAGCGCGTTGTGGCGTCCGACATCCTCGCGCACCGCCACCAGCCCGGCGGCGGGTTCCCAGAAGGCGGCCGCATGCACGGCGCGGGTCTGGTGATTAAGAACCTGCGCCGGCGGCAGCGAGGCGACGGCACGAGAAATCTCAGTGGCGGTGAACCGCGCCCCGTCGGCCACGGTACGGGCGGGCTTCACCGCCAGTTCCAGGCTCTCCACCCCGCACAGGCCGCAGCCGGTGGGGCCGGCGATCTGACGGCGGCGCGCCACCATCTGGCCGGCGCGCGCCTCGTCGAGCCAGAGCCGCACCTCGACCCCGAGCACGCCGGCCTCGTCCTCGAATTCCAGCGTTTCGATGGACTGCACGTCGGCGAGGCTGTCGATCACGCCCTCGGTCAGGCTGAAGCCATAGCCGAAATCCTCCAGATCCGCCGGCGTCGCCATCATCACGGCATAGGTCGAGCCGTTATGGACGATGGCGACCGGCGTCTCCTCGGGGATCGCCCGCTCGCCCACCGTCGCCCCCGAAGGGGTGACGGCCAGGCGCGAGACGCGGGCGACCGGCGCGATCATCGACGGACGGCTCCGCTCACTCCGCCGCGACCGCGATGCGGCGGCTCTGGCGGGTGAACTCGTCATAGTCTTCCTGCCACTCGGACGGGCCGTTCGAGCGGGCGATCTGCACCGCCGTCACCTTGAACTCGGGGCAGTTGGTGGCCCAGTCCGAGAAGTCGGTGGTGACGACATTGGCCTGCGTCGTCGGGTGGTGGAAGGTGGTGTAGACGACGCCCGGCGCCACGCGGTCGGTGATCTGCGCGCGCAGGGTGGTGGAGCCGGCGCGGCTGTCGATCCGCACCCAGTCGCCGTCGCGCACGCCGCGCTGCTCGGCATCGTGGGGGTGGATTTCCAGCACGTCCTCGGGATGCCAGGCCACATTCTCGGTGCGGCGGGTCTGCGCGCCGACATTGTAGTGGCTGAGAATGCGGCCGGTGGTCAGCAGCAGCGGGAAGCGCGGGCCCGAACGCTCGTCGGTGGCCACATATTCGGTGAGTACGAACTTGCCCTTGCCGCGCGCGAAGCCGCCAATATGCATGATCGGCATGCCTTCGGGATTGGCGTCGTTGCAGGGCCACTGCACCGAGCCCATCTCGTCGAGCTTCTTGAACGACACGCCGGCGAAGCTCGGGGTGAGCGCGGCGATCTCGTCCATGATCTGCGAGGGGTGGGTGTAGTTCCAGTCCATGCCGATGGCACGGGCCAGCATCTGGGTGACTTCCCAGTCGCCATAGCCGTTCTTCGGCGCCATCACCTTGCGCACGAGCTGGATGCGGCGCTCGGCATTGGTGAAGGTGCCGTCCTTCTCAAGGAAGGTGCAGCCCGGCAGGAAGACATGGGCGTAGGCGGCGGTCTCGTTCAGGAACAGGTCCTGCACGATCACCAACTCCATCGCCGCGAGGCCGGAGGCGACGTGATGCGTGTCCGGGTCGGACTGCAGAATGTCCTCGCCCTGGATGTAGATCGCCTTGAAGGTGCCGTCGACGGCGGCGTCCAGCATGTTGGGAATGCGCAGGCCGGGCTCGGGATCAAGCGGGCGGCCCCACATCGCCTCGAAGGTGGCGCGGGTGGCGTCGTCGGAGATGTGGCGATAGCCCGGCAGCTCATGCGGGAACGAGCCCATGTCGCACGAGCCCTGCACGTTGTTCTGGCCGCGCAGCGGGTTCACGCCGACGCCGCGACGGCCAATATTGCCGGTCGCCATGGCGAGGTTGGCGATGGCCATGACGGTGGTCGAGCCCTGCGAGTGCTCGGTAACGCCGAGGCCGTAATAGATCGCGCCATTGCCGCCGGTGGCGAACAGCCGGGCGGCGCCGCGAATCTGCTCGGCCGGCACGCCGGAGATCTTCTCGACTTCCTCAGGCGAGTGGCGCGGATCGGCGACGAACTCGGCCCAGTCCTGGAATTCCTCCCAGTCGCAGAACTGGCGGACATAATTCTCGTCCACCAGGCCTTCGGTGACGACGACATGGGCCAGCGCGGTGACGACGGCGACATTGGTGCCCGGCTGCAGCGGCAGGTGGTAGTCGGCCGTGACGTGGGGCGAACGCACGAGGTCGATGCGGCGCGGATCGATGACGATCAGCTTGGCGCCCTCGCGCAGCCGCTTCTTCATCCGCGAGCCGAACACCGGGTGGCCGTCGGTCGGGTTGGCGCCGATGACCAGGATGACGTCCGAATCCTCGACCGAATCGAAGTCCTGCGTGCCCGCCGAGGTGCCGAAGGCCTGGTTCAGGCCATAACCGGTCGGCGAATGGCAGACGCGGGCGCAGGTGTCGACATTGTTGGTGCCGAAGCCGGCGCGGATGATCTTCTGGACCAGATAGGCTTCTTCATTGGTGCAGCGCGAGGAGGTGATGCCGCCGACCGACTTGCGGCCATAGGTATCCTGAATGCGCTTCAGCTCGGAGGCGGTGTAGGCGATCGCCTCTTCCCACGACACTTCGCGCCACGGCTCGGTGACCTTGGAGCGGATCATCGGCTTTAGGATGCGGTCCTGGTGCATGGCATAGCCCCAGGCGAAGCGGCCCTTGACGCAGCTATGGCCGCGATTGGCCTTGCCGTCCTTCCACGGCACCATGCGGACCACTTCCTGGCCGCGCATTTCCGCCTTGAAGGTGCAGCCGACGCCGCAATAGGCGCAGGTCGTCACCACCGAATGCTCAGGGGTGCCGATGTCGATCAGCCGCTTCTCGGAGAGGGTGGCGGTCGGGCAGGCCTGCACGCAGGCGCCGCAGGACACGCATTCCGAGGTGAGGAAGGCCTCCGACTGGCCGGGCGAGACGCGGCTGTCGAAGCCACGGCCGGAAATGGTCAGCGCGAAGGTGCCCTGCACTTCCTCGCAGGCGCGCACGCAGCGATTGCAGACGATGCACTTGGCCGGGTCATAGGTGAAGTACGGGTTCGACTCGTCCTTCGGCATCAGCAGCTCGGAGGAGGGGGCGAAATGGTTGGCGCCCTCCATGCCGTAGCGCACTTCGCGCAGGCCGACTGCGCCGGCCATGTCCTGCAGCTCGCAATCGCCATTGGCGGCGCAGGTCAGGCAGTCCAGCGGGTGGTCGGAGATGTAGAGCTCCATCACGCCCTTGCGCAGCTGGGCGAGGCGCGGGGTCTGGGTGTGGACCTTCAGGCCCGGTGCCACCGGCGTGGTGCAGGAGGCCGGGGTGCCGTTGCGGCCCTCGATCTCGATCAGGCACAGGCGGCAGGAGCCGAATGCCTCCAGCGAGTCGGTGGCGCAGAGCTTGGGAATCTGCGTTCCCATCTCCATCGCCGCGCGCATGATGGAGGTTCCTTCCGGAACCGTGACTTCCATCCCGTCAATGGTGAGCGTCACCATCTTGTCGGTCTTGGGAGCGGGCGTACCGTAGTCGATCTCATGGACGAGTGACATGATGCGTCCTCCTATTCGGCGGCTTCGAGGACGACGCGCGGGGGCGCACCGAAATCCTCGGGGAAATGGTTCAGCGCACTCAGCACCGGATACGGGGTAAACCCGCCAAGGGCGCAAAGGGATCCAAGCTTCATCGTCTGGCAGAGATCGGTGAGCGTCGCGAGGTTGGCGGTGACGCGGTCGCCGGCGATGATCTTGTCCATCAATTCGACGCCGCGCGTCGAGCCGATGCGGCAGGGCGTGCACTTGCCGCAGCTCTCCACGGAGCAGAACTCCATGGCAAAGCGGGCCATCTTGGCGAGGTCGGAGCTCTCGTCGAACACGACGATGCCGCCATGGCCGATCAGCGCGTCCTTGGCCGCGAAGGCCTCGTAGTCGAAGGGCAGGTCGAACTGCCAGGTCGGCACATAGGCGCCGAGCGGGCCGCCGACCTGGGCGGCCTTGACCGGCTTGCCGGTGGCGGTGCCGCCACCAATGTCGTTGACCAGCTCGCCCAGCGTGATGCCGAAGGCGGTCTCGAACAGGCCGCCGAACTTCACATTGCCGGCGATCTGGATCGGCATCGTGCCGCGCGAGCGGCCCATGCCGAAATCGGCGTAGAACTGCCCGCCATCGGCCAGGATATGCGGCACGGCGGTGAGCGAGAGCACGTTGTTGATGACGGTCGGCTTCTGGAACAGGCCCTTATGCGCCGGCAGCGGCGGCTTGGCGCGCACCGTGCCGCGCTTGCCTTCCAGGCTGTCGAGCAGGGCGGTTTCCTCGCCGCACACATAGGCGCCGGCGCCCATGCGCACTTCCATGTCGAAGCTGTAGGGCGAGCCGGCGATGTTGGCGCCGAGCATGCCATTGGCCCGCGCCACCTCGACCGCCTTCTCCATCGCCCAGATGGCGTGCGGATATTCCGAGCGGGTGTAGACATAGCCCTTGGTCGCGCCCACCGCGATGCCGGCGATGGTCATGCCCTCGATCAGCTCGAAGGGGTCGCCTTCCATGATCATGCGGTCGGCGAAGGTGCCGCTGTCGCCCTCGTCGGCGTTGCAGACGATGTATTTCTGGTCGCCCTTGGCGTCCGCCACCGTCTTCCACTTGATGGCGGTGGGGAAGCCAGCGCCGCCGCGCCCGCGCAGGCCCGAGGTCTTCACTTCCTCGATAATGCCCGCCGGGCCGAGCGTCAGCGCCCGCTCCAGCCCGCGATAGCCGCCATGGGCGCGGTAATCCTCGTAAGAAGCCGGGTCGATGATGCCGCAGCGGGCGAAGGTGAGGCGGGTCTGCTTGGCGAGGAACGGATGCTCCTCCGGCTTGCCGATGCGCAGCGCATGGTCGCCGCCGGTGAGGAAGCCGGCCGCGAACAGGCCGTCGACGTCGCCGGCCTCGACCGGGCCATAGGCGATGCGGCCCTCATCGGTGACGACCTCGATCATCGGCTCCAGCCAGAGCATGCCGCGCGAACCGTTGCGGACGATCTCGACCGGCTGGCGCGCCGCCAGCGCCGCGGCGGCGATGGCCTCGGCCACCTCGTCGGCGCCGCAGGCGATGGCGCAGGCATCCTTGGGAACGTAGATGCGAATGGTCCCGGAATTGGTGCTCATGACTGGGCCTCCGCGATCAGCGCGTCGAGACGACGCTCGTTGAGCCGCGCCACGATCTTGCCGTCCAGCATGGCCGACGGCGCCGTGGCGCACAGGCCGAGGCAGTAGATCGGCTCGACGGTGACGCGCCCGTCCGCCGTGGTCTCGCCCAGCTTGCAGCCCAGCCGGTGCTCGGCATGCTCGGCCAGCGCGTCGCCGCCCGCCGCCTGGCAGGCCTCGGCGCGGCAGAGCTTCAGCACATGGCGGCCGGCCGGCTCGTGGCGGAAATCATGGTAGAAAGTCACGACGCCATGGACTTCGGCGCGCGAAACGTTGAGCTTCTCGGCCAGCATCGGCACGACGGCGTCGGGCACATGGCCGAACGTCTCCTGCACAGCGTGGAGCATCGGCATCAGCGGGCCTTCCAGATGAGCGAACTCATCGATGACCGCGCGGGCGCGCTCGTCGCTCCAGGGTTCGTAATGCGGCATTTCTCCCGTAGCCTTCTTTTAGAATTTTCCAAAGGTAAGGATGGTACGCGCCGAAACCGAAATCAATTCAGGTGTTCCGTGCCACGATAGAATTTTTCTATCATAAGGCTGACGCGACCTTCCTTAACGTTTCGTTGATTTTTGCGGCGATTTGTTCCCGTATTGTTCTTGACGCCAACAGCCAAGCCCTTATTCTGCCACCTGCGCGGCCGCTGGCAGCCGGCGCGCAAGGCTCCGGCAGGAGGGCGTCGATGGTCCAGCGCGTGGCAACGGTGGCGTTCGAGGGCGTCGAGACCCGCCCGGTCGACGTTCAAGTTCAGGTGAGCCCGGGCCTGCCGGCCTTCAATCTGGTCGGCCTGGCCGACAAGGCGGTCACCGAGGCGAAGGAACGGGTGCGTGCCGCCCTCACCGCCTCCGGCCTCGCCCTTCCCGCCCGGCGCATCACCGTCAACCTCGCCCCTGCCGACCTGCCGAAGGAAGGCAGCCATTACGACCTGCCGATCGCCCTCGGCCTGATGGCGGCAATCGGCGCGATCGGGCCCGACGCGCTGGACGGGTTCACCGTGGTCGGCGAACTGGCGCTGGACGGGCGCATCGCCGCCGTCGCCGGCGTGCTGCCGGCCGCCATCGGCGCCAATGCCCGCAACCATGGCCTCATCTGCCCCGAGGCCTGCGGGCCGGAAGCGGCCTGGGCCAGCCCTGACATGCCTGTGCTGGCACCGCATTCGCTGATCCAGCTGGTCAATCACTTCGCCGGCCGCCAATTGCTCGCCCGCCCGGAACCGCGGCTGGAGGCCAGCACGGCGCACCTGCCCGATCTCGCCGAGGTGAAGGGCCAGGAAACCGCGCGCCGGGCGCTGGAGATCGCCGCCGCCGGGCGCCACAATCTCCTGCTCAGCGGGCCGCCGGGCGCCGGCAAGTCGATGCTGGCGCAGCGGCTTCCCTCGATCCTGCCGCCGCTCACCCCTTCCGAGCTGCTGGAAGTGTCGATGGTTGCCTCGGTCGCCGGCACGCTGCAGGGCGGCGCGCTCACCAGCCGGCGCCCCTTCCGCGCCCCGCATCATTCCGCCAGCATGGCGGCGATGGTGGGCGGCGGCATGCGGGCGCGGCCGGGCGAGGTGTCGCTGGCGCATAATGGCGTGCTGTTCCTCGACGAATTGCCGGAGTTCGCCCCCGCCGTGCTCGATTCGCTGCGCCAGCCGCTGGAGACCGGCGAGGCGGTGATCGCCCGTGCCAATCACCGCATTTCCTACCCCGCCCGCTTCCAGCTGATCGCGGCGATGAACCCCTGCCGCTGCGGCCGTGCCGGCGAGCCGGGGCAGACCTGCCGGCGCGGCCCGCGCTGCGCGGCGGAATACCAGGCGCGCCTGTCCGGCCCGTTTCTCGACCGGGTGGACCTGCATCTCGACGTGCCCGCCGTGGCGGCGGTCGATCTCGTGCGTCCCGGCCCGTCCGAGCCCAGCGCCGCCGTCGCGCAGCGGGTGGCGCAGGCGCGGATCGTGCAGCGCGAGCGCTTTTGCGCGCTCGGCCGGCCGGACCTGTTCACCAATGCCGAGGCGACAGGCCCGATACTCGAAGAGATCGCCACCCCGGATGCCGCCGGCTCGGCCCTGCTGGCGGACGCCGCCAAGCTGATGCGGCTGTCGGCGCGGGGCTATCACCGGGTGCTGCGGGTGGCGCGCACCCTGGCCGATCTCGCCGGCGCCGAGACGGTCGGGCGGGGCCACCTCGCCGAAGCGCTCGCCTATCGTGCCGCCGCCGACCGCAACGCCGCCGCAGCCTGAGAGCGGGCGCGGGGAGCGCCGGGTCTGGCGCAGAGACCGGGCTCAGGCCGTGGGCGCCCCCGGGCATCCGTGCGAAGGGTTTGCACCCACATGCGGGGCGCCAGCCGTTTTTGCAGCGTGCTGACGGCGCGCCATCCCTCTCGGCCCGCCTCGACGGGGAAGACGATGCCGGAGCGGGCCGGCGATGCTTCTGGAAGGATGCGCTGGACAGGCGTCCAAGCAGGCCCGGCCCTCTCACCGCTCGCCCAACCCGGGGGCCCAACCTGGGCGCCGACACCGGGCAAACCGCCGCCGCCGCACCATCAAGGCGCGCCGCGCGCCCCCAGCAGCGGCAGCGGCAGCGGCGCGGCCGCAGGAGCGGCAGGAGGGAGTGGGAGGTGGGAGCGGCAGCGGCCGTCCTACCGCCCGCCCTGCTGGCACACGCCTCCTCGCGCCGCCGCCGACACCCATGACGTCGCGCGCCCCTGTTTGAGGCATCATGGGCTCCCGGTCCTGGACGCCTGCCCGCACCGCTGCCCTCACGGCCCGCACCAGCGAAAAGGCTGACCGTGGCCGGCCGGGTATCCCGCGCACACGGCCCTGTCCGCCGCCGGTCACAAGCCGTGATCTCCGCCGCCACGCGCGTTCGTAACCCTTGCCGACGACCCGCCTCCCGCTACGGCAGGCCGGTGCGGTCGGGCTGTCACATGGGCGTCCGAGAAATGTGATTCCTGTCATAAAACGCTATAGTGAAGGCAGCGTGGGGGGTCGGTCATGACGCAGCTGTTCGCCGATGGGACTGTCGAGACACCGCCAGCCTCGCGGGTCGCCTCCCTCAGTGCCTCGCTCGCCACGCCCGGGCTGGCAGCCTGGCGCCATTTCTTCACCCCCAAATTCACCCCGAAGAATGCCGCGCCGGGGTCCAAGGGCGCCACGCCGCTGCGGCTGGTGCCGGCCGCCCTCACCCCCTCGCGCCTGATGCCGGCGCTGCGCTCCTATTCCGGCGTGCGCCATCGCGGCAGCCGGGGCGAGCCCGGCCCGGCGACGCTGGGGCGGATCGGCGCGCTGGAAGTGCGCCTCGCGGTCACGGCGGCGGATGTGCGCCGCGCCCAGCGCCTGCGCTACGAGGTGTTCTACGAGGAAATGTCGGCGACGCCCGCCGCCGCCATGCGACTCACCCGGCGCGATGTCGACGCCTTTGACGGCATTTGCGATCACCTTCTGGTGCTCGACCACGAATCCTGCCGGATGGTGCGCGGCCGGCGGGTGCCGCGCGTGGTCGGCACCTATCGCCTGCTGCGCCAGGAGATCGCCGACCGTCACAACGGCTTCTACACGGCGAGCGAATTCGACATCGCCCCCTTGCTGGCGCGCCACCCGCACCGCCGCTTTCTGGAGCTCGGCCGCTCCTGCGTGCTCGCCTCCTACCGCAACAAGCGCACGGTGGAGCTGCTCTGGCACGGCATCTGGGCCTATGTGCGCCGGCATGGCATCGACGTGATGTTCGGCTGCGCCAGCCTGGAGGGCTGCGACCCGCAGGCGCTGGCGCGGCCGCTGGCCTTCCTGCACCATTTCGCCCCCACCGATCCGGAATGGGCGGCGCAGGCGCTGCCCCGCCATGCCGCGCCGATGGACCTCGTCTCGGTCGAGGCGCTGGATGCCAAGGCGGCGCTCAATGCGCTGCCGCCGCTGATCAAGGGCTATCTGCGCCTCGGCGCCCAGATCGGCCGCGGCGCCGTGGTCGATCGCCAGTTCGGCACCACCGATGTGCTGATCGTGCTGCCGGTGGAGAAGATCAGCCCGCGCTATCTCGACCATTTCGGCGTAAATGGCGAGCGCCACGCCGCCTGAGCGCATCGCCCCGCTCGCGCCGCCTCGCTCGGCCCCTTCCCCTGCGACCCTGCTCGCACGCCCCGCGTCTTGCGCGGAGGCGGGCGCTGTCCCATATCGCTTCCCAACGGGATGCCTGAACGGGGTCCCATCACACAAAGTCGCTTCAGACGAGGACTTTGGGAGCATGTCGCGTATTCCCTCGCTGTCGAGCCCCTTCCTGCTCGGCTTTGACGAGGTCGAGCGGGCGCTCGACCGGGTCATGAAAGGTTCCGACGGGTACCCGCCCTACAATATCGAGCGGGTCGCCACGGCGGAGCAGCCGGAAAAGCTCCGCATCACTTTGGCGGTCGCGGGTTTCACCCGCGAGCAGCTGGAAGTGACGGTGGAGGAGAAGGAACTCGTCATCCGCGGCCGCCAGAGCGAAGAGCCCGGGCGGGTCTTTCTCCACCGTGGCATTGCCGCACGCCAGTTCCAGCGCGTCTTCGTGCTGGCCGAGGGCATGCGGGTGATCGGTGCCGAGCTGAAGAACGGCCTGCTCTGCGTCGAGCTGGTGCGACCGGAACCGGAACGCGTCGTCCGGCGTATCACCATAGCGACGGATGAATGACGGACCCCCAAGCCGCTCGACTGTACGCAGAGGAGTAGCCGATCATGACCAATGAATTTCACATCGATCCCGCCTCCGCCGGTTCGGCGCTCGCCGGCGCCCTCACCGCGGAGGATTTCGCCAATCTCGGCGGCGGGCACATCGCCTATCTGCGCACCATCCGTTCGGAAGAAGCGGCGGAGCTGTTTCCGCAGGCCCATCTCTCACCGGGCCTCGTGCTGTTCACCCTGCATGCCGCCGATGGCACGCCGATCATGCTGACCGACAGCCGCGAGGCGGCGATCGCCAACGCGATGCAGAACGAACTGGTGACGCTCAGCGTCCACTGAACCGCGCCGCGCGCGAAAAAGACGGCACCGCCTCGAAACCGGGGCGGTGCCGTTTGCATGTCTGGCGGGCGCCCGCGCCCTCAGGCGCGCTTGGCCTCGATCATGTCCCACACGATCGGTGCGATATCCGGCCCGCCGATCCGCTTGATGGCGCGGATGCCGGTCGGCGCGGTGACGTTGATCTCGGTGAGGTTGCCGTCGATCACGTCGATGCCGGTGAGCAGCAGCCCGCGCGCCCGCAGCGCCGGCCCCAGCCGCTCGCAGATCTCGCGTTCGCGCGGCGTCAGGTCGGTTTCCGCTGCCGCGCCGCCGCGCACCATGTTGGAGCGCAGGTCGCCCTCGCTCGGCACGCGGTTCACCGCCCCGGCGAACACCCCGTCCACCAGGATGATGCGCTTGTCGCCATGCTTCACCTCGGGGATGAAGCGCTGCACCACCCAGGGCTCGCGGAAGGTGGTGGCGAACAGGTCGTAGAGCGAGCCGAAATTCAGGTCGTCGCGGGTGAGGCGGAACACCGAGGCGCCGCCATGGCCATAGAGCGGCTTCATCACGATGTCGCCGAACTCGTCGCGGAACGCCTTGATCTCGTCGAGGTCGCGGGTGATCAGCGTCGGCGGCATCAAATCGGGAAATTCGGTGACGAAAATTTTTTCCGGCGCGTTGCGCACATGGGCGGGGTCGTTCACCACCAGCGTCTTCGGGTGAATGCGCTCCAGCAGATGCGTCGCGGTGATGTAGTGGAGGTCGAAGGGCGGGTCCTGCCGCATCAGGATCACGTCGAACGTGTCGAGCCGCACGCGCTTGGGGTCGCCGAGGGTGAAATGGTCGCCCTTCAGGTCGCGCACTTCCAGCGGCTGAACGGTGGCGAACACCTCGCCGTCGCGCATCGCCATGCGGTCGGGCGTGTAATAGGACAGTGCGTGGCCGCGCGCCTGCGCTTCCAGCATCAGGGCGAAGGCGGAATCGCCCGCAATATTGATGCGGTCGATCGGGTCCATCTGGACGGCGACGTTGAGGCTCATGGGAGTTCCGTCTGCGACAGGAGGGAGCCGGCCGGAGGCGGGACCGCCCGGCGGCATTCGCCTTTCTGTTTAATCGCTCGCGCGGCGTCGCGCCACGACCTCGTTCCCCCGCTCACTCCGCCTCGAAGGCGCCCGGCAGGTGCAGCGGCGGTGCACCGGGGGCCACCAGCACCACATCGAGCCGCATATCGAGACCGGCCAGCTCGGGATGGCGGGAGAGATAGATTTCCGCCGCGCCGATGATGCGCCGGCGCTGGCGCAGCAGGATCGATTCGGCTGCGAAACGTAGCGAGGCACGCGCCTTCACCTCGATGAACACGACCAGCCCGTCGCGCCGCGCCACCAGGTCGATCTCGCCGCGCGGGGTGCGGGCGCGCCGCTCCAGAATGACAAAGCCTTCGGCCTCGAACAGGGCGGCTGCAGCGGCCTCCGCCGCCAGGCCACGGGTGAAGGCGGCCTGGCGGCGCGCCCGCGCCCGTTCAATCGGCGCGTCCGGCCGCGCCGCCTCAGCCATCGCCGCCCTGCAGGGCGAGCGCGCGGGCATAGACGGCGCGGCGGGGCAGGCCGGTCGCGGTCGCCACCGCCGCCGCCGCATCCTTGACCGAGAGGCTGGCCAGCGCCTGCTTCAGCGCGACGTCGAGATCGGCGGCGCTGGATTCCTCCGCCCCAGGCGGGCCGATCACGATCACGATCTCGCCCTTGGGCGGGCCGGCCTCGGCATAGAAGGCGGCGAGCGCATCCAACGGGCCGCGCCGCGCCTCCTCGAAGGTCTTGGTCAGCTCCCGGCACACCGCCGCCGGCCGGGGGCCGAGGCCCTCATTCAGGTCGGCGAGGCTTTCCGGCAGGCGCGGGCCCGATTCATAGAGGATCAGCGTCGCCGGCAGCGTCTTCAGCTCGCTGATGCGGGTGCGGCGGGCGCCACTCTTGGCCGGCAGAAAGCCCTCGAAGAAGAAACGGTCGGTCGGCAGCCCCGCCGCCACCAGCGCCGCGAGGCTGGCCGAGGCGCCTGGCAGCGGAATGACGCGGTGCCCGGCCGCGATCGCCGCCGCCACCAGCTTGTAGCCGGGATCGGAGATCAGCGGCGTGCCGGCATCCGACACCTGCGCCACCACGCCGCCCTCCGCCAGCCGCGCCAGCAGCCGGGGCCGCGCCTGCTCGGCATTGTGGTCGTGATAGGCCACCAGCTTCGTTTCGATTCCGTAACGCTCCAGCAGCCGCCGTGTGATGCGGGTGTCCTCGCAAGCGATCAGGTCGGCGCCGGCCAGCGTTTCCAGCGCCCGCAGCGTCACGTCGCCGAGATTGCCGATCGGCGTGGCGACGATGTAGAGGCCCGGCTGCGGGCGCGCGGCGGGAAGGCTGTGCGCGCCGATGCGGAAGCGGCGGGCAGGAGCCGCGTCGGGGGCGGCATCATCGGAAGGCAGATCGGGTGAAAGCGTCATGGTGGCGCATTGTAGAGAGCCCCGGCGGCGCCGTCATGCCTCTCGTCAGTGTCGCGTCGCGCGCCGGGCCGTCGCCCGCCGCCGCCAAAAGGGGCCGAACGGGTGGATATGTCAGGCTTTCCGGCCCGGTGCCGCGGCGGGAAGGTGACAGGGCTTGTCGCGCCGTCCTAAAAAGGTGGGCGACGTCGGCCAGGGTGGCAGGCGCACAGCCGAGCCGAACGCACCGCATGAACGCTAGGGATACGGCCGCGATCCGCACAGGCCTCGCCCGGACCAGCCGGCGCGGCTTTCTCGTCATGGCCGGCGCGGCCGGACTGGCCGCCTGCTCCTCCGGGCCGGATCTGGGACCGCCACAGGCGGCGCTGCCGGCACCGCAACTGCCGCCGGACCCCAATGCGGGACTCGGCACCGGCACCCCCATCGGCCTCATCCTGCCGCTCGGCGCCAGCGGCAATGCCGGCGCGGTGGCGCTCTCGCTGCGCAACGCGGCGGAGATGGCGCTCTCGGAATTCGCCGGCGCCCGTATAAGGCTGATCGTCAAGGACGATGGCGGCACCGGCCCCGGCGCGCAGGCCGCCGCGCAGCAGGCGCTGGACGAGGGCGCCCGCGCCATCATCGGCCCGCTCTTCGCCCATTCCGTCGGCGCTGCCGGCCAGGTGGCGCGCCAGCGCGGCGTGCCGCTGGTCGGCTTCTCCACCGATACCAATGTGGCGACGCACGGGGTCTACCTCCTCAGCTTCCTGCCGCAGACCGATGTCGAGCGCGCCATCCGCTACACCGCCTCCCAGGGCCGGCGCTCCTTTGTCGGGCTGGTGCCGGACAATGCCTATGGCTCGGTGGTCGAGGCCGCCTTCCGCGAGACCGTGCCCACGGTCGGCGGGCGCGTGGTCGGGCTGGAGCGCTATGGCGCCGGCCAGGCGGCGGAGGCCGCGCGGCGGCTGGCCGGCTCGGTGGCGCAGGCCGACGCGGTGTTCCTGCCGGATGCCGCCGACACCGTGCCGCAGATCGTGCAGGCGCTCTCAGGCGCGGGCGCCAGCCTCGCCGGCAAGCAGCTGATCGGCACCGGCCTGTGGGACGATGCCAAGCTGTTCGCCAATCCTGTAATGAATGGCGGCATCTTCGCCGCGCCCGACACGGCAGGCTTCCGCGCCTTCGCCGCCCGCTACCGGGCGCGCTTCGGCCGCGAGCCGGTCCGCACCACCACGCTCTCGCATGATGCGGTGTCGCTGATGGCGGCGCTGGTCAACTCCTATGGCGAGAACGGCATCACCGACGCGGCGATCCAGAACCCCTCGGGCTTTTCCGGCGTCGACGGCATTTTCCGCTTCCGCGCCGATGGCACCAATGAGCGCGGGCTGGCGGTGATGCAGATTTCCGGCGGCACCACCCAGATCGTCAGCCCCGCCCCGCGCAGCTTCGCGCAGGGGATGTGAGACACATTATGTTCTATATTTGTTCTTGTTGACTCTTGACTTTCTTCCCCACATCCTCCAGATTCGTATTGGGCAGACACGCGCCGGAATAACTCCGAGTTGCTCTTTGAGCGGCAGCATCCTTTGCGATGTGGATCAGGGGCCGGGGGTCTGCCCACCTTTATCTGAAGCTTTCAAAAAATTCTCGTTGAGCATCGTCAATATTGCATCGCCATAACGACGGAACAGCTGTAATTCCGCAGTTAAATATAGATCCATTATGCTTTATGAATCTCTCTCGCAGAATTCTTGCGTATGAGGACTCGTAATTTCCATATCTATTAGGCTCCAGAGCGCAAAATCCTGCGCTGGTAACGCAGTCGGCCAATTGTAATCCTGCCCATTTTTTATGATTTTCTACCGAAATAGTGTCGATATCCAATACGTTCCAGCGAATTGATCGTACGGGCCTCATTACCTCGTTGCCATCCCGCATCAAACATAGATAATCCTTCATAGCCTGATAGTCGGTCCCCCCTCGACGGGAAAAAACAATCTTAAGTACACATTGGTCTCCGCCTGCCGCCCTTTCGCATGTCATGGTCACGCGCTCAAGCAGCCACCGCAATAGATAATTGTATAAATATCCCTTTTGCTTGAAAATTGACTCCCATTTAGTCCCTGGAATTGTCACTTTATGGGAAAATGCGAGGGATACACCAATCGGAAGACCCGACAATTCCTGACATACAACAATCTTTTGTTCATGTTTTAATTCACGAAAATGAAGATCGCGAGATTTCTTATCAGGAAATCTGGAGAGGATTTTGTCTCTCCATGCTGGCAACTTAAGATCATTTTCTCGACTGACTATACAGGCACCAAGTACAAGCCAACGCGACTGACCACCGACAGGACCAGCCGCAAGTTTGCCGATACCCTCGTCACCGGCTTCATCGATATAAGCGGTGTAGTGCTTGGTCACAGGATTCTAAAAACTCCACACTCGCCTCTACCATAGTGCCTCAATCGCAAATTGAAAGCGTACGCCCTCACGCCGCCAGATCGGCGACGATGGCGTCGAGCACCGGCAGGCCGAGCGCGGTGGCGCGCAGGCGCTCATCGGGCAGCGCCTCGATCATGCCGTCCTCCAGCAGCGCCGCCACCCGCGCCGGGTCGAAGGGCCGGCCCGCCAGCCGGGCGAAGCGGCGGGCGTCGATGCCTTCCAGCAGCCGCAGCCCCATCAGCAGATATTCGTCGGCCTGTTCCGCGCGGGTGAGCTTCTCGTCGACGATGACGCCATGGCCGGCGGCTTCCACCCGCGCCACCCACTCCTCCGGCCCGCGCTCGGTGGAGGTGGCGACCCGCGCTTCCGGCGTGTCGAGCCTTCCATGCGCGCCGGGGCCGATGCCGGCATATTCGCCATAGCGCCAGTACAGAAGATTGTGCCGGCTCTCCGCCCCCGGGCGGGCGTGGTTCGACACCTCATAGGCCGGCAGCCCGGCGGCGTGGGTGGTCTCCTGCGTCACGTCCCACAGCACGCGCGCGGCCTCGCTATCGGGCACGATCAGCCGGCCGGCGCGGTGCAGCGCGGCGAAGGGCGTGCCGTCCTCGATGGTGAGCTGGTAGAGCGAGAGGTGCTCGCAGCCCTCATTGATCGCGCGCTTGAGTTCGGCCGCCCAGGCCTCCGGCGTCTGGCCGGGGCGGGCATAGATGAGGTCGAACGACACACGCTCGAACGCCGCGCGCGCCACCGCCACCGCGCCCAGCGCTTCCTCGGCGCTGTGCATGCGCCCGAGCGCCTTCAGCGCGGCATCGTCCAACGCCTGCACGCCCAGCGAGACGCGGTTGACGCCGGCGGCGCGGTAGCCGCGAAAACGCTCCGCCTCGACGCTGGTCGGGTTGGCCTCCAGCGTCACCTCGGCGCGCGCGTCGAGCGGCCAGGCGGCATGGATGGCGTCGAGGATCGCCCCGACCGTGCCCGGCTCCATCAGCGAGGGCGTGCCACCGCCGAAGAAGACGCTCTGGGTGCGCCGCTGGCCGATGCGGGCGCGCGTGTGGGCGATCTCCGCCTGGAACGCGGCGACGAAGCGGGCCTGGTCGGGCGGGGCATGGCGGACATGCGAGTTGAAGTCGCAATAGGGGCATTTGGCCTTGCAGAACGGCCAATGCACATAGACGCCGAAGCCGGGATCGAGCGGCGGCGGCGCCGGGGGGCGCTCAGTCAAAGTCCGCCCCGAGGCAGGCCTGCGCCAGCGCCATGAAGGCGCGCGCGCGGTGCGACAGGCCGCGGCCGAGCGGCGGCAGGCCGTGCTTTTCCGCCCCCGACATCTCGCCGAAGGTGCGCGGGTTGTCTTCCGGCTGACCGTCGGGCTGGAACATCGGGTCATAGCCGAAGCCGGCCGGCCCGCGCGGCGGCCAGACCAGCGTGCCGTTGACCACGCCCTCGAAATCCTCGACATGCCCATCCGGCCAGGCGAGGCACAAGGCGGAGACGAAATGCGCCCGGCGCAGGTCCGGCAGTTCGGCGCCGGCCTCGCGCAGCTCCTCCTCCACGCGGGTCATCGCCGCCATGAAGTCCTTCTCCGGCCCGGCCCAGCGGGCGGTGTAGAGCCCCGGCGCGCCGCCCAGCGCGTCGACGCACAGCCCGGAATCGTCGGCGAAGGCGGGCAGCCCGGCGGCGGTCGCGGCGGCGATCGCCTTGATCCGGGCATTCTCGGTGAAGGTGAGGCCGGTCTCTTCCGGCTCGGGCAGGTCCAGCTCGCCGGCGGAAACGGCGTCGATGCCATAGGGCGCGAGCAGGCCGCGCATCTCCTCCAGCTTGCCGGGATTATGGGTGGCGATGACGATCCGGCCTTCCAGCCGGCGGTGCGGGGCGGTGTTCATGCGACAGCCAGCTTCTGCAGATCGACCAGCTTGGCGACGCCCTTGCGGGCGAGACCGAGCATGGCGTTGAACTCGTCCTCGGAGAACGGCGTCTTCTCCGCCGTGCCCTGCACCTCGACGAAGCCGCCGGAGCCGGTCATGACGAAATTGACATCCGTGTGGGCCTCGGAATCCTCGGCATAGTCGAGATCGAGCCGCGGCTCGCCATCGATGATGCCGCAGGAGACGGCGGCGAGATGATCGCGCAGCGGGATGGCGGGCAGCATGCCGCGCGACTTCATCCAGCTCAGGCAGTCATGCAGCGCGACCCACGCCCCGGTGACGGCGGCGGTGCGGGTGCCGCCATCGGCCTGGATGACGTCGCAATCCACCGTGATCTGCCGCTCGCCGAGCTTTTCCAGGTCGACCACGGCACGCAGCGAGCGGCCGATCAGGCGCTGGATTTCCTGGGTGCGGCCGGATTGCTTGCCGGCGGCGGCCTCACGGCGGGTGCGGTCATGGGTGGCGCGCGGCAGCATGCCATATTCCGCCGTCACCCAGCCGCGCCCCTGGCCCTTGAGCCAGGGCGGCAGGCGCTCTTCCAGCGTGGCGGCGACCAGCACATGGGTCTCGCCGAACTTCACCAGGCACGAGCCCTCGGCATGGCGCAGCACGCCGCGCTCGAAGCTCACGGCACGCATCTCGTCGGGAAGGCGGCGGGAAGGGCGCATGCGTGTGGTCTCCTGAACGGCGGGTGGCAGGGCATCCTGGCCTCGCCCTGTGGCCGGACCTTGTAAGGGTGGCGCGGGCCCGGTGCAATCGCCGGGCGCGGACTCTCCGTCCGGCGCCGGGCGGCGCTTCAGCCGCGCCGCTTGTACATGGCTGGCGAATACCGAGATAATAGCGGCCCATGAACGGGTAGACGACACAAGGGACAAGCCCGGCGATGCCCCTCGATCCATTTCTGTCCGCCACCGCGCCCTCGCTTGCCCATCTCGACGAGCGCTCGCGCGAGATCTTCCGGCAGATCGTCGAAACCTATCTCGCCACCGGCGAGCCGGCGGGGTCGCGCAACATTTCGCGGCTTATTCCGATGACGCTGTCGCCGGCCTCGGTGCGCAATGTGATGGCGGACCTTGAGGCCGCCGGCCTCATCTTCGCCCCCCATACCAGCGCCGGTCGGCTGCCGACCGAGCGCGGGCTGCGCTTCTTCGTCGATGCGCTGCTGGAGATCGGCGACGTCTCGGAGGATGAGCGCAACTCGATCGAGACCCAGGTGCGCGCCGCCGCCCGCGCCCAGACCGTGGACGGGGTGCTGGCGGAAGCCTCCAACCTGCTTTCCGGCCTGTCGCGCGGCGCCGGCGTCGTCACGACAGGCAAGACCGATGTGCGGCTCAAGCATATCGAGTTCGTCCCGCTCGACGCCACCCGCGCGCTGCTGATCCTCGTTTCCGACGATGGCGAGGTGGAAAACCGGCTGGTGCCGCTGCCCAAGGGCCTGCCGCCCTCGGCGCTGGTGGAAGCGACCAATTTCCTCTCCTCGCTGACGCGCGGGCGCACGCTGACCGAACTGCGCGCCGAGGTGGAGCGCACGCTCGCCGCCCGCCGCGCCGAGCTCGACGAGGTGACGGCGCGGGTGGTGGAAAGCGGCATGGCCAGCTGGTCGGGCGGCGAGAAGGCCGATCGGCGGCTCATCGTGCGCGGGCAGACGCGGCTGCTGCAGGACCTGCGCGCGATCGAGGATCTGGAGCGGGTGCGCCTGCTGTTCGACGATCTCGACGCCAAGCAGGAAGTGGTCGATCTGCTCGGCCGGGCCGAGGACGCGCAGGGCCTGCGCATCTTCATCGGCTCGGAGAACAAGCTGTTCTCGCTGTCGGGCTCCTCCACCATCGTCGCACCCTATCGCGACGGGCAGGGCAGGGTGGTCGGCGTGCTCGGGGTGATCGGCCCGACACGGCTCAACTATGCCCGCATCGTGCCGATGGTCGACTTCACCGCCCGCGTCGTCAGCCGGGTTCTCGGCGGGCCGGGCACCGACGCGGCTTGATTTTTGCGCCGTCCGACCCGATATGGCGGGCGTCCGCGTGGCCCGATGCCGGGACAAATCCATTCTTCGACGAGGTATTCATGAGCGACGAGAACCGCACTCCGGCTGACCAGCCCGAAATGGCCGATCAGACTGTCGACGCCGAGAACGGCGCTGCGGGCGCGCCGGACGACCTCGCCGCCGCCTTCGCCGCCGAGAAGGAGCGGCTGGAGGCCGAGATCGTCGCGCTCAAGGACAAGTTCCTGCGCGCCTTCGCCGAGGCCGACAATGTGCGCCGCCGCGCCGAGCGCGAGGTGGCGGATGCCAAGATTTATGGCATCACCGGCTTCGCCCGCGACGTTCTCACCGTAGCGGATGATTTCGAGCGCGCGCTGGGCGCCATCGACGCCGATGCCCGCGCCAAGGCCGACGGAACGCTGAAGACGCTGCTGGAGGGCATCGACCTCACCGGGCGTGCCCTGGTGCAGGCGCTGACCAAGCATGGCGTGGCGCGGATCGAGGCGGAGGGCGCCAAGTTCGACCCGAACATGCATCAGGCGATGTTCGAGGTGCCCAATGCCGAGGTGCCGTCCGGCACCGTGGTCCAGGTCATCCAGCCCGGCTACAAGCTCGGCGAACGTGTGCTGCGCCCGGCGCTTGTCGGCGTGTCCAAGGGCGGCCCCAAGGCGCCGCCGGCGGACGCCCCGGCCGGCGAGGGCTGAGCGGCGGGCGCTCCGGCGTCCAACGCCCCCTCGAACGCGCGTAAAAAAGGGCCCTTGCGAGGGCCCTTTTCCTTTTGTCGGCTCATCGCGCCGGCGGTCAGCGCAGGGCGACCCCGTCGCGGAGCGCGCGCATGGCGGTATAATCGGTGTCGAAATTCTCCGTCGGCGCCACCCCGACCATGCGGAGATAGCCGGTGCGGCCGAAGCTCAGCCACTGCGCCACCTTCACCGGCTTGCCGGTCTGCTGGTCCACCGCATTGGCGATCAGCTCGAAGCCGGGCTGGCCGCCGACGCGCAGCGGGCCGCCGCGCTCGATACGCAGTTCCTTGATCCCGGGCACGCTGGTGATCGCCCGCTTGGCCGCGGCCTCGCGCTCTTCTTCGCGAATCTCGCCTGGCCCGACGGCGACGATGAAGAAGGACTGGGTCTGCGGCGCCGCCTTGTCGGCCTCGCCCGCCTCGCCGGTTTCGGGCTTGGTGAGCAGGACGGCGCTGGCACCGATCACCTTCATCACCTTGTAGCCCTCGGTATCGCCGAGGGTGAAGGGCAGCTTGGCCAGCATCTCCTCGGTGCTCGGCGGGGCGCGGAAGACCACGGTCTTGAGCGCCTCCTCCACCTTGGCATCGGGATAGGTCGTGCTGGCGGCCTCGGGGAACTGCACCGTCACCATGCCGGTCTGCTCCTTGCCACCGGCGATCAGGATCCATTTCTTCAAGGTGCCGCCCTTGACGTCCTGGAAGCCCTTCAGCAACACCGCCGGCACGCCGTCGGCCAGCGCCACGTCGCGCCGCTGCTCCACTGTCACGCCCTGTTTCTTCAGCTCGTCCGACGCCAGGTTCGACGTGATCTCGGCGAAAGCGGGCTTGGGCATCTCCAGCACGAGGATCGAGGCGCTGGCGGCGCGGTCCTGGAAGCCGGGCACGCCGGGCACCGGCACCATGCCCGCCGGCGGGACGATGCCGATCGTGCCGTCATTGGGAAAAACCGTCTGGGCAGAGGCGGGAAGACCGAGCACTGCCAGGGCAAAGGCGGCGGCGGCAAAGCGGGCAACAAGGCGCATTCGCAATCCTTCGAGCTTAAGGAAGCCGTAACTTCGCCCTTTCTGCGGGTTCATCAAGGCCGAATTTCGCCCGCCGGCGCCGCATGCACCCGCCGTAACGTCAGATTGATCCGCCCGGGCTGCTTGAGCAGTGTCGACGTACCGGGATAGATGCGGTCAATCCCGTGAAAGGCCAGCCGGGCCGGTCCCGCCAGCAGCAGCGCATCGCCCGAGGCGAGGCGGAGCGAGCGCGTCGGGTCCTTGCGCGCCGTGCCGCCGATGCGGAACAGCGCCGTGTCGCCCAGCGACAGCGACAGCACGGGGGCGGAGAACTCCTCCTCGTCGCGGTCCTGGTGCAGCCCCATGCGGGCCGTGGGGGCATACCAGTTGATCAGGCAGGCTTCAGGGGCCAGCGCCACGCCGGCGAGCGCGTCCCAGGCGCGGGTTAGCGCCGAGGGGAAGGGCGGCCAGGGCCGGCCGGTGTCGGGATGGGTCGGCTGATAGCGATAGCCCGTCACGTCAGACACCCAGCCCAGCGGCCCGCAATTGGACATGCGGACAGAGAAGGGCTTTGCCGTGCGCGGCATAAGCGGGGTGAACAGTGGCGCCTCGATGAGGATCTGGCGCAGTTCCTCGGCCAGCGCCTCCTGAGCCGCGCGGTCGAGCCAGCCCGGCCAGTAGCGGCAGCCGGGCACGATGTCGACCGAGGTCGACATTTACAGCTTCCTCAGCGAAACCGCCTCGACCTCATGGTCGCCGCCCTTGCGCAGGATGAGGTCGGCCCGCTGGCGGGTGGGCAGGATGTTTTCCTGCAAATTCAGCAGGTTGATAGAGCGCCAGATGGCGCGGGCGGTGGCGTCCGCCTCGGCAGCGGTGAGGCTGGAATAGCGGTGGAAATAGGCTTTCGGGTCGCGGAAGGCGGTCTCGCGCAGCCGCATGAAGCGCTCGACATACCAGCGCTCCAGGATCGTCTCGTCGGCGTCGATATAGACCTTGAAGTCGAAGAAGTCGGAGACGAAGGGGATGCCCTTGCCGTCCTTGGGCGGGCGGCTGGTCTGCAGCACGTTCAGCCCTTCGACGATGAGGATGTCCGGCTGGTCGACCTCCACCGTGAGGTTCGGCGTCACGTCATAGTCGAAATGGCTGTAGACCGGCGCCCGCACCGGCCGGCGACCGGCCTTGATGTCGGTGAGGAAATGCAGCAGCGCCGGCAAATCGTAGCTCTCGGGGAAACCCTTGCGCCCCATCAGCCCTTCGCGTTCCAGAATGGCGTTGGGCAGCAGGAAGCCGTCGGTGGTGACGAGCGCCACTTTCGGCGTGTTGGGCCAGCGGGCCAGCAGCGCCTGCAGCACGCGCGCGGTGGTGGACTTGCCCACCGCCACCGAGCCGGCGACGCCGATGATATAGGGCATCTTGCCGTTCTGCTCGGGCCCGAGAAACTTCTGCATCTGCCGGAACAGCTTCTGCGTCGCGCCGACATAGATCGACAGCAAACGCGAAAGCGGCAGGTAGATCTCTTCGATTTCGGGGGTCGACAGCCGGTCGTTGAAACCCTGCAGGCGCTGGATTTCGTCCGTCTTCAGCGGCTGGGGGGTGTCGGCACGCAAAGCCGCCCATTCGGCGCGGCTGAAATTACGGAAGGGCGAGAGCCCCGCCCCGTCGAGCTTCAGGTCCATGGCAGCGTTTCCCGGCTCGCCCGGACATTCAAAGCGCCAGGCGTTGGTCGACCGTATACCACTAAAGGAGGAGACGTGATACCGCCCGCGCGAGACCCGGGAGCCGCGCCGAGCGCGATCGTCGCGGCGCCCTCAGCCCTTGGGGCGGGACGCCTTTTCCTCCAGGCCGGACTGGTTCGTCCGGCGGCCGAGCTCCGCATACACGTCATCCAGCGACACGCCGCGTGCCTGAAGCAGCACGGCCAGATGGTAGAGAAGATCGGCGGTTTCGGAAATGACCGCTTTGGTATCGGTGCCGACGGCGGCGAGCGCCGTCTCCACCGCTTCCTCGCCGAGCTTCTGGGCGCATTTGGCGACGCCCTTGGCGATGAGGGTGCGGGTATAGGAGGCCTCGCCCTCCGCCGCCGCGCGGGCGGCGACGATGGCGGCGAGGTCTTCCAGCGTCACGCGGCTGGATGCTTCGCTCATCGGCCCGCCTCCTCAATGTCCCCACCATGCAGGCGGACGGGAAGCCCGGCCGCGCCGAGGGCTTCCTTCGCGGCGCCGATGGTGAAGGTGCCGAAATGGAAGATCGAGGCCGCCAGCACCGCCGAAGCGCCGCCCTCGCGAATGCCGTCGACGAGGTGATCGAGCGTTCCGACCCCGCCCGAGGCGATAACCGGCACCTTCACCGCGTCGGAAATGGCGCGGGTCAGCTTGAGGTCAAAGCCCTCGCCGGTGCCGTCGCGATCCATCGAGGTGAGCAGGATTTCGCCGGCGCCCAGCGCGACGACCTCCTTCGCGTACGCGATGGCGTCGATGCCGGTGCGGTTGCGCCCGCCATGGGTGAAGATCTCCCAGCGGTCGGGCTCGCCCTCGGCGGACACCTTCTTGGCGTCGATGGCGACGACGATGCACTGCTCGCCGAACTTCTCCGCCGCCTCGCGCACGAAGTCCCGCCGGTTCACCGCCGCCGTGTTGATCGACACCTTGTCGGCGCCGGCATTCAGCAGCGCGCGGATGTCCTCCACCGTGCGCACGCCGCCGCCGACGGTGAGCGGCATGAAGCACTGCTCGGCGGTGCGGCTCACCACATCGATCAGCGTGCTGCGGGCCTCGACGCTGGCGGTGATGTCGAGGAAGCACAATTCGTCGGCGCCGGCCGCGTCATAGGCCTTGGCCGCCTCGACGGGATCGCCGGCATCGCGCAGATCGACGAACTTCACGCCCTTGACGACGCGGCCGTCCTTCACGTCGAGGCAGGGGATGACGCGAACCTTGAGCATGGACGCCTCGCCTTTTCCGCTCATGCCGGCAGGCCGGCGACCAGCGCCAGCGCCGCGCGGGGATCCAGCCGGCCGTCATAGAGCGCGCGGCCGGTGATGGCGCCTTCCAGCTTCGCCGCGCGCGGCGCGAGCAGCGCCGTCACGTCGTCCATCGAGGCGAGCCCGCCCGAGGCGATGACCGGAATGGAGATGGCGTCGGCAAGGGCGATGGTGGCGTCGAGATTGAGCCCCTTCAGCAGGCCGTCGCGGGCGATGTCGGTGTAGATGATGGCGGAAACGCCGGCATCCTCGAAGCGCTGCGCCAGCTCCAGCGCCGTGAGGTCCGAGGTCTCGGCCCAGCCTTCCACCGCCACGCGCCCGTCCTTGGCGTCCAGCCCCACCGCGACGCGGCCGGGGAAGCGGCGCGCCGCTTGCCTGACGAAGGCCGGGTCGCGCACCGCCGCCGTGCCGAGGATGACGCGGGTGATGCCCTTTTCCAGCCAGTCCTCGACCCGCGCGATATCGCGAATACCGCCGCCAAGCTGCACCGGCATGCCGACCGCTTCGAGAATGCGCTCCACCGCAGCCGCATTCACCGGCTGGCCGGCGAAGGCGCCGTCGAGATCGACGATGTGCAAATAGCGGAAGCCCTGTGCCTCGAACTGCGCCGCCTGCTGGGCGGGGTCATGGTTGAAAATGGTGGCGCGTGCCATGTCGCCCTGCTGCAGGCGCACGCATTTGCCGTCCTTGAGATCGATGGCGGGAAAGAGGATCACGGCGCCCACTTCAGGAAATTGGCGAGAAGGGCGAGGCCGAGGCGCTGGCTCTTCTCGGGATGGAACTGCGTTCCGGCGAGGTTGTCGCGGCCGACCATGGCGGTGACAGTACCGCCATAAGAGGTGGTCGCGATCACATCGTCCGCACGCGCGGCGTTGAGATGATAGGAATGGACGAAATAGGCGTCGAGCCCGTCCTCGCCGGTGGGAATACCCTCCAGGATCGGGTGCGGGCGCGCCACATCGAGCGAGTTCCAGCCCATATGCGGGATCTTGAGCGTGGGATCGCGCGGCTCGATCTTGACCACCTCGCCCTCGATCCAGCCAAGGCCGGCGGTGTCGCCATGCTCGCGGCCGCGCGTCGCCATCAGTTGCAGGCCGACGCAGATGCCGAGAAAGGGCTGGCCGCGCGTCATCACCGCCTCGGTCAGCGCCTCCACCATCCCCGGCACGGCGTCGAGCCCGCGCCGGCAATCGGCATAGGCGCCGACGCCCGGCAGCACGATGCGGTCGGCGCGGCGTACCACGTCGGGGTCGGCCGTCACCAGCACGCTCTTGCCGCTGCCGCCTTCGCGCGCGGCGCGCTCCAGCGCCTTGCCAGCGGAATGGAGATTGCCGGAGCCATAGTCGATCAGGACGACGGGCGCGGGGGGGATCATCGGGCGGCCTCCGGGAACAGGCCCAGCACGCCGGCCTGCGCCGGCCGCGCCGCAGCGTTGATGCGGGCGCCGCCCACGGGGGGCAGCGGAACACGGGCGACGGCTATGTCGCCGAGCCGGGCATCGAAATAGCGCTGCTCGGCGGCCTCCAGCTTCGGTGCCACCACGCAGCCGGCCTCCTCAAAGCCCTTGCCGAGCAGCTTGGCCCGGCGCAGCCCCGGCAGGCCGACCGCCACCGCGATATTGGCCACCAGCAGCAGGGCGAAGGCCCGGTCGGGAAGGTCGAGCGTGAGAATCGCCGCGATCACCGCACCCTGCGCCAGCACATAGACAATGAACGCCAGCCAGAGGCGGTGGCGCAGCAGCACCAGCGGGGCGAGCAGCAGCGCGCTCCAGGACAGGCGTTCGGGCACGAAGACGAAGCCGTCCGCCCAGGCGAGGGTGGTGTGCCGCTCGCCGTCCTCGTCAGGCTCGAAGACCGTCCAGACCGTCATGACTTCTCCAGCCCCGGTTCAGCCGCCAAGGCTGCCCTTGGTGGACGGGATTTCCCCCGCTGCCGCCGGATCGATGGCCACCGCCGCCCGCAGCGCCCGCGCCAGCCCCTTGAAGCAGCTCTCGGCAATATGGTGCGCGTTGGCGCCGTAGAGAGTCTCGACATGCAGGGTCAGCCCCGCATTCATCGCGAAGGCCTGGAAGAACTCGCGCACCAGTTCGGTGTCGAACTCGCCGATCTTCGCCACCGCGAATTCGGTGCGGAACACCAGGAAGGGCCGGCCGGAAATGTCGAGCGCGACGCGGGTCAGCGTCTCGTCCATCGGTAAATGCAGGCTGGCATAGCGGGTGACGCCGCGCATGTCGCCCAGCGCCGCCTTCACCGCCTGGCCGAGCGCGATGCCGACATCCTCCACCGTGTGGTGGAAATCGATGTGCAGGTCGCCCTTGGCCTCGATCTCCATGTCGATGCGCGAATGGCGGGCCAGAAGATCCAGCATATGGTCGAAAAAGCCCACCCCGGTCGCGATCGTGCCCTTCCCCGTGCCGTCGAGGTCGACGGAGAGGCGGATCTGCGTTTCCTTGGTGGCGCGGGTGATGCTGGCCGTGCGCATGGCGAGGGGCTCCCGGAAAGAGCGCGCGTCTTAGCAGCTAAAGTGTTGCGAGGCCATATGCCCAGCCTTTCCCGCCGTGCAAGGCTGGCGCGCGGTAAGAAACGCCGTCATCATTCCGGTCTCCGCGCATGGGAGCATCTCTTGATGGACCTGGCCACGCTGCGCACGCGCGCGCCCCTGTTCCTCGCCGTCTTCATCGACATCTTCTCCTTCGGCCTGATGTATCCGCTGATCGTTGCGCTCTTCGAGAGTCCATGGCTGACGAACGCCTATGGTCCGGCGACGCGCGACACGCTGCTGTCGCTGGCCTTCTCCCTGTTCCCGATCGGCATGTTCTTCGGCTCGTCGCTGCTCGGCGACCTGTCGGACGCGCTGGGCCGCCGGCGCACGCTGATGATCTGCATGGGCGGGCTGGCCGCAAGCTACGCGCTGATGGCGGTGGCGCTCTCCGTCGGGCATCTCTGGCTGTTCTTCCTCGGCCGCCTTTCCTCCGGGCTGATGGCCGGCACCGCGCCGATCGCCCAGGCGTCGGTCGTGGACGCCGTGCCGCCGGACCAACGCAGCGCCGCGATGGCGCAGGTCGTGCTGGTCAACACGATCGGTATGGTGGCGGGTCCGGCGATCGGCGGGCTGCTCGGCCATTTCGAGCTGCGCCTGCCGCTCATTGTCGCTCTGGCGCTTTGCGTCGTTACACTCGTCAGCCTCAACGCGGCGCATTTTGCCCGGGATGAGTCCCGCCGCGCCCTCGTGCTCGACTGGCGGCAGCCGTTCCGCCTGCTGGCGCGGATCGGGGACCGGCCGGCGATCCTCATGCCGGCGGCGTCCTTCTTCCTCTTCCAGCTCGGGTTCCTCATCTACTACACCTTCATCCTCATCGAGATGCAGCGCTCCTATGGCTTCACGACGGCCGGGCTCGGCCTGTTCTCCATGGTGATGGGCATCGGCTGCGCCGTCTCCTCCGCCGTCGGATTCGCGCTGGTTCGCGCGCGGCTCGGCAGCGACAAGGCGACCGCCCTCGTCGGCCTCGCTTTGTGCGGCTTCTGTCTCATCGCCAGCGCGCTGCCCCTGCCGGCCTGGGCCCAGGTGGCGCTCGGCTTCCTGTCGACCGCCAGCAACATTCTCGCCTTCATCACCCTGCTCGCCGCCATCTCCTCGGCGGTGGACGAGAGCGAGCGGGGCTGGGCGCTCGGCATCGCCAATGCGGGGGTCGCGCTTTCCGTCCTGATCGCCGGGTTGCTGAGCAGCCTGCTCGTTGTCCTGCCGGCCGATGCGTTCCTCGCGGCCGGGGGCGTCATCGTCCTGATCGCCCTCCTTCCCGGCCTCCGGCTGGCGGGGGCGACGGCCGCAGCCGGTCCCGAGTTGCGCTGACGCGTTGAAGACTTAAGTAAGGGCGCATGTGACGCGCCCTCGATACAGAGTCCTTGATGACCCATTCCCCCGATACGATCTACGGCACCACCATCGTCTCCGTCCGCGCTGACGGGCGTGTCGCCATTGGCGGCGACGGGCAGGTGACGCTCGGCAACACGGTGATGAAATCCAACGCGCGCAAGGTGCGCCGGCTCGGCAAGGGCGATGTGATCGGCGGTTTCGCCGGCGCCACGGCGGACGCCTTCACCCTGTTCGAGCGGCTGGAAACCAAGCTGGAGCAGTATCCCGGCCAGCTGCAGCGCGCCTGCGTCGAGCTTGCCAAGGACTGGCGCACCGATCGCTATCTGCGCCGGCTGGAGGCGATGATGATCGTGGCCGACGCCAACATCACCCTCGTGCTCACCGGCACCGGCGACGTGCTAGAACCGGAAAACGGCATCGCCGCCATCGGCTCGGGCGGCGGCTTCGCGCTGGCGGCGGCCCGCGCGCTCGCCGACAGCGGCAGGGACGCCGAGGCCATCGTGCGCAAGAGCCTCGCCATCGCCGCCGAGATCTGCATCTACACCAACCACAATGTGGTGGTGGAGACCATCGGGTGAGGATTTCCGACCGCACCATCCTCATCGCCACCGAGCGCGGCGTCATCACCCCGGACCAGGCGGAGCGCCTGCGCGCGCTGGAAGTGGAGCTGGCGCCCGGCACCAGCACCGACGCCGCCCTCCCGCCGCCGGAGGACGACGAGCGGCTGCGCTTCATCACCGGCTTCGGCGACATCTTCGTCACCATCGGGCTGGCGCTGTTCCTCGGGGCGCTGGGCTATTTCGGCGACGTGCTCGGCGCGGCCGGCATGTGGGCCGTGATCGGCGCAGCCAGCTGGCTGCTTGCGGAATTCTTCACCCGCGTGCAGCGCATGGCCCTGCCGAGCATCGTGCTGCTGGTGGTGTTCTGCGCCTCGGTGTTCATGGCGGCGTCCACCTGGCTCGGCAGCACCCTTCCTCTCATTCCGAGCCTCGCGTCGCTCGGCGAGGATCCGCTCACCCTGGCGCTGGCGGGTCTGGCGACGCTGCTCGCCGTGACCCTGCATTACTGGCGCTTCCGGGTGCCGATCACCCTTGCCGCCGGCGCCGCAGCGGTGGTCGCGATCGTGGTCGGCCTGGTCGCTGCCGCGGCGCCCGGCGGTATCGAGGCGGCGATCAATCCGGTGCTGATGGTGTGCGGCCTCTGCGTCTTTGCCCTCGCCATGCGCTTCGACATCAGCGATCCGCAGCGGCTGACGCGGCGGACCGATATCGCCTTCTGGCTGCATCTGCTGGCGGCGCCGCTGATCGTGCACCCGCTGATCCGTGGCTTCATCTGGCCGGACGGCGCGCCCGGCGAGGCCAGCGCGGTGCCGATGCTGGCGGTGTTCGCCGGGCTCGGCGTGGTCGCGGTGCTGATCGACCGCCGCGCGCTGCTGGTCTCCGGTCTCGCTTATGCCGGCATCGCCTTCGCCTCGCTGATCAAGGTCAGCGGCTTTGCCGGCAGCTCGACGCCGCTGACCCTCTTCATTCTCGGCGCCTTCATCCTGCTGCTCAGCGCCCTGTGGCACCCGCTGCGTCGGGCCGTGCTCGCCGTGCTGCCGGCCCGGCTGGCCCGGCGCCTGCCGCATCCGAACGTCCTTCCCACCCCCGATATTGCATCATCATCATGACCAGCTTCTCGCCCCGCGAAATCGTCTCCGAGCTCGACCGCTACATTGTCGGCCAGCACAAGGCCAAGCGCGCGGTCGCCATCGCGCTGCGCAACCGCTGGCGCCGCCAGCAGCTGGAGGGCCAGCTGCGCGAGGAGGTGCTGCCGAAGAACATTTTGATGATCGGCCCCACCGGCGTCGGCAAGACGGAGATCTCCCGCCGCCTCGCCCGGCTGGCCGGCGCGCCCTTCCTCAAGGTCGAGGCGACCAAGTTCACCGAGGTCGGCTATGTCGGCCGCGATGTCGAACAGATCATCCGCGACCTGGTCGAAATCGGCATCGGCCTGGTGCGCGAGGTGCGCCGAAAGGGCGTCGAGGCCAAGGCGCATCTGGCCGCCGAGGAGCGGGTGCTCGACGCGCTGGTCGGCGCCACCGCCTCGTCAGGCACCCGCGAGAGCTTCCGCAAGAAGCTGCGCGACGGGCTGATGGACGACAAGGAGATCGAGATCGAGCTCACCTCCAGCGGCCAGGGCATGCCGATGTTCGAGATTCCCGGCATGCCCGGGGCGCAGATGGGCGCCGTCTCCATCGGCGACATGCTCGGCAAGGCCTTTGGCGGCCGCTCCAAGCCGCGCCGGGTCACGGTGAAGGACGCCCATCCGCTGCTGCTCTCGGAAGAAGCCGACAAGCTGATCGACCAGGAAGCCATCGTGCAGGAGGCCATCCGCTCGGTGGAGGAGAACGGCATCGTCTTCCTCGACGAGATCGACAAGATCGCCGGTTCCGAGCGGCGCGGCGGCGCGGACGTGTCGCGCGAGGGCGTGCAGCGCGACCTGCTGCCGCTGATCGAGGGCACCACCGTCTCGACCAAGCACGGGGCGGTGAAGACCGACCACATCCTGTTCATCGCCTCCGGCGCCTTCCACGTCTCCAAGCCCTCGGACCTGCTGCCCGAACTTCAGGGCCGGCTGCCGATCCGGGTCGAGCTGGAAGCGCTGACGCGGGAGGATTTCACCCGCATCCTCACCGAAACCGAGGCGAGCCTGGTCAAGCAGTCGGTGGCGCTGATGGGCACGGAAGGGGTCGAGCTCATCATCACCGAGGACGCGGTGGCCGCCATCGCCGACATCGCCGTGCAGGTAAATGCCAGCGTCGAGAACATCGGCGCGCGGCGGCTGCAGACGGTGATCGAGCGGGTGCTGGACGACCTGTCCTTCACCGCCCCGGACCGCGCCGGCGACAAGGTGGTGGTCGATGGCGACTATGTCCGCTCCCGCGTCGCCGACCTCGCCGGCAACACCGATCTCAGCCGCTACATCCTCTGATTCGGGCCCGGAACGAGTCCTGAGCCGGCTGAGGTTTCACGTGAAACGGGAGCAGTCGGATAGTGACGCTGGAAATACCCCCGTCATGCTGAGGAGGCGGGCGGAGCCTGCCGTCTCGAAGCACGCAGGTGGCTAAACCGGCGTTGGCTCGGAAGGCGTCCCACATGCCCAGCAGGAACGGGATCGGCGATGTTCTGCGTCCTTCGAGGCTCGCTCCGCGAGCACCTCAGGATGACGAGGGGCATCATGCTGAGGAGCGGCCCATTGCCCCGCGTCTCGAAGCACGCAGGTCCACCGCACCGCTACCCCGGCCGCCCCAGAATCTTCAGCCGGCCAAGCAGTTCCGCGACCGCCTCCGGCGGCAGGGTGGCGATCTCGCGGGCGAGCAGGTTGGCCAGCTCGGTCGCCTCGGGCGAGAGGCCAGATGTGTCCACCACCACGCGCGGATCGGAAAGGTCGGCCAGCGCCCGCAGCGCCTCCGCCTCGTCCCAGATCACGTTGAAATAGGCCATGATGCGCTG
This sequence comes from Ancylobacter rudongensis, assembly GCF_900100155.1. Classification (GTDB taxonomy): domain Bacteria; phylum Pseudomonadota; class Alphaproteobacteria; order Rhizobiales; family Xanthobacteraceae; genus Ancylobacter; species Ancylobacter rudongensis. The sequence continues at coordinate 510,146 of NZ_FMTP01000003.1, forward strand.
AAGCATCAGCCAGGTCGGCTGGCCGCGCTTGCCATGTTCCAGCGCCGAGAGATAGGCGGCGGAGACGCCGATCGCTTCCGCCATCTGGCTCAGCGTCACCCCGCGCTCGGCCCGCAGCTCGCGCAGGCGGCGGCCGAACGGCGTCACGGCCGGTCCCCCCGCAGCCGGCGCACCCGCACATAAAGCGCGCCCTCCCCGCCATGGCCACGCCCGGCGGTCTCGAAGCCGAGCACGATGGCGCGCAGCTCCGGCGCGCCGAGCCATTGCGGCACCAGCCGGCGCAGCACGCCGCGCCCGCCCTCGCCGGCAAGCATGCTCATCGCCTCGCCCTTGCCTGTGATAACAAGCACCAGCCCGTGGCCCTCGCCCTGCGCCCCGCGCAGAAAGGCGATCAGCCGTCCATGCGCGGCCGCCTGGGTCATGCCGTGCAGATCGAGCCGCGCATCCACCTCCGCCCCGCGCGACAGCCGGCGCCGCAGCTTCGGCTCCAGCGGGGCGAGCGGCGGCGGCGCGGGGGGCTTGGGGGCGGTCTTGGCAGCGACGGGTACGGCCTTTGTCAGCCGGACGGGCTTATCGGCGGCCGGCTCCGCCGCCGCCTCGACCACGCCGCCGGCCTCGGCCGTGAGAGTGGTCCGCTTCACCGGGCGGATCGGCCGGATCGAGCGGGTCACATGCTCCCACAGCGCCGTCTCCTCGGCATCGAGCGGGCGGCGCCGGCGGGGACGGGGGCGCGGATCGGGCGGCCCGGCCATCACGGTGTTTCCGACACGGCGGCGGGAAGCAGCGACGCTGCGGGTGCCGGTTCGGGCGCCGTCGCGGGCCTCGGCCTGGGCAGCGGCACACGGGCGCGGGCGGGATCGAGCGCGCGCGGCAGCAGCAGGGTGAAGCGGCCGGGATGCTGGATCCGTCCGGCCACGGTGCCCGCCTCATCGCCGGCGCCGAAGAAGATATCGGCCCGCGCCGGGCCGATAATGGCCGAGCCGGTGTCCTGCGCGATCATCAGCCTTTCGAACGGTTCGCTCGCCCCCTCCGGCCCGGTCGGCAGATCAGCGTCGAGATAGAAGGGCGTGCCGTAGACATGGATCGCCTTGTCCACCGCAATCGAGCGCCCCGCCATCAGCGGCAGGCCCTGTGCGCCCACCGCCCCGTCCTCGGCCGTCAGCTCATGGGCGATGCGGAAGAAGATGTAGGAACGGTTTTCCCGCATCAGCGCGCGGCCCTCCTCCGGGTGCGCCGCGATATAGGCACGGATGGCGTCCATCGACATCTTCTCGCGCGGCACCAGCCCGCGCTCGATCAGCAGCCGACCGATCGGCGTATAGGGCTGGCCGTTATGTCCGTCATAGTTCAGCCGCAGCACCTCGCCATCGGGCAGGCGAACCCGCACCGAGCCCTGAATATGGGCGAAGAAGGCATCCGCCGGGTCGCGGATCCAGGCCACCACCGCGCCCTCATCGCCGAGCGCCCCGTCCTCGATGGCGGCACGGTCGTGATAGGGCACCAGAGCGCCGTCCACCTTGCGGAAGGCGCCGCTCTTATTGGTCGGCGGCCCGCCGCCGGGCGGCGATTCGATGACGAGATCGGCCGGGCGGGCATAGAGCGGGGTGGCGAAGTCGCCCGAGCGGGTGCGCGACCCCTCGACCTCCGGCTCGTAATAGCCGGTGAGGAAGCCGTTGGCCTGCTCCAGCGCGGTGATCGTATAGGGGCGGAATTCCTTCTCGAAGAATCGTCGCGCCACCGCGTCGCTCGGCTGCCTCGGCAGCCGCGCCGCCCGGGCACAGATCGGCCGCAGGGCTGAGAAGACCTGGCGGGGCGGGGTGACACGATCACCCTTGCGGGCAATCGCGCCGCAGCTGCGGCGGAAGGCGGTGAGAGCCTTGGCGTGGTCGTCCTGCGCCCAGCCGGGCAGCTCGGCAAAGCGGGTCGGCTCAAGCACCGCTTGCGGAAACAGCGGCGCCGGCGCGGCGCGCGCAGTCCCCGCGCCCAGGAGAAGGGCGCCGGTCAAAGTCCCGGAAAGGGCGATAATGAGAAGGAAAGCGCGCACCGCGCCATCTTCTCACGAAGCCGCTTCGGTGGCGACAAGCTTCCAGTTGGGATCACGGGCGCCGAGCTCGCGGGCGAAGGTCCACACATCGGTGACGTCGGCGACCTGCTCGGGATCGCCATCGACCACGCCGCCCGTCTTGTCGCGGGTGACGGAAATCAGCTGCGACAGGAAGCGCACGGTGATCTGCGCCGAGCGGCCGCGGGCATCGGCCTCGATGATGTCGGCCTTCTCGATGCCGACGAACTGCGTCTCCATCGTCTCGCCACGCTGCTCGCGCTCTGCGATGGCGGCGGCGAAGCCCTCGAACACGTCACGCGCCAGCAGGTCCTTGAGCGCGGCGCGGTCGCCATGGGCGAAGGCGACGACGATCATCTCATAGGCGGCGCGGGCGCCGGTGAGGAAGTGCTTGGCGTCGAAATCGCGCTCCTGCGCGGCAATGGCGTCGAGGCCGTTGGCCACCGCCGAGCCGACCTCGGCCACGCCCGCCCAGCGCGCCGGCGCGGGTTCCGCGTCCTCCAGCGGCTCGACCGGCGCGGGCACGGCCGGCTTGTCATTGGCGGCGCCGGGGAAATTCACCACCTTGTCGGGAGCGCCCACCGGCGCCTTGGCGGCATCACGGCGCGAATAGGGGTCGTAGGGCGGCCGCTCGCGCCCTGTCCGCTGCCCCAGCACGCTCCGCAGCCGTATGAAAATGAACACGGCGAGGGCCAGGAAGATGATCGTATAAATGTCGAACACGTCGCAGTTCGCCGCTGTTGGCCCCGCCGGAGCCGTTCCGGCGCGGGACTGAACATCATGTGGTGCCGGCGCGGCGGCTTCCAAGGAAGAACCGACCCGTTCACATGACCTATTTACGACGTCTGGCCGATTTCGCCACCCCGTCCCTGCCCCAGGGTCATCACATCGGGCGGAACAGGGGAAGGCGAACAGCGCGGCCGGACATCCATCCGCACAGTAGAGCAAGCCGGCGGCTTCCGCCAAGCGGCGTGGTTCGAGGTCTGGTCCGGGGCTTGGCGCCCTGGCATGCCAGAACCCACCGGAAACGGCGCCGCACCGCGCTTGTGAGCCGCATCCAACCGTGTTAGCGACACCCGCCCCTTGAAAGACCGGCTGAGGCGGGATCCCCGACCCAGCGGCACCATCGCCGGCGCCCCGGATGGCCGATTCCGGCGAACCCCACGGAGAAACCTATGGCTGAGACCGACAACGCCCAGATGCCGACGCTGCAGGTACTGACGCAGTACACGAAAGACCTGTCCTTCGAAAATCCGGGCGCGCCGGAATCGCTGGTCGTGAAGGGCCAGCCGCAGATCGGCATCCAGATCAACGTCAATGCCAAGCCGATGCGCGAAGGCTCGGAATATGAAGTCGAGCTGAAGGTCGAGGCCAAGGCCGAGCTGAACGGCAAGACGCTGTTCGCGCTGGAGCTGGTCTATGCCGGCATCTTCCGCGCCCAGAACGTGGCGCAGGAGACCATCCACCCCTTCATCCTGATCGAATGCCCGCGCATGCTGTTCCCCTTCGCGCGGCAGATCGTCGCCGACACGGTGCGCAATGGCGGCTTCCCGCCGCTGATGATCGATCCGGTGGACTTCGTCACCCTCTATCGCCAGCGCATGGCGCAGCAGGCGCCGAGCAACGTGCTCGCCTCCTGACGCAGGCCTTTCGATCCTGAGCCTTACAGCACGGCCGGCGGCGTCAGCTTCCGGCCGTGTAGTCTTTCCAGATGGCGTTCTCGCCCAGCGTGGCGATGAAGGCGGCATGGGCGGCGGCCTCCGCCTCGTGCCGGCGCGGCGCCAGCGGGCGCGGACGCTGCATCGGGCTCGCCACCTGGCCCTCGATCACGACGACGGTGGCCTCCGAGGCGGTCAGGCTCAGCGCCGTCTGCTTGCCGCCACACAGTTCGGCATAGACCTCCGCCAGCAATTCGGAATCCAGCAGCGCTCCGTGCTTGGTGCGGCGCGAGCTGTTGATGCCGTAGCGGTTCATCAGGTCGTCGAGACGATTCGACGCACCCGGATGCCGCCGCCGCGCCAGCGAGAGCGTGTCGATCACCCGGTCGAAGGTCAGCACCGGCCGGCCTATCTTCGCCAGCTCCGCATTGAGGAAGCCGATGTCGAAGGCGGCGTTGTGAATCACCAGCGGATCGCCGGCGATGAAGGCGAGGAAATCGTCCACCACCTGGGCGAAGAGCGGCTTGTCGGCGAGGAATTCGCTCGACAGCCCATGGACGTTGAACGCCTCCACCGGCATGTCGCGCTGGGGGTTGAGATAGACGTGGTAGACCTGCCCCGTCGGGATGCGGTTATAGATCTCGACGCAGCCGATCTCGACCAGCCGGTCGCCGGTGAGCGGGTTGAGGCCGGTGGTCTCGGTGTCGAGCACGATCTCACGCATCGCCGTCTTCCTTGTTCGCGTTCCCGCCGCGCGCCGCCCGCAGCTGGTGCAGCAGCTCTGCCACGGCGGCCCGGGCATGGTCCAGCCCGTGGCGGGTATCGAGCACATGATCGGCGCGCCGGCGCTTCTCGGCATCCGGCATCTGCCGGGCGAGGATGGCGGCGAAAGTCTCTTCGCTCATGCCGGGCCGGGCCATCACCCGCGCACGCTGGACGTCTTCCGGCGCGGTCACGACAAGCACGGCATCGACCCGGTCTTGCGCGCCGGTCTCATAAAGCAGCGGGATGTCGAGCACGGCGATAGGTTCGCCCGCCTCGGCCGCCTGGTCGAGGAAGGCTTTTTCCCGCGCCCGCACCAGCGGGTGAACGATGGCTTCCAGCCGCTTCATCGCCTCGTCATTGCCGAACACACGGGCGCCCAGCAGCGCGCGGTCGACCCGCCCGTCCACCACCACGCCGGGAAAGGCCGCCTCGACCGGGGCGGCCCCTTCCGCGCCATAGAGTGCGTGCACCGCCGCATCCGCATCGTGCACCGGCACGCCGAGCTCGCGGAAAATCTGCGCCGTGGTCGATTTGCCCATGCCGATCGAGCCGGTCAGGCCGAGCCGGAAGGGCAGGCGAGGGCTCACGCCAGCTGCCCCTTGGCCTTGAGATCGGCGATAACAAGCGCCCGCAGCTCGGCCGTCACCTCCGGGCGCACACCGAACCAGCGCTCAAAACCCGGCACCGCCTGGTGCAGCAGCATGCCGAGCCCATCCACCGTGGCGAGGCCGCGCGCCTTCGCCGCCTTGAGCAGCGGCGTTTCCAGCGGCACATAGACGATGTCGGTCACCAGCGCGTCTGGCGACAGCGGGGAAAGGTCGATGTCGAGCGGCGGCTGGCCCTTCATGCCGAGCGAGGTGGTGTTGACCAGCAGCCGGCAGCCAACCAGCCGCCCGCCGAGATCGCGCCAGTCGATCGGCAGCACGCGCGGGCCGAAGGTGTCGCGCAACGCCTCGCCGCGCGCCCGTGTGCGGTTGGCCACCACTACGCGGTCGACGCCGCGCTGCAGCAGCCCATAGACAACAGCCCGCGCCGCGCCGCCGGCGCCGAGCACCACCGCCTCGCCCAGCGCCCGCGCCCAGTCCGGTTCGGCGGCGTCGAGATTGGCGAGGAAGCCGTGCACATCGGTGTTGGCGCCATGCAGGGCGCCGTCTTCCAGCCACAGCGTGTTCACCGCGCCGAGCGCCTCCGCCACCGCATCACGCGCTGCGCAGGCGCGGAAGGCGGCTTCCTTGTGCGGCACGGTGACATTGCCGCCGACGAGGCCCGAGGCGGCGAAAGCGGCGAGAAACGAATCGATATCTCCAGGGGCGACAGCGCGCACGCCATAGGCGCCGTCGATGCCGTGCCGGGCCAGCCAGTAGCCATGGATCAGCGGCGAACGGGAATGGCTGACGGGATGGCCGATAATCGCCACGTTGCGGGTCACAGCAGAAATCCCTCAGAGCGTAGAAAACCGAGCAGCGGCAGCAGCGGCAGCCCCAGTATCACCGAATGGTCGCCCTCGACACGCGCGAACAGATGGATGCCGAGCCCCTCCAGCTGGTAGCCGCCGACGCTGGACAGCACCGCGTCGCCGGCCGCATCGAGATAGGCCTCGATCGCAGTGTCATCGAGCGGGCGCATGGAGAGATGGGCGCTCTCGACGCACACGAACCGCACCTCTCCGTCGCGCGCCACCGCCACGGCGGAATGCAGCTCATGGGTGCGCCCGGCCAAGCGGGCGACCTGTGCCTTCGCTGCCGCCCGGTCGGTCGGCTTGTGGAGGGCTTCGTCGCCCAGCGCCAGCGTCTGGTCGGCACCGATGACCAGCCGACCCGGGTGCGCGGCGGCGCCCGCCAGCGCCTTGGCGCGGGCAAGGGTGAGCGCCACGCCCGCGGGATCGGCACCCTCTTCAACGGCCTTCGCCTCGATGGCGCGCTCGTCCACCTCGGCGCTCACCACCTCGAAGGGCAGGCGCGCCGCCTCCAGCAAGGCACGTCGGGCGGCGCTCTTGGAGGCGAGCAGCAGTGGCGCCGTCCCGCGCCACTGCGGATTTCCGCGCGGTGCGTCAGCCATTGGGATTCTCGGTCAGCTTGCGCCGGCGCTCCTGCAACAGGGCGATGATCGCCGCCGCCGTCTCCTCGATCGAGCGGCGGGTGACGTCGATCATCGGCCAGCCATGGCGGGCGCAGAGCCGGCGGGAAAAGGCGATCTCCTCCGCCACCGCCTGGCGGTCGGTATAGGTGTCGGCCGCCTGCGCCGCATTCAGCCCGAGCAGCCGGTTGCGGCGGATTTCCACCACCCGGTCGGCACTGGCCAGCAGGCCGACGATCAGCGGCCGCTTGAGTTCCGCGAGGCCCGGCGGCACCGGCAGGCTCGGCACCAGCGGGATATTGGCGGTCTTGATGCCGCGATTGGCGAGATAGATGCTGGTCGGCGTCTTCGACGAACGCGAGATGCCGAGCAGCACGACATCGGCGGCTTCCAGCCCGTCCACATGCTGGCCGTCATCATGCATCACGGTAAAGTTCATCGCGTCGATGCGGCGGAAATAATCGCCGTCGAGCTGGTGCTGGCCGCCGACGCGCGGTTCCGGCGCGCCGCCGAGATAGGCCTGGAACAGCTGCACCACAGGCGCCAGCACCGAGAGCACCGGCACGCCATGGTCGCGGCAATAGGTTTTCAGCCGGTTGCGCAGTTCCGGGTCGGTCAGGGTGTAGAGCACGATGCCGGGAAATTCGTCGATCGCCTGCACCACCTTGTCGAGCTGCTTGTGCGAGCGCACCAGCGGGTAAATGTGCTCGATCGGCTTCACATCATACTGCGCCGCCGCCGCCCGGCCGACGCTGATCAGCGTCTCGCCGGTGGAATCCGACACGAGATGGAGGTGGTAGTAGCTCTCCGAGGGGCGGACGGTTTCAGTCACCCCGGTCATCCACAGGCCTGTGCATAGGATGGGAACAAGCCACGCCCTCGGCGCGTTCGCAAGGGCGCCCTGGGGATAGAGGGCGATTTCCTCCACAGGCGTCACCCTGTGCGCTTTATCAAGGCGGGATCGGCGAACTGCGTGGATAACACTGCAGGCCGCGTCTAAGCCCTTCATCCGACTGGATTATGGATTCATCCGCGGCCGGCCCGCAGGCGACAAGGCTGGGGGCGTGTTGTGGGCAGGGAGGAACATGTCTAATCCCCTGCTCACTACACAGACAACCTTCGATTCAAAGTGCTTAAAGAAGTATGAAGAGGCAGGGGACAAGCGGATGGAAAGCGCCGGAATGGAAAGCGCCAGGGCAGAGGCCAGCGTGAAGAACGAGCCGATCCTGCTGCAAGCGCTGGACGGACGGGTGCCGAACCGCACGCCGATCTGGATGATGCGTCAGGCCGGGCGCTATCTCCCGGAATACCGGGCGGTGCGCGAGAAGGCCGGTGATTTCCTCACCCTCTGTTACACGCCCGATCTCGCCGTCGAGGTGACGCTGCAGCCGATCCGGCGCTTCGGCTTCGATGCGGCGATCCTGTTCTCCGACATTCTCGTCGTGCCGCATGCGCTCGGCTGCCCGCTGACCTTCGAGGCCGGGGAGGGACCCCGTCTGGTGCCTGTCACCACCAGCGCCGAGCTTGCCGCCCTGCGCGAGGAGCTGGACCCGGACAAGATCGACCGGGTGCTGGAAGCGGTCAGCCGCATCCGGGCCGAGCTTCCCAAAGAGACGGCGCTGCTCGGTTTCTGCGGCGCGCCGTGGACGGTCGCGACCTATATGATCGCCGGGCGCGGCACGCCGGACCAGGCGCCGGCGCGCCTCGCCTCGCTGCGGGACCCGGCGTTCTTCACCGCGCTGATCGATCGGCTGGTGGAAACTTCGGCCCGCTATCTCGTCGGCCAGCTCAAGGCCGGCGCCGATGCGGTGCAGATCTTCGACAGCTGGGCCGGGGTGCTGGATCCGACAAGCTTCCGTCGCTGGTCGATCGAGCCGATCCGCCGCATCGTATCCCTGGTGCGGGCTGAAGTTCCCGGCGCGCGCATCATCGCTTTCCCGAAGGGCGCCACTCTGCCCGGCCTCACCGCGATGGTGCAGGCGACGGGCGTCAATGCGGTGGGGCTCGACTGGACCGCCGATCGCCCGGCGACCCGCTATGCGCTGGGGGCGAAATGCGCGCTGCAGGGCAATCTCGATCCGCTCACCCTGATCGCCGGTGGCCGGGCGCTCGATGCGTCGATCGACGCGATTCTGGCCGATTTCCGCGGCGCCTCGCATGTGTTCAATCTCGGCCATGGCATCCGCCCGGAAACGCCGATCGTCCATGTCGAGCAGATGATCGCCCGCATTCGCGGCGTCTAGAGGCAGGGCCGGGTTGGGATTGCCATGCTGTATGAGTGGATCAAGGCGCTGCATGTCATGGCCATCATCTCCTGGATGGCGGCGCTGCTCTACATGCCTCGGCTGATGGTCTATCACTGCGACGCGCCCAAGGGCTCGGCGCAGTCGGAAACCTTCAAGGTGATGGAGCGGCGCCTGTTGAAGGCGATCTCCCGCCCGGCCATGGCGGTGAGCTGGCTGGCCGGGCTCTACCTCGCCTGGGAGGGCGGGTGGTTTGCGTCCGGCTGGTTTCACGTGAAACTGGCGCTGGTGGTCGGCATGACCATCGCGCAGGAATATCAGGCCCGCTGGGTCGCCGATTTCGCCGCCGACCGGAATGTCCGGCCGGCGCGTTTCTTCCGCATGATGAACGAGGTGCCGACGCTGTTGATGATCGGCATCGTCATCATGGTCATCGTAAAGCCGTTTTAAGCGGGTTAAACCGTCATACGGCAGGCTTGCGCCGGTTCGCGGCTTTGCCTATGGTGCGCGAACTCCACGAAGCTGGCTGTCGCTCCGTTCAGACGGGCATCTCCCCGATGCCGCACGGTGTGCCGGACAAGAAGCCGATCCCCTCGGCCTGGGTCCGCAGACCAGCGCTTCCCACCTTTTGTCGTTTCGGCGGGTGTTTTCCCGACCGGCTACGTCCACATCAGAAATATCGAGGCCCTTTCCCATGGGGGAAATGAAGCTCCAGGACCTCAAGTCCAAGAACCCCGCCGAACTTCTCGTGGTTGCGGAGGAGCTTGAGGTCGAGAACGCCAGCACGCTGCGCAAGCAGGAGCTGATGTTCGCCATTCTCAAGCAGCTCGCCGCCAAGGACACCGATATCATCGGTGAAGGCGTGGTCGAGATCCTTTCCGACGGTTTCGGCTTCCTGCGCTCGCCGGACGCGAATTATCTGCCCGGCCCCGATGACATCTATGTCTCGCCGAGCCAGATCCGCCGCTTCGGCCTGCGCACCGGCGACACGGTCGAAGGCCAGATCCGCTCCCCGAAGGACGGGGAGCGCTATTTCGCCCTCCTCAAGGTCAATACGATCAATTTCGAGGACCCGGACAAGATCCGGCACAAGATCAACTTCGACAACCTGACCCCGCTCTATCCCGACGAGCGGCTGAAGCTGGAAATCGAAGACCCCACCCGCAAGGATTTCTCGGCCCGCGTCATCGATGTCGTGGCGCCCATCGGCAAGGGCCAGCGCGGCCTCATCGTCGCCCCGCCGCGCACCGGCAAGACGGTGCTGCTGCAGAACATCGCCCAGTCCATCACCACCAATCATCCCGAGTGCTACCTCATCGTGCTGCTCATCGACGAGCGGCCGGAGGAAGTTACCGACATGCAGCGTTCGGTGAAGGGCGAGGTTGTCTCCTCCACCTTCGACGAGCCGGCGCAGCGCCATGTGCAGGTCGCCGAGATGGTGATCGAGAAGGCCAAGCGCCTGGTCGAGCACAAGCGCGACGTGGTCATCCTTCTCGACTCCATCACCCGTCTCGGCCGCGCCTACAACACGGTGGTGCCGTCGTCGGGCAAGGTGCTGACCGGCGGTGTCGATGCCAATGCGCTGCAGCGGCCCAAGCGCTTCTTCGGCGCGGCGCGCAACATCGAAGAAGGCGGCTCGCTCACCATCATCGCCACCGCGCTGGTCGATACCGGCTCGCGCATGGACGAAGTGATCTTCGAAGAGTTCAAGGGCACCGGCAATTCGGAGGTCATCCTCGACCGCAAGGTGTCGGACAAGCGCGTCTTCCCGGCGATCGACATCACCCGCTCGGGCACCCGCAAGGAAGAGCTGCTTGTGCCGGCCGACGTTTTGAAGAAAATGTACGTCCTGCGCCGCATTCTCAACCCGATGGGCACGGTCGACGCGATCGAGTTCCTGGTCGACAAGCTGCGCCAGACCAAGACCAATGGCGACTTCTTCGATTCCATGAATACCTAAGGCGTAAAGCCGAAGCAGACCGCGGGGAGGCGGGCATGAGGGCAGGGCAGTTCTACCGGCTTTCCGTCATGGCGCTTCCCCTCACACTGCTTCTCGCGCTGCCGGTGCAAGCCGGCGTCGCGGAACGCGAGCCGCCGACAGCGGAACTCTGGCTGTTCGTCATCGGCATCGCCGCGCTCAGCTGGGTCATGGCCTGCCGGCGCTGGTGGCTTCCCCTCGCCGTGTGGCTGCCCACGGCCCTGTTCGTCGCCAGCCTCATCGCCGACTTCGCCGATCCGGTCATCGGGCCGGCAGTCCGCGAGGAACTCGGGCTCGCCTATGTGCTGCAGGCGGACCTCGCCGGTGCGCTGATGCTGGTGGTGCCGCTGATGCTGGCCAATGTGAAGTTCAGCCGGCTGGACACGGATAACCGTCCGGGAATGCGGCGCCAGCGACGCTGAGTGCTTTATCGCAATAAAGGCCGCGATATTTTCGATATCTCAGGCGAATTTGCCAAGATAACATCATTTCGCTGACGAAATGATGGCCTTCAGAAATGACTCAGGACGGGCGAAGAGCTGGTCGTCCGATCCATTCCTCGCAAAAGTGGAAACGCCCGCCAGCGGGCATTTCTGTTGATTTGACCGGGGGGTGGGGGGTTTCTCCCCAGATTATCCACAGGCTTACCCACAAAGGCCGCCGCGACGGCCGATTCGACCCCAACACGCTGCCGGCTGCGCCCAAACCGTCCGCTCCTGCCGGCAAGCCAGGCGAGGGCCTCATCGGCCGCCTCGCTCAGCCGCCGCGCAGCAATTCCTCCAGTCGATTCACTTCCGTAACGGGCAGCGAGCAACTGCCGCCAGCGCAGACAAAAGCGGCGGGCGCGCCGTTGCCGACATTGCCTCCGCTCGTCAGGCTTGTCGCCTTCGCGCGCGCGGGGTGATCGGTGGGCAGGGCCGAGGAATCGCTCACGCGCTGCACACTGACATCGACCAGCGGCATCCGGCGGGCGGCGTCTGCGAGCACGTCAGCCTCCGCACCCGCGCCGATCACCACCACCTCGCGCGCCCTCAGCCTTGTGTCGAGCGCGTTGAGCAGGCCGGCATGGCTGTAGAGATGCGGCGCGGCACGCGGCAGCAGCGCATCGAACAGACGGTCGGCACGGGCGCGGTAGGCATCATCGCCGGTCAGGATCGCCAGCCGCACCAGGTTGCGGGCGATCAGCGCCTGCGGGCTGGTCACGGCGTCATCGGCGGTGGCCTCCGGGCGCAGGATCAGCCCTTCCGCGTCATCGGCGGTGAGATAATAGCCGCCCGCTTCTGTCGCGTGATGCGTTTCCAGCATCGCCTGCCAGGCAATCGCCTGATCGAGATAGGCCCGCTCGCCCGTTGCTTCCGCCAGCGCCAGCGCGGCGCCGATCATTGCGGCGTAGTCGGCGGAAAGGCCGGGGAACACCAGCCGCCCGGCACGCCAGCTATGGCCGAGCCTGCCGTCTTTCACCATCGATTCGGCGATGAAACGGAAGGCGCCAGCGGCCAGCTTCACCCATTCCGGCCGTCCGATGCGCGGGGCGACGCCCACCAGCGCCGCGATCATCAGCCCGTTCCAGTCCGCCAGCACCTTGTCGTCGCGGCCGGGCGGCACGCGCTTTTCGCGCACGGCAAGCAGCTTGTCGCGCAGCATGGCGAGCCGGATTTCGTCGGCGCCCGAGCGCTCCATCTCCTTCAGCCGGTTGGGAATCGACACGCCTTCCCAATTGCCGAACGGGGCGATGTCATAATGGCGGGCGAAGAACTCGGCGTCCTGCGCGCCCAGCGCGTCCAGCACCTGCTTCAGCGTCCAGACATAATAGCGGCCCTCATGGCCCTCGGAATCGGCATCGAGGCTGGCGGCGAAGGCGCCGCCCTCGGTCATCATCTCGCGCTGCAGCCAGCCAACGGTCTCGATGGCGCGGGCGCGGAACAGCTCCGCACCGGTCTCGGCATAGGCGAGGCCGAGCAGGTCGAGGATCTGCGCATTGTCGTAGAGCATCTTCTCGAAATGCGGCACCAGCCAGCGGTCATCGACGCTGTAGCGGGAATAGCCGCCGCCAATATGGTCGTAGATGCCGCCCTCGCTCATGCCGTCGAGCGCGTGCAGCGCCGCGTCGCGCAGTCTCGTTCGCCCGGTGCGCTCCCAGCCGCGCCAGAGCAGTTCGAGGAACGGCGTGTTGGGGAATTTCGGCGAGCCCTGCAGCCCGCCATGCTCGGTGTCCATGATGCCGAGAATGCGCCCGGCGATGTCGTCGAGCTCATTGGTGCCGATCACCACCTGGCCGGCCGGGCGGGCCTTCTGCCGCAGCCGTTCCAGCAGGGCGGCGCGGTTCTGGGTGATGCGCGGATCGCCGGAAGCATAGGCGCCGGCCATGGTCTTCAGCACCTCGGTAAAGGCAGGCTGGCCATAGCGCGGCTCTTTCGGGAAATAGGTGCCGCCCCAGAAGGGCGCGCCCTCGGGGTCGAGGAACATGGTCATCGGCCAGCCGCCCTGGACGCCCAACTGCTGCAGAGCGGCCATATAGATCTGGTCGACCTCCGGCCGTTCCTCGCGATCGACCTTGATGTTGACGAACAGCTCGTTCATTACCGCCGCCGTCGCCGCATCCTCGAAGCTCTCATGCGCCATCACATGGCACCAGTGGCAGGCGGCATAGCCGATGGAGAGCAGGATCGGCCGGTTGCTGCGGCGGGCCTCGTCGAAGGCGTCCGGCGTCCACTCCCACCAGTCGACAGGGTTGTCCTTGTGCTGCAGCAGATAGGGGCTGGCGGCGGCGGCGAGCTGGTTGGGCAAGATGTCGCTCCGGCTTGGGACACAGTATCGTGGCGCGGCGGCAGGCGTTCATTTCAGGAGACGCGGCCGATTCAACAGATAGGGCGTAGCGGGTGGACGTGCAGGAAAAAAGCGCAATCGACAAAAGCGCCATCGAACCTCCCGTGGCCGGCGCCGACACCATCGCGGCCGTTTCCTCCGGCAGCGGCGGCGCGGTTGCCGTCATCCGCCTGTCCGGCCCGCAGGCCGGGGCTGTTCTCGTGGCGCTGGCCGGCCGGTTGCCCGAGCCGCGCCGGGCGCATCTGGCGCGGCTGCGCCACCCCACCTCCGGCGAGGTGCTCGACCAGGGGCTGGCGCTCTGGTTCCCCGGCCCGCGCAGCGCGACGGGGGAGGACATGGCCGAACTGCAGATCCATGGCGGGCGCGCGGTGGTCGCCGCCGTGCTCGGCGCCGTGCTCGCCGTCCCCGGCCTGCGGCCGGCGGAAGCGGGCGAGTTCACCCGGCGCGCCTTTCTCAATGGGCGGATGGACCTTACCGAGGCGGAGGGCCTGGCCGATTTGATCGGGGCGCAGACGCAGGCGCAGCGCCGGCTCGCCTTCGCCCATGCCTTCGGCCATCTCGGCCAGCGGGTGGAGGACTGGCGCCGCCGCCTGATTCGCGCCATGGCGCTCATTGAGGCCGGCATCGATTTCGCCGATGAGGACGATGTGCCGGCCGGTGCGCGCGCGCTGGCGCGGCCGGAGGTCGAGGCGCTGCAGGCCGAACTGCAGGCGGCGCTGGCCGACCGGCGCGGCGCCCTGGTGCGGGAAGGGGCGCTCATCGCCATTGCCGGCCTGCCGAATGCCGGCAAGTCGTCGCTGATCAACGCGCTGGCGCAGCGCGACATCGCCATCGTCTCCGACGAGCCGGGCACCACGCGCGACCTGCTGGAGGTGGCGCTCGACCTCGACGGCCACAAGGCGACACTCGTCGACACCGCCGGCCTGCGCGAGGCCGAGAGCAAGGTGGAAGCCGAGGGCATACGCCGCGCCCGCGCCCGCATCGCCGATGCCGATCTCGTGCTGTGGGTGCATGATCTTTCCGCCGGGCCGGCGCCTGAGGCCTGCCCTTCGATCGAGGTCGACGCCCCGCTCTGGCTGGTGGCCAACAAGATCGACCGCGCCGACGCCGCGCCGGCGCCGTCGGCCGGCTGGGCGGTTCAGGACTACAATGTCTCGGCGGCGAGCGGGGAGGGGCTGGAGGCGCTGACCCGCGGCATCGGTGGCTTCATCGCCGCACGAACGGAAGGCGAGCACCCGGCGCTGATCCGCGCCCGTCACCGGGCCAGCGCCGGGCAAGCGGCCGCGCATCTCGCCGTCGCTCTGGGGCAGTGGGAACGGCTGGACGACGAGTTGCTTGCGGAGGAGCTTCGGCTTGCCGCCCGCGCGCTCGGCCGGATGACCGGGGCGATCGGCGTCGAGGATCTTCTCGATGTCGTGTTCCGCGAGTTCTGCATCGGCAAGTAGCGCCGCCGGCGGGCGCGGATTCACGTGAAACACAGGGAGTGCCGAGGCCGATTCGTAAACGAAATGTTTCACGTGAATCAGGCTGCGCTGCTGTCCACAAGTGGTGAGGGTCTCGCTCCGGCTTGACGGCGGGGCAAATCGCTGGCTGAACAGGCCATCCCTTCGCCCGCCGAGATGCGCGCGCCCGTTGTCACGGCGCGACAGAAGCCTGCGAGCCTGCCCGATGACCGCTCACTCTCTCTCCTTCGACGTCGTCATTATCGGCGGCGGCCATGCCGGCACAGAGGCGGCGGCCGCTGCCGCGCGGCAGGGTGCCCGCACCGCGCTGGTGACGCACAGCCACGCCACGCTCGGCACCATGTCGTGCAACCCGGCGATTGGCGGGCTGGGCAAGGGGCATCTCGTGCGCGAGATCGACGCGCTGGACGGGCTGATGGGCCGCGTCGCCGACCAGGGCGGCATCCAGTTCCGCCTGCTCAATCGCCGCAAGGGCCCGGCGGTGCGCGGCCCTCGCGCCCAGGCCGACCGCAAGCTCTACGCCCAGGCGATGCAGCGGGCGATCGATTCGCAGCCGAACCTATTCGTGGTGGAGGGCGAAGCCGACAGCCTGATCCTCCAGGAGGGGCGCGTCACCGGCCTGGTTCTGGCAGACGGGAGGCGCCTCGAAGCCGGCGCCGTCGTCGTCACCACGGGCACCTTCCTCAACGGGCTGATCCATATTGGCGACCAGCAGATCCCGGCGGGGCGGATGGGCGAGGCGCCGGCACGCGGGCTCTCCACCTCGCTCGCCGCGCTGGGGCTTCGGCTCGGCCGGCTGAAGACCGGCACGCCGCCGCGCCTCGATGGCCGCACGATCGACTGGGCCGGGCTGGAAATGCAGGAGGGCGACACGCCCCCCGAACCGTTTTCCTCGCTCACCGCAGCGATCACCAACCCGCAGGTGATGTGCGGCATCACCCGAACGACGCCGGAAACCCATGCGGTGATCCGCGCCAATATCGCCCGCTCGGCGATGTACTCCGGCAACATCCAGAGCGTCGGCCCGCGCTATTGCCCCTCGATCGAGGACAAGATCGTCCGCTTCGGCGAGCGCGAAGGCCACCAGATCTTCCTGGAGCCGGAAGGGCTGGACGATCCCACCGTCTATCCCAATGGCATCTCCACCTCGCTGCCGGAAGAGGTCCAGCGCCTGCTGCTGGCAACCATTCCGGGTCTGGAACGGGTGCGCCTCATCCGTCCCGGCTATGCGATCGAATATGACCATGTCGACCCGCGCGAACTGGAGCCGACGCTGGAAGTGCGCAAGGCGCCCGGCCTGTTCCTCGCCGGCCAGATCAATGGCACGACCGGCTATGAGGAAGCGGCGGCGCAGGGTCTGGTCGCCGGGCTGAACGCGGCGCGCCGGGCGGGCGGGCAGGACGGCGTCACCTTCGACCGGGCGGAAGCCTATATCGGGGTGATGATCGACGATCTCGTCACCCGCGGGGTGAGCGAGCCCTACCGCATGTTCACCTCGCGGGCGGAGTATCGCCTGTCGCTGCGGGCTGACAATGCCGACCAGCGCCTCACCGCCAAGGGCGACGGGCTCGGCCTGGTCGGCGCGGCGCGGCGGGTGCAGTTCGCCGCCCGTCGGGAGGCGCTGGCGCGGGTCTCGGCCTGGAGCCGCTCGGTGTCGATCACTCCGGGGGAGGGCGATGCGCACGGTCTCACCCTCAACCGCGACGGCCAGCGCCGCACGGCGTTCGATCTGCTGTCCTACCCACATGTCGGCTGGGCCGATATTTGTCGCATCTGGCCGCAGGTGGCGGGCGAGGATGCCCGCATCGGCGAGCAGGTGGAGGTCGATGCCAAATACGCGGTCTATCTCCATCGCCAGGAGGCCGACATCGCCTCGTTCCGCCGCGACGAGGCGGCGGAGCTGGCGGAGATGGATTATCGCGGGCTGGCCGGGCTCTCGAACGAGATCAAGGCCAAGCTGGAATCGATTCGGCCCCGTACCATTGGCCAGGCCGGTCGCATCGACGGCATGACCCCGGCGGCGCTGGCGCTGCTGGCGGCGCATGCCCGCCGGGTGTCGTGAGGCGCGCCGGCGGGTTTTGTCGCGCGCGCTCCGGCTGCTGCGGGGGCGGGGATGCGGTATAAAGCGCCATGTCCAGGAATGATTCGTCCGATCGCGCCCGCGCGCTGAGCCTCACCCCTGTTTCACGTGAAACGGAACAGCGGCTCGACGTCATTGTCGGTCTGCTGGAGAAATGGCAGCGCACCATCAATCTGGTCGCGGCTGCCTCGCTGCCGCAGGTGTGGACCCGGCATGTCGCCGATTCGCTCCAGCTGATCCCGCTCGCCGGCGAGGTCAGGCGCTGGGTCGATCTCGGCTCGGGCGGCGGCTTTCCCGGTCTGGTGGTGGCAGCGGTGCTGGCGGAGCGTCCCGACGCCGATGTGACGCTGGTGGAAAGCGACAGTCGCAAGGCCGCCTTCCTGCGCGAAGCGGCGCGGCTGGCCGAGCTTCCGGTCACCGTGCTGCCATCGCGAATCGAACAGGTCGCCGCCGTGCTTGCGCCGGGGGTCGAGGTCGTGTCAGCCCGCGCGCTTGCGCCATTGCCACGGCTGCTGGAGCTGGCGGCTCCCTTCCTTGCGCAGGGAGCGACCGGGCTGTTCCTCAAGGGACAAGATGTTGATAACGAATTGACCCAGGCAGCTAAATCTTGGAGAATCGAGGCTGAGATTAGGGCGAGCCTGACCGATGGCGGCGGCCATGTCCTGATCGTCCGCAACGCAGTCCCGCTGGGGCCTGACGGGGCCGGCGAGTCTTCGGGCGGCAAGGGATTTTCGCAGGGTGGACATCATGGATGAGGCTTTGCTCGCTCCGGCCGCGCCCCGGCCGGTTCCCCGCGTCCTGGCCCTGGCCAACCAGAAGGGCGGGGTCGGCAAGACCACGACGGCGATCAATCTCGGCACCGCCTTGGCGGCGATCGGCGAGACGGTGCTGATCATCGACCTCGACCCGCAGGGCAATGCCTCCACCGGGCTCGGCATCGACCGCCGCAGCCGGCGGGTTTCGACCTATGATGTGCTGACCGGCGAAATCGAGCTGCGCGAGGCGGTGCTGGAGACGGCGGTGCCGCGGCTGCATATCGCGCCCTCGACCATGGACCTGTCCGGCATCGAGCTGGAACTCGCCAGCCAGCGCGACCGGGCCTATCGCCTGCGCGACGCCATCCGCCGGCTGAACGGTCCGGCCGAGCAGTTCGAACGGGCCCGTAACGATATTGATTACACCTACGTTTTGATCGACTGCCCGCCCTCGCTGAACCTCATCACGGTCAACGCCATGGCGGCGTCGAACGCCATTCTGGTGCCGCTGCAGTGCGAGTTCTTCGCGCTGGAGGGTCTCTCCCAGCTGCTGAAGACGGTGGAGCAGGTGCGGACCACGCTCAACCCGGAGCTCACCATCCACGGCATCGTGCTGACCATGTTCGACGCGCGCAACAATCTCTCGACCCAGGTGGTCGACGATGTGCGCCAGTTCATGGGGTCCAAGGTCTATGAGACCATCATCCCGCGCAATGTGCGGGTGTCGGAGGCGCCGTCCTATGGCAAGCCGGTGCTGCTGTACGATCTCAAATGCGTCGGGTCGCAGGCCTATCTTCGTCTCGCATCCGAAATAATCCAGCGCGAGCGCAGCCTGCGCCTCGCGGCGGCGTAGGGGAGGGGGCGATGGCCATGGCGGAAGACGGCGGACGCTCGCGGCTCGGGCGCGGCCTTGCGGCGCTGATCGGCGATATGGGCGAGGACAGCGGCGCGGCCAATGACCGGGGCCGCATCGGCGGCGGGGCGCGCAAGGTGCCGCTCGCCTTTTTGCGGGCCAATCCGCGCAACCCGCGTCGGACCTTCGCCGAGGGCGATCTCGACGATCTCGCCGCCTCCATCCGCGAGCGCGGCATCATCCAGCCCATCGTCGTGCGCCAGGTCGCCGGCGAGCGCGAGGCCTATGAGATCGTCGCCGGCGAGCGCCGCTGGCGCGCCGGCCAGCGCGCCGGCATCCATGAAGTGCCGATCGTCGTCGTCGAGGTCGACGATCGCGAGGCGCTGGAAATCGCCATCATCGAGAATGTCCAGCGGGCCGATCTCAATCCGCTGGAAGAGGCGGCGGGCTATCAGTCGCTGGCCGACCAGTTCGGCTATTCGCAGAGCGACCTCGCCCGGGTGATCGGCAAGAGCCGCAGCCATGTCGCCAACACCATGCGGCTGCTGCGCCTGCCGGAGACGGTGAAGCAGTTTCTCGCCGATGGCCGCCTCTCGGCCGGCCATGCCCGGGCGCTGCTGACCCAGGACGACCCGGAGACGCTGGCGCAGGCCATCGTCGCCCAGGGCATGAATGTGCGGGCGATCGAGGCGCTGGCGCAGGAGCTCAACGTCGCCAAGGCGGAAGCCGCCGGCAAGCCGCCGAAAAAGGCCAAGCTGCATCCCGCGCTCGACGCCGACACCGCCGCGCTGCAGCGCCGCCTCTCCGACGAGCTGGGCCTCGCCGTGACGCTGAAGCACGATGGCGAGGCGGGCGAGATCCGCATCCGCTATTCCTCGCTCGACCAGCTGGACGAGGTCTGCCGGCGTCTGGCGGGGATCTGATTTCCGGCCGTCCGGACCTCAGCCCCGCTTCGCCTGTCCCGCCACCTGCAGCAGCGCCCGCTCGGCGATCGCCGGGCCCAGCGCCGCGTTGCGCCGGGCGGCGAGCAGCGCGTCGTCGAGCGCGAACAGCGCCGCCTCCAGCCGGGCGACGCTCCAGCCGCGCAGCGCTTTTTCCACGAACGGCTTGCGGCGGAAATGGATCGCCGGCCGAGCGCCGTCCAGCGCCCGCTCGACATTGCCGCCGGCCTCGATGGAAAGGCGCATCTGGTGCAGCGCCTGCGCGGTGCGGCACACCGCGCCCAGCACGATATCGGCCCGCATGCCCTCGCCGGTCGCCTTGGCGAAGGCGCTCGCCATGTCAGCCGGCTGGCCGGCGAAGGTGGCGTCGGCAATCTCGTCCAGCGCCAGGCTTGAGGCGTCGCCGACAATGGCGCGCACATGGGCGCTGGTGATGCGCGGCTCGCCGGTGGCGTAGAGCAGCAATTTGGCGATTTCGCCGCGCGAGGCCATGCGGTCGCCGCCGAGCAGGGCGAGCAACTCGCCGCGCGCGTCGCGGTCCAGCGCCATGCCGGCCTCCGCCGTCATGGAATCGACCAGCCGGGCGAGATCGCGCTCGCTATCGGCATAGCAGGCGATGGCCAGCGCGTGCGGCGAGGCCTCGCACAGCGCCCGCAGGCCCATGCCGCGCTTGAGGTCGCCGGCCTCGATGACGATGATCGCCTGTTCCGGCGGCGCCGCCAGCAGCGCCTCGACCGCCGGAACGACGTTTTTGGAACCGGCCCGCAGCGAGACCACCCGCCGGCCGCCGAACAGCGCCATCGTGCCGGCCTCGTCGACCAGCCGGCCGGGATCGCCTGAGATCTCGTCGCCGTCGAGCCGGACAATGCCGAACGGGTCGTCGGAGCCGGCGCTGGCGCGGGCGAGATAAGCGCGGGCGCGCTCGCGCACCAGCCCGCTATCGGGCCCGAACAGCAGCACCACGGGGCGCAGCGGATCGAGGCGGCTCAGCGTCGCCTCGACATCGCCCGGCCGGACAGCGACCATGGCCGGTTCAGCTCTTGGGCGCGCGGGTCAGGAAATAGGAGGCGAGCTGGCTCTTGATCGTCTCGGCGACCACCGAGGCGGAGCGGTTCTCGGCGTCGCGAATGGCGCGGGCGCGGGCGAAGCGCTGATAGCCGCTGTCCAGCGAGGCCTTGCCGGTGGCGGTGCCGACGCGCAGCGGCGTCTTGGTGTTGCCGGCCTCATAGAGCTGCCATTTGACATCGACCGAGACGATCTCGACCTCCGGCAGGCCGGTGAGCGGGCTGACGACGGAAGCCTCGGCGGTCTTGCTGCTCACGTCGAGGATGAGGCGATAAGGGGCGCCCACCGGGTTTCCGGCGCCGCCCGTCAGCGCGAAGATCAGGTCGTTGCGCACCTCGTCGGCGACCCGGCCGGTGGCGAAGACCACCTCGATCTCGCTGAAGCTCTGCTGCAGCACCGAGCCCTGGCCCGGGCTCGTCTCGGCATACATGGGCTGGAAGCAGCCGGCCGCAGACAGGGCAAGCAGTCCCGCCCCGGCGAGACCAAGCAGGCGGCGGCGTGCGGGCATCGTGTTCCTCCGGTCAGGCGACGACATTCACAATCCTTTGCGGCACAACGATGATACGCTTCGGGGCGCGCCCGTCGAGTGCCTGCGCGATGAGATCGAGCGCGAGCACCGCCTTCTCCACCTCGGCGGGGCTGGCCGCCTTCGGCACCACGATCTCGCCGCGCCGCTTGCCGTTGATCTGAATCGGCAGCGTAACGGTATCGTCGACCAGCAGCTCGTCCTCGACCTGCGGCCAGCCGGCCTCGGCCATCAGCCCGCTGCCGGCCAGCACCAGCCGGCATTCCTCGGCCAGATGCGGCACCATCGGCGCCACCACGGCGGTGAGGAAGGTGGCAGCCTCGCGCAGCGCGAAAGCAAGGTCGGGCGCCACCGGGCCCGCCGCCGCGCCGGTACGGGCGCCGGTGAGCGATTCGGCGAACACATTGGCGAAGGCGTGCACCCGCGCCACCGCGACGTTGAAGCGAAGGCGCTCGATATCCTCCGCCACCTGAGCTGCCAGCCGGTGGGAGGCGCGGCGCAGGGCAATCGATTCGGCACCGAAATCAGCCGGCCGCGTCACCTCTTCCGGCGCCAGCGCCACGGTGTCGCCCACCAGCCGCCACAGCCGCTGGACGAAGCGCCAGGCGCCCTCGATGCCGGCGCTGGTCCATTCGCTGTCGCGCTCGGGCGGGGTGTCGGCGAGCATGAACCAGCGGGCGCAGTCGACGCCATAGGTGTCGGCGACGATCTCCGGCGGCACCACGTTCTTCTTCGACTTCGACATCTTCTCCGGCGCGCCGATGGTCACGGGCTCACCCGTGCCCACCTTCACCGGCCGGCCCTCGCCGTCGCGCTCGACCTCCTCGGGGAACAGCCAGCGGCCTTCCGCGTCCTTGTAGGTCTCGTGGACGATCATGCCTTGGGTGAACAGCCCGGCGAAGGGCTCGGCCACGGAGACGCGGCCGAGCTTCTTCAGCGTGCGGATGAAGAAGCGGGAATAGAGCAGGTGCAGGATCGCGTGCTCGATGCCGCCAATATACTGGTCGACCGGCAGCCAATGGTCGGCGGCGCCCTTCTGCAGCGGCGCTGTGCCGGGCTCGGCGGCGAAGCGGGCGAAGTACCAGGACGAATCGACGAACGTGTCCATGGTGTCGGTCTCGCGCCGGGCCGGCGCGCCGCACTGCGGGCAGTTCACATGCTTCCAGCTCGGGTGCCGGTCCAGCGGGTTGCCCGGCTGGTCGAAGGTCACGTCCTCCGGCAGCTGCACGGGCAGCTGGTCCTCGGGCACCGGCACCGGGCCGCAGGAATCGCAATGGATGATCGGGATCGGGCAGCCCCAATAGCGCTGGCGCGAAATGCCCCAGTCGCGCAGCCGGTAGTTCACCGCCCGCTCGCCCACCGGCGCGTTGCCGAGAATCTCGTTCTCCAGCCGCAGCGCCACCTTCTCCTTCGCCGCCGGCACCGTGAGGCCGTCGAGGAAGCCAGAATTGAACAGCGTGCCCTCGCCCTCATAGGGCGCCTCCGCCACCGAGAAGCTGGCGGGGTCGACATCGGGCGGCAGAACGACCGGGGTGATCGGCAGGGCGTATTTGCGGGCGAAGTCGTGGTCGCGCTGGTCATGCGCCGGGCAGCCGAAAATGGCGCCGGTGCCGTAGTCCATCAGCACGAAATTGGCGACATAGACCGGCAGGTCCGGTCCGCCGAGCGGGTGGCGCACCTTCAGCCCGGTGTCGAAGCCCATCTTTTCCTGGGTCTCGATCTCGGCGGTGGAGGTGCCGCCGCGCCGGCATTCCTCGACAAAGCTCGCCAGGGCCGGGTTCGCCGCCGCGAGCTTCTCGGTCAGCGGATGGCCGGGGGAGAGTGCGAGGAAGGCGGCGCCGAACAGCGTGTCCGGCCGGGTGGTGTAGACCTTGATCGCGGCGGGCAGGTTCTCGGCGACCCCGGCGGGCGCATCCGCCAGCACGAAGCGCACATGCAGGCCCTCGGAGCGGCCGATCCAGTTGCGCTGCATCAGGCGCACCTTGTCGGGCCAGCGCTCCAGCGTGTCGAGCCCGGCCAGCAGCTCCTCCGAGGCGTCGGAAATGCGGAAGAACCATTGCGCCAGCTTGCGCCGCTCCACCAGCGCGCCCGAGCGCCAGCCGCGGCCGTCGATCACCTGCTCATTGGCGAGCACGGTGTTGTCGACCGGGTCCCAATTGACCTCGCTCTCGCGGCGATAGGCGAAGCCGCCCTTGAGGAAGTCGAGGAAGATGCGCTGCTGCTCGCCATAATAGGAGACGTCGCAGGTGGCGATCTCGCGCGACCAGTCGAGCGAGAGGCCGAGCAGCTTCAGCTGCTCGCGCATGGTGGCGATGTTCTCGTAGGTCCACTTGCCCGGATGGGTCTTGCGCTCGATGGCGGCGTTTTCCGCCGGCAGGCCGAACGCATCCCAGCCCATGGGGTGGAGGACGTTGAAGCCCTTCATCCGCTTGAAGCGCGCCACCACGTCGCCCATCACATAATTGCGGCCATGGCCGATATGGATGCGCCCCGACGGGTAGGGAAACATTTCGAGCACATAGTATTTGGGACGCGGATCGTCGTTGCGGGTGCGGTAGATGCCGCGTTCGTCCCAGATCTTCTGCCAGCGGGGCTCGGCCTCGCGGGCGTTGTAGCGCTCGGTGCTCATGGACAGGCTTCTTGGATCGGCAAACATCTGACAAAGGGGCGTGAACCTTCAGGAAAAAGGTTCACGGATGGCGCCGGACTAGGCACCAAACCGCGTTCCTGGTCAACCTTTTCGCTGCATTGCGGGGAAGGGCGGGCGCGGCAGAGGCGGCCCGGCGCTTTTCCCCCGCGCCCGCATTCCCGCGCGGGCGCGATTGGCGTATCGAGGGCGGCGGGATCAGCAGGAGAGCCAGGATGGAGCCGGACCGGACCGAGGACGTCATTGCGCAGGAGCTCGCGGCCCGCGAGGTCACCGCACGTTTCGTCGAGGTGCGCGCGCGCATCGCCCAGGCCTGCGAGGATGCCGGGCGCGATCGCGCCAGCGTCCAGCTGGTCGCCGTCTCCAAGACCTTCGGGGCCGAGCACATCGCGCCCGTCATCAAAGCCGGCCAGCGCGTCTTCGGCGAGAACCGGGTGCAGGAGACGGCGGGCAAATGGCCGGCGCTGCGCGCGGCCCATCCCGATCTCGAACTGCATCTGATCGGCCCGCTGCAGACCAACAAGGTGCGCGAGGCGCTCAGCCTTTTCGATGTGATCCAGACGCTGGACCGCCCGTCTCTCGCCGCCGCGCTGGCGAAGGAGCTGCGCCGCGAGGGCGCCGCGCCCGCGCCGCGCCTGCTGGTGCAGGTCAATACCGGCGAGGAGCCGCAAAAGGCCGGCGTCGCCCCCGGCGAGGTCGATGCCTTCCTCGCCGAATGCCGCGACACGCACGGGCTGGCGATCGACGGGCTGATGTGCATTCCCCCGGCCGACGAGCCGGCCGCGCCGCATTTCGCCCTGCTGGCCAAGATCGCCGCCCGCCACGGGCTGAAGACGCTCTCCATGGGCATGAGCGGCGATTTCGAGACCGCCATCGCGCTGGGGGCGACCCATGTGCGGGTCGGCAGCGCCATTTTCGGCGGCCGCTAGATCATTTGAGCGGACCGGGTTCCGGGGGGCAGCCTAGGCGGCGACGGTCCGCCGCCGGCGCACCAATGCCCGGCCCATCTCGATGCCGGGCTTCTCGATATAGGTGAAGCTCAGCCATGCCAGCGGCAGGGTCAGCCCGCACACCGCGACGATGAAGGCGAGGCCCTCGGCAAAGGGGTGCACGAGCCCCATGACGATCGGGTGCAGCAGGTACACCGAAAAGCTGATCCGCCCGAGAAACAGGAGGCCCTGCCCGATCCAGGAGGGCGGCGACGCCAGCTTGATGCGGAACAGCGCGACGAAGAACAGCAGCGAGGCGAGCGCCCAGGGCATCAGCGCATGGTGCAGCTTGATGTTGGGGTGGGAGAAATGCCCGAACGCCACCCAGTTCGCCACCATCATCAGCCCCACGAACACGCCGCACGACACCAGGATCTCGCGGCGCCCGATCTCCCCGCCGGCGAAGCGGAAGCACTGCATGCCGATAAGGGCGGCGTAGAGCATGCCGATCCGGCCGAAGGGCAGGCGGATCTCCAGCAGAAGCGACAGCGCGATCAGCCCCACCATGCCGATCGGATAGGCAAGGCTGAGCAACCGCAGCCCCCGGCGGCCCAGCAGGAAGAAGCTCAGCCCGAACAGCGTGTACCAGGCGAATTCGATCGGCAGCGTCCAGGTCACGCCGAGCAGGGCGGGCACCCGGACGAAATCCTGCAGCAGCAAAAGGTTGGCCAGCCACACATACCACGGGGCGTCGGCGGGCGGCAGCGCGCCCAGCAGCATCAGCGCCGCCAGCAGGGCGAAGGCGAACAAGGTGAGCGGGTAGATCCGGAACACCCGCCGCAGCGCGTAGGCCCGCCAGTCCGAGACTCCCCGGACGGAGAGCGGGATGACGAAGCCGCTGATGAGGAAGAACAGCACGACGCCGAACACGCCGGGCGCCAGTTCCAGCAGGTACCACAGCCCCGGCAGGCCGGAGGATTCCGCCACATGCTGCACCACCACGGCGCTCGCCGCGATGCCGCGCAGCACGTCGACAATGTCGATGCGGACCTCGCCGCGGCCGGCGGGTTGACTGCGTTCCTGCGCGTTCAAATCGTTCTGCCCCCGCCCGCGACCGCCCGCATGCCCAATCGAGGGCCGCCGCGCGTCCATTGTGCCGCGTCGCGCCGGGCGGCGCCACGCCGATCTGCGCGGGGAGGCGGCGTTTTCCCGGGCCCCGGCACGGCCGTCAGCCGGCGCTTTCGGGCGCCGCCGTCGCCAGGTCGAGAAAGGCCTGCGCCGCCTTGGTGGCGTAGCGCTCGCGGTGGCGCAGCGAGAGGAAGGGGCGCGAGGGCAGGGGGTAGTCGATCAGCGCCATGGTGCCGGCGCGGATCGCCTCCTCCACCACGCGGCGCGAGATCACCGTCACCCCGCTGCCCGCCTCCACCGCCGCCCGCACCGCCTCATTGGAGGGATATTCCAGCACGACGCGCAGCGCGCCGGGGGCGAGGCCGGTCTCTTGCAGATAGGATTCGAAAATGGCCCGGGTGCCCGAGCCCGGCTCGCGCAGCACCCACGGGCCGTCGGCCAGCTCGGCCGGGGAGGTGGGCGCGCGCCAGTGCCAGGGATGCGTCACCGGCGCCACCAGCACCATCTCGTCATCGGCGACGGGCGCGGCCACCAGCACCGGCGCCTCGACCTCGCCCTCGATGAAGCCGAGATCGGCGGCGCCGTCCTGCACCCGTGCGGCGACGAAATCGGTGTTGCCGATGACGAGGCTCACCGCGACGCCGGGATAGCGGCGGCGGTAGCGCTCGATCAGCGGCGGCAGCCAGTAATTGGCGACCGTCTGGCTCCCCGCCAGCGCCAGCGCGCCGTGCACCAGCCCGGCAAGGTCAGCCAGCACCTTCTCGGCGGCGCTGGCGCGGGCGAGCACGGCGCGCGCTTCCGGCAGGAACAGCCGCCCCGCCTCGGTGAGCACGATGCCCCGGCCGACCCGGTCGAACAGCCGTGTCGCGTGGCGCGCCTCCAGCGCCGCGATCGCCGCGCTGGTGGCCGAGGGGGTGAGATGGATGTCGCGCGCGCCTTGCGTGATGTGTTCACGCTCCGCCACGGCGACGAAGATGCGCAGCTGCTCCAGGGTCATCCACCGTCCTCGGCCTCGCTCAGGCGGTCATCTTTACCAGAGCGAGGCTGAACAGGGCGATGAAGACGAAGCCGGCCAGGCCGAGCAGGAACGGCCGCAGCCCCTTGGCGCGCAGCTTGGCGATGTCGGTTTCCAGCCCCATCGCCGCCAGCGCCATGGAGAGCATGAAGGTGGTGGCCAGCACCAGCGCGGCCTTCATCTCCGCCGGCATCGTCACCACGCTGTTCAGCCCCACCATGGCGAGAAAGCCGAGCACGAACCACGGCATGGGCGGGCGGGCGCGGCTGGCGCCGTGGCCGTGCCGGGTGGCGCGGCGGGCGGCGACGAGCCCGAGCCCGATCACCATCGGCGCCAGCAGCATCACGCGGGAGAGCTTGGCGATGGTGCCGAACTCGCCGGCCGCCGGCCCGCCCTGATAGGCGGCGGCCACCACCTGGGCGATCTCGTGGATCGAGGCGCCGGCCCAAAGCCCATAGGCATGCGGCGAGAGGCCGAGCACGACAGGAAGCAGCGGATAGAGGAACATCGCCACCGAGCCGAACACGGTGACGCAGGCCACCGCATAGGCGACATCCTCGTCCGGGGCGCGCGTCACCGTATTGGTGGCGATCACCGCCGAGGCGCCGCAGATCGAGGTGCCGGCGGCGATCAGCTCGGCCAGCCCGCGCTCGACCCCGATCAGCCGGCCGAGCCAGGTGATGAAGAGGAAGGTGGCGACCAGGGTGAGGGCGATCACCGCGATGCCGGTCGCGCCCACTTCGGCGATCTGCGCGGCGGTGAGCTGCAGGCCCAGCAGCACGATGGCGGCGCGCAGAATGCGGCGCATGGCAAACGCCACGCCGGGCTTGGCCCGCGCCGGCGTGCCGATGAGATTGTGGAAGCCGATGCCGATCATGATGGCGAGGATCATCGGGCTCAGCACCCCGACCATCGGCAGCTGGCGCAGGCCGAAGGCGAGGCCGGCAATGCCCGCCGTCAGCGCGAGGCCGGGCAGGATCGCGGTGGGGCGCGCCTTCGCCACCCTGTGGCCCTCGGCCATTTCGACATGCGCGACCATGATACGTCTCCATTCCGGCAACGTCCTCTGATCGCAGGCGATGATCGTTCGATCCAGCGCATTATATCGCACAAATCATTCGATAAAATCGGAGAGTTGAACGCGTCGCCGCTGTCATCCCATGAGCGACGAAGGTCAGGCTTGGCACTGACCATTGGCGGCGAGGGCGGTCTGGGGCGCGGTCAATGCCCGGCGCTGACCCGCGACGTGCCTCTCCCCGTGGGGGAGAGGTGGCCCGCGAAGCGGGTCGGTGAGGGGGGCGCCGGGGCGGAGGGACAAAGCCCCTCACCCCAACCCTCTCCCCCAGGGGGAGAGGGAGAAGGATGCGGCCTGCCATGAGGGCTGAAAGGTATCGAAGCGCGCTGCCGTGTCCCGGACGCCTGCAGCGGTAGCGGAAGGCGATCCGGGACCCAGCGCCAAGCTCTTCGGCTCTTTACCGAACAGGGGAGCGCGGCTCCCGGTACCCTTGGCCCCGGAGCGGCGCCGCGCTGCGCGCGGCTGGTCCGGGGAACGGGGTTGTGCAGCGGAAATACACGTACGAGCGAAGGGCCGAGCCCTCATGGCCGGGCGTGACCCGGCCACCCAGGCTTGCCTCCGCACCGGTGCGCAAACTGGGTTCCCCGGTCACGCCCGGGGATGAGGGCGCGCGTATGGCCAGTCGCTCCCCGGAAAGACCCGCCGCGCGTCGCGGAGAAGGGCGTGCGGCCGAGAGGGCGGGGCGTGTGGCGCGAGTTAGGCGCGCGCGGCGAGGAGGAAGCGCATGCGGCGGGGAGTGAGGGCGCGCGGTATCCTTCAGCCCGTCCCACCCGTTCCCCCCCTCATGGCCGGGCTTGACCCGGCCACCCAGGCTTGGACTGAGAGGCAGCGAGACGGCTGGATCCTCGGGTCAGGCCCGGGGATGAGGGTGTGCGTGTGGTCCGCCGCGCTCCACTGAAAGACGAGCCGCGCGTCGCGCAGAAGGGGCATGCGGCGGCGAGGGAAAGCCTGCAGCGGCGCGTGCGACAGCCATCAGCCCGTCCCACCCGTTCCCCCTCATGGCCGGGCTTGACCCGGCCACCCAGGCTTGGACTGAGAGGCAGCGAGACGGCTGGATCCCCTGGTCAGGCCCGGCGATGAGGGCGGCTCTGCTTCACGTCCGGCCTCCTCTGCTAGAGGGCACGGCAGGAGACACGGACAGCGGCGGGACACGGCGGCACGAAACGGCGGCGATGCCGATAGGGCGCGAGTCTACTACGGGGAAGGGCTTGGCGGCCATAAGGCGCCAGAACGGCGCGGAGGCGGAGGAATGGTGCCGCTTGTCAGACTCGAACTGACGACCTCCGCATTACGAATGCGATGCTCTACCAACTGAGCTAAAGCGGCACGCGCGGCTCTGATAGCTGCGAAGCGCGGCTTTTTCAAGCGGCGCGGCGGCCTCAGGCGCGCGCATTGCCGGCGAAAGTGACTCCGCCGGCCCCTGCCGGTCTTTTCTGCCAAGCCCGGCGACAGCCTCGCTTCAGCCCCAGGGGCCGCGCCGCTCGCCGCCACCGCTGCGCCCCCAGGGATTGCCCGGCCGGCGACTGGCCGGCCGCGCCGCGCCGGAGCCCGCCCACGGCCCGCCCTGCGGCGCGGCGGCAGAGGGATAACCGCCGCTGGCGCCCATCTGCTGCGCCAGCGCCTGCAGCGCGGCGATGCGGTTCTCGGTGGCGGGGTGGGTGGAGAACAGGCTGTCCATCCGCTCGCCCGAGAGCGGGTTGATGATAAACATGTGCGCGGTGGCCGGGTTGTGCTCGGCCGGCATGTTCGGCACGGCGTGCGCCGCATTGGAAATCTTCGCCAGCGCCGAGGCGAGCCACATGGGCTGGCCGCAGATCTGCGCACCGAGCTTGTCGGCCTCATATTCGCGCGAGCGCGACACCGCCATCTGCACCACCATGGCGGCGAGCGGGGCGAGGATCATCATCGCGATGGTGCCGATCACGCCGAAGCCGCTGTTGTTGTTGCGGTTGCCGCCAAAGATCATGGCGAAATTGGCCAGCATCGAGATCGCCCCCGCCAGCGTGGCGGTGATGGTCATGGTCAGCGTGTCGTAGTTCTTCACATGCGCCAGCTCATGCGCCATGACGCCGGCGACTTCCTCGCGCGACAGCGAATTGAGCAGCCCCGTGGTGGCGGCGACCGCCGCGTTTTGCGGGTTGCGGCCGGTGGCGAAGGCGTTGGGCTGCGGGTTGTCCATGATGTAGACGCGTGGCATCGGCAGCTGCGCCCGCGCGGCCAGCTCCTCCACCATGGCGTAATAGTCAGGCGCGCTGGCACGGTCGACCTCGCGGGCGCCGTACATGGAGAGCACCATCCGGTCGGAATTCCAGTAGCTGAACACATTCATGCCGGCCGCCACCAGCAGCGCGATCAGCATGCCGCCCTGGCCGCCGATCATGAAGCCGACGCCCATGAACAGCGCTGTCATGCCCGCGAGCAGGATCGCCGTACGGAAATAGTTCATCATTGCCTCATCCGCCGCAGGTTGCGGCCTGTCGGTGGGGAAAATGGGATGGGTCCGGCGGCCGCGCAAGATTGGAGCGCGGCGGCAAGGGGAGTGTCACGGCGGGCGATCCGGCGCATGTGAGCGGCCCGCGCGTCGCGCGCTCGTGAGCGGGCCTGTCTTGACGCGGGCGGGCGGCGGGTGGTTCCAATAGCGCATGAGCCAGATCGATCCGATCGCACCGACACTCCACCCAACCGGCCTCACCGGCCCGTCCGATGGCGCCGATGCGCCGGCCCCGCGCCGGCCGCTCACACCTGCCGCCGAGCGGGCGCTGGCCGAGGCCGCCGCCCGCCGCGCCGCTGCGGCCCCGGTGGCCGGGCCTAGGGAAATCGACGGCCGAAACGGGCCCGAGCCGGTGCGCTATGGCGACTGGGAAGTGAAGGGAATAGCGACGGATTTCTAAGGGGTTAGCGCCTATTCGTCCGGCGCGCCCGGCCGGTCGCGGCGCAGTGATTTGACCCCCGCCCGCTTGGCCTTGCCCTCCAGCCGGCGGATCTTCGAGCCCAGAGTCGGCCGGGTCGGGCGGCGGGTAATCGGCACGATTGCCGCCTCGCGCACCAGTTCCACCAGCCGGGCCAGCGCATCGGCGCGATTCTGCTCCTGCGTCCGGTAGCGCTGCGCCACCAGAACCAGCACGCCGTCCTTGGTCAGGCGCCGCCCGGCGAGGCGGGACAAGCGCTCTTTTACGTGGTCTGCCAAGGTCTTGGAGCCGCGCACGTCGAAGCGCAGCTGCACCGCGCTCGACACTTTGTTAACGTTCTGGCCGCCCGGACCGGAGGCGCGAATGAAGGTTTCCTCGATCTCGTCCTCGTCGAGCCAGACCCGGGGCGTGACCGGAATCATGGCCGCCGCACGTCCTCGATCGCCTCCAGCCGCTCCCGCACGCGGTCCAGATCGGCCAGCGTCGCCGCCACCCGCTCGCTCAACCGCTGCGTCAGCTCGCGGGCGGCGTCAGGATAGCTCTCCAGCGTGCGCAGGAAGACGTTGCGGGGAATGCGCAAAACCTCCGCCGGCTCCAGCGCGGTGGCGGTGGCGGGCCGCCGCGTCTCGGTCAGCAACGCCATTTCGCCGATCAGCGCGCCTTCGCCGACGCGCGCGCTCTGGCCCGGCCGCGCCGCCAGATGCGGGTCGTCCGGCGCGATCGCCAGGCTGCCGTCCTGCACCACATAGGCGCAATCGGCCGGCTCCCCCTCGTGGAAAAGCACCTGCCCGCGCGCCAGCGCGAAATGCTCGACGCTGATGGCGATGACGCGCAGAGCCTCACGCCCCATCAATGCGAGCGTCGGCACACGTTCCAGAAAGGCGATGTCGTCCTCGATGGACATTCGGCGGGCGAAACTCCAAGGCAGGACGAATCAATCGGCCTGTCAGGGCAGCAATTTGTACCCCCCAGCCTCGGTGGCAAGCAGGCTGGGGTGGGACGGGTCCTTCTCAATCTTCTGGCGCAGGCGATATATATGCGTCTCAAGGGTATGAGTCGTCACGCCCGAATTATAGCCCCAGACTTCCTGCAGCAGTATTTCGCGCGCCACCGGCTTCTTTCCAGCCCGGTAGAGGTATCGAAGTATGGCGGTCTCTTTCTCGGTGAGCCGAATCTTCGAATTGCGCTCGGTCACCAGCATCTTGGCACCGGGCCGGAACGTGTAGGGTCCGATGGTGAAGACCGCGTCCTCGCTCGCTTCATGCGAGCGCATCTGAGCGCGGATGCGGGCGAGCAGCACGGCGAAGCGGAACGGCTTGGCCACGTAGTCATTGGCGCCGGCTTCCAGCCCCATGATGGTGTCGCTGTCGGTATCGTGGCCGGTGAGCATGATCACCGGCGCCTTGAAGCCGTTCTGCCGCATCACGCGCACCGCTTCGCGCCCATCCTTGTCCGGCAGGCCGACATCCATCAGCACGAGATCGACCCGCGTCGTCTCCACCTCGCTGATGGCGGCATTGGCGCTGTCGACCGACACCACCTCGAATTCGTCATAGAGCGAGAGCTGTTCGACCAGCGCCTCGCGCAGGTCCTTGTCGTCATCGACCACCAAAACTCGCAGAGCGTTCGCCATATCGCTTTCCCGAATATCCGCGTTCCCGAGAGGCCGCTGGCCGAAGCCCTTGTTCCTGGCGCCTCGCGCGTCCACTCTCACGCAAGGCTGGAGTGAAATGCCGTATGTCCCGAGTAGGCAGGCGAAACGCATTCGGCAAGCGTTGAGCACTTGCGAGACGAAGGTGCTGCCGGTTCGTGACGTGATCGTGAACGGAAATGGCGTGAAGAAGAAGACCCTTCGCACAGAAACGCACGGGAAATCCCGCTTTGCCTCCCGCCTGCGTGTCGCCATGCGGCCGGCCGGTCACCTCCACGGACGCCAGCGCGGCTACCTCATCCTCGATGGACGCCTGATCCCCGTCGCCTTGGGACGCACCGGCATTCGCGCGGACAAGCGCGAAGGCGACGGCGCCACGCCACGGGGAACCTGGCATGCGCGCGAGGTTCGCTACCGGGCCGATCGCGGCCCGCGCCCGATTACCGGCCTGCCGGTGCTCCGCACTCGCCGCGGGGATGGCTGGTGCGACGATCCCCGCGACGGGCGCTACAACCGCCCGGTAAGCCTGCCGATGCGCGCCTCGCATGAGGAGATGTGGCGGGATGACGGGCTCTACGATCTGGTCGTCGTGCTCGACCACAACAGCCGACCCCGCCGTTCCCGGCGCGGCTCCGCGGTCTTTCTGCACATTGCCCGGGGGACCTTTGAACCTACGGCGGGCTGCGTCGCTTTTCGGCCCACGGATCTTCGGCGCCTGCTGGCGCGGCTTAGCCCGAAGACGGCCATCGAGATCAAATAGACGAACGGCCGCGACGGAAGTGGCTTCCGTCGCGGCCGGCGTCATCCCGTTCGCACCAATCTGGCTGGATCAGGCGCTAACGGTAGACATACCAGCAGCGGCGCACCGGTCGGCCCCACCTGTCCCGCCGCACGGCGCAAACCCGCCGACGCCGGCGCCGACGGTGACGCCGACCCGGGGGCACGCCGGGAGGGCCCCACTGAGTCGTATCGACAGGGGTGCCATCGGGCGTGTGGCCCGCCGGCCCCGCGCCGGGCGGGGCCTCGGGGGCGATATCCTTGAGCTGGTCCAGGACCATTGCCTGGGCGGGCGTGAGCAGCGTCCCGATGGCGACGCCCGCTCCCAACGCCCCGGCAAGGCCGAGTAAAAAGCCTCGTCTGTCCATGTCGTTCTCCACTCTTCCACCCCGTGCGCGCCACGATGGGCTGCCGGCCCGGATCAACGCAGCGCGGGGCAGATGGTTCGCCGACCATGGACAGGGTGGACGGCAATCGCGGCGCCCGCGCGGCGGCACGACGACGGCCGTATCGGCACTTGCCGGCTGCGGGGGCGCGCGCGATAGTCAACGAAGCGAATCGCAGAGGTCGGACATGACAGTCTTCGGCACCAAGGTCTTGAAGTGGATGATGCGCGCGGCGCTCGCCGTCGCCGTCGCCCTGCCTCTGCTGGCGGTGAGCCCGCCCGCTCAGGCGAGCAATTCGACCGGGGCGCTGATTGGCGGCCTGGTGGCCGGCGCGCTGGTGGGATCGGTCGTCACGTCCGCCGTAAACCAGCCGAAGACCTATTATTATGCGCCGCCCCCGCCGCCCCCGCCGGCCTATTACCCGCCGCCGCCGCCCCGGCCGGTCTACGGCCCGGGCTATTGCGGCGCGCCGCCCTACCCGCCATGCCGCACGCCGGTCTATTGAGACGCATCGTTCCGTTCCTTCCGGTCACGCACCAGGGCACTCCCATGCTGAAGACGGCCGCTACCGCGCTCTGCCTTATCCTTGGCCTCGCCGCCGCACAGGCACAGGATGCTTCCGGCGCCACCTCCGGGCCTTCCGCCGCCGTGCCGCCGCCGGCCCCGTCGGACGACGCGCTTCCGGCTCCGATCGCCTGCACCTTCGAGAAGGTGTTCGTCTGCGAGGCGTCGGGCTGCAATCCCTCTCAGGAACTCGGCACGATCGACCTGCCCGCGCGCTTCCTGATCCATTTCGGCGAGCAGATCATCGCCAGCGTCTCGGATGACGACCTTCCGCATATCAGCTCGATCCAGAGCGTGATCGGCGATGGCGACACGCTGATCCTGGACGGCAATGACAACATGGCCGCCTGGGCGATCGAGCTGTCTCCGTCCAAGCCGGAGGCGACGCTGACGACGCTGGCGGGCGGAAAGGTGCTGACCGCCTTCGGCACCTGCAAGCCGGCATCCTGAAGGCTCACGGCGGCACTTCATCCGGCCGCCCATGACGAAGATCGCCAAGGGCCGCTTTCGGAAGCGGCCCTTCCGCCTTGAAAAGCCGGCTTTTCACTTGGCGGCGCGGTTCATTTCGTTATAGAGAACCGCACCGCGCGGGCGTGGCGGAATGGTAGACGCGACGGACTCAAAATCCGTTTCTGGTGACAGAGTGTCGGTTCGAGTCCGACCGCCCGCACCAGCCCCCGACCTCGGGACGCCGCCCTTCCCGAGAGATGACGCCCCGCCTCGGGGCGTCGGGGCTCCCATCAGCCGAGATACCCGTTCTGCAGCAGAAACGCGAAGATGCGCTCGGCCGCCGCCTCGGCGGCGAGGGCGCCGCTTTCGATGGTGATCTCGGGGTCGAGCGGTGGCTCGTAGGGGCTGTCGATGCCGGTGAAGTTCTGGATCAGGCCGGCGCGGGCCCGCTTGTAGAGCCCCTTCACATCCCGCTCCTCCGCGACGGCCAGCGGGGTGTCGACGAAGATCTCGATGAACTCCCCGGCCTCCAGAAGCTCCCGTGCCATCTGCCGTTCGGCGCGGAAAGGCGAGATGAAGGAAACCAGCACGATCAATCCGGCATCCACCATCAGCCGGGCCACTTCCGCCACGCGGCGGATGTTCTCCACGCGGTCGGCATCAGTGAAGCCGAGGTCCTTGTTGAGGCCATGGCGCACATTGTCGCCATCGAGCAGGTAGGTGTGCCTGCCCAGCGCGTTGAGGCGCTTCTCGACAAGGTTGGCGATGGTGGACTTGCCCGCGCCGGAGAGGCCGGTGAACCACAGGACGGCCGGCTTCTGCTGCTTGAGCCCGGACCGGCTCGCCTTGGAGACGTCCAGAGCCTGCCAATGCACATTGGTCGCCCGCCGCAGGCCGAAGTCGACCATGCCGGCACCGACCGTCTGGTTGGTCATGCGGTCGATGACGATGAAGGCCCCGGTCTGGGGAATTTCGGCGAACGGATCGAGGGCGATGGGATCGTGGGTGGCGATGTTGACGACGGCCACATCGTTCAGCGCCAGCGTCTTGGCGGCGAGCTTCTGGAAGCTGTTCACGTCGACGCGGTGCTTGATCTCCGTCACCGACATCACGACGGTGCGTGTCCCGATCTTCATCAGATAGGGCCGGCCGGGCAGGAGGGAATCCTCATGCATCCAAATCAGGTGCGCGGCGAACTGGTCGGAAACGTCCGGCCGGGCATTCGCCGCCGCGATCACGTCGCCGCGTGAGGCGTCGATTTCGTCTTCCAGGGTGAGGGTCACGGCCTGGCCCGCACCGGCCTGCGGCAGCTCGCCATCGGCGGTGACGATCGAGGCGACGCGCGAGGTCGCGCCGGAACCGGCCACGACCACCGCTTCGCCGACCCGCACCGTGCCGGACGCGACCGTGCCGGAAAAGCCGCGGAAATTCAGGTTGGGACGGTTCACCCACTGCACCGGCAGGCGGAACGGGCGCGTCTGCGCCACGCTTTCCACGTCCAGCGTGTCCAGATGATCCAGCAGCGAGGGGCCCTCATACCAGGGCGTGTGGACGCTGCGGGCGATGACATTGTCGCCGTGGCGGGCGGAGATCGGGATCGGCACGAGGGTGCGGAAACCGAATTCCGCGGCGAAGGCGCGGTAGTCGGCGACGATCTGATCGAAGACGGACTGGGAATAGTCCATGAGGTCGATCTTGTTCACCGCCAGCACCACATCCTTCAGCCCCAGCAGCGAGACGATGAAGGAATGGCGGCGCGTCTGGGTGAGGATGCCCTTGCGGGCATCGACCAGGATCACGGCGACATCGGAATTCGAGGCGCCGGTCGCCATGTTGCGGGTGTACTGTTCATGGCCGGGCGTGTCGGCAACGATGAACTTGCGCCGTTCGGTGGCGAAGAAGCGGTATGCGACGTCGATGGTGATGCCCTGTTCGCGCTCGGCGGCCAGCCCGTCGACCAGCAGCGCGAAGTCGAGCTCATCTCCCGTGGTGCCGTGCTTGCGCGAATCGGAGGCGAGCGTCGCCAGCTGGTCCTCGAAGAGCAGCTTGGTGTCGTAGAGCAGGCGGCCGATGAGGGTTGACTTTCCGTCATCCACGCTGCCGCAGGTCAGGAAGCGCAGCAGGCCCTTGGCCTCATGCCGCGCGAGATAGTCGGCGGCACTGACGGGCGCGATTGCCTCGGTCATCAGAAATATCCCTCGCGCTTCTTCTTTTCCATCGAGGCGGCCTCGTCATGGTCGATGAGGCGGCCGGCGCGCTCCGAGGTGCGCGCCAGAAGCATCTCGCCGACAATCGCCTCCAGCGTGTCGGCGTCGCTCTCGATGGCGGCGGTCAGGGGATAGCAGCCCAGCGTGCGGAAACGCACGCGCTTCATCAGCGGCACCTCGCCGGGCGCCAGCGGAAGACGCTCATCGTCCACCATGATCAGCTGGCCGTCACGTTCCACCACCGGCCGCTCGGCGGCGAGATAAAGCGGCACGATAGGGATGTTCTCGGCCAAGATGTATTGCCAGATGTCGAGCTCGGTCCAGTTGGAGAGCGGAAACACCCGGATCGATTCACCCGGCCGGATGCGGGCATTATAGAGGTTCCACAGTTCGGGGCGCTGGCTCTTCGGGTCCCAGCCATGATTGGCGGTGCGGAAGGAGAACACCCGCTCCTTGGCGCGGCTCTTCTCCTCGTCGCGCCGCGCCCCGCCAAAGGCGGCGTCGAAGCCGTGCAGCGTCAGCGCCTCCTTCAGCGCTTCGGTCTTCATCACATGGGTGTAGAGCGAGGAGCCATGGTCGAACGGGTTGATGCCCTTGGCGACGCCGTCCTGGTTGGTGTGTACGAGCAATTTGAAGCCGAGACGCGCTGCCATCGCGTCGCGGAAGGCGATCATCTCGCGAAATTTCCACGTCGTGTCGATGTGCATCAGCGGAAAGGGCGGCAGTGAGGGATAAAACGCCTTAGCTGCTAGATGCAGCATGACGGCGGAATCTTTGCCGATCGAATAGAGCATCACCGGGTTGGCGAATTCGGCTGCCACCTCCCGCATGATGAAGATGGATTCCGCTTCCAGACGCCTAAGGTGCGTCATCCGTTCTGACGACATCAAATCCGCCTATCTCTCAAGACTTTCCGTCGCCCGGCCCGGTGAGCGCATGACGATTTTTCCGCCCGTGGCGCCGGCGGGCCACGCCCGTCCGTCGACGAGAACGATGCCTGAGCCGCCTCTCGCGGCACGGCGCGGAACGCGTGCCAGATGGACGGGCTGAGACAATCCTCATGCCGCCGTTCTTAGACAGGCGGAAAGGCGGGGTCAATATCTCACAGGGATCAATCGGAAACTCGAAAATGTACAAGACAAGGTCGTGTTTTATTCCGACTTCCAGATCTAGGTCCTGCTTAGAAGCGCCAGCTCAGGCCGGCCTCAAAACCGTTGTCGACGAGGCCTGAGCCGAAGGCACCGGTATAGGACACAGCGAGCTCTGCGGTTGAGGACAGCGGCAGCGACAGGCCGCCCTCCAGCACCAGCACATCCTCCGCGACCGGCACGCCGAGCACGGAGAAGGGGGCGCCGCCGGCAAAGCCAAGAATGGCCTGCGGATCCGTGTCGCCGAAGGCGTGGCGCCATCCGGCCATCCCGGTCAGGTGACCCTGAACGGCACCCATCGAGGCATCGGCCGATGCGCGAAGTCCCAGCGTGGTGAAGGTCACCCCGGCGTCTCCTGTCGCGCCCGAAAGCGCCGCCACTCCTCCGCTCTCGCTGAAGCCGCCATTGGAGACGTTGACATAGGCCAGGCCGGCAAAGGGCTCCAGCTCGGCCGAACCGATCGCCAGCCGCCAGCCGGCTTCCAGAAATGCCTGCGCCGTGTGGCCGTCATAGGTGCCGCTCAGGCGTTCGGCGAAACCGGGAAAGGCGATCTGCCGCGTGGTATCCACCTCCTGGTAAGTGTAGGCCGCGCCGAGACGGAGGGCCAGATCGCCAAACTGGCCGCCGCCATAGAGCCCCGCATGCACATCGTCGCTCTCAGCGGAGGTACCGCCCGAAGCGAGACGGTAGCGGCTCTGTCCATAGCCGGCAAAGCCACCGATCCGGAAGCTGTCGCCGATGGTGCGATCAGCGCCAATGACGAAGCCGCCGATCGTGCGGTCGAACCCGGCTGCGTTGCCATCGCCGTCGAAGGTGCCCCACGACCCATAGGCCTGGCCCCAAAACGCCGCGGCCGGGTCAGCGAAGGCCTGCTGCAGCCGGCCGAGCACGGCGTCACGCACGAAGCGGCTGTCTTCGAGCGCGGCGCTTTGGGCGCTGGCATAGAGATCGCCCGACAGCTGGTCGAAGGCGAGACGGGCGGCGGAATCGGACATTTGCGAGCCGACCGCCTCGCGCAAGAAGCTTGCACCGGGCAGCCCGTCCAGCGCCGCCGCGGTGGCCAACTGGTTCGGCGACCAGGCGGCGGCGGTGAAGGCGCGATCCTGTATCACGTCGAGATACACTGCCGTATCGTCCGCGCTGCCCTCCACTGCATAAAAGGTCGAGATCGAGGTATCGCCCACCAGCATATAGCTGCCGGTGAGGCCGCCGTCGGCGGTGAGCACGGTGAAACGTGTGCCGACAGGCGTGACGCCGCCGAGACCACCGACGCTGAGCTGCGCGCCGTCCGCGATGCTGGCGGTGCCGCCGACGGCAATGAGGTCAGCCCGGCCGCCCGCAACCTCCACGGCGTAAAGCGCACCCGCCGCCTGATCGAAATCGCCGGCCACGGTCAACGTTCCGACCGAGGTGCCCGGTGCCACCGTGGCACCCGAGGCGAGGCCAAGCGCGCCGACGCTGCCCGTTCCGGCCAGCACGGCGCCTTCCGCCACGCTGACGGCCCCGCCGAGCGACCCTGCCAGCGCCAGCGTGCCGGCCTCGATATTGGTCGCACCGGTGAAGGCGCTGGCGTCGCCGGCATAGGTCAGCATGCCGCTTCCGGTCTTCACCAGCGTTCCACTGCCGCTCAGCGTACTGCCGAGCCGGCCGGTCTCGGTCTGGTCGAGCACCAGCGTTCCCTCATTGACGATCGCCCCGCTGCCGAAGCTTGACGCCGATCCGATCAGGGTCCCGTCGTGGATGGTGGTGGTGCCGGTGTGGGTGTTGAGGCCGGTCAGGGTGGTGAGGCCGGCATAGGCATCAATCGTCAGCGCCCCGGAGAGGTCGGCGGCGATCAGGGTCTCGTCCGTGTGGTTCAGCACCAGCTGCGCGCTGGCGCCCTCCTGCACGGTGAGCGTCCCGGCCTGCAGCGTTCCCGCCGCCGTTGCCGCATCACCCGCTGCGGCGCCGACAATGATGACGGCGGAGATGCCGGCATTGCCGTCCTGATCGGTATCGCCGACCCAGACACGATCGGCGACCACGGTTCCGCCGTCGGAAAGGGTCAGTACGCTCGGCGTCACCCCGCCAAGCGCGAGGATGCTGCCGGCCTCCAGCCGCGACCCGCTGCCGGTCACGGTGATTTCGGACGTGCCGCCGAGGGCGTCGACGAAGGAGGCGACGACGCGCCCGCCATTCTCGACCTCAAGCGTGCCGCGCCCGCCCTCGCTGGCGATCGACAGCTCTCCCCCGACGGTCCAGCTCGAACCAGTGCCCGCGATACTGACGAAGCCGTCGGAACCGGGGCCGGCGCCCAGCGCCGTGGCGCCGGTGACGAGCGTTCCGCCGGCCTCGACCACCACCTCGCCGCTGCCGCCGAAGCCGACATAGAACGTGTCGGCGACCGTGAGCGAAGCGCCGGCGCCGATGCCGATGGCGCCGTGGCTCTGCGCCTGATAGCCCACCACCGCGACAGTGGCGCGGACCGAGGCGCCATCGCCGATTCCGAGTTCACCGTCGCCGCCATCGCCGACATACAGCGCGCCGTCGACGTTCCAGCTGGAGGCGTTGCCGGAGAGGTCGACAATGCCGATCGTGCCGAAGTAAGCGCCGATCACGCCATCGCCGGAACGTAGCGAGGCGCCATCCGTCACGCTCAGCGAGCCATAGCCGCCATAGCCGACGGCAACCGCCTGCGAGGCGGTCCAGCTGGAGCCCGGCCCGGTGATCTCGACCCGCGCCGGGTCAAAGAGATCGACGCCGACCAGAAGCTGCGCACTCGTGGCGGTGGCGCCATCAAAGACGGAGACGGTGCCGCCGGTCTCGACGCGGACCGTGCCGCGGCTGTCCCAGCGTGAGCCCTCGCCCCCGACCTCCACAAGGCCGGTCGAAAATTCGTCGCCGACTACGGCGTTGCCATTGGAGACCTGGCCGCCGTCGCTGATCGCCAGGGTTCCTTGCCCGCCTTCCGTCGCCACTGTGAGGTCGCCGGCGATCTCCCAGAGCGATCCGGCGCCCTGCACGGCGGCTTGCCCGTTACTGTTGGCGTTGCCGATCAGAGCGCTGGTGGCGGTAACGACGCCGCCCGAGGCCACCACCAGCGAGCCCGCGCCCAGCGCGCCGACGGTGAGGGCGCCGTCGACGTCCCAGCGCGAGCCCACGCCGTCCACGGTGACATTGCCGGTTGCCGCACTGACGCCGTCGCCGATGTTGGCATGGCCCGAGGTCATCGCCGCCCCGTCGAGAATCGAGACGCTGCCATTGGTGCCGATGGCGAGGGAGCCCTCGACCCGGAACGCCGAGCCGGCACCGCTGACCAGGACCTCGCCGCTGGGTGACAGCAGGCCGGCCACCACCGTGTCGCCGGTGGTGACGACGCCGCCATCCGCGATCGTCAGCCGGCCGGATCCCAGCCCGCCCAGCGCCAGGCTGCCTTCATTGCGCCATTGCGAGCCGATGCCCGTGACCTCGACCGAGCCGGTGGCGTTGGAGCCGGCCACGCCAAAGCTGGCGTCGGCGGAGGTGAGAAGCCCGCCTTGCTCCACCACGAGACTGGCATCGGCG
Organism: Ancylobacter rudongensis; assembly: GCF_900100155.1. GTDB lineage: Bacteria > Pseudomonadota > Alphaproteobacteria > Rhizobiales > Xanthobacteraceae > Ancylobacter > Ancylobacter rudongensis. The sequence goes on from NZ_FMTP01000003.1 coordinate 551,866, forward strand.
TCAATGGCCACGGAGAGGGTACCGGCCGTGTCCCAACGGGAGCCGGCGCCCGCTATCAGCACCTGCCCCGCTGCCGCCTGTCCCACCGTGCCAGTTGCGCCGGAAACGGAGGCGCCGGCCAGAACGTTCAGCGTGCCGTCGCCGCTGGCGCCGACGACAACGGCCCCAGCGTTGGACAGCGCGGTACCGGGGTCGGTAACGGTCAGGGTTCCCGCCATCCCGGCAAGACCGATGCGCGTAGTGTCATAGGAAGGGGTGGCGCCCTGGTCGATCTGGACCGCGCCGGTGACGTTGAGCTCCTGCGCGCGTGCAGGAGCTGCGACGAGGCACAGGGTCGGCAGGGAGATGGCGGCCATCAGGGCGCTCTTTGCGCCGATACGACCAGCGTGAAGGCTCGTTCGCCCTGCGCGTGCGGGCCTCGTCTCGTCCCTGCCCATCAGAGCCTCCCCATGCGAATTCGGGTGTCAGCCGGCACCGGCTCTCCCGCCTAACAGTTGGAGATGCGCCCTGTTTGATCGTTCTTGCTATTGGCCGGCGCGCCTTCGGCGGCGATGCGCGGCGACAACAGTTGATCAGGGCGAGCACGGCACGAGGACGCTGGCCCGGACGCTGCCGGTCCGCAGCCAGGGCGGGGTGCGGTACATCTCATAGGCAGGGGCCTCGCCCAGCGCCCGACGGTGCCGCGGCATCCACACCGCGCACACGCCGAACACGGCTTCCGGTATGAGCGTATAAGCTCCCTCCACATCCAGCCGCACGAACGAGCCGGCGCGCACGTTCAGGCGCCGCAGCGGCGCGCGCAGGGTGGGGAACGTCGAGTGCGTGTCCACGATGGTGCAGTCATAGCGGATCTGCCCGGGCGCGGTGAAACCCGGATCGTCGTGGAGAATGCCCACCGCTGTCACCGCTTCCAGCGGCAGTCCAGCGGCCATGAGGGCTGAGGCGAAGTGCTGCCAATGGGCGGGGACTTGGGTCAGCGGCCCGTGAAAGCGCATGCCGATGAGAGGTACGGCGCCCAGCCGCACGGGGGCCGCCGCCTCGACGAGATCGACGTGCAGCCGTTGGGGATGCGGCGTCTGGGCCAGCGCCATGGCCCGCAGACGGTTCGGCGCCACGGCGAACTGCCGGGAGAAGGCGCGCGTGAACGCTGCCTGGCTGCCATAGCCGCTGCGCAGGGAAGCCTCGATGATGGAGGTGGACGACCGGCAGATCAGCGCGGCCGCATGAGCAAGCCGGGTGCGGCGCACATAGGCGCCGTAGGTCTCGCCCATGAGCTCGGCGAACCGGCGGTGGAAATGAAACGGGCTCATGCCTACGCGCTCGGCCGCGGCCTCGATTGTGCGCGGTGCGCCGGTATCGCTCTCGATCCAGTCGAGCGTTGACAGCACAAAGCCGGTTTCAACCCGCGCCGGCGGCGCAAGTGGCAGCGGATCGGTCCAGATCTCGGTGAGTGCCGATGCCGCGCTGGCGCCGGATGGCGCGCCCCTCGACGGCGCGGCCAAGCCGCTCGCCCCATTCATCCGGCGCGCGAACAGGCTGGAGAGCGAAGACCCGGCGGCCGCGTCTTCCATAGGCACCGGAGCGGATGCGCCAGTCGGCGGCTCTGCTGCCCGGCAAAGATGGCCTCGTCCATCCGGCATGCGCTCCGTGTGAGCTTCGACCTTGATAGAGCTAAATGAACCCTGGTCCGGGCGGAGGTAATAATCGCGCAAAATCGACCGTGCCGGCCGATCGGCAGCCCTCATGCTCGGCATCGCTGCCACTTCGGCGACCCCGGAGGTCAAGGTGATGAGCCAGTAGCCGCGCGGCGCTGAGCTGCCCGGACGAGATCAGTTGGCGGGGAGAACCACCACCTTCGTCCCGTCGGGGATCCGCTGATAGAGGTCGATCACGTCCTGGTTCATCATGCGGATGCAACCCGACGAGACCGCCTCGCCGATCGACCAGGGCTCGTTGGTGCCGTGGATGCGGTAGAGCGTGTCCTTGCCGTCCTTGAACAGGTAGAGCGCGCGGGCGCCGAGCGGGTTGGTCTCCCCGCCTTCCATGCCGCCGGCCCATTGCCGGTATTTTTCCGGCTCGCGGGCGATCATGTTCTGCGTCGGCGTCCAGCGCGGCCAGGCGCGCTTGTGAGCGACCTCGGCGGTGCCGCTGAATTCCAGACCTTCCCGGCCGACGCCGACGCCATAGCGCAGCGCCTTGCCGTTTTCCTGCACGAGATAGAGGAAACGGCTGGCGGGATCGACCACCAGCGTGCCCGGCGGCTGGCCGGTGGGGTCGTCGACCAGTGTACGGCGGTTGCGGTCCTTCATTGCGTCGGCGGGCACGCCGGGCACGCGGAAGCCGCCATCCTCCAGCGCGCCATAGCGCGCGGCGAAGGGAGAGGCCACGGGCGCAGGCGCCGGCTGTGGCCGGCGGGTGGCGCAGGCGCCGAGCGCAAGGGGAAGCAGGCAGAGGAGGCCGCGGCGCGACAGGCCGGCGCGCGCCCGCGAATAACGCATGTCCATCCAGCTCACTCCGCCGCCTGCCGGCGTCGCGCTTCCGCAAAGGCCTGCTTGGAGCCGGCATAGTCCAGCGTCGAGGTACGGAACGGGCCGATCAGATAAGTCGGGGTGCCCTGCAGTCCAATCGATTCCGCCTGGGCGAGGTTGCGCTTGAGCAAGGTGGAGATGTCGCCGGCATGGGCCGTGAGGTCGGCCTCCAGCCGGGCGAGGTCGATGCCGGATGCGCGGACCGCTGCCGCCATCTGCTCCTTGCTGACGCCGCGCCCGGGGATCGCCATCAGCGCGTGATGGACCCTGGAATAGCCGCCCTGGTACTTGGCCGCGAGCGCCATCTGCGCGCCATAGACCGAGGCTTCGGTGAGGATCGGCCAGTCCTTGTAGACGAGGCGGATTTTGCCATCCTCCTTCACCGTGCGCTCCAGGTCCGGCGCCGCCTTCTTGCAGAACGGGCAGTTGTAATCGAGGAAGGCGACGACGGTGACGTCGCCCTTCGGGTTGCCGGCGGTCGGCGCGGCCGGATCGCGCAGGATGGCGTCCACATCGACGCCCTGCGCGAGGAGCCGAGAACCCGCGAGGGCACCGGCCGCAACGGCGCCGGCAAGCGTTAGGAAATGTCGGCGCTGCATGGGAGCTCCTGAGCGTTCAAGGGTGTGAAGGGGCGAGGCGAATTCAGGCGCCGGCGGCGTCGAGCCGGCGGGTGATCTCCTCGACGGTCACGGGACCGATGATGCGCGAACCGGGAATCTCGCGGCCCTGCGCATCGACGAGGAACAAAGCGGGCGGGCCGACGATGCGGAACCGCTCCATCAGGGCGCGGGTCTCGGCGTTGGTGTGGGTCACATCGGCGGTCACTTGCGGCAGATGCGAGAGCCGGGCGCGCAGTTCCGGGCCGGCGAGCACCTGTTCATTCGACCTGCAAACGGAGCACCACGCGGCGGTGACGTCGACGAGGATGGGCCGGCCGTTGGCGGGCCCGGCGGCCGCCTCGGCCACCGCCCGGTCAAAGCCGTCGGAGGAGGCGACGGTGACGGCGGTGTCTTCCCCTTGGCTCGCGGCCGGGGCGCTGGCGAAGACCAGCGGACGCAGCGGATCCTGCGCGCCGCCGGCGGCGCCGATGATGAGCGTCGCGCCATAAAGCGCCGCCGCCATGCCGCCGCCGCGGGCGAGGCGGGCGGCCGCACCGCTCGCCGCGGTGAGGCGGTCAAAGCCGCCGAAGAACGCCGCCGAGCCGACCAGCAGCACGCCGAGCAGGGCGAGCGTCGCCGGCGGTGGCAGAAGCCGGCCGGCGAGCAGGATGGCGACGGCGAGGAAGACCACGCCGAACAGCTGTTTCGTGCGCTCCAGCCAGACGCCGCCGCGTGGCAGCAGCGCCGGGCCGAACGCCCCGACCAGCATCAGCGGCAGGCCCATGCCGAGGCCGAGCATGAACAGCGCGGCCGCGCCGGTGGCAGCATCGCCGGTTGCGGCGGCGTAGAGCATGGCGCCGGCCAGCGGAGGGGTCACGCAGGGCCCGACGATGAGCGCCGAGCCGAAGCCCACCAACGCCGCGCCACCGAGCGACCCGCCGGTGCCGCGCCCGGTCAGCCGGGCGGAGAGCCCCGCTGGAAGCGCAAGGTCGAACAGGCCGAACATGGAGAGGGCCAACAGGGTGAAGATCGCGGCGCTCACGCCAAGCGCCAGCGGGGTCTGCAGCGCCGCCTGCAGGCTCGCCCCCGACCAGCCGGCCACCGCGCCGACCAGCCCATAGGCGCCAGCCATGGCCAGCACATAGGCGCCGGTGAGCACAAGGCTGCGCCGTGCCGTCAACGCTTGGCCCGAACGGGTGAGCATGCCGGCGAGGATGGGAATCATCGGAAACACGCAGGGCGTGAGTGCCAGCAGCAGGCCGAAGCCAAGAAAGGCCAGCATCGTCCAGCCCAGGCTCCCCTGGAACAGCGACGCGATGCCGTCGCTTTCGTCGAGCGAAGCGGGCATGGCCGCTGCGCCGGTCGAGGCCACGCTGTTCCGGCCGGACCCATCTGCCGGGGAAGACATCAGGCCGGCGGGCGCCTGCTCGATGGCGAGGCTCGCGAGATCGACGAGGCGTGCCTGCGGGGGAAAGCAGATTCCCGTCTCCGAGCAGCCCTGATAGGCGACCCTGAGCGTGCCGGTCCCCTCAAGCCCGCCGGCGCTGGCCTCGACATCCCGGGGGAAGATCTGCACGACGCCGAAAGTGGGATCGTCCTTCACCTCGCCGGCCGGCCGCTCCAGAGGCACGGGCGCGCCGTCGCGCGTTGCCTCCAGGCTGTCGCGATAGAGATAATTGCCGGGTTCGACCGTCCAGCGCAGCAGCAGCGCGCCGGAGGCCGCGCGCGCGGCCTCAAGCGTGAACGGCTCGCCGGTGGCCGAGGGCGCAAAAAGCGAGGTGAAGCCGGCGGCCTCGGTGGCGCCGGCCTTCAGGGGCGAAAGGCACGCCAGCGCAAGAACTCCCCAGCGCAGCGCCTTTGCCAGTGAGTGCCCCGTCATCCCGTCTTGCCCTGCCATCGCGTCACCGCTCCTCATTCGTCGCGGTGCAGCGCTCTACTCCCCACCTTAAGCCAGGCTTAAGGTGGCGCCTGATGATGGCCGGCGGCGACAAGCGGAGATGAACAGGGCGTGATGCGTATTCTTCTGGTCGAGGACGACCCGGTGCTGGCGGATGGAATCCGCGCCGGCCTCGGGCTGGCCGGCCTGACGGTCGACGCCGTGACCAGCGGCGCCGACGCGCAGGCGGCCCTCGCCGGCTTGCGATTCGACGCCGTCGTGCTCGACCTCATGCTGCCTGATGGCTCGGGGCTGGACGTGCTGGCGGCGTTGCGGGCGCAGCAGGACGCGACGCCGGTGCTGCTGCTGACGGCTCTGGACGAGACCCCGGACCGCATTCGCGGGCTCGACGCCGGCGCCGACGACTATCTCGGCAAGCCGTTCGATCTCGACGAACTGGCGGCGCGCCTGCGCGCCCTTGTCCGTCGCGGCGTTGGGCGGGCAAGCCCGCTGCTCACCCATGGTGGCCTCGCGCTTGACCCCGCCATGCTCTCGGTGAACCTGGATGGCCACGCCGTGCCGGTGTCGCGGCGGGAGTTCGCCGTGCTGTCCATGCTGGTGGAGCGGCCGGGCGTCATCCGCTCGAAGGGCGAGCTGGAAGAGCGGCTCTATGGCTGGCAGGAGGAGGTGGAGAGCAACACGGTCGAGGTCTATGTGCACAATCTGCGCGCCAAGCTGGGCCGCGACGTGATCGAAACCGTGCGCGGGCTGGGCTATCGCCTGCGGGTGCCGGCATGAGCTCGTTGCGCCGCCGGCTTTTCCTCATCCTGCTCGCGGCAACGGGGCTGATCTGGCTGTGCGCCGTCGCCTGGATCAGCATGGGCAGCCGCAGCGAGCTGGAGCATGTGCTCGACACGCGCCTCAAGGAGGCGGCCCGCATGGTCCATTCGCTCGTGATGGCGGGCGATCCGGTGCAGGGGGCCGAAAAATCGGCCCAAAAGCCGGCCAAAGACCCGCCCGTACAGCCCCGGGACCTTGCCGACGCGGTGCCCTCCGAGCCCGGCGGCTATGAGCGCCAGCTGTCCTGCCAGATCTGGTCGTTCGACGGCCGGCTCCTTGCCCGCTCCTCCGGCGCGCCCGACGCGGTGCTCGCCGAGGAGCGGGAAGGCTTCGCCGACCGCGAGGTGGGCGGCGAGACATGGCGCGTCTACACGATCGTCGATCCCGAAAAGAACGTCCGGGTCGTGGTCGGCGACCGGATCGGCCTGCGCGACCGGCTGGTGCGCGACCTCGTCGCCGGGCTTGCGGCCCCGGCGCTGCTGGCCATGCCGCTGCTGGGGCTGCTGATCTGGTGGAGCCTGGGGCGGGGCCTGCGCCCGCTCAACCGGGCGGCCGAGCAAATCGCGGCGCGCGAGGGCGAGGACATGCGGCCGATCCCGCCGGACGGCGCGCCGGATGAAATCCAGCCGCTCATCACGGCCCTGAACGGGCTGTTCGCCAAGGTGGAAGCGGCACGCGCGCATGAGCGCGACGTCACCGCCTTCGCCGCGCACGAGCTGCGCACGCCACTGGCCGGGCTGAAGACGCAGGCGCAGGTTGCCCTCGCCGCCGGCGAGACCGGAGTGCGCGAGAATGCCCTGCGGCAGATCCTCGTCTCGGTCGACCGGAGCACCCGCCTCGTGCGGCAGCTTCTGGCGCTGGCGCGGCTCGATGCGGGAGCTCCTGTCGATACGCGAGACGTCTCGATCGGCGCGCTCATTCGCGACATGGTGGCCGCGGTGCCGCACCCGCCGGAGGTCATCACCGTCATCGACCCCGATCTGGACCCTATGGTGCGGCAGTTGGACCCCGATACGCTCACTCTCCTGCTGCGCAACCTTCAGGAGAACGCCGTCCAGAACATGACGGCCGGCACCATCCGCTGGCGCGGGGAGGGGGCGGGCAGGCTGGTGGTGGAGGATGAAGGCCCCGGGATTCCCGCGGAGGAGCTTGGCCTGGTGCGCCAGCGCTTTTACCGCGGGCGCATGACGACCGCTGCCGGTTCGGGTCTCGGCCTCGCCATCGCCGACGCCGCTGCCCGTCGGCTCGGTGCTCAGCTCGACATTGCCAACCGCACGGACCGGCCCGGGGTGCGCGCCAGTGTCGACTTCGGCTCGGGCAGCTGGAGCGCTTCCGCGCCGATCAGGTGAATCCACCCGATCGGGAAAGGGCGCTGGAGCCCGGCGCGAGGCGCTACTTGATGGCGGCGAGTTCTTGGTCGATCGCGGCCATCAGGCCGGGAAGGGCAAGGTCGGCACCGTGTCCACTGATGTGGTTGCTGTCGAAGTAAAGAGGGCGAGCGTCGATCGACACCCGACATGCGCCCTCCTGCGCGGCCGGGCACAGCGCGGCGGCCGGCTGATAGAACCGGACATCGGGCACCAGGCTCTCCAGGGTCCGGAAACGCGCCATGGCCTCGCGGTCAATCACCGGCCGCTGGGCGAGGTCCGTCCACGCCTGGCCGTGCAGGCGTCGCGCCTGCAGCTCGCGCGGCACGTCCCAGGGCATGGATGGGAACGGGCCGACGACGATCACCTTTTTGCCCGCCTGCCGGTACAGCTCGATTTCCTCGGCCATCTTTTTGGCGGCGCCGTCGAGGAACGCGCAGTCCGCTAGCGCCGCCCGGCCGGTTCTGGAGCCCTCGCAATCCAGATGGCCCTGCCAGGCCGCGCCGATCACCACGATCTTGATGTCTGGATTGGCCAGAATGTAGTCACGCGCCCGCGCATGAAAGACATTGCAGCTGTCCCCCGGTGTCTCGATGCTGGCAAAGGGAAGGCACGCATTCCAGAGAAAGGGCTGGACGCGGTAGGTCGAGCCGGGATCGTGCTTCAGTTTTTCCGACAGCCGCCAGAACATTTCCTTGCCGTGACTGTCACCGAGATAGGCGACAATCGGGCTGGCCGGTGCTGCCGCGCCGATGATGCAGTAATCATCGAACGTGTCCGGCAGCACATTGCCGCAACTGTCGCGCATCGGGCTGATGTCGATCTGGCCGGCAGCCAGGAGCTGCCCCTGCGCGTCCAGCCGCCACCAGGCGCCCCTGGTGATGTGAAGTCCAAGTCCCGCCGCGGCAAACAGGCAGATTCCGGTGGCCGCCAAGGCGAAGATCGTTCGCTGGCGAAGCCATGCCGTGTCGCGAAAGGGCGCCTCGACATATTTCCAGCTCAACCAGGCCAGGCTCAGCGTCAAGACGATGAGGCCGACCCAGCCAAGCGTGGGAATAGCGCCGAACCAAAGTCGTGCGAACACGAACAGGGGCTGATGCCAGAGATAGGCGCTGTAGCTTGTCAGCCCGACGAGAACGACCCAGCGGTTCGATAGCAATCGATGGGCGAGCGTTCCCGGAATCGCAAACAGGATGACGCCAACGGCGCCCATGACAGGTATCAGCGTCAGCAAGCTCGGATTTGGCGTGTCCTCGTCAAACAGAAGATACGCCAGGACAATGGCTGAAAGCGCCAGAAGAGAAAGCGCGCCCAAACAAGCCTGGTGTCGGGCGGATATCCTCACCCTTTCAATGTGCACATAGGCTGCGAGCGCACCTGCCAGCAACTCCCATGCGCGACTGAATGGCGAGAAAAAGTTGATCTGAGGAAAATAGATCGACCCGTACTGCGCCACAGCGATACTCACTGCAAACAGGATGGCAAGAATGAACGGCGCGAGGCGTGGACGTATGGCGTAGATAGCGACCATAATCACGGGAAATACGAGATAGAATTGCTCCTCTACGCTCAATGACCACGTATGGAGCAGCGGCTTGAGCGCCGATTCCGAGTCGAAATAGCCTGTTTCACGCGCGAAAAAGACATTGGACAAAAAGACATTGGTTGCAAATACGCTTTGGCCGAAATTCCGGAAATCCTCGGGCAGCATGATGAGCCAGCCGACGATCAGGCTGAAAACGAGAACCACAAATAATGCCGGAAGTATCCGCCGAGCACGCCTTTCGTAGAAGGTCAGGAACGACATCCTGCCTTCGCTGATATGACGGTGGAGGATTGATGTGATCAGGAACCCGCTTATGACGAAGAAAACGTCAACTCCAAGATAGCCTCCTGGAGCAATGCTGAATCCTGCATGATCTAAGATGACGGGTATTATCGCGATGGCACGCAAGCCATCAATTTCCGGTCTATATCCCAGCGGGGCTGACGTAGGGAGGATGCCATTGCCGCTTTTAGTCATGGGAATCCGAAAGAAGTCTAAGGTCAGATATTGATGCAGAATACATCCTGTAATTCAGTCGTTAGGTTAGAAATATTAGCCGGTCAAGCCGCAGGATTCGGTGGCTGACCGAGACAGTACCGCCTGCGGGATAATTCCGCCGGGCGGCTGGGTGGGCTTCTGGGGCGGCCCCCGAGCCGTGTTGTCCCCGGCCGGCATCTTGCCGGATGGCCTACGCCTTTCGCTGCGCGTGCAGACGGTCGCGAATGGTGTCGATGGCGGCGCGCAGGGTGTCGATGGTCTGCCCGTCCTGTCCCACCGCCGCCGCGACGCAGCGCATGATCTCGGCAGCTTCGCCCTTTAGCGCCTGCCCTGCCGGCGTCAGGCGCAGCAGCACCTCGCGCTCATCCCTCGGGTTGCGGGTGCGGGTGATCAGCCCCGCCGCGTCGAGCCGCTTCAGCAGCGGGGTGAGGGTGCTGGAATCGAGAAAAAGCGTCTTTCCCAGTTCCTTCACGTTCTGCCCGTCGCGGTTCCACAGCGTCACCATGACGAGATATTGCGGATAGGTGAGGCCGAGCTTGTCGAGCAGCGGGCGGTAGAGCTGGGTGAAGGCGTGTCCCGCCGCATAGATCGAGAAGCACAGCATGTCGCTGACCTCAGGGGCGGGGGCGGGGGTGGCGGTGCCGGGGGACGGGCTGCTCATCGGGATCTCCTTTCCCTCCAGATAATTTGTGCGCGATGGGTTTGCAAGCGATTGACAGCTGCGCCAAGGCGGACTAATTAAATCGCATCCTAATCAATCGCGCTCGATTCAATTGAGCGCAAATCACAGGAGAGCGACATGAGCAGCTTCACCACCACGGACGGCACCCGTCTCTTCTACAAGGATTGGGGCGTTGGCCAGCCGGTCCTCTTCGCCCATGGCTGGCCGCTATCGTCTGACGCCTGGGACCAGCAGATGCTGTTCTTCGGCCAGCAGGGCTATCGCGTCATCGCCCATGACCGCCGCAGCCATGGCCGCTCCGACCAGACCTGGGACGGCAACAATATGGACCAGTATGCCGACGATCTGGCGGAACTGATCGAGGCGCTCGACCTGCGCGACCTGATCCTCGTCGGCCATTCCACCGGCGGTGGCGAGGTCGCCCATTATATCGGCCGCCACGGCACGGCGCGGGTGGCGAAGGTGGTGCTCGTCGGCGCGGTGCCGCCGCTGATGCTGAAGACGCAGGACAACCCGGCCGGCACCCCGCTGGCCGTGTTTGACAGCATCCGCGAGAGCACGGCCAAGAACCGCTCGCAGTTCTTCTTCGACCTGACGGTTCCGTTCTACGGTTTCAATCGCGAGGGCGTTCCGGCCAATGAAGGCCTGCGCGAGAATTTCCGCCGCATCGGCCTGCAGGGCGGCATCAAGGGGCAGTATGACTGCGTCCACGAATTCTCCGAGGTGGACTACACCGAGGACCTCAAGCGCATCGACCGCCCGACCCTCATCATTCATGGCGATGACGACCAGATCGTGCCGATCGACGCCTCCGCCCACCCGGCTGCGCAGATTGTCGCCAACGCGACGCTGAAGGTCTATCCCGGCGGCTCGCATGGTCTGGCGGAAATCGAAGCGGATCGCTTCAACGCCGACGTGCTGGCCTTCATTCGCGCCTGAGCGCGCCCTCTATCCCGCGCGACACCACCATCTGCCCCGGCCGCCGCCCGCAAGGACGGCGGCCATTTCATGTCGGTGCCGGCTGCAACGGCTGATGCGTTCCACGCTTTCCGCGCGCCGTGCCGACGCGCCGGCGGCACTTGCACCTATACTCCCTCCAGTATATTCACACGCCGAGCCGCACGCGCAAACGTGGGAGCGTGGTGTCCTGATGCCTCATTCGCCGGACGACAAGAAACGTGCCCTGACACGGCTGCGTCGCATCAAGGGCCAGGCCGAGGCACTTGAGCGCGCGATCGAGGCGGGGGCGGACTGCAATCTGCTGCTCCAGCAAATTTCCGCCCTGCGAGGGGCGGCCGGTGGACTGATGGCTGAGGTGCTCGACATCCACCTGCGCGAGACCTTCGAGCATGCGCGCGTGGACGCCGCCGCGCCGCCCGCCGCCGACGATCTCGACGCTACCATGAAAATTCTGCGTACCTATCTGAAGTAGCCGCACCAGATTCAAGAGGGAACACGTCCATGAAATCGCGCGCCGCCGTCGCCTGGGAAGCCAAGAAGCCGCTGACCATCGAGACCATTGAAATCGGCGGGCCAAAGCCCGGCGAGGTGCTGGTCGAAATCATGGCGACCGGCGTGTGCCACACCGATGCCTATACGCTCGACGGGCTGGATTCCGAGGGCAAATTCCCCGCCATTCTCGGCCATGAGGGCGCGGGCATCGTGCGCGAGGTCGGCGCCGGCGTGACCTCGCTGAAGGTCGGCGATCACGTCATCCCGCTCTACACGCCGGAATGCCGGCAGTGCAAAACCTGCCTGTCGCAGCGCTCGAACCTGTGCACCTCGATCCGTGCCACCCAGGGCCAGGGCCTGATGCCGGACCGCACCACGCGCTTCTCCTGCGAACGGGTGGGCGCCCAGAGCGGCGAGATCTTCCACTATATGGGCTGCTCGACCTTCTCGAACTTCACCGTGCTGCCGGAGATCGCGCTCGCCAAGGTGCGTGAGGACGCCCCCTTCGACAAGATCTGCTACATCGGCTGCGGCGTCACCACCGGCATCGGCGCGGTGGTCTATACCGGCAAGGTGTGGCCGGGCGCCAATGTCGTGGTGTTCGGGCTGGGCGGCATCGGCCTCAACGTGATCCAGGGCGCCCGCATGGTGGGTGCCGACAAGATCATCGGCGTCGACATCAACCCGGCCAAGGTCGAGATGGCCAGAAAGTTCGGCATGACCGACTTCATCAACCCGCTCGACGTCGGCAATGACAAGGTGGTCGCGGCGATCCAGGACCTCACCGATGGCGGTGCCGACTTCACCTTCGACTGCACCGGCAATGTGAACGTGATGCGCCAGGCGCTGGAAGCCTGCCATCGCGGCTGGGGCACCTCCATCGTCATCGGCGTGGCGCCGGCCGGGGCGGAGATCGCCACCCGCCCGTTCCAGCTCGTCACCGGCCGCAACTGGCGGGGTTCCGCCTTCGGCGGCGCGCGCGGGCGCACCGATGTGCCGAAGATCGTCGACTGGTACATGGAGGGCAAAATCAACATCGACGACCTGATCACCCACACCATGCCGCTCGATGAGATCAACACCGCCTTCGACCTGATGCATGAGGGCAAGTCGATCCGCTCCGTGGTGATCTACTGATGGGCGCGACGATGGAAACCGTCTCCAAGGCGAAGTCGCATGGCGGCGTGCAGGGTGTCTATCGCCACGATTCGGCGATCACCGGGACGCCGATGACCTTCGCCGTCTTCGTCCCGCCGCAGGCGGCCAACGGCCCCGTGCCGGTGCTCTGGTATCTCTCGGGTCTCACCTGCAGCCATGCCAATGTGATGGAGAAGGGCGAATACCGCGCCGCTGCGGCCGCCCAGGGCGTCATCCTGGTGGCGCCGGACACCAGCCCGCGCGGCGAAGACGTGCCGGACGAGCCCGGCAACTGGCAGTTCGGCTCCGGTGCCGGCTTCTATCTCGACGCGACGCAGGCGCCCTACGCCACCCATTACAGGATGTATTCCTACATCGTCGAGGAACTCACCGCGCTCATCGCCGCGCAGTTCCCGGCCGATATGAGCCGGCAAGGCATTTTCGGCCATTCCATGGGCGGGCATGGCGCGCTGACCATCGCGCTGAAGCATCCGGACCGCTTCAAGAGCTGCTCGGCCTTCGCGCCGATCGTTCAGCCCTCGACGGCGGACTGGTCGCGGCCGGCGCTGGAGAAATATCTCGGCGCCGATCCGCAGGGCTGGCGGGCCTATGACGCGGTGGCGCTGATCGAGGACGGAAAGCGCTTTCCGGAATTCTTGGTCGACCAGGGCGCCGCCGATCCGTTCCTGGAGACCGGCTTGCGGCCGCAGCTTCTGGCCGACGCCTGCGCGAGCGCCGGCATCCCCCTCACGCTCACTCTGCGCGAGGGCTATGACCATTCCTACTTCTTCATCTCCACCTTTATGGCAGACCATATCGCCTGGCACGCCGCCCGGCTCGCCCGCTGAGGCGCGTGCTCAGCCTTGAAGGTCGAGGGCCCCCGTCAAAGGGGTCAATTGGATCGGATCGCGCTTTCGGTCTGCGGGATGACGGTCGCCTGCGCCGCCCCTGCCGAATCGGGCTGGGCGCGCAGGCGCCCGACCCGATAGTAGAAATGCCCCTCCACCCGGCCGTTCTGCACCAGGTCACGTTGCCCCACCTCGCCTGAATCGCTGAGGTGAGCGTCCAGCAGCGGGTTGTCGATCTGGCGGCGAGTGAAGGCGAAGAGGATGGCGGGCCGTCCCCGCAGCGTGTCGGCAGAATACCAGTAGCCATACATGAGGCTGGGCTGGTCAAGGACGCCGCGGCCGACGGAAACGCCGGGCGCGGCGCCGTTGTCGGTAGCGTAGAACGCAAGCTCGCTGGCGATGTTGTAGGTATCGAGACCGATCAGCAAGGGTGCCTCCCCGGTGGCGGTCCTCACCTCATCGGCGATCGCCGCCGCCTCTCCGCCGAAGGCGCGCCAGGCGACCGGCAGGGCAGGCACATCCGCGACATGGCCGAGCCCGGGCAGCCCGGCGACCAGGTAGTTCAGGCCGAGGCCATAGACGATCAGGCTGATGGCGAGGGTGGGCATGAAGGCGCGGTGCAGGTGCCGCTGCAGGGCGCCGGCGTGGTCTGTTGGCGCGAGAAGGCCGGCGGCGATCGCCGGGAGCACGGCCAGCCAGAGCGGCCCGGTCCAGTTCAGCCGCGCCATGTGGAACAGGCTGTAGGCGACGAAGACGGCAAGCGGCACCAGGGTGAAAAGGCCGACGAACAGCCAGGGACCCGGAAGGTCTGACTGATCACGGATGGCGCCGGGGCTCAGGCCGGGCGCCTGCGGCCGCACCCCTCGCTCGCGCAGCCAGAGCGCGGCGAAGGCGGCGACCAGCCCGGTGGGCGTCAGCAGGCCGGCGACGCCGAGCAGCAGTTCCGGCAGGGAGAAGCGGAACGCCCCCTCGATCCGGCGCGTGCTCTGAAAGGCGAAGGAGGCAAGGCCGTTCTCGACGTTCCAGACAATGACCGGCGCGAACAGCACCAGTGCGAGGGCCGCGGCGAGATAGGGCTCGGGACGCCTGAACCAGACACGCGCCCGCGCGTCCAGCAGCATGAACAACAGGGCGGCCGGCCCGAGCAGGGCGATGGTGTATTTCGACAGGAGGCCGAGGCCGATGCAGATGCCGACGCCCCACCAGGCCCGGCGCTGTCCGCCGCGCAGCGCTCCCTCCATGAAAAACAGCGCGCCGGCCCAGCAGGCGGTGAGCGGCGCATCGGGGGTCATCACCAGGCCGGTGCCGAAGTAGAAGGGCAGCGCCGCCACCAGCAGCACGCAGACGAAGGCAGCTTGCCGCCCGAACAGGCGACCGGCGAGGCCGAAGCTGAAGAAGGCGGTCACGCCCCAGCACAGCCAGGCGGCGATGCGCACGCCAAACTCATTGTTGCCGAACAGGGCGGTGCCGGCCCAGATCAGCCATGCCACCATCGGCGGATGGTCGAGATAGCCGATATCGAGATGCTGGGCGTAGTTCCAGTAATAGGCTTCCTGCGGCAGGAGCTCGGCGGTGCCGAGAAACATGAGGCGCAGCGCCACGCTGTAGCCGACGATGCCAATGGCGGCGACACGCCAGCGCGCGGCGCCTGTCGCCGGCGAACGGACCGAGGGAAAGACGAAGAAGGCCGCGCCGCCAGTGCTCACCACCGCCGCCGCGCCGATGGCGAAGAGGATGGCGGAGGGCGCGGGCAGGCCCAGAAGGCCGGTGGCGCAGGCCAGCACCCCGCCGCGCAGCGACAGCGCCAGCAGGGCGACGACGAGAAGGCGCGCAATGTGATCGCCGGAGCGGGGAAGCGGCTTGCCATCCTCCGCCGCGAAAGCCCAGCGGGCGTTCAGCGCAGCGTTGAAAAGGGTCGCGAGGCCGAAGCTCAGGATCTGCGCGCTGTTCAGCCCGGCTCCGAGAAGGAAGAACGCCTGGAACGCCAGGAAATCGACGGCCATTCCTGTCAAGCCGACGATGGCGACGCGCCCGATGTGGCCGGCCGGCAGAGTGCCGCCGGCCATCAGCCCAAGACGGCGCCGATACGCCGCTAGCCGAGGCGCGACGATGTCGGAGTGGCCGGGGGTCCCGGCCGCGTTCGCGTGCGGCGGCCTTCCGCACCAGGTCGAACGATGCCCGCTGCCACCCATCTCTCAGCCCCTCGACCGCCGGCGGTGGGCCGCCATCGGCGATCACGATCTCCACTCCGCTCTCGTCGCGACTGTCGGGCGGAATGGCTGACAGGAGGCTGACGATTCTGCCGCTTCGGCGGGGACGCGGCAGGCGCGAGGGGTGGTCAGCCCGTCCGCTCTTCAGAAGCGGTAATTGAGCCCGATCTTGACCGCCTGGAACGAGGCCGAGTTCGAGGCGTCGCGGCCGTCGGCGATCTCCGATGTTCCGACATAGTTCTTCGTCTCGTAAACGGGCTTCTCGATGATGTCGCAGAACCTTCCACCCCTCGTGGCGCACCCGACTTCGCTGCGGACGGCCCATACGGTGCCGATCTGGGTCGTGGTCGAGTAGGAGCGGGTGACGCCTGAACGCGCTCTGTTGAAGGTGAAGCTCTCGGCGCCAAAGCCGGCAAAGGCATACTCGGCCTTGACCGACCAGCGGTCGTTGATGGCGAATTCCGCGCCGCCGCCGGCCGAAAAGCCGGTGCGGGTCCGGCTTGCGGATTCCGTGAAGCTCAGATTGGTCCGGCTGCCCCCCGGATTCGAGGCGGTGGCGGAGGCCGAGATGTACTGGGCGCGATCCTCGGTCTCGTGCAGGAAGGCAATGCCGGCCGTGCCATAGACCAGCCACTGGTCGTTCAGGGCATAGCCGAGCTTGGCGCGCACCGTGCTCATCCAATCGAAGGAATAGTCGGTCTGCGCCTCCGGCATGCGGTTGGCGATCAGATTGGGCCCCTCGGTCGCGCCGAGCACGCTGGAACTGCCGATATCGAGAGAGCTGATATCGGCCTCGATGCCGAACACGACATTATTGGCGAACTGGTAGTTATAGCCGACCTGCCCGCCCCACAGACCGCCGCTGAACTCTTCATTGGCGGACTCATTGAACGCGCGGGGGGCGTAGCTGCCATCCGCCAGCGTGGTAGTGCCGTCAACCGAGCCGAAGCCATAACCGAACGAGCCGCCGGCATAGAGGCCGGTCCAGCGCTCGCCATTCCCCCGGAGGCCGACGGGCAGCGGCGCGATCGGCTCGTCGCTGCCGAAGGTGCCGGTGAGCGTGGCCATGACCGTGCGGCCGGGGGCCGGCATGTCGGTGTTGTTCAGCGCGTCGACATAATAGGTATCGAGCAGGTTCTGCACGCTGATATCGAGGGTGAGGTGGCTGTTCAGCTTCCACTGGGCGAAGGCGTCGACCACGGTGTAGGGCTCCCACACCTTCGTCACCCAGGTGAAGAACCCGCCATCCTCCTCCACCGGGACCAGCCGCTCGCTCATATAGGTCACACGCCCGCCCAGCGTCAGCCGATCGTCCAGGAACCGCGCGCCGGCCGTCAGCGAGGCGGTGAAGCGAGGGGGAATCTGGTTGGTGAGGTAGTCGGCGGAGAGGGTGTAGTCGGTGCAGACGCCGTTCTGCTGGCAGGATTCGAAGTCGGTGTAGTAGTTGAGGCCGAACTCGGCGAAGACAGCACCGGCATCGTAGCGTCCGGAGAATTCGACACCCTTGAAGCGGACATAGTCGTAGTTGAACAGCCCCATACTGCCGTCGAACTGGCGCCCAATATAGTTGTCGGTGGTGTTGTCGAAATAGGCGAGCTTCAGCCGCAGCTTGTCGCCCGCAAGAAGCACATCGTCGCGCAGCAGGTTGGTGCCGAACTCCCAGTTGCTGGCCTCTTCCGCCTGAAGGTCCGGGTTGAAGACCTGGTCGCTGCGGGTCTGGCTGGTTTCGCGCACGCTCGGCGGGCGGATGCCGCTCTGGTACTGGCCATAGATCTGCCAGCCCTCCAGGGGGGTCACCATCACGCTGGCGCTGGGGCTCAGGCCATCACCGGAATAGCCGGTGAACGGTTCGCCCTGGACGTTATAGGTGCTGATGCCGTTGAAGGAGGTGTTGTAGGTCAGATATTCCAGCCCGGCGGAAAGTTCGAGCCAGGTGGTGGGCTCCCATTTCACCCGGGCGAACAGCGCGCCGACCTCGCGCTCGCCATTGGCCGGAATGGCCCAGAGCGCAACGTCCGAAAAGTCGTAGATCTGCGTCGGCCGGGCGTTCTCATAGACATAAGAGCCGCCATAGCTCACCGCGACCGGCATGTCCGCCACCGAAAAGCGCGAGGTGTTGCTCGCGTTCACCCCGACATTCTGCGACTGCTGGTCAAGCTCCTGCAGCTCGCCGAGCGACATGAAGACGTTCGACTCTTCCGTGTTCGAGACATAGGTGTCGAGCCTGAAATCGACGAGATCGGTGCTGGTCGGCGTGTAGTGATAGCGCAGCGTGGCCTGGTTGATCTCCACCGAGGACAGCGGCAGCTGGTCGGTCACCCCGTTGCCCGCCGTGATGACGGAGGGCGACACTTCGCCGAAGTCGTTGCCGTAGTAGAGATAGCCGATCTGCAATTGCTGCTCGTCGGTCGGTCGGAAGGTGGCCTTCAGCAGCGCCGAGGTCACGTCCTCTGAGGTGTTGTAGACCAACTGGCCATGGCCGTAGTTCGACAGCGGCACCTCATTGCCGAGATAGTCGGTGGTGGTCAGGGACCCCTGTGTGCCGGCAAAGTAATTGCCGGACTTGCGGCGGACAAAGGCGCCGATGGCGTCCACATTATCCTCGCGCACCGCGAGAGCGAAGCTGCCATTGGTGATGGCGGCCCCATCCGGGTCGCCGAACGTCGCCGCGCTCGCCCCGATTACCGGGTCGATGGAATTGGTGGCGATCCCGGCCCGCACCCGCACGCCCCAGCGCTCGCCGGCCTTGAGGATGTCCTCGACGTTCAGGGTCTCCATCGCGATGGTGCCGCCGATGGCGCCGGCCACCGCGCCGTCCGGCCCCTTGGTGATGGTGATGCCCGAGATGAGGTCGGGGTCGACATAGGTGCGGCTGTCGATGCCGGAATAGCCGCGATAGGAGGAGGTCGATTGCTGCGAGCCGTCGATCGTGGTGGCGACGCGGTTCTGGCCCTGCAGGCCGCGAATATTCGGGTCGATCGAGGCGCCATTATTGCCGCCGCCGGAAATGACGCCGGGTGTGCCCTGGAACAACGCGCCGGCGGTCTGCGGCGGGAAGCGCTCGATTTCCTCGGAGGAGATATAATTGGTGGAGCCCGCCGTCTCGAAGGGCCGGTCGGCGGGCGTGCCGGTGCCGGTGACGTCGATCGTGCCGAGCTCGATCGCGCCGTCGGCACCAGCCCCCTGCACCGCCCCACCCAAGGGACCGTCTTCCCCCGGCACGAGGATCGTTACCGCCCGGGGGCCGACGAAGCGCCAGCTGATCCCTGTTCCGGCCAGCATGATGCGCAGCGCCTCCTCCGGGGGGTAAAGCCCGTTCACCGGCCGGGACATGATCTCGTAGGCCTTGGTGCCGGAGTAGAGCACCTGAAGCCCGGCGCGCACCGACAGGTCGGCAAGGGCCCGCGGCACCGGCATGGAGGCAATGGAGAGGGCGACGCTCTGGCCGCCTTGCGCATGGGCGTGCGGCACTCCGGCAGGAAGAGTCGCGAGCGCGGTTCCCGCCAGAAGGCACAGGGTCAGCAGGCGCAGGCGTCGGGTAGTCATCATCCTCATCGTCGGTCCCACATGTTCTGCCTAAGCCGGGCGGACGGCATCGGCGAGCTCCTCAGTGGGTATGACGAAGGCTGCGGGCGGACTCCCCCAGTGCGGCGCTCACAAAATCATCTTAGGACGATCAGCGCGTTGGTCAGGCGCAGCGACGACACGCCGAGCGTGGCTTCGATCATGTCGATGACGGCGGCAGGATCACGCGTATCGAATACGCCGGTGACGGGGAGCGCCCGTACCCGCTCGCTGAGGATCAGGATGCGGCCGCGCTGGTAGCGGTTCAGTTCCTCGATCAGCTCGCCAAGCGGCGCGCGGAAGAACACCATCTGCCCCCGGCGCCAGGCGGTGGCGGTATCGGCCTCGAAGGGCCGGACCTGACCGAGACCATCCGGGGTGAGGACGCCTTCCTCTCCCGGGGAAAGGCGCAGCGAGGCGTCGGGATCGGCGGCGGAGGTCAGGCTGACGGCGCCCTCCACCAGGCCGACCTCGGTGACATGGTCCCGCAGCCGCACATTGAAGCTGGTGCCGGTGACGCGCACCTCGCCCTCGCCGGTCGACACCAGGAAGGGGCGCTGTGGATCAGGGGCGACCTGAAAGAACGCCTCGCCGCGGAACAGCCGGACCCGGCGCTGCCCGGGAGCGAGATCGACCGCCAGCGCGGTGTCGGTGTTCAGCTCGACCACCGAACCATCCTCAAGCCGGATTGCCCGGTGTTCGCCGATCGAGGCGATGTGGTCGGCGCGCAGATCATCCAGCCCGCCGCGCCGCACCCATTCGGCTCCCGCTAGGGAAAGACACAGGAGCAGGCCGGCCACGAGGCCGCGCCCCAGCCTGCGGCGCGGGGCGGCGCTCTCGACCAGCGCCGTGATGGCGGCCTCGTCGCGCCGCCCGCCGGGCGCCCCGCCCATGGCCGCCCACAGCCGTTCCGCCTGCTCATAGGCCTCGAAATGGCAGGGATCGTCGGCGAGCCAGGCCTGGAACGCCGCATGGGTCTGGGCGTCGGCGTCGGGCTCGCGCAGCCGCGCATGCCATCGGCTGGCCGCCTCGAAGGCGGCATCGGCGCGTGTGGCGGGGCCGGGCCGGGACGCAGTCATCAAACAACCATCCGGAATCGAGCGGGCGGGCCGACCGTGGCCCACCGATATAGACGAAGCCGCAGCGGCCTGTCCCCCAGTCCCACCTCCACGCCCGCTCAGATTGCCCGCCCGGCATTGCGCAGGGCCTGACGACACTGCGTCATGGCGCGGGCGATGTGCTTCTCCACCGTCTTGTCCGACAGGCCGAGACGGGCGGCGATCTCCTTCATGGTCAGGCCATGATCGCGCGAGAGCAGAAAGACGGCGCGGCATTTCGACGGCAGCGCGTCGATGGTGCGGCGCAGGAGAGCGAGTTCCTGCACGCCTTGCAGCGTTTCGTCCGGCAGCGGCACGGTGCAGGCGACCTCGCAGTCGGCAAGGTCGGCTCCGCAGATATAGCGCGCCCGCACCCGCTCGCGCCTGAGATGGTCGAGCGCCATATTGGTGGCGCAGCGGGCCAGATAGGCCTGCTTGTTCTCGGCATCGGCAAAGGCGTTGCCCCGCAGCAGGCCAACAAACACGTCCTGCACCAGGTCTTCCGCCGTGCTCGGGCTGCCGACCAGGCGACGCATCGCCCGCATCAAGCGATCATGCTCGGTGCGGAACAAATGGCCAAGGTCGGAGGCGAGAGCCAGCACGGGCAATCCTATGACTCCAGCAAGCAGTGCCCAGCGCACCGTGAGACACTCTCTACAAAAAGTTGGATTGTCCAGCAATATCAATAGTTTAAATCAATTCTAGAGTGGCGCCGACGCAAAACCAGACGCAAGCAGCCTTGCTGGGCCGGCGATCGGCGTCCGGGCTGGATCGTTCGAACCCGCCTCAGGGCCGGGTGAAGCAGAAGGGCGTGCCGTCGGTCGGGTCCTCGACCACGCGGGCGGCGACGCCGAACACGTCCTTGATGGTCGCGGTGGTGAGCACCTGGCGCGGCGGGCCCGCGGCGGCGAGGACGCCGTCCTTCAGGAACACCATCGCGTCGGCGATGCCGGCAGGGCCGATGCCGAGCACCACCGCGAAGGCTGCAGGCATTGATGCCGCAGGCCGGGCGAGGCCAGCGGATCGGCGGTGCGGCCCCAACAATGGGGCCGGCACTCTGCACCCTTCCTCGGCCGGCTCACGGCGTGCGATGATGAAGCGCTCGACAGCGCACGCGGTTGAATGCGGACTGGCCAGCACGTCCTCGTGGCGCCCGCTGGTGGCGGAATTGTTCACGCCGCCGACGATGTACAGCAGCGCTTCGAGCTCCTCGCGCAGAGCGCCCGGGGGCGGGCGTGACCCGCCCGCATGCCGGGAAGGCTCAGCCCGGGAGGACCACCACCTTGGTCTTGACCGGGGTGCGGTCATACAGGTCGATCATGTCTTGGCTCAACAGCCCGACGCAGCCGCTGGTCACGCCGGAACCGATCGATTCAGGGTCGCTGGTCGCGTAGATTGTGTACAGCGTGTAGACGCCGTTCTGATAGAGATGCAGCGTGCGCGCGCCGAGCGGGTTGTCGAGGCCGCCCGGCATGCCGCGGGCATATTTGGCCGCTTCCGGCTGGCGCTTGATCATTTCCTTGGGCGGCGTCCAGGTCGCCCATTCGCTCTTGCGCCCGACATAGGCGTCACCGCTCCACAGGAAGCCCTCGCGGCCGACATTGGCGCCATAGCGGGTCGCCATGCCGTCTTCCTCGATACGGTAGACGTAGTAATTCTTCGGGTCGACGACGATGGTGCCCGGCGCTTCCTCTGTCTCGTAACGGACGGTGCGGCGGAAATATTTCGGCTTGACCTTGCTGACATCGACCGCCGGGATGGGGAACTTTTCCTCGGGCACCGGGCCATAGACCTTGGCCGCCTCGGCGAGGCTCATCCCATCGGGATTGGCACAGCCCGCCAGCCCCAGCGCGCCAAGGCCGAGGGCTGAGCCGGCGAGAAAAGAGCGGCGGCTGAGCATCATTTGTGGGCTTCCCGTACTGCGCGCGAAGGAGGGGCGGGCCACCCGGCCGGCGTGCCTCTTCACGGGAGGAGATAACGCCCGGGAGGCACGGCTGGCAAGCGCAGCCCTGCCTTGCGCCCGGCGCGGGGGCCCGCGCCTTGAGCGCGCCATGATGGCGCAAACCGGTCGTTTTATGGCGTTGGCGCCGTCACCCCCGCGCCGCGCGCCGCCGCGACCAGCGCTGGAGAACCCAGGGCCCTACGGCGACGAGGGCCGCCAACACCCACAGGATGAGCGAGATGTGGCTCTGGAAGAGAATGCCGAGCTCGCCGCCGCTGATGGCCAAGGCATTGCGCAGATTCACTTCCATCACCTTGCCGAGCACGAAGCCGAGGATGATCGGGGCCATGTCGAAGCCGAGTTTGCGCAGAAGCCAGCCCATGCAGCCCACACCCAGCATGAGCAGGACAGCTTCAACGCTGGCATGGGTCGAGTACACGCCCACCACCGACAGGACGAGGATGCCGGGCACCAATATCCAATTCGGCAGCAGCAGCAGGCGCGAGAAGATGCCAACGAAGGGGATGTTGAGCAGCAGCAGCAGCACATTGCCGATATAGAGCGAGGCGATCAGGCCGCCGACGATCTCCGGCCGTTCGGCGAAGAGCTGCGGGCCGGGCTGGATGTTGTAGAGCATCAGCGCGCCGAGCATGACTGCCGTGGTGCCGCTGCCGGGCACGCCAAGGGTCAGCATCGGCACGAAGGCGCCGGCGGCGCAGGAATTATTCGCCGCTTCCGGCGAGGCGAGGCCGCGCATGTCGCCCTTGCCGAAGGTGCCGTCACGGTCGGAAACGCGCTTTTCCAGCGTGTAGGAAACCGCGCTCGCCACCGAGGCGCCGGTGCCCGGCAGCACGCCGACGACAAAACCGATGATCGAGCCGCGCAGCGTCGCCCCGGTGGTGAAGACAACATCCTTCCAGCGCACGAAGGTGCGCCCGACCTTGCCGACGATCGAGGTGCCCGCAGCATGGCTCTCCAGCATCAGCATGGCTTCGGAAATCGAGAACAGGCCGATCACCAGCACCACGAAGTCGATGCCGTCGCCGAGTTCCGGGCTGTCGAAGGTGAATCGATAGGCGCCCGAGGTCGGGTCGAGGCCGACAGTGGCCAGCATCAGGCCCAGCACGCAGCCGATCAGCGTCTTAACCGGCTGGCTGCCGACCATCGAGCCCAGCGTGGCGAAGGCGAAGACCATCAGCACGAAATACTCGGCCGGGCCGAAGCCGATGGCGAGGCTGGCGAGGAAGGGCGCGAACAGCGTCAGGCCCACCACGCCGATGATGCCGCCGACAAAGGAAGACAGGCCGCTGATCATCAGCGCCTCGCCCGCGCGGCCCTGGCGCGCCAGCGGGTTGCCGTCCAGCGCCGTCATCACCGCGCCGGCATCGCCGGGGACGTTGAGCAGGATGGAGGAAATGCGCCCGCCATATTCCGAGCCGGTATAGATGGCGGCGAGCAGGATCATCGTGCTCTCCGGCGGCAGGCCGAGCGTGTAGGCGATCGGCAGCAGCAGGGCGATGCCGTTGATCGGGCCGATGGCCGGCAGCGCGCCGATGATGGTGCCGAGGAAGCAGCCGACAAGGCCGATCAGCAGGTTCTGCCAGCTCAGCGCGACGGAAAAGCCGGTCCAGAGATAATCGAGATTCATCGGTGTGCTAGCCCCGGCGCGAGACGGCGAAAAGCTCGCCGACGGGAAGATAGACGTCGAGCAGATAGCCGAAGACGACGTACCAGAGGGCCGCCTGCACCAGCCCGCCGATCAGCGAGGCGCGCCAGGAGGCGCCGAAGATCCGGCCCACGCCCGCCGTCATGACGAACATCGCGCCGGCAAAGCCGATCGGCTCGAACAGCAGCGCGGCGATGAGCACCAGCACCGGCAGCGCGAGGCAGCGCATCAATACCGAGCCCTGCGGCCAGGTCTCCGAGCGGCCGGGAACCAGGAGGTAGATCAGCGACAGCAGGCCGAGAATGCCGGCGAGCAGCACCGGGAACACGCGCGGGCCCAGCGGATCGGACGAGAAGGCGTAGTCGATCCGGCTACCGGCAAAGCCGTAGACCAGGCTGAACGCCAGCAGGGCGAGCGCGGCGAGGCGATTGCTGAGCGAGCCGGCGAGGGGGCGTTGAGGGGCATCCATGGCGAGGTCCTGACAGGCGGCAAGGGGCAGCCCCGCACGCCGGCGGGGCCGCAGGCTGTTCGGTTGGACTTAGAGGCCGGCTTCCTTGGCCAGCGTCTTGAAGCGCAGCACGTCGCTCTTCACCTTGGCGTCGAAGGCGGGGCCGATGAGGGTGTAGGGAAACAGCCCGCGCGCCGCGAGTTCCGCCTTGAACTCGGGCGTCTGCACGAGCTTCTCGAAGGTGCCGGTCCAGGCGGCATAGTCCGCATCGCTGACCTTGGCGCCGGTGTAGTAGCCGCGCCAGATCACCCAGTCGAAATCATAGCCCTGCTCGCGCGTGGTCGGAATATCGGCGAGATCGCCGGTGAGGCGTTCGGGGGACATGACGGCGAGGATGCGGACCTTGCCCGCCAGATGGTGCTTGACCATCTCCGAGGCGTCGCCGGCGCCGATCTTGATATGCCCGCCTTCCAGCGAGGTCAGCACCGCGCCGCCGCCTTCGAGCGCGACATAGCGCATCTTCTTCGGGTCCTGCCCGGCGCCCTTGGCGATGAGCGCGGCCTTCATCCAGTCCTGGCTGCCGACGGCGCCGCCGCCGCCGATCGGGAAGCTGGTCGGATTGGCGCCATAGGCGTCGGAAAGTTCCTTCAGCGTCTTGTAGGGCGAATCCGCGCCGACGACGATGACGCCGTAATCCGCGCCCAGCGCACCGATCCAGCGGACGGCGTTTTCGTCATGGCTGCCGAACTTGCCCTGGGCGAGCAGCAGCGCCGAGCCGGTCGAGGCCGCGACGATCAGGCTGGGATCGGCCGCGCGCTTGCCGACGACGTGGTTATAGGCGATGGCACCGACGCCGCCTTCCATATAGGTGACGACCATCGGCTGTTCGATCAGCTTGGCGGCGAGCAGGGAATTGGCGGCGAGCCGGCAGGTGACGTCGAAGCCGCCGCCCGGCTTGGCGCCGGCAAGGCACTCGGTCTTCTGCGGCAGTGCCACCGCGCCGCCGGCGAGCAGTGCGCTCACCAGGCCGGCCAGGGCGAATTTCGTGAAAGTGGCGTTCATCGTGGGGCTCCTCCGAAAACTCTGCGCCATCGCCTCACCGCGTGCGGGGGCGGCTCGAAAGGTCAGCGGAGTCGGGAGGCCCGCGCGGGCGGGGCCTGCGCTGGCCGGACGTTCCTCCACTGGTGCGGCACCGTCTGCGCGGTGCTTGGAGGTGCTTTGCTAGAGCCGTTTCCTGTCATACAGCTGTCTTTGCGACAGGCGCCGCGCCCCGGGTGACAGATGCGTATCCTGCTGGTCGAAGACACGAGGGATGTCGGCGAGGCGATCATCGGCCGCCTCAGCCGGATCGGCCATGCGGTCGACTGGGAGCTGGACGGCCTCTCGGGCATGGAGGTGCTCAGCCGCACCAGCTACGATCTCGTCATCCTTGACGTCATGCTGCCGGGACTCGATGGGTTCAGCCTGCTGGCGCAATTGCGGGCGCGCGGCTCGACGACGCCCGTGCTGATCCTCACCGCCCGCTCGCGGGTGGAGGACCGGGTGGACGCGCTCGACATCGGCGCGGACGACTATCTGGTGAAGCCGTTCGACTTCCGCGAGCTCGAAGCCCGCGTGCGCGCGCTGATCCGGCGCAATGGCGGCGAGGCGACCAACCTTCTGCGCTGCGGCGACATCAGCATCGACCGACTTACCCGCATGGTGCGGGTGGGCGATTGCGAAGTCCATCTCAAGCGGCGCGAGCTGACCCTGCTCGAAATCCTCTCCTCGCGGCCGGGCCGCGTCTTCGGCAAGGACGAATTGCTCGACCGCATGTTCGGCCATGACGAGGCGCCCGGCCCCAATGCCGTCGAGCTCTATATCGGCCGCCTGCGCCGCAAGATCGACGGCGCCCGCGCCCAGATCGTCACGGTGCGGGGCTTCGGCTACCAGATGGTGATCGATGGCCCGGCGTGAGCCTTCGCTTTTCCTGCGCCTGTTCGCCCTGATGTCGCTCGTGCTGGCGTTCGGCGCGGCGGTGCTGATGACCGCCGCCTGGTATTCGGCCCGCGAGGCCGCCGATGAGGCCTATGACCGCCTGCTGCTCGGCGCCGCCTACCAGATCGCCGACGCCATCCAGGTGCAGGAGGGCGAGCCGGAGATCGCGCTTCCCGTCTCCGCTTTCGAGCTGCTGGCGCTGTCGGATCGCGACCGCATCTTCTACCGGGTGCTTGATCCGGCCGGGCGCACAATGACCGGCTATGAAAGCCTCGCCGATCCGGCAGCGGAGGCGGCCGCGCCCGACAAGGCGCTTGTCGAAAACGCGACCTTCGATGGCGAGGTCGTGCGCGTCGCCCGCGTGTCGCGCCGCTTCGACGACCCGCAGATGCGCGGCGACGCCGTCGTTATCGTCGCCCAGACCGTGGAGGCCCGGCAGGCGCTGGCGCGTGACCTCACCTTCCGCTCGTTCATACTGGTGGGCGTCATGGGCGCCATCGCCATTGGCGGCACGATTTTCGCCGTGCGCCGTGCGCTGGCGCCGATCAGCCGGCTGGAGGTGGCGATCCGCCAGCGCGACCCGCTCGACCTGACGCTTGTCAGCGTCTCCACCCCGCGCGAGCTGGCCCCCTTCGTCGCGGAAATCAACAGCTTCATCGAGCGGTTGCGCGGCCGGGTCGAGCTGATGCAGCAGTTCATCGCCGATGCCGCGCACCAGCTTCGCACCCCGCTGGCGGCGCTGGAGGGGCAGGTGGACCTGCTCTCGAACAACGAGGTAACCCCGGAGGGGCGCCGGCATCTCGACCGCATTCGCGTCCGCACCGGGCAGCTCTCCCGCCTCGCCAACCAGCTGCTCAGCCACGCCATGGTGGCGCATAGGGAGCGGGCGGTGGCGGGTTCGCTGGTCGATCTCACCGAGCTGACGCGACGCGCGCTCGACGACGCGATCCCCGACACGCTGGAGCGGGATATTCTCGTCACCCTGCACGCGCCGCCCGACCCGCTGATCGTGAGTGGCGACCCGGTCAACCTCGCCGAGGCGATCAAGAACATCGTCGACAACGCCCTGCGCCATGGCGCGCCGGGACGTATCACGGTGCGGCTCTCGCGGCACGGCGCGAGGGCGGTTCTCGAAGTGGAGGACGACGGCCCGGGCATTCCGCCGGCGCAATGGGCGCGGGTGGTGCAGCGCTTCGGCGCGCCCTCCTCCGATGGCAAGGGATCGGGGCTGGGCCTGTCGATCGCGGCCGAGGTCGCCGCCGCCCATGGCGGAGCGCTATGCTTCAGGGAAAAGGGCGCCTTCGGCTTTGTCGTGGTGCTGACGCTGGCGGCGCAGGGACGCGAGGTCGCATGAGACTTTCCACACGACGCCTCATCCTGGCCGCCGCTCTTGCCGCTGCGATCGGCCCTGCGCTGCTCGCCCTGAGCGCTGGCGCACACGGCCAGGCCATGACGCGGTTTCCGGCCCCCGGCACGCCATCCGACACGCTGTCGATCCATGCCGCGACGGATCTCACGGCGCTGGCGCCGCTGATCCAGGATTTCCAGCAACTCGCGCCCGGAACCACGGTCGAGATACGGGAATATGTGACCAACGACCTGTTCTCTGCCGCCGCCCGGGCGTGCCACGAGGGCCGCCCGCTCGGCGACGTCCTGCTGTCCTCCTCGGTGGACCAGCTGGTGAAGCTGGCCAATGACGGCTGCGCCCGGCGCGTCGAAGGACCGAACCTGCCCCGCGCCCCGCGCTGGGCGAATTGGCGGGACGAGGTGTTCGGCTTCACCTTCGAACCGATCGTCATGGTTTATAACCGCGACAGCGTGCCCGCCGCCGAGGTGCCGCGCACGCATCTCGAACTGGCCGAACTGCTTCGGCGCGAGGCCGACCGCTATCGCGGCCGGGTGGGAACCTATGATGTGCGGCTGTCCGGCATCGGCTATCTCCTCGCCTTCAACGATGCCCGGCAGACCACGACCACCTATGGCCGCCTGCTGGAGAGCCTTGGCCGTGCCCAGGTGGTCGTGCGCTGCTGCACCTCGGAGATACTCGACGAGGTGGCGGCCGGCCGGCTGCTGATCGGCTACAATATGCTCGGCTCCTACGCCTATGAGCGGGTGCGGCGCGGCCAGCCGATCGGCATCATCATGCCGGCGGACTATACGCTGGTGCTGAGCCGCGGCGCGATGGTGCCGGCTCATGCCCCACATCCAGGCCTGGCTGCCCGCTTCGTCGACTATCTTCTGTCCGAGCGGGGCCAGGGAGTGGGACAGAGCCAGTCCTTCTTCTTCGGGCTGGACGGGACGGCCCCTCCGGGGATCGAGGGGCCGGATGTCGTCACCTCGGGCATCGCCCGGCCCATTGCCGTGGGGCCCGCACTCCTCGCCGTGCAGGATGCCGCCCGCCGCAAGCGGTTTCTGGAAGACTGGTCGCAATCGATGATCCAGAGCGCGCCGTAACTCGCCCCTCGACGGGCGGCGCGCGGAGGGCGTTCACGGGTGTCCGATCACATTAGCCGGCAACGGACCTGCACGCACGGCCCTCTTCATCGCGCCTCCCGACCTGTCGAAGGCGGTCGCCGTGGCGAGGGTGGCGCGAAGAACGCCGAGACATATTTTGACATTAAATTGAGACGAGCAGACGCATTCAGACATCTACGGCCTGATTTTACTCCACAACGCGCTCTATCGATAGCGCTGTGCAATGACGGACTGCACTGTTCACTACAGGAAGGCGCGAGATGCTTGTTCTTTCTGAGCCGAAGCCGGATCGGGATCGCCCGATGGCGCGACGGAGGCGGCCAAGTATTCGCTCTTTCTCTCGGTTGGCAGGTTCCGGCCGCCCCGGCGTTTCGGGCGCAGAGGGGGCGAGAGATGCGACCGCTTCGTAGCGCCGGATATGCTGGCGTGTTCGCCGTGGCCGGCTCCATCGGCGGCTGCGCCCCCGCGCCGCTGGTGCAGGGCGTCGGGCTCTCATCCTATGACGCGATGGTGCCCGCCGATGGCGTTCTCACAAAATCGCGCCTCGCGGTGAACAAGGAACAGGTTCTGGCCGCCAGGACGGTCCGGATCGTGCCGACCAGCTTCCCCTCCCACATCGCCCCGAAACTGACCGGCCAGCAGCGGGCGCTGGTCGCCAACAGCGTCAATCGCGGGCTCTGCGTTTCCCTGAGCGACCGCTTCGAGGTGGTGCCGCCGGACGAGCCCGCCGATCTCACCGTGCAGGCCCATGTCACCCAGGCGACCGAGACCGACGAGGTTGCCGCCGGCCTTTCGGCCGCCACCTCGATCGGCATGAATTTCGTCGATCTGGGCGTGCCGGTGCCAACCCCGCGCCTTCCCATCGGCATGGGCAATCTGTCGATGGAGGCGGCGGCCACCGACCCCTCCGGCCAGCAGCAGGCGTCGATGCTGTGGGCCCGGGGGGCGAATGCCTTCTTCAGCTCGCCGCGGGCCTCGAAGGCGAGCGACGCTTATGAACTCGCCGACGCCTTCGGCGAGGATTTCGGCGCGCTTCTGGTCAAGGGCGAGAGCCCGTTCGGCCATGGCGGCATCGACCTGCCCTCGGCGCAGAAGATCAATTCGGCGATGGGCCTGCCGCCGAAGCATGTCGCCTGCGAACGCTATGGCCGTTATCCCGGCCTTGCCGGCATGGTCGGGGGTCAGTTGGGCCTGCCGCCCGAATGGACCGACAAGGGCGCCGGGCCCGCAGCGCCCGCAGCGCCGGCAACGCCTGCGGAGCCCGCCGCCGTCGCGGCGGTGCCTTGAGGCGGATGAGGGGCGCGGCCGAGGCGGGCGACCATCCGCGGCCCGCCGTCAGAAGGCGAGGAGATTGTCGCGCAGATGGGCGTGCTCATAGGCCCGGCGCATCAGCCCACGCTGCTGCAGCGCCGGCACCAGCCCGTCGGTGATGGTGGCGATGGAGCGGCGGCTGACATCGGGCAGCACGATGAGGAAGCCATCGCCGCCGATCTCTTCCATGATCTCGCCCATCTGCGCCGCCGCGCTGTCGGGGGTGCCGACCACGTCGACGCAGTAGCCGGAGCCGTAATGAGCGACAATGGCCTCGCGCAGTGTCCGCTTGCCGGCGCGGACCAGAAAGGCCTGCAGGGTGGACTGGGTGCCGTTGGTGGTGAGTTCGCCCACCGGCGCGTCGAGGTCGAACTGCGAGAAGTCGATATTGGTCGCCCAGCCGAGCCGGGCGAGGCGGGCGGGAATGCTCTCCGCCGTCTGGATCTTGCGCTGCTCGGCGAACCAGCGGGCCTGGTCCTCGGTCTCGGCAATGATCGGTGAGAGCAGGAACAGCAATTTGCAGCTGTCGGGATCGCGCCCCATGGCGCTCATCTGGGCGCGCACCTCCGCGCGGTAGCGCTTCATGTTCTCGACCCCCGAAGGCGCCGCGACGATGGTGTCGGCATGGGCGGCGGCGAAGGCGCGCCCGGTCGCGGAACCGCCGGCCTGGGCGATGATCGGCCGGCCCTGCGGGCAGGGTCCCGAGTTCAACGGCCCGCGCGAGGCGTAGTACGTGCCGGCATAGTCGATGGTGTGGACCTTTGAGGGATCGACCAGCACGCCGTTCTGGCGATCATCGACGATGGCGCCCGGCTCCCAGGAATCCCACAACTGCTTGACGATGTTAGCGTATTCCTCGGCCATGGCGTAGCGCTCGTCATGGTCGGCCATGCCCTCCAGCCCGAAATTCTGCGCCGCGAGATCGTTGAAGCCTGTCACCAGGTTCCAGCCGGCGCGCCCGCCGGAGATCTGGTCGAGCGAGCCGATGATGCGGGCGGTGAGGTAGGGATGATAGGCGAAGGTCGAGAGCGTCGGCACGATGCCGAGCCGCTTCGTCGACGCCGCCAGCAGGGTGGCGACCACGGAGGGCTCCTGGCGCGGCACGCAGATGCCATTGCGCAGGAAGATGTCGCGCGAATTCTGCCAGTTCTCGCCGATGAAGATCGAATCCTCGATCAGCAGATAGTCGAAACAGGCGCGCTCGATGGCGCGGGCGAGATCGACAAACAGATCCGCGCTCATCCATTCGCGGCCGATATTTCCCGTCCAGGGTTCGCCCCAGGCCTGGGCGCTGGAGCCCTGAAGGAACCAGGCCATGTGGAAAGGAGATGCCATGATGACCCCTCTGGCGTCGGAACCGGGCCGCTTCCGGCAGCGAACTGTCGGGCAGGACCCGATGCTGCCAGTTACGCAAGCTCGGAATCCTCTAGGATAACAGCGGCTTGAAATATCTACCCACAAAGGGTTACGGCGCGGTCCGGTTCAGGCGCGGAGCGTGCCGACGCCCTCGATCTCGATCTCCAGCCCGGTTAGTCCGAGGCGGGACAGCGGGATGAGGGTCAGCGCGGGCAGACCATTGCTGAAGAACGGGGCGAGGACGTCGAGCACGACGGCGATATCCGCGTCGTCCCCCTCGGTGGCGATGAACACCGTCACCTTGGCGAGGTCGTCAGGGCCGGCGCCGAAGCCGGCAAGGATGCGGCCAATGCACTCCATCGTGTTGCGCGCCTGCGCGGCGAGATCGCCGGGAAAGACCGCTTCGCCCTGCGGGTTGGCGGAAATCTGCCCGCCGAGGATCAGCAGCTCATTGATCTTCAGCCCCTGCTCGAACGAGACCGGGATCGGCCAGTCCCAGGTGCCTTCCGGCCAGCTGGTGGCGCGCGGCGCCGCCGTGCCGTCGGGCGCAACAAGGCCGATCGATTCCTGGCGGATGAGAATGTCGGCGGGATAGGGGCCGGGCACGGGCACGCCGGTGGCGCCGGGACCCGGCTTGCGGAAGGCATCCGAGCGCACGCGGGCGGCCATCGCCCAGTCCTCGGTGGTGCCGTGGCCGACATAATAGGTGTTGAGCTTGGCGACGCAGGAAAGATCGGCGCCCAGTTCTTCCAGCGCCTCGCCGATATGGCCGATGGTGGCTTTTGCCTGCCCGACAATGTCGTCCCGGTGCAGCGTCTGGCCCTGGCCGTCCCGCGACATCTGCGCGCCGACGAAGACGAGATCACCACAGCGTAGCGCGCGGCTGAAGCCGTCCGCATTGGCGGGCGCGGCCGCCACCCGCTGACCGTGCCGGACCCCGTCGGGATGCAGCGCGATGGCCTCGATCTGAACCAGTGCCCCGGCGACGAGGGCATGCAGGGGGATGGCGGTGACCACCGCCGGCGGCTCGGCCGGGAAAGCCGCCCGCAGACGGGAGAGGATCGTCGTCTCGCGCGTGATCAGCAAACGGTGGTAGAAAATGCCGAGCTTCACCACGTCGCCCGGCCCGGCGCCGGCCTCCGCCAGCGCCGCGATGACTTTCGCCGCCGCCTGGTCGATCTGGGCCTCCAGCCCATCGCCCGGATCGCCGAACTGCGCCGACACGAAGATGAGGTCCTGCGCCCGGTCCTGGGCGCGTGCGCCGAAATCGGCCGGCGAGCGATAGCGGGAGGGGTGAGCGGTCATCGGCGGAACCTCGGCACAGGGCGGGGTGCCGCACGCAGCAATGCGCGTGCCAGAGCGTCTCGTCGTCGCCGGGATTTCCGCCGGCCGGCCACAGCGCCGGAACCCGTCGGCACAGGGCCGCGACTACCCACCTTTGGTTATTGTTCGGCTCTCCCCGCGCGATTGAACTGGAGGGCAGATTCCGCACGCTGGCGCTGTCCGCCGGAAGGTGCGGCCCCACTCAGGCAGGGAAGCGCATCATGAAAATGGCGATGAAACTGACGGCGCTGGCAACCTTGGCGATGCTCTCGGCCGTGTCCGGTGCCCGGGCCGATTGCCTGGCCGACATCAAGAAGGCCGGGGTCATTACCGCCGGCAATGGCCTGCTGGGGACCAAGCCCTTCGTCTGGAAGAACGAGGATGGCACCTATGGCGGGATGGAATGGGAGATCTTCCAGGAGATCGGCAAGCGCATCGGCGTGCCCAAGCAGGACTATGTCGTCACCGAGTGGACCTCGCTGATCCCCGGCCTGAAGGTCGGGCGCTGGGACATCATCCTGTCGGGCATGGCGGTGACGCAGGAGCGCATGCAGGGCGCCGGCATCTCCTTCTCCAACCCTTATTTCCTGCTCTATGACTATGTCATCGTCACCAAGGATTCGCCGATCAAGACCTTCGACGATCTGAAGGGCAAGACCCTGGCGTCGACGCTCGGCACGCTGGACTCGCTGAACGCCCACGTCCTCGTCGACGCCGGAAAGGCCGGAAAGGTGCTGGACTTCAACGATTTCGGCGCTCCGTTCTCGGCCTTGCGCAACGGCCAGGCCGATGCCGTTGTCATGGATCAGGCCACGCTTCTGGCGCAGCAGGAGCAGCTCGGGGACCTCAGGGCGCTCGGCGATCCGATCTACTACACCTCCAAGCCGGAATGGGCCGAGGCGGAGGCCAAGGCCCCCTACATCCTCGGTGGCACGGCCGTGGGCGTGCGCAAGGAATGCCCGGAACTGCTCGCCGCGATCAACGAGGCGCTCGCCTCGATGGAAGCAGATGGCACCCGCAAGGCCATCCTCTCCAAATACGGCGTCTGGGCCGCCCATCAGGAGAAGACGATGAAATAACCGGCGCGGAGACGGCGCGATGTACGAGTTCTTCTTCGTCCTGATCCCCCGGCATTTCCCGTTTCTGCTCGAAGGCGCTCTTGTCACCCTCGAACTGTCCTTCCTAAGCATGGCCTTCGGGCTCGTGCTGGGGCTGGCGACGGCGCTGGGGCGGCTGAGCGGGAAGCGCTGGCTCGACTGGCCATTGATGACCTATGTCGAGATCTGGCGGGATGTGCCGCTGATCGTCCAGCTCATGGTGATCTATTTCACCCTGCCGACGATCGGCATCACCCTGTCGGGTTTCTGGGCGGGAGTTCTCGGCCTCAGCCTCAATCTCGGGGCCTATCTGTCCGAAGTGTTTCGCGCCGCCATCCTGTCGATCGACCCCGGCCAGCGGGCGGCGGGCATGTCGATCGGCATGTCGAAACCGATGATCTACCGGCGGATCATCTTTCCCCAGGCCTTCCGCATCGCGATCCCGACCATTGGCGGATACTTCATCGCGCTGTTAAAGGACTCGTCCCTCGTCTCCTTTATATCGGTCAATGAACTGCTCCGAAACGGCAACATCATTATCTCCAATACGTTCCGTAATATGGAGGTGTATATGATGGTGGCGATCATCTACTTCATTCTCAGCTTCGTGGCGTCGCGCCTCATCCGTCATCTGGAACATCAGCTGACGCCGAAATATCTGCGCCGGCAGGGGCGCAAGGCCAAGGCGCTGGCGCCTGACATCGCGGTGCTGCCATGAGCGAGGCACCGCTGCTCAGTGTGCGCGGGCTGCACAAATCCTTCGGTGCCCTGCATGTGCTCAAGGGCGTCGACCTTGCCGTGCGTTCGGGCGAGGTGGCCTTCCTGATCGGCCCCAGCGGTGGCGGCAAGTCGACGCTGATCCGCTGCATCAACTTTCTGGAAACGCCGAGTTCCGGCGAAATCACCTTCGATGGACGCCCTCTCTGCCATGAGGACGGGCGCATCTTCCATCTCGCGCCGGAGCGTGTGCTGCGTGCCGCGCGCAGCGAAATGCCGATGGTGTTCCAGCATTTCAACCTGTTCAGCCATCGCACCGTGCTGGAGAACGTCATCGAAGGTCCGATCATGGTGAAGCGGCGCCCGCGCGCCGAGGCCATCGCCGACGCCGAGCGGCTGCTGCGCGAGGTGGGGCTGCACGACAAGTCTGATTTCTATCCCGACCAGCTCTCGGGCGGGCAGAAGCAACGCGTGGCCATCGCCCGCGCGCTCGCCATGCGGCCCAAGCTGATTCTGTTCGACGAGCCGACCTCGGCGCTCGACCCCGAACTGGTGGCGGGCATTCTCGACACCATCCGCGCCCTGGCCGATCGCGGCATGACGCTGGTGGTGGTCAGCCACGAAATGGCCTTCGCCCGCAAGCTGGCCGATGTCGTCCATTTCATCGCCGACGGCACGATCATGGAATCCGGCCCGCCGGACCGCATTTTCGACAACCCGCAGAACCCGCGTCTCAGCGGGTTCATTCGCTCGATCCTGCATTGAGAGGCCCGGCCGGCGCGCGCGCCGCCGGGCCCCGCCGCGCCGCCTATCCGGGGACAAGACGATGCCACACCCTTTCCATCTCGGCCTCTTTCTCCAGGGCTCCAGCGTCCAGGCCTGGGGCCAGCCCTGGACCGGGCGCATCGCCGAGACCTGGATGAAGCCGGAATTTTTCCTCGACGCGGCGCGGTCGCTGGAGCGGGCCTGCTTCGACTACATCCTGCTGGAGGACAGTTCCTATATCGGCGAGAGCTTTGCCGGCTCGCGCGCCATCTATCTCCACAATGGCATCTCCGTGCCCCGGCAGGACCCTTCCGTGGTGGCGAGCCTTATGGCCGGGGCGACCCGCCATATCGGCATCGTGCCGACGCTGGCGACCTTCGCCTATCCGCCCTTCCTGCTCGCCCGTCTGGTGGCGACGCTGGACCAGGTGTCGGGCGGGCGGGCGGGCTGGAACATGGTGACGGGCAGTTCGGATTTCGCCGCGCGCAATTTCGGGCTCGAGAAGCTCACCGAGCACGATCTGCGCTACGACATGGCGGACGAGTATATCGATCTGGTCGACCGGCTGTGGAAGTCCTGGCACCCGGATGCGCTGGTTGCGGATGCCGAGAGCGGCATGCTGGTCGACCATGAGCGGGTGCATCAGATCGACTTCAAGGGCAAATATTACAGCTCGCGCGGTCCGCTCAATTGCGGTCCGGCCCCCCAGGGCCGCCCGGTCATCGCCCAGGCCGGCGGCTCGCCGCGCGGGCGGGAATTTGCCTCCCGCCACGCCGACACCATCGTCGCCAGCGTGGTCGGCGCCCCGGCGATGCGCGCCTATCGCGACGATGTGCGCGCCCGCATGGTCGGCCATGGCCGCGACCCGGACAGCTGCAAGGTGATGTTCCTGGTCACGCCGATCCTCGCCGCCAGCATGGCGGATGCCCGCGCCATCCAGGCCGAGCGCCGGGCCGCCGAGGCCCGGCAGACCGACCTCAAGATGGCCTTCCTCGGCAAGATCACCAATATCGACTTCACCAAGCTGGATCTCGACGCGCCGATCGGCGACCTCACCACCAATGGCCATCAGCAGCTGCTCGACGATTTCAAGAAGGCCGCCGGCAACAAGACGCTGCGCCAGGCCATCGTTTCCTTCAACCATGACGGCGACGGCGTCGAACTGCTCGGCTCGCCCGACGATGTCGCCGCGCAGATGGGCGAGGTGATGCAGGAAGTGGGGGGCGACGGCTTCCTGTTCTCGCTGCCCAATCTTCATCGCCGCACCCTCGCCGAGATCGAGGACGGGCTCGCCCCGGCGCTGCAGAAGCGCGGCCTGATGCGCAAGGCCTATGCGCATGAGCATTTCCGGGACAATCTGCTCGAATTCTGAACGCTGCCTTCGCCTTTATCAGCGACAGCGCCGCCGGACGCTGCCGCCTTGGGCCGGGGGGCTGCGTCCAGGCACATCGAGCTACCGCCAGGGGCTGACGGCGCGCGCGCCGAGCGGCGAATCATGGATGGCCCTGTTCTTGCGTCGACATCCCGCCACAGCCGGGAGGAATTCGATGCTCACCGATGCCGGACAGCCGAGCGTTGCAAGTGCTATCGATCGCGCTCAAAGCGCCAATCTGGCGATGTCGTCCCGCTCGTTCAGCAGCATTGTCGACCAGCTGGGCACGGACGAGTTCCATCGCACGCTAAGAGCCGCGCTCTACGAACTCACCGGGTTCAACAGCTGCCTCATCCTGTCCTTCTCCGCCTCCGCCCCGCCTATCGTGCTGGAGCATTGCTCGACCATCCAGCCCGACAGGTTCCGGCACTGCTACATGACGCAGGCCTATCGGCTGGACCCGTTCTACACCGCCGCCGTGCAGGGCATGACGATCGGCGTCAGCCGCTGCAAGGAGATCTTCGACTATGACTTCGCCAGCAGCGCCTACCACAACACCTACTACAAGGATGTGCCGCTGGTCGACGAGATTGGCATCCTCTGTCCCGTAAGCGCTTTGCAGACCATCCATATCTCGCTCGGCCGCTGCACCGGCGCGCCGCACTTCGACCCGTCGGTGCTCGACAACCTCAACGCCGCCGAGCCGTTGCTGGCATCGCTGGTGCGCAAGCATGCGCTGCTGCGGCCCGACCTCTGTCCGCGTGCCGCGCCGCTGCCGGCTGACAAGGGCGAGGAGTTCGACGCCGCCTGGCTGCGGCGCGTCAACGCCACCCGCCGCGAGATGGAAGTCGCCCTGCTGGTGCTGCGCGGCCATACCAATGCGTCCATCGCCTGCGTGCTCGGCATTTCCGAGGACACGGTGAAGGTCCATCGCAAGCGGCTCTATGTGAAGCTCAACATCTCCTCGCAGGCGGAGCTGTTCATGAAATACATGAACAGCCGGCCGTCCGAGGAACCGGGCGCGTCAATCGGCACCGTGCACCGCAGCGGCCGGGGGCATTAGCCCTCCAATTCCAGCGTTCAGTCTCTCCAAATCGGGCCGGCGAAAGCAGATGGCGTTGCGTAGAAACATGGTGCTTGGCGGCCTGTTCGAGGCCAATGGCTATCACTCCTCCGCCTGGCTGTTGCCGGGCGCGCAGGACAAGGCGCCGACGGATGTCGATTACTTCCGGCGCATCATCCAGATCGCCGAAGCCGGCCTGCTTGATTTCTTCTTCCTCGCCGACACGCCGGCCGCGCGGACCGAGAACCTCGACGCCTGGACCCGAGGTCCGCTCTACATGAACATGCTGGAGCCGATTACCCTGCTCTCCGCTCTTGCCGGGACCACCGCCCATATCGGGTTAGGGGCCACCGCCTCCACCAGCTTCTACGAGCCCTTTAACGTCGCCCGGCTGTTCGCCTCGCTCGATCACATCAGCCATGGGCGGGCGGCGTGGAATGTCGTAACTTCTGCCAACGACTTCGCCGCGCGCAATTTCGGCCTCGACAGGCTGCCCCCGCACGATCGCCGCTACGCCAGGGCGCGCGAATTCCTCCATGTGGTACGCGGGTTGTGGGACACATGGGAGGACGACGCCTTCATCTACGACAAGGCGAATGCCCGCATGTTCGAGCCGTCGAAGTTCCATGTGCTCGACCACCAGGGCGAGTTCTTCAAGGTTCATGGCGCCCTCAACATGGCGCGCCCGCCGCAGGGCAGCCCGGTGATCTTCCAGGCCGGTGCCTCGGAGACCGGCAAGGCCTTCGCCGCCGAGACGGCGGAAGTGGTGTTCGGCACCGGCGCGACCATGGAGGAAGCCCTCGCCTTCTACCGCGATCTCAAGGGTCGTATGCCGGCTTATAATCGTCATCCGGACGCGCTGAAGATCCTCTCCGGCGTCTCCATCGTCGTCGGCGACAGCGAGGCGCACGCGCGGGAGAAATGGGCCTCCTGGCAGGACAAGGTCCATATCGACATCGGCCTGCTCTATCTGAAGACCGACCTTGAGACCGATCTGTCGGACCTGCCGCTGGACGAGCCGGTGCCGCCGCACCGGGTGCCGGCCACCTCGAACCACCATCAGGTCTATTTCCAGGAGATCGCCGGCCTCATCCATCAGGGACTGACGCTGCGCGAGGTGTGCCGGCGCTATAACCGCAGCAAGGCGATCTTCTTCGGCGACGCCGCTCAGGTCGCCGACCAGA
The DNA here is from genome assembly GCF_900100155.1 of Ancylobacter rudongensis. GTDB lineage: Bacteria > Pseudomonadota > Alphaproteobacteria > Rhizobiales > Xanthobacteraceae > Ancylobacter > Ancylobacter rudongensis. Next base: position 590,806 of record NZ_FMTP01000003.1, read on the forward strand.
TGCAGGCCTGGGTCGAGGCCGGCGCCTGCGACGGCTTCATGATCGCCTTTCCGGTGCTGCCGGACAGTCTTGTCGAGTTCACCACGCAGGTGGTGCCGGAGCTGCAGCGGCGCGGCCTGTTCCGCACCGCCTATCAGGGCACGACCCTGCGCGACAATCTCGGCCTCAGGCGCCCCGCCAGCCGGCATGCCCGGTGAGGGCGGGCCGGCCGCCCGTCGGGCGCCTGCTCTCTTCATGTTATTTGGAAAATCTATAAACTATTGAGTTTGCATTGTTTTTTTGTTCGCGTTAAGGCGGGGCATGGGTTCTGTCTCTACCTCGTCGGCTGAACTGGACAGCCTGTTCCGGGAGTATCACCGGGAACTGGCGACATTTGCCTATCGCAAGCTGCACGACCGGGAGGCCGCGTCCGATCTCGTGCAGGATGCGTTCGTTCGGTACATCGCCCATGTGCGGCAGACGGAGATGGCGGCCGAGAGCCCGCGCTTCTTCCTCTGGCGCATTGCCAGCAACCTCCTGCTCGATCTTGCCCGCCGCGAGCGGCGGCGCGGTCAGATGGTTGCCCTTGATGCCGTCGCGCCGCACGAGCTGTCGGACAACGCGCCGTCGGCCGAGCGACGCCTCTCGGCGCGTCAGGAGTACCGGGCGCTGCGGCAGGCGCTCGACGAACTGCCGGCCAAGGCCCGGACCGCGCTGCTGCTCAACCGGGTCGAGCGTCTCACCCATGCGCAGATCGCCATCCGGCTCGGCGTCTCGCCGAGCATGGTCAACAAGTATATTTCGCGGGCGCTCGGCCATTGCCTCGCGCGGCTCAGTGAAGCCGGCTTCTAGAAAAGCGCCAGACCCAGTGTCATGAAGGCACCCTCGCACGTCTTTATCGTCATGGATGGTCTCCCATGAGGCGCAGGGCGCGTGCTGCCACCACCAACGACCCGCTGACGGAGCGCGCGCTTTCCTGGCTGGTCCGTCTGCATTCGGGCAGCGAGACGGAGCAGGACTGGCTCGCCTATCACGAGTGGAAGATGGCGCATCCGAGCCATGCCGAGGCCGCCGCGCGTGCGGAACATGTCTGGAGCCGCCTCGGCCCGGCCTTGAAGCCGCCGCCCCGGCCTGGATGGAAGGCGGCGGGCGCGCTGGTGCTGGTCGTTGCTCTCGCCGGCGCGGGTGCGTCCGGATCCTTCTCCAGCTGGTTTGCCGATCAGGCCACGTCGGTGGGGGAAATCCGCACCGTCACGCTCGACGACGGGTCTTCCGTGGTCATGGATTCCGCGACCAGCCTTGATGTCGATTTCGGCGGTAGCCAGCGGCGTATCCGCGTGCTGGACGGCCAGGTCTTCGTCACCGTCGCCGCCGACGCCTCGCGCCCCTTCCTCGTCGATGCGGGCGAGGGCGAGGTGCGGGCGCTCGGCACCGCCTTCAACATACGCCGGGACGGCGCCCGCACGGATGTGAGCGTCACCCAGCATGCCGTCCGCGTCTCGCTGGAGTCGGCAGGCAGTGTCGAGGTCCGCGAGGGACAGGGTGTCGACTTCGCCCCGGCGACGGGGCTTAGCGCCCCGCGCGCGGTCGATATCGAGCAGGTGACGGCGTGGCGGAAGGGCGAAATCCTGTTCGATGGCCGCCCGCTCGGCGAGGTCGTCAATGAAATGGGGCGGTACCGGCGCGGCACCGTCTTCTTCATCGACGATAAACTCAAGCAACTTCCCGTCACCGGCATCTTCTCGACCCATGATACCGATGATTTCTTCCTGGCGCTTGAGCAGACATTGCCGGTGCGTGTCACGCGCCTGCCCTATCTCATCTTGATCGGGCCCGTGTCTGAATAGGGAGCCGCCGCAGAATTAGAGTAATTACGATCTTTCGTGCCGTGCTGTCAGGTTTTGCGTGAGCCGCGTCTTTCCCCGTTGAGGCCCCGGAAGGGGCAGGGCTCGAGGCAGGGGAAACCAGGATGAGGCGCGACGGCAGGGGCATTTTCCGCAAGGCGCGCCTGGCGCTTTTTCTCGGATCCACGGCCTTGGCGACGGCGGGCCATGGGGCCCCGGCAATCGCCCAGCAGCAGGTTTCCTACAACATCCCGGCGGGAAGCCTCGGCCTCGCGCTCACCACCTGGGCGCGTGCCTCGGGCATGAAGTTCCTCGCCTCCTCGCAGGTGCTGAGCGGGCAGCGCACGCAGGGGCTTTCGGGCAGCTACGCTCCCCACCAGGCGCTTGACGCGCTGCTGCGGGGAACCAACCTCGCCTACAATATCAGCGGCTCCACCGCGACGATCAGCGACCCCGGCCAAAGTGGAGCCGGGAGCGGCGCTTCCGACGACGTCGTCGTGCTGGACGTCATCACCGTGTCCGATGCCGGCAATCCGGTCTACCGGCCATTCGAGACGGCGGCGCCGGTGGCCTATATCTCGCAGGAGACCATTGAGCGTTTTCGCGGCAGCAGCCCGGCCGATATTTTCCGTGGCACGCCGGGCGTGATGTCGGGCGAGGCGCGCAATGGTGCCGGCGCCATTGATGTCAACATCCGCGGCATGCAGGGCTTCGGCCGTGTCGCCACCACGATCGACGGCGCCGAGAACGGCGTCACTGTCTATCAGGGCTATCAGGGCCTCTCGAACCGGACCTATGTCGACCCCGATCTGCTGGCCGGCATCGAGATCACCAAGGGATCGGACGTCGCCTCGCGCGGCATCGCCGGCACGGTGACGATGCGTACGCTCGACGCCGGCGACATCGTCAAGCCGGGCGAAACCTGGGGCGTGCGCGTCAAGGGCGAGTTCGGCACCAACTCGGCGGAGCCTGAGGCGGGCGCGAAGGGGGGCTATCTCTGGCCGTCCACGCCGTGGTCCGCTCCCGTCGCGGTGCCCTCCGCCTCCGGCATGGACCGGCCCGGCCCCTTCGACCCCAGGAACGGCTCGGCCAGTTTCGCGGCGGGCGTGAAGGAGGAAAACTACGATCTCTTCGCGGCCTATGCTTATCGCAACCGTGGCAATTACTTCGCCGGCACGAACGGACCGGGGGCCAGCCCGGTCAATACCGGGCCGAAATCCGTCTGCGGCACCTATGTCTGCACCGACTGGCCAAGCTATGTCGACAATACGGGTCTCACCAATTACCGCGCCGGCGAGGAGGTGCTGAACACGCAGCTTGAAACGGAATCCTGGATCACCAAGGCAACCGTGCGGTTCGGCGACGGCCACAGCCTGCAGGCGGGCTATACGGGCTATCGCGCCGAGGCCGGCGACCTGCTGGCCTCGCGCTTCACCGGCGAACGCGGCCAGCCCAGGCAGCAGAACCAGTCGGCCGGCACGACCGTCGATACCGGCACGCTGCGCTATCGCTGGAACCCCGAGGACAACGACCTGATCGACCTCAAGTCCAACCTGTGGACGACGCGGCTGGAACTGCGCAATCCGAGGCGGGGCTCGACCATACCCACGCCGGAATCGATCGGCCTGCCGGCCGGCTACCGCACCGGCTCGGACACGGTGATGTGGGGCGCCGACGCGACCAACACCGCGCATCTCGGTTTTGAGCAGTACGGCGCGCTCGATCTCACCAGCGGCGTGTCCTATCTCAGCGAGGATACGCGGCCGAGCGGCTATTCCCAGGCCCTGGAAGGCTGGCTCAACCTGCGCGACGCCCAGCGCGAGGAAGCGGCGGTGTTCAGCAAGGTGGCCTACCAGCCACTCGACTGGCTGACGCTCAATGCCGGCCTGCGCTATTCGCATTACTGGTCCGACGACCGCTCCACCAATTCCAACAGCTCCTATGTGAACCCGGAGCCGCAGCGCGACGAAGGCGGCTTCAGCCCGTCGGTCGGCGTGACGGTGGAGCCGGTCGACGGCGCGCAGTTCTATGTCAACTATTCGAATGCGCTGCGCTTCCCGAGCCTGTTCGAGGCCGGCTCCGCCTTCACCATCATTCCCAATCCCGATCTGAAGCCCGAGCGTTCCAGCAATTGGGAAGTCGGCGTCAACTATGTCAGGGACGGCCTCTTCGCGGCGGAAGACCAGGGAATGCTGAAGTTCAGCTATTTCAACTGGGACGTGAAGGACTATGTCACGCGCGAGTTCCGTGCCTTCCAGGGCGACGGGTATGAATGGTACGGCATGCAGGTCTACAATATCGACCGGGCGAAGTTCGCGGGCCTCGAATTCTCCGCCCTCTATCAAAATGCCGGCTTCACCGCCGCATTCGGCGCGAATTACTATCTCGACATCGAATATTGCCGCACCGCCAACAATTGCGACAGCAAGACGCTTTATGGCGACTACGCCACCAACCAGGTGCCGCCGGAATATATGGTGAACCTGACCGTGTCGCAGAAATTCCTGGACGACGCGCTGACGCTGGGCGGGCAGGTCTCCTATATCGGCCCGCGCGCCATCGGCCACGGCCAGGTGACGGCGCAGGGCGCCGCCCAGTTCATCACGCAGATCAACTGGAAGCCCTATGTGCTGGTGGACCTGTTCGCCGAGTACAAGATCAACGATGACCTTACGGCGAGCCTCCGCGTCGAGAATGTGACGGACGAGTATTATGTCGATCCGCTGGGGCTGGTGAATCAGCCCGGTCCGGGGCGCACCTTCTATGCCGGCCTGACCGGCCGATTTGGCGGCGACCAGAAGCCGCCCACGCTCATGCCGCCGCTCAGGAGCGCGGGGCAGGGGGTGGACTGGACCGGCCTTTATGCCGGCTTCCACGCCGGCGGGGTTCTGGCCCATATCGATGGCACCACCACGACACTGAACGGGCTGCCGAGCGCCATCGCCGCCACCGAATCCGCAGATCTCGATCTCGGCGACAACTATCTCTGGGGCGTTCAGGGCGGCTTCAACTACCAGCTGGCGAACGGTTTCGTATTCGGCATGGAAGCCGATGTCAGCAAGACCTATCTCAGCGGTTCGCAAAAGGCCTTGGCGACCGAAGGCGCGCTGGCCGGCACCGACATGCTGCAGGCGGAGACGCGCTACGACATCGACCTGATGGCGAGCCTGCGCGGCCGCATCGGCTATGCCTTCGACAACGGATTGTTCCTGTATGCGACCGGCGGCGCGGCGTTTGCCAGGGAGAACATGAAGCGCGACCAGTATATCTCGGCCGACGCCTGGGGGTCGGATTCCTACGGCACGTCCACCAAGATCTTCTCGACGGAAAGCGTGAAGATCGATCGCACCGGCTGGACGATCGGCGGCGGCGCCGAATACGCCATTAACGACCGCTGGTCGATCAAGGCCGACTACACCTTCACCCGCTTCGCGGCCAGGACGGCCACCTTCGCCAATGCGCGAGCGGGGGTTGGCAAGGACTATACGACGAGGGAACGGACCGGCACGACGATCGAGCCTCCAAACGAGTTCCTGTGCGAAATACTCGGCGGCGATTTCTGCCTGCCAACCGAAACCCCCGTTTACACCACCACCACCCATCCCGGCAGTTCCAGCATCGCAAATGGCCGCAGCGCCTCAGACTCGCTCGACCTGCACATGGTCAAGGTCGGCTTGAACTATCGCTTCTGAGCGAGCGAGGCGGCACGGCGGATTGGCCATCCGAATGCGGTCCGCCGCGCGAGGCGTGTTGAGGGTGTTCTCGCTGATCCCGGCCCCTCCGAGCGCGGGTGTTTGAAGGCGAGGCGGCCCCGCCATGTGAGGGGGTGAGCTTCGTCGGGCACCACACCCGCGCCTGCCGCGCCGACGGCCCTTGGGCAAGCCCCGGATTCATACGTTCGGCAGAGATGGCTGGTTCGGGATCTTGAAGTCGCTTCCGCCCCGCGTCAGGCTGAGTCCTGCGGGCGGCGGAAAAGCAGGGCGGCGCGGCATCGCGAGGCCGGTAAACTGCGTAGCGTGGCGCAAGGCAAACTCGGCAGATCCCTGCCCAGCGGCAACCTGACTGTCGATTTCTGTGTGGTGCCGCCACTGCGTCATCGCCGCCTTCGCTGTCACAAACTGAAACAGGGGCGAGACACGCGGGCGAGGTCAGGCAACTATCAAGGTCGGCGGACAAACAGACGCTGCCTTCGGGCGGCGCGCATCAGGGTTCCGCCATGCTCAGAACGCTTCTCTTCGCTGCCGCGCTCACCGTCGCTGCCGTATCGGCGGCGAGCGCCGCGACGACTTCTGTCGCCGTCACCAATGTCAATCTGCGCGCCGGCCCGTCGACGGTCTATCCCGCCATAACCGTGGTGCCGGCGGGCGCCGCCATCACCACCTTCGGCTGCGTTGCCGGCTTTAGCTGGTGCGACATCGGCTTCGGACCTTATCGTGGATGGGTGGCGGCAGATTACATCCAAGTGGTCTATCGCGGGGCGCCGGTCGTGCTGACCGCGCCTGTGGCGCCAGCGGTTGGCATCGCCGTCGTGACGTTCAACCGCGCCTATTGGGACCGCTACTATGTCGCCTATCCCTGGCACAGACACTGGGCGGCCTACCCGCCCTATGTCGCGCCGCGCGTGACGTCGGCCAGTCGCTCGGTCTCCTGCGCAGGCGGCGCCTGCGTCGGCGTCCGCGGCGCCACCGGAGTTTACGGCGGCGCGACGGGACAGACGCGCGTCTGCACCGGCGGGGCGTGCACCTCGACCCGGGTCACTGCCGGCCCGAATGGCGGCATGGCGGCGCGCACACGAAACTGCGCTGTTGGGCAGGGCTGCACGACCAATCGCGCGGTCGTCGGCCCCGGCGGCGGTGTGCACAGCGGCTCGCGCAGCTTCCAGCGGTGGTGATCGGACGTCACCCGATAAAGAAGGCCGGGAGCCTGCGCTCCCGGCCTTCTTCTTATCCGCGCGTGACCGTCAGAGCGGCATGCCAGGCGCCTCGCTGCGGCGCCATTCCAAGAAACGGACGATTCGCTCGACCAACGTCGTCTGCATCTGCTTGGCCATGCTCATCTGTTCGGGCGTCAGCGCCGTCTTGAGTGTGGAGACCGCGTCCTGCAAAGCGCGGGCCTTCTCCGCCCTCTCGATGGCGGCGATGGCGATGTCTTGCGCGAGGTCGAAAGCCTGTGCCTCGGCGCGCTGCTTCTCCTGCGTCCAGCGCCCGAGCCGCTCGCCTGAGGGCAGAAGCGCGATGAGCGCCGTTGTGTAGCCGCGCCAGGCATCCATCTGGTCGCTCCGGATGCCGAGCGCGGTTTCCTGCGCCGAGAGCAACAGGCCGGCAATGAGCCGAACGGAAGTCGGATCGTAGGCCGGTCCCGGCTCGCTCACGAACGGCTCCGGCTCGCATGCCCAGGGCCCGGCGGGCCCTGTCAGTTCCCGCGCGCTCCCGAGTGTGGGTATGACGGCGGCGAGGCCGAGGACGGCCGCTCCCCCGGCTAGGCGTGTGGTCAGTCTGGTCGGGAATGTGGCTCTCATGGCGTCAAGTCCTTTGCCGTTGATGAGGCGGCAAGGGTGAGCGGCCAAGGTATCGCCGCTCGAACCGCGGCATGTCGATTTGTATCAGCCCGCAGGTTCCGCCCGCGGCAACCGGACCCGGACGGCAAGCCCCCCGCACCGGCTCGTGTCCAGCTCGACACTGCCGCCGTGCCGCTCGACGAGCCGACGGACGATGGTCAGGCCGAGGCCCGTCCCGCCACTGTCGCGATTGCGCGAGGACTCCAGCCGATGAAACGGCTCGAAGACGCGCTCGCGCTCCTCGGCGGGGATGCCGGGGCCCTCATCCTCTATGACCAGCACCACAGGCGAGGCGCTCGCATCGATGCGGGCGAAGGCCCGCTCGCCATAGCGCAGCGCATTGCCGACGAGGTTGGCAATGACGCGCCCGAGCGCCTTGTCGCCCATCGCGACCCATGCCGGGCCGTCCGGCATCTCGAGGACGAGCCGCGCGTCGTTCTGCTCGGCGCCGTAGCGGCGCAGCGCGGCCGCGACGTCGGCGCAGGCCCGCTCCGTCGGGGCGAAGGATTCCTGCGCGAAGTCGAGTGTGTCTTCCACCAGCGACTGCATGGCTTCGACATCGGCAATGGCGCCGGCGCGGTGGCGACTCTCCGGCAACATCTCAACGCGCAGGCGCAGGCGGGTGAGATAGGTACGAAGGTCGTGCGAGATCGCGCCGAGCGTCAGCGTGCGGTTGCGCACCAAGGCGGCGATACGCTCCTGCATCGCGTTCACCGCGCGGATCAGCGTGCGCAGCTCCGGCGCGCCGCGCTCGGCTATCGTGACCGGGGCGATGTTCTCGCCGACCCTGTCGACCTCGCGGGCGAGGCGCGTGATCGGCCGCATCTCGCGCGCGACCGCGACCAGCGCGGCCAGAGCGACAAGGACGCCGAACAGGCCGGCGAAGAAGCCGATCGGCACGCCGAGCAGCCGGACCGTGACGCGGTCTTGGATGTCGAGCCAGAGATAGCCGCCCTCGGCCAGTCCGACATAGACGCTGAGCATGTCGCCGCGCCCGTCTTCACTGGGCCCATCGAGTCGCACGACCACTTGCCGCCCCTGTGCACCCCGCAGCGCCAGTGCCGTCCGGATGGAACGCTCGATACGTCCGATGCCTTTCGTGGGGTCGAGATCGTCGGGTAGCGCGGGAATGATCGTTGCGGTGCGGCCGTTCTCGCTGAAGGCCTCCAGCAAAGCAGGCCGGAGATCGGCCGGCACCTTGTCGACCAGTAGGACCATAGACGCGATCTGCCGCGGCAGCGAAGGCGGCGCCTCGCCGAGAGCCGGGCGCCCCTCGCCCGCGCCGAAATAGAAGGCCAGCGCCACCAGCTGGATGGCGAAAAATGCCACCGCGACGATCAGGATGATGCGGGCGAGCAGGCCGAGACGCATGTCAATTCGCCTCAGACCTCGTGCACGTCAGCCGAGAACAGGTAGCCGACATTTCGCACGGTGGTAATCGGTTGCTCGGCCTCGCCGAGGCCGCGGGCCAGCTTGCTGCGCAGCCGCGACACGGTGACGTCGATGGTTCGGTCGAACGGGTCGCCACCGGCGCGCCCGCGTGTCCAGTCCAGCAACTGGTCGCGCGAGAGCACGCGGCCGGGCCGTTCGAGGAAACAGGTCAGCAGGTCGAACTCGGCCGTGGTAAGCAGGACACGCTGGCCGCTCTCGTCCGCCACCGTGCGTGCGTCGAGATCGGCGATCAGCCCCGCGAAACGCCGCCGCCGCCTCTCCGGCACACCCGCGGACAGGGGACCCGACGCGCGGCGCAGCAAGGCGCGGATGCGCGCCAGCAATTCGCGCGGGTTGAACGGCTTGCCGAGATAATCGTCGGCGCCAATCTCCAGCCCGACGATGCGGTCGATGTCGTCATGCTTGGCCGTGAGCATGAGGATCGGTACCCGGCTTCTGGTCCTGAGCCGCCGGCAGATCGACAACCCATCCTCGCCGGGCAGCATGATGTCGAGGATGACGATGTCGGGCATGCCGCGCGCCAGCGCCCGGTCCATCAGGACGCTGCTGCCGACCGCTTCGACGTCATAGCCCTCGCCGCCGAGGAAATCGACGAGCAGGCTGCGAATGTCGCGGTCGTCCTCGACCAGAAGCACTCTTGCGGCTGTCATGGCGCTGGCATGACAGCGACGACGGAGCCGCGCAAGCCATCCCCACGGCGTCGATACAAACTGCAACAAAAAGCCCCGGCGCGGAGACACGACCGCAAAACCTCGGGTCGATATTCGCTTCCGTCGCCGTGCGCAGCACACCCGTTCCCGGCGGCATGGCAGGCGCGAACCTGCCCGCCATGGAGCCTGTCGCGGTCGGCCGGCCCCCTGCCGGGCGGGCTCCATGGTTCTGCGTCCCAACCCGCTAAAGGAGCCGACCTCATGGATCGTGCGTTCTTCCTTCGCGCCGGCCTCGTGCTGGCTTTCGCCACCCTGCTCGGCGCCGCCTTTTCCGGAGCCGCCACAGCACAGAATATCTCGCGTGCCCAGGCACAGGCTATCCGTGCCGCCTGCGAGGCGGACATCCGCGCCACCTGCCCCGGCGTGCAGCCGGGCGGCGGGCGCATCCTTCAGTGCATCAAGGCCAATCCCGACAAGATTTCCCAGCCCTGCAAGGAGGCTCTCGTCGCCGCCAAGGCTACCCCCGCCCCGTGACCCGCCCTCGGCCGCCCTTCACCCGGATGCCCTTGTCATGAACGTCCAGCCGGGCCTCGACCCGTTCTTGTCGCTGGAGGCCCCCCTCCCGCGCCCGCGTCGTCGCCATGGGTTTCGGCTGACCGTCCTCGCGGCGGTGGTTCTGGGGATCGGATTCGTCGGCCTGCGCTATCTCTATCCGCATGGGGTCGAGGGTGAGATTCTGCGCCCAGGCATGCTGGATGTGGAGCTTCAGGGGCCCGGCACATTGGCGGCCTTGACCGAGGCCAGCGTCGCAAGTCGCATCCAGGCCCGCATCAAGGAACTCGCCGTCGACCGCAATGACGTGGTCGGCAAGGGCGAGATACTCGCCCGCCTCGCCTTCGATGACCTCAGCGGCGAGGTTGAGGCCGCCGAGGCGAGCGCCCATGCCGCCGAGCGCGGGGTGGGCGCCGCACAAGCCGAGCGCGACCGCGCCGTCGCGACGCTGGAACAAGCGCGCGCGACGCACGAACGGCAGGTCGCGCTGCTCGCCAAGGGTGTCTCCAGCGCGGCCGGGCTCGAAGACGCGCTCGCCGCCCGCCGTCAGGCCGAAGCCGACGTTGCACGCGCAGGCCGCGCCATCGAGCAGGCCGAGGCCGAGCACGATGCCGCGAACGCGCGCATAGCCGTTGCCCGCGTCCAGCTCGACGATAGCGTGCTGCGCGCGCCGATTTCCGGCGTGGTGGTGTCGCGCACGCGTCATGTCGGCGACGTGCTGGCGCCGGGCAGCGAGCTGCTCCACCTCGTCGATCCCGCAAGTCTTGTGCTGACCGCGCGACTGGACGAGAGCGCCATATCCGCTATCCGGCCGGGACAGGCGGCGGAGATCACCTTCACTCGCGCCGAGGGCACCATTCGCGGCCACGTCCTCAGGCTCGGGCGGGAGGTCGACCGAGAGACGAGGGAGTTCGAGATCGACATCGCGCTCGATACGATTCCCGCCAACTGGGCGCTCGGCCAACGCGCCATGGCGCGCATCATCATCGAGCGGCGCGGGCCGCTGCTGACCGTGCCAACGTCGTTTCTTGTCTGGCGCGACGGGCGCCCCGGCGTATGGGTCGCGTCCCGCGGCCGCGCGCGATGGCGCGAAGTGACGCTGGGCGATGCCGGCGCGCGGCGCGTCGAGATCCGGGGCGGCCTCGATGCCGGCCAGGAGATCCTCAAACCTGACGACCTCTACCCGTTCATGCGCGTGCGCCTCGCCGGAGCGGCCTCGTGAATCTGGCGCTGAAAGATACGCTCCACGCACCTGCCCGCTTCGCGCTTACCACTCTCGGCGTCGCCTTCCTCGTCATGGCGGTGATCGGCATGATCGGCCTCTATCGCGGCATCGTCGAAGATGCGCTCCTCATCATCGACCGGATCGATGCTGATCTCTGGGTCGTGCAAGGCGAGCGCGCCGGTCCTTTTGCCGAAGGTTCCGCCGTGGCGGCCGACATGGACCGGCGGGTCGAGGGCGTGCCCGGTGTCGCGGATGTGCGGCGCTTCACCCAGTTCAGCCAGCAGTTCAGCTTCGCCGGTGCCCCGCGCCGCGCCACCGTGACAGGTGTCGACGTGCCGCGCGACAATGGACGCTGGCTGTCGCTCGCCGAAGGCCGCTGGCTCGGCGGCAGCCGCTATGAGGCCGTGGCAGATGCAAGCACCGGCCTGAAGGTCGACGACCGGATACAGCTTGCGCGCGATGTCTATACGGTTGTCGGCCTCACGCGGCGCATGGTCGATTCGGCCGGCGACGGACTGCTTTTCGTCGGTATCAATGACGCGGCTGTCATCGCCCGACGCCGCACATCGGAAGAGATCCATCTCGCGCGCGCCGCCGGGACCGGCGCTGGCGTCGTGAGCGCAGACGCAAGCTCGGTAGCGCAGGACAGCAAGATCTCCGCTGTGCTCGTCCGGCTCGATCCCGCCGCCGACACCGCGCGCGTGATCGCCACCCTTCAGCGCTGGGGCGACGTGCGGGTCATGACCACGGGCGAGCAGCGTGACCTGATGCTCAATGCCAGGCTCTGGAAGCTGCGCCTCCAGATACTGACCTTCACCGGGATGATCCTTGTCATCACCGCCATCGTGGTGTCGCTCATCGTCTACACCATGACAATCGAGAAGCTGCACGTGATCGCTCTGCTCAAGCTGATGGGCGCGCGCGAGAGCGTCGTGGTCCGTCTCATCGGCCAGCAGGCCGCACTCATCGGCATCGCCGGCTACGCACTTGCCGTTGCTCTGGCCTGGATGATCTTCCCGTTCTTCCCGCGCCGCGTGGTGATGCTGCCGCCGGATCTCGCCCAGATCGCGCTCGCCCTCGCCCTTGTCTGCGCCGCCGCGGCATGGGTCGGCATTACCCGCGCCTCGCGGGTCGAGGCGCGCGAGGTGTTGTCGTGAGCGGCGCGCCCGTGCTTTCGGTGCGCTCGCTCACGCGCCACTACGCCACCGGTGCCGGCCTGGTACGCGCGCTCGACGGCGTCTCGCTCGACGTTGCCGCTGGCGAGCTGGTCGGCATCTTCGGGCCAAGTGGCTCAGGCAAAAGCACCTTCCTCATGCTGGCCGGGCTTCTGGAGAATCCGACCTCCGGTGAGGTCTGGCTGGCGGGTGAAAGGGTCTCCCATGCCGGGGCCGACCTCGACGCGCTGCGCGAGATCCGCCGCAAGCGCATCGGCTTCGTGTTCCAGAAGGCGAATCTGATCCCCTTCCTCTCTGCGGTGGAGAATGTCGCGCTGGGCCTCGAAATCGCGGATGTCACCCCAGCCGACGCCCGCGTGCATGGCCGGCGGCTGCTCGCTGCGCTGGACCTCGCGCACCGTGCCGACAGCCTGCCGGCGAAACTGTCGGGTGGCGAGCAGCAACGTGTGGCGGTGGCGCGAGCGCTTGCCAATGCGCCGCCGCTCATCCTCGCCGACGAGCCCACGGCAGCGCTGGACCGCGTGCGTGGCCGTCAGGTGATGGAGATCTTCCGCCGCATCGCCGCGACGCGCGGGGCGGCGGTGGTGGTGATTACCCATGATCCGCGCTCGACCAACCTGTTCGACCGCATCGTTCACTTCGAAGACGGGCGGGTGTGCGAACGACCTCAAATCTACTAGGCGGTGTTGACAAAAGTCGGCATCCATAGCTTTGCGGCGGCGAGGACCAGGAATCCGAGCAAAGAAACGGCGGTCTTGTCGTATCGGGTGGCGATGCGGCGGAACTGCTTGAGCTTGTTGAACATACGCTCGACCCGGTTCCTGTCCTTGTAGGCGCGGAAGTCGCAGGCGATGGCATCTCTGCGGTTAGCCTTGGGTGAGATGACCGGCAGAATTCCCTGGAGCAGCAGGCTGACGCGGACGTCGTCGCTGTCATAGCCCTTGTCGGCCAGCATCAGCCTGGGCCTGGCGACAGGCAAAGCGATAGGTCGTCGACGGCCTTGTAGTCGGAGGCTTCGCCGCCGGTGAGGACGAAGCCGAGAGGGCGTCCCTGACCGTCTGCGCGGGCGTGGATTTTGCTCGTAAAGCCGCCGCGGCTTCGACCAGAACCTTCCTTATGAGTTCCCCTTTTTGCGCCCGCTGCCTGAGAGTGGCCGCGCACCATGGTGCTGTCGATCATATGCTGCCAGTCGTCGGTGAGCCCAAGCTCGACCAACGTTTCCAGCAAGGCGTCCCACACCCCTTGCTCGGCCCAGCGACGGAACGGACATAGACCGAGTTCCACTTGTCATAGCGTTCGTGCATGTCGCGCCAGGGGCAGCCGACCCGAAGCACGTAGAGCATTCCGTTCAGAAAACGGCGATTGTCCAGGGCCGGCCGGGACCATCGGCCACGCTCGGCCGGCAACAACGCCCCAACCACAACCCATTCATCATCCGTCAGATCGCTCCGAGCCAAACCTGCCTCCTCTGGACGGAGGCCTTCAATCGGTCAGACAGCGATTTGAGAATCCCTTTTGTCAACACGGCCTAAGTCGTGACAGGCTGGGGGTAGGTTCGCGGGCTTTGAACCGTGTAACCTTCACCGAGGGCTGTACGTAAAATAGCAGATCAGCGTCTCGCAAACTCATAGGCGCTCTAATTCATCCGATCCGGCGTGGCGGGCGCGCCTCTGGGGATTTCCAGCGTCACGCCGAGCCCGCCGCGTGTGCCCAATGCCGCCGTAACGCGGCCACCGTGCTTGCCGATCGCCTGTTTGGTGATAGCCAAGCCGAGGCCATAGCCGTCGTGAGCAACAGCATCACTTCCACGCATGAATGGCTGGAATATTCTTTCGATATCATGCGCTTGCACACCCGGCCCCTCATCCGCGACCGTCACATGGAGCGTCTCTCCGATGATCCGGGAGCGAATGTAGACATGGGAGTTGTCAGGGGAGTGCTTCAGAGCATTCCGAATGACGTTCTCCAGTGCGCGATAGATCAGCTCTCCGTCCACTTGGGCGACAAACGTCGCGGCACCCTCATGCGCGACCGATATTCCGCGCGCCTGGCCCTCGAATGACGCGTCATCCACGATTTCGTTGACGAGATCGATGACATCGAGGGTCTGCGCCACGACGTTGTCGACGCGGCCGGACAACCTGGCGAGGGTGAGAATCTCGCCGACCAGCCCGTCAATACGCTCGATCTCGCGATCCATACGGCCCAGCAATGTCTCGAGCCGTGACGGATTCTGCCTGAGCACGCCGATGGCGGCCTGGAGGCGGGACAAGGGCGAACGAAGCTCGTGAGAGACGTCGTGAAAAAGCCGCTGCTGAACCTCCTGCAACTCCTGCAGGCGCCCGGCACTGGTATCGAAATCGTGGGCGAGAGCCGCCACTTCGTCCTTCCGGCCACCCATCTTGTCACCAATGCGGACGTCGAACTGGCCGTGGGCGAGGGCACTCAGGCCGTGGCGGAGATGGGCGACGGGACGAATGAGATAGCGCGCCAGTGCGAAAGCGGCCACGGCGCTGGCGATCAAGGCGGAAGCCCAAGGCAGCAGCGTCGGCCAGGTTCCCTCGATGACGCCGGGATCCTGGGCAATCAGCGTCACGCGATGGCATGTATCGCCGATGATGACGTTGCGCACATGCGCGCTATCACCCTCCGCGCAGTCGGCCGGTGTAACGCTGTCGGAGATCGACAGCTCGACAGGCTGCGCCAGCGTTGCGGTGGCACGTGCGTAGGCCTTGGCGGCCTCCATTCCCTGCTGCTCCAGCAGCCGCGCCGCGACATCGAGCGCGATGACCCGCTGCTGGCGCACCAGTTCCTGTGAGAATGGAACCGCGTCGAGCAGGCTGCTGATGACAAACAACCCTCCGATCGAGGCCGCGAGCGTCAGCCAGATGATGGAGAAGAACTTCCAGAACAAGCGGCGCATCAGCGATCCTGCAGGAGCTGGTAGCCGTGACCTCGCACGGACTGGATCCAGGACTGGCCGTCCTCCCGCATGCCGAGCTTTTGGCGGATGCTGCTCAGGTGCACGTCGATGCGCCGGTCGAACGGCGTCAGCGGCCGGCCCAAAGCGTGCTTTGAGATGTCCTGCTTGGAAACGAGCTGGCCTGCGTGGCGGGCAAGCACTTCGAGAAGGCTGAATTCCGTCCCGGTCAACTCGAGAGGGCGGCCGCGCCAATCCGCTGTCCGTGTCCCGGGGTGCATGATGAGTTCGCCTGCGCGGAGCGAATCCTGCGGTGTCGCCGCGCTCGCGGAACCCGAACGGCGCAGTATTGCCTTCAGCCGCGCCACCAGTTCGCCGGGCGAGCACGGCTTCGACACATAGTCGTCGGCACCGAGATTGAGCCCGGCAATGCGATCGACATCGTCGCCCTTGGCCGTCAGCATCAAAACCGGGACTTGGCTCAGCCGCCGGATCCGCTGCAGCACGTCGATCCCGTTCATGTCCGGCATCATGATGTCGAGGACGATGATATCGATGCTGTTCGCGGCAGCTTGCGCGATCGCGGCGCGCCCATCGCTGGTCGCCGTGACCTCGAAGCCCTCCTCGGCAAGATATTCCTGCAGGAGCGTGGTGAGATCGACGTCGTCGTCGATGAGAAGGACCTTGGTCATCGGATGAGTCCGTCATTCAGTCAGGCAAGAGCCATACAGAAAAATGACGGGCAGGCACTGGATTTTACCCATCTTAACGTTGGCTTGACCGCACTTAACGCCCGAACCGCTACCCACAGCGAGTACCTGTCGATCACCCGGGCGGCGCATGCGTTCATTGTTGACGAAGACCTCTGCCGCGCTTGTGTCGATCGGGATCGGCCTGTGCCTGTCAGGCTGCGCGGCATTTCCGGAGCTTCGTCCCGCCGACGTCAGGCTGCCCGACACATGGCACGCCACCCGGCCGCATGATGGCAGCACGTCCGAACTGGTGACGTGGTGGGGGACCTTCAACGACCCGTCGCTCATCGCCCTCATCCGGCTCGCGCAGGACGAGAATCCCACCGTCGCATCGGCGGTGGCCGATATCGAGCGGGCCCGCGCGACGCTCGCTTCCGAGCAGGCGAACCTGTTCCCCGTCCTCGACGGCTCGGCATCCGCCACCCGGTCCGGCACCGACGGCAGCTCCAGCAACCGGGTTGCTGCGGGCACGCTGTCGAGCGGCGGCCTCGATGCCTCGTGGGAAGTCGACCTGTTCGGCAAGGTTCGACAGAAGACCGAAGCGGCCGGGCTTCGCGTGGATCAGCGCGTCGACGACTGGTACGACACGCGCGTGTCTCTCGCGGCCGAGGTCGCCGACTACTATGTGCAGTACCGGGCCTGCCGCCAGCTTGAGAATGCCTACAGCGTCGAGCTCACCTCGCAGCGCGAAACCATCCGCGCCACCGAGACCGCCGCCGCATCCGGTTTGACGTCTTCGGCCGACCTTGCCTTGGCGCGGGCCAGCGCGGCCTCGTCTTCCTCGACGCTGACCGCCCAGCGCACGGAATGCAATGTGCTGATCATCTCGCTCGCCCAGGTCACCGGCGGCGATGAGGCAGCGGTGCGGCGCCTGCTGGCGCAGGGCAAGCCCGGCCTTCCCGCGCCGAAGAGCTTCCAGATCACGGCGGTGCCGGCCGAGGCGTTGCGCCAGCGCCCGGACATCAATGCGCTTGAGCTCGAGGTGGCCGCCGCCGTCGCCGATGTCGGCGCCGCGAAGGCCGATCTCTACCCCAGCCTGAGCCTTGCGGGTTCGGTTACGATCAGCAGTTCGACGCTGACCGGCGCCGCCTTGCCATGGTCCTTCGGGCCTGCCCTCACCATCCCGCTCTTTGACGGCGGAGCGCGCCGCGCCACCGTGATGGGAGCGATCGCCGACTACGACACCGCCGCGGCGAACTACAAATCCGGCGTACTGAGCGCCGTTGCGGAAGTGGAGACGGCGCTGGTGCGGATCGACAGCACCCGCCGCCGGATCAGCGATGCCAGCAGCGCGGCCCGCAACTACCGCACCTATTTCAACGCGATCGACACAAATTGGCGGGCCGGCGGCGTCAGCCTGCTGGACCGTGAAGAAGCGCGCCGCGCCGCGCAGTCGTCGGAGATCTCGCTGATCGAAATCCGGCGCGACGCCGTCCGCTACTGGATCGCGCTCTACAAGGCCCTCGGAGGCGGCTGGGATGCCGGTGCCGGCTCTCCGCCGGGTCATTCGTCGACGATACAAGGAAATCAGCTCTGATGCGGCGAAACCTGAACCTCTGCGCGGCCCTGCTCGCCATGGCGTGCCTTGCGTCCGGCATCCCGTCCGCCAGCGCACAGGAAACCAACGAGGCCGCAGCTCTCACCGTGAGCGTGGTGAGACCCGTCGAGCGCCAGTGGCCCGAGACCGTGCCGGCCAGCGGCTGGCTCAAGCCCTGGCACGAAGCCATTGTGGCGTCGGAGATCAGCGGTCTGCGCATTACCGCAGTGCTTGCCGAAGTCGGCTCGATGGTGACGAAGGGCCAGGTGCTGGTGCAGCTGGCTCAGGAAACCCTGCAGTCGGACATCCTCAAGGAAGAGGCGGCGCTTGAAACGGCAAGGGCAAACCTCGCCAAGGCGAAGGCCAACGCCGAGCGCGTGCGCAAATTGCAGGGAAGCGGCGCTTTGTCGGATGAAAAGGTGACAGAATACCTCATCTCCGAACAGACGGCGCTGGCCGACGTGAAGTCGGCCGAAGCGACGCTGCAGGGTCAGAAGATCAAGCTCGATCAGGCCACAATCGTTGCCGCCGATGACGGGCTCATCACCTCCCGCTCGGCGCAACTCGGGGCGGTGGTGTCGTCCGGCACCGAGCTGTTCCGCCTGGTACGCCAGCAGCGCGTCGAGTGGCAAGCCGAGGTGGCCGCCCGCTATCTGCCGCGCATCAAGGAGGGCTTGGTTGCCGTCATCGCCGGGCCGGGCGACAAGAGCATCACCGGGCATGTCCGGCTGGTCGGGCCGACGGTCAGCACCGACACGGGACGGGCCATCGTCTATGTCTCCCTGCCGGTGGAGGCGCGTCCGCCGGTGGGACTTTACGTCACCGGCCATATTGAACTTGAAACGACCCAGGCGCTCTCGGTGCCGGAATCGGCGCTCGTTTTCCGCGACGGCCTCAACTACCTCTTCACCGTCAACGACGACAAGCGCGTCGAACGCCTACGGGTCGAGACCGGCCGCCGCGCGGCGGGCGAGGTCGAGATCGTGTCGGGCCTCGCTCCCTCCGCCAGGGTCGTGAAGTCCGGCGGGGCCTTCCTTGCCGACAAGGCGCTCGTCAGGATCGAGGGAGACGTCCAATGAACTTCTCCGCTCTCGCGATCCGCAACCCGGTCCCGGTCATCCTCCTGTTCATCCTGCTGACGGTGGGTGGCCTGCTCGCCTTCAGCTGGCTCCCGGTCCAGAATTTTCCGGACATGGACCTGCCGACCGTCAAGATAACCGCCACTCTGGAAGGCGCCGCGCCCTCGCAGCTTGAGACCGAAGTCGCCCGGAAGATCGAAGACAATCTCGCCTCGCTCAGCCTGCTGGACCACATCACGACGACGATTACAGACGGCCTGGTATCGATCACCGTCTCCTTCAAGCTGGAGAAGAACAGCGAGGAGGCGCTGAACGAAGTTCGCAACAAGGTGGACAGCACGACGGATCTGCCCTCCGAGATGGAATCTCCCAGCGTGACCAAGGTGACGGTGCAGAGCTCTCCCCTCATCACCTATGCCGTCCGCTCCACGCGCCTCAATGAGACCGAGCTGTCCTGGTTTGTCGACAACGACATGACCAAAGCGCTGCTGTCGGTCTCCGGCGTCGGCGAAGTGAACCGTGTCGGCGGGATTGATCGCGAAGTGCATGTCGATCTCGATCCTGACGTCATGGGGTCGCTCGGGATCACGGCCGCTTCCGTGTCCTCGCGTCTCAAAGCGGTCCAGGCGGACAGTTCCGGTGGGCGCGGCGAGATCGGCGGTGGCCGGCAGACCATCCGGACCCTCGGCGCCGTCGCCTCGATCGACGACCTCAAGGCGCTCGCGATTCCGCTTTCCAATGGCACGCTGGTTCGGCTGGATGAGATCGGCACCGTCGCGGACAGCTTTTCGGATCGCTCGTCACTTGCCTATCTCAAGGGACAGCCGGTCGTCGGCGTCGAGGTCAAGCGCTCGAACGGCTTTTCCGATACCGGCGTCGCTGCCGACCTCAGAACCGCGATGCTGAAATTCGCCGCCGACAATCCGGATGTGGAGATTGTCGAGGCCTACAGCACGGTCGGGCCGATCATCGAAAATTACGACGGCTCGATGCACATGCTCTATGAGGGCGCGATCCTCGCCGTCGTGGTGGTGTGGCTTTTCCTGCGCGACTGGCGCGCGACGTTCCTGTCCGCCGTCGCCCTGCCGCTGTCGGTCATCCCGACCTTTTTGGTGATGTATTTCGCTGATTTCAGCCTCAACACCGTGACCCTTCTCGCATTGTCGCTGGTGGTGGGCATCCTGGTCGACGATGCCATCGTCGAGGTCGAGAACATCGCGCGCCATTTGCAGATGGGGAAGGCGCCCATGGATGCCGCTCTCGAAGCCGCCGACGAAATCGGGCTCGCCGTCATTGCGACGACCTTCACGCTGGTCGCGGTGTTTCTGCCGACGGCGTTCATGAGCGGCATTCCCGGGCTCATCTTCCGGCAGTTCGGCGTGACGGCGGCCGTCGCCGTGCTCGCTTCGCTCCTCGTGGCGCGTCTGGTGACGCCGATGATGGCCGCCTACATGATGAAGGTGCATCCGCACGAACAGAAGGATGGCCGGATCATGCGCGCCTATATGGCGTTCATGAAGGGCTGCCTGCATCGCCGGAAGCTGACGGTTCTCGGCGTGTGCGTCTTCCTCGGCCTGTCGCTGTCGACGATTCCCTTTCTCAAGTCGGGCTTCCTGCCGGCCTCCGACGACGCGCAGACGAAAGTCACACTGACCTTGCAGCCCGGCAGCACGGTCGAGCAGACCGATGCGACGGCGCGCCAAGCCGCCGACATCATTGCGAAGTTGGCCGATGTCACCAGCGTCTACGTTGCCGTCGGCAGCGTCTCGTCAGGTGGCGGGCTGAACTCCAGCACGACCAGCGACGTCACCTCGGCAACCCTCGTCGTCGACCTGACGGCCATTGGCGACCGTGATCGCAAACAGGCCGAGGTAGAGAACACTATACGCCAGGCCCTGGCCGTGTTGCCGGGCACGCGCGTCGAGGTTGGATCGGGTGGCAACGGCACCAAGCTGGAGATCACGCTTGCCAGCGATGATCCCGACACTCTCGACAAGGTCGGCGCCAGTCTTGAAGAGCAGCTGCGCACCCTCTCCGGCATCGGCGCGGTGACGTCCAGCGCCTCGCTGCAGGCGCCCGAGGTCCAGATCGCACCGGACTTTACGCGCGCCGCTGCCCTCGGCGTGACATCGGATGCGATTTCCGAAGCGGTCCGAGTGGCCACGAATGGCGATTACTCCGCCTCGATGGCAAAGCTCAATCTGACGCAGCGGCAGGTGCCGATCCGGGTGCGGCTGGATCCCCGAAACCGGGCGACGCTGGACGACATCGCCAATCTGCGGGTGGCGGGCAGCAATGGCAGTGTCAATCTCGGCTCGATTGCGGACATCCGGATCGGCGGCAGCCCGTCCGAGATCAACCGCATCGACCGTTCGCGCAACATCACCTTGTCGATCGAACTCAACGGTCGAACCCTCGGCGACGTCAATGGCGAAGCGCAGGCGCTGCCCGCTCTCAAAAACCTGCCGCAGGGAATCCGGCTCGTCGAACAGGGCGAATTGCAGCGCAGTTCCGAACTGTTCGAGAGCTTCGGCATCGCCATGGCGATCGGCGTGTTCTGTATCTATGCGGTGCTGGTGCTGCTGTTCCACGATTTCCTGCAGCCGGTGACGATCCTCATGGCGCTGCCACTCTCGCTCGGCGGTGCCCTTCTGCCGCTCGTGCTCACCGGCACCAGCTTCTCCATGCCTGCCGTCATTGGGCTGCTCATGCTGATGGGCGTGGTGACGAAGAACTCCATTCTTCTGGTCGAATACGCCATCATGGCGCGCCGAGGCGGCATGCCGCGGTTCGAGGCCCTGGTCGACGCCTGCCACAAACGGGCGCGGCCCATTGTCATGACCACCATCGCCATGGGGTGCGGCATGCTCCCCGTAGCCTTGAGCCTGAGCGGCGGCGACTCCAGCTTCCGGCAGCCCATGGCTATCGTCGTGATCGGCGGGCTTGTGACATCGACATTCCTCAGCCTTCTTGTCATTCCCGTCATCTTCACCTTCGTCGACGACTTCCTTGGGCTGCTCACGGGGCAGCTTGGTGCGAAACGGACAGCGAAGGTGCCGACTGCTGAAATGGTGTGAGTTGTGGACGACGGGAAACGCCCCCGGGGACCATGCAGAGGCTCAAGGCTGGCCACATTGACGTGAGCCGACGGATTCGAGGATCCCCGGCCGCCGGAGCCGACGGGCCCGCCTCGGCCGCGGCGGGCAGCGGACACTCTCATGGCCCGGACAGACGCCGACGGATCCGCCCCCGGCGGGAGCGGTCATCGGGGGTAGATACGAGGAACGCGGGGGCGGCCTTCAGCGCGGCCAGCATCCGCTCATCTCCACGCAGCAAATAGCCCGCATGCGATCCAATCGGTCAGTACCGAGTGGCCAGACGTAACGCTCTGACGCACTTAGAGCTGGCCTCGATCGTCTTCGATCAAAATACGCGCGCAAAATGTGCGGGAATCCAGAAGTGCATTCCGTCAAAACGTTGCTGACGATACGCGCTGTAATTTTACCGAAACATAGAACACGAAATGTCATCATAAAAACTGAAATTGTAACATACGTATACTTCATTCTGCGGTACATTCTGGGTGGCTGATGGAAGCGCAACTTCGTCATGCCCGACTGGGGCGCCGACCAAAGACCTCACCCGTCGTTTGGCGCCCCAGTCCCCCGCGCGCATCGATGATGGAACCGCGCCCCCGGCGCATGAACGGAGTGGCGATATGGACAGTCCAGCCGGATGCATCGCCCACGTCACGGAGGGGGCCATCTGCGTGGCGACAAGGTGTCTGTCCGACGCATCTCGCCGATTGCTGCCGCGACGTCGAGACGGCAGATGAGCCGCTCATAATAGTCAATCAGCCCGCACCGCCGCATTTCCTCCAGATGCTTTGGGTTTATGTCATCGATAAGAGCTAAGAGTGTCCACACATGGCTGTGCTATCGAAGCTTAGCCGTAGGAAACACGTAGCCTATATCATCCTCAGGGTTGGTATTCTCCGTGTGCGTCCCCGGCGCGGCGATTCCAGTGTTCACAGCCGCCCCCTGAGATCAGGCTCTCCCCTAGGAATTAAACGCACAAAGGACACGGAACGGCCCTTCAGGTGCGGGTTCAATTTCATAAAATCATATCGTATTCTTATATAAATGTGGAATATCTAATCTAGTAAATTACGTTGTTTGATATATATGGAAATTAATAAAAATAAATCATAAAAATACATGATACTTTTTACAAACAACATAAGACGACATTGCGCAATGTTCCCAGCGAAGCGACACAAAATCGAACATACAGAAACAAATCTACGCGAAAATAGCCAAAAATACGGGCTATCGATGTGTAAAGATTGATAAATTCAGTCAATCTGATTTGTAATTATCTCCGCGTTGGTACAGATGACTGCTGAGTGGCGAAATATGAAGCTGTTAGAAAATCAACCGGTTGTGATTTATAGTAAAATCATATCAGAATTATTCTTACTTTCGTTTTTCGTTTTGCTGTTTACGGGAGTTCCGGTCCGGCTTCATGCTGCGGGGGCCGCACCTCAAGCGAGCGTATCCATCGTCGTCGAGGGCAATCGGCGCGTCGATGCCGATACCATCCGCTCCTATTTCCAGCCCGCGCCCGGCCAGTCGCTGACGCCCGCCAAGATCGACGAGGCACTCAAGGCGCTCTATGCCACCGGCCTGTTCTCGGACGTCACGATCAGCAACCGCGGTGGGCGGCTTGTGGTCAACGTGGTCGAGAACCAGGTCATCAACCGCGTGGCGTTCGAGGGCAACAAGAAGGTCAAGGACGACCAGCTGGCGCAGGAAGTGCAGTCAAAGGCCCGCAGCCCGCTCTCCAAGACGACGGTGCAGGCGGACACGCAGCGCATCATCGACGTCTATCATCGTGGCGGCCGCTACGACGTGCGCGTCGAGCCGAAGATCATCGACCGCGGCCAGGGTCGTGTCGATCTGGTGTTCGAGATCACCGAGGGCGACAAGCTGGGCGTGGCCGAGATCAAGTTCGTCGGCAACAAGGCCTATTCGGAATACAAGCTCAAGGAAGAGATCACGACCACGGAGACCAACTGGCTCTCCTGGCTGAAGACTACCGACATTTATGACGTCGATCGCATCAACACCGACCAGGAACTGCTGCGCCGCTTCTACCTGAAGCATGGCTATGCCGATTTCCGCATCATCTCGGTGACGGCCGATCTCGACCGCCAGCGCGACGGCTTCGTCATCACCTATGTGATTGAGGAAGGCCCGCAGTACCGGGTCGGCACGGTCGATGTCGTTACGGGCATCAAGGATGTCTCGATCAACGATCTGCGCGCCGCCCTGCGGGTCGCGCCCGGCCAAGTCTACAATGCCGAGCTGGTCGAGAAGTCGGTCGAGAACGCCACAATCGAGGTCTCTAAGTCCGGCTATGCCTTCGCCCAGGTCCGTCCGCGCGGCGACAGAAATGTCGAAGCGCGCACCATCTCCCTGGTCTTTGCCGTGGAGGAAGGTCCGCGCGTCTATGTCGAGCGGATCGAGATCCGCGGCAACGTCCGCACCCGCGACTGGGTCATCCGTCGCGAGTTCGATTTCGCCGAAGGTGACGCCTATAACCGCGTCATGGTGGATCGCGCCGAGCGCCGCCTGCGCAATCTCGGCTACTTCAAGGACGTGAAAATCACCAACGAGCCGGGCACCGCTCCTGACCGCATCATCCTTGTGGTGACGGTCGAGGATCAGCCCACCGGCGAGTTCTCGGTCTCGGGCGGCTATTCGACCTCGGACGGCATCATTGGCGAAGTGGCGATCTCGGAGAAGAATTTCCTCGGGCGCGGCCAGTATGTCCGTCTTGCCGGCCAGCTCGGCGAAAGCGTGCAGGGCGCCGATTTCAGCTTCACCGAACCCTATTTCCTCGACTATCGCGTGGCTGCCGGTTTCGACCTGTTCTGGAAGACCACCAGCGCCACCAGCACCAGCCAGTACGACACCGAGACGATGGGCGGCACGCTGCGTGTCGCGCTTCCGCTGACCGACGAATTGACGCTGGGCCTGCGTTACATGCTGTCGCAGAAGGAAATAACGGTCGATGACGACTACTATGACGACTCGTCTTGGGCGTTGATCGAAATTAACGGTGAGTCGATCATCACCTCGGCAATTGGCTACACCCTATCCTACAACATGCTCGACGATAACCGGAACCCGTCCAACGGGTATCTGCTCGAACTGAAGCAGGACTTTGCCGGCCTCGGGGGTGACACCAGCTATATCCGTTCGACCTTCGACAGCCGCTTCTACACCCCGATCGTTGGCGACTTCGTCCTGCTGCTGCACGGTCAGGTCGGCAATGTCATCTCATGGGGCAGCGAGGATCTGCGTATCACCGACAATTTCTTCAAGGGCCCCGACCTCGTTCGCGGCTTCGCCTCCAACGGCATCGGCCCGCGCGATCTGGCCTCCGGCTATAATGGCGATGACATGGACGCGCTGGGCGGCACGATGTACTGGGGCACGTCGGCGGAAATCCAGTTCCCGCTCTCCTTCCTGCCCAAGGATTTCGGCCTGAAGGCGGCGGTCTTCGCCGATGCCGGCTCGCTGTGGGATTATCAGGGCAACACCACCTTCACGAACATTGCGGGCTGGGAAGAGAATCTCGTGGATTGCGACGCGCTGTCCGGCTCGTCGACCAAGGGCAAGGCGAATGTCTGCGTCGCCGACAGCGACAGCATTCGCTCCTCGGTCGGCGTCAGCCTGATCTGGTCCTCGCCCTTCGGCCCACTGCGCTTCGACTATGCCTGGGCGCTGACCAAGGAATGGTATGACGAGGTTCAGGAGTTTCGCTTCAGCGGCGGTACCAAGTTTTAGGGAGTGAACCGCTCGGGGTCTGCCTGATAATATTTGTTTAAGTTGCGCGGCCATGCGGTTCTCGTCGAGTGGCCTGCCCCGAGTGAGCGGTCCAGTTAGGCTAATGCATTGTTGGCCTTTTACCCTGCCCCCGATATTTGACCGGCCTGCTGGCCGCATCCAGGGGGAAAACGGTCAACGTGGGCTGCATGCCGGTGGCCGATCGACGAGCGATGTCGGAGGCTTGTTGCCGATCACACTATGAGTGTCGTAGCTCGCTGTACTCTCTGAGCCAAGTCTCCACTTTTTCCCGGGCGTCGGGCAGGCTCATGAAACAGTGCGCGTTGGGGCATTCGGTCCGGAATTTCCCGTCGAATGACTCTGTCGAAGAGGAGACGGCTCACCGGGGAGTTGTCGGCGGCGCCGACAGGGTCAACCGATGAGCGGTGGCCGGTTGCAGCGGTTCCGCCATCGCGCGGGCGAGATTTAGCACACGCGCGGTGAGTGCGGCCACCTTGTCCGGGTGAGCCTCGGCGATGTCGGACGTCTCGGTCGGGTCCGTGGAGAGGTCGAACAGCTCGACCTTCGGCGGCAGATCCACCTTCCAGACGAGCTTCCAGTCGCCCTCGCGCACCGCGCCCTGGCTCGGCTCGACATTGTAGACCACCTCGTCGCGGCCCGCCTGTCCGGCCGCGAGTGTCGGCCACATGTCGATGCCGTCCAGCCTCTTGCTATGGCCGAGGCCGGCGCCGGCGAGTCCGGCCAGTGTCGGTAGCATATCCACTACATGCATCACCCCCGGGCTCGTGCCGGGCGTGATGCGGCCGGGCCAGTTGGCCAGCGCGACCACGCGCGTGCCGCCCTCATAGAGCGTGCCCTTGCCGTCGCGCAGCGGCACGTTGCTTGCCGGAAGATCGCCGCTCACGTCCCCTTCGCCGACGAATTTCTTGTTGCGCGTGCCGCCATTGTCGCTGTGGAACACGATCAACGTGTTCTCGCGCAAGCCACGCGCCTCCAGCGCCTTGACCACCTTGCCGATCTGATCGTCCATGGCGGTGATCATAGCCGCATAGGTGCGGCGCTGGGGGTCGTCGATGCTGGCATACATGTCGATATAGGTCTGCGGCGCCTGGAAGGGCGTGTGCGGGGCGGTGAAGGCGAGATAGAGGAAGAGCGGTGTCTTCGGGTCCTGCTCCGCGATCAGCCGCACCGCCTCGGCGCCGAGCAATTCGGTGTCATAGCCGTCCTCGACCACCATCTCATTGTCGCGGTACCAGTCGGTGACGCCATGCGCCTGGTGCTTGAAATGGTCGATCTCGCCCAGCAGCGGGCCGTAGAAGCGGTCGAAGCCGCGCTGGCACGGCCAATATTTCCGGTCGGCGTGGCCAAGATGCCATTTACCCACCAGCGCGGTGCGATAGCCGACCTCCTTCAGCGCCTGTGGCAGCAGGAATTCGTCGGTGGCGAGGCCGTAGTCGCCGCCGGACGGGATGACGGCGGTCTGCAGGCCGTAGCGCAAGGGGTAGCGCCCGGTCATCAGCGCCGCGCGGGTCGGGGTGCACATTGGCTGGGTGTAGAAATGGCCGAGAGCCGCGCCGCCGGCGGCGAGCGCGTCGAGGTTCGGCGTCTTGATGTCCGAGCCGCGGAAGCCGACATCGGCGGAGCCGAGGTCATCGGCCATGATGTAGAGAATGTGCGGGCGCGGCGGGCCACCCGTGCCCCCAACCTGCGTGCCCTGCGCCCAAGCGCCCGTGGCGAACAGCGGCAGGCCGGAGACGGCCGCGAGCAGGCTGGCGCTGCCGGCGAGCACCTCGCGCCGGCTCGGTTCTGCGGGGCGTTCCGGCATGGCGTGAATTTCGGGATGGGTCACGGCGGTTCTCCGGCAGCGGAATTTACAAGGTTGTGGCTCGGCGGATGCAACGAAAACCGATATGCACTGAGGCGGTATCGACCGTCTGGGGTTGGCGGGCGGCGGGACGGTAGCGTCGGCAATAGCTGGGCGCGCACAGATGCGAGCCGCCCTTTAGCACCTTGCGCGGCGCCGGCCCGCCGGGCGCCAGCGGATCGACGCTCTCCTCCCAGCGGGCGCCACGCGGGTTGCGCGGCAGGCAGCACGGCTTGGTGGACGGCAGCAGAGCGGCGTGGCGCGGGGCGTACCAGTCGTCGGTCCACTCCCACACATTGCCGATCATATCGTGAAGGCCGAAGCCGTTCGGCGGGAAGGCGGTGACCGGCGAGGTGGCCACATAGCCATCCTCCGCGAGGTTCTCGTGCGGGAATGCGCCCTGCCAGCTATTGGCGCGGTGAACGCCGCCCGGCGCCAGCTCCTCGCCCCAGGCGAAGTCCATACCGTCGAGCCCGCCACGCGCAGCGAACTCCCATTCCGCCTCGCTCGGCAATTCCTTGCCGCACCAGCGCGCATAGGCGAGTGCATCGTCATGGCAGACGTGAACGACGGGATGATCTTCGCGGCCGGAAAGGTCACTGCCGGGCCCTTGCGGATGGCGCCAATCGGCGCCGGGCATGAAGCGCCACCAGCGCGTCCAGTCTTCCCGCCCCCCCGCCTCCTTGGGCGCCGTGAAGACGAGGGAACCGGGCACGAGGAGGCGCGGATCAGCGCCGGGATAGTCCTCGGGACGCGGCGCCCGCTCCGCCAGCGTTACATGGCCGGTGGCGGCGACGAAGTCGGCGAAGGCGCGGTTGGTGACGGGCGTGCGGTCGATGAAGAAGCCGTCCACGGCCACACCATGCGCGGGGGCTTCCTCCGGGTAGTGGCGGTCCGAGCCCATGGTGAAGCGGCCGGCGGGGATCCACACCATGCCGGAGGCCGTCGACGTCGCCGGATCGGCGCACTGACCCGCGATAGCTGTGACTCGCATCGCGGCTCCGCTGCCTTCCGCAGGCGCCAGGCCTCGTAGGGCCGCGCCGCAACCTCGCGGCCGGAACAGGCCACAGACAGTGACCTTATCACTACACCTCCGTTCGGCTCAATCGCTCATCCTGCAAAGCAGACGTCCAAGCAAAGCGCTACATCCGCTGCGTTCCAGTGAGATTGAAATCAATGAGATCGCCGACAGTGGCGGCGCCAGCGGGGTGGAGGTTTCTCAGTACCTTGGGCGGCGTCGGCTCGTCGAAAGATGCCGGCATACCGCAAGGGTCGGTGTACCGCCCAGACGGTTGGGAACGGGTGTGGCACCGTCACGCGGCGCGAAGGCGCGATAGTTCCCCTTCTTAAGAGGGCGTGCGAAGGATGTGGAGAATTCAATTGTCCCATGCTCTCCAGAGAGTTGGCCGCTCAAATTTCAGATAGGAACAGTATCCAGTATCTGGCAGAGGTTTAAGGGCCGTATACGGATATCAGCACGCAGCTCTGGTCCGTCAGGCGACGGACCTTATGGCGCAGAACCCCGGGAAATTGCACGGAATCACCTTTGTTGAGAACCAGTTCCTGATCAGGAAAACGCACTTCTACCTTACCCTGAATGACGAACAGCAGCTCTTCGCCGCGATGGGTCGCTTCCGGCTCATTGGCGAACTCGGCAGGCGGATACATGAGGAAGACTTCCAGGCCTGAACTGTCGGTCCCCTGGGTCAGAACCTCCATGTGGTAGTTGCCGTCATCGGCGGTGAGCGCATCGCGATCGCCCGCACGCGTGATGAAGATCAGCTGGTGGTTCTCCGCCGCTCCGAACAGCTGCGCTGCGGATACTTCCAGCGCCGTGGAAATCCGCAGGACGATGGCCACGGAAGGGACTTTCAGCCCACGCTCCACGCGGGAGAGATAACCTTTGTCCAGGGCCGCGGCCAAGGCCAACTGCGACAGGGAAAGCCCGCGCGCGACGCGCAGCGCGCGAATGGCGCGACCAAGGCTGACATCGGTCGTCGCCTTCGTGGTCGCGGGGGCCGCTAGCGTGACCATGGGGCTCTCATACTCCTGCGTTCGCTCGGCATGCACCGGATCGTACAAACCCGCGTCCTGCCCGACCCAAATTCCCGGGAGGGAATTTGGCGACGACGTCAGCACAATTTCCCCACTCAGATGCCGATTGCAAGTGGGCAATTACGCCCAAGCTACAATGTTGGCCATTGGGCAACCAGGGTGAGAAAACCCGTCACGCCCATCCTTCAGAAGTTTGGCACAGGCCTTGCGACGGAACGCTTTAGAAGCTCGTATCGCAGTTTCAGGAAGTTGAAAATGGTTGCTTATTGAGCAACGTTGTCCAATTTGTAGACGGCAACAATCGAAGGGATTGCCCCATGACTCTCGCCAAACACATGCGTCAGGCAGTGTTGGCCATGATGGTCGCAGCCCTGCCCATTTCCGGGGCAGCGGCTGCGGACAGCAAGGTGAAGTGGAAGATGGCCGCGACCTTCCCGAGCTCGCTGCCGCAGCTCGGCACCCTCGGAAAGCGTCTGGAAGACCAGATCGCCAAGGTCTCCGGCGGCAATATCGAGATCCGCTTCTATGAGCCCAACGCCCTGGTGCCGCCACTGGAGGTGTTCGACGCCGTGTCCATGGGAGCGGTGGACGCTGCTTTCTCCACCCCCGGTTTCTGGGGCGGCAAGGTGCCGGCGCTGCAGGTCTTTGCCGCTCTGCCGTTCGGCCCCGCGGCGCCTGAATACATGGCGTGGTTCTATTTCGGCGGCGGCAAGGAGATCTTCGACGAGATCTATGCCAAGTACGGCATCAAGTCGGTCATGTGCGGCATGCTCGCGCCGGAGGGCTCGGGCTGGTTCAAGAAGGAAGTCTTGAGCGTCGACGACCTCAACGGCATGAAGCTGCGCTTTTTCGGGCTGGGCGCCAAGGCGCTCGGCAAGTTCGGCGTTTCCGCGCAGTTGCTTGCCGCCCCGGACGTCTATCCCGCGCTCGATCGCGGCGTCATCGACGGCCTGGAGTTCGTGCAGCCTGCCATCGACCTGAAGATGGGCTTCTGGCAGATCGCCAAATACTACTACTTCCCCGGCTGGCACCAGCAGTCGACCTTCTTCGACTTGATGATGAACAAAGCCCAGTGGGACAAATTGAGCCCCACCCAGCAGGCTCAGATCGAGAGCGTGTGTGGCGACAATGTGCGCTACGGCATCGCCGAGGGCGAGGCGATCCAGCTTCCCGCCCTCAAGGAGCTGCAGGAGAAGGGCGTTACCATCAAAAAGTGGTCCGACGAGGACCTGAAGAAGCTCCATGTCGCTGTCGACGAGGTGATCGCCGAGCAGGTGGCCGCCGACCCCGATTTCGCGCGGGCCTATGCCAGCTTCTCCGCGTTCCGCAAGGATTACGCGACCTGGAAAGACATCGGATATCTGAAGTGATCCCATGACCTTCTTGCTGGTCACCTCAAACGTGTTGAAGGCGAGCGCACGACGCGTGGGGGAGGTTGCGGCGTGGTGCGTCGTCGCCCTCATCCTCACCGTCATGCTCGACGTCATTACCCGCCGCTTCATCGTGCTTGGCTCGACGAAGCTGCAGGACCTGGAGTGGCATCTCCACGCCACTCTCTTCCTGCTCTGCCTCGGCTACGCCTATGTTGAGGGGGAGCACGTGCGCATCGACGTGCTCCACTCCCGCTTCGGGGCGAAGGCCGCGGCGGCTATTGAGCTGATCGGCGCCGCCCTCTTCCTGGTGCCGTTCTGCATTGTTGTCCTCTACTACGGATGGGGCTTCGTGGCCCATTCCTTCCGACTTGACGAGGGCTCGCCCTCACTGACCGGCCTGCCGCACCGCTGGATCATCAAGTCCGCGCTGGTCATCGGCTTCACGACCCTTCTCCTTTCCGCCCTCGGTGCCATAACCGGCGCCTTGGCGACGCTCCTCGGCGCCCGCCCGCCCGGGCGGCATCACGACGCGCACCAGGAGGTGGGGCTGTGAGCCTGTTCGAAACCGCCTTGCCCCTCGCCATGCTGGGCGTCCTGGTGCTGGTACTCTTCTCCGGATTTCCCGTTGCGTTCTGCCTGGCGGGAGTGGGGCTCGTCTTCGCCTTGGTCGGCGGCATGCTCGACATGTTCGTGCCGGCCCAATTGTTCCTGATCGTCAGCCGCATCTGGGGCTCGATCGCGGACAATCTGGTGCTCGTCGCCATTCCCATGTTCATCTTTATGGGCATCATGCTGGAGCGTAGCGGAGTCGCGCGGCATCTTCTGGAAATCCTCTCCGTGCTGATGCGGCGGGTGCCGGGGGGGCTGGCTCTTTCCGTCGTGCTGATGGGCACGATCATGGCGGCGACCACGGGCATCGTCGGTGCTTCGGTGGTGATGCTGGCGCTGCTTGCCCTCCCGGTGATGATGGAGCGGGGCTACGACAAGGGCATCACCGCCGGCGTCATCTCCGCCTCGGGCACGCTGGGGATCCTAATCCCGCCGTCCATCATGCTGGTCATCATGGGGGACCTTCTGGCCATCCCCGTGGGCGACCTGTTCACCGGCGCGGTCATTCCCGGCTTCCTGCTGTCGGGGCTCTACCTCGTCTATATCGTCGTCATGGCGCTGCTGAAGCCCGAGCGCATGCCCCGGCTCGAGAAGAAGCCGATGGCGGACGGGCAGAGCCTTCTCGGGCTCGTGATCAGGGGCTTCCTGCCCCCCACGGCGCTGGTGGTGCTGGTTTTGGGCTCCATCATCGGTGGCTTCGCCACCCCCACCGAGGCGGCGGGCGTGGGGGCGTTTGGGGCGACGATGTTGGCCATGGTAAACCGCACGTTCTCGTTCCGGCTGCTGAAGGACGTGGTGCAGGGCACGGCGCTCACCAACGCCATGATCTTTGGCATCTTCTGCGGTGCGACCCTGTTCTCCTACGTGTTCCGCGAGCTGGGAGGGGATGACGCCATCGTCCATCTGATCGAACTGCTCGATCTGCATGACTGGACGCTCCTGCTTCTGCTCATGGCCATCATCTTCCTGCTGGGCTTCTTCTTCGACTGGCTGGAGATCACTTTGATCATCCTGCCTGTTTTCCGGCCGATCGTGATGGCGCTGGACTTCGGCGATGCGGTTCCCAAGGACAAGATCCTACTCTGGTTCGCTATTGCCGTAGCGGTGAACCTTCAGACCTCCTACCTCACGCCGCCCTTCGGACCAGCCCTGTTTTACCTGCGCCAGGCAGGCCAGGGGTATCTAACCCTGGGCGAGATCTACAAGGGTATCATTCCATTCACTTTACTTCAGCTTATGGGACTTTTACTATGTCTTATATTCCCGACGCTGGTTATATGGTTGCCGAGTTATGTCGGTTATTGAGCTGATAATCTAAGCATCAATGGAGATTCACATGTCACGCAGTGTAATCGCGACCGAAGACGCGGCCCCGGCGGCCGGACCGTATTCCCAGGGAATCGCATTCGGCAACCTCGTTTTCGTCTCAGGCCAATTGCCCATCGACCTTGCTACCGGGGAGTTGGCGGAAGGCATCGTGGCACAAACCAAGGCGTCGCTGAGCAATCTGGAGGCGGTGCTGGTGGCCGGCGGGGCGAGCATCGCCAGCGTCGTGAAGACCACCGTGTTTCTGAAGAACATGGACGACTTCACCGCCATGAACGATATCTACGCCAAGTCATTTCCCGGTAGTGCGCCAGCCCGCTCCACCATCGAGGTGGCACGACTGCCCAAGGGCGCGCTGGTCGAGATCGAAGCCATTGCGGCGCGGATCGATTGAGGGCGGCATGACGGACGAAGCCAGCGTGAAACAAATCGAGGCCTTCGCCCATCCTGCCGCACAGGCGGCGCTGGGCGTTGAGGGCGGCACCACGGGCTGGAAGGGCGAATTGCTCCACATTCATATCGCACCCGCGGCAAGCTACGAGATGGAGAAACTTGCCGTCGCGACATGTGTCGCCGGCCGCGGGATCGAGGGCGACCGCTATTTTCTTGGAACCGGCACCTATTCGACCCGCCCCGATGTGCGCCAGATCACGCTTATCGAACAGGAGGCGCTCGACGCGCTTGCGCGCAACGATCCACCGCTTCAGGAGAGCCCGGTGGTGCTGGCGCCGGAGGAACACCGCCGCAATCTCACGGTGCGCGGGGTGCCGCTCAACCATTTAGTGGGCCGGCGCTTTCGTGTTGGCGAGGTGATCCTGCGTGGCGGGCGCCTCAACTTTCCCTGCAAGTATCTCGAAAAACTGCTCGATCGTCCCCTTTTCCTGCCGCTTTACAATCGGTCCGGCCTCAATTGCGGCATTGAGAAGGGTGGCATCATCCGGCCGGGAGATCTCATCGAGTTGTTGGACTAGGTGATGAGTGACCGTCTGATTATGAAATTGCGGGTTGTCAGTGCGAGGCTGACGACCCCGGATGTCCTGGTGCTTGATCTGCAGCATCCCAAGCGGCCGTTGCTTCCAGCATGGACGCCCGGCGCCCATGTGGACGTAATGGTGGCCGGTGGTGTGCGCCAGTATTCGCTTTGGGGCGACCCGGAGGATCGCGCCTATTACCGCATCGCGGTTAAACGCGAGGCAGGCGGACGCGGCGGCTCGAAATGGATCCATGACCATGCGAAGGAAGGCTCTGAGCTTCATGTCTCCGCTCCGCGCAACCATTTTGGTCTTGATGGAAAGGGCGGACGACACGTGCTGGTGGCCGGTGGCATCGGCGTGACGCCGATCCTCGCCATGAGCCGTGCGCTGGCGGCAGGGAAGGCGGACTTCACCGTCCATTACTGCGCTAGGAGTGCGTCCGAAGCGCCCCTTCTCGACGAATTGAGGACCGTGTGCGGCGATCGCCTGACAACATGGTTTTCACAGCAGGGACGGCGCCTCGACGCGAATACGTTGCTGGCCCAGGCTGCGGGCGCCGAACTCTACACTTGCGGCCCGAACAGTCTGACGGCGGCGCTTGAAACCGCCATCGCCGCCCAGGGCTTTCCCGTCGAACTCTACCATAGGGAACATTTCGCAGCCCTGTCGGATGCCGATTTCGTCCCGGACTCTTTTGAGGCAGTTATCGCCTCCAGCGGCCGCACGCTCCACGTTCCCGCCGACCGCAGCTTGCTTGAGGTGCTGCGGGACAATCACTTCGTGCGTGGTTCCTCATGCGAGATCGGCGTGTGCGGCTCGTGTGAGTGCGGCTATGTGAGCGGGGATGTGATCCATCGCGACGCGGTACTTGACCTTAAGGCCCGGGCCAGTCGCCTCATGCCCTGCATCTCCCGGGCCAGAGGTACCGTGACACTCGATCTCTGATCAGTTTGGGCGTCCCTGGAGACGGACAGGAGCGACGGTCTGGGAGATCGCGTAGCATGGAAGCGGCGCGCCGCGCGCCCGCCTGCATAGTGGCGTGCCCCACCTCAATTGGCATTTACGGCATTCAATTTAAGAGGTTATCTACGTTCGTAGAGGGGCAATCTGGCTGCGTTGGGACTCACCCCAGCGCCGGCGAATAGGCCGTCGCACTGTTATCATGGGGCCCGGTTTCCGGATTGCCGAGCGGTGCGCGCGCGACTCCCTCATTCATCGTTCACGCCAGTAACGGGCGATGTCCTCCAAGCTCTTGTTGCGCGTTTCCGGCATGTGCCGGAACAGATAGGCCGCGCCCAGCAAGTTGATCGCCGCATAGCTCAGGAAGGTTACGCCCAGTCCCGCCGTGTCGATCACGAACGGAAAGGTGAGGGTGAATATGAAGGCGAACAGGCTGCGCATGCCGTGTGACAGGCTTGTGCCTGGTCCCCTTATGGCCTGCGGAAAGATCTCCGCCACCACGATCTCGCCCACCTGCCCGAGAGTCAGGGCGAAGACGCCGACGAACACGGCGAGCACGGCGACCATGGCCCAGGCGGCGGCGACCGATCCGTCCACGCTCCCGTGCAGCAGCGACAGCAGGGCGAGACAGCCAGACATGATGACAAGGCCGCTTATGACCAGTGGCTTCCGGCCCACCCTGTCGACAATTCCGAGCGAGATGAAGGTGGCTACAAGGAAAACCACGCTGAGGCCAAGCGTGGTGACGAAATTGACCGTGGTGTCCTCAAAGCCGATCTCTTCCAGCAGGGTCGGAGCGTAGAACAGCACCATGTCCCAGCCGCAGAACACGATGAGAAACATCAGCGTGATCCCGAGCACCAGGATCGGCCGGTTGGCGCGCGACGCCAGCTGCCGCCAGGCCCCCGACATGTCTTCCCGCGGCACAGGCTCCATCTCCGCAAGCACATGGTCGACATCGTGCTCGTCGAACTGGCGCAGCACGCGGCGGGCAGCGGCGTGGCGTCCCTGCATCGCAAGCCAGCGCGGAGATTCCGGAAGCGGGAGCAGGAGCAACCCGTAAAGCGTGCTGGGAACCGCGATGAAGGCGAACATGTAGCGCCAGCCTTCGGGCGTCGCCTCGAACCAGATGCTGACGCAATAGGCCAGGATCGCACCGGCTCCATAGGTCGCCGCCTCGAAGGACATCAGGCGTCCGCGAATGGCGCTGGGCGAGATTTCGGCGACGTAGATGCCCGTGGTGGGGGACGCAATCCCGATCGCCAGACCAACGGCTGCCCGCGCCATCAGCAGCCACATCAGCGAGGGCGCAAGCGCCGACAGGAATGCACCGGCGACAAACAAGGCAGCCGTCGACATCAGAAGATAGCGACGCCCGAACCTGTCCGCCAATGCGCCGGCGAGAAAGGAGCCGCCGGCAAGACCGAGCACCAGCGTGCTGACCACGGCACCCTGTTCGAACGGGCCAAGCCCCCACTCCCGGGCCAGCAGGACGATGGCCGCCGCGGTGATGGCGAAATTGAAGCCGTTGAGCAAACCTCCGGTCGTGACGAGCGCCGTGACGGCGTAGTGCACGAACAGGCTGCCTCTGGCCCGCACTGCGGCGGCGGCGGCCATGGCGCGGGCGTTGATCTCGGTCAGCCCGAGTCCGTTGCATTCGGGAAGGGCGCGCCGAAACAGAAAGAAGCCGACGACCGCGACGCCGGCATAGACCGCGAAGATGCCCGCCCGCGTGGGTTCGTCGGCAGGAACCAGACTGATCGCCGACGTGATTCCATCGAACAGCCAATGGGAGGCTGCCACGAGGCCGATCGCCATGCCGCGAACTCGGATTGGACAGAGCTCGACCGCCGTCACCCACGGGATCGGCCCGAGACCGATGGCGAAGAAGGCCACGAAGGCGAAAACACCGGCTGCAGCCATCGCATGGCCCGGGCCGGGCTCCGAGACGCTAAAGGCGAGGCCCGCGCCGGCGAGGGCGAGACCTGCGGCCGATCCGATGAAGCTGGCCAACAGCAGAGGCCGGCGTCCCATCCGGTCGATCAGGCATATGGCTCCGATCGTTGCCAGCACGTTGACGATGCCCAATGGCATCGCATCGCCCGCCAGCAATCCGCTCCCCAGGCTGAAGTCGACGCCCTCCATGATGGAGGGGGCGAAATAAAGAAGGGTGTTGATACCTACGAATTGCTGGAAAAAGAACAGACTGACGCAGAGCAACAGCGCCTGCCGGCCCTGAATCGAAAACGGGCCCGCGTCGCGCGGCTCGTCCCGGCAGTGGTAGGAGCGCTCCTCCGCGTCCTGAAGATCCAGCCACAGCGGTGATTCCCGCAGGAGCAGCGCCGCCCCGGCCAGCACGAGACCGGGAGCAGCGCCGAGGCCCAGCATCGTGCGCCAGCCGGCTGTCACGTCGTGGAAGACCTCGTCGGCGCCATAGGCGAGCAGCACCCCCAGCGTAATCGCCAGCTGGAATGCCGTTACCAGCGCGCCGCGCGAACGGGCCGGGGCGATCTCGGCGATGTAGGTCGGCCCCACCGCCGACATCGCACCGACAGCGACCCCTACCACGACGCGGGCGACGAACAGCACCCCGATCGATGGCGCCACCGCGCCCGAGAAGGCGCCAAGCGTGAAGAGTGCGGCGGTCGCCATGATAACGTCGCGCCGGCCAATACGGTCCGACAGCCAGCCGCTGACAAGCGCCCCGAAAAGCGCTCCGGCCAGCGTACCCGTGCTCACCAGCAGGAGAGCGGAGCGGCCAAGCCCCCACTCGCCGACGGCCTGCTGCAGCGCGCCTGCGGCGACACCCGTCTCGTAGCCGAACAGCAGGCCACCAAGGGAGGCGATGGCCACGGACAGATGGAGCATTTCGACCTCGAGCCTTCGGTTCGTACCGGCGGGGCACCGTCGGGATCAGGCGACGGAGAGCGCCTGCCCGTCTTGCGCGCCCCGGAAGTACGCCACCCCGTCGAGAATGCCGCGCGCGTAGCGCCGCGGAGCGAAATGGCAATGATCGAGTTCCGGCCGGCTGCGCAACTGGTCGCAGAAATTGCCGACGACAATGGCATTGGGCAGCAGCCGGAGCATCTCGACGTCATTGCCGGAATCGCCCGCGACGTAGACTTGCCGGGTCTCCAGCCCGAGACGCTTGCGCACGAACTCGACCGCCGTTCCTTTCGACGCTCGCGGCGGAAGGATGTCAATGTAACGGGCATGACTGCCCATGACGGTGGCCTGCAGGCCCACCGCGATCAGCCGCTCGGCAATCATGGCGGCGGCCTCCGGATTGGCCGGGCTGAGGTAGCTCAGCTTGAAGCGGCGCTGTTCGAGCGGGGATTGCGGCCGGATGCCAGGCAATTCCTGCAAGGCGGCAAGAATGCCCGCGCGATCCCACCCCTCTGCGATCCACTCGGCCCATTCGGGATCGGCGCGGTATTCGGGCCCGTTCTCCGCCCGATAATAGATCTCCGATCCGACGCTGGTGATCATGATATCGGGAAGTGGCGACTCTTCCTGCTCCAGCACCGACATGGCACTGTGGAAGCTGCGGCCGCTGGCGATGGCGAACGCCATCTCGGGCTCGCCCGCCAGCCATTCGCTAAACTCCGCCAGCGCGTCCCGCGATCCCAGCAGTGTGTTGTCTATGTCGCTCACGAGCAGTTCGCGCGGCTGTCGAATTCCGATGCCCTCCTTGCCGGTCACGGCTTCAGCAAGGCGCAGATAGCGCTTGGCGTGGGAGCGCCAGTCGAACCGCTTGACCGCGCGCGCGCCGGCCGATGCGTAGGAATCCCACAAAGCGGGGTCGGCGAGCATGCGGATGGCCGCCTGCGCAATGTCGTCGGAGGAGCTCGGATCGACCAGCTCCCCGTTGCGGCAGATCTCGACGATATCGTTCGGCCCGCCGCTATCCGTGGCGATGATGGGGATGCCGACCGCGGCGGCTTCCAGCAAGGTGAGCCCGAACGGCTCATTCAGCGCCGGATTGATGAAAATGCCCCGCCGGTATTGCGCATAGCCATAGATGGCCGGCACGTCGGAGGGCAGGTGCACCTTTGGGTAGGCGATCCTGCCGTAGAGGTCGTAGAGGTCGATCAGGCGCAGGATCTCGTTGAGGCTGTTGGAAATCTCCGGCTCCAGATGGGAGATGTCGGAGCGATTTCCCGCGATCAGGACGAGGTTCGCCATTTCCTGCAGCTGCGCGCTTTCGCCATATGCTTTTACCAGCATGGCGAGGTTCTTCTTCGCCACGGGCCGCGCAATGGCGATCAGCGCCGGCTTCTCCGGATGGGTGAGGAAGCGGTTGATGAGCCGGTCCACATGCAGGCGTGGCGGCGCACCCCGGAAAGCGGCGAGTTCCGCGCCCGGTGGAATGATGCGTATGCGCCCGGGATCGTAGTTCTTATACTGCGAATACTGGAACTCAGCCTCGTCGCGTGAACTGGCGACGATAAGCGAAGCGTCGCGGATGGCCCGCTCCTCGATCTCGATGCGCCGCTCCAGCGATTCCATAGAGTCGGGATTCTCCGTCCCGGCATTGTCGCGAAAGGCATCCATTTTTACGCGCCCGAGGGAGTGCGCGACGAAGGTGTAGGGAATGCCGAGCCTCTCGCGAACGATACCAGCCACCACCCCCGCATCGGCGTAATGCGCGTGGATGATGTCGGGTGGGGCGGGCTGGGCGCCAATCCAGTCGATGAGCGACTCGGCATAGGCGGGCACTTCGCTCCAGAGTTCCTCCTTGGTCAGGTAGTCTGGGTTCGGCGTCGCAAAGCGGACGATCTCCGTCTTGGACGACACGCGTTCGCGGGGCACCGCGTAGTCGGCGCCGTGATTGCTCTCAAAGGCGCGCGTCGCGATCACGATGCGTTCGGCCTTCGCGATGCGCTCGGAGGCTTCCACCATGCCCAACAGATAGCGGATGTGACCTCCCGTATCCGCGTTGATGCCGTACTGGACGTCGGAGCCGCGCAGACATCCCTGCAGTGCGATATGCAAGACGAACATCGAAAGCTCCCTTCTCCGGCACAACCGGGAAACACGCATTGCCGAAACAGCGTGCCCGGACACGCT
The DNA here is from genome assembly GCF_900100155.1 of Ancylobacter rudongensis. GTDB lineage: Bacteria > Pseudomonadota > Alphaproteobacteria > Rhizobiales > Xanthobacteraceae > Ancylobacter > Ancylobacter rudongensis. The sequence continues at coordinate 630,613 of NZ_FMTP01000003.1, forward strand.
GTTTCACCCTGAAGTCTCATGCGGCGGACAGTTCCCCCGCTGCCGCGCGGGCGGCCAGATGGTCCCCGAGACGGTGCGCGAGGGCCATGATCGTCAGTGTCAGGTGCTTCTCGGGCAGTTGGGGAATGACGCCGCCGTCACAGACATAGAGGTTCGCGATGCCGTGGCAGCGCAGATTGGCATCGACCACGCCGGCACATGGGTCCGCCGCCATGCCGGTGGTCCCGGCATAGTGGATGCCCGTTCCATTGTCGGAGCTGCCGCCGTGGATGATCGTGCCCGACGCGCGGCCCAGCACGCGCCGGCCCCAGCGCTCCATGGCGTCCATCCGGGCCTGCGCGCGCGGCGAGCTGGTATAGTCGATATCGACCTGCGGCACGCCGAAGGCATCGGTTTCGCGGCTCGGCCGCAAGCGATTGGCGGGATTGGGCTCGCCGCCGCAGAACATGCCGATGGTCAGGTAGCTGTGGAACATGAGCCGCGCCAGCCGCCGCTTCACGAACGGGGGAAATCGTTTGAGGCCCGCAAGATAGTGCGGGATATCGGGCACCGAGTGGCTGTTGTGGCAAAGGAAGGGAAAGGTCTCCCCATCCGGCAAGCTGGCACGCCCGACGATCAGCACAGGGTCTCCATAGCCGATGTCGTAGTCCCGCCGCTTGCCCCAGAGCTTCCAGAGCGAGGTGGACAGCACGGTCTTGGGATTGTCCTGCAATCGCCGCCCGACTTGGTCGTAGCGGTTCGCCAGCCCGGCTGGCGCCGTACCGGACGCTGAATTGAACAGGATGCGTGGCGATTCCAGCGCCCCCGCCGCGAGCACCACGATGCCGGCCCGCAGCCGATGCCGCTCACCGCTCGCCGTGTCGAGAAACTCGACGCTCTCCACCCGCGCCCCGTCCGGCGAGGCGATCAGCCGCGTCACCTTGGCTTCGGGCCGCAGCGAATAATTGGAACGCCCGGCAATGCGCGGCAGAAGCCGGCTGGAGAACTTGTAGACAGCGTCGGTGGGGCACCCGAAGGCGCAGCCGCCGGTCGACTGGCACGAGGAGGGCGTGCCGGGCCGCGTGTTGATCGCCTTGCGGTTGGCGGTGACATGCGCGGTCGGCGCGCCGAGGCTGGCCACCGCCTTCGCCAGCAGGTCGTCCACCGGCCGGAAGGGCTTGGGCGCGATGAACTCGCCGTCCGGCAGTTCGGGCAGGTTCGCCGAGGTGCCGCACACCGTCACCAGCCGTTCGGTCGCCGCATAATGCCGGGCGAGGTCGTCATAGGGCAGCGGCCAGCCGCGCACATCGTCGGCGGAGAAGCGCACGCTGACGCCGTTCCAGAGATTCTGCAGGCCGCCGACGGCAAAGACCTGATAGGGTAGGAAGCCCCCGGCACGGCGCCGCGCCGATCCGTGTTCGGCCGACGCGAACAGGGCGTTGCCGAAAAACGCCTCGTGCGGGTCGGCCGGCCAGCTCGTATGCGCCCGGATGCCGAAGTCCTTGCGGCTGCCATAAGGGTCGGCGCTGCGGAAATAGTTGGCCGCCAGCCGCGGCCCCTGCTCAAGCGAGACGACCTTCAGCCCGGCCATCGCAAGGCTGTGGGCCAGGATGCCGCCGGCTGCCCCGGTGCCCACCACGCAGACGTCGCAGCCATCGATCTCAGCCATTGGCGCGCTCCAATGGCCATTCCCCGACGGAGGCAAGGAAGCCCGGAGAGGCGAACGCCACATATTCGAGGAAGGACAGAATGAGCTTTTCGTCTGCTCCGCGCCGTAAGGAGAAGCGCGAGGCGCGCACTCCGGCCGCGCTCGCAGCCAGAAGGGCGGCGCGGATTTGGTGATTGAGGAAGGAGACCCGGACCACGTCGTCTTCAATCGGGCTCAGATAGTCACGGTAGGGGCTCACCGCGATTATGGCCCGCAGGAGCGCTGCCGCCTCGTGCTCCGACCGCTCGTTCACGACAGCACCAGGCGGGCGACTTTACGCAGGGCAAGAATGATGTCGTCGACATCCTGCTCGGCGAGCGTCGATCCGATCGAGAGTATGGCGCTGCGGGCATGCAGATCGTCGCACGAGGGAAGCGCGCCCACGTCGTAATCATATCCGGCGGCAAAGGAATTCTGCGGATGACTCCAGGGGAAGCCGTCGCGGCTATTCGAAGTACGGCGAACGAGGCTGGGAATGTTCGAGTACCAGTGCAGCCCCCAGTCGCGCATGGAAACGCAAAGCGGCCGGCCTCCTGGGCCCGCGATGCCTTCGGAATGCACGGCGGCGGCAAAGCGGCGCGCCGTCTCCTCATCGCGCAACAGGGTGATCAGGAAAGGCCCGGTATCGCCCGCCGGACAGGGAATGGTGCGCAAGCCAAGGCCCGGGATGTCGGACAGCCCCTCGCGGATCCGCCATTTGGCCGCGCGCATCGCATCTGCGATTCGGGGCAGCTTTCGCAGCTGCGCCAGGGCGAGCGCGCCGGCCAGTTCGGACATGCGCACGCCATAGCCCCAGAGCTGGCAGCTCTCGTCGCCCGTATCCAGCCGCCCGTTCACGTCCCGCGCGTAGCCGAGATCGTGCAGCGCGACAATGCGGCGGTGAAGGGCCGGGTCTTCGCAGACCACCATCCCTCCTTCTCCGGAGGTGATGTTCTTGTTGAGCTGGAAGCTAAACACCCCAATAGCGCCGAACCGCCCGACGGCGCGCCCGCCCGACGAGGCGCCCGCCGCCTGTGCGCAATCCTCGATCAGCGCGACGCTGCGGCGCTCGCAGATCGCGGCGACTTCGGCAACGTGCCCTGGTGCCCCGTTCATGTGTACAACCAGCACGGCGCGGGTGCGCGGCCCGATCTTTCGCTCGAGGTCGACGGGGTCGATGGTAAAACTGTCGTCGATGTCGACCAGCCGGGGTATCGCTCCCGAACGGACCACGGCGGCAACGCAGCTGATCCAGAGATAGCCGGGCAGCAGCACTTCGTCGCCGGGCCCTATCCTCAGCGCCGACATGGCGATAGAGAGGCCCGAAGTCGCCGACGCCACGGCGACGGCATGGCCGTGGCCAAAGCTGGCGCACCACTCCCGTTCGAGCGTGTCGACCATGCGCTGTGGGTTCTCGCCGTAGAAGCGAAAGGGACTTCGCGCCATCACCACGCGCTCGACGAGCACTCGCTCTTCTTCCCCGATCCAGTTGGCACCGGGGAACTCATGCGGCAGCGCGAGCGTCCGCACGGGGACGCCACCATCGATTGCGAGCCGGTTTGAATGTTCCCCTTGCATACTTCCCCGTCGCTGCAGTGAAAGTTGAAATTCAGTGAGTGCGCTAAGTGAGTTGTGCCTCGCATTCCGGCATGGATGACGTCGCCCAGCGCGGTGGAGGCGTGAACGGCCTATCGAAAGCGCGACGAATACGTGCATTGCCGGCGATGAACCGACCGCAGGTCGGAAGGCGAAGGCCAGGAGCGGCTTTTCCTTGCAATCGCCCGAGGCAACGTCGAGGCCGGTGTGAGCAACCCAGCCGCCGGAACCGAGGCAGCGCCCCGGTTATCATCGTGGGGGGAGGGCATGCGCGCAGCCACCTGGGCTGCATTCTTCACGCGGGCCTTGGTCGTTGGGGCATTCTCCGGTAGGAGACCTTCAAATTCCATCGGCGCGTATACAAGAAGAGAAGGGCATTTCCGCATCGTGCGCAAATTGACCCGCCTAAACGACGTGCTGAAAAGCTGCAATTTGAGGCTCACAATGTCCTCCGCGTTCAGGGAGACTATGTCGTTGCTCGATTTTTCTTTCGCGCGAGTGCCGACAAACTACCTCCACAGGTCAGGCTGGCAATCGTTGGAGCGTTCCAAATCACGACGTGGCGTCTCATTGCCTGAATGGTGATCGGATTCGAATCACGTGCGACCGAGGCTAGGCGTTCCCAGTCGACAAAGCTGGAAGCGAGCGGCCCAGTCGGCGCCGCAATACGCGGCGGTGCGACTGGACGCGGGCCGGGATTGTGCGATGGTGGTTGTCGGACGTACCGAAGCCTGTGGCTTCAGTTAACGTGGCGGGCGGATCGCTCGCCCCACACACCCGCAACGGCAAGACGCCCAAGGACGTGGGGAACCTGTTTGGATGAGCGATCGCAGGGGCAAGGCCATCAAGACGGTATTCCCAAAAGAGGCCGACACCGGCCTCTACCGGTTGAAGTGTATCTCCACTACGGATTTCGATCGGACTGAGCGTTTCGACGCCTGGCGCGAGACGGCCTATAGCGTCGTCGACCTCGAAGCGCCCCGTCTGGACGAAGCCGACCTCTTCGCCATCAAGCGTTCGGTGCATGGGGAGACAGGCGTGTTCGCCAGCCAGGAAGGCTCGGAGCATCGAACGCTCTTCTCGCGCTCGGCCAGTCTCAGCGGCGCCGGCGACGTCGTGGTGATTTCGATGATGCCGGTGGGGGAACTCGGTCTGGAGGGTCCCGGAGGCGCGCTGTCCATGGCACCCCATGGTCGCCTCGCCGCCTATGACGCAACCCGTCCCATGCGCTATCACCGGAGTGCGGGGAGGGAAATCTATCTTCTTCTGCCTCGTGCCAAGGCACTGGGCGCCTTGGGCGGCCGCATTCCCGGTCTTTTCCTCCTGGTTGATACCATCCCTCTTGGCGTTATGGTTCGAGACCAGATGTTGGCGCTGGATCGCCATGCCGAACATCTTGAGCCAAAGGAATTGGCGGCTGCGCTCGACGCGATCCACGCGCTGGCCTTGTTGCTGCTCCAACGCATCGGCCGTGAACTGAACGGCTCTGGCGAAGCCGACGCAAACGCGCTTTTCCTGGCTGCGAAGCACTATATCCAATCGAACTACCAGATGATCGACCTTTCCCCGGAGGCGGTCGCCCGTGCGCTCGGCTGCTCGCGCTCGACACTTTACCGTGCCTTCACGCTGAACGACGTGACGATCATGGACACGGTGCGCGACGTCCGGCTCGCCATGTCGCGCAAGCTGATCGAGGCGGCCACAGGACGAAGCATCTCGGTCATCGCCTACGAGTGCGGCTTCAAGGACCCGTCCTCCTTCGGAAGGATGTTCCGCAGCCGGTTCGGCGTCTCGCCCAGCGAGTGGCGAGATCAGTTCAGGTAAACCTGACCATAGTCCGCGCCAGCTTTCCGGTTTTTCAGAACCTCCAAGTTTGGCTGGCCTGAGCGCGTTCTCATAGGCTTCAAAGCCGTATTGGCCGGAGTAGGTGGCGCCGAGAGTGGCGTTTGCGGTGAGTGCAGGCCCATTGCGCGCATTTCGCCGGCGATGCCCACGAGCCCATCGCGGATGCCGGCGCAGCCGAGGATCCCGGCGAGGCGGTCCACGCCATATCCCTTGGCAATGCCGTTGAGGTCGAGCGTGATCGGCACGCGCTTGCGGACCCTCGTTCCATCGATTTCGAGCGCGTCATGGGCGGGCACGCGCCGGGCCTTTATTGCGCTGCGGATGCGGTTCGGGTTCGCTTGCGCGGCGCCGAAGCCCCACGCGATGACCGCGTCGCCCATGCCGATGTCGAATGCGCCGCCGGAGGCGCGACCGATCGCCAGCCCCAGCCGGAGCACATCCAGAAGGCGTGCCGGAACGCTCACCCATTCTCCCGCCGGAGTCCCGTTCAGGCGCATCAGCTCGCTGTCGGGCTTCCATGTCGACATCTGCGCATCGACCTCGTCCATCGCCCCTGCAAATCCCCCTGAACGGCACCGGCATCGAAACCGGAGGGGGCATGGAAGAGCGCGGACCAGCGCGTCCCCATCGTCGGGCCGTTGAGGGCGCACCGTGCGAGATTAGTAGACATCTTCGACATAGCGTCCCTCGGCCTTCAGAAGCTGGTGCGACAGGCCGAGCGGTTCCAGCATCCGTGTCATCGCCTCGGCAACCCCGACCGCCATCTGCCGCCCGCCGCAGACCATGACATGCGCGCCTTCCCGGATCCCGCGGATGACTTCGAGCTGCTCGGCGGGCAATCGGGCTTTGAAGCCAGTGTCAGGTTTGCAGCCACCGGGAATGTCGGGGTGACGACATGGTCTTGATACCGGCGCTGATCCCTGTCGTTTGGGTTCAATGGCGTCAAGGCGGACGAAGCAGGCCTTGCCAAAATGCGTCTCTGAACGTCCGGTCTGGGCGATGTCACGTGAGCTCTGGATTAAAGCTGCGTGTCGTAGCTGGAGCGGCATGAGCCTCTCGCCTGTCAGCTACAAGCGCCATCGATTTCCGCCTGCGATTATCGCGCACACCGTGTGGCTGTATCTCCGCTTCCCCTTGAGCCTGCGCCTGGTCGAGGAGTTGCTGCTGGAACGCGGCATCGGCGTGTCCTACGAGACGGCGCGGCGCTGGGCCCGGAAATCGGACCGGATTATGCCCGCCGGCTCCGGCGCAAGAGTCCAACGCCGAATGCACCAGCCAGGGGGCCGGAGAGATGACCGGCCAGCGGAGCGACGCGATGGCCGAGCCCGGCACCCCCTCGGTGTTCATCCTGTTCCACAAGGATGCACTGGATCGCGGCGAGACCTATCCTGAGTGACGGCCCCGCATTGGCAGCGCTGCCGTAAGTAGGCTCGATGCGGGATGCTTGGTTCGTCGGTGCTTCACGCGCCAGGAGCGATCATCGTCGCGTTAGGCACGCGCTGTTCCGATCGAGAGCTTCCGTCCATTGCGGCTTTCGTCGATGAAACTGGTTCATGTCGATCGAATTTTGCCCGCGCCAATCGAGAGGCGCAGCAGCCGTTCGGCGTTGCCGTGGCAGACCTTCGCGCGGACGTCCTCACTGATCGGTGCGAATTCGATGAAGTCGGAGGCGACCTGCGGATCCTCATAGGGATAGTCGACCGAGAACATCACATTGTCGTCGCCCAACGCCTGGAGGGTCGCGATGAGCGCTCCCGGGTCGCATACCCCCGAGGTGGTGACGGCGATGTTGCGCTTGATGATCGCCGAGGGAAGAGCGTCCGGCGCGAGCGTCTCGCCGAGGTCGAACTCCCGCCGGCTGTCGAGGCGCCAGAGGAGGAAGGGCAGCGTCTCGCCCATATGGCCGAGAATGATCTTCACCTTGGGAAAGCGCGTGAGCGTGCCGCCGAAAACAAGCCGCAGCGCATGGGCCGCGGTTTCCGCCGTCCAGGCCCAGATCGGCCCCCCGATTTCGGGGCGATGGGCGAACATGGCGGGCTGGTCGGCCATGGCGCCGGGATGCAGATAGATCGGGACATCCAGTTCCTCGACACGCTCCCAGAAGGGCAGGTAGCGGTCCTCGTCAAGATAATGCCCGTTGGTCTGGCCATTGATGAGCGCCCCGCGGAAACCGAGTTCGCTCACGGCCCTCTCCAGTTCGGCCGCTGCCGCCTCGGCGTTTTGCAGGGCGAGATGGGCGAAGCCAGCGTAGCGATCCGGCCGCTTCTGAACCTCGCTCGCGAGGAAATCGTTGGCGCCGCGCGCAAGCCGGATGGCCTCCTGAGTGTCGCGGACGCCCTGAACGCCCGGCGTGGTGACGGAGAGCACCATTAGCTCGATGCCGGTCCGGTCCATCATCTCGAGCCGAAGCTCATCGAAATCGACCAGGCGTCGTTCCACATCGGCGAAGATGGCGTCGCTCTGCGTCGGTCGCGCCACGTATTTGGCAAGCTCGGGCGTGGTGAAATGCTCTTCGAGCGCGATCTTGCGCATGTACCCGCTCCTCTGTGGTTGCCGCTGTCGAATGACGATATGCGATCCGATTAGGGCTTGGGAGTGGGGCACGCCTCGGCGGGCGACTTGGTGATCTTGAGCTGTTCCATCATGAAATCGGCGTTGCTTTTGGAGTCGGCCAGGAGGGCACCCGACCAGTATGCCGTCTTGCAGGTTGCGGCGTCGCAATCGCCGCCCGCGGTCTGCCATTCGCCCGTGCGGACCACGTCGCACGCGCAGATCGCCTTGTCGGGGTTGGCGGGATCGACGGTGCAGATCTTGTTGAGGCACTGCGACCAGGGCGTGCCGCTCTCGCATTTCAGCCCCTTCTTGCCGTGCTCGAATTGGGTGAGAGCGAACTGCGAATAGACCGTGCGAACGCCCGCCGCGTCCGTGCTCGGCTGGACCGTGTCACAGGCGACCGTCGCAAGATTCGGCCCTTCCTGCACGTCACAGACGCAGATCGAGATGTCGGGGTTGCCCGGCTGGGGGATGCAGGGTGCCGAAGTGCACAGGGCGAATTGCTGATTGCAGAGATAGTTCTTCGCCGCCGCAGGCTGCGCGAGGCAAAGGGCCATTCCCAGAATGGCGAGCCCGAAGCCCCAAATCATTGAGCGCATTACAATTCCCCCCTCAATTCTTTGATGTTACTCGTCACTGTGGGTCTCTGTCCCATTGTGAGCATGCGTAACATGAAAACTCGCAGCGATCCGCCGCCCAACCTGCTAGGTGTTCAGTCCGGCCGATCAACACATGATTTCGTGCGGGGACGCAGACCAAAGACTCACCCGGAGAGAGGCTGTCTGGGAAGGCGTTCGCAGCGGGTTGAGAATAAGCGCTCCCCGATAAAGTCGACGAAGACTCTGACTTTCGGCGAGAGGTTGCGGTTGGAGGGCCAGATCAGGCTGAAATGACCGGGAGCATCGATATGGTCGTCGAGCAGGGTGCGAAGCTCACCTTTCGCGAGGGGATCCCGCGCCAGGAAGTCCGGCATGCAGCCGATGCCTAGCCCGGCAATGATGGCGCCGCGCAGCGCCTCCATATTGTTGCAGGTCAACACCGTGCGCGTACGCAGATCCGGTCCGTCAGCCGGAAGCGTGAGCGGCCAGGCCTGTATCTTGCCGCTGTTGGGATAGCGAAAGCGGATGCCGAGATGCCGGTCGAGGTCGCGCGGACACTCTGGCGTGCCGTGCCGTTCAAGATAGGAGGGCGCGGCGCAGAGCAGCATCTGGAATGGACGCAAGGTCCGCCTCATAAGGCGAGAATCCGGAAGTTCGCCGCTACGGATCGCAACATCGACGCCCTCGTCGATCAGATCGACGAGGCGGTCATTGAAGTCGAGATCGACATCGATCTCGGGATAGCGCGTCATGAAGTCCGGCAGGACCGGCAACAGCAGGTGGTAGCTCACGATTGGGGTGCTGACACGCAGGCGCCCCCGTGGCGCGTCCGTCGTGCGGGCCAGCATGGCGCGGGCGTCGTCGAGATCATCGAGAATGCGCCGGCAGCGCTCGTGGAAGGCGCGACCCTCTTCTGTCAGCCGCAGGCTGCGCGTGGAGCGCTGGAATAGGCGGATGCCGAGCTGCTGTTCGAGTTTGGTCACGGCCTTGCCAACCGCGGACGCGGAGAGGCCGAGCATGCGTCCGGCTGCCACGAAGCTGCCGAGATCGGCAGTTCGGACGAAGGCTATCAAGCCGCTGAGCGAGTCCATTCAGGCCCTTTCGACACAGGGGTATTCGAGCGTTCTGTTCCGATAAGAGCGGAATAGGCGGTTCATTGGCAGAGATTCCCTCAAGATTATCCTGTTTCGACAGAATGGCGAGCGCGGGCTGAGTTAGCGGCGCCGTCCGAACAAGGGCCTTCGACATATGACGCAAACCATCACGCGGCCGCGCGCGGCCGAACAGGCGCTCGTGCTCCTTTCTGTCTGCCTCGCCGCTGCCGCGATGCCGCTGACCTTCACCGGGCCGGCAGTGGCGCTTCCCACCATCGGTAAAGCGCTGGGCGGCAGCCCGATCGCGCTCAACTGGGTCACCAACGGCTTCATGCTGACGTTCGGATCGAGCCTGATGGCAGCGGGCGGACTGGCGGATGCTTATGGCCGCAAGCGCGTCTTCCTCGTCGGCGTCGGTGCGTTCGCCCTGTGCTCGCTGGCATTGACCGTTGTGCCCGACATCCTCTGGTTCGATCTGGGGCGGGCGGCGCAGGGCTGCGCGGCCGCGGCCGCCTTTTCCAGCGGCATGGCGGCGCTCGCGCAGGAGTTCGAGGGGGCTGCGCGCACCCGTGCCTTCAGCATCGTCGGGACGAGCTTCGGCGTCGGCCTCGCCTTCGGACCGGTCGCATCGGGGCTGATGATCGACGCTTTCGGCTGGCGCAGTATCTTTGCGCTCGTGGTCGTTCTTGCAATGCTCGCCCTGGGATTGGGCGCATGCTTCCTACGCGAGACACGCGACCCTGACGCCGCCGGCCTCGACTGGCCGGGCGCGCTCAGCTTCACGCTGGCCCTGGCGCTCTTCACCTATGGCATCCTTCTGGCACCCGAGCGCGGCTGGACCGAACCGACCGTGATCGGTGTGCTGACGGGCTCTGTCGCACTCTTCATCGCTTTCGGCGCGATCGAGCGGCGTGTCATGCGGCCGATGCTCGATCTCACTTTGTTCCGCTATCCCCGGTTCGTCGGGGTGCAACTGCTGGCGGCTGCCCCGGCCTATGCTTTCGTCGTGCTGCTGATCCTGCTGCCGGTGCGCTTCATCGGCGTCGAGGGCATGAGCGAGATCGCGGCCGGCCGATTGATGATCGCGCTTTCCGCGCCGCTGCTGGTTCTGCCGGTTGCGGCCGGACTGCTGACGCGTTGCTTGTCACCAGCGGTGATCTGCGGCGTAGGCCTGCTGATCTGCGCCGTCGGCCTGTTCTGGCTGAGCCGCCTCCCGCTTGGGGGCGAGACAATGGCCGTTGTTCAGCCCATGGCATTGATCGGCATCGGCATTAGCCTGCCGTGGGGACTGATGGACGGGCTTGCCGTCAGTGTCGTGCCCAAGGAGCGCGCCGGCATGGCGACCGGCATCTTCAGCACGACGCGCGTGGCCGGTGAAGGTGTGGCGCTCGCCGTGGTCAGCGCTGTGCTGTCGGCGCTGACGGCGCAACATCTCGCTGCTAGCGGGCTGGCAGCGCATGCAAGCCCGGCCGCCCAGCGGCTCGTCACCGGCGATATCGGGAGCGCGGCGGCCGCCTTGCCGCAGATGAGCCACGCTGCGCTCGTCCAGAGCTATGGCGACGCCTTCGCGACATTGCTCCTGATGCTCTGCGTCATCACAGTCATCACCGCTGTTGTCGTCTTCACCTTCCTCGGGCGCAGAGCGGAGCAGGGAACCGAGCCGGGGGTGAAGACGGAAGGGGGCCCCTGCCCCTGCACGTCGGAAACCTGACTTGGACGGACCTGGCCGCCGCTCTGGAGCGGACGGGCGAGACCTTCCACATTGACGTGAACGATCTCGAGCGGCTGTTGCGCGAGATCGAGCAGAGGGCGTTGGCGCGCTCCGACCGAGACCTTCCCTGCGCGGACATCATGCATGCGTGCGTCGTGGCGGCCCGCATAACGATGTCGGTGGATGAGGTGCGCGCCGTGTCCATGCCGTCTTCATCGTGGACGCCGCACGTCGTCCTCTTGGGGTGGTAACGGAGGCGGATTGGCTCGCCGTGCTGAGACGTGGTCTGGCTCGAAAACGCGGACCGGCCGGCGGTGATGCGCGTGCTGACGCCGCCGCGAACGGCTGCCCACGCAGCCTTTCCAGGAGGCAGGCCGGGCGACGTCACGCCGGAGCGGAACCGGGAGAGCGATGCTCGGCAAGCGGCACGACGCCGGAATGTTATGAGCCCTCGAGGGCGTGTCCCAGCCCGGCGCGCGAGGGGGTGGGCGGGAACCTCAAAATGGCCCTGACGCTGGCTTTCAGGTCGACTTCTCCTGCCGCGACGGCCCGGTCGTAAAGGATTGCGTCGAGTTCGGCGGTTTCACCTCCGCTCACCGGCAGACCCAGCTCCCGCCTTCGGCGAAGGTAGGCTGCCGCCGCGCGGCGAAGCGCGAAGATGTCGCCGGCGCGGGCCGCGCGCTTCAGCCGGCGGCGCGTCGGGTCGACGGGGGAGAGCCGCCGCAGGGCGCGCAGAAGAGGCGCCCTGCGGCGCGGCGCCAGCCCGGAGATGCACAGGCCGAGCCCGGTCAGGGTCCCCGCCAGCAGTACCGCCCCACCTACCCACGCCTGCCCGGCCGCCAGCCGGCCGGTGCCGCTGCGATTGTCGTTGAAGCTGGCGTAGCCGAAGGGAAGGGCGGGGATTTCTGCTGTCCGCATCTGGCGCGTCACCGTGTCGAACCAGGGAATGGAGACCGGCGGCAGCACGCCGGGTTCTCCGGTCTTGGGGCGCAGATGCCATTCCCAGACCAGCGTCGTCACCGGGCCGGCGGGCGTGGGGAGCATCTCGCGCTGTTCCGGAGCGGCGAAGCTGATGAGCCAGGGCTCGCGCATGGCCGGACGCGCCGGCAGCATGTGCGGCAGCGTGCCCTCCACCTTCAGCGTAACCCGGCGCACCAGCGTGTCGCCGTCGCGCAGCGCGCCCGGCGCGGCCGACAGCGTGTCCTCGACTGTGAGGCTTCGGGCGGACAGCGGCGTTCCCTCGCCCGGATAGGGCGCGACGAAAAAGCTGACCGGCGGCGCCGTCACGTCGAGCGGGGCGCGCAGATTCTTCTCGTCGACCACGGTGAGCTGATGCGTTACCGGGCCGAGCGATATTGTCCCGGCTCGCCGGGGGAAGACGGCGAGGCGCCGCTCGAACACCCGGACGGTGCGCCCGTCGATCTCCTCGTCCCGCCACTGGTCGCGGGCAAGCTGCATCCAGTCGTACTCCTGCGAGCCGGGGAAGCTCAGCGTCTCCAGCGCGATCCGGCTGGTGTATTCGCCCCGCAGCGTCACCGGGATCATCTCGCCGACAACCGGACGCGCACCCTCCGGCAGCAGCAGCCGCAGGCTGTCCGCATGGGCGCCGCTCGCGATCAGGAGCAGAAGCAGGCCTATCCATCTCACCATTTCTCGCCCTCTTCCGGCCGCAGCAGGCCAAGGCCCGCTCGCCGCTCATATTCTCTGCGCAGGCGCAGGCGCAGGAATTCGCCGGGATCGTCGGCGAGCGTTTCCAGCCACGCATCGGACGCGGCGAACCCGCGCGCCTCAATCGGCTTCTTCCATGCGGGATCGGGCGTGCCCGCCATAGTGGGGCCGTCTGCCTGCGCCGAGGGGCCGAGACCGCCTTCGCCGGGCAGCCGCCCCGGCACCTTGGCTTCGCCGGTGGTCTTCGGCACCATGGCATCGACCAGATCGCGCAGCCGGCGCGCCTCTTCGTCGGAGGGACTGGCGAAGAGCACGGCGTCGAAATAGGCGACCGACAGGGCGTACCGGCCAGTGGCGGCGAGCGTCAGAGCGCGGTTGAAGGTCTGGCTGCGCCCCGCCTCGGCGAAGGCGGCATCGGCCGCAGCGTAGTCGCCCGCGCGGTACAGGGCGAGCCCGCGGGCCGCCGCGTCGTCCAGCAGCCGCGCGGCCGCGCCGGGCGCCCCGCTCTGCAACAGCAGGCGCCCCCAGGCGGCAGGGCCGGCAATGAGGACGCAGGCGAGCCCGGCCACGGCAACGAGCGCCAGACGCGGGCGCAGGGCGCTGGTCATCCGCGCCTCCGGAAAAGGCCGAGCAGCGGCAGTCCAGCGAGGCCGGCGAGGTAGGGGCCGAGATCGAGGAACGCCAGAGCCGCGAGCGCCGAGTCCCGCTCCAGCGTCGCCTGCCGCGACAGCCGACGGAGCACCGGGCCAGGTGCACGGGCGGGAGCGGCGAGGCTTGCAAGTGCTTCGAGCCCAGCTGCGTCGGCCGTGCCGCCCGCCGGGCCGGTAAGGGTGAGCGCGGAAAGCCGCACGCCGTCGGCGGCAAGACGCTCGGCCTCCGCGCGCGTGGCTTCATCGACGCCGCCGCCGTCGGACACCAGCACGAGATCCGCGTCCCCAACGCCCTGCAGCATCTGCCGCGCCAGCGCCAGTGCACTGGCGGGGCGGCTCCCGCTGCCCGGCATGGTGTCGGCGCCGAGCACGGCGATCTGGCTCTCCAGCGTCGCCGGATCGGCCGTGGGCGCCGCCACCTCATAGGCCTCACCGGAATAGAGCAGCATCCCGACCGGCCGCCCGGAGGCGGCCGTCAATAGAGTGGCGGCGGCGGCCTGCGCGTCGGTGAGCGCGGGGCTCTCCGTCACCGAGGGCGACATGTCCAGGGCGATCAGGACCGCCCCACTCCCCGCGAGAAGCGGCGCGTCCGCGCGCGGCACTGCAGGGCCGCAGAGGCCGAGGCAAAGCAGGGCTGCCGAGGCCAGCAAAGCCACACCCTGGCGCGGGGCTCTCCCCTGCAGATGCCCCAGCGCCCGCATCGCCGCGAACATGGTCGGCGGCATCACCCGCTCCCAGCCCCCGCCAGCGGGGCCGCGCCGCCATTGCCACAGCGCCAGGACAAGGAGGAGCGGCAGCACTGCGAGCCACCATGGACGCAGCAGGACGAGTTCACTCATGTCCGCCTCCATGCGGCGAGCAGCAGCACCAGTGCCAGTGCCGCGCCACCGGGCCACATCCAGAGCGGGCGCCAGTAGCGCGATGGCGGGCGCTTCATCGGGTTCGGCTCGAGCTGGTCCAGCGTTGCCGCCATCGCCTCCAGGTCCTCCATGCCACGCACCCGGAAGCTGGTGCCGCCGCCGACCTCGGCTATCTCCCGCAAGGCCACGGCGTCCACCGCGTCGCGCGAGTCCGGCTGGCCCTCCAGATCCTCCGGGCCGAGGGCGATGGTGTGCACCCGCACCCCATGCCCGGCCGCGAGCCGCGCCACATCCGCTGCCTGAACCTTGCCCGACGTATCCATGCCGTCCGACAGCAGGACGACGACCTTGGTCGTCGCATCGCTTGCCATGATGCGCCGCGTCGCCAGCCCCAGCCCGTCCGATATGGCGGTGGAGCGGCCCGAAATGCCGATCTGGGCGATGTCGATGGCGCGGGCCACCGAGGCGACGTCGAACGTCGGCGGCTGCGCCACATAGGCCCGGTCGCCGAAGATCACGAGCCCAATCCGGTCGCCGCGACGCGCCGCGACGAAGCGCGCGGCGACGCGCTTGACGGCATCAAGCCGCGAGAGCGGCCTGCCGTCGAGTACGAAGTCCTCCTTAAGCATGCTGCCGGAGAGGTCGAGAGCAAGCAGGATCTCGCGGCCGGAGGCGGTCACCGGTTCACGCGTCGCCGCGACCTGGGGGCCGGCGAGTGCCACCACCAGCGCGACCCAGGCCGCGAGGAGAACCGCGCCTGCCACCCGATCCCCCCCGCCGCGAGCCGTCAGCGCTGCGGCGAAGGCACCGGGCGCGACGCGCAGCCCGACCTCCGCCGGCGCCCGACCGGCGAGAAGAAGACGCGCCAGCACGGGAAGCGGAAGCAGCAGCAGGACCAGGGGAAACGCCAGCGTCATCGCCGCGGGCGCCTTGCCGCCAGCGCAATGCGCTCGATCTCTTCCGGTTCAAGCGCTGGCGCGCTGCCATAGGCCATGGCACGCAACGCTTCCGGCAGATGCCCGAGAAGGCGGCCGATCGCCAGCACCCGCTCCTGCGGCGGCATCCCACGCGTGGCGCGCACAAGCGCCCGCCGCGACGGGCGGTAGGCGAAGAAGGGCGCTGCCAGCAGCGACAGCACCGCCGCCACCAGCAGGCCAGCGCCGAACAGCAGCAGCAGGTCGGCAGCGTTCATCTGCGTCAGCGCCGGCGGCAGGCGTCCCTCCGGCAGGGCAGCGATGAGTTCAGCAGGCGTCATCGTCTACCACCTCCAGGCTCACATTCAGCGCCCGCAGCTGCTGCGCCAGCGCCGCGCGGTCGAAGGGGGCCAACCGCGCGAGGCGGCAGAGCGCGCCGGCCCGGATGGGAAGCGGCCAGGCCGGCGGGGAGGTCTCGAGCGGATCGAGCGGCAGCAGGAGCCGCACCCGGCGCCGGCGAGCCAGCCGGGCCAGCGCCGGCTCGTCGCCGGTCGCGAGGCCCTCCGGGCCGGTGGCGAGTATCACCTCGCCGCCGGGCGGCGAGAGGCGCGCCGCGTGGATGAGCGCCTCCTCCAGCGACGACGCCTCTCTCCCAGAGTGGAGCGCCTGGTCGTGCCGGCTGGCGAGCATGTGGCTGACGCGGATCATCTGCGGCGTGCCACTGCCAGGGGGAACGACCGCGATGCCGTGAGCGGTGACGCTGATGACGGCCAGGGAGGCGCCCCGCGCCACCGCCTGCCACCCCCGCCGCGCCGCCAGCCGAGCCGCGCGTACCGAGCGCAGCGTGGCACCGGTGCCCCACAACATGGGCGGGCGGAAATCCGCAATCAGCAGCAGCGTGTCGTCGCGATCCTCATGAAAGCTGCGGATATGCGGGGCGCCGGTGCGGGCGGTGGCGGAAGGGTCGATGCGGCGGGCGTCATCGCCCTCGGCAAAGGCGCGGATCTCGCGCAGATCCATCCCTGCCCCTGGCGGCTTGGCTGGAACGGCGCCCGGACGGCGCGAGGCGGGCTGCGATCGCTTCGTTCTGAGAGCCCCCTCGCGAAGGGCCAGCAGCTCGGCGGCGTGAAGCCGGATTCCGGGCGCCTCCAGCGCGGCGCTCACCATGGCTCGACCCGTCGCAATATGTCGCCGACGAGGGTGCGCCCGCTGCGCCCTTCGCCGATGGCGGACCAACTCGGTATCAGCCGGTGGGCCAGCGCGTCGGGTGCGAGGGCGATGACGTCTTCCGGCAGCGCATAGTCGCGCGCCTTCAGCCAGGCCCGCGCCTGCGCGGCCACGGCGAGAGCGAGCGTCCCGCGCGGGGAGATCGGATGCTCGACCCATTGCGAAACCGCACCGCCGGGCCGCGAGGCCATGACCAGCCGGACGATGAAGTCCTTCAGCGCGGGCGCCAGATGCACCCGTGCCACCTCGGCCTTCGCCGCATGCAGCGCTTCGGTCGAAAGCGGGCTGGCCAGGAAGGCGGGGGCCTCGATCCGCTCGGCGGAGACGAGATCGAGAATGGCGCGCTCCTGCTCCGCCTGCGGAAGACCCAGCGAGAGATGCAGCAGGAAACGGTCCATCTGCGCTTCGGGAAGCGGAAAGGTCCCTTCATGCTCGATCGGGTTCTGCGTCGCCACGACGATGAAGGGATCGGGCAACGGCCGGCTGATGCCCGCGCTCGTCACCTGGCCCTCGGCCATGGCCTCCAGCAGCGCCGACTGCACCTTGGGCGGGGCGCGGTTGATCTCGTCCACCAGCACCAGCGCATGGAACAGAGGCCCGGGCACGAAATCGAAAACGCCGCTCTCGGGGCGGAACACCTGCGTGCCGGTCAGGTCCGAAGGCAGCAGGTCCGGTGTGCACTGGATCCGCGCGTGGCTGCCGGGGAGATGGGCGGCGAGCCGCTTGACCGCCCGCGTCTTGGCGATACCCGGCGGACCTTCGATCAGCACATGGCCCCCGGCGAGAAGGGCGATCAGCAGCCGTTCGACCAATTCCTCATGGCCGATCAACCCAGCCGCGACCGCCGTGCCGAGCTGCGCAATGGGATGGCTCATATCGTTCATGCGGCGACCTTCCCTGCCCGATTCTCCGGCCGTTCCAAGGATGTGGGTGGACGGAGCAGGGCGCCAGAGAAGGCTTCCCGGCTGACCCGGGAAGATCGCCCGGGTCAGAGCGGAAGGCGGGCAAGGGCGCGCATGCCGCCCTCGACCGGCGTCAACGCGAAACTGCCGCCGAGAGCGTCGACCCGCTCGCGTATGCCAAGCAGGCCGTAGCCGTCGCCGATCGCGCCGTCATGCCGGGGCGAGCCATTGTCGGTCGCGGCCAGCGTGATCTCCTCGCCGACCTCGATGCGCAGGGCGACGTTGGTGGGGGCACCGTGCCGGATCGCATTGGTCAGGCATTCCTGCGCGATGCGGTAGAGGCTGAGCGCGAGTTCGTCGGGCACGGCGTCGACGGGACCGGCAAGTTCCAGCTCGAAACGTACCGCCGGCACGCGCGCGCGCCAATCGGCCACCATCCGCTCCAGCGCCGGGCGCAGGCCCAGATCGTCGAGATCGGGCGGGCGCAGCCGGGCCAGTTCGGCCCGCAGGCTGTCCATCATCTGGCCGGTGATCTCGGCGATGCGCGCGCCATCCCGTGCGGTGGTCTCACCGGACTGCGCGATCGCGGCTGCCATGGCGCGGGTTGCCGTCAGGCACTGGCCGAACTCGTCATGCAGTTCACGCGCCAGCGCCCGCCGCTCACTCTCCTGAACCGTGAACAGGCGACGCGTGAGTTCGGCCCGCATGGCCTGCGCCTCCTGTAACGTGGCCGCCGTGTCGTTCACCGCCGTGCTCAGCCGGTCGAATTCCGCCACCCGCAGGCGCGGCAGGCGGGAGGCGAAATCGCCGCGCTGCAGCCGCTCGATGCCACGCAACAGGATGCCGAACGGCGCGAGCAGGCGGATCATGAGCAGGCCGGTGAGCAGCGCGCCGCCGATCGCCATCCCCACGGCGACCCGCATCAGGTCGCCGGTGCGGGACCAGGCGCGTGTGACGATGACGCCGGGATCGGCGATGGCCGTCACATAGACGTCCGATACGTAGCGTGTGCGCACCGGCACGGCGACCGGCTCGGGCACCAGACCGAGGCGCTTCGCCAGCCAGACGAACCAATCCGGCGGCGTGGCAGCGGCCAGATAAGGCCCGCAGCGCCGCTGAACCGGCTGATCCCGGGGCCCGAGCTCGACACAGATCCCCGGCGCGATCAGGCTCCAGGCCGGAAACTGCTGCCAGTCGCGGAAAACCGGTGTCGGTGCGACGCCGCCGAACGCGAGTCCCTCGAAGCTAGGGCGGGCGGCGACGGCGTCGGAGACGAGAGCGGCCGTCGTCTGGGCGTCGCGGCGCGCGGCGTTCGCCGTGTCCCACAGCACCCAGCCGGCGGCGACGATGACGGTGAGCAGCCCGGCGACCAGCACCCGCATGACGAGCTGCGGGAGCAGACCGCGCATCACAGGGTGGGCACGAGGCCGGCGCGCTGCGCCTTGAGCACGAGGTCGGCATCGCCCGACGCGCCCAGCTTGGCCCGGATCTGCGACAGGTTGTTCTGGACCGTCTTGGACGAGAGGTTGAGGTCGAGGGCGATGGCGCGCCCGTTCATGCCCCGCATCAGCAGCAGCAGAATATCACGCTCACGCGGTGTGAGGCCGGTGGTCGGGTCGTCCTCGACCACGGTGCGGGCGAATTCCTGCGCCACGTCCGTGGACAGTGCGCGCCGCCCGCCCATCACCGTCGCGATGGCGCGGACGAGTTCGTCCGGCGGGCTGGACTTGGAGACGAAGCCGCGCGCGCCGGCAGCCATCGCCTTCTGAGCGAAGACCGCGCCCTGATGCATGGAAACAATGATGATCCGCGCCTGGGGGTCGTCGGCGAGGATCGTCTCCACCGCTGAAAAGCCTCCTCCACCTGGCATGGAGAGGTCCATCAGCACAATATCGGGGCGGTGCTCGACAAATGCCGCCAGCGCTGTTTCCCCGTCTTCCGCCTCGGCCACGACCGAAAGGCTGGCCTGACGGCCGAGAAGGCGGCGATAGCCCTCGCGCACGATTGGATGATCGTCGACAAGGAGAATGCGGATGGGGTTCATGGACCGACGATAGCGCGGGCAGCTCGGTCGACCAATAGCCGCGGCGCCGGATCGCCGCGAGCATGGCAGTCGCGGCCATCCCCGTCGTGCCTCCCGCCCCTGGAGGCGGGCTCGTCCCACTCCCACCTCTGCGCTTGATCGCACTGGCCATCGATCTCGGCGCCAAAGGCGGAGAAGGTGGCGACCTTGCGTCCCTCAGCGCGACCTTCGGCTCGACACCTTTGGAAATCGCCTTCAGCACATGATGCCGTCGGCCGCGATGTGCACGCGATGGCCACGCATACCGGGCTTCCAGCCGCCGCCGCGAGAGGCCTGATCTACGGTCCCGGCGTGACGACCCCGTCCGAAGCCTTTACCGCCCTGAAGGCCGGTGCAGCCTTTCTGAAGCTGTTCCCGGCCGAGATGATTCCCCCCGCTGCGGTCCAGGCAATCCGCACCATTTTGCCGCTCGAGGCGCGGCTGCTGCCGGTCGGCGGCATCACCCGTCAGGCCATGGCACCCTACCGCGCGGCCCGCGCCGATGGCTTCGGCCTCGGCAGCGCACTCTATGCGCCGGAACATCACCGCCAAATGCTGCCAGGTCTGCTTTCCGTGTTGAAGTTTGGCTCGAACGATGCGGTCTGGCGACCGGTCTTGTCCGCCTTCGACTGGGTTGGGGCGAGGCTGGATGATGGAGGCCGGTTCGTGCCGCAGAACGATGTGCCGATAGACGATGACCGTCCTCCTCGACGTCCTGAAGGAAGCAGCCTTCGATACTGGGCTTCTCGATGCGTTCGAGACCTTGGCTCCCGCGTCGCGCTACCCAAGGCTGTTCTGAAGCAGCCCCCGAACGGACCGGACACGTCCTCCGACTTCGCTAAGAGGTAGGAGCGATGTCGTCTCTATGACTGGTACGATCGCGAAGAGTGAGGTCCTTCCAGGACCGCAGCGTCGGCACCGCTGCGCGCCGGCCGATAAGCTGGCGATTGTCGGGGAGACCCGCGCGGCGCCGGCGCGCCTGGTAGGGCTCGACCGCAATCTCGACCTCATCATCGACGACATCCGCGCCGAGCTGCGGGGCCCGCCCTATGAGCTGGTGGCGGTCGCCGGCGGTTGGCAGCACCGCACCCGCACGAGCTTCACGGATGCCATCCAACTGGCGACCGGGCTAGGCACAGCCCAGGCCAGGCCGCTCTCCCAGTCCGAGGCGCTGGTACTGCTGTGTATCGGCTACTTCCAGCCGATCAGCCGCGACGTTATCGGCCACCTGCGCTCCCTGGGCTTCATCACCGTCGGTCCGTCGGCATAACGTGGCGGGAAGGTGAACTGGATGCCGTTGTCCGTCAGAACGGTGTGGATCCGGTAGGGCCCCGCGTTTATCAGCGCCATGAGGAAGGCCGACGCTGAGGGCCGGCCTGTTTTCCTGACGACCTGCACGAAGGCGAATGTGCTCGTGCGATCAATGGCTACACAAAGGTATAGCTTGCCCTCGGCCGTCTGCACCTCGGCGATATCGATATGGAAAAAGCCGATCGGATAGGACTTGAACCGCCTCTTCGGCTCCTTGTCGCCCTCCGCCTCCGGCAGCCGGCTGATGCCGTGGCGCTGCAGGCAGCGATGCAGAGATGAACGCGTCAGATGCGGGATCGTCGCCTGCAAGGCATAGAGGCAGTCGTCGAGCGGCAGCAACGTATGCCGGCGGAAGGCAATGATGATCGCCTCCTCCTCCTCGATCGACAGAACCGTCGATGGCGGCTCCCTCGGGCCGGTCGGCAGATCATCGACCGAGGTCCGCTTCTTCCACTTGTCGACGGTCTTCTGATTGATCCCGTAACGCTTCGCCAGCGCTCTCAGGCTCTCTTGACTATGCTGTATCGCTCGACGGACCGCCTCTGTCGTCGTGGCGCTCCCGTGAAGAACCTGGCCCATAATGCTTCCTTCCACTCCCGCGAAAAGACTGCACCACCAAAGCTTGGGATCAAACACCTAGGCCGTAGGCTCATAAGCCCGGAGCCAAAGCCGCATTGAGGCCAGTTGGACCATCACCATGGCGAGGAAGTTGGCAGCGAGCTTGTTGTAGCGTGTGGCGATCCGGCGGAAGTGCTTCAGCTTCGAGAAGAACCGTTCGATTAGGTTTCGCTCGCGATAGAGCCGCTTGCTGAAGCAGGGCTTCCAGCGCCGATTGCCCTTCGGCGGGATGTTGGGCGTGGCGCCCTGTTCTTGGATCAGTTCGCGGGTGCGATCGGCATCATAAACCTTGTCCGCCAGCACGATGGTGCGTGGGCCGAGATAGTCGAGCAGCGCGTCGGCGATCTGCCCGTCGTGCGTCTGCCCGGCGGTTAGGCCGAGCCGGATCGGGAGACCCTGCGCGTCGACAACGACGTGGATCTTGGTCGTGAGCCCGCCGCGTGATCGACCGAGACAGTGATCTGCCCCCCTTTTGCCGTCGCGGCCTGCTGGTGGGCGCGAACGAAGATGCTGTCGATCATCTGGATGTCGCCGTCGCGGGCGGCGGTAATGGCGTCCATCAGCCGGTCCCAGACACCCGCCTTCCTCCATCGCACGAGGCGGTTGTAGCAGATGGTGCGCGGACCGTAGCGCTCGGGCAGGGCGCGCCACGGCGCGTCTGAACGCAGCACCTAGAAAATGCCGTTCAGCACGCGGCGGTCATCGACGCGCGGCACGCCTCCCGGCTTGTTGGGCAGCAGCGGCTCGATCACGCGGCGGTCAGGTCGTATCGGCTCATGCCAACGGCTTACGCGGCGGACAAAGAGGAGAAGGGGCGCCTGACCTTCGAGCATTGCTCAATGTGGCGGCTGGGCGCAACCAACGACGAGGGCTGGTATGCGACCAGTGTCGCTATGGCAAAGCTGCCCCGGCTTGGGGCGAGTTTTACGAGTTGCTTGGCGAGGACGACCAGTGCCTCGCGCCGACGGATTGGCGCGAGCTTAAGGCAATGACACCGGAAAAGCGTCACTTCCTCTTCCACCTTCGCGATGACACCTTAAGTGCTTCGCTGCAGAATGGCGATTTAAGTCCGGCCTCCCTGCCGAATGACGCACCGTCTTTATGGGTTCACGGCCTAAATCGGGCTCGCGCGGGACATGGCAGCTCGTCCGGCTGGGGGCCCTAGCAGCATCGCTGCTGCCAGTCCCGGAGGATACCCGCCTTTGTCCGCCACCCGGAGCTCTACGTCGTTTATCATAGCCGGCGGATCGTTGATGGCAAAGGTTCCCAAGATATGTCGAGCCAGCGGGCGACACCAGCCCGACGGGACATCATACCCCCGGACGGGCGGTGCTGGCACCCGGCGGAAGTGACCGACAATCCCTGCCGCCTTGGCCAACTGCGGGAATGCGCACCGCCATGCCGCGGTCAGCCCGGGCATACTCAGCATAGGCGCCACCGCCGACGATCGCCATGACCCGCTCGCCAGGGCGGATGTCAGTAACATCGCTGCCGACCGCAATCACCTCGCCGGCCAATTCCAGCCCGAGCAGGTCGCTCTCGCCATAGCTCTGGTGACCATAATAGCCCTGACGCTGCAGCAGATCGGCGCGGTTGACGCCGGCCGCGCGGACCTTCACCAGCAGGTCGCCGGCGCGGACTTCCGGCACGGGCGCATCGGTGAGGCGGAGCACGTCCGCCGCACCGAAATCGTCGAACACGATCGCTTTCATTTTGCCGCGGCCTTGGCGACGGCGCGGCGGGCGATGCTGGCAGCGAAGAGGGACGTCTCGCGGCGGTTGTGGTCGCCACCGGCTTCCTGCCGGGCGAGGGCTGCCTGCTCGAAGGTCTGACCATGCGCGGCAAGGAAGTCCATGAACCTCTCGGTCGGGTGCGAGGTGACGCGGTTGGTATAAAGGGTGCGCCCGCCCTCGATGGCCTCGGCGATCAGCTCCCAGATCACATTGACCTGCGTGCGGCCCACCGGCGTGAAGACGTCGGAGATCGAGTTCATCCGGCAATAGGTCGCCGTGGCTTCCTCGGCCACATAGTGCTGGATCACCAGCCCGGTGCCGATCATCTCGACATTGATCACCATGCGACGGCCATCATCGGTCGTGGTGACGCCGGAACCGATATGGTCGGGTGGGCAGCAACGCAGATATTCCGCTTCCGGCAGCGTAAACAGCCAGTCTGCGATGTCGATCTTTTCGAGAGGAATGTCGATTTCCGCCGTATAGGCAGATTGAGAGAGGATCTTGTCGGCTAGAACTTTCACGAGTTTGCCTTTCTATAGATGTTCGCATTAGATTCCAACGCTGTCTTCCCAGAGGTCAGGTACCAATACGATGAAGATAAATGCCAAAACGGTTAGGCGCGATGCCGCGGCCGGATGTATTTCAATATCTCCATGATCGCTGATCTTGCTTGCGAGATGGAACGACTACCCAATGTGCCGTGAGGATTGCGTGCCGGCGACGGGAGCCGCCGCTGTGTGAACGCCGCGAATATGCGAGTGTCCGGGACCGGCGATAAGCCGGAGCCTGCTGCAAACGGCTTTGCCTGGATCGCAAAGATGAGACCCCATTTCGCCGAATATCTCGCCACCTTCGTTGATGTCGTCCGGGCGGGCAGCTTCTCCGGTGCCGCTCGCCGGCGCGCGGTGACGCCTTCGGCGATCGTTCGCCAGATCGACGCGCTGGAGGCGGATCTCGGCGTCGCCCTGCTCGTCCGTTCGACGCGGGCACTCACGCTCACCGATGCCGGCCGGCGGCTGCATGAACGGGCCCTGCGGCATCTCGATGAACTCGCCGATACCCATGCCGAGGTCGCCGCCTTCGACGGCTCCGTTTCCGGCACGCTGCGGATTGCTTGCTTCCCCACCTTCGGCAAGCGCTATGTCCTGCCGGTCGTAGCCGCGCTGCAGGCCGAGCATCCCGCCCTGCATGTCGAGCTCGACCTGACCGAGCGGCTGGCCGATCCGGTGGCCGAGCGGCTTGATGCCGTCATCCGCATGGGCGCGCTTGCCGACAGTACGCTGATCGCGACAAGGCTGGCGCCGCTCACGCGGCTGCTGGTCGCGAGCCCGGCCTATCTGGCGCGGGCGGGCACGCCGGACAGCGCAGCGGATCTGTCATCGCATCGGCTGCTCGACAAGCTCCACGGTGCCGATCTCCTTGGCTGGCGCGACGTGCTCCGTTGCCCGGCGGGCCACGCCGGGAATGGCACGGTGACGTTCCGGTCGGATGATTTCGAGGCCCTGCGTGCGGCAGCCGAGGCGGGTCTGGGGATTGCGTTTCTGGCGAGCTGGGTTGTTGGGCCGGACGTGAGGGCCGGCAGGCTGATGCGCTTGCGGTTCGGTGACGAGCCGTGGAACGAGGAGCCGTCAGGCATCTACCTCCTTCGCGCCCTGCCGCAGCCGAGCGCGAAGGTGCGCGCCTTCACGGACGCCTTGCGGACGTCTATCGGAAGTCCGCCGAGTTGGGAGCCGTGATCGATGGGGAGCTGATCGGCGACGAGCGCCATCAGCTAATGTGAGCGCTCTGCCTGGAAGCAGACATTCCCTCAGGCCACGGACGATTGGGAACCGAGTTTATGACAGACGAGCGCATGGTCGAGCGCCTTACCCTCGTTGACCTCGCGATCCGCCGCCAGGAGATCAAGAAGAGCCGATTCATCGCGATCGCCGGTCCCGTCGCGGACGAGGCGGCGGCGAAGGACTTCATCGCGACACGGTCGGATCCGGCCGCCAACCACAATTGCTGGGCCTGGCGCGTGGAGCAGAACTACCGCTTCAACGACGATGGCGAGCCCAGTGGAACCGCGGGCAAGCCGATCCTAGCCGCCATCGACGGGCAAGGCCTCGATCGCGTCGCTGTCGTCGTCACGCGCTGGTTCGGCGGCATCCTTCTGGGCAGCGGCGGCCTGATCCGTGCCTATGGCGGAACGGCGGCCCTCTGCCTGCGAGAAGCCGAGAAGGTGGCGCTCATCGAGACCGTCTCCGGAACCGTCACATGCGGGTTCAGTGATCTGGCGCTGGCCCAGGCGAGGTTGACCGCCGTTCCGGGCGTGCAAATGAGCGTTCACGCTTTCACGGACAGCGGCGCGATTCTGTCGGTGTCAGTGCCAAAGCCGGAAGCCGGTGGGGTGGACCGGCTGCTGGCGGATCTGACCAGCGGTCGTTCGGTAATCCGATGGACTGACTAGCCATGGTTCCATGGCCTTGCCCGAGGCTGCGCGAACGATGCGGCGGAAGTGGCCCGGGCGGTTTGAGGCCCGGTACCGCGTTTGAGTTCTGGTCATGATGCCCCTACGAGCATCGGTGCTGGTGCTGGCGGCTCGTCGGCAACTTGGGACGATGAGCCAGCGCCACCGGCCTGCCGGAGAAGCGCCAGTAAGAGACCTTCCCTTACAACCAGACAACTGACCTTCTCGCCCCGGTGGGAGCAAGACGTGTGGCCATCGAAGGCGCCCCGGCAATGCGACGGGTGAAGCAATTGTAAAGGCCCTGCCAGTCGCCGTCCCTGGCCTACTGCAATTCGGAATATCGAGACACACAGACCAACGAGCAGCGTTCGTTCGCAAGGTCCGCGATGACTAGAACTTCGCCAAGCGGCTCGCAAAACTCGCCCCAAGCCGGGGCAGCTTTACCATAGTGACACTGGTCAGCATACCAGCCCTTGTCGTTGGTTGCTTCCCAGCCGCCACATTGAGCAATGCTCGAAGGTCAGGCGCCCCTTCTCCTCTTCGTCCGTCCGTTTGGGCCTCAGACATTCATCGGCGATAGGTCGGCTAGCCGCTTCCAAGTTCACGGCGACCGGCCGTCAGGCCAGCTGCATTAGCGCGCCTCAACAATGCGGATGAAGTGCTCAGCCGCCTGACGCACCTGTGCGGTGCTCACGTCGAGATGGGTAACGACCCGCATGCGTGTCGCGCTCTCGACACCAAAACGGATTCCATGGTCGCGCAACCGCGTGGCGACCGCATTGGCGTTGAGTGCACACTGGGACAGGTCGAGGAAGAGGATGTTGGTTTCGACCTCAGCCGGGAAAACCACGACGCCGCCGGCCCCATGGACCCATCCCGCGAACAGCCGCGCCTTCTCGTGGTCATCGGCCAAGCGCTGGTAATGGTGCTCCAACGCGTAAAGACCGGCTGCCGCGATAAAGCCGGCCTGCCGCATGGCACCGCCGAGACGGTGCTTCCAGAATAGCGCTTCCTCCATGAAGCCACTGGAGCCCGCCAGCACCGCGCCGACCGGGCAACCGAGGCCCTTGGAGAGGTCGATCCACGCGCTATCGAAGCCGGCGGTGTGAGCGGCCATCGGCAGGCCGGAAGCGATCGCCGCATTGGGCAGCCGGGCGCCGTCCATATGCGCGGCAAGGCCGTGCGCGTGAGCCACAGCGGCAACCTCGTTCAGGGTTGCCACCGGCCAGACGCTGCCACCGCCGCGATTGGCGGTCTGCTCGACGCTGACAACCCGGCTGCGCGGCGAGCGATGGCGCGGCGCGCGGATGGCGGCCTCGACCTCGCGCGCCTGGAATATGCCGTTAGCGGTCGGCACGGTGCGGAACTGCGCGCCGGCCAGCGCCGAGGCGCCCGCGCCTTCGGAACCGAACACATGGGCATTGGCGGCGGTGATGATCTCGTCGCCGGGACGGCAATGCACCAGGAACGCGATCTGGTTGCACATGGTGCCGGACGGCAGGAACAAGGCCGCCTCCATGCCGAGCAGATCGGCGA
The DNA here is from genome assembly GCF_900100155.1 of Ancylobacter rudongensis. Taxonomy (GTDB): domain Bacteria; phylum Pseudomonadota; class Alphaproteobacteria; order Rhizobiales; family Xanthobacteraceae; genus Ancylobacter; species Ancylobacter rudongensis. The sequence continues at coordinate 657,610 of NZ_FMTP01000003.1, forward strand.
CGCGCGCGTTGAGTTCCAGCACGGTGGGGTCTTCGTCGCGCTGTTCATCGCCGACGCGGGCATTGACCATCGCCGCCAGCATGCCGGGCGACGGCTTGGTCGCGGTGTCGGAAACCAGATCGATCTCGATGGGCCGGGTCACGCCTTGGCTCCCCGCAAATGGTGCTGCACCCGGTCCATGAAGAGGTGGACGTCGTCCTCGTTGTTGTAGAAATGCGCGGCCGCCCGCAGATGGCCGTCCTTGCTGGCGACGCGGATGTCCTCGGCCTCCAGCGCAGCTTCCAGAGCGTCGGCGCTGGCGCCTTCCAGATCGAGGCTGACAATGCCGGCGCGTTCATTCCATGGGCGCGGGGTGCGCACCTTCAGCTTCGCCTTGTCGGCGAGTTCGATCAGCAGGTCGGTGAGCTGATGGATGCGCGCTTCAATGGCGCTCAGGCCGATGCCCTGGATGAACTGCGCCGAGCGGCGCTGCACCGCGAGGCCGAGGAAGTTCGGGTTGCCATACTCGAAGCGATGCGCGTCGGGCGCCAGCGCGGGCTCGGCCTCGGTGCGGTCGAAGGTGGCGAAGGAGTATTTCGCGGCGAATGGCGGGCGGAAACGCTCCAGCGCATCAGGCGCAACATACATCAGGCCGGCGCCGGCAACGCTCATCTGCGCCTTGTGGCCGCCGGAGGCGACGACATGAGCGCCGAGATCGTCGATGCGGCGGTCGAGCACACCGATGGCCTGAATGCCGTCGATCACGAACAGAACGCCCTTGTCACGGCAGATCTGCGCCAGCGCATCGACATCGGCACGCTCACCGAGGCCATAGCTGACCCACGCCACGGACAGGATGCGGGTGCGGGCATCGATGGCGGCACGCAGCGCGTCGGTGCTCACCCGGTCCTCCGGCCCGCCGGGAACCACGCGCACCTCGACGCCGCGCTTGGTCAGCGGGCGCCAGGGGAAGGTGTTGTTCTCATGCTCGGCTTCGGAAATGACGACATTGTCGCCTTCGCGCCAGTCGAATCCCTGCGCGACGATGTTGATGGCTTCCGAGGTGTTCTTCACCAATGCCAGCGTCTGCGGCGTTGCGCCGAAGGTCTCGCCGACGACGCGCCGGGTGATCTCGACCTCGTTCATCGAGAAGGCGCGGCGGCCGGTGGCGCGCGACTCGATGTCGGCGAACCAGTCGGCGGCGGCCTGCGCGGCGCAGCGCGGCAGCAGCGCCTTGCGGGCGATGTCGAGATAGGTGGTGAGCTGCGTCGCGGGGAATTCCTCACGTAGCCGCGCCCAGTCCGGCGTGCCATCGGCGAGGCGCGGAGCCAGGGAAGCTGGATCGTTCGGAGCTGTCGTGTTCTTATTCATGGCGTCCTACGTGGCGTGGGAAATCTGCCCGACAAAGGCCTTGGCGCGGGCGGTGGCCGGGGCATCGAAGAAAATCTCAGGGCGCGCGGCCTCGACGATCTCGCCCTGGTCCATGAAGACCACGAGGTCGGCGACGCTGCGGGCGAACCCCATCTCATGGGTCACCACGATCATGGCCTGGCCGCTCACGGCCAGTTCCTCCATGACGTCGAGCACTTCATGAACCATTTCCGGATCGAGCGCCGAGGTCGGCTCGTCGAACAGCATCACCTCGGGCTCCAGCATCAGCGCGCGGGCGATCGCTACACGCTGGCGCTGGCCGCCGGAAAGCTGGCCGGGGAATTTGAGGGTTTGCGAGGTGAGCTGCACCCGCGCCAGGAGGCCATGGGCGCGCTCGATGGCGCGGTCCTGGGGTTCGCCGCGCGCATAGACCGCGCCGAGAGTGAGGTTTTCCAGCACGGTCAGATGCGGGAACAGGTTGAAGTTCTGAAACACCATGCCGGCCTTGCGGCGCACGGCTGTCAGGCTGTCCTGCGTGCCGTCCAGCCGGGTGCCGCACACGATGAGATCGCCCTCGTGGAACGCCTCCAGCCCGTTGATGCAGCGGATCAGTGTCGACTTGCCGGAGCCCGAGGGGCCGCACAGCACGATCTTCTCGCCGGCCGCCAGCCCCAGCGACACGTCGCGCAGCGCATGGTGCTCGCCATACCATTTATTGAGGCCGGACATTTCGACCACGAGATCGCGGGTGACGGTCATGTCGCCCTCCGCACGCGGCGCTTATTGTCGCGCTCGATAGAGCTGCCATACAGCGACATGGCCGAGCAGATGATGAAGTAGAGCAGGAAAACGAACAGATAGCCCTCGGTCCCGTAGCGCACCCAGTTCGGGTCCTGCAGCGCCGCCTTGGTGGCGCCGAGCACGTCGAACAGACCGAGAATGCTGAAGAAGGTGGTGTTCTTGAAGGCGCGGATGATGTCGTTGAACAGCGCCGGCACCACGATGGCCAGCGCCTGCGGCAGGATGATCTTGCGCATGCGCAGCCAATAGCCGAGGCCCAGCGCCTTGGCCGCTTCGTCCTGCCCTTCGGGCACGGCTTGCAGGCCACCGCGCACCACTTCGGCGGCATAGGCGGCGAAGAAGATGATCATGCCGATCTCGGCGCGGATCAGCTTGTCGACGGTGAGCTGCGGCGGCAGGAACAGCGGCAGGATCAGCGCGGCGAAGAACAGCAGCGCCAGCAGCGGAATCCCGCGCACGCCCTCGATGGTGGCGACACACAGCAGGCGCACCACGGGCAATTCCGAGCGCCGACCGATCGCGAGCAGTATGGCAAGCGGCAGGCCGCCGGCAATGGTGCCACCGAAGATCAGGAAGGTGAGTGGCAGGCCTCCCCAGAGGTCGGTGCCGACGGGAGCAAGCCCGAACAGGCCGCCCTTCAGGAGTAGAATGGTGACGACAAACACCAATGCCCAACCGGCCAGCCGCGTGCCGACGCTGAGCAGGCGGGTGGCAGAGATTGCCCCCCACGCAACCCATAGCGCGATGATGAGGCCGCCGCGCCACTGCTCGTCATAGGGGTAGGCCCCAAAGAAGATGACACGGTATTTCTCGGCAATGACAGCCCAGCAGGCGCCTAGCGCGGTGCGGCAGGCAGCGCCGTTGTCCGGCGCGTACCACACCGCGTCGATCACGCTCCAGCGCACCACATGCCAGAGCGCGATGATGAGCAGCGCACCGAGCAGAAAGGTGAAGACGCCGGCGAGCGGCGACTGGAAAAGATGGGTACGCAGAAAGGCCCGCAGGCCCCGCGCATCCGCTGGCGGCAGCCGGGGTGGGGAAGAGGCCGGAAGGGCGAAGGAACGCGGCGCGGTGTTCATCTCATCGCTCCGGAATCTGCACGAAGCGGTTGACGACATTCGCCGCCGCACCGATGGCCAGACACAGCACGAGATAGATCACCGCCATGATGCTCAGCACCTCAATGGTGCGCCCGCTATAGGTGAGCGCCGTGTTGGAGATGCTGAACAGATCGGGATAGCCGACGGCGACGCCGAGCGAGGAGTTCTTGAGCAGGCTGACATATTGCGCCGCCAAAGGCGGGATGATGACCCGCAGCGCCTGCGGCACCATCACCTTGCGATACAGGTCGCCACGGCTCAGGCCAATGGCGTTGGCCGCCTCGATCTGCCCGGCATCAATGCTAACCAGACCGCCGCGCACGATCTCGGCGATGAAAGCAGCGATGTAGAAGGACAGGCCGAAATAGATGGCGAGGAATTCCGGGGCGAGCGTGGCGCCGCCCGTGTAGTTGAAGCCGCGCAGCTCCGGCACGCTCCAGCCGAGCGGCGCACCCGCCACAAGCCATGTTATGAGCGCCGGCAGCACGACTATCGCGACCTCGATCGCGCGGACGGCCTTCCACGGCCGCCCCGTGCGACGACGGCGGCGATCGGCGAGACGGGCGAAGATCAGCGCCAGCATCGCACCGACCGCCAGCATGGCGGTCACGATGAGCAAAACGGAGCCATTTTCCGGTGCCGGAACCGTCAGGCCGCGATTGGAGGCGAAGGCGAGGCCGAAGAACGACCAGGACTGGCGCGGTCCTGGCAGCAAGGTGAAGAAGCTGTACCAGAACACGATCTGCACCAGCTGCGGCGTGTTGCGGAAGGCCTCGACATAGGCCTTTGCCAGACCGGCGATCAGCGCGTTGCGCGACAGCCGGGCGAAACCCAGTGCAACGCCGATGACGGTGGCGGTGATGATGCTGACCAGCGACAGCATCACCGTATTGCCGACGCCCACCGCCAGCGCGGCGAGATAGGACGAGCCCGGCGTGAAGACGAAGAAGGCCTCGCCCAGCGCGAATTGCGCGGGATCAAACAGAAAGCCGAGGCCGGACGTCATGCCCCGTTCGGCCAGCGCCCGGCGGGCATTGATCACCAGCCAGATGGCGAGCGCGAGCAGGGCAAGAACGAGCAGCGTCTGCCAGACGATGGCCCGCACCCGCGGGTTTCGCCAGGGTGGCACGGAGGGCGCCACCCTTGCCGGAGATGTGAGGCTCATCGAAGGCTGCTCGTTCCGGTCAATGCGCTCAGAGCGGCGGGGCGTAGATCAGGCCGCCATCGGTGTACTGGGCGTTGAGACCGCGCTCCAGCTTCAAGGGCGAGCCCTTGCCGACGTTGCGCTCGAACACTTCGCCGTAATTGCCGACCTGCTTGACCACGTTGTAGGCCCATGCCGGATCGAGCCCGAGCCCCTTGCTGCCGGCATCCTCGACGCCCAGCAGACGGCGCACGATCGGATCGGTGCTGGTGGCCTTCATCTCGTCGACGTTCTTCGAGGTGATGCCGCTCTCTTCCGCCTGGAACAGGGTGAACACCGTCCACTGGACGATATCGCGCCACTGCGCGTCGTCCTGGCGGACGACCGGGCCCATCGGGTCCTTGCCGAACAGTTCCGGCAGGATGACATAGTCGTCTGGGTTCGGGGCGACCGCAGCGCGGGTGGAAGACAGGCCCGAGGAGGACTGCACCGCGACATCGCAACGTCCGCCGAAAAAGGCGGTGTTGATTTCCTTCTGGTCGTCGATGACGACGAGCTTCAGCGTGATCTTGAACTTGGTCTGGATGTCGGCGACCACGCGCTCGGAGGTCGAGCCGGGACGCACGCAGACGCTGGCGCCGTCGAGATCCTTGGCGCTCTTCACACCGAGCGCCTTCGGCACCATCAGGCCCTGGCCGTCATAGAAGGTGGGCGCGACGAAATCGACGCCGAGATCGGTGTCGCGGGCACGGGTCCAGGTGGTGTTGGCGACGGTGACGTCGACTTCGCCGGTTTGCAGCGCGGTCAGGCGGGTCTGGTTATTGGTCTTGAGATATTTGACCTTGGTGGCGTCACCGAAAATCGCGGCGGCCAGTGCACGGCAGGTATCGACATCAATGCCGTTCCACTCGCCCTTGCTGTCCACCGAGGAGAAGCCGGGGCGGCTGCCATTCACCGCGCAGGTGACGACACCGTTCTTCTTCACCGTCTCGAGCGTGGTGGCGCCCGCCGTGCCGCACACGGCGGCAAGGGCGCCGAGGGCGACGAGCCCGGTCGCAAAATGCTTTTTCATTCCGTGATCTCCAAACCTCTGGTGGCGCCCTTGGCGGCGTTTTTCTGTGTTGAAACGTGGCTGGCGGCGGAGGCCGCTTCGAGCTTGAGCCGGATGTCGAGGCCGCGCTTGAGATGCGCGCGCATCAGCTTTTTGGCGGCACGCGGGGCGCGCTGCTCAACGGCGTCGAGAATCTCGATGTGGTCGGCGAGCGTTGAGTACAGGTTCTCGTGGGAGAAATAGCGCGGCAGGTGGAAGGCCAGCCGGAAGCGCAGCCTCAGCAGGCGCACCGTTTCGATCAGCGCCGCATTGCCGGTGGCCACCATCAGCAACTCGTGGAACTCGGTGCCGCAATCGTCGATCTCGACGGCGGTGAAGGCTGACGGGTCCTTGGCCATGGTGCGCATACGGGCGCCGCAGGCGGTAAGCGCCGCCGTCGGCCCGTGAGTGGCGGCAAGTTCGGCAGCCAGGCATTCCAGCACCTCGCGCACGCGGTAAATCTCCGCGAGATCGCCCGCCGATATCCGCCGCACAAAGGTGCCACGCGCCGGCTTCACCTCGACAACGCCTTCCTGCTCAAGCTGATGCAGCGCCTCGCGCACCGGCATCCGGCTCATGCCGAGCTGTTCAGCGAGCTTGCGCTCGGACAGCGGCGCGCCGGCCTCCAGCGCCTGCCCGAAAATCAGGTCGACGAGGCGGTGATAGGCGCGGTCGCGCTCGAATTCGAAGGGCACTTTCATACCGACAGTCTGGTTGACCGGTATACCAGTTGCAAGCTGAAATGATTGCCAGATACTGCCTTCGGATTGGTCAGCTGGTGCTGGCGTTGGGGCAGGCGGGACCAACCGAAGGCGGTCGTACCAAAAAAGGCCCGCTCATTCGGCTGTGCAGATGCAATTCGTCGCGTGCCGAAGCCTGTTCGTCCCCGAGCAGGTCAACCGATACTACCCCACTCTGCTAAGCGAAATATGAGCAGCGCTTACCGGCATGAAGCTGCGTCGCGAACCCCGTTCGAATCCCTCGCGGCCCGCCATTTAACTCAGTTAAATTGCTGATTTAAAACAGCTTTTATCGCAGGGCCTGTTAGCTGCCCCTCATTTCGTCCCACATATTTGAATTGCTGCGCGCCCCGACCGACCATTGAGCGCCCTCTCGCTTGGGCTGCGATCTGCCGGCTCTCGGGGTGCTCGGTCATCATGCGCTGCGGCCCAACCCTTTGCCGCGAAGCGGAGGCGATCGCCTTTAAAAAGTCGATGAAGGCGCTTGTCCGGACGCCCTTAGGATTTTGGCTCAGATCAACGGTTTGCACGACCACCAGCCGTTTGGCCGGCACAACGGCGATGATCTGGCCGCCATAGCCCGACGCGTAGAAGGCGTTCTTTCCCCAAATGTCCTCGGGAAGGGTCCACCACAAATAGCCATAGCCCTGCCGAATCCGCTTCGCCGAGGAATAGGTCGTGGTCGACTCCCTGACCCATGAAGCCGGGATGACCTGCGTGTT
>NZ_FMTP01000010.1 GCF_900100155.1 Ancylobacter rudongensis
CACGCGCGGAGGCGGCTCAGCGCATCGTCGAGGAAATGGACTCAGCGATCGCCTGGGCCCGGGAATCTCGCCGCAAGGCCATGCGTGTCCTGCGGCGGGAACGCGCAAAAGGACACGCCAATGACTGAACAGCACGGTCTGCTCCTGCTGACGCTCCTCGCCGCGCATTGGATCTGTGACTACCCACTGCAGGGCGAGTTCCTGGCGCGCGCCAAGGCCGAGGGTCCGCTGCGCGTCTATCACCTGATCGCACACGCTGGCATTCACGCCGGCGCCGTCGCTCTGATCACCGGATCGCTGGCCCTCAGTCTGATGGAGCTGGTTCTTCACACCATGATCGACCAGCTGAAAATCGCCGGCCGCTATTCGTTCGCCCGCGACCAGTTCATGCACATCATCTGCAAGGTCATCTATGTGGCGATTCTGGCGGCCGCGCCATGAACGCCTATTACGTCCTGAACGGCCACACCCTCGGCTACATTAACCCCGCCCAGCCGAACGTCTTTGGCATCCTGCACGCATCCGTGCTGCGCGGCAGCACCTTCGGCCGGCTCGACTGGTTCACCATCACGGCGCCAGGTGTCGACCGTCTGGAGCCCGCAACCCTCGCGGACTTCGACGCCTTCCGCGTCTGCCCGAAAGGGCACCTCTCCTGAGCACACCTGCGTAGCCGTTGCTTTTCCCTGTCGAGCTCCAACTCAGATCGCTATATCGTCTTCTGAGTGAGCACATACTTAGCGAGCGCACAGTGATGGATGAGCCTCCCTGCAAGATCGGCGACGAGATCGTGCTCGTCTTCATGGGCAACGATCCGTGCCCGATTCCGCCCGGCACCCGCGGAAGGGTGCGGAGCGTCAACAAGCTCCTCTTCTGTCAGAGCGACCGCTACCAGATCATGGTCGACTGGCAGATCGAGCGCAGCCTGATGCTGGTGTGGCCGGCCGACCAATTCCGGGTGGTGCCACATGCCGCTTCGTGAGCGACTGATCCGGTTTCTCAACTGGTGGAATGGCTGGCGCCTCGACCTCGACGATTGGTGGGTTCGGGCCCGGCGCGAGAGTGACCCGTCCAATCTGCCGTCGAGCATCGGCTTCCTGGAAGAGGCTTGCATCGTCGTGCGGACGCCCGAGCAGGCCCGCGAGGTGGACACCGGCGCGATCGCTGAGCGCGAGGAAGTCTATTACGAGCCGCGGGAGTTGTGACATGGCATTCGACAAAGAGCCTCGCACTGGCTTTGACGGCGGCGCTGCGATAGCGGCGGTCTGCCTGCTCGCGATCGGCGCATTCTTCTACAGCGCTGCTGATTTTGGCGAGCGGGAGGCAAGATACGCCGAGCAGCAGCGCCAGAAGGAAGCCATCTGCGGACGGATCGGCGCTGAATATGTGGAGCAGCGCAAGGGTATGCCGCTCTGTGTGTTGGCCGACGGTCAAGTGTTCCTCTTTCGATCTGTTAAGGAGCGATTCCAATGATCTCCAAGCACTTCGTCGAGTTCCACTCGCCGGGCACGTTCCTCAGTGAGGTCTCCACCCGCGAGGTCGAGTCCTGGAACGTCGAGCTTGCCCTCGAGATGGCGAAGACGATCAAGGAGGGGCACGGCGCCGTGCCCTATGGCTTCTGCTTCACGACCCGCTCGCGTGGCGACAAGGATCTCGACAGCTCGGAGTCGGCGCGCAGCCATTTCCACTACCTCGGCGGCACCGTGCGGACCTATGAGCAGGTCGTGGCAGACGATCTGCCCGATGAGAAGGACCTTCGCGCCTACATGAAGCGCCGCGAGATCGACCGGATCATCGTGAACACCAACTCCTGGAAGACCACCCGGCCGCTGGAGCCTGATGATGTGGTGCTGGAGTGGCCGCCGGCACCCGTCGAGAAACCTTCAGCCGCCTGAATCGATCCATCGTGCTCGCTGTTATAAGTGAGCAGTCACTTACGAGACGAGAGCGCAGAGCATGTGGATCAACCTGACAGACCAGGAGCGCGGGCTCATTAGCGTGTGTCTCAACGCACTCACGGTGCCCGAAGCCAAGGCGCTGATCGCGCGCCTCAACGAGCCGGCCGATCCCACGGACGGGACTTTCGTCGAGCGAGCGCGCGAGGACTACGAGTTCGGCTCGGATGGCGATGTGGACATTGACGATACGCCGGTCGTCTCGCGCAGCGAGAATGGCGCCTACGTCATGATGTGGGGCTGGGTGTCCAACGAGGACGCCGGCCTTGATGACGAGAGCGAGGACTTCTCGGTCGAGGCGCTGCAGGACGGCCGCTGGAAGTCGATCTTTCCCAAGCGCCTCTCCCACCTCAATTCCGAACACGCGACCCATGCGGAAGCCTGGGCGCACATTCAGGAGCACGAAGACAATGAGTGACCCGAAGGCGCCCGTGGCGCACCCCACCCTTCCCGGCTTCATCGAGATGGGCCACGTCGATGTGGACGCTGGCTCCATCTGGATCGGCGACGGCTGCTACGTGCTGAAGGACGCGGACGAAAAGCGCCCCACGGACCTCGGCGAGGACTGGCACGGCATATGTGAGCGGTTCTTCGGCCGGAGCGGTTACCGGCATCAACAGATCGAGTGGAGCCGCTGGTCCGGCGCGCGAGAACGGGATCTTTTTGACAGCCCGGAGTGGAAAGCCTGGGTCGAGAAGTGGGGTTTGAGACATCCCGACACCCACAAGTCCGACACCATCTGCTACGCCGAGAAGCACGAGGCGATGCAGCGGCACTACGAGCGCTATTCCGCGGAGCATCCGTTCCAGCCGACGTCCGTCGACACCGGCTTCGCCCAGTTCAACCACGATCTCGGTCATGCCGGCATGGGTGTGATGGTCTCGACCTTCTACGGCGACGGGACCTACCCCGTCTATGTCGAGTATGGCGAGGGCGGTCGCCCGCGGCGCGTGCTGATCGACTTCGATCCCGGCGCCGAGAATGAGCTGGTGCGCGGGTCGCCGGCGGACATCTTCCGGGTGCTCAGCAGCCATTATCCCGAGCTTGCTTCCGGCGATCGCAACATCGCGCCGATGTGCAGGAAGATCTCCGACATCGGCTTCCCCGATCTTTCCGCCGAGGCGGCGTAAGTGCAGCGCTTCCTACTCGCCGTCAGCCCATCCGGCCACTCGATGGTGCTGGGCCTCGAGGCCCGCACCAAAGCTGAGTGCGACCAGGTCATCCGATGGATGCACATCGCCCAGTTCCAGATGGACTACGTCATCGCGACCTATGACCGCGAGCACGATCACTTCGTCAGCGAAAGCGGACGTTCCTACCGGCCCGGCTCGTCGTTCTACACGGCGCAGGCTTGGGCCCGCTTCCAGCAATCACTCAGAGGAGAAAAGCATGCCTGACGTGAATTCGGTTGTCGCCGACAGCCTGGCCTCGATCCTGGCGATCAACACCAAGATCGAACGCCTCAACGAAGAAGCCAAGACCGAGCGCCAGAAGGCCCTCGCTCCGTTCCTCGAGGCTCTGGCGAAGTCCGGCGAGGTCTCGGCGATCATCGTCCGCGGCTACACGCCGGGCTTCAATGACGGCGAGCCCTGCGAGCACTCCGCGGACGTCTTCGTCAATATCGAGGAGATCTACGGAGAAGACCTGCAGGATACTGATGCCGGCGGCAACCTGCCGGAAGAGCTCTTCGAGGAACTCTCCTATGGCTCCGCCGACGCCAATCGGGAGCTGTGCACCAAGTTCGGCCATGTCTACGACAAGCCGTCGGCGGAGATCATGAACGCCATCCGGACCCTGATCTTCGCGACCGCCGAGGAGGAGAACAGCACCAACTACTTCCTCTCTTACGTGCTCAAGGACGGCAAGTTCGAGATCGCCTCGGGCGAATACGACTGCGGCTATTGATCGAGCGCGGGTAGACGCACCATGACCAAGATGATTTTCAACGCCCACAAGCCAGTCGTCACCCATTTGGGCGCCTTGCCTGCGATCGGTGACGACTGGCCGGTCGATGATTGGAAATATGCGGACGTGGAGTTCGTCTACCCGCGCACGACCGATCTTGTCCGGACGGTCATCGACCGTGCGCCGATCACGGGCAAGTTCAAGCGGGTCCTGATCGACGTGAAGGTGCAGGATCTCACACCCGAGTTCTGCTCCTGCATTCCCGGTTGGCATCTCGACGGCGCTTTTCCCAAGCCGGGTGCGCTGCCAGACCATCACCACCTGTTCGTGATGAACGGGCCGCTGACCGAGTTCATCGACGAGCCAGTGGCCTGCGAGGTGAGCTATCCCGTCGACATGCCGGCGATCCTGCGGCAGATCCCGCGGAATGTCCGGATCGGCACCTGCGCGCCGAATGCCATCACGACCTTCACCAGCTACGACTTCCATCGTGGCGTCACGGCGAGCGCGCCAACGCGCCGCCTGCTTGTGCGGCTGACCGAGACGAACACGGTCTTCGCAAGGAACACTCCGAAGGCGCCGAGCCAGGGCGCCCGGACACTCATTGGAGAGGCCGCATGATTGGGGAGTCTCGCTCATCCAGGCGGCGCTTCTTCATTAGGTTCGCCTGGCAGGAAAAGGCCGGCGATCACTACAAGCTCCGCAAGTTCGCCGTCTGGCCCATCCTGTTCGAGACCGCGGCGGATGCCTGGGCCTTCCTCAGCAGTTTGCCGGACCCGTTCCGGAACCTGCACGGGCGGCGAAAGCTGTCCCTCACCGTGAGATCTGTGAAGCTGCCATGACCAAGATCTGCCAACCCGGCACCCTCGAGCGTGCCATCGTCATCGCGACCGAGGCGCATGCCGGTCAGACTGACAAGGCGGGCCAGCCTTACATCCTGCATCCGCTACGGGTCATGACGAGCCTCGGCGTGAATGCTGGGCAGCCTTTGCGCATCGTGGCTGTGCTTCATGACGTGCTTGAGGACTGCGAAGCCTGGACGCCCAACCTGTTGCGCGCCGAGGGCTTTGACCCGCGGATCGTCGAGGCGGTCGAGGCGATCACCAAGCGCAAGCACGTCGAGACCTATGGCGAGTATATCCAGCGAGTTCGGGCTAACCCCCTCGCTCGCCTCGTGAAGATCGCCGACATCGAGGACAATCTGCATCCCGATCGCGCGTGGAGACTGAACCCTGATCAATGCTGGAAGTATGGACTCGCTATTGGCGAACTGCGCCGGCCCAACCTCTGAGGAAAACATGATCAACGGAAACACCCTCATCGAGTGGGGCTTCGAGCCGGGCCCGCTCTTTGGCCAGATGCTGCGCGACGCCAAGGCCCTCGCCGAGATCGGGATGACCAACGAAATGATCCGCGAGGAGCTGCGCATGCGCACGCCGGCTCCCGTGCCCGAGATCGCCTATCGCACCAACTCCATCCCGTTCAACGTCTTCCTCGACGCTGAGAATGACGACGAGCGCGCCAACAAGGCCGCGGTCGAGGCGCACATGGACGTGCTGATGCGCGTGCCGACGATCAAGCACGGCGCAGTGATGCCCGACGCCTGCCCGTCCGGCAGCGCGCCCGGCACCATTCCCGTCGGTGGCGTCGTCGCCGCGGAGAACGCGATCCATCCGGGGTTTCACTCGGCCGACATCTGCTGCTCGATGGCGATCTCCGTCTTCAAGCGCGACATGCCCATCAGCACGGTGATGGACACGGCGATGAAGACCACCCATTTCGGGTTCGGGCTCAACCCGCACCATGACCGCAGCGAGCTGCCGCCGGCGCTCGTCGGTCTGGTCAACCAGTTCGCCGACAACCCCTTCCTGAAGGATCTCGAGCGCTATGCGGTCGACCTGTTGCTGACCCAGGGCGACGGCAACCACTTCCTCTATGTCGGCCATCTCAGGTCGACCGGGCAGCTGGCGCTCGTCACGCACCACGGCTCGCGCGGCCTGGGCGCCCAGCTCTACAAGCGCGGCATGGCCGCGGCGCAGAAGCACACCGCGAAGGTCGCTCCGCGCGTTCCGCTGCACAATGCCTGGCTCGAGGCATTCTCGGAAAGCGGCCAGCACTATTGGAAGGCCCTGCAGATCGTGCGGGAGTGGACGCGGCTGAACCACTTCGCGCTGCACCGCCTGATGCAGCAGCGGCTCGGGAATGCCATCGTCCACCAGTTCTGGAACGAGCACAATTTCGTCTTCCAGAAGTCGGATGGGCTGTTCTATCACGCCAAGGGCGCGACGCCCGCCTACAAGGGCTTCAGCAGCGACGACAGCGGCCAGACGCTCATTCCGCTGAACATGGCCGAACCGATCCTGATCGCCAGTCCCTGGCCGGTTATGCGGCCCACAGCGCTGGAATTCGCACCGCATGGTGCCGGCCGCAACCTTTCGCGCTCCGGCCATATGCGCAAGCTGGCCGAGGAGTTCGGCGCCGACTCCCGCGGGCTCTCGGCGCGCGACAAGCTCGCCGTCGCCATGCGTGAGGTCACGGCGCGCGGTGTGGACGCCCGCTTCTACTGCGGCCACATCGACCTGTCGGAGCTGCCCAGCGCCTACAAGAACGCCCAGGCGGTGCAGGCGCAGATCGAGAAGTATCGGCTGGCCCATATCGACGACATGGTGCTGCCGGGCGGCGCGATCATGGCCGGCGATATCCAGCCCACCTGGCGCAAGAAGAAGCCGGCGAAATAGCCTGCGCTTTGGCGCATAGCGCCTCCCGAAATCCAATCTGAAATGCAGCATCTTGATAGTCGACGCTATCGAGACAGGAGAGCTCTATGAGCTACACTTACGTCATTGGCGATATTCACGGCCGCGCCGATCTCCTCACGCTCGCCCTGCGCAAGATCGCCGACCATGCCCAGGAGCCGGGCACCATCATTACGCTCGGCGACTACACCGACCGCGGCCCGGACAGCAAAGGCGTGGTGACGCGCCTGATGGCTGGCGTCAGCGACGGCTGGAAGATGATCAACCTCATGGGCAACCACGAGCAGATGGTCTTCTGGACCTACCGCGGGAAGACCAAGCCCGATTGGTGGATCGACAACGGCGGCGACGCGACGATCGCCTCCTATGGCGGATCCCGCGAGAACATCCCGGTGGAGCACATCGAGTGGATGGAGCAGCTGCCGCTCTTCCACGAGGATGAGCACCGGGTCTATGTCCACGCCTGGGTGGATCCCCACCTGCCCCTCAAAGAGCAGTCGGATTCCAGCATGCTCTGGGTGCGCTATCGCACGCCCTGGGAAGGCGGTTGGAACGACAAACACGTCGTTCACGGCCACACGCCGGTGCGGGGCGGACCTGCCATCTTCGAGCATCGCACCAATCTCGACACCGGCGCATTCGCCAGCGGTCTCCTCGCCGTGGGTGTTTTCGATGACGCCAAGCCGGGCGGACCTGTTCTCATTTTCAACATGACCGCCTGACGCCTGCGCGATCCCAGCACGCTCATCGTTATAAGTGAGCAGTCACTTATTAAATGAGAGCCCGATGCAGTTCCTCGCCGCCATTGGCGCCCTCGTGGTCGCCACCCTCCTTCTGGCCGGCGCGATCAAGATCGCGTCCGAGCTGACCTTCAAGCCTGACAAGAAAGGGAAGAAATGAAGCGCTTTACCCTCGGCCTGTTCGCCTTTGGCGCCCTCGCCGTTCTCGTGACCATCCTCGGCACCTACTACACCATCAATGAACGCGAGCGCGGCGTCATCCTGCGCAACGGCGCTGTCGTCGGTGACGCCGGCCCGGGCGCTCACCTCAAGGTGCCGTTCATCGACGACGTGGTCACGGTCTCGATCGAGACCCAGAAGCAGCTCTACACCACGGCCGCCTACACGTTCGACCAGCAGCCGACGGATATCGCCCTGTCGGTCATCTACAGCGTGCCGGCCAGCCAGGTGAAGGCGCTCTATGCGCGCTTTGGCAGCATTGAGCGGATGATCGACAGCGTGGTCACGCCCAAGGTCATGGAGCAGACCAAGAACGTCCTCGGCGGCTACACCTCGACGACGGCGGTGCAGAACCGCGCCAAGCTCAACAATGACGTCACCACGGCCATCTATCACGCCATCAAGGAGCTCAACGCGCCGATCCTCGTCGAGGCGGTGCAGATCGAGAACATCGACCAGAGCGACGCCTTCGAGCGGTCGGTCGAGGAACGCATGCTGGCCCAGGTCGAGGTCGAGAAGCTCAAGCAGAACGCGGAGCGCGAGAAGGTGCAGGCGCAGATTGTCGTCACCAAGGCCCAGGCTCAGGCGGACAGCCAGTTGGCCGTGGCAAAGGCGACCGCCGATGCCACTCGTCTGCAGGGTGAAGCGGCCGCTGATGCGATCCGGGCCCGGTCCAAGGCACTCGCCGACAATCCGGCGCTGATCGAGCTCACCAAGGCCGAGAAGTGGAACGGAGCGATGCCGACCACCATGCTCCCCAACACGGCGATGCCCTTCTTCTCCCCGAAGTAAGCCAGCATCGCCGGATCCACCACTATCAAGCGAGGGCGCCTCCGGGCGCCCTTTTCTTTTAGCTCGCGAACAGGGGTTGGAAATGTCCCGCCATACAGAGTGCGAGGCGCGTGTCCTTGGTCACGCCGATCAGCTGATCCATCGGATCAAGGGCGGATCCCTTAACCGATCAGCATTCGAGCATCTGATGGAGAGTTTCGTGGAGGTGCCGGGTATCGACGCGATCTGGCGCGGGCGCCTGGTCGACGCAGCGCTTGCCCGGCTTGATGCCGCCGTCCCGGAGGGTGCATAACCCTGCCGCGCTCCAAACGTCGATGCGCTATGATTGAGAGATTCGAGAGCGAAAGCAGCAGCGCCGGTCAAGGGCGGCGCGACCGGGAAGATGGGCTTTCCCGGCTGTGGCGACAGCCTCGCTCTCGAGACTGGAGGTGCGCTGTGTGGTTCCCACTTAGCATCACCTTAGTGTGGGAAAAGACCCGGACGTCCCTGAAAATGACCGTCCGGGTCCAATTCTTCATCTAAGAAACGAGGGGTCGGGCGAAAGCTCGGCCTCTCACTCCAGACTGAAATATAGCACTACCGAGCGGGCTTTCAATGCCGCTCGACACCAGCCGCTTTCGTGCATCGCTCATGCGACAATGACAAGTCATCAGGAGACTTGCGATGCACTTCTATTCCCCAACACCAGAGCCCCTGGGCCATGCGATCGATACTCACCGCATGGACGGAACAAAGCAGTGGTTGAAGCACTACAGCAACCTGCTGGTCCTATCGTTCTTTGCTAAGAACGGCACACGCAAAGAGCGTGCCGACGCCGAAGCCGAGATCATTATTTGCAGACGCAAGCTGACTTACTGGGAGCGGCATCATAATTACGATGCGGCTGCGGCACGCGAGGGAGCGATGGCGCTAAAGAAGACCTGGGAGGCTCCTCGCTAGCGAAAACCTCGGCGCCATAGAACAGAGCCTCGGCACACGTCTGGGTTAGATCCGCAGACGTGTGCCGGAGGAACAGCGCGGCGTCGAAGCGGTGCCCCATTTGGGTGATCTCGTTCTGGATCGTGGCGAGCACGCTGCTGCGCAGCCTGGCGACCATGAGATTTATTTCCTCAACCGTCATTCCCCTCATCATCCTCAGCCTCATCTAGGAGTTTGTTCCTACTATGTTCTCATAGCCGCCGCAAGCCCCGGCGATTCATTCCTGAACGCACCAGAGTCATCCCAAGTCTAGATCATGTATTTATCTAGATATCATAAATGCAGATTTAGCTAATTAGCTAATTCCTTGCGTGTCATGGAGATAATCGTGCGTCTTACAGATTTTCGGAACGCGAGTCACCGCATTCTTTCAAAGGCAATCGCTGAGGCGCTCGAGCCCGTTGCGGCCAAATACGGAGTGACTCTTACCCCCAACGGCGGCTTGATTGGCGCCTCGAGCGGCATGATTAAGATCAAGGTGGAACTCGAGGCGGCTCCTGGTCAACCGGCGCGCTCGGACACCCTCTTTGGCTATCACGCCCCGCTGCTCGGCCTGCAGGCGTCCGACAAGGGGCGCTCCTTCTCCTACAAGAGCGTCCTCTACACCATCAAGGATCTCAACCCCCGCGCGCCGAAGTTCCCGGTCATCGCCGAGCGCGTCCGGGACGGCGCTCCCTTCAGATTCCCCATCGACGTCGTCAAGCGCGGGCTGCCGGCGCGCGCGGCCTGACGCATGAACACGGTTCTGGTTCTCGCGACCATCATCACGATCTTCCAGGGCGGCAAGCTGGAACCCCGCGTGACCGTGGTGGAAGCGATGACCCCGGCGCAGTGCGAAAGCTGGAAGTCGATGAGCCGCGGCAAGACGCCGCTTGTCGACTACAGCACCAACCGGGCGGTCTCGGCGCAGCACTATGTCTGCGCCGCGGTCGACGCGAAGGTGCTGCCGGCCGGCGTGCGCTGATGGAACTTTCTCAGCTCCATCAGCGCCTCGCTATATCTGAACAAGACGCACTCACGCGCATGCAGGACACGTTCATGACCAACCAGCCGGCAAATGCTCTCACCGCCCTTCGCCCGGACGCCAAGAAGCCGGACAGGGTGTTTGATGATGGCGATGTTGCCCTGATCCTCAAGGCCGACGGCTCGATCAACATGCTCACCAGCAACATTGATCCGTCGCGGCTCGCGGCCGATCCCGCGACGTGGACGGAAGCGGACCACAAGGCGGCGCTCGCCGGCTCGAGGATCTTCGCGCTCAGCTTCGCCGCCGGCCATCCGGTGCTGATGGACATGCTCATGCAGATCGCCAACGACCCGGAGATCGTGGACTTTGACAAGCTCGCCCAGTCCACCCGGCCCCACTGACCTCGAGACGGCGGCGCAGGTGATCCGCGCCGCGCTCGACGCCAATCCTCGCCTGGCATCATCCCTGGTGCCGGGCTGGGTTCTGGTCCGCCCAACCCGGCCCAAGCGCGTGGCCTCGGCCGGCAATCTGAGCGTGGCGCGCGCCGCGCGCACAGCGGCGATCCGGCGCCATGCCACGGAGACGATGAGCATCATCCGCGGCATTCGCAGTGACCACCCCGGCATCAGCGTCGCCGGGCTCTACTACGAGCTGAACAAGGCTCGCCACCTGACCTTCAACAAGCAAGCCTGGACGGTCAGCCGCGTCCAGCGGTTCCTGGAGACCTATGATGACGATCAATCGCCAGCGCCTTGAGTTCGCCGTCGCCGGGCTGATGGCCGAGATGCGGCGGCAGTTCATGACGATCCAGCCGGAGAGGGAGTGTCCGATCAAGCCGCTCGCTGCCTACAGCCCGCAGCACCGCTCGGCGCTCATGGCCGGCGTCGCCAAGGCCATTGAGCTGGCCGGCGCCGAGCACGACAAGACCTTCGAGGCGTGGGTCGCCCGAAGCCGGGAAGAAGCCGCCGCTGCCCAGCAGCAACCCAATTTCGGCTGAGCTACATTATCAGTATGTGCATACTTCGGAGATGAAGATGCTTGAAGCCCTACTTGGAAAAGCCGTCGCCGAGCGGCGCCTGACGTTCGCCGTCGTCAACAACGAGGCGACGCTGTTTGTGCGCCTGTGCGGCGTCACGGTGCCGCTCGTGCGAGTGACGCGGGCCGAGCTCGACACGGGCGAGCTGACCATCGTGCCCTACGCGCCGCCGCGCGGACGCGGCACCATCCGGCATGCCGCGCCGCCCGCGCCGGCGCCGGCAGCCTGGCCGCTGCGCGCCGTGGTCAAGCGCCTTGTCGAGAAGGGCGACAACGTGCTCGCCTTCTGCCAGCGCCAGCCCGTCAATCCCTACGCGCCGAACGGCGGAGGAGACGCGGCATGACAGCATTTCGCGGCTCGGTGCTGACGGTCGAGACTCTGCGTGAGATAGAGCGCTCAATGGCCGCCTCTTTGGAAAGGGCTTACTACGTCGAACCCATGCGCCTCTGGGGCAAGAGCGTGGCGCCCTTAACCCAGTCGATCGCCGGAATCGACACTGCCTTCCGCTCGGCTGATAGCGCCCTTCGCGGCATGAGTGCCCAGCTGGTGCTCGAAGATGAGCTGGCAGGCTATCGACCCAGACGCTCGATCTCCCCTGCAGCCTCCTTTTCCGATCCGCATCTGGCCGGCACCAAGGTCGAGCTCTTCCTCGAGGAGATGGGCAAGCGCGATCCGCGCCATCCTAACCCAAAGGCGGGCCCGATCCAGATCGTCACCCTGATGGTGAACGGCGAGCGCCGCCCTGCCGGCCAAATGTCCATGAAACGAGCCGTCAACCTGGCAAAGGCTACTCACCTGCGACTGGTGAAGGACGCCAAGGCCCGGCTCGCGGCCAACAATCCGAACTATGGGAGGTTCTGATGAGCAACGACCCCGCGATCGTGGCCAAGATCCGCGAGCTGAACGACCAGCTCCGCACGACGGCAACCGGCGGCAAGATCGTAATCGTTGGCGCCCTGAGCGGTCAGCCGCTCTCGGAACACGCCGCGGCGTTGTCGCATGTCCGGCGCTTCGACAAGTTCGACGAGGGCAATGATCCCTATGGCGAACACGACTTCGGCGCGTTCGAGATCGACGGGCAACGCTATCACTGGAAGATCGACTATTTCGCCCTCGACGAGATGTCGGGCTCGGAACACCCCGAGGATCCCAATGTCACCGTGCGGGTGCTCTCGATCTATTACGCCGAGGACCAGTGAGGGCCGTCCGGCACAGCCCTGCGCCCCATCATCCGTATGTGCATACTGAACTGGCTCCCATGAACGACACACGGCGAAGACGCGAGATCCTGGACCTGGCCCGGAGCTTCTGCCCGACCGCCGTCGGCGAGATGACGCGCCGCGGGCATTTCCGGATCACCTTCCGCGGACCTGCGGGCAAGCGGGTGCTTATCGCCTCAATGACCCCGTCCGACCACCGAGGCGACCTCAATATGAGGACATCCATGCGCCGGGCCGCCCAAGCGTGTGGTCTAGCCGAGCAGGAGGGATAGATGAGCACGTCAGAGGATGAGGTTCTCGAGACCCAGACCGATGGGGTCTATACCCTGTCGCTGATCTCGAGATCCTCGACCGAATTTGCCGGGGTCGCCACCTATATCGTCCGGATCGAAAAGGACGGCGGCGAGGGTGAGCGCAGCTTCCCGGACCACGAAACGGCATGCCGCGCCTATCACGAGACACGGATCCTATGCGGCCTCCCCTACCGCGCGCCGGTCTTCGCCTCACCCCCGGCGCCGCAGGTCGAGCCCACTTTGCTCAACTGCGCCACGGCGGAAGAGGTGATCGCCCACTTCACGCGCAAGCTCCGGCGCTACCGCCCCGGCAGCGAGGAGGTGTTTGCGATCCGGGAGGAAATGATCGCGTGCGAGGCGCTGCGCGCCAATACCGGCGAGATCGCCGCGCTTTGCGTTGGCAGCGACTGGGCCGCTGCCACGATCCGCGTCGTGTGCAAGCGCCTTGGCCTCACCCAGCAGCAGGCGGCCGTCGACAAGCTCTCCTCGGTGCCGGGCTTTGGCGCCTTCGGCTGAGCGCCGCCCATCAACCCATAAATGCGTAACTAGCTATCCAAGGATTTACAGATCGTGGTCGACCTCATTCGTGACTACCTGCCGTGGCTACTCTCGCTGATCACCTTGTGGTCGATCGTTCTCGCCGGCCACGGCCAGCCCGGCGCCTGGCTCCTCGGCGCCGCCAACCAGGTGCTGTGGATGATCTGGATCGTCGCCAGTGCCAGCTGGGGTCTGATGCCGCTCACCGTGGCGCTGGGCGCCGTCTACCTGCGCAACCACTTCAAGCAAGGGTGAGCCATGCGCGCGGGAACGCCTGATCTCCCTGACGGCTGGGAGCGCCGGCGCGGCATCACCGGCGGCGGTTGGGAGATCTATGCCTGCCTCGCACCGCACGGGCACATCGCCTACCAGCACGCGATCTGGTGGCGCAACGCCACGAGCGAGGGCTGGCACAAGGGCCGCACTTACCAGACCCTACGCGACGCCTTCGATGCGATCGAGGACGTAAAGAGCCAGGTGCATCACCTGGGCTTTGCTGACCTCGACCACGATGCACTGCGTCTGGAGGACGCGCCGCTCGACGTGGCCGGCTTCGGTCGGTTCTAGGGCTTCCCAATACCGGCGGCGGCATCAGCAGCAGCGGCCGCGCTGGTCGCCGGCCAGCAGCTGGCGAAGACCAGCTTGTCTCCGTTCTGCACACCAGGCGTGGCGCGCATGTGCTGACCCACGGCATCGCAAAGCGCGCGCGTCTCAAACGGGCCCGTCGACATGGACGTCTGCACCTCGTTGCGCGCCCCAATGACGATGAAAACCAGAAACCAGCCCATGACGCTCTCCCTAGGGTAACAGGCCGCGAATCCCACATCGCGGCGCCGATTACAACCTGCCGCTTTCCATTCTTCGACATGCGACACTTTCAAGTATAGCGAAGCAACGGAGAGACTTTCGCATGAACAATATTTCCGTTTATATCACCGAGGGCTTTAAGCTCTGCGTTGTGCTTGCCCTTGGCTTCGGGCTCTACATCGCCACGCCCGCGGACGACGAAGTCGCCAATGCCGGCGCCAAGCAGGTGATCGTTAAGCGCTGACCTCGAACCGGACCAGGAGCCACGCCGCTATAAATGACCCAAGGCATCCGCCGGCCGGGTTCTATGTGAGCGCATCCTTATGTCCAGCGAAGACCCCTGCCGCGTTCCATCTGTGCAGATGCTAGAAGTAATATAGTAGTCACAGAGAGTTAACGGCAATGAACTCAGCGCACTACGTCTCCTTCGAGCGCCGTTTCAACGGCGCAGGACTCGTCCGCCAGCTGCTGCTGGATGCCGAAGCCGTTGGCTTCCGGTTCAAGGTCCGGCATGGCGATCGGGTCGACTATGTCGGCGCGCGCCGCGCCGAAGCCTTCGAGTCCATCACCGCCCAGATGCAGCCCGAGCTGGAGCTGATCGACGGCGATGGCTTCCCGGTCGGCGCCGTCGCGCTCGATGGAACGCGCGAGGGAATGGACGCCGTGCGCCGCTGGTGCGGCGGCTGGATCACCGCCTGGCTGCGCCGGCGCCGGTGATGGGTCATCGCCACCACACCCACTGCGCCTGGGACCACAACACGAGCGGGCTTGGCCTGCTCGCCGTGCTGATCCTCGGCGTCATTCTGCTCTGTTTCCTCAACCTGTGAGGCCCGCTATGGACATCCAAGCCCTGAAGATCCTCGTCGAAGTCGCCGAGACCATGATGCCGGATGAGGATCCCGGCGAGGGCCTGCCGACCGTGGAGCAGATCCAGAACGCCGTGGCGCGCGCCAAGGAGCAGATCGCGGAAGCGGCCGGGCCGGCCCAGTTCACCACGGCGGATCTCGGCTTCGCCATTCGTGACAGCATCGAAAATGCCCTCATCACCCAGATCACGTTCGACTCCAACGACGTTCCGCATGAGGGCGTGCAGGGCGACATCAGCTTCGTGGATGTCGGCGATCCGAACAATCCCGAGGTGGAGCTGTCCAGTGGTCAGCGCTTCCGGATCTCGATCGTCGCCATCTGATCCCTCCCGATCTCCAGCGCTGACGATGCGACACTCGATCATCAGCAATGAGGAGCCGAGACATGACGGATTCGCCTCTCAAAGGCGCTCTCAACGGCAACTGCAATCTCTCGGCGTGCCAGAGACCCGGCGCCGCCTACTTTAACACCTCGACACGCGCCTACTATTGCCGGAGCTGCGCCGAGAGCATCAACGGCTGGGCGAAGCGCGACGCGGGTTTCTTCATCTGCTTCCTGACCCAAGGAGCCGAGGCGGATCAGCGTCTCAAATATGGGCCCGAAGCCGAGCGCCAGCTTCTCGCGACGGAGAGCCAGCCATGAACGTCGCCAAGGAAATCATCAAGCGCGCCTTCGACCAGGGGCTCATTGTCCTCGTGGATGACGGCGACGGCTCCAAGATCGCCTACGGCTCGCTCGGGGAAGCCTGGGCCGCCATCGAGGCGGTCGAGGAGGCCGACGTGTTCGTCAGGATGCCCGGCGCCGAGAACGCCGAGGAGTGGATGAAGGTCATCCCGCACGGCGTCGCCGAGGATGAGACGGTCTGCAACTGCACCGCGGATGGGTGGATCGATGCCCTTCATCACGATCTGATCTTCTAAGGCGAGCAATGACCGATAATGGAAGGTTATCGGACATTGCTGCCGCCTGACATGTCGTGCGGTTTCAGGGCCCATAGAGCCCCCTAAGCGCACGGCGCCTGGGCGATTAGGTCATGGGCGGATCGTGCTCTGCCTATACGCACCAGTCTCATTCCATTGTTCTTGCTGTCATATTCTCAATATCAGCAACAGAGAGACGACGCCGATGCTCTTCAAGGACGAGAATTTCTGGGACATCGATGTCCATGCGTCGTCGGAATGCTGCGAGCTTTTCCTGCGCGAACTCGGGCTGCACCTCGAAACGAGCTGCTGCGGAAACGACGAGGGACTGTTCTACCTCACCGAGGTCGCGATCGTTCCCATCTCGTCGGGCATCATTCGCCTGTCCGAGGGCGGTGTCGATCCGCATCGCACGCCGATCAGCTATCACCGGCACACCTCGCTGCCGGAGGTCCACGCCTTCTACCTCACCCAGATGCAACTGATGAAGGCTCCGGAGGTGGACATATGAGGACGACCCTCATCACCAGTATCGAGCTGCTCGCGCCTGGTCAGGGCGCGACGGACAGCTTCAAGTTCCGCGGGGTCGCCTCAACCGCCGAGGGCGAGGTGATCCAGATCGTCGAAGCCGACACCTTGGATGTCGTCGTTGAGACGCTCACCGAGGCTCTCAAGAGCCAGTTCGAGAACGCCATCGAGGAGAGTGCGTGATCGCACCCCGAGCGGGCAGCGGGCGGATCCCGCTGCCCCTTCCGTTCAGTTTCGGAGGGTTCGTTCCCCTCCCGTGCGCAGCCGCCGGTCGTGCGACCCAACAACAGCGGCAGCCCGAGGCTGTGTGTCTCCGCAGCTGATCGAGCCGAGTGGCGCCGTATAGCGCCGGGCACCTGGAGACGACATCGCCTCCAGGTGCCCTCTTCCCATTTTCAACCCGTGCTGGCCTGTGGCATGAAACTGAGAGTTGTCAGTTTCGAGCAGGACAGTGCCGATGAATATCCGCCTCGCCGTCGCCCTCTGCAGCGTCCTGCTGGTCTCCCCTACCCTCGCCCAGAACGCCACGCGGCCCAAGGGCGACCTGTTCGGGAACATCACGTCCAAGCAGGAGGCACTCTCCACGGCGCGGCCGGCGTCACCGCAGATCCGCATGGCGATCGTCGAGGCGGCCAGGAACTTCCTGTTCGACCCCTACTCCATCCGCGACGTGCAGATCTCGCCGCAGGTCGATCTCAGGGTCGACGGGAGCTACTCCATCGTGTGCGTGCGCTACAACGCCAAGAACCGCATGGGCGCCTATGCCGGCCGCACCACGACCGGAATCTTCATCGGCGATCGCGGTCAGATTCTGAACTCCACGGACAGGGCGCCCGGGTGCTTCTGGCCGGAGATGCCCTATGGTCCCTTCCCGGAGTCGGACATCCTGAAGAAGCTGTAAGGAGAACGCCAGTGACGGCCACCCGAGCCAAATGCGCGACGATCGCTTGGAAGCAAGGCGAAGGCGCCACTATCGAGCTCCAGCTCGCCGACGGCAGCACGACCTCCTTTCTGATCGACCACCCCGACGCGGATTTCGGGATGAGGATCCAGCCAGGCCACCCAAAGCCCACGGAGCAAATGGCCGCGATCATCAGCCACGGGCTATCGAGGGATGAAATGCGGGGCGTGCTGGACGCGGTCGCTCCGCTGAATGGTCCGATGGCTGTCGTCGAATGAACCCGCACGACATCCAGCCAACCGGCGCCTGGACCAAGCCCTTTCCCGAGAGCGTCTGCATCCTGCTCAGCTATAAGGATTACGAGGCGAGGGTCATCGATCACGGCACACTGGGTTTTCTCGCTATGGTCTCGCACGGCCTCGAGTGCCTCTATGAGGCGCGGTTCACCGTCGAGCAGGGCCAGCTACGCGCTCAGAAATGGGCCGAGAGCGCTCTCCGCGCCCACTTGAAGAAGGACTCGCCGCCGGCTCCGGCCGCTCTCACCGCCCTCCCCAACTTCGGCAGGTTCTGATACCACCGGGTTCTCTCCATGGAAGAAGCCGAGGGCATATGAGCGCCGCCGAGATTGCCCAGCTCCATCAGACCATCCGCCAGCACCGGGCCCGACTGATCGACCTGCTCCAGAACGATCCCGTCCTGGTTCTTGAGCATGACGGCCTTCGGCTGCCCATTCTGCCCGGCAGAGATCTCCTCCATCCGGCAACCGGTCTGGCCTTCTCCTACGAAGAGGCGCGCCGGGAGGAGCTGACGCACGAACTCAACCAGATCACCATGGCTCTCACCCGGCTGAAGGAGCTCGACGCGCCCACTCTCCTCGGGAAGATCTAGCCCACGGGATCCGCCCGCACACCTTCCCGGCGCCAACATAATGTAAAGCTCTGCGTCAAACTCCGCCTCACCAGGCCCGAAAAGACCCCTCCCCTCTTCCCCGGAAATTCTCCGTCTATCTACCCGGATAGATAGAAGTGTTACGCTATGTTGTCGGAGTTTTACCTAAATCGGCCATTTCGGCCCTTTTCAGCGAAATGACCCAGTTTCGCGTCGTCACTCTAGAGCGATAGATAGACGCGAACCTGATTTACAGATCTAGCTAGATAGCTAGAGACGCATGCACAGCGTCGGGATGCACTCAGAGCAGCGCAGATAGCTATCGACGCATCCGCAGCGCTCAGCGACGCGCTCTGACGATCTCAGCACGCGAACCACTGAGAAAGCTAGACCTGCATCTAGCTAGATAGCTATTCCCTCAGAGAGCACAGACACGAGAGAGCGCGACGCTCAGACGGTGTGCCTCTAGTGAGAGAACGGCCATATGCGTGCACTGGACGTGTGACGAGAGCCGGTCGCGAGTGTGTAGCCGCTCGGTGTGAGCAGATATGAGATCGGTGTGAGAGAGTGGTGGGTTCCGCGCCGCGGTTCTCCTAGGCTTCCCACGGCAAACCATGGCACCTCCGAAAACCCAACCGGACCCATGGAACCGGAATGGCTCGCTCCGCACCTAGGCCCAGCCAGACCCGTCGCCGCAGCGGAACAGGCAGTCCTGAGCCGGAGAGTCTCTACGCCGGAACATCGCCAGGCTTCTACGCCGGAGAGCCTCGGGAAAGAGGAGGTTTTCCTGACTAATTACAAACCCTTTAAGAAGCATACATACTATACAGGCGATGGCACGGGACGTTAGGTCCGGATCGGTCCTATTCCGCACGAGCGGTCCATGGCACATCCATGGCTCTCCATGGTTCCGGCTCGCGCGACGGCGGCGCTCCATGGATCAGACCCTTTCGGTGCAGTCATTCCATGGTGAACCATGGGCCGCACAGTATCGGTTACAGGTTTCGGCGGCTCCCATGCGTGCGCCCTGCGTATTACGACCCTGCCTGCACCTGTCCAACCCAAATATTCACCCATGATTGTTTCGTCTATTCTCTAATCATCGAAACGCAAGACGCTTTCGACGCAACAGAGAGAAAACGGAGCAAGACAATGAGCGACAACACCACCACCGAGAACGAAGCCCTACTGAACGTCGCCGATCTCCTCGCCATCGAGGACATCGTGTCCGGTCTCGAGAACGAAGCCGAAGCGCTCGCCGAGACCGAACGCCTGCAGCAGGCTGAGAGCCAGGCCCAGGCCGAGGTTCAGAACCAGGCCAGCACGGACGAGGCCTCGGCCGAGGCGGGCGACACCGAAGAGCCGGTGCCCACCGAGGCCACCCATGTGCCCGGCGACCTCAAGGAGATGATGGACGCGGTGCCCCAGGAGGACGTCGACATCAAGATCGCCGCCACTGAGACCGAGTTCAGCGTCCGCGCCGCCTTCGAGAAGGCGAAGAACCCCTCGAACCTGAAGATGCAGCAGAACCTCACCGCCTACGGCAAGCGGCTCGCTTCGCCGATCGCCGCCAAGGTGCTGTGTGCGACCGATGTCGATCCGGAGTTCCTCAACCGCGAGATCTCGAACGGCTCGCGCTTCAACGTCTACGCGATGGACAAGGTCGCGGACCTGGTGACGGCACTCTCCGGCGGCGTGATGCAGAACGCGATCAATCGCGCGATCACCCGCTCGATGTTCAAGTTCCGGGCGGCCGGTGTTCCCTTCACCGGGATCGCGGCCCAGGCGGCGTCCTCGGACAAGGTGAAGGTCGATCGCAAGCTCGCCCAGCTCCTGATCCGGCACACGGTGAGCGCCGCGACCGCGCCCACCCAGACCTCGAGCACCATGTCGGCGCTCGCCGTCATGGGCATCGTGCGCAACACGGGCTCGCAGAAGTATCCGGTCTACGAGCTGACCGACACGCCCCAGACGCGGCGTCTGGAGGAAGTGCTCGCCAAGGCGGCGTAAGACCGCACACGAGCACAGCGCGAAGGGCGAGGGTTTCTCTCGCCCTTTTTGCGTTGCGGGCGGACGGGACGGGGAACGGCGCACCATATGGGCTCCGCCGAAGGGTGGGGAACGGGGAATGGCTCGCTCCGGGCCTAGGGGCGATCAGGTCCCCATTTCCATGGTTCGCCGTGGAGATCCATGGGTGCGGCGCCGGATGAGGGCACGGATAAGGGTTCCGGGGGTGTGGCCGGCGCCCTGGCTGCGCCGTTACACACCTGCCGCAATCCGTGACGTGCGCTCGCTATAGTTTCAGCATCGAAACACAAACGAGAGACACGACAATGCAAGAGATCAGCCGTCAGCAGTTCGATGAAGCTCTGTCCGTTTCGCTGA
Organism: Ancylobacter rudongensis; assembly: GCF_900100155.1. GTDB lineage: Bacteria > Pseudomonadota > Alphaproteobacteria > Rhizobiales > Xanthobacteraceae > Ancylobacter > Ancylobacter rudongensis. The sequence goes on from NZ_FMTP01000010.1 coordinate 20,692, forward strand.
CTGAAGTGTTCGACGGATTCTTCGGCCGTCATCACATCGAAGTTCTCAAAGGCGACGAGAGGCTCGTCATGCTCGTCGCTGACTGCGAGAAAACCGACTATCACAACTCGTCATATTTCTACGCGCAGGGCGCGCGTGAGCGCAGCGAGAAGCTGATCGTCACCCGCTACTACGCGCTCAATGCCCTGAGCGAAGCGTATGAGCTGATCGCCCGCATCACGAACGCGCATTACGAACAGGTCCTGTGACCTGTTCGAGCCGCTGCTGGCCACAGGGCGTCACTGCCCTGTGGCCGATCCCTGTTCCTGGCGCGCCCTCTCCTCACCTGCCGGCGCCTGGCTGACCCTCCCGCAATCCGCAGATGCGCTCGCTATAGTTCAATCATCGAAACGCAAGAGCGAGACGCGAGAAACGCCATGTCCAAGATCTTCATCACCGATGTCGAGCACGATCACGAAGAAGACCACACCGACGTCATCCTGACCAACGAGCACGACAACGAAGTCGCCGTGCGCATGAGCTATGACGAGAACCTGCGCGTGACCATCACCGTGCTGCGCTCCGAGAAGTTCGCCGCCTTCCCCACGCCCTACGTCAACGACGCCGTCTTCGCCGCCGCCGTGATCATGAAGCTCAACGAGCTGACGACGCCCGAGACCGCGATTCCCCTCGTCGTCGACATCACCGAGCCCTTGCTGCTCGTCGAGTTCTGAACCGGCCACCATCAGGCCAAGGCGAGGCCAGGCCATTGCGGACCAGGCCAGCCACCTCTCCGGTGGAGCAGGCATCGCCTCCCCTGCCCCACTGAGCGCCCTGCCGGGTCATGGACCGCCCGGCAGGGTATTTCGCACCTCGGGCAACAGGGCACAGGGCGGATCCCTTGGATTTCCATGGGTGCCCAGAAATGGCCGCTGACGGGCGCCCGGCATTTGCGGCCCGTTGCTGCTCGCGACCCCTCCTTGCCAGCCAGCGCCCGGCTGTGGCGTCCCCTGCCCCAATATCACGCCCACAGCTCGCCCTACCCTGCCGAGCCCGCACAGACCCCTCCGCCACCCAGATTTAGCTAGATACAGATTTAGCTAAACTGTGACTGTCAGCGAATGAGCGCTGACATCAATCGGAGCAACGACAATGAACCGCACTCTCGACACGCTCGCCGCTCGTGCCGCCAACGACCTCGACATCCTCGAGGCGTGCAAGAACCACACGGTGCCGCCGGTCGCCGAGAAGCGCCGGGCGCTCGCCGATCTCGTGCGCAAGTCGGGCGACAGCTTCCGGGCAGCGCACGAGCAGTCGGGCGTGACGCTCACCGAGTTCCTCGATCTCGCGAGCACGAAGCTGCGTGACATCCGGCGCGGCCGGGCGGCGCTCGCCAAGGAACGCCTCGCGCGCATCGAGCAGGCGAAGCTCGAGCGGGAAGAGCTGATGGCCGGGCTCGCCGTCTGACGCAGCGATGGGGCGCTCGACATGGGCGCCCCTTCATTGCGCCAGGGCAACAGGGCACGGTTCAGGGCTCCGCCGATTAGGTATGGCTTGGATCAGTGGGATCCCTGGTCGGGCCGCCCGCGCGCCGTGCAGGTCACGGGCGCCGCAGGGGCCCGGGGAAGGTTCTTGTGAACCTTCCCCTTAGGCGAAGGGCACCCTGAAGACGCCCGAAAGCCGCGGTCCAGGCGAACCGCGGCTTTACAGATTCAGCTATTTGCAGGAATGCAGGTTCAGCTATTCAGCTGGAATGGCGCATGTGGCGCCCAGCCCGACCAGGCGGTAGACATCGTCCAGCTCCGGGCCGGCGAGACCGTCTTCCAGGCAGTCATCGCTCGGCAGCCGGCTCGGCGTGGCAAGGCTGGTCTGCCGGCGCCAGCGGTCGAGATGCCGGCGCTCGGACGTGGTGGTGGCGAGGCTGGAGCGCATGCCATCGCCATAGGCGGTGCGCTTGCTGGCGTGTGGGGTTCTAGGCATTTCTGTATCCAGCTATTTGCAGGAATGGCTATATGCAGGAATGGCTGAAGCTGGATGCCGGTCAGGCCAGGCCGAGGTCCTGAAGGATGCGCCGGCGCTTGGCCTCCAGGCTCATGCGCTGGCTCATGAGGCGAAACACGCCATAGACGTCCTGACTGTTGCAGGCTTCCCGGGCCTGGTTGGTGATGGCGTTGGCGATGGTGTCGAATGCCTTGGTGATTTCGTTCTCGGTCTTGGTGCGGTGCATAGCCATGGTGGTGTCTCCGGTTGGTGTGCCCGTGGGACGCCCGGTAGGGCGTAGGGGTGAGGTCTGGCTGGCTTTTGGGGCAGGGCAGGCGAGGGAGGCGGGGATGCGCTTTTCGAGAGAGCTAGAGCGCTTTGCAGCGCTCTAGCGTGTCTCGCGCGTCACGCGTCGACTTTCTCGCTCTGAATATCGAACGCTTCACAGAGCGCTTTCGCGAGCTTGTTCACGTTGACGCGATACGTTGCGCGCTTGTCTGCAACGTCAACGAGAATGTTCAGCGTCTTAAGAGCGTCGATCGACGTTTGAACTTGCGCAGCGATCGTGCTTTCGTCTTGCGTCACGTTACGCTGATAGACAAGCGCACTCTTGTCATCAGCGATCTTGCGAGACTTTGAAAGCGACGCTTCGCAATCGCTCTTAGTCAGTTCAAGCGACGATTGAGCGTGCAACATTGCAGTTCTGAAGATCGCATACGTGTTTTCGTTAAGATCGCTCGCGTCGCGCACGATAGCTTGATGCGCGAACTTGACGACTTTCTCGCTCGCATACATTGCGCGAGCGAAGCGCTGCGCGTCGACTTTTGCGCTTGTCATGAGCTTCACAAACTTGTCATTCGTGAAACGCTTAATCATGTTTTCGAGTTTCTTAATATTCGTCGCGCTTGCATTCTTCTCTTTCGCAACGACGATGCGAGCTTCGAGTGCAGCGATATAAGCGTTCATGATCTTGTCTCTCGTTTGCTTGTCTGCAATGCGTCATTGCTTGCTGACAATTTGATAATAGCGAAGTCTTAGAACGGAACAATGCAGTTGATGGGGATGCCTATACAACCCCGCGACTTCCCCGGTCCTATCCTCCACTATGCGAGACCGTGTCACCCCGCTGCCCGACGCCCTCTGCCCAGCTGTCCGCCCTTGCGCACATGAGGCGGCTCCCACCCCAGGAACCGATGCGAGATTTCATGGAACCTCCGCTCTAGCTATCTAGCTGGATAGCTGAATCTGCATCGCCGAATGTAAGTATGTATTGACTTACTTTCTGACGGGGAATAGCGTCCTCACCCGTTGCAAATGCTCACTCTGCGCAGCCGCTGCTGCCCGCTCCAGCACAGGACCCGCCCATGTCCATCACCGATCCGTTCGCCGGCAAGCCGCCCTACCGCGATGACGAGACGCCCCTTCCCTTCGTGCCGTCGATCGAGAAGCAGCTGCTGGCCGAGCGCCGAGCCCAGATCGCCCAGCTGGGTCGTCCCATCAAGCACCCGGGCCTGCCCGTCGCCGGCTACACCGCCCAGGACCCGGCCAAGATCGCCGCGGTGAACGTCAACAAGGAGCTCGAGGAGCGCGTCCTGCGCCAGATCGACAAGCTCAAGCTCGACCAGGAGGGCCTCGAGCCCGATCAGTGCCTCATCGCCATCGCCCACACCCACATGCAGATCGCCTTCATGGTGCTGAACCGGGCGATCTTTAAGCCCGAGCGCATCAAGCTGCCGGAGGACGGCCAGTGACCCTCATCGGCTGGTGGCTGCTGCCGCTCGTCATCACCGTGCTCGCCTATGGCTGGGCGCTCACCCACATCCTCTCCCTGCGCCAGCTGCTGGCTGATCCGCTAGGGCCGTTCCTCGTGATCGTGGTCGGCGTGTTCTGCGTCAGCATCGCGACCATCATCACCTTCGCCGCCTGGGCGCTTTGGGCCGTGGCATGAGCACCATCGCCTATCGCGCCGGCGTCATGGCCGCCGACACAAGGGCCTATTCGGGCTCCAAGGTGCCGATCGGCAACAAGGTGAAGATCTGGCGCATCGAGGGCGGTGCGCTCATCGGCGTGGCCACAGCCAAGCCCGGGCAGGGCGAGATGTTCGTTCAGTGGGTGCGCGACGGCGCGGACCCGCACAATGCACCCACGAGCGCGCCGGACTTCGAGGCGCTGCTGGTGCGGCCCAATGGCGAGGCGCTGTTCTTCTACGACAGCTTCCTGCCGTCCGGGCCGCTCATTGCGCCCTACTTCGCCATCGGCTCGGGCTCGCAATACGCGCTGGGTGCCCTGGCCGTCGGTGCTGGCGCCGAGGCGGCCGTGGCTGCGGCCGTCGAGCTCGACCAGTTCACCGGCGGTCTGGTGACGCGCCTGGAGCATTTCGAGCCGCTGCCGGACGAGCCGGAGTGTCGCACTGGTGATGATTGGAGTGATCCGGACAGCGATGCCTCTCACGAGATCGGCGCCAATCCCGCTTTCGACCCGGTGCCCGCCGATGCCGGCTCCTGACGTCGAAGCGGTTCATCTCGCGCGCCGGCTGGTGCTGCTCGACAACGGCACGGTGCGGCCGATCGCGACGCTGCTGGATTGTCTGGGAGAGGAGACGGCGGCCGAGCGCGAGGCGGTGTCGGCGATTGTCGAGGCAATGCCAGGTGTCTGGCTATGTGTGGATCTCCGGACGTTCGAGGCCGCGCCGCTGCACTAGCTAGATAGCTATTCCTGCATTCAGTCATTTCTGTATCTAGCTGGAGCTGGGTTCAGCTATCGAGCTAGATGCGATCGAACGTCCGGAGATCACCGAGTCTGCGAGGGGAGGGTGGGGGCTCCTACCCATGATCGACAGCTCAGTCCTTCAGCTCCTTCTGCCGTGCTTCCCACGCCTCGAAGGACTGAATCAGGAGATCCTTCATGGACAGGTCGTGCATCGAAGCCGTCGCCTTGAACCGGCGGTGCCAGGTCTTGGGCATGTTGAAGGTCATGGCGGTGTAGGGCTCACCGTTCATGTTGTTCGCCGCTTCCTTCGGCGCCGCGGCGATCGCGGCCGCGCCTAGGAAAGACGCCTTCTGCGGCCGCACCGGCGCCGCCTTCGTCTTCGGCTTTTCCTCGCTCATAGTCGGTTCTCCGTCAGTCGGTTGACCCGGTCGACGATCTCCGCAGCAAGGGTGTCCGCCTTGTCGTTCAGGCTGGGGTATTTGCTCTCGGAAGGAGCGCGACCGGTGTTTTGGGCCATCGCGTAGCCCGTTTTGGCGGATAGATCCTGCTCGGCCACCAGATAGAGCGACCCCTGCAGGATATATTGCCGCGCTTCGCTCACCGCCAAGTCGCTGTCCGTGGTCTTGTTGAGCACGAACATGATCCGCTCCCTGGCGATGCCTTTGGCCACCAGCTCATTGGCAAATAGGAGCTGGGGCTTCAGATCGTCCAGCGTGAGGCCGGTCGGCACGACCACGAGCGTGGCCGCGCGAGCGATCTCGAGGCTCGACTGATCCGAATCCGGACGTCCGTCCGCCACGACGCAGTCGAAAGGCTCGCGCTTCATGGAGGAGGGGGAGTTGTAGGGCTCGGCGACGATGATGGGTTCGACGCCTTGAGCCGCGCGCATGGCGCACCAGTCGACAGAGGTCTTCTGCCGCGTGTTGAAGTCGCAGATCTTCACCGACCAGCCCGCTGCGGCATAGGTGCGGGCCATGAGCCGGGCGATGGTCGATTTCCCGACCCCGCCTTTCTGCGAGAGACACCCGATGATCAGGTCAGCCATTTCTGTATTTACCTATTCAGCTATAGCTGTATATGGCTACCCGATTTGCGTTAACGATGTCTATACCGGATCGAAGTCCTTGTAATCGAACAGCTTTTCATAGGTCGCCGCATCGGTGCCCAGATCGAGGCAGTCCCATTCGAGAATGGTCCGGTCCCGCACCGGATCCTTAATGGTGGTTAATCCCTCGGCCGGGATCTTGTTCGCACGGCCGAACTGGACCAGGGCGTTCGGATCAACCGTAAGCCGGTAGTTGTCGATGGCGAGGCGCCGCTTGCGAATGGGCACCTCGTAGCTGCTCACGCTTGCCTCGATCTGGGCCCGGACGGGGTGTCATAGATCTCCCAGATGTCGCCCGGGTCAGGAATATCGGACACCACCCAACGAAAGGCGCGCCGTGCCATGCTCTCGCGTGGCACGCGCAGCTCGCCGACCAACTGGTCGCGGTAATAGACCTGCATCACAGGGCCAGCGCGCGCACGAGCTTGGCCCGCAGATCGGCCCGAGCCTCCTCGACCGGCAGATGCCGGGCCAGACCGTTATTGATGATCACCGAATGCACGGCGCTGCGGTCGAAGCTGTCGAACTCGAAGGCGGAAGGGCCGGCGAGGGGATTGACGATCTCGAGGACGCGCGCGCCCTGCTTGCGCCAGAACAGACCCTGCTTCCGGCGCACCGAGCCGAACACGTAGCGCTTGGCCGGATCCAGCAGCCGGGAGGACATCAGCGGGATGATGTCGCCGCCGAACTTCTCCTCGAAGGCGTTGCCGAGCTCGCCGAGGATCTCGCGCACCTGGATACGCCGGCCGTTCAGCTCGACGAATTCCAGCTTGCCTTCCTGGGTGTAGACCTGGTCGCGGGTGAGGCCGAGATACTCGATGGCGATCTGGCGCAGCGGCCGGCCGTCATCGACGAGTTCATAGCCGAACTCGGCGAGAATGCGCGCGGCTTCGGTCTTGCCGGAGGTGGGATTGCCGCACAGGGCGACGAGACGGGGAGGGAAGGGCATAGCAAGCTCTCAACAAAGTATGTGATTGCTTACTTATATCGGTGCCCCTCAGAGCTTGATTTTCCCGATGCAGAACCAGCTATTCAGCTAGACCTGCATCTAGCTAACGCTGTGATTACCGCTTTCTGTATCGTCGGCGTCGTCCTCGGCCTCGCCGGCGCCCAGCAGCTTCAGCCGCCGGACCATGCGAGCGAGCTTGCCGCGCAGCTCCTCATTCTCGTCGGTGAGCCGATCATTCTCCTCCGAGAGCCAGGCGAGGGTGACGACCGGCTCGCCGAGCTCGTTGAAGAAGTGGATCGGGTCGATCTTGCGGGAGGGGAGGGCGCTCATGCGGCAATTCCTTCAGCGGCGCCGCGGTTGGCAGCAAAGATGGACCAGTCGAAGTCCTGCCCGGCCGGCAGAATGCCCTCGACGAAGCCGGGCGTGTTGCGAACGATGTTCTCGCGCTGCCGGGCGTGGTCGCGCAGATAGGTGTTCAGGTTGCAGCTGTAGTCGGCGATGAAGGTGACGTTCGGCCCGCGCTTCTTGCGCCGCAGACCGCGGCCGATCCGCTGGCGCAGCTGCACCTCGGCCTTCATGCCGCCGATGAGCTGGACGAGGGCGATCGCCGGCACGTCGACGCCGACGTCAAGAATGGTGGTGCCGATCACGCCATCGAGCTTGCCGGCGGCGAGGCGCTTGAGCTGGGTGCGCCGGGCGTCCTGGTCATCCTCGCCCTTGAGGAACTCGTAGGTGAGCCCGGCGTCCTTGTAGAGCTTGAGCAGGTTCGTGCCGTGCTTCTTGCGCGCGATCAGCGTGAGCACCGGCAGCCGGTAGATCGCGGCCATCTTGGCGTCGGTCACGGCCTGGGCGTGCATGTGCGGGTTCTCGACATAGCCGAGCTCATAGGCGCGCTCGAAGGGCGAGGTCTTGCGCAGCTTCTCGGGCGCGGGCACGTCGGCGAACTTGAAGATCGGCTTGGCGAGAATGCCGCGCTGGATGAGCAGCTCCTCGGGGATATTGATGAGGATCGGCCCGAAGGCGGCCATCAGGCGCATATTGTCGGCCGCCGAGTCGCGCATGAACGGCGTCGCCGTGAGCGCGACCCGGATCGTGGCGTTCTTGCAGTGGCGCAGGATCTCGTAATAGCTGTCGCCGCCGGCCTCGTGCGCCTCCTCGCCGATGACGACCTCGATCAGGGACAGGATCTGGAGCACCTCGTTGCGCCGGCGCGTCTTGCGATCGAACGCCTCCTGGGCGAGCCGGGTGATCTCCTCATTGCTCATGTCGGCGTTCTTGTTCTTCGACAGGTGGATCGATTTCACGATCGCCCGGCGCTCGACGCCGAGATCGGGCACCTGCAGCGCCTGCACCAGCGTCTGAACCATGCCGAGATTGACGCCGCGCACGACGCGCATCTCGCCGTCGCCGATCTGCCCGGTGTTGAGGCCGATCGCCTTGAGCTGGTCGTCCATCTGGTAGAGGAGAATGCCGCGCGTGGTCAGGAACAGCGTCATGCGTCGGTAGCGCGCCATGATCAGCTTGGCGATCTTCGACTTGCCGCCGCCGGTCGCCACCCGAATGATGCCGGCCCCGTGCTTCTCGACCTGGCGCAGCGCCTTCATCTGGTAGTCGTAGTCGGGATCGTCATTGCCGAACTCGTCGACGATCGGATTCTCCGGACCGAGCGGGCTCGCATGCGGCCGGCAGATACGGTTGACCGTGTGCCCGATGCGCGTCAGCTCCGCCTGCATCAGATGCACGAAGCCGGCCGGAAAGGTGTTCGTGATCACGTCGTAGAAGGACGACTTGCCGCTCCAGGAGCCGCCCAGCCCCGCATCGACCTGATAGGACAGCAGCGATGTGGCGAATGCGGCGACCTCGCGGGACGGGTCGATCAGCTTCGCAACGACCGCATTATGAGCGAGCTGGACGGTGGCCATGGAGATTCCTTCGGGTTGCCTATTGCCTTGTGGTCCGAATATAGTAAGTAAGCACATACATCATTTGGACCTATTCCGCATGCTCAAGCCTGAATTTTCCAGCGTTTCCGTCGGGCTCCTGCGGCCGAATCCCTGGAACACCAACCGCGTCGCCGCCGACAATGAGGCCAAGATCCGCGCCTCGATCGAGCGCAACGGTCTGTTCAAGCCGATCGTCGTCCGCCAGGTGAAGGATGTTGCGGGCTACGAGATCATCGGCGGCGAGCATCGCTGGGAGCAGGCCAAGGAACTCGGCATGACCGAGGTCCCGATCTGCAATCTCGGCTTCATCAGCGAGAAGCAGGCCAAGGAAATCGGCGTCATCGACAATGCGCGCTACGGCGCCGATGACACGCTGTCCTTCGCCGAACTTCTGAAGGAGCTCGGCGATGCGGATGAGCTGCAAGAATTCCTTCCCTACGGCGAGACCGATCTGAATGCGATCTTCTCTGCATCAGATATAGCGCTGGACTCGTTGGAAATTGACGAGAGCTTCGAGCGCGAGGCCGAGGCCGCCGAGGAGGAAGGTCCCGTCACCCGCCCGGCCAAGACCCATGCCGTGATGCGCTTCAAGCTCAGCCTGGGCGACGCCGAGCGCGTCACTGCCCTGATCTCCCGGACCCAGAAGGAGCAGGGCCTCACCACGGCCGACGACCTCACCAATGCCGGCGACGCTCTCGTTCACCTGCTGCAGAGCCTTCTGCCCAAGCCCGTTCACCTCGCGGACGAAGACGAGATCGACGCCGCGCTCCAGGAAATCGCGTCATGAGCCACACGTCGTCGATCGAGATTTGGGATATCGAGAAGATCATCCCCTATGAGGCGAACGCCAAGAAGCACCCCAAGGAGCAGGTGAAGAAGCTTGCCCAGGCAATCACCAAGTTTGGCTGGACTCAGCCGATCGTGGTCGATGTTGATGGCGTGATCATCGCCGGCCACGGCAGGCGTCTCGCCGCGCTGGAGCTGAAGCTCACCAAGGTGCCGGTCATTCACCGGGCCGACCTGACCAAGGCCGAGGCGGACGCGCTGCGCCTCGCCGACAACCGGGTGGCCTCGACCGATTACGACCAGGCGCTGATCCAGGACGAACTGCGCCGGCTCGCGGATGAGCTCGAGGGCTCCCAGATCACGCTCCTCGATATCGGCTTCGACGAGAAGGAGCTCGAATTCACCATGAGCGACCTGGGCGAGGTCAATGACGACTTCTTCGTCGAGGACGTCGGCGAGGCGGTCGAGCAGCAGAAGAAGGAGAACGCCAAGGCGATCGAGGCGACGGACGACGTCGCCGCGCCGATCGGTGACGCCTTCGGCTTCAAGCGTGTCTCCATTGCCCAGTCGCGCGCCATCCGCGAAATGATGAGCACCATCGAGACCTCGACCGGCAAGGTGGGGCCCGAGGCGCTGATCCTGTTCCTTTCCGACGCCCTCAATCGTAAGTGAGCGCATACTTATGGACCCGATGCCGGCCAGCAATGTCATCTCGCTGAAGTCCCGCAAGCCGCTCGAGGTCGAGCAGGCCGAGCTCCTCGCCGCGGCCGAGATCAATGCCGCCGAAGCGGCCCTGCAGCAGGCCGACTGTGAGGAGCACCAGCTCCAGGCGCTCACCGACATCCGCGAGCGCCTGATGAAGGGTGATATCACCGGCTTTGTCGTGGTCGCGCTGTCGCCGAGCGGCGTCTTTCTCACCGAGGTCGCCATTCCCGCCTCCGCCAAGCCGGTCGAGGTCATGGCCTATTCGGGCGCGCTCAACGCGGTGAACCTCGAGCTCACCGACATGGCCCAGATGCTGCCCCAGATGCTCAATGACGGCAGCATCATCACGCCGGAGGAGCCGATCTACGAGGAAGCCTACGAGGATGACGTCTGATGGCCCGCTACGTCATCAATCGCTCCTTCACCTCCTCGGTCATGCGCACGCCGCGCGTGCTGGAGATCGCCGAAGGTTTCGGGCTCGGTCTCACCGACAAGCAGTTCGTCGTCTATGACAACCTCGAGCTCGAGATCGAGCAGGGCGACGTCGTCTACATCAACGGCCAGTCCGGCTCGGGCAAGTCGCTCCTGCTGAAGGATCTTGCGACTCAGATGCGCCGGGACGGACTGCGCGTCACCGACCTCAACGAGGTGGTGCTGGAGGAAAAGCCGGTCATTGAGCTGGTCGGCCGCACCATCAGCGAGGCGACCGATCTCCTGGCCAAGGCCGGCATCTCCGACGCCTGGATCTACATCCGCAAGCCCAGCGAGCTCTCGGACGGCCAGCGCTATCGGCTCAAACTCGCCAAGGTCATGGAATCCGACGCCGATGCCTGGATCGCCGATGAGTTCGGCGCCGTGCTCGACCGCGTCACCGCCCGCGTCGTCGCCTTCAACATGACCAAGGTCGCCCGACGCATGGGCAAGACGCTCATGGTCGCCACCACCCACACCGATCTCAAGGACGAGCTGGCGCCCAGCCTGATCGTGACCAAGCGCTTCCGCGAGAAAGTCGAAACCGAGCGCGGTGTCGCTCAGCTTGGAGAAGCAGCATGAATTTCGGCGAAGCACTGAAGCAGGTGAAGCTCGGCTATCGGGCAGCGCGCGGGTCCTGGAACGGCAAGGGCATGTTCGTCTATCTCGAGCATGGCTCGGCGCCGACCAGCTTCCACCAGCTTGCCGAGCGCGGCACCATCAATGGCGTCTCCTCGCTGCTGTTCGAGGTCGGCCATGAGGGCACGACCGTCCGCATGCCGCATCTCAGCCTGAAGGCCGCCGACGGCTCGCGCGTCACCGGCTGGCTCGCCTCCCAGACCGACCTGCTGGCCGAGGACTGGGTGGTCTATCCCGGCTGATGCGCGGCTATCTCCTCACTCTCGGCACGGCGCTGAGTGTCCTCGTCAACGCGCTGCTCGCCGGGCAGCCGACCGAGACGCTCTGCTACCGCGCGGCCAAGGCACGGCGAGCCGGGCGAGGGTGGGGCTGCGTCTTCTGCCAGCTGGCCGACCTGTTCGACCGCGACCATTGCGGGAACACGCTGCGCTGGTGGGAGACGCGACGCGAGCGCGACATGCAGAGCAATGATCGCGCGGACGCAGCAGGGATCGACAGGGATGAGCGAGGGCTGGCGCCGTGATGCTTTCTGACACCGAGACACTGATCGAGCGCATCGACAGCCCTCGCGCGTTCTTCTCGCTCGCGGACGAGATGTTCGTGGAGCGCGGAACCATCGACGACTGGTATCTGCTCCACGATCTCCACTACAAGGCCGAGAAGCTGCCCATTGGCCCGCGCTTCTGGCGCCTGGTGCTCGCCGGCCAGACCATCGGCGTCCTCGTCACCGGCACGCCCAAGGGCATGCTGCGCGAGCGGCACATCGTGTTCCCGAACCTGAAGCCACGCTCGGGCGACACGCGGCTGACCAACACCAACCGCTACCACTACATCAACGCCAATTTCCGGGTGATCTCGCGCTTCGTGATCGACACGATGTTCCGCGGCATCGGCGCCGGCTACCGGATGATGAACCTGGTCTCGCGCATGGAGGGCAACACCTTCATGGAGATCCAGTCGTCCATGTCGAAGTTCAACGCCTTCGGCCAGAAGGCCGGCTTCAAGTTCGTCAAGCCGATGAACGCCAACAAGTATGACCAGGTGCTGCGGTTCTTCCGCTCGCACTTTGCCGCCAGCCCGCAGGATTTCGAGGCCATTCTCGCCGAGATCGCTGCCAAGCCGCCGGCCGAGCAGCAGCGGCTCGCCGAGATCTGCACCGACTTCTATTTCCGCAACTCAGCGCTCGAGAACACCTCCAATGGCGGCGCGGCGATGGAGCAGCGCCGGGCGTCGATGAGCCTGCGCGATGCGGTGAAGGGCATTCAGCAGATCGGGCTTGCCTCGCCCATGTATGGGATCTGGAAGTGCCCGGACCCGAAGGGCAGCGTTCCTGAGCGCCTCGCTCTGACCCAGTTCGACCGGCAGGGGCCAAGCGAGAGGCTGCGCCTGTGATCAAGACCCGCAAGCAGCGCGAGATCATGAGCCTCATCCTGGCCGGTGTGGCCAGGTGCAAGCTCTACACCGCCGAGGAGATCAACCAGAAGGTCTCCTTTGCGTGCAGCGAGGGTGCGACCCGTGTCTCGCTTCGCTTCCTCGTCGCGCACGGCATCCTGGTGAAGAAGAGAGTGGGCCGGAACGTGATCTACAGTCCAACGCCGCAGGCGTATGTGGATTTCTATGTGCTTCCAGAGCACGCATGAGGATCCAACGCCGGAACCTCATCCCGTTCCTTCGCCTGTCTTATAATAGAATATAAGTTACAACATACTTATATTAGTATATAGACAGGCGAAGGAACGGGATTTCCTGGTCCAACTCTCCGGCGTTGGAAATACGTATGCGGTAACTTACATGGTGAAGAGATGACGTCTCCGGCGGAGGAAGAGAACGAGGTTGAAGGAACCGGCGCTGAAGACGCATCCGGTCCCGGCCGGCGTTTGACCGATGCCGAGTTTGCCGAGATCCGGGAGCTCTATGAGCTCGGCAAGGCCGGGCTGAGCGAGCTCGCCACCACCTACAAGATCTCGCGCCAGACGCTCTCCCGGCGTTTCAAGGATGTCGGCGCTAAGAAGGGCTCGCGGGCCCATGAGCTGGCTGCTGCGGCCAAGAAGGCCGCGGTCGCGGCGACGGGTGTTTCCGCCGGCGCCACCATCGAGCGCTTCGCCGACCGGCGCGCCGAGTGGATCGAAGAGACCCGGATGAACGGCTACCAGGCGCTCAAGGAAGCGCGCCTGATCGGCCGCAAGATCATGTCGGAGAACCTGCGCGCGACGCCTCCGCGGCCGATGGCGCATATCGACGACGATCTGAAGGCGCTCGCCCGCTACAACAAGCTGCTGATCGACAACATCGCCGCCAGCATCGAGCTGCTGCAGGCCAACGACCATGTCGATGAGACCACGCTGCCCTCGCTGTCGATCGAGGATCTCACCGACGACGACATCCTCGAGCACCACAAGAACATCGGCGCGCTCCCCGAGGATGCGACGGTCGCCGACATGCTCGCGGAGAATGATGAGGATGGCGAGGAGGGCTCGCCGTGAGGAGCGGGCTCTCGCTGAAGCTGCACAAGCTCCAGAAGCTGGTCCTGCGCGATCCCCGGCGCTTCCGGGTGATCGTCGCCGGCCGGCGCTGGGGCAAGACGCAGCTCTCCAAGATCTCCCTGATCCGCTTCGCCACCGAAAAGCAGAAGCAGCTGGTCTGGTATGTGGCGCCGACCTATCAGATGGCGCGCGACATTCTCTGGGACGACCTGAAGGCGTCGATCCCGGCCCAGTGGGTCCTGAAGATCCACGAGACCCGTATGGTCATCTGGCTGATCAACGGCTCGCGCATCCATCTCAAGGGGGCCGACAAGCCCGACACGCTGCGCGGCGTCGGCCTGAACTTCCTCGTCATGGACGAGGCCCAGGACGTCAAGCAGGAGACCTGGGAGCTGGTGCTGCGCCCCACGCTCGCCAGCACCGGCGGCCGGGCGCTGTTCATCGCCACCCCGAAGAACTTCAACTGGCTCCACGCCATCTATGTGCTCGGTCAGCGCGGCGCCATCGTCGAGGATGAGCGCGGGCGCCGGGTGCCCAATGACTGGAAGAGCTGGCAGTTCCCGACCATCACCTCGCCCTTCATCCCGAAGAGCGAGATCCGTCAGGCCCGGCGCGACATGGATCCGCGCTCCTTCCGCCAGGAGTTCGAGGCGAGCTTCGAGACCATGTCCGGCCGGGTCTATTACCCGTTCGAGCGCGGCGAGCATGTGGGCGACTATCCCTACAATCCGGCGCTACCGATCTATGTCGGCATGGACTTCAACATCGACCCGATGTCGATGATCATCATCCAGGAGCAGCACAATGGCGAGATCTGGGTGGTGGATGAGGCGGTGCTGCCGGGCTCCAACACCCAGGAAGCGGCCGACGAGCTCGGCCGGCGCTACTGGAAGCGGATGAACGCACTCTCGATCTATCCCGATCCGGCCGGCAACAATCGCAACCATGACCGTGGCGAGTCCTCGCTCGACATTCTGCGCGAGGCCGGCTTCCGCAACATCTACTACAAGCGCAAGCATCCGCTGGTCATGGACCGGGTGAACGCCGTCAATCGCCTGCTGCGCACGGCCGAGGGTCAGGTCCGCCTGCGCGTCGATCGCAAGTGCCGCAAGTTCATCGATAGCCTCGAGCAGACCATCTACAAGGAAGGCTCGCGCGAGGTCGACAAGAGCAAGGGCACCGAGCACGCGGCGGACGCTTTCGGCTATTACGCTGACTTCCGGCACCCGGTGATCAAGCCGAAGATCCTCGGCATATCTCTTTGAGCTTGCTTATAAGTGAGCACATACTTATTATGACGGCTCTTTAGGCAGGGTGATTGAACAATGTCGGGTCCAGATCAGGATGTTCTGCGGGCGTTTTACGAGCGCCGGCACCCGGCCTATGCCGATCTTGTTCATCACTGGTATTTCCTCGAGGCGGCCTATCGCGGCGGCCGCGCCTGGTTCGAGACCAATATCTTCCGCTATTACAAGGAAGGCTCGAAGGAATTTAAGGCCCGTCTCGACCGGGCCTATCGCTTCAACCACACCCGCGAAGTCGTCGAGCTCGTCCAGAAATACCTGTTCAAGGCATCCGCCTCGCGCAATTCCGATGCGCCCCAGGTCATTGTGGATTTCTGGAAGAAGGCGACCCTGTCAGGGCTGCCGATCGACCAGCTGATGCGCTCGGCCTCCGTCGCCAACTCGATTGGCGGCCGCGTGGCCATCGTGGTGGACAACAACTTCGTCAATCAGGTCGAGGTCGCAGGGGAGGGCGGTCAGGTTCGCCGGCGCGCTCTGTCGATCGCCGAGGCCAAGCAGCAGAAGTTCTCGATCTACGCCTATCTCGTCGCCACCAAGGACATCCTGGACTATGCCTGGGATGAGGATGGCTCGGGCGGCCTGCTGTGGATCAAGCTGCGCGAGACCGTTCGCGACGACGCCGACCCGATCCATTCGAGCGGTGACCTGATCGACCGCGTCCGGCTGTGGACGCGCACCGACGTTACGCTGTTCGAGGAGCGTGACACCGGCCAGACCAAGATCGTCAACGGCCGCTCCGTGCCGGTGAAGACCATCAATGTGCTCGAGCATCGCCAGCACGATCTCGGCATGGTGCCGGTGGTGCTGGCCGATCACACGATCGGTGAGGATCCCTACCGGGTTCCCGGCCTGATCGATGACATCGCCTATCTGGACCGCGCCGTCGCCAATTATCTGTCCAACCTCGACGCCATCATCCAGGACCAGACCTTCTCGCAGCTGGCTATTCCCGCCCAGTCGCTGCTGCCGGGCGAAGACGCCTACAAGAAGATGCTGGAGATGGGCACCAAGCGGGTGTTCGTGTTCGACGCCTCCGCCGGCTCGGCGCGCCCGGAATATCTCTCGCCCGATCCCAAGCAGGCCGGCGTGATCCTCACGGTGATCAACAAGATCATCAACGAGATCTACCACACGATCGGACTCGCCGGAGAGCGCACGAAGGAAGACAACGCGGTTGGTATCGACAATTCGTCGGGCGTCGCCAAGGCGTATGACTTCGAGCGCGTCAACTCGCTGCTCCTGTCCAAGGCGCAGTCCTGCGAGTCGGTCGAGAACAAGCTGATCAACATCGTGCTTGCCTGGGCCGGCGAGGCGCCGCCCAAGGACAAGCTCGTCTCCTATCCCACCACGTTCGACGTGATGCGCCTGGTTGACGATCTCGTCACCGCCGAGGCGCTCGCCAAGCTCGCCGCGCCCGTGGAGGTCCGGCGCGAGCAGATGCGCGGTCTTGTCGACAAGCTGTTCCCGCAGCTGAAGGCGGACCTGCGCTCCAAGCTCGCCGCCGACATCGAGACCTGGCTCGACGACGCGGACATCGCTCTCACCCCTCCGACCAACTTCGGCAGCTCCAAGCCTGCTGCGTCACCCAATCGCCAGGGCGAGGTGACGGCTGACACCCCCTCGAAGACCAAGGGCGCCGCTTCCCGCAAGGCGTCCTGACCGACCAAGGCATACCGGATCGAGACACTGATCCATCACGACCGAAGCGCCCGAGATAATGGGCAAAGGAGAAGACCGATGATGAAGACTCGCATGACTGCGCTCGCGTCCACGCGCATGTTCTTTCCCGAGCTGCCCGGCATGCCGCGTGTGGCCTACGACAAGGATGATGGCGCCGGCGCCGGCGGTGATGCCAATGAGACGAATGCTGCCGCGGAAGCCGCCGCGGCTGAAGAGACCGCTGCTCGCGAGCTCGCCGAGGCTGAAGCCGCGGCCGAGGCGGCCGCCGAAGCGCTTGCCGCCGGCTCCGACACGTCGAAGGACGGCAAGGAGAAGGCCGCTCTCCTGCGCGAGGTGATGGACAAGAAGAGCAAGCTGAAGGACGCCGAAAAGCGCGCCACTGATGCCGCTGCCGCGCTCGCCGCCTATGGCGGCGTCGATCCGCAGAAGGTGCGCGACCTGATCAAGCGCGAAGAGGAGGCCGAGCGTGCGGCGGCCGAGGCCAAGGGCGACTTCGATCGCGTCAAGGCCATGATGATCGAGGAGCACAACAAGGAGAAGTCGACGCTTCAGTCCGAACTTGAGGCTGAGCGCGCCGCCCGCGCGGTCGATCAGAAGCGCATCGATGACCTGACCGTCGGCAATGACTTCGGCAACTCCAAGTTCATCCAGGAAAATCTGACCCTGACGCCGGCCAAGTCGCGCAAGCTCTACGGCGCCCATTTCGAGGTCGTCGACGGGCGCACCGTCGGCTACGACAAGCCGGCCGGCGCGAAGGATCGCACGATGCTCGTCAATGCAAAGGGCGATCCTCTGGGTTTCGATGAAGCATTCAAGCGGATCATCGACGCCGATCCGGAGAAGGAGACGCTGCTGAAGGCGAAGATCTCGCCCGGCGCGGGCTCTCGCTCGGAGAACCTGCTGAAGACTCCGGCCAAGAAGAGCGCCGATAACCTGTTCGGCATGGCCCGTCTTCGCGCTGCGTTGGACAACGACGTAGACTAGGCGAAGAATTATAGCGGGTTCGGTTCTGGGTTCGGATTTTTTTCCTTGCCATTCTGTCGCTCTTGGATAATAAGTGAGCACATACTTATTCTCCACGGGACAAGATAGGAACCGAACCCAATGCCGCTTCTCATGACCGAAGCCGCAAAGCTGGCGGAAGATGACCGGCAGCGCGGTATTATCGAAGAGCTGATCGACAAGGACGAGCTGTTCGCCCTTGTCCCGTTCGTCCGCTCCAAGGATGACGTCTACGCCTATGATCGTGAGAAGACCCTGCCGGGCGCGGGCTGGATCGATCCGTATGACGACATCGAGGAGAGCACCGCGACCTTCGAGCCCGTCACCGCGCGCATCAAGATTCTGGCTGGCCAGGTCGACATCGCCAACTTCATCTCCGAAGTGAAGTCCGACCTTTACGACCAGGTCGCCGTGCAGCTCGCTGCCAAGGCCAAGGGCGTCGGTCGCGACTTCCGTCAGGCTCTGGTGAACGGCGACAGTGCCGTCAATCCGAAGCAGTTCGACGGCCTGAAGAAGTTCGTGACCGCGGGTCAGACCCTGACCGCCGGCGCCAACGGCAACGCCCTGTCCTACTCCATGCTCGACGAGCTGAAGGACGCGGTGAAGCTCGGCGCGGACTGTCTGATGATGCGCCAGGGCACCTGGCGTGCGCTGCGCCAGCTCAATCGTCTTCAGGGCGGCAACACCGCCGACATGATGATGATCGAGAACTTCGGCGTCCCGGTGAAGGCGTATGATGGCACCCCGGTGATCATCAACGACTATATCGGCGCCGACGAGACGCAGGGCGACAACGACGCCACGACCTCGATCTACGCGCTGCGCCTGAATGAGGCCGATGGCTTCCACGGCCTCTATGCGGGCGACGCCGCCGGCATCCGGGTCGAGAAGGTCGGTCTGAACTTCGGCAAGGACAGCACCCGCTGGCGTCTGAAGTGGTATTGCGCCGCGGCGCTCAAGGCCACGCATGCGGTCGCCCGCCTCAAGGGCGTTACCAACATTTGATCTTGCACATAAGTATGTGCATACATAGTATGGGCGGGAGCAATCCCGCCCATTGCTGTTTGCGGACCTCTTTTCATGGACAACGAACCAATGAAGCATCTCAAGATCGTCGACGGCGCGTGGGCAGGCTATACCGGCATCCTCGGCCGGTTCGAGTTCGTCGAGGGCGTCTCGGTGCTGAAGCTGCATCGCTGCGACCGCGATCTCCTCGCTTCCGTCGCCAACTTCGTGGAGCTCGAGGACGACGGCGGTGAAACCCCGGCCGGCGTGACCCATCGTCTGGCCACAGAGGCGCAGCTTCGTGCGCCGGTCGCCGCGCCGCTTGCGCGGCAGACGGAGACTGACAAGAAGGCTGAGGCCATCATGGCCGCCGCCGCGGCCAACAAGGCCCCGACCGAGTTCCACACCAAGCCTGAGCTCGAGGCTGTGGCCGACAAGTCCGGCATCAAGGGTCTGCGCGCGATCGGTGACAAGTGGAACGTCAAGAGCCGCTCCATTCCGATCCTGATCGAGATGATCCTCGACGCCCAGGCCAAGTTCATCCTCAAGCGTGATCAGCGGATGCAGAGCGAACCGGCGCCGGCCACCGAGCCCGCTCCGGTGGAGACGCCCGCATCTGCGCCCGCTGCTGAAGTGGAGGAGGACTTCACCGAAGCCCAGATCGAGACGACCGAGGTGTCGCTCGAGGAGGCCGCGGCGACCGGCAATCTCGCCGCAGCGATCAGCGACGACGGTCAGGAGTGATCCATGAACGTCTATCCGGAGGATTATGAGGTTCGCCTGACCGTCGCCTTCACGGACCTGAACGGCGCGCCGGTGCTACCGAGCGCGATCCGCGCGGCTCTCTATGACGGCGAGGATCGGCTCCTGGTCGATTTCGGTGACCTGCCCTTCGACACCGAGCTCGGGCACAAGGAGATCGTCATCCCGGCGGCGTTCAATGCGCTGTCGGCCGGCGAGCTCTCCAGCCCGCGCATCCTCCGGGTTCAGATCGTCACGGCTGCCGGCATCATCCGGCGGCCCTTCTCCTATCTGATCGAAGGCGAGTTCCGGCTCGCGCTGCTCGAGAACACCTTCATCACCTATGAGGCGGCCGAACTGCTGGCGCGCGACATGGCCGACACCTCGGCCTGGGACAATGCCGAGCCCGATCGCCGCCAGGCCGCCCTGATCGAGGCGTTTCGCCGTCTCTCGGCTATCCCGCTGCGCTTTGCCCATGAAGATGAGCACGGCCGGATCATCGACGAGGAGGAGACCATCCTCATCAGCGGCGCCTGGGACAATATCAGCGAGGAGGAGTATTTCGGGTTCCCCGCGCGCTTCCGGCGTCTGCTGCGCACCGCCCAGCTGGTGGAGGCGATCGAACTGCTGGCCGGCGACACCACGGCGCGCAAGCATCGGGCCGGCATCGTGTCCGAGACGATCGGCGAAAGCTCCGTGCGGCTCCAGCCGGGCGCCGGCGGCGCCGTCGACTATGGCGTGTCGGCCCAGACCCTCTCCCACCTCAAGGGCTACGTCTATTACAGCTCGCGGATCTTCCGGGCATGATCGCCAACCGGCTGAGCGAGGAGGCCGAGCGCGCCGCCGAGCGCTACGCTCTGGTCACGAAGGAGTGGCAGCGCCTCTATGACGAAGCGCTCGGCGCCGACGACTTCGGTTCGGCCGCTCTTACGGCCCGCATCATGGCCGCGGCCTATCAGGTCAGCCTCCGGCACATCGCCGATGAGGATGCGCACATCGAAGGCGCTCTTAGCGCCATTGCCCAGAGCGCACGCGAGACGACGCTTTCACAGATCGCGAGCATCGAAGCGTCTGACCTGTCGGACGACGCCCTCGAGCACCTGGCGCAATCCCAGAGCTATCTCATCAACGAGATCGCAGCCCAGATGCAGCGCGATCTCGCGACGCTGCGTCAGAAGCTGCAGGCCGCGGCGCTCGCTGTTCGCGCGAGCGTTCGCACGCGGCGCATGAATGAGCGCATGGCGATGCTCGACTACCGGATGTCCTCCTTCGGCAAGCTGGAATTCACCTTCTACGACCGGCGCTCCTATCGCTGGATCTCGCGCAAGTTCGTTCGCACCGTTTGGCGTCACACGCTGCTCGCCGCCTACAACGAGATGGTCCTGATGACGGCTGCCGATCACGGCCATGCCGAGATCGCCGTGGTTACCGAGAGCGAGGGCGTTCTCCAGACCCAGGGTCAGGTGTCGCTGCGCGATGACGCGCTGGGCTACGCCGCGGCGTGCGAGCACTTCTTCCATCCGAACAGCACCTGTTTCCTGTCGATGGAGGCGGGCCATGTTTGAGCCCAACAATGTCGGCTGGCTCTCGCGCAAGATCGGCCGGAATGTCCATGCCCAGGTGACCTACGCGCCGCCGGTGAAGTGCCCCTTCGCGCCGGTGAACCTCAGCGTCGGTGCCCAGAAGACCTCGGTGCGCGCCGACAGCTCCGCCTCGCGCGGCGCCGCCGATGAAATGGCCGCCATGCGCGCCAAGATCCTCGTCGCCAATTTCGTGAAGATCGAGATCGGCGATCGCTTCGAGTTCGACGGTCAGACCTACCGCATCGAGACCAAGCACACCCGGCGCTCGGTCGCCGGCGTCATCGACCATTTCGAGTGCGATATGGAGCTGCTGCCGTGATCAAGATGAAGGTCACGGGCCTGGCGCCGGCGATCCTTCGTCTGCGCAACATCGCCGACACGGTGCCCTCGACCGCACGCAAGCAGATGACGCGCTCGGCCGAGCGCATCGTGAAGGTGGCCAAGATCCTGGTGCCTCGCGATACGGGTCTGCTGGAGGAGTCGATCCGGATCGAGAAGAGCTATGGCACGCGCGGCCGCCTGCAGATCGACATCGTCGCCGGCGGCACGGGCGAGGTGCTTCGCGGTGATGGCTACATCACTCTGGACCAGTATGCCTCCGTGGTTCATGAGCACTATGAGGACTGGGTCATTCGAACGAACGGCATGGGTCCGAATACGCTGGCCAAGCAGGCCGCGAACCCCGAGCACGTCATCGGCTCGAAATTCCTTGAGCGCGCGGCCGTGGCGGAAGAGCCGAAGCTCGAGCGCAACATCATCCAGTCCATTCTGCAGGTGACCGAGCAATGATCTTCGACATCCTTGAGCACAAGATCGCCGCCGCCGGCCTTGGCGTGCCAGGTGAAAGCCTGTTTCGCGGCACCATGCCGGCCGAATGCACGGTTGGCGTGCTCTTTCGCATGCCGCTCGAGGGCATCCCCGTCGATCCGCACATTGTCGGCTGGCACAAGCCGCGTCTGCAGGTGATCGTGCGCCACACCGACCCGGTCCAGGGCGAGGCGCTCGCCAACAAGGTCATCAAGACGCTGCTGGTCGAGCACCCGGAAGATCACCCGGCGACCGCGGAGCGGGGCAGGGCGCGCATCACGGTGTTCTACCCGGCCCAGCTGCCGATCCAGTTTCCGATGCTGGAAGGCAATGCCATCGAGTGGTCGCTGAACTTCCGCACGGCCTTTTCTGTCGAGCCGGCCTGGAAATAGCTACATACAGGTGTAGCTATTTGCGTGGACTTCCCACGGATGTTAAAGTATGTATGTGCATACTTTCTAATTCCGCTTCTACAGAGGATCTCCGTCCATGCCTTCGTCCGCCGAAAACGTTAAGCTCGGCGTCTGCAACGTTCTCTTCGACGGCCGCAACCTGGGCTATACCAAGGGCGGTGTCGAGGTGGAGGTGACGACGTCGACCCATCCCGTGACCGTCGACCAGACCGGCGAGACGCCGATCGGCGAGCTCGTCACCGGTCGTCAGGTCAAGGTGACCGCGCCGCTCGCCGAGACCACGCTCGACAATCTCGTGGCTGTGATGCCTGGCTCGACCCTGATCACCGACGGCGCTAAGGCGTCGGGCTCCGTGACCTTCAAGACCGCGGCCCCGGTCAATGGCGACAAGATCGTTCTGGCCAGCACCACGATCACCTTCAAGACCGTTCCCGCGGGTCCGTTCGATCTGCCGATTCCGGCGACCATCGGCGCTGCGGCCTCGGCGCTTGCTGATGTGATCAACGCCTCCAACCTGCCCTTCGTCGCCTCGGCAAATGCGGGGGTCACCACGATCACCGCCAAGACGCGCGGTGTGGCCGGCAACGTCGCCCTGGTTGCCACCTTCGTAACCGCGGCCAACGTCACGGCCGTGGCCCTGACCGGCGGTGTCGATGTCACCAAGGCACAGGTGAAGGTCTCGACCGGCGTGAACATCAACCTGCTGTCGGTGGCCAAGACTCTGGTCCTGCGCCCGATCGGCACCACGGGCGCTGACGACTTCACCGTCTACAAGGCCGCCTGCCCGGGCGCGATCAACTTCACCTACCAGCAGGACGCCGAGCGCATCTATTCGGCGGTCTTCACCGGCTACGCCGCCGACGACGGCGGTCTGTTCGCCGTCGGCGACGTGACCGCCACGGGCGCCTGACCTTTGGCCCTTCAGGGCTGATGCCAGTCAACGGCCGGCGCTCACGAACAGGGCGCCGGCCATTTTGTTCTCCACCAGCGGATCCATCATGACCAAGATCATCAACCTCGATGCCTTCGTGAAGCCGAGCCCCGTCACCCTCGACATTGACGGGGTCAAGCACCCCATGGCGACGGCCACCCTCGATACCTTTTTCGCCAATGCCAAGGATCTCGAGGATCTGAAGCTGGATGGCGGCCCGGTGAAGGAGCTCCAGGTCATGATCCGCATGATCAACCGCGCCTTCCCCTCGCTCACCGAAGCGCAGATCCGCTCCTGGAGCCTCGAGCAGCTGAACGGCATCGCCGAGATCGCCCGCACGGCCAGCGGCGAGGTCGTCGAGGAGGCGCCGGCGGCGGACCAGGTGGGAAAGGCCCCCAGCGCGAGCTGAAGTCCGCTGATCTCGGATTTCTGTTCGCCAAGGTCCTGCGGGAGTTCCGGCTCTCCTGGGACGAGATGATGGCGATGCCGGTGCGTCGCTTCTGGTTCCTCCTGAGCCAGATCGACCGACTCCGGGCGGAGGATGGCCTCGAACAGCTGGCGCTGCTGGCCGCCGTGACCAACGAGGAGGGCTACAAATCCCTTCACGGAAGTCTCGGGAAGCAGATCGGGGAGATCTACGTCTACGAGCCGATCCGCACTGGCGAGATCCAGATCGTGGGTGGTGTGGCGCTCACTGACGAGGGTCTTGATCCCAGCTTCGACCGCGCCGGGCTCATGGCGCTCAAACGGCGCATTCAGTCCGGCGGGTAATATCAGTATCTACATACTTACTTTGGTGCAGGGATAATGACGGCAATCCGCGTTGAACTCACGCTCGCAGACGGCTCGTTCGTTACGGGAATGCTGCGCGCTGGCCAGACGATGGCCGACTTCAACAAGCAGCTTCTCCTCACCAATCCTGCCCTGCAGAACCTGGCGGCCGCGAACGGCAACGTCGTTCGCACCATCAATCGTGCCGAGGTGGCCTCCAAGGGCTTCCTCGGCACTCTGCGCGACGTCTCGATCGTTGCCGGCCTGGTCTCGCTCGGCCTGTCTAAGGCATCCGGCGCTGCCAATGGCTGGCTCGGCGACATCGTGCGCGTCAATGCCGAGATGGAGCGCCTGACGTTCCAGATGCGCGGCATGTCGGACGCCGCCGATCCGATCAAGGACGCGGCCGACAGCGTGGCTTACCTGCGCGAGCAGGCCAAGCAGATGCCGTTCTCGCTGAAGACCATCACCAACGGCTTCGTGAAGCTGAAGGCCACGGGAACCGACCCGCTCGACGGCTCGCTCAAGGCGATCGCCGACGGTGTGGCTGCCTTCGGCGGCAGTGACGACGCCTTCAACCGGATCGTGCTGGGTATCTCCCAGATGTCCGGCAAGGGCGTCATCCAGATGGAAGAAATGCGCCAGCAGCTCGCGGAATCGATGCCGCGGGCGATGGAGCTGATGGCGCGCTCCATGGGCGTGTCCATGGGCGATCTGGTGACCGCTATCGGCTCGGGCACGGTCGCGGCAAAGCCCGCTCTCGAGGCATTCTACGCCGAGATCGAGCGCACCTTCGGCGGTCGCGCCAAGGCGATGATGATGACCTTCGACGGTCAGATCTCGCAGATGAAGACCTCGCTGCAGAACCTGGCGACAGGGGAGGGTGGTGGCGCCTTCTTCGCCCAGGTGAAGAACCAGCTGGTCGACCTGAACGACTTCCTCGCCGGCCCGGTCGCCCGGACGCTGGCGACGGATATGGGCAATGCGCTCGGCCGGATGATCGCCGGCCTGCGCGAGACGATCGATTTCGTCGTTACCTTCCGCGGCGAGATCGGCCGCACGGCTCAGGTGCTCGCTGCGGGTTTCGGCATCATGGCGGCGACGCGCGCGCTGGGCAGCCTGCGCCTGGCCCTGCAGGGCAACATCGCCGATCTGCGCATGTTCGCGACCAACTGGCGCTCGGCGGCGGCCGATATCGCCCTGGGCGCTTCCGGGCTGCGCAATATGTCGACCGCCTCCACAGGCGTGGGCGTCGCTCTGATGGGTGCGCGCGGGGCCATGGCTGCGCTGCTCACCGGTGCCGGCGCGATCATGCCCTGGATCACCGCGCTCGGCCTCGCGGTCTATGGAGCGTCCGAATATTTCGGCCTGATGTCGAACAAGGTCGACGACGCCTACGAGTCGCTGAAGAAGTATGGCGCCGAGAGCCGCCGTCAGGCCGAGACCGCAGTCTCCGACAAGCGCAAGGAGATCGAGGACAGGATCGGCGGCCTGCAGTCGCGGCTCCGCGATACCAACGACCCCAATTCCGGCCTTCTCCGGCGCTACTCGCCCGTAACGGTCGCCAAGATGCGGGCGGAGGTGGCGCAGCTGCTGGCCGACGCCCGCCAGGAGCTCTACGAGCTGGAGCGCTCGGCTCCCGACCTCATCGGTGATGCTGTCGAGCGCCAGGATGCCACGGCGCTGCGCCAGCTTCAGCGGCGCGCTGATGAGCGCCAGGCTGAAATCTCCCGTGAGTATGACGAGCGCGGCAAGGCACTTCAGGAGGAGATGCTCCGCGAGCGCGAGCTTGCGGTGAAGAACGGAACGGCGATCGTCGAGGTCGAGCGCGAGAACACCAGCAAGATCCTCGAAAACCGGCTCGACCGGAATAGCAAGATCCGCGAGTTCATCGCGCAGGAGACCGCCTACGCCAAGCGCGAGATGGAAACTGGCGACGTCGATCGCCAGCGCCAGATGCAGAAGTGGGTCAATCAGCTCGCGCAGATGGACACGACGGCCATCGCCGAGCGCAACGAGATCCTCAGCACCAAGCTCGGTATCCAGCACCTCGACAAGCTCCCCAGTGAGGAGAAGTCGATCGATCGCGGCCGCAAGCAGCTCGGTTCCCTCACGCAGGAGGTCGCCGGGCTCGAGGCCAAGCTGAAGGGCACGTCGTCCACCTTTGCCGAGCTCCAGGCGCGCATCTCGCGCGGCGACTTCGGCACGATCAAGGAAGGCGGCGAGGCCGTCCGGCAGATGCACGAGGAGATGCTCTCCCTCGCGCGTCAGTCCGACATTCTGAACAAGCTCGCCAAGGGGCAGTCGAAGGCTGACAACGACGTCCAGTCCGCGCGTATGAAGCTCCTCGAGGAGGAGATGGAGCTGCGTGAGAAGCTCGCCGGTCGGGATCTGACCGAGGGCGAGCGTATCCAGCTGCGGCTCGACAATGGCTATTACGAGGGCCTTGGCCCGACCGACAAGATCCAGCAGGCGCTGAGCGAGGTCATCACCTCCTTCACCGCGCAGGGCGAGCTTGCCAACCGCGTCGGCGAGGTGATCCGGTCGAATACCTTCGGCCAGCAGACGGTGCAGCGGGTCGATACGGTCACGGCAGCCCTGGCCCGCATGACGGCGGAGCTCGGCAACATCCAGAGTGGCCTGCTCGGCGCGAACTTCTCCCAGCTCGGTCGCGGCCTGTCGACCGACCTCATGACGGCCATGCAGGGCGGCATGACGCCGGCCATCGACAGCCTGTCGCAGGAAGTCGTCACCCGCATGCAGGTCGCCATGCAGCACCTGCAGGCGAAGGGGTGGTCGCGCACGGTCGCCTCCGGCATCGTCGGCAATCTGGTTGCCGAAAGCGGCATGAACCCGAATGCGATCGGGGATAATGGCAACGCCTTTGGCCTTGCCCAGTGGAACGACCGCGCCGACGAGATGAAGGCGTTCCTGACCGCACAGGGCAAGCAATGGAACGACTTCCTCGGCCAGCTGGACTTCGTGGATTACGAGCTGCGCAACAAGGAGCGCAAGGCCGCCGCCGTAGCCGGTCTGTCGGCCAATCCCGCCCAGGCTGCCAATGCCATCATGGACCATTACGAGCGCCCGGCCGACTGGGCGAAGATGGAGTCCATGGGACGCCGGCAGAGCGCCGCGCAGCGTGCCTACGACATGGCCGGCAGTGCCGTGCCGACCTTCAATGCCGCCGAGGTCCCTGGGCTTCGCACCTACAACGAGCTTCTCGAGAACCGCAAAAAGGCGACCGAGGGCATCCGCAAGGCTGCCGAGGAGCTGACCCAGCAGGAGCGCAACACCAATGAGCCGCTGCGCTATCAGGAAGCGCGCGTCGAGTTCCTGAAGGAAACCCAGGCCCAGATCGAGAATGTCGGCCAGGACGCCGACGAGCTCGGCCGGAACTTCGCGCGCCTGCAGAAGCAGGTCAGCGCCGGCAAGTTCGGCAAGAGCACCGATATCAACGCCGACGAATACAAGGACATCGTCGCGGCGGTGAAGGAGCTCGACGCGGTCGAGAAGACCCGCGCCGAGACCAAGCGCGCCCAGAGCGCCTCCGAGGAGCAGCTGAAGAAGCTCGAGGAGCAGCGCCTCGACATCAACCGGCAGCTCGCCGAGGCCCAGAAGCAGGCGCAGAACCCCGACTATCAGGGTGACACGGATCAGTATCGCCGGCTGAACCAGGAGCTTGAGAGCTACCTGGACAACGTCAAGCACGTCTACGGGCAGGACAGCGCCGCCTACCGGCAGGCGATGCAGGTCAAGCAGGGCATGCTCTCCGGCCAGCTTCAGCTGGAGACCACGCAGACGCTGGCCGCCTACAATCTGCGCACGCGCGAGTTTCAGGACTCGCTGCTGACCCAGACCCAGTTGCGCCAGGTCCAGATGGAGCGTGACTTTGCTCTCATCGACCAGTGGGCCGAGCGCATGCGCCGGGCCGGCATGAGCGAAGTCGATATTGTCCGCGAGGTCGAGGCGCAAAAGGGCAGTATTCGGGCCCAGTATGCCGCCCAGGCCAATCCGCTGCAGCGTCAGATGCGCGAATGGAGCGATATCCAGGGGCAGCTGGCGCAGCAGTCCACCCAGTGGATGGATAACCTCGCCGGTGGTGTCAGCGGCCTGATCATGGGCACGGGCGACCTGCGCACGGCGATCAACGGCATCATCCAGGATCTGTTGAATGTCAGCCTGAAGGGCATGCTGTCCAGCGTCGTCGGCAAGGGTGGATCGGGCAAGCTGCTCAACCTGTTCGAGGAGGGTGGCTACACCGGTGACGGCAATCGCTCGGCGCCGGCCGGTGTCGTGCACCGCGGCGAATATGTGATGCCGAAGAAGGTGGTCGAGCGCATCGGCCTCAAGAACCTCGAGGCGATG
Source organism: Ancylobacter rudongensis (assembly GCF_900100155.1). Classification (GTDB taxonomy): domain Bacteria; phylum Pseudomonadota; class Alphaproteobacteria; order Rhizobiales; family Xanthobacteraceae; genus Ancylobacter; species Ancylobacter rudongensis. The sequence continues at coordinate 49,046 of NZ_FMTP01000010.1, forward strand.
CACATGGGCGCACTCCGTGGCTACGCCTCTGGTGGCCTTGTCACCAGCGTTCCTGCTCCCCGCACGTCAAGCCTGGCAGCCCGGCCGACCGCTATGCCGGCTCTGGTGCCGGGCGCGAGCGGCGGCATGACGATCAACGCACCGATCACGGTCAATGGCAGCGCCGGGACGCCGGAGCAGAACAACGACCTCGCCAAGAAGATGGCCAAGCAGATGGAGAACACGATGCGCGGCGTTGTCGTGGACGAAATCCGCAAGCAGCAGCGGCCCGGCAACCTCTTCAACAACCGCGGTTTGTGAGAGAATAAATGTCCCTTCGCACCTTCAAGCCGCCGGTCGGACCCTCTCCGGGCACGGCCCACAAGCCGAAGATCAACCTCTACAAGGCCGAGTTCGGGGAGGGCTACACCCAGCCCACCCCGGCCGGCATCAACCACATCCGCAAGACCGTGGCGCTGCGCTGGGAGGCGCTGCTCGAAGACCAGATGCACGCCATCATCGACTTCTTCGAGCTGCACCAGGGCACACGCGCTTTCTATTTCGCGCCCTATGGCGAACGCTCGCCGCGCAAATGGACCTGCGAGGAGTGGGACGCCAAGACAGAGGATGGCATCTGGATGGTGACGGCCAACCTTGTTCAGTCCTTCACGCACGAGACCTGACCGTGAAGTAAGCAGGTGCTTATTTCGTCCTTGCTATATGTGAGCACATACTTATTATGAGGACTCCGCAGAGAGCCCTCATGACCAGTCAGATCAACGCCGAATCCCAGAGCCTGCAACCGAGCGCCACCATCTCGCTGTTCGTCCTGGACACGAGCTTTCTTGGCGGCCCGCTGCTCTATTTCGTCCAGGGTAGCGAGCACCGCGGCAATGTGCGCTTTGGCGGCATCGAATATGTCGCGATGGATGTCGAGTTCTCTGGGCTCGAGGTATCGGGCGCTGGCGGTCTTCCCACGCCCAAGATCCGGCTCGCCAACACTGACGGCCTGATCCAGGCGATCATCAACACCTGGGGCGATCTCGTCGGCTGCACGCTTCACCGCGTCCGGACCTTTGAGCGCTTTCTCGACGGACGCCCGGACGCCGATCCTGAAGCCTTCTACGGCCCCGACACCTTCCGTATCGAGCGGAAGGCGCTCGAAACCCAGCCCTTCATTGAATGGGACCTGTCGGCGGCGATCGACCAGGAGGGCAAGCAGATCCCGGGCCGGCAGGTGATCCGCGATACCTGCCTGTGGCGCTACCGGATCTGGAACGAGAACACGCACGCCTTCGACTACGCCAAGGCCCAGTGCCCCTACGCGGGCCTTCAGTCCTACGACATTAACGACCAGCCGATCTCTGATCCGTCCAAGGACGTGCCCTCGCGGCGGCTGAGCTGCTGCCGGGCCCGCTTCGGCGCCGGCAATCCGCTGCCCTTTGGCGGCTTCCCGGGTGTGGCGAGGACCAGCTGATGATTGACCGTTTCCCGGAGGCGTTCGCCGCCGCCGCCGCGCACGCGCGCGCTGAGTATCCCAAGGAGTCCTGCGGCCTCATCGTCGCCGGCGTCTATCAGCCGGCGGCCAATCTCGCCGACGACCCCATGAACGACTTCGTCCTCGATCCTGCTGTCATCAATCCGCTTCTGTTCGCCGGCGCAATGCGAACCGTTGACGCGATCGTTCATTCGCATCCGGGCGGCCCGCACTGGCCCTCGAAGGCCGACATGGAAGGTCAGATCCAGACCGATCTTCCCTGGGCGATCATCCCGCTCGACGAGGACCGCACCTACAAGCCGCTGGTCTGGGGCGCCAGCACGCCGATCCCGCCGATGATCGGTCGTGAATTCGTTCATGGCGTCACCGATTGCTACTCGCTGATCCGCGACTGCTTCCGGTTGGGCGCTGACGCACTGGCCGCCCAGGGCGTCACGAATGCCTGGCCGTTCATTCCGATCGAGCTGGAAGAGATCCCGCGCGAGGATAGTTGGTGGGCCGGCGACGCCGACCTCTACTCCGGCAATTTCGCGCGTATGGGCTTCGTCGTGGTGAAGATGCCCGACGTCCGGCCGGGTGACGTGTTCCTCACGAAGATCCGCTCGGAGAAGTTCAATCACGGCGGCCTGCTCGTCGGTAACGACCTGATCCTGCATCACCTTCCGGCCCGCCTCTCGCGCCGGGAGCCGGCCGGACTTTGGGGGCGCCAGGCTGGACTGTGGATCCGCTACGAGGGTCCGACCGATGCGTAAGGTCCATCTGCACGGCTCGCTCGGCAAGACCTATGGCCGCACGTTCGAGCTCGAGGTGGCGACGGCCGGCGAGGCTATTCGCGCGCTCTCGGTGAACTTCCCGGGCTTCCTGCAGACCATTCGCGACGGCGCCTGGCACATCGTGCGCGGCAAGAGCGTCGATAAGGGCTTCGACCTTGGCGAAGCGGAGATCGGCACGTTTCGGCTGGGTAAGGGCGATCTGCACATTGTGCCCGTTGTCGCCGGCTCCAAGCGCTCGGGCATGCTCAAGATCGTGCTGGGTGTTGCGGTCGCCGGCGCCGCCTTCTTTCTGGCGCCCGCTGCCGGCGGCCTGTCCGCCGCTATCGGCCCGGGCATGCTGTCCGGCATCACCTACGGCAATATGGCGATGTTTGGCGCCGCCCTCGCGCTTGCCGGCGCCTCGAGCCTGCTCTCGCCTGAAGAGAAGGACAACGGCGACGATAGCGGCTCCTTCACCTTCACCGGGCCCGGCAATGCCTATGCTCAGGGATCGCCGGTGCCGCTCGTCTATGGCGAGGTCATCACCGGCGGCGTGATGATCTCCGGCGGCATGGATGTCGAGCGCATCCCGGTCGGGAACGGCGCTTATGTCGGCTCCTATGGAGGCAAGAAGTGAACGCCCATACCCCCATGGGCGCGCGCGCTCTTGCCGATGCTGTTCCTCTCGTGCGGGGCTCTGGCGGCTCCAGCAAGGGCGGTGCCGCTCCGAACGCCCCCAATACGCTGCGCTCGCGCGCCCGGGCCAAGTTCATTGAGGCCATCTCGGAGGGTCCGATATGGGGCCTTGTTGACGGCGAGCGCTCGATCTTCTTCGACCAGACCCCGATCCGAAACGCGGACGGCACCTACAACTTCAAGGATGTCATCTGGGAGGACCGCAAGGGCAACCCCGACGACGCGCACTTCACCGGCCATTCGGCCGTGGAGACGCCCTTTGACGTCGAGGTGCAGGTCAAGAACGCCAACGGGCCGACCCAGCGCACCATCGTTGATCAGAACGCCGATGCCGTCCGGCTGATCCTTCGGATCCCGGCTCTCTTTCGCGCGGATGAAGAGACCGGCGCCATGCTGCCGGCCTCGCTCTCCTACGCCATCGACGTGCGCGCCTATGGCGGCGAATGGCAGGAGATGGTGGTCAAGCACTGGTTCAACCAGAAGACCACCTCGCCGTTCCAGGTGGCTCACCGCATCGATCTGCCGTTCCAGGGCTCGCCCTGGGATGTGCGCGTGCGCCGGCTGACCGCCGACTCGCCGACCGACAAGCTGCAGAACGAGCTCTACTGGGAGAGCTACATCACCCTCGTCGAGGGCAAGTTCACCTATCCCTTCACCGCGGCCGTCGGCATCGAGGTCAATGCGGAGGATCTGGGCTCCTCGATCCCGGCGCGGTCTTACCATGTCAAGGGCCTGCTGATTAACGTGCCCTCCAACTACGACCCGGAGACCCGCATCTATTCGGGCATCTGGGATGGCACGTTCAAGATCGCCTGGACCAATAACCCGGCCTGGGTCTTCTACGATCTCATCGTCAATGACCGCTACGGGCTCGGTGAGTTCATCTCGGCGGCTATCGTCGACAAGTGGTCGCTCTATACAATCGCCCAGTATTGCGATCAGCTGGTGCCGTCCGGCTACAAGAATGGCGACACGCAGGACGATATTTACGAGCCGCGCTTTACTTTCAACGGCGTGATCAACTCGCGCGACGATGCCTTCAGTGTGCTTCAGAGCATCACGAAGGTCTGGCGCGGCATGGGCTACTGGTCGCTCGGTCAGCTTTTCGCCACGGCCGACATGCCGGCCGATCCGGTCAAGGTGATCTCGCCGGCCAACATAATTGGTGGCGAGATCACCTATTCCGGCACCGCGATGAAGGCCCGGCACTCGGTCGTGGTCGTCTCCTGGAACGATCCGAACGACTTCTTCCGGCCGTCCAAGGAAGTCGTGATCAATCAGCAGATGCTCAACCGCTTTGGCTGGCGCGAGAAGTCGCTCCAGCTGACCGGCTGCACCTCGCGCGGTCTCGCCCATCGATACGGTAAGTGGGTCCTCGACACCGAGCAGAACGAGACCGAGACAGCTGAATACCAGGCGAGCTGGGACCACGCCGACGTCCGCCCGGGCGACATTATTGCGGATGCGAACCCTCACAGGGCGCGGGTTCGCCTGGGTGGCCGCATTGTTAGTCATCGCGGCCTGCGTGTCGAGCTCGACCACGATTTCGAGCCGGGCGAGGGCCACACCTACAAGCTCAAGCTCACCATGCCCGATGGGGCACTGGTGACGCGCGACATCGCGTCCTTTCTCGATGGACGCAATCTGCTGCTGGCGGACCCGTTTCCAGCCGAAGCCCTGCCGAATGCGATGTTCGCCATCACCGGCACGGACATCACGCCGCCTCTCTTCCGCGTGATTGCGCGCGAGGAGGTTGAGCCGAACATCTTCAAGATCTCGGCGCTTCAGCATGACCCGCAGAAGTTCGACCGCATCGAGCGCGGCATCGTTTTTGAGCCGCTGCCGGTGTCGCGACCCTCGACCACCGTGCCGGCGCCGACCAATCTGTCCGTGCGCGAGACCGGCTATGTCACCAACGGCCAGAGCTACCACTCACTGCTGCTCTCCTGGACGCCGCCGATCGACGTCGTCACCCGCGGCTTTCTCGTCTCGGCCGACACGCCCGAGGGGCAGCACATTGTTCTCGGCACGGTGCAGGGCTCCTCGCTGGAGCTGAGCAACACTCTGTCGGGTGAATACAAGTTCTACGTCCAGACCATCAACTTCACCGGCGTCGTCTCCGATCCGGCGGAGTTCGTGTTCGAGGCCGCGGGTCCACTCGGCTTCGCCCCGCCCGTCGTCACGGATTTGCGGCTGACGGAGCACCCGACGGCGAGCGAGTTCGCCGGCCGCGACCTGCGCGTGACCTGGCACAACCTGTTCGCCAATTCGACCGATGCCACGAGCGAGGGCGGGGCGCCGGCGCATGTCGTCTCGCCGAACTACTCCCACAACGTGGTCAGCGTCTACCACGGCGGCACGGGCGAGCTGCTGCGCCAGGTGACGGTGCGCGCCGAGGAGTTCCTCTACGACTACGGCTCCAACACGCTCGACAATGACGCCCTGGGTCGCGCCTATCCCTCGCGCTCCATCCGCATCGATGTGCAGGCGTTTGACGTCTTCGGCCGCTCCTCTGCCGTTGTCTCGCGGGTCTTTTCCAATCCCGTGCCGATGGCGATCGTGCCGAGCTACAATGTCGTCGGCTCGACCATCTTCCTGAGCTACTCGAAGGTCCCCGATCCTGACTTCGAGGGTATCCTGCTGTGGCGCTCGACCACGCCCGGCACGATCAATGTCCTGACCGACGCACCCTATTACGACGGTGCCAACAACCCGCTCACCATCTCTGGCGAGCCGGAGACCGGCTACTATTTCCGCATCGCCGCCTATGACGGCTTCGGCCCGGTCGATCTGAACTACTCGACCGAATTCACCATCACCACGCTGAGCGAGGGTGCTGATCTCGACCCCCCGGCCGTGCCGACGGGTCTTGCTGCGACCTCGGCCCTCCTGTCGAACGGCCGGGCCCGGGTGGGTGTCACCTGGAACGCCAACACCGAAGATGACCTCGCTGGCTATGACCTCGAGGTGCGCCAGAGCGGCGGCGCCTATGTCGCCTTTCCGACGACCACCAATCGCTACGAGTTCGATGGGCTGCCGGGCATCGTCTATCAGATGCGCCTGCGGGCCCGCGACAAGGCCGGCAATGCGTCGAACTTCACCGCGGTGCTCAACCACACCGCGTTCAAGGATGAGGTCGCGCCGGCGGCCGTGACGGCGGTCAGCGTGCAGCCGGGTCTGACCTCGCTCTGGCTGACCTGGACCAATCCGGCCGACGCGGATTTCGCCCATGTCGAGGTCTGGGAAGGCGCGAGCGCCCAGCAGTCGTCGGCGACCCTCATCGGCACCACCTCGTCGGGCTCCTTCCCGCGCACGGGCCTTGGGCACAACGTCCAGCGCTTCTATTTCCTGCGCGCGGTCGACACGTCCGGCAACAAGAGCGGCTTCGTTACGGCATCGGGCACCACGGCCCAGATGACGGCGCCCACGCGCTTGTCGATCAACGGCCTGGTGCTGACACCAAACAGCCCGGACGAAAACCGCGTCGCCTGGCCGACCTTCTCCATCACCTATGGCGAGCCCGGTCTTGCGCCGACCACGCGCGTGGTCGCCGCCGGCAATGCGCTGTGGACGGCGAACTCGCTGCATCTCTTCTATGTCGAGGGCGAGACGGTTCTGCGCGCCAGCACCAACGTCGCCGACGTCTTCACCAATCGCGGCTACCTGATCGGCATCTACCGCGGCGGCACCGATGTGCAGCTCGCCGAGGGCAAGGCGATGATCGACGGCGCCAATGTGCTCGCCGGCACGGTCGGCGCCAATCAGCTGGTGGCGAACGACGCCATCATCACCAACACGCTGCAGCTCGCCAATGGCATCATCACCGACGCCAAGATCGAGAGTCTCGATGCGTCCAAGCTGAAGGCGAACAGCGTTCTCGCCGACACCATCCAGGTGGGCGGCAGCACGCTCGGTGACATCCGGGAGTGGGCAAGTGACCCCGCGGCGCAGGTGAATGCCGGCGTGACCGCGATCGCGCCGGGCCGCATTCTGATCGGCGGCACGACCACCCTGTCGAACTGGATCTCGGGCTCCGACGTCACCAAGATCGACGGTGGCTCGATCGCGGCGAATTCGATCGCAGCGAACGCCGTCACCATCGGCATGCGCGGCCTGACGCTCGAGGGTATCGAGTTCGAGCACAACAAGCCGGCGGTGAATGACGTCGCCTGGACGGCCGGCACCATTTTCTACACGGACGACACCGGCGCGAACGCATCGGCGGCGATCGCCGCCGGCTCGGTCAGCTGGACGGCCGGGATCGTCTATATCTACTGGACGCAGGGCGCGGCGGCGCTCTCGACCACGACCTCCTTTGCGACGGCGAACGCCGCCAACAACGTGATCCTGGCGACCTATCGCGGCGCGGCGTGGCTGTTTGCCTCCTATGGCCGCACCGTCATTGACGGTGGCCAGATCAAGGCCCAGTCGATCGATGCTGCCCAGCTGAAGGCTGGCTCCATCACGGCGCAGATGCTGAGCGTCACCTCGCTCTCTTCGCTATCGGCGAACCTCGGCACGGTCACGGCCGGCCGGATCATGAGCGCCGACGGGTCGGTCGACTTCAATCTGGACGAGAAATACCTCGATTTCTGGTCCATGCCGCCGGGGACAGGCGCATGAGCCTTGGTCAGTCCCTCGTCGAGATCAATGGCATCCTTCGCTACCGCACGGTGCTTCCTGGTTACAACGCCAAGGATCCGGCCCTCGATCCGCGCTATGTCACCTTCGACAGCACCTGGCAGAATACGCTGAGGCTGATGGCGAGCGGGACAGTCGCCGGATCCAGTCTTTCGACGAGCATCTACCAGTTCCGGAACAGCGCGATAGGCGGCACGGTCATTGCCAACCGCATCGTGCGTGTAATCCCGGTGCCTGGTGCAACTGTCAAAACGCCGGCCCTGGTGTGGGCGGTCGCACCAGCTGGTAACGTGCAGAAGTTGACGGTTGTCGGCAACCAAGTATTTCAGACCCCGGTGCCCTTTCAGAAGGGGTATCGCATGTGCTCGGTCAACTTGAAGAACGACGCCATTCATGTGTCGCCCTCCTACAATAATCGGGACTACACCTACCTCGTCTTCAAGACCGACCCGACAACCACCGAGGAATCGGGTGGGAACGGCGCGCGTATTGGCCTGCATCCGCTCTATGGTATGGGCGCGTTCTTCTCAAGACCGGGCTTCAATCATCTCACCTGTTCGCTCGATGACATGATGCTGACGAGCGCCCGCAACATGGCGCAGGTCTATGAGACTGGCTATGTGACGGTGGATGCAACCTATTCGGGGGAGCCTTTCGGCAATAGCGGTGGTGGCGGGACGATCGTGAACCTGCGCGGCTCCTATCCCGACTTTCCGCCTGTCATTGCCTTTCGGACCTCTACGGGCGCTATCAGCCGGCTGATGTCCGTCTTCTGGCTGAGCCCGAGCCAGATTTTGGTCACGGGTGCTTCGAGCGGCAATCAGGTTCGCTTTGCTGTTCTCTCGGCTACGCCCGACTACATTCCTGATCCCGACACGCGCGCGGTCAGGCGCGTTCGTATGGTGAATGGCTCACTCGACATCACCAAGCGAAACATCGACTGGTCGGAGGCGACGAGCGACGCGGATTTTCTGTTCCGCTCGAGCCGCCAGACAGCGCAGTTCAACGGTATGCTGCCCTTTCCGACGGTCCTGAACAGCGGCTTCTACCCGCTGCACACCCCTTCTCCGGCAGGCGCCGGCCCGCCCTTCGTGTTCATGCTCGCCTTTGAGGCGACCTGTGGCTGGTGGTGTGGCTGTGGTTATGTCGACACTCAGGATATCGTCGGTATTACCCAGCAGTTCAATCCGCGCTTCCGCGGCGCCGTGATCAGCAACACCCATTATCAGTGGTATCGCGACTCGCAATACAGCAACAACATCAACGGCTGGGTCACCACGATGAACATCTCGGACTTCTAGGCGTGGCGCGATACCTCTGGCGATGAAAAGGCACGGCCGCGTGAGTGTTCTGCAGCCGTGCTTATGGACACTCCTCACCATCTAATGTATGTGTGTGCATACTTACTTTGACGGGTGATTAGGGTCATGCCAAGCGAGCCGAGCATCAGCCTGAACCAGAAGACGCTCGGCTTCTTCCTGGCCCTGGTCGCGGTCGTGACCCTGGGCTGGAACGCCGTCGCCTACTTCAAGGGCATCGAGCACAAGAACGTCGAGCAGGACATTCGCCTCGATCGCACCGACGAAGACCGACAGATCCAGAAGGAGCTGATCAAGGAGACCGGCGCCCTCAAGGAAGCAGTTGTGAAGCTCACCGGCGTCATCGAGCAGGCGCCGGGCCGCAAGGCGGAGATCCGCCCCAGCTCGCCCTCCTTCTTCGGGATGCCGTGACATGAAGCTCCTTCCGAACTGGCGCGAGATTCTCTTCAAGGCGTGGAGCGTGCGGCTCCTGATGCTCGCCATGCTGCTGACGGCCATCGAGGCCGTCCTGCCGCTCATCACCTTCATCCCCATTCCGCCTGGCTATTTCGCCGTCCTCTCCGGCCTCGTGACCGGCGCCGCCTTTGGCGCCCGGCTGCTCGCCCAGAAGAACCTCAGCGCCGGCGAGTGACCGCCCTGTAGCCCTTGCACCAACAGGAACCCTGATGCCCGTCTCCAAGCTCCGTCCCACCAAGCGCGCCTCCGCTGCGATCGCCGCTGTCATGGCCATGGCGGTGTCGATCGGTGGCGCCCTGTTCGTGACGGCTCCTAACGGCAAGCAGTATCCCGCAGCCGTCGTGCTGGCCGCCGAGCACATCGTCAAGGACTGGGAGGGCCTGCACCTCACCGCCTATCGCGACATGGTCGGCATCTGGACCATCTGCTACGGCGAGACGCTCGGTGTGAAGCCGGGAATGCGCAAGACCCGCGCCGAGTGTGAGGCGATGCTCTATGAGCGCCTCCATCGCGACTTCTACCTCGCCATCGTCAAATGCGCGCCCCAGCTCGCCGCAGCGCCGATCTCCGTGCAGGCGTCCATGCTGTCGGGCTCCTTCAATTTCGGCGTCGGCGCCTGGTGCCGCTCGACCGCCTCGCGGCACATCCGGGTCCGGGCATGGCGTCCGGCCTGTGACGCCCAGACCCTCTTCAACCGCGCCGGCGGCCGCGTCGTTCAGGGTCTCGTGAACCGCCGTGAGATGGGCGATGCCCAGCGTCTTGGCGAAGGCGAACTCTGCGTGTCGGGAATCAAGTGATGCTGTCGTTTCTCGGTATTTCCCCGCTCAAGCTTGCCGTCGCCTGCGGCGCGATTCTGGTAGTCCTCGCCAGCATCTTTGGCGCCTTTTCCTATGTGCGCTCGCTCACCCGCGAACTCGCCAGCACGCAGTCCCAGCTCGCCGTGGAAACCCAGCTGCGTGAGCGCACCCAGGCCGAGCTCACCCTCGTGCGCGCCGCCCAGCTGAAGCAGATCCAGGACATCAAGACCCTCGACGCGCTCAATACGGCCTCGGCCGTCGCTTGGGGCGAGGTCGAGCGCGAGGTCGAAACCATCAACACGAAAGGGCCGGCCGATGCGCTCGCTGCTGATCTCAACCGTCTCAATCGCGCTGCTAACGGCATGCTCCGGAAAGCCGCCGGAGCCGGTGACCGCTGAGCCGATCGCGCGCTATCACCCGCCCGTTCCGGCGGCGCCGCGGCTGGACGATGTCGATTACAAGTCCTGTGAGAGCGGAAAGATGATCTGCCTCACGCCGGAAGAGGCGCGAACCGAGATCGCCAACAAGGTGCGCGTCGGGGTGTTTATCGACAAAGCGATGAACGTGATCCGCTATTACCGCCTGCAGGACTAGACTACGCCGGAACATCCCGTTCCATCGCGTGTCTATTACTGTAATCTCTTAGATAACTATTATACTATACAGGCGAAGGAACGGGATGAATGCCCGGTAACGAGTTCGAGAACCGCTTCGCCCAGATCTACAACGACATCTCTGCCTACCCGACGCTCCGGGATGTGGCCCGCGGCCTCGGCAAGAGCGTCAAGACCGTGCGCAACTACTCGGCGCTGCTGCGCCGGCGCACGGAGGCGGGCAGGGCGGTTCCCGGGCTAATCTGGCGTGGCCCGGCGAGTGATGCGCCGGCCTATGCCCTGAAGATCGACGCGGCGCCCGAATTGTCCTCGGCCGATCATGCCCACCGGCGTGCCAGCCAGCTCGCCAACGACGTCTCCTCGCTTCTCCTGGCCTCGCGTTATCCGGTCATCAACCCTGAAGCCATGGTGGTGCGCTCGCACATGGTCCGGCGCTACGACCGCGCGCTCGGCGACTATGTCGAGGTTGAAGGATCTCCGCGGACCTGGCTGACCGACACGCTGCGTGTCGCCGGCGTAGACAAGCCGGCCGGCCGGACCTTCCTGTTCACCGGCGCCCAGAACGATGCTCCGGTGGATCAGGACTTCTGGCGCAACCTCAACGCCTATGCCCAGTGGCTTGGCGCGGAGATCGTCGTAGGACCCTGGACCTACGAGACCAATTGGTGGGATGAGAACAACCCGGCCAGTCGTGACTACGACCCGGTCCTGATGCCGCATCTGTGCTTCGGCCAGATGGAGATCGGCCCGGATTTCGTCTTCTGCGGCGAGATGAACACGCTGCCGACGGCCGCGCGGCCAATCTCGGATCTCACCACCTATTCGCGCGGGCGCTGGGCGGTGTTTCCGCACGCCAAGCTCCAGCTGCTCTCGATCCCCTCGACCGATCCGCACACGCCCGCCCATCAGATCATGACGACCGGGTCGGTCACTCGGCCAATGGTGATCCCGCGCAAAGCCGGCGTGAAGTCGCTGTTCCATCACGTCATCGGCGCCACCATCGTAGAGTTCGACGAGGACGGCACCTTCTTCTGCCGCCAGCTCAGCGCGGATGAGAACGGATCCTTCTACGATCTGGACGTGCTGGTGAAGGCGGGAGAGATCTCGACCGGGCACCGCGCGCTCGCCATGACCGCGGCCGACATTCATGCCGCCAAGCTCGACCGCGGCAATTGTCTGACCACATTCGGCTTCGACCCGAAGACCCAGGCGCGGCGCTCGGACAGCCTGCTGGATACGGTTCGGCCCGAGCACCTGCTGATCCACGATCTCCATGACCAGGAGAGCCGGAACCATCATCACGAGGACGACGTCAGCCACAATTTCGAGATGGCCGTGCGCGGCCGCGAGAGCGTGATGGGCGAGGTGCAGCGCGCCGTCGACTTCCTTTTGAGCATCAAGGCGCCCGAGACAGAGATCATCGTCGTGGAGTCGAACCATGACTTGGCGCTGGAGCGCTATGTGAGGGAAGGGCGCTACCGCATGGACGGTGTGAACTTCCGGGTGGGACTGACCCTGGACGCGGCCTATCACGACTGGCGCGCCGAAGTCGCAAAGGCGCTTGACGGCAATCTGCCGGCGCCGACCTTCTCGCTGCTCGAATGGACCATGCGCTTTCTCGCGGGTCCGAAGCTGCACCACGTCAAATGGGTGCATGACGGCCAGTCCCTTGTCATCGATGGCGTTCAGGTCGGCGCACACGGCTTCCGCGGCGCCAATGGAGCCAAGGGCACGGTCGCCGGCTATGCCCGGCTCGGTCAGAAGATGTCGATCGGCGACAAGCACTCGCCGGCGATCCTGGACGGGGTCTACGTCGCCGGCGTGATGCAGCTGAACCACGGTTACAACAAGGGTCCGTCCGGCTGGTCGGTGACCCATATCCTGCAGTATCGCAACGGGAAGCGGGCGCTCGTCACACTGCGCAACGGGCGCTTTCGGGCGTCGCGCCCGCGCATAAGCCTTGCAAATCCGTGCCCTGCTGTGTAAGTATGCCCTCACTTATTTCATGAGTGAGCCAGCCCGATGGATTACACCCAGTATCTGCCCGGCAAGGCCATTCAGACCGGCTGCGAGTGGCGTCTGAAGATCAAGATCACTTCCGCCGCGCTGGAAGCGTTTCCGGAGACCGCGACCTTTCTGGCTCAGATTCGTGATGACGTTGAAGGCCCAATAAAAGCCGCTCTCTCGACCGCACTCGGCTCTATCGTGCGTGCTGATGCCAATACAATCGAACTGCGGCTGAGCGGCGCGGCCACGACCGAGTGGCGCGCAGGAACTGTGGTGATGGACGTCGTTCGGACTGATCTTGTGCAGCCTGTTCATCTCGGCTTCGACCTCGAGATCCCGGTCAAGCGCTCCATTACGAGGCTCTAATGACCGATACGCTCGCCATCAATTATTCATCCGACATTGTGGTGCGCACGCGTCACAATCAGGAAGTCTATGTCGAGCTCTCCAAGGAAGGTGTCGAGGGCCCTCGTGGAATTCAGGGCCCCAAGGGAGACCCCGGTTCGCCGGGCGAGCCGCTGGTGCTGGCGGTGAGCGATGCGGCGGACATCGCGCCGGGCGGCTGGTGGGCGACGCGGGATTATCATGGCGTTGCGACCTTCACTCGCCTCCGCGCGGAAATGCTGGCCGGCGCCGCCGAAGGCGTGAGTCTCTATATCGAGAAGAACGGCCTGCCCTTCGCCGGCCCATTTGCACTCTCCAGCGCGGCGCCGACGATTATCACCGGCCTGACCCTCGTCCTCGCGCCCGGCGACAATGTCTCGGCCTATCGCGTGGGCGGCACGCTGGCCGGGCCGTGGCTGATGCTCCTGCAGCTGGACGGGAGGTCCTGATGCCGTCGATTAATTACAATGGCCTCGGCAAGCCGGCCCTCGAGCTGCCCGTCGCTGAAATGCTGCGGGGTCAGCCGGGCCTCGCTCTCGATTTCTCCAATCAGCGGCGCGCGCTCTCAACCATCCCCGGCACCGAGTATCTTGGCCCGGTGGCCGGCCTGCCGGGTCTGAGCTTCGTCCGCGCCTCGGCCGCCTCTTACATTGATGCAGCTGGTCAGATCCAGTTTGCGGCGAGCGGTCAGCCGCGCTTCGATCATGACGCGACGACCTTGGCGCCGCTCGGCTTTTTGGCCGAGGCGGCCCGGGCGAATGCACTCGTAAATCCCACCTGGAGCGGGCCGATCATCCCGACGTCGTGGAATTCCTATGATCCTGCGGGCGTGTCGATCGTCCCGTCTAAATTCGGACCAGCCGTCTCTGCGCGCAGGTTCACGGCCGAGTCCAGTCGCCCGCGACTGCACCAGGCAGTGACCCTGTCGGCCGGCGTCACCTATACCTTCAGTATCGAGGTGGAGAGTGTAAGCGGCGGTATAGCCACCGGGCACGCGGTCAACACCTTGACACCCGGCACGACGGTGACCTTCCCGGTATGCCCCGCGAATCCTGCGGGGGGCACGAGCGGGGCGGTAGGTGCGGGGAAGCTGGTCTACACCGTGGTGTCCGCTACAACGCAGGCGGTGTCCATTCAGATGGGCGCCGGCATCATGCACAATCTCGTCGGCATGGTTATTGATTTCTCGATGCCGCAGCTAGAAGCTGGCGGCTGGCCGACGTCTTTTATCCCAGGTGGGGCAAGGGCGGGCGAGCGGCTTTCCACGGCACTTCCCGATGGCCTCGATACCGAAGGTTTCACCTTGGCCATTCGCGGACGAGGGCCCCGCGATTATTCCCCAAGCGGAAACATGTTGGTGGCTTTCAGCCAAGGCGGCTCATTCACCAATCGGTTTCAGATCTATGGCCTGAACGGGTCAGTTGTTCTCCAACCAAACCCGACGGCCTATCCGACGACGGGCCTTAATGTCGGTGCGGTAAGGTCTCAGGATTTCCGCCTAGTCCTCGACTGGACCCCCGGTCGCCCTTGGCGGGCTTCACTGAATGGCGGAGCTATCCTCGAGCTCGCCGGGACGCCCTTGGCGTCCGGTCTCGATACGTGGGACTTCGGCGGGCTCAACACTTTGCAATGGGGTGGAAGCATCGCGGCGCAAGCCCTTTGGCGCGGTGCGCCGTTCAGTGAGACCGAGCTCAGGGGGCTGCTGGTATGATCGACCATCTCCTGCGGTATCCCGACGAGGCGACGGCCATGGCCGCGCTGCCGGCCTATGCGAGCGAGGGCATCGAGCCGGGCGTCCGGATCTGGGACATGACCTGCGTCATCCCCAATGTCGCCGCCTATCGCATCATGGGCTCCGAGGCGGTCGACGACGGAGAAGGCGGCACCTATGAGCACGAGATCCGCGAGTATCTGCCGGGCTGGTATCTCATCATCGCCCGGCCGGAGCGCGACCCGGCGCTCGAGGGCGAGGCGTGCGTTCTGATCGGCGATCGGGAGACGGGCGCGGTGCTGCACGCGATCACCACGCCGGAGGATCTGGCGACGCTCTATCTGGAGCCGACCTTCGCCGGCTCGGACTATCCCTTCGGCGCGCCGATTATCGCCACCGTGGAGTGACGCGTCGGGCGCGGCGTGTTAGCTCTCATAAATCTTATGTGAGCACTTACTTACTTTTCCCGTTTCGGCTACATTGCGGGATCAGTTATCTCCCTGGGGAGCCTCCCGAAATGACCAAGTTCAGCAAGTCAGCCGCGCGCACCAACCGTCGCGAGGAACGCTCCCGTTCGCGTAACGACACCCCGCTGCTCCTCGAGGCGATGAGCCGCGAGATTCCCGCCAAGCCAAGGGTGCGCGAGATCAAGCCGCTCACCGATGGCCAGAAGCGCTATGACGCCGCCATGCGCTCAGCCGACATCGTGTTCGGCATTGGACCGGCCGGCACCGGCAAGACCTGGCTGGCCGCCATGCGCGCCGCCGAACGGCTCGACAATCGGGAGATCGAGCGCATCATCGTTACGCGGCCGGCCGTCGAGGCTGGTGAGAGCCTGGGCTTCCTGCCCGGTGAGCTTGACGAGAAATACGAGCCCTATTTCCGGCCGGTCAGCGAAGCCCTGGTGCAGTTCTTCGGCGCCTCGCATCTCGAGCTCCTGATCAAGAGCAAGAAGATCGAGGCGCGCCCGCTGGCGCTGCTGCGCGGCGCCTCCATCGATAACGCGGTCGTCATCGCCGACGAGATGCAGAACGCGACGCTGACCCAGTTCAAGCTGCTGCTCACCCGCGGCGGCAAGGGCACGAAGTTCATCATCAACGGCGACCCGCGCCAGACCGATCTTCCGGGTGGCCGCTCGGGACTGACCGAGGCACAGAAGATCCTCGGCAAGGTGAAGGGCGTAGAGGTCGTCACCTTCGATCGTTCCGACATCGTGCGCTCCGGTCTTACGCAGCGCGTCGTGGAAGCCTTCGAGGATGCGCATGTGACAAGCGGCGCGAATCCGGCGGAAGGACGCGACGCCGCATCGATCTCACTCGCCTACCACTTTAGCGAGTTCGGGCTGGGTCACCTTCTCGAGGAAGTCCCGCGCCTGCCGCGCGCGGAGGTCGTCAGGTTCGGCTCCTAGGGCTGTCGCGTCAAATTCCAGAGCGCGAGCGCTATAAGTGACAGAGCGCTTATGAGAGTGATCTGATGCCCTTGAATGACCAGGCCCCGATCGGCGAGATGGACCGCAGCTTGCCGATCGACGACGACTATGTGACCTACACGCTGAACCTCGGCAAGTTCCAGGACTTTGACCTCGGCCTGTTCGCCACCAAATGGTTCGACTACCGGCATCTGACGCCTTTGCAGGCCACGCGCCTCTATACCGCCGCTCTGGAGCCCGTCTATCAGCGGATCTATGCCCGCGAGTTCGATCGGGAGAAGGCCAAATACATCAAGGTGGCCGACCTCGATAAGCTGCTCGAGGGCCTGCGCCGCGGTGACTCCCACGCCAAGGCGACCTTCACCGCCTGCTGGCGCGGCCGACAGGTCGCCGACGCGCTCGGTATGCCCTACGAGATCTATCTCGACCTGATCGTGAGCGCCCGGCTCCGGCGCTGGCAGCGCACGCAGATGCCGCGCCCGCAGCACCTCTACCACGAGTATGACGTCGAGAAGGTGCAGCTGCGCTGGGAGGAGATGCAGGCAAGCGACCTCTATCTCGCCGAGCACCCGGCCTACATGGTCCAGAACTACCAGGGTGCCCTGCACCAGAACGACTACCACGAGTGGCTGATCAAGCAGGCCAGGCTGCGCCAGAACACCGCCTATTACATCGCCCGCTTCATCGATGAGGACCGGCTTCCTCTCGACAAGGTCAGCTCGCGGCTCGAGCCTCACCTGTTCGAGCAGGTCACAAGCTACCTGCAGTAACCCATCAGCGTTTCGCTACAATTGAGACAGTGTATTGCACGTCTCGCCTTGTAAGTGAGTGCATACTTAAGGAGTTGAGCTAGTGAGTGACGCTGAGGCTTCGGCTCAATACGATTTCGACGTTCAGTTCCAGCACAAGATCGCCTCGCTGCTGATGCGTGACAGCGTGTTTGCGATGCGCACCAAGGATCTGATCAAGCCGGAATACTTCGCCGAGGCAGCCGTCGGCACGATGGTCGGCATCGTCCAGGAGCACATCAAGGTTTACAAGACCGTGCCGGACATGAAGATCCTGCCCACGATCCTGAAGGATGCCCTCGCGCGCAAGCGCATCCGGCCCGACATGCTCGACGGCATCAAGGCCATCATCCGCGAGGCGATGACCGCGGATCTCTCGAATCCGGATTTCGTGACCGACAAGGTCGCGAGCTTCGCCAAGCACCAGGCGATCGAGCAGGCCATCATGGCCTCGCTCCCGCTGCTGGAGAAGGGCGAGTTCGACAAGATCGCCCAGCTGATGAAGGAAGCCGGCCAGGTCGGCGCCGTTCTCGATGGCGGCGATTACGACTACTGGCAGGAGATTGGCAACCGCACCCAGCTGCGCAAGGACCTGGCCGCCGGCAAGGTGGTGCGCAACGGGATCACGACCGGCTATTCCGAGATCGATGGTCTGCTGTTTCACGCGGGCTGGGGTCGCAAGGAACTCAGCTGCATGATGGGGCCGGCCAAGGCCGGCAAGTCGATGTCGCTGGGCGACTTCGGCAAGAATGCCGCGCTCGCCGGCTACAATGTGCTCTACGACAGCCTCGAGGTCGCCAAGGAGATCATCGCCGACCGCACCGACGCGGCGCTGACCAGCACGCTGATGCGCGAGCTTCACAAGTCGGCCGATGATGTCGATCGGCTTGTCCGCGCCGCTGCGACGCGCGCAGGCCATATGAAATTCCGCGATCACGCCTCCGGCACGCTCAAACCCTCGACGCTGCACCGGCTGATCGAGGATTATCGCTCGGACGGCATCATCTTCGACCTGGTGATTGTCGACTATGCCGACATCATGGCTGCGGAGTATCGCTCCGACAGCCTCCAGGAGAACCTGCGCACCATCTACATCGACCTGCGCGCGATCGCCCACGAGTTCAACATCGCGCTGCTGACAGCGACCCAGACCAACCGTGACGGCGCCAAGGCGGTTACGGCCAAGGCGACCGACGTCGGTGATGACTGGAACAAGGCGCGCACCGTCGACATCATGATCGGCATCAGCGCTACCGACGCGGAGAAGACCGCCGGCGAGGCGCGCCTGTCCTGGCTCCTGTCGCGCAACACCGAGGACGGCTTCTCGATCAAGATCCGGCAGGACCGCTCCAAGATGCAGTTTCTCACCAAGGTGCTGGGGCGCATCTGATGGCCAGCAGTCTGTGGGATGAGATCGAGGCGAACCTCGATATGGAGTTCTTTCTCGATCGCGAGAGCCTCGCCTACCGGATCACGCGCGGCGTGTCGGGCGAGCAGCTCAACATCAAGCAGTGCCCCAATCCGAACTGCGGTGACTCCCGCTGGCGCGTCTATTTCGGGACCGACACCGGCCGGGGCAACTGCTTCGTCTGCGGCAAGGGGTTCGGGAAGACGAGCTTCATCCGCGCCCATTTCGAGCACACGGACTGGGCGGCCACGGCGCGCGAGTGCGAGGCGCTGTTAAAGGAGCAGGGCTGGCGACCGCGGCGAAAGGCCGTGGTGGCGGTCGAGCATGGCGATGTCGTGCTGCCGATCTCCATCGAGCTTCCCACGCCCGAGGGGTCGAACCTCGCCTATCTCGAGACACGCGGCATCGACGCCGAGATCTGCCGCTATTTTCGCCTGCGCTTTTGCGAATATGGATGGTGGAAGTTCACGGATCCGGATGGCGCCGTGAAAACGCAGTCCTTCGACCAGCGCGTGATCATTCCGGTCTTCGACCTCGACGGCAAACTGGTGACGTTCCAGGGCCGCGACGTAACCGGTATGAGCCAGTCCAAATACCTGTTCCCGAAGGAGCTGCCCGGCACGGGCCGCTATCTCTACAACGCCCACAACGTGGTCGCGACCGACCATGTGGTGATGGGGGAGGGCGCTTTCGACGTGGCCGCCCTCAAGATCGCCTTCGATGAAGATCCGGCGCTGCGCGACATCGTGCCAATCGGCTCCTTCGGCAAGCACCTGTCCTATGGCGACCCCGGCGCCAATGATCAGCTGGGGCGGTTCAACGCGCTCAAGGCGCGCGGGCTGAGATTCGTGACGATCATGTGGGACGGAGAGGAGAGGGCGCTCGAGGCCGCGCTGAACGCTGCCAAGCTGCTCTCCGGCATCGGCCTGACCGTGCGCATCGCGCTGCTGCCTCATGAGCGCGATCCCAATGAGGTGCTCCCCGAGGTCGTGCGCAAGGCGCACTACGCGGCGAGCACCTGGACGCCGGCGCTCGATATCCGGTGGAGGCTGCGCAACCCCTACTCGCCGCGTGAGCGCGTGCGCCTGGGACTATGTTAGCGCTCACATCTTTCCTCGCTCATTCCACTGAGCGTCGCGCTATAAATCAAGCAACAGAAATGCTCGATGAGCAGGAACGCAGCAATGTCGACCTATCCGATAGCAGTAGATAGCGTCGCCCTTGAGCACAAGGGTGGCACGAAGGCGTATTATGTCACCCGCATCTCGACCAATGACGGGAGACATCTCCTCGTCAATCGATGGGGAAAGGTCGGCGTCTTTGGTGAGGTCCAGGTCTTCAAGTTCACCGACAGAAAGACGGTCGAAAAAGAGTTCGAGAAGAAGATTCGCGCCAAGCGCACGGGTGGTTACGAGCTCAAGGCGAACGGCTCTGGATTGCCCAATCATGGCGCCGCAACCTTCGTGGCCTCCGACGCGCAGGAGCTCGTCAAGAAGCTCACCGTTCCCCTGTTCGACAAGCTCGGCAAGGACGCCATCAGCTTCCTCGACCCCGCGATCGACACCTCCCGCATGCGCGAGGCTGAACCTCCTCAGCTCGACGAGGAGGGTCGCAAGATCAATCGCAACACGGCGCGCAAGGCCGATCTGTCCGACGCGATCGCCGCCGAGAAGGAGGCCGAGCGCAAACAGGTCGAGCAGACCTACGCCAGCAATCCGCTCTTCGGGAGGTTCTAATGCGCAGGTTCAAGACGCTGGCGAGCGACAACCAGTTCTCGTTCATCTGCCCGATCTTCAACGTCGCCACGCGAATGGCCGCCTGCATGAAGCTGCGGGATCTCGTCTGGAAGGGAAAGGGCCCTGATGTTCGCAAGGGCTGCCAGGCGTGCATGAAGTCCAGCAAGTGCCCGGCCGCAGCGATCGTTGACCGCATTCACTACGGCGGGAAGGACGTCGCTGATGACTATGGCTCGGATCAGCCGGTCATGGGCAAGCTCGGTGCCGATGTGCTGGACCGCATCCGGCGCGTCATCGTGCAGGATGTCCATATCCAGCAGTGCGGGGTTCCGCCCGAAGAGCAACAGCTCATCCTGAGCGCCAATCCCCGCATCGACGAGCAGCTCAAGACCGCGCCGACCGACGGCAAGGCCAAGCGCTACGTTGCCTCCGATTACGAGGAGACGCCGCGACGCCGCGCGCCCAAGCCCAAGAGCGCGCCGCAGGACATCGCGTCGCCGGCACCCAGCAGCCGCGTCAACGACGCCGCCCGCACCGGCGATCTCGCCGCCGCCATCAGCTAAGAGGACATCATGGACGCCTATACCGTATCGCGCCGGATCGAGGAGATTGCGGCGACCGGCTCGCGCATCGAGAAGGAACGTCTCCTGAGCGAGCTCGCGGCCTCGGATCTCGGCAAGTTCGTGCTCAACTGGGCCTACAACCCGTTCATCACCTACGGCCTCACCGCTGCTCCCACGCCCAGCGACGAGGAGCTCAATATCAACTTCCGCCGGGAGCTGATCGAGCCGCTGCTGCTCAAGCTCTCCCGGCGTGAACTGACAGGCAAGGCGGCCGAGCGCGAGGTTGGCGAGGTGATGCGCGCGCTCAATCCCGACGGCGCCCGCCTGCTCTATCTCGTCCTGTCCAAGGATCTGAAGTGCGGCATCGCCGAGACCACGATCAACGCGGTGATGCCCGGCCTCATTCCGATCTTCTCGGTGATGCGTGCGCACACCTTTGACGTCAAGAAGGTCAAGTCCTGGCCGCAGAAGCTCGAATACAAGCTCGACGGCAACCGCAACACATTCATCGCCAAGGACGGCCACGGCGGTTTCTTCACCCGCACCGGCAAACGGGTGCTCTCGCTCGACTTCCTGGTGCAGGGTGTCCTCCGGGCCGCCCAGGTCGCTCTCGAAACCACGACGATGAAGGAGCTCCAGCGCACCCTGTCGCAGGACAATGGCCGCACCCTCAACTTCATGCTCGATGGCGAGGCGATGATGGGCCTGTTCGCCAACACGGGCGTCTTCAAGCGCACGACCGAGGACGCGGTCGGCGCCGAGCTGCACCTCTACGACATCATGTCGCTTCCTGACTTCGACGCGATCGGTTCGGTCGGCTACCCGCTCGAGCAGCGCCGCAAGATGCTGGTCGAGTTCGTGCGCCAGGCCAAGGCGGGCCTGCCCGAGAACCTCAAGGAGATGATCCAGATCTCGCCGCAGTTCTTCGTGAACAACGAGGCAGAGGTGCATGAATGGTTCGAGAAGGCGCGCGCCAAGACGCTCGCCTCCTACCTGGCGCGCGGCGATGCGCAGAAGGAAGCCGAGCTCGCGGCTGCGACCATCGACAAGGAAACCGGCAAGCCCAAGGTGCTCGAGGGCATCATGGTCAAGGATCCGGGCGGGCTCTACGACAAGAAGAAGTCCTATGGCTGGATGAAGATGAAGGCCGAGGAGACCGAAGATCTGCGGA
This sequence comes from Ancylobacter rudongensis, assembly GCF_900100155.1. Lineage (GTDB taxonomy): Bacteria > Pseudomonadota > Alphaproteobacteria > Rhizobiales > Xanthobacteraceae > Ancylobacter > Ancylobacter rudongensis. The sequence goes on from NZ_FMTP01000010.1 coordinate 70,995, forward strand.
TCGTCGGCTTCTATAACGGCGAGGCCGGCAGCAAATACGAGTTCACGATGGGCGGCGCCATCGTCGAGCGCAATGGCGTGCTCATCCGCGTCGGAGGAGGGTGGTCCGACAAGGATCGTGCCGACTGTTGGGAGCTCTGGAAGCAGGATGCGGCGCTGCTCGGCATCGATCCGCTGGTTGGCTTCAAGCCGGGTGTCCACTTTGAGCTGGGGCGCATCAAGGCGGTAGAGGCCACGAACTTCCTCGGCCGGCTGCTCGAGGTCGAGTTCCACGAGGTGACACCCGACGGCTCGCTACGCCATCCCCGCGCGGTTCGTTTCCGCGACGACAAGGACGGCGAGCTCGAAACCCGTGAGGCAGCATGACCGGCTACACCACAGCCGCCGCGCGCTATGCGGCGTCGCCCGGCTCCGCCACGCCCATTCCTCAATATGTCGAGGCGGTCTGGCAGGATACTTGGGGCCACCTCGCGCCAAAGCCCAGGGCCGTCTATCGCGGCTCTGTGCTCTTTACCCTTGGCATTCATGGCGATCTCGTCGCCATCGACTGGTCCTTCAAGCTGGAGGATGACACGGAGCTCGTCGGCAGCCCGTGGTTCCACGAGGATCTGCACGAACAGATGGCGATCTGGGCCGAGCAGAAGAAGTGGTTTTACGGTGGCATCTGGCGCTTCGACGGCTCGTTTGAGCGCCTGAAGAATGGCAAGAGCCGGTGGCGTGGTAAAGTTCGGCCCATGCGTGCTGTCTATCGGTTTGGTGGAATGACGAAATGATGCAGACGGGCGATCTCCAGCCGGGTCTCAAGCTGGCAATCCGCCAGGCCACCAACACGATCAGTCGCGTCACCTATGAGATCGAGGTTGAGATCGTCTGGGTTGAGAACGGCCATGTTCATTATCGGCGAATCGGTGACGGCGCGGTCAAGCAAACGCCCATCGAGCGCTTCCTCGACGTGGTGAATAACCAGCCGCCTGCGCACCGCTGAACTCACTCCCGCGGCCGTCGATTTCGCAGAATGAGCTTGTGAATTTCAGCCTCGAAGTTCACGCGGCCCTCCTTGATCAGCCGGCACATCGAGCGGAAATAGCCACCCGGATTCTGGATCGGCCGCGCCCCTGGCGCCGGCCGGTTCTGCATTTGCACCACCCATAGCAGCACGCCGGCCGCCAGCACGGGACCGATCGCCGCGATGCCCTCGCCCCAGGCGTCGGCATGCACGCCGAACCCGCCGCGGTGCCGCGCCGCCTCGTTCACGAGATCCCGCTCGTTGTGGATGGGCTCCAAATAGGCGAGGGCGTCCGGGCACGCTTTGAGCAGGTCACTGAGCGTGGTCTGGGAGGCGCGAGGCGGCTGCCCCTCACACTTCGAAGGCTCCTTGTTACAAGACTGGTCAAGGGATTCGTTGTTATTGTCTTTCTGCCGGCATTCATTGCCGCCATAGGCGGTATTGTATTGAGCCTCGGCTTCGCCGCGCAGCGCCTTCCAGGCGCCAAGGAAGGGCTCCGGCGAGCGAGAGGGGCTGCGCCGCGGCGTTTCCTTCGCCAGACGCTCATACCGCTCCCTCAGCGGGCCGATGTTCAGTCGTGGAAACCACTCGGCCAGCGTGTTGAGCACCTCGAGCGTGGCGCGCCGGTCGATGGTGATCTGGTCGAAGCCGCGCTCATTCTCGCGCTCGTGCTCCTGCAGTGCGGTGAGCTGCTGCTGCCACTCCTCCTGGCGCTCGATGAGAGGGGAGAGGTCGAAGCCATAGGCGGTGACGATCTGGCCCTTGGCGTTGCGCTGGGCGAAGCGCTTGCCGTTGGGCGAGTCCTTGGCGCGCAGAATGCCCATGGTGATCAGCTGGCGCGCGGCCAGGCGCACCGTGCGCTCCCCGAGCCCTGTGCGCTCGCACAGCAGCTCGTTGGATGGCCACACCAGCATCCGGCCCTCGATGGGCCGGCCGGCGTAGAAGGTGCACAGGGTTTCGAGCACGAAGCGCGCCGCAGCCGTCGGCTGCATCACACGCGCGCACAGGCGCGCCGCCTCGAAAAGCTCCAGCTTCTCGGCCTTCTTGATCTCGGCCGGCGTCGGGCCGACAGGCGGCAATGACCGCCAGCCCGTGGACTGCGTTCTCATCCGATTCATCCCGATCTGCGGGACAAAGCTCCGCCCTCCCTCGCCAGTGCGAGAGTTGACAAACCAGCGGTGATTCGGGATAAATCGAACCTGCGAGAACGGTGGTTCCCGAATCACCGAGAATTCAAAAGGCTCCCAGACGGCAATCTGGGGGCCTTTTCGCTTTGTGCCCTACCTCATTTCCTCCACGAAGCGGCTCACGGCGGCAGATATCGCCTCGGAGCGGTTCTTGAACTGCCCGGCACGGACGGCCTCATCCAGCCGCTCGGTTAGGGTGTTCTCAACCCAGATCGAAAGCTGCTTGCGACCCTCAGCTTCCCGCGCTTGGCGGTAGGCGGCGGATCGTTTACGAGCGAGGGCTGTCTGCACAGTATTCACCACCAGTGGACGCTTGGTGTCGCTAGTGATGTCCGATTCGTGGCGATTCGGGAAGGGCGTTTCTAGGAACGCCTCGCAGGACGCGCCGGGCGCCGGCTATATCCAGGATTCGCAGAAGGAAGATTATGGAAAGTAAGCCTTTGATTTAACTAATGAATTTGTTAACCATAGCCCATTGACGCCCCGTGGACAATCACCTTTCCAATGGCGCCTTCTGGAGAAAAAAGTATGTGTGCATTGACTTACTTTCGATCTCTCATTAGGCGTAAGGGCATTCCTGCCTGCCTTTCTCGACCCCACGACGCGCTCGCTATATCTGAATTAATGAGACGCTCGAGCAACGAGAACAACGAGGAATTAAGAAAATGAAGCGTTCCGGGAAGTCCGACACCTTGGCGGCCAAGCGCCTTAGCTTGCGCGATTTCGTAATCCAGCGGGTTGACGAGCTCAAGCCGCGGAAGAGCCAGAAGGACATCGCGGCCGAGGCGGGCTATCCCAGCCAGAACATGATCTCCCAGCTGAAGCTGGGCACCAGCAAATTGGCGATCGATCGCGTGCCCCTGCTCGCCAAGGCTCTCGACGTCGATCCCGCCTATCTGCTTCGCCTGGCTTTTGGGCAGTATTATACCGGGGAGACGATCGAGTTCCTCGACCAGGTCTACACCGGCCAGACCACAGATAACGAGCGCGAGATCCTGAACTTCATCCGAGAGGTTTCGGGCGATCGCGACCCCAAGCTGAACGAGGGCTCAAAGGCGCTGCTGCGCGAAGCGTTCGGTGTTGCCTCCGCCGATGAAGACACAACCGCCCAGAGCGCCTGACAACTTCTGCGTCGCTCGTTGTTGCTTCGCCAATAAGGCTGAAAGCCCGTCTGCACGGGCTTTTTATTTCCATTCCAACATAAGTGACTAATCACTTATTTCAGGGTCAGTGAGAAATCGAAATGGCAGTGACGGAAGCGATTCCTACCGAAGCAATGATGGATCCTGCTGAGGCATACGAGTTGGCGTCGACGCTCGTTCGCCAGGATCGGGTCGAGCTCGAAGGTGTTGATGTGATCAGTGGTTATCATCGGGAATGGGGTTTTGTGACCATCGTCATTCCTTCCTTTGGTCGGTCCCTCGTCGTCAAGCCTCTCGCAGGACACGATGCTTTCGATCACCGGGAGACATCTAGCCTTTTGCAGTCCAATATGCTCTCGCGTATTGATTGAATACTGAGCAATAACAAGAGAGAGCGCGACAATGAACCGTGAGATCATCGAGCTTCGCGAGGTTATTCAGAAGCTCGTGCCGCTTCTGACCAATCGTGGTCTCAAGGTCACCCAGCGCGGCAGCCAGGCATTCGTGCTCACGGATCTGCGCACGCGCCAGCCTGTGTCGGTCAATATCCCGAGCGTCGGCGATGGCGCCTCGCCCGAGTTCATCCGCGCCATCCAGGGCTTCATCGATCACGAGGTCGCCCACGTTCTCATCACCGACTGGAACTATTACGGAGGCGGCCCGACGCCGCAGGAGGCGAAAGATCCGAAGGTTCGCGCCTTCCAGAACACCCACAACATCGTCGAGGACACGATGATTGAGCGGGAGATCGTCAAGATCTTCCCGGGCTCCGAGCGCAACATTAGCGATACCCGCAAGTTCTTCCTCGAGCGCATCACCTCCGAGGCGCTCAAGACGGCCAAGAACGAGCAGGAAGCTTTCATCTATCTCCTGGTGCCGGCGATGCGCGCGCTTGCCGGCCACGTCGAGATGGAAGACTACATGGACCGCGGCGGCCACTGGAAGAACCCGCTTGTCGACAATCTGGTGAACAGCCTCAAGCCGTCGACGCTCGCGGCGCTCAAGACCTGCAGCAGCACCAAGGAAACGCTGGAGATCGCGCGCGAGGTCCACGAGATCCTGTATCCGCCGGCTCCGCCCGCACCGCCGGCTCCGGCGCCCTCTCCTGAGAAGGGTGATGGGGAGGATAAGCCGGACGACACCGCCGGTCCCGGCGAGGGCGACAAGGAGCGCAAGCACGAAGAGGCTGGTGACGATGGCGAGGGTGAAGCTGCGCCCGACGCTGAGAATGGTGAGGACGAAGACAAGCCGGAAGACGCCGAGGGCAGCGAAGACGAAGAGGCCGAGGCGGCCGGCACTGAGGATGATGACGACTCCGAAGATGCTGAGGAAGAGGCTCCGCAATCCGCCGCACCCGAGGGCGAAGATGAGGATGAGGAGTCCAAGGACGACGCTGGTGATCAGGACGATGACGGCCGCGACGGCGACAGCGGCAAGGATGGCGAGAGCCAGGAAAAGGATGACGCGGGCGAGAGCGGTAAGAGCTCTGCCGGCGACGACGCCGACGATGACGCTGAGGATGGCGCGGTCGGTGGCGCCGAGGGCGATGAAGATGGCGAGGACCAGGCCGACGGCTCCGGTGCCTCTGGTGACGATGAGGGCGGTGAAGGTGGCGCCGGTGGCGCAGGTGAGAACGAAGACGGCGAGCAGTCCGACGACAGCTCTGCCGGCTCCACGCCGCAGGTCATCACCGCCGGCGCTGATGGCGGCGGCGTAGGTGAGATTGAGACGGCGGATGAGAGTGACGACAAGAAGGGCGGCGGAGGCGGTGTCGGCAATGCCGCCGGCAAGTCCATGTTCGAGTTCAAGGACGACGCCTTCGAGGGACAGGATCTCTCGGCCCAGATCGCCGTCTTGATCTCCGAAGAAGCGGTCGAGGCGCTCGATCGCGACCACTACACCGTCTTCACCCGCGAGCTCGACAAGATCGCGCCGCTGGTTCCGCCGGAGAAGATCAACGATAGGTGGATTCCGGATATGGAGGACGAGGTTCGCTCCATGACCAGCCGGATGCAGAAGGACATTGAGCGCCTGATGGCGGCTCAGTCCTACATCATCCGCACGCCCGGTCATCGCGCGGGCAAACTGCATGCGCCTTCGCTCTACCGGGTGCCGCAGGGCGACGGCCGTGTGTTCTCGCAGCGCGAGGAGCACAAGTCGAAGGACACCGCCGTGATGCTCCTGATCGACAATTCCGGCTCGATGAAGGGCCAGAAGATGCGCCTTGCGATGATGGCGGGTTACGCTCTCTCGACGACACTGGAGCGCGTCAGCATCGCTCATGAGGTGATCGGGTTCACGACCGGCGACTATTACGGCATCCCCAGTTCCCTGCAGGAGGCCATGCAGGAGGACGCTCGCAAGTCTGGCGTCCGGTGGGACCGGATGCTGCCGATCGTCATGCCCGTCTACAAGGAGTTCGACGAGCGGGTGACGCCCCTGGTCAAGAAGCGCATCGCCTACTCCATGAATGCGCAGAACGGCCTGCAGGGCAATATCGATGGCGAGAGCCTCGAGTATGCGGCCATGCGGCTCATCAAGCGGCGCGAAAAGCGCAAGGTTATGCTCGTGCTCTCCGACGGTCAGCCGGCTGGCTCCAACCACGCCGGCCCGCACCTGAAATACGTGGTCCAGAACCTCACAAAGATCGGGATCGAGACCATCGGCATCGGCATCATGGACCGCGCTGTGGAGCGCTACTACCCCAAGAGCGTGGTCCTCAACAATGTGTCAGAGCTGCCCAATGAAGTGATGGGCGCTCTCAAGAAAATCCTTCAGTGACAGCACCTTAGCCGTCACGAAAGAATCTGGCGGGATTCGCATTTGGTCGCTTGTGACCCAAGCTAAAAGTAAGTATGTAGATACATGACAACGCGCACGCGACATGCGCGACAATCTGGAGAGCCAGCCATGAGTGAAGCAGCGACCCTCGACGCCGCGCCGAGCGCGGCCGTCGTCCCTGCCGCCGTCAATGACGGCAAGATCACCTGCCACATCGACAACGCCCGCGTGCATTCGATCCAGCGGCATATCGGCGATCACTATGCCGCCGAGTGGACGATCGAGCGCTACAAGCAGGAATTCCCGGGCGAGCCGCTGCTCTCGCCGGTGGCCGAGCGGCTTCTCCAGGAGCGGGCTCAGGAGCGCGCCAAGCAGCAGGCGAGCGAGCAGGTTCCCCGTCAGCCGGCATCTCCCGCGGCGATTGCCGGCCTGGTGACCGCGGCGACCGCGCTCACGCCCAAGACGGTGATGCTCAACGAGGCGTTCGGCCTCGGCAATGCGTCAGCGGCCATGAATGGCGAAGGCCGGCCAATCCCGATCACGACGTTCACGGGGCATGACCGCGCGTCGCTCGACTATCTGCCGGATCTCGATGCGGACTTTGTGTTCAACATCGACCTGCTCAAGAAGGTCATCATCGGCTTCGAGCTGAACATTCCGACCTATCTCTGGGGCTTTCACGGCACCGGCAAGACGACGGTGCTCGAGCAGGCGTCGGCGCGCACCGGCCGGCCGTTCATCCGCGTCCAGCACACGATCAACATGCAGGAGTCCGAGGTGCTCGGGCAGTGGACCGTCAAGGACGGCGCCACGCACTTCCAGCTCGGCCCGCTGCCGATGGCGATGATCAATGGCTGGGTCTACTGCGCCGACGAATACGACTTCGCCATGCCGGCCGTGACCGCGCTCTATCAGCCGGTGCTCGAGGGCAAGGCGCTGCTCATCAAGGACGCGCCCCCGATGTTCCGGCGCATCGAGCCGCATCCGAACTTCCGCTTCGTCGGCACCGGCAACACCAACGGCATCGGCGACGAAACCGGCCTCTACCAGGGCACGCTCGTCATGAACGCCGCCAACTTCTCGCGCTTCGGCATCACCGAGGAGGTCACCTACAACGAAGCGAAGGTCGAGGAGAGCATCCTCATCAGCCGCACCAAGATCGACCGGGCGACCGCCTCGAAGATCGTCAAGTTCGCCAATGACGTGCGCAAGCTGTTCCGCGACGGCAAGATCTCCATGACGGTCTCGCCGCGTGAGCTGATCCGCGCCGCGCAGCTGGGCATCGCCTATGGCGCCAAGTGGCAGATCGGGCTCGAGCTCGCTTTCGCCAATCGTCTGTCCCGTGTCGACAAGAAGGCGGTGATGGAATTCGCGCAGCGGATCTTCGGCTGATGCAGCGCCGGTTCAATCCCGCCGACAGCGCGAAGCAGATCAAGGCGTTCGCGGCTCGTGTGCATCGCCGGCTCAAGGCGGCCGGCGCTGCGTCCCACGCGGTCGAGGACGTCGAGCAGGAGCTGTGGTGCATCTGGTGCAAGGCGTGCGACGCCTATGACCCGACCCAGGGTGCGTCGTTCAAGACGTTCCTGCACAAGGGCATGCAGCTCTACATCAACCGCTATGTCGAGAAGCATGTCAGTCGGCGCCATGCCGAGGTGGTCGCTCTGTCGATCGATTACTCCTATGGCGACGAGGACGACAATGCGACGCTCGGCGACGCTGTCAGCGCCGGCGACAAGTCGGCGGAGGATGAGCTGGCCGAGACCGACCTGTTCGGCAAGGTCATCGATCGGCTCTCCGCGCGCGCCCGCCTGTTCGTGACGCTGCTGCACGAGGAGCCGGCCGAGCTCGTCAATGAGGTGAAGCACCTCGAGCAGAAGGGCGATTACGCCAGGTCGCGCGGCCTGCCCTTCAAACAGTCCCTGCGCGTGACCAGTCGCATGGTGTTCGAGCTCATGGCGGCCGACCACGCCGAGCGCCGGGCCATTCTGGAAGAGATCAATCATGTCACCCGAAAGCTCGCCTGAGACCATCGACACGAACGTTCCCGAGTTCGCGCCCGGGTGCTTCGGTTCCGCCCTCGCCTATCGCGAGACGGACAGCATCTGCACGGCCTGCGTCTTCGCCGGGCGCTGCAAGCCGCTGCACCTGCAGGCCCAGGCGGCGTTGCGCGCGCGCTTTGGCATCGAGCTCACCGAGACGCAGAAGCGCCGGATCCAGCGCGCAGCGAACCCGCCCGCGCATCCCGCGGAGATGACCGTGCCCAAGAAGGTCCAGGCGCTGATCGATCGCTTCGACAACACCAATTCCCGGGTGGCCGAGCAGCTGGGCCAGGGCGTCAATCCGTTCGCGACCACGCTGCCCTTCATGCGCATCGTCTGCCACCTGCTGCTCAATTACGCCAAGCCGATCGACCGCGGGCTGTTGGCGACGGCCTTCGCCTCGCGCCTCAACTGGCAGCAGGACACGGCCGAAGCCCATGCGCGCATGGCAATCCAGGCTCTCACTCATATCGGCGCGGTCGACAATATCGACGGCGCGATCGCACTGCGGAGGATCGGCTGATGGGTATTCGCTTCGAGTTTACCGTGGTGCGCCCGGGCGAGACCCGTGCCGGCTATGGCTATGCCGATGTCGCCGACGCGGCAGTGAGAGGCCCGGTCACCGAAGGGCTGGTCATCAATATCGAGAAGGTTCTGCGCGACGCGCTCGAGCCGCCCGGCAGCGACGTCCAGATCTCCTCGTGGTCAGTGCGGCCGGTCGAGAAGTCGGATTTGGTCTGCCAGGGCGGCGTCCTGCCGGACATTCTGCCGATCATTCTCTCCTGCCGCTCATAGGAGCACCCATGCACTCGATCCTTGCCGCGCGCACCGACTTCTCGGTGGGCGAGTCCATCCTGGGCACTGAGCGCCTGGTCGAGCTCGCGGTCGAAGCGGGCCAGAAGGCCGTCGCCATGACAGACACGATGAGTGTCACGGGCATGGTGGACTTCACCAAGCGCACCAAGGCGGCCGGCCTCAAGCCGATCATCGGCACGCGGCTGCGCCTGATGGATGATCCCGCCTGGCGCCCGGGCACCGGCGAGAAGAAGAAGGACATGCCGCCGTCCTATTTCCTGACGGTCTATGCGCGCACCGAGGCGGGCATGAAGGGCATCTTCCGGCTGCTCACCCTCGCCAATTCCGAGGACCGCTTCTACTACGAGCCGAAGCTCGGCTTTGACGACCTGCGTAAGGAGCTGCGCGACCGGCTCACGCCTGACGATCTCGCTATCGTGCTGGGCGACGCGCACAGCGTTCTCACCCATCCCGACGCCGGCGTGATCATCGAGGACCTCAAGGCGGTCTGCGCCGATGTCTACGCGCCGCTGATCCCGGTCGACACGCCCTATTTCGGCCGGCTGAACCAGCTGGCGCTCGAAGCCTTCGGCACGCACCAGATCGAGCCGATCGTCATTCGTCCGGCCTTCTACGGCCAGGGCGAGGCGGACGCGCAGGAGATCATGAGCGCAATCACCGCCAACAACAAGGTCACCGACCCCTGGCACCGCTCGACCTTCAACCGCGACTTTCATGTGGTTGGCGAGGCGGCGCTCGGCGCTGAGGCGATGAAGGCGGCAAAGCATCTGCTGCGGCGCGGCGTCCCGGCTGTCGGCCCCGCGATCAGTCGCGGTCTGCGCAACACCGATCGCCTGGTCGCCAGCATCAGCTACGAATGGACCAAGGCGGAGCCGTCGCTGCCGAAGATGGCGGCCGACGAGTTCGCGGTCGTGGTCGAGGAGTGCAAGAAGGGCTTCAAGGAGCGCTTCGCCGCGCCGGTCTTCGGCCATCAGCCGAGCGCGAAGGAGCTGACGGAGATCTATCACCCGCGGCTTGTCTACGAGCTCGAAACCCTCAAGCGGCTCAATTTCTCCGGCTACTTCCTGCTCGTGCAGGACGTGGTGCAGTTCGCCAAGCGCTCCGGCATTCTCGTCGGCCCGGGCCGCGGCTCCGTCGGCGGCTCCCTCGTCGCCTATCTCATGGGCATTACCGAGTGCGATCCGCTGCGTTTTGGGCTGCTGTTCGAGCGCTTCATCAACCCCGACCGTATCGACCTGCCCGACGCCGACCTCGACTTCATGTCCGAGCGCCGGCACGAGGTGGTCGAGTATCTCGTCGCCAAGTATGGCCGCGACCGCGTCGCCGGTGTTTCCAACTTCGGCACGCTGGCGGCTGCCTCGGCGATCCGCGATGTGAGCCGCGTCACCGGCATCCCCGAGAAGGACTATTCCGTCTCGAAATTCGTGCCCAAGCTGCACGGCGCTAATGTGCCCCTGCCCAAGTGCCGCGAGCAGGTCGGCGAGATCGACAGCTTCGCCAACCAGTATGCGCCGCTCTGGCCGATCATGGAGCGGCTCGAGGGCACGATCCGCAACTTCTCTCAGCACGCGGCCGGCATCGTCGTCGGTGGTGTGGATCTGGTCGAGCGCGCGGTCGTGGAGCGGCGCAAGGAAGAGAGCGTCGTGTGCTGGGACAAGCGCATCGTTGAGGATCAGGGCCTGATCAAGATGGACATTCTGGGCCTGCGCACGCTGGACCTGGTGAGCCAGGCGCTCGCCTACATCAAGGAGCGCACCGGCAAGACCGTCGATCTGCACCGCATTCCGCTCGATCACCCCGACGTGCTGGCGAACTTCGCCAAGGGCAACACGACCGGCATCTTCCAGTTCGAGTCCGGCGGCATGCGCCGGCTGCTGAAGGAGCTCGGCTCGGATGGCTGCATCACCTTCGACGACATCACGGCCGCGACCGCTCTCTACCGGCCCGGCCCGATGGAGTCGGGCATGATGGACAGCTTCTACAAGCGCAAGCAGGGGCTCGAGCATATCGACTACGACCATTCGCTGATGGAGCCGGTCCTGCGCGAGACGTTCGGCGTGATCGTCTACCAGGAGCAGGTCATGAAGATCTCCCAGGTGATCGCCGGCTACAGCGGCGCCGACGCCGACAAGCTGCGCAAAATCATGGGCAAGAAGCTGCCCGAGGAGATGCGCAAGGAGCGGCAGAAGTTCGTCGATGGGTGCGTGGCGACGATCGGGTGCGCCGAGGACTGGGCCGGGCGGCTGTTCGACAAGATCGAAGGCTTCGCGGGCTACGGCTTCAACAAGAGCCATTCGGTCGAATACACGCTGATCTCCTACCAGTCGATGTGGCTCAAGACCTTCCATAGCGTGGAGTTCTATGCCGCCGGCCTCACGCTCATGGATGAGGACAAGCTCCCTGCCCTGCTGCGCGACGCGGCCCAGGGTGGCGTCAAGGTGACCACACCCGACATCAACATCTCCACCAACCGCTTTGAGATCATCACCGACACCAGCCTCGCCATGCCCTTCCAGCGCATCAAGGGTCTGTCGGAGAAGACGACGAACGCCATTCTCGAGGCGCGTGCCGCCGGCCCGTTCGTGAGCAAGGAGGATTTCCTCGCCCGCGTCGAGAAGCGCCGCTGCAATGTCTCCCATCAGGCCAAGCTCGATCAGGTGGGTGCCTTCGCGCGCATCGAGCCCTCGCAGCCTGCAGCCGACGATCCCTCGCGCATCCGGGATCAGATTGAGCTTCTGCCCGGCCTGATCACCGCCAATGTGCCCGTCCAGCGCGACATGCACACCGACAAGGTGACAAAGGCGGCGATCGGGGAGCTGGTGGACGAGTATCGGGCGCAGTTCGGCCCGGGCGCCGAGGTCGTGGACGGCATGCCGGTGAAGCCCTCCTTCGGACGCACGGCGCGCTTCATGCTCGTGATGGACGCGCCCAATGGCGAGGAAGAGGGCGTCGGCATGATGGGATTCACGCGCTCCTCGGCGCCGATCATCGACGCGCTGGCTGTCGTGGGCCTCGACCGGGCGGACGCCTACTGGACCTCGGTCATCAAGCGACCCAAGCGCGGCAAGCAGATCAGCCAGGAGGAGGCGAGCGCCTATTCCCCCTATCTCCAGCGCGAGATCGAGATCCTCAAGCCGCCCGTCATCGTGCTCTGCGGCTCCCAGGCTGTCCGGCTGTTCCTGCCCGACTTCAAGGGCAAGGCGTCCGACGCGGCCGGCAAGGTGGTCTACTCCAAGGAGTTCGAGGCCAATCTCGTCATCGGGTTCTCACCCGGGGAGATCTATTACGACGAGGACAAGCAGTCGAACATGAACGACGTGTTCGCCGCGGTCGCGGATCTTCTTTCTTAAGCTACCCAGCGCACGCGACGCTATAATTCAAGCGAGCAACAGGAATTCACGCATGAGCGAAACCCCGACAACCGGCGACGCGGCCGCACAGCCGACCGTCTACCAGGTCCGTGACTACATCGACGCCGCGCAGATGAAGCGCGATCTGGCGTTCAGCACCAATGACCTCACCACGGCGATGATGGAGCAGTCCGCGCTGTTCTCCCATTACGGCGTTCTCGCCGCCCAGGCATCGCACCAGGTGGATGTGGTGAAGATGCTGCTCGAGAACACCGAGGCGGCGGTCTACAAGGCCGAGCGCGACCGGCTGGCCAGCTCCGGCGAGAAGTTCACCGAGACGCTTCTGGAGAAGATTGTCTCGCGCCACTCGCGCGTCATCTCCATGAAGAAAGCCCTCAACGAGGCCAAGCGCATCGAGTCCATCGGCAAGATCGCGGTCGAGGGCTTCCGGCACCGGCGTGACATGCTGGTGCAGCAGGGCCTGATCTCCCGCGAGGAGATGAAGGGCGAGCTCAAGATCGCCGAGCGCAACGTGCGCGAGGATGTCCAGGCCCAGCAGCGCGAGGCGGTGCTGCAGCAGATGGCCCAGAGAAACGCAGCCTGACGAAATCTCTGTTTCGCTGCGCTATAATGTAAGTGACTGCATACATATTTCACCCCGAAAGGCTCTGACATGCCCAACCCCTTCAAGCGCCCGGCCAACGTCGACACCATTCTCGCGCCGATGGCCAAGATCGTCGCCAAGCTGAACGCCTTCGCCGAGAAGAGCCGCGCCACGGCGGATGAGAAGGCCGTCGAGGCCAATCGTCTGCGCGACGAGGCCGACGCCTGCCGCTTCGAGGCGGCCCGCGCGGAGCGCCTCAGCAAGAAATACGGCTCGCTGGTCACCGGCGACTGAGCGCAAATCGCGCAATCCCGCGCAAATCGTGCTATACATAAATAGCTAACTACAGTTTTCTGTATCAGCGGCACGAAGCATCAAGCACCAAGCACCAAGCACCAGGAAAGACAGCCACATGGGTCTCAATCCCCAGCTTCTCCAGATGGTCTCCCAGGCCAAGTCCAAGTATGCCGGCAACTCCGGCAAGGCCATCAAGCCCAAGGAAGGCCGCAATACCTACCGCATCGTCGCGCCCACGCATCAGCAGGCGCCGTGGGTCGATCCCGTGACCGGCAAGTGGTGGGCCGATCTCGGCGTCCACTGGATCAAGAGTGATCCGAACGGCAAGCCGATCGCCGTCGTCGGTGACTGCGACACCGTCTACCAGCAGCCCTCCCCGCTCAACACCGCGATCGAGATGGCGATCCACAGCGCCGTCGACGAGGATTCCAAGAAGCTCTACGAGGAGTGGAAGGCCCGCAAGTCGATCCTGCTCAACGTGGTCGATCGCTCGACCCCGGGTGATGACCCCGACGTGCTCGAGCTGACCACGACCACCTTCTCCAAGGTGCTCGAGCTCTACACGATGTATGCCGAAGCCGGCCAGGACATCACCGATCCGGCGAGCGGCCAGGACATCGTCATCACCCGCACCGGCAAGGGCCTCAACACCAACTACGACGTCGCCATCGCGCCGCTCGCGCCGGGCGCCTCGCACAAGCCGGTTCCGCTCGCGAGCCTGCAGAAGGCGACCGACCTGATGGACTTCATCCAGAAGAACTACTTCCGCGGTGAAGAGCAGAAGGCCCTGAACGCGATCGCCCAGATCGCCGGCGTGGCCCTGCCGCGTCTTGGTGCGGCTCCGGCCGGCGCTCTCGCCGCCCGCACGCCGACGGCCGCGCTGACCTCTGCGTCGGCCTCCGTCGCCGAGGCCGATCCGGTGACGACCGTGGCGCCGGCGGTGACCGCGCCTGTTACCCCGGCGGCCGCTGCGGCGCCCGTCGTGGACCAGGCGGCCATCGACCTTGCTGCGCGCCGCGCCGCGATCCTCAAGCGTCAGCAGGAAGAGCTGGCCGAGATCGAGGCGGCGGAAGCGGCGGCTGCCTCCAAGGCCGCTGCGCCGGCCCCTGCGGCTGCTCCCGCGGCCACTGTGCTGCCGGAAGCGGAGGTCGACAGCATCCTGAGCGAGCTCGACAACCTCGTCGGCTGATTGCTGCGCGAGGGTTAGCTCCGGGCCTTCGCGTAGCGTGATCCCGGCGTCGCGGCCGGATCACACAGAGGGCGGTGCAGTCCCCGGCACCGCCCTTCTTCCTTCAGAAAGGGAATTTCGATGGCCCCGAAAGGCTACCTCATCATCGATGGCAACAGCCTCGGCCACTACTACAACAACGGCGCCAAGCTCACGATCGGCAACGCCCAGGTGCAGGCCATCTTTGGCTTCCTGAAATGCGTCCGCTCGATGTGCGCGACCTACGCCAATCTGCAGCCCGTCGTCGTCTGGGACGGCGCGTCATGGCGCAAGATGCTGCTGCGCTCCTACAAGGAGATCCGCGATCGCGCCGTCACGCCCAATGAGCTCAAGCTGGCCGCGGCCAAGGCGGAATACAAGAAGCAGGTGCCGGCCATCCAGAAGGCGCTCCGCTTGATGGGCGTTCCCCAGGTCAGCGCGCTCAACATGGAAGCCGATGACCTCGGCGCGATCATGGCCGACCGCTACGCGGCGCAGGGCGCTCTGGTGGTCCTCGTCACCGGCGACAAGGACTGGCTGCAGCTGGTCGGCCCCAAGGTGATCTGGAAGGACCCGATCAACGACCGGATGGTCACGGCCAAGAACTTCGAGGACTTCACCGGCGTGAAGACCACGCGCCAGTTCGTGGAGATGAAGGCGCTCGCCGGTGACCAGGGCGACAGCGTGCCTGGCGTCGGCGGTATCGGCGAGAAGGGTGCGATCGACTTCCTCAACACCTATGGCAGCGTCGCCGATTTCACCAGCCAGTGCCTGCTCGAGAAGACCATCGACATCAAGAAGCTGCCCAAGAAATACCGGGCGCTGGTCGAGGACGAGAACAAGGCCATCGCCTTCGCCGGCAACATCAATCTCGTGGATCTGCGCTCTCCCGCGCGTCCCGCGCCCGTCAATCTGCACATCGACAAGGGAACGCCCGACGCGGCCAAGCTGCGCCTGCTGTGTGAGACGCTGCTGTTCCAGTCGATCACCAAGAACTTCGACGAATGGATCTCGGTGTTCCCGCGCCTGCGGGGCACTGAAGCGGCTCCGGCAGCCGCCTGAGCATCTTCGCCGATATGAGTGAGCAATCACTCACAACCGACCCAGTAAAGGACAGAGAATGAGCAGTCCCGAAGAACTCGCCAAGGCCCTTGCCGGTATCATCGGTGAGAACGATGAAGAGGCGACCGTCAAGCAGTTCCTTGATACCGGCTTCCCGCCGCTGAACAACGCCTCTGTCGCCCGTTGGGATGGCGGCTTCCCCGTTGGTCGTCTGATCGAGATTGCCGGCCCGCCCTCCTCCGGCAAGACCGCTATCGCGACGGCGGCCATGGGAGCGGCCCAGGCTGCCGGCGGTGTCGCAGGCTTTATGGATCACGAGCGTTCGTTCTCGATGGCGCTCGCGCCCAGGCTCGGCCTCAACATCAAGCCCGGTCACTTCATCTACAAGAAACCCGAAACGTTCGAACAGTCCGTCGGCATTTTCCACCTCGCCGTGAGGACCATCCGCGACAAGAAGCTGATCAAGCCGGACGCGCCGATCTGCTGGGTTTTCGATAGCCTCGCGGCGATGGTTCCGCAGTCGGTCCTCTACGATGACAAGGGCAATCTGCGTCCGCCCGAGAAGCGGAACATGAACGACAACACGGCGCTGGCTCGGGCGACCTCGGCGCACTTCCCGGCGATCGCCCAGATCGCCGAGCAGTATGGCGTGTGCGTCATCTTCCTGAACCAGATGCGCAAAAAGATCGGCGTCATGTTCGGGGACCCGCGCAAGACCACTGGCGGCGACTCTCCCGAGTTCTATTTCTCGCAGCGCCTCTGGCTCTCAGCCGCTCAGATCAAGGCCGGCAAGGAGAGCAAGGAGGTCGTGGGTATGGAAGTGACCGGGGCCTTCGTGAAGAACAAGGTCGCCCGGCCTTTTGCGAAGGCCAAGTGGCGGTTCATGTTCATGCCCGACGGCACCGGCCGCTTCGACGCCGAGGCGAGTCTGGTCGAGTTCCTCAATGAGCAGAAGCTGCTGCCGACCGCCAGGCCGGACGGCAAGCCGGTTCGCCAGGGCTATGTGCTCTGGGAGGGCAAGGAGGTCGCGCGCAGCCAGCTGCCGCGTCTCATCGAGGCGGAAGGCCCGGCCGGCTTCGCCAAGCTCACCAAGCTGCTGCCGGCCGCCTATGAGGCGCCGGTGATCTCGGAGACGGAGCTCGACGGCGAGCTGGAGGCAGCGTAATGGGCGTGAAGCTCACCGGCGCAGAATACAAGGCGTTCATCGCCTCGGACTGGGGCCATCCCGACGCCTATTGGGATGACACCTCGTTCAAGGTCGATGGTCAGAAAACCGACGACATCGATGACCAAGCGCTGAATGATGATGCCATTGTGGAAATCCTCGCGGGGTATTTCTTCGCCGACCAGAAGATGTCGACGCGGGGCGTAAAAGCGACCACCTTCGTCAAGAAGTGGCTCAAGAAACATACGACCTTCACCGTCACTGTAATCGTGCCGAAGGAGCGCCGGGACGAGCTGATGTCCCTTCTTGAGGGTATGGCGAGCAAGGGTGTATCGGTAGCGCGGTGAGGAAAGCTCCCGGCTTCACGGCCGGGAGCACAACGATAAGGAACGGCACTTTGAAAGACTTTTCGGCTCAGTTCGACGCGGGCACATACTTCGGCCACAGCACTTTATTCGCCGGCACGGCGAACACGGAGTCGTTGGTGGTCCACGTTGCCGCGCCCACGGAGAAGGCTGCTCTTGATGCGGTTCATGGCGTTTACGGACATTTGGTGAGCACCAGAGAACTGTCCAGCAAGCTCACACCGCCTGTTATCGTTCAAGTTCACCCGTCCGGGCCGGATGAGATTTCGGTAGTCGCGGCAAGATTGCATTATATCCTGGGCTCCATCCGAATTCTGGCGATCTTGCGGGAGGAGATTAATGGGGCCACGACTGGCGTGTCTGTGGTGGCGGAAGACGGCGAGCGCCGGCGGGTGATTATGATGACTTCGTCATCACAATTCGCCGATGCCAACAAATACATCAGCCCCTGGGCCGTATATCAGGAAGTGCTCAAGCACTTCTGATCCCACGCACTCCCCTACCCCGTTCTGCTATAAATGAATTTGACGACGCAGAACGGGGTATTCATGAAAGTCATCTCCATCTGGCAGCCCTTCGCCGAGCTGCTGGTCCGCAGATACAAGGTCTTTGAGACGCGCTCGTGGGCCCCTCCCCGCTCCTGCATCGGCCTGCGGATGGGCATCGCCTCGACCAAGACGCTCCGGCCCGAGCAGCGGGCTCATTTCAACGATCCCGAGTTTCAGGCCCATTACAGCAAGCTGGGCCTGCCTGAGCGGCTCGAAGATCTCTCCCACGGCTATCTGCTGGGCACCGCCGTGCTCGACTCCTACGAGCTCATCACCGCCGAGTTCCTCGAGGATGTGTCCGACGAGGAGCAGCAATATGGCTGGTTCAACCTCGGCGGCTATGCCTGGCGGATGGTCGATCCCATCAGGCTCGAGCACCCGGTGCCCATCCGTGGTGCGCAGGGCATCTACGAGTGGAAAGGACAGTTGCCCGGCCATGAACATGAAGAACGTCCAGCGCCGGTATAAGCGCGGCCGCATCGTGATCGGCATGGTCTACAAGCTCAAGGACGGGCGGGAGGTCTATCTCGCCCGGCGCAGTCAGAAGCACCTCTTCCGCAATGGCGAAAAGACCTTCTCGGATGCGCTCGCCATGGGCAAGGCGGCCTGGGCGATCGATGATGACACCCTGCTCCGGCTGCGCAGCGAGGGTGTCGATTGGGTCGGCATCTATGTGACCGACTCCCGCGAGTTCTATCTCACCACCATGGCGCATTATCAGGACACGCGGATCGCCAAGGTGCTGAACTACGAGGCCCGCGGCGGCTCGCTGCAGCGCTATCTGCCCACCGAGCATTTCGGGTATTTCGCGCGCCCGACGCGCATTCGCTGAACCCGCGCTCAATCCAAATGCGCACGCGCTATAACGTAAGTGAGTGCATACATAGAGAGACAACATGTCTGATGAAGAAGCTCATGCCGCTTTTATGGCTCGCTGGCGAGAAGATGAACTAGCCATCAAAGCCTTTATGCGGGCAGGAATGTCCGCGTGCGAGGCGCGTCGTGCTTATCGAGGCGTTCAGGACAAGTTCAACCGATTTTCTGCCATCACCGAAATCAGCGACGTTGTATTTATAGAATACGACAACTGCAGTTGGGCGTTTCGTTTACTAGGCCCCCGCCCGGCTGACCGCGATGACATACCAGTTTTCCTTTTGGAAAGCTCGGTTGCTTACTTCACTGGCGAGCGACGCCCGTTGCCTACCGGGAGAGAGTTTCGCTTCACCGATCTAAGGATTGAATGATGATCTACGGCGTCGTCTCCGACATTCACTGCCATGCCTGGTCCCTGTTCTCGCGCATCAACCCCGATGGCGTGAACTCGCGCCTGCGCATCACGCTCAATGAGCTGGAACGCGCCGCAACTGTCGTGCTTGCCAATGGCGGCCGCACGCTGGTGATCCCCGGCGACATTCTGCACACGCGCGGCACCATCGATCCCGAGGTGCTCAACCCGCTGCGCAAGACGATCGAGGGTATCCTCGACGACGGCGTGAGCATCTATGCCATCCCCGGCAATCACGACCTCAAGTCGGAGGATTCCCAGGAGCTCTCGAGCGCCATCCAGAACCTGGCGCAGATCTCCATCGAGGGCGCGCAGTTCAAGATCTTCAACCGGGTCGATGTCATTGCGGTCGAAGGGCAACGCCTGGGCTTCGTGCCGTGGCGCAACCGGCGCGAGGATCTGCTGAAGGATCTCGAGACGCTCGCCAAGCAGTGCCAGAAGCCGGCCGAGACCGACGTGTTCATTCACGCCGGCATCGAGGGCGTGCTGCCGAACATGCCGGCCTCCGGCCTGACCGACAAGATCCTCGGCGACTTCGGCTTCCGGCATGTCTTCGCCGGCCACTACCACAATCACAAGGTCATGCAGCACGGCGTGATCTCGGTCGGCGCCACGACGCACCATAACTGGGGCGACGTTGGCAGTCGGGCCGGCTTCCTGCTGGTCGGTGGCAGCGCCGGCGCCGTGACGTTCCAGGACACCCACGCGCCCAAGTTCGTCGACGTGTCGGGCATGTCCGAGGAGGACATCCAGCTTGGATGCGACGGCAACTATGTCCGCTTCCGCGGGCCGCAGATGACCCAGCAGCAGATCACGGAGTTGCGCGAGCAGTTCAAGGACTGGGGTGCGCTGGGCACGTCGATCGAGGTCCCCCGGGCGATCGCAACGGCGCGCGCCGGGGCCCCACGCACGGCCGGCGTCTCGCTGGCGACCTCCGTCCAGCTCTTTGTCGACGCCAGCGCCTCGATCCCGGCGCATGTCGACCGGGCCCGGGTGAAGGAGCGCGCGGCTGAGGTGCTCGCGGCCAGCCAGGCTGTCTACGAAGACGCCTGACGATATCCACGTATGTCTTTGATGATATAAGACAAATCGAAATCAGAGGCCGCGATGCTCTACACCGTTCGCTACACGACCAAGTCGATCGTCACCAAGTATGACGGCCGCGGCAACAAGGTCGGCACCTATACCGACGACGTTCCGGTCGTGATCACCGCGCTGCCGCATATCACGGCGATGCAATACAAGGACTGCGACAACTTCAAGATCGAGCCCTACTTCGCCGATCCTGGTCGCGGTGAGCCGGCGCCGCGGCGCACGCACGCCGAGAGCTCGGGCCGGGAGCGCACCCGCGCGCCTACGACCAAGCCGGCCGGCAAGCCCTCGGTCAATGATGCTGCCCGCACCGGCGATCTCGCCGCTGCGATCAATGGAGGCGCGTGAGACATGATCACCGAGGGGCAGGTGGTTGAGGCTTATCGCGCCTGGCTTCGACTAAAGATCCGGGAGCAGCGTCAGGGCTTGATCGAGACCCAAAGCCAGGCCGACGAGCGGCAAGATGCTCAATACCACTGGCAAACCTTTGAGCTGCAATACCTCGCGCAGGAGACGCGCTGACATGAATTTCCCCGAGCTCGAAATCGAGAACTTCCTCGCCATCACCTCTGCGAAGGTGGAGCTGGCGGATCGCGGCCTGGTGCTCATCCAGGGCGTGAACCACGACGACACCTCGACCCTCTCGAATGGCGCCGGCAAGTCGTCCATTCCCGACGCGCTGTGCTGGTGCTGGTTCGGCACGACGGCGCGCGGCGCATCCGGTGACGAGGTGATCAACGACATCGCCGGCAAGGGCACGCGCGTCATGTCCAAGCTGGTCGACGGCCACCTCACCTACACCGCGACCCGGCACCGCAAGCACAAGACCGGCAAGAACACCTTCACCCTGTCGGTGTTCGACGGCCTCAAGGAGACGAACCTCACCAAGGGCACTGAGAAACTCACCCAGGAGGTCGCCAACCAGATCATCGGCGCGTCCCTCGAGGTGTTCGCCGGCTCGATCTATGCCGGGCAGGAGCAGATGCCCGACCTGCCGGCGATGACCGACAAGCAGCTCAAGCTGCTGATCGAGGAGGCGGCCGGCGTGACCGCGCTCGAGGGCGCCTACAAGAAGGCCCGCGAGGATTTCAGCGCCGCCCAGGCCGTGCTCGGCGAGATCGATCTTGCCATCACCACGCTCGCCTCGAGCCTCACCTGGATCGAGGGGCAGATCGCCAGCACCCAGGCCGAGAGCGCCCGCTGGCTGACGAACCGCGACGCCCAGATCGAGCAGATGAAGACGCAGGCCGGCGCCATCGTCGCGAAGATCCGGGCGCTCGACATCGAGATGAAAAGCCTGCCCGACGCCGAGACGCTCAAGACGGCGATCGCTGGCCTCGACGCCCGGATCGGCGCCGTGAGCGCCGAGAACACCCGGCTGGCCGAACTGGAGCGCGAGGTCATGGCCGCCGCTCTGATGGAGAAGGCCAAGCGCAACCAGCTCAATGTCACCTCCCTGTCGCTGCAATCCGCGACCAAGGGGCTGGCCAATATCCGCCACCAGATCGGCTGCCCGTGCAGCAGCTGCGGGCGCCCGCTCACGGAAGCGGAGCTTGGCAGCACCACCCAGGCCCAGCAGGCGCGGATCGACGAGCTGAACGAGACCATCGCCACGCTCACCCGTGAGATTGGCGAGGCCGAGAACACGCACAAACGCGCGCAGGCGGCCGTCGACACGTTCAAGCTGTCGATGACCGATATCAGCGCGGCGAGCGCTGAGCGCGCGGCCCTGACGGCCGAAATGAACACCGTGAACGCAAAGCTGCACGAGCGCGAGACGCTGCTGGCCTCGGCCACGGTTGCGCGCGACCAGATAGTCGCCAAGGCAAAGGAGGCGTCCCCTCACCTCTCGCAACTGGCCAAGCTCGAGGCCGAGCGCACGGACGTCGCCGCCAAGATCGCGCTCAAGCAGAAGGTGCGCGCCGAGCAGGAGGCGAAGGTCGCCGTCGAGGCCGAGGTGGTGAAGGTCTTCGGCCCGGCCGGCGTGCGTGCGCACATCCTCGATGAGGTGACGCCTTTCCTGAATGCCCAGACCGCGCAGTATCTGTCGACCCTGTCGGATGGCAACATTGAGGCGATCTGGTCCACCCTGACCCCGAACGCCAAGGGCGAGCTCAAGGAGAAATTCTCCATCGACGTCGTGAACGCGACCGGCGGCAAGATCTTCAAGAGCCTGTCCGGCGGCGAGAAGCGCAAGGTCCGCGTCGCCACGGCGCTCGCCCTGCAGGACCTGGTCGCCACGCGCGCGAGCAAGCCCATCGACCTCTTCATCGGCGACGAGATTGACGATGCCCTGGATCCCGCGGGTATCGAGCGTCTGACGATGATCCTCGAGGACAAGGCTCGCGAGCGCGGCTCGGTCTTCGTGATCTCCCACAACGAGCTCAGCGACTATATCCGCCAGACGCTGGTGATCGAGAAGAAGGGCGGGAAGACCATCATCACGGGGAATGCCGCATGAGCATGATCGCGCCCCTTGTCTGGGAGGTAAGTGGCAGGTGGGAAACCGCCCGCACCTGCTTCGGCACCTATCAGGTCTGGAAGTCGGGCGATGAGTGGCGTTGGGGCTATTGCTTCGACGAATATCACGATGAAGATGACTTCTCCTGCGACAGCCTCGAGGAAGGCAAGCAGCTCGCTTGGGTTAATTGGTGCGAGCGTTTGGCGAAGTGCCTGACCCCTGAAGCCTGGGCGCTCTGCGCTCATCAGATTCCAGAGGTCGCATGAGCGGAAATCCGAACTGGCTCGAGGGTCTTTCCCACACGCCTCATCCCGACACCTGGTCCTACGACAAAGCCGGTGGCAACATCGTCTGTCCGTCGGCAAAAGGCGGCACCCGGCCGCTGATCGACATGCGCGGCTGGGGCTACCTCACTGGTCACGGCCATGGGGCGCTGGGCCTCACGCTCAAGGAAGGGCGCAAAGAGCAGGACGTGCTCGCCGAATTCCTGCTGCAGGCGTGCCGCGCGGCTGCAGCCAAACCGGAGGTGAAGCCGTGACCACGGCCAAATACGAGATCGAGGTGGTGCGCAAGATCCACGACAATGTCGGCGGGGAGCACCTGTTGGTCTGTGAGGATCGCGACGGGCTCGGCCTGGTGCGTATCGACGGCCAGAAGGAGTTCGGCGGCGAGATACAGATCGACCCTCACATGGCGCTCGAGCTGGCGAAGGCCATCGAGCTTTGCGCCAAGGAAATTCTGGAGAAGAGCGATGACCACTGAACCGCGCCCCATCAGCGAAGCCAAGAAGGACGGCACCGTCATCTTCGGCCTGGGTAAGGACGATGCCTGGCCGCAGCCGATGCGCTGGCTCACCTATGACGAGGCGACCGCGGAGGAGATCGGCGAGGATGGCTACTGGAGCTACGCGGAGGATCTCATCGGTGACGTCGCCGGCGATGCGAACCCGGTCGTGTTCTGGCCGATGTTCGAGTGGACGAAGGAGCAGCTCGGGCGCTGATAGCCCGGGCTATTCCCTAGCTGCATCTGCTATAATGTAAGTATGCACTAACTTTCGGTCTATCCAAGTGGGATATCTTCGCATGGCACGCGCCAAAACCGTCATCGACCCCGCCCTTAAGGCGCTCACCGAAGAGGTCGGCGCCGAACTCGTCCAGCTCGGCGGCGACATCTTCTCCGAGATCGAGCCCGCCGAGCCGATGACGGTTAAGTATCCCGACGGCGTCTACAAGAAGAAGCCGATCCTGCCCGGGCTCGAGTTCGCCCTGCGCTCTGTCTATGTCGGCGCCAGCGGCAAGACCATTTTCTGCTTCGAGCCCGAGGACGCCCAGGAATGGTCCCTGCTTGAGGTTCCGGCCGGCGAAGTCGATCACCGCTTCCCGCTATTCGGCTCGGTCGTGGCGAAGTTGTTCAACATCGCCACTGACGAGGAGGACTTCACCAATGTGTGGAAGCTCATCCTGTCCTCCGCCGCCGAGCGCAAGCAGAAGGCCCAGGAGGAGGCGCGCCAGGCCGAGAACCAGACCTATCGCGACAACCCGACCTTCGGCCGCTTCGGCTGACCCCGCATCCCAACCACGGAAATCCTATGTCCAAGGTTCTCATCGCCGGCCTCGACGGCTCCAAGACCAATTTCGGGGTCGCCCGGCTCCTGCTCGACATCGACACGCTGGAGCTGACGGTCGACGACCTGCTCCTCGTGAAGACCGAGAAGGACAAGAGCAAGCAGGTGCGCAAGAGCTCCGACAATCTCAAGCGTGCGCAGGAGATTGCCGTTGGTATCCGCCCGGCCCTGCAGGGCTGCGTCTCGGCCTTCATCGAGGTGCCGTCGGGCGGCCAGTCCTACGACGCGGTGCTCGGATTCGGCATCGTCATCGGTCTTTATGCCTCGCTGACCATCCCCACGATCGAGGTCTCGCCGGGCGAGACGAAACTCGCCTCGGTCGGCACCCGCACCGCCTCGAAGCAGGAAATGATCGAGTGGGCAGTCGAGAACTATCCCAAGGCGCCCTGGCGCGTGACCAAGCGCGGCGGCGTCATGGTGCCCACGCTCGACAACGAGCACCTCGCCGACGCCATCGCGATTGCTCATGCCGGCATCCGCACGCCGGCCTTCCGGCAGACGCTCGCCATTCTCACGGCGTCAAGCGCAAAGGCCGCGTGATCCGTAAATAATGCCCTGGAATATCAGTATGTAATCACATACTATCCGGGCCCTTTCGTTCTTTGCCGAGTGAAGCCTGACCATGCTTTTTGATCGCCAGATCACGCGACTGCCCGACCATTATCCACGGGCCCAGACCTTCATCGAAGCCATGCAGGATGGCTTCTGGACCGCCAAGAAGTTCCATTTCGACAGCGACAAGACCGACTTCGAGTTGAACCTGACCGAACAGGAGCGGGTGATGCTGACCCGCGTCCTCGCGGCGATCGCCCAGATCGAGGTCGCGGTGAAGAAGTTCTGGGTGCGCCTGGGCGATCACCTGCCGCATCCCTCGATCACCGACCTCGGCATCACCATGGGCTACATCGAGGTCATTCACAACAACGCCTACGAGAAGCTCCTCAAGAAGCTGGGCCTGACCCATGTCTTCGAGGAGAACATGAAGGTTCCCGCCCTCGCCGGCCGCGTGGGCTATCTGACCAAGCACAGCGAGCGCAACTATTCCGACGACCGCAGGCAGTTCATCTACTCGCTGATCCTCTTCACCCTCTTCGTGGAGAACGTGTCGCTGTTCAGCCAGTTCTACGTCGTTCTGAACCTGAACCGCTTCAAGGGCGTCCTCAAGGACACCGCCCAGCAGGTCAAATACACGCGCAACGAGGAGCTGCTCCACGCCCAGGCCGGCATGTGGATCATCAACACCCTGCGCGCGGAATACCCCGAGCTGTTCGACGAGGAGCTGGAGCGCAAGATCAAGCACGAGTGCCACGTCGCGCTCGGCGCGGAATGCGAGCTCATCAACTGGATGGTCGGTGACTACCAGGGTGAGAAGCTCAATGCGGAGCTGCTCAAGGGCTACGTCGCGCAGCGGCTGAACGAGAGCCTGGAAGGCATCGGCTACGAGCCGGTCTTCCACGTCACCGAGGAGGTCAAGAAGGAGACCTTCTGGATGACCGAGGGGCTGCTGGCGCCGGCCAAGGTCGACTTCTTCCACTCCGAGCCCACGGCCTACACGCAGGCCGACACCCCCGACGACGACAACTGGTGAGAGCCCCGATCATGCACGACCGTCCCGACTACGCCTATCTCAACGGGGTTGCGCTCAAGACCCTCTCGCGCGGCTATCTGCGCGAGGGCATTCTCGACAGCGAGCTCAAGACCGAGGCTATCAAGCGCCTCGACGTGATGATCTCCGCCGCCGAGAAGACGCTCGGCCGTGAGCTGCCCTGGGTCCGCACCGGCGTGAAGCGCGGCTGGGTCTCGCCCTCCTCGCCGGTCTGGAGCAATTACGCGGCCGGGCGCGGCCTGCCGATCTCCTGCAACGGCTCGTTCATCGCCGACAAGCGCTCGGCCATCCTGATGAAGGTCGCCGAGATCGGCGAGATGAGCGGGCGCGGCGCCGGCACCTCGGCCTATATGGGCGCTCTCCGCCCGTTTGGCGCGCCGATCTCCTCGGGTGGCCGGTCGGAAGGCCCGGTTCACTTCGCCCGGCTGATCCAGGAACAGGTCCAGGTCATCAGCCAGTCCAATGTGCGCCGCGGCAACTGCGCCATCTATCTCGACATCGAGCATGCCGACATCGACCGCTGGATGGAGATGCGCAAGATCGCCGGCGGCGAGCACCATGTGATCCAGCACCTGTCCTTCGGCGTGTGCATCGGCCGGCAGTGGTGGGCTGAAATGAAGGCCGAGGCCAAGGGCGGCCCGAAGCGCTCGCTCATGGCGCGGATCCGCAACAAGCGGCGCGAGAGCGGCTACCCCTACATCCTCTTCACCGACAACGCGAACGATGTCCGGCCGCAGGTGCTCAAGGACAAGGGGCTCAAGATCCACGCCTCCAACCTTTGCACCGAGATCATGAACCACTCGACGCCGGACGAGTCGTTCGTGTGCAACCTGTCGTCGGTCAATCTGCTCTGGTGGCATGAGTGGAAGAACACCCCGTTCATCCGGGAGATGATCTATTTCCTCGACGCGGTGCTCACTGAATACATCGAGAAGATCGAGGCGCTGCGCGACGAGGACCCGGAAGGCTTCCTGTTGATGGAGGCGGCCTACAACTTCGCCCGGCGCTGGCGCTCGGTGGGCTTGGGCGTGCTCGGCTATCACAGCCTGTTCCAGTCGAAGATGATCGCCTTCGAGAGCCAGGCGGCGCGCGACCTCAACATCGAGATCCATCGCTTTATCCGGCAGGAGTCCCACGCCGCGTCCCGCGCGATGGCCAAGGAATATGGCGAGCCGGAAGGTCTGGTTGGCACCGGCTACCGGCACATCAACCTGAACGCCATCGCGCCGACGACCAGCTCCTCGATCATCTGCGGGCAGGTGTCGCAGTCCATCGAGCCCTGGGACGCCAACATCTTCGAGAATGACAATGCCAAGGGTGTCTTCACCCAGCGCAACGTCCATCTGGAGGAGCTGCTGGAGAAGAAGGGCCACAACACGACCGAGGCATGGACCTCGATCCTGCAGGCCGGCGGCTCGGTGCAGCATCTGGACTTCCTGTCCGATCACGAGAAGGCGGTCTTCAAGACCTTCGTCGAGATCGACCAGAAGGAGATCATCATCCAGGCGGCCGATCGCCAGCGCTTCATCGACCAGGGCCAGAGCCTGAACATCAAGCTCCCGCCCGAGGCGACGATGAAGGAGGACATGGACCTGCTGTTCCTGGCGGAGGAGCTCGGCCTCAAGAGCCTCTACTACCGCAAGGGGCTCAACAAGGCGCAGGAGCTCGCCCGGGCGAACGCTTCCTGCCTGGCGTGCGAGGCGTGATCATGGCTGAGCCCATCAACAGCACCATCTCGCCCTGGATGCCTGAACAGGATCGGGTTCGGCTGGCCGTCCTTGGCAAGCTCGCAGAGGAGGCCGGGGAACTGGCCTCCCGCGCCGCCCGCTGCATCATTCAGGGCATCGACGAGACCGATCCCGACACCGGCCGCAGCAACGCCGACGAGCTCGGTCGGGAGATCGCTGATGTCATGGCCTGCGCCGCCGCGCTCGAAGCCCTTCTTCGCGTCAACTACAGCAAGCAGCGCGTCACCGACAAGGTGAGCGGCTTCGCCCGTTGGCATTGCATGATCCGGGAGCGCGATGCCAATGGCTGACTTCCACATCATGACCAAGCCTGGATGCACCTACTGCACCCAGGCCAAGGCGCTGCTCAAAGAGCGCGGCCACAGCTTCTCCGAGCTCCACCACCTCTCGGAGGAAGCCATCGAGGAGTTCAAGGCGCAGGGCTGGCGAACCTTCCCGCAGATCTTTCATGGCACCGTTCATGTCGGCGGGTTCGACCAGCTGGGCGCCTACCTTGCCGGCCTCGACACCGACGACTTCTGATTGACTCCCGGGCCGGCATGTTCCGTATATGTTCTCATGACGGAACAGGCCGAGCTCGGGATCATCTGTGTGGAGTGCGGCTGCGGCCGGCGCACCTGGCTGCGCGACAGCGAGATCAATTTCACCCCGCCTGAGCGCTTGGTGGGGCGTTTGCGTTGCCAGGGCTGCGGATCCCGCGACGTCAGTCTCCTGCGCCCATGGAAGGCAGCTCTTAACGATCCCCTCTTCGGCGAGGCTACCTTTAAGATCGAGGTCTGGAACGACGCCGGGATGCGGCTCGAGGAGTTGGTGGCGACATCTTCCGGCTCCATTGTCGCCCATGCGGCCTATGACGCGGCATTGATCGCCCGGCCCAATCGCTACATCACCCTGCGCCAACGGGCGCGCGTGCTGCGAAAGAGCAGAGACGGCTGAAACAATCTCGACACCCTGCATCAACCCAAACTCGCACGCGCTATAACGTAAGTAAGCACATACATTAAAGCGAGCGCAGAGAATGAGCGACGAGACCGCCCAGAGCGACTTCGAGACCATGATGGCCATGCCAGGCACGTTCGTCTTCGGCGAGAACCAGGTCGCCATGCTGGCGGCCGTCGTGGCGAACATGGGCGCGATCGCTTTTGCCCATCGGGCGAAAGCCGAGACCTTCCGCGATGCGAGCACCGGCGAGCTGGACCGCGACGCGCTGTTCATGGACGCCGACACGGTGCGCCTCCTGCTGCCGAGCTCGGACGACGCGATCGGCCTGATCGGCGTCATTCATCACGTCATGACCAAGCTGGGCGAAAGCCACGGCTTCGATCCGGAGCAGGTGATGCTGTCGCTTCCGACCGTCACCGGCGCCAAGCACGCCGCGCGTGTGACCGAGCTGCTGAACCACAACAACAGCCAGCTGCAGGAGAACCGCAATCAGCGGGCGGTGATCCGCGATCTTCTCAAGGCGCTCCAGGACGGAAACACCAACGACACTCTGGAAGAAGCGATGGCGCGCGCGAAGGAGCTCATCGGTGCGTAGGCGGCCCAGACGCTGGTTCACGAACCTCTTCTTTCACGACTGGAGCGCCGAGCCGCCGGTCGATCAGGTCATCGACCTGCTCAAGGACATCCGGATTCTCCTGCTCCTCATTCTCATCTTCGGGGTCATCACATGATCGAGCGCCGTATCACCACAGGCCCGACACCGCCTCAGAACGCCGAGCGCCACGATTCTCTGAAGGAGATCGCCGGCCGGCTGGTGAAGCTGTCCTATCGCGACATGCTGACATTCGCGGCGCTGGTTAGCCAGGACAAGCCTTCGGGCGAGGTCGCCCAGAGCCTGCTCGTCGCGGCCGACCGGCTCCTCAAGGACTGATCCATGAGTGACGAGAAGGCATTCACCGGGCCGCCCATGCACCCCGACGACAAGCGGGCGCTCAAGCGGTTCATGACCGGCCAGATCCAGAACATCCTCGCCAATGAATACGGCGTCGGCGGCTCGAAGCGGCTCAAGAGCATCGTCGAGGATGCGGTTCGCGCCGAGGTCGCTCGTCGGACGAAGTTCATGGAGGAGCCGGCGTTTCTCGAGCGCATGGCTGGCGCGCTAGTGACAGGCTATCGCACCGGCAAGAACCGCGAAGATGCTGCCAAGCTAATGGCGCAGATCGCTCGCGAGGAGATGAAGCTCGCGATCAAGGAGGTGGTCGGCGAGGCAGCCTCCCGCCTGCACATCACCCTCTCCATTGAGGCGCCTCCACCGGCCCCTGACGAGCCGCCGAAGCCCGACAACTTCGCCCGTTTCTGATTTTCCAGATCACAGGACACCCCGTGACCACGATCTCCTCCACCACCATTCTGCGCTCGCGCAATCTGGCGAAGCCCGACAAGGTGCTCTCGACCCTGCTGCTGCGCTATCCGCGGTTCATCCATGCCGAGTTCATGACGCACCGGGTCATGACCCGGAATGCTGCCTCGAGCCGCGCGATCCCGATCAAGAAGCTGATCCAGGACGTGGTCGACAATCCGGTCGTGCCGCTGTTCTGGGGCAAGAACCAGCCCGGCATGCAGGCTGGCGAGGAATGCACGAGCGAGGTCGGTGTTCGGAATGTTCACCTCGACTATGACGAGGAGAATACCTTCGGCCGGACGCATGACCTGGTATCGCGCGAAGCGGCCTGGCTCGAAGCTCGCGCCCATGCCGTGGAAGCTGCACAGGCATTCGCCGACGCCGGCTACCACAAGCAGATCGTCAACCGCCTGCTCGAGCCCTTCGCCCATATCACCGTGCTCGTGAGCTCGACGGAGTGGGAGAACTTCCTCGAACTGCGCGACGATCCGGCCGCCGAGCCGCACATTCAGGTGCTGGCGCGCGAGATCCGCAAGTGCCTCGAGGACGAGAGCACGATCCAGGATCTTAAGCCGGGTGAGTGGCACCTGCCGTTCATCACCCCGGAGGAGCTCGCAAGCACCAAGCGCGGCTCGCCGACCGATCCGCTGATGTTCCCGGGTCATGACGTTATCCAGCTGTCCGCCGCCCGGTGCGCCTCAACCTCCTTCAAGACGGTCGACGGGTTCGACATGACGTTCGAGAAGGCGGAGGAGATCTTCGACAAGCTGGTGACGTCGAAGCCGATCCATGCCTCGCCGTTCGAGCATGTCGCCGAAGCCGACGCCTTCTATGCCGACAAGAGCCGTTGGGCGACGCCGCAGCAGCACGGCAACTTCGTCGGCTTCCGCCAGTATCGCCACATGCTCTGAGGCGATGGCGATGCAGGTGATCAACGACTTTCACATCGAGCTGGAGCAGCGCGCCGACGGTTCCTATGCGCGCATGCTCGACGCCGAGACCGACGAAGTGATCTTCGACTGGTCCGGTCCCCACTCCAACTTCGACGCCGCCCAGGCGGCTATCCGTCAGTCCCTCGAGCAGATCGCCGTCGCCCGCGCGAAGGCCATCCTCGGCATCAAGTGAGTATCAACATGGGTGGGAACACCAAGAGCATCATCAATGTCGGCTACAAGCGCCTGCGCCCGGACGCGCAGATGCCGCTCTACGCCACGGCCGAGGCCGCCGGCGCCGACCTCTTCGCCGTCGAGGACGTGACGCTGACGCCCGGCAAGCGCGCCCTCGTGAGCACCGGCATCTCCATCGAGCTCGATCCCGGCTTTGAAGCCCAGATCCGGCCGCGCTCCGGTCTTGCCTTCAAGCATGGCGTCACCGTGCTCAATGCGCCGGGCACGATCGACAGCGACTACCGCGGCGAGCTCAAGGTGCTGCTGATCAACCACGGCGACACGATCTTCGGCATTCGCGCCGGCGACCGCGTCGCCCAGCTGGTGATCGCGCCGGTCACGACCGCGCATTTCTTCCACGTCGACGAGGATCTCTCCACCACCGACCGCGGCGAAGGCGGTTTCGGCTCGACGGGCGCCTGACATGCCGGAGCTCTCACAGGAGATCAGTCGGGCGATTGCCCTCAAGAAGGGGAACAACGAGTTCGCGCTGTTCTTCTTCGGCCCGGACCAGTGGACGGCGGAGATTGGCAACACCAGCCACTACGTCAACCTCGGCGAGTCCTCCGGCGAGCTCGTCGGCGCCGGCAAGACGCCAGAGCTCGCCGTCGCCGACCTTCTGCGCCAGCTGGGAGGTTGATCGTGCTCTATGGCCTGGCCGGCTCATCCGGCACTGGAAAGACCACGCTCGCCAAGCGCATCGCCGCGGAGCTGGACATCACCTATATGCCCACCTCGATCACGGAGTGCGCCAAGCGGCACGGCTTCGACCCCGTCGGCATTCTTTCGCTCCAGGATCGGATCGTCCTGCAGCTGCATCTGCTGCAGGACCACCTCGACATGCTCGACGCGGCACCGCGGCCGCTCATCGTGGACCGCACGCCGATCGACTTCATCGGCTACATGATGGCCGAGGTCGACATGAACTCGCATCTGCGCCTCTCCGCAGAGGAGATCGAGCGGATCGAGCAATACAAGCGCCTGTGCCAGACCGCAGCGGTCAAGCACTACGACGCCATCTTCATGCTCGGGCAGCTCGACACCTATGAGGTGGCGAACACCCGGCCGGCGGCCAACCGCGCCTATCAGACCCACTCGCAGCTGGTGATGCTGGGCGCGCTGACGGAACTGTCGGGGAGGCTCGACCACGTCGTTCTGCGCGTGACCGACCTCGAGCAGCGGGTGGAGTTTCTGCACGACACCATCGCCAAGCGCCTGGATGAGATCCAGACGCTGCACAAGTCGACGCCTTACATTCACTGAGTATTTCCTCGCGCATCCTTCTGCGTCCCAAAGCAGATAGCGCTATAAAAGAAATGCAGTGAGCGCATACTTAAGCGCACAGACGACTAACAACGCGACAAAGCATCGCCCCAACCGGAGAATTACATGGACACCAATGCGAATGGCGCCGACGTGCGCAAGCCGATGACGATCGCCGAACTGGAGGCCGAACACGAGGCGGGCGCAAAAGCTCATGCCGAGCGGGTGGAAGCGCACAAGCGCCGTGAAATGCTCGAGCAGATCGTGGAGCTGAAAACGCAGTTCGCCGGCCGGCGCGAGAAGCTCAAGGACGAGCGGAAGGCGATGAAGACGAAGGCTGGCCACCTCAAGGCGGCGCTCGACTTCCTCGCGAGCGTCGAGAATGACGAGCTGACGACCGACCAGCTTCGGGAAGTGCGCAAGATCGCCTCGAACCTGGCGGCGGGTCACGAGAATGGCGTGGCGCCGGGCGAGATCGATGCCCGGCCGATGTCCTTGGCTGAATTCTCGGGGCTTACGATCAACCTCGGCAAGATCCTCCCCGGCGAGCTCCGCTTCGCCCACCGCTGATCGGCTTCTCACCGAAGCGCAAACGTCAGCGTCAGGCGTGACGGCGGGGAGAGCACCCGCATCCCATTCGATTTCGGGAAGAGCGAGATGGCAGAGCAAGAGGGCATGACCCGCACCGCCCTATTCGCCAAGAGCAAGCAGAAGCCCAAGCCGGTGCAATACAGTCACTCCTATGCGGAGATCGTGACGCTCTCGACCCGCGCCATGTTCGCCGAGAAGCGCCTGATCGAGCGCACCCTGACGATGGAGAGCCTGAAATATCTCTAGGCGCGGATCAGTCGAGCTCGCTCACACACGCGGCCCAACGGTAGGGAACGCCGGGCTCGCGAACGCAGTCGATATTAGCAGTTCCGAGCTGCGCAGCGATAACAACGGCGATTGCAAAACTGATCGCAAGTAAAAAGGTGAGCTGCAGATGCGTCATTACACCCCTTTCCTCCCCAAGGCCCGCCTGGGTTGTATCCGTAACCGTCCCCGGTTATGGTGTCAATAAGAGGGGACGGTTATGGAGGGGAGAATTGACAGAATTTCCGGGGACGGATAGTCGGACTCGCATGGGTCGTCCGCCATTGCATGTGAAGGAAACCAAGGTTCGTCTGACCGACGAACAGCGCGCTCGCATTGAAGCGCTCGTGGGTCCCAATCGAATGGCGACATTCATCCGTGAGGCGGTTGAAGAAAAGCTCAAGCGGGAAGAAGCGCCGCGGCGCTCCGAGAACAAGGACTCTGCCTGTTGATGCTGGTCTCCGGGCCAACAGGCATTTGAGACGAGCGGCGGCCTCTTAGGCAGTGAAGTGAAGCCAGAGGCGACTTCTGCTCCAAGGATGGAGCAACGTTAGAGCTCGCCGCTCTCCAATTCTGACACGGTCTAACAGGACAGGGCGGCAGGCCGGATCAGCTCCCTGCCCTGCTCCGAACCAAGGCGCCGTGCCAGAGGGGTGCGTGCGGGGAAGAGTATCGCGTCCCGCACGCACCCAATCCCATCAAAAGATCCAGCATCGAAATCGAAGCGACCTGACGCATCCCAACGTGCGCAGCGCTATAAGTATGTCATCACTTATTCAGCGCTCGCGACAAGCGTATGGAGAAAGCAATGGAAGTCAGCGTCACCAGCGAACCCGCATCGCACGTCATTCTCGGCGGCCAGGTGTCGGGCGCCTTCAACATCGAGCAGTCCGCCCACGGGTTCCGCATCCTTTCCGACACTCTCTACCGCGACAAGATCCGCGCCGTGGCGCGCGAGTATCTGTGCAACGCCTATGACTCGCACATCGTCGCTGCCAAGCCCGAGCACCCTGTCGAAGTGACGCTGAACGACACCACGCTGACCATCTCCGATCAGGGCGTCGGCATCCCCGACGACCAGATCATCAACGTCTACTGCACGCTTTTCGGCTCCACCAAGCGCGCCGATGAGCGCCAGACTGGTGGCTTCGGACTCGGCTCGAAGGTTGGCTTCGCCTACACCGGCCACTTCCAGGTCACGAACCACCACGCCGGCGTCAAGACCATCTATGTGATGCACGTCGGCGGCGCCGTCTCCGAAGGCAAGCCGGTCTGCCAGAAGATGGTCAGCCTGCCGACCGAGCGCACCGGCGTCGACGTCTCCATCGAGCTGAAATCCAAGGACGACGCCTTTCGGTTCCGTCAGAACATCCGGCGGCTGGCCTACGAGGGTGGCATCCCGGTGAAGCTCAACGGCGAGCTGCTGCCGGTCGTCGATTACGCTGCTCTTGAGGCGCGCGGCTACGGGCTCGTTCGAGGCGAAAGCGACTACGGCACCGGCGTCTTCGTGCGTGTCGGGCAGGTCCGATACCCGATCGATGCCCACCTTGACCTCGATGAGAACGTGAGGAAGGCGCAGGATCTCACCCTGGCCGGCTACGACCTTGTGCTGATGCCGCCTGTTGGCACCGTGCGGCCCACGCCCTCGCGCGAGAGCATCTCCTACGAGGAAGACACGATCAGGGTCATCAATGACCTGCTCGCCCGCTTCGTCCGTGACGTTGACGGCCGCAAGAGCGGCGCCCGGCGCCGGGCCATACTCGGCGCGATGAAAGAGCGGACGCTGCTCGAGGTGACCCGCGACACGACGAAGAGCTTCTCCAAGAGCGCCTCGCCTCCCGTGGTCTGCGATCCGACTGAGATCGCGAATATCCGCGCCGAGAGAGCCATGAATAATGGGGAGAGCCCGAAGGGTATCGAACTGTTCCATGCCACCTGCGCCACCTTCCCGGGTGCGCGGCGCTATTGGCGCTTTGTGTCGACCTATCGGCACGCGCCGAACCGGCCCCAGAAGAAGAACGCCCGACGTGTTTATCAGCGGGCCCAGTTCGACCGCGCCGGCTATATCAAGCGTCGGGTCCTGCGCCTTGCGGCCATTGCGGGGATCAACCCCAAGAACATCTTCGTTCGGGAATCCGACACGAGCTCTCTTTCCTCTTTCCTGCGGGCGGAGCCCAAGCGCAGGGAGGGTGAATACAACTCGCGCGCCGAGAGGCGCGCCGCCTACTATAACCAGCTTCGCTCTATCACCATTCACGTTGCTGACGTTCGCGCCGGCACCGGGGTCGCGGGCCCGGGCTTCTACTTCATCCAGAAGGACTCCTGTCAGGCGCTGGGACAGCTGCAGGCGCTCGCCATCAAGTGGGACGTTTTGGTCCGGCGGATCGCGAAGCCGGTCTATGAGCGCAAACCGCGCGTCCCGAAGGCCGAGAGGCCGCCCAAGCCCGAACCCGCGGCGCATCTGTTCTCGACCGTGACGCTGAAGGCAGGTGATCGCGGCGGTGGTGGTGAATTCGCCTTCGCCTATAGCGTTCAGCAGATGCCGGTGCCGACCACCTATGTCCGGCTGCCGCACGTTCAGCGGGACTTCGCGCGCTGTTTCCTCACCCCCTCGCGCTATTTTCCCCGGCAGCTCCAGCGGCTCAAACCGCTGTTCGGGGATGTCGCCGTCGTCAGGACGAAGGCTGATGAACGCCGGATTGAGGAGTTGAAGACGCCGAGGCTCGTCGACGTCCTGCTCGATTATCTGGAGCGGAAGTCCAAGCGTCCCGCGCTGGCCGCTCGGCGCGCACTGGCTCTTCAGCGCTACAGCGGCGACGGTCTTAACGGAAGCACCGCTCGCATCAACATGCTGCACCATTCGATGCAGTCGGCTCTGGCGACCTTCGGCATTTTCGAGACCGTGCCCGAGGCTGACGAGCAGCTCTTTGCCGCCTGGCAGATGGCATTCAGCCTCTTCGACCGCAGCAGGTATTACCGGCAGACCAGCGTCTGCGACCTGCTCGGCGTCGGGAAGGATGAAGAGGCGCGCTTCGCCACCATCACTGCGGCCGTCGACAAATCCGGGGTGTTGAAGCTGACCGGCACCGACGAGCACATCATGCCGCTGCTGACTGTCGCCGGCGGCAACCTCTCTGTCAGCGACCACACCATGCCGGCCCTGCTGTCCTTCTTGAAGCACAGCCACCGGACCCTCACACCCGCTCTCAAGAAGGCAGCCTGATATGTCCACCATCATTCATGTGGCTGGCGCCCTCGTCAGCACCAACGGCGTCACGCTGTTCAAGGCCGACGGCACCTCCTCCGTCTATTCGAGCGACGCCTATGAGACGGCGCGGGTGCTGGAGAAGGTGATGATGCCGCTGGCCCGCGGCGAGATCCCGGTTACGATCGACATGGCCGAGTTTTCGCTCCAGGCGGCGCTGACGGCCGCGATCCCGAACGCCATCATTGAGACGCAAGCGGACGGCACCGAGGCGCTGGTCGTCGGCACGGGCGAGAACAAGATCGAGGTGGCTAATCCCAAGCGCCTCGAGAAGCAGATGGAGCATGCGCTCCACGGGAAGAACGCCAAGGGGTTCAAGCGCTTCCTGAAGGAGTTCGCCAAGCTCAACCATGCGCACACGGTCGACGAGCTGCTGGGTTTCATGGAGACCGGCGATCTGCCGATCTGCAACGACGGCTCGATCCTGGTCTACAAGTTCCTGGACCGGCGCGAGGACGGCGAATTCTTTGTCGACAAGCACACTGGCAAGGTGAAGCAGAGGCTCGGCTCGCGCGTGTCGATGCCCTCGAGCCGCGTTAGCACCAACCGGCGCGAAGCCTGCGGCAGCGGCCTGCACGTCTGCTCGCACCGCTATGGCAGCTACGGCAACACCCTCTTCCTGGCCAAGGTCTCGCCGGCGGATGTGATCACCGTGCCGAAAGGCGAGAATTCCAAGATGCGTGTGTGCGCCTATCACCTGGTCGCGCAGCTGCCCGACGAGCTCTACCGGGTGGTCGCCAATCGCCAGTCGCTCATGACGAACGAGGAAGGCCGCAAGCTCGTCGAGCGGATCATCAATGGCGATCACACGCCGGTCCTCGAGGACGTCAAGGTCGGCGGCAGCACCTACGAGAACAAGGACACGAAGATCGCGACGCGCAAGCTGCCCAAGCCCAAGAAGCTCGTGAAGACCAAGGGCGTGAAGGTGAGCGTGTCGGAAGCGGCCTCGGCGAAGTCGAAGATCACGCCCACAACGGTGCGTGCCCAGCTCGCCACTGCTGCGATGACTGGCGACTATTCCGCCGCGATCAACGCCCCGGCGCCGAGTCCCGCGGCCGCCGGTGGTGCCTACGAGGCCAAGCTCGCCAAAGCGCAGGATCTCTACAACGCCGGCAAGTCGATCCGCGAGATCTCCAAGGAGCTCTCCATGTGCCGCAAGAGCCTCTCGCGCAATCTCCGCACGAAGTGAGCCGAGGAGGCCAGCCCATGCGCCGCGTCATTCAGCACGCCGGTTCCCTCCTCTGCGCCCTGCTGACGATCGGCATCGTCGTCGCGGGTCTCTCCATTCTCGAAGCGATGCGCCGCGCCCCCATCGACTGCAGCGCCAGCTTCTCGACCAAGGAAATCTGCAAGTGACCACCCAGAACATCGTAAACGACCAGGGCGAGCTCGTCGGAGAGCGTCGCATCGACCCCATCTATGGCGCCGTGCTCTCCGAGGAGCCGATCGCCGTCGGGCGCAGCACCGCCCTCACGGCCCTCGAGCGTGAC
This sequence comes from Ancylobacter rudongensis, assembly GCF_900100155.1. GTDB lineage: Bacteria > Pseudomonadota > Alphaproteobacteria > Rhizobiales > Xanthobacteraceae > Ancylobacter > Ancylobacter rudongensis. Next base: position 108,762 of record NZ_FMTP01000010.1, read on the forward strand.
GAACGCTATCGCAACACCGAGGCTCCCATCACCTACAGCTACGAGGTGTTCCAGAAGCCGCCCCGCGCCGGCCGCTACATGCACACCTCGAACGGGAAGAAATACTACCCGCTCGATCCCCGTGCCGAGGAAGTGCATATCGAGGTCGTCGCCCATCACCTGGCGACCCGCGCGCGCTACAACGGCGCGACCCAGCATCCCGAGTTCGAGGACCGGATCTTCTATTCCGTCGCCGAGCACTCGGTCCTCGTCTCCCACTACATCGAGTCAGTGCTCGGAAAGCCGGAGTTCGCCCTCGAAGGGCTGCTGCACGACGGCTCGGAAGCCTATAATGGCGACCTGATCCGGCCGCTGAAATACGACCCGGCCTTCCGCGCGCCGTTCCAGCATGTCGAGGCGCTGAACGAGATCGCCGGCGCCCAGCGGTTCAATCTGCTCTACCCCTACCCGGACGTGGTGAAGATCGCCGACGAGGCCGTCACTGCCGCCGAGGTCGAGCAGATCATCGTGACGGACCCGGCCGAGGACTGGTCCGGCAAGCTGCATGACGACAGCCGCGTCGCGCCGTTCCGGATCGACATGCTGCTGCCCTTCGCCGCCAAGCAGCTGTTCCTGCGGCGCTATGAGCAGATCATGAAGACCCGGCATCTTTACCGCGCAGTCCCAAGCGCGCTCGCGCTATAATGTAAGTATGCGCTAACATCAGGAGCACGCATGCGAAGCGCCGACGACTGGCCGAGCCATGCCGAGGAGCTCGGCCGCAAGAGCCTCGAGGTGCTCGAGAAGTGGATGAAGGCTTACAACGCCGGGAAGATCACCCGGCGCGAGCTCTACATCCTTGTCTCGGGCCTCTACGACGCGATCAGCGGCCTGGCACCCAACGCGGATCTCGACGTCATCGGCGCGGTTCATCAGGAGCTGCGCACCAATGGCTAAGAAGTTTCTGAAGGACCGCTGGATCAAGGACGCGATCTCGCGCCGCTACATCATCCCGCGCGAGGACGGCACCATCCTGCGCTGCACGCGGGCTGATCCGGTCACCGGCTTCCCGCTGTCCGAGGACTACCGGGAGATCGTGGTCCAGGTCCACAAGAAGTCGGGCCGGGTCTATTTCAACATGACCTACCGGGGCTTCACCAAGTCGTTGCTGGTCAACCGGGTGATCGCCCTCGCCTTCCTGCCGAACCCGTTCAACCTCCCGCAGGTGAACCACATCGACGGCAACAAGGAGAACAACGCGCTGCGTAACCCGGACGGGACGATGCAGCTTGAATGGTCCTCCGGCTCCGACAACGAGAAGCACGCACACCGCACCGGCCTCAAGTCCGGCCGCGGCTCGTCGAACGCCAATGCGAAGCTCGCACCGCACCAGGTGCTCGAGATCCGCTCCTCCATCGATCCCGTGGACGTGCTGATGCGCCGGTATGGCGTCAGCCGCTCCACGCTCAACAACATCCTCAAACGGAAAACCTGGACGCACATCTGATGAAGAAGATCCTGATCGTCACCTCCGTCACCATCATCGCTCTCGGCCTCGCTGGCTGCGAGGATGGCTCCTATTTCAGCCCCAACACCACGCAGATGAAGTCCGACAAGGTCGGCCGCCTCGAAGCGACCGGCGAGGACGTGCGCGTCTACGAGTTCACGCCGCAGACCGCTCCGAAGAAGCAGTGCGCCTTCGTCGCCGGCGAGAACAAGGGCGGCCTCGTCTGCTGGGATAAGTGATGACCAGTGAATGGAAGCTCGGCGACCGTGTCGCTATCAGCCCGTCGAGTGAATGGCACGCCGACTGGCGGGATTGGGCCGGCTATGTCTGCGAGCTCCATATGTGCCCAAGCGGCAAGATCGACGTTGGGGTCAGCAATCACTATCCGCCCAAGCACCTTGGCGACATCACGGACGGCTTTGAGCCGGTCGACCTGATTGCTGCTCCCGCTGACGAAGCGGCCGGCGCGCAGGCTCAAGAACCCAGGAGCACGTTATGATCCTCGCCGGCGTCGACATCGAGACAACCGGCCTGCTGGCCGCCGATCACCGGATCATCGAGGTCTATATCGGCCTCTGGAACGGCAGCACCAAGGTGTTCAGCTTCGAGCAGCGCATCGACCCGCAGCGCGGCATCGCGGCCGACGCCCAGCGTGTCCACGGCATCAGCGCGAGCGACCTCATCGGGAAGCCCACCTGGGACACGGTCGGGCCTGCGGTCTTCAAGGTCCTCAACAAGGCGTCGATGTTCGTCTGGCACAATGGCGACGAGTTCGACGGTCCCTTCCTTGATCAGGAGCTCAAGCGCATCGGCCTGGAGCTGCCCAAGCGGCCGGCGATCGACACCATGGCGAACGGCATATTCGCCACGCCCGATGGCAAGAAGCCGCGCCTTTCCGAGCTCTGCTTCGCCGCCGGCATTCCCTACGACGCCGCCCAGGCCCACGCCGCTGCCTATGATGTGGACGTGATGATGGAGGCGTTTCTGCGTATCCAGTCCTGGGGCGAGCACTTCCAGCTGCCTGCGCTGCAGGAAGGGATCTCTCTTGCCGCATGACAATCCTGCCGCGTTCCAGAGCGCGAGCGTCTATATTCAAAACATCAGCGAAGACAAGAAGATAGACGCAATCAGCAAGGAGTTGAACGCGATGCCGCAGACCCAGAATGCCACTGTGACCGTCGGCGCCGCCGACATCGAAGCGCTGGATATGGCGCTTATGGATCTCGACCTGTCCGATGCCTCGGCCGGCGCCGATGAGGCACCCCTCGAGGAGGTCGTGGAGGACGACGACGAGGTGGTCGAGCAGACGGCCGAGCCGGTCGTTCATGCCGGCGCCGTCCTCAATCCGGACGAACTGACCGACCTCGACATCGCCATCGAGCGTGCCGAGGTCTACGAGAACCAGACCGCGACGGTCGGCGGCGACCCGACCGCGACCACGCCGGCGGCTGCCAAGAGCGCGAAAAGCGCCAAGAGCTCCAAGAAGCCCAGCACCGGCGCGGCGAGCACCCCGCGGACCCCGCGCGATCTGTCGGCGGTCGCGCCCGAGTTCTTCGCGCTGCTGACGGATCTCGATCCGGCGATCGACATGACCGCCTACAAGGCCGGCGTGATCTCCACTCGGCCGACCCAGGTGAAGGTCGCCGAGAAGTTCGACAACCTCTTCCAGGCGCTCAGCGTCGGCAAGGCGCCGTCGAGCTACGTCATGATCGCCTTCAAGCTGCTGGATGAGAAGAAGACCGTCTCCTCGAGCGACATCATCGGCGCCTACAAGGCGTCCGGTCTCGGCGAAGGCACGGCGCGCTCGCAGTGCGGCCAGATCATGAACCTCTTCGCGACGGTGGCGATCGCGTCCCGGGTCGGCCAGGTGCTGACCCTGAACGACAAGAGCGCCCTCGCCCAGCGCATCCGCGACCTCAAGTAGACGAGGTCGCGCCGGGCGTCAGTGAGTTCCGCTCCGTCTCACTGACGCCCTCCCCGCATCCCAATCCTTCGAGGACATCATGTGTGAATGGAAAGTGCCCGTGGCATCCGTCACGGCAGGCACCCGGCTCGTCTGTGACAACGGCTTCTCCTGCCTGGAAGATGGGCAGGTCGTCGAGGTGCTGGCTGACGCCGATGGCAGCCTTTATGTCGATTGCGGCGGCCCTGAGCGGCATCACCACTACATCGATGGCCAGCTGACCGTCGACGGCACACATTACGTCGGCTTCAAGCTCGAGACCGTGGGCACTCCGTCCAGTGACCGCTCTCCCGTTTTCGTCTTCGGCTCGAACCTCGCCGGCCGACATGGCGCCGGCGCTGCTCTGTTTGCCTATCAGCACCGCGGTGCTGCTCTGGGCGTTGGCACCGGCATGACCGGCAACTCCTACGCCATTCCGACCAAGGATGAGCGCATTCGGACCCGTGGTCTGGTGGAGATCGAGCGGTCGGTCATCGAGTTCATCCGCTTTGCCGAAGCGCACCCGGAAATGACGTTTCAGCTGACGCCGATCGGCTGCGGTCTCGCCGGCTACAAGCCCGAGCAGATCGCGCCGATGTTCAAGGGCGCGCCGGCGAACGTGCTCATTCCCCAGGAGTTCGCGGCCGTCCTGTCCGGCGCGTGACCAGCACAGAGTGTTTCACATGAGCTACCGCATTCATCGCGGGATTGGCTACGGCATGCCGTGGGCCAAATTCAATGAGCTGACCGCCCTCCCGAGAGACGAGAATGGCGCCTCCGAGAGCCTGTATTCCGTGTTCGGGTCGGCGACGGATGAACAGCTGACCGTGCCGGATGAGCACTACAAGGAGCTTTTCTATGGCGAGTCTCGCAGGCCCGTCATTCTCGAGAAGCGCCTGCTGTCCGAGACCTTCACCAATGGCGGCCGCGAGAAGGCGGAGATCGTCTCAGGTCATCAGCTCTTTCAGATCGTCTCCACGCCCGATGATACAGAGCACGTCATGTTCTTCCCCAACGCCGACTACGGCCGGCGCTGGTATCGCTGGGATGACATGCTCGACTACCAGTTCGAGGCGTATCGCGACAGCGTGCCGGAAGGTGACGTGGTCAGCCGCGGCGACTCGTGCCCGCCCCGAGATTTCGCCAACTACCTGCCTTACGGCCACTACCCCTTCGCCAACGACCTGATGCTCGCCGACGGCACGCCAGTGGCCTGGAATCATTTCACCATCGTCGAGCGGCACCCGGAATGGCTGCCGGCCGTGCCGAGCGAGATCCGCTGGTATCTCCAGAAGCTCGGCGTGCTGACCGACGCGGGTGTTAACGAGCTGCGCCCGCTGCTCGCGCAGTGGTGGGGCTGAGCATGCGAACGCTGGCGGAGGCGATTCTGGCCTTTTGGGTATGGCTCACGGAACCCTACAGCGCCAACTGCCCAGCGTGCGAGCGGCGCGGCGAACCCTGTGAGGACTGCAAATGGCACCAGGCAATCAAATGAGCACCGAAGGTATCTCCGCCGATCCCGCGCCAGCGCCGGCAAAGACCGCTTCCAGACTCACCATGCGGTGCTCGTATTGCGACAGCGAGAACGTCATGCGCGATGCCTGGGCCACCTGGAGCGTCGAGGACCAGAGCTGGTGCCTCGGCAATGTGTTCGATGCCGCCTTCTGTGAGGACTGCGAGAACGACACCAAGATCGTCGAGGGGGTGATTGGCTCGCAGGAGGGTCAAGCCGATGGCTGAGCGGCGATACGTGGTCGCCTATGGCGACCTCCTGTCCCGTGCCGTTGAGCGCGCGCCGGAAAGCTACGGCGACAATCTTCTGACACGCGCGGAGGCGGCTCAGCGCATCGTCGAGGAAATGGACTCAGCGATCGCCTGGGCCCGGGAATCTCGCCGCAAGGCCATGCGTGTCCTGCGG